>NZ_JAOVZT010000002.1:305393-315324 GCF_025716945.1 Geodermatophilus sp. YIM 151500
ACGAGCGACGGGTGGGGCTCCGCGCAACCGGGGGACGGCACGTGGCCGCGGGGTCGTGAGGAGTGGGGGCCCGGAGGGTTCCCGCGACGAGCGACGGGTGGGGCTCCGCGCAACCGGGGGACGGCACGTGGTTGCGGTGCGGTCCGGAGGACCGCGATGAAACAGCACCGAGGCCGGTCCGGGAATCCGGACCGGCCTCGGTGCTGTCTGCGGTGGGTCGCCGGAAGAGCCGCAGCGGGGCGGCGGCGTCCCGGCGTCCGGTGTCAGGCGGTGCGCACCCGCGTGCGGGCCTGCCGGCGCTTGAGGGCTCGGCGCTCGTCCTCGGAGAGGCCGCCCCACACGCCGGAGTCCTGGCCGGAGCGAAGAGCCCAGTCCAGGCACGACTGCACCACGGGGCAACGGCCGCACACGGCCTTCGCCTGCTCGATCTGCACGAGGGCGGGGCCGGTCGTCCCGATGGGGAAGAACAGCTCCGGGTCCTCGTCGCGGCAGAGCGCGCGATGGCGCCAGTCCATGGCGGTGTACTCCTCGGGATCGTCTTCGGTTTCGTGCTGGGTCACGTCGGGTCCGCCCGTAAGCGGACACCGGTCACCCAGGTTGCGCTCAACGACTCACCGGCATTGTTACCGGCAGGTTGCGTTCCGTCCGCGATGTTTTCACGCGACGGACGCCTGTCAAGGAGCTCGAGGTCATCGCCGAGCCCCTCGTGAGCAACCTCACCACGCCCGTGCTAGGTGCGCCACTCGACGTGTCGGCGCGCGGAGCGGGGCGTTGACTTCCGGGCTCGGATGTGAGTGGGAAACGGCTGGTGCAGGGCTAGGCGACGACCCGCAGAGCTGCGGGGATGCTGCGCACCCGCAGGCCCGTCGCGGTGCCGAGGTGGTCACCGTCGAGCTGCCAGCCCTGCGGCCGGACGGCGGTGAGCTCCAGCTCGTCCAGGTCGTGCCAACGGTGCACGCCGCGCCCGCGCGCGTCCGGCTCGCGGGCCAGGGTCTGCCGCACCGTGTGCACCATGCGCAGCGGCCCGGTGCGGCCCATCGCGAAGACGTCCAGGCCGGTGTCGAACGACGCCTCCGGGCTCGGGTTCACCGGTCGGGCGCCCAGGTAGGTCCACGGGCTGACGTTGGAGACCAGGCAGAGGAACAGGCCGTCGGTCGCCGGGCGGCCGGGGACCAGGGCGGTCATGGCCGGGCGGCG
Organism: Geodermatophilus sp. YIM 151500; assembly: GCF_025716945.1. Taxonomy (GTDB): domain Bacteria; phylum Actinomycetota; class Actinomycetes; order Mycobacteriales; family Geodermatophilaceae; genus YIM-151500. The sequence goes on from NZ_JAOVZT010000002.1 coordinate 306,591, forward strand.
ACGCTCGCGGCCGAACAGGAACGCGCTGGTGGCCTCGCGCACGTAGAGGGCGCCGGTGGAGCGGCGGCCGCGGGCCCGCTGCGCCTCCACGCGGGCGATCACGTCGGCGTCGAAGCCCATCCCGGCGGAGAAGGCGAACCAGCGCGGCGTCGTCCAGGCCGGCTCCGCCGCGGCGTCGGCGGCCGCCTCGGCCGCCGCCCGCGCCGGCTCCTCCTCGGTGAGCGGGGCGGTGCTGGTGCCCGAGGCGCTGGCGGTGCCGAGCGACACCAGGCGGGTGCGCCCGGCCCGCAGCGAGTCGAGGATCTCCGCCGTCGCCTCGACGGGGTCGCGCGACCGGCCCAGGGCCCGGGAGAACACGTTGGTCGAGCCACCGGGGACCACGGCCAGCGTCGGCAGGTGCGGGCCCGGCCCGTCGGCGAGCAGGCCGTTGACCACCTCGTTGACCGTGCCGTCGCCGCCGACGGCGACGACGACGTCCATCCCCTCGGTGACGGCACCGAGGGCGAGGTCGCGGCCGTGCCCGCGGTGCGAGGTCTCGGCGACCTCGGCCTTGAGCTCGCTGGCCAGCGCGCCGAGCAGCACGTTGCGCATCTTGGCGGTCGTGGTGGTCGCCGCGGGGTTGACGACCACGAGCGCGCGCATGCGGTCAGGCTAGCCAGCGCCCGGTGCCGGGCCCGGCAGGCGGAGGCCGCAGGGTCGGCAGCGCGCGCCGCACGGGCCGCCCGACCGGGGCGGTGGCGTGCGGGGGAGGGGCGCCCACCACCGCGTGCGCGGCCGTGCCGGGCGTGCTCCGGCGTAGCCTCGCCGTCGTGACCGACGAGGGCCGGGACGGCGGGACCGCGCGGCGGCGCGGCGCCCGGCGCCGGGCCGACCGGCTGCTCGGCGCGGCCGCCGAGCCGACCGCTCCGCGGGCGACGCGCCCGCCGTCCGACGCGCCGCCGGCCGTGCGCCGCGCGGCGCTGGTCGTCGCCGTGGAGGCCGCGCTGCTCGGCGTCGTGGCGCTGGGCCTGCTGTTCCTGACCGTCACGAGCACGCCGGACAGCACCGGCCGGGCACTGGCCGAGGTGGTCTACGTCGGTGCGGGGGCGGCGCTGCTCGCCGCGGCCGCGGTCGGGCTGCGACGGGTGTCGGCCTGGGCCCGCGCACCGGTGATCGTGCTGCAGATCCTGCTCGGGCTGCTCGGGTACACGACGGCCTTCGCGGGCGGACTGCCGCTGGTCGGGCTGCCGGTGCTGGCCCTGGTCGCCACCGAGCTCTACCTGCTGGCCACGCCGGAGGCGCGGCTGGCCTTCTCGCAGCGCTGAGCCCCCGCTCTCCGGGGGCCGCCCCGGGCGCGTCCGGGGCGGAGGCGGGGTCCTTGCTCAGACGAGTTCGAGGACGTCGGCGATGGAGTCGCACACCCGGCCGGGGCGGAACGGGAAGCGGCTGACGTCGGTGGCCCGGGTGGAGCCGGTGAGCACCAGGATGGTGTCCAGGCCGGCCTCGATGCCGGCGACCACGTCGGTGTCCATCCGGTCGCCGACCATCATCGTCGACTCGGAGTGCGCCTCGATCCGGTTCATCGCGCTGCGGAACATCATCGGGTTCGGCTTGCCGACGAAGTAGGGCTCCGCGCCGGTCGCGCGCGTGATCATGGCCGCGACCGAGCCGGTGGCCGGGAGCGGCCCCTCCGGCGACGGGCCCGTCACGTCGGGATTGGTGGCGATGAAGCGGGCGCCGGCGTCGATCAGCCGGATGGCGCGGGTGATCGACTCGAAGGAGTACGTGCGGGTCTCGCCGAGCACGACGTAGTCCGGCGCGGTGTCGGTCATCGTGTAGCCGGCCTCGTGCAGCGCCGTCGTCAGACCGGCCTCGCCGATCACGTAGGCCGAACCGCCGGGCAGCTGGCTGGCCAGGAAGTCCGCCGTCGCCAGCGCGGAGGTCCAGATCGACTCCTCGGGCACCTCCAGCCCGGAGCGGACCAGCCGCGCGGCCAGGTCGCGCGGCGTGAAGATCGAGTTGTTGGTCAGCACCAGGAAACGGCGTTCCTTCTCGACCAGCCGCTGGAGGAACTCGGCGGCGCCCGGCAGCGCCTGGCCCTCGTGCACCAGCACGCCGTCCATGTCGGTCAACCAGCACTCCGCCGTCCCGCGCTCGATCACGAGCGGGGAGTCTTCCGGACGACGAACGCCGCGGCGAGCAGGGGTGCGTTCCGGCCGGTCGAACAGCACCCCGGCGCCGAGTCGGGCCAGGTCGCAGCCGTCAGGGTCGCCGTCGACCCGGTGCGTCCGCCGGGGCGGCCGCCGGTCGGCCGTGGAGGAAGCCCTGCTGCAGGTCCACGCCCATCGCGGTCAGCAGGTCCCGGACCTCGGGGGTCTGCACCCCCTCGGCCACCACCTCCAGGCCGAGCTCGTGGCCCAGGGCGGTGACGGTGCGGACGAGCGCCCGGTCGGTGCGGTCGTCGGCCATGCCCGTGACGAACGTCCGGTCGGCCTTGAGCTGGTGCAGCGGCATCGTGCGCATCTGGGCCAGCGACGACCAGCCGGTGCCGAAGTCGTCGAGCGCCAGCCGCACGCCCGCCTCGGCGAGCGCCGTGAGACCGCGCCGGGTCGCGTCGGTGGCCAGGGCGGACTCGGTGACCTCGACGACGAGGGACGCCGGGGGAGCCCCGTGCGCCCCGAGTTCGGCGAGCACGTCCCCGACCCAGCTCTCGCGGCCGACGACGGACGGCGGCACGTTGACCGCCACGGGCAGGGCCGCGCCCGCGTCGGACCAGGCGCGCCACTGGCCCAGCGCCAGGCGCAGGACGACCTCGGTCAGCTCACCCGCCAGGCCGCCCTGTTCGGCAAGGGGCACCACCTCGTCGGCGCCCAGCAGGCCCTCCCGCGGGTGCGCCCAGCGGACCAGCGCCTCCCGGTGCCGGACCGCGCCGGTGGCGGACTCGACGATGGGCTGCCAGTGCACGAGCAGCTCGCCGCCGACCAGCGCCCGGCGCAGCTCGGTGAGCCGCGGCAGGCGCTGCGCCGCCGCGGTGTCGAGGTCCGGGTCGTAGGCGGCCACCCCGGTCGCGGCGCGCTTGGCCCGGTACATGGCCACGTCGGCGTATCGCAGCAGCGTCGCCGCGTCGGTGCCGTCGTCCGGGGCGACGGCCACGCCGACGCTCGCGCTCAGCGCGAGCCGGGAGGCCGCCACCGCCACCGGCGTGGCGAGGGTGGCCCGCAGCGCACCGGCCACGTCGAGGCCGCGCCCGCGGTCGGCGGACGGCAGCACGACGGCGAACTCGTCGCCGCCCAGTCGGGCGAGCAGTCCGTCGGCGGGGGTCGCGGCTCGCAGCCGGCGGGCGACCTGCTGCAGTGCGTCGTCCCCGACCGTGTGCCCGAGGGCGTCGTTGACCTCCTTGAAGCCGTCGAGGTCGGCGACGAGCAGGGCGACCCGCCCGCCGGCGAGGGCGTCGTCGACGGCGGTGCGCATGGTCAGCCGGTTGGGCAGCCCGGTCAGCGCGTCGTGCTGCGCCTGGTGCCGCAGCGCCCGCTCGGCGGCGATCCGCTCGCCCAGTTCCCGCCGCACCTCCGCGACCAGACCGGCGTTGTCCAGCGCGAGCGACAGGTGGGCCGCGACCCGGACGGCGAAGGCGAGGTCGTCCTCGTCGTACGCGGGGCCGTCGGCGTCGCGGGAGACGCCCATCAGGCCGAGCAGCCGGTTCCGCGCCCGCAGGGGGACCAGCAGCATCGAGGCCAGCCCCCAGCGCCGGAAGTACTCCCCGTAGCCGGGGTGGATGCCGGCCAGGTCGTCCCGGCGCACGTGGGCCATCAACCGCGGCCCGGACGCCGCCACCGACCACAGGAAGCCCGGGGGATCGGACGGCAGCCGCACCGGCGCGCCGAGCTCCTCGAGGTCGGTCCGGGCCAGCGGGTCGACGTGCCACCAGGCGCGCACCTGCATGACCGGCGGGCCGTCCTGGGTGTCCACGAGCCAGATCGCGACGGTGTCGCCGCAGAGCCGGGCGACCGCCTCGGCGGCGGTCCGCAGCAGCAGGGGCATGTCCGTCGTGGCCCGGGCGAGGACGTCGGTCAGCGCGAGCAGCGCCTCCGCCCTGGCCACGGGATCGGTCCCCGGCGGGCGGAGGAGGATGTCCTCGCGTTCCACGCACCGTCCTCCCGGCCGGTCGGGCGCCCGTCAGCGGGCGGCGGTCCGCGGCGAGACTGCTCGGACCATTATCGGTCGGCTGCCCGCATCCGGCGCTGCCGACCGCGCGGCCGCAGCGGTGGTCACCGGTGCCCGTCGGCGGGGTGGCCGTCGGCGAAGGCGGCCAGCGCGTCGTCGGTGAGCCGGAAGACGGTCCACTCGTCCATCGGCACCGCGCCGGCGGCCTCGTAGAAGTCGATCGACGGGGTGTTCCAGTCCAGCACCCACCACTCCAGGCGGGCGTACCCGCGCCGCACGCACAGCTCGGCCAAGGTGCGCAGCAGCTCGCGGCCGAGCCCGCTGCCCCGGTGCGCCGGCCGCACGTACAGGTCCTCCAGGTAGATGCCGTGCGTTCCGCGCCAGGTGGAGAAGTTCAGGAACCACAGCGCCATTCCGACGACCTGCCCGCCGGCCTCGGCGACGTGCCCGAAGAGCTTGGGCGCGTCCCCGAACAGCGCGGTGGTGAGCTGCTCCTCGGTCAGCCGGACCTCGTGCGCCGCCCGTTCGTACTCGGCCAGCTCCCGGACCAGCCCGACGACCGCGGGGACGTCGTCCGGGCGGATCGGGCGCACGGTCACGAGAGGGCCTCCTTGAGCCGATCCGGCACCAGCCGACCGAGCGGTGAGACGAGGGGGACGAGCACGGGGGCGAGCAGGTAGCTGTAGGCGAGCGCGCAGCCGGTCACCACCGGGGCGACCGAGAAGCCGACGACGAGCACCAGGACGGCGGCGACCAGGCCGTAGGGGCGGCCGTTCCTCGGGCTCACCAGCGACCGGAAGGAGCGGAACCGGATCGTGCTCACCATCAGCGCCGCGGGGACGGCGACCACGAGCAGCACCCACAGCCGGTCGCGGCCCTGCATCTGGTCGCCGAAGGCGAACACCGAGGCGAGGACGACGCCGGCCGCCCCCGGGCTCGGCATGCCGACGAAGTACCGCTTGTCCGCCGTCGGGTCGATGGTCGTGTTGAAGCGGGCGAGGCGGATGGCCGCGCAGGCGACCCAGAGGAAGCAGGCCAGCCAGCCGAGCGGGTCCCACTCGTCGCGGCCCTGGGAGAAGAGGGTGAACGCGAGCAGCGCGGGCGCGAGCCCGAACGACACCAGATCGGCCAGCGAGTCGAACTGCAGGCCGAACGGGGTGACCGCGCCGACCAGCCTGGCCACGGCGCCGTCGGCGATGTCGAAGAACACCGACAGCCCGATGAGCACCGCCGCGAGGGTGTAGGCGCCGCGGATGGACACCAGGATCGCGGCGAAGCCGCAGAGCATGTTGGCGAGGGTGAACAGGCTCGGCAGCGTCGCCAGCGCGCGCCGGCGGCCGTCCCGGACGGATCCGCGGACGAACTCGACGGTGGCCGTGCGCCGCGTCGTCATCGGCGGGCGACCTCCTCAGCCGGCGGCGGGCCAGCGGGCGATGACGGTCTCGCCGCCCCGCACGCGCTGCCCCGTGCTCACGGTGATGGTGCAGCTGCGCGGGAGGAACACGTCCATCCGCGAGCCGAACTTCATCAGGCCCATCCGCTCGCCGGTCTCCAGCCGGTCGCCGACGCCGGTGCGGGTGACGATGCGGCGGGCCAGCACGCCGACGAGCTGGCGGAAGACGACCGTGCGGTCGCCGTCGCGGAGCCAGAGCTCGCTGCGCTCGTTCCGGTGTGCCGACTCCTTCCGGTAGGCGGCCAGGAAGCTGCCCTTCTGGTAGGAGCTCTCGACGACCTCCCCGCGGTACGGGGCGCGGTTGACGTGCACGTCGACGACCGAGAGGAAGACGCTGACCTGCTGCCAACCGCCGTCCGGGGCCGGCTCGGGTGCAACGCCCTCCTGCGGCTCGCCGGCCACCATGACCACGCCGTCGGCGGGGGAGAGGACGTCGTCGGGCCCCGGTGGCTCGGCGTCGCAACGCCGCTCGGGGTCGCGGAAGAACAACGTCATGTAGGCCGACAGCGCCAGGAGGGGGGCCGCGGCCAGCCGGGCCCGCCCGCCGGCGAGGGCCAGGGCTGCGGCGGGAGCCAGGGGCACGGTGACGAACGGCCACCCGGCCGGATCGATGCGCATCGTGGCCAAACGGTACCGGGGAGGGGACGGTGAGGCGGCCTCACCCGGGAGCCCAGTGCGTGCGCCCCCGGAGTGCGGCACCGCACCGGCCGGCGAGGGGGGCCCCGCCGGCCGGTGCCTACGATCAGGCGGTCAGGACGCGGCCTTCGTCTCCCAGAAGATCTTGTCGATCTCGGCGATGTAGTCGAGCAGCTTCTGCCCCTCGGCCGGGTCCATGCTGCCCTTCGCGGCGGGCCCACCGGCCTGCTTGGTGGCCTTGTTGAACAGCTCGTGCAGCTGCGGGTACTTCTCGAAGTGCGGCGGCTTGAAGTAGTCGGTCCACAGCACCCAGAGGTGGTGCTTGACCAGGTCGGCGCGCTGTTCCTTGATGAGCACGGCGCGCTGCTTGAAGACCTCGTCGTCGCTGCCCTGGTACTTCTCCTGGATGGCCTTGACCGATTCGGCCTCGATCCGGGCCTGTGCCGGGTCGTAGACGCCGCAGGGGAGGTCGCAGTGCGCGGTGGCTTCCACCGCGGAGAACATGCGGGTCAGACGCATGGATGTGCCTCCGGATGTCGACATGTCGGGATGTCTGCGACCCTACCCGCGGTGTCCCAGGCCCACCCGTCCGAGAACGCGCCCTCCCCGCTGCCCTCCCGCTGGGCGCTTGCCCGCGTGACCGGCCCCTCGATGTCGCCGACCGTCCGCCACGGTGACCGGCTGCTGGTGCGCCGGGTGCGGCGCGGTGACGCCGTCCGGCCCGGGGACGTCGTCCTCGCCCGGTTCCCCGCCCGGCCGGAGCTGCTGGTGGTCAAGCGGGTGCGGCGCGCGGTGCCCGGCGGCCACTGGGTGGAGGGCGACAACCCGCTGGTCGCCGACGACAGCCGGGCCTACGGGACCGCCGTGGTCGTCGGGCGGGTCGTGGCTCGCCTGCGACCCCGTCCCGGTCGGCTCCCGCCGCCGCCGGGCTGATCCACCGCCGTCCTCGCCGGGCCCGCCGCCGTCGGGTGCGTCCGCGGCCTCGGGTGCCGTCGCCCGGGTGTCGTGGCGTCGGGTGTCGTGGCCCCGGGTGTCGTGGGCCCGGGTGTCGTGGGCCCGGGTGTCGTGGGCCCGGGTGTCGTGGCCCCGGGTCCGTGGCCTCCGAGCCGGGCACTACGCTCCGTGTTCCATGGGCGCAGAGCAGGGCCTGACCTCGCACGACGCCGGCCCGGACACGGTCACCCGAGCCGCCGACCGCTTCGCCGACGATCCGGCGTTCGCGGTGCACGAGGACGGCAAGCTGGTCGTCCGCCCGACCCGGCCGATCACCTCGATCGACGACCTCGCGCTCACCTACACGCCCGGGGTGGCGCGGGTCTCCAGCGCTATCGCCACCGACCCCGGTCTGGCGCGCCGCTACACCTGGGCCCCGCGCGTGGTCGCGGTCGTCTCCGACGGCACCGCGGTGCTCGGCCTCGGGGACATCGGCCCGGCGGCCTCGCTGCCGGTCATGGAGGGCAAGGCCTGCCTGTTCGCGGAGTTCGCCGGCCTCTCGGCGGTGCCGGTCGTCCTGTCCACGACCGACACCGACACGATCGTCGAGACGGTAGCCGCGATCGCGCCGTCCTTCGGCGGGATCAACCTCGAGGACATCAGCGCTCCGCGCTGCTTCGAGATCGAGGCCCGGCTGCGGGAGCGGCTCGACATCCCGGTGATGCACGACGACCAGCACGGGACGGCGATCGTCGTGCTGGCCGCGCTCCGCAACGCCGCCCGGGTCACCGGCCGCGAGCTGTCCGACCTGCGGGTGGTCATCGCCGGGGCCGGCGCCGCGGGCATCGCCACCACGAAGATCCTGCTGGAGGCCGGGGTCGGCGAGATCGCCGTCGCCGACTCGCGGGGAGTCCTGCACGGCGGTCGCGACGGCCTCACGCCGGTCAAGCAGTGGGTGGTCGAGCACACGAACGCGTCGGGGTTCGCCGGCACGATGATCGACGCGCTGCGCGGGGCCGACGTCTACGTCGGCCTGTCCGGCGGATCGGTGCCGGAGTCGGCGATCGCCTCGATGGCCGACGGCGCGTTCGTGTTCTCCCTCGCCAACCCCACGCCCGAGGTCGACCCGGAGATGGCGGCCCGCCACGCCGCCGTCGTCGCCACCGGGCGCAGCGACCTGCCCAACCAGATCAACAACGTGCTGGCGTTCCCGGGGGTCTTCCGCGGGGCGATCGACGCCGGCGCGACGGCGATCACCGAGGGCATGAAGCTGGCCGCGGCGACGGCGATCGCCGACGTGGTCGGCGACGAGGTGCGCCCCGACTACGTCGTCCCCAGCCCGCTCGACCGGCGGGTGGCCACCGCCGTCGCCCATGCCGTCGCCGCGGAGTGGCACCGCACCACGTGAGGTGCTGGAGCGGGCCACCCTCCGGGGGCCCGCGCCGAGCCGGGTGAGGTGCTGGAACGGCCACCCTCCGGGGGCCCGCGCCGAGCCCGGTGAGGTGCTGGAACGGCCACCCTCCGGGGGCCCGCGCCGAGCCGGGTGAGGTGCTGGAACGGCCACCCTCC
>NZ_JAOVZT010000002.1:315424-364318 GCF_025716945.1 Geodermatophilus sp. YIM 151500
GGTGAGGTGCTGGAACGGCCACCCTCCAGGGGCCCGCGCCGAGCCGGGTGAGGTGCTGGAACGGCCACCCTCCAGGGGCCCGCGCCGAGCCTGCGAGGCGTGGGGAGGAGGGTGGTCCTTTCTCAGTCGCCCTTGACGTTCACCAGCTGGCGCAGCGTGTGCCGCACCTCCACCAGGTCCTCGGCGTCGCGCATGACGACGTCGACCGGCTTGTAGGCCGCGGGGATCTCGTCGAGGAAGACGTCGCTGTGCCGCCACTCGATGCCGGTCATCGCCTCCTCCAGCTGGGCGCGGGTGAAGGTCCTGCGCGCCCTGGAGCGGGAGAACGCCCGCCCGGCACCGTGCGGTGACGACTCCAGCGAGAGCGGCTCGCCCTTGCCCGTGACCACGTAGCTCGCCGTCCCCATCGAGCCGGGGATGAGCCCGTCCTGCCCCCGCCTGGCCTGGATCGCCCCCTTGCGCGACACCCACAGCTCCACCCCGTCGTGCGTCTCGCGCCGGGTGAAGTTGTGATGGGCGTTGATCCGCTCGAGCTCCGGGGTCGCGTCGACGCGCATGTGCCGGGCCAGGCAGTCGGCGACCCGGTCCATCATCTCCTCGCGGTTCAGGAGCGCGAACTGCTGCGCCCACTGCAGCTCGGCCATGTAGCGGTCGAACTCGCGGGTGCCTTCGTCGAGCCAGGCGAGGTCGCGCTCGGGCAGGTCGAGCCGGTCGCGCTCCGCCCGCTTGCGCGCGACGGTGATGTGGTTCGAGGCGATGCGGTTGCCCACCCCGCGGCTGCCCGAGTGGAGGAACAGCCAGACCCGCCGCCGCTCGTCGGCGGTCACCTCGATGAAGTGGTTGCCCGACCCGAGACTGCCCAGCTGCAGCGGCCAGTTCGGCGACGTGGCGTCCACCGACTCCAGGACGCCGAGGCCTCCGGCGAGCTCGCGCAGCTCCTCGACCCGCTTCTCCGCGGTCGGCGTCAGCCGCTTGTTGTAGTGCCCGGCCGACAGCGGGACGGCGCGCTCGATGTCGCCGCGCAGCGGCGCGAGCGGTCCGCGGGCCCGGACCTCCTCGACCGTCCACGGCGTCCGGACGGCGATCATGCCGCAGCCGATGTCGACGCCGACGGCCGCCGGGATGATCGCCTCCAGCGTCGGCAGCACCGAGCCCACCGTCGCGCCCTTGCCCAGGTGCGCGTCGGGCATGAGGGCCACGTGCGGATGGACGATGTCCAGGGACGCCGTCCGCTCGGCCTGCCGGCGGGTCTCGTCATCGAGGATGCTGGCCCAGTTGAGCAGCTTGTCGCCGAGTCTCTCCACGGCTCGAGTCTGCGGTGCGCGCGGGCGACGCGGCCATGGGATATCAGCAGTGTCCCGTTTCCGCACTCGCGGCCGCACTGGCGGGGCGGGTGCTCAACCCAGCGAGCTCAGGCGCTCCAGCCACGGGTCGACGAGATCGCGCGCCGCGGTGTTCACGTAGGCGAAGGCGACGGCCGTGGCGAAGAACAGCGGCACCAGCACCGCCTTCTCCAGCGTCGCGCCGGTGCGCAGCGGGCTGAGCTTGAGCCGCGCGCGGCCGACGACCCAGAGCACGGGCACCGGGATGCCGTGGGAGGTCAGCGCGTCGCCGGCGATGTGCACGAGCACCCCGGTGGCCACCGCCCAGGGCAGCCAGAGCGGTCCGGCCAGGTGCTCGAGCAGCAGCCAGGCCCCGCCCCAGGACAGCAGCAGGTTGCCGATGACGGTGTTCTCCGCCCGCCCGGGGATGACGAAGTGCAGCGCCCGCAGGGCCAGCCCGATCGCCACCGCCATCAGCAGCAGGCTCGACCAGTACCACCCGGAGGCGAGCAGCGCGAGGAAGCCGAAGACCACGGGGGCGAGGACGGCGTCGTGCGTGCCCCACCGGTGGCCGCGGGCCACCGTGCCGACCACGCCGGAGGGGACGTCGGACAGCGGGCCCCACATCCGGGAGATCGTGGCCCCGCGCTGGTCGAGGTCGGGCAGCATCGCGAAGCCGCCCACCGCGGCCACCCATGCAACCTGTCCCACGGTTCCCTGGACGGGGGCCCACGGCAGCGTCACCGCGCCGGTCGCGAGCCCCGACAGCGCGTGGGAGTGACCGAGCATGCTCGAAGCGTGCAGCTCCACGGGCGGCCAGCGACGGAGGCGCGCGGGACGGACGCTTGCCCGGCGCCGGAACGGCGGGACGCGGCGTCACCGCACCGCGCCGCCGTGCGCCCGGGCCGCGGTGGTCAGTCGTCGAGGTCGGCGTCGGGATCCGCCCCGCCGCGGGCCAGCCAGGTGGCCAGCCGCTCGACGGGCACCTCGAAGTCGGGGTGCTGGTCGACGAAGGCCTGCAGCTGGTCGGCCAGCCAGGCGAGGGTGACCTCCTCCTCGCCCCGCCGGTCGGCGAGCTCCTCGATGCCGCGGTCGGTGAAGTACACCTCCCGAAACTACGACGCCCGACCGAGGCGTCAGCCGGCGAAGGCCTCCGCGACGAGCTCGCGCTGCTCCACCTCGTGCACCTTCGCCGAACCCACCGCGGGCGACGCCGACGCCTTGCGGCTGACCCGGCGCAGCGACCGGCCCTGCGGCAGATGCTCGGGCAGGTTGACCGCCATGAACTGCCAGGCGCCCATGTTGGCCGGTTCCTCCTGCACCCAGACCACGTCGGACGCGTCGGGGTAGCGCTCCAGCGTGGCACGGATCTGCTCGGCGGGCAGCGGGTAGAGCTGCTCGACGCGCACGACGGCCGTGTCGGCGCGGCCGTCGTTCTCGCGCTGCGCCATGAGGTCGTACGCCACCTTGCCGCTGCACAGCAGCACCCGGCGGACGGCGCCGTCGTCGAGCGGGTCGCCGCCGACACCGGGGTCGGGCAGCACGGGGCGGAAGCCCTCGTCGGTGAAGTCCGACACGGGGCTGACCGCCGCCTTCGCCCGCAGCAGCGACTTCGGCGTGAACACGACCAGCGGCCGGTGCACGTCGGACAGCGCCTGGCGGCGGAGCAGGTGGAAGTAGTTGCCCGGGGTCGAGCAGTTGGCCACCGTCATGTTGTTCTCGGCGCACAGCTGCAGGAACCGCTCGATCCGGCCGCTGGAGTGGTCCGGGCCCTGCCCCTCGAGCCCGTGGGGGAGCAGCAGGACGACGCCGGAGCGCTGCCCCCACTTCGCCTCGCCGGAGCTGATGAACTCGTCGATGACCATCTGGGCGCCGTCGACGAAGTCACCGAACTGGGCTTCCCAGAGCACGAGGGCCCTGGGGTTGGCGACCGAGTAGCCGTACTCGAAGCCCAGCGCGGCGTACTCGGAGAGCAGCGAGTCGTAGACGAAGAACTTCGCCTGCTCCTCGGCCAGGTGGGCCAGCGGCGTGTACTCCGCGCCGGTCCGCCGGTCGATGAGGACCGAGTGCCGCTGCACGAAGGTGCCGCGGCGGGAGTCCTGCCCGGCCAGCCGCACCGGGACGCCCTCCATGAGCAGCGACCCGAACGCGAGCAGCTCGCCCATCGCCCAGTCGACGTCGCCCTCGGTGACCATGGCCGCCCGCCGCTCGAGCAACCGCTGCAGCTTCGGGTGCGGCGTGAAGTCCGTCGGCATCGAGACGTGCGCGTCGCCGATGGCCTTGAGCACCTCCGGCGTGATCGCCGTCCGCACGGTCGACTGCTCGGCCGTGCGCGGGTCCATGACCGGCTCCGGCTTGGACTCCTCGCGCGCGTCGTGCGTCTCGGCGAAGGCCCGCTCGAGCTGCCCGCGGTAGTCCTTGAGCGCCTCCTCGGCCTCCTGCAGCGTGATGTCGCCGCGGCCGACCAGCGCCTCGGTGTACAGCTTCCGCACCGAGCGCTTGCGATCGATGATGTCGTACATCTGCGGCTGGGTCATCGACGGGTCGTCGCCCTCGTTGTGGCCGCGCCGGCGGTAGCAGACGAGGTCGATGACGACGTCCTTCCGGAACGCCTGCCGGTACTCGACCGCCAGCCGCGCGACCCGGACGCAGGCCTCGGGGTCGTCGCCGTTCACGTGGAAGATCGGCGCGTTGACCATGCGGGCCACGTCGGTCGAGTAGAGGCTCGACCGGGCCGCCGCCGGGCTCGTGGTGAACCCGACCTGGTTGTTGATGACGACGTGCACGGTGCCACCGGTGCGGTAGCCCCGCAGCTGGGAGAGGTTGAGCGTCTCGGCCACGACGCCCTGGCCGGCGAACGCCGAGTCGCCGTGGATCAGGACCGGCAGGACGGTGAAGCCTTCCTCGCCCTTGTCGATCATGTCCTGCTTGGCGCGGGTGATGCCCTCGAGGACCGGGTTCACCGTCTCCAGGTGGGAGGGGTTGCTGGCCAGCGAGACGTCGATCTCGGCGCCGTCCTTGAACGGGTTCTTGAAGACGCCCTCGGCGCCGAGGTGGTACTTGACGTCACCCGAGCCCTGCACCGTGCCGGGGTCGATGTTGCCCTCGAACTCGCCGAAGATCTTGGCGTAGCTCTTGCCGAGCACGTTCGCCAGCACGTTGAGCCGGCCGCGGTGGGCCATGCCGATCGCGACCTCGTCCAGGCCGTGGTCGGTGCCGGCGATGAGGACCTCGTCGAGGATCGGGATGACCGACTCGCCGCCCTCGAGGCTGAACCGCTTCTGGCCGACGTACTTGGTCTGCAGGAAGGTCTCGAACGCCTCGGCGGCGTTGAGCCGGCCGAGGATGTGCTTCTGCTTCTCGCGGTCGGGCTGCGCGGCCTTGACCTCGATCCGCCGCTGGAGCCACTGGCGCTCCTCGGGATCGGTGATGTGCATGTACTCCACACCGACGGTGCGGCAGTACGAGTTGCGCAGCACGCCGAGGATGTCGCGCAGCGGCATCAGCTGCTCGCCGGCGAACCCGCCGACGGGGAACTTGCGGTCGAGGTCCCACAGCGTCAGGTGGTGCTCGAGGATGTCGAGGTCGGGGTGGCTGCGGACCCGGTACTCGAGGGGGTCGGTGTCGGCCATCAGGTGGCCGTTGCGCCGGTAGGCCTCGATGACCTCGATGACCCGGGCTTCCTTGTCGATCTCCCCCTCGCGGCTGATCCGGACGTCGGGCATCCAGCGCACGGGCGCGTAGGGGATGCGCAGCGAGCGGAACACCTCGTCGTAGAAGCCGTCCTGGCCGAGCAGCAGGCCGTGGATCCGCCGGAGGAAGTCACCGGACTCCGCGCCCTGGATGATGCGGTGGTCGTAGGTCGAGGTGAGCGTGATGATCTTCGAGACGGCCATCTCGGTGAGCGTCTCGGGGTTCATCCCCTGGAACTCGGCCGGGTACTCCATCGCGCCGACACCGATGATCGCGCCCTGGCCGGCGGTCAGCCGCGGCACCGAGTGGTTGGTGCCGATGGTGCCCGGGTTGGTCAGGCTGATCGTGGTGCCGGAGAAGTCCTCGACGGTCAGCTTGCCGGTGCGGGCGCGGCGGATGATGTCCTCGTACGCCCCCCAGAACTGGGCGAAGTCCATCTCCTCCGCGGCCTTGATGCTCGCCACGACGAGCGACCGCGAGCCGTCGGCCTTGGGCAGGTCGATGGCGAGGCCGAAGTTCACGTGCTCCGGCGCGACCAGCGTCGGCTTCCCGTCGGCCTCGGCGTAGGCGTTGTTCATGTTCGGGAAGTCGTCGAGCGCCCGGACCAGCGCGTAGCCGATCAGGTGGGTGAACGACACCTTCCCGCCGCGGGCGCGGGCGAGGTGGTTGTTGATGACGATGCGGTTGTCGGCCAGCAGCTTGGCCGGCACCGCCCGCACGCTCGTGGCCGTCGGCACGGTCAGCGAGGCGTTCATGTTCTTGACGACGCTGGCGGCCGCACCGCGCAGCGGCGTCCGCTTCGGGCCCTCGCCCGAGTCGGCGGCCGGCTTTCGTCCCGGCTGCGCGGCCGGGCGGGGCCCCGCCGCGGACCGCGCGGCCTCACCCGGCGCAGGCGACGCCGTCCGCTCCGCCTTCTCGGAGGCCGGCGCGCCCTGCCGGCCGGCCTCCGCCGGCCGCTGCGCCGGCCCGGCGGACGGCTCGGCGTCGACCACCAGCCGCTCCGGGGCGGGCGTGGCGTAGTTGGTGCCGGTGCGCTGCGGCTGCCCGGCGGCGCCGTTGCCGGCGGTCGGGCGGCCGGTGGTGGCCAGCGGGTTGCCCGAGGGCGGGCCGGACGGCGAGGGCGGCTCGGCGGCGGGCGACGGGGCCGGGGACGCCGCCGCCCGATCGGCGCTCGCCGCGACCGGGCTGCCCGGCCGGTAATCGGCGAAGAACTCGTGCCAGGCCTGGTCGACGCTCGACGGATCGGCGAGGTACTGCTGGTACATCTCCTCGACCAACCACTCGTTGGTGCCGAAGCCGGACGCGGCGGAGGAGGACGGGGAGGACGGCCGGGAGGAGCTGGCGCTTGACACGGGGCGGGTGCCTTCTTCGTCTGTGGGCGTCTTCGTCTGGTGGCAGCTTCGTGGGTGGGCAGCTTCGTCGTGGGCGGCGCGGAACCGGGTGTCGAGTCTACGCCCGCCGACCTGGGCCGACGGACCCCGCGGCTGCGGCCCCCCGGAGGACACCGTCCGCGGGAGGTCGGTCAGTCGCTCGCACCCCGGGCGACGAGCAGCTCCGCCAGGGCGTCGTTGCCCGTGGCCCGACCTGCGTCGTCGCGGCGGGACCGGGCCGCGGCCACCCGGCTGATGTCCACGGCGCTCGCCCCGTCCGCCGTGGTCGCGTTGACGTCCGCCCCCGCGTCGAGCAGGGCGCGCACGACCTCGGGCGCGTCGCCGGACGGCCCGGCGGCGACCGCCGCGTGCAACGGCGACCGGCCGGTGTCGGGGTCGCGCCGGTCGACGTCGGCCCCGGCGGCGAGCAGCATCCGCACCACGTCCACGTGGCCCTGGCCGGCCGCGGCGTGCAGCGCGCCGCCGTCGGCGTCGGCACCCCGGTCGAGCAGCAGGCGGACCGCCTCGGCCGCGCCGCCGTACGCGGCCAGCGAGAGCAGGTCGACGCCGGTGACCGGGTCGGCCAGCGGGGCCCCGCCGTCGAGCTCGCGGACGAGCTGGTCGACGTCGTCGAGGTAGGCGGCGCTCGCGGCGTCGACGACCGCGCCGAGCTCCCGGAGCAACCCGACGAGGGTGGGCGCCTGCTCGAGAGCGACGTGCAGCGGGGTGCGGTCCCGCTCGGTGCGCGCCGCCAGGTCGCCACCGGCCTCGGCGAGCACGCGGACGACGTCGCCCCGGCCCTCCGCGACTGCGACGTGCACCGGCGTCCAGCCGCCCTGGCCGTCGCGCTCCACGGTCGCCTGCAGCAGGCGGGGGTCGTCGGTGACCGCCGTCCGTACGGCGTCGGCGTCACCGGCGGCGATGAGCCGGCCCAGCCGCTGGGCGGTCATGCGGATGGTCATGCGGGATCTCCGGTGTCCGGTGGGGGTCGTCGGGTCGGTGGCACGGCCGTCGGCTGCCCCGGCGTGCGGCGGACGCGGTCGGACCACGGGGATCGGGCGCGGACCGGCCCCGGAGCGTCAGACGACGTCGCGCCGGACGGCCAGCAGAGTGCCGAGCAGCGCGGCCACCAGACCGTAGCCGAGCAGCAGCAGCCCGCCCTGCCAGGGTGCCAGGAGATCGAGGTTCTCGGCCTGCAGGGTGGCCGTCAGTGCCTCCAGCCCGCCGCCCGGCAGCCACTTGTACGCCGGTGCGGTGACGGGGATGGAGCGGATGATCGGCTCGACCACGTACAGGTAGACCAGGCCCCCGACGATGGCGCCCACCTGGCTGCGCAGCAGCGCCCCCAGACCCACCCCGATGACGGCGTAGACCACCAGCGCCAGCCCGCTCGTTACGAGCACCCGCAGGTTGTCGCCGGACAGCGTCGGGGCGGCCCCCCGGGCGCCGGCGTGGACGGTCACCACCGCGACGTTCACCGCCAGCACCACCACCGCGAAGGGCACGGCCGCGAGCGCGTACCCGACCAGCTTCGCCGCGACGACGCGGCCGCGCGTCGGGGTGGTGAGGAACGTCGGGGTCGCCGTCCGGTGCCGGTACTCCTGCGTCATCCCGATGACGCCGAGGATCAGGAAGAGGACGACGACCTGCGAGGCGGTGGCCAAGGCCACCTGCTCGTACGCGGCCGTGCCGACGGGCGGCAGTCCGGCCTCCGGGTTGCCCGCGAAGGTCGTGAACAGCACGGCGAAACCGGTCACCAGCAGGCAGGCGCCGAGCAGCAGGCCCAGCCACACCCGGGTCGTGAACAGCTTGGTCCACTCGGCGCGCACCAGCGCGGTCATCGGCCGGCCTCCGCGGTCATGACGGTGTCCTCGTCGGTGGCGGCGAACTGCTCCTGCCCGGCGGTGAGGTGGAAGTAGAGCTCCTCGAGCCCGCTGGTCTCGGCCCGCAGCTCGTGCAGCTCGATGCCGGCCGCGAAGGCACGGGAGCCGACGGCGGCCGGCGTGGCCGCGGCGACGCTGAGCAGCCCGTCCGCGTGCTCGGTGGTCTCGTGCCCCTCGGTGCGCAGCATCTCGGCGAGGCGGCCGCTGTCGGGGCTGCGCACGAGCACGGTGCTCGCGCCCGCAGCTCCGGCGCGCAGCTCGGCAATCGACCCCTCGCGGACCAGCCGGCCGGCGCCGACGATCACCACCCGGTCGGCGGTCTGCTCCATCTCGGAGAGCAGGTGGCTGGAGACCAGGACGGTCCGCCCCTGGTCGTGGGCGAGGTGCCGGAGGAAGCCGCGCAGCCAGTGGATGCCCTCGGGGTCCAGGCCGTTGGCCGGCTCGTCGAGCACCAGCACCGACGGGTTCCCGAGCAGGGCGGTGGCCAGGGCCAGTCGCTGCCGCATGCCGAGGGAGTAGCCCCCGGCCTTCCGCCGTCCGGCGTCGGACAGGCCCACCTGCGCCAGCGCGTCGTCGGCGCGCGACACCGGGAGCGAGGCCGCCCGGCAGTACACGCGCAGGTGGTCACGGCCGGAGCGGGCGGGGTGGAACGCGGTCTCCAGCACCGCGCCCACCGTGCGCACCGGCTGCCGCAGGGATCGGTAGGTCGCGCCGTCGAAGGTCGCCGTCCCGGCGTCGGGCCGCTCGAGGCCGAGGACCATGCGCAGCGTCGTGGTCTTGCCGGCGCCGTTGGGCCCGAGGAATCCGGTGACCGAGCCCGGCTCGACGGTGAAGCTCAGGTCGGAGACGGCCCGCACCGGCCCGAAGGACTTGGTCAGCCCGCTCACCTCGACCCGCACGGGATCGACGGTCGCGGTGGTGTCGATGGGAATGGGACAGCTCCTCGTCGTCCGCCGCTCGCGTGCCCGCCCATCCTCCCGCACGACGCGCGTCGCGCTGCAGAACCGGGGAGGTGACAGGCCGGTGCACGGGGCGTGACCCCGGGCACAACGGGGGCCCGTCGGCTCGTACTGTTCGCCGCGATGCCGGACGACGGGATGCCGGACGACGGGCTGCCGGACGGCGCGGTGGCCGACGACCCCGCCCTCCGCCGGGAACGCGACGCCCGCGAGGCCGTCGAGCAGCTGCTGCTCGACGGCCCACGCCGCTACACCCGCCTGCAGGTGGCCGCGATGGCGGGCATGCCGCCGGCGCGCACGCAGCGGCTGTGGCGCGCGCTCGGCTTCCCCGACGCGGCCGACGACGACGTGGCCTTCACCGACGCCGACATCGCGGCGCTCGGCGTGCTGTCCGCGCTCATCGACTCCGGCTTCGTCGGCCCCGACACCGAGGCCACCATCGCCCGCGCGATGGGGCAGTCGCTGTCCCGGCTCGCCGACTGGCAGACCGACATGCTCGCCGACGTGCTGGCCCGCCGCGCCGCGGCGGGTGCCGGAACCGGCCGGCCGGACGGGGCCGTGGGGGTCGACCCGGCCGAGGCGGTGGACGCCGCCCGGACGCTGCTGCCCCTGCTGCGATCGGTCCAGGACTACGTGTGGCGTCGGCACCTCGTCGCCAACGCCGACCGGATGCTCGCCGTGGCCGGACCCGCCGACCGGCGGGAGCTGGCCGTCGGCTTCGTCGACCTGGTCGGTTACACCAGCCGCAGCCGGGGGATGGCCCGTCGCGAGCTGGGGGCGATGGTCGAGGACTTCGAGAGCACGGCGGCCGAGGTGATCGCCCGCCACGCGGGGCGGGTGGTCAAGACCGTCGGCGACGGGGTGCTCTACACCGTGGCGACGGCGGTCGACGCGGCCGAGATCGCCCTGGACCTCCCCCCGGCCTGGGACGCCCCGGACCGGCCGCCGCTGCGGGTGGGCGTCGCCTACGGGCCGGTCCTGACCCGGCTCGGGGACGTCTTCTCGCCGGTGGTCAACCTCGCCAGCCGGCTGACGTCGCTGGGCCGGCCGGGGGCGGTGCTCGCCGACCGCGAGCTGGCCCGGCGGTTGCGCCGACGGCCGGCCTACCGGGTGCGGCCGCTGCCGCCGGTACCGGTGCGCGGCTACGACTCGGTGCGTCCGTGGCAGGTCCGCCGCCGTCCGCCGGCCGAGGAGGACAACGCCTTCGAGCGCATGCTCGACGAGATCGCCGACGACGTCCTCGACGAGGAGGACGGGGATGACCGGCAGTGACAGCGAGCCGCCGTCGGCGCGGAGTGTGCCCCAGGTCACTGACGGCCGCTGCGGTGCGGCGGACGGTCGACCCCGGCGGCACCGCAGGGCGCGGTGCCCGGGAGGAGGTCGACCATGGACACGGTCCAGCGGAGCCGGTCGCACGCCGTCCGTGCCCGGCTCGTCACCGAGCTGCCCCGCGGGATCGTCGCCGGGCTGGTCGGCGGCCTCGCCTTCGGCGCGATCATGCTCGCCGGCGGCATGCTGCCGATGGTCGCCGCCCTCGTCGGGTCGTCGAGCGCCGTCGTCGGTGGTGTCGTGCACCTCGCCATCGCGGCGGGCATCGGGGCGGCCTTCGCCCTGCTCGTACCGGTCGGGCGGGTGCCGGCGCTGCTGGCGGCCGGGCTGGTCTACGGGGCGATCTGGTGGGTTCTCGGGCCGCTGGTCATCATGCCGGCCTGGCTCGGCGGGGAGCTCTTCGCCGTGGATGCCATGGCCGTGACCAGCCTGGTCGGCCACCTGGTCTTCGGTCTGGTCGCGGCGGCGGTGCTGGCCGGGCTGCGGCGCCGGCCGGCCCGGGCGTGAGCCGCCCGCAGCCGCTGCGGGTCGTGGTCTCGGCGGCGTGCCCCTCCTGCGCGCGCGCCCGGGCGCTCGTCGACGAGGTGCGCCGGCTGCGACCGGGCCGGCCGGTGGAGCTGGTCGACGTCGGCCGCGACGCCGACCGGTTCGCCGGTGGCCTCGTCGGCACCCCCACCTGGTTCCTCGGGAACCGGCTGCTGTTCCTCGGCAACCCCGACCTGGATCCCCTCCTGGCCACACTGGACGGGACGGCAGCGCAGCCGTGACCCGGAGCGCCGGGAGGGGGCCCACCGTGCGGGACGACCACTACTGCCTGTCCGAGGTCGCGCTGTTCCGCGACCTCTCCCGCCGCGAGATGGCCGCGCTGGCGGCGGCGGCGCCGATGCGCACCGTCGCGGCCGGGCAGGTCGTCTACGACCCGTCCCGGCCGGTCAGCGTCCTGTTCATCGTCAAGAGCGGCCGGCTGCGCCTGTACCGCGTGCTGCCGGACGGGCGGACGGTGACCACCGCCCTGCCGGGTCCGGGCGCCGTGTTCGGCGAGATGGGGCTGTTGGGCCTGCACATGGGCGGCACCTGGGCCGAGGCGCTGGAGGACGCCGTCCTGTGCCTGATGAGCCCGGCCGACGTCCGGAGCATGCTCCTGTCCGATCCCCGCATCGCCACCCGCATCGCCGAGCAGCTGGGTGCCCGGATCGCCGAGCTCGAGCAGCGGGTCGTCGACCTGGCGGGCAAGTCGGTGCTCGAGCGCACGGCGCACACGCTGTGCCTGCTCGCCGTGCGGACCGGGGCCGGTCGCGATCCCGAGCCGGTCCGGTTGACCCACGAGCAGCTCGCGGGTCTGGTCGGGGCCACGCGCGAGCGGACGACGGAGGCGCTGGGCGAGCTGGCCCACCGGGGGCTGGTGCGGTTGCAGCGCGCCCGGGTGCGGCTGCTCGACCCGCCCGGCCTGGCCGCGGTGGCCGACGGCGCCCGGCCGCCGCCGGAATGACAGCCTGTCCGGTGTGAGTGCCACCCTCGTCGCGCGCGGTCTCGCGGCCGCGCACGGCGCCCGTGTGCTGTTCTCCGGTCTCGACCTCGTCGTCGCCCCGGGTGACGTCGTCGGCCTGGTCGGGGTGAACGGCGCGGGCAAGTCGACGCTGCTGCGCACCCTCGCCGGGGAGCTGCCGCCCGGGGAGGGGTCGGTCGCGCTCAGCCCGCCGCACGCCACCGTCGGCTACCTGCCCCAGGAGGCCGAGCGGCGGCCCGGGGAGACGGTGCTGGCCGCGCTCGCCCGGCGGACGGGCGTCTCCGGCGCGCAGGCCGCCCTCGACGTGGCCACCGGGCAGCTGACCTCGGGCGCCACCGGCGCCGACGAGGCCTACGCCGACGCGCTGGAGCGCTGGCTGGCCCTCGGCGGTGCCGATCTGCAGGAGCGGGCCGCCGAGGTCGTCGCCGAGGTGGCGCCGGGTGTCGGGCTCGACGCACCGACGACGGGGCTCTCCGGTGGGCAGGCCGCCCGGGTGGGGCTGGCCGCGCTCCTGCTCTCGCGCTACGACGTGCTGCTGCTCGACGAGCCGACCAACGACCTGGACCTGCGCGGCCTCGACCAGCTGGAGCGGTTCGTGACCGGCGCGCGCTCCGGCGTGGTCGTGGTCAGCCACGACCGGGAGTTCCTCGCCCGGACCGTCGGCCGCGTGGTCGAGCTCGACCTGGCGCAGCAACTGGTGCGGGTGCACGACGGCGGCTACGAGGCCTACCTCGTCGAGCGGGAGGTGGCCCGGCGGCACGCCCGTGAGGAGTACGAGGAGTACGCCGAGACCAGGGCCGGGCTCGAGGCGCGGGCGCGGACGCAGCGGGCGTGGATGGACAAGGGGCTGCGCAACGCCGTCCGCAAGCAGAAGGACCCGGACAAGTTCATCAAGCACTTCAACCGGCAGACCTCGGAGAAGCAGGCCGCGAAGGCGCGGCAGACGGAGCGGCGCATCGAGCGGCTCGAGGCGGTCGAGGAGCCGCGCAAGGAGTGGGAGCTGCGGATGACGATCGCCGCGGCGCCGCGCGCCGGTGCCGTCGTCGCGACCCTGCGCGGCGCCGTCGTGCGCCGCGGCGGCTTCGCGCTCGGGCCCGTCGACCTCCAGGTCGACTGGGGTGACCGGGTCGCCATCACCGGCCCGAACGGGTCCGGGAAGTCGACGCTGCTCGCCGCGCTGCTCGGCCGGGTGCCCCTGGACGAGGGGGTCGCGTCGCTGGGCCCCTCGGTCCGCATCGGCGAGATCGACCAGGCCCGCGGCCGGTTCCTGGGGGAGGAGCCGCTGCTCGACGCGTTCGGCGCGGAGGTGCCCGACCGGCCGACGTCGGAGGTGCGCACCCTGCTGGCCAAGTTCGGGCTGGTGGCCGACCACGTGCTGCGTCCGGCGGTCACCCTCTCGCCCGGTGAGCGCACCCGCGCGGCGCTCGCCCTGCTGCAGGCGCGGGGGGTCAACGTGCTGGTGCTCGACGAGCCGACCAACCACCTCGACCTGCCGGCCATCGAGCAGCTGGAGCAGGCGCTGACCACCTACGAGGGCACCCTGCTGCTGGTCACGCACGACCGCCGGATGCTCGACGCGGTGCACACGACCCGGCGGCTCGCCCTCGACGGCGGCCGGGTCACCGAGGCCTGATCCCGCCGCGCGGCGGGAATGGCGGTCACCGCCGCGCGGGGCTGGTCAGCCGGTGTCCGCGTCGAGGGCGTCGGCCAGCCCGACGGTGTCCATGCCCGACCAGGTGTCCCCGACGTGGTGGGCCAGCACCATGAGGTCGCGCAGCTCCCCCCGGCGGTCGCGGATGTGGTCGCGCAGCAGCGCCTCGCCGGTGAAGCCGAGCGCGGTGAACAGCGCCAGAGCCGCCCCCTGCTCGGCCACCACCTCGACCACGAGCTTGGTGCGGCCGGCCTCGACCGCCTGCACCAGCGCGTGCCGGGCCAGCAGCCGGCCCAGGCCGGTGCCGCGCCGGTCCGGGGCGACGACCAGCCGGATCTCGGCGACGTGGTCCGACCAGCCGGGCAGCGGCCGCGCCGCGACGTAGCCCACGACCGCGCCGCCGGTCCCGCCCGCATCGCCGGCGTCCGGGCCGCCGGCGACGGCGATCCAGCGGTGCCCGGCGGCCGCCCACGTGCGGACGACGGCCGGGTCGGCGACGTCCTCCTCGATGAAGGTGCGGTCGCCCTCGGGCAGGGCGGTGAAGAAGCGCACCAGGGCGTCCTCGTGCCGCGGGGCGAGCGCGACGACCCGGACACCGTCCGGTGCACCCGCGGTGGTCGCTCCGCCGGCGGTCCCGGCTCCGGTCATACCCGTGCCCCCTCCCCGGCCGCCGCGGGGGCGCCCACCTCGTCGCAGCGCCGGCGGAGGAAGTCGATGATCGTCGGCACCGTCGTCCGGGCTGCCGTCCGCCCGACGACGAGGCCCATGTGTCCGGCGGGCAGCCGCAGCTCGTGCTTGTCGGCCGAGCCGACCAGGTCGACCAGCGGGGCGCTGGCGTCGGCCGGCACGATGTGGTCGCGGTCGGCGCGCACCGTGAGGAACGGGACGGTGATGTCCGACAGGTGCACCGGCCGACCGCCCAGCCGCAGCCGGTCGCGGACCATCGCGTTGTCGCGGACCAGCATCTCGACGGTCTGCTTCGCGGCCGCGCCGGGGAAGGGCACGTGGTCGTCGGACCAGCCGGTCATCGCCTGGTAGGCAGCCACGTACTCGTCGTTCCAGAGCCGCTCCCACAGCGTCACGTACCGGGTGACCTCCGCGGTGGGCGTGAGGGTCCGGAAACCCTGGACGACGACGGACGGCGGCACGTTGCCGTCCGCGTCGAGCACCCGGTCGACGTCCAGGCCGCCCTTGAGGAAGACGTCGGCCATCGGGCCCATGTGCCGGAAGTCGACCGGCGTCGCCAGCACGGTCAGGCTGCGCAGCGGCGAGCCGGGGTGGGCGGCGGCGTGCAGCAGCGCGAGGTTGCCGCCGAAGCAGTAGCCGAACAGGTTGACCTCGTCGGCGCCGGAGTCCTCCAGCACCCGGGCGATGCCGGCCGGCAGGTAGTCGTCGACGTAGTCCTCGAGGCGGTTCTGCGCGTCGCGCTCGTCGGGCTCGCCCCAGTCCAGCAGGTAGACGTCGAAGCCGGCGTCCAGCAGGTGCTCGACGAAGCTGTTGCCCGGCGTCAGGTCCAGGATGTAGCTGCGGCTGACCAGGCTGAACACGATGAGCAGCGGCGGTCGGTACCGCTTCGCCGGCGGCCCGCCCTCGCGCCGGTAGTGCCACAGCTGGCAGCGGCCACGCTCCCAGACGACGTCCTTCGGGGTGCACCCGACGCCGGGCCGGTCGACGCCGGCGACCAGCTTGATGCCGTTACGCGCCCGCAGGGCGTTGCGTTCGACGTCGCGCCGGACGCGGTCGAGGATCGTCTGCGGGCTCGGCACGCTGGGCACGGGGCTCCTCCGGTGCGGTGGGGTGCGCCGGGCGGGGCGGCGTGCGCCGGCGCTCGTTCTCGAGCTGCACGGTCAGGCGGCGGACCTCGCGGTCGAGGGCGCCGATCTGGGCGCGCAACCGCTCCACGTCGCTGCCGGCCGGCAGGTTGAGCAGGTGCCAGGCGCGCGCGCTGGTGTCGCGGGCGATATCGCGGACCAGCCGTTGCGTGCGCTGCACCAGGGCGGTCCCGACGGCGAAGGCCTCCGTGCGGACCACCTGCTCGGCCGGCGGCGTCACCCGCCTCTCCACGGCGTCGTACGCCTGCCGCCACAGCGGTGGATCGCCGGCCATCCGCGTCCTCCTCCGCTCGGGTCCGCGGCACGGCTGCTACCCGTCCGGTGCGTGATCTACCGCACGTCCCCGATACGGTGCCCGCGGCTGCCGGACCGGCCGGCGGAGAGGGAGGGTGGCGTGGCGGGCAGGACGATCCTCGACATGTTCCGGCTCGACGGCCGGGTGGCGATAGTGACCGGGGCGTCGTCCGGCCTGGGCGTCACCTTCGCCCGGGCGCTGGCCGAGGCCGGTGCCGACGTCGCGCTCGGGGCCCGGCGGGAGGACCGGATGGCCGCCACCCGCGAGGCGGTGGAGTCGGCCGGACGGCGGGCGATCACCGTGCGCACCGACGTCTCCGTGCCCGAGGACTGCCAGGCGCTGGTCGACGCCGCCATGGCCGAGTTCGGCCGGGTCGACGTCCTGGTCAACAACGCCGGGGTGGGCACCGCCGTGCCCGCGACCCGGGAGACTCCCGAGCAGTTCCGCGCGGTGATCGACGTCAACCTCAACGGCTGCTACTGGATGGCCCAGGCCTGCGGCCGGGTGATGCAGCCGGGCAGCTCGATCATCAACATCTCCAGCATCCTCGGCCTGACCACGGCGGGCCTGCCGCAGGCCGCCTACGCGGCCAGCAAGGCCGGGCTCATCGGGCTCACCCGCGACCTGGCCCAGCAGTGGACCGGCCGCAAGGGCATCCGCGTCAACGCGCTGGCGCCCGGCTTCTTCGCCTCCGAGATGACCGACCAGTACCCCGAGGGCTACCTCGACCGGCAGCTGGGGCGGGTGCTGGCCGGCCGGCCGGGCGATCCGACGGAGCTGGCCGCCGCCCTGGTGTTCCTGGCCAGCGACGCCGGCGGCTACGTCACCGGGACGACGCTGCCGGTCGAGGGCGGCCTGCTCACCAGCTGACGGCGGCGGCGGGCCCGGCGGTCAGAGCACCCAGGTGTCCTTGCCGCCGCCACCTTGCGAGGCGTTGACCACCAGGTCGCCCTCGGTCAGCGAGACCCGGGTCAGGCCGCCGGGCAGCACCGTCACGTCGCGGCCGTCGTGCACCGCGAAGGGCCGCAGGTCGACGTGCCGCGGCACGAGCTCGCCCTCGACCGCGGTCGGGTGCGTCGAGAGGGCCACCGGCTCCTGGGCGATCCACTCCCCGGGCTGCGCCTCCACGGCCGCCCGCGCCCGGGCGAGCTGCCCGTCGTCCGCGCGGGGGCCGATCAGCACGCCGTGGCCGCCGGAGCCGGACCGCGGCTTGAGCACCAGCTCGGGCAGCCTCGGCAGGGCCTCGGCCCGCTGCCGCGGGTCGCCGAGGTCGTAGCTGGGCACCGAGGGCAGCAGCGGCTCCTCGCCGCAGAAGAAGCGCACCAGGTCCTCGACGTAGGGGTAGGTGCGCTTGTCGTCGGCGACCCCGGTGCCGAAGGCGTTGACGACGGTCACCCTGCCGGCCCGCAGGGGCGCCAGCAGCAGCTCGCCGAGCTGGTTGAGCCGGCCGGCGTCGTCGTGCAGCCGCTCCTCGCTGGTCCGCCGCCAGAGCAGGTCGACCACCCGGCCGTCGGGCCGCACCAGCGCGTCCCCGCGCCGGGTCAGCTCCCCGGGCCGCACCGCCGGGGCCCCCACCAGCTCGGCCAGCCGGGCGACCTCCCAGCGGACGGCGTCCCGCCCGCCGTCGTCCAGCACCGCGACCCCGGCGTCGGCCGAGCCGGCGGCCGCCCGCAGCATCCGCCGCAGCGCCTCCTCGGCGGCCGGGCGCAGCGGCCGCGGCCCCGGCTCGACCCCGAGCAGCGGGGCGACCAGCTCGCGGGCGGCGAGGGCGTAGCCGAGCAGCGTCGGCGTCCGCACGTTGTCCTCGAGGACGACGAGGCGCCCGTCGGCACCGCGGACGACGTCCGGACCGGCCATGCCGATCCAGAACCGCGGCGGCGGGAGCGAGACGCCGTACCGGCCGAGCGCGTACCGGTTGGTGTCGAGCACCTCGGCCGGCACGACGCCGGCGCGCACCGCCTCCCGCGGCCCGTGCGCGTCGGCCACGAAGGCCTCCAGCGCGCGCACCCGCTGCGCGATGCCGGCGGCCAGCCCGTCCCACTCGGCGGCCGGGACCACCCGGGGCACCGGGTCGATGTGGAACGGGTGCTCCGACGGGCCCGACTCGTGGACCACGCCCCGCCGGGCGACCGACTCCTGCACCGCGGCGGCCAGCGCCGCCGGGCCGTACGCCCGGACGGCGGCGAGCGCGGCGGCCGCGGACGGCCGGTCCCGCCCGCCCGGGTCGAGCGCCTCGTCGAGGCCCGGGCCGACGGTCACGCCGCGGGCACCCGCGCGGACCGGGCGGCCGCCAGGGCCGCGCGGGCGACCCAGCGGCCCTGCCCGGGGTCGGTGACGTCGAAGCCGAAGGGGGCGTTGGCCTCCAGCGCGACCAGCCGGCCACCGGGCTCGACCAGCACGTCGACGCCCATCAGACCGCCGCCCAGGGCCGACACCATGCGGCAGGCCAGCTCGGCCATCTCCGGCGGGGCCGGGTGGACGCGGGGGTAGACGGTGCCGTGGGTGACCAGGTCGCCGGCCCCGCGGGACTTCTCGTAGGCGAGCGAGACGTCGGTGGGTGTGGCGAACAGCCGCACGCAGGCCGGCTCCTCGACCCACTCCTGCAGCAGCGCGGTACCGCGCCGCTCGCCGCCGTCCGCCTCGTCGGCCCGCCATGCCGCCTCGACGGCGCGCGCCCCGGCGAGGTCGTGCACCAGCGAGATGTAGCGGGCGCCGTCGCAGAACGAAGGCTTGAGCACCAGCGGCCGCCCGGGTGCCGGCCAGTCGGCGAGGCGGGCCAGGTCCCAGGAGGCCGGTTGCGGGATGCCGGCCGCGGCCCACACGGCGTGCGTCACGAGCTTGTCCGACGACGCCAGCAGCGAGGCGACCGGGTTGAGCAGCGGTACCCCGCAGGCCTCGAGCAGCGCGGCCACCTGCAGCGTCGGCGCGAAGGCGGCCACCTCCTCGACCAGCACGTGGGCGATCGCCAGGTCGTACCGCCCCACCGGCGGCCCGCCGATCGCCCACTCCGCGGGGATCCGCGCCAGCCGCTCGACCGCGCACCCCTCGGCCTCCAGCGCCTGCACCCAGGCCCCGGCGTAGCCGGTGGGCTCGTAGAAGTCCTCGTCGGTGACCACCAGCGCGACCCGCACGGCGATCCGACGTTCCCCGCCGCGCGCGGCGCCACACGTGCGCGCTCCGGCATCGCTACGGTCCCGCCGCATGACACGGGCCGCCCCGCTCCGCCCGGGTGCCCCGCCGGGCGTGCCGCCGTCCGCCGGTCCGGTGCCGGACGGCGCGGCGCCGCGGACGGCGGAGGAGCGACGCCGCCGGTACTCCGCCGACCTGCTCGGCGTGCTCCCGGTCAGCGGCCCCTTCGACGCGTGGCGCGCGGCGACCGGCGAGCTGGCGCCCGACTTCGCCCGGCTGCCCGCGCGCACGCAGCTGTGGTCGCCGGTGGAGGGCGTCGGCACGGCAGCGCGGTGGCCGGTGCGGCGGGCGGTGCTGCGGGCCCGGTGGCGACGCTGGCTGACCGGTCCGCTGCCCCCGCCGCCGCGACGCACGGCTGCCCGGGTGACCCCGGTCCGCGCCGCCGACGGGGTGGAGTGCCGGGAGCTCGTCGTCGGCGACGGGTGGCGGCTGCGCGCGCGGCTGCTGCTGCCGGCGCGGGCGCCCGGACCGCGCGCCGACGTCCCGGTGTACCTGCTGCAGTCGTCGCACGGCGGGTGGGCGCAGGCCGCGCTCGCCCGTGGCTGGGGCGCCTGCCTGGTGTCCGCCGCGGACGGCGACGACGACACCGAGCCGGTCGAGCGCGCCTTTCCCGGCGTCGTCGCCGGCCGGCTGGCCTGGCGGGCCTGGGCCCTGTCGCGGGTGCTCGACGTGCTGGTCGACCAGCCGGGGGTCGATGCCCGGCGGGTGCTGGTCGGCGGGCACAGCCGCAACGGCAAGACGGCGCTGCTCGCCGCGGCCTTCGACGACCGCTTCGCCGGCGTGGTCTCCAGTTCCAGCGGCGTGCTCGGCGCCATCCCCGCGCGGCTGTGCACCGACCGGCACTTCGGCGAGGGCGTCGAGCTGCTCACCCGCCACTACCCCGGCTGGTACCACCCCCGGCTGCGCTGGTTCAGCGGGCGCGAGCACCGGCTGCCCACCGACGCGCACGAGTTGCTGGCCCTCGCCGCCCCCCGGCCGGTGCTGGTGTCGGTGGCGGTCGAGGACCCGGTCGAGCGGGTGCCCGCGGCGCGCGCGGCGGTCGCCGCGGCGGGGGAGGCCTACGCCCTCCTGGGCGCCCCGGACGTGCTGACCCTGGCGCTGCGGCCCGGGGGGCACCGGGCCGACGAGGCCGCGGTGGAAGCGCAGCTGGACTGGGCGTCGTCCGTGCTCGGCCGCGCGCGCCGCCGTCCGGCCGCCCCGGCACCCCGGCGCGCCGCGGACGGCGGGCCGCGCGCCGTGCGCTGGCCCGCCGAGCCGCCGCGGCCGGATGCCGCGCCGGTCCGCGGTCCCGCCCTGCACGACGCGATCCGGGCCGCGCTCGGCACCGTGCCCGCACCGCACCCGCTGGCGGTCGTCGACGGGTCCGGCCTGCGTACCGCCACCGGCGTCCCGGTCACGCTGCTGCGCCCCGACGCGGCGTCGGGCGGGCGCGGCGTGGTCCTGTGGCTGGGGGCGCCGTGCGCGGCGACGGGCTGGCGGGCCGGGTACGAGCAGGCCGAGCCGCTGCCCGAGCAGCTCGCCGCGGCCGGCTGGGTCGTCGTCTGCCACGAGCCGGTGGCGACCGGTTCCCGCCACGCCGAGCGTCCGCCGCGGGGCAGCTCGCCGCTGGCGGTGATGACCGCCGACGCCGCCGCGGTCGCGCGGGTGGCCCTGGAGGCCACCGGGCAGGACCGCCTCTGGGTGGCCGCCTACGGCACGGGGGCGCTGGTGGGGCTGCACCTGGCGGCGCTGGCCGCCGTCCCGCTGGCCGGGGCGGTGCTGGCCGCGCCGAGCTGCGGGGAGCCGCTGCTCCGCGCCCGCCCGGCCTACGGCCTGGCCGATCTGCTGGCGGCGCTGGACGGCGTCCCGTCGGTCGTGCTGGACCCGGCCTGGGACCCGGAGTCACCCCCGGGCGCGGTCGCCGCCGCCTGCCGCGCGGCCGGCGTGGAGCGCCGGGAGCTGCCCGACTGGCACCGGCTCAGCGGGGAGACCCGGCGGGTGGTGGTCGACTGGCTGGGTACCGCGTCCGCGCCGGTGTGACGGGCGTCCGCGCCGGCGTGACCGCGTCCGTCAGGGGCGGGACGCCGGCTCGGCGCGGGTGAGCGCCACGACGCGCTCGGCGGCCGGGTCCGGTTCGGGCAGCGCCGCCGCGCCGCCCTGCCGGAGCGGCCGCGGACGGCGGGGCTGGCGCGAGCCGCTGCCCCCGCCGCGGTGCGGGTAGACCAGCACCCCGGCGACCGGGTCGGGTGCCGCGTCGAGCGCGGCGCGCAGCGCGGCGGCCTCCCGGAAGCCGTCGCGGGCCCGCTCGTCGGCGAAGCAGAACTCGAGCACCACGCCCCAGCGGTGCTCGTGGTCGTCCCAGTAGCAGGCACCGGAGGTCACCGCCGCCTCGACGAGCCAGTCGTGCCAGGCACGGGCCCATGCAGCGGCGCTCGCCGTCCCGTCGAAGACCTCGACCGTGAGCCAGTGCACAGTGCTGCGGACGCTAGGTGCCCGGGCGGCACGGCCGACAGGGCCGGAGGACCCTGCAGCCCGCCGGGGACCGTGCCGCCCGAGGGGTGGTCAGAGGCAGGGGTGCCAGCGACCTCCCTCCTCGGTCATCGGCAGGACCGTCCGGTCCGGCAGGCCGACCTCGGTCGTGAAGGTGATCTCGACCCGGGCCGTCGTGTCCCCGTTGACCGTGCTCACGTCGACCCCGTCGATGCGGTAGCCGGTCAGCGGCGGTGCGCCGTGCTGCGCGGCGAGGTCCGCGGCCGAGACGGCCGCCCGGTTGCTCGCGCAGAGGAGGGCGTGGGCGTCCTGCCAGCGCTGTTCGACCAGAGCCGACGCGTAGACGTCCGCGGCTCGCGTCACGGGTCCCAGCGAGCCGGCCACGCCGCCGACGAGGACCCAGACGGCGACGCCGCAGCCGCCGAGGGCAGCGAGCACGGCGAGCGGCAGACCGATGGTGAGCCAGCGGGACCGGCGTCGCCGTGGGGGCACGGACCCGGCCGCCGCGGACGCCGGCGGGTAGGGCGGGGGCCGCTGCTCCCACTGCCCGGGAGACGACGGCGCGCCCGGCTCGCGTGCCGGTGGCTGGTCCTGAGCGCCCACCTCGTCGCACCCCTTCCGTCGGTCTGCCGGTCCTCGACGGCCGGTCGTGGCCGCGGTCGCCGGGGTGCTGCAGTACGTGTCCGGTCGACCGCAGTCCACGGCCCTGGACGGGGAGATTCACCTGGACGGAGGACGGGGCGTCGGTCACGCCTCCGACGTCGTCCCGAGCCGCTTCGGTTGCGAGGCCGGCGCTGCGGTGCCGCGGGCATGGAGCGCCGGCCGGTGGTTGCCTAGCGTCGCTTCATGACGTTCCGCATCTCCGAGCTCACCAGCCTCGATCCGGACGCCGTGCTCGACGACCTCGAGCCGCTGCGCGAGGTGATCGGTTCCGCCCGGGTGGTCGCCGTCGGCGAGAACGCGCATTTCATCAGCGAGTTCGCCCGCCTTCGGCACCGCATCCTGCGGTTCCTGGTCGAGCGGTGCGGGTTCACCGTGCTCGCCCACGAGTCCGGCTTCAGCGAGGGCTTCGCGCTCGACGGATGGGTGCAGGGGGAGCGGCGGGACGACGAGCTGCCCGAGCTCGCCGAGGAGTGCATCGCCTCGGGCCTGGCCCGGCCGGCCGCGGTGCGGGAGATGTTCCGGTGGCTCCGCGCGCGCAACGCCCCGGGCGTCCCCCCGGTCCGCTTCGCCGGCATCGACGTCCCCGGCGCGGCCGGCTCGCTGCTCCCGTCGCTGCACCCGCTCGCCCCCTACCTGGACTCGGTGGACCCCGCCGCCCGACGGCTGCTGGATCCCGCCGTCGACATCGCCACGGGCATCGCCGGCACGACGCAGGCGGCGTCGGCGCCCGGCTACCTGGCGATGGACGCGGCCCGGCAGGACGCCCTGACCGCCGAGCTCAGCCGGCTCGCCGACCGCTTCGACGCGCTCGCACCGACCTACCTCGATGCCGGCGGCAGGGCCGCCTACGACCTCGCCCGCTGGCGGCTGGAGGGTGCGCGCGCCGCCGACCACCAGCTCCGCGGGATCGCCGGCGCCTTCGCCGGCACCGCCCTGCCGGCGGCCGCCACCTCGCGCGAGCGGTACATGGCCGCGACCGTCGGCTGGTGGCTCGACCGCCTCGACCCGGGGGAGCGCGTCGTCCTCATGGCGCACAACGCGCACATCCAGCGCACCCCGGTCGTGTACGGCGGTGAGCTGCAGGTGCTGCCCCTGGGGCAGCACCTGGACCGGGTGCTCGGGAACGACTACGCGGTGGTCGGGCTGACCAGCGGCGGCGGCCGGACGGCCGCTCTGCATCCCGACGCCGAGGCCGGCCCGTACGGCTTCCGCATCCAGGACACCGCGCTGGACCCACCGGAGCCCGGCAGCATCGAGGCCGCCCTCGCCGAGGCCGGCGCCGGCCTGGGCATCGCCGACCTGCGTGCCGCCCGCGGCGACGGCGCCGGACCGGACCGCATCCGGCTGGACTCCGACTACCTCGCCACCCCGGTTGTCGACGCCTTCGACGCCGTCGTCCACGTCCCCGAGTCCCACGTGGCGGTCGATCTCGGCTTCTGAACTGCCGGCGCCGCGCAGCTGGTGCACGAGTCCCGACCCGTACGTCTCTGCTTCCCGAACCCGACCGACGATCGCGGCGCCGGTCAGCCGTGGCCGGCTGCTCGGGTCCGCGGGTGTCCGCGAGAGCGGCGGCCCGGCCCGCGAGCGCCCAAGCCGACGGAAGTCGTCACGGAGCCCCGGTTTCAGCCCGGGCCCGTGGGATGGAGGAGGTCGTAGGCGTCGGAGACCTTCCTCGGGACGACCATGCGCCAGGCGTCGACGACGAGCTCTCGTGCTTCGGTCGGATCCAGGGCAGCAAGGTGGGCGTGGACCCAGTTGAAGCGCATGTCCGCCGCCGTCGGCATGTGGAACGTGTGCGGCTCGCTCAGGACGAGCGCCTCCCGCTCCTCCTCGGGGAACGCGAAGCCCATCACGGCCTCGTCCGAGGAGAACGCCACGTAGACGATCTGTTCGACGCGGAACGTCAACCTGCCGCGCACGTAGACCTGGTACGAGCGCTCCAACCCGGCACCCAGCGGCCGTACGTCCTCGATCACCGCCATGCCAGAACCCATCCGCTCCGGCCGGCAGGCCGCCCGTCCGCACGCCGCGGATCACCCACGACGCGGATCACCCACGCCGTGATCCGAGCGGCCCCGTCCAGAGGAGCCCGCTCCTCCTGCGTCGTGCACGCAGGATCGACTGCGACGGCGGGCCGAAGTCATCGGTTGCCGCGTCCAGCGGTGGTCGGAGAGTGTGCGCTGACGTCCGGTTCCACGGCCGCGAACTGGTCCCGAGCGCCCACCGTTCCGCCCGTGCCGCAACCAGGTCGTCCTTCTCGAAGGTGCCCCCGGCAGGATTCGAACCTGCGCACCCGCCTCCGGAGGGCGGTGCTCTATCCCCTGAGCTACGGGGGCTCGTCGTGGTGGGGCTGCCAGAAAGCTACCAGCCGCCCGCACCCGCCCGGACGGCGGTGGTCAGGGCGCCTCGAGCGGCGCGCCACCGCGCGCGGCGAGCATGTCGGCCATCGTGGTCGTCTCCACCGCCTGGGTCTCGGCGATGGTGCTCGCCAGCCGGCGCACGGCCGGCACCTCGGCGTGTTCGGCACCGTGCGCGGCCATCTCGAACCCGCCCTGGTGGTGGCGCATCATCAGCTGCAGGAAGCGCAGGTCCAAGGCCCTCCCGGTGAGCGAGCGCAGCTCGGCCAGCTCCTCCTCGCTGGCCATCCCCGGCATCGCCCCGGCGGTTCTGCCGCCGGACATGTCGTGCCCGGCGTGCGCGTCCTCCGACATCCAGGCCATCCGGTCGCTGCTGGAGAACGGCAGCCCCCACAGCGACAGCCAGCCCTGCATCCGGCCCACCTGGTTCTGCTGCAGCTCGGCGATGTCGAAGGCGAGCTGCTCGACCTCCGGGTCGCTGCTGCGCGCCGGCACGTAGTTGGCCATCTCGACGGCCTGCAGGTGGTGGGCGGCCATGTCGCGGGCGAAGCCGGCCGCGACCGAGTCGGTCGCCGGCGGTTCGTCCCGCCCGATGCCGAGCGCAACCGCCGCGCCGCCGCCGAGCAGCAGCAGCCCGACGCCGATGACGGCGAGAAGCGCGATGCGCAGCCGGCCGGACGACGTGCCCGCCGGGCCGGCGGGAGGCGTGGTCACGGGCGTCACCTCCGGAGGCGCGGTCACGGTCACCGGGCCGGGGTCTCGCTGGCCTCGGCGGACGGCGTGGTCTCGGCGTCGCTGGGGCCGATGTCCTCGCTGGGCTCGCCGGCGAGCACCGGGTCGGCGGCGAACGCGGGGTTCTCGCAGCTGGCCCCCGGCTCGGGGAAGAACCCGCTGCGGTAGGTGAGGAAGTCGGCGAACTGCGCCAGCCGCGGGTCGTCGGCCGAGTCGACCTTCAGTTGGTGGTTCCAGCTCTGGATGCTGATCGGGGAGTCCAGGCCGGCGTACGGCGAGAGCATGCGGCCCGACTCGCCCTCGACCAGGGCGGCCAGCGTCTCGACGTCGGCGCCGGAGACCCGCTCGGGGTCGTAGGTGATCCACACCGCGCCGTGCTCCAGGCTGTGCACGGCGTTCTCGTGCCGGATGTCGACGTCGTAGACGGTGCCCGTGCAGTCGGCCCAGTTCGGGTCGTGCGGGCCGCCGACCGGCGGGGACTGTTCGTAGGTCACGGGGGTGGTGACGTGTTCCTGGCCGGCCGCGTAGTCGAGGATCTGGACGCCCTCGAGCTCGTCGATGGCCTCGATGCGGCCCTCGTTGGCCCGGTTGACCGCCACGACGGCGTAGGTGATGACCGCGCCGGCGAACACGACGACGGCCACCGCGCCGGCGATCAGTCCCCACGGCCGGCGCTGGGCGGTGACCACCTGCGTCGGCGGGCGGGTGCGGCCGCCCTTCTTGCGCCCGCCGCCGGTCCCGCCGTCCCGGGCGGCGCCGGTCGCGCCGTCCCGGGCGCCGCCGGTGCGCCGCGCACGGGCGTCGTCGGTCGTGCGATCCTTGGCCAAGGCCACTCCTGTTCGCTGCTGCGCGGGGTGCCCGCCGGCTCGGGGCGGCACCGTCGTCCTGCCGGCGAGTCTAGGTGGGCAACCTGGGCGGCCCCGGTGAACGCCGCGGTGGCGGACGCCACCACCCGGGCGGGCGCACGAGGGCCCGCGGGTGCGGTCAGTACGCTCGCACGGTGACACCCGAGCAGCTGCGCGACGTCGTCCGGACCGCTGTGCGCGCGGTCGTCGACCGCGGCGCGCTCAGCGTCCCGGTGCCCGACGACGTCGTCGTCGAACGACCCAAGAACCCCGACCACGGCGACTACGCCACCAACGTCGCCATGCGCCTGGCCAAGCCCGCCGGCCGCCCGCCCCGCGAGGTCGCCGAGCTGCTTGCCGAGGAGCTGCGCGCGCACGACGGCATCGCCTCCGTCGACGTCGCCGGGCCCGGCTTCCTCAACCTCCGGCTCGCCTCGGGGGCGCTCGGCACGATCGCCGTCCGGGCGGTCACGGCGGGGGAGGCCTACGGGCGCACCGACGTGCTCGCCGGCGAACGGGTCAACCTCGAGTTCGTCTCGGCCAACCCGACCGGCCCGGTCACCCTCGGCTCGACCCGGTGGGCCGCGGTCGGCGACGCCCTCGCCCGGCTGCTGGAGGGCAGCGGCGCAGCGGTGACCCGGGAGTACTACTTCAACGACGCCGGCGCGCAGATCGACCGGTTCGCCCGCAGCCTGCAGGCCGCGGCGACCGGCGAGCCCGTCCCGGAGGACGGGTACGCCGGCGACTACGTCGCCGACATCGCCGCCCGGGTGGTCGCCGCCGAGCCGGGCCTGCTCGACCGGGACGACGCCGAACAGCTCGTGGTCTTCCGCGCCCGCGGCGTGGAGCTCATGTTCGACGAGATCAAGGGCTCGCTGGCCGACTTCGGCGTGCACTTCGACGTCTACTTCAGCGAGCGCACCCTGCACGAGGCCGGCGCGCTGGAGAAGGCGGTGGCCCGGCTCCGCGACGGCGGTCACGTGTTCGAGGCCGACGGTGCCGTCTGGCTGCGGACGACGGACTTCGGCGACGACAAGGACCGCGTGCTGGTCAAGGCCGACGGCGAGCCGACCTACTTCGCCGCCGACTGCGCCTACTACCTCGACAAGCGCGCCCGCGGGTTCGACCGGGTCGTGATCATGCTCGGCGCGGACCACTCCGGCTACGTCGGCCGGTACAAGGCGCTGGTCGCGGCCATCGGCGACGACCCCGACTCGCACCTCGAGATCCTCATCGGCCAGATGGTCAACCTGCTGCGCCACGGCGAGCCGGTGCGGATGAGCAAGCGCAAGGGGAACTTCGTGCTGCTCTCCGACCTGGTCGAGGCGGTCGGCGCCGACGCGGCCCGCTACGCGTTGGCGCGCGCGTCGGTCGACCAGCCGATCGACCTCGACCTGGACCTGTGGAGCCGGCAGACCAACGACAACCCGGTCTTCTACGTGCAGTACGCGCACGCCCGCATCTCCTCGGTGCTGCGCAACGCCGCTGATCTGGGGATGGCGCTCGGCGACGCGGCGGACGTCGACGCCGCGCAGCTGGCCCACCCCCGCGAGAGCGACCTGCTGCGGGCCATCGGGGAGTTCCCGCGGATCCTGTCCACCGCCGCCGAGCTGCGGGCGCCGCACCGGGTGGCCCGCTACCTCGAGGAGCTGGCCGGCACCTACCACCGGTTCTACGACACCTGCCGGGTGCTGCCCCGCGGCGACGAGGAGGCCGGCCCGCTCAACGTCGCGCGGCTGTGGCTGTGCGCGGCGACCGCGGTGGTGCTGCGCAACGGCCTCGACGTGCTCGGCGTGCACGCCCCGGAGCGGATGTGAGGGCGCACCCCGCCGGCCCGCTGCACGGCGGTCTCGCGCCGCCGTCCGCGGCCGGTGCCCCACCGGCCGACCTCGGCACGCTCGACCCGCACGTCTGGCCCCGCTCGGCCCGGCGGGTCGGCGGCGAGCTGCACCTCGGTGGGCGGCCGGTCACCGAGCTGGCCCGGGCGCACGGCACCCCGCTGTTCGTGCTCGACGAGGTCGACTTCCGCGGCCGGGCGGCCGACTTCGCCGCCGCGTTCGACCACCACGACATGGCCGCCGACGTGCACTACGCGTCGAAGGCGTTCCTCTGCGGCCAGGTCGCCCGGTGGATCGCCGACGACGGGCTGCACCTGGACGCGTGCAGCGGCAACGAGATGGCCCTGGCGCTGACCGCCGGGTTCCCGGCGGCGCGGATCGCCCTGCACGGCAACAACAAGTCACTGGTCGAGCTGCGGCTGGCCGTCGACGCGGGGATCGGCCGGATCGTGCTGGACTCGTCCGACGAGATCGACCGGCTGGTGCCGCTGGCCGCCGCCCGGGTCGCGGCGGGCGGCGCGCCGGTGCCGGTGCTGATCCGCGCGACGGTGGGCATCGAGGCCCACACGCACGAGTTCATCGCCACCGCCCACGAGGACCAGAAGTTCGGCTTCTCGCTGGCCACCGGCGACGCGCTGGCCGCCGCCCGGCGGGTGCTGGCCGAGCCGGCGCTGCAGCTGGCCGGCCTGCACAGCCACATCGGCTCGCAGATCTTCGACACCGCCGGGTTCGAGGCGGCCGCGCACCGCGTGGTCGGCCTGCTCGCCGCCGTCCGGGAGGCCACGGGGCAGACCCTCGGCGAGCTCAACCTCGGCGGCGGCTTCGGCATCGCCTACCTGCCCGAGGACGACCCGGTCAGCCCGGCCGAGCTGGCCGGGCGGCTGCGCGCGGTGGTCGCCGCCGAGTGCGCCGAGCAGGGGCTGCCGGTGCCGCGGCTGGCCGTCGAGCCCGGCCGCGCGATCGCCGGCCCCGGCACGGTGACCCTCTACGAGGTGGGCACGATCAAGCCGGTGCGGCTGGGCGCGAGCGGCGCGCCGGGCACCCCGCACGTGCGCAACTACGTCTCGGTCGACGGCGGGATGAGCGACAACATCCGCACCGCGCTCTACGACGCCTCGTTCACCTGCGTGCTCGCCAACCGCACCTCCGACGCGCCACCGGCGCTGTGCCGCGTGGTGGGCAAGCACTGCGAGAGCGGCGACATCCTGGTGCGCGACCTGTGGCTGCCCGCCGACGTGCAGCCCGGCGACCTGCTCGCCGTGGCCGCCACCGGGGCCTACTGCTGGTCGATGGCGAGCAACTACAACTACCTGCTGAAGCCGCCGGTGGTCGCGGTGCGGGACGGGCGGGCGATCGAGATCGTCCGCCGGCAGACGCTGGCCGACGTGTGGGCGCTCGACGCCGTGCTCGCCGGGACGCCGGCGCCGGCGCCGGCCGTCGACCAGCCGGCGCCGGAGCACCCGGCGGGCGCGGCATCGGTCGGCACCCCGTCGGCCGGGACGAGGACGACGGGCGCACGGGTCGGCGTGGAGGCGCAGGCATGAAGCCGCTGAAGGTCGCACTGCTCGGCTGCGGCACGGTCGGCAGCGCCGTGCTCCGCCTGCTCCACGAGCAGGCCGAGGACCTCGCCGCCCGCATCGGCCGCCCGGTGCAGGTCGCCGGCGTCGCCGTCCGGCGGCCCGACCACCACCCCGACGTGCCGGCCGAGCTGCTGACCACCGACGCCGAGGCGCTGGTCACCCGCGACGACGTCGACCTCGTCGTCGAGGTCATCGGCGGCATCGAGCCGGCCCGCACGCTGCTCATGGCCGCCTTCGAGGCCGGCAAGTCGGTGGTCAGCGCGAACAAGGCGCTGCTCGCCGACGACGGAGTCGCGTTGCACGCCGCGGCCGCCAAGGCCGGCGTCGACCTGTACTACGAGGCCGCGGTGGCCGGGGCCATCCCGCTGCTGCGCCCGCTGCGCGAGTCGCTGGCCGGCGACCAGCTGCGCCGCGTCGTCGGCATCGTCAACGGGACGACGAACTACATCCTCTCGCGCATGGCCGAGACCGGCGCCGGCTTCGCCGAGGCGTTGGCCGAGGCCACCGAGCTGGGCTACGCCGAGGCCGACCCGACCGCCGACGTCGACGGGTTCGACGCCGCGGCGAAGGCGGCCATCCTCGCCTCGCTGGCCTTCCACACCCCGGTCACCGCCGACGACGTGCACCGCGAGGGCATCTCCGAGGTCACCGCGACCGACGTGGCCCGCGCCGCCGAGATCGGGTGCACGGTGAAGCTGCTGGCCATCTGCGAGCGGGTCGGCCGGGCGGGCAACGGCGGCGACGGCGACACGGTCGCCGTCCGCGTGCACCCGGCGATGATCCCGACCAGCCACCCGCTGGCCTCCGTCGGCGGGGCCTTCAACGCCGTCTTCGTCGAGGCGGAGGCCGCCGGGCAGCTGATGTTCTACGGCCAGGGCGCCGGCGGGGAGCCCACGGCCAGCGCCGTCCTCGGCGACCTGGTCGCGGTCGCGCGCAACCGGCTGGCCGGGGCCGCCGGACCGGGGACGACCGGCTATGCGGGGCTCGCCGTCCGGCCGATGGCCGCCACGCCGACCCGCTACCACATCAGCCTGGACGTGGCCGACAAGCCGGGCGTGCTCGCCGCGGTCGCCGCCGAGTTCGCCACGCACGGGGTGAGCATCTCGACCGTCCGGCAGGACGGTCACGGCGACGCGGCGACCCTGGTGATCGTCACGCACAGCGCCCCCGACGCCGCGCTGGCCGCGACCGTGGCCGCGCTGCGGGGGATGGACATCGTGCGCGCGGTGACCAGCGTGCTGCGCGTGGAGGGATTGCAGTGAGCCTGCTCGGGATGCGCCGCGGGCGCGCGCCGGCCGGCCCGTCGCCGGCCTGGCCGGGGCTCATCGAGGCGTACCGGTCGCGGCTCCCGGTGACCGACGCGACGCCGGTGGTGACGCTGCACGAGGGGGCGACCCCGCTGGTGCCGGCGCACGAGGTCTCCCGCCGCACCGGTTGCGACGTCTGGCTCAAGGTCGAGGGCGCCAACCCGACCGGGTCGTTCAAGGACCGCGGCATGACGATGGCCATCACGAAGGCCGTCGAGGAGGGTGCGCAGGCGGTCATCTGCGCCTCAACCGGCAACACCAGCGCCAGCGCCGCGGCCTACGCCGCCCGGGCGGGGCTGATCTGCGCGGTGCTCGTGCCGCAGGGCAAGATCGCCACCGGCAAGCTGGCCCAGGCGCTCGTGCACGGGGCCAAGCTGCTGCAGGTCGAGGGCAACTTCGACGACTGCCTGGCGCTGGCCAGCAAGCTGGCGGTGGACTACCCGGTCAGCCTGGTCAACAGCGTCAACCAGTACCGCATCGAGGGGCAGAAGACGGCGTCGTTCGAGGTCGTCGACGTGCTCGGCGATGCGCCCGACGTGCACTGCCTGCCGGTCGGCAACGCCGGCAACATCACCGCGTACTGGCAGGGCTACCGCGAGTACGCCGCCGACGGGACGGCGACGCGGACTCCGCGCATGTGGGGATTCCAGGCGGCCGGCGCCGCGCCGATCGTCACCGGGAGGGTCGTCGAGCAGCCCAGCACCATCGCCACCGCCATCCGGATCGGCAACCCGGCGTCCTGGACCAAGGCGCTGGCCGCGCGCGACGAGTCCGGCGGCCGGATCGAGGCGGTCACCGACCGGGAGATCCTCGCCGCCTACCGCCTGCTCGCCCGCAGCGAGGCCGTCTTCGTCGAGCCGGCGTCGGCCGCGTCGGTGGCCGGGCTGCTGCAGCTGGCCGAGGCCGGGCAGCTCGAGCCCGGGCAGCGGGTGGTGTGCACGGTGACCGGCAACGGGCTCAAGGACCCGGAGTGGGCGATCTCCGGAGCGCCGGCGCCGGTGACCGTGCCCGTCGACGCCGCCGCCGCGGCGGCCCAGCTGGGGCTGTAGTGGAAGGACCACGTCCCGCCCTCCGGTCGCAGGCTCGCGAGGGAACCCCGGACGCGGCCGCAGTGCGGGTCCGCGTGCCCGCGACCAGCGCCAACCTCGGCCCGGCGTTCGACTGCGCCGGGCTCGCGTTGAGCTGCCACGACCGGCTGGAGTTCGCCCTGGCGCCGTCCGGGCTGTCGGTCGAGCTCGACGGCGTCGGCGCCGGCGAGCTGCCCGAGGACGAGTCGCACCTCGTCGTCCGCGCCTTCCGCGCCGCCTGCGACGAGCTCGGCTGGGCACCGCCCGGCCTGCGGCTGTCGGCGGTCAACGCCATCCCGCAGGGCCGGGGCATGGGCTCGTCGGCCGCCGCGGTGGTCGCCGGCGTCCTGGCCGCCTGGGCGTTGTGCCCGGACGTCGAGGCCGTCGACGCGGACGCCGTGCTCCGGCTGACCACTGCGATGGAGGGCCACCCGGACAACGTCGCCGCCTGCCTGCTGGGCGGGGCGACGCTCACCTGGACGACCGACGGTGGCGTCGCCGCCGACCGCGTGCCCGTGCACGACGAGGTGCTCCCGGTGGTGCTCGTGCCCGACGCCACGCTGTCGACGCACGTCGCCCGCGGGCTGCTGCCCGACCTCGTCCCGCACGCCGACGCCGCGTACAACGCCGCGCGGGCGGCCCTGCTGGTCCACGCGCTCGCCGCCGAGCCCGGGTTGCTCCTCGCGGCGACCGACGACCGGCTGCACCAGCGGCAACGGGCGGCGGCCATGCCGGCCACGCTCGCCCTGGTCGACCGGCTGCGGGACGCCGGCCACGCCGCCGTCGTGTCGGGCGCCGGACCGAGCGTGCTCGTGCTGACCCGGCGGCACCCCGACGACCCCGACGGCGACCCGGCCCGGGCGGTGCGGGTGCGCGAGGTCACCGGGCTCACCCCATCGGGGTGGACGACGTTGCCGTTGCGTGTCGATCCGACGGGCGCCCGCCTGGATTTCCAGCCCCGCGAGGTATCGTCTTCGTAACGGGGAACACGCCGGTGCACACCGGTGTTGTCGACGGCGAGAGCCTGAGTCTAGGCTTTCGACGTAGCCGCCCTCTCGGGCGAGCCTCGCGCGGGGCGATGCAGACGTTCTGATGTCCGTCGCCGCTGATCCGCCTCGCACCTCTCGACCCGAATCTTCCCGTCGGGTCCCGCCTCCCGGCCGGACCCGACGGGTTCCCGGGTCACCTCCTGCGCTCCGACGGCGCAGGCCACCGCAGGGAAGGACCTGTACGTGAGCGAAACCACCGACCTCGTCGCGACCGGCGCGCCCGACGCCGCCGGAACGAGCGAGGCACCTGCCGCTTCTGGGACGGCGACTCGTACCCGCCGCCGCGGCAGTGGGCTGTCGGGGATGCTGCTGCCCGAGCTGCAGCGCCTGGCCGCCGAACTGGGCATCCCCGGGAC
Source organism: Geodermatophilus sp. YIM 151500 (assembly GCF_025716945.1). Taxonomy (GTDB): domain Bacteria; phylum Actinomycetota; class Actinomycetes; order Mycobacteriales; family Geodermatophilaceae; genus YIM-151500. The sequence continues at coordinate 348,718 of NZ_JAOVZT010000002.1, forward strand.
CGCCCGGATGCGCAAGGGCGACCTGGTCGCCGCCATCTCCGCCCGCCAGGTGGGCTCGGGCGGTGCCGCCCCGGCCGCGGCGACCCCGGCCGAGAGCGGCGCCCCGCTGGAGGCGCCGGTCAGCGGCGGCGCCAACGCCGCCCCCGTGACCGGCGACGGCCCTGCGCGCACCCGCCGGGGCGCCCGCCGGCCGGCCGGCGCCCCGGACACCGCCGCTCCCGCGGCCGCCACCGGCTCGCCGGCCGCCGACGCCGCGACGGCGACCGCGCCGGCCGAGACCGACCAGCGCAGCACCGACCGCGACACCGACCAGCGCGACACCGACCAGCGCGACACCGACCAGCGCGACGGCGACCGGCGCCGCGACCGCAACCGCAACCGCGGCGACCGGGACGGCGGCGCCGACCGCGCCGACCGCGCCGAGCGCGGTGACCGCCCGGAGCGCGGCGACCGGGGCGAACGCGGCGACCGGACCGAGCGGGGCGAGCGCGGCGACCGGACCGAGCGGGGCGAGCGCGGCGACCGGGGCGATCGCGCCGAGCGGGGCAACCGCGGTCCCGACCGCAACGAGCGCGGCGAGCGCAACGACCGCGGCGGCCGCCCGGACAACCGCACCGACACCCGCGACTCACGTGACACCCGCGACTCCCGCGACGACGGGGACGACGACGACTTCGAGGGTGGCCGCGGCCGCCGCGGACGCCGCTACCGCGACCGCAACCGGCGCGGGCGCGACCGCTTCGAGCCGAACGAGCCCGTGATCAACGAGGACGACGTCCTGCTGCCCGTGGCGGGCATCCTCGACGTCCTCGACAACTACGCGTTCGTCCGCACGTCCGGCTACCTGACCGGGCCGAACGACGTGTACGTGTCGCTGTCGCAGGTGCGCCGCTACGGGCTGCGCCGCGGTGACGCGATCACCGGTGCCGTCCGGCAGCCCCGCGAGGGCGAGCGCAAGGACAAGTACAACGCGCTGGTCCGGCTCGACACCGTCAACGGCCTCGAGCCCGAGCAGGCACGGCAGCGTCCGGAGTTCACCAAGCTGACGCCGCTGTACCCGCAGGAGCGGCTGCGCCTGGAGACCGAGCCGCACCAGCTGACCACCCGGGTCATCGACCTGGTCATGCCGATCGGCAAGGGCCAGCGGGCGCTGATCGTCAGCCCGCCCAAGGCCGGCAAGACGATGGTGCTGCAGTCGATCGCGAACGCGATCACGACGAACAACCCCGAGTGCCACCTGATGGTCGTCCTCGTCGACGAGCGGCCCGAGGAGGTCACCGACATGCAGCGCTCGGTGAAGGGCGAGGTCATCGCCTCGACCTTCGACCGGCCGCCGTCGGACCACACCACGGTCGCCGAGCTGTCGATCGAGCGGGCCAAGCGCCTGGTCGAGATGGGCCACGACGTCGTCGTCCTGCTCGACTCCATCACCCGGCTGGGCCGCGCCTACAACCTGGCGGCCCCCGCCAGCGGGCGCATCCTCTCCGGCGGTGTCGACTCCACGGCGCTGTACCCGCCCAAGCGCTTCCTCGGTGCCGCCCGCAACATCGAGAACGGCGGCTCGCTGACGATCCTCGCCTCGGCGCTGGTCGAGACCGGCTCGACGATGGACACGGTCATCTTCGAGGAGTTCAAGGGCACCGGGAACGCGGAGATCAAGCTCGACCGCCGGCTCGCGGACAAGCGGGTCTTCCCGGCCGTCGACGTCAACGCGTCGGGTACGCGCAAGGAGGAGATCCTCCTGTCGCCCGACGAGCTGGCCATCGTCATCAAGCTCCGCCGGGTGCTCGCCGCCCTCGAGCCGCAGCAGGCGCTGGAGCTGCTGATCGACAAGCTGAAGAAGACGCGCAACAACGTCGAGTTCCTGATGCAGATCCAGAAGACCACGCTGGGCACGAACGACTAGAAGGACCCCCGTCCTCCCCACCCTTCGCAGGCTCAGGGCGGGTCCCTGGACGGGGGCCGTTCCAGCACGTCGCCGGGGCCGTTCCAGCACGTCGCCGGGGCCGTTCCAGCGCCTCACCGGGGCCGCCTGCGCGCCGGGCGCGGCCGTCGGGGATACTCGACGGTCGGGCCCGCGCCGGTGGCGTGGAATCCGCGACGGGTCGCCGGCGTTCGACCCGGAGCACCGAGACGCAGACCGAAGGCAGAGGCATGAAGGCCGACATCCACCCCGAGTACAAGACCACCACCGTGACCTGCGGTTGCGGCAACACGTTCACCACCCGCAGCACGTCGCCGACCGGTCAGCTGACCGTCGAGGTGTGCTCGGCGTGCCACCCGTTCTACACCGGCCGGCAGAAGATCCTCGACACCGGCGGCCGCGTCGCCCGCTTCGAGAAGCGGTTCGGCAAGCGCGGCTCCGGCGCCGGCAAGTAGCGCTCCCGACGGCGCCCGTCCCACCCCGCCAGGGGCCGGGGCGGGCGCCGTCGCCATGTCCGGGCACGTCCCCCGGCGCTCGTGCCCGTGAGCGCCGCTCCCGAGAGGTCGACACCGTGAGCAGCAGCGACACCGCCGCGCCCGAGCGGCTGCCCGCGCTGCTCGCCGAGCACGGTGACCTCGAGCGCGAGCTCGCCGACCCCGCGGTGCACGCCGACCAGGTCCGTGCCCGCCGGCTCGGCCGCCGCTACGCCCAGCTGGCGCCGGTCGTCGAGACCGCCCGCGCCCTCGACGCCGCCCGCGCCGACCTCGACGCCGCCCGCGAGCTCGCCGCCGAGGACCCCTCCTTCGCCGCCGAGGCCACCGCCCTGGAGGCCCGGGTCGAGGAGCTCACCGCCCGCCTGCGGGAGCTGCTGCTGCCCAAGGACCCGGACGACGACAAGGACGTCATCCTCGAGATCAAGGCGGGGGAGGGCGGCGCCGAGTCGGCCCTGTTCGCCGGCGACCTGCTCCGCATGTACCTGCGGTACGCCGAGCGCCGCGGCTGGTCGGCCGAGGTGATCGACGCGGTCGAGGCCGAGCTCGGCGGCTACAAGGACGTCTCGGTCGCCATCAAGTCCCGCAGCGACGAGGGCATCTGGTCACGGCTGAAGTTCGAGGGCGGCGTGCACCGCGTCCAGCGGGTGCCGGTCACCGAGTCCCAGGGCCGCATCCACACCTCGGCCGCCGGCGTGCTCGTGCTGCCCGAGGCCGAGGAGGTCGACGTCAGCGTCGACCCGAACGACCTGCGCATCGACGTCTTCCGCTCGAGCGGGCCGGGTGGGCAGAGCGTCAACACCACCGACTCCGCCGTCCGCGTCACCCACCTGCCCACCGGCATCGTGGTGAGCTGCCAGAACGAGAAGAGCCAGCTTCAGAACCGCGAGTCGGCGCTGCGCATCCTGCGCTCCCGGCTGCTGGCCGCCGCCCGTGAGGAGGCGGCCGCCGCAGCCAGCGACCAGCGCCGCAGCCAGGTGCGCACCGTCGACCGCAGCGAGCGGGTGCGCACCTACAACTTCCCGGAGAACCGGATCAACGACCACCGGGTCGGCTTCAAGGCGCACAACCTCGACGCGGTGCTCGACGGCGAGCTCGACGCGGTCATCGACGCGCTCACCCGGGCGCACACCGCCGAGCTGCTGACGGCCGGCTCCTGAGCGTCGTCCCGTGAACCGCAGGGCCCTGCTGACCGAAGCCGCCCGGCGGTTGGCCGCCGCCGGGGTGGAATCGCCCCGGGTGGACGCCGAGCTGCTGCTCGCGCACGTCCTCGACACGACCCGGACGGCGCTGCTCACCCGCGACGACGTGCCCGACGACCGCGCCGGGCGGTTCGCCGACCTGCTCGAGCAGCGTGCCGACCGGGTGCCGCTGCAGCACCTCACCGGGCGGGCCCCCTTCCGGCAGCTCGAGCTGGCCGTCGGCCCGGGGGTCTTCGTGCCCCGGCCGGAGACCGAGCAGCTCACCGGCTGGGCGCTGGCCCGGGTCGCCGACCTGCCGGCCCCGGTCGTGGTCGACCTGGGCAGCGGGTCGGGTGCCATCGCGTTGTCGGTGGCGCACGAGCACCCCGGCGCGCGGGTGATCGCGGTCGAGCGCGACCCCGACGCCCTCGCCTGGACCCGGCACAACGCCGCGGCGCGGACAGCGGCGGGGGACACCCCGGTCGAGGTCGTCGAGGGCGACATGACCGACCCGGCGCTGCTGGCGCACCTAGACGGCGCCGTCGACGTGGTCGTCTCCAACCCGCCCTACGTCCCTGACGGCGCCGTGCTGCCCCGCGAGGTCGCCGACCACGACCCGCCGCTCGCGCTGTGGGGCGGGCCGGACGGGCTCGACGTCGTCCGCGGCATGCTCGCGGTGGCCGCGCGGCTGCTCGTGCCCGGTGGCCGGCTCGGCGTCGAGCACGCCGACGTCCAGGGCGGCAGCCTTCTGGCCGTCGTCCGCGCGCACGGCGGCTTCGCCGACGTCGCCGACCACCGCGACCTCGCCGGCCGGCCTCGCTACACCACCGCCGTCCGCCGCTGACCGAGCGGCGGCCGCGCCGGTCGGACCCCGACCGCGCTCGAGAGGTCCGTCCCGGCGCAGTCGCGCGAGGTGACAGACTGGCCACCCGTGGCCGACGTGTACGACTGCAGCGACCCCGACGCCCGCGCCAAGGGCCTGGACGCCGCGGCCGCGGCCATCGCCGGCGGCGACCTGGTGCTGCTGCCCACCGACACCGTCTACGGCGTCGCGGCCGATGCCTTCACCCCGACCGCGGTGACGACCCTGCTCGCGGCGAAGAACCGCGGCCGCACCATGCCCGTGCCGGTGCTGATCGGCGAGGCGTCCACGCTGGCCGGGCTCGTCCTGCAGCTGCCGCCGGTGGCGAACCGGCTCGCCGAGGCGTGCTGGCCCGGCGGGCTGACGCTGGTGCTCGAGCACGCCCCGTCGCTCGCCTGGGACCTCGGCGACGCGGAGGGCACCGTCGCCGTCCGGCTGCCCGACGACGACATCGCGCGCGACCTGCTCCGCCGCACCGGGCCGCTCGCGGTCTCCAGCGCGAACCGGTCCGGGCGCCCGGCGGCGACCACCGCGCAGGAGGCCGCGGACCAGCTGGGCGCGCACGCCGCCGTCATCCTGGACGGCGGACCCCGGAACACGCAGGTCAACAGCACCATCGTCGACTGCACCGGACCGGCTCCGCGGGTGCTGCGCGTGGGCGCGATCCTCGTCGACCGGCTCCGCGAGATCGCCCCCGACCTGACCGATTGACCGGGAGTGGAATCGTCGGCGCAACCACGACGGATCGACTCCGCTCCTCGGCTACCGTGGAGCGACCGCCGCCCCGCCCGAGCCCGGGCCTCGCGGGACCGCACCCGACCCGTCTGGAGCGCGCCTACCGATGAGCACCGCCTACTGGGGCCCGGACTTCGACGCCCTGGCCGCCTTCGACCCCGAGATCGCCGACGTGGTCACCGGAGAGCTCGACCGGCTCCGCGGCGGGCTGCAGCTGATCGCGAGCGAGAACTTCACCAGCCCCGCGGTGCTGGCCGCGCTGGGCAGCACCCTGTCGAACAAGTACGCCGAGGGCTACCCCGGACGGCGGTACTACGGCGGCTGCGAGGTCGTCGACCGGGCCGAGGAGATCGGCATCGCCCGCGCCAAGGAGCTGTTCGGCGCCGAGCACGCCAACCTGCAGCCGCACAGCGGGGCCAACGCGAACCTCGCCGCCTACGGCGCCTTCATGCGGCCCGGTGACACCTTCCTGGCCATGGCGCTGCCGCACGGCGGCCACCTGACCCACGGCGCGAAGGTCAGCTTCAGCGGCAAGTGGTTCAACGCCGTGCAGTACGGCGTACACGAGAAGACCGAGCACATCGACTACGACCAGGTGCGCGACCTGGCCCGCGAGCACCGGCCCAAGGTCATCGTCTGCGGCGGCTCGGCGATCCCGCGGCTGATCGACTTCGCGGCCTTCCGCGAGATCGCCGACGAGGTCGACGCGAAGCTGATGGTCGACGCGGCGCACTTCATCGGACTGGTCGCCGGCAAGGCCATCCCCAGCCCGGTGCCGTACGCCGACGTGGTCACCTTCACCACGCACAAGGTGCTGCGCGGCCCGCGCGGCGGCGCCATCGTCTGCAAGGCCGAGCACGCGAAGGCCATCGACAAGGCCGCCTTCCCGATGATGCAGGGCGGCCCGCTCATGCACGCGGTCGCGGCCAAGGCGGTCAACCTCAAGGAGTGCCTGACCCCGGAGTACCAGGCCTACGCCCGGCAGGTGATCGCCAACGCGCAGGCGCTCACCGAGGGGCTGGCCGCCGAGGGGCTGCGCCCGGTCGCCGGCGGCACCGACACCCACCTGGCCCTGCTCGACCTGCGCGACACCGGGGTGACCGGGGCCGACGCCGAGGCGCGCTGCGACGCGGCCGGCATCGTGCTCAACAAGAACGCCATCCCGAACGACCCCCAGCCGGCCTCGGTCGCCTCCGGCATCCGCGTCGGCAGCCCGGCGGTCACCACCCAGGGCATGCGGGAGACGCAGATGAAGGAGATCGCCACCCTCATCGGGACGGCGATCCGCGACGCCGAAGGCAGCCGGACGGCGGAGGTCGCCGCCGCCGTCCGCGAGCTGGTCACCGCCCACCCCGCGTACCCCGAACCGCGGCCCGCCGGCTGACCCGACCGGAGCCCGAGCCCCGTGCGCGAGTACGCCGTCGTCCTGCTCACCGCGGCGCTGGTCACCTACCTGGCCACGCCCGTGGTGCGCCTGGCGGCGGTGCGGATGCGCATGATGGCCGCACCCCGCGAGCGGGACGTGCACATCATCCCGACGCCCCGCGGCGGCGGCGTCGCGATGTACCTCGGGGTCGCCGCCGCGGTGCTGGTGGCCATGCGGCTGCCCGCGCTGCAGCGCACGTTCGACGACTCGCAGACCGTCGCCGTCGTCGCCGGCGGGGGCCTGATCTGCCTGCTGGGCGTCCTCGACGACCGGTGGGGCCTCGACGCGCTCACCAAGCTGACCGGGCAGATCGCCGCCGCCGGCGTCATGGTGCTGTTCGGCGTGCAGCTCGCGGTGCTGTTCGTGCCGGTGGCCGACATCGGGACGCTGTCGTTCGGCCCCACGGTGGGGGTGCCGCTGACCATCCTGGTCACCGTCCTGGTGATCAACGCGCTCAACTTCATCGACGGCCTCGACGGGCTGGCCGCTGGCGTCTCGGCGATCGCCGCGCTGGCCTTCTTCACCTACAGCTACTACCTGGGCGAGGTGGGTTACCAGAACGTGGCCAGCGCCCCGGCGCTGATCACCGCCGTCCTCGCCGGCGCCTGCCTGGGCTTCCTGCCGCACAACTTCAGCCCCGCCCGGATCTTCATGGGCGACTCGGGCTCCATGCTGGTCGGCCTCATGCTCTCGGCCGGCGCGGTGACGGCGACCGCGCAGGTCGACCCGCAGACGTTCGACTCGGCGGCCACGCTGCTCCCGCTGGCGCTGCCGCTGCTGGTGCCGGTCGCGGTGCTCTTCATCCCGTTCGTCGACCTGGTGATGGCCGTGGTGCGGCGCACCCGGCGCGGCCGGTCGCCGTTCGCGCCGGACAAGATGCACCTGCACCACCGCCTGCTGGCCATCGGCCACTCGCACCGCCGCGCCGTGCTGGTCATGTACTTCTGGGCGGCGCTGCTGTCCTTCGGCGCGGTCGGCCTGGCCATCACCGGGGGCAACGCCGAGCTCGTGGTGGCGATCGGCGTGCTGCTCGTCGTCGGCGTCGTCGTCGTCCTCAGCCCGCGCGCCCGCCGGGCGGCGCGGGAGGCGCGGGCCGCCGAGCTGGCCGCCCAGCGGGCGCGCAGCCGGGCCGACCACCCCACCGGCCGGGCCCTGCGCCAGCCGGCGCCGCCCGCGCCCGCCCCCGCGCCCGCGCCGGCCGCCGCCGGCCCGGCGGGACGTCGGTCGGCGGGTGCCGAGCAGGTGGTCCGGTGACCGCCCCGCCGCGGCCGGGCCGCCCCCGCCCCGGCCAGCCGCCCCCGCGCAGCGACGCACCCTGGGACCTGTCGTTCCTGCGGGTCGGCGCGCTCGCCACCGCCGCGGTGACCGCGGTCGCCGCACCGGTCACCGGCCTGGCCGCCGGCTGGGCCGACGCCGCCGGCGTCGTCGCGGGTGCGGCGGTCGTCACCGCCTTCTTCGTCCTCTCCGGCGTCGTCGTGGCCTGGGCCGGGCGGATCGACGACGCCTTCACGCTGCCGGCGGCGCTGCTCACCTTCTTCCTCAAGGCGGTCGTGCTCTTCGGCGTGCTCTCCGCCCTGCCCGCCGACGGCTGGCCGGACCGGCTGACCCTCGCCTGGACCGTCGTCGTGGGCGCGCTCCTCTGGAGCGGGGTGCAGTTGCGCTGGGTCTGGACCCGACCGCTCTACTACGTCACCCCGCCCCGGCCGCCGGCCGCGCGGTCGCCCGACGCCCGCCCGGGGGAACCTGCGGCCGACCCGGGAAGACCGGCCGCAGGCGGCTGATAGGGTCCGCAGGCGATGGCCGAGGACGACCCCCGCAGCGGGGACTCTCGGCCCCGACCCGCGAGCACGGGCCGTCGGGGCAGTGGCGCCGACACCGGCTGGGCGGTCACCGGGACGCTCATCTCCGGGATGGCCGTGTGGGGCGGGGGCGGGTGGCTGCTCGACTCGTGGCTGGACACGCGCGTGTTCGCCCCGGTCGGCATCATCCTCGGCACGGCGGCGGCGATCTACCTGGTCGTCGTCCGCTACGGCAGCGCCGACCCGCCTCCCGGCGGGCGGCCCGCACGCACCACCCCGGGCGGACGACGGAGCCGGACCGGGCCGACAGGGAAGACGCAGAAGGGACGACGGTGACCTCCAGCGCCCCCGCGCTCGTCGACGTGCTCGCCGCAGAGGGCGGCGGCGAGGGCGACGGTTTCCAGGCTCCCGGGCTCGGTGAGTTCTATCCCGAGGTCCTCGTCTCGTTCTCGGTGCTCGGCGTCGACTTCGAGATCACCCGGATCACGCTGATCCTCTGGATCGCGACGCTGGCGATGCTGGCCTTCCTCGTCGCGACCGTGCGCAAGCCCTCGATCGTCCCCGGCAAGCTGCAGTTCGTCGGCGAGACCGGCTACTCGCTGGTCCGCGACGGCATCGCCCGGGACGTCGTCGGCCCGAAGGGGCTGCCGTTCGCGCCGTTCCTCGTCTCGCTGTTCTTCTTCATCCTCGCGAACAACATGATGTCGATCATCCCGTTCGCGCAGATCTCGCCGATGTCGAAGTTCGCCTTCCCGCTGGTGCTCGCCGCGATCTGCTGGGTGATGTACATCTGGATCGGCATCCGCGAGCAGGGGGCCGGTCGCTACTTCAAGGACATCCTCTTCCTGCCCGGCGTCCCCAAGCCCATGTACATCCTGGTGACGCCGATCGAGATCCTGCAGAACTTCATCGTCCGGCCGTTCACGCTGGCCGTCCGGCTCTTCGCCAACATGTTCGCCGGCCACATGCTGCTGGTGGTCTTCTCGCTCGGCGCGGTCTACCTGTTCAGCCGCGACAACTTCTCGTTCGTCTTCGGCCCCATCTCGGCGCTGATGGCGATCGTCATGACCTTCTTCGAGCTGCTGGTCATCTTCCTGCAGGCCTACGTCTTCACCGTCCTGATGGGCACCTACCTCAACGGGTCCATCGAGGCCGAGCACTGAGGCCCGCACCGGCCGCTCCCGTCCGCACCACCCCCGCCAGCCGTCCGGCAGCCGCCGGGCGACCGACACAGGAGGAACACCCGCAATGGACCTCATCGCTCAGGGCCTGACCGGCAGCGTCGGCTCGATCGGCTACGGCCTCGCCGCGATCGGCCCGGGCATCGGCGTGGGCATCGTCTGGGCCGCCTACATCCAGGCCACCGCCCGGCAGCCCGAGTCGGCCGGCCTGACCCGTACCTACGCCTTCCTCGGGTTCGCCCTCTCCGAGGCGCTCGCCCTCATCGGCTTCGTCGTCCCCTTCGTCTTCGGCACCTGATCCGTCCCCCGACGGACGACCTCCACTGAGACAGGGAAACTGAGCGCATGAGAACTCTCGCTGCGGAGAGCGCCAACCCGCTCCTCCCGCCGGTCGGCGAGATCATCATCGGTCTCATCGCCTTCGGCCTCGTGCTGCTGGTGATCTTCAAGTTCGTGGCGCCCCGCTTCGAGCAGGTCTTCGTGGCCCGCCGCGAGGCGATCGAGGGCGGCATCGAGCGGGCCGAGCAGATGCAGGCCGAGGCCAAGGCGGCGCTGGAGCGCTACCAGGCGCAGCTGGCCGAGGCCCGCAACGAGGCCGCGCAGATCCGCGACCAGGCCCGCGCCGAGGGCCAGCAGATCCTCGAGGAGCTGCGGGCCCAGGCGCAGGAGGAGTCGGCGCGGATCGTCGCCCGCGGCCAGGAGCAGATCGCCGCCGCCCGCCAGCAGGTGGTCAACGAGCTCCGCGGCCAGATCGGCGCGCTCGCCGTCGACCTCGCCGGCCGGGTGGTCGGCGAGTCGCTCGCCGACGACGCCCGCCGCAGCGGCACCGTCGACCGGTTCCTCGACGAGCTCGACGGCATGGCCGCCGGGGTGAGCCCCGACGGCCGCAGCGGCACCACGCTGGCCGGGGGCACCCGTTGATGGAGGCCTCCAGCCGGGTCGCGCTCGAGCAGGTGCGCGAGCGCCTGACCGAGCACACCCGGCCCGCCCCGGGAGGGGTCGGGCAGCCGCGCGGTGTGATCGGCGACCGGCTGCTCGGGCTGGCCGGTGAGCTGTTCGCCGTCGCCCGGCTGCTCGACGCGCAGCCGACCCTGCGCCGGGCGCTGGCCGATCCGTCCGGCCAGCCGGAGGACCGGGCCGGCCTGGCCCGGCGGCTGTTCTCCGAGCGGGTGTCGGCCGAGGTCGCCGACCTGGTCGAGTCCTCCGCCCGGCAGCGCTGGTCGCGGCCCGGCGACCTGGTCGACGCGATGCAGGCGCTGGGCACCGACGCCGCGCTCGAGGCGGCCGACGCGCGCGGCGAGCTCGACGAGGTGGAGGACCAGCTGTTCCGCTTCGGCCGCATCGTGGCCGGCGACCGCGAGCTCTCCCGCATCCTCGGCGACCGGACGGCGCCGGCGGAGGGCAAGGCCGCGCTGCTCGACCGGCTGGTCGGCGGCAAGGTCAGCCCGGTCACCGAGGCGCTGCTGCGCAACGAGCTCACCCGCCGGCGGACCAGCAGTGCCGAGGTGGCCGTCGAGCAGCTGTCCGAGGCGGCGTCCCGGCGCCGCGGCCGGTCGGTCGCCCGGGTGACGTCCGCCGTGCCGCTGACCGACGCCCAGGAGCGCCGGCTGGCCGACGTGCTCGGCCGGATCTACGGGCGGACCATCGGGCTGCAGGTGACCGTCGACCCCGAGGTGCTCGGCGGCCTGGTCGTCCGCGTCGGCGACGAGGTCATCGACGGCAGCATCGCCCACCGGCTCGAGGCCGCCCACCGGCGGCTGGCCGGCTGACCCGCCGGGCCACCGGCGCCCGGACCAGCCCACCGACAGACCACCCAGCAGGGAAGAGGACGCGAGACATGGCCGAGCTGACGATCTCCGCGGACGAGATCCGCAGTGCCATCCAGACCTACGTCACCGAGTACCGCCCCGACGTCTCCCGCGAGGAGGTCGGCACCGTCACCGAGGCCGGCGACGGCATCGCGCGCGTCGAGGGCCTGCCCTCGGTCATGACCAACGAGCTGCTCGAGTTCGAGAGCGGCGTCCGGGGTCTGGCGCTGAACCTCGACGTCCGCGAGGTCGGTGTCGTCGTCCTGGGTGACTTCTCCGGCATCGAGGAGGGCCAGCAGGTCCGCCGGACCGGCGAGGTCCTGTCCGTGCCGGTCGGCGACGGGTACCTCGGCCGGGTCGTCGACCCGCTGGGCAACCCGATCGACGGTGGTGGCGAGATCGCGACCACCGGCCGTCGCGCCCTCGAGCTGCAGGCGCCCACCGTGGTGCAGCGGCAGTCGGTCAAGGAGCCCCTGCAGACCGGCATCAAGGCCATCGACGCCATGACCCCGATCGGCCGCGGCCAGCGGCAGCTGGTCATCGGTGACCGGCAGACCGGCAAGACCGCGATCGTGGTCGACACGATCCTCAACCAGAGGGAGGCCTGGGCCACCGGCGACCCGGCGCAGCAGGTCCGCTGCATCTACGTCGCGGTCGGCCAGAAGGGCTCCACCATCGCCTCCATCAAGACGGCCCTCGAGGAGGCCGGCGCGATGGAGTACACGACCATCGTCGCAGCCCCGGCTTCGGAGTCGGCCGGCTTCAAGTACATCGCCCCCTACACCGGCTCGGCCATCGGCCAGCACTGGATGTACGAGGGCAAGCACGTGCTGATCGTCTTCGATGACCTGTCCAAGCAGGCCGAGGCGTACCGCGCCGTGTCGCTGCTGCTGCGCCGCCCGCCGGGCCGCGAGGCCTACCCCGGCGACGTCTTCTACCTGCACTCCCGGCTGCTCGAGCGCTGCGCCAAGCTGAACGACGAGCTCGGCGCCGGCTCGATGACCGGCCTGCCGCTGATCGAGACCAAGGGCAACGACGTGTCGGCCTACATCCCGACCAACGTCATCTCGATCACCGACGGGCAGATCTTCCTCGAGACCGGCCTGTTCAACTCCGGCGTCCGCCCCGCGATCAACGTCGGCATCTCGGTGTCGCGCGTCGGCGGGTCGGCGCAGGTCAAGGCCATGCGTTCGGTCGCCGGCCGGCTCCGCCTCGACCTCGCCCAGTACCGCGAGCTCGAGGCGTTCGCCTCCTTCTCGTCCGACCTCGACGCCTCCAGCCGCGCGACGCTGGACCGGGGGTCGCGCCTCGTCGAGCTGCTCAAGCAGGGCCAGTACGCGCCGTACCCGGTCGAACGGCAGGTCGCCTCGCTCTGGCTGGGCACCACCGGCAAGCTCGACGTGGTCCCCGTCGGCGACGTCCGCCGCTTCGAGTCGGAGTTCCTCGACTTCATCGCCCGCAGCCACCAGGGCGTCTACGACGAGATCCGGCAGACCAAGCAGCTCGGCGACGACGCGGTCAAGGGCCTGGAGCGGGCCGTCGAGGAGTTCTACGGCCAGTTCACCACCGGCGAGGGCGAGACCCTGAAGGTCAACGAGCCCGAGGCGGAGGCCATGGACGCCTCGGAGCGCGGGCAGGAGCGCGTCCAGGTCAAGCGGAGCGCCTGACCGATGGCCGCCTCCCTCCGCGCGCTGCGGCGCCGCATCCGCTCCACGCAGTCGACGAAGAAGATCTTCTCGGCGCAGGAGCTGATCGCCGGTGCCCGCATCGTGCGCGCCCAGGCCCGGGTGGAGGCCTCCAAGCCCTACGCCCGGGAGATCACGCGGGTGCTCTCCGCGCTCGCGTCGTCCGCCTCCCTAGACCACCCGCTGCTCACCGAGCGGGAGAAGCCGAAGCGGGCCGCCGTGCTGGTGATCACTTCCGACCGCGGGTTCGCCGGCTCGTACAACGTCAACGTGCTGCGGCGCACCGAGGAGCTGCTGTCCCTGCTGCGGCAGGAGGGCAAGGACCCGCTGCTCTACGTCGTCGGCCGGAAGGGGGAGACGTACTACTCCTTCCGCAACCGGCCCATGGTGCGCACCTTCACCGGCTTCTCCGAGCAGCCCGGGTACGTCAACGCGCAGGAGGTCGGCAGCGTCCTCATCGACGCCTTCACCGCCGGTGAGGACGACGAGGGGGACGACCCGGGGGCCGACGACGTGCTCGGCGTCGACGAGCTGCACATCGTCTACACCGAGTTCCGCTCGCTGCTCTCCCAGGTCCCGGTCGCCAAGCGGATGGCCCCGCTGGAGGTCGAGGAGGTCGAGGAGTTCGACTACGAGCGCGAGGAGCGGGAGCAGGGGCGTGGCAGCGACACCGGCGTCCCGACCTCCTACGAGTTCGAGCCCTCGGCCGAGGGCCTGCTCGACGCCCTGCTGCCCAAGTACGTCACCACCCGCATCTACGCGGCGATGCTGGAGGCAGCGGCGTCGGAGTCGGCGTCCCGCCGGCGGGCCATGAAGTCGGCCAGCGACAACGCCGAGGAGCTGGCGAAGAACCTGTCCCGGCAGGCCAACCAGGCCCGGCAGGCCGAGATCACCCAGGAGATCAGCGAGATCGTCGGCGGTGCCGACGCGCTGGTCTCGGCCGGGGTCGACGACTGAGCCGCCGGCGCCCCCACCGCCGACGGCCCACCGTCGGCGACCCAGCACCCCGATCCCACGGACCCCGAACGCCCAGGGCAGGAGAGACCCCACGATGACCGTCACCGAGGACCGACCGACCGCCACGCAGACCACGGCCACCGGCCGGGTCGTGCGGGTCACCGGGCCGGTCGTCGACGTCGAGTTCCCGCGCGACGCGATGCCCGACCTGTTCAACGCGCTCAAGGTCGAGGTGACCCTCGCCGACCTGCAGAAGACGCTGACCCTCGAGGTCGCCCAGCACCTCGGCGAGAACGTCGTCCGCACGATCTCGATGCAGCCGACCGACGGCCTGGTCCGCGGCGCCGAGGTGGCCGACACCGGCTCGGCCATCAGCGTCCCGGTGGGCGACGTCACCAAGGGCCACGTGTTCAACGCCCTCGGTGACTGCCTCGACGAGCCCGGGTACGGCGCGGACGCCGAGCGTTGGGCGATCCACCGGCACGCGCCGCGGTTCGACCAGCTCGAGGGCCGCACCGAGATGCTGGAGACCGGCATCAAGGTCATCGACCTGCTGACCCCGTACGTGGCCGGCGGGAAGATCGGCCTGTTCGGCGGCGCCGGCGTGGGCAAGACCGTGCTGATCCAGGAGATGATCCGCCGGGTCGCCCAGGAGTTCGGTGGTGTGTCGGTGTTCGCCGGGGTCGGCGAGCGCACCCGTGAGGGCAACGACCTCATCACGGAGATGACCGAGTCCGGCGTCATCGAGTCGACCGCGCTGGTCTTCGGCCAGATGGACGAGCCGCCGGGCACCCGGCTCCGGGTCGCGCTGTCGGCGCTGACGATGGCCGAGTACTTCCGGGACGAGCAGAACCAGGACGTGCTGCTCTTCATCGACAACATCTTCCGGTTCACCCAGGCCGGCTCCGAGGTGTCGACGCTGCTCGGCCGCATGCCGTCGGCGGTGGGTTACCAGCCCACCCTGGCCGACGAGATGGGCGGGCTGCAGGAGCGGATCACCTCGACGCGGGGCCGGTCGATCACCTCGATGCAGGCGATCTACGTGCCCGCCGACGACATCACCGACCCGGCGCCGCACACCACCTTCGCCCACCTCGACGCGACGACCGTGCTCAGCCGGCCGATCTCGGAGAAGGGCATCTACCCGGCCGTGGACCCGCTGGACTCGACCAGCCGGATCCTCGACCCGCAGTACATCGGCGACGACCACTACCAGGTCGCGCAGACGGTGAAGCGGGTCCTGCAGCGCTACCAGGAGCTGCAGGACATCATCGCCATCCTCGGCATCGACGAGCTCTCCGAGGAGGACAAGGTCACCGTCCAGCGGGCCCGGCGCGTCGAGCGGTTCCTGTCGCAGAACATGTTCGTGGCCGAGGCGTTCACCGGTCAGCCGGGGTCGTTCGTGCCGCTGGCGGAGACGCTCCAGGCGTTCAAGGCGATCACCGAGGGCGAGTACGACAACGTGCCCGAGCAGGCCTTCTTCATGTGCGGTGGCCTGGAGGACCTCGAGCGGAACGCGGACCGGCTCAAGAAGTAAAAGGACCCGGCTGCC
>NZ_JAOVZT010000002.1:364418-527096 GCF_025716945.1 Geodermatophilus sp. YIM 151500
CCCCTCGCTTCGCGAGCTCAGCGAGGGGCCCTGCAGCCGGGCCGTTCCAGCCTGTCGCCGCGCTCGGCGCGGGCCCCTGAAGGGTGGCCGTTCCCCCCTCGCTTCGCGAGCTCAGCGAGGGGCCCTGCAGCCGGGCCGTCCAGTCCGACCACGGCCGGGTGCCCTGACGGGGCACCCGGCCGTCGTCGTCCCGGGTCGGTCACCCCGCGCAGCCGGGCGGTCGCGTTCGGCCGAGTCCGGGCCGGGACCTTTGTCCTGACTTGACCGCACACGTCGTCCGGCGCGCCGTACCTGCTTCACTGGAACGGGTGGTGTGCGATGCAATGCCTGTGGCCGGTCGGGTCACGCGCTCACCATGCAACCGACGGGCCCGAGGAGCGGGCGCAGTGGACCGAGGACGACAGGTGGACACACACGCCGCGGGGGCGGGCGGAGAGCCCGACTGGACCTGGCCGCCCTACGCCCCGGAGGAGCCCTCGGCTCCGCGGTACCGCATCGAGGAGTGGGCTCCGGCCTCGTGCGTCCGTCGTCCCTGGCTCCGGCTGGGCCGCTGGACGCTGCTGTACCGCCGGGCCGAGTGACGTCCGCCGGGCAGCCGCCTGGCAGCCCCACGTGCGCCGCTAGAGTGGCCCGTAACGCGCCGGATGGGCGCATCCGCGCCGTCGGCGCGGCGGACCCCGAGGAGTGTCGTGGCGACCCTGCAGGTCGAGTTGGTGGCCGTCGAGCGGATGATCTGGTCCGGCGAGGCCAGCATGGTCATCGCGCGGACGACGGAGGGCGAGCTCGGTGTCCTGCCCGGGCACGCCCCGCTGCTCGGGGAACTGGCACCCGGCGGGGTGGTCACCATCCGCACCGGGTCGGGGGATGACCTGGTCGTGGCCGCCCACGGCGGCTTCCTGTCGGTCACCGACCGCGGCGTGTCCATCCTGGCCGAGACCGCGGAGATCTCCACGGAGATCGACGTCGAGCGCGCCCGGGAGGCACTGCGCCGTGCCGAGTCCGCCGGCGACGATCCCGAGGCACTGGCCGCCGGGCGCCGCGCGCAGTCGCGGCTGCGGGCCGCCGGCGAGACGGTCTGACGAGCCGGTCCCGGTAGGCGCGACGCCCGGGGTGCACCCGTGACCGAGGTGGTCCTCCTCGCCGCCGCCCTCCTTGTGGTCGGGCTGGTCGCCGCCTTCCTGCTGCGCCGCCGCTTCCTGCTCTCCGGGCTGGGAGCGGTCACCATGTGGCTGCGCCCGAGCGGGTCGACCCGCTGGTCGGTCGGGGTCGGTTGGTACGGCGGTGACACCCTGCTCTGGTACCGCGCGCTGTCGCTGTCGGTGCGCCCGCAGGAGCGCCTGTGCCGCTCCGAGCTGCGCGTCGACTCACGCCGCGGCGCCGGACGCGGCGACCTGGCGCTGCCCGACGACGTCGTCGTCCTGTCCTGCCAGACCGCCGCCGGCCCGCGGGAGCTCGCCATGGACCCCAGCTGCGTGACCGGCTTCCTGTCCTGGGTCGAGTCGGCTCCGCCGGTCCGCTAGCCCGCTCGGCTCAGGCTCCCGGCGCCGCCGGGTCAGCGGCGTCGCGGGCCGCTCGCTGGGCGTGGGCACCGCTGTGCGCGCCCGGCTCCCAGAGCACGTCGCCGTCCGGGTTGGCCACGCGGGCGAGGATGAACAGCAGGTCCGAGAGCCGGTTCAGGTAGCGGGCGGTCTCGGTGTTCGTGCGCTCGGCGTCGACGGCCAGCAGGGCCCAGACGCTCCGCTCGGCCCGGCGGACGACGGTGCGCGCCTGGTGCAGCAGTGCGGCGGCGGGCGTGCCCCCGGGCAGCACGAAGCTGTTCAGCTTCGGCAGTCCGGCGTTCCAGGTGTCGCAGGCCGACTCGAGGCGCTCGGTGTAGGCGGCGGTGACCCGCAGCGGCGGGAACTCCGGCTCGGCGACCACGGGGGTGGACAGGTCGGCGCCCACGTCGAACAGGTCGTTCTGCACGCTGCGCAGCAGGTCGGCGACCTCGTCGGACGGCGCCCCGAGGGCGAGCGCCACGCCGATGACGCTGTTGGCCTCGTCGACGTCGGCGTAGGCGACCAGCCTCGGGTCGGTCTTGGCCACCCGGCTCATGTCGCCCAGGTGCGTCCGGCCGGCGTCGCCGGTCTTGGTGTAGATGCGGGTCAGCCGGACGGTCATGGCCGCGACTCTAGGCGGCCCCGTGCGGGGCGCCGCCGCCGACCGGCTCCGCCGGGTCGCCCGCCCGCCGACCGGCCGGGTCCGGCCGCCGCATGGTCCCCCGTCACCGGCCCGGGAGCCGCCGGGACGGCCCCGTAGGGTGGGCCGGTGGAGTGCTTCGAGGTGACCGGCGGGGTGCGGTTGGCCGGCCGCGTGCGGGTCACGGGCGCCAAGAACAGCGCGTTGAAGCTGATGGCGGCCGCGCTGCTGGCGCCGGGCCGCACGGCGGTCGACGAGGTCCCGGACATCCTCGACGTGGCCATCATGAGCGAGGTGCTGCGCCGTCTCGGGTGCGCCGTCGAGTACACCCGCACGCCGGGCTCCGGCGGCGGTGGCCGGGTGGTCATCGACGTCCCCGACGAACCGTCGACGGAGACCGACTACGACCTCGTCCGCCGGATGCGTGCCTCGATCTGCGTGCTCGGCCCGTTGGTGGCCCGCTGCGGCAGCGCCCGCGTCGCGCTGCCCGGCGGCGACGCGATCGGCTCTCGCGGGCTGGACATGCACATCGCCGGCCTGGAGCGCCTCGGCGCCACGATCGACAGCGAGCACGGCTTCCTGGTGGCCACCGCGCCGCGCCTCTCCGGGACCGCGATCTGGCTGGACTTCCCGTCGGTGGGGGCGACGGAGAACCTGGTGATGGCCGCCGTGCTGGCCAAGGGCACCACCGTCGTCGACAACGCCGCCCGCGAGCCGGAGATCGTCGACCTGTGCGCGATGCTGACCGCGATGGGCGCCCGGATCGACGGCGCCGGCACCTCGACGATCACCGTCGAGGGCGTCGACGAGCTGGTGCCGGTCACCTACACCGCGGTCCCCGACCGGATCGTCGCCGGGACCTGGGCGATCGGGGCGGTGATGACCCGCGGCGACGTCGTCGTCGAGCGGGGCGTGCCCGGGCACCTGACGGTCGCGCTGGACAAGCTCGCCGATGCCGGCGCGCAGGTGTCCGTCACGCCGGACGGGTTCCGCGTCGTCATGGACGAGCGACCGCGCTGCGTCGACGTGGTCACCCTGCCCTTCCCGGGCTTCCCGACCGATCTGCAGCCGATGGCGGTGGCCCTCGCCGCGGTTTCCACCGGGACGGCGCTGGTCACGGAGAACGTCTTCGAGGGCCGGTTCATGTTCGTCAACGAGCTGGTGCGCCTGGGCGCGTCGGTGCGCATCGACGGGCACCACGCCGTCGTCCGGGGCCGGGAGCGGTTGTCCAGCGCGCCGGTGGTGGCCACCGACATCCGGGCCGGGGCCGGCCTCGTGCTGGCCGGGCTGGTGTCCGACGGCGTGACCGAGGTGCAGGAGGTGCACCACGTCGACCGCGGCTACCCCGACTTCGTGGAGCAGCTGAAGGGCCTCGGCGCGCAGGTGGAGCGGGTCTCCCGGCCGGGCTGACCGGCTACTGCTCCCGACCGGGGAAGGCGATGGCCAACGCGCGGGCGCGTTCGGCGTCCTCGGGGAAGACCAGCACGTCGGTGCGGTGCGCGGCCGGGAAGCGGACGGTCGACCGGATCCCGGCGTCGGAGAGCACCGCGCGCAGCGCCAGCGCCGACTCCCGGTGCGAGAGCGTGGCGATGCGGGTGAGCAGGCCGTCGTCCGGTGACGGCGGAGGGGTGCGGCGCCGCCGGCGGGGGTGGCGCTCCGGGCTGCCGGGACCGGAGAAGGCCCAGCGGGTGAACAGGAACAGCAGCAGCAGGACGAGGATCGCGACGCCCCATCCCACCAGGAAGTGCAGGTCGCCTGCGTCGAGAAGCACCGTGGACCTCCGTCGGGACCCCTGCGAGTGTGCCACCACCACCCCGCCGCTCGCGCCGCGGCAGCGCGCCCGACCGGCGCCGCGGCCGTCCCCACGCCCCGGCGCCGCGGCCGTCTCCCACGAGCCCCGCCGTCCCCCCGCCGAGCCCGCAGGGCGCCGCGGCCGTGCTCGTGGCACTCCGCCGTGCGTGCCACGGGCCAGCGCGGGACGGCGTCCCGCCCCGGCTCGTCGAGCGGGGGGACCAACCGGCCAGGCGCGTGCTACCGGTCGGTAACTTCCCTACACTCCGGCGGCATGGCGTTCCCGTCGTCCCCGGAGCGTGACCGGCCCTGGGTGATGCGCACGTACGCGGGGCACTCCTCGCCGGCCGAGTCCAACGCGCTCTACCGGCGCAACCTCGCGAAGGGCCAGACCGGCCTGTCGGTCGCCTTCGACCTGCCGACGCAGACCGGCTACGACCCCGACTCCGAGCTGGCGGTCGGCGAGGTGGGCCGGGTCGGGGTGCCGGTCGCCCACGTCGGCGACGTGCGCGCGCTCTTCGACGGCATCCCGCTCGCGGGCACCAACACGTCGATGACGATCAACGCGACGGCCATGTGGCTGCTCGCCCTCTACCAGACCGTCGCCCTCGAGCAGGCCGCCGAGCGGGGTGATGGGCCGGCCGGGGCCGATCCCGCGGACGTGCTGGCGCGGCTGGCCGGCACGACGCAGAACGACATCATCAAGGAGTACCTGTCGCGGGGGACCTACGTGTTCCCGCCCGGACCCTCGATGCGGCTGATCACCGACACCGTCGCCTACACCGTGTCGGCCATGCCCAGGTGGAACCCGATCAACATCTGCAGCTACCACCTGCAGGAGGCCGGGGCGACGCCGGTGCAGGAGATCGCGTACGCGATGAGCACCGCCATCGCGGTGCTCGACTCGGTGCGCGACTCCGGTCAGGTGCCGCGGGAGCGCTTCGGCGAGGTGGTCCAGCGCATCTCCTTCTTCGTCAACGCGGGCGTCCGCTTCGTCGAGGAGATGTGCAAGGTGCGGGCGTTCACGCGGCTCTGGGACGAGCTGACCCGCGAGCGGTACGGCGTCCAGGACCCCGGGCACCGCCGCTTCCGGTACGGCGTGCAGGTCAACTCGCTGGGGCTGACCGAGGCCCAGCCGGAGAACAACGTCCAGCGGATCGTGCTGGAGATGCTCGCGGTGACGCTGTCGAAGGACGCCCGGGCCCGCGCCGTCCAGCTGCCGGCGTGGAACGAGGCGCTGGGCCTGCCCCGGCCGTGGGACCAGCAGTGGTCGCTGCGGATGCAGCAGGTGCTGGCCTACGAGACCGACCTGCTCGAGTACGACGACCTGTTCACCGGCTCGGTCGTCGTCGAGGAGAAGGTCGCCGAGCTCGTCGACGGCGCCCGTGCGGAGATGGCCCGCATCGAGGCGATGGGCGGCGCGGTCGCCGCGGTGGAGAACGGCTACATGAAGGCTCGGCTGGTGGCCTCGCTGGCCGAGCGGCGGCGGCGGATCGAGGCGGGCGAGGACGTCGTCGTCGGCGTCAACCGCTTCGAGGGCAGCGAGCCCAACCCGCTGCTCGCCGACCTCGACGCCGCGATCCAGGTCGTCGACCCCGCCGTGGAGGCGGCCGCCTGCGAGTCGCTGCGGACGTGGCGGGCCGAGCGCGACCCGGAGCCCGTCCGGCGGGCGCTGACGCGGCTTCGCGAGGCCGCCGGCACCGACGAGAACCTGATGGCGGCCACCCTCGAGTGCGCCCGCGCCGGCGTGACGACCGGGGAGTGGGCCGGCGCGCTGCGCGCGGTGTTCGGCGAGTACCGGGCGCCGACCGGCGTGGCCGGGGCGACCGCCGGCGGGGAGGCCGGCGGAAGCCTGGCCGTCGTCCGGGAGCGGGTGCGGGCCACCGGGGAGGAGCTGGGCGGGCGGCTGCGGTTCCTCGTCGGCAAGCCGGGCCTCGACGGGCACTCCAACGGTGCGGAGCAGATCGCCGTCCGCGCCCGGGACGCCGGCTTCGAGGTGGTCTACCAGGGCATCCGGCTCACCCCGGCGCAGATCGTCTCCGCCGCGGTCGAGGAGGACGTGCACGTCGTCGGCCTGTCGGTGCTCTCCGGTTCGCACCTGCAGGTCGTGCCGGCCGTGCTGCGCGGGCTGCGGGAGGCGGGCCTGGACGACGTCCCGGTCGTCGTCGGCGGCATCGTGCCCGACGCCGACGCCCGTCGGCTGCGCGAGCTGGGGGTGGCCCGGGTGTTCACCCCGAAGGACTTCGCGCTCACCGAGATCATGGGTCAGGTCGTCGACGTCGTCCGCGAGGCCCACGGCCTCGACCGGACGCCGACCGGAGTGTGAGAGTGCAGGATTCCTGCACCGTGGTGCTCCGTCAGGGCAGGCGGGGGCCGAAGCGGGTGTCGACGCCGGGCGAGAAGAGCACGCTGTCGGGCGGGCCGCCGCACCGCAGCCCGGCCGCCGCCACGAGGTCCTCGTCCAGGTCCAGCAGCTCCGCGGCGTGCAGCGGCCACGGCGGGTGCTCGTTGGGCCAGTAGACGGTGCGGCCGCGGCCCGCGGGCTGGTGCAGGCCCCAGCGCGAGGTGAGGAAGCCGGCCAGCGGGCCGGGATCGACCAGCCGCTCGCCGACCCGGACGGCGATCCGGCTGCGCGCCCCGCGCGGGCCCGGCCAGCGCCGCCGCGACGAGTAGGAGAAGACGTCGCCGTCCCGGCCCGTCCGCATGCGGGCCCAGACGTAGGGCAGCCCGGCGATCCAGCGGGCGGTGAGCACCGGCGCAAGTCGCTCGGCCTCCAGCGAGGCGAAGACGACGCCGCGGCGACCCTGCTCGTCGACCGAGTACAGGCGCACGTTCGTCTCGGCGAACGAGCCGAGGTACGGCAGCCCGGGCGTGCCGAGCAGGCCGATGCGGCGCATGCGGAAGGGGATCAGCCCCACCCACGTCGCGCCGTCGAAGACGTCGGGCCGCGTCCCGGCGGGCAGCAGCGGTGCGACGACGGCCGGATCGGCCCGCCAGTGCAGGAACGCGACGTCGCGCCAGCCCTGGGTGAAGACGGTGCGGCCGACGGCGCGGGGCGCGGTCGTCGTGACCGCTTCGACGGCCGCCCTCCGGGCGGCGGGCACCGGGTCGGGCACCGGGCCGGACACCGGGTCGGGTGCCGTCGGGTCGGGTGCCGTCGGCTCGCGGGCCGTCGCGTCGGGGGCCATGACGCACCAGCGTCCCAGTCCGGCGCCGCCGTTGCCGGGGACACGGTGGGCGTGGTGGAGTCGCGGCAGAGACGAGCGAGGAGGTCGGGATGGCGGGCGAGGGAGCACCACGGGTCGAGCGGGACGGCGAGGTCGTGCGCATCACCATGTGCCGGCCGGCCCGGCGCAACGCGCTGTCACGCGAGCACCTGCAGCAGCTCCTCGCGGCCGTGACCGCGGCCGGCGGCACGGACGCCACCGGGATCGTGCTCGCCGCCGAGGGCCCGGTGTTCAGCGCGGGGCACGACTTCGCCGACGTCGCCGCGGCCACGCTGCCCGAGGTGCGCAGCCTGTTGGCGCTGTGCACCGAGCTCATGCAGACCCTGCAGGACGTGCCCCAGGTGGTGCTGGCCCGGGTGCACGCGCTGGCCACCGCCGCGGGCTGCCAGTTGGTCGCCTCCTGCGACCTGGCGGTGGCCGCCGAGTCGGCCGGCTTCGCCGCCCCCGGCGGCAAGGGCGGCTGGTTCTGCCACACGCCGATGGTCGCCATCGCCCGCAACGTCGGGCGCAAGCGGGCGATGGAGCTGGCGCTGACCGGCGACGTGATCGACGCTCGGACGGCGCTGGACTGGGGCCTGGTCAACCGGGTGGTGCCCGACGCCGAACTCGACGCCGCGGTCGACGAGCTGATGGCGCGCGCGACGCGCGGCTCGCGGGCGAGCAAGGCCTGGGGCAAGCAGACGCTCTACGCCCAGCTCGACCGGCCCGAGCGCGACGCCTACAGCACCGCCGTCGAGGTGATGGCCGCCGCCAGCCAGCTGCCCGGCGCGCGCGAGGGCATGACCGCCTTCCTGGAGAAGCGCCCACCGGTCTGGCCGGACTGAGGAAGGACCTCTCCGCCCCCCACCGCTCGCGGGCTCGCGGCGGGCCCCTGCAGAGAGGCCCCCTTCCTCCCGCCCTCCACCCGCTCGGCGCGGGGCCCTGGACGGGCCGGTCCATGCCGTGACCGGCTCGGGGCGCCCCCGGGCGGACCCGGACGGGGGTGCCTCAGCCCTCCACGAGGTCGGCGCAGCCGGACTCGTGCGGCAGCAGCGGCCGCAGCAGCAACGACCAGCGCCGGCCCTCGTCGTCCACCCACGGCGTGACCGCGTTGGCCGACGCGGCCGCCTCCAGCACGGCCTGCGCCGCCTCGGCCCGGGCCGCCACGCAGGACAGCCCGAGCCGCTCGTCGAGCGCCTCGCCCGGCAGCGGCGGGCCCGGCCAGACCACCTCGGGCTGGGTCAGGCCGTCGCCGGGGTCGGTCCACCCGGTGGCGACGGCCGCGACGGCCTCGGGCACGTAGCGCTCGGAGTCCGCCCCGGCCGGCGCGATGAGCTCGTCGAGCAGCGCGGACAGCTCGGCGCGCGCCTGCTGCTGCTCGGCCGTCAGCCCGTCGGCCGGAGTCCCGGGCAGGCCGGTCACCCCGAGCGCGTAGACCTCGAGGGTCTCGGTGCCGCCGCCGGTGACCACGGTGAACCGGGTCGACGGCGCGTCGGCGACCGGCGGCGAGCCGAGGTCGGCCGCCGACCCGACGCCCGCCGCGAGCGCGCGGTCGACCAGCTCCCCCACCCGGGCCGGCTCGACGCGCTGCACCTGCAGGTTGGGCAGCGCCGGGCCGGGGTAGATCGCCGGCACCGGACCCTCGGTGATCACGCGCCCGTCGGCGTAGACGGTGGCCAGCGGGAGCCGGCCGGCCAGCATCTGCGGCGTGACGAACCCGCCGGTGTGGGCGACCTGGATCACCGGGGCGGCGGCGTCCGGTCCCGGGGCGTCGCCGGACGGCGACGCGGCGGGGTCGGCCGGCGCTCCGGCGTCGCCGCCCGCGCCCGCGGCGCAGGCCGGCAGCAGGACGGCGAGGGCCAGCAGGGCGGCGAGGCGGACCGCGGAGGTCGTCATGCCCGGCTGGACGAACCCCGGGCCCCGCCGGTTCCGCCGCACGGGGCGCCGAGACCGGTTCGAGACCCTGCCGGGGGACGGCGTCCCCGCCCGGTACCGTCGGCGCCCGTGCGCCTGGTCATCGCCCGCTGCTCGGTCGACTACATCGGCCGGCTCACCGCCCACCTGCCGATGGCGACCCGGCTGCTGCTGGTGAAGGCCGACGGTTCGGTCTCGGTGCACGCCGACGACCGGGCGTACAAGCCGCTGAACTGGATGAGCCCGCCGTGCTCGCTGCGCGACGAGCTGGCCGACGGCAGCGGCACCTGGACGGTGACCAACAAGGCCGGCGAGCAGCTGGTGATCACCATCGCGGCGGTGGAGCACGACTCCTCGCACGAGCTCGGGGTGGACCCGGGCCTGCAGAAGGACGGCGTGGAGGCCGAGCTGCAGCGGCTCCTGGCGCTGCACGTGGAGACCCTCGGCGCCGGCTGGTCGCTGGTCCGCCGCGAGTACCCGACCGCGATCGGCCCGGTCGACCTGCTCTGCCGCGACGCGTCGGGCACGACGGTGGCGGTGGAGGTCAAGCGGCGGGGGGAGATCGACGGGGTCGAGCAGCTCACCCGCTACC
Source organism: Geodermatophilus sp. YIM 151500 (assembly GCF_025716945.1). Taxonomy (GTDB): domain Bacteria; phylum Actinomycetota; class Actinomycetes; order Mycobacteriales; family Geodermatophilaceae; genus YIM-151500. The sequence goes on from NZ_JAOVZT010000002.1 coordinate 374,100, forward strand.
TCGAGCTGCTCAACCGCGACCCGCTGCTCGCCCCGGTGAAGGGCCTCTTCGCCGCGCAGGAGATCAGGCCGCAGGCCCGGGTGCTCGCGCGCGATCGCGGCATCGACTGCTGCACCGTCGACTACGCCGTCCTCAAGGGCACCGACGACCCGAGCCAGCGGCTGTTCTAGCCCGGGGCCCGGCCCTCCACGGGGCCGGGTCACCGGTGAGCGGCCCGGGTGGGAGACTGCCCGGACGGACGGCGGGAGGAGTCGGCAGCGTGGCCAGGGAACTGTCCGAGGTCGGCGTCGTGGGGCTGGGCACCATGGGCGCGGGCATCGCCGAGGTGTTCGCCCGGGCGGGGCTGTCGGTCACCGCCGTCGAGGTCGACGACACGGCGCTGGCCCGCGGGCGCGGGCACGTGGAGCACTCCACCGGTCGCGCGGTCAAGCGCGGCAAGCTCGACCCCACCGAGCGCGACGCCATCTTCGAGCGCATCCGCTTCACCACGTCGATGGAGGACCTCTCGCAGGCCGAGCTCGTCGTCGAGGCCGTGCCCGAGCGGATGGAGCTCAAGACCGAGGTGTTCGCCGCGCTGGACAAGATCTGCCCACCGGACACCATCCTGGCGACGAACACCTCGAGCCTGTCGGTCACCGAGCTGTCGGTGGCCACCGGCCGGCCGAACAAGGTCGTCGGGATGCACTTCTTCAACCCGGCGCCGGTGATGAAGCTGGTCGAGGTCATCCGCACGGTGGTGACCGAGCCGTCGGTCGTCGACGACGTCGAGGCGCTGGCCGACCGCCTCGGCAAGGTCGACGTGACCGTCGGCGACCGGGCCGGTTTCATCGCCAACGCGCTGCTGTTCGGCTACCTCAACCACGCGGTGTCGATGTACGAGAACCGCTATGCCAGCCGGGAAGACCTCGACGCCGCGATGCGGCTGGGCTGCGGGCTGCCGATGGGGCCGCTGGCGCTCATGGACCTCATCGGGATCGACACCGCCTACGAGATCCTCGACACGATGTACCGGCAGTCGCGCAACCGGCTGCACGCGCCCGCGCCGATCATCAAGCAGATGATGACGGCCGGCCTGCTCGGCCGGAAGGTCGGACGCGGCTTCTACACCTACGCCGAGCCCGACTCCGCGGAGGTGGTGCCGGACGCGCACACCCCGGCGCCGGGCAGCGCCGCGGCCGGCGCCCGCCCGGTGCAGCGGGTCGGCGTGGTCGGCTCCGGGACGATGGCCACCGGCATCGTCGAGGTCCTGGCGCTGGCCGGCTACGACGTCCGCTTCGTCGCCCGCGCCCCGGAGAAGGTCGACGCGGTGACCGCGGCGCTGACCCGCAACCTGGACAAGCAGGTGCTGCGCGGGAAGGTCGCCGAGGGCGACCGGGACGCCGCGCTCGCGCGGGTCGCCGGGACGACCTCGCTGGACGAGCTGGCCGACCGCGACCTGGTCGTCGAGGCGGTCGTCGAGTCGCTGCCGGTCAAGGAGGCACTGTTCGCCGCGCTCGGCGAGATCACCCGGCCGGGCACGGTGCTGGCCACCACGACGTCGAGCCTGCCGGTCATCCGGTGCGCGCAGGCCAGCGGCCGCCCCGGCTCGGTGGTCGGCATGCACTTCTTCAACCCCACCCAGGTGATGCGGCTCGTGGAGGTCGTCTCCACGATCGCGACCGACGCCGAGGCCGCGGCCACCGCGCACGCGGTGTGCGAGCGGCTCGGCAAGCACGCCGTGGCGTGCACCGACCGGGCCGGCTTCATCGTGAACGCGCTGCTGTTCCCCTACCTCAACGACGCGGTGAGGATGCTGGAGGCGAACTACGCCACGGCCGACGACATCGACGCGGCGATGAAGGTCGGCTGCGGCTACCCGATGGGGCCCTTCGAGCTGCTGGACGTGGTCGGCCTCGACGTCGCGCTGGCCATCGAGCGGGAGCTCTACGTCGAGTTCCGCGAACCCGGGTTCGCGCCCGCCCCCCTGCTCGAGCACCTGGTCACCGCCGGGTACCTCGGCCGCAAGACCGGTCGCGGCTTCCGCGTCCACACCGCCCGCTGAGCCGGTGCCCCGGCGCCGACCCACCCCGGCCCGGCGCCGGGGGAGCGGTCCGCCGGACCGTCGTCCCGACCCCGTGGAGGAGGCCGCCGACGGTGACTGGGCGGTGCGCCCGGTCAGCGGCGCCGCGACGGGGAAGACCTACCGCTGCCCCGGCTGCGACCAGGAGATCCGCCCCGGGACGCCGCACCTGGTGAGCTGGCCGGCGTACCCGCGGGACTCCGACCTCGACCCCTGGGACACCGACGCCGCCGCCGGCGACCGGCGGCACTGGCACACCGCCTGCTGGCGGGCGCGCGGCCGGCGGCGGTGACGGAGGACCACCCTTCCCCCCACGCCTCGCGCGCCCGGCGCGGATCCCTGGAGCGTGGCCGTGCCAGCGTGTCCCCATGCTCGCGGCCGGCCCGTCGAGGCCGTTCCGTCACGTCAGCCGGGCGAACACGATGACGTTGTCCTCGTACCTGCGCCGGTCGTCGTCGAACGCGCCGCCGCAGGTGATCAACCGCAGCTCGGCCCCCGCCGTCGGGCCGTACACCTCGTCGGTCGGGAAGGCGTCCTTCCCGACGCGGGTCACCCGGGTGACGGTGAACCGGGCGCTCGCGCCGTCGTCGAGGTCGACGACCACTTCGTCGCCCGCGCCGAGCCGGGGGAGGCGGTGGAAGACCGCCGGCCCCTCGTAGGAGTCGACGTGCCCGACCACCACCGCGGGGCCCGGCCGCCCGGGGACGGCGCCGCCGGTGAACCAGCCGGCGGTGCCGAAGTCCTGCGGCACCTCGAGCGCCCCGGCCCCGTCGACGCCGAGCGGGACGAGCCCGCTGTCCACGCCGGCGGCCGGCACCCGGATGCGCACCGGGAGGACCGCGCCGGCCGGCTCCGCCGGATCCTCGGCGCCGGTCGCCGGTTCGGGCGCGGGCAGCGGCTCGGCGAGGACGACCGGGCGGGTGCTGCCGCTCCCGGGCGTCGCCGCCGGGGCGCGGTCCGCGTCCGGGACGGCGAGCGCCACCGTGCCCACGAGCGCGACGAGCGCCAGCACCGCGGGCCGGGCGCCACGCGGCCCCCGCCGTCCGCGGTGCCGGCCGGTCCGCCGCCGTGACCAGGGCCAGGGTCGCGGGCCGCGGTGCTGGCCGCCCGGCGTGTCGAAGTGGCTCACGAGGAGCGGGACGCGTGCCGTCCGGCGCCGTGGCGCCCCGCCGGCGGCCGGTGCCGGGACGCGGTGGCCGCCGTCAGCACGACCAGCGACAGCACCGCCGCGACGGCCCAGCCCCGCGACGGCGATCCGGCCGTCCCCCCGGCCCCCGCGTCGACCCCGCCCACGGGCATCGGACCGTCCGCACCGCCCCCGGTACCGCCCTCGCGGGTGCCCAGAGGTCCGCCGGCGACCAGGCCCTCGCTGGCCGCGTCGAGGACCGGCTGCACGGTGAGCCCGCCCTGCGGCCCGTCGAGCACCAGCAGGCTGTAGACGGCTCCGGGTGCGATCTCGACCGGCAGCTCGGTCGGCGGCGCGCCGTCGGCCGCCACCTGCAGGGTGGTCGGGCCGGCCGGCACGTCGACGTAGTCCCCGGTGCTGGCGAAGGCGAGGTCGGCGGCCAGCTGCGGGCCGTCGGGCAGCCCGACGTCGAGGTTCTCGGCGCTCGCCGCGGCGCTGACGACCCGGACGCGGGCCTGACCGGCGGGTGGCGCCTGCAGCGAGTCCTCGATGATCTCCAGGCCCAGGTCGGAGAAGTACCCGACGCCGGCCACCGTGCGGGCGCTGCCGGGCTCGACCTGCACCGTCGTCGACAGCACGGGTGGCGTCGACGGGTCGGCACCCGCGGCCCGCATGCTGACCGCGTACGCGCCGGGCGCCACGTCCCGGTACTCCGAGACCGTGCCGTAGCCGACCCCGGGGAGCGTGACACCGACCGCCGGATCGGCGACCGAGTCGACGTAGACGTCGACCGCCGGCGTGTCGGGGGAGAGGTGGGCCAGCCGCAGCAGGGCGCCCCCGTCGGTCTGCGCCGCCTGCGCAGCCATCCCACCGAGCAGCGGCACGGCGGTCAGCAGGCCCACCGCCGATGCCCGCACGACTGCTCTCATCGCTGACCTCCGGTGGCTCGGGGGGCGGGCATCCGGGCCGCCCTACCCCCGAGCCGGGACTCACACGTGGGTCGTCCGGCGCGTCCATCCCGGCGTGTCGCGCTCACGGCGTGGCCGACGAGACGGCCGCGTCGGGGTCGGTAGCGTAGCGGTAACCCACCAGCACGCCCTCCGGTGTGACCTCCACGCTGTCCGGCGCGAACGGCGGCACCTGGGCGTCCAGCCAGGCCACCAGGCGGCGGGTGGCCGCGGCGCCGGGCGTGAGCGGCTCGTCGCCCAGCCGGTCCAGCAGCACCCGCCGCGCCAGCACGCCGTCGGCGTGCCCGCCGTCCTCGGGCGGGAAGGCGGCCACGCCCACGCCGTACTGCGCCGCGAGGGCGGCGACCACCGACAGCGCGCGCGGGTCGACCTCGCCCGAGCGCAGCAGCTCGGCCGCCCGGCCGCGGGCCCCGGTGGTCGGGTTGGCGAGCACGGCCGCGGCCAGCTGCCTCCGGCGCTCGAGCTCGGCCGGGGTCGGCGTCCCCGGTTCGCGGTCGACGACGCGGACGGCGCCGCCGGGGACGGGGAAGCCGGCCAGCGTGCGCGCCCCGGCCGGCGGGGGCGCCGCGGTCACGCCGAGCGCCGGAGGGGAGGTGTCGTCCGGGGGCGTGCGGCGCAGCCGGTCCTCGTCCCCCCCGGCGTGCACCAGTTCCGCCCACAGCCGCGGTGGCGCTCCGACGGCCGTCTCCTCCGGGAGCTGGCGGGCGGTCCAGTCGAGCAGCGCCCGGTAGCCGCGTTCGGGCTGCGCGCCGTCCCCGGCCCGGACGGCGAGCGCGCCGGCGGCGACCAGCGCGGCGGCGACGGCGGTCGCGGCGCCGACGCGAGCCGCGTGCGGCACGCCCCGGCGCGACGCACGGTCCGCCAGTGCGGCGAGCAGCACCGCCGCCAGGGGCAGGCACACGACGAGCGTCGGCACGCGCCCGGAGACGACCGCCACCGCGGCCGAGGCGGCGAGCGCGGTGCCGGGGACCCGCAGCCGGCCGCCGGCCAGGACCGCGAGCACGCCGACGGCGGCCAGCACGAGGGCCGCGGCGCGAGGGCCGGGACCGGACCCGGCAGCCGGCGCCCAGCGGTCGAGGAGCAGCGCGACGACGAGGAAGCCGGCCGCGGCGGCAGCGACCGGCGCCCGGCCCGGGACCCGCCGGGGCGTCGACCCGCGTCGAGCGAGCAACACGGTCGCGGTCGCCAGCAGGAGCAGCAGGGTGTCCGGGGCGACCAGCACGGCCACCGCCGCGCCGACGACGGCTCCGACCACCGCGGCGGGCGTGGGTCGGCCGGCGGCCACGAGCCAGGCGCCGGCCAGCAGCCAGGGCAGGGCGAACGTCGCGGGGCCGTCGGTCGCCGCGCCCGGGACGAGCAGGAGCGGCACCCCGAGCAGGGTCGCGGCCAGGGCGGCCGCGGGATGCGGGAGGCCGCGGCGGCGGGCCACGAGGGCGGTGAGCACCGCCGCGGCGAGCACCGCGACCAGCGCCGCCTCGCGGCCCGCGAGGGCCAGCACGGCGTAGCGGTCGAAGGCGCCGGTCAGCGTCGCGTGCAGGGCGACGTGCAGCGCGGCCAGCCCGTCCGGGGAGAGCGCGGCCGACGACGGGTCGGCCTGCGTGCCGATCCGGACGTACGCGTCGGCGGCGGCGGCCCCCTCGGCGGCGCGCACGGGGGCGCGCAGCCCGCGCACGCCGAGCAGCACCAGCAGGGCGACCGCGGCGACCCCCCACAGCGCCTCCGGCCGGACGACGGGCGCCGGGCGCCGGGCGCGCCGGCGGTGCGGGCCCGACCGCCGCGCGCGGGTTCCGTGCGGGCCGCGAGCGCGCTGGTCGGTCACGGGCCCTCCCCGGCTCGGACGTGGAGGAGCGCCGGGGCGCGGCCGGCGCCGGGATGCCGGAGGCGGGGCGCGGTCACGGGGTGCCGGCGACCCCGCCGTCCGGATCCGTCAGCGGCGGGACTCCGCCGGCTGGTCGATCGCCTGCGTCGAGGGACCGGAGACCGGCGCGGGGGCCGGGGCGCCGGGGGAGGTCGTGCCCGACGGTGCACCCGCGGGCACACCGCCCGGTCGAGGCGGCATCGGCAGCCGCGCGCCGCCGGTCGCCGGGTCGCCGGTGCGCGCCCCGGCCGGCACCGCGAACTGGGTGGTCACCGGGTCGTGCCGGGCGGGCTGGCGCGCCGCGCCGCCGTCGGGCTCGCCCGGACGCAGCTCGCCCGGACGCGTCTGCTGGTCGACCGGCGGGCGGCGGTCGCCCCCGGCGTCGGCGGCCGGGCCGGGGCGGTCGGAGAGGTCGGGCAGCGAGGCCAGCAGCTGCCGGGCCTGCAGCAGCCGGCCGGTCAGCTCGTCGCGGACGTCGCGGATGGCCTCGGCCCGCGCCTCGGCCTCGGCGACGAGCTGCGCGGCGTGCCGCTCGGCGGAGGCGATGCGCTGGCGGGCGGCCTCGGTGGAGACGCGCTCGCGTTCCTCCTCGGTCCGGGCGGCCTCGGCGCGGCGGGCGCGCTGGGCGATGTCGAAGTCCTCCTCGACCTTCGCCCGCCGGGCCTGGGACTCGGCGTCGAGCCGGGCGACGCGCTCCTGCGCCTTGGCGACCAGCTCGTCGGCGCGGATCTGCGCCTTCTGCGCGATCTGCTCGGCGTTCTGCCGGGCCTCGGCGATCATCCGCTCCACCTCGGCCTGCCCGGCGGCGTGCCGCTCGTGCATGGCCCGCTCCTCGGCGGCGGTCTGCTCGCGGACCGCCTGGGCGTCCAGCTCGGCCGCCCGCCGGATCTCGGCGGCCTCCTCCTCGGCCAGCTGCAGCATGTGCTGGATGCGCTCGCTGATGTTCTCGAACGTGGGTGCCGCCGCCGTGGCCGCCTTGCGGCGCAGCGACTCGATCTCCCCGTGCATCGCCGACAGCTGGCTGGCCAGGTCGGCCGACCGGCCGACGGCGGCGTCGCGGTCGGCCAGCGCGATGCGGTAGTCGGCCTCGAGGCGGTCGATGGTCTCTGCGACCTGGTGGCGGTCGTAGCCCCGCAGGACCACGTCGAACGAGTGCTGCGCCTCGTGCACCGGCAGGTCGTGGCGGGGGTCGTTCATGCGCTCATCCTCGCAGAGTCAGCGACAGCGCTCCGCGTGTCGTCCGGAGCTCCCGGCGTCAGGGTGCCAGGCCGACGCCGTGAACCGGCGCCGCCCCGCCGCGCCGCGTGGCGGCCCTCCTCCAGGGTCCCGCCCCGGCCCCGTCCAGAGGCTCGCCGTGAGCCTGCGAACGGTGAGGAGGACGGGGCCTTTCTCCGGTGGGGGGCAGGAGGATCTTTCAGACGCCGCGGAACCGGTTGATGGCGGTGAGGTGCCGCTCCCGCTTCTCCGGGTCGCGCACGCCCAGGCCCTCCTCGGGGGCGAGGGTGAGCACCCCGACCTTGCCCTGGTGGGTGTTGCGGTGGACGTCGCAGGCGGCCTGGCCGACCTGCTCCATCGGGTAGACCTTCGACAGGGTGGGGTGGATCAAGCCGCGGTCGATGAGGCGGTTGGCCTCCCACGCCTCCCGGTAGTTGGCGAAGTGGCTGCCGATGATCCGCTTGAGGTTCATCCACAGGTAGCGGTTGTCGTAGGCGTGCAGGTAGCCGCTGGTGGAGGCGCAGGTGACGACGGTGCCGCCCTTGCGGGCCACGTAGACGCTCGCGCCGAACGTCTCCCGGCCGGGGTGCTCGAAGACGATGTCGGGGTCGTCGCCGCCGGTCAGCTCGCGGATCCGCTTGCCGAAGCGCTGCCATTCCCGCGGGTCGGGGGTGGCCTCGTCCTTCCAGAACCGGTAGCCCTCCGCGGAGCGGTCGATGACCAGCTCGGCGCCCATCGACCGGACGATGGCGGCCTTGCCCGGGCTGGAGACCACGCACACCGGGATGGCGCCGCCGTTGAGCGCCATCTGGGTGGCGTAGGAACCCAGCCCGCCGGAGGCACCCCAGATCAGCACGACGTCGCCCTGCTTGAGGTTCGCGCCGTGGTGGCTGACCAGTTGCCGGTAGGCCGTCGAGTTGACCAGTCCGGGCGCGGCGGCCTCCTCCCAGCTCAGGTGCGCCGGCTTGGGCATCAGCTGGTTGCTCTTGACCAGCGCCAGCTCGGCCAGCCCGCCGAAGTTGGTCTCGAAGCCCCAGATCCGCTGCTGCGGGTCGAGCATCGTGTCGTCGTGGCCCATCGGGTCCTCCAGCTCGACCGACAGGCAGTGCGCGACGACCTCGTCACCCGGCTTCCACCGGTTGACCCCGGGGCCGACCCGCAGCACGACGCCGGCCAGGTCGGAGCCGACCACGTGGTAGGGCAGGTCGTGGCGCCGGGTCAGCTCGTTCTGCCGTCCGTAGCGGGCCAGGAAGCCGAAGGTCGACACCGGTTCGAAGATCGACGTCCAGACGGTGTTGTAGTTGACCGAGGAGGCCATGACCGCGACGTAGGCCTCGCCCGGTCCCAGCTCGGGGGTGCGCACCTCCTCCACGTGCAGCGACCGGCGAGGGTCCTTCTCCCGGGTGGGCAGCCCCTCGAACATGTCCTGCTCGTCGCGGCGGACGAGCACGCCGCGGTAGGACGCCGGCACCGGCAGTCCGCCCAGGTCGCCGAGGGCATCGGCGAGGATGGCGTCCCTGATCTCGTGCACGCTGGCCTCCCGGGCTCGGCGGTGCGAAGCGGGTGCGCGGATGTTACCGACCGGTAGTGCCCGCGGCGGTCAGGGGGCGGCGGCCGGTTCGACGAGCTCGACGAGAACGCCGCCGGCGTCCTTGGGGTGCACGAAGTTGACCCGGCTGCCCGACGTGCCGCGCCGCGGCCGGTCGTAGAGCAGCCGCAGGCCGCGCTCGCGCAGGGTCGCGCTCGCCGCCTCGACGTCGTCCACCCGGAAGGCCAGCTGCTGCAGCCCGGGGCCGGACCGGTCGAGGAACCTGGCGATGGTCGAGTCCGGTCCGAGCGGGGCCAGCAGCTGGATGCGGGTCTCGCCGTCCCCGACGGCGAGCATGGCCTCGCGGACGCCCTGCTCCTCGTTGGTCTCCTCGTGCACCGAGTGCACGCCGAAGGCCTGGGCGTAGAAGGCGATGGCCTCGTCGAGGTCGGGCACGGCCACCCCGACGTGGTCGATGGTCGTGAACAGCTCGGGCGGCAGTCCGGCCGGGCGTGCGGCGGGGTGCGCTGCATCGGTCACCCCGGCATCCTGCCGCGCCGCCGTCCGCCTCCGGGAGGGGGGCCTCCGGCCGGGGCGGTGCCGGGCGGCGCGCCGTCGTCCTAAGCTCGGGAGGAGGCGTGCCGTCCCCGGACGGCCCGGACGACCCGGCCGCCACGTGGCGGCCGGCACAGGAGGCGACATGTCCCGCTCGGTCATCGTCAGCGGTGCCCGGACCCCGATGGGCCGGCTGCTCGGCTCGCTGAAGGACTTCTCGGCGGCCGACCTCGGCGGCGTGGCCATCAAGGCCGCGCTCGAGCGCGCCGGCATCTCCGGCGACCAGGTCGACTACGTGATCATGGGGCAGGTCCTCCAGGCCGGCGCCGGGCAGAACCCCGCCCGCCCGGCGGCGGTGGCCGCCGGCATCCCCATGTCGGTGCCCGCGTTCACGCTCAACAAGGTGTGCCTGTCCGGGCTCGACGCGATCGCCCTCGCCGACCAGCTGATCCGCGCCGGGGAGTTCGAGGTGGTCGTCGCCGGCGGCATGGAGTCGATGACCCAGGCGCCGCACCTGCTGCCCGGCTCGCGCACCGGCACCAAGTACGGCGACACGACGCTGGTCGACGCCATGGCCCACGACGGGCTGTCCGACACCTTCGACCAGGTGGCGATGGGGGTGCTCACCGAGCAGGCCAACAGCCGCTACGACCTGACGCGCGAGGAGCAGGACGCCTTCGCCGCCGCCTCGCACCAGCGGGCCGCGGCCGCGGCCAAGAACGGGCTGTTCGACGACGAGATCACCCCGGTGCTGATCCCGCAGCGCAAGGGCGACCCGATCGAGTTCCGCGACGACGAGGGCATCCGCGCCGACACGACGGTCGAATCGCTGGCGCGGCTGAAGCCGGCGTTCGGCAAGGACGGCACGATCACCGCGGGCACCGCCTCGCAGATCTCCGACGGCGCCTGCGCGGTCGTGGTGATGTCGGCCGAGAAGGCGGAGTCGCTCGGTCTCACCCCGCTGGCCGAGATCGGCGCGCACGGCGTCGTCGCCGGGCCCGACGCGACGCTGCAGACCCAGCCCTCGCGGGCGATCGCCAAGGCCTGCGCGCGCGAGGGCATCGAGCCGGAGGACCTCGACCTGGTCGAGATCAACGAGGCCTTCGCCGCGGTCGGCATCGTCTCCACCCGCGAGCTCGGCCTGGACCCGGAGAAGGTCAACGTCAACGGCGGCGCGATCGCCCTCGGTCACCCGATCGGCATGAGCGGGGCGCGCATCGCCCTGCACCTGGCGCTGGAGCTCGGCCGCCGCGGCGGCGGCACCGGCGCGGCCGCGCTGTGCGGCGGCGGGGGCCAGGGCGACGCCCTGGTCCTGCACGTGCCCGCACGCGGTTGACCGGCTCGCGGGGCCGACCGCGCACCCCGGTCCCGTCACCGGCGCGCGCCGACGGGGGGGTGACGTGACCGACGCCGGTACCGCCGTGCAGCAGCCGGCCGCGTCCCCGGCCGGGGGACGGCGGGGCCGGCGGGCGGTCGACGTCCCGACCCTGGTCGAGCGCGCCCGCGACGGCGACGCCCGGGCGGTCGCGCGGCTGATCTCGCTGGTCGAGGACGCCAGCCCGCTGCTGCGCGACGTGGCCGCCGCGCTCGCGCCGCACACCGGGCACGCCCAGGTGCTCGGGCTGACGGGTTCGCCGGGCGTCGGGAAGTCGACGACGACGACGGCGCTGGTGCGTGCGCTGCGCCGGGCCGGCAAGCGGGTCGGCGTGCTCGCCGTGGACCCGTCGTCCCCGTTCTCCGGTGGCGCGCTGCTCGGCGACCGGGTGCGCATGCAGGACCACGCCGGCGACCCCGGCGTCTTCATCCGCTCCATGGCCTCGCGCGGGCACCTCGGCGGGCTGGCCTGGGCCACGCCCCAGGCGCTGCGGGTGCTCGACGCGGCCGGCTGCGACGTCGTCCTGGTCGAGACCGTCGGTGTCGGGCAGTCGGAGCTGGAGATCGCCTCGCTGGCCGACACCACGCTCGTGCTGGTCGCGCCGGGCATGGGCGACGGGATCCAGGCCGCGAAGGCGGGCATCCTCGAGGTGGCCGACGTCTTCGTCGTCAACAAGGCGGACCGGGACGGCGCCGACCAGACCGTGCGCGACCTGCGCTACATGCTCTCGCTCGGGGGGCGGCACTCCGAGGCGGGGCACTGGCGCCCGCCGATCGTGAAGACGGTGGCCGCCCGCGACGCCGGCAACGGCATCGACGAGGTGCTCGCGAAGGTCGACCAGCACCGGGAGTGGCTGACCGCCTCCGGGGAGGGCCTGCGCCGGCGCAGCGAGCGGGCGGCGGCCGAGATCGAGGCGATCGCCGTCGCCGCGCTGCGCGAGCGGATGGGCGACGTGCACGGGTCGGCCGCGCTCACCTCGCTCGCCGACCGGGTCGTGGCCGGGGAGACCGATCCGTACCGGGCGGCCGACGACCTGCTCGACCAGCTCTGACAGGTCAGGATGGGCGCGTGCAGGGGCAGCCGGACGCCGTCGTCGTCGGGGCCGGGCCGAACGGCCTGGCCGCGGCGCTGCGGCTGGCCGCGGCCGGCCTGCGCGTGCAGGTGGTCGAGCGGGCCGCCGTCCCCGGCGGGGGGATGCGCACCGAGGCGCTGACGCGGCCGGGCTACCTGCACGACGTCTGCTCGTCGGTGCACCCGATGGCGGCCGCCTCGCCGTTCTTCCGCGAGTTCGACCTGGCCGCGCGCGGCGTGCGCCTGCTGCACCCGGAGATCCCGTACGCCCATCCGCTCGACGGGGGCCGGGCCGTGGTGGCGCACCGGTCGCTCGCCGACACGGCGCGGGCGCTGGGCCCGGACGGCGCGGCCTACCGCCGCCTGTTCACCCCCGTCGTCGAGCACGGGGAGGACGTCGTCGACTTCTTCCTCGCCAGCGCCCTGCGCCGACCGCCCACGCGCAGCATCCCGGCCGTCGCCTGGTTCGGGCTCAACGCGCTGCCCGACGTCCGGTGGCTGACCCGGCGCTGGTTCGAGACCGACGGGGCCCGTGCCCTCGTCGCCGGTGCCGCGGCGCACTCGCTGCTGCCGCTGGACCGGGCCATCACCTCCGGTTTCGGGCTGCTGCTGGGCATGCTCGCGCACGTCGCCGGGTGGCCGCTGGTCGAGGGCGGGTCGCAGCGGATGGCCGACGCGATGGTGGCCGCCCTGGAGGAACAGGGCGGCGAGGTGGTCACCGGGCACGAGGTCACCGACCTGCGCGAGTTCGAGGGCGTGCCCGCCGTCCTGCTCGACACCTCGCCGCACGCGTTCGTGCGGATGGCCGGCGACCGGGTGCACGAGGGGTACCGCCGCTGGGTCGACCGGTACCGGTACGGGGCGGGCGTCTTCAAGGTCGACTACGTGCTGTCCTCGCCGGTGCCGTGGGCCGCCCCGGAGGTGCGCCGCGCCGGCACCGTCCACGTGGCGGGCTCGCTCGCGGAGACCATCGAGGGGGAGTCGGCGCCCGCGGCCGGGCGGGTGCCCGAGAAGCCGTACGTGCTCGCCGTCCAGCCGACCGTCGTCGACCCGACCCGGGCGCCGGACGGCGGGCACGTCTTCTGGGCGTACGTGCACGTGCCGCACGGCTCGGACGTCGACATGACCGGCGCGATCGAGGCGCAGATCGAGCGGTTCGCCCCGGGCTTCCGCGACACCGTCGTCGAGCGGCACATGATGGACGCGCGGCAGATGGAGGCCTGGAACCCCAACCACGTCGGCGGCGACATCGCCAACGGCGAGGCGTCGCTGCGGCAGATGCTCGCCCGCCCGGTGCCGCGGTGGAACACCTACAAGACGCCGCTGCGCGGGGTCTACCTCGCCTCGGCCGCCACCCCGCCGGGCCCGGCCGTGCACGGGATGTGCGGTGACAACGCGGCACGGGTGGCGCTGCGCGAGGTGTTCGGGATCCGGGAGGCACCCCCGCTCCGGTAGCGCTCCGTCCGGGCACGACGGCCCTCGGGACCAGGGGCCGGGCCCCGCCCGCGGCCCGCGCCTCGTGCGTGACGGTGGCGCGGGCGGTCCGGGCCGTGCTCCGCGGAGCTACCCGGCGGTAGTTTCGGTGGCATGGTGCGCGCGCTGGGACTGCCGTTCGACCCGATCGAGCGCGCGGGCGAGCACTGGGAGCAGCGCTTCGGGCCCGCCTCGGCGATGCGCGCGGCGACGAGCGTCTTCCGGGTCCAGCAGATCCTGCTCGCCCGTTTCGACGAGGCGCTGCGGCCGCACGAGCTCAGCTTCGCCCGGTACGAGGTGCTCGTGCTCCTCACCTTCAGCCGCACCGGCGAGCTGCCGCTCAAGGTCATCGGCAGCCGGCTGATGGTGCACCCGACCAGCGTCACCAACGCCATCGACCGGCTGGTCGCCGCGGGCTACGTGACCCGGCGGCCCAACCCGGCCGACGGCCGTGGCGTGCTGGCGATGATCACGCGCAGCGGCCGCGCGGTCGTGGAGCAGGCCACCCGCGCGCTCAGCGACCTCGATTTCGGCCTCGGCGACCTCCCGGAGGCCGAGCGCGCGGAGCTCTTCGCGATCCTCCGGCGGGTCCGGCTGGGCGCCGGTGACGTCGCGGGCGCCGATACCGCCCGGGCGGTCGACGGCGGATAGTTGGACGTCCTACTATCGGAGGCATGAGCGACGAGGCTCCCCGGACCGCCCACGACCGCTGGCAGCAGCGGTACGACGCCGCCCTGTCCACCGGCAAGGTGCGCGACGCCGACTTCACGACGCTGTCCGGGGTGACCGTCGACCCGGTCTACGGGCCGGACGACGAGCGCAGCGTCCCGGGCTTCGAGCGCATCGGCTATCCCGGCGAGTTCCCGTTCACCCGCGGTCTGCACGCCACCGGCTACCGCGGGCGGGCGTGGACCATCCGCCAGTTCGCCGGCTTCGGCAACGCCCGGCAGACCAACGAGCGGTACAAGATGATCCTGGCCGAAGGCGGCGGCGGGCTCTCCGTCGCCTTCGACATGCCGACCCTCATGGGCCGCGATTCCGACGACCCCCGCAGCCTCGGCGAGGTGGGCCACTGCGGGGTGGCGATCGACAGCGCCGCCGACATGGACGTGCTCTTCGACGGCATCGACCTCGGCGCGACCACGACGTCGATGACGATCAGCGGCCCCGCCGTCCCGGTGTTCTGCATGTACCTGGTGGCCGCCGAGCGGCAGGGCACCGACATCGGCGCGCTGAACGGCACCCTGCAGACCGACATCTTCAAGGAGTACATCGCGCAGAAGGAGTGGCTCTTCGCGCCCGAGCCGCACCTGCGCCTGATCGGCGACCTCATGGAGTACTGCGCGGAGCACATCCCCGCGTACAAGCCGATCAGCGTCTCCGGCTACCACATCCGCGAGGCGGGCTCGACCGCCGCCCAGGAGCTGGCCTACACGTTGGCCGACGGGTTCGCCTACGTCGAGCTCGGCCTCTCCCGCGGCCTGGACGTCGAGACGTTCGCCCCCGGCCTGTCGTTCTTCTTCGACGCGCACATCGACTTCTTCGAGGAGATCGCCAAGTTCCGCGCGGCCCGTCGCATCTGGGCGCGCTGGCTGCGCGACGTCTACGGCGCGAAGACGGAGAAGGCCCAGCAGTTGCGCTTCCACACCCAGACGGCCGGCGTCAGCCTCACCGCCCAGCAGCCGGACAACAACATCGTCCGGACGGCGGTGGAAGCGCTCGCCGCGGTGCTCGGCGGCACCCAGTCGCTGCACACCAACGCCCTCGACGAGGTGCTCGCCCTGCCCAGCGCGAAGGCCGCCCAGATCGCGCTGCGCACCCAGCAGGTCATCGCGGAGGAGACCGGCGTCATGAACGTCGCCGATCCGCTCGGCGGTTCCTGGTACGTCGAGGCGCTCACCGACGAGCTCGAGCGGCAGGCCGAGGAGATCTTCGCCCGGATCAGGGACATGGGCGCCGACGGCACCTCGTCCTCTCCGATGACCTCCGGCATCCTGCGCGGCATCGAGGACGGCTGGTTCACCGGCGAGATCGCCGAGGCGGCGTTCGTCTACCAGCGGGCGCTGGAGAAGGGCGACAAGAAGGTCGTCGGCGTCAACACGCTCACCGGCTCGGTGGACGCGGACGACGAACTGGAGATCCTCCGCGTCGGCCACCAGGTCGAGCTCGACCAGAAGGCCGAGCTCGCCGAGCGCCGGGAGGGCCGGGACGACGAGGCCGCCCGGGCCGCGGTCGCGCGCATGGTCGAGGTCGCCCGCACCGAGCAGAACCTGGTGCCCGCGATGCTCGACGCCGTCCGGGCCGAGGCCACGCTGGGCGAGATCTGCGACGCGCTGCGCGCCGAGTGGGGCTCGTACACGGAGCCGGCGCGCTTCTGACCGGGTCACCGTCGGCCGCGTGGTGGACGGAGCCGGTCGCCGACGCGGGATCGACGGCATGACGGCCGCGCTGAGCGCCGTCCGTCCCGACGAACCGGCGCGGTGGGAAACTGGGAACATGCAGCCCACCCGCCCCGGCCGTCCCGACCCGCGCGCCCAGGCCCAGCAGGCCCAGCAGGCCCAGATGGCCGCCTCCTTCGCCGGGGCGGTCGACCTCGCCGCCGTCAAGGCGCGCTCCGAGGCCGCCGCCCGCGCGCAGACCGCCCCCCCACCCGGCGCGGGGGAGCCGGCCGCCGCCCCCGGCTCCGCGGTCGTCGACGTCACCGAGGCGACCTTCCAGACCGAGGTGCTCGACCGGTCCTTCCAGGTGCCCGTCGTGCTCGACCTGTGGGCGGAGTGGTGCGGGCCCTGCAAGCAGCTGTCACCCGTGCTCGAGCGGCTGGCCGCCGAGGGCGGTGGCTCCTGGGTGCTCGCCAAGGTCGACGTCGACGCCAACCCGGCCCTGGCACAGGGTCTGCGGGTGCAGGGCATCCCGGCGGTGAAGGCGGTCTGGCAGGGCCAGCTCGTGGCCGAGTTCACCGGTGCGATCCCCGAGGACCAGGCCCGGGCGTTCGTCACCGAGCTGGTCCGCGCCACCACCGGCGGCGCGGCGCCCGACGGGATCGGTGCCCAGCCGCAGCCCACCGACGACCCCCGGCTGGACGCCGCCGAGGCCGCGCTCGAGCGGGGCGACCTGGCCGCCGCCGAGGCCGCCTACCAGGCCGTCCTCGCCGAGCAGCCCGACCACCCGGACGCGGGTATCGCGCTGCGCCAGGTGCAGCTGTTCCGCCGCGCCGAGGAGGCCGGGCCCGACGCCCTCGTCGCGGCCGACGCCGCTCCCGACGACGTCGCCGCGCAGACCCGGGCGGCCGACTTCCTCCTCGGCACCGGCAACGTGGAGGCCGCCTTCGAGCGGCTCGTCGACGTCGTCCGCCGGACGGCGGGGGACGACCGCGAACGCGCCCGCGAGCACCTGGTCGAGCTCTTCGCCGTCGTCGGCGACCAGGACCCCCGGGTCGGCGCCGCCCGGCGCAAGCTCACCGCGGCCCTGTACTAGGCCCCGGCCGCCGGGCTCGGAGGGGCCCTGCGACGGGTGAGGAGGACGGGTCCTCCCGGGTGAGGAGGACGGGGGCCTCCGACGCGGGGTGTGCGGCGGGTCGTTCTCCTAGGCGCCGATGTCGCAGGCCGGCAACCCCTGCACGAAACCGTTGCGGAACAGGTCGACCAACTGGAAGCCGGTCAGGTCGACGCCGGGCAGCACGTCCGGGTCACCGCCGTAGGTGAGCAGGAACTGGACGCTCTCGTCGATGTCGCCGGGGGAGATGCGGGTCCGGTCACCGGTCTGCCCCTCGAAGACCCGGCGGCCGTACCAGCCGGCCAGGCACACCGCCGAGCGCAGCGCCTCGCCGTCGTCGACGGACAGGCCCAGCTGCTCGCGCACCGCCAGGCCGTAGGGGATGGCGACCGCCGTGGCCACGGCGAAGTCCCCGAAGTCCTCGTAGGCGGGCTGCGTCAGGTCGCGCTCGTCGAAGGCGACCAGCTGCTCGTCCGCGCAGAACACCAGGTCGCGGTCGCGGTCGTCGGCGCACCGGGGCGCCCGGCCGGCGAAGGCGCCGAGCCGGGGTGGGTCGAACCGCGCACCGAGCTCGGTGAAGGCGCTCGACCAGGTGGCCGGCAGCGTCCGGTCGACGATGTCGAGCAGCTCCGGGTAGGACGCGTTGCCGCCGGACAACGCCTCG
Organism: Geodermatophilus sp. YIM 151500; assembly: GCF_025716945.1. Lineage (GTDB taxonomy): Bacteria > Actinomycetota > Actinomycetes > Mycobacteriales > Geodermatophilaceae > YIM-151500. The sequence goes on from NZ_JAOVZT010000002.1 coordinate 391,484, forward strand.
TCGTCGGTCGAGAAGCGACCCTGCGTGAACACGCGGTCGCCGGCGAAGCCGTCGCGGCAGGCGGTCGGCCCGTCGGCGAAGCCCTCCTGGAAGGCCGACACCCGGTCGAAGTAGGAGCCGTGCGCGCTCTGCGTGCGCAGGTCGGTCCCCACCGGGTCGCGCAGCAGCAGGTAGCCGCGCAGCAGCTGGTCGAGCTCCGGGGTGCGGATCTGCGAGAACTCGGCCTCCCCGGCGGCGACCCAGGCCGTCCAGGCGCCGGCGAGGCAGTCGGCCTGCGTCTCGGTCACGATCGACGCCTCCGGGTAGCCGACGCGGGCCTGGATCGCGTGCCCGAACTCGTGCGCCATCACCAGCGCGGGGATGAACCGGCCGTAGGCGGCGGCCAGCTCACCGAGGAAGCGGCGGTCGTAGGTGATCGAGTCGGAGTTCGGCGCCCGCGGGGCGGCGCAGTAGAAGGCGTTGTCGGCCACCTCCAGCGGATCGGCGCCGCAGGTGACCCCCTGCGGGTACTGGCCGGGGACGACGTCGGCGGGGTCGACGCTGAAGTAGCCGCCGGCCAGCGGCGGGAACTCCTGCCCGAAGAGGTCGGGGAAGGTCTGCGACCAGTACGTCTCGAGGTCGGCGAGCGCCGCCCGGGCCAGGTCGTCGACCGGACCGCCGCCCGCGCCCACGACCGGCACCTCGCCGGCCGGCACGTCGGGCACGGGCGCGGCGAGGGGGCTCGGTCGCCCGATGACGACGACCGAGCACCCCGCCACGAGCAGGGCGACGAGCAGCAGCGGGACGGCGACCGCCCGGGACCACGGCGGATGCGGCACGTCCCCTCCGTGCCCCGCGGACCGCCGTCCACACGCCCCGCCCGGTCACCTCCCGGCCCCTCCCGGGTCCCGCTCCGGGCGAGGGGTGGGGAGGAGGGATGCTCGCTCAGCCCTCGTGCAGCAGCCAGACCGTGCCCAGCGGGGGAGCGGCGACCACCGCCGAGTACGGCTGGCCGTGCCACGGCTCCTCGAGCGCCTCCACGCCGCCGTAGTTGCCGACGCCGGACCCGCCGTAGCCGTCGAAGTCGGTGTTGATGACCTCCCGCCAGTGGCCGCCGCGCGGCAGGCCGACGCGGTAGCCGTGGTGGGGGTTGCCCGCGAAGTTGGCCACGCAGGCCAGGACCTGGCCCTCCTGCTGCCCGCCGTCGCCGCGGGACCCGGGGGCGCCGAAGCGGAGGAAGGACAGCACGTTGCCCGAGGCGTCGTTGGCGTCGATCCAGTGGAAGCCGGCCGGGTCGACGTCCTGCGACCACAGCGCGGGCAGCTCCTTGTAGACCGCGTTCAGGTCGCGCACCAGCTGGGCCACTCCCCGGTGGGCCGGGTCGTCGAGGTGCCACCAGTCCAGCGAGCGGCTCTCGGCCCACTCGGCGTCCTGGCCGAACTCCGATCCCATGAACAGCAGCTGCTTGCCCGGGTGCGCCCACATGTAGGCGAGGTACGCGCGCAGGTTGGCCAGTTGCTGCCAGCGGTCACCGGGCATCTTCCGCAGCAGCGAGCCCTTGCCGTACACGACCTCGTCGTGGCTGATCGGCAGCACGTAGTTCTCGGAGTAGGCGTACATCATCGAGAACGTCAGCTGGCCGTGGTGGTAGCTGCGGTAGATCGGCTCCTTGGAGATGTAGGTCAGCGAGTCGTGCATCCAGCCCATGTTCCACTTGAAGCCGAAGCCCAGGCCGCCGAGGTGGGTGGGGCGGGTGACCCCCGGCCAGGCCGTCGACTCCTCGGCGATCGTCATGACGCCGGGCACCTCGCGGTAGACGGTCGCGTTCATCTCCTGCAGGAACGACACCGCCTCGAGGTTCTCGCGCCCGCCGTACTGGTTGGGTGACCACTGGCCCTCGGAGCGGGAGTAGTCGAGGTACAGCATCGAGGCGACCGCGTCGACGCGCAGGCCGTCGACGTGGAACTCCTTGCACCAGTACAGGGCGTTCGCCACCAGGAAGTTGCGCACCTCGGCCCGGCCGAAGTCGAAGACGAACGTGCCCCAGTCCATCTGCTCGCCGCGCCGCGGGTCGGCGTGCTCGTACAGCGGGGTGCCGTCGAAGCGCCCCAGCGCCCAGTCGTCCTTGGGGAAGTGCGCGGGCACCCAGTCGACGATGACGCCGATGCCGGCCTGGTGGGCCCGGTCGACCAGGTAGCGGAAGTCGTCCGGGCCGCCGTGACGGGCCGTCGGCGCGTAGTACGAGGTCACCTGGTAGCCCCAGGACCCGCCGAACGGGTGCTCGGCGACCGGCATGAACTCGATGTGCGTGAACCCGTGCTGCACCACGTAGTCGACCAGCTCGTCGGCCAGCTCGCGGTAGGACAGGCCCTGCCGCCACGACCCGGCGTGCACCTCGTAGACGCTCATCGGCCGCTCGTGCCAGCCGCCGCGGGCCCGGTCGGTCAGCCACGCCTCGTCGCCCCACTCGTACCGCGACTCGGTGACCACGGAGGCGTTGTCCGGCGGTACCTCGGTGTGGAACGCGAGCGGGTCGGCCTTCTCCCGCCACTGCCCGTCGGCCCCGAGCACGTGGAACTTGTACCGGGCGCCGACCTGGACGCCGGGCACGAAGATCTCCCAGACGCCGACCGAGCCCAGCGAGCGCATGGGGTAGGCGCGGGCCTGCCAGTAGTCGAAGTCGCCGGTCACCTTGACGCCGCGCGCGCTGGGGGCCCACACGGCGAACGACACCCCCTCGACGGTCCCGCCGGGGGTGTCGTAGCGCCGCACGTGCGAGCCGAGCACCTCCCAGAGCCGCTCGTGGCGGCCCTCGCTGATCAGGTGCCGGTCGAGCTCGCCGATGGTGGGCAGCCACCGGTAGGGGTCGTCGACGGTGTAGGTGTTCGTGCCGCCGAAACCGTCGCCGTAGGTGACCTCGATGCGGTAGTCCCCGGGCTGGTTCGGCAGCCGGGCCTCGTACACGCCGCCGCCGTGCAGCTGGCGGGCGTCGTAGCGCTGCCCGTCCTGGTCGACCACCGCGACGGAATGGGCGTCGGGCCGCAGCGTCCGCACGGCCCAGCCGTCGCCGGCCGGGTGTGCGCCGAGCACGCCGTGGGGATCGTGCGCCCAGCCCTCGACGATGGCGCGCAGCTCGTCGCCGGACACCTCGCGGGCCGCCGGTGGCGCACCCTCGCCGAGCGCCGAAGGCTCCGGGCCGCCCGCTGGTTCCGGGATGCTGTCCGCGCCGACCCTGTCGAGCACGGACCCGCCGCCGGGGGTGGGGGCCGGCGCAGCGGAGTCCTGGACGGCGGGCGTCCGGGGGGCGACGGCCGGCTCGGTCACCGCCGCCACCGCTGCGGCGGCCTTCGTGGTCGCACGCCCGGCGGCCTTCTTCACCGTGGCGGACGCGGCCTCCGTGCCCGCCGCCTCGCTCGCGGCGGCGGACCTCGTGGCCGGGGCCCTCTTCGTCGCCGGGGCCTTCTTGGCGGCCGGTGCCTTCTTGGCGGCGGTCTTCTTCGCGGTCTTCTTCGCGGCCGGTTCGGCCGGAGCGCCGGCGCTCACGGTCGCCGCGGCGTCGGAGCTGCGGGCCGTGGTGTCGGCCAGGTCGTCCCTGCGGTCGTCCGTCATCGTCTCGCCGTCCTCATCACTACCGTGTGCTCGGTCTGTCGTGCGTCCGTGCTGCCCCTACCCGCGGTGGGCGGTTCACTCGCGGCGGACCAGGCGGCCGAGGGAGTGCAGCGGGATCATCAGCCAGTGCGGGCGGTTGCGCGCCTCGTAGACGCACTCGTAGACGGCCTTGTCGGCCTCGAAGGCGCGCAGCAGCGGGGAGTCACCCTCCACGGCCGCGCCACCGCCGGCGGCGTAGCCGGCGCGGAATGCCCGCCGGTTCCGCGCGGCCCATTCCTGGGCGCGGTAGGCGCGCTGGGAGTCCTCCGGCTGCTCGACGAGCATGTGCCGGGCGGCGTAGTCGAAGCTGCGCAGCATCCCGGCCACGTCACGCAGTGGGCTGTCCAGCTCGCGCCGCGCGGCCAGCGGGCGGGCCGGCTCGCCCTCGAAGTCGAGCACGATCCACCCCGTCGCCGTGCGCAGCACCTGGCCCAGGTGGAGGTCGCCGTGCACCCGCTGCCGCACCACCGGCTCGGTGCTGCCGGCGGCGGCGGCGTACAGGGCGCGGATGCCGTCGGCGTACTGCGCCAGCGGCGGGACGACCGCGACGGCCGCCTCGAGCCGCTCGGTCATCTGCCCGGCGAGCGTGTCCAGCCACTCGGCGTCGGCCGGCTCGGTCGGCAGCACCTTCGCCAGGTCGGCGTGCACCGAGGCCGTCGCCGCCCCCAGCCGCTCGCTCTCCCCGGCGAAGTCGCCGCCGACCTCGTCGGCGTGCAGGTCACCCTCGGCGTACAGGTCGCGGACGCTGGCCGTGGCCAACCGCCAGCCGTCGCTGGCGTTGGCCACGAACCGCTGCAGCATGAGCACGGTGGCCGGGGGCGTGCCCGGATCGCGGTCGTGGTCGATCTCGGCGTGGCCGAGCAGCGGGGCGATGTGCGGGTTGCCGGTCGGGTGCAGGGCGGCGTGGATCTCGACGTCCGGGTTGAGGCCGGGCTCCAACCGCCGGAACAGCTTGAGGATCGCCTTGCTGCCGTACACCAGCGAGGTGTTGCTCTGCTCGGCCGACAGGATGTCACCGGGCAGCCCGGTGGGGAACTGCGCGCCCTCGGTGGGCACGAACCGCAGCGGGCCGACCGTGGCCGCGCCGGCCAGGTGGGTCAGCCACGACCCGGTGGCGTCCCGGTCGCGCATGGCGTCGTAGGCGTAGGCCTCCCGGTCACCGTGGGCGTCGCTGTGCCCCACCGCCCCGACCAGCGCCGAGGCCAGCTCCTCGACCGGGTGGTCGTGCCAGGACAGGGGCACGAGGTAGGTCTCGGACCCCCCGTCGGCGTACAGCACGGTCACGCGGTGGATCGACAGCACGGGGTGCGACCGGTCCAGGAAGAAGCTCTCCTCCCGGACGTCGGCCCACTCCCGGCCCTTGCCGCCGAACCAGCGCTGGTGCGGCATCCACTCCCGCAGCAGTTCGGTGAGCGCGTTCATCGGGATCCTCCCGGATCGGCCGCGCCGTCCGGCTCCGGCGCCTCGCCGGTGCCGACCAGGCCCGCGGCGAGCAGCGAGTCGGCGACGGAGGTGTCCTCCGGCTCGGCGACCTCACCGGCCGGCTGGGCCGGCCTGGCCAGCTCGAACCAGTAGAAGCCGTGCCCGGCCAGGGTGAGCATGTAGGGCAGGACGCCGATCTGCGGGAACTCGACGCGGCCGGTCATCTCGATGGGCGTCCAGCCCTCGAAGCGGCGCAGGTCCAGCTCCACCGGCTGCGGGAACCGGGACAGGTTGTTCACGCACAGGACGACGTCGTCGCCGAACTCGCGGACGAACGACAGCACCGTGGGGTTGCGGGACCCTATTTCCTCGTAGCTGCCCAGCCCGAAGGTCGGGTGCTGGCCGCGCACCTGGATCATCCGCCGGATCCAGTGCAGCAGCGACGTGGTGTTGCGCAACTGCGACTCGACGTTGGTGGTCTGGTAGCCGTAGACCGGGTCCATGTTCAGCGGCAGGTACATCCGCTGCGGGTCGGCGGTGGAGAAGCCGCCGTTGCGGTCGGGCGTCCACTGCATCGGCGTCCGGACGCCGTCCCGGTCCCCGAGCCAGATGTTGTCGCCCATGCCGATCTCGTCGCCGTAGTACAGGACCGGCGAGCCGGGCAGCGACAGCAGCAGGGCGTTGAACAGCTCGAGGGTGTTGGTGTCGTTCTCCAGCAGCGGGGCCAGCCGGCGGCGGATGCCGATGTTGGCCTTCATGCGGGGGTCCTTGGCGTACTCCGCCCACATGTAGTCGCGCTCGTCGTCGGTGACCATCTCCAGGGTCAACTCGTCGTGGTTGCGCAGGAAGATGCCCCACTGGCAGTTCCGCGGGATGGCCGGCGTCTGCGCCATGATCTCCGAGATCGGGAACCGCTGCTCCCGCCGGACGCCCATGAACAGGCGCGGCATCACCGGGAAGTGGAAGGCCATCTGGCACTCGTCGCCGTCCTCGCCGAAGTACTCGACGACGTCGGCCGGCCACTGGTTGGCCTCGCACAGCAGCACGCGGTCGGGGTAGTCGGTGTCGACGACCTTGCGCACCTGCTTGAGGAACTCGTGGGTCCTGGGCAGGTTCTCGCAGTTGGTGCCCTCCTCCTCGTAGAGGTAGGGCACGGCGTCGAGCCGGAAGCCGTCGATGCCCAGGTCCAGCCAGAACCGCAGGGCGTCGAGGATGGCCTCCTGCACCCGTGGGTTCTCGAAGTTGAGGTCGGGCTGGTGGGCGAAGAAGCGGTGCCAGAAGTACTGCTTGCGGACGGGGTCGAAGGTCCAGTTCGACACCTCGGTGTCGACGAAGATGATCCGCGCGTCGGGATAGCCGCTGTCGTCGTCGGCCCACACGTAGAAGTCGCCGTAGGGGCCGTCGGGGTCGCTGCGGCTGGCCTGGAACCACGGGTGCTGGTCCGAGGTGTGGTTCATGACGAAGTCGATGATCACGCGGATGCCGCGGGAGTGGGCGGTGTCGAGGAAGTCCTTGAAGTCGTCGATGTCGCCGAACTCGGGCAGCACGGCGGTGTAGTCGCTGACGTCGTACCCGCCGTCGCGTAGCGGCGAGGCGAAGAACGGTGGCAGCCACAGGCAGTCGACGCCGAGCCACTGCAGGTAGTCCAGCTTGTCGATCATGCCGCGGAGGTCGCCGACGCCGTCGGCGTTGCTGTCGGCGAAGCCGCGGACCAGGACCTCGTAGAAGACCGCGCGCTTGTACCACTCCGGATCGCTGCCCGGTGGGGGCAGCGCGGAGCGCTCGGCGGCGGCTGCTGCGTCGGGGACGGGAAGGGTCATCGGAGGATGTCGTCCTCGGGTCTGTCGTGGGTGGGAGGTCGCGGCCCGCCTGCGGGGGCCCGCCGCGAGCCTGCGAGTGGTCGGGGCAGGGCGGCCCCCGTGCAGGGGCCCACCGCGAGCGTGCGAGTGGTGGGGGGCACGGGGGGTCCTCTTTCAGCCGACCGGCGGGGGGAACCGCACCGGCCGCGGGAAGTCGACCGCGAAGACGTGCGCCGGCTCCCGGTAGGGGTCGAGCTCCACGTAGTTGAACTGGCCCCAGTCGTAGGTGGCGCCGTCGATCTCGTCGGTGACGGAGAAGCGCTCGTGCCAGTCCAGCCCCAGCACGGGCAGGTCGAGCGACGTCGTCCCGATCTGGGTGTTGTGGCTGTCCAGCGACACCACGACCAGGACGGCGTCGCCCGAGCCGGCGTCGGTCTTCGAGAAGCAGATCAGGTTCGGGTTGTCCACGGGGTGGAAGCGCAGCGTGCGCAGCTCCTGGAGCGCCGGGTGCGCGCGCCGGATCTCGTTGAGCCGCCGCAGGTAGGGCGCCAGGCTGCGGCCGGAGGCCTCCGCGCCGGCCCAGTCGCGCGGGCGGAGCTGGTACTTCTCGCTGTCCAGGTACTCCTCGCTGCCCGGCCGCACGGCCACGTGCTCGAACAGCTCGAAGCCCGAGTAGACCCCCCAGGTGGGGCTCGTCATCGCGGCCAGCACCGCGCGGATCTTGAACATCTGCGGGCCACCGAACTGCAGCGACGCGTGCAGGATGTCGGGGGTGTTGACGAAGAAGTTCGGCCGCATGTAGTGGCAGTTGGCGGCCAGCTCGCGGCCGTAGTCCTCGAGCTCGCCGCGCCCGGTCCGCCACGTGAAGTACGTGTAGGACTGGGTGAAGCCGAGCCGGGCGAGCTGGTGCATCATCGCCGGCCGGGTGAAGGCCTCGGCGAGGAACAGCACGTCCGGGTCGGTCTCCTTGACCTTCCAGATCAGCCAGTGCCAGAAGTTCAGCGGCTTGGTGTGCGGGTTGTCGACGCGGAAGATGCGCACCCCGGCGTCGATCCAGACCCGCAGCACCCGGAGGCACTCGGCGTAGATCCCCTCGGGGTCGTTGTCGAAGTTGACCGGGTAGATGTCCTGGTACTTCTTCGGCGGGTTCTCCGCGTAGGCGATGGACCCGTCGGGCTTGGTGGTGAACCACTCGGGGTGGCTCTTCACCCACGGGTGGTCCGGTGCGGCCTGGAGCGCGAAGTCGAGCGCGACCTCCATCCCCAGTTCCCGGGTGCGCGCCACGAACGCCGTGAAGTCGTCCATCGTGCCCAGCTGCGGGTGGACGGCGTCGTGGCCGCCCTCGTCGCTGCCGATGGCCCAGGGGGACCCGACGTCGTCGGGACCGACCTGGTAGGGGTTGCCGCCCGGGAACTGCGGCGTGTTCGGCCCCTTGCGGTTCACCCTGCCGATCGGGTGGATCGGGGGCAGGTACACCACGTCGAAGCCCATGTCGGCGACGGCCGGGAGCCGCTCCGCGGCGGTCGCGAACGTGCCGTGGGTCGGCGTGCCGTCGACGACGCGTCCCTCCGAGCGGGGGAAGAACTCGTACCAGGAGCCGTAGAGCGCCCGCGGGCGGTCGACCCAGACCTCGTACCGGGGGGAGGAGGTGACCAGCTCGCGGACCGGGTGGGCGTGCAGGTACTCCTGCAGGTCGTCGGCCAGCGCGGGGGCCACGCGGGCGGTGACGTCCAGCGACTCGTCGCGCAGCGCCGCGGCGGCCGCCTTCACGGCCTCGCCGTTCCCGCCGTCGGCCTCGGCGGCCACCCGGTCGAGCAGCCGGGCGCCCTCCTCCAGGTCGTTGGCGAGGTCCTCCGCGCCCTGGCCCGCCTCGATCTTCACCTCGACCGCGTGGTGCCAGGTCGCCAGCGGATCGCTCCACGCCTCGACCCGGAACGACCAGCGGCCCTCGCGGTCGGGGACCACCGTGCTCAGCCAGCGGTCGGGCTGGTCGCCGTAGCGCTCCATCCGGTTGAACGGGGCGGCTTCACCGTCGGGGGAGGTCCACACGACGTCCGCGGCGACCGCGTCGTGGCCCTCGCGGAACACGGTGGCGGTGATCGGCAGGTGCTCGCCCACCACGGCGCGGGCCGAGAAGGACCCGCAGGACACCACGGGCGCGACGTCGGTGATGCCGAGGCGGAGGTCAGGGCGGCCAGTCATCGCGGCCACGCTATCGAGGTCGTCCGACCTGGGCACATCGGCCGTGGTCGCGCGGCCGCCACGTTCCTGGCGCAGTGCGAGCGGCGGGACGGACGGGCGGGTGGGGCGCCTGGTGGCCATGGTGCTCCTCTGCAGCCTGAGCCGACGGTCCCCTTGCAGGGGGTGGATGGCTGGCTAGTCTCCTCGGGTGCGAGCACTGCGGCGATTCACGGTTCGAGCTGCCCTGCCGGAGCCCCTGGCGCCCCTCTCCCAGCTGGTCATGAACCTGCGCTGGTCGTGGCACCCGGAGACCCGCGACCTGTTCGAGACGCTCGACCCGGAGCTGTGGCAGACCTGCAAGAACGACCCGGTGAAGGTGCTCGGCGAGGTGTCGGCCGAGCGGCTGGCGCAGCTGGCGAAGGACCGGCGCTTCCTGCGCCGTCTCCAGGACGTCGTCGACGACCTGGAGGAGTACCTGACGACGCCGCGCTGGTACCAGTCCCTGGGCAGCGAGGCGCCCGCGGCCATCGCCTACTTCTCCGCCGAGTTCGGCATCACCGAGGTGCTGCCCCAGTACTCCGGCGGTCTGGGCATCCTGGCCGGTGACCACCTCAAGGCCGCCTCGGACCTCGGCGTGCCGCTGGTCGGCGTGGGCCTGCTGTACCGCGCCGGCTACTTCGAGCAGGGCCTGTCGGCCGACGGCTGGCAGCTCGAGCACTACCCGTCCCTGGACCCGCACGGCCTGCCGGTCAAGCTGCTGCGCCAGACCGACGGCAGCGCCGTCGTCATCAGCGTGCCGCTGCCCGAGGGGCGGACGCTGCACGCGCACGTCTGGCGGGTGCAGGTCGGCCGGGTGACCCTGCTGCTGCTCGACAGCGACATCGAGGAGAACGCGCCCACCGAGCGCGGGGTGACCGACCGCCTCTACGGCGGCGACGAGGACCACCGCCTCCGCCAGGAGATGCTGCTGGGCATCGGCGGCGTGAAGGCGCTGCGCCAGTGGTCCCGGCTCACCGGCGCTCCGGCGCCGGAGGTGTTCCACGCCAACGAGGGCCACGCCGGCTTCCAGGGCGTCGAGCGGATCCGCGAGCTGATCGAGGCCCGCGGGCTGACCTTCGCCGAAGCCCTGCAGGCCGTGCGGGCGGGCACCGTCTTCACCACGCACACGCCGGTGCCCGCCGGGATCGACCGGTTCCCGAAGGCGCTGATCGAGCGCTACTTCACCGGCTTCGGGGTCCCGCTGGACCGGCTGCTCGCGCTCGGCGCCGAGGAGGACCCGGCGAAGTTCAACATGGCGTACATGGGCCTGCGGCTGGGTCAGCGGGCCAACGGCGTCAGCCAGCTGCACGGCCACGTCAGCCGGGGCATGTTCAACCGGTTGTGGCCCGGGTTCGACGAGGGTGACGTGCCGATCGGGTCGATCACCAACGGCGTGCACGCGCCGACCTGGACCGCGCGCGAGCTCCTGGAGATGGGCACGCAGGACTCCAGCGAGGGCGACCCGGTCGACGTGGTCGGCGAGGTGCACTTCGACGGCGTCGACAAGATCTCCGCCGCCGACCTGTGGGAGGTGCGCCGCACGCTGCGCGGCCGGCTGGTCGGTGAGGTGCGCCGCCGGCTGCGCGAGACCGCCCTGTCCCGCGGCGCGACCGAGGCCGAGGTCGGGTGGACCGACACCGCATTCGACCCCGACGTGCTCACCGTCGGCTTCGCCCGACGGGTGCCCTCCTACAAGCGGCTCACCCTCATGCTGCGCGACCCGGCGCGGCTCAAGTCGCTGCTGCTGGACCCGGACCGGCCCATCCAGCTGGTCATCGCCGGCAAGAGCCACCCGGCCGACGACGGCGGCAAGCAGCTCATCCAGAAGATGGTGCGCTTCGCCGACGACCCGGAGATCCGGCACCGGATCGCCTTCCTCCCCGGCTACGACATCGGCATGGCGCGCTACCTGTACTGGGGGTGCGACGTCTGGCTGAACAACCCGCTGCGCCCGCTGGAGGCCTGCGGCACGTCGGGCATGAAGGCCGCCCTGAACGGCGGGCTCAACCTCTCCATCCGCGACGGGTGGTGGGACGAGTGGTTCGACGGCCAGAACGGCTGGGCCATCCCGACGGCCGACGGCGTCGCCGACCCCGACCGGCGCGACGACGTCGAGGCCCGGGCGATCTACGACCTGCTGGCCACGCAGGTGCTGCCGCGGTTCTACGAGACCGGGCGCAACGGCGTGCCGGCCCGCTGGGTGGAGATGGTGCGGCACACGCTGCGCGAGACCGGTCCGAAGGTGCTGGCCAGCCGGATGGTCCGCGACTACGTCACCGCGCTGTACGTGCCGGCCGCCGGGTCCGCCCGCGCGATGGCGGGCAGCGACTACGGGCCGGCCCGCACCGAGGCCGCCTGGCGCAGCCACCTGCTGGAGAACTGGTCGTCCGTCCGGGTGGCGCACGTCGAGGCGACCGGCGCGGGCGACACCCCGGAGATCGGCTCCACCCTCGGGCTGCGGGCCGAGGTCGAGCTGCCGCAGCTGGCACCCGGCGATGTGCAGGTGCAAGCGGCCTACGGCCGGGTCGACGACAGCGACGGCCTGCACGAGGTGACCACCGTGCCGATGACGCACGAGCACACCGAGGGCACCCGGCACTGGTTCACCGCGACGCTGCCGCTGGAGCGCACGGGCGCGTTCGGTTACACGGTGCGGGTCCTGCCGCACTCGCAGCACCTGGCCGATCCGGCCGAGCTCGGCCTCGTCTCGAGTGCCTGAGTCCGGCGCTCGGGACACTCGCACCACGGGTGTCCCAGCGACCCCGCGAGGTGCCGCGGTCGCCCGGCGTGGCGGGTGCGCGCGGCTGCCCGCGCGTGTCGCGGGCAACTAGGCTGGCCGTCATGCCCGACCGCTGTGAAGTCCTCCCCGGAGACGCCGTCGTCGCCCGCCGTGGCGGTGGTCTGTTGTGGGTCGACGCGCCCGGTTCGCCCGCTCTCGTGGCGGCCCTGCACGCCTGCCTCGGAATCGCCGGCCCCGGTGCCGACCGTGTCCTGTCGGCGGTCGCCGGTCAGGTGTCCTCGCTGGCCTCCGGGACGGCGTCCTTCGCCCTCGTGCTGGCCGACACCGCCGGCGGGTCGGGTACCGGTGTCGCGCTCTGGTCGGGCAAGGGTCAGCCGGCCGTCGACGGCGTACCGGTGAGCGGGTCGTCGGTGGAGGGCTGCACGCTCGCCTCGGGCTTCCAGCTGGGTCAGACCCTGTACGTGGGCCCGGGCGCGGCGGCGCCGTCCATGCCGCCGGGCGTCGCGCTCGACCTGGTCGAGGGCACCGTGCCGGGCTCGGGCGCGATGCTGCAGCTGGCGGCCCGCGCGCACTCGTCGGCCGCCCCGCCGGCCACCTCGGCGCCGTCGTCCTACACCGCCGCGTCCGACGCGGGCTTCGGTGCGGCCTCCTCGGCCTCCTCGGCCTCCTCGGCGGCCGAGCGGCCCCAGTCCGGCGAGCAGACGGCGTTCTGGCGGCCGGAGTCCGCGACGCCGGTCCTGCGCTTCGACGACGGCATGGTGGTCACCGTCGACGAGGACCTCGTGCTCGGCCGCCGTCCGGACAACCACGAGCTGGTGACCTCGGGCAGCGCGCGGGCGGTGCCGATCGCCGACACGCAGAACGTGCTCTCCTCCGCGCACGCCGCGCTGCAGCGCTCCGGCCGCGAGGTGTCGCTGGTCGACCTCGGCTCGCTCAACGGCACGCACGTCGCCGGCCCCGAGGCCACCGAGTGGACCCAGCTCGAGCCCGGCGTCGCGCACCCGCTGTCCGACGGAGACCGGCTGCTGCTCGGCTGGACGGTCATCACCTTCGAGCAGTCCCAGGACTGAAACACTGCGATCCTCCGGATCGCGGTGTCACCGTGTCAGGGCCGGCGGAGGATCCGCATGAGCCAGACGCAGCGGGACGGGATCTCGATCGGCCCAGGGGCGACGACGGCGGTGCGCGGCGGTGAGCCGGTGGCGTACTCGGTGCTCAACACCAGTTCGTAGCCGTCGCCCCACGGCGGACCGGGCAGCCGCACGGTCACCGGCTCCGGGCCGGCGTGCAGCCAGACCAGCCACGAGTCGTCGACCAGCCGGCGGCCGTGCGGGTCGCGCAACCGGACGGCGCGGCCGTCGAGGTACATGCCCAGCGTCTGCAGGCCGGTGTCGAACCAGTCGGCGACGGTCAGCTGTCCGCCGGAGGGGGCGAACCAGGCGAGGTCCCGGGTGCCGCCGACGCCGGGCAGCTCGGTGCCGGGCAGCTCGTGCCCCTCGAAGAAGGCCTCCTGGCGCAGTGCCGGCGCCTTCCGGCGCAGGTCGATCAGCCGAGTGACGTAGGCCAGCAGGTCCTCGTCGACGGCCTTCCAGTCCATCCAGGAGAGCTCGTTGTCCTGGCAGTACGCGTTGTTGTTGCCCTGCTGGGTCCGGCCGAACTCGTCGCCCGCCGTCAGCATCGGCACCCCGGTCGACAGCAGCAGGGTGGCCAGGTGGTTGCGCACCTGCCGGGCGCGGAGGGCCACGACGTCCGGGTCGTCGGTGGGCCCCTCGACGCCGCAGTTCCAGTTGCGGTTGTGGCTCTCGCCGTCGCGGTTGCCCTCGCCGTTGGCCTCGTTGCGCTTGCCCTGGTAGCTGACCAGGTCGGCCATGGTGAACCCGTCGTGCGCGGTGACGAAGTTGATGCTGGCGAACGGCCGCCGCCCGTCGGACCGGTACAGGTCCGACGAGCCGGTCAGCCGGTAGGCCAGGTCGCGGACGCCGACGTGCGCGCCGGACCAGACGTCGCGCACGGTGTCGCGGTAGCGGCCGTTCCACTCGGTCCACGGCGGCGGGAAGTTGCCGACCTGGTAGCCGCCGGGGCCGACGTCCCACGGCTCGGCGATCAGCTTGACCTGGCTGACCACCGGGTCCTGGTGGACGACGTCGAAGAAGGCGCTCAACCGGTCGACGTCGTGCATCGACCGCGCCAGCGCGGAGGCGAGGTCGAAGCGGAACCCGTCGACGTGCATCTCGGTGACCCAGTACCGCAGCGAGTCCATCAGCAGGGCCAGGACGGGCGGACGGCGGACGTCGAGGGTGTTCCCGCAGCCGGTGTAATCGGTGTAGCGGGCCGGGTTGCCCGCGTCGAGCCGGTAGTACCCGGGGTTGTCGATGCCCTTGAACGAGAGCGTGGGGCCGGTGTGGTCGCCCTCGGCGGTGTGGTTGTAGACGACGTCGAGGATCACCTCGATGCCCGCCGCGTGCAGTTCCTTGACCATGGTCTTGAACTCGGTCACCTGGCCGCCGCCGCTGCCCGCGGAGCTGTAGGCCGCGTGCGGGGCGAAGTAGCCGAGGGTGTTGTAACCCCAGTAGTTGGTCAGGCCGCGGCGCATCAGGTGCGGCTCGCTGACGAAGTGGTGCACGGGGAGCAGCTCGACGGCCGTCACCCCGAGCGAGGTCAGGTGCTCGAGGAAGGCCGGATGGGCGAGGCCCGCGTAGGTGCCGCGCAGCGCGGCCGGGACGCCGGGGTGGCACATCGTCGCGCCCCTGACGTGCAGCTCGTAGATGACCGTGTCCGACCACGACGTCCGCAGCGGCTGGTCGCCGCCCCACGGGAACGTGTCGTGGGTGACCACGCCCCGGGGCACCACCGGGGCGGAGTCCCGCCCGTCCGGGGTCGTCGAGTCGACGGCGTCGCCCGGGTAGCCGAACATCGCCGGGTCGAGCACGAGGCCGCCGTCCACGGCGTGCGCGTACGGGTCCAGCAGCAGCTTCGCCGGGTTGTAGCGCAGCCCCGCGGCCGGGTCGTACCACCCGTGCACCCGGTAGCCGTAGCGCTGACCGGGGGCGACGCCGGAGATGCGGCCGTGCCACACCTGGTGGGTGCTCTCCTCCAGGCGCTGGCGGTGCTCGGTGCCGTCGTCGTCGAACAGGCACAGGTCCACCGCCTGGGCTCCGGCGGACCAGAGCGCGAAGTTGGTGCCGGTGCCGTCCCACCGGGCACCCAGCGGCGCCGGCGAGCCGGGCCAGACCTCGAGGGCTGCGGGTTCGGTCACCCGGACGATCATGCCCTCTCCCGCCCGCGCGTGCGGCAGGGGCACTCCGTCCGGTGGCGGCGGAGGCGGGTTGGTTGGATGGGGCGCGTGCCGAGCGAACCGGTCGTCGAGATGCACGGGGTGGACGTCGTCCGGGGGCAGAACCACCTGCTGCGCGGCGTGGACTGGACGGTCGAGGCCGACGACCGCTGGGTGGTGCTCGGCCCCAACGGCGCCGGCAAGACCACGCTGCTCCAGCTGGCCGCAGCCCAGATGCACCCGACCCGGGGCGAGGTGCAGCTGCTGGGCGAGACGCTCGGCGCGGTCGACGTCTTCGAGCTGCGCCCGCGCATCGGCCTGACCAGCACAGCGCTGGCCCAGCGGCTCGCGCCGTCGGAGCGCACCGGCGACATCGTGGTGTCGGCCGGGTACGCGGTCGTCGGCCGCTGGCGGGAACGCTACGACGTCCACGACCTCACCCGCGCCGGGATGCTCATGGAGCAGTGGGGTGTGGCCGCCTTCGCCAACCGGCCGTTCGGGACGCTCTCGGAGGGGGAGCGCAAGCGCGCCCAGATCGCCCGCGCCCTCATGCCCGACCCCGAGCTGCTGCTGCTCGACGAGCCGGGCGCCGGCCTCGACCTCGGCGGGCGCGAGGACCTCGTCTCCCGGTTGACCGACCTCGCCCGCTACCTCTACGCGCCGGCGCAGGTGCTGGTGACGCACCACGTCGAGGAGATCCCGCCCGGGTATACGCACGCCCTCCTGCTGCGGGAGGGGGCGGTGGTCGCGTCCGGTCCGCTGGACGACGTCCTCACCGGCGAGGCGCTCTCGGAGGCGTTCGGGCTGCCGCTGACCCTCGACCGGCAGGACGACCGCTTCACCGCCCGCCGCGCGGCGTAGCGGCGCAGTCAGGCGGTCGCGGCGACGACTCCGGCACCGATCGCCAGCAGGGTCAGCCCCGCCGCGGCCGGGACGCTGCGCGGCACCGTGCGCTCACGGCCGATGCGGTCGTAGACGCGCGCCAGCCGGCGCCGGACCCGGTCGCGGTGCAGCGTGCCCAGCACCAGCAGGACGAGGCAGGGCAGGCAGTAGACGACGTCGTAGAGCGCGAGCACGCGGACGCCGGCCCCGGTCGGCACGTCGGCGGCAATGAGCCGCTCGATGGCGATGAACAACGGGAAGGCGTTGGGCAGGTCGGCGCCGGTGACCAGCACGCCGATCGGCGCGGCGGTCCAGGGCGAGAACCACGCCGGCAGCTCGACGGCCCCGCGGCGCCGCTCGCGCAGCCTCCGGACGGCGACGACGAGCAGGGCCAGCGCGGTGAACGCGAAGGCGACCCGCCGGATCCACACCAGCCCGCCCGACACCGCCTCTGCCGCGGCCCCGGCGGACAGGAACACCACGGTGCCCAGCGCCAGGACGACGGCGTAGCAGCCGAGCACGAAGGCGAGCGCAGACGCCACCGGCCGGCGCATCGGCGACAGCAGGATCAGCGCGACGCCGGCGATGGTGGCCGGGTTGAACGAGTCCACGGCGGCGAGACCGGCGATGCCGGCGGCCAGGGCGGGGGTCATGGACGGACAGCGAGGCTTGGCATGAGACTATATTAGCTCATCTGAGACATATATGTCTCATGGGGACTAGGATCGCGACGTGACGTCCCGTGATCCCATCGCCGACGCGGCCGCCCGCTTGCTCGCCGCCCGGCCCACCGCGTCGATGGCCGAGGTCGCCGCGGCGGCCGGTGTCAGCCGGGCGACGCTCTTCCGCCGCTACCCGTCGCGGTCCGCGTTGGTGATCGAGCTGAGCCGGCGTGCGGTCGAGGCGTACACCGCGGCGGTCGAGGAGGCGCGGCTGGAGGAGGGGCCGGCGGCCGACGCCCTCGCCCGGCTGCTCGGCGGGCTCACCCGCCTGGCGCCCGGGTACGGGCTGCTCGCACTGCAGCCGATCGACGAGGCCGTCGAGGCCGACCTGCTGGCGCTCGCGGCGGAGACCGACGACCGGGTGCGCCGCATGGTGCACCGCGGCCAGGAGTCCGGCGACCTCCGCGTCGACGTGCCGGCCGAGTGGGTGCTGTCCTCGGTCACCTGGCTGGTGGTGGCCGCGGCCGACGGCGTCCGCCTGGGCCGGCTCGCCGCAGGGGACGTCGAGCGGCTGCTGACCATGACCGTCCTCGACGGCCTGCGGCGACGGGGCGCGAGCGCCGGCGACGCGGCTGGCTAGGGTCGCTGCGACGACGTCGTCGCAACCAGGAGGACCCCCGTGGCCGAGCCCGAGTTCGTGACCCTGACCGTCGAGGACGGGGTGGGCACCATCCGCCTCGACCGGCCGAAGATGAACGCGATCGACGAGCAGCTGCACCGGGAGGTGCGCGCCGCCGCGCAGCAGGCCACCCAGGACCCCGACGTCCGGGCCGTCGTCCTGTACGGCGGGGAGAAGGTGTTCGCCGCCGGTGCCGACATCAAGGCGATGAGCCGGCTCGACCGGGCGGGCATGGTCACCTGGGGACGGGAGCTCACCGCGTCGTTCACCGAGGTGTCGCACATCCCGAAGCCGGTGATCGCGGCGATCACCGGCTATGCGCTGGGCGGCGGCTACGAGCTCGCGCTGTGCGCCGACTTCCGCGTGCTCGGGGCGAACGCCAAGATCGGCCAGCCGGAGATCCTGCTCGGCGTCATCCCCGGTGCCGGCGGCACGCAGCGGCTGGCCCGCCTGGTCGGCCCGGCCAGGGCCAAGGACCTGGTCTTCACCGGTCGGCACGTCGGTGCGGAGGAGGCGTTGGCCATCGGGCTGGTCGACGCCGTCGTCCCGGACGACGAGGTGCGGTCGACGGCGGTCGCCATGGCCCGCAAGTTCGCCACGGGGCCGCCGCTGGCGCTGGCCGCGGCGAAGAAGGCGGTCGACGAGGGCCTCGACCTCCCGCTGGCCCAGGGTCTGGAGCTGGAGAGCCGGCTGTTCGCCGAGCTCTTCGACACCGAGGACCAGAAGGCCGGCATGAGCAGCTTCCTGGAGCACGGCCCGGGCAAGGCCACGTTCACCGGGAGGTGACGTCGGCCGTGCCGGAGCTGTGCGATCGGGTGCACGCCGTACCGGGCGTCGAGGGGTGCGTCCGTGCGCGGAGCGCGCCGACCGGTGGGCCGACGGGGGCCGGACGACGGGCGACGGCGTGAGCTCCGCCGGGCCCGACGCCGGGACGACCGATCTCGGGGACGTCGACAGGTCCGATCCGGCCGGCCGGGCGTGGGTGGACCGGGCCGTCGCCGCCGTGGAGGCCGACGCGCGGCGCAGTGCCGACACGCACCTGCTGGTCCACCCGCTCCCGCCGCAGTGGGGCGTCGATCTCTACCTCAAGGACGAGTCGACCCATCCGACCGGCAGCCTCAAGCACCGCCTGGCCCGCTCGCTGTTCCTCTACGGGCTGTGCTCGGGGCAGATCACCGAGGGCAGCACGGTGGTGGAGGCGTCGAGCGGTTCGACCGCGGTGAGCGAGGCCTACTTCGCGCGCATGCTCGGCCTGCCGTTCGTGGCGGTGATGCCCCGCTCGACCAGCCCCGAGAAGGTGGCGCTGATCGAGTTCCACGGCGGTCGGTGCCACTTCGTCGACTCCGCGGCGGAGATCTACGACGCCGCCCGCCGGCTGGCTGCCGAGTGCGGAGGTCACTACCTCGACCAGTTCACCTACGCCGAGCGGGCCACCGACTGGCGGGGCAACAACAACATCGCCGAGTCGGTCTTCGAGCAGCTGGCCCTGGAGCGGCACCCGGTGCCCGAGTGGGTGGTGGTCGGCGCGGGCACCGGCGGCACCAGCGCCACCATCGGCCGCTACCTGCGCTACCGGCGGCTGCCCACGCGGCTGGCCGTCGTCGACCCGGAGGGGTCGTCCTTCTACCCGTCCTGGCGCGACGGCGACCCGACGGCGGCGACGGGGCGCCCGTCACGCATCGAGGGAATCGGCCGCCCGCGGGTGGAGCCGTCGTTCGTGCCGACGATCGTCGACCGGATGCTGTGCGTGCCCGACGCGGCCTCGCTCGCGGCGATGCGCCACCTGGAGCGGATAACCGGACGCCGGGCCGGCGGCTCCACCGGGACCAACCTGTGGGGCGCCTACCAGCTGGTCGCGGAGATGGTCGCCGCGGGGCGCAGCGGGAGCGTGGTCACGCTGCTGTGCGACGGCGGCGAGCGCTACGCGCGCACGTACTACTCCGACGACTGGGTCGCCGGGCAGGGCCTGGACCTCAGTCCACCGACCGCGACGCTCGAGCACTTCCTCGCCACCGGGGAGTGGCGACCGCCGGGCGACGGAGCGTGACCGGGCGCCCGGTGCTCGGCGTCCGCCCGGCGCCCCGGTCTCCCGCCCGCCCGGGTGCGGACCGGTCGGCGAGGGGCGCCGGCGACCGCCGTCCGGCGACGGCTGAGGTGTCGGTCGGCCCGGTGTCCGGTGTCCAGTGTCCGGTGTCCGGTGTCCGGTGTCCGGTGTCCGGTGTCCGGTGTCGACGTCCCGGGTCGCCCGCGGCCGCCCTGCGTGACCTGGGTCACCGTGGGCGGCCCAGGGGCGGGAGACCCCCGCGCCCGGCGGTAGCCTCGGTGCTCGGAGCCCAGTCCGGCTGCACGGCGGGCAGCGCCCCGCGTCCCGATACCGCGTCAGGTAGGTGAGCCCCGATGAACATCGTCGTTCTCGTCAAGCAGGTCCCCGATTCCGGCAGCGAGCGGAAGCTGGACCCGGCCGACAACACCGTGGCGCGCGCCGGAGCCGACAACGTCATCAACGAGATGGACGAGTACGCCATCGAGGAGGCGCTCGTCGTCAAGGAGGCCCACGGCGGCGAGGTCACCATCCTGACCGTCGGCCCGGATTCGGCGGCCGACGCGATCCGCAAGGCGCTGTCGATGGGTGCTGACCGGGCGGTGCACGTGACCGACGAAGCGATGCACGGCTCGTGCGCGGTGCAGACGTCGGCGGTGCTGGCCGCAGCGCTGCAGCAGATGGACTACGACCTGATCCTGTGCGGCGCGGAGTCCACCGACGGGCAGGTGTCGGTGATGCCGGCGCTGCTGGCCGAGCGGCTGGGCATCCCGCAGCTGTCCGGGGCGCGCAAGCTCACGATCGACGACGGCGTGGCCAAGGTCGAGCGGCAGACCGACGGCGGCTTCTGGGCGCTCGAGGCGCCCCTTCCGGCGATCGTGTCGACCTGGGACACCATCAACGAGCCGCGCTACCCCTCCTTCAAGGGGATCATGGCGGCGAAGAAGAAGCCGGTGGAGACCAAGACGCTGGCCGACCTGGGCATCGACCCGTCGACCGTGGGGTTGGCCAGCGCCACCTCGCAGGTGCTGGACTTCTCCGGTCGGCCGCCGAAGGGGGAGGGCGTCAAGGTCGCCGACGAAGGCGACGGTGCCGACAAGCTCGTCGAGTACCTCGCGAGCCAGAAGATCGTCTGACTCCGTCGCGGCGGTCCCGCCTCCCCGACACGCACGCGTCAGAGAAGACGTAGAGGAGCAGCGAAAGACATGGCAGAGGTCCTGGTCCTGGCCGAGCTCGACCCGACCGGTGACGGCGTCCGCAAGACGACGCTCGAGGCGCTGACCGCCGCTCGTGCCCTCGGCGAGCCCGCCGCGGTGGTCACCGGCGCTCCCGGCTCCGCCGCGAAGGTGCGCGAGAAGCTGGCCGAGTACGGGGCGGCCAGCGTGTACGTCGCCGAGTCGCCCGAGTTGGACGACTACCTGGTCGCGCCGAAGGCCGAGCTGCTGGCGAGGCTCGTGGCCGAGACGTCGCCCGCCGCAGTCGTGATCCCGTCGTCGGCGGAGGGCAAGGAGGTGGCCGCGCGGCTGGCGCTCAAGACGGGCTCGGGCTTCCTCACCGACGTCACCGAGATCGCTGCCGACGGCACGGCCACCCAGGTGGCCTTCGCCGGTGCCACCGTCGTGCACGCCAAGGTCACCACCGGCACGCCGATCTACACGCTGCGCGGGAACTCGGTCACCGCAGAGCTCGCGCCGGCCGCCGGCGAGGAGAAGCCGGTCGAGGTCGTCGTCTCCGAGGAGGCGAGGAAGACCCGGGTGCTCGACCGCGTGGTCGAGCAGAAGTCGTCGCGGCCGGAGCTGACCGAGGCCTCGATCGTCGTCTCCGGCGGCCGCGGCGTGGCCAGTGCGGAGAACTTCTCGATCATCGAGGGTCTGGCCGACTCGCTCGGCGCGGCAGTCGGCGCCTCGCGCGCCGCCGTCGACTCCGGCTTCTACCCGCACACCTTCCAGGTGGGGCAGACCGGCAAGACGGTGTCGCCGCAGCTCTACATCGCCGTCGGCATCTCCGGGGCGATCCAGCACCGCGCCGGCATGCAGACCTCGAAGACGATCGTCGCGGTGAACAAGGACCCCGAGGCGCCGATCTTCGAGTTGGCCGACTTCGGCGTGGTGGGCGACCTGAACACCGTCGTCCCCGAGGCGACGAAGAAGATCATCGCCCGCAAGGGCTGAGCGGGATCGCCCGCAAGGGCTGAGCGTGGTCGCCCGCAAGGGCTGAGCGGGATCGCCCTCAAGGGCTGAGCGGGATCGCCCGCCCGGATCGAGCACGTCACGCATCGAGCGCCGCACCCGGTGGGGTCGGCGCTCGATGCGTGTCCGGGGACGGTACGACGCGGCCGCTGGAGGCGACGCACCGCGCAGACCGCCTGTCGACCAGCGCGAACGCGAGGACGGCGATCGCCGGGGCGAGGCTCGGTGTGGGGCCAGCCCCGCGCATGCGCGAGCACGGTCAGAACGGGGGGAGATCGTCGTCGGCGCCGTAGCGGGGTGGGTGGGTGACGATCACGTCGCCGCTGGGCGTCTGGACGGCGAGGCCGTCGTCGTCGGCCGGGGCGATCCGCCAGCCGGGGGCCTGGTGCTTGAGCCGGTGATGGGTCTCGCACAGGCAGCACAGGTTGGTGTGCGCGGTGGGGCCGTGCGGCCAGGGGCGCTGGTGGTCGAGGTCGCAGCGGCGGGGTCGGGCGCGGCAGCCGGGAAACCGGCAGCGCCGGTCGCGCAGCCGGACGAAGCGGGCCAGCGCGGCCGGCGGCTCGTAGCCGTCGGTGCCCGGCGGTGGGCCGAGCGGCTGCAGCCGGCAGAGGCCGGTGGCGTCGGTGAGCGCGACCAGGGTGCCGCGCAGCTTGTCGACCACGGCGATGTGCGGGCGGTGGGCCAGCGCGGTGCCGGCGGTGTCGCGGACGGTGAGCAGCGCGGCCAGGTCGAGCAGGTCGCGCTGGTCGCCGTCGGTCCACCGGCCGGCGCGGGCGGCCGCGGCCGCGCCGGCGGCGGCCCGGGTGCGGGCCTGCTGCTGGCGGGTGTCGAGGTCGGCCCGGCGGCGCTGCAGCGCGGCGGCGAACGAGCCGCCGGAATCCGGCTCGCCGCCGGCGGAGCGCGGCTCGGCGCCGGTCGGCCCGCCCTCCGCGGCGGTCACCGCGGGGGTATCCGGCGTTCCGGCCGGTGCGGGTTCGGTGGTGGCGGGTTCGGTGGTGGCGGGTTCGCCGGCGCTTGCCTCGCCCTCGCTCGCCTCTGCGGCACGGGGTTCGGTGGCGGCGGGTTCGCCGGTGCTTGCCTCGCCGTCGCTCGCTCCGGCGGCACGGGGTTCGGTGGCGGCGGGTTCGCCGGTGGTCGCCTCGCTGGTGGCCTGCGCGGCCGCCCCCGGCGCGCCGGGCGCGTACCCGGCGGGGCGCTCGTCCGGCCCGCCGTCCTCGCCGTCCGCGGTCGCGGGCCGGGGCAGCAGGCCCAGCGCGTAGGCCAGCTCGCGGACCATCTCGGCGGGCACCAGCACGCCGTCGACCTCGCCGGGCTCGCCGCCGCCGCGCAGCGTCTCCGCGGACGCCACCACGGTCAGGTCGATCTGCACCGCGGGCAGGTCGTTCTCCCCCGGCCGCAGGATCAGGTCGGCCAGGCAGTCGGCCATCCGCTGGGCGCGGGTCCGCTCGTCGCCGGGGCCGCCGGTGGCCTCGGCGAGCGCCTCCAGGGTGCGCAGGCAGGCCTGGCCGACCGGCCCGGCCAGCACCGCGGTCAGCTCGGCCATGCCGTCGGCGCCCTCGGCCAGGCCGACCCGCCGCGCGCGCAGCGCGCGGACCATCCGCCCGGCGGCGGCCTCGGCGTCCAGCCGCGCCACCACCCGGCGGGCGGCGGCCTTCAGCTCCGGCGGGGTCTTGGCGCCCAGCCGGGCCAGCAGCCGCGCCTCGGCCTGCGCCCGCACGCCTGGGTCGTCGACCGCGCCGACCACCTCGCCCAGCACCGCGGCGTGCGCCGGAGTCAGCCCGCCGTCGCCGAGCGCGGCCAGCGTGCCGGGCAGCCGCTCGACCAGCACCACCGCCTGCTCCAGCAGCGCGGTGGCCGCCGCCCGGGAGATCCGCAGCGCGACGGCCACCTCGTGCACCGCCCACTCGCTGACCTCGGTCAGCGCCGCCGGCCTCGCCGCCCGGGCGGCCGCGGACAGCGCGCCGGTCTGGCCCGGCGCCCGGTCGAAGGCGCCGGCCGGCCGCTGCCGGGCGAAGGCGTGCAGCGCCCTCGCCCGCGCCGCGGCCTGCCGGGACAGCTCCTCGTGCGCCACCCGGGCCTGGTCCAGCGCGTCCACTCCGTGCTCGAGCAGCACCGCCAACGGCGGCCCGGCCGCACCGTCCCCGGCCGCCGGACCGCAGTCCTCCCGCGGTCCCGCGTCACCCGGCTCTCCGCCGGCGTCGAGCGGCGGCGACGGAGCGCGGTCCGCCCGGTCGGTCGCCTGATCCGCCGTCGCGTCCGCGCCACCGGGCTCGGCGGTCCGGTCGGCCGACGGCGCGGCCGCGCTGCTCCCGAGCGCGCCCGCGCGGCCCGCTTGCGTGCCGACGGGGCCGGGATCGGCTCCGCCGGACCCGGCCGGCACCTGCACCCGCGGGTCCGCGCCGCCGGACCGTCCGCGGGCGGACGGCCGGGCACTCGGGCCGGGCCGCGCCGACCCGTGCCGGCGGCCGGTGTAGGAGAACCGGCGTCCGGTGCGCCGGCACGGGTGGACCAGGTCGAGCACGCAGCCGCGCTCACCGGCCGACCACGCGCCGCCGCTCGCGGGGCCGGCCGACTCCAGGCGGGCGGCCAGCCGCCGTTCCGATGACGAGCCGCCGGCAGCAGCGACCGCTCCACCATCATCGAACACGTGTTCGATGATAGCACCATGGCGAGTCGCTGACCAGCCGTTTCCCTCGTCCCGGCCGTTCGCACCGGGAGCGGCGAGTCGTCACCAGAAAGGTGGTGCGGCCGCTCGGTGGTGCGCTGCACACTTCGCGGCGTCGCGTGCCGGCGACCGCACGAGCGCTGCGGCGCGCGGAGGTCGGCGGGAAGCGTGCGGAACCGTGAAGAGTTGGCGGGGGAGTGGGCGTGCGGAGCGGAGGATCGTCGGCGGGGGTGCTGGACCGCGAGCACCGGCGGACGACGGTCGGCCTGCTGACGCTGGTCACGCTCATCGCGTTCGAGGCGATGGCCGTGGGGACGGCGATGCCGTCGGCCGTGACCGAGCTCGGCGGCCTGGCCTGGTACGCCTGGCCCTTCAGCGCCTTCCTGGTCGCGTCGGTCGTGGGCATGGTGCTGGGCGGCGAGGCCGGCGACCGTCGCGGTGCGCGGACAGCCCTGCCGCTCGGCGTCGCCGTCTTCGCCGCCGGACTGCTCGTCGCCGGATCGGCCGGAGCGATGGCCGTGCTCGTGGTGGGGCGCGCGGTGCAGGGCCTGGGCGCCGGCGTGATGGTCGTCCTCCTCTACGTCATCGCCGGTCAGGCGTTCGCCCCGGCCCTGCGACCACGCCTGTTCGGGGCCATCTCCGCGGCCTGGGTGCTGCCCGCGCTGGTCGGCCCGCTCGTCGCGGGTCTGGTCACGACGCATGCCGGCTGGCGGTGGGTCTTCCTCGGTCTCCTGCCCCTGGTCCTCGTCGGGCTCCTGCTCGTGGTCTCCGCCGGTCGCCGCCACGCCGCAGTGGTGGGGGACGGCGCACTGGCGGCTGCTCACGACGGGACGTCGGCCGGTGCCGGTGAGCGCGGGGCGTCGGCCGGTGCCGGTGAGCGGATCTCCGAACGCCGTGGGACGGCATCGACGACGTCCGGAGCCGGCGCCGGCGTCCGCACCGGACGGGCCCGGTGGGCGCTGCTGGCGGGTCTCGGCATCGCCGCACTGCAGTACGCCGGCCAACGCCTGGACCTGCCCGCGCTCGCCGTCGCCGCCGCCGGGATCGCCGCGCTGGCCGCCGGCCTGCGCCGCCTGCTGCCGCGCGGCACCGCGCGCGCGGCGCGGGGGCTGCCCGCGGTCATCGCCTCGCGGGGGCTCCTGGCGGGCGCGTTCTTCGGCATGGACGCGCTGATCCCGCTGACGCTGACCGCCGTGCACGGCTACGAGCCGACCGCGGCCGGCCTGCCGCTGACCGCCGGCGCGATCGGGTGGGCACTCGCCTCGCACCTGCAGGGCCGCCGTCCGGATCTGCCGCGGGAGCGCGTGCTGCGCGCCGGCTTCGTCCTGCTCGCCCTCGGCCTGGCGGGCACCGTCCTGGCCGCGCTGCCGGCCTTCGGCGGCTGGCCGGTGTACCTCTCCTGGACGGTGGCCGGGCTGGGCATGGGCCTGGGCATGCCGAGCGTGGGCGTGCTGCTGCTGGACCAGTCGCCCGAGGACACGCGCGGGGAGAACTCCGCCGCGCTGCAGATCGCCGACGTCACCGCCTCGGCACTGTGCATCGGCCTGGCCGGGGTGCTGGTGGCGGCCGCGACCGCCGGCGCCTTCTCCCTACCGCTCGCCGTGGTCGGCGCGATCGTCGGGCTCACCGCCGTCGCCCTCGTCGGTGTCCGGGTGGCCGGCCGGGCGGCCGCTCCGCCTCGCGAGGCCAGCGCACGCCGCGCGACTACCCTGGCGCGGTGACCGAGTTCGCGAGGTCACGAAGGAGCCCAGCATGACGGTCAGACGGCCGACGAGCGCCCGCGAGGAGGGCAGATGACCTCCTCGGTGCCGGTCTACCTCGACCACGCGGCCACCACGCCGGTGCTCCCCGAGGTGCTGGCCGCGATGACCGAGCAGCTGGGCCGCGTCGGCAACGCGTCGTCGCTGCACGCCAGCGGGCGGGCGGCCCGGCGCGCGGCCGAGCAGTCGCGCGAGCGGTTGGCCGAAGCGGTGGGCGCGCGGCCCTCGGAGGTGCTGTTCACCAGCGGCGGCACGGAGAGCGACAACCTCGCCGTCAAGGGCCTCTACTGGGCCCGTCGGGCCGCGGACGCGCACCGCCGGCGGATCGTCGTCAGCCCGGCCGAGCACCACGCCGTCCTCGACAGCGTCGAGTGGCTGGCCAAGCACGAGGGCGCGGAGGTCGCCTGGCTCGCCGTCGAGACGGACGGGCGGGTGACCCCGGCGGCGCTGGCCGAGGCCCTCGGCGACGGCCGCGACGTCGCGCTCGTGAGCACGATGTGGGCCAACAACGAGATCGGCACGGTCAGCGACGTCGCGGCCCTGGCCGAGCTGGCGCACGGCGTCGGCGTGCCCCTGCACACCGACGCCGTCCAGGCGGTCGGCCAGGTCCCGGTCGACTTCACCGCGAGCGGCGTCGACGCGCTCACCCTGACCGGCCACAAGCTCGGCGGTCCGATGGGCGCCGGTGCGCTGCTGCTGCGCCGGGACGCGGAGTGCACGCCACTGCTGCACGGCGGCGGTCAGGAGCGCGACGTCCGCTCCGGGACCCTCGACGTCGCGGCGATCGTCGGGCTCGCCGTCGCCGCAGCCGGCGCCGTCCGCTCGCGGGTGGGGCGCACCGCGGAGATCGGCCGGCTGCGCGACCGGCTCGTCGCCGGGGTGGTGGAGCAGGTGCCCGACGCCCAGCTCAACGGTCCGGCGCTGGACGACGTCGTCGCCGGCGGGCCCGGGCGGCTGCCGGGCAACGCGCACCTGTCCTTCCCGGGCGCCGAGGGCGACGCCCTGCTCATGCTGCTCGACGCCCAAGGCGTCGAGTGCTCGACCGGATCCGCGTGCAGCGCCGGCGTCGCACGGCCCAGCCACGTGCTGCTGGCCGTGGGCGCCGACCCGCACCGGGCGCGCAGCTCCCTGCGCTTCACCCTCGGCCACACCTCCACCGACGCCGACGTCGACGCCCTGCTCGCCGTCATCGGCCCGGTGGTCGACCGCGCGCGGCGCGCGGGGCTGGGCCGTCGATGAGGGTGCTCGCCGCGATGAGCGGCGGCGTCGACTCCGCCGTCGCCGCCGCGCTGGCCGTCGACGCCGGGCACGACGTGACCGGCGTGCACCTGGCGCTCTCGCCCGACCGGCAGACCCTGCGCAGCGGCGCCCGGGGCTGCTGCAGCGTCGAGGACGCCCACGACGCCCGCCGGGTCGCCGACGAGCTGGGCATCCCCTTCTACGTCTGGGACCTCGCCGACCGCTTCACCGAGGACGTCGTCGACGACTTCGTCGCCGAGTACGCGGCCGGCCGGACGCCGAACCCCTGCCTGCGCTGCAACGAGCGGATCAAGTTCGCCGCCGTGCTGGACCGGGCCCGCGCCCTCGGCTTCGACGCCGTCGTCACCGGCCACCACGCCCGGCTCGCCGACGGCGTCCTGCGCCGGTCGGTCGACCTGGCGAAGGACCAGTCCTACGTCCTCGGCGTCCTCACCGCCGACCAGCTGGCGGGAGCCGTCTTCCCCCTGGGCGGCATGACCAAGGAGCGGGTGCGGGAGATCGCCGCCGAGCGCGGCTTCGCGGTGGCGGCCAAGCCGGACTCGCACGACATCTGCTTCATCCCCGACGGCGACACCCGCGGCTTCCTCACCCGCCGGCTCGGGGAGCGGCCGGGCCCGGTGGTCGACGCGGCGACCGGGACGACCGTGGGGCAGCACGCCGGTACCTACGGGTTCACCGTCGGCCAGCGCCGCGGCCTGGGCGTCGCGGTCGGCGACGCGCGGCCCCGCTACGTGCTCGGCATCGAGCCGGTCAGCCGGACCGTCACCATCGGCACCGCCGAGCAGGCCGGCGTCACCGGGGTGCGGACCGGCCCGCCCACCTGGACGGCGCAGGCGCCCCGGCTGCCCCTGACCGCCGGGGTGCAGCTGCGGGCGCACGGCGCGTCCGTGCCGTGCGCGGTCCACCCGGACGACGGCGGCGGGCTGCGACTGGTGCTGGCCGAACAGCAGCGCGGCGTCGCGCCGGGGCAGTCCGCGGTGCTCTACCACCCCGACCCGGTCGAGGGCGACCGCGTGCTCGGCCAGGGCACCATCACTCACGCAGCGTGACCGAACGACTCCCATATCGGCCTGGGTCTTCCTCGCTCTCCCGGGTTACCCTGCCTCGACGGGGTGGCAAATCCGCAGGACGGAGGACGCCTAGCCGAAGGATCAGGACAGGGCGGTCGCGACCGGACCGCGATGGAGGTCGACGGTGCGATCGCTGAGAGCGATGTCGATGAGCCTTGCGACGGCTGCGGCCATGGGCGGGCCCGTGGTGGCCGACGCGCTCGGTGTCGCCCTCAGCACGACGTCCACGGACGACGTCGCCGTCCAGCTGGTCGCCATGAACGACTTCCACGGCCGCATCCAGGCCACCTCCGGCGACGACAGCAAGCTGGTCGAGCCCGGCCCGGACGGCCAGTACGCCACCCCCGACGACACGACCCTCCTCGTCGGGGGTGCGGCCCACGTCGCGGCCACCGTCGACCGGGTCCAGGAGGGCTTCTGGCAGGAGACCGCCGGCCGCCCCGGCGCGTCGTTCTTCGTCGGCGCCGGTGACCTCATCGGCGCGTCACCCTTCCGGTCGACCGTCTTCAAGGACGAGCCCACCGTCGAGGTCCTCGACGAGATGGGGCTGGACCTGTCCTCGGTCGGCAACCACGAGTTCGACCGGGGGACCGAGGAGCTGCGTCGCCTGTCCGCGGCCACGGACGGCACCTGGAGCGACGACGTCACCGCCTGCCAGGGCGTCACGCCGGACGTCGACGGGTGCTTCGGCGAGGGCGCCTACGCGTTCGACGGCGCGCAGTTCCCCTATCTCGCCGCCAACGTGGTCGACCGGGCCACCGGCGACCCCATGCTCCCGCCGTACCAGGTGCTGCAGAGCGGGTCCGGGCCGCGGCTCGCGCTGATCGGCGTCACGACCCGCACCACCGCCGACCGGGTGCTGCCCGACGGGATCGGCGACGTCGCCTTCATCGACGAGGCGCAGGCGGTCAACCGCTGGATCCCCGAGATCCGCGACCAGGGCATCGAGGCCATCGGCGTGCTGGTGCACGAGGGCGGCGACGACCTCACCCCCGAGCCGCAGGACCCCAACGGCTGCGGCGACCTGCAGGGCCCGATCGTCGACATCAACGCCCGCATCGGCCCGGCGGTCGACCTGGTGATCAGCGCGCACACGAACGCCGCCTACAACTGCCTCCTGCCGTCGGCCGCCGGCGGGGCCCCGCGACTGGTCACCCAGGCCGGCTACTACGGCCGGCTGGTCACCGACATCCGCCTCGTGCTCGACCGCGAGACCGGGGAGGTGGACCGGCGCGCCACCTACGGCGCCACGAACGTCCCCGTCACCCGCGACGTGGTCGACGAGGACGTCGCCGCCGTCGTCGACTACTGGGGCTCGCGGGCCGAGAAGGCGGGGGCCGCTGTGGTCGGGCGGCAGACCGACGACCTCGACCGCGCCTACGCCGGGGGGCGGGTCGTGCAGGACTCCGAGTCCACGCTCGGCAACGTCATCGCCGACGCGCGGCTGGCCGCCGCCCGCTCGGTGCCCGCGCTCGGCGGTGCCGACATCGCCTTCGTCCACCCCGCGACCATCGGGGAGGACCTCGACTGCACCTCCGGCCTGGGCGCGAGCGAGGAGGACGGCGAGATCACGCGGGCCGAGACCTACACCGTCCAGCCGGCCCTCCACACGGTCGACGTCGTCGAGATGACCGGCGCGGGCATCGAGCGGGTGCTCGAGCAGCAGTGGGCGATCCGGGCGGGCGACGAGACCTTCGTGCAGCTGTCGGTGCCCGGCAACGTGCGGTACACGTTCGACCCCGCGGCGCCGATCGGCGAGCGCATCGACCCCGCGCAGGTCACCATCGACGGCGCCCCGCTCGACCTCGACCGGGTGTACCGGGTCGCCGCCAGCTCCTTCCTGCTCAGCGGGGCGGACGGCTTCGGCGCCTTCCTCGACGGGCGGGTGCGAGGCGCCGTCCCGGTCACCGGTCCGTCGGCGAACGAGGTCCTGACCAGCTACCTCGCCTCCGGCGACGCCGTGCAGCCCCCGGCCCTGGACCGCGTCGTGTCGGCCGATCCCGCCCGGCCGTTCGACGACGACGGCAGCGACGACTACTTCCCCGGCCGCTGCTGACACCGCACCACCGCTCGGGCCGGCGCCCGTCGCGGCTCCGGCCCGACCTGCGACCCGAGCCGGAGGCCCGTCGAGCCGGGTGATCCGTCGGGCTACCGTCGGCACGTGGTTCCGAACCAGTCGACCGGTGGGGACCGGTGGTCGTCCGTCGAGACCCGCTGCGGCGCGACCGGCATCGGCTCGCTGCCCGGCACCGATCCGGCCGAGGCGCTGCGCACGGTGCTCGGCGAGCTGCCCGACCTGCCGCACCTGCCCGAGCTGCCCGGCCGCGGCGCCGGTGCGGACCTGATCGGTCGGAGCGCCGCGCTGCTGGTCGACCTGGCCGTCGACCTCACGCCCGCCGGTTGGCGGTTGGTGCCCCGTCCGGGGGTCGACCAGCGCCGGGCCTCGGAGTTCCTCGCCCGCGACCTCGACGCCCTGCACGACGGGGCGGAGGGCTGGACCGGCCCGTTCAAGGTGCAGGCGGCCGGACCGTGGACCCTGGCCGCCGGGCTCGAGCGCAGCCGCGGCGAGCGCGCCGTCGTCGACCCCGGCGCGCGGCGCGACCTCGGCCAGTCCCTGGTCGAGGGGGTCGCCGCGCACGTCGCCGCGGTGCGCGCCCGGGTGCCGGGCGCGCGGGTCGTCGTCCAGTTCGACGAACCCTCCGTGCCCGCCGTGCTGCAGGGCGGGCTGCCCACCGCCAGCGGCTGGGGGAAGCTGCCCGCCGTCGACGCGCCGGACGTCGAGGCCGAGCTCGCCGTCCTCGTCGCCGCGCTCCCGGTGCCGGTGGTGGTGCACTGCTGCGCACCGCGCATGCCGCTGGACCTGTTCCGCGCGGCCGGAGCGGCGGCGCTGTCGTTCGACCTCGGGCTCGTGCAGGACCTCGACGCCGTCGGCAGCGCCGTCGATGCGGGCACCCACCTGTTCGCCGGCGTCGTCCCGGGCACCGACGCCTCCCTGCCGGCGCCGAAGGCGACCGCGTCCCGCGTGCGCGCCTGGTGGAACGAGCTCGGCTTCCCCGCCGCGGGGCTGGCGGACGCCGTGACGCTCACCCCGGCGTGCGGCCTGGCCGGCGCCACCCCCGGTTACGCCCGCGCCGCGATGGCGCACGTCCGCGAGGCGGCCCGCTACCTGCAGCCGGAGTGAGCCCGGCGCTCAGCGCGGTTCCAGCGAGCCCGCCCGCGGGACCTGGTCCGGCTCGGCGACCGTGACGTCGTCGACGAAGCAGTAGCCCCACGTCTCGCCCGGCTCCCCCGAGGAGACCAGCGGGTGGTCCGCCTCGCCGGCGTGCGCCCGGGCGTGCCGGCGGGGGGAGGAGTCGCAGCAGCCGACGTGGCCGCACGTGAGGCAGATGCGCAGGTGCACCCAGTGGTCCCCGTCGCGCAGGCACTCCACGCAGCCCCACGCCCTGGGCAGCACCGGGCGCGAGAGCGGCCCGTGGTCGCAGCCGCTGCCGGCCGGCCACGGGTAGCGGACGACGGCGGTCGTGTCGACGACCGTCTCGTTCTCGCCCGGGGTCTTCTTGCGATGCCCGAGCCGGCCGAGCACCGACAGCACCAGCGCGTGGTCGGAGGCGCGGTCGCGGTCGACCACGGCGTCCGCGCCGGCCTCGGCCAGGACGGCGACGTCGGCGTCGCCCCGCGGGCGGACGACGATCGGCGCCCGCGTCAGCGCCCGGGCCACCGACACCACCCGCTCGGCCTGCTCGGGCTCGTCCTCGGCGACCACGACCAGGCGGGCGCGGGGCACGCCGGCCTCCTGCAGCACCCGGATCTTGGTCGGGTCACCACGCAGCACGGGATGCCCGGCGGCGGCCGCCTCCGCGCCGCCGTCGGGGTTGAGCGTGGTCATGACCAGCGGGATCCCGCGGGAGCGCAGCACGTCCGCCAGGTGCAGCGCCGTCGGACCCCAGCCAAGGAACGCGACGTGGTCGGACAGCGACTCGGGGCCGGGCGCGGAGCGGTCACGGGGCTCGCGGTCCGCGGGCATCGGCGTCACCGCACCCGCCCCCCGGTCGACGCGGGCGCCGAGCGCGGCCAGCCAGGGGGTGGCCACCATGAGCAGCACCGTCGTCGCCACGAAGGTCTGCGCGCCGTCGTCCCCCAGACCCAGCGGCGAGAGCCCGGCGGCCGTGCCGACGGTCAGCAGCACGAAGGAGAACTCGCCGACCTGGGCCAGCAGCAACCCGGACCCCAGGGCGGTGCCCCAGCGGATGCGCAGCGCCAGGACGGCGGCCGACGTGGTCAGCGTCTTGACGACGAGGACGCCGAGGGCGGCGCCGAGCACCAACACCCAGTTGTCCAGCACGAAGCCGACGTCGAGCAGCATGCCGACCGACACGAAGAACACCGCGCTGAAGACGATTTGCAGCGGCAGCACCTCGGCGAAGGCCTGCGAACTGGCCCGGCTCTCGCTGACCATCAGGCCGGCCAGGAAGGCGCCGAGCGAGACGCTCACCCCGGCCAGCGCGGTGAGGAAGGCGGTGCCGAAGCAGATCGCGACGACGGCCAGCAGGAACACCTCGGGCGAGCAGGTGCGGGCCACGACCTCCAGCACCGGCGGCAGCACGCGCCGGGCGACGACGAGGACGCCGGCGACGACCAGCACCGCGGTCCCGGCGGCCCGCAGCAGCGACGTCCCACCGCCCTCACCGTCGCCGCTGTCGCTGCCCAGCAGGGGCACGAGCAGCACCATGGCGACGACCGCGAGGTCCTGGGCGATGAGCAGGGAGAGGGCCAGCTGCCCGCGTCGTCCGGACTGCTCGTGCCGGTCGCCGAGCAGCTTCAGCACGATCGCGGTCGACGACAGCGCGAGCAGGAAGCCGGTGAACACCCCCTCCTGCCAGCTGCCGCCCAGGGCGAGGGTGATCCCGAGGCCGGCGGTCGTCGCGAGGCCGACCTGCACCGCGCCGCCGAGGGCGATCCAGGTCCACACCCGGGCCAGCCGCTCGAGGGAGAACTCGATGCCGATGGTGAACAGCAGCAGGATGACGCCGATGTCGGCCGCCGCCTGCACGATCTCGTCGTTCTGGACGACGCCGAGCTGGGCCGGGCCGATGAGCACCCCGGCGGCCAGGAAGCCGACGATCGGCACCACCCTGGCCCGCGCCATGAGGTAGCCGATGACGGCGGCGGTGACCACCAGGCCGGCCGCCGGCCCGAGGTAGGCGGGTGGGCCCTCGGCCGCCGCGGCGACGACGGGCAGCGGTTCCATGGCGCCTCCTGCTGGGCGAGGGCGGGGCCGGGGCGGCGATCCCGCGGGCGATGGTCCCCCTCGACCAGCCGGGCGCGCCAGGACCGGCCCTTCCGGGACCGGGCTCCGGCCTCGCCGATCCGGCGTTGTGGAGCTGCGTCAGGATGCGGCCGCCCGGGCGGGTGAACGGGCGCGTCCCGGTCGTACCCGCCGGATACCGTGCTGCCGTGACCACCGAAGCCGAGTTGGACGAGCCGGCGGTCGTAGCCGCGACCGACCGGGAGGACGTGACGGAGGTGCCGGACGGCGTCCGCTCGCGCCACCGCGACCTGTCCGAGGAGCTCGACCGCTACGCCTTCGCCTACTACGTGCTCGACCAGCCGTTGATCAGCGACGGCCAGTACGACGAGTTGATGGGCGAGCTGACGGCGATCGAGGCCGGCCACCCGGCGCTGGTCACGCCTGATTCGCCGAGCCAGAAGGTCAACGGCGGCTTCACCGCCACCTTCGCCCCGGTCACGCACCTCGAGCGCATGCAGAGCCTCGACAACGCGTTCTCCGGTGACGAGCTGTCGGCGTGGGCCGGCCGGATCGAGCGCGAGGTCGGCACGGCCGCGGTCTACCTGTGCGAGCTCAAGGTCGACGGCGTGGCCGTCGCCCTCGTCTACGAGCGCGGCCGGCTGGTCCGGGCGGCCACCCGCGGCGACGGCACGACGGGGGAGGACGTCACGGCCAACGTCCGCACCATGGACGACGTCCCGGTGCAGCTGACCGGGGAGGACGTGCCCGAGCTGCTCGAGGTCCGCGGGGAGATCTACTTCCCGATCGCCGCCTTCGCCGACGTCAACGCCGCGATGGTCGAGCAGGGCAAGGCGCCGTTCGCGAACCCGCGCAACGCCGCCGCGGGGTCGCTGCGGCAGAAGGACCCGCGGATCACGGCCAGCCGGCCGCTGCGGCTGGTGGTCCACGGGCTCGGCGCGCGGAAGGGTGTCGAGCCCGAGCGGCAGTCGGCCGCCTACGAGCGGCTGCGGGCGCTGGGCCTGCCGGTCAGCGACCGGTTCGAGGTGGTCGACGACCTCGAGGGCGTGTGGGCCTACGTCGAGCGCTACCGCGAGCAGCGGCACTCCGTCGAGCACGAGATCGACGGAGTCGTCGTGAAGGTCGACCAGGTGGCCCTGCAGCGCCGGCTCGGCTCGACCTCGCGGGCCCCGCGGTGGGCGATCGCCTTCAAGTACCCGCCCGAGGAGGCCACGACCAGGCTGCTCGACATCCGGGTCAACGTGGGCCGCACCGGCCGGGTCACCCCGTTCGCCTTCATGGAACCGGTGAAGGTCGCCGGCTCCACCGTGCAGCTGGCCACGCTGCACAACGCGAGCGAGGTGAAGCGCAAGGGCGTGCTGATCGGCGACACCGTGGTGATCCGCAAGGCCGGCGACGTGATCCCCGAGGTGCTCGGCCCGGTCGTGGCCGCCCGCACCGGCGGCGAGCGCGAGTTCGAGATGCCCACCCACTGCCCGGAGTGCGGCACGGAACTCCGGCCGGAGAAGGAGGGCGACGCCGACATCCGCTGCCCGAACGCCCGGTCCTGCCCCGCGCAGCTGCGCGAACGCGTGTTCCACGTCGCGGGCCGCGGCGCCTTCGACATCGAGAACCTCGGGTACGAGGCGGCGGTCGCGCTGCTGCAGAGCGGGTTGCTGCAGGACGAGGGCGACCTGTTCTTCCTCGATGCCGAGGAGCTCGGGCGGTCGGCGTTCTTCACCAAGAAGGACGGCACCCTGTCGGCCAACGGCCAGAAGCTCCTGTCCAACCTGCAGACCCGCAAGGACGTGCCGCTCTGGCGGGTGCTGGTCGCGCTGTCCATCCGGCACGTCGGTCCCACCGCCGCTCAGGCGCTGGCCCGCGACTTCCGCTCGCTCGACCGCATCATGGCCGCGAGCGAGGAGGAACTGGCCGCGGCCGACGGCGTCGGCCCGACCATCGCCGCCTCGGTGCGCGACTGGTTCGCCGTCGACTGGCACCGCGAGGTGGTCGAGAAGTGGCGTCGTGCCGGCGTCCGGATGGCCGACGCGGGGGAGGACGCCCCGCCCGGGCCCCTCACCGGTGTCACGGTCGTGGTCACCGGCTCGCTGCGCGACCACAGCCGCGACCAGGCGATCGCCGCGATCCAGGAGCGCGGGGGCAAGGTGACCGGCTCGGTGTCGAAGAAGACCGGCTTCGTCGTCGTGGGTGCCGATCCGGGCAGCAAGTACGACAAGGCGCTGCAGGTCGGGGCGACGGTCCTGGACGACGACGGGTTCCGGGTGCTCCTGGACGAGGGGCCCGAGGCGGCCCGGGCGGTGGCGACCGTCGGCGACGGCTCGGCATAGCCCCGGGATCGGCAGGCGACGGGGCGACGGATCGGCGGGGCGACGGGGCGGCGGGGCGACGGGGCGACGGGGCGACGGATCGGCGGGGTGACGGGGCGACGGGGCGGCGGGGCGACGGGAGCTGGGCATGGGTGCGGACGGACCGCTCGAGCTGGAACGGCGCGGCTGGCAGGCGCTGGCGACCGGACCGGAGGCGGCCACGGCGTTCTACGAGCAGGTGCTCGACGCCGAGGTGCTCATGCTCTTCCCCGGCGGCACGGTGATCGACGACCGCGCCGCGGTGATCGCCTCGATGGGCGGGCCGCCGTGGAGCTCCTACCGGCTCGACGACGTCCGCGAGATGCGGCTCACGGCCGACACCGCCGTGGTGGCCTACGCCGCGGTCGCCGAGCGCGAGGGGTCGCCGTACTCGGCGCTCGTCAGCAGCCTGTACGTCCGCCGCTCCGAGGGCTGGAGGCTCGCGGTCCACCAGCAGACGCCGCGCTGAGCCCGCCCGGCCCGGTCCAGGTCCCGAGCG
The DNA here is from genome assembly GCF_025716945.1 of Geodermatophilus sp. YIM 151500. GTDB lineage: Bacteria > Actinomycetota > Actinomycetes > Mycobacteriales > Geodermatophilaceae > YIM-151500. The sequence goes on from NZ_JAOVZT010000002.1 coordinate 427,884, forward strand.
CTCGGCCGGACATCCCGCCCCCGCGGGCGGGGTGGGAGCACCGACCCGGCGGGGGATACCTTCCTCATCGCTGCCCGGGAACCGGCACGGTCCCGCGGTTCGACGGCGGTCCGGCGGCGACCTGACCGCCGGGCGGCGGAGTCACGCCGGCGGCAGGTGCGCGACCGTCGCGGCCAACCCGACCAGGTGCACCAGGCGCAGCAGTTCCGAGCGGCGGAACGCCGGTCCGCCCGAGCGGCCGAGCACCACCGCCGTCCGCCGCTCGCCCCCGAAGGGTGCGGCCATCATCTCGATGGCCATCTCGCGCCAGCGCTCGGGCAGCCAGTCGTCGTCGCTGGGCAGCAACCGCGGTGCGGTCAGGGGCAGCCACGGCAGCGCCGTCCCGTTGAAGGTGGGCGCGGCCTCCGAGGCGGCGAGCAGCTCGGCGGAGGCGGCGTCGCCGCCGAGCACCGCGGCCCACCCGCTGTGCAGCACCCGGGGCAGCTCGGCGGCCAGCAGCTTGACCGCCGTGCCCTCCTCGGCCCGGGCGAGCAGCTCCAGCAGCTCGAGCTCGCGGTGGGTGTCCAGCGAGCCGGAGAACGGGCGAAGCGACTCCACGACGACCCCCGGCACGCCCTGCGCGGCGGTGATCAGCCTGTCGGGCAGCCGGCCGGGCGGCAGGTCGACCACGACGTCGTCGACGGCCAGGCCGCCGCCGCGCTCCAGGACGTCGAGGGAGACGATGTCGGCGCCGGCGGTGCCGAGCGCGGTGGCGACGGCGCCGAGGGTGCCGGGGCGGTCGGGGACCACCAGGCGCAGCAGGTAGGACACGGTTCCCTCCGGGTCGTCCACGCAACTGGTCGTCGATCCCCGTCGATCGCCGGTCCCCCCAGCCTTCCGTACCGGTGCCGCTCCGGTCGAGCGACCCCCTCGGCGCGGCGCGAGGGCCGCGCCGGGCACGTGCGGGGCCGCCCCGGGCGCGGTGCGGGGCCGCCCCGGGCGCGGTGCGGGGCCGCGCCGGGCGCCTTCCCGGCCGAGGGGGCCGGGTGGTCGTCCTGCGTACAGTGACGGGGTTGGCCGCCGGTACCGCGCGGCTCCGCCGACCGCCCGGGGTGCCGGTGGCACAGGAACCGACGGCCCCCGTGACCGCGACGAAGGGGTGTCCCACACCAGGATGAGCACGCTCTCCCGAGACGAACTCGCGCACCTGGCGCGCCTGGCCAGGTTGGCGGTGACCGACGAGGAGCTCGACCTGTTCGCCGGGCAGCTCTCCGTGGTGCTCGACGCCGTGGCGCGGGTGGGCGAGGCGCCGGTCGACGACGTCGCACCCACGACGCACGCCGTGCCGATGACGAACGTCACCCGGCCCGACGTCGTCCGGCCCAGCCTGCCCCGCGACGTCGTCCTCGCCGGCGCCCCCGCCGCCGAGGACGACCGCTTCCGGGTGCCGCGCATCCTGGGGGAGGAAGCGTGAGTGCACCCACCACCGAGCTGACCGGCCGCACCGCCGACGAGCTCGCCCGCCTGCTGTCGGCCGGCGAGGTGGCCGCCGCCGACGTCACCCGGGCCTACCTCGACCGGATCGCGGCCGAGGACGGCGACCTCGGCGCCTACCTGCACGTCGACCCCGAGGCGGCGCAGGCGCAGGCCGCGGAGGTCGACTCCGCCCGCGCGGCCGGCACCGGGCTCGGCCCGCTGGCCGGCGTCCCGGTGGCGCTCAAGGACGTCGTGGTCACCGAGGGCGTGCCCACGACGAGCGGCTCGCGCATCCTCGAGGGTTGGCGCCCGCCCTACGACGCCACGGTCGCCGCCCGCCTCAAGGCGGCCCGCACCGTGCTGCTCGGCAAGACCAACATGGACGAGTTCGCGATGGGATCGTCCACCGAGAACTCCGCCTACCGCCCCACCCGCAACCCCTGGGACCCGGCCCGCATCCCCGGCGGCTCGTCGGGCGGCTCCTCGGCCGCGGTCGCCGGCGGCCTGGCGCCGTGGGCGATCGGCACCGACACCGGCGGGTCGATCCGCCAGCCCGCCGCGCTCACCGGCCTGGTCGGGCACAAGCCGACGTACGGCTCGGTGTCGCGCTACGGGTTGATCGCCTTCTCCTCCAGCCTCGACCAGGCCGGCCCGATGGCGCGCACCGTGCTCGACGCGGCCGTCCTGCACGAGGCCATCGGCGGCTACGACCCGTGCGACTCGACGAGCATCGACGCGCCGCTGCCGGTGCTGGCCGAGTCCGCCCGCCGCGGCGCGACCGGGGACCTGTCCGGCGTCCGGATCGGGGTGGTCCGCGAACTCGGCGGCGAGGGCCACGCCGAGGGGTACGAGCCGGGCGTGCTCGCCCGCGTCGCCGAGGCGGTCGCGCTGCTGGAGGGCCTGGGCGCGGAGGTGCGCGAGGTGTCCTGCCCCGCCTTCGACCTCGCGCTGGCGGCCTACTACCTCATCGCCCCCAGCGAGGCCTCGTCCAACCTGGCCCGCTTCGACGGCGTCCGCTACGGCCTGCGGGTCGGTGACGACGGCGAGCGCGACCTCGACGAGGTCATGGCGCTCACCCGCGAGCGCGGCTTCGGCCCGGAGGTCAAGCGGCGCATCGTCCTCGGCACCTACGCGCTGTCCAGCGGCTACTACGAGGCCTACTACGGGCAGGCGCAGAAGGTGCGCACGCTCATCAGCCACGACTTCGCCGAGGCGTTCGGGAGCTCCGCCGCCGGCGGGCCGGCCGGCGGCGGGCGCGACGCGGACGGCGGCACCGGGGGCGTCGACGTCCTGGTCAGCCCGACCACGCCGACCGTCGCCTTCCCCCTCGGCGCCCGCGTCGACGACCCGATCGCCATGTACGCCGCCGACCTGTGCACGCTGCCGGCCAGCCTCGCCGGCGTGCCGGCCATCTCGGTGCCCTGCGGGCTCTCCGACGGCCTGCCCGTGGGCCTCCAGATCATGGCGCCGGCCCTGGCGGACGACCGCTGCTACCGCGTGGCCGCCGCGCTGGAGGCCGCCCAGGACGACGCCCGCGGCGCCCGCTTCCTCGACCAGCTCGCCGCGCGCACCGGCGCGGAGGCCCGGTGAACGGCGCGCTGAAGGCCGCCTGGGGCCTGACCGTCTTCGTCGTCCTGGCCGGCGTCGTGCTGTGGGCGGTGACCGGTCGCGCCGTCTTCGCCGTCTTCCTCGTCCTCGGCCTGCTGACCGCCGCCGGCGCCTGGTGGACCGGCCGCACGGCCGGGACGGCGGGCGGCTCCCGCTCGAAGGAGGACACCCCGTGACGACGACCGCGGGCGACCGGCTGGTCGCCTACGACGAGCTGCTCACCCGGTACGAGCCGGTGATCGGCCTGGAGACCCACGTCGAACTCGGCACCGCGTCGAAGATGTTCTGCGGCTGCGCCACCACCTTCGGCGCCGAGCCCAACACGCAGACCTGTCCGGTCTGCCTGGGTCTGCCCGGCTCCCTGCCGGTGGCCAACGCGGCGGCGATCGAGGCGACCGTGCGCATCGGCCTGGCGCTGGGCTGCCGGATCGCCTCCTGGTGCCGCTTCGCGCGGAAGAACTACTTCTACCCGGACATCCCCAAGGGCTTCCAGACCAGCCAGTACGACGAGCCGCTGTGCACCGCCGGGCACCTGGACGTCGAGGTCGACGGCGAGACCTACCGGGTCGAGATCGAGCGGGTGCACCTCGAGGAGGACACCGGCAAGAACCTGCACGTCGGCGGCGCCACGGGGCGCATCCACGGCGCGGACCACTCGCTGGTCGACTACAACCGGGCCGGCATCCCGCTGGTGGAGATCGTGACGCGGCCGATCCCCGGCACCGGCGCGAAGGCGCCCGAGGTCGCCCGCGCGTACGTCACCGAACTGCGCGACATCCTGCTCGCCCTCGGGGTCTCCGAGGTGCGGATGGAGCAGGGCAACCTGCGCAGCGACGTCAACACCTCGCTCGCGCCCATCGGCGACCTCGAGTGGGGCACCCGCACCGAGACCAAGAACGTCAACTCGCTGCGCAGCGTCGAGCGCGCCGTCCGGTTCGAGATGCGCCGGCAGGCCGCCGTCCTGGACGCCGGGCGGCGGGTGCTGCAGGAGACCCGGCACTTCCACGAGGACACCGGGACCACCTCCGCCGGTCGGAGCAAGGAGGAGGCGACCGACTACCGGTACTTCCCCGAGCCCGACCTGGTGCCGATCTCCCCGGACCCGGAATGGGTGGAGAAGCTGGCCGCCGCGCTGCCCGAGCTGCCGGCCGCCCGCCGGGCGCGGCTGCGCCAGGAGTGGGGCCTGTCGCCGACGGAGATGTCGTGGATCGCCAACGCCGGCGCCCTCGGCCTGGTCGACGAGACCGTCGCCGCCGGCGCCACGCCCGGTGACGCCCGCAAGTGGTGGCTGGGCGAGCTGGCCCGTCGGGCCAACGACGCCGGGGTCGAGCTCGCCGGGCTGGCCATCAGCCCGCGCCAGGTGGCCGAGCTGACCCGGCTGGTCGCCGAGGGCACCGTCAACGACCAGCTCGCCCGGCAGGCGCTCGACGGGGTGCTGGCCGGGGAGGGCGACCCGGCCCAGGTCGTGCAGGCCCGCGGCCTGGCCGTGATGGGGGAGTCCGACGAGCTGGTCGCCGCGGTCGAGGCCGCGATCGCCGGCGCGCCGGACGTCGTCGAGAAGGTCCGCGGCGGCAAGGTGCAGGCGCTCGGCGCGCTCGTCGGCGCGGTCATGAAGGCCACGCGCGGCAAGGCCGACGCGGCCACGGTCAGGCGGATGCTCGAGCAGCGCGTGCTGTGACATGGCGATCCTCGGATCGCACCGCGGCCACCTGCCGTCCCCTCACAACGGGGAGTTGCCCTCGGCGGTCGGGGGGACGATGCGCAGCACCCGGTCGTCGTCGTCCTCGGGCGTGCCCACGCCGTCCCGGTTGGACGTGGTGATCCACAACCCGCCGCTGGGGTCGAGGACGACGGTGCGCAGCCGGCCGTACCTGCCGGCGAGGATCTCCTGCGGCTCGTCGACCAGCCCGCCCGCGCCGTCCAGGTCGACGATCTGCACCCGCTCGCCGGTGAGCGAGCCGAGGAAGACGGTGAGCCCGGCGACGGTGCAGCCGCCGAGGCCGGCCTCGGGCGCGGGGAAGTCGACCACCGGCCGGACGGTGTCCGGTCCCGCGGTCGGCCAGCCGTGGTCGCTGCCCTCCACCACGGCGTTGAGCTCGTCGGACCCGGCGGCGAGCAGCGCCTCCTCCTCGCCACCCGCGCACAGGGCGGTCACGTCCTCGTGCCCGGTGCTGAAGACGGGGCCGTCGCCGACCGGGCGGCCGAACACGTCGATGTGCAGGACCTTGCCGGCCAGCGATGCCGGGTCCTGGGCCAGGGCCGGGTTGCCGGCGTCGCCGGTGCCGACGAAGAGGTCGCCGTCGGCGCCGAACATCAGCCCACCCCCGTTGTGCACCTCGCCGCGCGGGATGCCGGTGAGCACGGGGTTGGGCGTGCCGCCGAGCGGGAAGCGGACGACGCGGTTGTCGGTCGCCGTCGACACGTAGGCGTAGAGCAGGCCGTCCTCGACGAAGGTGGGGGAGAGGGCCAGCCCGAGCAGCCCCCCGTCGCCGGCGGTGTCGATGCCCGGGACGGTCATCAGCTCCCGGGCCGGTGAGCGGTCGGGGAAGACCTGCAGCAGCCGGCCGGTCTCCCGCTCGCCGACGATGGCGCTGCCGTCGGGCAGCACCACCAGTCCGGTGGGGACGACGAGGTCGGTGGCGACCACGTTGGGATCGCCGGCCTCCTCCCCGGAGCCCGGCGACGCCGGCGCCTGGGGCGGTGGGGCCGGCGGCTCCGACGGCGGGGCGAGCCGCGGCGGCGGTCCCTCCGGCAACGGGCGGAAGGGGCCTTGCGGTTCGTACCCGCCGTCGTCGGCGCAGCCGGCCAGCAGGCCGCCGGAGACGACGAGGACGAGGGCGGCGAGGAGGAGCCGCCGGGGGCCCCGCACCGACGTCCGCCGCTCCACGGCGTCCACGGTACGGGCGCGGGGACCGGCCGCGCCGGGAGCGGGACGGCCGACGGCGTCGCGGGTCCTAGGGTCGGCGACGTGCCCGCCGCAGACGCCCCGTTCCTCGGCCCCGACGAGACCCTGCACGTCCTGGTCCCGGCGACTGAGATCGGCGACGCCGTCGAGGCGGTGTCCCCGCGGGTGCGCGCGCACCGGGTCGACCCCGACGACGGCCCGCCGTCCGGCGAGGCGGCGCGGGCGCAGGTCTGGGTGCCGCGCGCCGGCGGCGCCCGGTTGCCCACCAACGGCTTCCTCGAGGGCCTGCCGCGGCTGCGCCTGGTGCAGCTCCTCAGCGCGGGCGCGGAGCGCTTCGTCGGCCGGCTGCCCGAGGGGGTGCTGCTGTGCAATGCGCGGGGTGCCCACACCCCCTCGACCGCGGAGTGGGTCCTGGCCGCGACCCTCGCGGCGCAGCGGGGGATCCCCTTCTTCACGCGCGAGCAGGACGCCGGCCGGTGGTCGTTCCGCACCGAGCACACCCTGTTCGGCGCGCGGGTGCTGGTCGTCGGCGCCGGCGACATCGGCCGCACGGTCGGGCGGATGCTCGACCCGTTCGGTGCGCGGGTCACCTACGTGGCGCGCACCGCCCGCGAAGGCGTGCGGGGAACCGACGAGCTGCCGCGGCTGCTGCCGGACGCCGACGTCGTGGTCCTCGTCGTCCCGGTCACCCCGGAGACGACCGGCCTCGTCGACGCGGCGTTCCTCGCGGCGATGCACGACGACGCGCTGCTGGTCAACGCGGCCCGCGGAGTGGTCGTCCGCACCGACGCGCTGCTCGCCGAGCTGGTCGCCGGCCGGCTGCGGGCCGCCCTCGACGTCACCGACCCCGAGCCGCTGCCGCCCGGCCACCCGCTCTGGTCGGCGCCCGGCCTGCTGCTCACCCCGCACGTGGGCGGCGAGATCCCCGGCACCGTGGAACGCGGGGCGGCCGCGGTCGCCGACCAGGTGCGCCGGATCCTGGACGGGGAGCCCTTGGTCAACCTGGTCGGGGACTACTGATCGGCACGGCGGCCGGGCGGTGCCGGGACGCTGAGGTGGCCACCGGACGCCGCGGACAGCAGGGGCAGGTCCCGCGCGCGCAGCACCGGCAGCCGCACCTCGGTGCCGCGCGTGGTGACCAGCCACAGGTCGGTGCGCGGGCCGACCCGGATGCCGGACACCTCGGTCCACGCCAGGTGCCGCTTCCCGACCAGGGACCGGACGGTGACCCCGCCGTCGTCGACGTCGGCCCCGATGCGCAGCAGCCCGGCCGCCAGCACGACCGGCACGACCAGGACCGGCGCCGCCCACGGCGAGGCCAGCGCCACCGGCAGCAGCGCCAGGGCGAACACGACCACGGGCGCGAGCACGGTGCGGCTCATCCGCAGCCGGACGGGGGTGGCCATGGCTCCCGATGGTCCCAGGGCGCCCGGGCCCCGGCGCCCGCGGGCGCGCGCCTACCATCGCCGCTCGTGACCACCGTCGAGGACCGACCCACCAGCAGCGGCACCCGCTCGATCAAGCCGCGCAGCCACGAGGTGACCGACGGGATCACCCGGGCGCCGGCCCGCGCGATGCTGCGCGCGGTGGGCATGGGCGACGACGACTGGGAGAAGCCGCAGATCGGCGTGGCCTCCTCCTGGAACGAGATCACGCCCTGCAACCTCTCCCTCGACCGGCTGGCCAAGCGGGCCAAGGAAGGGGTGCACGCCGCCGGCGGCTACCCGCTGGAGTTCGGCACCATCTCCGTCTCCGACGGGATCTCGATGGGGCACGAGGGCATGCGCGCCTCGCTCGTCAGCCGCGAGGTGATCGCCGACTCGGTGGAGACGGTCGTGTTCGCCGAGCGGCTCGACGGCACCGTGCTGCTCGCCGGCTGCGACAAGTCGCTGCCCGGCATGCTCATGGCCGCCGCGCGGCTCGACCTGGCCAGCGTGTTCGTCTACTCCGGCTCCACGCTGCCGGGGAAGCTGGGCGACAAGGACCTCACCCTCATCGACGTCTTCGAGGGCGTCGGCGCCTGCGCCGCCGGGAAGATCACCGAGGCCGAGCTCGGCGAGATCGAGCGCAACGCCTGCCCGGGCATGGGCTCCTGCGGCGGCATGTACACCGCCAACACGATGGCCAGCGTGGCCGAGGCGCTCGGCATGGCGCTGCCCGGCAGCGCCGCGCCGCCGGCCGTCGACAGCCGCCGCGACGCCGTGGCGGTCGCCTCCGGCGAGGCCGTGGTCAACCTGCTGCGCCAGGGCATCACCGCCCGGCAGATCATGACCCGCGAGGCGTTCGAGAACGCGATCACCGTGTGCATGGCCCTCGGCGGCTCCACCAACGCCGTCCTGCACCTGATGGCCATCGCGCACGAGGCGGGGGTGGACCTGACGCTCGAGGACTTCAACCGGATCGGCGACCGCACGCCGCACCTGGCCGACGTCAAGCCGTTCGGCCGGTACGTGATGACCGACGTCGACCGGATCGGCGGCGTCCCGGTGGTCCTGCGCGCCCTGCTCGACGCCGGCCTGCTGCACGGCGAGGCGCTGACCGTCACCGGCAGGACGATGGCCGAGAACCTCGCCGAGATCGCCCCGCCGGACCCCGACGGCGCGATCATCCACGCGATGAACCAGCCCATCCACCGCACCGGCGGGCTGACGATCCTGCGCGGCTCGCTCGCGCCGGACGGCGCCGTCGTCAAGTCCGCCGGCTTCGACACCGACGTCTTCGAGGGCACCGCCCGTGTCTTCGACGGCGAGCAGGGGGCGATGGACGCCGTCACCGAGGGCACGCTGCGCACCGGGGACGTCGTGGTGATCCGGTACGAGGGACCCAAGGGCGGACCCGGCATGCGCGAGATGCTCGCGGTGACGGGCGCGATCAAGGGCGCCGGGCTGGGCAAGGACGTGCTGCTGATCACCGACGGCCGCTTCTCCGGCGGCACCACCGGTCTGTGCATCGGCCACGTCGCCCCGGAGGCCACCGAGGGCGGGCCGATCGCGCTGGTCCGCGACGGCGACCCGATCCGGCTCGACCTCGGGGCGCGCACGCTGGACCTGCTCGTCGACGACGTCGAGCTCGCCCGCCGGCGGGCCGGGTGGGTGCCGCCGGCGCCTCGCTACACGACCGGCGTCCTGGGCAAGTACGCCAAGCTGGTGAGCTCCGCCGCCCGGGGCGCCGTCTGCGGCTGACCGCGACCGGGGCGGTGGTCGGCCGCGTCGCCCGGCCGGGCTCCACCCGGACGGCGGCGTCGGCTGCGGCTCCGCCCAGGGGTTCCTGCTCTGCCGCTCGGTACCGCTGGCGACGCTCCGGGTGGTGCTCACCGCCGACGCCGGCCGGCTGTGGCCGGGCCTGGTGGGGTCCCGCTGGACCGGGACCGGGCACCGGGGGGCTCGCCCCGGCGGCGGACGGCCCGCCGCTCCGGGCCCGGAACGCGCTCGCGGCCCGGACGCGCTGCCGCCCTGCTCCGCGAGCTCCCGTCCCACTGCGGACGACGACGCGTCCCAGTCCATGGGACGGCTTGGTTGACGCCGCCCGTCGCCAGGGCGCACAGTGTCCCCGTGCCGTGGGCTCGCCTCCTCGTAATCGTCTAGCGCGCCGGTCGCCCGACCGACGCGCCCACCCCTCCGTGCCTGCGGCACGAGGGGTTTTTTGTTGGCCGGAAGGCCGCAAACCACGGAACGCCCGCCCCCCGCGCCCAGGGAGAGACCCAGATGACCACCACCCCGAGCCCGTCCGCCACCCGCGACGCCGCCGCCGCGCTGGCCGGCGTCGAGACGGTGGCCGGCTCCGTCGGCGCCGCGGAGCAGCCGCCGCGGAGCGTCACCGAGCCGGCGACGGGCATCACCGGGGCGCAGAGCCTCGTCCGCTCGCTGGAGGCCGTCGGGGTCGACGTGGTCTTCGGCATCCCGGGCGGGGCCATCCTGCCGGCCTACGACCCGCTGTTCGACTCGCGCGTGCGGCACGTGCTGGTCCGCCACGAGCAGGGCGCCGGGCACGCGGCCACCGGCTACGCGCAGGCCACCGGGCGGGTCGGGGTGTGCATGGCCACATCGGGGCCGGGTGCCACCAACCTGGTGACGCCGCTGGCGGACGCCTACATGGACTCGGTGCCGATCGTGGCGATCACCGGGCAGGTGCCCAGCCACGCGATCGGCACCGACGCCTTCCAGGAGGCCGACATCCGCGGCATCACCATGCCGATCACCAAGCACAACTTCCTGGTCACGGACGCCGCGGACATCCCGCAGCGGATCGCCGAGGCCTTCCACCTCGCGGCCAGCGGCCGGCCCGGGCCGGTGCTGGTGGACATCCCCAAGGACGTCCTGCAGGCGACCACCGACTTCGCCTGGCCGCCGCGGATGGACCTGCCCGGCTACAAGCCGACGACGCGCCCCCACGGCAAGCAGGTGCGCGAGGCCGCGGCGCTGCTCGCCGGAGCGAGCCGGCCGGTGCTGTACGTGGGCGGCGGGGTGATCAAGGCCGGGGCGACCGAGGAGCTGGCCGAGCTCGCCGAGCTGACCGGTGCGCCGCTGGTGACCACGCTGATGGCACGCGGCGCGTTCCCCGACAGCAACCCCCAGCACCTGGGCATGCCCGGGATGCACGGCACGGTGGCGGCGGTGACGGCCCTGCAGAAGGCCGACCTGCTCGTGGCCCTGGGCGCCCGCTTCGACGACCGGGTCACCGGCCGGCTGTCGACCTTCGCGCCCGGCGCCCAGGTCGTGCACGCCGACATCGACCCGGCCGAGATCGGCAAGAACCGGAAGGCCGACGTGCCGATCGTCGGCGACGTCAAGGAGACGATCACGCAGCTCGTGGCGGCCCTGCGCGCCGAGCACGAGGCCGGTCACCGGGCGGACCTGTCGGCGTGGTGGGCGCAGTGCGACAGCTGGCGGCAGCGCTACCCGCTGGGCTACGACTGGCCGGAGGACGGCTCGCTGTCGCCGCAGTACGTCATCGAGCGGCTCGGCGCGATCGCCGGACCCGACGCGATCTACGCCGCGGGCGTGGGGCAGCACCAGATGTGGGCAGCCCAGTTCATCTCCTACGAGAAGCCGGCCACCTGGCTCAACAGCGGCGGCCTGGGCACGATGGGCTACGCCGTGCCGGCCGCGATGGGCGCCAAATACGGCCGCCCGGAGGCCACGGTGTGGGCCATCGACGGCGACGGCTGTTTCCAGATGACCAACCAGGAGCTGGCCACCTGCGCCATCGAGGGCATCCCCATCAAGGTGGCGGTGATCAACAACGGCAACCTCGGGATGGTCCGGCAGTGGCAGACCCTCTTCTACGAGGGGCGCTACTCCAACACGAAGCTGCACCCGCAGGACGCCGAGGGCAGGCCCAAGCCGGTGCGCATCCCCGATTTCGTGGCGCTGGCCGAGGCGCTCGGCTGCGTGGGGCTGCGCTGCGAGAACAAGGACGACGTCGACGCGGTCATCGAGAAGGCGATGGCCATCGACGACGCCCCGGTGGTCATCGACTTCGTCGTCGGCCACGACGCCCAGGTGTGGCCGATGGTCGCCGCGGGCGCCAGCAACGACGACATCCTGGCCGCCCGCGACGTCCGCCCGGTCTTCGGCGACGGGCAGGTCTAGCAGAAGGACCCCTCCGCCCACCTCCTGTCAGCGGACCCCGTCCTCCCCACCCCTCGCTCCGCTCGGGGCGGGCCCCCGGAACGGGGCCACCGCGGCCCATCCGAGCGCGAAAGGAACATCATCCATGAGTCGCCACACGCTGTCGGTGCTGGTCGAGAACAAGTCCGGGGTGCTCGCGCGGGTGTCGGCACTGTTCAGCCGGCGCGGCTTCAACATCGAGTCGCTGGCCGTCGGACCCACCGAGAACCCGGACCTGTCGCGGATGACGATCGTGGTCGACGCGGAGAGCCAGCCGCTGGAGCAGATCACCAAGCAGCTGAACAAGCTCATCGAGGTCATCAAGATCGTCGAGCTCGACGTCGCATCCGTGCAGCGCGAGCTGCTCCTGGTCAAGGTGCGCGCGCCGCTGACCGACCGCACGCAGGTGCTGCAGACGGCGGAGCTCTTCCGCGCCCGGGTCGTCGACGTCAACACCGACACGGTGACCCTCGAGGCGACCGGGACGCCGGACAAGCTGCAGGCGCTGCTCGCCGTCCTGGCCCCGTTCGGCATCAAGGAGATGGCCCAGTCGGGCACCGTCGCGCTGGCCCGGGGGCCGCGCGCGATGTCCGGCGCCGGTACCTTGCGCCCGGTCGAGCGCACGGCCTGAAGAAGGACCACCCTTCCCCCACGCCTCGCAGGCTCGGCGCGGGCCCCCGAAGGGTGGCCGTTCCAGTACCTCACCGTCCGAAGGGAAACGAACTGAGCATGGCCGCCGAGATCTTCTACGACGACGACGCCGACCTCTCGATCGTCCAGGGGCGCACGGTCGCCGTCCTGGGCTACGGCAGCCAGGGGCACGCCCACGCCCTGTCGCTGCGCGACTCGGGGGTCGACGTCCGCGTCGGCCTCCCGGAGGGCTCGAAGAGCCGCGCCAAGGCCGAGGCCGAAGGCCTCCGCGTCGTGACCCCGGCCGAGGCGGCCGCCGAGGCCGACCTGATCATGATCCTGGCGCCCGACCACGTGCAGCGGACCCTGTACGCCGAGTCGGTGGAGCCCAACCTGCAGGACGGCGACGCGCTGTTCTTCGGCCACGGCTTCAACATCCGGTTCGGCTACATCAAGCCGCCGGCCGGGGTCGACGTGGCCATGGTCGCGCCCAAGGGTCCGGGCCACCTCGTGCGCCGGGAGTTCAGCGACGGCAAGGGCGTGCCCTGCCTGGTCGCCGTGGAGCAGGACGCCAGCGGCTCCGCGCTCGCCCTGGCCCTCTCCTACGCGAAGGGCATCGGCGGCACCCGTGCCGGGGTCATCAGGACCACCTTCGCCGAGGAGACCGAGACCGACCTCTTCGGTGAGCAGGCGGTGCTCTGCGGCGGGATGTCGGCGCTGGTCACCGCGGGTTTCGAGACCCTCACCGAGGCCGGTTACCAGCCGGAGATCGCCTACTTCGAGTGCCTGCACGAGCTCAAGCTCATCGTCGACCTGATGTACGAGGGCGGCATCGCCAAGCAGCGCTGGTCGGTGTCGGACACCGCCGAGTACGGCGACTACACCACCGGGCCGAAGATCATCGACGCGCGGGTCAAGGAGACGATGAAGGACGTCCTCGCCCGCATCAAGGACGGCTCCTGGGCCGCGGGGTTCATCGCCGACCAGGACGCCGGGGCGCCGGACTTCAAGCGCCGCCGCGCCGAGGCCGAGGCGCACCCGATCGAGGAGACCGGCCGGCAGCTGCGCGGCCTGATGAGCTGGGTGTCGGCGTCCGACGACTACACCGGCACCGCGGCCCGAGGCTGAGCGAGCCGACCGGGCCCCGTCACCGGGAGGGTGACGGGAACCCGGTCGTCGCCGTCAGCGCGCGGCGGGCCCGGTGCGCGCCGAAGAAGCGCGCCGACGTCCGCAGCGAGAGCAGGACGACGATCGCCACCGCGGCGAGGAAGAACACCAGGCTGAAGAACGCGGCACCGCCGCCGGTCGTCGGGTCGGTCGCGACACCCAGGAGCCCGAGCAGGGTGACCGGTACCGCGATGGACCCGCCGACGAGCAGCAGCACGCGGCTGCGGCCGGTCAGCGCCCACACCGAACCCCACAGCGTGAGCACGGTCCAGCCGACGACGAGCAGGCCGACGACGAGCAGGCCGACGCCGAAGGCGTTCGACGCGTCGGCGCCGAGGCCGGCGAAGGGATCGACGCCGGTGCCGAAGGGGTCCTCGCCCAGGCTCCCGTCCTGCAGGGCGCCGGCCAGCCCGAACAGGGCGGCGCCGCCGAGCACGACGGCGAGGGACACCAGCACGCCCAGGGCGCCGAACACCATGCCGAGGACGGCGGCGACGACGACCGGCGCGGGCTTGGCCGGCACGACGGACTGGCCGTAGGGGCCGTAGCCGGCCGGGTAGCCGTACTGGCCCTGCCCGTACTGGCCCTGCCCGTACTGGCCGTACTGACCCGGGTCGTACTGCCCGTACCCGTACTGCCCGGGCTGGCCCTGCCCGGGCTGCTCGTACTGGCCCTGCGGGTACTGCGCGTACGGGCCCTGGCGGTACTGGTCGTACTGGGCCGGCGGGTACTGCGCGTACTGGCCCTGGCCGGGCTGGCCGGGCTGGCCGGGCTGGCCCTGCCCGGGCCGGCCCTGGCCGGGCCGGCCCTGGCCGGGCTGGTTCTGCCCGTACGGGTCGGCCTGCTGCTGGCCGGACGGTGGCCACTCGTAGGGCCGCGTGTGGCCGGGGCCGGGCGTGCTGCTCTCCGTGCCGGCCGGACCGGGCGTGCTGTTCTCCGGGCTGCCGCTCGCCGGCGGCTGCGGGGCGGTGTCCCGACGGTGCTGGTCGTCCCGCTCGTCGCTCATGGTCCCCTCCGTCGGGCCGCGGGCGCCGTTCGATCGGACGCGCGGCGTCGAGGGCCAGGATTCCCGCGCGGCGACGGGCGGGGCAAGCCGGGCGCTCCCCGTCCGGGTGGCGAGGTCACCCGGGCCGGTCGGGGCGGCTGCCCGCCCGCTCACCAGGCCTCCCTAGGCTGTCCGTCCGTGACCACGAGCCTGCCCGTCGTCCTGATCACCGAAGAACTCGCGCCGAGCGTCCTGGACGTGCTCGGCGACGAGGTGGAGATCCGGCACGTCGACGGCACCGACCGCGCGGCCTTGCTGCCCGCACTCGCCGACGCGGCCGCGGTGCTCATCCGCAGCGCCACACGCATCGACGCCGAGGCGCTGACCGCCGCGCCGAACCTGCGGGTCGTGGCCCGCGCCGGCATCGGCCTGGACAACGTCGACGTGGCGGCCGCGACCGAGCGCGGCGTCATGGTGGTCAACGCGCCCACGTCGAACATCGTCAGCGCCGCCGAGCACGCCGTCGCGCTGCTGCTGGCCGCCGCCCGGCACATCCCGGCAGCCGACGCGTCGCTGCGCGAGGGGCAGTGGAAGCGGTCGAAGTTCACCGGCGTCGAGGTCGTCGACAAGACGGTCGGCGTGATCGGGCTGGGACGGATCGGCATCCTGGTCGCCCAGCGGCTCGCCGGCTTCGGCGTCGACCTGATCGCCTACGACCCCTACATCCAGCCCGGCCGGGCGGCGCAGCTCGGCGTCCGGCTGGTACCGCTGGACGAGCTGCTGCGCGAATCGGACTTCATCACCGTCCACCTGCCCAAGACACCCGAGACGCTCGGCATGATCGGCGCCGCCGAGCTGGCCACGACCAAGCGCGGCGTCATCCTGGTCAACGCCGCGCGCGGCGGGCTGGTCGACGAGCAGGCGCTGGCCGACGCGCTGAAGTCCGGCCAGGTCGGTGCCGCCGGCCTCGACGTCTACGAGTCCGAGCCGTGCACCGACAGCCCGCTGTTCGAGCTGCCCAACACCGTCGTGACCCCGCACCTGGGCGCCTCCACGACGGAGGCGCAGGACAAGGCCGGCACCGCGGTCGCCACCTCGGTGCGGCTGGCGCTGCAGGGCGAGTTCGTCCCCGACGCGGTCAACGTGCAGGCCGGTGGCGTCGTCGCCGAGGACGTCCGGCCGGGCCTGCCGCTGGCGGAGAAGCTGGGCCGGGTCTTCACCGCGGTCGCCGGCGGGCTCGCCCAGTCGGTCACCGTCGACGTGCGCGGCAAGCTGGCCGAGTTCGACGTCTCGGTGCTCTCGCTGGCGGTGCTGCGCGGCGTGTTCACCGACGTCGTCGAGGAGCAGGTCACCTACGTCAACGCACCGCTGCTCGCCGAGCAGCGCGGCCTCGAGGTGGCGCTGACCAGCGATCTGGAGAGCCCCACCTACCGCAACCTGGTCACCGTCCGCGGTGCCATGGCCGACGGCAGCCAGGTCACCGTCTCCGGCACCCTCTACGGCAAGAACCAGGTCCCCCGGCTCACCGAGGTCGCGGGCTTCGAGATCGACCTGGAGGCGTCCGGCTACCTGCTGTTCTTCACCTACACCGACCGGCCGGGCGTCGTCGGCACCGTGGGCGCCGCGCTGGGCGAGGCGTCGGTCAACATCGCCGGCGCCCAGGTCAGCCGGACCACGCGCGGCGGTGAGGCGCTCATGGCCGTCATCGTCGACAGCCCCGTGCCGCCGGAGCTGCTGGGCGACATCGCCGCCCGGATCGGCGCCCGGGAGGCCCGCGCGGCCGACCTCAACCCCTTCTGACCTAGGGTTGCGCCCCATGCGCCTGGCTGTGATTCCTGGTGACGGCATCGGTCCGGAGGTCGTGGGGGAGGCGCTGAAGGTCCTCCGCGCCATCGCGCCCGACGTGGAGGACACGACCTACGACCTCGGCGCCGCCCGCTGGCAGCGGACCGGGGAGCTGCTGCCCGACGCGGTCCTCGACGAGCTGCGCCAGCACGACGCCATCCTGCTGGGAGCGATCGGTGATCCCGGGGTGCCGAGCGGGATCCTCGAGCGGGGCCTGCTGCTGCGGTTGCGCTTCGAGCTCGACCACCACGTCAACCTGCGGCCGGCCCGGCTGTTCGAGGGTGCGACCAGCCCGCTCGCCGAGCCGGGCGAGGTGGACATGCTCTGCATCCGCGAGGGCACCGAGGGGCTCTACGCGGGGACGGGCGGGGTGATGCGCCGCGACACCCCGCACGAGGTCGCCACCGAGGTCAGCATCAACACCGCCTTCGGCGTCGAGCGCGTCGTCCGGTACGCCTTCGAGCGGGCCGTCGCCCGGCCGCGCCGGCACCTGACGCTCATCCACAAGACCAACGTGCTCACGTACGCCGGGTCGCTGTGGTCCCGGACGGTGGAGGAGCTGTCGGCCGAGTTCCCCGAGGTCACGGTGGGCTACCAGCACGTCGACGCGGCCTCGATGTTCTTCATCACCGACCCCGGCCGGTACGACGTCATCGTGACCGACAACCTGTTCGGTGACATCGTCACCGACATCGCCGCCGCGGTGACCGGCGGCATCGGCCTGGCGGCCAGCGGCAACCTCGACGTGTCGGGCACCAACCCGAGCATGTTCGAGCCGGTCCACGGATCGGCGCCCGACATCGCCGGCCAGGGCGTCGCCGACCCGACCGCGGCCGTGCTGTCGGTCGGCCTGCTGCTCGAGCACATGGGCCGGCGCGACGAGGCCCGCAAGGTCGAGGCGGCCGTCGCCTTCGAGCTGTCCACCCGCGACGGGCAGGCACCCCTTCGCACCGCCGAGGTCGGCGACCGGCTCGCCGCACTGGCCGGACGGTGACCCGGTGGCGACCGCGTCCCCCTACGACAGCCGGCCGTGGCTGGCCAGCTACGGCGAGGGCACGCCGAGCGGCCTGACCCCGGAGTTCCGCGACGCGCTGGCGATGTTCCGGGCGTCGGTGGCCCGCGACCCCGACGGCGACGCCATCCGCTACTTCGACGGGCGCATCACGCTGCGCGACCTCGACGAGCTCAGCGACGCCTTCGCCGCCGGGCTGCTCGAGGAGGGCTTCGAGCGGGGCGACCGGGTGGCGCTCTACCTGCAGAACGTGCCCCAGTTCGTCATCGCGCTGGTGGGCACGTGGAAGGCCGGCGGCATCGCGGTCTCGATCAACCCGATGAACCGCGCGCGTGAGCTCCAGCTGCTGCTCGGCGACTCGGGTGCCCGGGTGCTGGTGTGCCTGCAGGGCCTGTGGCGCGACGTGGCCTCCGACGTCGTCCCGGCCACGGACGTGCGGCTGGTGCTGACCACCTCGGAGCGGGAGCACCAGAGCCGGGACGACCCGCGGGCGTTCGCCGGCGTCGAGCCGCCGGAGCTGCCGCCCGGCACCGTCGACCTCGCCGGGATGCTGCGGCGCCACCGGGGGCGGACGCCGCCGCCGGTGGAGTTCGGCCCGGACGAGCCGGCCTTCCTCACCTACACCTCGGGCACGACCGGACCGCCCAAGGGTGCGATGAACACCCACGGCAACGTGGTCTTCAACAGCCAGACGTACCGGGAGTGGTGCGGCCTCGGAGCGGACGACGTCATCCTCGGCGTCGCCCCGCTGTTCCACATCACCGGCCTCATCGGGCACGTCACCCTGGCCCTGCTGCTGGGGGCGCCGCTGGTGCTCTTCCACCGCTTCGAGCCGTCGCTGGCCGTCGACACCATCCGCGCCGAGCGCCCCACGTTCACGGTCGGCGCGATCACGGTGTTCATCGCGCTGATGAACGCGCCCGGCGCCGACCGCGAGGCGCTGTCGTCGCTGACCCGCATCTGGTCCGGTGGCGCGCCGATCCCGCCGAGCACCGTCCGCGCCTTCGCGTCCGCCTTCGGGCACTACATCCACAACATCTACGGGCTGACGGAGACGACCTCCCCGTCGCACGCCGTCCCCTTCGGCGCCGACGCCCCGGTCGACGAGGCCTCCGGCGCGCTGTCGGTCGGGGTGCCGCTGTTCGACACGGTGGTGCGCATCGTCGACGACGAGGGCCGCGACCTGCCGCCCGGCGAGGTCGGCGAGATCGTCACGGCGGGCCCCCAGGTCGTGCCGGGGTACTGGCGCAAGCCCGAGGAGACCGCGACGGCGCTGCCCGGCGGCGCGCTGCGCACCGGCGACGTCGGCTACATGGACGAGCGCGGCTGGTTCTACGTCGTCGACCGGAAGAAGGACCAGATCAACGCCGGCGGCTACAAGGTCTGGCCGCGCGAGGTCGAGGACGTGCTGTACGAGCACGAGGCGGTGCGCGAGGCCGCCGTGGTCGGCGTGCCCGACGAGTACCGCGGCGAGACGGTCAAGGCCTACGTCAGCCTCCGCCCGGGCCGCACCGCCACCGCCGACGAGCTCGTCTCCTTCTGCCGGGAGCGCATGGCGGCCTACAAGTACCCCCGTCTGGTGGAGGTCCTCGACGAGCTCCCCAAGACGGTCACGGGCAAGCTGCTGCGCCGGGAGCTGCGCGCCCGCGACCGCTAGGGCCCGGCCGCGCGCCTGCGGTCGCGTCGCTGCCGAGCGGCTCAGCCCGCGGCGCTCTCGGCCTCCCCGTCGTCGGCCGGGGCGGTCCGCAGCAGGTACCGCAGGATGAAGTCGTGCGAGGTCTCCAGGTGCAGGCGGGTGAGGTCGGCGACCTCGCGGGGGTCGCCCCGCCGGACGGCGGCGAGGATGCGCCGGTGCTCCTCGTGCAGGTGCTCGACGTCGCCGATGACCTCGAGGTGCAGGTAGACGTAGCGGTCGGTCTGCCGGCGCAGCTGCTCGGTCAGGGCCACCATCCGCGGCCGGTCGGCGCGCGTGTAGACCAGCGCGTGGAACTGCGCGTTGGCCTCCAGCCACTCGGCGGGTGAGATGTCCGCACTCTCCATCCGGTCGAGCAGCGCGGCCATCTGGGTGGTCTCCGCGCGACCGACGTTCGGCACGGCGATGCCGGTGACCACCGGCTCGATCGCCTCGCGCATCTCGTAGAGCTCCTGCAGCTCCCGGATCGACAGCCCGGCGACGACCGCTCCGGCGGGGCCGAGCTCGACCAGCCCCTCGGCGGACAGCAGGTACAGCGCGTCGCGCACCGGGATGCGGCTGACCCCGTACTCCGCCGCGATCTCCGACTGCGACAGCAGCGTGCCCGGGGGCAGCGCGCCCGTCCGCAGCCGGTCGCGCAGGCCCTCGGCCACCCGGCTGCCGGCGGCTCCACCGCTCACCCGGCGCTCACCCCTCCCCGCGGCGCAGCGAGCCGACCACGAGCCGGTCGAGGCTCATGTCCAGCGCCTGGTCGTCGCCGACGGCGCCGAACGCCCGCAGCATGTCGCGGATGTCGGCGTGCACCCGCGGGCTGCGGGCGCGCAGCTGGGCGACCCGGTCGTCGACGTCCTTGCGCAGCTCCTCGGCCGAGGCGACGACCCCGTTGAGCAGGCCGAGCTCCTGGGCCCGCGCGGCGCTGATCTTCTCGCCGGTGGCGGTGAGCCAGAAGGCCTGCCGGCGGCCGACGACCCGGGGCAGCCAGGCCAGCACGAGCGCCGGGGCCAGGCCGATGCCGACCTCCGGGAAGGAGAACCGCGCGTCGGCCACGGCCACCGACACGTCGCACGCCGCGACGACGCCGACGCCGAAGCCGGCGGCGTCGCCCTGCACCTCGGCCACGGTGACCAGCCGGGTGTCGCGCAGCGCGCGGGTGACCGTCGTCAGCGTCTCCGCCTCGCCGCGGACGGCACCGGGGGCGGTGCTGGTCCCCCCGCGCTCGCGGCCGAGGCAGAACGCCTCGCCGCGTGAGCGGATGCGCAGCACGTGCGCGTCGGCCGGCGGGTCGACCAGGAAGGCGATCAGCTCGCGCAGGTCGGCCAGCGTCCACAGGTTCTCGGGTCCGCGGTCGAGCTCGGCGACGGCGACGCCGTCGGTGACGGGGGAGATGCCGAAGCCGGCCATCAGTTCAGCCGTCCCGTCGCGCGGCCGCCGTACCAGTCGACGTCGTCGGCGGCGGTGCGGACGGTGACCGCCCGGACGTGCGTGAAGTCGTGGAACGACTCCCACCCGCCCTCGCGGCCGGTGCCGCTCTCCTTGAGCCCGCCCCACGGCGACGACGGGTCGAGGCGGTGGTGGTCGTTCACCCACACCATGCCCATCTCCAGCTGCTGCGCGACGCGGTGCGCCCGCGCCACGTCGCGGGTCCAGATGGCCGAGCCCAGCGCGAACGGCGAGTCGTTGGCCAGCCGGACCGCCTCGTCCTCGTCGTCGAACGGGATGACCACGACCACCGGGCCGAAGATTTCCTGCTGCGCGATCTGCATGTCGTTGCGGACGTCGGCCAGCACGGTCGGCTCGATGAAGAAGCCATCCGGGAAGCCGGGGACGTCGGCGGCCCGGCCGCCGGTGACCAGCCGGGCGCCCTCGGCCAGGCCGCTCTCGACGTGGCCGAGGATCCGCGTGCGGGCCCGCTCGGAGATGACCGGGCCGAGCTGCGTCTCGGGCAGCGACGGGTCGCCGATGCGGATCTGCTGCGCCTGGGCGGCGAGCCCGTCGACCACCTGGTCGTAGATGCCGCGCTGGACCAGCAGGCGGCTCCCGGCGATGCAGGTCTGCCCGGCGCCGATGAAACCGGCGAACGCCGCGCCGCGGGCGGCGGTGTCGACCGGGGTGTCGTCGAAGACGAGCACCGGCGACTTGCCGCCGAGCTCCAGGGTGGCCTTGGCGAACCGGTGCGCGGCGGCGATCGAGATGGCCCGGCCGACCTCCGTGCCGCCGGTGAACACCACCTTCTTGACCAGCGGGTGCTCGGTCAGAGCGGCGCCGGCGGTGGCGCCGTAGCCGTTGACGACGTTGAGCACGCCCGGCGGGATGCCCGCGTCGGCGGCGATGTCGGCGAGCAGCATCGCGGTGAGCGGCGTCTGCTCGGAGGGCTTGAGGACGACGCTGTTGCCGGTGGCCAGCGCCGGCGCCAGGCTCTTCGACGCGATCATCATCGGGTGGTTGAACGGCGCCAGGATGCCCACCACACCCAGCGGGAAGCGGCTGGTGTAGGCGTGGTAGTCCCCGCGCAGCGGGACCACGGCGTCGCGGTCGGCCAGCAGCAGCGAGGCGTTGTACCGGTACCACTCCGACAGCCGGGTGATCTGCGCCTTGGTCTCGGTGATCGGCCGGCCGTTGTTCATCGTCTCCAGCTTGTAGAGGTCCTCCATGCGGGCCTCGATGCCGTCGGCGAAGCGGTGCATCAACCGGGCGCGGTCGTGGATGGCCATGCGGCTCCACACGCCGGAGCGGAACGTGTCGTGCGCCGAGCGCACCGCCGCATCGACGTCCTCGGCGTCGGCGGCGGCGACCGAGGCGATGACCACGCCGGTCGCCGGGTTGACCACGTCGATGGGCTCGGCGCGCCCGGGCAGCAGCTCGCCGCCGATCCGCAGGCCGGTGGGCAGCGAGGCGACCGGCAGCTCCACCACCGACGGTGGAGGGGTCGAGAGCGTCATGGGTGCTCCTGAGGGCGAGGGGAGTCATGGCGGGACCGTATGCAGGAACGACCTTCTGCATACGACCCTAGGTGGTGCCGCCCCGCGGGGCAAGCCCACCACCGTGCCGTCCCCCGCACGCGGCGGCGGACGGCGCGGGGCGGCGACCTGCCCGGCCGGGGCGCTCCGGCACCACGCGCTCCGGCGCCACGCGGTCAGCGGGGGGCGGCACCGCGCCCGGGCACGAAGCGGCCGGTCCGCTCGCCGAGCGGGCGGCCCTCCTCGGCCACGAGCCTTCCGCGCAGGTACGTCCGGACGACCCGTCCGCGCACCGTCCGGCCGGCGTACGGGGTCCAGCCGGCCTTCGAGAGCACGTCCTCGGAGCGGAGGGTGCGCTGCGCACCGGGGTCGACGAGGACGAGGTCCGCGTCGGCGCCGACGCCGATCCGGCCCTTGCGCGGCCACAGGCCGTAGATCTGCGCCGGCCGCTCGCAGTAGACCCGGACGACGTCCTCGTGGGAGAGGTGCCCGCGGGCGACGGCGTCGAGCAGCAGCGCCATCGTGCTGTCGAGCCCGGGCAGCCCGAAGTGCACGTTCCAGATGTCACCCGCCCGCTTCTGCTCCAGGGTCGAGGGCGCGTGGTCGCTGGACATGTGGGTGAGGACGCCGCTGCGCAGCAGCCGCCACATCTCCGCCTCGTCGTCGTCGGTGCGGGCGCGGGCCGGCGGCGTGAACTTGCGCAGCGCACCCTCCTCGAGCACCTCCTCCTCGCGCAGCAGGAAGTACTGTGGGCAGCCCTCGGCCTGCAGCCCGGCGCCCCGCGCGCGCTCCTGCGCGAGGTAGCCGGCCACCTCGGGGTGGCTGACGTGCGCGACCGTCGCCCGCGCGCCGGTGCGGCGCACGAGCAGGCCGGCGACGGCGGCGGCCACCAGCTCCGCGTCGCGGTTGCGCCAGTCGGGGAGGATGCCGCCGTCGACGCGGCCGGACGCCCGCAGCAGCGCCTCGGCGGCCTCGGTGAGCGACTCGTCCTCGCAGTGCAGCAGGCTCACCGCCCCGACCCGCGCGGAGGCGGTGAGGTGCTCGTGCAGCCGCGCCGCGTCGTGGCCGGGCACCCCGTGCGTGGTGCAGGTGAAGACCTTGAAGAAGGTGATGCCGGCGGCCCACAGCGCCTCGACCTCGGCGGCGGCTCCGGGCCAGGCGTGGGCGGCCAGGCCGAAGTCCACCTCGGCCCGGTCGTGCAGGTAGGCGGTCTTGTCCCGCAGGTCGCCGACCGTCCGGACCGGGCTGCCGTGGGTGTGCTCGACGATCGTGGTCACGCCCGCGGCGGCGGCCGCCGACGTCCCGGTCGGGAAGTCCTCCCGCTCGGGGCTGCCCGGGTCCATGAGGTGCACGTGGGTGTCCACCCCGCCGGGGAGCACCAGCAGCCCGGCGGCGTCGACGGTGGTCCGGGCCGCCGGCGTCCCGGGGCCGACGTGGACGACGACGCCGTCGCGCACCCCCACGGACAGCCGCCGCCGCCCGGTCGGGTCGACGACGGTGCCCCCGGCGATCAGCAGGTCCAGGTCGGCCATGGGGAGGTGCTCCTCGGGGTGTCCGGGCGGTGGGCCGTACGGTGGGGCGCCGCCGGACCGGCCGGCGGCGGGACGGGAGGTCGGGCACGGTGGCCGCAGGCGGGGGCACGGTGGCAGGTGGCGCGGGCGCGGCGCGGGTGGCGGTCGCGTCGCTGGGCGGCACGATCACGATGACGGCGGCCTCGGCGGGGGCCGGCGTCACGCCGTCGCTGCAGGCGGCCGACCTGGTCCGTTCGGTGCCCGGGCTCGCCGAGGTCGCCGAGCTGACGGCCACCACGCTGCGCACCGAGCCCGGCGCCTGGCTCACCCCCCCGGACGTCGCGGCGGTGGCGGCGTGGGCGCGGGAGCAGCCCGTGGACGGCGTCGTCGTGGTCCAGGGCACCGACACCATCGAGGAGACCGCCTACCTCCTGGACCTGCTGTGGGACCGGCCGGAGCCGCTCGTGGTGACCGGCGCGATGCGCCCGCCGACCGCGGCCGGCCCCGACGGGCCGGCGAACGTGCTGGCCGCCGCGGTGGTGGCGGCCGACGCCGCGGCGCGGGACCGCGGCGTCCTCGTGGTCCTCGACGACGACGTGCACGCGGCCGCGCGGGTCCGCAAGACCGACACCGTCGCCGCGCACGCCTTCACCTCGGTCCCCTTCGGCCCGGTGGGCAGGGTGCACGAACGCCGCGTCACCTTCGCCGCCCCGGCGGCGCGCTGGCCGGCGCTGCCGGCGCCGCGGCCGGACGCCGATCCGCGGGTCGCGCTGCTGGAGACGCACCTGGGCGACCGCGGCGACCTGCTCCGTTCCGTGGCCGACGCCGGGTACGACGGGATCGTGCTCGCCGGCTTCGGCGCCGGGCACCTGTCGGCGGCGGCCGCCGAGGTCGTGGGCGAGGTCGCGCCGCGCTGCCCGGTGGTCCTGGCCAGCCGCACCGGCGCCGGGCCGGTGCTCACCGGCACCTACGGGTTCGTCGGCTCGGAGCGGGACCTGCTGGCCCGCGGCGCCGTGCCCGCCGGCTGGCTGGACGGCCGCAAGGCCCGGCTGCTGCTGTGGGCGCTGCTGGCCGCCGGGGCCGGCCCGGCGGAGGTCCGGGCGGCGATCACCGCCCGCGGCGCCGCGCCCGGGGGTCCGCACGGGGAGACGGTCGCGGTCTGACCCCGGTCGGCCCGGAGGGTGGCTCGGACGGCGGCTCAGAGCCGGCCGCCGGTCTGCTCCAGGATCTGCCGCACCCGCTGCGTGGCCAGCTCGGTGTAGCGGTAGACGGCCGCTCGCGCCGCGTCGGCGTCCCCGCGCTCGACGCCCTCGGTGATGCCGCGCTGGGCCTCGATGAAGCTCTGCGAGGTCACCGGGGTGACGCCGAAGCTGCGCGTCATCACGCTCTTGATGTGCAGCTGGGCGAACGCCGTCGTCAGCGGGGCGCTGTGGGCCAGCGAGACCAGCGTCTCGTGGAAGGCGTAGTTGGCGTCCAGGTAGCCGTCGAAGTCGACGAAACGTTCGCCGACCAGCAGCGCCGCCATGGCCTCGAACCGGTGCCGCAGCTCGGCCACCTCCGCCTCGGGCACCCGGCCGACGACCATGTCGATGACGCCGAGCTCGATCGCGCAGCGGGCCGCGAACGTCTCGTCGGAGGTCCGCAGGTCGAAGGGCACGACCACGTAGCCGCGCTCGGGGTCGCGGCGGACCAGCCCGTCGGCGGTCAGCCGGGTCAGGGCGTAGAACGCCGCCGGCTTGTCCACCCCGAGCGAGTAGGCGAGGTCGTCGAGGTGCAGCACGGCGTCCGGGGCGTACATCCGCTCCAGCACCTGCAACCGCGCCCGCTGGTAGACCTCGTCGTCGCGGGCGAACTCGAAGCGGCCGAATCCGCCGCGGAAGTAGGTCAGCGGGCTGCCCTCGTCGGCCTCGGCCGAGACCACCCGGCCGAGGAAGATCGTGTGCGTCGCGGCACCGACCTCCTCCACCACCTCGCACTCGATGCGCGCCAGGGCGTCGGACAGCACCGGCACCCCCAGCACCCCGCGGGCCACGCGGAGGCCGGCGAACTTGTCCGGGGCCGGCGAGGCGAACTGCTGGGCGAGGTGCCCCTGCCCCTGGCCCAGGACGTTGACCGCGTAGGCACCGGCCGAGGAGACCGCGGCGCAGGTCGTCGACGACTTGTTGAGGCAGGCCAGCATCATCGGCGGGTCCAGCGACAGCGACGTCACCGAGCTCGCGGTCATGCCGAAGCGGCCCCGGTCGGTGCTCGTGGTCACCAGCGTCACGCCGCTGGCGAGGTGGCCGACCACGTGGCGGAACGTGGCCGCGTCGACCGGCGGGTCACCGGCCGTGCCGGGAGCAGTCACGAGGAGGCCGTCCTTCCGCGAGGTGGCCCCGGCGCTGGGCCGGGTGCCGTCGGCGTCCAGTGAAGCGGCGTCCCGCCGCCGCGCGCGATGGCGGAGGCCGTCATCGCGGCCAGGTCAACTTCACGGCCGGCGACACTGCCTCGCGCGCCCGCGGGCCCTTGACTGGCCTCCGACCGATCGACGACGACGGTGGCCGACGAGGAGATCGCCGTGAGACTGGGCTACTTCGCCATGCCGATGCACCCGCAGGGCCGGACGTGGGCGGACACGCTGCGCGAGGACCGGGAGGCGGTGATCCTGGCCGACCGGCTGGCCTTCCACGACGCCTTCATCGGGGAGCACCTCACCGACCGCCACGAGAACATCACCAACAGCCTGCTGTTCCTGGCCACGCTGATCCCCGAGACCACGCAGATCAGGCTGGCCACCGGGACGACGAACCTGTCGCACATGCACCCGGCCCTGGTCGCGGTGAACAGCGCGATGTTCGACCACCTCTCCGGCGGCCGGTTCATCCTCGGCATCAGCCCGGGCGCGCTGCCCTCGGACGCCGAGCTGATCGGCATCCTCGGCCAGGACCGCAACGAGATCTTCGCCGAGGCCATCGACGTCATCACCCGGCTGTGGGAGCTCGACCCGCCCTACGACATCACCTCGCCCGGCGGGCGCTTCACGGTCACCACCGCGAGCACGTACGACGGCGACGTCGGCGTGGGCATCGTCGGCAAGCCGCTGCAGCAGCCGCGGCCGGAGATCGTGGGCACCGTGGTCGCCCCCTTCTCCAAGGGCGTCACCGCCATGGGGGCGCGCGACTTCCACCCGCTCTCGGCGAACTTCCTGCTGCCGCAGTGGGTGGCCACCCACTGGCCCAACTACGTGGAGGGCCGGGAATCGGTGGGCGGCACGGCGTCGCCGGCCGACTGGCGCGTGGCGCGCACGGTCTTCGTCGCCGACGACGCATCGGTCGCCGAGGCCTACGGGCGGGCCGACGAGAACAGCCCGTACCGGTACTACTACACGAAGATGCTCGGCAAGATGCGGGCGCTCGGCCGGCTGGGGCTGTTCAAGACCTCGCGGGAACAGCCCGACGAGGAGGTCACGCTCGACGGCGTCCTCGACGACCTGGTCATCACCGGCACGCCGGACTCGGTGGCCGAGCAGATCCTGGCGCTGCGCGAGCAGACCGGTGACTTCGGCGAGTTGGTCTACGCGGGGCTGGACTGGGTCGACCCCGAGCTGGCCCGGCGCTCGATGGAGCTGATGGCCACCAAGGTCATGCCCCAGGTCAACGACGCGCTCAAGTCTGGCGGCTCCGGGGCGGAGGACGCGTGAGCGAGCTCGCGGGCGCGCGCACGGGCACCGCACCGCCGGCGAACGCGGCCGGGGGTCCGGACCGGCTGCCGCTGCCCCCCGACGACCAGCTCACCCCCGCGCAGCGGGACGCCGTCGCCGAGATCAGCTCCGGCCCGCGCGGCGGGGTGATCGGACCGTTCGCCCCGCTGCTGCGCAGCCCCGAGCTGATGACCCGGGTGCAGAAGGTGGGCGAGCACCTGCGCTTCGCCGGCGGCCTGGAGCGGCGGCTGTTCGAGATGGCCATCCTGTGGATCTCCCGCCGCTGGGACCAGCACTTCGAGTGGTCCTTCCACCACCCGCTGGCCCTGGAGGCCGGGCTCGAACCGGCCGTCGCCGACGCGATCGCGGCCGACCGGCGGCCGGAGGGGATGGACCCGGCCGCCGCGGCCGTCTGGGACCTGCTGGACGAGCTGCACCGGACCCGTGGCGTCTCCGACGCGACGTTCGACCGGGCGATGGCCGAGCTCGGCGACGCCGGGATCGTCGAGCTCGTCGTGACCGCCGGCTACTACACGACCCTGGCGATGGTCATGAACGTCGCCCGGACGCCGGTGCCCGGCGGGTCGACGCTGCCCGACCTCCGCGCCGCGGCCCCCGGGGGACGGGCATGAGCGGCCCGGCGCTGCCCGCCCCGGTCCTGCACCGGTCCGGTGACGGGCCGCCGGTGCTGATGCTGCACCCGCTGGGCGTCGACCACCGCTTCTGGGACGGCGTCGTCCCGGCGCTGCCCGGCTTCGAGGTGCTCACCTACGACTTCCCCGGCCACGGGGCGACGCCGGTGCCCGGGCAGCCCTACACGGTCGAGGACCTCGCCGACCAGGCCGCGGCGCTGCTGCGCGAGGCCGGTGCGGTGCCCGCCGACGTGGTCGGCGTCTCGCTCGGCGGCCTCGTCGCCCAGCGGCTGGCGGCCGGGGCACCGGACCTGGTGCGGCGGCTGGTCGTCGTCGACGCCGTGTCGGTCTACCCCGACCAGATGCGGCAGATGTGGCGCGAGCGCGCCGAGCGCGCTCCCCGCGAGGGCCTCGAGCCGTTCGTCGACCCGACGCTCGCCCTCTGGTTCACCGCCGGGCTGCTCGCCGAGGGCGGCCCGGTGGTCGAGCAGGCCCGCCGGGCCTTCCTCGCCGGGGACCCGGCCGGCTACGGCCTGGCCTGCCGCGCGCTGGAGGCCGCCGACCTCACCGGCGACGTCGGCCAGATCACCGCTCCCACGCTCGTGGTGTGCGGCGAGGACGACGCGCCGCCGTTCACCGCCGCCGCGCGCGAGCTCGCCGGGCAGCTCCCCGGTGCGCAGCTGGTCTGGCTGTCGCCGGCCCGGCACGCCGGCGTGCTGGAGCAGCCGGAGCAGTTCGCCACCGCGCTGCGCGGATTCCTGCGGTCGGGAGGTGCGGCGTGACCCCGGACCCGGTCGTCACCCCGGAGCCGGTCGGCTTCGTCGGCCTCGGCGTGATGGGTTCGGCGATGAGCGGGCACCTGCTCGCCGCCGGCTTCCCGGTGCTGGGCTTCGACGTCGACGCCGGCCGCCGGGCGCAGCACGAGGCCCGCGGGGGCAGCGTGTGCGCCAGCCCCGCGGAGGTCGCGGCGGCGACCGACGTGGTGGTCACCTCGCTGCCCAGCGCGGCGGCCCTGCTCGCCGTGGTCGACGGCGAACAGGGCCTGGCGGCCGGTGCCCGCCCGGGCCTGGTCGTCGTGGAGACGAGCACCCTCTCGCCGGAGACCAAGGAGGAGGGCCGGCGGCGGGCGGCCGCCTTCGGGGCCACCCTGCTCGACTGCCCGATGAGCGGCACCGGCCAGCAGGCCCGCGACGGAGACCTCATCGCCTACCTGAGCGGGGATCCGGAGGCCAAGGAGCGAGCCCTGCCGGTGCTGGTGGCCTTCACCCGGGCGCAGCACGACCTGGGCGCCTTCGGCCAGGGCACCACGATGAAGCTGGTGGCCAACCTGCTGGTCGCGGTGCACAACGTCGCCGCGGCGGAGGCCCTGCTGCTGGCCCAGCGCGCCGGGCTCGACCTGGACACGGTCCTCGCCGCCGTCGGCGACGGGGCGGGTGGCTCCCGGATGCTCCAGGTCCGCGGCCCGCTCATGGCGGCCGGCCGCTTCGACGAGCCCACCGCCACCGTCGCCACGATGTTGAAGGACAACGCGCTGATCGCCGGGTTCGCCGCGAGCGTGGCCAGCCCGACACCGCTGTTCGCGGCCAGCGCGGTGCTGTACCACGCCGCCGTGGCCCAGGGCCGGCTCGGCGAGGACACCGCCTGCGTCTACGGCGTCCTGCAGCGCCTGGCCGGGCAGTGACCGCGGACGGCGGTCCGGACGGCGGTCCGGACGGCGGGGCCGGCCGGCCGGCGCCGTCAGGCGGCGCCGGCGAGCAACCGGTGCAGGCGCAGCGCGACCTGGACCTCGGTGCGCCGGTCGGCGAGCGGGTGGCCGAGGTACTCCTCGGCGCGGTGCAGCCGGTTGCGCACGGTGTGCTCGTGCAGCCCCAGGTGCTCGGCCACCGCGACGTGGCTGCCGAGGCGGGCGGAGGCCTCCAGCGTCTCGCGCAGCCGCTCGGCCTCCGGGGTCGCCTCGGCCAGGCCGCGCAGCTCGGCCTGCACGAAACGCCGGGCCCGCCCGGGGTCGCGCAGCAGCAGGATCTCCAGCGCGACGTCGGAGTGGGCCAGCACCCGCGGCGCGGACGCGGGGCCCCACGCCACCCGCACCCGCTCGACGTCCTCGGCCTGCCGGAAGGCCTCGCGGAAGCCGGCGATCCCCGCGTGCGGGTCGCTCACCGATGCTGCGACGCCGCTGGCGACCAGCCCCTCGCGCAGGCGGTCGAGGAGGTCCCCGGACCAGCCGGTGGGCGAGGTCAGCCAGACGGCGGTGCGGGTCAGGTCGAGCGGGTGGACCAGGCTCTGCCGCACGGTCGTCCGCGCCCGCAGCCCGAGCAGCAGCTGGCCGGCGGCGCCCTCGGCGATCCGGGGCAGCAGGACGGCGACGTGGTGGGCGGCCAGGTCGTGGTCGAGCGTGATCAGGTCCGACGGGGCGAGCGACGCCGGGTCGCCGCGCAGGATCTCGCGGACCAGGCCCTGCCGGACGTGGGCGCGCGAGCGGCTGAGCGCGTCGTCGACCCGCGCGTAGTTCTCCGCGACCTGGGAGGCGACGTGGTCCTGGTAGCCGAGGATCGCGCCGGTCAGGTCGGCCAGGGCGCGGAGCGCCTCGTCGCGGGGAACGTCCCGCTCGGCGGCCACCGCGCACAGCCGGGCCGCCCAGGCCTCCCACATCGTGCCGAAGCCCACCCGGTAGGAGCGCTGCAGGGCGGTCTGCGGAACGCGCAGCTCGGCCTGCACGCGGGCGAACTCCAGCGGCTGCTCGAGCCGGACCGCGGCCAGCGGCAACCGGCCGGTGAGCACCTGCTGCAGGAGCGCCAGGTTCTCCCGGACGCTGGAGCGCAGCGCCTCGGCGAAACCGCCGTCGGTGGCCAGGTCGGGGAAGGCGACGGAGATGTCGCGGGCCACCACCCGCTCGCAGAGCTCGTCGAGGTCGACGCCGGACGCCGTCTCCCGCACCCAGCCGGGCAGCGGAGCGGGGCGGTCGGGGTCCATCGCCGTCGCCTCCCACCCCCCGGCGGCCGCCTCGCGGGACGCCCGGCACCGTCCCGCCGGCGCCCGGCGGGCGGCGGGAACCCTACACGCGGCCCCGGCGGCGGCCGCGCACCCGCCGCACCTGCGGGGGGACCCGGCGGCCCGGCCGCACCCGGCCAGAGCACCCCGGCGGGTGCCGGGTGACCGCCGCGGTCGCCGGCGGCACCGCCCGGGAGACGCTGCCCGCGGACCGGCGTCCGCGGGTGGCGGTGCTCGGCGGGTCGCTGATCGGGCTGACCACCGCGCTCGTCCTCCGCGACATCGGCTGCGACGTCGACGTCTTCGAGCGCTCGCGCAGCCCGCTCGAGGGCCGCGGCGTCGGCATCGTGCTGCACCCGGCGACGGTCCGCTACCTGCTCGACAACCGGTTGCTCGACCTGTCGGCGGTGAGCACCACGGCGGCCTGGCACCGGTACCTGGACGTCGACGGGTCGGTGCTGGCGCAGGCCGCCCGGCGGCACCACTTCACCGGGTACAACACGCTCTACGGCACGCTGCTGCAGACCTTCGGCCGCGACCGTTACCACCTCGGCGCGGAGGCGACCGGGGTGCGGGACGACGGCGACCGGGTCGAGGTCGCCTTCGCCGACGGCCGCACGGCGACCGCCGACCTGCTCGTCGGCGCCGACGGCGTCTCCTCCTTCGTCCGGCGCACGATGCTCCCCGGGGTGCGGCCCGGCTACGGGGGTTACGTGGCCTGGCGCGGGGTCGTCGACGAGCGGGAGCTGGCACCGGAGACCTTCGCCGCGCTCGACGACGCGCTGACCTACCACGTGCAGCCGCACACGCACGTGCTCACCTACCCGATCCCGCACTACGACGGCGGGGTGGCGCCGGGGCGGCGGTTGATGAACGTCGTCTGGTACCGCAACGTGGCCGAGGGCCGCCCGCTCGACGAGCTGCTCACCGACCGGGAGGGCCGGCGGCGGGACGTCTCGCTGCCACCCGGCGCGGCGCGGGACGAGGTGGTCGCGGAGGTGCGGTCGACGGCGGCCGCGACGCTCCCGCCGCCCATCGCCGAGGTCGTGGTGAAGAACGAGGCCCCGTTCCTGCAGGTGATGGTCGACGTCGACGTGCCGCGCATGGCGTTCGGCCGGACCTGCCTGGTGGGGGACGCGGCGTTCGCCGTCCGACCGCACGCCGCCGCGGCGACCGCCAAGGGCGCCGAGGACGTCTGGGCGCTGGCCGACGCGCTGCTGCGCGCGGGCGGCGACGTGCCCGCCGCGCTGGCCGCGTGGGAACCGGCCCGGCTCGAGGTGGGTCGGGCCCTGCTGGCCCGAACCCGCGAGCTCGGCGAGGGCGCCCAGTTCCGCAACGACTGGGTGCCCGGCGACCCGGCGCTCACCTTCGGGCTGCACCGGCCGGGCGACTCCGCCGACATGAGGGTGTCGTGAGCCGCGGCCCGCGGGTCCCGGCCGCGCCCGACCGACGTCCGCACCACCCACCCGACGAGGAGGAACGATGACCAGCCTTCCGGCCGACGACGTCCCGTTCGAGGGCGACTCCGTCGTCCGCGACTACATCGAACGGTTCTCCAACTGGGGGCGGTGGGGCGAGGACGACGAGCTCGGCGCCCTCAACCACGTCGGCCCCGAGCAGGTGGTCGCCGCCGCCGGCCTGGTGCGCCAGGGCAAGGTCATCTCGCTGGGGCTGCCGCTGGACCTCAACGGCCCGCAGACCGGGTCCTTCCGGGCCAACCCGCTGAACATGATGACGGCGACCGGCACCGACTACCTGGCCGGCAAGCAGGACCCGCTGCCCGGCGGCTTCGGCCCGTCCAAGGGCTTCGGCTTCTCCGACGACGTGCTGGTCACGCCGAACCAGTCGGGCAGCCAGTGGGACGGCCTGGCGCACATCTTCTGGAAGGGCCGGATGTACAACGGCTTCGACGCCGGGGAGGTCACCGCCAAGGGAGCCGCGCGCTGCGGCATCGAGGTGATGCAGAGCAGCGCGGTGATGCGCGGTGTCCTGCTCGACGTGGCGCGCTTCCGCGGCGTCGAGACGCTCGACCCCGGCTACGCGATCACCGCCGACGAGCTCGACGCGACGGCCGAGGCGCAGGGCGTCGAGATCCGGACCGGCGACTGCCTCGTCGTCCGCACCGGCATGACCGAGACCCGCCGCGGCCGGTGGGGCGACTACAACGGCGGGCCGGCTCCGGGCCTGTCGCTGCACACCGCGCCGTGGCTGCACGAGCACGACATCGCCGCGATCGCCACGGACACGTGGGGCTGCGAGGTGCGGCCCAACGAGGTCGACCTGTTCCAGCCGCTGCACATCGTCGCCCTGGTGCACATGGGCATCCCGTTCGGCGAGATCTGGGACCTGCAGGCGCTCGGCGAGGACTGCGCCGCCGACGGTGTGTACGAGTTCCTCCTCGCCGCGACGCCGCTGCCCATCACCGGGGCGGCCGGCTCGCCCATGAACCCGGTGGCGGTCAAGTGACCGCGGCGGGCGGGACGACGGTCGGGGCGGCGGGAGGCGGCGGGCTGCTCGCGGGCGCCGTCGCGGCGGTGACCGGAGCCGGCACCGGGATCGGCCGGGAGATCGCTCTGCGGCTGGCCGCCGAGGGCGCCGACGTGGTGCTCACCGGTCGCTCGACCGGGCCGATGGAGGAGGTGGCCGGGCAGGTCCGGGCGGGGGGACGGCGCGCCCTCGTCGTCCCGATGGACCTGCGCGACCCCGCGTCGATCCGGGCCGCGGCCGAGGCGGCGGAGGCGGAGTTCGGGCGGGTCGACGTCCTGGTGAACAACAGCGGCGTCGGCGGGCCGAGCAAGCCGATGTGGGAGATCGACCCCGAGGAGTGGGAGGACACCTTCCGCGTCAACGTCACCGGCACGTTCCTCGCCTGCCGGGCGTTCCTGCCGGGCATGGTCGCCCGCCGGTCGGGGTCGGTGGTGGTCATCGGCTCGGTCACCGGCAAGCGACCGCTGGTCAACCGGACGCCCTACGCCGCGTCGAAGACCGCGCTCATCGGCATGGTGCGCACGCTGGCCTGGGAGCTCGGCCCGCACGGTGTCCGGGTCAACCTCGTCTCGCCCGGCGGCGTCGAGGGCGAGCGCATCGAGTGGGTGCTGCAGCAGCAGGCGCAGGCGCGCGGGATCACCGTCGAGGAGGCGCGCGCCGACTTCGCCGAGGGGTCGCCGCTGAAGCGGCTGGTGCCGGCCGGCGACGTCGCCCACGCGGTCGCCTGGCTGGCCTCCCCGCGCTCGGCCTCGGTCACCGGCGACGACCTGAACGTCTCCGCCGGGCTGGTCATGTACTGACACCCGTGTACCGACACCAGGGGCCCGGCGGCCGGGCCGGGAGGGCTACAGCGTCCTCGCCAGCCGGGTCGCGTTCCGCACCAGCAGCCGCTGCGCGAAGGCGTCCCAGTCGTCACCGACCGGGATGCCGGGCCCCTCGGCCGGCCGCCAGCCCATGGCGTCGACCACGAGGTCGAACGGCTCCGCGTGCCCGTCGACGGGAGCGAGCGGCGTGGCCCCGGTGACCGTCCGCGCCCCGAGGCGGGCGAGCCGGTGCGCCGTGGTGCCGGCGACCAGCGGGTGCGCGTCGGCCATCGCCCGCTCGCCGGTGGCCACCAGGGTGACGCGCCGCCCGGTGGCCGCGAGGAACAGCGCGGTCTCGCCGGCGAGCAGGCCGGGGCCGACGACCGCGACCCGGTCCACGGAGCCGTCGAGCCGTGCGCCACCGGACAGGACGTCCTCGGCGCCCACCACGGCGCTGCTCCCCGCCACCGCCGGGAGGGGGTGTCGAGCGCCGGGGACGGCGGAGACCGTCACGTCGTGCTCCCCGGCGGGGGCGTCGCGCACGACGCGGACGCCCCGGTCGGACAGCGTCCGGCGGAACCAGCGCACGCCGTCGCCGACCTCGGCCGCCCCGGGCACCCGGGCACGCAGCGCCAGCAACCCACCGAAGGGCAGCTCACCGGTGACGACGGTGACGTCGTGGCCGCGCACCGCGGCGACCCGGGCGAGCTCGAGCCCGGCCACGCCGCTGCCGAGGACGAGGACCCGGCGGGCCCGGACGGCGGGCTCCGGCGCGGGTTCCAGCTCGTGGCCCGTCGCGGGGTTCAGCACGCAGGAGACGCCGAGGGCCGTGGTGATCCCGCCGTGGCACGCCTGGCAACCGATGCACGGGACGACCTCGGACTCCCGGCCGGTGAGCGACTTGACCACGAACTCCGGATCGGCGACGAGCGCCCGGCCGAGCGCGACGACGTCGGTCTTGCCGGAGGCCACGGCCGCCTCCGCGGCCGCCATCGTGTAGTAGCGGCCCACGGACATGACCGGCACGGACACGACCGACTTCACCGCCGCGGCGAAGTCGCTGAACACCGCCGATCCGCCACCCATGGTCAGCGGGGAGTCGCTCACCGCGCGCGGGCCGACGCCGGCCGACACGTCCAGGTAGGCCAGCCCCGCCTGCTCCAGGCGGACCGCCACGCGCCGGCAGTAGTCCAGGTCCACCCCGCCGTCGTGGTAGTCCGAGCCGACGATGCGCGCGCCGATCGGGAAGTCACCCCCGACCGTCTCCCGGATCCGGTCGATGATCCGCAGCGGGAACCGCATCCGGCCCTCGAAGTCGCGGCCGTACTCGTCCGTGCGGACGTTCTGGGCCGGGGACAGGAAGCTCAGCAGCAGGTAGGCGGTCCCCATGTGCAGCTCGACGCCGTCGAAGCCGGCCTACCGGGCCCGCCGGGCGCCGCCGGCGAAGGCCTCGACCATCGTGTCGACGTCCTCGTGCGTCATCTCCGTCGGTACGGGACGCCCCGGTGCGGGGAGGGGGGAGGGGGCCAGCGCCGGCACCCCGCTGAGCGCCGGGACCGCGACGCGGCCCCCGTGGTGCAGCTGGAGGATCGCCGGGGGCCCGTGGCGCTTGATCGCCCGGGCCAGGGCGGCCAGGCCGGGGACGAACCGGTCGTGGTGGACGGCGAGGTGGTGGGGCCAGCAGGTGCCGGAGACGTGGACGAGCGCCGACTCGACGCGGACCATCCCGAGCCCGCTCGCGGCGCGCCGCTCGTAGAAGGCGCGGTGCCGGGCGTTCGACGCGCCGTCGGGGTCCGCCAGGCCGTAGGTGGTGAGGGGCGACATCACCAGGCGGTTGGCCAGCCGGAGGCCGCCCACCGTGATCGGCCGGCGCAGGGCCGGGTAGGCCGCCGTCGGGCCTCCGGCGGGTCCGGCGGGTCGGGCGCCGGGCGGCGCAGCCCCCGGCGCTCCGCCGTCCGGTCGCGGGACCCGGCCGGCCCGGGGGTCGCCGTCGAACTCGCCCATCCGCCGACCTCCTGGCCGTCGCCCGCAGGGGACAGGTGCCCGTGCGCGACGCGGTCCGCCGGACCCGGCCGCGCACGGCGCTGGCTGGCCTGCCGGGGTCCGGAGGCCGTCGTCGATCGTGCGGGGGACGGCGGGCGGGCGTCCTTGTGCGTGTCCCCAAAAGCCGCCCGCGGGTTCTGTGCACGGGGCAGCAGTGCCGCGCGTCACACGCTGGCTAGCTTGTCCGCACCAACCCGGCGCCCGCCGGCACGTACACGGGGCCGTGAGCGGTCCGCCCGTCCCACCTTCTCCTGCCCCAGCACGTCCGTGATCCTCCGGAGGTAACCCGCGATGGCTCTCCGTCCGATCGGCCGGCGCACCGGCGTCGCCGCCGCGTCCCTCGCCGTCCTGCTGCTCGCCACCGCCTGCGGAGGGGACGACCCCGCGTCGGGGTCCGGCTCCGGGGGCGGGGGCGGGACCGAGGACACCATCTCCATGACGTTCGGCACCGCCGGGACGCCGGTCGTCTACGGCAGCCTGATGATGCACGTGGCCGACGAGGAGGGCTTCCTCGAGAAGTACGGCCTCGACGTCGAGTTCCAGAACTTCGCCAACGGGGCGGACTCGGTCCGCGCCGTCATCGGCGGCCAGCTCGACGCCGCGCTCACGTCGACGTCGAGCCTGGTGAACGTCGTGGCCCAGGGCGCGCCGGTCACGGGCATGGTCGGGATGGACAAGCCCGACTACTACATCGCCACGACGGACCCGTCGATCACCAGCTGCGAGGACCTCCGTGGCCAGACCATCGGCGTCGACCAGACGGGCGGGGCCCGCTACAACTCGACGGTCACCATGCTGGGCTCCTGCGGGCTCACCGTCGACGACGTCGAGTTCGTCAACTTCGCCGGCCCGCCGATCATCCAGGCGCTGGTGCAGGGGCAGATCACCGTCGGGAACCTGCACTACGACGAGGAGGCCTTCATCGAGTCCACCACGGACGTGCAGGTCGAGGAGGTCCTGAGCCTGGTCAAGGACGTCAACCCGGACACGCACTACGTCCTGCAGGTGGCCACCACCGACTACATCGAGCAGAACCGGGAGGCCGTCGTCCGGCTGACCGCCGCCTACATCGACGCCAACGAGTTCGTGCGGAACCCGGAGAACACCGAGCGCTTCGCCGAGATCGCCTCGAAGTACAACAAGCAGCCGGTGGAGGTCGCCCAGCAGGCCGTCGAGCTGTTCCTCGACTTCGAGTTCTGGCCCGAGGGGTCCGGGCTCGACGAGACGAAGATCATGGGCGTCGTCCAGGAGCAGATCGACGCCGGCGCGATCACCGAGGCCCAGGCCCCGTCCTACGAGGACCTCGTCGACCCGAGCATCTACGAGGAGGCCATGGAACTGGTCGAGTCCACCAGCTGATCCGAGAGCCCGCGACGAGGGGGTT
Organism: Geodermatophilus sp. YIM 151500; assembly: GCF_025716945.1. Classification (GTDB taxonomy): domain Bacteria; phylum Actinomycetota; class Actinomycetes; order Mycobacteriales; family Geodermatophilaceae; genus YIM-151500. The sequence continues at coordinate 465,277 of NZ_JAOVZT010000002.1, forward strand.
CGGGTGTTCGCGACCGAGAGGCCGGCCCGGTGGTCGGTGTACGCGCTCAGCCTGGTCGTGCTGGCGGTGGTGTGGCAGCTGGCGGCGATCGAGGCCGGGACGCTGCTGGCGAGCTTCACCGAGACGATGGCGCGACTGGCGGAGCTGGTCAGCAGCGGGGAGCTCGGCTCGGCGCTGTGGGCGTCGGGCCGGATCTTCCTGACCGGCCTGGCCTTGTCCATCGTCCTCGGCCTGCCCCTGGGGCTGGTGTTCGCCCGGTTCCCGCTGGTCACCGCCGCCGTCGAGACGTACGTGTACGCCCTGTACGCGATCCCGGTGATCACGCTGGTGCCGTTCATCCTCGCCGGGCTCGGCTTCGACTTCCGCGCGAAGGTTCTGGTCGTCGTGCTGTCGGCGATCTTCCCGATCCTCATCAGCGCGATGGAGGGAGCGCGCAGCGTGCCGGGACGGCTGCTCGACGTCGCCCACTCCTACGGCTCGCGCGAGCGGCAGCTGTGGGCGGACGTCGTGATCCCGTACACGGTCCCGTACGCCATCACCGGCATCAAGCAGGGGATCGCCGGGGCGCTGGTCGGCACGATCATCGCCGAGCTGTTCCTCAACGCGACGGGTGTGGGCGACCTGCTCATCCGCGCGTCCACCAACTACGACTCCGCGGGGGCACTCGCGGTCACGCTGGTCATCTCCGTCATCGCCGTGAGCCTGATGGGTGCCAGCGGAGCGGTCGAACGGCGCTACGCGCGCTGGCGGGAGGGGCTCTCCGGATGACGAAGCGAACCGGGACCGGGACCGGGACCGGGACCCGCGAGCCCGCTGCCGGGAGACCGGTGAGCGTCCCGGCGGGCAGCGGCTCCTCGGCGACGGAGGCGGTGCCGCTGCCGGCCGAGCCCTCCGGCACGCCGCAGGCCGTGCCGCCCGGACCGACCAGGCGGGAGCGCGGCAAGCCACCGGCCTGGCTGCTCCGCACCGGAACGGGATTGCTGCTGCTGGCGCTGTGGGAGGCGGCCGCCCGGCTGCTCGGGTCGGAGTTCGTGGCCCGCCCGACGGCGGTCGCGGCGGCCATCCCCGAGGTCCTGGTGACGGAGACCTTCTGGCAGGACGCCTGGGCGACGGTCGGCGCCGTCGTCTACGGCGTGCTCATCGGCGCCGTCGCCGGCATGGTCCTCGGCCTGGCGATGGGTCGGATCAAGGTCGTCCGTTGGTTCTTCACCTCGTACGTCAGCGGGCTCTACACCCTGCCCATGGTCGCGGTCGTGCCCCTGATGACGATCTGGCTCGGCTACACCAGCGAGACCCGCCTGGTCGCCGTGGCGCTGTCGGCCTTCCTGCCGATCGTCGTGACGACGGCCGACGGGTCGCGGGCCATCCCCAAGGAGTACCTCGACGTCGCGCACACCTTCCGGGCGCGCCTGCACCACATCTGGTTCGGCATCGCCCTGCGCAACGCGATCCCGTACCTGATCGCCGGCATGCAGCTGGCCATCGCCCGCGCGCTGGTCACCGCGGTCGCCGTGGAGTTCCTCGCCGGGGTCCCGGGACTGGGCTACTCGATCCTGCAGCAGACCCGCAGCTTCCAGCAGAACGAGGCCTTCGTCGGCGTCATCCTGCTGACCCTCTTCGTCGTCGGCGCCCGGGCCCTGCTCACGCTGGCCCGGCGGCGCTTCCTGCCCTGGTACGGCCGATGACCGCACCCCGGTAGCGCGGGCGGACGACGCCGTCCGACCCCGGATCCCCACCTCCCCGACCCCCCACCCCGGCTCGCCCGGGCCCGCCGCGGCGGGCACCCGACCGAGAGAGGACCTGCTGTGGCCCCGTTCGAGACCCCCGGCGCGCACCACCGCGAGACCACGCCCGAGGACATCGTCGTCGAGTGGGACGTGCCGATCGAGATGGACGACGGGCTCGTCCTGCGCGCCGACGTCTACCGCCCCACCGGCGAGGGCCGGCACCCCGTGCTCATCACCTACGGCCCCTACGGCAAGGGCCTGCCGTTCCAGCAGGGCTACGAGACGTCCTGGGAGATCATGGCCAGGAACCACCCGGACGTGACCGCCGGCTCCACCAACCGCTTCCAGAACTGGGAGGTCGTCGACCCCGAGAAGTGGGTGCCCCGCGGCTACGTCTGCGTCCGGGTCGACTCCCGGGGCGCGGGCCGGTCACCGGGGAAGATGGACCTCTGGTCGGCCCGCGAGACCCGGGACTTCCACGACTGCATCGAGTGGGCCGGCACCCAGCCGTGGTCCAACGGCAAGGTCGGCCTGAACGGCATCTCCTACTACGCGATGAACCAGTGGCAGGTCGCCGCCCTGCAGCCGGAGCACCTGGCCGCCATCTGCGTCTGGGAGGGCGCCTCGGACTGGTACCGGGACATGAGCCACCACGGCGGGATCCTGTGCACGTTCGTGTCCAACTGGATCCCGATGCAGGTGACGACGGTGCAGCACGGGCGCGGCGAGGACGGTCCCCGCGACCCCAACTCGGGCCTGCTGGTCTGCGGCGACGAGAAGCTGTCCGAGGAGGAGCGGGCGGCCAACCTGACCGACCTCGACGTGCAGTTCCGCCGCCATCCCCTGGACGACGAGCTCTACGCCGAGCGCACCCCCGACTTCGAGAAGATCACCGTCCCGCTGCTGTCGGCCGGCAACTGGGGAGGCCAGGGCCTGCACCTGCGCGGCAACGTCGAGGGGTACGTCCGGTCGGCCTCGCCGCAGAAGTGGCTGGAGATGCACGGACTCGAGCACTGGAGCCACTTCTACACCGACTACGGCCGCGAGCTGCAGCTGCGCTTCTTCGACCACTTCCTGAAGGGCGAGGACAACGGCTGGCCGGACCAGCCCCCGGTGCAGCTGAACGTCCGGCACGTCGACAGCACCTTCGTGGTGCGGCCCGAGCAGTCCTGGCCCCTCGAGCGCACCGAGTGGACCCGCTTCTACCTCGACGCCGGTGCCGGCTCGCTGAGCACCGACCGGCCGTCGTCGGAGGCGTCGGTCGCCTACGACACGACGGGCGACGGGGCCTCGTTCACCCTGGGCCCGCTGCCGGAGCAGGTGGAGGTCACCGGCCCGCTGGCGGCCAAGCTCTTCGTCGAGTCCAGCACCGCGGATGCGGACCTGTTCCTGGTGGTCCGGGTGTTCTCGCCCGAGGGCGAGGAGGTCGTCTTCCACGGCGCGCTGGATCCGCACACGCCCGTCGCGCAGGGTTGGCTGCGGGCCTCGCACCGCAAGCTCGACGACAAGCTGAGCCTTCCGTACCGGCCGTACCACACGCACGACGAGGTCCAGCCGCTCCAGCCGGGCGAGGTGTACGAGGTCGACGTCGAGATCTGGCCGACCTGCCTCGTCGTCCCCGCCGGCTACACGATCACTCTGGACGTCCGCGGCAAGGACTACGTCTACCCCGGCCCGGCCGAGCACCTGTCCAACATGAAGAACCCCATGACCGGCTGCGGCCCGTTCGTGCACGACGACCCCCAGGACCGTCCCGCCGAGCTCTTCGACGGCACGGTCACCGTCCACACCGGTGGGGACCGGCAGTCCTACCTCCTCCTCCCGCTCGTCCCGTCCGCCTGACCGCGGACGACCCGACAAGGAGTTCCGCGATGACGCGATCCCCAGCCGGCACCGGCGCCGTCCCGACCGCCCGTCCCGCCGACCCGGGCCCCGGCGGTGCGGGCGGACCCCGGGTGGTGGTGTCCCGCGCCGGCGTGCGCTACGGCGACCTCACCGTCTTCGACGGCATCGACCTGACCATCCAGGACCGCGAGATCGTCTCGATCGTCGGCCCCTCGGGCTGCGGCAAGACCACGCTGCTCCGCAGCATCGACGGGCTGACCCGCCTGGACTCGGGGTCGGTGAGCATCGACGGCACGGTCGTCGACGGGCCGACGCCGGGCGTGAGCATGGTCTTCCAGCACTTCGGGCTCTTCCCGTGGAAGAACGTCTACAACAACGTCGCCTACGGTTTGAAGCTGCAGAAGGCGCCCAAGGAACGCATCGCCCAGGTGGTGCCGGAGTACATCGACCTGGTCGGGCTGTCGGGTTTCGAGAAGGCCTTCCCGCACCAGCTCTCCGGTGGCATGCAGCAGCGGGCCGGCCTCGCCCGCGCGCTGGCCGTGGAGCCGCAGGTGCTGCTCATGGACGAGCCGTTCAGCGCCATCGACGCCCAGACCCGGGAGATCCTGCAGTTCGAGCTGCTGCGGATCTGGGAGAGCCGGCCCATCGCGATGCTGTTCGTGACCCACTCCATCGAGGAGGCGGTGCTCATGGGTGACCGCGTCGTGGTGCTCAAGGGGCGGCCCAGCCACATCCACGAGGTCATCGACGTCGGCATCCCGCACCCGCGGACCCGGGACACGCTCAAGAGCGCGCGCTTCCAGGACGTCACCGCGCACGTCTGGGACCTGCTCATGCAGGACGTCATCGAGGCCGAGCGAGAAGTCGGCTGAGCCCCGAGCCGCTGCCGCCCGCCGGCGGCACGTGCTCCTGCCCAGGAGGAACGGCGACCGCCGGGACCACCCCGCACCCCGACCACGACGAAGGAGTTCCATGCGCCACAGGGAGAAGACCGAGCTGCGCGACGGCATGCTGATCGACTGGGACGTGCCGATCGTGATGGACGACGGCGTCGTGCTGCGGGCCGACGTCTACCGCCCGCCGGCCGAGGGTCGCTACCCGGTGATCATGACGCTCGGCCCCTACGGCAAGCAGCTGCACTTCGAGGACGGCTACGCGTTCCAGTGGCACCTCATGTGCACCGAGCACCCCGACGTGCCGACCGGCTCGACCAACAAGTACCAGGTGTGGGAGGTCGTCGACCCGGAGAAGTGGGTGCCGGACGGCTACGTGGTGATCCGGGTGGACAGCCGCGGGGCCGGTACGTCCGAGGGCGTCATCGACATCTGGTCGCTGCGCGAGGCGCAGGACCTGGCCATCTGCGTCGACTGGGCCGGCGTCCAGCCGTGGTCCAACGGCAAGGTGGGCCTCAACGGCATCTCCTACTTCGCCGAGAACCAGTGGCAGACCGCCGCCCTGCAGCCGGAGCACCTCGCGGCCATCTGCACGTGGGAGGGGGCGGCCGACTTCTACCGGGACATGGCCCACCACGGCGGGATCTTCTGCAACGGGTTCACCAAGGCCTGGTCGGAGGCCCAGGTGTGGAGCGTCCAGAACGGCAAGGGCGCCAACGGCTACCGGAGCCGGCTCACCGGCGACTGGGTGTCCGGCCCGGAGACGCTGACCGAGGAGCAGTTGGGCGCCAACCGGCGCGACTTCTACGAGGACTGCTTGGCGCACAAGCTCGACACCGACGAGTACTGGCAGTCGCGCATGCCGGACTGGAACAGGGTCCGCGTGCCGCTGCTGTCGTCGGCGAACTGGGGCGGGCAGGGACTGCACCCCCGCGGCAACTTCGAGGGCTTCGTCCGCTCGGCCAGCGAGCAGAAGTGGCTCGAGGTGCACGGTCTCGAGCACTGGACGGAGTTCTACACCGACTACGGCGTGGCCCTGCAGAAGAAGTTCTTCGGGCACTTCCTGAAGGGCGAGGACACCGGCTGGGACACCCAGCCCGCCGTGCAGCTGCAGGTGCGCCACCCCGGCGAGCGCTTCGTCGAGCGGCACGAGGACGAATGGCCGCTGGCACGGACGCGGTGGACCGAGTACTACCTCGACGCTGCCGGGCTCACCCTCTCCGACCGCCCCGCGGACGGCGACGCCTCGGTGACCTACGCCGGCTTCGGGGACGGTGCCACGTTCCTCACCCCGCCGATGGAGGCCGAGACGGAGCTCACCGGTCCCGTCGCGGCCAAGCTCTTCGTGTCGTCGGCGACCGAGGACGCCGACCTCTTCCTCGTCGTCCGCGTCTTCGGTCCCGACCTCAAGGAGGTCGTCTTCCACGGCGCGCTCGATCCCCACACGCCGGTCGCCCAGGGCTGGCTGCGGGCCTCGCACCGCAAGCTCGACAAGGAGCTCACCCTCCCGTACCGGCCGTACCACACGCACGACGAGATCGAGCCGCTCACGCCGGGGGAGATCTACGAGCTGGACGTCGAGATCTGGCCGACCTGCATCGTGGTCCCCGCCGGGTACCGCATCGGGCTCACCGTGCGCGGCCGGGACTACGTCTACCCCGGCGACGTCAGCGACACGGGGGAGAAGCTCGCGGGCGTGTGGAACGGGGTCGGGCCCTTCAAGCACGACGACCCCCGTGACCGTCCCGCCGAGGTCTTCGGCGGGGACGTGACCGTGCACACCGGTCCCGACCGCCAGTCCTACCTGCTGCTGCCGGTCATCCCGGAGCGGTGACCCGATGACGGACGACGACCGCATCGGCTGGGGCCTCGTCGGCCTCGGTCGGATCGCCGACACCGAGATCGCACCGGCGATCGCCGCGTCGGCCAACGGCGCGCTCGCCGGCGTGGTCAGCCGGGACGCGGCGAAGGCCGAGGACTTCGCCGGCCGGCACGGGGCGGCCGCCGCGTACGACGACTACCGCGCGCTGCTCGAGGACCCCGCCGTGGACGCCGTCTACGTCGCCACCCCGAACGGCCTGCACGCCGACCAGGTGGTGGCGGCGGCGGAGGCCGGCAAGCACGTGCTCTGCGACAAGCCCCTCGCGACGACGGTGGCGGACGCCGAGCGCGCCGTGGCCGCCTGCGCGGCGGCCGGGGTGCGCCTCGGGGTGACCTTCCAGACCCGCAACCACGAAGGCATGCGGGAGATCCGGGACCTGCTGGCCGCCGGCGGGATCGGGTCGGTGCGGCTGGCGCAGGTCGAGCTCGGGCCCGGCCGGATGCTGCCGCAGAACTGGCGCACCGATCCGGAGATGGCCGGGGCCGGCGTGATGAACAACCTCGGGGTCCACGCCTACGACCTGCTCCGCTACCTGCTGGGCTCGGAGGTCGTGGAGGCCACGGCCGTGGTCGACGTGGAGCCCGGGTTCCGGGTCGACACGCTGGCCCTGGCGCTCCTCCGCTTCGAGAACGGCGCCCTCGCCTACGTCAACGCGAACCAGTCGCTGCCGAACCCGCAGCAGAACCTGTCGATCTGCGGGACGGAGGGGACCGTGCTCGGCCGCAACGTCACCCGGCCCAACCTGGCCGGGAGCATCTCCGTCATCGGCCGCGACGGCACCACCGAGCGGGCCGTCTCGTCGACCGGCGCCTTCCTGGCGACGGTGGAGAACTTCGCCGACGCGGTCCTGCACGGCCGGGAGCCGAGCCCCTCCGGCGTCGACGGCCTGCGCAGCGTCGAGCTGACCGAGGCGCTGGCCCGTTCGGCGCGCGACCGGCGGCCGGTCGCCGTCGGCGGCTGAGACCGCCGCGGACGGCCCGACCATGACCGACGGGACCGGGTTCCGGCTCGAGGAGGCGACGATCGCCGACCTCCACCGGGCCATCCGCTCCGGGGAGACGACCTGCGTCGCGGTCGTGCAGCACTACCTCGACCGGGCGCGCGCGTACAACGGCGTCTGCAGCATGCTCGTGACCGAGGACGGCGCTCCGGTCCCGCCGGCGACCGGCGCCGTCCGGGCGGGGCGTCCGCTCCGTTTCCCGACCGGGACGGTCCCGGCCGCCGCGCTGCTGCCCGACCTGGACCGGTACGAGGGGCCGCCGCTGGAGTTCGGCCGGATGGAGGCGACCGCCTCCGATCCCGAGGTCCAGCAGCAGTTCGGGATGATCGTCGGCATCCCGGACGCCGGGCAGGTCAACGCCCTGGCGACGCTCAACGTCCGCGGGGAGCGATCGGTCACCTGCCGGGGCGACTTCGACCGCCACCCCTCCGAGGGCCCGCTGCCACCCGGTGCACCGCCGGTGTGCGAGCTCTTCCGCCGGCTGCCCGACGCCCTGGAGCAGGCCGCGCACCTGGACGCCACCCACGGCCGCGAGCCCGACCTCGAGGCGATGCCCATGTACGGGGTGGTGTTCTCGTTCAAGGACCCGTTCGACACCAAGGACATGCGGTCCACCGGCGGAGCCGACGCCCGGTACGACATCGACTTCCCGGCGCGCGACCACGTGCTCGTGGAGCAGCTGCGCGCCAAGGGGGCGATCATCTACGCCAAGGCCGTCAACACCGAGTACAACGGCCGCGTGGGCGACCCGGGCGGCCGGCACGTGCCGGACCGGGTGCTGCCCTCCACGCTCGGCTACCAGCGCAGCACCTGGGGCGGCAACCCGGGCAACCCGTACGACACCACCCGCTCGGCCTCGCTCGGGTCCAGTTCCGGGTCCGCGGTGTCGGTCAGCACGAACCTCGTCATGTGCAGCCTCGGCGAGGAGACCCGGGCCTCCTGCCGCGGGCCCTCCAACCACAACGCGGTGGCGCTCATCCTGCCGCACAAGGCGATGCTGGGCTTCGACGGCGGCGCGATCGGTGCCGACATCTACGTCGACCGCAGCGGCATCCACGCCCGCACCCTCGAGGACGCGGCCAAGGTCCTCGATGCGCTGAAGGATCCCGTCGAGGGCTACTACGACCCGCGCGATCCGTACACCACCGTCCCGCGGTCCACGGTGCTCGGCACCCCCTACGCCGTGCACGCGCGGCGCTCCGGTGCCGCGGGGTCGCTGCGGGGGGTCCGCATCGGCGTCATCCGCGAGTCCATGGTCGTCCGTCCCGGCGCCCACGCGTCCTCGGTGATCCCCCCGCTGGCGGTTGCGGAGATCGCATCGGTCCTGGGCCGGCACCTCGGCGCGACGCTGGTCGAGTCCGGCGACCCGCTGTGGCCCCGGGACCCGGAGGTCGAGGCCATGGGCACCGACTTCCGCCGTGCCCTCGCCCGCCTGGTGCCGGTCCTCATGCCGGACCTGCTGTTCCGGCTGCGGCCGGACGGGGAGCCGGTGTTCCCCGACGTCGCCGCGGCCGTCGTGCCGACGGAGTTCGCACCCGGCGCGGTGTTCGGCACCGGGACGCTGCAACCGGTCGACTACTTCGTCCAGCTGGTGGAGGGCCGCATCCCGCCGCCGGGGAACCTGGACGTGGCGACCGTGCAGGAGCAGGAGCTGGCCATGGCCTTCCGCTTCCACATCGCCCAGTACCTGACGCGCCGCGCGGCCGACTGGGCCGAGCGCGGCTGCACCGAGACCCTGGCCGACTGGTCCGCCCTCAACGCCCGCTCCAAGTTCTGGGGAGAGGACCAACGGGCCTGGTGGCGGAACTGGGCCGAGGTCGCCGACATGCGCAACCCGCTGACCGGCCGCCAGGGCGTGGACGAGCGGGTGATGTTGCGGGAGCTGCTGCGCCGCGTGGACATGATGGTGCTCCTGGAGAACCACCTCGACGTGCTCGTCCGCCTGCACACCCCGCTTCCACCGGGCCGGATCGGGGGCGCGAGCGAGCCCGGGACGCCGCAGAACCTGCGCCTGGAGTCCTTCTCGGGCCCGAACGCCGGGCTGACCGAGGTCCTGGTGCCCGCGGGGTACGTGCGGACGGTCCACGACCCCGTCTTCGTCCTGGGCGACGACCGGACCGAGTACCTGCCGACCGAGTCCGCCGAGGCGACCACGCTGCCGGCGCCCGGCCTGCCCTTCTCCCTCGTCTTCCGGGGCGAGCCGGGCCGCGAGGACGTCCTGCTGGAGGTGGCGTCGGCCTACGAGGCGGCGTCCCGGCGGCGCGTCCCGCCGCCCGCCTTCGGGCCGCTGCCCGGCCGCGGGGACGGGTGAGCGCACCGGCGGCCGTCAGCCGACCGCCAGCAGCGCGACGCCGGAGAGGGCCGCCGCCAGCCCGACGCGCTGGCTGGCCACCAGCCGCTCGCGGAGCAGCACGACGGCCAGCGCCACCGTCACCAGCGGCGACAGCGTGGACAGCACGGACACCACGCTGACCAGGCCGACCTGCGTGGCCAGCGCGAAGGTGGTGACCCCGGAGAGGATCAGCAGCCCGTTGACCACCGCCAACGGGACCGCCCGGCCGGGTAGTCGCAGGCTGGTGCCCCGGAGCAAGGGCAGCACGACGGCCGTGCCGAGCAGCGCGGCGCGGCTGGTGAGGACCGCCCAGGCCTCCCCGCCCTCCGCCGCCTCGGCGAACAGGCTGAGGAACAACCCGTAGGAGACCGCCCACCCCGCGGCCAACCAGAGACCGACCGGCCGGGACGGTCGGACCGGCGCCGCGCGGCGGCCCTGACCGGCGGCGACCAGGACCACGCCGACGATGGCGAGGGGGATGCCGGCCAGCTGCCAGGCGCTGGGACGCTCGCCGAGGACCAGCGCCACGACCACCGGCACCGCACCCCCGGTGGCACCGATGGGCGCCATGACGCTGATCCGCAGGTACCGGGCGGCCTCGAACATGGCGGTCAGCGCGACGCCGTTGGCGACCCCGGCCAGGCCTCCGAGCAGGAGCCAGTGCGGCGCGGGAGCGGCACCCCCCACGGCGAGCACCGGCGCCGCGGCGGCGGCCACCGCGGCCACCTGGCCCACCGCCAGCACCGCGGACGGGCTGTGGCTGCGGCTGAGCACCGGCCCGAGATAGGCGGCCGAGCCGAAGAGGACCGCGGTGAGCAGGCCCAGCACGATGGCCGTCACGCCGAGATGACCGCCGCGATGCGCTCGGGTGTGAGCGGCAGCTCGCGGACCCGGACGCCGACGGCGTCGGCGACCGCGTTCGCCAGCGCGGCGGTCACCGGGCCACCGGCCACCTCGCCCGCGCCGAGCGGTGGCTCGCCGGGCCGGGGGAGCAGGGTCACGTGCACCCGCGGCGTCCGCCCGAACCGCAGGACCGGGTAGGTCTCCCAGTCCCGGCTGGTGACGGTGCGCCGGTCGGAGGTGACCTCCTCCAGGAGCGCCCAACTGGTGGCCTGGATCGCGCCCCCCTCCACCTGGTTGACCAGCCCGTCGGGGTTGATCACCTGGCCGGCGTCCACGGCGATCCAGAGGTCGCTCACGCGCACGTCGGACACGGCCTCCACGCGGGCGACCACCGCGCAGTACGCGCAGACGTCCTTGTAGCGCGAGTACCCCAGCCCCCATCCCACGGCGTCCGGGGTGGAGCGCGTCACCCAGCCGGCGCGCTCCGCGACCGTCTCCAGGACCGCACGCCCGCGCTCGTCGCGGAGGTGGCGCAGCCGGTACTCGAGGGGATCCACGTCCGCGCGGGCGGCGAGCTCGTCCACCATCGACTCGATGGCGAGGACGTTCACCGTGGCACCCAGCCCGCGCAGCGCCGAGGTCCGCAGCGGCATGTCCGTGACGCGGTGGGCCTGCACGTCGACGTGGTCGACCGCGTACGGGGGGACCGCGTTGCGGGCGGTCCCCCCGCCGACGGCCAGCGGGGGATCGCTCGCCACGACCGCCGGGACGTCGGCGGCGTGCCACCCGCCCAGCAGCCCGGGCTGGCCGGCGAACCCCGGACGGCTGTCGTGCCCGGTGCTCCAGCAGTGCTGCTCCCAGCTGAGCGGGTCGCCCGCCGCGTCGACGCCGACGGTGATCTCGGTGACCATCGCCGGCGCGTAGGGCTCCCACGCGAACTCGTCGTCCCGCGACCACTGGACCTGCACGGGACGTCCCGGGACGGCCCGCGCCAGCACCACCGCGTCGTACGCGACGTCGTCGGCGCTGTTGTGCCCGTAGCAGCCGGGGCCGTCGGCGTGGTGCACGACGATCCGGTCGGCGGGGAGGTCGAGGCTCGCGGACAGGGCCTCGCGCAGCGGGTAGACGCCCTGGCTGTGCGTCCACACCTCGACCCCGCCCTCGACCCCGCCGTCGTCCCCGCCCTCGACCCCGCCCTCGACCCCGCCGTCGTCCCACCGGGCGAGGGCGCAGCCGGGGCCGATCGAGGCGTGCGCGAGGTGCGGGCGGCCGTAGCGCTCCCGGACGACCGCCGCCACCCGCTCCGGCGCCACCGGCTCGCCGTGCCGCACGACCGGTATGCGCTCCGCCGGTCGGCCGGGGAGGTCGCGCAGCCACGTCGCAGCCTCGGGGAGGCCGTCCTCCTCCCGCCAGGTCGCCGAGGCGCGCAGCAGCTCGGCGGCCCGGACGGCCTCCTCCTCGCGGTCGGCGACCACGCCGAGGAAGCTGCCGCGCCGCACCACACCCACCACGGCGGGCAGCGCCCGGGCCGCCGAGTCGTCGACGGCGAGGAGGCACGCACCGGGGGACGGCGGCCGGACGACCCGGCCGAAGAGCTGGCCGGGCAGGGCCAGGTCGGACACGAACGCGGGTGCGCCGGTGAGCTTCGCCGGGAGGTCGGTGCGGGGCAGGCTGCGGCCGACGACGGTGTGGTCGGCCGGGTCCTTGGCCGGCGCCTCACCGGTCACGGGGACCTCCAGCCGTCCGGGCCCGAGCAGCGTCCAGTAGCTGCCGTGCTCGGTCCCCGCCCGGTCGCGGACGGCGCCGTCCCGGACCCCGAGCTCCGCGGCGGGGATCCCGGAGCGGTCGGAGGCCACGGAGAGCAGGAGGGCGCGCGCCTGCGCGCACACCGCCCGCAGCGCGCCGCCCGAGTCCATGACGGATCTGCTGCCCGCGGTGAAGGCCTCGTCGGGGCTGCTGTCGGTGCCGGCCGGCAGCACCTCGATGCTCGACCAGTCCACGTCGAGCTCCTCGGCGGCGATCTGGCCGAGGGCGGTGCGGATCCCCTGGCCCAGTTCCACCTTGCCGACGAGCACCCGCACCCGGCCCCCGGGCACGAAGCGCAGCCAGCGGGACAGCAGGGGGTTGCTGCGCAGGCTGCCGCCGAAGGAGGAGTACTGGGCGGGCAGCCCGCCCGGTAGTGCCGGCGCCGCGGCACCGGGCGGTTCGCCGCTCACCGCGCTCCCCGTGGACCATCGGCCCGTGGGGCGGTTACCGGCGGACCGTCCGCGCCGCACTCAGCCCGGCGTGCCGCCTGCAGGGCCTCGGCGGCGTCGGCCACGGCGGCCAGCACCCGGCCGTGGCTGCCGCACCGGCAGAGGTTGCGTTCCAGCGCCTCGGCCGTGCTGACCGGATCGGTCGCGGCGCCGGCCCGGAGGTGCGCGCAGGCGGACACCAGGATCCCGGACGTGCAGAAGCCGCACTGGGCGGCCTGCCGCCGGAGGAACGCCTGCTGCAGCGCGCTCATGACCGGGTCGGGCGCCAGCCCCTCGACCGTCTCGACCTCGTGGTCCTCGGCCGCCCAGGCGGGCAGGTCGCACGAGGGCACCGCGCGCCCGTCGAGCAGCACCATGCAGGCGCCGCACTGGGCCAGCCCGCAGCCGAACCGGGAGCCGCGCAGGCCCAGGTCGTTGCGCAGCAGGTAGAGGAGCGGGGTGTCCCCGCGGCAGACGACCGTGCGGCTCTCCCCGTTGACGCGGAGGCGGACCTCCCGGACGGGCTCGGGCACCGCGCGAGGGCGGCACCACTCAGGCGTACTCGTCATGGCAGCGACCCGCCGGCTCTCCTGTCAACCCTCCCCGGTCAGCGGGGGAGGGACGTAGACGCCTTGCATGCGTATGCACGATGACGTCCGCCACAACGTAGGGAAGGATGCCGGGGACGTCAATCAGCGCCGGGTGGTCGTCGACCGCCTGCGGCTCCGCGCGGCCGTCCCCGGACGTGCCGGACCGCGGCCGCGCCGTCCGGCGGAGTCGACCTGCGGAGAGCCGTGCCTGCCGAACTCGTCGCCATCCCCACGCCCGGGACGCCGCTGGACGGCCTCTTCTACGAGGCGCCGCCACCGGGGCCACGCGGCGCGGCACTGCTGATGCACGGCAACGGCATGAACTTCTACTACGGCGCGTCCGGCTTCCTGCCCCCGCACCTCACCGGGATCGGGCTCGCCACGCTGGCCTTCAACCGCCACGGCCACGACACGGTCAGCGCCCGCACCCGCGTGGCCGAGGGGAACGCCTACCAGACGACCGCCGAGGCCATCCAGGACAACGAGCTGGCCGCCGGCTGGCTGCGGGAGCGGGGCTTCGCCGCGCCGGTCGTGATCGGCCACAGCAACGGCGGGATGCTGGCGGCCGAGCACGTCGCCCGCCACCCGGAGACGCCCGCGCTGGTCCTCCTGTCGGCCCACATGGGAGGCACGGGCATGCTCCGGCGCGGCTCGGAACTCGGGTTGCTGGCGGCCGACCGGCTCGAGGAGCTCTCGCAGCAGGCCCACGCGCTCGTGGACGCCGGCCGCGCGGACGAGCTCATGCTCCTGCCCGGGTGGTTCTACGTCATCACGGCCGGGTCGTTCGTGGACCTGGAGAGGAACCTCCCGGTCCTGGTCGACAACGCCGCACGCATCTCCTGCCCGGTGCTCTACCTGCGCGGCGACCAGGAGGACCCGGAGATGTACCCGGCCGAGCGGTTCGCCGAGGCGGCGGGCGGGCCGGTCGACGTCCGCATCCTCCGGGACTGCGACCACTTCTACACCGGCCACGAGGCGGAGGTGGCCCGCATCGTCTCCGCCTGGCTCGACGAGACGCTCGGATGAGCGTGGCCCGCGGCCCGGGGCGGGCCGTGGTGGGCACGGACGGACCGCCCGGCCAGGTCGCCCTCGTCACCGGTGCGGGTGCCGGGATCGGCCGGGCCTGCGTCGAACGACTCGCGGCCTCGGGCACCCGGGTGGCACTCCTGGACCGGAACCCCGACCGGCTCGCGGAGGTCGCCGCCGCCGTCCGCGGGACGAGTGGGGACGTCGAGCTCTCCGTGGCCGACGCCACCGACGAGCAGGCCGTGGCCGGGGTCGTCGGCGCCGCTGTCGAGCGCTGGGGCCGGGTCGACGTCCTGGTGACGTGCGCCGGGGGGTTCCGGGGCGTCGGGCCCGTCACCGAGGTGGGACTCGACGAGTGGAACGCCCAGCTCGAGGCCAACCTGACGAGCACGTTCCTGGCCTGCCGGGCCGTCGTGCCGGTCATGCGCCGCCGGCGCTACGGCCGCATCGTCACCGTGGCCTCGATGGCTGCGCGCACCGCGCTCGGGCAGGCGCCGCACGCCTACGCGGCGGCGAAGGCCGCCGTCGTCGGGCTGACCCGCCAGCTGGCCCTCGAGGTGGCGGGCGACGGCGTGACGGTCAACGCCGTCGCCCCGGGCGTGGTGCGCTCGCCCCGCGTCGCGGGTCTGGGCCCCGAACGCCTCCGGGCGCTCGCCGAGGAGACCCCGATGCGGCGGACCGGGACGCCGGAGGAGGTCGCGGCGGCGGTGTGCTTCCTCGCCGGACCGGATGCGAGCTTCATCACGGGGGCCACGCTCGACGTCAACGGTGGCCGGTTCATGGGCTGAGCCGCCGGGCCGCTCGTCGCGCCGCAGGCTTGTCGAGCGGGACAAACGCCGTCCCGCCGAGCTGTCCCCGCGGCGGTGTCCCGCCCGTCGAGCGCGCCGATACGGTCGGCGCCCGACCGGCGGCCGCCGAGGGGAGACGTCGATGGGCAAGACCACCCAGTTCACCAGGACCATGCGGATCGACTGGGACGAGCCGATCCTGATGGGGGACGGCACGGTGCTGCGGGCGGACGTCTACCGCCCCCTGGGTCCCGGCCGGTTCCCGGTGATCCTGACCTACGGCCCCTACGCCAAGGGCCTCTCCTTCCAGGAGGGCTATCCCGACCAGTGGAAGGCGATGGTGACCGAGCACCCGGACGTCACGGCCGGGTCCACCGGGAAGTACCAGAGCTGGGAGGTGGTCGACCCGGAGAAGTGGGTGCCGGACGGCTACGCCTGCGTCCGCGTCGACGGTCGCGGGTCCGGGCGGTCGCCGGGCTTCCTCGACCCCGTGTCCCCGCAGGAGAACCGGGACCACTACGAGTGCATCGAGTGGGCGGGGACCCGTACCTGGAGCAACGGCAAGGTCGGCCTGAACGGCATCTCCTACTACGCCTGGAACCAGTGGCACGTGGCGTCGCTGCAGCCCCCGCACCTCGCGGCGATGTGCCCGTGGGAGGGCGCGGCCGACTGGTACCGCGACATGACCCACCACGGCGGGATCCTCAGCACCTTCTTCGCGACCTGGTACCCGGAGCAGATCCTCAGCGTCCAGCACGGCGTGGGGGACCGGGCGCCGCGGAACCCGAACACCGGCGAACCGGTGGCCGGCCCCGAGACGCTGCCCGACGACGAGCTGATCCGCAACCGCGTCGACCTCGGCGTGCAGGCGCTCGCGCACCCGCTGGACGACGAGCACGCCAGGAGCCGCTCCGCGGACTGGTCGAAGGTCACCGTCCCGTTCCTGTCGTGCGCCAGCTGGGGCGGGCAGGGACTGCACCCCCGCGGCAACTTCGAGGCGTTCACGCGGGCCGCGTCGACGGAGAAGTGGCTCGAGGGGCACGGCCTCGAGCACTGGACGCACTTCTACACCGACTACGGGCGGCTGCTGCAGAAGCGGTTCTTCGACCACTACCTCAAGGGCGAGGACAACGGCTGGGACCGGCAGCCACGGGTCCTCCTGCAGGTCCGCCACCCCGGCGAGCGCTTCGTCGAGCGCGCGGAACAGGAGTGGCCGCTGGCCCGCACCCGGTGGACGACGTTCTACCTGGACGCAAGCACCATGGCGCTGACCTCGGAACCACCGGCCGCGGGCAGCGCCGCGTACGAGCCGCTCACCAGCGACGGGCTGACCTTCTCCACCCCGCCGCTGGATCAGGAGACGGAGATCACCGGTCCCGTGGCCGCGCGGATCGCGCTGTCCTCGGCCACGGCCGACGCCGATCTCTTCCTCGTCCTGCGGGTGTTCGACCCGGACGGGGACGAGGTGCTGTTCGCCGGCACCATCGACCCGCACACCCCCGTCGGGCAGGGCTGGCTGCGCGCGTCCCACCGCAAGCTCGACCCCGAGCTCTCGCTGCCCCACCGCCCCTACCACACGCACGACGAGCGGCAGCCGCTCACGCCGGGCCAGCGCTACGACGTCGACGTCGAGATCTGGCCCACCTGCATCGTGGTCCCGGCCGGGTACCGGATCGCGCTCACCGTGCGCGGGACGGACTACGACTACGGCGGCCCGCCGATCAACGTCGGGTGGTTCGTGATGAAGGGGTCGGGAGCCTTCATCCACGACGACCCGACCGACCGCCCCCGCGAGGTCTTCGGCGGGACGGTGACCCTGCACACCGGCGGCGAGGACGCGCCCCACCTGCTCCTGCCGCTGGTCCCGGAGGCCTGACCGGGCACAAGTTCGCCCCGCCCGCCTTTGTGGACGACCACATGGTCCCCGGCGCGGGATCGGCCTTGACTACCCGGGACCCCGGTTGCCGTCGGCACAGGGAAGGCCGCCGGGGGACGGGAAGCCGTACCGAACCGGAGGAGGACCCGCGTGCGCCGGTCGACCGCGGAACTGGACGACGTCGAGGAGCGGGTGGTCCGCTGCCTGCTCTTCGGCCGGACCACCATGGACCTGCTGTGCGACAGCCTGTACATCCAGTGCCACCAGGTGCGGCAGGCCCTGGACGGCCTCGAGGCGGCGGGCCTCGTCCGGCGGCGCGGTGAGGATGGCCGGGGCGCGCTCGAGGCCGAGCTGACCGACGCGGGCCGGGCGTGCGCGCTGGAGGGGGTCGATCCGCGCCAGGCTGCCTCGGCCGACCAGCAGCTCTCGGCCGACGACGTCCGCTACCTCCGCGCCCTCGCCGACGGGGCACCGCCGCCCCGCCAGGCCGAGTGCGAGTGGGGCGTGGGAGCCACCCGCCAGCACCTGTGGGAACTGCGGCTGATCGACGTGACGGGCTTCATCCGGCCGCGGTCGGTCCTGACCGACCGCGGCCGGGACGTCGTGCGCGGCCTGGAGGGGGTCCTGTCATGAGCCAGTCGGTCTGGCTGTGGACCTTCCTCGTCGTCTACACGGTCGGGATGATCGGCCTGGGCTTCTGGACCAAGCGCTGGATCGACGACGACGAGGACTTCATGGTCGCCGGGCGCGGGCTGTCCTGGCCCCTGCAGGGCATGGGCATGACCGCGATCATCATCGCGGGCACGACCGGCGCGACCGTCGGGGCCATCGGCTACGCCAGCGGCTACGTGGCCCACTGGTGGATCACCGGCTGGATCCTCGCCGTCGTCATCGGCGCGTTCACCATCGCCCCGTTCGCCCGCCGCACCGGCGGCGTGACGATGACCGAGTGGTTCGAGGCGAACTTCGGCAAGTGGGTGCGGATCGTGGCCGGCCTGGCCCTGGCGCTCGGCCTGCTGTTCTCGCCGCTGGCGAACATCCTCGGCGGCAGCCTCATCCTGTCGGGACTCATGGGGATCACGCCGGAGTCGGCCATCCTCATCCTGGGTTTCAGCGGCCTGGTCTACCTCTACCTCGGTGGCATGTGGGCGACGGTCTTCTCCGACCTCGTCCAGTTCGTGCTCTTCGCCCTCGCCTTCATCGGGGGCACGCTGTGGCTGGTCCTCGGCAGCGACGGGACGCGGGCGCTGTCCGAGCTGCCGTCCGGCTTCTTCAACCCGCTGCCGCACGGTGACTTCGCCGGGCTCAGCTGGACGGCGGGCAGCGCCTTCGGGCTCTTCTTCCTCATGTTCTGCCTGGCGTTCGGCGGCACCTACTGGCACCGGGGAGCCGCGGCCCGCTCGCCGGCGGAGGCCCGCAAGGGATGGCTGCTCGGCGTCGCGCTCGCCGTCCCCTTCGCCGTCGTCATGCCGCTGGCCGGCATGTACATCCGCGGTCAGGGCATCACGCTGGACGATCCGCAGCAGGCCTTCGGCGTGTTCATCGCCGAGCTGCCGCCCGTCGCCGCCGGGGCGATGCTCGCCGGCATCCTGGCCGCCACCATGTCGACCGTCGAGGTGGGCGTCGTCGCCGGCGTGAGCGTGCTGTTCCGCGACGTCATCGAACGCGGTCGCGGGATCAAGTTCAGCCCCGCGGCCAGCGTCCGCTGGATCCGCATGATCACCGTCGTCTACGGCGTCATCGCCATCTTCGGCGGCATCTTCCTGCACGGCGTGAGCCCGGGCGTCGGTGCGCTCATCGGTATCGCGTTCCTCAGCGCCTTCTCCGCGGCGCTGCTCCCGTCGGTGTTCGCCACCATGCTCGGACGGCGCTTCTGCAGCCGCGAGGCCTCGCTGCTCAGCATCGTCGCTGCGACGGTCTACACGGTCTACAGCCTGGCCTCGGGCACCTACGTCGAGGTGCACCCGATGTTCGTCTCGGCGATCATCGCCACCGTCGTGTACGTGGTCGTCGCCGCGATCGTGCGGATGACCGGGCCGTGGTGGGGTGCCGAGGAGCGCGTCCGGCAGCCGGCCGCCTCCCGGCAGCCTGCGTCGTGATGCCGCGGCGCCCGGGACCCTGCGCTCGCGCGGCCGGTCGGGAGGGTGCGGGGTGACCGTTCCCGGCGTGCTGGAGCAGCGGGCCGTCGAGTTCGTGGGCTACCACGACCTCGACGGCCGGCCGGGGTTCAAGCTGGCGATGCAGCGGCGCGGCGACCGCTGGTACCTGTACCTCGGTCACCTGTGGCACCGGGGGTGGTCGATCGTCGACGTGACCGACCCCCGGTCCCCGAGGCTCTGCCGCTTCGTCGAGGGGCCCGCGCACACCTGGACCATCCAGGTGCAGGTGGCCGACGGGCGAATGGTCACCGCGCTGGAGAAGCCCAACGAGGGGTGGGGTGTCGACCCCGGCCTGCCCTTCGAGGAGGGCGCCTACATCTGGGACGTCGGCACCGACCCCGAGGACCCGCGGCTGCTCGGCCACTGGCGGACCGGCGGCACCGGCACCCACCGGAACTTCTACGCCGGCGGCGACCTCGTGTGGATGACGGCCAACCCGGAGGGCTTCGCCGGCCACCTGCTCGCCGTCGTGGACATCGCCGACCCCACCCGGCCGACCGAGATCGGCCGGTGGTGGTGGCCCGGCCAGCACGTGGCCGGCGGGGAGGTGCCGGAGCACGACTTCTACCTGCACGGCCCGGCCTACGTCGTCGACGGGCGGGCCTACCTGGGTTACGGCCGCGTCGGGATGGTGATCCTCGACGTGGCCGACCCGACGGCGCCGGCGCTCGTCGGTCGGGTGTCCTTCGGCGACCTGGGGAGCGTGCTGGGCTGCCACTCGGCGGTACCCGTGGGCCGCGGCCTGGTGGTGGCGAACAGCGAGACGATCCTCGAGGGCACGGGTGACCCGGTGAACTACGCCTGCGTCGTCGACGTCGCCGACGAGCGGCCGAGGATCATCTCCACCTTCCCGCTGCCGCGGCCCGAGCCCGGCACCCCCTCGGCGAGCTACTACGCCAAGGGCGGTCGGTTCGGTCCGCACAACCAGCACCACCCCCAGGGGCACCCCGACCTGGCCGCCCCCGGGAACCGGGTCGTCATGACCTGGTTCAACGCCGGGCTGCGGGTCTTCGACATCTCCGACCCCTACGTCCCCGAGGAGGTCGGCTGGTTCGTGCCCGAGGACCCCCGGGAGCGGCGCGGGACGCTGCCCACGACGCTGGTCACCCAGTTCGAGGACGTCCTGGTCGACGCGCGAGGCTACGCGTACTGCACGGACAAGAACCACGGCCTGTTCGTCCTGCGCCCGGAGGGCGGCGCCGCCCCGGGGGACGGCTCGGCGTGATCCGACCCGACCGGCCGTGAGCCGGGCCCGACCGGCGGCCGGGTGGTCAGGCGGGCCAGCGCAGCCAGGCCAGCACGCTGCCGCCCATGACGGCCTCGACGTCGGCGGGGGAGAGGAAGTCGAGGTCCTCCCGGAAAAGCCGCACCAGGTCGGCGTAGCTGCCGCGCAACCGGGACAGGTCCGAGCCCCAGAACAGCCGCTCCGGGCCGTACGCGTCGTAGAGCTGCCGGAGCAGCGGGTGCAGCGCCGGATAGGGGTAGGGCTCGGTGCTGTAGCAGGGCGCCGCGGTGAGCTTGACCGAGACGTTGGGCAGGGTGGCCAGCCCGGCCAGGGTGGCGATCTCGGGCGCCGCGGCGGCGTCGGTCCGCTCCCCGGTCAGCCCCAGGTGGTCGACCGCGAGCCGCAGCCCCGGCCGCCGGCGGGCCAGCTCGCCGAGGGCGTCGAGCTGGCCCGACGCCAGCAGCATGACCGGGACGTCCTCCTGCTCGGCGAACTCCCAGAACCACTCCGCACCCGGGTCGTCGACCCGACCGGCGTCGGCCGGCAGGAAGACCAGCCGCACGCCGGCCACCACGGGGTCGCGCAGCAGCTCCCGCACCGGCCCGGCGTCGCCGGTACGCAGGTCGACGCGGGCCATCACCCGGAAGGCGTCCGGCGCCTCGGTCGCGCAGGCGACGGCGTGGTCGTTGCGGTACCCCTCGAAGAACGGCGGCACCAGGACGGCGCGGTCGACGCCGACCGCCCGCATCTCGGCCAGCAGCCCGCTGCCGCTGATCGGCTCGGCGCGGTGCATCGCCTTCGCCCGCTCGGCGCCGCCCGGCGGCCACGGCCGGTCGGGGGCCTCGGGCAGCCACACGTGCACCTGCGCGTCGACCACGGGAGCCGCCACGGCTACAGCTCCCGGACGGCGGGCAGCACCTTGCGCCCGATCAGCTCCAGCGACGACATGATCGCCTCGTGCGGCAGGCCGCCCAGGTGCAGGAAGAGCATGACGCGCTCGATGCCGAGCTCCCGGATGTCGCGGAGCCGCGAGACCACCGTGTCCGGGCTGCCGAACAGCGCGCTGTCGCGCAGGTCGGCGTCCAGGTCGAAGGGGCTCCGCCCGCCCTCGGCCGCGCCGGCCGACGTCGCCCGGCGGAGCTTGTCGGCGTACCCCAGGAAGTCCTTGTACGGGTCCTCCGCCTCGGCCCACGCCTGCTCGTCCGTCGGGGCCACGTGGGTCGCCCGGGCGAGGTAGACCCGCCCCCCGTCCGGGTCCGCGCCGGCGCCGGCGAGCGCCTCCGCGTAGCGCTTGACCTGGCCGGCGGTGACGGTGAGCGAGGTGCCCTGGGGCAGGAGCACGCCCCAGTCCTTCGCGGCGCAGGCGGCCAGCCCCTCGGGGCTGGCCGTGGCCATCCAGAACGGCGGGTGCGGGCGCTGGAAGGGCCGGGGCTGCGGGGCGGCGTCCTCGAACGACCAGTACCGGCCGGCGTGCGACACCGGCCCCTCGCTGGTCCAGACCCGCTCCAGCACCGCCAGCGCCTCGGCGAACCGCTCGTGCTTCTCGGCGATGTCGACGCCGAAACCGCGGAACTCGCCGGGCTGGTAGCCGCTGCCGATGCCGAGGTCGAGGCGCCCGCCGCTGAGCTGGTCGACCGTCGCCGCGGTCTCGGCGAAGCGCAGCGGGTGGTGCAGCGGCAGCACGGAGACCGCGGTGCCCAACCGCACCCGGTCGGTGCGCGCGGCCAGGTGCGCCAGCACGGCGAGGCTGTCGGAGACGATCCCGTGCCGGCTGAAGTGGTGCTCGGTGAGCCAGAGCGAGTCGAAGCCGAGCTCGTCGGCGCGGCAGGCCTGGCGCAGCGCCTGGTCGTAGCGGTCCCGCTGGTCGCTGCCCTCGGGCCACTGGACGGAGTGGAACAGGCCGATCTGCATGCGTCCTCGGCTCCCGGGAGAGGGGTGCGGCGGCGGTGCCCGGGGCGAGCCGGGCCGCGCGCACGGGTCATCCCGCATGCAACCGCACCGCCGGGCCCGGGTGCTTGTGGAGATCCACAAGCCAGCAGGCCGACTTTGTGTGGGTGGCGATGAGACCTAGGTCACCGTGCCGCTCGTAGGGTCCCCGGGAAACGATCTCCGGTGAGAGGTGGATCACATGCGGGTCACGGCAGCCCTGGTCGCCAGCGCCGCCCTCCTGGTCTCCGCCTGCGGGGGGACCGTCGCCGGCGGCGGCGGCGGAGGCGGCGGGGCCTCCGACGAGCCGCTGCGGGTCGGCGTCATCACCGGCCTCACCGGGGCCTACGTCCAGCTCGGCGAGGAGCAGCGGGCCGGCGCCGAGCTGGCCGTCCAGGCGCTCGACGGCATGGCCGGCGACCGCCCGATCGAGCTGATCGTCCGCGACGACCAGCTCAAGCCGGACGTGGCGCTGCGGGAGGCGCAGGCCCTCGTCCAGGAGGAGCAGGTCGACTTCCTGACCGGCTGCGTGTCCGCCGCGACCACGCTGGCGGTCAACCAGATCGCCTCCCAGGCGGGCGTGCCGTACCTGGGGACCTGCCAGACCGAGCAGCTGAACCGTCCGCCGAACTACGACCCCGAGGTGACCTACCACCTGGCGCCCACGCCGTCGCAGGCGATCAAGGCCGGCTCGCCGTTCATCTGCGGGCAGCTGGGGCAGCGGGTCTTCCTGCTGATGCCGGACTACGCCTTCGGCCACGAGCAGGAGACGGCGTACAAGAACGCGATCCCCCAGCAGTCGGGCTGCAGCGTCGTCGGCACCGCCTACTTCCCGCTCGGGACGACGGACTTCAACCCCTACATCCCGACGATCGAGGGCTCGGGCGCCGACGCCCTGGTGTTCGGGGGAGCCGGCCGCGACCAGGTGAGCTTCCTGCGCCAGGCCGAGCAGTTCGGCCTCACCGACCGGATCCGGACGTTCATCAGCATCGAGGACCTCACCTTCGACGAGGAGCTGGGCTTCGACCTCATCGACGGGACCTGGGCCATGGCGGCCTTCTACTGGAACGTCGACGACCCCGGCGTGCAGGAGTACGTCGAGGCGTTCCGCACCGAGTACGGGCGGCCGCCGGGCGGCTACGGCGTCTACCTGTGGAACGCGCTGCACCTCATCGCCCAGGGCGTCGAGGAGGGTGCGGACAGCCCCGAGGCGTTCAGCGAGTTCATGTCGGGCCGGGAGGTCAGCCTGGCCCAGGGCGAGATGACGGTCCGCGAGTGCGACCACCAGGCCCTCGCGCCGGTCTACATCCTCGAGGGCCTGTCGGCCGAGGAGGCGGCCGACCGGGGCGGCGACCCGCAGTTCGGGCTCCGCGCGGTCGTCGAGACCGTCCCGGGCACCGAGGAGTACGCGCCCACCTGCGAGGAGGTCCAGACGGAGTTCCAGCGCGCCGGGTGACGTCGCGCCGCCCCGCGGAGCCGCCGCTCCGCGGGGCCTGCTGTCGTCAGCCGGACCGATCGTCGTGCCCGGGAGGTGCGGATGGACCAGCTGGTCTCCCAGCTGCTGCTCGGCCTGGTCAGCGGTGCGTTGCTCGTCCTGCTCGCGCTCGGCCTGAACCTGATCTTCGGGTTGCTGGAGTTCATCAACTTCTCGCACGGGGCGCTGTACATGGTCGGCGCCTACGTCGCCTCGTACCTGGCCGCGGCGACGGGCAGCATCTGGCTCGCCCTGCTCGTCGTGCCGATCGTGATGCTGCTCGTCGGCGCCGGCCTGGAACGGACGATCATCCGGCCGATGTACGGGCGGGACCAGGTCGACGCCCTGCTGCTCACCTTCGGTCTCACCTACGTGCTCATCGAGGGCATCCGGATGATCGCCGGCTCCGGGGGTCGGCGGGTGCGGGCGCCGGAGCTGCTCGACTTCCAGGTGCCGCTGGGCATCGGCCGGCCCATCCCCGCCTACCTGCTCTTCGTCGTCCTGGTCGTGGCCCTGGTCGTCGGCGGCCTGTGGCTGTTCCTCCAGCGCACCGACGTGGGGCTGGTCGTGCGGGCCGGCATCCGCGACCACGTGATGATCCGGGCGCTGGGCGTGCGGTTCGACCGCTACCGCACGCTGGTCTTCGCGATCGGCGTGGCCGTCGCCGGGATCGCGGGCGTGCTCACCGGCCCGATCACCGGCGTCTACCCGGAGATGGGGGCCGACATCCTGATCCTCGCCTTCGTCGTCGTCGTGGTCGGCGGGATGGGCAGCTTCTGGGGTGCGGTCGCCGCCGGCCTGCTCATCGGCGTCCTCGTGTCGCTGACCACGCTGTACGCCAGCGTGTACGCCGGCATCGTGCCGTTCGTCCTCATGATCCTCGTGATGACCTTCCGTCCGCGCGGCCTGCTGGGGGCGACGTGACCCACGTGACCACGACGCCGTCGTCCGACGGGACGCCGGTCGAGGGAGCCGCGCCGGCGACGCTGGCGCGCGTCCGCGGTTCCCGCGCCGCGCGCTGGACCTGGGGGCAGCTGGGGCTGCTGCTGGTGCTGGCCGTCATCGTGCTGTTCACCGTGCCCAACCCGAGCCTGGCCATCGGCATGCTGATCTACGGGCTGTGGGCGGCCGGGCTGAACCTGCTGGTGGGGTACGGCGGCCTGGTCTCCTTCGGGCACGCCCTGCCCTTCGCCTGGGGTGGCTACGCCGCCGGCCTGGTGCTGCTGCACGTGAGCACGAGCGTCTGGCTCGCGCTGCTCGTCGCGGTCGCGTCGATGGCGCTGCTGTCGACGCTGGTCGGCGCCGTGTGCCTGCGGCGCACCGAGGTCTACTTCTCGATGCTCACGCTGGCCTTCGCCCAGCTCGGGTTCTTCATCGCGCTGCAGTGGGACAGCGTGACCGGCGGGGACGACGGCCTGGCGGGCATCCCCGTCCCGACGCTAGGACTGGGCACCGGCATCGAGCTCAACGCGCTGCGCGACCCGCTGACGTTCTTCCTGTTCACCGGCGTCGTCGTCCTGGTGACCTTCGCCGGGCTAATCCTGTTCACCGAGTCGCCGATGGGCCGGGTGCTGCAGGCCATCCGGGAGAACGAGGAGCGGGCCCGCGGCTGCGGCTACAACACCCGGCTCGTCCAGCTGGTCACCTTCGTGCTCGCGGGCACGGTCGCGGGCCTCGCCGGTGGCCTGTTCGCCATGCTGAACAACTTCGTCGGGCTGCAGCCCTACTGGCTGCTGTCCGGCGTGGTGCTGATCATGGTGATCCTCGGCGGGCGCTCGTCGCTGTTCGGCCCGGTGCTCGGCGCCGTCGTGTACCTGGTGCTGGAGAGCACGCTGAGCCGCTACTACGCGTCGTGGCAGCTCATCGTCGGGGCGATCTTCATGGTCTGCGTCCTGGCCTTCCCGCAGGGCCTGTGGGGCCTGGTGACGCAGACGGTGCCCGGCCTGTTCCGGAGGAGGCGATCGGCGGGATGAGCGAGCCGATCCTGCTGGCCGAGGGGCTCGACCGCTCCTTCGGCGGCATCCACGCCGTCAACGACGTGTCGCTGGAGATCCCCGAGGGGAGCCTGCACGCGATCATCGGCCCCAACGGGTCGGGCAAGACCACGCTGTTCAACCTCATCACCGGGCACACCCGGCCCAGCGCCGGCCGGGTCCGGTTCGCCGGCCAGGACATCACCGGGATGCCCTACTCCAAGGTCGCCCGCAAGGGGCTGGCCAAGTCCTACCAGATCACCACGGTCTTCCCGCTGCTGACGGTGTTCGAGAACGTGCGCATCGCCGCGCAGGCCGCCGAGCACTCCTACGTCTTCTGGCGCCCGGCCGACCGGATCAAGAGCGTCGTCCGGCACACCGAGCAGGTGCTGGAGCGGATCGGGCTGGCGCACGAGCGCGACACGATCGCCAGCAACCTCTCCCACGGCGACCAGCGCCGGCTCGACCTGGCCATCGCGCTGGCCACCTCGCCCCGGCTGCTCCTGCTCGACGAGCCGACGGCGGGGATGAGCCCGACCGAGACCGCGGCGACGGTCAAGCTGGTGGAGGAGCTCAACGCGGACGTGACCATCCTGATGATCGAGCACAAGATGGACGTCATCCTCTCCATCGCCGACCGGATCACCGTCCTGCACCAGGGGGAGAAGTTGTTCGAGGGGGCGCCGGCCGAGGTGAAGTCGCACCCGCGGGTGCAAGAGGTCTACCTGACGGGCAGCCTGTGAGCGCCGTCCCGCGGGAGGGGTCCGCGCCGCCGCGCACGGCCCTGCTCGAACTGCAGGACGTGCAGGCGTACTACGGGCTCGCGCACGTGCTGCAGGGCGTCTCGCTGGGCGTCCGGCCCGGGGAGCTGGTCGCCCTGCTCGGCCGCAACGGCGCGGGCAAGACCACCACGGTGAAGTCGATCATGGGCATGGTGAGCGTGCGCGGCGGTTCCGTCCGCTGCGACGGCCGGGACGTCGTCGGCCTGCCCGCCGAGGACGTCGCCCAGTTCGGCATCGGTTACGTGCCGGAGGACCGGCGGATGTTCCCGGGCCTGTCCGTCCGCGAGAACTTCCGGCTGGCCGCCATCGGCGCCCGGCTGCCGCGCGGTGAGCAGCAGGACGCCCAGCGCCGCGCGCTGGAGGTCTTCCCGCAGCTCGAGGCGCACCTGGACCGCGACGCCTCCCGCCTGTCGGGCGGCCAGCAGCAGATGGTGGCCGTGGGCCGGGCGCTGATCGGCGGCCGGAGGCTGCTGCTCGTCGACGAGATCACCCAGGGCCTGGCGCCGAACATCGCCGCCGACCTCGGGCGCACGCTGCGCCACGTGGCCGACGAGGGCCTCGGGGTGCTGCTCGTCGAGCAGAACAGCCAGATGGCGCTGGAGCTGGCCGACCAGGTCTACGTCATCGACCAGGGCGTGATCGTGCACTCCGGCGACGCCCGGGAACTGCGGGCCGACCAGAGCTGGATGGAGCAGTACCTGCAGCTGTGACCCGCTGACCGCCGCGGAACGCCGGCCGTCGGCCCGCGGCGAGGGAGGAGCCGGCGTGGCCGAGCTGGGCGTCGCACTCGTCACCTTCGCCCCGGCGCGGACGGCGGACTTCGTCGCGCTGGGGCGCGGCGCCGAGGACCACGGCTACGCCGCCGTCTACACCACCGAGTCGCTGACCGACACGCTGTCGATCGACCTGGCGATCCTGCTCGGCACCACGCGCGTCCGGGTCGGCAGCTACGTGGCCATCAGCTACCTGCGCCACCCGGTGGTCGCCGCGCAGATGGCCGTCACCGCCGCCGACCTCTCCGGCGGGCGGTTCGTGCTGGGCGTGGGGCTGGGACACAAGCTGCGCGTGGAGGCGTTGGGCGTGCCCGTCGGCCGGCCCTCGGTCGACCTGCCGGCGTACGTCCGCGACGTCAAGGCCGTCCTCTCCGGCCGCGGGCGGGAGCGCTACCCCGACCTGCCGCCGCAGTCCTACCGCGACCGGACGCTGGACTTCCGCCGTCCCGAGCACCCCGTGCCGGTGTACACCGCCGCCGTCGGGCCGCGGATGGCCGAGGCCGGCGCGGAGGTGTCCGACGGCGTGATGGCCTGGCTGGTCCCGCGGGCCGGCATCGGCGCGCTCACCGCCGCGTCGGCCCGGGCCGGGCAGCGGACCGGCCGTGCCGCACCCCCGGTGGAGGCCGCGGTGCACGCCTTCGTCTCCGACGACCTGGCGCTCGCGCGGGACGCCGCGCGGGCCGCCCTCGGCTACTGGGTAGGGCTGCCGAGCTACAACCGGGCGCTGGCCGCCGCCGGGTGGGAGGCGGAGGCCGCCGCGATCGCCGCGGCGTTCCGGGCGGGGGAGCCCGCACGGCTGCGGGCCGCCATCCCCGACCGGCTGGTCGACGAGTACTGCCTCGTGGGGCCGCCCGCCCGGTGCCGCGACCAACTGGCCGCCTGGGACGGCACGGACGTGGCCACGGTGGTCGTCGTGCCGCACCCGGTGGCGGCGGAGGAGTCCTACGTCGACGGCGTGCGCCGCAGCCTGGCGGCGCTCGCGCCGGCGTGACGCCCGAGGAGGAGGGATCACCGTGCCGGAGGACGTCGAGTCCAGCAGCGAGGGGACCACGGTCCGGGGCCACCTGCACCTGGTCCCCGCGGCCGAGAAACAGCTGTTCGTGATGCGTCGGTCGTCGCACATGGTCATGTACACGGACAAGAGCCACCTGGAGCTGGCCGCGGAGCAGGGGGTGCGGTTCCTCGGCGAGCACCTCGTCGCGCCCGGTCCCGCCGGTGCCTGATCCCGTGCCGTCGCCCGATCCCGTGCGGTCGCCCGATCCCGTGCGGCCGCCCGATGCCGTGCCGTCGCCCGATCCCGTGCCGTCACCCGACCCCGTGCCGTCGTCCGACCCGCTGCCGTTCGCCGGTCGCGTCGCCCTGGTCACCGGCGCGTCCGGGGGCATCGGCGGCGCCATCGCGCTGCGGCTCGCCGGCGCGGGCGCCGACGTGGCGCTCACCTACGCCTCGCACCGCGGGGATGCCGAGCGGGCCGCAGGCCTGGTGGCCAGCACCGGCCGGCGGGTGGCTCTCCTCGGGGGAGACCTGGCCGACCCCGCCGTCCCGGCCCGGCTGGTCCGGCGGACGGCGGAGGAACTGGGCCCGCCCGACGTCCTGGTGGCGAACGCGGCCACCGGGACCCGCCGCGACTGGGCCGAGGTCGACCTCGACCTCTGGCAGCACACCGTCGCGGTGAACCTGACCGCACCGTTCCTCCTGGTGCAGGCGGCGCTGCCGGGCATGGTGGAGCGGGCCTTCGGGCGGGTCCTGTTCGTCTCCTCGGTGGCGGCGCTCAACGGCGGCGTGCTCGGCCCGCACTACGCCGCGAGCAAGGCCGGCTTGCACGGGCTCACCCACCACCTGGCGCCCCGGGTGGCCGGGCACGGGGTGACCGTCAACACCCTGGCGCCGGCCCTGGTCGCCGCCACCCGCATGCTGCCCCGGGCGCCGGGCGGTGCGGACGGGCTGCCGATGCCGGTCCCGGTGGGCCGGCTCGGCCGCCCGGACGAGATCGCCGACATGGCGGTGGCCGTGCTCACCAACGGCTATCTGACCGACAAGGTCGTGACCGTGGACGGCGGCCTGGTTCCCCGCTGAGCAACCCGTGCCCCGCTGACCCCGTTCGCTGACCCCGTGCCTGATGACCCCGTGCCCGCTGACCCCGGCGGTCAGCCGGCGTGGTGGGCCGCCCGGTGCGCGGCGAGGACGTCGATGCCGAAGTCCGACCCCGGGTCGCGCCACACCGAGTGCGCGTGGTTGGCCCCGCGCTGGGTGTTGTCCCACTCGGCCAGGAACCGCGGCCCCTGCAGCCGGAAGTAGTGCGGCCGGCCCGGCTCGGTCGGCCCGGCCCACGCGATGTGCAGCTCGGACGGGTCCGGGACGGCGGCCAGCCCCTCGGGCACCCGGTCGGTGTGGGCGGCGACGAGGCGGCGCAACAGGTCGCGCTGCCCGTCGTCCAGCTCCGACGCCGGCAGCCCCTTCGGCCGGGAGGTGAGCGCCAGCCGGCCGTGATCGGCGTCGTCGTAGCCCGACGCCGCCTCCGCGCGCTCGTCCATGCCGGCGATGCGGTCGACCAGCCGGGGCTCGGTGAAGCGGCCGCGCCAGACGTCGGCCAGCAGCAGCATCCGGTCGCCGTCCCGCACCTGCGTGCGGTTGCCGCCGACGATGTCCGACGGAGCGCGGTCGAGCAGCACGGCCCGGGCGAGCTGATCGCGGTCCAGCGAGCGCACCAGCTCCCGGGCCAGGTCCTCGGTGGCCCCGAGCGGGCGCAGCGTCGTGCCCCCGAGCAGCGGGGCCCCGGCCGGGTCCGCGCCCAGGAAGCAGGGCGTGACCGACCGCACGCGGCCGTCGACGACCAGGTTGTTCAGCGAGACGTGGTGCCC
This sequence comes from Geodermatophilus sp. YIM 151500, assembly GCF_025716945.1. Taxonomy (GTDB): domain Bacteria; phylum Actinomycetota; class Actinomycetes; order Mycobacteriales; family Geodermatophilaceae; genus YIM-151500. The sequence continues at coordinate 495,486 of NZ_JAOVZT010000002.1, forward strand.
GCCGAACCGCCACCCCCACGGCCCGTCACCGGTCGGGTCGCCGAAGACGCGCAGGTAGTACAGCCCGGGGTCGCGGCCCCGTTCCCGCCCCCAGTCGACCTCGAAGCCCTCGACGTGGTCGAGCACGTTCTCCCAGCCGATGACGGTGCACACCGTCACGTAGCCGGCCGTGGACAGGCCCGTGGCGACGAGCTGCAGAGCCCGCGACTGCTGGGCGGGGCGCTGCCCACCCAGCGGGAGGCCGCCGTGGTCGGTGGGCGTGTAGAACCAGCGCAGCCGCTCGGCCTCGGCGTCGCTGCCCGGGGCCGCCCAGGAGGCTGCCCGGCGCTGCTCGGCGTCGAGGCACGCGAGCCAGGCCGCCGCCGCGCGGGCCATCCGCTCGGCGACCTCCCGGTCCGGCGCGACCCGGCCGGTGGTGTCGACGGTCTGCATGGGTGCTCCTCTCGGCGGCCCTGTGTCGGCGGCCCTGTGTCGGCGGCCCTGTGTCGGCGGCGCGGTGGACATCCTCGGGGGTCGGGCGGACCGGGCGCCTTGGTCGCGGCCACAGCCGTGCGGGGCCGGTCCTGTGCGCGGGGCCACTGGTGGTCCGGGCACGGGTCCCGGCACGATCCCGGTGCCGGTGATCATGGTCGTCGTCGAGCGCCGGCGCACCCGGTCGCGCGGTCCCTGTCCCGTCCCGACCGTCCCGCACCCCGTCCCCGTCCCCGTCCCGACCACGAAGGAGCACGCATGCGGATCGTCGACCTGTCGCAGGACATCTACGAGGGGATGAAGGTCTATCCCGGGCACCTGAAGACGGTGCAGTTCGAGCACGTCACGCACGAGGAGACCGCGCCGCGGTTCGAGGGCGGGTTCTCCTTCCAGACCACCGGGTTCATCCTCAACGACAACGGGCCCACGCACGTGGACTCCTTCTCCCACCTGGATCCGGCGCCGGGCGCGGAGACCATCGACCAGATGCCGCTGGAGCTGTTCCACGGGCCGGCGGTGTGCCTGGACGTGACCGGGTTCGCGCCGCAGACCGACATCACCGCCGAGGACCTGGACCGGATCGAGGCCGCCGCGCCGGTGGAGGTGCGCCGGGGCGACATCGTGCTGTTCCACACCGCCACCTGGAACCGCTTCGCGGGGGACAAGCGGTACCTGACCGACTTCCCGGGGCTGGGCGCCTCGGCGGCGGAGTGGATCGTCGAGCGGGGGGTGAAGACCTTCGGGGTGGACAGCCCCACCCCGGACAACCCGGCGAGCAAGACCTATCCGGTGCACATGATGTGCCGCCGGGAGCACATCACCCACTACGAGAACCTGGCCAACCTCGACCAGGTGGTGGGCACCCGGTTCACGTTCATCGGGTTCCCGCTCAAGGTCCGCGGCGCGCACGGCGGCCCCACCCGCGCCGTCGCCCTCGTCGAGTGAGCCGGGTGCCTACTCGCCCAGGACGGTCTCGATCATGAGGGCGAGCTGGAGGTGGAGCATGGCCTGGGGGTCGGCCAGGTCGACGCCGAGGAGCTCCTCCACCCGGCGCAGCCGGTAGGCCACCGTGTTGGGGTGGACGTGCATCTGCTTGGCGGTGACCGAGACGTTGCAGCGGCGCTCCATGTAGCAGTGCAACGTCTCCCCGAGCCGGGTGTGGTGCTGCTGGTCGTAGGCGCGCACCGTGCCCAGCATGTCCTCAGCGAACGACTGCAGCTCCCGGGGCCGCTTGACCTGCAGCAGCAGCCGGTAGGCGCCGATGCCGTCGAGGGAGACCACGCGGTCGCGCCGGTCGGACTGCTGGACGAGGTCCAGCACGCCGCAGGCCAGCCGGTAGGCGTCGCCGTACTCCGCGACGTCCGCGCACGTGGGCCCGACGCTGATCGTGGCGGTCCACCCGCCCGCGTAGGCCCGGATCTCCCGGCACAGGTGCTCGGCGAACTCCCGCGCCGACCGGCACTCCTCCTCGGAGCGCACGAGCACCACGACGTGGTCGCTGCGCGTGGCCACGAGCGTGCCGGTGCTCCACGCGGCCGCGGTGCGCTGGACGAGGGAGAGCAGCGACCGCTGCGCGTAGGCCTCCCGGTCCCCGTGGCCGCCCAGTGCGCTCCCGTCGTCCGGATCGCGCCGCACGACCAGGAGGGTGTGCGGGCGCGACAGGTCGGCGCCCAGCTGCCGGCCCCGCGCGCCGAGTGCCTCACCGGCCCGGCCCTCGGCGTCCAGGAGGTCGTCGAAGAAGTCGCGCGAGAGCCGCCACTCCACCTCCTGCGCCGTCCGCTCCTTGAGCAGGGCCAGCGCGACGACGGCGGCCGCCCGGGTCAGCGCCTCGCGCTGGCGCTCGCCGAACCCCGCCCGGGGCCGCAGCGCCCACAGGTGCCCGGCCACCTCGTCGTCGAGGACGACGGGGACGACGAGCCCGCCGGTGTCCCCGCCGTGCGGGGGGAGGACCACGGTCTCCGGGCCGACGTCGGGGCCGACCCGCTCGCGGGCCTGCTCGTAGGCCGCCGCGGTCCGCCGGTCGCGCGCTCCGGGACGCACGTCGCAGCACGCCGACGCCAGCACGCGGCCGGCCTCGTCGTCGATGACGACCGCGCACTGCAGCGCGGCGCCGAGGAAGTCGGCGATGGCGGCCGGCCCGCCGCCGCGCAGGACCACGCCGAGCAGCTCCCGGTGCTGGTCGTGGGCCGACCGGGCGACCTCGAGCTCGGCGCGCAGGGCGGCCGCCTCCTCGGCGGCCCGCTGGGTGCGGTCCCGGGCCTCGGCCAGCCGCTGCGCGGTCTCGACGGCCAGCCCGGCCTGGTTGGCCATGCTCTCCATCAGGATGATCTCGCGGGGCGTGAACTCGTGCTTGTCCGCCGTGTAGCAGTTGACCAGGCCGAACTGGGTCTGCCCCACGACCAGGGGGACCGACAGCAGCGAGGAGTAGCCCTGCTGCGCGGCCACCGTCTCCCACGACCGCGAGGGGGCGTCGGCGGCGATGTCGAGCACGGTCGTCGGGCGCTGCGCCCGGAAGGCGCGGCTGGACGGGCCCTCGCCGGCGTCGCCGGCCCGCAGCAGCACCGGGGTGCGCGCGTTGATCGAGTCGATGTACTCCCGGGTGAGCCCGTACGACCCGCGGATGATCAGCGCGCGCCGCTGCTCGTCGGGCACGAAGACCGCGCAGAAGTCGTAGCCGGTGAGCCGAGCGGTCGTCCCGGCGATCAGGTCGAACAGCTCGTCCAGCGGGGCGTCCCGGTTGGCCGCGCGGGTGATCTCGGCGATCGCATCCAGCCAGGCGCTCAGCTCGGTCGAGGCCGGCTCGGTCGCGAGGAGGTCGCCGGTCGGTGGTGCCTGCGCCACGGACAAGGGCCCTCCTCCGCAGTGTGGTCCCGATCACCCCAACTCTACGGACGCCCTCGTTCCGGCGGGGGGCCGCCCGGCCGCCGTCACCCGGTCCGGGTGACGACCGACCGCGGCCAGCGCGTCAGGACGCCGGCGTCCTCGAGCGAGGAGAGGTCGCCCGGGGGCACGCCGAGGTAGGAGGCCCGGGCCACGCGCCGCAGGACCTTGCCGTTGCGGGTCTTGGGCAGCGCGTCGACGACGTGGACCGCGCGCGGCGCCAGGGCCCGCCCCAGCGCCGCGGTCACCACGGCGTGCAACGCCTCCGCGGCGGCGGCGGGCTCGACGCCGGGGTGCAGGACGACGAAGCAGACCAGCACCTCGCCCTTGACCTCGTCCGGGACACCGACGGCGGCGGCCTCCACCACCCGGCCGTCGGCGACCAGCAGCGACTCGACCTCGGCCGGCCCGAGCCGCTTGCCGGCGACCTTGATGGTGTCGTCGGACCGGCCCAGCACGTACCAGAACCCGTCGGCGTCGACGTAGGCGAGGTCGCCGTGGTGCCAGACGCCCGGGAACCGACGCCAGTACGAGGCCAGGTAGCGCTCCTCGTCGCGCCAGAAGCCGCGGGTCATGCCGGGCCAGACCGACCGGACCACCAGTTCGCCGACCTCACCGCGCACGGACCGGCCGGACTCGTCCACCACGTCGACCCGCACACCGAGCGGAGGGCCGGGGAACGACGTCGGCTTGGCCGGCAACCAGGTCGCGCCGCACAGCAGCGAACCGCCGATCTCCGTCCCGCCGGAGATGTTGACGACCGGTGCCCGGCCCTTGCCGACGTGCTCGGCGCACCACAGCCACGGTTCGACGTTCCACGGCTCACCGGTGGAGCCGATCGCCCGCAGGTCGGCCAGCGCGTGCCGGTCGGGCCACCCGTCCCCGTGCGCCATGAGCGCGCGGACGACGGTGGGGGAGACGCCGAGCACGGTGGCGCGCAGGCGCTCGGCGACGTCCCACAGCCGATCGGGCGCCGGCCAGTCGGGCACGCCCTCGAAGAGCACCGCCGTCCCGCCGTTGCCGAGCGCCGCGGCGACGACGTAGCTGCCCATGACCCAGCCCATGTCGGTCAACCAGAGCACCGCCGAGGTCTCGTCGACGCCCAGCCCGTGCCGGGCCTCGATGGCGATCTTGAGCGGCAGGCCGGCGTGGGTGTGCACGCAGCCCTTCGGCCGTCCGGTGCTGCCGGAGGTGTAGAGCAGCAGGCACGGATCGAAGCCGGCCATGGGCTCGGCCGCGGTCACCGGCTCGGCCGCGGCCAGCGCCGCCGCCCAGTCGACGTCGCGACCCGGGACGAGCGGGTTGCCGCTGCCGAGGCGGTCGACGACGAGGACGGTGCGCAGCCCGGCCAGGCCCCGGGCGGCCTCGTCGGCCACCCGCTTGAGCGGCACCGGGCGGCCCCGGCGCGGGAACGCGTCGCAGGTGACCAGCGCCCGGGCGCCGGCGTCCTCCAGCCGCGCCCGCACCGCCTGCGGCCCGTAGCCGCTGAACAACGGCAGCGCGATGGCCCCGATCCTCGCCGCGGCGAGGACGGCCACGACGGCCTCGGGCACCATCGGCAGCAGCAGCGCGACCACGTCGCCCCGGCCGACGCCGGCACCGCGCAGCGCCCCGGCCGCCCGGTTCACCTGCTCCGCGAGCTCCGAGTAGTCGAGCGCCCGGGTGGCGCCGTCCTCGCCCTCCCAGCGGATCGCCGGTGCCGAGCCGCGGCCCTCCCGCACCCACCGGTCGACGGCGAAGTCGGCCCAGTTGAGCCGGCCGCCGACGAAGAACTCGGGGTGCTCCACCCCGCGCGCGGTGTCGACCACCGCCCCGTAGGGGCGCATCCAGGGGATGCCGACGTCCTCGACCGCCGCCGCCCAGTACCAGGCCGGATCGGCGAGCGCGCGCTCGACGAGCGCGCCGGGGCCGGGGATGCCGTGGCGGGCCGCGAAGCGGCCGGCCGGGGAGGCGTCGAACGCGCCGGGCGGCGGGCTCCAGGTGACCGTCAGCCGCTCCAGCTCCTCGATCGGCATCGCCGCCGTCCTCCCTGCTCCGGGGCCTTCGGACGCCCGAGTATCGGGTCGAGCCGCTCGGGTGCGGCTTGTGCGCGTCGACAACGAAATGGCGGGAGACGCTGTGGCTGCGCCACATGTGACGGGCCCCCGGGTGTCCGTAGCGTCCCCGACCAGCGGGGTGGTGCACCTCACATCCCGACGCGACATCCCGACTGCGACCAGGAGGCCGGCGGCCATGGTGAAGGTGATCCTCCAGCTCTACCCCCAGGTCCGGGCCACCCGCGAGGAGCGGATCGCCCAGCGTCCATTGGGCCGTGACGCCGAGCGCTACCAGGCCCTGATCCGCGAGATGCCGACGATCGTCCGCGCGGCCGACGAGCTGGGCCTGTGGGGCATCTCCTCGATCGAGCACCACTTCCACAGCGAGGGCTACGAGGTCGGCCCGAACCCCGGCCTGCTCGACGCCTACTGGGCGGCCATGACCACGCGCATCCGGGTCGGCCAGCTCGGCTGGACGATGAGTGCGCAGAACCCGTTCCGCGTGGCCGAGGACGTCGCGATCATCGACCACCTCTCCGGCGGCCGCTCGTTCTGCGGCTTCTCCCGCGGCTACCAGGCGCGATGGACCAACATCATCGGCCAGCACCTGGGGACGCGCGCCACCCTGTCGCCGTCCGGCACGCAGGACAAGATGGCCGAGCTCGACGAGGCGACCCGCGCGGCCCGGATCTCCGACGACCAGGTCAACCGGGAGATCTTCGAGGAGAACGTCGAGCTCGTGCTGCAGTCCTGGACGCAGGACAGCGTCGAGGCCAAGGGCCGCTGGCAGGTGCCCTACCCCTACGAGGAGGGCGTCGACTGGACGATGACCGCCACGCGGGAGCTCGGCGCCCCGGGTGAGATGGACGAGAACGGCAAGATCCGCCGGGTCAGCGTCACGCCCAGCCCGCTGACCAAGCCCTACCCGCCGGTGTTCGTCTCCAGCAACGCCAGCAAGGAGACCATCGAGTACTGCGGCCCGCGCGGCTTCATCCCGACGTACTTCTCGAAGATCGAGCGGGCCGCCGAGTTCGGGGCGGCCTACGTCCACGCGGCCGCCGCCGGGGGGAGGACGTACGCGCTCGGCCAGAACCAGGCGCTGGTCCGCTGGGGCCAGATGGCCGACACCGAGGACGAGGCCCGGCGCATGGTCGCCGAGTACGACGTCGACATCTTCCGCGACCTGTACGCGGGCACCACCCCGATGAAGTTCGACCCGGACAACCCGGTCGACTCGGTGGTGAACTCCGGGCTGTGGGTCGTCGGCACGCCCGAGCAGGTCCGCGACCAGTACGTGGAGCTCTGGCGGCAGCTGCCGGCCGAGTACGTCGTGCTCATCTACCACTGGGCGCAGCAGCCGGCCGAGAGCGTCGTCCGCCAGCTCGAGCTGTTCATGCAGCACGTCAAGCCGGCGCTCGACGAGATGACCCCGTACGAGGCCTGAGGTGCCGACGGCCGAGGTGCCCGGCGGGGCCCGCTTCGACCCCGTCGGGCTGGCGGTCCGGGAGATCGCCGACGGCGGCATGGTCCTCGTCGTCGACGACGAGGACCGGGAGGACGAGGGCGACCTGATCATGGCCGCCGAGCACGTGACCGCGGCCGACGTCGCCTTCCTGGTGCGGCACACCTCCGGGGTGCTGTGCGTGGCGCTCCCCGGCGAACGCTGCGACGAGCTCGACCTGCCGCTGATGGTCGCCGACAACACCGAGCAGCAGCGGACCGCCTTCACGCACACCGTCGACCTCGCCGCGGGCACGACGACGGGCATCTCGGCGGCCGACCGGTCGGCCACGATCCGCGGGCTGGCCGACGCGTCGCTCACCGGCGGCGCCTTCAACCGGCCCGGGCACGTCTTCCCCCTGCGCGCCCGGGACGGCGGGGTGCTCAAGCGGGCCGGCCACACCGAGGCGGCGGTCGACCTGGCGCGGCTGGCCGGGGTGACCCCGGCCGGGGTGCTCTGCGAGGTCGTCAACGACGACGGGACCATGGCCCGCCGCCCGGAGCTGCTGCGCTTCGCGGCCGAGCACGGATTGCCGATCATCACGATCGCCGACCTGGTCGAGCACCGGCGGCGCGTCGACGTCCTGGTCGAGCGGACCGGCGAGGCGCGGGTGCCGACCCCGTGGGGCGAGTTCCGCTGCGTCAGCTACCGGTCGGTGCTCGACGGGACCGAGCACGTGGCGTTCACGGTCGGCGACGTCACCGGCGAGGAGGAGCTGCTCGTCCGGGTGCACAGCGAGTGCCTGACCGGCGACATCTTCCGGTCGCTGCGCTGCGACTGCGGGCCCCAGCTGGAGTCGGCGATGGCGCGGGTGGCCGCCGCCGGCCGCGGTGCGGTGGTCTACCTGCGCGGCCACGAGGGACGGGGCATCGGGCTGGGCCACAAGCTGCGCGCCTACGGGCTGCAGGACGCCGGACGGGACACCGTCGACGCCAACCTCGACCTCGGTGTGCCGGTGGACAGCCGGGAGTACGGCATCGGCGCGCAGATCCTGGCCGATCTCGGCGCCCGCCGGTTGCGGCTGCTCACCAACAACCCCGCGAAGTACGGCGGGCTGGACGGCTACGGGCTGGAGGTCGTGGGCCGGGAGCCGCTGCAGACGGTGCCCAACCCGGAGAACCTGCTCTACCTGCGCACCAAGAAGCGCCGGCTCGGCCACCTGCTCGACGGCCTCGACGACCTGCCGCTGCCCGTCGAGGGCACGCGGACCGACCTGCACGCCGCGGGAGGGCCCGACCGCGCATCCGTGCTCGCCTGACCCCCGCGGCGCACCGCCGCCCCGCCCCTGACGGAAGGACCCGCATGCGCTGGACCACCTACGTGTCACCCACCGACGGCCGCGAGCACCCGGCCGTCGTCTCCGACGGCTCGCTGCACGGTCTCCGCACGGCCACGCGGTTGCTCGACCTCCTGGGCGACGACGGCGAGCGGCTCGCCCGGGCCGGCGAGGAGGCGCTGGCCGACCCGCTCGACGTCGTCCCCGAGGGCGAGGCCGACCTGCGGGCGCCCATCCCCTCGCCGCCGTCGGTGCGGGACTTCTACGCCTTCGAGACGCACGTCCGGACCTACCGAGAGGCCAACGGCCAAGAGATGGACCCGGACTGGTACGAGCTGCCGGTCTTCTACTTCCAGAACCCGGCGGCGATCCGGTCCGCGCGGGCCGACGTGCCGATGCCACCGGGCTCGGCGAAGTACGACTTCGAGCTGGAGTTCGCCGCGGTGGTCGGCCGCGAGGGCGCGAACCTCACGCCGGACGAGGCCGAGCGGCACATCGCCGGCTACCTGCTCTTCTGCGACTGGAGCGCCCGCGACCTCCAGGCGCGGGAGGTCCGGCACAGCCTGGGACCGGTGAAGGCCAAGGACACCGCGACCAGCCTGGGCCCGTGGCTGGTCACCCCCGACGAGCTGGAGCCCCGCCGGTCGGGCCGGTCGTTCGACCTGGAGATGAGCGCCTCGGTCAACGGCCGGCCGTACAGCAAGGGCAACGCCGCGGACCTCTACTGGAGCTTTGGCCAGATGATCTCCTACGCCTCCCGCGGCACGCGGGTGCAGTCCGGCGACGTGATCGCCAGCGGAACGGTCGGCACCGGCTGCATCCTGGAGCTGTCCACCGTGCACAGCGAGGCGGAGTACCCGTGGCTGGCCCCGGGCGACGAAGTGCGGCTCGACGCCGACCTGCTCGGGTCGATCACCGCACGGATCACCGACGCCCCGCCGCTGCACCCGCTCAAGTGAGGCGGTTCTCGTGCCCGAGCAGCGGACGACCCCCGACGTGGGGGACCGCGCCCCCGACTTCCGGCTGCGCCACACGTTCGAGGCCGACGTCGGCCTGGCGGACACCCTCGCGCGCGGGCCGGTCGTGCTGGCCTTCTACGTGTTCGACTTCGGCGGCTACTAGCGGACCGAGCTGTCCCAGTTGGGACACCGGGCATCCGAGATCCGCGCGCTGGGCGCCGACGTCCTGGCCGTCGCCGTCACCGCGACCTTCTCCCAGCAGGCGTTCGCCGACGCCCTGGGCGTCGACTTCCCGCTGCTGTCGGACTGGGACCGGGAGGTCTGCGCCGCCTACGACGTCCGCTACGACGTGTGGAAGGGCCACCGCGGGCTGGCCAAGCGGTCGCTGTTCGTCGTCGGCCGCGATGCGACCGTCCGCTACCGCTGGGTCACCGACGACGCGCTGGTGCTGCCCGACCTCGACGAGGCCGTGGCCGTCCTGCGCGAGCTCTGAGCGGAGGTGCCGGTGACCCCCGGGGCTCCGGTCGGCGGGCCCGTGGGCCTGGTCGGCGGGCCCGTGGGCCCGGTCGGCGGGCCCGTGGGCCTGGTCGGCCTGGGCATCATGGGGTCGGCGATGTGGCGCCACCTCCTCGACCGCGGCCACCCGGTCGTCGGCTGCGACGTCGACCCCGCCCGGGTGCGCGACCTCGAGGCCGCCGGCGGCGCGGTCGCCGCCACGCCCCGCAAGGTGGCCGAGCGGGCCGACGTGGTCGTCACGTCGCTGCCCACGGAGGCCGCCGCGCGGGAGGTGTGCGCCGGCCTCGCCGGCGCCGGCCGCGCCGGCCTCGTCGTCGCCGAGACCTCGACGCTGCCGCACGAGGCCAAGGAGGACTGCCGGCGGCTGCTCGTCGACGCCGGAGGAGAGCTGCTTGACTGCCCGCTCAGCGGCACCGGGGCCCAGGCGCTGGTGCGCGACGTGGTCGTGCTGGGCAGCGGCGACGAGGCGGCCTTCGAGCGGGCCCGCCCGGCGCTGGAGGCCTTCGCCCGCTCGGTGCGCCACCTGGGCCCGTTCGGCGCCGGCTCCACCATGAAGCTGGTCGCCAACCTGCTGGTCGCGGTGCACAACGCCGCGACCGCGGAGGCCTTCGCGCTCGGGCAGGCGGCCGGGCTGGACCCGCGGCAGATCTACGACACCATCCGCGACGGCGCGGGCAACTCGGTGATCTTCGAGAAGCGGGGCGCGCTGATGGTGGACCGCCGCTGGGAGCCGCCCACCGCGAAGGTGTCGATGTTCGTCAAGGACGCCGCGCTCATCGCCGAGTTCGCCGACCGCGTGGGGGTGCTCACGCCCGTGCTGCAGGCCACCCGCCCGCTCTACGACCGCGCGGTCGAGCTCGGGCTGGCCTCCGCCGACGCGGCGGCCCTGCTGGAGGTCCTCGAGGCGCCCGCCGCGGCCCGGGAGGAGCCGGCATGACGACGCTCGCGCAGGCGCGGGCCGTCGCCTCGGCGACGCTGGCGCACGGACGGAGCATCGGCGCCGCCCCGTTGACCGTGGCGGTGCTCGACGCCGGTGGGCACCTGGTCGTCCTCGAGCGCGAGGACGGCTCGGGCATCCTGCGCCCGCAGATCGCCTGCGCGAAGGCGTGGAGCGCGCTGGGCATGGGGTTCAGCTCGCGGGAGATCGGTGTGCGCGCCGAGCGCCAGCCGGTGTTCTTCGGCGCGCTGGCCGCGGTCGCCGACGGGCGCTGGGCCCCCGCCGCCGGCGGGGTCCTGCTGCGGTCGGACGACGGCTCGGTCACCGGCGCCGTCGGCGTCAGCGGCGACGTCTCCGACGTCGACGAGGAGTGCGCGCTCGCCGGCGTCGCCGCGGCCGGGTTGCGGTCCGACCCCCCGGCCGGGGGAGCGACGGCGGGCCCGCCCGGGGGGAGCGGCGCGCGGTGAAGCCGGCGCCGTTCGAGTACGTGCGAGCCGACACCGTGCCGGAGGCGCTGGCCGCGCTCGGCGGCGCCGACGACGCCCGGGTCCTCGCCGGTGGCCAGAGCCTGGTCCCGATCATGGCGCTCCGGCTGGCCACGCCCGAGGTGCTGGTCGACGTCTCCCGGGCACCGGAGCTGCGGGAACACCGGTCGGACGGCGGGGTGCTCACCGTCGGTGCCGGGGTCACCGACCGCGAGCTGGAGCTGGACGCCGGAGTGCGCGCGGCGCACCCGCTGCTGGTGCGCACCCTGTCGCTGATCGCCCACCCCGAGATCCGCGCCCGGGGCACGCTGTGCGGCTCGCTCGCGCACGCCGACCCGGCCGCGGAGCTGCCCGCGCTGCTGCTGGCCACCGACGGCGAGGTGGAGGTCGCCGGCGACGCCGGCCGGCGTCGCGTGCCGGCCGCCGAGTTCGTCACCGGCCCGTTCACCACCGCGCTGGCGGACGGCGAGATGGTCGTCGCCGCGCACCTGCCGCTGCCCGGGCCGGGCTCGGGCTGGGCGGTGGACGAGATCGCGCGGCGCCCGGGTGACTACGCGCTGGCCGGCGTGGTCTGCGGCGTCGAGCTCGACGGTGCCGGGCGCTGCGCGGGGGCGCGGGTCGCCCTCTTCGGGGTGGCCGCCACACCGGTGCGGGCGCACGGCGCGGAGCGGGTGCTCGACGGCGCGGTGCCCGACGACGCCGCCCTCGACGCGGCGGCCGCCGCGGCCTTCGACGGCGTCGACGTGATCGGTGACGAGGTGCACGCCTCGGCCGGGTACCGGCGGCGGGCCGGCGCGGCCCTGGTGCGCCGGGCGCTGACCGCGGCGGTCCGGGCGGCGGGGGAGGGTGCGTGACGGTGGCTGGGGAACCGGTGCGGGTCCGGTTGTCGGTCAACGGCCGAGCCGAGGTCGGGCTGGCCGAGCCCCGGACGACGCTGGCCGAGTTCCTCCGCGAGGAGCTGGGGCTGACCGGCACGCACGTGGGCTGCGAGCAGGGCGTCTGCGGCGCCTGCACGGTCGTCGTCGACGGCGCCGCGGTGCGCGGCTGCCTGATGTTCGCCGTCCAGGCCGACGGCCGCGCGGTGGAGACCGTCGAGGGCCTGGCCGCCGAGGGCGGGATGCACCCGCTGCAGCGGGCCTTCTGGGACGCCCAGGCGCTGCAGTGCGGCTTCTGCACCCCCGGCCTGCTCATGACGGCGCTGGTCGCGCTGCGGGAGCGGCCGGAGTGGACCCGGGAGGCACTCCGCGAGCGGTTGAGCGGCAACCTCTGCCGGTGCACCGGCTACTCCACCGTGCTCGACGCGGTGCTCGCCGCCGGCCGCGCGGGCGCCGGGGACGGTGGCGACGACGGGAGCGCCGGCGCCGGCGCGCCGGCCTCCGGCGAGGCGGGACCGCGATGACGGGTACCGGGTACGTCGGGCGGGCCGTGCGGCGCCGCGAGGACCCCCGGCTGCTGGCCGGCCGGGGCCGCTACGTCGACGACGTGACCGAGCCCCGCCAGGCGTACGTCGCGTTCGTCCGGTCGCCGGTGGCGTCCGCGCGGATCGCCCGGATCGACACCTCGGCCGCCCGCTCGGCTCCCGACGTGCTCGCCGTGCTCACCGCCGACGACCTCGCCGGGCACTGCTCCGGCTGGCGCGGCCTGTTGTCCTGGCCCGGCATGGTCGCCGGCGAGCAGACCGCGCTGGCCACCGGCGTGGTCCGGCACGTGGGCGAGCCGGTCGCGCTCGTGGTGGCGACCGGCCGCGGCCCGGCCGAGGACGCCGCCGAGCTGGTGGAGGTCGACTACGAGGAGCGGCCGGCGGTCCTCGACCCGGTCGCCGCGCTGGAGCCGGGCAGCCCGCTGGTGCACGAGGAGCTGGGCACCAACCTGTGCTTCGCCTCGCCGTTCGGCAGCGGCGACGTCGACGCGGCGTTCGCCGGCGCCGACACCGTGGTCGACGTGACCGTCCGCACCGGCCGGCACACCGCCGTCGCGCTGGAGACCCGCGGCATCCTGGCCGCGTTCGACCGGGACGAGCGCACCCTCACGGTGCGGATCTCCACCCAGGCACCGCAGATGCTGCAGACGCTGTACGCCCGGCTGCTCGGGCTGCCCGAGAACTCCGTCCGCGTGATCACCGAGCACGTGGGCGGCGCCTTCGGGATGAAGGCGTTCGTGTACCCCGACGAGATCGCGGTGGCGGCCGCCGCGATGCTCCTCGACCGCCCGCTCAAGTGGACCCAGGACCGCTACGAGGCGATGCAGTCGGACACCCAGGCGCGCGACGAGCGGGTCACCGCCTCCCTCGCGCTCACCGCCGACGGCCGCATCCTGGGCCTGCGCTCGCAGGTCGTCTCCGACGCCGGGGCCTGGTCGATGTACCCCCGAGGGTGCGTGACCGAGGGCGTGCAGGTGGCCACGATCATGCCGGGCCCGTACCGCGTGCCGGCCGTCGCGGCGGACCTCCGCGTCGTCTACACGAACAAGGCGCCGCTGGCGGTGTACCGCGCGGTCGGCCACCCGCCGGCGATCCTGGTCATGGAACTGCTGATGGACGAGGCGGCGCGGGCGCTGGGGCTGGCTCCCGACGAGGTCCGGCGGCGCAACCTCGTCCGGCCGGAGGACCTCCCGTACACGTCGGCGACCGGCAACGTCTACGACTCCGGGTCGCACCTGGAGTCGCTGGAGCGCGCCGTCGCCCTGCTCGGCCCGGACGGGCTGGAGGAGCGCCGGCGGGACGCCGCGGCGAGGGGCCGGCTGCTCGGCGTGGGGCTCGCCGCGTTCGTCGAGCTGTCCGCGCCGGGCGCGATGTTCTACGGCGCGAAGGGCGCGCCCATCACCGCGCACGACCAGGTCGAGGTGACGTTGCAGCCCGACGGCTCGGTGACCGTGCTGCTGGGTACGCCCGGCCAGGGCCAGGGGCTGCACACCACGGCCGCGCAGGTGGTCGCCGACGGCCTGGGCGTACCGCTGGAGGCGGTCCGGGTCGTCTCGGGCGACACCGGCGTCGTGCCGCACGGCAGCGGCGTGTGGGCCAGCCGGTCGGCGGTGGTCAGCGCCGGGGCCGCGCACGCCGCCGCGGTCGAGGTCCGCGGCCGGGTGCTCGCCCTGGCCGGTCACCTGCTGGAGGCCGACCCGGCCGACCTGGAGCTGTCCGAGGGCGTGGTCGGGGTGCGCGGGGTGCCCGGCACCCGCGTGCCGGTGCACGAGATCGCCGCCGTGGCGTACTGGGGCACCCACCGGCTGCCCCCCGACCTGGAGGTGGGGCTCGGCGCGGTCGGCTCCTACGCCGGACCGCCGTACACCTTCAACAACGGCACGCACGTGGCGGTCGTGGAGGTTGAGCGCGCGACGGGGCTGGTCCGGGTCGTCGACTACGTCGTGGTCGAGGACTGCGGCGTGCTCATCAACCCCGACATCGTCGACGGCCAGATCCGCGGTGGCGTGGCGCAGGGCCTCGGTGGCGCCCTGCTCGAGCAGGTGGTGCACGACCCGAACGGCCAGCCGCAGACCTCCACGATGCTCGACTACCTGGTGCCCACCGCCTACGACGTGCCGGACATCCGCATCGAGCACATCCAGACGCCGGCGCCCACGACGACCCTGGGCACCAAGGGCGTCGGGGAGGCCGGGACCGCCGGCGCGCCGGCGGCCGTCCACTGCGCGGTCAACGACGCGCTGGCCCGGGCGGGCGCCGGCGGGGTGTTCCGCCAGCCCATCCGCCCGGAGGACGTGCTCGACGCGCTCGACCGGGCGCCGGCGTCGCGCTGACCCGGGACGCCGGTCACGGGAGTGCCGGTGGTGCGGGCCTCACCGGACGCGGACCGGCGGGCGGTCGACGGTCGCCCGCCGGACCAGGCTGGTCGCGAACACCTGCTCCCGGCCCGGACCGATCTCGTCGGCGCCCTCGATCCGCTCGGCGAGCATCCGGACCGCCGCCCGCGCCATGTCGCCGATGGGCTGGCGCAGGGTGCTGAGCTGGAAGACCTCCCACGCGGCCATCGGGATGTCGTCGTAGCCGAGGATCGAGACGTCGTCGGGCACCCGGACCCCCAGGGAGAGGGCGGCGTCGATGGCGCCGAAGGCGACGACGTCGTTGCCGCACACGATCGCGGTGGGTGGATCGGGCAGCCGCAGCAGCTCGCGGGTGTGCTGGTAGCCGTTCTGGTGGGAGAACGTCCCCTCGCGCACCAGCGCCGGATCCAGCGACAGGCCGGCCTCCGCGAGCGCCTCCGTCAGCCCGGCCAGCCGGTCGCGGCTGGTGGAGGTGTTGGCCGGGCCGCGGACCACGGCGATCCTGCGGTGCCCGAGGTCGAGCAGGTGCCGGCCGCCGATGACCGCGCCGCCGTGGTTGTCGCTGGTCACCCGGTCGACGTCGAGACCGTCGATGTACCGGTTGAGCAGCACCATGGGCAGCCTGCGCTGCTGCAGCTCCACGGCGAAGCGGGAGCCGAGCGTCGCCGTGGTGACCAGCACGCCGTCGATCGACCGGTCGAGCAACCGCCGGAGCGTCTCCTGCCCGGTCGGGATGTCGGTGCGCTCGGTCAGGAGCACGACGCGGTAGCCCAGCAGCTGCAGCTCGTCGTAGATGGGCGTGAGCAGCGAGGGGAAGAACGGGTTGGTCAGGTCGGAGACGATGACCGCGACCGTGCGGGTCGAGCGGCGGACCAGGCCAGCGGCCAGCGAGTTGGGCACGTAGCCCAGGCGCAGCGCCGCCTCGTCGACGCGTCGGCGGGTCTCCTCGCGCACCCGCGGGTCACCGCGCAGGGCGCGCGACACGGTCGACTGCGAGACGCCGGCCGCGCGGGCGACGGTCCAGCTCGTGGGCGTGGCGTGGCCGGTCGGCTCCGCCGTGAGCCGCGGGGGGGCCAGTGGCGCGGACAGGGTCCGCGCCCGGCGCCGCGGGCGGGCGGTCACCCCAACGTCGGTGGGCTCCCCGGGCGGGGATTCCGTGCTCACCGGGGACACCCCGGGTGCAGGGCCGGATCCGGGCGGGGGCAGGGTGCCGCGACGCGCCCCGGGATCGGCAGCGCGGTGTGCAGCAGGGACCCGGGCGCCCGGCGGTCGGGTGGCGGGCTGGTGGGCATCGACGTCCCCCTCGGATGTCCTGGGCGGCGGACCGTGCGGGGCCGGAGGACGGGCCCCGGGGGACGGGCGTGCGTGCCGGCGCGCGCCCGCCCCCGGGACGACGTCAGCCGGCCGCGGCCACCTGCGGCGTCATCGCCTTCATGTTCTCCAGGCGGGCCAGCACCTCGGCCTGCAGCGTGGCCACCGCCGGGTCGGACTGACGCCGGGGCCGGGGCAGGTCGATGGTGATGTCCTCGAAGATCCGGCCCCCGGGCTGCAGCACGATGATGCGGTCGGACAGCTCCACGGCCTCCACCACGTCGTGCGTGACGAACACGACGGTCTTCTTCGACTGCGCCCAGATGTCCTGCAGCTGGGCGCGCAGCCCCCGCGCGGTGATGGCGTCGAGGTGGCTGAACGGCTCGTCCATGATCAGGAGGTCCGGCTCGACCGCGAAAGCCCGCGCGATGCCCACGCGCTGCTGCATGCCGCCGGACAGCTGGCCGGGGAAGAAGTCGCCGTGCTTGCCCAGACCCACCATGTCCAGGTACGTGTCGACCCGGCGCCGGGTCACCTCGTCGTCGGCGTCCTGGACGTAGAGCATGTTCCTGCGCACGCTGCGCCAGGGCAGCAGCCGCGGGTCCTGGAAGACGTAGCCGAGCCGGGCCGGCTTGCCGGCGTCGCTGGTCACCGAGATCTCGCCGGAGGTGTGGGTCTCGACGCCGGAGATGATGTTGAGCAGCGTGCTCTTGCCGCAGCCCGAGGGGCCGACGATCGAGACGAACGTCTGCCCGCGGACGTCGAAGGTGATGTGGTCCAACACCCGGTTGGCGCGCGCCGTGCCCGCGCCGAAGGTCTTGCAGAGGTCGTTCACCGTCAGGACGGCCATGTCAGTGCCTCTCGGTGGGTCGGTGGTCGGAGGAGGGCGGGGGAGAGGTCGTGCCGGGCGGCGGCGCGACCGGACGCGCCGGAGGCGCCGCCGCCCGGCGACCGCTCAGTGGGCCGCGTCCCGCCAGCGGAACGCCCGCCGGGACAGCCGCTCGAAGATGAGCTGGTCCAGGATGATGATCACGCCGACGAACAGGACCACCCAGGCGGCGAACCCGGCGAACTGGTTGGCGTCGTACCAGTAGCGGGCGCGGTAGCCGGCGCCGCCGGAACCGCCGAACCACTCGGCGAGCAGGACGCCGTTCCAGCCCATGATCACCACGAACCGGATGCCGGCCATCACGTAGCCCATGACCGCGGGCAGGACCAGGTCGGAGACCCGGCGGCGCAGCGGGACGCCGTACGAGGACGACATGTCCCGCAGGTCGCGGGACACGCCGAGCACGCCCTGCGCCACGTTGACGATCATGAACGGCACCGCCGTCAGGAACGTGGTCACGATCGGGCTGGTGTGCCCGAACCCGAACCACATGACGGTGAGGAAGGCCCACATGATCGCCGGGATGGACAGCGCCACCATGACCGGGCTCTCGAGGAACGCCCGCGCCATCGGGGACAACCCGACCAGGACGCCGACCAGGATGCCGACCACGATCGACAGCGCCACGCCGATGCCGAACCGGTAGAAGGTGTCGGCGAAGTTGCCGAACACCTCCCCGCGGCGGAACTCCTCGACCAGCCGGTCGACGACCGACGGCGGGCCGGGGATGCGCTCGAACAGGCCGGCCAGGACGAGCCACAGCGCGAACGCCGCCACGTAGAACGTGAACCGGGCCGCCCTGTCCGAGGTGATGCGCTTCTGCCAGGCCGGTCGCGAGGAGGCCAGCTCCTCGGTCGACCGGCGGGGCGTCAGGGTCGCGGTCACGTGCGCACCCTCTCCTCCGGGCGCCAGGCGAGGACCTTGGCCTCCAGCTTGCGGAGGACCAGGCGCTCGATGATGAGCATGAACACGATGAACAGGGCCATCCACGCGATGACGCCGGTGATGTTGAACAGCTGGTACTCGTTGCGGATCTGGAAGCCCACGCCGTTCGTGCCGCCGAAGACCTCGGTGAGGGCCTCGACCTTCCACGCCACGGCGAAGGACATCCGGACCGCGGCGAACATGTAGGGCACGATGGTCGGCAGGTACACCTCGCGGCGGATCTGCTGCTGCGAGCGCCCGAAGGCCTGGCTCATCTTCACCAGCTGCTGGTCGACCCCACGGATGCCCTCCGCCACGTTGATGGCGACGTAGGGCGTCGAGACCAGGGCCACGGCGAGGACGGGGCCGAGGTTCGACAGACCGAAGATGATCAGCGACAGGACGGCGTAGGTGAGCGCCGGGATGGTGCCCGCCACGGTGACACCGTCGTGGAAGAAGGCCTTCCAGTAGTTGTGGCGACCCATCAGGTAGCCGACGGGCGCGCCGACCAGAACGGCGACGCCGAAGCCGGCGAAGGTCTTCAGGACGCTGGCCATGAAGTCGGAGACCAGGGCGCCGCTGGCGATGATCTCCCACATCTCGGCGCCGACCTCCAGGGGGTTCGGCAGCGTGCCGAACGGGAGGTAGTACGCGGCCACCTGCCAGATGAGCAGCAGGACCACCCAGCCGGCGACGAGGAGGGCGAGGCGCTTGCGCTTGTTGCGCGCCGCTGCGCGTCGGGCGAGCACCTCGCCCTCCTGCCAGGTGACCGCAGGCGCCGTCGGGGGCGCCTCGATCACGGGGTTCGACATGGCGTCGGTTCCTCCTCGTCGGGTGCGGCGGTCAGGAGGCCGGCTTCTCGAGGGTGGTGAAGCTCGGCTCCTCGACGTCCTCCTCGACGAAGCCGGTCTCCTTCATGAGGTCGAAGACCTCGCGCTCGCCCTCGACCCACTCCTCGGTGAGGTACGTGGTGGGCACGAACCAGTCGAACCGGTTGTCCAGCCAATCCTGCAGGAAGGCCATCTCCTCCGGCGTGCGGACGGCGAAGTCCTCCGGGTACGCCGCGATGATCTCGTCGCGGTGCTCCTGCCACTCCTGGATGCCGCGGTCCCACAGCTCGATCAGGAAGGACGCCTCCTCCTGGTTCTTCTCGACCCAGGCCTCCCGGGCGACGAAGACGTTCGTCTGCGGGTGGGTGACGTCCTCGGGGAAGCTGCTGTAGTTCTCGGCCCACATCTGCGCGGCCGACTTCGCGTCGTACAGCGGCTTGATCTGGTTGGTCGACAGCTCCGGGATGGCGAAGTCGGGCAGGCACAGGCACGCGGCGGCGTCGCCGCGGGCCACCAGGCTGGCGAGGTTCTGGATGTCGGTGACGACGAGCTCGTAGTCGCCGCCGTCGGCCGAGAGGTCCAGACCGCACATCTCCTTGGCGTACATGCCCCAGATCAGGGTGATGCTGACCGAGGTGAAGGTCGCGATCTTCTGCCCCTCGAGGTCGCAGATGTTCTGCGCGGGGTTGTCCGCTCCGACGGCCAGGATGCTGCGGTCGGTGTTGTAGGCACCGAAGACCGTGGCGGGTTCACCGGTCGCCTCGGCGAGGTCCGGGACCTCGTAGGTGGCCGCCGAGATGACGTCGGCGTGACCGCCGGCGTAGACGCCGAACTCGTCCCACGACGAGGAGGTCAGGACCTGGATCCCGGCCGCCTCCTCCATCTCCTGCTTGATGCCCTGGTCCTCGAGCCACTTCCAGACGGGGTCGGGCGCCATGACCATGTTGATGACGCCGCCTGCGTCCGCGGCCTCGCCGGGGGGCTGGCTGGACCCGCCGCCCGACGCGCACGCCGATGCGGTGACCGCGACCGCGGCCATGCCGGCCACCAGCCGCAACCCACGGGCGTTCCCGCTCGTAGTGATCCCCATGCTCCTGCCTCTCGTACGGGACGCCTCAGCGCGTCCGCCATGGGTGGATCCGTGTGGTGCTGCGTCGGCCGGCTGTGACCCAGCCCACGCGTATACGGCCGACTGTGCCTGCAATCACATGCATACGTCAAGCACGGGTGCCGCGGCCCTCCTCCGGTGGTCCGGCGCGCACCGGGCGGCGCGCCGATGCCGCGGCCGTCCCCCAGTCCTGGTGACACCGCGCTGAGCACCGTGTTCGTCAACGGCGGGACGACGTGCGGGCCACGTGGGCCGCGCCCGACCGCGACCGCGGCTTGACATGACTAGGTATGCACAACAGGATCGTGATCCCGACGTGACCTGGAGCACAGCATGAGCCGGCAGTTGAAGGAGGCGGCGTCCACCGCGGCGCTGCGGCAGGAACGGTCCGACGTGTCGGAGGTGGTGGCCGCGGTCATCGCCGACGTCCGCGAGCGCGGCGACGAGGCGGTCCGGCAGTACTCGGAGAAGTTCGACTCCTGGTCGCCGGAGAGCTTCCGGCTGTCCGCCGGGCAGATCGAGGAGATCGTCGCGCGGGTGCCCGACGAGGTGCTCGACGACCTCCGCACCGTGCAGGCCAACGTGCGGGCCTTCGCCCAGCACCAGCTGGAGTCGATGCGCGAGTTCGAGGTGGAGACCCGGCCGGGGGTGTTCCTCGGTCAGCGGCACCTGCCGATCGCCGCGAGCGGCGCCTACGTGCCGGGCGGGCGCTACCCGCTGACCGCCTCCGCGCACATGACCGTGGTGACCGCCAAGGTCGCGGGCGTCGAGCGCGTCACCACGTGCACCCCACCCATCCGGGGCGAGATCCCCGCGGCCACCGTCGCGGCCATGCACCTGGCCGGCGCCGACGACATCTTCCTCCTCGGCGGCGTCCAGGCCGTGGCGGCGATGGCCCTGGGCACCGGGACGATCGGCAAGGTCGACCTGCTGGCCGGGCCGGGGAACGCCTACGTGGCCGAGGCCAAGCGCCAGCTGTTCGGCGAGGTGGGCATCGACCTGTTCGCCGGCCCCACCGAGATCCTCGTCGTCGCCGACGGCAGCGCCGATCCGTTCGTGGTGGCCGTCGACCTGCTCAGCCAGGCCGAGCACGGTCCCGACTCACCGGCCGTGCTGATCAGCACCTCGGAGGAGGTCGCCCGCGCCGCCATGGCGCACATCGACCGGCTGCTCCCCGACATGCCGACCAACGACATGGCCGGTCCGGCCTGGCGCGACCACGGCCAGGTGCACGTCGTCGACGACCTCGACGAGGCCTACCGGCTGGCCGACGCCTTCGCCAGCGAGCACGTCCAGATCCTGACCGAGCGGCCGCGCGAGGCTCTGGAGAAGATGCACAACTACGGGGCCCTCTTCCTCGGCGAGGGCACCTGCGTCTCCTACGGCGACAAGGTGATCGGGACCAACCACGTGCTGCCCACCCGCGGCGCCGCCCGCTACACCGGCGGGTTGTGGGTGGGGAAGTACCTGCGCACGGTCACCTACCAGGAGGTCACCGACCGCGCGGCCAGCGCCGAGCTGGGCGAGCTCTGCGGCCGGGCCTCGCGCATCGAGCTGTTCGAGGGTCACGCGCGCTCCGGCGACGTCCGCGCCGCCAAGTACGCAGGCGCCCCGCTGCCGTGGGCCGCCGACGTGTACGCCCCCGCCCGCTGACCCGCCCGCTGACCCGCCCGCTCCCGACCCGCACCGTGCCGACCCGGGCACCGTGCCCCCCCACCCGAGAGGACCCGCCCGCATGACCCGGAGCACCGGCCGCACCGTGGACGTCCACGCCCACGTCATCACCCCCGCCTGCCTGGAGCTGGCGCAGGGCCTGATGGAGCCGCAGTACGACCCGTTCTCCTACTGGGCGGGCAAGGAGACCAACGAGTACCAGGCCGGTCACATGAAGGAGATCCTCCCGAAGGCGACCGACATCGACGTCCGCCTGGCCGACATGGACGCCATGGGCATCGACGTCCAGGCGCTGTCGGTGGCACCGCCGCAGTACTACTACTGGGCCGACGTCGAGCTGGGCCGGAAGCTCGCCCGCATGCAGAACGAGAACCTGGCGTCGATGGTGCAGGCCCACCCCGACCGCTTCGTCGGCCTGGCGACGGTGCCGATGCAGGACGTCTCGTCGGCGGTCGCGGAGCTCGAGCACTGCGTCCGGGAGTACGACTTCCGCGGCGTGGAGATCAACACGAACATCTTCGGCCTCGACCTCGACGACCCCCGCTTCCGGCCCTTCTTCGCCAAGGCGGAGGAGCTCGACGTCGCCGTCCTGCTGCACCCCAACGGGTTCACCCACGGCGAGCGGCTGCAGAAGTACTACATGACCAACGTGATCGGAAATCCGCTGGACACCACCGTGGCGATCAACCGGATCATCCACGGCGGCGTGCTGGAGGAGCACCCGGCGCTCAAGCTGGTCCTGGTGCACGGCGGTGGGTTCCTGCCGTTCTACTCCTCGCGCATCGACCACTCCTACGAGCTGCGGCCCGAGGGGCGCCACCACATCACCCGCCCGCCGAGCACCTACCTCAAGCAGGTCTTCGTCGACTGCCTGGTGTTCGACTCGGTGCACCTGGAGTTCCTCGTGCAGCAGATGGGTGCCGACCACGTCGTCATCGGTACCGACTACCCCTTCGACATGGGGCACTACGACCCGCTGGGGCAGATCGACGGCATGCGCGGGGTGAGCGAGGAGGACAAGGACCTCGTCCGCAGCACCACGGCGCACAAGCTGCTCAAGCTCGACCACTGACCGGCCCGGGCGTGCACGCGGGCGAGCGCGGAAGAGGGAGGCACCGGTGATCTCCGTGGCCGTGGTGGGCCTGGGCTGGTGGGGGCGCAACGTCGTCGGGCTGCTGTCGGGCAGCGAGCGCATCCGGCCGGTCCTGGGGGTGGACGTCGACCCCGCGGGCCGGGACTGGGCCCGGTCCCGCGGCCTGGACGTGGCCGGCGACCTGCAGGAGGCGCTCGACGACCCGCGGGTCGACGCGGTCGTGCTGTGCTCGCCGCACCGTTTCCACTCGGCGCAGATCGTCGCGGCGGCCGGGGCGGGCAAGCACGTCTTCTGCGAGAAACCCTTCTGCACCACCACCGCGGAGGCCGACGCCGCGATCGCCGCGGTCGAGGCCGCCGGCGTGCGGCTCGGCATCGGGCACGAACGGCGCTTCGAGCCGGCGGTGGTGGAGCTGCAGGAGCTGTGCCGCTCCGGTGCGCTCGGCACGCCGCTGGTCTTCGAGGGCAACTTCAGCCAGGACAAGTTCCTCGCCCTGCCCCCGGACAACTGGCGGCTGTCGAGCACCGAGGCGCCCGTCGGACCGCTGTCGGCGACCGGCATCCACCTGGTCGACCTGGCGATCAGCGTCTTCGGCGAGCCCAGCGAGGTGTGGGCCCGGCTCGCGACCCGCGCGACGTCGTTCCAGAACGGCGACACCCTCTCGGTGACGCTGGGCTTCCCGGACGGCGCCACCGCCTCGATCACCGCCGTCCTGACCACGCCGTTCATCGGCCGGATCTGCGTGCTCGGGTCGAGGGGCTGGATGGAGATCCGCGATCGCAGCCACCCGGAGAACCCGACGGGGTGGGACGTCACGACGCAGTACCGCGACGAGGCGCCGAGCACGCGGTTCGTCCCGCCGAGCCCCGCCGTCCTCGACAACCTCGAGCGGTTCGCCGCCGCCGTGGAGGGGACGGCGGAGTACCCGGTGAGCGCCGCGGACATCCGCGCCAACGTGCGGGCCTTCGAGGCGATCACCCGCTCCGCGCTCAGCGGCGCGGTGGAGAAGCTCTAGCCGCCTCCCCGCGCCCGTCCCTGTCCCGTCCCGACCGTCCCGCACCCCGTCCCCGTCCCGACCACGAAGGAGCACGCATGCGGATCGTCGACCTGTCGCAGGACATCTACGAGGGGATGAAGGTCTATCCCGGGCACCTGAAGACGGTGCAGTTCGAGCACGTCACGCACGAGGAGACCGCGCCGCGGTTCGAGGGCGGGTTCTCCTTCCAGACCACCGGGTTCATCCTCAACGACAACGGGCCCACGCACGTGGACTCCTTCTCCCACCTGGATCCGGCGCCGGGCGCGGAGACCATCGACCAGATGCCGCTGGAGCTGTTCCACGGGCCGGCGGTGTGCCTGGACGTGACCGGGTTCGCGCCGCAGACCGACATCACCGCCGAGGACCTGGACCGGATCGAGGCCGCCGCGCCGGTGGAGGTGCGCCGGGGCGACATCGTGCTGTTCCACACCGCCACCTGGAACCGCTTCGCGGGGGACAAGCGGTACCTGACCGACTTCCCGGGGCTGGGCGCCTCGGCGGCGGAGTGGATCGTCGAGCGGGGGGTGAAGACCTTCGGGGTGGACAGCCCCACCCCGGACAACCCGGCGAGCAAGACCTATCCGGTGCACATGATGTGCCGCCGGGAGCACATCACCCACTACGAGAACCTGGCCAACCTCGACCAGGTGGTGGGCACCCGGTTCACGTTCATCGGGTTCCCGCTCAAGGTCCGCGGCGCGCACGGCGGCCCCACCCGCGCCGTCGCCCTCGTCGAGTGAGCGACACGTCCGCAGGCGGCGCCGGCGACGGCGCCGCCCCGGTCGTCGCCGTCCTCGGCGCGGGGGCGATGGGCGCCGGCATGGTGCGTTCCCTGCGCCGGGCGCAGGTACCGGTGCGGGTGTGGAACCGCGACGCGGCCAAGGCCGAGGCGCTGGCCGGATCGGGGGCCGAGGTCTGCGCGACGCCGGCCGACGCGGTGGCCGGCGCCGACGTCGTCCTCACCGTGCTGCTCGACGCCGAGGCCGTGCTCGACACGGTCCGGCGGGCGGCCCCGGCGGCCGGCACCGTGTGGCTGCAGTGCGCGACGGTGGGCCTCGACGGGTTCGACCGCACCGCGGACCTGGCGCGCGAGCTGGACCTCGTCCTGGTCGACTGCCCGGTGCTCGGCACGCGCAAGCCCGCCGAGGACGGCGCCCTCGTCCTGCTCGCCTCCGGCCCCGAGGACGTCCGCGACCGGCTGGAGCCGGTGTTCGCGGCGATCGCGCGCAAGACGCTGTGGCTGGACGGCGACGGCGCGGGGACCCGGCTCAAGCTGGTCTGCAACGCCTGGATCTTCATGCTGACCGCCGGGGTGGCCCAGTCCGTCGCCCTGGCGCGCGCGCTGGACGTGGACCCGCGGCACTTCTTCGCCGCCATCGAGGGAGGCCCGCTCGACACCCCCTACGCCCACGTCAAGGGCGCGCTCATCCGCGACGGCGAGTACCCGGTGAGCTTCGCGCTGCCTGGCGCGATCAAGGACAACCGGTTGATCCAGGCGGCGCTGGCCTCGGCCGGGCTGTCCGACCGCTTGACCGCGGCCGTGCTGGAGACCATGGAGGCCGCCGCCTCCGGGTTGACCGACCCGGCGTCCGCGGACATGGCGGTGATGGTCGAAGGCCTGTCGCGCTCGCGGGACTGATCGGTCGGCTGCCGCCGGGTCCGTGGGGGGTGGCCGCCGGAGGGACGGCTCGTGCCGGTGCTGTGCTTTACTCGACGTGATGCACGGCACCGGCACGATCATTCTCAGCTAGCGCGCAGTCGACTCCCGACCGCGCGCAGACCTCCCGTACCCGGGGGGTCTTTTTCGTGTCGAGGGTCCCTCGCCGCCGACCGGAGGGCGTCATGAGCGTTCCGACAGACTTCCACGTCTTCGACACCACCCTGCGCGACGGCGCACAGCGGGAGGGCATCAGCTACTCCGTGGCCGACAAGCTCGCGGTGGCGCGGCTGATGGACCAGGTGGGGGTGGGCTTCATCGAGGGCGGCTGGCCCGGGGCGCTGCCCAAGGACACCGAGTTCTTCGCCCGCGCCCGCAAGGAACTGGACCTCCAGCACGCGCAGCTCGTCGCCTTCGGGTCCACCCGCAAGGCCGGGGTGCGCGTCGGCGACGATCCGCAGGTCCGCGCGCTGCTCGATGCGGAGACCCCGGTCGTCTGCCTGGTGGCGAAGTCCGACGTCCGGCACGTGCGCGAGGCGCTGCGCACCACGCTCGAGGAGAACCTGGCGATGGTGGCCGACACGGTCGCCTTCTTCGTCGGGCACGGGCGGCGGGTGTTCCTCGACTGCGAGCACTTCTTCGACGGGTACGCGGCCGACCGCGACTACGGCGTCCGCGTGCTGGAGGCGGCGTTCGGTGCCGGCGCCGAGGTCGGCGTCCTCTGCGACACCAACGGCGGCATGCTGCCGATGGGGGTCGGCCGGGTGGTCGCCGACGTCCGGTCCCGGGTCGACGGGAAGCTCGGCATCCACTGCCAGGACGACACCGGCTGCGCTGTGGCCAACAGCCTGGCCGCCGTCGAGGCCGGCGTCACCCACGTCCAGGGGACGGCGAACGGCTACGGCGAGCGCGCCGGCAATGCCGACACCTTCTCGCTGATCGCCAACCTGGAGACCAAGATGGGCCTGCGGGTGGTGCCGCCCGGGTGCCTCGCGGAGCTGCAGCGGGTCAGCCACGCGATCGCCGAGCTGGCCAACATCGCCCCGGACGAGCACCAGCCGTTCGTCGGCGCCTCGGCGTTCGCGCACAAGGCCGGTCTGCACGCCAGCGCCATCAAGGTCAGCCCGGAGCTGTACAACCACCTCGACCCTGCGGTCGTGGGCAACGACATGCGCATCCTGGTCACCGAGATGGCCGGTCGCGCCTCGGTCGAGCTCAAGGGCCGCGAGCTCGGCGTCGACCTCGACGGGCACGCCGACGTCATCGGCCGCGTCGTCGACCAGGTGAAGGTGCTCGAGGCCGACGGCTGGTCCTTCGAGGCCGCGGACGCGTCCTTCGAGCTGCTGCTGCGCGCCCACCTGCCCGAGGCGCCGGAGCCGTTGTTCGACCTGGAGAGCTACAGGACCTCGGTCGAGCACTGGGGCAACGGCGTCGTGGTCAGCGAGGCGACGGTCAAGGTGCACGTCGACGGCGAGCGGATCATCTCCACCGCCGAGGGCAACGGCCCGGTCAACGCCCTGGACAACGCGCTGCGCCAGGCGCTGGTCAGCCGCTACCCGCGGCTGGCCGACGTCGCGCTGGCCGACTACAAGGTGCGCATCCTCGGGTGGAAGGGCGGCACCAGCGCCACCACCCGGGTGCTCATCGACACCACCGACGGCGTGGGGGAGTGGACCACCGTGGGTGTGCACGCCAACATCGTCGAGGCCTCCTGGCACGCGCTGGTCGACGCCCTGACGTATGCGGTGAACTGCCGCGGCTGAGGGCGGTCAGAGCGGTGCCACGCGCCGGCCCAGGAGGCAGAACTCGTTGCCCTCCGGGTCGGCGAGCACGTGCCAGCTCTCGCCGCCGGTCTGACCGACCTCCGCCGGCACGGCGCCGAGGGCGAGCAACCGCCGCAGCTCGGCGTCCTGGTCGCGGTCGGTGGGGCTCAGGTCGACGTGCAGCCGCACCTTGCCCGGCGTGGGATCGGCCACCGGCGCGAAGAGCAGCGTGGGGGCCGCCCCGCCGAAGCCCTCGGCGGGGCCGATCTCGACGCTGCCGTCCTCCTCGCGGCCGAGGACGCGGTAGTCGAGGACGGCGGACCAGAAGGCGGCCAGCGCCTCGGGGTCCCGGCTGTCGACGACGAGCTCGGTGAACCGGCAGGCCATCGGACGAGCCTAGAGCGGCGGCGGGCCGACGCCGTCGGCACGGTTAACCTCGCGATGTGCGCATCGTCCGCTTCGCCTCCCCGCAGGGCATGTCCTTCGGCATCCTCGACGGGGACGGCAACGTCGCCCAGATCGAGGGGCACCCCTTCGGCCGCATCTCCTTCACCGGCGCCCGGTACGCGCAGGCCGACATCCGGCTGCTGTCCCCGATCCTCCCCAGCAAGGTGGTCTGCGTCGGCAAGAACTACGCCGCGCACGTCACCGAGCTCGGCCCGGGCGACGCGCCGTCCGAGCCGCTGCTGTTCCTCAAGCCGTCCACGTCGGTGATCGGCCCCGGTGACGCGATCCGCATCCCGCCGGGCAGCACCAACGTGCACCACGAGGTCGAGCTCGCCGTCGTGATCGGCGCCCGCGGCGCCCGGCACGTGACCCCCGGGCAGGCGCTCGGCAGCGTCTTCGGATACACGGTCGGCAACGACGTCACCGAGCGCGACATGCAGAACCGCGACGGGCAGTGGACCCGCGCCAAGGGCTTCGACTCCTTCTGCCCGCTCGGTCCGTGGATCGAGACCGACCTCGGCGCGCTGGGGCTCGACCCCGCGGACCTCGAGCTGACCTGCACGGTCGACGGCGAGCGCCGCCAGCAGGGCCGCACCAGCCAGCTGCTGTTCGACGTGCCGACGCTGATCTCCTACATCTCCCAGGTGATGACGCTGCTGCCCGGCGACGTCGTCCTCACGGGCACCCCGGCCGGCGTCGGCCCGATCCGCGCCGGCCAGCAGGTCGAGTGCACCGTCGAGGGGCTCGGCACGCTGACCAACGCCGTCGCCGACGCCGACGTCGTCTCCACCGCCGGAGGTGCCCGGTGACCGCGCCCGCGACGGTCCGCACCCGGTTCTGCCCCTCGCCGACCGGCCTGGTGCACGTCGGCCTGGTCCGGACGGCGCTGTTCAACTGGGCGCACGCCCGGCACGCCGGCGGCGCGTTCGTCTTCCGCATCGAGGACACCGACGCCGCCCGCGACACCGAGGAGTCCTACCGGCACCTGGTCGACAGCCTGCGCTGGCTGGGGCTCGACTGGGACGAAGGCCCCGAGGTCGGCGGCCCGCACGGCCCCTACCGGCAGTCGGAGCGGCACGACGTCTACCGCGAGGTGGCCGCGAAGCTGCTGGCCGCCGGTTCGGCCTACGAGTCGTTCTCCACCCCGGAGGAGGTGGAGGCGCGACGGCTGGCCGCCGGGCAGGACCCCAAGCTCGGCTACGACAACGCCGACCGGTACCTCACCGACGCGCAGAAGGCCGCCTTCCGCGACGAGGGCCGCCGGCCGGTGCTGCGGCTGCGGATGCCCGAGGAGGACCTGGGCTGGACCGACCTGGTCCGCGGGGAGGTCCGCTTCACCGCCGGCGCCGTCCCCGACTTCGTGCTCGTGCGCGCCAACGGCGCGCCGCTGTACCCGTTCGTGAACCCGGTCGACGACGCCCTGATGGGCATCACCGACGTGCTCCGCGGCGAGGACCTGCTGCCCTCCACCCCGCGGCAGCTGGCCCTGTACGCGGCGCTGGCCGACATCGGCATCGGCACGGGCGCTCCGCGCTTCGGCCACCTGCCGCTGGTGACCGGCGAGGGCACCAGGAAGCTGTCCAAGCGCGACCCGCAGTCCAACCTCGACGTCCACCGCGAGCGCGGGTTCTTGCCGGAGGGGCTGGTCAACTACCTGGCGTTGCTCGGCTGGGCGATCGCCGAGGACCGCGACGTGTTCACCCCCGCCGAGCTCGTCGCGGCCTTCGACGTGACCCGCGTGAGCGCCAACCCGGCGCGCTTCGACCTGAGGAAGGCCGAGGCGATCAACGCCACGCACCTGCGGGCGCTGCCGGTCGAGGAGTTCGTCGAGCGGGTGACGCCGTTCCTCGCCGCGGTCGGGTTGGTCGCCGACCCGCCCACCGACGACCAGCGGCGGGTGCTGACGGCGATCGCCCCACTGGCCCAGGAACGCATGGTCGTGCTGTCCGACGCGGTCGACCTGCTCGGCTTCCTGTTCACCGACGAGGTCGCCCTCGACCCCGGTGCCGTCGGCAAGCAGCTGTCCGGGTCCGGGGCGGTCGAGGTGCTCGACGCCGCGTCGGCCGCCCTCGCCGACCTGGCCGACTGGTCCACCGCGGAGATCGAGGCGGCGCTCCGGACGGCCCTGGTGGACGGGCTGGGCCGCAAGCCGCGGCAGGCCTTCGGGCCGGTCCGGGTGGCGGTGAGCGGCCGGACGGTCTCCCCGCCGCTGTACGAGTCGATCGAGCTGCTGGGCCGGGAGCGCACCCTCGCCCGGCTGTCCGCCGCCCGCGGCGCCGCCGGATGACCGGTCCCGACGCGGGGGAGGAGCCCTACGCAGGGCCGCCGCCGACCGAGCGGCCCGAGCCCTGGCAGTGGCAGCCGGCGTGGCTGCCGCCCGGACCGTGGTCCGGCCCGCCCGGACCGTGGTCCGGCCCGCCGGGGCCGTGGCCGCCACCGCCGCCGGGGTACGGCCGGCCGCCGTGGCCGGCAGCGCCGCCGGGGCCCGGGCCGGCGACCGCTCCGCCCGGCTACGGGGCGGGTGCGCCCGGGCCCGGGTACGGACCGCCGCCCCCGGGAGGGCCGTGGCCCGGCACGCCCGGTGCGCCCGCGCCCTGGTACGGCCCGCCCGGCGGGCCGCCGTGGCCGCCGGTCCTGCCGCCGGGCATGCGCTGGGTCCCGCCGCCGGGGACGCCGCCGCACGACGAGCCGCGCCCGTACCTGCGGGTGATGCGGTCGCGCACGTGGGCGTGGTGGCGGGCCCTGGTCGGCCTGCTGCTGGTGCTGGTCGTCTACACGGTCGCCGCGACCGCGATCGTGCTCGCCGGCGTCCTGCTGGGGCTCGACCCCGCCCTCGACACGCTCGACCTGGTCGACCCCGCCGTGCTGCTGCTGACCAACCTGACGCTGATCGCCGCCATCCCGGTCGTCTGGCTGGCCTGGGTGGCCGCGCACGGCATGGGCATCGGGTGGTCGTCGTCGGTGCTGGGCCGGCTGCGGTGGCGGCTGTTCCGGCCCTACGCGCTGCTGGCCCTCGTCACGCTCGGCGTCGGCATCGGCGTCTCCGTGCTGCTCGGCATGCTGGTCGACGACCAGCCGATCACCGGGCCGGTCGAGTCCTTCGGCTGGCTGCTGCTGGTGGTCGTGCTCACCACGCCGCTGCAGTCCGCAGCGGAGGAGTACCTCTTCCGCGGCTACCTCAGCCAGGCCATCGCCGGCTGGATCCGGGCACCCCGGGCCGGCGCCGTCGTGGCCGCGGTGACCACCGCCGCGCTGTTCTCCGCGGCGCACGCACCCGGTGACGTGTGGACCTTCCTCGACCGTTTCGCCTTCGGGCTGGCCGCGTCCGCGGTCGTCGTCCTGACCGGCGGCCTGGAGGCGGCGATCGTGCTCCACGCCGTGAACAACGTCATCGTCTTCGTGCTGGCCGGTGCACTGGGGGAGGGGGTGGCCACCGAGGAGGTGCCGCAGGGGGCCGGGGTGCTGTTCGTGCTGCTCAGCGTGCTGGCGATGGGCGCCTACGTGGTGGTGGTGGCGCGCTCGGGCCGCCGCCTGCGTCCCGACCGGGCGACGCCGGCGCACGACCTGCGCGCCCCGCCGGTCGCGCTGCCCGCCGCTCGCCCGTGACCCGCCGTCGGGAGGGCGCTGCCCGGCCGTCTCCGGACGTCGGGTATCGTCTCCTGCGGCGCCGCGAGGTGCCGCGCCACCTTGGGGTATGGGGTAATTGGCAGCCCGACGGATTCTGGCTCCGTTAGTCTAGGTTCGAGTCCTGGTACCCCAGCGAGGAAGCACCACCTCCTCCGCACCACCAGCACCACCGAGGGCCCCGTCGTCTAGCGGCCTAGGACGCCGCCCTCTCACGGCGGTAGCGAGGGTTCGAATCCCTTCGGGGCTACGGCAGGCGAGAGCCCCCGACCAGCGCGGTCGGGGGCTCTCGTCGTCCTCCCCCGCGACGAGCCGGCCTGGCGGCCGTGGCAGGATGGGCAACCGCACGGCCCCGTCGTCTAGCGGCCCAGGACGCCGCCCTCTCACGGCGGTAGCGAGGGTTCGAATCCCTTC
>NZ_JAOVZT010000002.1:527196-600041 GCF_025716945.1 Geodermatophilus sp. YIM 151500
GGGGCTACGGCACGCACGGGCCTCCGACCCCAGCGGTCGGAGGCCCGTCGTCGTCCCGGCCCGGCCGCGGCTTCGAGTGGCCCATGATCAACATCCCCGTTAACGTCGTCCCCCGGCGGCCGCGCCGGCCGCCCGGCCGCCCGGCCGCTCCGGGACGGAGGTGCAGCGGGTGATCCGGACGGCCCGCCGGCTGGCCGACGGCCGCGAGCTCCTCTACTTCGACGCCGACGCCGACGCCGACGCCGACGCCGACGCCGGGTCCGGGCACGCCGACGCCGACGCCGCTCCCGGGTCCGGGCACGCCGCCGAGGGCGCGCCCGGGTCCGGGCACGCCGACGCCGACGCCCCGGCCGCTCCCGGGTCCGGGCACGGCGCCGCGGACGGCCGGGACCTGCCCGCGGTGAGCACGCGGTCGCAGCTGCGCCGCGACGCCCTGCTCGGCGAGTGGGTGACCGTCGCCGCGCACCGGCAGACCCGCACGTTCCTGCCGCCCCCCGACCAGTGCCCGCTGTGCCCCTCGCGCCCGGGACGGCCCACCGAGATCCCGGACGCCGACTACCAGGTCGTCGTCTTCGAGAACCGGTTCCCCTCGCTGGCCACCGGCGTCGAACGGGACGTCGCGCCCACCGCTCCGGGTGCCCCGCTGGCCGAGCTGCGCCCGGGCTTCGGCCGCTGCGAGGTGGTGTGCTTCACCAGCGACCACGACCGGATCTTCGCCGAGCTCGGTCCGGAGCGGGCGCGCCTGGTGGTCGACGTCTGGGCGGAGCGCACCGAGGAGTTGAGCCGGCTCGCGGGCGTCGAGCAGGTCTTCTGCTTCGAGAACCACGGCGAGGAGATCGGCGTCACGCTGTCGCACCCGCACGGTCAGATCTACGCCTACCCGTTCGTGACGCCGCGCGTGGCGACGGTGCTCGCCTCCGTGCGCCGCCACCGGGAGGCCACCGGCCGGGACCTGTTCGCCGATGTCGTCGAGGCCGAGCGTGCCGGGCCCCGCGTCGTGCGCGCGAACCGGCACTGGACGGCGTTCGTGCCCGCCGCGGCCCGCTGGCCGTACGAGGTGATGCTCTACCCGCACCGCAGGGTGCCCGACCTGCCGGCGCTCCACGGCGCCGAGCGCGACGCCTTCGTCGAGGTCTACCTCGACGTCCTCGGCCGGTTCGCGCGCCGGTTCGACACCCCGATGCCCTACATCGCGGCGTGGAACCAGGCGCCGGTGCGCGACGGTCGGAACGACTGGTGGCTGCACCTGCAGCTGTTCTCGCTGCGCCGGGCGCCGGGCAAGCTCAAGTACCTGGCCGGCTCGGAGTCCGGCATGGGCTCGTTCGTCACCGACACCGATCCGGAGGACGTCGCCGAGCAGCTGCGCGCCGTGGTGGTCGAGGGGTGAGGAGCGACGACCACGCGGCCGCGCGGGCGCGGGACGCCTTCCTCGCCCGCTTCGGCGCCGAGCCGGAGGGGGTCTGGGCCGCGCCCGGCCGGGTCAACGTCATCGGGGAGCACACCGACTACAACGGCGGCTTCGTGCTGCCGGTGGCGCTGCCGCACACGACCCGCGCCGCTGTGGCGCGCCGCCGCGACGGCCGGCTCGTCCTCGGCTCGCTGCAGGACGCCGCCGGCCCGGTCGAGGTGCCGCTGACCGACCTGGCGCCCGGCGTCCCGCCCGGCTGGGGCGCCTACCCGGCCGGCGTCGTCGCGGAGCTGCGCGAGGCGGTCACGGCCGCGGGGGGTGTCACGGTCCTCGTCGACGGCGACGTGCCGCTCGGTGCCGGCCTGTCCAGCTCCGCCGCGCTGGAGTGCGCGGTGGCGCTGGCCCTGCGCGACGTGCTCGAGCTCGACCTCGCCGCGACCGACCTGGTTGACGTCGCCCGCCGGGCGGAGAACGACCACGTCGGCGCCCCGACCGGCATCCTCGACCAGTCCGCCGCGATGCTCTGCCGCGAGGGCCACGCGCTGTTCCTCGACACCCGGGACCGCAGCGCCGAGCAGGTCCCCTTCGACCTGGCGGCGACCGGCCTGGCGCTGCTCGTCGTCGACAGCGGCGTGACGCACGACCATGCCGAGGGCGGCTACGGCGACCGCCGCCGCGAGTGCGAGGAGGCGGCACGCCGCCTGGGGGTCCGGCTGCTGCGGGAGGTCGACGACGTCGGGCGGGTCGACGAGCTGGCCGACGGTTCCGCCGAGGGGCAGGTGCTGGCCCGCCGCGCCCGGCACGTGGTCACCGAGGACACCCGCGTCCTCGCGGTGGTCGACGCGCTGCGCTCCGGTGCCGACCCGCGGTCGATCGGGCCCGTCCTGACCGCTGGCCACGCGTCGCTGCGCGACGACTTCGAGATCTCCGTGCCGGCCCTCGACGCCATCGTCGACACCGCCCTCGCCGCCGGAGCCCACGGCGCCCGGATGGTCGGCGGCGGCTTCGGCGGCAGCGCCCTCGCCCTCGTCGACGCCGACCGGGTCGACGCCGTCGTCACCTCCGTGACCGAGCGCTTCGCGACCGAGCACCGCGACCCGCCGCGCACGTTCACCGCCGTCCCCTCCGCGGGGGCCCGGCGGATCGCCTGAACCGCAGCCTTCCGGAGCGAGGGAGCCCCGTGGACGACACCCTGAGACTCGACGCAGCGTTCGTCGACTACGCCCTGGTCGCGGTCTACTTCGCCGTCGTCCTGCTCATCGGCGTCGCCGCCCGGCGCAGCGTCTCCGACAGCCTGGACTTCTTCCTCTCCGGCCGCTCGCTGCCCGCGTGGGTCACCGGCCTGGCGTTCATCTCGGCCAACCTCGGCGCGGTCGAGATCATCGGCATGTCGGCCAACGGCGCGCAGTACGGCATGCCGACCATGCACTACTTCTGGATCGGCGCCGTACCGGCGATGCTCTTCCTGGGCGTCGTGATGATGCCCTTCTACTACGGCTCGAAGGTCCGCAGCGTCCCGGAGTTCATGCGGCGGCGGTTCGGCACCGGCGCGCACCTGGTCAACGCGCTCAGCTTCGCCACAGCGCAGGTGCTCATCGCCGGCATCAACCTCTACCTGCTGGCCACCATCGTCGAGGCGCTGCTCGGCCTGCCGCTGTGGGTGTCGCTGATCGTCGCAGCGGCGGTCGTGCTCGGCTACATCACCCTCGGCGGCCTGTCGGCGGCGATCTACAACGAGGTGCTGCAGTTCTTCGTCATCGTCGCCGCGCTGCTGCCGCTGACGCTCATCGGGTTGGACCGGGTGGGCGGCATCAGCGGGCTGGTCGAGGGGGTCACCGACGGGCCCGGCGGGACCGCTGAGCTGTCGACCTGGCCGGCCACCGACCTGTCCGGCTTCGAGAACCCGGTGTGGTCGGTGGTCGGCGTCGTGTTCGGGCTCGGCTTCGTGCTCTCCTTCGGCTACTGGACGACGAACTTCGTCGAGGTGCAGCGGGCGATGGCGACCAACTCCATGTCGGCCGCCCGGAGCACGCCGATCATCGGCGCCTTCCCCAAGATGTTCATCCCGTTCCTCGTCGTCGTCCCGGGCATGATCGCCGCCGTCCTGGTCGAGGAGGTGGTGGCGCTCAAGGCGGACACCGGCGAGGCGCCGCCCGGCGTCGACTACAACGACGCAATCCTGCTGCTCATCCGCGACGTGCTGCCCAACGGCCTGCTCGGGGTGGCGATCGCGGGGCTGCTGGCCTCGTTCATGGCCGGGATGGCGGCGAACATCTCCAGCTTCAACACGGTCTTCAGCTACGACCTGTGGCAGCAGTACGTGATCAAGGACCGGCCGGACGAGTACTACCTGCGGGTCGGCCGCTGGGCGACGGTCGGCGCCACCGTGGCCGCGATCGGCACGGCGCTGATCGCCGCCGGCTACAGCAACCTGATGGACTACCTGCAGACGCTGTTCGGCTTCTTCAACGCGCCGCTGTTCGCCACGTTCATCCTCGGCATGTTCTGGAAGCGGATGACGCCGACCGCCGGGTGGATGGGGCTGGTGTCGGGGACCCTCGCGGCGATCGCGGTGTTCGTCGCCAACGAGGTCGGCATCCTCGACTTCCCCGGTCAGGGTGGCGCCTTTGTGGCGGCCGGCGCGGCCTTCGTGGTCGACATCGCGGTGAGCGTCGGGGTCAGCCGGGTGACCGCCCCCAAGCCGGCGCGCGAGCTGGTCGGTCTGGTCTACTCGGAGACACCGGAGGCGGACCGGACCGACCCGGACGCGGCGAAGCTGCCGTGGTACCGGTCGCCGACGAAGCTGGCCGGGATCGCGCTGGTCCTGGTCATCGCGCTGAACGTGGTCTTCGCATGAACGCCGGTCCGGTGGAGGAGGAGCTCCGGTGAGCAGCAGCGGGAAGGGCCGGCCCGGGCGGCGACGCTCGGCCGGCGCGTTCGACGTGCGCAACGTGATCGCCGAGCTGATCGGGCTCTACGGGCTCGTCCTCGTGGTGGTCGGTCTGATCGACCGGTCGGAGGCGACGCTGGCCAAGACCGACGGCGTGAACGCCAACCTGTGGGCGGGTCTGGGCATGCTCGTGTTCGCGGCCGCGTTCGCGCTGTGGTCGCGGCTGCGCCCGGTCGTGGTCGACCGCGGCCGCGACGACCGGCCGGGGGAGCAGGGCGGGGCGTAGCCGCGGAGCCCGGCGGAGCCGCGCCCGCCGGAGCTGCGGAGCCCGGGGAGCAGGGGGTGGCCGCGGAGCCCGGTGGAGCCGCGCCCGCCGGAGCCGCGGTCAGGGCAGCACGGTCACCGGCACGCGCTGCACCAGGTTGTTGGCCATGCCCTGCCGGTTCCACTCCTGCTCGACCGGCTGCCCGCCCTCGGCGTCGGCGGCCCGCACGACCAGCTCGGCGCTGCCGGGCCGCGCCGTCCACTCGAACCGCCACGCACGCCAGGCGAACGGGTGCGCCGGGTCGGCCGGTGCCAGCTCGGCGGCCGCCCACGTCGCGCCGCCGTCCGTGCTGACCTCCACCGACGTCAACGGCGCCCGGCCCGACCAGGCGCGGCCGGTCAGCGGCACCGGGCCGGCGTGCACGAACCGCTCGCGGGTCATGAAGTCCGGCCAGCCGGGCGGTGCCAGGAGCGCGCGCGGGCGGATGCGGGTGACCGGCACGCCGCCGTCGTCCGCGTCGGCCTTGAGGCGGTAGGCGGTCGCGTTCTGGAAGCCGTCGAACGGCCGGTCGAGCACCTCGATCCGGCGCAGCCACTTGACCTGCGCCATGCCGTACCAGCCGGGCACCACCAGGCGCAGCGGCGCGCCGTGCTGCGGCGGCAGCGGCGCGCCGTTCATCGCGTGCACGAGCAGGGTCTCCGGGCGCATCGCCTCGGCGAGCGGGAGCCCGCGGGCGTAGTCCTGCTCGACGCCGCGCTCCACGCCGTGGTCGGCGCCGGTGAAGACGACGTCGACGGCGCGGGGGGAGACGCCGGCCTCCTCCAGCAGCGGAGCCAGCGGCGTCCCGGTCCACTCCGCCGTCCCGACCGCCTCCAGCAGCCACGGCTGGCTGACCGGCCGCGGTTCGTAGCGCGCCCGCCCGTTGCCGGCGCACTCCAGCAGCACCCGGGAGGTGACCGACGGGCGGGCCGTCAGGTCGGCCAGCGACAGCCGCAGCGGCCGCTCGACCGCCCCGGTGATCTCCAGCTCCCACGTCGCGGCCTCGGTGGCGGGGATGTCGTAGTGCACCAGGACGTAGTGCAGCCCGGGCGGCGTGACGTCGTAGCGCAGCGCCTCCAGCGGCATCCCGTGGTTGCGGGTGGCCAGCGCGAGCTCGTCGAGCCCGATGCCCTCGCCCGGCTCGGCGATGCGGGCCCGCCCGCGGTAGGTGCTCTCGGTGGCGGTCATGCGCGCCAGTCTCCGCCCGGGCCGTCGGCGGAGGGAAGACGAGCACCGTCACCGAGGTGGCGCGAGGCGACCCGCCGCCCGCAGTGCCCGACCTCGTGCTGCAGGGTGAGGTCGGGCACCGCGCGGCGAGGGTGACCGTGCGCCCGGACGCGCGGCGCGCGACTCGGGCGCCCCCCGACGGGGCATAGGAAGCTTTGCCTGCACATCGGGCCCCGAAAACGGGGGCAAAGCTTCCTATGCCCTGGTCAGCGGGGGGCGGCGCGGGCGATCGCGGCCGCGGCGTCGAGCACGGCGCCGATCACCTCGGACGACGGCCGCCGGCCCAGCCGCTCCAGCGGACCGGACACCGACACCGCCCCGAGGACCGCGCCGGAGGCGTCGCGCACCGGGGCCGACAGCGAGGCGACACCCGGCTCGCGCTCGGCCACGCTGTGCGCCCAACCGCGGCGGCGCACGTCGAGCAGCGTCCGCGCGGTGAAGCTGGCGTTGGGCAGCAGCCGGTTGACCTCGTCGGCGGGGGTGAAGGCCAGCAGCGCGTGGGCCGCCGACCCCGCGGTCATCGGCAACCGGGCGCCGACGGGCACCGTGTCGCGCAGTCCGCTGGCCCGCTCCGCGACGGCGATGCACACCCGCGTGGCGCCGTCCCGCACGTAGAACTGGGCGCTCTCGCCGCTGGTGTCGCGCAGCACGGCGAGGTGCCGGCCGACCAGGCCGGCCAGGTCGGGGGCGGCGCGGTTCAGCTCGGCCAGCGCCGGTCCGGGCGCCCAGGCGCCGGCCGCCGTGCGCCGGACCAGCCGGTGCCCCTCGAGGGCGACGGCCAGGCGGTGCGCGGTCGCGCGGGGCAGGCCGGTCCGCTCGACCAGCTCGGCGAGGGTCGCCGGCTCGTCGGCGACGGCGTGCAGGATGGCAATCGCTTTGTCCAGTACGGCGACCGGGTTAGGCTGTCCCACACAGCAATACTGACATCCCACTCTGTGAGATGGCCAGCCCGATGCGGAGGGACGAGAGCCCGTGCCCAAGACCCTGGCGGAGAAGGTCTACGAAGCCCACGTGGTGCGCCGCGCCGACGGCGAGCCCGACCTGCTCTACATCGACCTGCACCTGGTGCACGAGGTCACCAGCCCGCAGGCGTTCGACGGGCTCCGCGCCGCCGGCCGGACGGTGCGCCGTCCGGACCTGACGATGGCGACCGAGGACCACAACGTGCCGACGCTGGACATCCTCGCCCCGATCGCCGACCCGGTGAGCCGCGCGCAGGTGGAGGCGCTGCGCCGCAACGCGGCGGAGTTCGGCATCCGGCTGGCCCCCATGGGCGACCGCGACCAGGGCATCGTGCACGTGATCGGCCCGCAGCTGGGGCTGACCCAGCCCGGCACGACCATCGTCTGCGGCGACAGCCACACCTCCACCCACGGCGCGTTCGGTGCGCTGGCGTTCGGCATCGGCACCAGCGAGGTCGAGCACGTGCTGGCCACCCAGACGCTGCCGCAGTACCGGCCCAAGCAGATGGCGGTCACCGTCGACGGCGAGCTGCCCCCCGGCGTGTCGTCGAAGGACATCATCCTCGCGGTCATCGCGCGGATCGGCACCAACGGGGCCCAGGGGCACGTCATCGAGTACCGCGGCAGCGCCATCGAGGCGTTGTCCATGGAGGCCCGGATGACGATCTGCAACATGTCGATCGAGGCCGGCGCCCGCGCCGGCCTGGTCGCCCCCGACGAGACGACGTTCGCCTACCTGCAGGGGCGCCCGCACGCGCCGCAGGGCGCGGACTGGGACGCCGCGCTCGAGCACTGGCGCACGCTGCGCACCGACGAGGACGCCGTCTTCGACCGCGAGGTGCGCATCGACGCCGCCTCGCTGACGCCCTACGTCACCTGGGGCACCAACCCCGGCCAGGGCCTGCCCATCAGCGAGCGGGTGCCCGACCCGGCCGACCTCACCGACGAGGACGAGCGCCGCGCCGCCGAGCAGGCGCTGGCCTACATGGGGCTGACCCCGGGCACCCCGCTGCGCGAGATCGAGGTGGACACGGTCTTCCTCGGCTCGTGCACCAACGGCCGCATCGAGGACCTGCGGATCGCCGCCGAGCTGCTCCGCGGCCGGCGGATCGACCCGGGCACCCGGATGCTCGTCGTCCCCGGCTCGGTCGGCGTCAAGACGCAGGCCGAGGCCGAGGGGCTGGACCGGGTGTTCGTCGAGGCCGGCGCCGAGTGGCGCGGCGCCGGCTGCTCCATGTGCCTGGGCATGAACCCCGACCAGCTCTCGCCGGGGGAGCGGTCGGCCTCGACCAGCAACCGCAACTTCCAGGGCCGGCAGGGCAAGGGCGGGCGCACCCACCTGGTCTCGCCGTCGGTCGCCGCGGCGACCGCGTTGACCGGGAAGCTGACCGCTCCGGCCGACCTCGACTTCACCGCCCAGCTCGAGACCGCGGGGGTCTGACACCGATGGACGCCTTCACCACGCACACCGGCACCGCCGCCCCGCTGCGCCGCAGCGCCGTCGACACCGACCAGATCATCCCGGCGGAGTACCTCAAGCGGATCACCCGCACCGGGTTCGAGGACGGCCTGTTCTCCGCCCTGCGGCGCAACGAGCCCGACTTCGTGCTCAACCGCCCGGAGCACGCCGGTGCCTCGATCCTCGTGGCCGGGCCAGACTTCGGCACCGGTTCCTCTCGCGAGCACGCCGTCTGGGCGCTGCTGGACGGCGGCTTCCGGGTGGTGATCAGCTCGCGGTTCGGCGACATCTTCCGCAACAACTCGACCAAGTCGGGGCTGCTGACCGTGCTCCTCCCGCAGGAGGAGGTCGAGCGCCTGCAGGCCGCGGTCGAGGCCGACCCGGCGCTGCCGGTGACCGTCGACCTGCAGGACAGGGCGGTCTCCTACAGCGGGACGACGGTGCCGTTCGAGATCGAGGACTACACCCGGTGGCGGCTGCTGGAGGGGCTCGACGACGTCGGCCTGACCGAGCGGCACCTGTCCGACGTCGAGGCCTACGAGGCCGATCGCCCGTCCTGGCTGCCGCGGGTGCTCCCCGTCCCCTGATCCGCCGCGACGGGATACGGCGCGTCCGGGCGCGCCGCCACGGGGGAGGGCGCGTCGGAGGACGGCGCGTCGGGGGACGGCGCGTCGGGGTCGGCGCGGAAGTTGCGGTAGTAGTCGGCCGCCAGCGCGCCGGGCCGGCCGCCGAGCACCCAGACGCTGCCCTTGGCCGCGGGCGGGTGCAGCCGGCCGGCCACCTCCTCCCGCCGGACGCCGAGCGCCAGCAGCAACGACGGGATGGCGCCGCCCTGGCTGCAGACCACGGTCACCCCGGGCGCGCCGTCCCCGGCCCGGTCGAGCAGCCGTTCGACGGCCGCCAGCCCGGACCGGGGGTCGGCGGCGAACTCCTCCTCGCCCATCTCCGGCAGCGGCTCCACCGGCAGGCCGAGGCGCTCGGCCAGCGGGGCGACGGTGTCACGGCAGCGGGTCCGCTCGGCGGACATCACGGCCACCGGCGCGAACAGCGGCAGCACCTCGGCGAGCCGCCGGGCCTGGTCGCGCCCCTTGCGGTCCAGCGGGCGGGTGTCGTCCGGCCCGTCCCAGCCGGACCTGTCGCCGGCGCTGCCGTGCCGCACCAGCAGCAGCGCCGGCTCCCGGGGGACGTCGGTCCGCGCCAGATCGGCGATCACCGCGCGGTCGTGCTCGTGGGTGCACCGCTCGGCGGCGGCCTGCGGCGCGAGCCAGTCCAGCTCGTCGACCTCGTGGTTGGCCGTGAACCCGCCGCCGGACGCCCGCATCAGCCAGTAGTCGACCCGCTTCTCGCCCGCCTCGACCGGGTAGTGCGTGCGCAGGCTGCGCCGTCCGACGACGACCGACAGCCCGGTCTCCTCCTCGACCTCCCGGACGGCGGCGACGAGCGCGTGCTCCCCGGCGTCGAGCTTGCCCTTGGGCAGCGACCAGTCGTCGTACTTGGGGCGGTGCACCAGCGCCGCCTCGATGCCGCCGTCCGGCCCCGGCCGCCAGACCACCCCGCCCGCCGCGGCGACGGTGCGGACGGCGGTCGCGGCCTCGCCGGCGGCGGCCTCAGACAGCGCCCTCACCGGCCCACGCCATGAGCCCGGCCTGGTAGTCGCGCTCGCCGGCCCGGGTCCAGACCGCGTCGCTGCCCAGCTCCCAGCAGCGGACGCCGGCGGCCATGGCGGCGTCCAGGACGGCGCACAGCCGGTCGCGCAGCGCCTCGTCGCCCACGCGGAGCAGCACCTCGACGCGGCGGTCGAGGTTGCGGTGCATGAGGTCGGCGCTGCCCAGCCAGATCTCCGGGTCACCGCCGTTGACGAACGACAGCACCCGCGAGTGCTCGAGGAAGCGGCCGACGATCGAGCGCACGGTGATGTTCTCCGACAGCCCGGGCACGCCGGGACGCAGGGAGCAGATGCCGCGGATCAGCAGCTCCACCGGGACGCCCGCGCACGAGGCGGCGTAGAGCGCGTCGATGACCTTCTCGTCGACGAGCGA
Organism: Geodermatophilus sp. YIM 151500; assembly: GCF_025716945.1. Lineage (GTDB taxonomy): Bacteria > Actinomycetota > Actinomycetes > Mycobacteriales > Geodermatophilaceae > YIM-151500. Next base: position 537,486 of record NZ_JAOVZT010000002.1, read on the forward strand.
GTTGACCTTGATGCGGATGCCGGCGGGCCGGCCCTCGGAGGCGTGCCGGACCTCACGGTTGATCTTGTCGATGAGGCCGGTGCGGACCCCGTGCGGGGCGACCATCAGGGTGCGGTACGCGGTCTGCCGCGAGTAACCGGTCAGGGTGTTGAACAGGTCGGTGAGGTCGGCCCCCACCCGGGGGTCGGCGGTGAGGATGCCCAGGTCCTCGTAGACCCGCGCCGTCTTGGGGTTGTAGTTGCCGGTGCCGATGTGGCAGTAGCGCCGGATGACACCCTGCTCGCGCCGCACCACCAGCGCGGTCTTGCAGTGCGTCTTCAGGCCCACGAGCCCGTAGACGACGTGGCAGCCGGCCCGCTCCAGCGAGCGGGCCCAGGTGATGTTGGCCTCCTCATCGAAGCGGGCCTTGATCTCGACCAGGACGACGACCTGCTTGCCGGCCTCGGCCGCCTCGATCAGCGCGTTGACGATCGGCGAGTCGCCGGACGTGCGGTAGAGCGTCTGCTTGATCGCGAGCACGTGCGGGTCGGCGGCGGCCTGCTCGATGAAGCGCTGCACGCTGGTGGCGAACGAGTGGTAGGGGTGGTGCACCAGCACGTCGCCGTCGCGCAGGGTGGCGAACACGCTCTTGGGCGTCTCGCCCTCAGACAGCCGCGGGTGGGTGGCCGGCACGAACGGGTCGTCCTTCAGCTCCGGCCGGTCGAGGCCGTACAGCGCCCACAGCGCCGCGAGGTCGAGCAGCCCCGGCACCGTCAGGACGTCGTCGGCGGCCACCTCCAGCTCCGACAGCAGCACCTCGAGGATCGCCGGGTCCATCGACTCGGTGACCTCCAGCCGCACCGCCGGGCCGAACCGCCGCCGCGCCAGCTCCCGCTCCAGCGCCTGCAGGAGGTCCTCGTCGCGGTCCTCCTCGACCTCCATGTCGGCGTTGCGGGTGACCCGGAACAGGTGGTGCTCGAGCACGTCGAGGCCCGGGAACAGCTGGGTGAGGTGCGCGGCGATGAGGTCCTCGAGGGGGAGGAACCCGGTCTCGGCGCCGGGCACGCTGACCGGCACGAACCGCGGCACGTTGTTGGGCACCTTGACGCGGGCGAAGCGGGGCACCCCGGTGTCGGGGTCGCGCACGGAGACGGCGAGGTTGAGCGAGAGCCCGCTGATGTAGGGGAACGGGTGCGCCGGGTCGACGGCCAGCGGGGTCAGCACGGGGAACACCTGGTCGCGGAAGTACTCGCGCAGCCGCATGGCCTCGGCGTCGGCCAGGTCGTCCCAGTGCACGATGCGGATGCCGGCGTCCTCCAGGCGCGGGGTGACGTCCTTGGTGAACGTGTCGGCGTGCCGCTGCACCAGCTCCTGGGTGCGCGCGTTGACCAGCGCGAGCTGCTCCTTGATGGTCAGCCCGTCGGGCGAGCGGACCGACAGGCCGGTGCTCTGCCGCCGCTTCAGCCCGGCGATGCGGACCATGTAGAACTCGTCGAGGTTGCTGGCGAAGATGGCGAGGAACTTGACCCGTTCCAGCAGCGGCAGCGTGTCGTCCTCCGCGAGCTCGAGCACCCGGGCGTTGAAGTCCAGCCAGGAGAGCTCCCGGTTCAGGAATCGGTCGGCGGGCAGCCGCTCGGCCGGCCCGGTCGCCGTCCGGGACACCATGTCGGAGACCACCGGGCCATCGTGCCGCACCGGGGGAACCCGCGGTGGGTCGGCGCCGGGCCGCCGGGGTCGGCTCCGGCGTGCCCGGTGCCAGCACGCCGCGTGGTCCCGGCCGGCCGAGCGGCCGACCCCGGCGGTACGCGCACGCCACGGAGGGCAGCCGGTCGCGGCCGCCACGCCCGGTACGTCCCAGCGGGCGGTCGTCAGGCCGTCGGTCGGGACCCGCGGGCCCGGGTCCCCCGGACGGGGTGGGCACCCCACCGGCCGAGCACGGCGGCGGTCCGCGGCCCCAGCCCGAGCCGGGCGGCGGTGGCGAGATCATCGGGGGAGTCGACGTCGCGACGCAGACCGGGCCAGCCGCCGCCCAGCGCGAGGGCGCCGCTGGCGGCGTGCGCGGCCGCCGATCCGCGGCCGAAGCGCGGGTCGAGGTCTCCGCCCGCGGCAGCGAGCAGCGTCGTCCCGGTGCCCTGCGCGTCGGCGACGAACGAGCGCCGCACCGGGACCACGCCGGCGGCGCCGAGCGCGCCGGCCAGCTCCTCCGGCCGCAGCGCCGGGAGGTCCGAGGAGAGCGCGGCGACCGCCGCGCTCCCGGTCAGCGCGGTGGCCGCCGCGGCGCCGTGGGCCAGCGCCGGGTTGAGGCCCCGGTCCGGGACGTCGGGCACCGGGACGGCCCCGAGGCCGCGCGCGAGGTCGGCGGCGGCCGGGTCGTCGGTCACCACGACCAGGGCGGCGACGGCGGGGCACGCCAGCGCCGCGGCCAGCGTGTCGGCGAGCAGCGCGAGCACCAGGTCGGCGTGCGGGTCGGCGGGCGCCGGACCGGCGTCGCCGCCCGTCCGGGCGGTCAGCGGCCGCAGCCGCGTCTTGGCGGCGGGCAGCCGTTTCGCCGGGACGACGACCGACCACGGACCCACGCCGACAATGTCAGCACACCGCCGGGCCGCCGTCCCCGTCGCAGGCCGGACGGCCGGGGCCGCCGTCCCCGTCGCGGGCCGGACGGCCGGGGCCGCCGTCCGGCTCCTCGCCCGGTCGGAGGACCCGGTGCGGCCGGGCGGACCGGTCAGGGTCGATCATGAGCGCATCCGACGACGAGGGAGGTGGGCCGGTGACGCCGCAGGACACGTCGCCGCGACGTGCTCGGCGGGCGGGTCGGCCCGGGCAGCGGCGCGCGCGCGGACGGCTGCCGTTCGCCCTGTGGCTGTGCGTCCTCGTCGTCCTGCCGCTGTCGTCGCTGCTGTTCCGGTTGCGCTACCGGCACGGCGAGCGCATCCCGGCGGAGGGGCCGGTGCTGCTGGTCGCCAACCACGTGTCCGTCCTCGACCCGCTGGCCTGCGCCCGGCTGGCGTGGGACAACGGCCGGGTGCCGCACTTCCTGGCCAAGCAGTCGGTGTTCACCGGCCCGGCGGGCACCATCCTGCGGGCGGCCGGGCAGATCCCCGTGGCCCGCTTCTCCGCCGACGCCCACGAGGCCCTCGACGCGGCCCGGGCCGACCTCGCGGCGGGCAACGTCGTCGTCATCTACCCCGAGGGGTCGGTCACCCGTGATCCGGCGTGGTGGCCGATGCAGGCGCGCACCGGGGTCGCCCGCCTGGCGCTGACCACCGACGCCGTGGTGGTCCCGGTCGCTCAGTGGGGGCCGCAGCGGGTGCACGACTACCACGCGAAGAAGCTGCACCTGCGGCTGCGGACACCCGCCGACTACATGGTCGGCGAGCCGGTCGACCTGTCCGCGCTGCGGGCCGAGGTGCGCGCCGGCCGCCCGCTCAGCGGCGACCTGCTGCGACAGACGACGGACCTGATCATGGTCCGGGTGCGCGACCAGCTGGCCGAGCTGCGCGGCGAGCCGGCCCCGACGACCTTCCACCCCCGGCCGGCGCGCGAGCTGCCGGGCGACGTGTCGGGGAGCGCGGCGTGACGGGGCCGACGCGGCTGCTCCGGAGCGTCCGCGGGTCGGGCCCGGCGACCGGGGAGCACCCGTGATCCGGGCCGCGGTGCTCGGCGCGGGGTCGTGGGGCACGACGTTCGCCAAGGTGCTCGCCGACGCCGGCTGCCGGGTCACCCTGCTCGCCCGGCGGCCGGAGCTGGCGACGGCGATCTGCGACGTCCGGGAGAACCGCGACTACCTGCCCGGCATCCGCCTGCCCGCCGCGGTCATGGCGACCGCCGAGGCCGCCGAGGCGCTCGCCGGTGCCGACGTCGTGGTCCTCGCGGTGCCTTCGCAGCTGCTGCGGGAGAACCTCGGTCGCTGGGCGCCGCTGCTGCCCCCCGACGCGACCCTGCTGTCGCTGATGAAGGGCATCGAGCTCGGCACGACCAAGCGGATGAGCGAGGTCATCTGCGAGGTCACCGGTGCGGGACCGGACCGGGTGGCCGCCCTGACCGGCCCGAACCTCGCCCGCGAGATCGCCGAGGAGCAGCCGGCGGCCACGGTGATCGCCTGCACCGACACCGACCGCGCCGCGGCGCTGCAGGCGGCGTGCCACACGCCCTACTTCCGGCCCTACACCAATCCCGACCTCGTCGGCTGCGAGCTCGGCGGCGCGGTCAAGAACGTGATCGCGCTCGCCTGCGGGGTCGCCGAGGGGCTCGGCTTCGGCGACAACACCCGGGCCTCGCTGATCACCCGCGGGCTGGCCGAGACCGCCCGGCTGGGCCTGGCCCTGGGCGCCGAGGCCGCCACGTTCGCCGGACTGGCCGGCCTGGGCGACCTGGTGGCCACCTGCAGCTCGCCGCTGTCGCGCAACCGCACCTTCGGCGAGAAGCTCGGCCGCGGGATGACCCTCGAGGAGGTGCAGCGGAGCACGCGGCAGACCGCCGAGGGCGTCAAGAGCTGCCGGTCGGTGCTCGACCTGGCCCGCGCGCACGACGTCGACGTCCCGATCACCGAGGCCGTCGTGCGGGTGTGCCACGAGGGCGTGCCGGCCGCGGCGCTGGTGAAGGAGATCATGACCCGCGAGGCGAAGCCGGAGTGACCGCCGGCGGGCCGGCCCGGCCGTGGGGTGACGGCACGCGGTCGGTGCGGGCCGGCGAGGCCGCGCCCGTGCCGGGCGCGCCGCTGCGCCCGTCCCCGGTGTTCGCCGCGCCGTTCCACCTCGGGGACCGGCCGCCGGGTGCCGACGGCGCCGACGGCTACGCGCGCACCGGCCAGCCCACGCTGCGCGCCTTCGAGGCGGCGGTCGGCGAGCTCGACGGCGGCCGCTGCCTGTCCTTCGCCACCGGCATGGCGGCGATCACGGCGGTGCTGCTGGCCTGCGCCGGGGCCGGCGACCGGGTCGTGCTGCCGTCGGACGGCTACTACACGACCCGGCTGCTGGCCCGCGACGAGCTCGCCCGGCTGGGGCTTCGCGTCGACCTCGTGCCCACCCCCGAGGTGGAGGCCGTGGCCGCCCGCGGCGACCTGGGAGGAGCGCGCCTGGTGGTGCTGGAGACGCCCAGCAACCCGCAGCTGGACGTGTGCGACATCGCCGCCGTCGCGCGGGCGACGCGGGCGGCCGGGGCGCTGCTCGCCGTCGACAACACGACGGCCAGCCCGCTGGGCCAGCGCCCGCTCGCCCTCGGCGCCCAGGTGACCGTGGGCAGCGACACCAAGGCGCTGACCGGGCACAGCGACCTGCTGCTCGGCCACGTGAGCACCACCGACGAGGAGGTGCTCGCCCGGCTGCGCTCCTGGCGCGACCACACCGGCAGCACCCCGGGGCCGTTCGAGGCCTGGCTCGGTCACCGGTCGCTGAGCACCTTCGACCTCCGGCTCGCCCGCCAGGCCGCCAACGCCGCCGCGGTCGCCGAGCTGCTCGCCGCCCACCCGGCGGTGTCCGGCCTCCGCTGGCCCTGGCGGCCGGGGGACCCCTCCCACGCGGTCGCCTCGCGGCAGATGCTGCGCCCCGGCGGCGTCCTCTCGGCGGAGCTGCCCGACGCGGCGGCGGTCGGCCGCATGCTCGGCGCCGCCCGGCTCTGGACGGCGGCGACCAGCTTCGGCGGTGTGCACAGCACCGTCGACCGGCGCGCCCAGTGGGGCGGCGACGACGTGCCGCCGGGGTTCGTCCGCTTCTCCTGCGGCATCGAGGACACCGACGACCTGGTCGACGACCTGCGGGCGGCGCTGGACCGGGTGTGACCGGCCGAGCCCGGCGTCGGCGGCGGCGCCCCGGCCGTCGCCTCGGCGGCACGCGCCGGGCGCTCGATTAGTGTCAGCCGCGATGAGCGGGAACCCGGAGAAGCTGCGCGTCGCCGTCCTCTTCGGGGGGCGCAGCGCCGAGCACGCGATCTCCTGCGTGTCGGCGGGCAGCGTCATCGCCGCCCTGGACCCACAGCGCTACGAGGTCGTGCCGGTCGGCATCGCGCCCGACGGCCGGTGGGTGCTGCCCGATCCGGACCAGCGGATGACCATCACCGACGGCCGGCTGCCCGAGGTGTCCGGGGGGACGGCGGTGTCGCTGGTGGGCGACCCGGCGGCGCGCGGGCTGGCCGTGCTCGACCCCGGCGCGGCCATCGGTCCGGCGCTCACCGAGGTCGACGTCGTGTTCCCGGTGCTGCACGGCGCCTACGGCGAGGACGGCACCGTGCAGGGCCTGCTGGAGATGGCCGGCGTGCCCTACGTCGGCTCGGGCGTCTTCGCCAGCGCGGCCTCCATGGACAAGGAGTTCACCAAGAAGCTGCTCGCCGCGGCGGGGCTCCCGCAGGGCGACCACGTGGTGCTGCGCGACGCCACCGGAGCGGTGCGGGCCGACCCGGCGCTGCTGTCGGCGGCCGACCGGGACCGGCTGGGCCTGCCGGTGTTCGTCAAGCCCGCGCGGGCGGGGTCGAGCATCGGCATCACCAAGGTCACCGACTGGGAGCAGTTCCCTGCCGCGGTGGCCGCGGCGGCCGGCGTCGACCCCAAGGTCATCGTCGAGGCCGCCGTCCCCGGGCGGGAGATCGAGTGCGGCGTCCTGGCCGGGCGCTGCGACGCGGCGCCCGAGGCGAGCCTGCCGGCGGAGATCCGGCTGCGGAAGGGCGTCGAGTGGTACGACTTCGCCGCCAAGTACCTCGACGACGCCGCCGACTTCGACGTGCCGGCCGAGCTGACCCCCGGCCAGACCGCGGCGGTGCAGGAGGCCGCCCGCCGGGCCTACCTCGCGCTGGACTGCCGAGGGCTGGCCCGTGTCGACTTCTTCCTCGGCGCCGGCCCCGACGGCGGCGACCGGCTGGTGATCAACGAGGTGAACACGATGCCGGGCTTCACGCCCATCTCGATGTTCGCGCGCATGTGGGCGGCCAGCGGCGTCGACTTCGCCGAGCTGGTCGACCGGCTGGTCGCCAGCGCGCTGCCGGTCGGTGGCGCGTCCTCCGCCGCCCGCGCCGGCGACGCGGGCAGGCCGGCCGCGCGGTGAGCCGCCGGCGGCCCTCGCGGGGGGTGTGGGCCGCCGCTGCCGTGCTGCTGCTGCCGGCGACCGGCTGCGACCGGGCCGTGGACGGCGTCGCGTCCGCCGCGCCGGTGGACGACGTGCCGGAGGCGCCGGCGGACCTGGAACCGCTGATCGTGTCCCACGTCCCCTCCGAGCTGCCGCGCCTGGCCGACACCGAGGTCGAGCCGCCGGCCGGCCCCAAGACGGTGGAGGACGTCGCCCAGTACGCCGACGACCCGGCGCGGGAGCGCGCGGTGCTCGCCGAGTACGGCTACCGGTGGGGCTGGGAGCGGTTCTGGGGGACCGGTAGCGGCGCGCTGACCGGTGTCTTCGTCGACCAGTTCGCGCACCGCGTGGGCGCGGACGCCTACGCCGCGGACCTCGCCGCCAACGAGGCCGACCGGTACGGCGGCCTGCTGCAGGACGACCCACCGGAGCTCCCCGGGGGGTGCTGGCTGCTCGTCGTGGACGGCGACCCGCCGCCGCCGGGCCTGACCGGCCCGGCCGCGCTGTCGTGGTGCGGGCACGGGGTGTTCAGCGTCTCGGTCACCGCGGTCGCCGGGACGACCGACGCGGCGCGGGAGGAGGTGCGCGCGGTCCTGCGCGCCCAGCTGCAGCGGCTGCCGCCGCGCTGAGCCGAGCAGCCGCTCAGCCGGCCGGCGCCGGCTCGCGCGCCTCCAGCGTCCGGCCGATCGGCACGGTCAGCTGGGTGACCCCGGCGCTGTCGACGGCCGCCGGCACCTGCACCTCGACGTAGACCGGCCGGTCGACGGCCGTCCAGACGGTGAGGTCGGGGTCGTCGGTGTCGACGAACCACTGGACGCCGTTGATCTGGATGAGGCTCGCGCCCAGGTCGAAGCCCTCCGGCCGGTCGACGCCGCAGACCAGCACGAGCGGCGGCTCGCCCCAGGCGTAGGCGTAGGGCGTGTCGGAGTCGACCCGCCGGGACGGTTCCCCGGCCAGCTCCAGCGGCAGCTCGGCCATGAGCCCCGGGCAGGCCGCCTCGGCCTCGGGCGTGACGGGCGGCACCGGGACCGGCAGCACCGGCAGCTCCGCCCGTGGCGTCGGCACGGTGCCCCCGACCTCGGCCGGCGCGCCGTCGCCGGCGGGCCGCGCGTCGCCGTCCGGGCCGAGCACGTTGACCAGGACGGCGACCACCACGACGACGGGCAGCACCACGGCGGTGGCGATCAGCGCGGCGCGGCGGAGCGGGTCGTCGGTCCGCCGGGCGCCGTTCCCGGCGCCTTTCCCGGCACCGGGGCCGGCGCCGGGGCCGTCCCTGGCGCCGTCGCCGGGATCGTCGCCCGCGCCCGGGGGGTGCTGCTCGGTCAGCGGCTCAGAGGTTGACGACGGGGCAGGTCAGCGTGCGGGTGATCCCGTCGACCGACTGGACCCGGGCCACGACCAGCCGGCCCAGCTCGTCGACGGTCTCGGCCTCGGCGCGGACGATGACGTCGTACGGGCCGGTGACGTCCTCGGCCTTCGTCACGCCGTCGATCTCGCTGATGGTCGCCGCCACCTGGGCGGCCTTGCCGACTTCGGTCTGGATGAGGATGTAGGCGTGGACCACGGGAGACCCTTCCTCGGGCAGCGCTGCCGGTACGTCGTCCCCGCCGGGTGGCGGACCGATCGGGAACCTACCCCAGCGGCGGGAGGGCGCCGGTGACTCGGCCCCGCCCGCTGCTGCCGCGGGACGACCCGGCCGACAGCGTGCGCGTCGTGGGCGAGTTCGGCGTCATCGCGCGGGTGCTCGCCCGGTCCGGCGCGGCCGCGGTCAGCGAGGTGGGACCGGGGGACGACGCCGCTGTGCTGCGCGCGCCGGACGGCCGGGTGGTGGCCACCACCGACGTCCTCGTGGAGGGCCGGCACTTCCGCCGCGACTGGTCCTCGCCGGAGGACATCGGGCACAAGGCGGCGGCGGCCAACCTCGCCGACGTCGCGGCCATGGGCGGCACCGCCACCGCGCTGCTGGTCGGGCTGGCCTGCCCGCCCGACACTTCGACCACGTGGCTGGAGGGCGTGGCGGCCGGGCTCGCGGCCGAGTGCGCGCCGCTGGGGGCGGCCGTGGTCGGTGGCGACACCGTCGGGGCGGCCCCGGGCAGCGACGCGGTCGTCCTGTCGGTGACCGCGCTGGGCGACCTCGGCGGCCGCGCGCCGGTGCTGCGCTCGGGCGCGCGGCCGGGTGACGTGGTGGCGCTGGCCGGGCGGCTGGGCTGGTCCGCGTGCGGGCTGGCCGTGCTCCGGCGGGGCTTCACCAGCCCGCTCGCGGCGGTGGCCGCGCACCGCCGTCCGGAGCCCCCGTACGCCGCCGGCCCGGCCGCCGCGCTGGCCGGTGCCACCGCCATGTGCGACGTGAGCGACGGTCTGCTCGCCGACGTCGGGCACCTGGCCGCGGGCAGCGGGGTGGACGTCGACCTGGACCGCGCCGCGCTGGTGCGCGCCTGCCTGGAGCCGGTCGGACCGCTGCAGCACGTGGCCGCGGCGCTCGGCGGCGACCCGATGGCCTGGGTGCTGACCGGTGGTGAGGACCACGCCCTGGTGGCCGCCTTCCCGCCCGGGGCCGAGCTGCCCGACGGGTGGACGGCGGTGGGCGCGGTGCGGGAGGCGCGGCAGGATCCGGCCGTGACGGTGAGCGGTGAGCCGGCCGCGGCGGTGCTGCGGTCGGTCGGTGCGGAGAGGGCGGGCCATGTCCACTTCGGCTGAGCGGGTGCTCCGCGACGAGCGGGGCCTGCGCGACGGTGCGCGGGTGGTGCTGCGGGCGCTGCCCTACGCCGACCCGCTGGCGCAGCACCTCGTCGAGCAGGTGCAGCAGGAGTACGTCGTCCGGTACGGCGGCCGGGACGCGGCCGTGGTCGACGCCGCGGAGTTCGACCCGCCGGCGGGGTTGTTCCTCGTCGCCGAGGTCGACGGCGTGCCCGCGGGCTGCGGGGCCTGGCGCGCCGTCGACGGGGAGGTCGCCGAGATCAAGCGGGTGTACGTGGCGCCCGGCTTCCGCCGGCGGGGGATCGCGCAGGTGGTCGTCGACGCGCTGGAGCGCAGCGCGCGCGGGGCGGGGCACCGTCGGATGGTGCTCAACTCGGGCGACCGGCAGCCCGAGGCGCTCGCGCTCTACGCCGGCCGCGGGTACCGGCCGGTGCCCGGCTACGGCGTGTACGCCTGCGCGCCCGGCGCGGTGTTCCTGGGCAGGGAGCTGGCCCCGCCCGTCACGCAGGCGGGCCGGGCGGACGCCGTCCCGGCCGGATCGGACGCGCCGGGCACGATCGGCGAGGAGGGGCGACCGTGGGCGTGGTGACCGTCTCGGCGTCGTACGGCGCCGGCGGGGCCGAGGTGGCGCCCGCCGTCGCCGAACGGCTCGGTCTGCCGTTCCACGACCGGGCCATCCCGGCCCAGGTGGCCGGCCGCCTCGGCGTGCCGGTCGCCGATGCGGAGGCCAACGACGAGACCGTGGTCCGGGGGTTGTGGCGGCTGGTGGCGTCGCTGGGTTCGATGCCCGACCCGGTCGGCGGGATGATGCCGACGACGGCCATCCCCGACGAGCGGGCCTACCGGCAGCAGACCGAGCGGGTGCTGGCCGAGATCGCCGACGGCGGCGGCGTGGTGCTCGGGCGCGCGGCCGCGCTGGTGCTCGGCCGCCGGGCCGACACCCTGCACGTGCGGCTCGACGGGCCGGAGGAGCGTCGGCTCGAGGCGGCGGTCGCCCGGTCGGGCCGGCCGTGGGAGGAGGTGCGCGGCGAGATGGTGGCCAACGACCGGGCCCGGCAGGCCTACGTGCGGCACTTCTACCGGTGCGACCCGGCCGAGGCGCGGCACTACCACCTGGTGGTGGACAGCACCGCGCTGCCGCTCGGGACCGTCGTCGACCTCGTCGTCACCGCAGCGCGGGCCCGTGGCATCGGCCGGGCCTGATCCGTCCGCGGGCCGCCGGACCGTGCCGTCGGGACCGGTGGCCGGAGGCGGCCGGAGGCGTGGGGAAGGGTGGTCCTCCCTCAGGCGCGGACGACCTTGCCCGCCCGGATGCACGAGGTGCAGGCGTGGATGCGCTTGCGGTTGCCGGGGGCGACCAGCGCCCGCACGGACTGGATGTTCGGGTTCCAGCGGCGCGACGTCCGCCGGTGCGAGTGCGACACCGACATGCCGAAACTCGGCCTCTTGCCACAGACATCGCACACGGCAGCCACGGTGGATCACTCCTAGGGTTTCGCTCACGGACGGCGGGGCAGACGGACACCCGCGTCAGGACCGCCCAGCAGTCTAACCGCTCGCGTGGTCACCCGCCCTCGCGGCCCTGCCTGCCGGGCCGGGCTGCCGCCGCCCGCCCGGCGGGCAACGCGCGCGGCCCGGGTCGGTCGTCCCCGCCGGGTAACCTCCGCCCGTGCTGCCGGCGCTGGACGACGCCGCGGTCGGCGCGTGGTGCCGGGCCGCGGTCACCGCGCTGTCCGCGGGTCGCGCGCGCCTCGACGACCTCAACGTCTTCCCGGTGCCCGACGGCGACACCGGCACCAACCTGCTGCTCACCGTCGAGGCCGCGCGCGACGCGCTCGACGCGGAGACCGGCGAGCCGGCCTGGGCGCTGGTCGCCCGCGGGGCCGTCCTCGGCGCCCGCGGCAACTCCGGCACCCTCCTCGCCGAGCTCGTGCGCGGCATGGCCGACCAGCTCGCCGACCAACCGCCGGCCGACGGACCCGCGGTCGCCGCCGCGATGCAGAAGGCCGCCGCCGGCGCCTACACCGCGGTCGCCGACCCCGAGGAGGGCACCTTCCTCACGGTCGCCCGCGCGGGCGCCGACGCCGCCGGCGCCGCGGTCGACGCCGGCCGCACCGGGCTCGACGAGGTCGTCCGCGCGGCGGCCGACGGTGCCCGTGCCGCGCTGGAGGGCACCGTCGACCAGCTCGACGTGCTGCGGGCCGCCGGGGTGGTCGACGCCGGCGGCGCCGGTCTCTGCGTGGTCCTCGACGCGCTGGTCACCACGGTCACCGGCGTCGAGCCCGCCCGCCCGCCGCTCCAGCGCCGGCGGGCCCGCCGCGCCGCCGCCGACCGCCCGCACCAGCCGCCCGCTGGTCCCGGCAGCGAGGTGCAGTACCTGCTCACCGACACCGACGAGGCCGCCGTCGCGCGGTTGCAGGAGCGGCTCGCCCGGCTCGGCGACAGCCTGGTGGTCGTCGGCGTCGACACGCCCGCCGGCCGCGCGTGGAACGTGCACGTGCACGCCGCCGACGTCGGTGCGGTCATCGAGGCCGGCATCGAGGCCGGGCGGCCCTACCGCATCACCGTCTCGCCGCTGGCCCCGGTCCGCCCGGCCGAGCCGGTCGCCGGGCGCCGTGCCGTGGTCGCCGTCGTCCCGGGCGACGGCCTCGCCGCGCTGTTCTCCGGCGAGGGCGTGCGGGCGGTCCCCTGCGGCCCGTCCGGGATCACCGAGGACGACGTGGTGCGGGCGGTGCTCGCCTCGGCGGCGCGGGACGTCGTCGTCCTCCCCAACGACGAGGCCCTCACCGCGGTCGCCGCCACCGCTGCCGAGCGGGCGCGGGAGACCGGGCGCGACGTCGTCGTCGTCCCCACCCGTGCCGCCGTGCAGGGGCTGGCGGCTGTCGCCGTCGCCGACCCGGGCCGCCGCTTCGCCGACGACGTCGTCGCGATGGCCGAGGCGGCCGCCGCAACCCGCTGGGCCGAGATACTGGTCGCCCGGCACGAGGCGCTGACCTCCGCGGGCCGCTGCCGCTCCGGCGACGTGCTCGGTCTCGTCGAGGGCGACGTCGTGGTCATCGGCCCGGCGCTCGACGCCGTCGCCTGCGACCTGCTCGACCGGCTGCTCGGGGCCGGCGGCGAGCTGGTCACCCTCGTCGTCGGCCACCCCGCGCTCGGGAACGCGGTCTGCGCGCACCTCGCCCGCGCGCACCCCACCGTCGAGGTCACCCGCTACGACGGGGGCCCGCCCGGCGTCCCGCTGCAGGTGGGCGTCGAGTGACCGTGAGCCTGGAGACCCCGCTCGACCGGGTGCTCGGCGCGCGGACGGCCGGGCCCATGGCCGAGTCGCTCGGGCTGCGCACCGTCCGCGACCTGCTCCGGCACTACCCGCGCCGGTACGCGAGGCGCGGCGAGATGGCCGACCTCACCAGTCTCGAGGTGGGCGACCGGGTCACCGTGCTGGCGCAGATCCGCAGCGTCGAGTCGCGGCGCATGCGCAACCGCAAGGGCACGCTCACCGAGGTCACCGTCGGCGACGGCCGGGGCCGCATGCGGCTGGTCTTCTTCAGCCACAAGCACGGCAAGCTGGTCCCGGGTGCCTGGGGGCTGTTCGCGGGCACGGTGAGCACGTACAAGGGCCAGCTGCAGTTCACCCACCCCGACATGCACCTGCTCGACGACCGCGACGCCGCCGACGACGACGAGTGGGCGCGCGCGCTCATCCCGATCTACCCGGCGAGCAAGGAGGTCTCGAGCTGGGTGGTGCAGCGCTCGCTGCGGACGCTGCTCGGCCCCGAGGGCCGCCTCGGCTCCCTCGTCGACGACCCGCTGCCCGAGGAGGTCCGCACCCGCCACGGGCTGCTGCCGCTCGCCGCCGCCCTGCTCGACATCCACCGCCCCACCTCGACCGAGGACGTCGCCCGTGCCCGCGAGCGGCTCAAGTGGGACGAGGCGCTGGTTCTCCAGCTCACCCTCGCCGCCCGCCGCCGCGCCGCCGCGCTGGAACCGGGCGTCGCCCGCCCCCGGCGGGCCGGCGGCCTGCTCGACGCCGTCGACGCCCGGCTGCCCTTCGCCCTCACCGACGGCCAGCGCGAGGTGGGCGAGCAGCTGGCCGCCGAGCTCGACCGGGAGCAGCCGATGCACCGGTTGCTGCAGGGAGAGGTGGGGGCCGGCAAGACGGTGGTCGCCCTGCGCGCGATGGCCCAGGTGGTCGACGCCGGGGGCCAGGCGGCGCTGCTCGCGCCGACCGAGGTGCTCGCGGCCCAGCACGTGCGGGGCATCCGCGCGCTGCTCGGCCCGCTCGGCCGGGCCGGCGAGCTCGATGGCGACCCCGCGGGCACCCGGGTCGTCCTGCTCACCGGCTCGCAGAGGGCCGCCGCCCGCCGGGAGGGCCGGGCCGACGTCGCCGAGGGCCGGGCCGGCATCGTCGTCGGCACGCACGCGCTGCTCCAGGAGGGTGTCGAGTTCGCCGACCTCGGCCTGGTCGTCGTCGACGAGCAGCACCGGTTCGGCGTCGAGCAGCGCGACGCCCTGCGCGCCAAGGGCGACCGACCGCCGCACGTGCTGGTCATGACCGCGACGCCGATCCCGCGCACCGTCGCGATGACCGTCTACGGCGACCTGGAGGTCTCCACGCTGCGCCAGCTGCCCGGCGGCCGCGGCGGCGTGGCGACCTCCGTCGTCCCGGTGTCGGACAGGCCGGCCTGGCTCGACCGGGCCTGGGAGCGGCTGCGGGAGGAGGTCTCCGCCGGGCGGCAGGCCTACGTCGTGTGCCCCCGGATCGGCGAGGGGGCCGACGCCGACGACGCGCCCGACGACGCAGACGGCGCCCCGGCCGACGGCGGTGACGACCGGCGCCCGCCGCTGGCCGTCCTCGACGTCGCCGAGCAGCTCCGCGAGGGCCCGCTCGCCGGCCTGCGGCTCGACGTCCTGCACGGCCGCCTGGCGCCGGACGAGAAGGACGCGCGCATGCGCGCGTTCGCCGCCGGGGAGACCGACGTGCTGGTCTCCACCACGGTCATCGAGGTGGGGGTCGACGTGCCCAACGCAACCGTGATGGTGGTCATGGACGCCGAGCGCTTCGGCGTCAGCCAGCTGCACCAGCTCCGCGGCCGGGTCGCCCGGGGCCGGCACCGCGGCCTGTGCCTGCTGGTCACCGAGGCGTCGGAGGGCTCGCCGTCCGGGCAGCGGCTGGCCGCGGTCGCCGCCACCTCCGACGGCTTCGAGCTCGCCCGCCTGGACTTGGAGACCCGGCGCGAGGGCGACGTGCTCGGCGCCGCCCAGTCGGGACGGCAGTCCACGGTGCGGATGCTGTCGCTGCTGGAGGACGAGGAGCTGATCGCCGCCGCCCGCGCCGAGGCCACCGCGCTGCTGGCCGGCGAGCGCGGCCTGGCCGACCACCCCGGCCTGGCCGCGGAGGTCGCCGCGCTCAACCTCGACGAGCGGGCGGACTGGCTCGAGAAGGCATGACCCGGCTGATCGCGGGGCTGGCCGGCGGCCGGCGCTTGCGGGTGCCGCCCGCCGGGGTGCGGCCCACGGGCGACCGGGCCCGCGAGGCCCTCTTCAACAGCCTGGGCACCCTGCTCGACCTCGAGGGCGCCCGCGTGCTCGACCTGTACGCCGGCTCCGGCGCGCTGGGCCTGGAGGCGCTGTCCCGCGGCGCGGTGGCGGCCGTCTTCGTCGAGAACGCGCCACGGGTGCTGCCGGTGCTGCGGGCCAACCTGGCCGCGGTCGGCCTGCCCGGCGGCCGGGTGGTGGCCCGCTCGGTCCCGGAGTACGTCGCCGGCCCGCCGCCCGGGCCGTTCGACCTCGTCCTCGCCGACCCGCCGTACGCCACGCCGGCCGCGGAGGTGCTCGGCGTGCTGGCGGGGCTGACCCGCGGCGGCTGGCTGGCGCCCGCGGCGGTCGTCGTGGTCGAGCGTTCCAGCCGCGAGCCGCCGTGGGAGTGGCCGACACCGCTCTCCGGGTTGCGCGAGCGCCGCTACGGGGAGGCCGTGCTCCGGTACGGTCGCTCCCCGTGAGGCGTGCCGTCTGCCCGGGTTCGTTCGACCCGGTCACCAACGGTCACGTCGACGTGATCACGCGGGCGGCGGCGCTGTACGACGAGCTGGTCGTCGCCGTCCTGGTCAACCCCGGCAAGGCCGGGCTGTTCGGGGTCGAGGAGCGCATGGAGCTGCTCCGCGACGCCGTCGCCGACCTGCCCAACGTGCGCGTGGACAGCTTCTCCGGCCTGCTCGTCGACTACTGCCGGGCGCACGACGTGCCGGTGATCGTCAAGGGCCTGCGCGCGGTCAGCGACTTCGAGTACGAGCTGCAGATGGCGCAGATGAACCGCGAGCTGGCCGGGATCGAGACGCTGTTCGTGCCGACCGCGCCGCAGGTCGGTCACCTGTCCTCCAGCCTGATCAAGCAGATCGCCGGCTTCGGTGGCGACGTGTCCCGGCTGGTGCCCAAGGCGGTCCTGGAGCGGCTGCTGGCCGCCCGCGACCGGTCCGGGGCGGCGGGGGAGGGGCCGTGACGGAGGTCGTCTACCGGCTGTACGAGACCGTCGACGAGCTGTCCACGGTCATCGAGAACGCCCGCAGCGTGCCCATGTCCGGCTCCTGCATGGTGCCCCGCGACCACCTGCTCGACCTGCTCGACGACCTGCGGGAGTCGCTGCCCGAGGACGTGCAGGCGGCCGGCGCAATCGTCGAGCAGCGCACCGAGATCCTGCAGCAGGCGCAGGAGGAGGCCGAGCGGATCGCCGGCCGCACCCGCGGCGAGAGCGAGCAGCTGGTCGCCCAGGCGCGCCGCCAGCGCGAGGAGATCCTCGGCACCGCCCGCCGTCAGCGCGACGAGCTGCTGACGTCGGCGCAGGGCGAGGCGGAGCGGCTGCTGGCCGAGGCCGAGGAGGAGGCCGGCCGGCTGGTCGCCGAGGGCCGCCGCCGCCGTGACGCGCTGATCGCCGAGGCGCGGGCCGAGCACGAGCGCCTGGTCACCGAGACCGAGGTGTACCAGCGGGCGCTGATCCAGGCCGACGAGCTGGGCGCGCAGACCCAGACCGAGGTCGCCCGCATGCGCGCGGAGGTCGACGAGTACGTCGACACCCGGCTGGCCGACTTCGGCGCGACGCTCGAGCGGATGCTGCGGTCGGTCGAGGCGGCCCGCAGCACGCTGCGCGACGGCTGATCCGGCGGGCTGCGGGGTCCGGCCCGTCCCCGGCGTCCGCCCGCCACGGCGACCGGGGAGGGCGATCGGGTAGTCTCGGCAACCGGTCCGACCGCCGGTGGCGCCCCGTCCCGGCCGACCACCCCCGCTCCCGACCGCGAGTACCGACATGCCTGCCGCTTCTCCGCACCGCCCCGGCGCCGCGCCCTCCGACGCGCGGCGTCCCCGGGGTGTGCCGTCGGGCGCCCGCCGGTCCGACAGCGCCGCGTCCGGCGCGCGGCCGGCCGGCGCCCGGCGCGCCGGGCCCCACCCGTGGGTCGTCGAGCTGCGCGAGCTCGGCCGCTGCGCCGGGTCGATGCAGCAGCTGGAGCGCACGCTGCCGGCACCCCCCGGATGGGGGGTCGAGCTGATCGGCGTCCCCGAGGGGGGTGAGGTGCGGCTGGACCTGCGGCTGGAGTCGGTCATGGAGGGCGTGCTCGTCTCCGGCGAGGTCGACGTCCCCGTCACCGGGTCCTGCGCCCGCTGCCTCGACGCGATCGAGGACTCGCTGGTCCTCGACGTGCAGGAGTTGTTCGCCTACGAGGGCAGCACCACCGAGGCCACCAGCGAGGAGGACGAGGTCCGGCTCGTCGAGGGCGAGCGGATCGACCTCGAGCCGATGGTCCGCGACGCCGTCGTCCTCGCCCTGCCGCTGGCCCCGTTGTGCACCGACGAGTGCGCGGGCCTGTGCGCCGACTGCGGCCAGCGGCTCGACGACCTGCCGCCCGACCACTCGCACGACCAGCTCGACCCCCGCTGGGCCGGGCTCGCCGCCCGCGTCCCCCCCTCGCCGGACGCCTCCGGCGGGGACAACCGATCCGAGGAGAACTGACCGTGGCCGTCCCGAAGCGGCGCATGTCGCGCAGCAACACCCGCTCCCGCCGGTCGCAGTGGAAGGCCACCGCCCCGACGCTGTCGCCCTGCCCCAACCGGGCCTGCGGCCAGCTGAAGCCGCCGCACCAGGCCTGCCCGAACTGCGGCCAGCACGCCGGTCGCCAGGTCCTCTCGGTCTGATCGCCACGACGCCGGTCCGCACGATCCCCGGCTCCGCGCCGATCCGGGACGTGACCGCGCCCCCGGACGACGTCGTCCCGGCCGAACCGCACTCGCCGGCCGGTCCGGAGCACGCCTCCCGCGCGGCCGCCTGGCTGCTCGACGCCCTCGGCGTCGCGCTGCCGGGCGGCCTGCTCGCGCTCGCGCTGACCCACCGGTCGTGGTCCTACGAGAACGGCGGGGTGCCCACCAACGAGCGGCTGGAATTCCTCGGCGACTCCGTGCTCGGCCTGGTCGTCACCGACGAGCTCTACCGCAGCCAGCCCGACCTGCCCGAGGGGCAGCTGGCCAAGCTGCGCGCGTCCGTGGTGAACATGGCCTCGCTGGCCGGCGTCGCCCGCCGCCTCGGCGCCGGGGGGATCGGCCCGCACCTGCTGCTCGGCCGGGGCGAGGAGGCGACCGGCGGCCGGGAGAAGGACTCCATCCTCGCCGACGCCCTCGAGGCGCTGCTCGGCGCCGTGCACCTCGGCCTCGGGCTGTCGGTCGCCGGTGACCTCGTGCACCGGCTCTTCGACCCGCTGCTGGCCGAGGCCGCCACCCGCGGGGCCGGCCTGGACTGGAAGACCAGCCTCCAGGAGCTGGGCGCCGCCCGGGGTCTCGGTGCGCCCACCTACGCGATCGAGGACGACGGTCCCGACCACGCCAAGACCTTCACCGCGGCCGTGCTGCTGTCCGGCACCGTCTACGGGACCGGCACCGGCCGCACCAAGAAGGCCGCCGAGCAGGTCGCCGCCGAGGCGGCCTGGCGGACGCTGTCGGCCGACGCGCCCGCCGCGGGGCCGGCCGCCCCACGCTGACGTGCCCGAGCTGCCCGAGGTCGAAGTCGTCCGGCGCGGCCTGGAGCGCTGGGTCGCCGGCCGCACCATCGCCTCCGTCGAGGTCCGCCACCCGCGCGCGGTCCGCCGCCACCTCGAGGGCGCCGACTCCTTCGTGGCACAGCTGACCGGCCGCACCCTCACCGCGGCCCGCCGCCGCGGCAAGTACCTCTGGCTGCCGCTCGCCGAACCCGGGGACGGCCCGGCCGGCACCGCCACGGGCACCGCGCTCGTCGCCCACCTCGGGATGAGCGGGCAGCTGCTCGTCGAGAAACCGTCGACGCCGGACGAGACCCACTTGCGCGCCCGCGTCACCTTCTCCGACGGCGGTCGCGAGCTGCGCTTCGTCGACCAGCGCACCTTCGGTGGGCTCGCGGTCGAGGAGGCCGGTCCCGGCGGAGCGCTGCCGCACCGACTGGCGCACATCGCCATCGACCCGCTCGACGGCTCCTTCGACGCGGCCGCCTTCAGCGCCGCCCTCCGCCGGCGGCGGACCGAGGTCAAGCGGGCGCTGCTGGACCAGACGCTGATCGGCGGCGTCGGCAACATCTACGCCGACGAGGCGCTCTGGCGGGCGCGGCTGCACGGCAGCCGGCCGACCGACCGGCTGACCCGCGCGCAGGTGCACGACCTGCTCGAGGGCGTCCGGGACGTGCTGGGGGAGGCCCTCGCCCAAGGCGGCACCTCGTTCGACTCGCTGTACGTCGACGTCAACGGGCAGAGCGGCTACTTCTCCCGCTTCCTCGCCGTCTACGGTCAGGCCGACCGGCCGTGCCCTCGCTGCGGGACCCCGATCCGACGGGAGTCGTTCATGAACCGCTCGAGCTACAGCTGCCCGCGCTGCCAGCCGCCGCCCCGCCGGCGGGCCCCGTGAGCGGGAGCAGCGGCGTCGTCCGGGTGGTCGCCCTGGTCGACGGCGTCGTCCAGGGCGTGGGCTACCGGTGGTTCGCCCGGCAGCGCGCCGAGGCCGCCGGGCTGTCGGGCACCGCGCGCAACCTCCCCGACGGCCGAGTCGAGGTCGTCCTCGAGGGACCGGAGGACCTCGTCCGCGCGACGGTCGGCGCGCTGAGCGGCCCGGACGCCCCGGGCGCCGTCCGCGACGTGCAGCAGCGGGACGAGCCGGCGCGCGGGGTGCGCGGGTTCACCACGGAGTGACGAAGACGACATCCCCCGGACACAGCAGCACGCCGGTCCCCGCGTTGACCTGCACGTCCAGGCCTGTCACCCTGGAGGTACCACAGCCCACGCCGACCCGTCGACCGGGGCGTCGGGCTCACCTCACGTCGTCGGAAAGGCCGCTTCCGCCATGGCCAAGGCCCTGTTCGGTCACGTCGTCGCACCCGCGGAGCTCCGAGTAGCCGAGGAGAACGCCGTCCTCCGCGCCCGGGTGCGTCGCCTGGAGCGCGAGCTCGAGCAGCTGCGCGCCGAACGGGACGCCGCCATCGCCCACGAGCTGCTGGCCTACGCCGGCGAGAAGGCCGAGCCCGCCCTGGCGTGACGGCCGCCTCGGCCGCCTCGGGAGCAGCGAGCGGGGCGTGGTCCGAGGCGCGGAGGTCCGCCGGCGGCATCGCGTGACGCCGCGGCGCCCTGTGACGGACGCCGCCGACCTGTCACCCCCGCACCACGCTGCACGGATGCCCCGCGGTTGCGCGGAACGGACCGCTCCGTCCGGTACCGTGCCTGATCCGTGCACCTGTCCAGCCTGACGCTGAAGGGCTTCAAGTCCTTCGCGTCCGCGACCACGCTCCGGCTCGAACCGGGCATCACCGCCGTGGTCGGCCCCAACGGCTCGGGCAAGTCCAACGTCGTCGACGCCATCGCCTGGGTCCTGGGCGAACAGGGCGCCAAGAGCCTGCGCGGCGGCAAGATGGAGGACGTCGTCTTCGCCGGCACGGCCGGGCGCCCGCCGCTCGGCCGGGCCGAGGTCACCCTCACCATCGACAACACCGACGGCGCCCTGCCGATCGACTACACCGAGGTGTCGATCACCCGCCGGATGTACCGCTCCGGCGAGAGCGAGTACGAGCTCAACGGCGACAAGGTCCGGCTCCTCGACGTCCAGGAGCTGCTCAGCGACGCGGGCATCGGCCGGGAGATGCACGTCATCGTCGGGCAGGGGCAGCTCGACGCCGTCCTCTCCGGCCGCCCGGAGGACCGCCGCGCCTTCGTCGAGGAGGCCGCCGGCGTCCTCAAGCACCGCAAGCGCAAGGAGAAGGCGCTCCGCAAGCTCGACGCGATGCAGGCCAACCTCGACCGGCTGGCCGACCTCACCACCGAGCTGCGCCGCCAGCTCAAGCCCCTGGGCAAGCAGGCCGAGGTGGCCCGCCGCGCCGCGTCGGTGCAGGCCGACCTCCGCGACGCCCGGCTGCGGTTGCTCGCCGACGACCTCGTGCAGCTGCGGGAGGCCCTCGACCGGGACGTCGCCGACGAGGCCGCGGCGCGGCAGCGGCGGGCGGCGGTCGAGGGCGAGCTGGCCGAGGCCTCCCGGCGCGAGGCCGAGCTGGAGCGGGAGCTGGCCGACGGCGCGCCACGGCTGCAGACCGCGTCGGACACCTGGTACCGGTTGTCCGCCCTGGCCGAGCGGTTCCGGGGGACCGGCCAGCTCGCCGCCGAGCGGCACCGGCACCTGTCCGCCGCCGCGCCGGCCGCGGCGGCACCCGGCCGCGACCCCGACCAGCTGGACGCCGAGGCCGACCGCGTCGCCGCCACCGAGGGCGAGCTCGCGGCCGGGCTGGACGCCGAGCGTGCCCGGCTGACCGCCGCCGTGCGGGACCGCGGCGAGCTGGAGACCGGCCTCGCGGCGGCCGAGAAGGCCTGGGTGGCCGCCGCCCGCGCGCTGGCCGACCGCCGGGAGGAGCTCGCCCGGCTGTCCGGGTCGGTCGAGGCGGCCCGGTCGCGCGCCGTCGCGGGTCGCGCCGAGGTCGAGCGGCTGGCGCTGGCCGCCGGCGAGGCCACCGACCGCGCCGAGGTCGCGGCCGATCGATTGGCGCAGCGCCGCGACGCCGCCGGCGAGCAGGAGGACGCCGACCTGGCCCTCGTCGCCGCGCACGAGGAGGCCCTCGCCGCCTCGGCCGCCGCCGCCCGCGCGGTCACGGAGCTCACCGAGGCCGAGCGGGCCGCCGAGCGGGACCGTGCCTCGTGGCAGGCCCGCCGCGAGGCGCTGGCGCTCGGCCTGGCCCCGGACGACGGGGCGGCGACGGTCCTGTCCGCCGACCTCGACGGCGTGGTCGGTCCGGTCGCCGACCAGCTGACCGTCGCCCCCGGCGACGAGGTGGCGGTGGCCGCGGCGCTGGGCGGGATGGCCGACGCGGTCGTCGTCTCCGGGGTGCCCGAGGCCGCCGACGTCCTGCGCCACCTGGTCGACGTCGACGGCGGCCGCGCCGGGCTGCTGGTCACCGCGGGGCTCCCCCCGGTGCCCCGGGACGGCTGGCCGGACCTCCCCGAGGGCCTGCGCTGGGCCCTGGACGCCGTCGACGCCCCCGAGCCGCTGCGCCCGGCGCTGGCCCGCGCGCTCGACCGGGTCGCGCTCGTGCCCGACCTGGCCGCCGCCGCCCGGCTGGTGGGTGTCCACCCGCGGGTCCGCGCGGTGACGGCGGCCGGTGACCTCGTCGGATCCGACTGGGTCGTCGGTGGGCAGCGCGAGCGGCCCTCGCACCTGGAGGTCCGCGCCCGCGTCGAGGAGGCCGACGGCGAGCTCGCGGCCGCCGCGGCCCGCGCCGCGCAGCTGGCCGACCGGCTCGCCGCCGCCCGGGTCGCCGCCCGCGAGCGCTCCGCCGACGTCGACGCCGCACTGGCCGCCCGGCAGACCGCCGACCGCACCCGCTCCGCCGCCGCCGCCGCGCTCGCCGAGCTGGGCGCCGCCGCCCGGTCGGCGGCGGCGGAGGCCGAGCGGTCCGCCGCTGCCCGGGTGCGGGCCGAGCAGGCGCTCGAGGTGGCGCTGGCCGGTTTCGCGGAGCTGGAGGCCCGGCTCGCCGCGGCGCAGGCCGCACCGGTGGAGGAGGAGCCGCCGACGGAGGACCGCGACCGGCTGCGCGCCGAGGTGGCGGCCGCCCGGCAGGTGGAGACCGAGGCACGGCTCGCCGTCCGCACCGCCGAGGAGCGCGCCCGGGCCCTGCACGGCCGCGCCGAGTCGCTGCGCCGGCAGGCGCGGCAGGAGCGGGCCGCGCGGGAGCGGGCGGCGGCCGCGCGGGCCGCGCGGGAGCGCGGAGCCGCCGTGGCGGCGCGGGTGCGTGCCGACGCCGAGCGGGCGCTGGCGGCCGTGGGGACCTCGCTCACCCGGGCCGCGGCCGAGCGGGACGAGCTCGCCGCCGCCCGCAGCGCCCAGGAGGCCGAGCTGCTCGACGTGCGCGCCCGCGTGCGCGCCGCGACCGCCGAGCTGGACCGGCTCACCGACGAGGTCCACCGCGACGAGGTCGCCCGCGCGGAGCAGCGGTACCGCATCGAGGCCCTGGAGGCCCGCGCGGCCGAGGAGTTCGGCGTCGACCGGGCCACGCTGCTCGCCGAGTACGGACCCGCCGCCCCGGTGCCGCCGGGCGCCCAGCAGGTGGCCGCGGCCGAGGCCGCCGACGAGCCGGCCCCCGCGGCGGTGCCGTACGACCGCGCCGTCCAGGAGCAGCGGGCTGCCCGGGCCGAGCGCGACCTGGCCGCCCTGGGCAAGGTCAACCCGCTGGCGCTGGAGGAGTTCGCCGCGCTGGAGGAGCGGCAGACCTTCCTGGCCACCCAGCTCGAGGACCTCCGGGCCACCCGCCGCGACCTGCTCACCGTCGTCCGCGAGGTCGACGACCGCATCCACGACGTGTTCTCCGCCGCGTTCGCCGACGTCGCCCGCGAGTTCGAGACGGTCTTCGCCACGCTGTTCCCCGGCGGTTCCGGGCGGCTGGTGCTCACCGATCCCGACTCGATGCTCACCACCGGCGTCGAGGTGGAGGCGCGGCCGCCGGGCAAGAAGGTCAAGCGGCTGTCGCTGCTCTCGGGCGGCGAGCGCTCGCTGACCGCGGTGGCCCTGCTGGTCGCGATCTTCCGCGCCCGACCCTCGCCGTTCTACGTGCTCGACGAGGTCGAGGCGGCGCTGGACGACGTCAACCTCGGCCGGCTGCTCACCCTGATCGGCGAGCTGCGCGCCACGTCCCAGCTGATCGTCATCACCCACCAGAAGCGCACCATGGAGATCGCCGACGCGCTGTACGGCGTGAGCATGCGCGGCGACGGCATCACCGGCGTGATCAGCCAGCGGCTCCGCGAGCTCGAGACCGCCTGAGCGGGGGCCCCCTCCTCGGACCCGCCTGCAGGGACGACGGACCCCGGTCGGCTGTCCGGACCCCGTCTTCCCTGCACCGGGTCGGTGGCCGAGCGCCGGGGTCAGACGCCGCTGCGGACCTCGAGGTCGACGACGACGGGCAGGTGGTCGGAGGCCCCGGCGGCGCCGACGACGTGCGCCGCCGTGACCGCGACGCCGTCGGAGACCCACACGTGGTCGATGCGCCGGTGCGGCGCGCGGGACGGGAACGTCAGCCCCTCGTCGCGGT
The DNA here is from genome assembly GCF_025716945.1 of Geodermatophilus sp. YIM 151500. Lineage (GTDB taxonomy): Bacteria > Actinomycetota > Actinomycetes > Mycobacteriales > Geodermatophilaceae > YIM-151500. Next base: position 561,774 of record NZ_JAOVZT010000002.1, read on the forward strand.
GCCAGAACCGCCAGCCGGACCGGTCGCCGCGGGACCGCGCCAGGTCCCAGGCGTCGGTGAAGCGCTCGCGCAGCGGGGCGAGCTCGGGGGCGTCGGGCACGGTGTTGAAGTCCCCGACGACCACGCCGGTGTCCATCGGTTCGGTGTGCAGCGCGGCCACCGCCGCCACCTGCGCCGCGCGCCGCTCGGGTGCGCCGGTGCTCAGGTGGGTGTTGGTGACCCACAGCGCGGCACCGTCGAGCTCCACGAGCGTGCGCAGGGCGCACCGCGGCTCCCCGCCGCCGGGGAGCCGGTGCACGTCGCTGACCAGGATCGGCAGCCGGGAGAGCAGCGCGTTGCCGTACTGCTTCCGCGGGCCGCCGTCGGGACGCGGCTCGTCGATGGCCGGGCCCCACGCCAGCTGCACGTCCAGCGCGCGCGCGAGCAGCGTCGCCTGGTCGACGTCCTCGCTGCGCGGCCCGAAGTGCCGGTCGACCTCCTGCAGGCAGAGGACGTCGGCGTCCAGGGACTGCAGCAGCGAGGCCAGCCGCGGGAGGTCGTGCCGGCCGTCGGGGCCCACCCCGTGGTGGATGTTGAAGCAGGCCAGCCGGACCGGGATCGGCGGCTGGCCGGGGCCCGGGGCCGGCTTCGGCGCCGGGCCTCCTCCGGGGGTGGGCTGGGGGACGTCGCGCACCCCTCCAGCCTGTCAGGCCGGGGCGAGCTCCATGTCCGCCACCTGGCGCCATTCGTCGCGGCCCTGCCCGTCCCGGCCCGTGGCGTACAGCAGGAACCTGGCCTGGCGGCCGTCGAGCACCAGCTCGCCGATCTCGTTGCCGAAGTACGGGCCCGCCTGCTTCTCCCACTCCAGCGAGGTCGGTTCGACCCTCGCCAGCCGACCCACCCCGTCGGTCAGGCGCCGGGCCCAGCGGCTCCAGCCGATCCGGAAGCCGACCTTGATGGGGTGCGGCGCCTGGTTGTGCAGCGGTGAGACGGTCAGCTGGTGCACCCGGCTGCTCAGGCCGTCGGGACGCACCAGCTCGGCGCAGTAGGCGTGGTGGACGTCTCCGGAGAGCACCAGTGCCGTCGCCGGCGGCCGTCCGTGCTCGCCGCGGGCCACCGACAGCAGGGCCCGGCCGAGCCGTTCGAAGGAGTCGTGGAACGCCGACCAGTGCTCCAGGTCGGCGGCCTGGCGCAGGAGCTCCGCCAGCGCGCCGAGGGGGCCGCCGACGTGCCGCTGCTTGAGGGTCTCGTTCCAGCGCTCGATGTTGTGGACGGCGTGCGGCAGCAGCCACGGCAGCGAGGTGCCGAGGACGAGGTGCTCCACGCCGTCGCCGACGGCGTTGCGCATCGCCGCCTCGACCCACGCGAACTCCTCGTCGTCGAGCATCGCCCGCTGCCTCTCCTCGAGCACCCGGCCGGCGCGGCTGTCGATCATGATCAGCCGGGTCGGGCCCCAGTGCCGCACGAAGCTCCAGCGGACGGTCGTCGGTTCGGCGTCGGCGCGCTCGGCCATGTCCCGCAGCAGCGGCTCGGCGTCGTCGTCGTCCTCGGGCAGGCCCAGCACGGCCTGCCAGGTCTTGTTCTGCGCCAGCTCGTCCGGGCTGAGGTTGCCCAGGTGCTGGTAGACCCAGTAGCTGATCAGACCGCCGAGGATGCGGTCGGACCACCACTCCTTGCCCAGCATCTTCTGCCGCCAGGCCGCCGAGGTGTTCCAGTCGTCGATCATCTCGTGGTCGTCGAAGATCATCGACGACGGGATCGTCGACAGCAGCCAGCGGACCTGCGGATCGCTCCAGGACTCGGCGTAGAGCCGCGTGTACTCCTCGAAGTTCGCCGCCTGCTCGCCGGGCGCCCGGTCGAGGTCGCGGCGGCGCGCCAGCCACCGCTTGGTGCCGGGGGTCAGCGCGTCGGCGTAGACCTGGTCGCCGAGCATCACCAGCGCGTCGGGCCATTCGCCCTCCGGCCGCGTCGCCATCTGCGTCGCGTAGCTGTCCAGGGCGTCGGGTGGGATCTTCGCGTCCGCCTCGACGCTGCCGCGCGTGGCGTAGCGGCAGGAGCCGAAGGCCAGGCGGAACGGGCCGGGCCCTCCTGGCGTGCGGATCCGGCAGGCCGGGAACGGGTCGTGCTCCTCGGGCCAGACCCGGCGGCCGTCGAGGTGCACCTCGTAGGGCGTGGTGCTGCCGGGTGCCAACCCCTCCACCACGACCAGGGCGAAGTGGTGCCCACCGACGCAGAACGTGCGGGCGCGGCGGCCGAGCACCTCGACGGTGCACGACCGGTCGGTCTCCACCCAGATGGTGGCGGACACGGGGTCGACGTGCCGCAGCAGCGGGCCCAGACGCAGCGCCGGGTCCGGTCCCCGCGCCGCCTCCTCGGAGGGGTTCATGGCGCCCAGCCTGGCCCATCGACCTCGCAAACGCCCGCGTCCCACGCGCGGTCCGGCGGGGAGGGGCCGGCTGGGAGGATCGGCGGCATGGAGTTCGTGCTGATCGCGATCGCGATCCTGCTCGTCGCCCTCATCGCCGTCGCCGGCCTGCTGGTGGGGCGCGGGCGCCGGACCACCCGGCTCGACGAGGACGCCGCCGCCGGCACGACGCTGACGCGGCCGCGCCCGCCGACGACCGGGGACGAGCAGGCCGACCGGGGCTCCGGCGCGACGGCGTCCGGGCTGCTCGAGCCCCCGGCCGTCGAGCCGCCGGTGGCTCCACCGGCGGAGGCGCCGGTCGAGCTGCCGCCGGCCGAGCCCGAGCCCGGACTGGTCCTCGAGACCCCGCCGCCGTCGGCCGGCCGGCTCGTCCGGCTGCGGTCCCGGCTGGCCCGCTCCCAGTCCTCGCTCGGCCGCGGGCTGCTCACCGTGCTCGCCCGCGAGCGGCTCACCGAGGACGACTGGGAGGAGATCGAGGAGACGCTGCTGGCCGCCGACGTCGGCGTCGCCGCGACGCAGCACATCGTCGACCGGCTGCGCACCCAGTCGATGGTCCTGGCCACCGCGTCCGGCACCGAGCTGCGCGAGCTGCTGGTCCAGGAGCTGGCCACGGTGCTCGGTCCCGACCTCGACCGGCGCCTGGGCACGCGGCGTCGCGAGGGCCGCCCCGGCGTCGTCCTCGTGGTGGGCGTCAACGGGGCCGGCAAGACGACCACGGTCGGCAAGCTCGCCCGCGTGCTCGTCGGAGACGGGCACAGCGTGGTGCTCGGCGCGGCCGACACGTTCCGCGCCGCGGCCGCCGACCAGCTCGAGACCTGGGGGGAGCGGGTCGGCGTCCTCACCGTCCGCGGGCGCGAGGGCGGTGACCCGGCGTCGGTCGCCTTCGAGGCGGTGCGCACCGGCATCGAAGGGGAGGCCGACACGGTCGTCATCGACACCGCCGGCCGGCTGCACACCAAGGCGGGCCTGATGGACGAGCTCGGCAAGGTCAAGCGGGTCGTGGAGAAGCAGTCCCCGGTCACCGAGGTGCTGCTCGTGCTCGACGCGACCACGGGGCAGAACGGCGTCGTCCAGGCCCGCGTCTTCACCGAGGCGGTCGACGTCACCGGCGTCGTCCTCACCAAGCTCGACGGGACGGCGAAGGGCGGCATCGTCGTCTCCGTGCAGCGGGAGCTCGGCATCCCGGTCAAGCTGGTCGGCCTGGGGGAGGGCCCCGACGACCTGGCCCCGTTCGAGCCACGGGCCTTCGCCGAGGCGCTGGTCGGCGGGGCGGACGCCGCGGCCGCCTGAGGAGGGAGCTCCGGCCTCCCCGCCCGGGGCAGGCCCGGGACGGGCCGACCGGACGCGTCCTCAGGTCCGGGTCGGGTCGAACCCGTAGGGCAGCTCGAGCCGGTGGGCGGTGAGCAGGTCGGCGTCGGCGAGCAGCGCGCGCGTCGGCCCGTCGGCCACCACGGTCCCGCGGTCGAGGACCACCGAGCGCGGGCACAGCTGCAGGGCGTAGGGCAGGTCGTGCGTGACCATCAGCAGGGTCACCGGCAGCGCGTCGAGCACCTCGGCCAGCTCCCGCCGCCCGGCCGGGTCCAGGTTGGACGACGGCTCGTCGAGCACCAGGATCTCCGGGTGCATCGACAGCACGGTGGCGACGGCGACGCGGCGGCGCTGGCCGAACGACAGGTGGTGCGGCGGCCGGTCGGCGACCCCGGCCATGCCCACCCGGTCGAGCGCCTCGGCCACCCGCGCGGCGACCTCGGCCTCCGGCAGCCCGAGGTTGCGCGGACCGAAGGCCACGTCCTCGCCGACGGTCGGCATGAACAGCTGGTCGTCGGGGTCCTGGAAGACGATGCCCACGCGGCGGCGGATCTCCCGCAGCGCGGGCTTCGCGACGGGCAGGCCGGCGACCTCCACCCGGCCGCGGCCGGCCTGCAGGATGCCGTTGAGGTGCAGGACCAGGGTGGTCTTGCCGGCCCCGTTGGGCCCGAGCAGCGCCACCCGCTCGCCCCGCTCGATGCGCAGGTCGACACCGAAGAGGGCCTGGTGGCCGTCGGGGTAGGCGAAGGCCAGGTCCTCGACGAGCAGGGACGGGACGGGCCGATCGCTCGGCGACGACGGGGGAGCGCTCACCCGAGCAGTGCGCCGGTGAGGAGGGCGGCGGCCGCGCCCAGCGGCAGGGCCAGCGCCGTCCACCACTGCCGCGCGGGCACCGCCTCGGACGAGCCGCCGGGGAGCCGGCCGGCGTAGCCCCGCGACAGCATCGCCAGGTGCACCCGCTCGCCGCGCTCGAAGGAGCGGACGAACAGCGCACCGACCGCCGGGCCGAGCACCCGCAGCGCGCCGAGGTGGCGGCCGCGGAAGCCGCGCGACTCGCGGGCCACCCGCATCCGGCGCAGCTCGCCGGCCACCACGTCGGCGTAGCGGATCATGAACGACAGGATCTGCACCAGCAGCGGCGGCAGGCGCAGCCGCTCCAGCCCGCGCAGCAGCGCCCGCGGCTCGGTCGTCGCGGCCAGCACGGTGGCGGCGAGCACCGAGAGCGTGGCCTTCGCCAGGATGCCGCCGCCGACGGCCAGCCCGTCGGCCGACAAGGCCAGGCCGAGCACCTCGACCCGCGGCCCGCGGGAGACGAACGGCAGCAGCAGCGCGAAGGCCACGAACGGCAGCTCGACCAGCAGGCCCCGGGCCAGCCGGGCCGGCCGGACGCGCGCCACCGCGGCGGCGGTGAGCACGAGCAGCAGGTAGCCGGCGTAGGCGGCCGGCGCCCAGGCCGCGTGCACCGGGGTCGCCACGACGACCAGCGCGAACGCGAGGACGGCGACCAGCTTCGGGTGCGCCGCCAGCCGGTGCACCGGGCTCGCGCCGGACCCGGTGCCGGTGCCGGGCCCGAGCAGGCCGACCGCGGCCACGTCAGCGCCGGGGGGTGCGGTCGCCGCGGCGACGCAGCAGCAGCGCCAGACCGCCGGCCAGCACCAGGGTCACCAGCACGCCGGCGACCCCGGCCAGGCCGCCGGACAGCCGGCCGCCGTCCACCCCGCGGACGGAGTAGTCGGCCAGCGGCGACCCGGCGGCGGCGCTGTCCTCCGCCGTGCCGAGGAAGCCCGCCCGTCCGGCGGCCCACTCCAGCCCGTCGGGGGAGCCGCTGGCGTACCAGCTGGCGACGCCGGCGACCAGCAGCGCGACGGCGACGCCGACGAGCCAGACGGTGCGCGTGCGGGGACGGCGGCTCACCGTGCGCTCCCGGTCGGGTCGAGCCGCCCGGTGTCGGTGCGCACGGTGTCGGTGCGCACGGTGTCGGTGCGCCCGGTGTCGGTGCGCGGCGCCAGCCCCGTCCGGGCCAGGTGCCGGGCGCCGCGCACCAGGTCCGGCCGCACCGCCACGACCGCGCCGAGCACCGCCACGGTGATCGCCGCCTCGCCCAGACCGATCAGGCCGTGGACGCCGGTCATGAACGCCGCGACCGTGCCGACCGGGACGTCGGCGACCCCGCCGGCCGCGAACAGCGCGGTGAACACCAGCGCGGCCGCGGGCACCGACAGGAAGGCGCCCAGGCCTGCGCCGGCGAGCACCGCCGTGCGCGACCGGGACCACACGGCGGTCGTCGCACGCAGCAGCCCCCAGCCCACCAGGACGGTGACCAGCCCGACGAGGACGACGTTGGTGCCGAGCGCGACCAGGCCGCCGTCGGCGAAGAAGACGGCCTGCACCAGCAGCACGACCGTCATGCACAGGACCGCCGTCCACGGACCGACCAGGGCCGCCGTGAGCGCGCCGCCCATGAGGTGGCCGCTGGTCCCGGCCGCGACGGGGAAGTTCATCATCTGCACCGCGAAGACGAAGCAGGCGGTCAGGCCGGCCAGGGGAGCGGTGAGGTCGTCGAGCTCGCGGCGCGACTGCCGGAGGGCGACGGCCACGGTGCCGGCGGCCAGCGCTGCGGTGGCCGCCGAGGTCGGGACGTCGAGGAACCCGTCGGGGACGTGCACGCTGCCTCCTGCGGATGCGCGGTCGGACCCCGCGGAGCTTATTGCACCTCGTTTGCAACTGCAGGTGGTTCGCAGCCGCGGAGGGCGGCGAGCGGCGATCCGGGGGGCGCGCAACACGGACGCAACGTGCGGCGGGGACACGCGGCGCGGAGTTCACGACGCCGAAACGTGCGCGTGCCGCCGTCGGAAACAGTCGGACGGCACGGTGGTCGCCGACCCCACCAGCCCGTTTCCGGGCCTCTCGACGCGGCCGCAGGCCGACGACCCCGACAGGAGGTTGCCGTGGTCAACACCGGCGACACCGCCTGGATCCTCACCAGCGCCGCCCTCGTGCTGCTGATGACCCCGGGCCTCGCGCTCTTCTACGGCGGCATGGTCCGCGCGAAGAGCGTGCTGAACATGATGATGATGAGCTTCGGTGCGCTGGCGCTGATCAGCGTGCTCTGGGTGCTCTACGGCTACTCCATCGCCTTCGGCAACGACGTCGGTGCCGGCCTGCTCGGCAACCCGGTGGAGTTCCTCGGCCTCAACGGGCTGATGGAGGACCTCACCAGCGAGGAGGGCGGCCTGCCGGCGATGGCCTTCGTCGGGTTCCAGGCGGTCTTCGCGATCATCACCGTGGCGCTCATCAGCGGTGCGATCGCCGACCGCGCGAAATTCGGCGCGTGGATGGTGTTCGCCGGCGTCTGGGCGACCGTCGTCTACTTCCCGATCGCCCACTGGGTGTTCGACTTCACCCTCACCGACGACAGCGGCGCGGTCACCCACGTCGGCGGCTGGATCGCCAACAACCTCGCCGCGATCGACTTCGCCGGTGGCACCGCCGTCCACATCAACGCCGGCGCCGCCGGCCTCGCGCTGGCCCTCGTGCTCGGCAAGCGGCGCGGCTTCGGCCGTGAGGCCATGCGGCCGCACAACCTGCCGCTGGTGATGATCGGTGCCGGCCTGCTGTGGTTCGGCTGGTTCGGCTTCAACGCCGGCTCTGCCGTCGCCGCGAACAACGCCGCCGCCGTCGCGTGGGTGAACACGCTCGTCGCCACCGGTGCCGCGGCCCTGGGCTGGCTGGCCACCGAGAAGATCCGCGACGGGCACGCCACCTCCCTCGGCGCGGCGTCCGGCGTGGTCGCCGGCCTGGTCGCCATCACGCCGGCCTGCTCCTCGGTCTCACCGGTCGGCGCGATCGTGGTCGGTGCGATCGCCGGCGTCCTGTGCGCGCTCGCCGTCGGCCTGAAGTACCGGCTCGGCTACGACGACTCGCTCGACGTGGTCGGCGTCCACCTCGTCGGTGGGCTGTGGGGCACCATCGCGATCGGCTTCCTGGCCACCGATGCCGCTCCGGCCGGGGTGAGCGGGCTGTTCTACGGCGGCGGGGTCGACCAGCTGTGGCGCCAGGTCGTCGGCGCGGTGGCGGTCCTGGCGGTCTCCTTCGTGGCCACCTGGATCATCGGCACCGTCATCCAGAAGACCATGGGCTTCCGCCTGCCGGAGGAGGACGAGGTGACCGGCATCGACACCGTCGTGCACGCGGAGTCCGGGTACGACTTCACCAGCCTGGGCGGGGGCAGCGGTAGCGCCGGCCCGTCGCTCACCGGCCAGGCACGGGCCGCGTCCGCCGGCACGGCCCGCAACACGGAAGGGATCGGGGCATGAAGCTCGTCACCGCCATCGTCAAGCCGTTCAAGCTCGACGACGTCAAGAACGCTCTGGAGCTGATCGGCATCGCCGGGCTCACCGTCAGCGAGGTGCAGGGCTTCGGCCGCCAGCGCGGCCACACCGAGGTCTACCGCGGTGCGGAGTACCAGGTCGACTTCGTGCCGAAGGTGCGCATCGAGGTCGTCGTCAGCGAGCTCGACGCCGCCCGGGTGGTCGACGCGGTCGTCGAGTCCGCCTCCACCGGGCAGATCGGCGACGGGAAGGTGTGGGTCACCACGATCGACGAGATCGTCCGCGTCCGCACCGGTGAGCGCGGGGACGACGCCCTCTGAAAGGACCCTCCTGCCCCCCGCCACTCGCAGGCTCGCGGCGGGACCTTGCAGGAGGGCCGTCCCGCCCCCCGCCACTCGCGGCGGGACCCTGCAGGAGGGCCGGATTCTCGGCCCGCTGAGCTCCGCCGGCCGGGGTGGTGGTCCGTCCACCACCCCGGCCGGCGCCGTCCGGCCGGCGTCCGGGACCGGACGGCGACCTCGAGGGGGAGACGTGCTGGACCAGACGGCCCTGCCGGGCATGACCCGCGCCGACCGCGTCGCGGCGCTCGACGGGTGGCTCGCGACGCTGCTCGACGACGCCGTCGCCGGCACCCCGCCACCGCGCCGCCGCCGCGGCGGCCCGCCGCCGCGGACCGGCACCGACGGCATCGCGCTCGTCGCCGTCGGCAGCCTCGGCCGCCGGGAGCCGGCGCCGCACGGCGACCTCGACCTGGTGCTGGTGCACGACGACCGCCCGGAGATCGCCGCCGTCGCCGACGCGCTGTGGTACCCGATCTGGGACGCCGGCCTGCGGCTGGACCACTCCGTGCGGTCGGTCCCCGAGGCGGTGGCGGTGGCCGGCACCGACGTCAAGGCCGGGCTCGGGCTGCTCGACGCCCGGTTCGTGGCCGGGGATGCCGGGCTCGCGGGGGCCCTGCGGTCGGCGACCCTCGCCGGCTGGCGGCAGTCGGCGTCGCGGCTGCTGCCGCACCTGCGCGACCTGCGCCGCGATCGGGGCCGCGTCGTCGGCGAGCTCGCCTTCCTGCTCGAGCCGGACCTCAAGGAGGCCTACGGCGGACTGCGGGAAGGGCAGGTGCTGCGGGCCGTGGCCGCCGCGCAGCTGGCCGACGAGCCGCCCGCCGAGGTCGAGGCGGGCTACGCCTTCCTGCTCGACGTCCGCGACGAGCTGCGCCGGCGCACCGGCCGGGCGGGTGACGTGCTGGTGCGCCAGGAGCAGCGGCCGATCGCCGCGGCGCTCGGGCTGCCCGACGAGGACGTCCTGCTGCGCGAGGTCAGCCTCGCCGGCCGCCGGCTGGCCTTCGTCGCCGACGAGACGTGGCGGCGGGTCGAGGCCGCGCTGGTCCGCCGGCCGCGCGGGCGCTACCGGCGGGTGCGGCGCGAGCCGCTCGCCGAGGGCGTCGTCCGCCAGGGCGACGAGGTCGTGCTCGCCCGCGACGCGAAGCCGGCGGCCGATCCCGGCCTGCTCGTCCGGGCGGCGGCCGCCGCCGCCCGCGCCGACCTCCCGCTGTCGCCGTACACGCTCAAGGTGCTCGCGGTGCACACCGCGCCGCTGCCGGAGCCGTGGCCCGCCGAGGTGCGGTGGTCGTTCCTGCGGCTGCTGGCCGGCGGCCGGTCCGCGGTGGCCGTGCTCGAGCAGCTGGACCAGGAGGGTCTGCTCTCGCGGCTGCTGCCGGAGTGGGACCGGGTCCGCTCGCTGCCGCAGCGGCACCCGTGGCACCGGTTCACCGTCGACCGGCACCTGGTCGAGGCGGCCGCGGCGGCGGCCGAGCTCACCCGCGACGTCGACCGGCCCGACCTGCTGCTGGTCGCCGCGCTGCTGCACGACATCGGCAAGGGCTGGCCGGGTGACCACAGCGTCACGGGCGAGCCGGTGGCCGCCCGGATCGCCACCCGGATGGGCTTCGCATCCCCCGACGTCGCCGTCCTGGGGACGCTGGTGCGCCACCACCTGCTGCTGCCCGACACCGCGACGCGGCGCGACATCGACGACCCGGCGACGGTCGACCGGGTGGCGGCCACCATCGGGCACGACCCCGCGGTGCTGCAGCTGCTGCACGCGCTGGCCCAGGCCGACGGCGCGGCGACCAGCGCGTCGGCCTGGTCGCCGTGGAAGGCCCACCTCGTCGCGGCGCTGGTCGCCCGCGTGCAGGCCCGCCTCGGCGCGGCGGTCGCGACCGAGCCGGAGCCGGTCCTGTCGCCGAGCCCGCCGCAGGTGGTCGCGGCGGCCGGTCCGACCGGGGAGTCCGGCGCGGTGGCGGTCGGCATCCAGGACGTCGCCGACGGCCAGCAGGTCACCATCGGCGCGCCCGACCGGCCCGGCATGCTCAGCTGCTGCGCCGGGGTGCTGGCGCTCAACCAGCTCGACGTGCGGGCGGCCAAGCTGTCGGTCACCGACGGCTACGGGACGGCGGTGTTCGCCGTCCGGCCCCGCTTCGGCCGGGCGCCGGTGCCGCAGCTGCTCGCCGACGGCGTCCGCGCCGCCCTCGACGGGACGCTGCCGCTGGCCGAGCGCCTGCGCCAGCGCGAGGCCGACTACCGGCAGGACGCGGGGCGGTCGGCGCCGCCGCGGATCTCCTGGCACGACGCCGAGGTCTCCGGCGACGCGGCCGGGATCGTCGAGGTGCGGGCCGCCGACGGGGCGGGACTCCTGTACCGGATGACCGCCGCGCTGGCCGCCGAGGGGCTGGACGTGACCTCGGCGCGGGTGGAGACGCTCGGCGGCGACGCCGTCGACTCGTTCTACGTGTGCTCCCCGGACGGCACGCCGCTGGATCCCGAGCACCGGGGCAGGATCGAGTCCGCCCTGACCGCCGCCGCCCGCGGCGTGGTGCCCGACCTCCCGGCGGTGCCGTCGGGGGTCGGGGCGGACGCCGACACGCCGCGCTGAGCCCGCCGTCCCCGGTTCTGTCGGTGGTCCGTGCCAGGTTCGCAGACCAGCGGGACGGAACGGTCCCACCTGGCGAGAGGAGTCCCGGAGTGGACGGCCGGCTGTGGACCTGCCCCACGTGCGACGACGTCCGCGAGTTCGTGCAGCCGCCCTGCCCCGACGGCCACACCGACGACCGCGGCGAGTGCCCCGAGTGGGCTTGCGCCGGGTGCGGTTACGCGTACCTGCTCGGCGACGTCCCGGTGGGAATCGCGGCGCGGCCGGTCGGCCGGGCGGCCTGAGGGCGGACCTCGCTGCCCCACGCCTCGCGAGCACGCCGTTGGGCCCCGCGCCGAGGCGGGACCCGGACGACGGCGGCGGCCGAGTTCCTCCTCGATACCCTGGCAGCAGGGTGCGCGGCCCGCCGCGCCCAGTGACTCCCGAGGACGTGTTGTGTTCGAGACCCTCTCCGATCGCCTCGACAAGGTCTTCACCGGCCTGCGCGGCAAGGGCCGGCTGAGCGACGCAGACATCGACGCCACCGCGCGCGAGATCCGCATCGCGCTGCTGGAGGCCGACGTCGCGCTCCCGGTGGTGCGCGCCTTCATCACCGCGGTCAAGGACCGGGCCCGCGGGGCGGAGGTGTCCCAGGCGCTCAACCCGGCCCAGCAGGTCATCAAGATCGTCAACGAGGAGCTCATCAGCATCCTCGGCGGCGAGACCCGCCGGCTGCGCCACGCCAAGACCGCGCCGACGGTCATCATGCTCGCCGGCCTGCAGGGCTCCGGCAAGACCACCCTGGCCGGCAAGCTGGGCCGCTGGCTGAAGAGCCAGGGGCACACGCCCCTGCTGGTGGCGGCCGACCTGCAGCGGCCCAACGCGGTCAACCAGCTGTCGATCGTCGCCGGCCAGGCCGGGGTCGACGTGTTCGCCCCCGAGCCCGGCAACGGCGTGGGCGATCCGGTGCGGGTGGCCGCCGAGTCCATCGAGCACGCCCGGCGCACGATGCACGACGTCGTCGTCGTCGACACCGCGGGCCGGCTGGGCATCGACGCGGAGCTGATGCAGCAGGCCGCCGACATCCGCGACGCCGTCCGGCCCGACGAGACCCTGTTCGTGGTCGACGCGATGATCGGCCAGGACGCCGTCACCACCGCGACCGCCTTCCAGGAGGGAGTCGGCTTCTCCGGCGTCGTGCTCACCAAGCTCGACGGCGACGCCCGCGGCGGCGCCGCGCTGTCGGTGCGGCACGTGACCGGCCAGCCGATCATGTTCGCCTCCACCGGCGAGAAGCTCACCGACTTCGACGTCTTCCACCCCGAGCGGATGGCCTCGCGCATCCTCGGCATGGGCGACGTGCTGACCCTGATCGAGCAGGCCGAGCAGGCCTTCGACGCCGACCAGGCCGAGAAGATGGCCGGCAAGCTGGTCAGCCGGGAGGGTTTCACGCTCGAGGACTTCCTCGAGCAGATGACCGCCATCCGCAAGATGGGTCCGATCGCCAACCTGCTCGGCATGCTGCCCGGCGCGGGGCAGATGAAGGAGCAGCTCAAGCAGGTCGACGACCGCGACCTCGACCGCACCGCGGCGATCATCCGGTCGATGACGCCGGAGGAGCGGGTCAACTCCAAGATCATCAATGCCTCGCGGCGGGTGCGGATCGCCAACGGCTCGGGGGTCAGCGTCACCGACGTCAACCAGCTGCTGGACCGCTTCGCCCAGGCCCAGAAGATGATGGGGCAGATGGCCGGCAGCATGGGTCTGCCCGGCATGGGGCCGATGTCGAAGAAGGCCCGGGGCCGCCAGATGCAGGCCCAGTCGCGCGGCAAGGGCAAGAAGGGCAAGGGCAAGAAGGGTGGCCCCTCCCGGCGCCCGGTGGGCGCGCCCGGACTGCCGCCCGGCGCGGGCCTCCCCGGCGGTGGCTTCCCCGGCGGCTTCCCCGGTGCGCCGGGGGCGGGCGGGCCGGGCGGGATGCCCGGGCTGCCGCCCGGCCAGGCGCTGCCCGACCTGACCAAGCTGCGGTTCGACCAGCCCGGGGACGAACGGCCCTCCCGGTGACCGGGCCGGAGGACGCGCCCGCGCTGCACCTGTCCGGCGTCGTGCTCCCCGACGGCGAGCACCGCGACGTGTGGGTGCGCGGAGGCCGGTTCACCTTCGAGCCCGTGCCCGGCGCCGAGACCGTCGTCCGGGGTGGGTGGCTGGTCCCGGGCCTGGTCGACGCGCACTGCCACGTCGGCATCGCGACCGGCGGCACGCCGGTCGACGACCTGGCGGCCGCCCGCGAGCAGGCGCTCGCCGAGCGGGCCGCCGGCGTGCTGGCGTTGCGTGACTGCGGCTCCCCGGTCGACACCCGGGCCCTCGACCAGGAGCTCGACCTGCCCCGGATCATCCGGGCCGGCCGGCACCTGGCCGCGCCCCGGCGGTACATCCCCGGGCTGGCGATCGAGCTGGAGCCCGACGCACTGGCCGAGGAGGTCCGGGTGCAGGCCCGGCGCGGCGACGGCTGGGTCAAGCTGGTCGGCGACTGGATCGACCGGGCGGTGGGCGACCTGGCGCCGGAGTGGCCGGCGTCCGCGGTGCGCGCGGCCATCGCCGCCGCGCACGAGGAGGGCGCGCGGGTCACCGCGCACACCTTCGGCACCGAGGCGCTGCCCGACCTGATCGACGCGGGCATCGACTGCATCGAGCACGGCACCGGGCTGACCGAGGAGCTGATCGGCCGGATGGCCGCGCGCGGGACGGCGGTGGTGCCGACCCTGCTCAACGTCGCCAACTTCCCCCGCTTCGCCGAGGCCGGGGAGCAGCGGTTCCCGACCTACGCCTCGACGATGCGGCGACTGCACGCATCGGCCGGCGCGGTCGTGCGGGCGGCCCACGACGCGGGCGTCCCGGTGTTCGCCGGCACCGACGCCGGGGGCGGCATCCGGCACGGCGTCATCGCCGACGAGGTGCGGGCGCTGCACCAGGCCGGGCTGCCCGCCGAGGCGGCGCTGGCCGCGGCGTCCTGGTCGGCGCGCGCGTGGCTCGGCCTGCCGTGCATCGAGGAGGGCGCATCGGCCGACGTGGTCGCCTACGACACCGATCCGCGCGCCGACCTCGGCGCGCTGGCGAAACCGGGGGTCACGCTGCTGCGCGGCCGCGTCGTCGCCTGACCCGGCTGGGACCGGCGTCGCCCTGCGCGGGAGGCGCCGCGTGGCGGGGCCGGAGGCTCCCGCGCGGTGGCGCGGGACACGCTCGACGCCGCGCCAGGGGGCACCTGGCCGCGTCGCCGGCCGGTAGGCCGACAATGTCGTCGTGCTCCTTCGGATGTCCTCGCTGTTCCTGCGCACCCTGCGCGACGACCCGGCCGACGCCGAGGTGCCCAGCCACCGGTTGCTGGTGCGCGCCGGCTACATCCGCCGCGCCGCCCCGGGCGGCTTCACCTGGCTGCCGCTGGGCTACCGGGTGTTCCGCAACGTGGAGCGCGTCGTCCGCGAGGAGATGGACCGGATGGGCGCCCAGGAGGTGCACTTCCCGGCGCTGCTGCCGCGCGAGCCCTACGAGGCCACCGGCCGCTGGACCGAGTACGGCGACAACGTGTTCCGGCTCACGGACCGCCGCGGCGCCGACCACCTGCTCGGCCCGACGCACGAGGAGATGTTCACGCTCCTGGTGAAGGACCTGTACTCGTCGTACAAGGACCTGCCGCTGTCGCTGTACCAGATCCAGACCAAGTACCGCGACGAGGCGCGGCCGCGCGCCGGACTGCTGCGCGGCCGCGAGTTCACGATGAAGGACAGCTACTCCTTCGACGTCGACGACGCAGGGCTGGACCGCTCCTACGCGCAGCACCGCGAGGCCTACGTCCGGATCTTCGACCGGCTCGGGCTGGACTACGTCATCGTCTCGGCGATGTCGGGAGCGATGGGCGGGTCGAAGAGCGAGGAGTTCCTGCACCCGACGCCGATCGGGGAGGACACCTTCGTCCGCTCCCCGGGCGGGTACGCCGCCAACGTCGAGGCCGTCACGACCGTCGTCCCGGACGCCGTGCCGCTCGACGGGCTGCCGGAGGCCCACGTCGAGGACACCCCCGACACCCCCACCATCGAGACGCTGGTCGCCGTCGCCCAGCAGCTCTTCCCGGACGCCGGCTACACGGCGCGGGACACGCTGAAGAACGTCGTCGTCACGCTCGTGCGCCCCGACGGCACGCGTGAGCCGCTGGTGGTCGGCCTCCCCGGCGACCGCGAGGTCGACGCGAAGCGGCTGGAGGCGCAGGTCGCCCCGGCCGAGGTGCAGCCGTTCACCGAGTTCGACCAGCACCCGCTGCTGGTCAAGGGCTACCTCGGGCCGCAGATCCTGGGCAGCGGGTCGAAGACCGGCATCCGCTACCTGGTCGACCCGCGCGTGGTCGAGGGCACCCGGTGGATCACCGGCGCCAACGAACCGGGCAAGCACGTCTTCAACCTGGTCGCCGGCCGCGACTTCGGGTGGGACGGCGTCATCGAGGCCGCCGAGGTGCTGCCCGGCGACCCGGCGCCGGACGGCTCCGGCCCGCTGGAGCTGGCCCGCGGCGTGGAGATCGGGCACATCTTCCAGCTCGGCCGCAAGTACGCCGAGGCGCTCGGCCTCCAGGTGCTCGACGAGAGCGGCAGGCTCGTCACGGTGACCATGGGCTCCTACGGCGTCGGCGTCTCCCGCGCGGTGGCCGCCATCGCCGAGTCCACGCACGACGAGCTCGGCCTTTGCTGGCCGCGCGAGGTCGCCCCGGCCGACGTGCACGTCGTCGCCACCGGCAAGGACCCGGCGATCTTCACCGCGGCCGAGGAGCTGGTCGCCGAGCTGGTCGACGGCTGGGGGCTGACGGTGCTGTTCGACGACCGGCCCAAGGTCAGCCCCGGGGTGAAGTTCAAGGACGCCGAGCTGCTCGGCGTGCCGACGATCCTCACCGTCGGCCGGGGGCTGGCGGACGGCGTCGTCGAGCTGCGCGACCGGGCGAGCGGCGAGCGGACGGACGTGCCGGTCAGCGGGGCACGGGACGCCGTGCTCGCCGCCGTCCGGGGCGGGTCGCAGCCGGCCACGGAGACCGGCGCGCCCGGCGCGGAGCTCGCCTGGTCGCCGACGCCGGGGGCCTGATCGGCTCCCGGTCGGGCGCCGCGCGCCGGTCTGGCACAATGGTCGGTCGAACACGGCGGTGGGCGGCCCTCTCACCGTTGCCGGCCGTGTCCTGAGGCTCCGCCCCGGCGTACCCCCACGCGCCGCTCCGGCGAGCAACCACGAACGCGTCCGAGGAGTACACCACCCACCGTGGCCACCAAGATCAAGCTCATGCGCCTGGGCAAGATGCGCGCGCCGTACTACCGCATCGTCGTCGCCGACGCCCGCACCAAGCGGGACGGTCGCGTCATCGAGACGATCGGCAAGTACCACCCGAAGGAGGAGCCCTCCTTCATCGAGGTCGACACCGAGCGCGCCCAGTACTGGCTCGGCGTCGGCGCGCAGCCGACCGAGCCCGTCGCGGCGATCTTCCGCGTGACCGGTGACTGGCAGAAGTTCAAGGGCGAGCCCGCGCCGCCGCCGATGAAGACCGCCGCGCCGAAGCCGGACAAGAAGACCCTCTACGAGGAGGCCGTCCGCTCCGCCGGTGGCGAGGAGCCGGCCGCCGGCGCCACCACGCCGAAGAAGAAGGCCGCGCCGAAGAAGGCCGCCGCCGAGTCGCCGGCCGGATCGTCCGCCGAGACCGAGGCCGCCGGTGCGGGCGGCGAGGGTCCGGCCGCGGGCGCCGGCGCCGCGCCCGCCGAGTAAGACGTGCTCGAAGAGGCCCTCGAGCACCTGGTCAAGGGCATCGTCGACCACCCCGACGACGTCACCGTCGACCTGCTCACCAGCCGCCGCGGCAAGACCCTGGAGGTCCGGGTGCACCCCGACGACCTCGGCAAGGTCATCGGCCGCGGCGGCCGCACGGCCAAGGCGCTGCGCCAGGTGATGACCGGTGTCGGCGGGCGCGGCCTCCGGGTCGACGTCGTCGACACCGACGGGCGCTGAGCACGGCGAGCCCTCCTCCGGACACCGTGGTGGTCGGCCGCATCGGCCGGCCGCACGGCGTCCGCGGCGAGGTAACCGTCGAGGTGCGCACCGACGACCCCGACCAGCGGTTCGCCGACGGGGCGGTGCTGCTCACCGAGCCGGCCGACCGCGGGCCGCTCACCGTGGCCGGCGCCCGCTGGCACCGGGAGATCCTCCTGCTGTCGCTGGACGGCGTGGACAGCCGCGAGGAGGCCGAGGCGCTCCGCGACACCGAGCTGCACGTCCCCGTCGCCGACCTGCCCGCGCTCGACGACCCCGACGCCTACTACGACCACCAGCTGGTCGGCCTCCGCGCGCAGCTGCCCGACGGCTCGCCGGTGGGCGAGGTGGTCGCCGTCCGCCACGAGGGCGCCGATCTGCTCGTGGTGCGGCGCCCGGAGCGGCGCGAGCTGCTCGTCCCGTTCGTGGCCGCCATCGTCCCGACCGTCGACCTGGCCGGGGGCGTCGTCGTCGTCGACCCGCCCGAGGGCCTGCTGGAGCTGTGACCGGGATGCGCGGCCCCTTCGACGTCCGGATCATCACGATCTTCCCCGAGTACCTCGCGCCGCTGCGCCAGTCGCTGCTCGGCAAGGCCGCGGAGCGCGGCCTGGTCGGCATCGCCGTGCACGACCTGCGGACCTGGACCGACGACGTGCACCGCACCGTCGACGACGCCCCCTACGGCGGCGGCCCGGGGATGGTGATGCGTCCCGAGCCGTGGGGGCGGGCCCTCGACGCGGTGCGGCCGCCCGGCACCCGGCTCGTGGTGCCCACCCCGGCGGGCCGGCCCTTCACCCAGGCCACCGCCGCGCAGTGGGCGGCGGAGCCGGGGCTGGTCTTCGCCTGCGGGCGCTACGAGGGCATCGACCAGCGGGTCGCCGACTGGGCGGCGTCGGCCGGGCCGGTGTCGGAGGTCTCGCTGGGCGATTACGTGCTGGCCGGCGGGGAGTCCGCCGTCCTGGTGATGGTGGAGGCCGTCACCCGGCTGCTGCCCGGGGTCGTGGGCAACCGCGAGTCGGTGCAGTTCGACTCGCACGCCGACGGCCTGCTCGAGGGCCCGGCGTACACCCGGCCGGCGTCGTGGCGCGGGCACGACGTCCCGGCCGTGCTGCTGTCGGGTGACCACGCCGCGATCGCCCGGTGGCGGCGCGAGCAGTCGCTGCGGCGGACCGCGGCCCGCCGTCCGGACCTGCTGGCGGCGCTGCCGCCGGACGCGCTGAGCGACGCGGACCGCGCCCTGCTGGAGGGCGGCGGGCGGTGAGCGCCCGGCCCTGGGTGCGCCCGACGGCCCGGGTCGTGGTGCTCGACCCGGACGGCCGGGTGCTGCTGCTCGGTGCTCGCCTGACCGACCCAGCGGTGCCGCCGGGTGAGGTGCTGTTCTGGTACACGCCCGGCGGGGGAGTGGAGGACGGCGAGAGCACGCGGGACGCCGCGGTGCGGGAGCTGGCCGAGGAGGTCGGTCTCGTCGTGGCGCCGGGGGCGCTCGAGGGCCCGGTGTGGGTGCGCCGGCACGTCGGGCCCTTCGCCGGGGTGCAGATCGACTCGCGGGAGACGTTCTTCGCGCTGCGTGACGTCGTGCACGAGGTCGACGCCTCGGGGCGGACCGAGCTCGAGGTGCTCGGGAACGAGCCGCACCGCTGGTGGTCGCCGGCCGAGATCGCCGCCGCCGACGTGGTCTTCGCCCCGCGCGAGCTCGCCACGGTGCTGCCCGAGCTGCTGACCGGGCCCTGGGCAGGGCCGCCGCGCATCGTCGACTGAGGATGTGGCACAGTAGAGAGCTGCTGCAGACCGGTGGCGCACGCCGACCGGTGCTCCCCGCCGGAGCCGCAGCTCCCCGGACCGGACAACCGGGGCGTTCCGCTGCCCGCACCGAGCACGAGCCCCGCCAATACTGAGGACTGCCGCGATGAACACCCTCGACGCACTCGACGCCGCCTCGCTGCGCGACGACATCCCGGCCTTCCGGCCCGGCGACACCGTCAAGGTGCACGTCCGCGTGGTCGAGGGCAACCGCTCCCGGATCCAGGTCTTCCAGGGTGTCGTCATCCGCCGTCAGGGTGGCGGCATCCGCGAGACCTTCACCGTGCGCAAGATCAGCTTCGGCGTCGGGGTGGAGCGCACCTTCCCGGTGCACACCCCGGTCGTCGAGAAGATCGAGGTGCTGACCCGCGGCGACGTGCGCCGCGCGAAGCTCTACTACCTGCGCGAGCTGCGCGGCAAGGCCGCCAAGATCAAGGAGAAGCGCGAGACGGTGTCGCGCTGACACCCCGGCCGGGTTCGCCCGGCTGCCGTCGCGGCGGGCTTCCCGCGCCGTACGCTGGCTCCCGATGAGCAGCGACCGGCCTGGGGGGCCCGCCGACACCGTTCCGGGGGGCGCCGATGGTGGGGATCCCGGTCGTCCGGACGACGCCGGTCGGAGCGGTGGCTCCCGGGCCCGCCACCGGGAACGGGATCCCAAGAGGGGCTCGCTGCTGCGCGAGCTGCCGGTGCTGCTGCTCGTGGCGTTCGTGCTCGCCGTGCTGGTCAAGACCTTCCTCGTGCAGGCGTTCTTCATCCCGTCCGGTTCGATGGAGCAGACGCTGCACGGCTGCCCGGGGTGCACCGGCGACCGCGTCCTGGTGAACAAGGTGCCGTACTGGTTCGACGAGCCCCAACCCGGCGACATCGTCGTGTTCACCGGCCCGGACACCTGGACGCCCGAGGTGAGGGTGTCCGAGCCGACCAACTGGGTCACCGGCGCGCTGCTGTGGCTCGGTCGCACCGTCGGCGTCGCGCCGCCCAGCGAGGACGACTTCATCAAGCGGGTCATCGCCGTCGGCGGGCAGACCGTGCAGTGCTGCGACGCCGAAGGCCGGGTGACCGTCGACGGCAAGCCGCTCCACGAGCCCTACATCTACGAGAACAAGCCGCTGGAGGGCCGCACCTTTCCTCCGGTCACCGTCCCGGAGGGTCGGCTGTGGGTGATGGGCGACCACCGGTCGGCCTCGGCCGACTCCACCGTGCACATCGGTGACCAGTACGCGGGGACCATCTCCGTGGACGACGTCATCGGCAAGGCCGCCGTCATCGTCTGGCCACCGAGCCGGATCGGGCTGCTCGACTCGCCCGCCATCCAGGCCGCCGGGTCCGCCGGGCAGGGGGTCGACGCCGGCCCCGCGTCCGCAGGGGTCCAGGCGGTCGCGCCCGCGATGGCCGCGACGCCCGCCGTGGCGGCGGCCGCGTCGCCGGGCGCGGTCGGTCTGGCTGCGGCGCTCCCGGTCGCGGCCTGGCGCGCGGCGCGCCGCCGCACGCGCTGACCTGGGCGCTCGGTTCCCCGTTGCGTCCGGCGCGGCACCGCCGCGTCCCTGCTCGCCGCCCCGTGTCCCTGCTCGCCGCCCCGCGTCCCTGCTCGCCACCAGTCCTGCCCGGCGCTCCGGATCGGTGGTGAACCGATCGACGGATGACATTTCCGCCGATTTGTCGACACGCGGTGCAGTTGTGACCGGCTCGGTCATTCACCGAGCACTTCCAGTCGTGAAAAGAAATCACCGAAAAGTGTTCAAGCAATCGCTTCACCCTTCCGATGGAGGTCGTGCAAGCTTCCGAAAAGCGAAATGGAGTCAGCTGTGTCTGCACCGATGGCGAGCACCGCCCGCGGCGTCACCCGCGTGCTCCTCCTCGCCGACGCGCCGGTCCTGCGCCGCGGCCTGGTCAGCATGATCAACGAGACGGCTGGCATGCAGTCGGTCGGCACGCCCGGGGAGATCCGGCGGGCCCTGACGCTGGTCGAGACCGCACGCCCCGACGCCGTCGTGGTGGAGCTGGGCGCCGGTCGGGCAGCGACCCTCAACGCCTGCCGCGACCTGCGCCGCCGGTTCCCGCGGGTGTCCATCGTCGCTCTCGCCACGTCGGAGGACCCGGCCGTGGTGAACGAGGCGCTGGCCGCCGGCATCCGCGGCTACCTCATGATCAACACCTCGCCGACCCTGCTCGGCTGGGCGATCCTCGCCGCCCGCGCGGGCCGGGTCGTGGTCGACCCGCAGATCCGCCGTGTGGAGCCTTCGGCCGTGCCGGTGAACAAGCCGTTCACACCCGAGGTGCCGCTCACCCGGCGGGAGTCGGACGTGCTCGACGAGCTGCTCCAGGGCCAGTCGAACCGGCAGATCGGTCGCAACCTGTTCATCAGCGAGGACACCGTCAAGAGCCACGTCAAGGCGATCCTGCGCAAGCTGGGTGCGCGTGACCGGGCGCACGCGGTGTCGCTGGTGCTGTCCAGCCGCAACCCGGCCGCCTGCACCTGCGGCGCCCACAACCTCTCGGCGGCGGTCGAGGCCTGAGCGACCACGCCCCGCTCCCCGGGCCGGCTCCGAACGGAGCCGGCCCGGCGTGCGTCCGGGGTCGGCGGACGTGGCGGTGGCCGCGGACCGGATCGGACGTCCGTCCCGACGGACCTCGTCGATGGCGGTGGCCGGCACGGGCAGCGGCCCGTTCTGCGGGACCGTCCCGCCCCGCGCGGCGGAGATCCGGGCCCCGGCGTCGGGGCCCGGCCGTCGTAGATTCGGACGGCGATGGCTGCGCCGACTCTTCCCCGTCCCGCCCGCCCCGCGCCGTCCCGAGCCCCCCGGAGCGCCGCCCTCGACGGCGACCGGCTGTGGGACCTCGAACGGTCGCTGCGCCGGCGCGGCTTCTCCACGATCGCCGGCGCGGACGAGGCCGGTCGGGGCGCCTGCGCCGGTCCGCTGGTCGCCGCCGCCTGCGTGCTCCCCGCCGGGCGCCGCGGACGCGTCCCGGGTCTGGCGGACTCCAAGTTGCTCACCGCGGCAGTGCGCGAGCGGGTGTACGCGGAAGTAGTCGCCCGGGCGGAGGCGTGGTCGGTGGTCGTCCTGCCCGTCGCCGACCTCGACGCCCGTGGGATGCACGTGACCAACATCGAGGCCCTGCGCCGGGCGGTGGTCGCGTTGGACCCCGGACCTGACTACGTGCTCACCGACGGCTTCCCGGTCAGCGGGCTCGCGCAGCCCAGCCTCGCGGTGTGGAAGGGCGACCGCGTCGCGGCCTGCGTCGCCGCGGCGTCGGTGCTGGCCAAGGTCACACGCGACCGGATCATGCTGCAGCTGCACGAGCGGTGGCCCCAGTACGACTTCGCCGAGCACAAGGGCTACATCACCGACGTCCACAGCGCCGCCCTGCAGCGTCACGGGCCCTGCCCCGAGCACCGCATGCGGTTCGTCAACGTGGTCCGCGCGCGCGACGCGCACGCCGCTCGCGAGCTCCACCTGACCGGGGCCGCGGCGATGGTCGATGATGGGGGCATGCGGTGTGCGCCCGAGGTCGAACGATGAGCACCGAGGATCTCGAGAAGTACGAGACCGAGATGGAGCTCCAGCTCTATCGGGAGTACCGCGACATCGTCCGCCAGTTCACGTACGTGGTGGAGACCGAGCGCCGCTTCTACCTCGCCAATTCCGTCGACCTGCAGGTCCGGGAGGCCGGCGGCGAGGTGTTCTTCGAGCTGAAGCTGTCCGATGCGTGGGTGTGGGACATGTACCGTCCCGCGCGCTTCGTGCGCAACGTCCGGGTGCTGACGTTCAAGGACGTCAACGTCGAGGAGCTGGACAAGCCCGACCTCGAGCTGCCCGACGGTCCGCGCCTGCCGTGACACCGCATCCACGCCGGCAGCGTGGCGTGCGCTGACGACGGCCCGCCCGACGCCGTCCACAGGCCTGCGGCCCGTCCACAGATCCGCGGTTCCCGTACCGAACGGCGCGGTCGAGGACGCACGGTCGGTACGTGCCGACTCGATCCGAACTCGGGGCCCGCGGCGAGGGCATCGCCGCCGCCTACCTGACCGACGCCGGCCTCCGGCTGCTCGACCGCAACTGGCGGTGCCGGGACGGCGAACTCGACATCGTGGCCCGCGAGGGTGACGCGCTGGTCTTCTGCGAGGTGAAGACGCGCCGCGGCACCGGCTACGGCCACCCGGTCGAGGCCGTGACCCCCGCCAAGCAGCGCCGCCTGCGCACGCTGGCGCAGCGGTGGCTGGCGGCGCACGACGAGCACGCCCCCGACCTGCGCTTCGACGTGGTGGGCGTGCTCGTCCGCCCTGCAGCACCGGCGCTGGTCATGCACCTGCGCGGGGCCTTCTCGTGACGCTGGCGCGCACCTGGTCGGCCGGGCTGACCGGAGTGCAGGGAGCGATGGTGGAGGTGGAGGTCGACCTCGCCGCGGGAGTCCCCCAGGTCGTCCTGGTCGGTCTGCCCGACGCGGTCGTCCGGCAGTCGGTCGACCGCGTGCGGGCCGCGGTGGTCAACGCGGGTGCCCGCTTCCCCCAGCGGCGCATCACCATCGGCCTCTCGCCTGCCTCCATGCCCAAGCAGGGCAGCGGGTTCGACCTCGCGCTGGCCGCCGCGGTGCTCGCCGCGTCGGGCGTCGTGCCCGGCGAGGCCGTCGACCGGCTCGTCCTGCTCGGCGAGCTCGGGCTCGACGGGGCGGTCCGGGGCATCCGCGGCGTGCTGCCGTCCGTGCTGGCCGCCGCCTCCGCCGGTCACCGGCACGTCGTGGTGCCCGCCGCCAACGCCGACGAGGCAGCTCTCGTCGACCGCGTCGAGGTACTCGCGGCCGCCACGCTCCGGCAGCTGATCGACCACCTGACCGGCAGGGAACGGCTCTCCCGCCACCGGCGCGGGCCCGCTCCGCCGGCTCCACCGAGCGCCGACCTCGCCGACGTGGTCGGCCAGCGAGCGGGACGGCGCGCCATCGAGGTGGCCGCCGCCGGAGGGCACCACCTGCTCCTCGCCGGCCCGCCGGGGGCGGGCAAGACCATGCTCGCCGAGCGGCTGCCGGGGCTCCTGCCGCCGCTGGACGAGCAGGCGGCCCTCGAGGTCACCGCGATCCACTCCATCGCCGGCACGCTGCCACCCGGCGCCCCGCTGGTGACCCGGCCGGTGCTCGAGGCGCCGCACCACTCGGCGACGATGGCCGCGCTCGTCGGCGGCGGGTCGGGCCAGATCCGGCCGGGTGCGCTGTGCCGGGCCCACCGCGGCGTCCTGTTCCTCGACGAGGCGCCCGAGTTCCCGCGGGCGGTCCTCGACACGCTGCGCCAGCCGCTGGAGCGCGGCCGGGTGACCATCCACCGGGCAGCCGGGACGGCGACGTTCCCGTGCCGTGCGCAGCTCGTGCTCGCGGCCAACCCGTGCCCGTGCGCCACCGCGGCAGGCGAGACGGCCTGCACCTGCAGTCCGCTGGAGAGGCGGCGGTACCAGGCGCGGCTGTCCGGGCCCCTGCTCGACCGGATCGACCTGCGGGTCGACCTCCCGCCGGTCACCCGGGCCGCCTGGCTGGACGGCGTCGCGGCGCCGGAGTCGACGGCGGTCGTCGCCGCGCGGGTGAGCGCCGCCCGGGCCGCCGCGGCGGCACGGCTGGCCGGAACCGGGTACTTGCTGAACAGCGAGGTCCCCGGCCGGTCGCTGCGGGAGCGGTGGGCGGTGCCGCGCTCGGCGCTGCGGCTGGCCGAGCGGGCGCTGGAGCGGGGTGCTCTCTCCGCCCGCGGGCTGGACCGTGTGCTGCGGGTCGCGTGGACGCTGGCCGATCTGTCCGGTCGCACGGTGCCAGGCGGTGACGAGGTGGCCGAGGCGTTGGGCATGCGGCTGCAGCGGGCGGCGGCATGACCGAGGTCGCTCGTCCGAGCGAGGGCGCTGGTGTCGGCGGGGCCGGGACGACCGGTGCGGATGCCGGTGGGCCCCGGGGCGGAGAGGCCCTGCCGCTCGATCTCGACGCGGCGATGGAGGATGCGGCCGCCGCGCCGCACCGGGCTGGTGCCCCCGGTCCGGGAGTGCGGCGGGCGAGGGCGTGGCTGAGCCGGGCGGTGGAGCCCGGGTGCATCGACTTCTGGCGCTTCGTCGACGAGGTGGGGCCGGTGGACGCCGTCCGGCTGGTGCGTGGTCGGCGAGCGTCCCCGCGGATCCGGGGGCTGGTCGCGTCCCGGGTCGACCAGGACCTGAGCCTCGCCGATCTGCGCCGCGCGGAGCGGTGCGGTGCCCGCCTGGTGGTGCCCGAGGACGACGAGTGGCCGGGTCCCCGGCTGCACGCGCTCACCGTCGCGGTCGCCGACGAGCCCGTGGAGCCCGCGCACCAGACCGAGCGCACCAAGGCGCTGGTCCCGCCGGTCGCGCTGTGGGTGCGTGGGCCGGGACGGCTGGACGAGCTCGTCGAGCGGTCGGTGGCGATGGTGGGCTCCCGGGCGTCGACCGCCTACGGCGAGCACGTCGCGGGGGAGATGGCCCACCACCTGGGGGAGCGGGGCTGGACGGTCGTGTCCGGTGGCGCGTACGGCATCGACGCGGCCGCCCACCGGGGGGCGCTCGCTGCCGGCGGTCCCACCATCGGCGTGCTGGCCTGCGGCGTGGACCGGGTCTACCCGGCCGGGCACGAGGCACTGTTCGCGCGCATCGCGGAGACCGGCCTGCTGGTCAGCGAGTGGCCGCCCGGCGCGGCACCGCACAAGCACCGCTTCCTCGTCCGCAACCGACTGATCGCCGCGCTCACCCGGGGCACGGTGGTCGTGGAGGCCTCCTCCCGCTCGGGCGCCCAGGCGACCGCGAAACGGGCCCACGGTCTGGGCCGTGGAGTGCTCGTCGTCCCGGGTCCGGTCACCTCGGCGATGTCGGTGGGCTGTCACGAGCTGCTTCGCGGCGAGGAACTCGGCGCCCGGTTGGTCGCCTCGGCGGCGCATGTCGTCGAGGCGGTCGGGCGGCTGGGTGAGGACCTGGCTGAGCCGCCCGACCACCCCGCCGACGCCCGTGACGGGCTGTCCGACGTGGCGGTCCGGGTGCTCGATGCCTGCCCGGTGCGCACCGGTGCCAGCCCCGAGCGGCTGGCCATGGTGGCCGGTTGCGACGTCCTCGACGTGCTGAAGGTCCTGCCGGCGTTGGAACTGGCCGAGCTCGTCGAGTGGACCGGCACCGGCTGGCGGCTCACCCCCCCTCCGGGGAAGCGCACACCGGCCCGGTGACCACAGCGCCGGCCCGGCCGGCGGGGTCGCCGAGGCAGACCGCAGGGTGCTCGACGGGCTCGGGTGCCCGACCCACCGGAGGTGCGGGACCTGCGCACGTCTCGGCGGGTGACCCACGACCGGCTCCGGCGCGGCTGCTTGACCCCAGCGGGACCGCATCGGACGGTTCCGAGGTGGCCGGGTCGACAGCGCAGACACGGGCGGCGCTGCCGCCGGCGCTCGCAGAGGTCGTCGACGGCTACGAGGAGCACCTGCGCGCCCAGCGCGACCTGTCGGGTCACACGGTGCGCGGCTACGTCTCGGACGCCGTGTCGCTCCTCGACCACCTGGCCCGGCGGGGCGGCGCGCAGCCGCACGACCTGGACCTGCCCGCGCTGCGCAGCTGGCTCGCGCAGGGGCGGGCCCGGGGGCACAGCCGGGCGACGACCGCGCGGCACGCCGCCGCGGCGCGCTCGTTCACGGCGTGGCTCCGCCGGACCGGCCTGGCCCCGGAGGACGTGGGCCTCCGTCTGGTCAGCCCCAAGGCGCACCGCGTCCTCCCCGACGTGCTGGCCACCGACCAGGCCCGCGCCGTCGTGGAGAACGCCGCCGGGGCCGACGCGCCCCTCGGGCTCCGCGACGCGGTCGTGCTCGAGCTGCTGTACGCCAGCGGCATCCGAGTGAGCGAGCTGGTCGGTCTGGACGTGGACGACGTCGACCGCGGGCGACGGCTGCTGCGGGTCCTCGGCAAGGGCCGGCGCGAGCGCAGCGTCCCCTACGGCGTCCCGGCCGAGCAGGCGCTCGACGCCTGGCTCACCCGCGGCCGGCCGGCGCTGGCCACGGCCGGGTCGGGGCCGGCGCTGCTCCTGGGCGCGCGCGGACGCCGGCTCGACGTCCGCGAGGCGCGCCGCACCGTGCACCGTGCCATAGCCGGGGTCGAGGGCGCGCCGGACATCGGCCCGCACGGGTTGCGCCACTCCGCGGCCACCCACGTGCTCGAGGGCGGCGCCGACCTCCGCTCGGTCCAGGAGTTGCTGGGCCACGCTAGCCTCGCGACGACGCAGATCTACACGCACGTGACGGTCGAACGACTCCGTGCGGTCCACGCGCAGGCGCATCCGCGGGCGTGACGGGGCGACGGGATGCTGGAGCAGAGGGCGGTGGCCGGAGGACCGGCACCGCAGACGGCGGGATGGGGGAGCACGACCGTGCCTGAGGCGACGATCCACCGGCTGGACGAGCACGGTGAGGACCAGGAGGCCGCCCTCGAGGACCTCTGGGCGCGCTACGTCGCCGACCGGGACACCGCCCTCCGCGACCGCCTGATCCTGCACTACGCGCCGCTGGTGAAGTACGTCGCCGGCCGGGTCGGCAGCGGTCTGCCGGCTCACGTCGAGCAGGCCGACCTCGTGTCCTACGGCACCTTCGGGCTGATCGACGCCATCACCCGTTACGAGCCGACCCGCGAGGTCAAGTTCGAGAGCTATGCCATGTCGCGCATCCGCGGCGCGATCATCGACGAGCTCCGCAACACCGACTGGATCCCGCGCTCCGTGCGGATGAAGGCCCGCCAGTTCGAACGCGCGATGGCCGCGCTGGAGACCCGGCTGCAGCGCACGCCGACCGACGAAGAGGTCGCGGCCGAGATGGACATGGACGTCGAGGAGGTCCGGAAGTTCCTGGGTCAGCTGTCCCTGGTCAACATGGTCGCGCTGGACGAACTGCTCGTCGACGAGGACGGCGGCAGCGCGCCGCGCCTGGTCGACACCCTGCAGGACTCCACCGCCCTCGACCCGCAGGCCATGGCCGAGCACGGCGAGGCGCGCCAGTTGCTGGCCCGGGCCGTCGAGCAGCTGCCCGACCGGGAGAAGGTCGTCGTCAGCCTCTACTACTTCGAGGGGCTCACGCTGGCCGACATCGGCCGCGTGCTGGGCGTGACGGAGAGCCGCATCTGCCAGCTGCACACGAAGGCCGTGCTGCACCTGCGCACCAAGCTCGCCGACATCGCCTGAGCCCGGGCAGCGGCACCGCTGTCGCCTGCACAGCGCGCCCGCCCGCCGCGGTGCTGCCGCACGGGCGCGGCCCTCCCGGCGGCCGGGGCCGGTGCGGAGCCCGCCGGCGAGGGTCCGCCCGGACGGGTCACCGCTCTCCGGCGACGCGCACCTGCCCACCGGTCCTGCTGCCGGCCGGGTCGTCGACCAGCGCCGCCTCCAGGGCCTGGCGGAGCTCGGCGTCGGTCGCCGCGCACGCGCGGGCGGCCCGGACGAAGGCAGCCGCCGCGCCGCGGAGCGCCTCCCCGGTGTCCCGTCGGGCCGGTGGCGCGACCGGCAGGGACGTCCGGGCCACCCGCGTGCCGCCGCCGCGCCGCGACACCACCAGGCCCGCCGTCTCGAGCTCGCGGTAGGTGCGGGCGACGGTCCCGACGGCCAGCCCCAGGTCTGCGGCGAGCTGGCGCAACGGCGGGAGGCGCTCCCCGGGCGGGAGGCGCCCGGTGGCGATCAGACCGGCCAGCTGCTGGCGGAGCTGCTCGTAGGGCGGGGTCGGATCGCGGGTGTCGACGGTGAGCGGACCGACGCCGCCGTGGGCCCCGGCGCTCACCGCCGTCCCGGCACCGTCCCGACCGACGCCCGGGAGCTCCCCGGCGCCAGCAGGACGGTGACGCACCACGCGGTGAGCGCCAGCGCTGCGGGCGCCAGCAGGAGCGACGCGGCACCCAGCGCGGTCCACCACCCCGGCCGGCAGTCGACATTCAGCAGGGCGTGCCCGGCCACGACGGTGAGGCCGCCCAGCGGGACGCCCACCAGCAGGCCGGTCGCGGCGGTGACCGCCGCGACGGACCGGACACGCAACTCGGCGTCGGCCGAAGCGTCGGCGGGGTCGCGCGGGCGCTGCACGATCCGGCGCAGGGCCAGGGCCGCTCCGGCGAGGCCCGCGAGCACGAGGACCGCCAGCGGCGCCGTGTAGAAGGAGCCCGGCCACGGGCCCACGCCGGTGCTGACCACCTCGCTGCACCGGCGCACGAGGGTGCGCCCGGCCCGGCCCAGGTCGTCCGGCGACCCGGCCGCCGTCGTCCACGCAGCGACGAGGACCAGCAGGACCGTGGCGCCGAGCACGGCGGCTCCCAGCCGCCGCGGCACGTGGTCGCGCACTCGGCGGACCTGCAGCGAGGCGCTCCGGACGGCGCCCTCCGGCGTCGCTACCCGGAGCTCGCCCACCACGACACCGGTGAGCACGCACAGCGTGAACAGGGGGGCAGCGAGCAGCAGGCCGCGCCCGAGACGGTCGTGCTCGGTGACTGCGAGTGCCGCCAGCAGGCCGAGGAGCACCCCCGTGATGCGCCAGCGGGCCGTCGTCCGGGCGGTGGCGCGCAGCCACGGATCCCGGGGCACGGGTGGGAGTCCCGGTCGGTTGCGGGCGACGGCGGCGAGGACGGGCAGGACGACGGCCAGCGCGGCGACGAGGACCACGAGGCCGGCCATGCGACACCTCCGGGACGAGGGAGCGGGGTCGGCACCATCTCGCTCCGGGAGGGTTTGTGTCAAGCGCCTGGTACAAAATGGTGCGGTCCACTCACCCGGTGGCGCGTCGGACCGGGAACAGGCGCACCCGGGGTGCCTCCAGCAACGACACGGGATCGAGGTAGGCCTCACCCCGCCGGAGACCCCAGTGCAGGCAGGCCTCGACCGAGCACCCGGGATGGCCGGCCAGCAGCACCCCGATCGGGAAGCCGCGCGCAACCGGGAGGCCCGCGGCCACCGACGGCTCGACGGGTTGGTACGTCGTCCGCAGACCACCGGCGTGGTCGATGCTGAGCAGGGGCCGCCCCGCCACCCAGCCGGCGAAGGCGACCACCCCGTCGCCGGCCGCCAGCACCGGTGCTTCCGGCGAGCCGGCCAGGTCGACGCCCCGGTGACCCGCGGCATAGGGGTGGGGCAGCCGGTCGAAGGAGCGGGTCACCGGAGGCGTGCCCGCCAGCGGCCAGCCCCAGGCGGGGGCCGGCGCGGGGCCCGCCGAGCCGGATCCGCCCGCGCCGGATCCGTCCGAGCCGGATACTCCCGCGCCGGGATCGGCGGGCCCGGCCGGGCCCCGGCCCGCCCCGGCAGAGCCGGTCGGCACGAGGTCGGCCGGGACGGGGTCGGCCGGGACGAGGGGGCGCGCCGCCGCGGCAGCCGGGAGCAGCAGGCAGGCGGCCGCTACGACGGCGACCAGCAGGCGGACGGGCACGCCGTCGACACTGCCCGTCGCCGTGCCGGGGGAGCGCCGGCCCGGGGCACCTGTGGACGACCCGATCCGCTGGGGAAACTGCTCCGCGGCGGGGCGTATGCTGTCGGGCGCGACCCGCTCCGGTGGGTCGACTTCGCGCGTCCTCAACCCGCTCCTCCCGAGCGGGTCAGCCGCCACCTCGGTCCCGCCTCGTCGCGGGCACAGTGGCGCAGCCGGACGCCAGGGCGGCGCCCACCCGGTGCGCCGCGTCAACCGAGGAGCGCGGCCGACGGCCGCGCGGCACAGAAGGGCTGCGACCGATGGCAGTCGTCAGCATGAAGCAGCTGCTCGACAGCGGCGTTCACTTCGGGCACCAGACCCGCCGCTGGAACCCGAAGATGAAGCGCTACATCTTCACCGAGCGCAACGGCATTTACATCATCGACCTGCAGCAGACGCTCGGGTACATCGACTCGGCCTACGAGTTCGTCAAGCAGACCGTCGCCCACGGCGGCACGATCCTGTTCGTCGGCACCAAGCGCCAGGCGCAGGAGGTCATCGCCGAGCAGGCCCAGCGGGTCGGCATGCCCTACGTCAACCAGCGCTGGCTGGGCGGCATGCTCACCAACTTCTCGACCGTGCACAAGCGGCTGCAGCGGCTCAAGGAGCTCGAGGACATGGAGCAGACCGGCATGATGGCCGGCCTGTCCAAGAAGGAGCAGCTCGGCCTGACCCGCGAGAAGGCCAAGCTGGAGCGCAGCCTCGGCGGCATCCGCGACATGCAGAAGGTGCCCAGCGCCGTCTGGATCGTCGACACGAAGAAGGAGCACATCGCCGTCGGCGAGGCCCGCAAGCTGGGTATCCCGGTCGTGGCGATCCTCGACACCAACTGCGACCCGGACGAGGTCGACTACAAGATCCCGGGCAACGACGACGCCATCCGCAGCGCGGCCCTGCTCACGCGCGTCATCGCCGACGCCGTGGCCGACGGCCTCATGGCCCGCTCCGCCGCCCAGGCCAACGCCGGCCGCGAGGACGGCGAGCAGCCTGCCATCGGCGGCGACGAGCCGCTGGCCGACTGGGAGCGCGAGCTGCTGACCGGCCAGCAGGGCGATGGCACCCAGGCCGGCAGCCAGGCCGCCCCGCTGCCCGACACGCCGGCCCAGGCGCCCGAGGTGACCGCCGACGAGACCGCCCCCGTCGAGGGCGTGCCCGCCACCGGCGACACCTCGTCCACCGGCACCACCCAGGCCTGAGCCGCCGGCGCCGTCCCCGCGCCGCCGAGCGCGGGGGCGGCGCTGCGGCACGCCCGCGTCGCACCATCCACACCGACAAGGAAGAGACATGGCTGACTTCACCGCGGCCGACGTCAAGCGTCTCCGCGACGCCACCGGCGCCGGAATGATGGACTGCAAGAAGGCGCTCACCGAGGCCGAGGGCGACTACGACAAGGCCGTCGAGCTGCTCCGCATCAAGGGCGCCAAGGACGTCGGCAAGCGCCTCGAGCGCTCCACCACCAACGGCGTGGTCGTGAGCAAGGACGGCGCGCTGCTCGAGCTGGACTGCGAGACCGACTTCGTCGCCAAGAACGCCGACTTCGTCGCGCTCGCCGAGCGGCTGCTGCAGATCGGCCTGGACGGCAAGCCGGCCGACGCCGAGGGCCTCCTGGGCACCGAGGTCGACGGGCAGACCGTCGCCGCCCTGGTCGAGGCCGAGTCGGCGCGGATCGGCGAGAAGCTGGTGCTCAGCCGGTTCGTCGCCTTCGACGGCCAGACGGCCACCTACCTGCACAAGCGGGCCACCGACCTGCCCCCGGCGATCGGCGTCGCGGTGCAGTACAGCGGCGGCAGCGAGGACGCCGCGCGTGGCCTGGCGATGCACATCGCCGCCGCCCGTCCGCGGTACCTCTCGCGCGACGAGGTGCCGGCCGAGGCGGTCGAGACCGAGCGCCGCGTCGCCGAGCAGACGGCCAAGGAGGAGGGCAAGCCCGAGCAGGCGATCGTCAAGATCGTCGAGGGCCGGGTCAACGCCTACTTCAAGGACTTCGTGCTGCTCGAGCAGCCGTCGATCACCGAGCCCAAGCGCACGGTCAAGCAGATCGTCGACGAGGCCGGCCTCACGGTGGAGCGGTTCGCCCGCTTCGAGGTCGGCCAGGCCTGAAAGAGGACCACCCTTCCCCCCACGCCTGGCACGCTCCGCGCGGGCCCCTGAGGGGTGGCCGTTCCGATTCGTCACCAGGCTCGGTGCGGGCCCCTGACGGGTGGCCGTTCCAGCACGACGCGTCCGGCCCCGCGCCCTCCCGGCGCGGGGCCGGACGGCTGTCCGGCGGGTGGCCGCCGGACAGCGCCGGGGCATACGGCAGGATCCAGGCACCGACACCGAGCGAGGGGACGACAGCGTTGACGAACACCACCCCGCCGCTGTCCGCACCGACCGCCTTCCAGCCCGCCGAGGGCAGCGGCTACAACCGGGTGCTGCTCAAGCTGTCCGGCGAGACCTTCGGCGGCGGCGGGGTCGGCGTCGACCCGGTGATCGTCCGCGGCATCGCCGAGCAGCTGGCCGAGGTGGTCGCCAAGGGCGTGCAGGTGGCCGTGGTCATGGGCGGCGGCAACTTCTTCCGCGGGGCCGAGCTCAGCCAGGCCGGCATGGACCGCACCAAGGCCGACTACATGGGCATGCTCGGCACGGTCATGAACTGCCTGGCGCTGCAGGACTTCTGCGAGAACGCCGGCCTGCAGACCCGCGTGCAGACCGCGATCACGATGGGCCAGGTCGCCGAGCCCTACATCCCCCGCAAGGCCATCCGGCACCTGGAGAAGGGCCGCCTGGTCATCTTCGGTGCCGGCGCCGGCATGCCCTACTTCTCCACCGACACGGTGGCCGCCCAGCGCGCCCTGGAGATCGAGTGCCAGGTGCTGCTCATGGGAAAAAACGGCGTGGACGGCGTCTACGACGCCGACCCGCGCACCCATCCGGACGCCACCATGTACGACGACCTGTCCTACGGCACCGTTCTGGCCAAGCAGCTCAAGGTGGCCGACGCGACCGCCATCTCCATGTGCATGGAGAACCGGATGCCCATCGTCGTGTTCAACCTGTTGCGAGACGGCAACATCGCACGCGCCGTCGCGGGTGAGAGGATCGGCACGCTGATCAGCCAGCCCACCTGAGCCGCGCCGCTCGGAGAGGGCACGGTGCCGGTCGGCGCCGGACGACGAGGACGGCGGGCCAGGCCGGCCGCCGCAGGAGGGAAGGCCCGTGATCGACGACACCCTGCTCGACGCCGAGGAGCGGATGGACAAGGCCCTGTCGGTCGCGCGCGAGGACCTCGGGTCGGTCCGCACCGGCCGCGCCGCCCCGGCGATGTTCAACAAGATCCTCGTCGACTACTACGGCGCCCCCACACCGGTGCCGCAGATGAGCTCGATCACCGTTCCCGAGGCGCGCATGGCCGTCATCAAGCCCTACGACAACGGGCAGCTCGGGGCGATCGAGAAGGCCATCCGCGACTCCGACCTCGGCGTCAACCCCACCAACGACGGCCAGATCATCCGCGTGGTCTTCCCCCAGCTGACCGAGGAGCGCCGCCGCGACCTGGTGAAGGTGGCCCGGTCCAAGGGCGAGGACGCCAAGGTCGCCATCCGTAACGTCCGCCGCCGGGCCAAGGAGGAGCTCGACCGCATCGCGCGGGACGGTGAGGCCGGCGAGGACGAGGTGCGCCGCGCGGAGAAGGAACTCGACAGCCTCACCGAGCGGCACGTCCACCTCGTCGACGAAGCGATGAAGAACAAGGAG
The DNA here is from genome assembly GCF_025716945.1 of Geodermatophilus sp. YIM 151500. Taxonomy (GTDB): domain Bacteria; phylum Actinomycetota; class Actinomycetes; order Mycobacteriales; family Geodermatophilaceae; genus YIM-151500. The sequence continues at coordinate 595,735 of NZ_JAOVZT010000002.1, forward strand.
TCCGAGCTGCTCGAGGTCTGACCGGCCACCCGCGATGAGCTCCCTCCCACCCGCCGGTCGCACCGGCGGCCCCCCCGCGCACGGCACGGGGCCGCTGCCCCGGCCGGGTGCCCACCCGGCGGCCGGGCCCCTGCCGCCCCGCCCACCGGCGCCCCGGTCCGCCGCCACCGAGCCGGCGGCGACCTCCGTGCGGCACGCGGCCGGGGCGCCCGCCGCCCGGGGTGCGGACGTCGGGCCCACGGGGGAGCCCGACGGCGGGCCCCCGGGGGAACCCGACGACGACCGGTCGACCCCGGGGATGCCGTGGGGCACCCTCCGCCCCGCGCCGGACGACGAGTGGGGCACCGGGTCGCCCGACGACACCGGACCCCTCCCGATCATCGGCGCCCTCCCGGCGCCGCCCCCGCGGCCGCGCCCGTCGCGGGCCCCGGTGATCGGCCCGGACCCCGCCGACGTCGCCCCGGGCCGCGCCGACGTGGACCGACCGCCCGGGCGGGCCGGCCGCAACCTGGCCGCCGCCGTCGCCGTCGGGCTCGGCCTCGGTGCGGTCATCCTGGGTTCCCTGCTCGTGTGGCGGCCGGCGTTCCTCGTCGTCCTGGGTGCCGCCGTGCTGGTCGGGACCGTGGAGCTGACCCGCGCGCTGGACGCCGGCGACTTCCGGCCGCCGCTGCCGCCGCTGCTCATCGGCGGACCGGCGATGATCGCCCTGGCGTGGACCCGCGGGCCGACCGGGCTGGTCGTGGCCTTCCTGCTCACCGTCCTCGCCGTCCTGTTGTGGCGGCTGGCCGACGGCCCCTCCGCCTACCTGCGCGACGCGGCTGCGGGCGTGCTGGTCGCCCTCTACGTCCCGCTGTTGGCCGGCTTCGCCGCGCTGATGCTCGTACCGGACGACGGCACCGCCCGCGTGCTGACCTTCATCGCCACCGTCGTCGCCAGCGACGTGGGCGGGTACGCCGTCGGCGTCCTCTTCGGCCGGCACCCGCTCGCGCGGAGGATCAGCCCCAAGAAGTCGTGGGAGGGCCTGGTCGGCTCGATCCTGACGTGCTGCTGGGTGGCGACGTCGCTGTTCGTGCTCGCCCTCGACGCGCCTTGGTGGGGTGGCGTGCTGTTCGGCGCGGCGGTCGCCGTCTCGGCCACCGTCGGCGACCTCGGCGAGTCCCTGATCAAGCGTGACCTCGGCATCAAGGACATGGGCAAGCTGCTGCCCGGGCACGGCGGCATCATGGACCGGCTCGACTCGCTGCTCCCGACCGCGGCGGTGGCCTACCTGCTGCTGTCGGTGCTCGCGCCGGTCTGATCCCGGCCGTGCGCGACCGCCTGGGACCGGTGCGCCGGCGCGTCACGACAGCGGCGGGTCGGGGTCGACGCCGCGGGCCCGCAGCGCCTCCTCGACCGCCGTGCACACCGTGCGGACGACGTCGACGCGCGCCCAGCGCTTGTCCTCGGCGGCCACCACGTGCCACGGCGCGACCGGCTGATCGGTGCGCTCCATCATCTCCTCGACGGCCGCCTCGTAGGCGTTCCGCTGGTCGCGGTTGCGCCAGTCCTCGTCGGTGAGCTTCCACGCGCGGTAGGGATCGCCGCGGCGGGACTCGAAGCGGCGCAGCTGCTCCTCCGGGGACAGGTGCATCCAGAACTTGACCAGCACCATGCCCTCGGCGGCCAGCGTCGTCTCCAGGTCGACGATCTCGTCGTAGGCCCGCCGCCAGGCCTCCTCGGGGGCGAAGCCCTCGACCCGCTCGACCAGCACCCGCCCGTACCAGGTGCGGTCGAGCACGGCCATGCCGCCCCACCCGGGCAGCACCGGCCAGAACCGCCACAGGAAGTGGTGGCGCTTCTCGTCGTGCGTCGGCGCCGCGAACTGCGCCACCCGCACGTGCCGAGGGTCGAGGTGGTCGACCAGCCGTTTGATCGCGCCACCCTTGCCGGAGGCGTCCCAGCCCTCGAACAGCACGCACAGGGGCGGGCCCAGGTCGCCGGGGCCGATCTGCCCACCGAGCAGCAGCCGGAGGTGGACCAGCCGCTGCTGCGCCTCCTCGAGCTGCTTCTTCCCGTCCGACTTGGACAGCCGCAGGGACAGGTCGACGTCGTCGAGCCGGCTCATGGCGGGAGCCTTGCACGGGGAGCGACGGAGTGCGCCGATGTGCACGGCCGAGAACGGCACGTGGCCGTGGGGGTCGTGAGGAGCGGGGGGCCGGAGGTCCTCCGCGATCGAGCGACGGGTGGGCTCGACGTCGCCGGGGACGGCACGTGGTGGCGGTGTCATCCGGAGGATGACGATGTCATCCCGTGCTGGCGGATCCAGGCGTGCATGGCGATCCCGGCGGCGACGCCCGCGTTGATCGACCGGGTGGAGCCGAACTGGGCGATCGACAGCACGCCGTCCGCCGCCGCGCGGGCCTCCGGGGACAGACCGGTGCCCTCCTGGCCGAACAGCAGCACGCACGCGCGCGGCAGCGCGGCGGCCTCCAAGGGCGCGGCTCCCGGCAGGTTGTCGACGGCCAGCAGCGGGACGCCGGCCCCGAGCGCCCACTCCGCCAGCGCGGTGACGTCGTGGTGGTACCGGACGTGCTGGTACCGATCGGTGACCATGGCGCCGCGCCGATTCCACCGCCGCCGTCCGACGATGTGCACCTCGGCGGCGAGGAAGGCGTTCGCCGTCCGCACGACCGTCCCGATGTTCAGGTCGTGCCGCCAGTTCTCGATCGCGACGTGGAACGGGTGCCGGCGGGTGTCGAGGTCGGCGACGATCGCCTCGACGCTCCAGTAGCGGTAGCGGTCGACCACGTTGCGCCGGTCGCCGCGGGCGAGCAGTTCGGGGTCGTAGCGGGGATCGTCGGGCCACGGCCCCGGCCAGGGGCCGACCCCGACGGTGTCCGGCGGCACCTCCGGCGGGGTGGGGTCGCTCCCGCTGCCGCTCACCCGCCGCACGCTAGTGGGACCATGGACGGCGCCATGACAGCCCTGCCCCTGGTCTTCGACGCCCCCCGCCGCGGGAAGCCACCGCGCCACCTCGCCGACCTCACCCGCGAGGAGGCCCGCGCGGCGGTCACCGAGCTGGGGCACCCGGCCTTCCGCGCCGACCAGCTGGCCCGGCACTACTACCGCGGGGTCACCGACCCGGCGCGGATGACCGACCTGCCGGCGACCGCCCGCGAGACCCTCACCACGGCCCTGCTCCCGGCCCTGCTCACGCCGGTGCGCCACCAGAGCGCCGACGGCGGCCGCACCCGCAAGACGCTGTGGCGGCTGCACGACGGCGCGCTGGTCGAGAGCGTGCTGATGCGCTACCCCGACCGCGCGACGGTCTGCATCTCCAGCCAGGCCGGCTGCGGGATGGCCTGCCCGTTCTGCGCCACCGGCCAGGCCGGGCTGACCCGCAACCTGTCCGCCGCCGAGATCACCGGCCAGGCCGTGGCCGCCGCGGCCGCGATGGCGGACGGCGAGCTGCCCGGCGGCCCGGGCCGGCTGTCGAACGTGGTCTTCATGGGCATGGGGGAGCCGCTGGCCAACTACAACCGGGTGCGCGCCACCCTCGGCGCCCTGCTCGCTCCCGCGCCGCACGGGCTGGGCCTCTCCCAGCGCTCCGTGACGGTGTCGACGGTCGGCGTCGTGCCGGCGATCCGCCGGCTCACCGAGGAGGGCCTGGCGGTGACCCTGGCCGTCAGCCTGCACGCCCCGGACGACGAGCTGCGCGACACGCTCGTGCCGATCAACACCCGGTGGAAGGTCGGCGAGGTGGTCGACGCGGCCGACGCCTACGCCGACCGGACCGGGCGCCGGTACTCGGTCGAGTACGCGCTCATCCGCGACGTCAACGACCAGCCCGAGCGGGCCACGAGGCTCGGCCGGCTGCTGGCCGGCCGCCGCGCGCACGTCAACCTGATCCCGCTCAACCCCACGCCGGGCAGCCCGTGGGACGCCAGCCCCCTGCCCGCGCAGCGCGAGTTCGTCGCCCGGCTGCGCGCCGCCGGGGTGCCCACCACGGTGCGCGACACCCGCGGGCAGGACATCGACGGCGCCTGCGGCCAGCTGGCCGCCGCCGACCGGGTCGACGGTGTGCCCAGCCTCGCCGTCCAGCCGGCCGGGGACCGCAGGCCCCGTCCGGAGGCTCGCCCGGAGCCTGCGAGGGGTGTGGACGACGAGGTCCTCCTACCGCTCGGCGCGGATCCGGACGACGACCAGTGAGCGAGCTTGCGAGCTCACCGGGGGCAGGGCAGCGTCCGCGCATGCGGCCGACGAGCGCCAGCGAGGAGGTCGCATGAGCGAGCTTGCGAGCTCACCGGGGGCAGGGCAGCGTCCGCGCA
>NZ_JAOVZT010000002.1:600141-613210 GCF_025716945.1 Geodermatophilus sp. YIM 151500
TGCGGCCGACGAGCGCCGGCGAGGAGGTCGCATGAGCGAGCTCGCCGAGCGGCCGTCGGCCGAGGCGCACGGCGGCCACCACGCCGACGTCTCCGGCGGATGGCTGCGCCCGGCCGTCTTCGGCGCCATGGACGGCCTGGTCAGCAACACCGCCCTGGTCGCCGGCGTCGGCGGCAGCGGCGCGGCCCCGCGGGTGGTCGTGCTCGCGGGCGTCGCCGGCCTCGTCGCCGGCGCGGTCTCCATGGCCCTGGGCGAGTACACCTCGGTGAAGACGCAGAACGAGCAGCTCGACCTCGAGGTCGCCAAGGAGCGGCACGAGCTCGCGCACAACGCCGCCGGCGAGCAGGCCGAGCTGGCGCAGATGATGACCGCCCGCGGCGTCGACGAGCCGCTCGCCCGCGAGGTGGCCGCCCAGCTCTCCCGCGACCCCGACGTCGCGCTGCGGCTGCACATCCTCGCCGAGCTGGGCCTCAGCCCGGACGACAAGCCGTCGCCGCGGCTGGCGGCCGTGTCGTCGTTCCTCACCTTCTCGGCCGGTGCCGTCTTCCCGCTGCTGCCCTACCTCTTCGGGCTGCCGCTGCTGTGGATCGCGCTGCTGTCCGGCGCGGTCGGGCTGCTCGCGACCGGCGCCCTGTCCAGCGTGTTCACCCCGCGCCCGTGGTGGTACGCCGGCCTGCGTCAGCTGCTCTTCGGGGCGGTCGCCGCCGGCGCCACCTACCTGATCGGTGCGGCCATCGGCGTCACCGCACCCGGATGAGACAGGACCCCGTCCTCCAGAGGGACGGGGTCCTGTCTCAGCGGCTGCGCCAGGCGTTCTTCCGGCGGAAGACGTCCCAGACCAGCACGGCCGCCAGGAGCGCGGCGGTGCCGAGGATCCAGAGGTCCTCGACGCGGCCCTCGTGGTTGCCGATCAGGAAGGCCAGGATGAGCAGGACGACCAGCCAGGCGCCGCGCCGGCCCCACGCCCCCGTCTCGCCGTGCCAGCCCCAGTCCTCGGGCCGCTCGTGCTCGACCGGGTGGTCGCCCTCGCTGACGTAGCCCTCCTCGCGGTGCGGCTGCGCCACCGCGTGGGTCCCCGCGGCCTGCGCGTCGCGGCGGTTCCGGATCTGCTCGCTCACGGCGCCATCCTGCCAGCCGGTGCCCGGGGCCACCGGGGGAGGTGCCCGCGCGGCGGGTCGCCCCGGCACGGGTGGGCGGCGGCGTCGGGGAGGATCCTGCCCGTGAGCGATGCGCGCGAGGTGACCGTGCTGGGGTCCACCGGCTCCATCGGCCGGCAGGCGATCGAGGTCGTGCGGCAGAACCCCGACCGGCTGCGCGTCACCGGGCTGGCCGCCGGCGGCGGGGACGTCGCACTGCTCGCCGAGCAGGCGCTGTCCCTCGGCGTCCGCACGGTGGCCGTCGCGCGGGCCACCGCCGCGCAGGACCTCCAGCTGGCCTTCTACGCCGCCGCGCAGCAGCGCGGCTGGGCGTCGGGGGAGTACCGCCTCCCGGAGATCCTCGCCGGGCCCCGCGCCGCCGAGGAGCTGGCCGCCCGCCCGGCCGACGTCGTCCTCAACGGCATCACCGGCTCCATCGGGCTCGGGCCCACGCTCGCCGCGCTGGCCGCCGGGCGCACCGTCGCCCTGGCCAACAAGGAGTCGCTGGTCGCCGGCGGCGACCTGGTGACCGCCGCCGCCGCACCCGGGCAGCTCGTCCCGGTCGACTCGGAGCACTCCGCGCTGGCCCAGTGCCTGCGCGGCGGCGCCCGCGACGAGGTGGCCCGCCTGGTGCTCACGGCCAGCGGCGGTCCGTTCCGCGGCCGCGCCGCCGCCGAGCTGGCCGACGTCACCGTCGAGCAGGCGCTGGCCCACCCGACCTGGGACATGGGCCCCGTCGTCACGATCAACTCGGCCACGCTGGTCAACAAGGGCCTGGAGCTGATCGAGGCGCACCTGCTGTTCGGCGTCCCCTACGCCGCCATCGACGTCGTCGTGCACCCCCAGTCGATCGTGCACTCGATGGTCACCTTCGTCGACGGCGCGACCGTCGCCCAGGCCAGTCCGCCGGACATGCGGCTGCCCATCGCGTTGGCCCTGGCCTGGCCCGACCGGCTGCCCGTCGTGCAGCCGCCGCTGGACTGGTCGACCGCGAGCACCTGGGAGTTCCTCCCGCTGGACGAGTCCGCCTTCCCCGCCGTCCGCCTGGCCCGGCGGGCCGGGGAGGCCGGTGGGGTGGTGCCGGCGATGTTCAACGCGGCCAACGAGGAGGCCGTCGCGGCTTTCGTGGCGGGTCGGCTGCCGTTCCCGGGCATCGTGTCGGCCGTCGCGCGTACGCTCGACGACGCGCCGGACCTCGGCGCCCCCACCTGCGTGGAGGACGTGCTGGCCGCGGAGGCCTGGGCGCGGCAGCACGCCCGGGGTGTGATCGCCGGAGGCTGAGCTGAGCGGGTTCCTACTCACCGTCCTCGGGATCGCCGCCTTCGCGGTGGGGCTGCTCTGCTCCATCGCCTTCCACGAGGCCGGCCACTTCTTCTGGGCGCGGCGGTTCGGCATGCGCGTGCCCCAGTTCATGGTCGGCTTCGGCCCGACCCTCTGGTCGCGGCGCCGGGGCGAGACCGAGTACGGCCTCAAGGCCGTTCCGCTGGGCGGCTACATCCGCATCGTCGGCATGATCCCGCCGGCCGAGGAGGGCGAGAGCAAGCGGGCCACGCGGATGCGCTCGTTCATCGCCGAGGTCCGCGGTCAGGCCCTCAACGACGTGCTGCCCTCCGACGCCGGCCGCGTCTTCTACGCCAAGCCGTGGTGGCAGCGGGTCATCGTGATGTTCGCCGGCCCGTTCCACAACCTGGTGCTGGCCGTCGTGTTCTTCACCGTCCTGCTGATGGGCTTCGGCATCCTGACGCCCACGACGACGGTCTCCGAGCTGCCGGCGTGCGTGCTGCCCTCCAGCGCCCAGACGCTCGACCGCGAGGACGCCTGCGAGATCCCGATCGTCCAGTCCGGTGCGGCGGCCGGCACGGTGTGCGAGCTCGGGACGGCGGGCTGCGCGCTGCCCCCGTCCACCCCCGCGGCCGCGGCCGGCTTCCGGCCCGGCGACACGATCGTGGCGATCGGGGGCGAACGGCTGCCGACCGACCCCGGCGACGGCTGGACGGCGGTCCAGGAGGTCATCCGCGGGTCCGCCGGTACCCCGGTCGACGTGACGGTGGAGCGGAACGGCCGCGAGCTCGGGCTGACCGTCACGCCGATCGAGAACCTGGTGCGCACCTCGGTGGACGCCGAGGCGCCGACGGCGGTCGGGTACATCGGCGTGGCCCCCGCGCAGATCTACGAGCGGCAGCCGATCGGCGCCGTCCCCGCCTACATCGGCGACGTGTTCGTCCGCTCGGTCGACCGGCTGCTGGAGATCCCCGAGCGGATCCCCGCGCTGTTCCGTGCCGCCTTCCTGGGTGAGGAGCGCGACCCCGAGGGCCCGATCGGCGTGGTCGGCGTCAGCCGGCTCTCCGGCGAGGTGTTCGCCTACGCCGGGCTGGAGACGACGGAGAAGGTCGCCTTCTTCTTCTCGCTGCTCGCCGGGGTCAACCTGGTGCTGTTCCTGTTCAACCTGCTGCCGATCTACCCGCTCGACGGCGGGCACATCGCCGGCGCGCTGTACGAGAAGGCCCGGGCCACGGTGGCCCGGCTGCTCGGGCGGCCCGACCCCGGCCCCTTCGACATCGCCCGCCTGATGCCGGTCGCCTACGCGGTGGCGGGGTTGTTCATCGGGCTGTCGCTGCTGCTGCTGGTCGCCGACATCGTCAACCCGATCACGATCGCGCAGTAGCGCCGCCCCGCCAGGAGCGGCCTCCGGCGACGTCCCGCCGGTGCGCGTCCGGGCACCATCGGGGGATGACCGATGGGAGCAGCGGGCCGGTCGAGCGGCCCGCGCGGGGCCGCGGCCGCTGGACCTCCTTCGTCGCCGAGCCGCCCGGGGAGGACCGCCCGGCGCGGACGTTGCACGAGGCGGGCGATCCCCGGCACCGGGTGCGGGTGGAGCACGACGCGCACACCCTGCTGATCCACCTGAGCGACGAGGAGGGTCCCGGGTGGACGACGGTCGCCGTCGACCGGGCGACCAGGGCCTGGGCCGTGGCCCAGCGGGACAGCCAGCTCGCGGCCGCCGCGGCGGCCTCGGGGACGCTCTACGCCGAGTGACCCGGTGGACCGCGGCGGCCGGCCCACCGGCCCACCGGCCCCCGCGCGTCCACGGGGACCGCGCGGGACCCGTGCCGGCCGTGTCACCCGCGTCACCGGCACGGCCCGCGGCCGGCAGGGATACTGAGCGCCATGGCGATCCCCGTCGGCCTCGGCATGCCCGCTGCACCCCCGCCCGTCCTCGCGCCCCGCCGCACGACGCGGCAACTGGACGTCGGAGGCGTCGGCGTGGGCAGCGACCACCCGGTCAGCGTGCAGTCGATGACGACGACCAAGACCGCCGACATCAACGCCACGCTGCAGCAGATCGCCGAGCTCACCGCGGCCGGGTGCCAGATCGTGCGGGTCGCCGTCCCCGACACCGACGACGCCGAGGCGCTGCCGGCCATCGCGAAGAAGTCGCAGATCCCGGTGATCGCCGACATCCACTTCCAGCCGCGCTACGTCTTCGCCGCCATCGACGCCGGCTGCGCCGCCGTCCGGGTCAACCCCGGCAACATCAAGAAGTTCGACGACAAGGTCGGCGACATCGCCAGGGCCGCCGGCGACGCCGGCATCCCGATCCGCATCGGCGTGAACGCCGGGTCGCTCGACAAGCGGCTGCTGGCCAAGCACGGCAAGGCCACGCCCGAGGCGCTGGTCGAGTCGGCGCTGTGGGAGTGCTCGCTGTTCGAGGAGCACGGCTTCCGCGACATCAAGATCTCGGTCAAGCACAACGACCCGGTGGTCATGGTCCGCGCCTACGAGCTGCTCGCCGCCCGGTGCGACTACCCCCTGCACCTCGGCGTCACCGAGGCCGGGCCGGCGTTCCAGGGCACCATCAAGTCGGCCGTCGCCTTCGGCGCGCTGCTCAGCCGGGGCATCGGCGACACCATCCGGGTGTCGCTGTCGGCGCCTCCCGTGGAGGAGGTCAAGGTCGGCACCCAGATCCTGGAGTCGCTCAACCTGCGCCAGCGCGGCCTGGAGATCGTCAGCTGCCCCTCGTGCGGGCGGGCGCAGGTCGACGTCTACACGCTCGCCGACGAGGTCACCGCGGGCCTCGAGGGCATGGACGTGCCGCTGCGCGTGGCCGTGATGGGCTGCGTGGTCAACGGGCCCGGGGAGGCGCGGGAGGCCGACCTGGGTGTGGCCTCCGGCAACGGCAAGGGGCAGATCTTCGTCAAGGGCGAGGTCATCAAGACCGTGCCCGAGTCGCAGATCGTCGAGACGCTCATCGAGGAGGCCATGCGCCTCGCGGGGGAGCAGGTCGACGCCGGCACCCCCTCCGGCCCGCCCGTCGTCAGCGTCGGCTGACCCTCGCCCCGGCCTCCTGCCGTGCTCCGCGCGCCCACGGCCCGCCTGCTCGACGAGGCCGACGAGCCGGCCGTCACCCGGTTGCTGGCCACCGACCCGGTCGCCGCCTGCGTGCTGGCCGGCCGGGTCGAGGCCTTCGGCACCGGACCGGCCGGCGGAGGCGCCCCGTTCTGGGGTCTCGGCGACGGGCGGACCCTCGACGCGGTCTGCCTGGCCGGCGCCAACCTCATGCCGTTCGCCGCAGCGGGCGCCGAGCGGGCGGCCGCGGCGGCCTTCGCCGACCGCGCCCGGCGCGCCGGTCGGCGCTGCTCGACCATCGTCGGGCCCGCGGCCGCGGTGGCGCCGCTGTGGGAGCTGCTGGCGCCGGCCTGGGGACCGCCCCGCGACCACCGCCCCCGCCAGCCGCTGATGGCCATCCATGGCCCGGCCGCGGTCGCGCCCGAGCCGCGGGTCCGCCCGGTGCGGACGGCGGAGATCGACACCCTGATGCCCGCCGCGGTCGCGATGTTCACCGAGGAGGTCGGGGTCAGCCCGCTGCGGGTCGACGGCGGCGCCGGCTACCGCGCCCGGTTGACCGACCTCGTCCGGGCCGGCCAGTCACTGGCCTGGATCGAGCGGGGCGAGGTGCTGTTCAAGGCCGAGATCGGCGCGGTGTCCCGGGCCGCCTGCCAGGTGCAGGGCGTCTGGGTGGCGCCGTCCCACCGCGGCCGTGGCATCGGCGCGGCCGGCACCGCGGCCGTCGTCGAGTACGCCCGGACGGCGATCGCCCCGGTCGTCAGCCTCTACGTCAACGACTTCAACGCGCCCGCGCGCGCGGCCTACCGGCGGGTCGGCTTCCGCGAGGTGGGCCGCTACGCCAGCGTGCTGTTCTGAAGGAGGACCCCCTGCCACCCACCGCTCGGTTGCTCGCGGCGGGACCCTGCGGGGGGCCGGGAACCCATGCGCCTGGGAGGCTGGCCGTCGTGCCGCAACGGGGAACGGTCCTGGGGACGATCGTCGTGCTCGCCGCGCCGGTGCTCGCCGCCTGCTCGGGCAGCAGCGAGGATGCCGTCCGCGACTCCGCGCAGGCGGTGCTGGCCGAGTGGACCTCCGGCGACCTCGAGGCCGCGGCCGCGGCGACCGACGACCCGGTCGCCGCGCTGACGCTGCTGACCCAGACCGCCGACGACCTCGCCGACGCGACGCTCGACGCCGAGGTCGGCGAGGTCACCGTGGAGGACGGTGCGGCCACGGTCGCCTGGTCGGCCACCTGGGACCTGCCCGCCGCGCCCGACTGGTCCTACGACGGGCGCATGCGCCTCTCGGAGACGGAGGACCGCTGGCAGGTGGTCGCCGAACCGGCGCTCGTCCACCCCGAGCTGGGGCCGGGGGAGCGTCTCGAGCTCACCCGCGTCCTGCCCGAGCGGGCGCCGATCACCGACGCCGACGGCGTCCCGATCTTCACCGAGACCGAGGTGGTCGAGGTCGGGGTGGACCCGGCCCTGGTGACCGACCTCCCCGCGCTGGCCGCCGGGCTGTCCGCGGCCACCGGCATCCCCGCCGACGACATCGTCGCCGACGTCGAGGCCGCGCCGGAGGGTCAGTTCGTGCCGGTGATCACGCTGCGCCGTCCCGACTTCGAGGCCATCCGGGCGCAGGTGTACGACCTGCCCGGCGCGGTGTTCCCGACCGGCACCCGGCTGCTGGCGCCGACCTCCCGCTTCGCCGTGGCGCTGCTGGGCCGCGTCGGCCCGGCGACCGCCGAGGTCATCGAGGAGTCGGCCGAGGACGGCGCGCCCCGCTACGCCGCGGGCGACCAGCTCGGCCTGTCCGGACTGCAGCGCGCCTTCCAGGAGCGTCTCGCCGGGGTGCCCGGCTTCACCGTGTCCGTCGTCCCCGGCGACGGGGCGGACGGCGTGGCCGACGACGGCCGCGTCGTGGGCGGGGTCGAGCCGGAGCCGGGCACCCCGCTGCGGACACCGCTCGTGCCCGCGGTCCAGCTGGCCGCCGAGGCCGCGGTGGCCGGCGAGAGCAGGCCCGCGCACCTGGTCGCCGTCCGCCCCGGCACGGGCGAGATCCTGGCGGTCGCCTCCAACGAGGCGGCCGACCCGAGCCTGGCGCTGGCCGGGCGGTTCCCGCCCGGCTCGAGCTTCAAGACGATCACCGCGACGGCGCTGCTGGCCGCCGGCACGCTCGAGCCGTCGACCCCGGTGCCGTGCCCGGCCACCATCACCATCGACGGGCGCGAGTTCGAGAACGCCGACCGGTTCGACCTCGGCACCGTGCCGTTCGGGCAGGCCTTCGCCCGCTCGTGCAACACCACCTTCATCGAGCAGGGCCTCACCCTGCCCGGCGGGGCCCTGGCCGAGGCGGCGGCCGGCTACGGCGTCGGCTCGGACTGGCAGCTGCCGGTCGGCGTGTTCGGCGGCAGCGTCCCGGCCGACAGCACGGGCACGACCCGGGCCGCCAACACGATCGGCCAGGGCGAGGTGCTGATCAGCCCCGCGCAGCTGGCGCTGGTCGCGGCGGCCGTGGCCGGTGGCACCCCGGCCGCACCGGTGGAGGTCCTCGACGGCGAGCCGGCGGGCCCGGCACCGGAGGGTCCCGACCCCGCGGTGACCGAGGAACTGCGCACGATGATGCGCGAGGTCGTGGTCTCCGGGACGGCGACCGCGCTCGCCGACCGCGGCGAGGTCTACGGCAAAACCGGGACGGCGGAGTTCGGCACCGCCACCCCGCCCGAGGCGCACGGCTGGTTCACCGGCTTCCGGCTGGGCGGCGCGGCCGGCGACATCGCGTTCGCCACCCTGGTGGAGGGCGGCCAGTCCAGCAGCGTGGCCGTCACCGTCACCGACGCCTTCCTCGGTGCACTCGGATGACCCGCGGGGGCGGCGGTCAGGCCGGTGACAGCCCGCTGCGCCGGTAGGCGTCCTCGGCCAGCGGGCCGGCGAGGAAGTCCCGCAGGGCCAGCACCTCGGGCACGGCGGTGGCGTCCGCGCCGAGCGCCACGGAGAACTCGGTGACGTGCTGCACCTCGTCAGGCAGCGGCCCGACGATCTCGACCCCCGGCACGTAGGCCAGCTCGCTGAGCTGCTGCACCGCCAGGTCGGCGCGGCCGTCGACCACGGCCGTGCCGGTGAAGCCGCGGGGCAGCACCGTCGCCCGCGGCTCCACCTCACCCCGGATGCCGAGCCGGTCGAGCAGCGTGCGCAGGTAGATGCCGCTCTGCCCGGCCTGCGACCACGCGATCGAGCGGGCGCGGCGGAAGGTGTCGGTCAGCGCCGCCACCGTCGAGACGTCCGGGTGCGGGGCGCCCCGGGCGACGCCCACGCCGATGACGGTCGTGACCAGCGGCCGCGCCGTCGCCGGGTCGACGGCCCCCGTGGCGGCGAGCCCGTCCAGCGACGGGGTGGCCACGACGACGACGTCCGGGCGCTCACCGGCGGCGATCCGCCGCTGCAGCTCGGTGGTCGGGTCGAACGAGACCTCGAGCGGGATGCCCGTCCCGGCGGTGAAGGCCGGCAGGATCTCGTCCTCCATCGCCTTCTGGGTGGCGTGCCCGCTGAACAGCGAGACCGTGCGAGCGGTCGTCGTCCCCGTCATCCGTGCCGCACCCGTCCCCGTCCGCCGGCCGTGGTCCCGGGCGGCGCGGCCGCACCGCCCGGGGTCGGAACCTATCGGAGCCGGTCGGCCGGGTCTCGGGCCGCCCCGCGCGGTGGCCGACCCCGGTGGGCAGGGTCCGGCTACTGCTCGGGCAGGCCCGGGAAGGCGCGGGTGACCGGCGACTGCCCGGCGGCGGCCCGCCACCCGACGGCCCGGACCTCCGTGGTGCCGAGCATCGCGACGGCCAGCACCCGCACCGGCTGCTCCACGGCGCGGTCCAGCACCCGCACCCAGGCGGCGGCGACGCCGTCCTCCAGGACGGCGGCCAGCGCGGCGGCGTCCACGGGGGACAGCACCGGGAAGGGCAGCTCGTAACCACCCTCCGCGTCCACCGGGTCGACGCCCCGTCCGCCGAGCAGCGCCACCAGCCCGTCCCGCGCGTCCCGGTGGGCGCCCTCCGCGGCGACCGCCTCCCCGCGCCCCTCGGGCGGCAGCGCGGCACCGACGACGCCGTACCCCCAGACGGCGGCGTGCTCGGCGGCCAGGGCCTCGTTCAACGCGGTGTCCTCGTCGGCCGCGTCGCGGGCGGCCTCCGGCGAACGGTCGTCAGCCATGTTTCCGCTCCGTCATCGCGGCTCGGTCCGTCCCGTGTCCATCCCGCCCTCGCTCATGCCAGCACGGCGGCGTGCCCGCCCAGCCCCGCGGCCACGGAACCGAGCAGCGCGGCGCGGCCGCCGGACTGCTCGGCGCTCGCCGCGGCGTGCGCGCCCGCCGCCGCGCGCACCTGCTCCTGCAGCCACGCCCGCGGGTCCGGCCCGACCGGCGGCGGGGTGCCCGACGCGCCGGCCGCCGCCGCGTTCCCCGGCGCGGCCGCGCGCAGCCGGTCGAGCTGGGCACCGGCCTGCGCCGCCAGCTCGGTGATCTCGGCGCCGAGCGGCGGGTCGGCCGCGGCGGCCGCGGCGTAGGCGGCCACCAGCGTCTCCTGGACGGCGACCTGCGCGACCAGCGAGTCGGCCTGTTCCGCGGTGACCGTCTCCTCCTCCTCCTCGGGAGCGGAGGTGCAGCCGGCGGCCAGCAGGCCCGTCGTGACGGCGGACAGTGCCAGGAACCGGCGCCGGGACAGGCGCGGCCGGGGGGAGCGGGCGAGCGGGGACATCACCGCCATCCTGACAGCCCGGACGGTCGCGGACCGGATCCGCGCCGGTGGCGATCCGCGCGTCCCGCCGGTCCCGTGCCACCCTCCCGTCCCGCGCTCGCGTCGTCGAGCGCCGACCCGGGCCCCGGGCCCCTCGTGCCCGCTCCCGCGGGGTCCGGGCTCCGGGCCCCTCGTGCCCGCTCCCGCGGGGTCCGGGCTCCGGAGCCCGGGGGGCGCCCCGGGCGGTAGCCTGACCACTTGCCCCCGGACGCGTCCGCGCCCTGCCCAGCACGGCAGCCGACGGTGTGCCGGGGGCGTCCGTTCCGCGCGGAGCGGACCGCCGAGCCGGAGGAGGGAACCCGTGTCCGCCTCTCGCGGCAACCGCACGCCCGACCCGGCGACGACCCGCTTGGCGGGCTGGATCGAGCCCGTGGTCGGCGGCGCGGGGTACGACCTGGAGGAGCTCGTCGTGACCCCGGCCGGGCGGCGCAGCGTCGTCCGGGTCGTCGTCGACCGCGACGAGGGCGTCACGCTCGACGACATCGCCGAGGTCAGCCGGGCCGTGTCCGACGCGCTGGACGCGCACGACGACGGCATGGGCCGGGCGCCCTACGTCCTGGAGGTGACCAGCCCGGGGGTCGACCGGCCGCTGACCGAGCCGCGGCACTGGCGGCGCAACACCGGCCGGCTGGTGACCGCGCCCGTCGGCCCGGCGGGCGCGGCCGCGCCGGTGACCGGGCGGGTCACCTCCGTCGACGACACCGGGGTGACCCTCGCCGTCCAGGAGGGCAGCGGCAAGCCGGGCGCACGCCGGAAGCCCCCCACCCAGCGGCACGTGCCGTGGGCCGAGCTGGGCGCCGGCCGCGTGCAGGTGGAGTTCGGCCGGGCCGAGGGCGGCGGCGACCGCCCGGACGCGCCCGGCGACGGCGCGGACGACGACAGCGGGGACGGGCCGTCTCGAGGAGGAGGACAGTGAACATCGACGTCACCGCGCTCAAGGCGGTGGAGCGGGAGAAGGGCATCCCCGCCGACACGGTCATCGAGGCGATCGAGACGGCGCTGGTGACCGCCTACCGGCACGCCGACGGCGCCGCGAAGCACGTCCGGGTGCACGTCGACCGCAAGACCGGCGAGGTCGCCGTCCTGGCCCAGGAGCTCGGCCCCGACGGCGAGGTCGTGCGCGAGTGGGACGACACCCCGTCGGATTTCGGCCGGATCGCCGCGAGCACGGCCAAGCAGGTCATCGTGCAGCGGCTGCGCGACGCCGAGCACGAGCAGACCTTCGGCGAGTACGCCGGCCGGGAGGGCGACATCGTCAGCGGCATCGTGCAGGCGCACAGCGGCCGCAACGTGCAAGGCACGGTGCTGATCGACATCGGCAAGGTGGAGGCGGTGCTGCCGCCCTCCGAGCAGGTACCCGGCGAGACCTACGCCCACGGCACCCGGATCAAGGCCTACGTCGTGTCGGTCGCGCGCACCTTCCGCGGGCCGCAGGTCACCGTCTCCCGCACGCACCCGCACCTGGTGCGCAAGCTGTTCGCGCTGGAGGTGCCCGAGCTGGCCGACGGCAGCGTGGAGATCGTCGCGGTGGCCCGGGAGGCCGGGCACCGGTCGAAGATCGCCGTCCGGACCAAGGTGCCCGGGTTGAACGCCAAGGGCGCCTGCATCGGTCCGATGGGGCAGCGGGTGCGCAACGTCATGAGCGAGCTGCACGGCGAGAAGATCGACATCGTCGACTGGTCCGACGACCCGGCCACCTTCGTCGCCTCGGCGCTCAGCCCGGCGCGGGTGTCCAGCGCGCGGGTGGTCGACCCCCAGGCGAGGGCGGTCCGCGTGGTCGTGCCCGACTACCAGCTCTCGCTGGCCATCGGCAAGGAGGGCCAGAACGCCCGGCTCGCCGCCCGGCTGACCGGGTGCCGGATCGACATCCGCAGCGACGCCCAGCCCGACGACGCAGGCAGCCCCTCACCGGGGGTCGGCCGGCCGCCGCTGCGCTCGGGCGTCCCCGGCACCGCCGGCGCGGGAGTCCGCGCCGGCGGTCGGACCCCACCCCCGACGGGGGGGCGCCGGCCCCCGCCACGGCGGGCGGAACATCCGGGACCCGCCGCGCGCTAGACTCTCCGGTGGCCGAAACGTCGATCCCGGTGCGCACCTGCGTGGGGTGCCGGACGCGCGCTCCGGTCACCGACCTGCTGCGTGTCGTCGTCCGGGACGGGGTCCTCGTGCCCGACCCGCGTCGGCGGCTCCCCGGTCGGGGTGCCTCGCTGCACCCCACACCGGAGTGCCTGCACGCAGCCGAGCGACGCCGGGCCTTCTCGCGGGCACTGCGCACCAGTGCTCCGCTGGAGGCCGGTCCGCTCCGGTCCCACGTGCTCGGGCCGCCCGCCGCGGCGCCCGGGGACGCGGGGAGCGGGGCGGGCGACAGCACACGAACGACAGACCGCAGGTCCAGAGTCGGTCCGGCACCAGGCCGGACCGCACGTCGAGAGCAGGACGTCGTCGGATGAGCCAGCCGTGAAGTTCCAGCGATGACAGCCGTCATGCGACAGCACCACTGACGACGAGGTCGAGCGGGCCAGCCGCCGGCCTCACCAGAGGAGACCCGTGCCAGGCAAAGCCCGCGTACACGAACTCGCCAAGGAGTTCGGTGTCGACAGCAAGACCGTGCTCGCCAAGCTCAAGGAGCAGGGCGAGTTCGTGAAATCCGCGTCCTCCACCGTGGAGGCGCCCGTCGCCCGCCGGCTGCGCGAGGCGCTCGGCGGCGCTCCGGCCGGCAACGGCGGCGCCGCCCAGGCGACCGCCGCCCGCCCGGCCCCACCCGCGCCGGCCGCCCCGCCGTCGGCCGCCCCGGCCCCTCCGGCTCCGGCCGCCCCGGCTCCGGCCGCTC
>NZ_JAOVZT010000030.1 GCF_025716945.1 Geodermatophilus sp. YIM 151500
GCGCGTCCGTTCCTTGAGAACTCAACAGCGTGCCGAATGTCAGTGCCAAGTAACAAGTTCCCGTGCCTCGGACGTGTGTTCGGGGTGGGAGTTCCTTTGGTTGATCGATCGCGGGTGTCAGCCCGCGGTTCTCGGCCGGATCGGATGCATCTACGGAGAGTTTGATCCTGGCTCAGGACGAACGCTGGCGGCGTGCTTAACACATGCAAGTCGAACGGTGATCCCGCTCTCGGGTGGGGGATCAGTGGCGAACGGGTGAGTAACACGTGGGCAACCTGCCCCCGGCTTCGGGATAACTCCAAGAAATTGGGGCTAATACCGGATGTGACCGCCGGCCGCATGGTCTGGTGGTGGAAAGTTTTCTCGGCTGGGGATGGGCCCGCGGCCTATCAGCTGGTTGGTGGGGTAGTGGCCTACCAAGGCGACGACGGGTAGCCGGCCTGAGAGGGTGACCGGCCACACTGGGACTGAGACACGGCCCAGACTCCTACGGGAGGCAGCAGTGGGGAATATTGCGCAATGGGGGCAACCCTGACGCAGCGACGCCGCGTGGGGGATGACGGCCTTCGGGTTGTAAACCTCTTTCAGCGGGGACGAAGCCGGTTTCGGTGACGGTACCCGCAGAAGAAGCACCGGCCAACTACGTGCCAGCAGCCGCGGTAATACGTAGGGTGCGAGCGTTGTCCGGAATTATTGGGCGTAAAGAGCTCGTAGGCGGTTCGTCGCGTCGGCTGTGAAAACCCGGAGCTCAACTCCGGGCCTGCAGTCGATACGGGCGGACTGGAGTTCGGCAGGGGAGACTGGAATTCCTGGTGTAGCGGTGAAATGCGCAGATATCAGGAGGAACACCGGTGGCGAAGGCGGGTCTCTGGGCCGATACTGACGCTGAGGAGCGAAAGCGTGGGGAGCGAACAGGATTAGATACCCTGGTAGTCCACGCCGTAAACGTTGGGCGCTAGGTGTGGGGGCCATTCCACGGTTTCCGTGCCGCAGCTAACGCATTAAGCGCCCCGCCTGGGGAGTACGGCCGCAAGGCTAAAACTCAAAGGAATTGACGGGGGCCCGCACAAGCGGCGGAGCATGTTGCTTAATTCGATGCAACGCGAAGAACCTTACCTAGGCTTGACATGCGCGGAAATCCGGTGGAGATGCCGGGTCCGTAAGGGCCGTGCACAGGTGGTGCATGGTTGTCGTCAGCTCGTGTCGTGAGATGTTGGGTTAAGTCCCGCAACGAGCGCAACCCTCGTTCCATGTTGCCAGCGCGTGATGGCGGGGACTCATGGGAGACTGCCGGGGTCAACTCGGAGGAAGGTGGGGATGACGTCAAATCATCATGCCCCTTATGTCTAGGGCTGCAAACATGCTACAATGGCCGGTACAAAGGGCTGCGATGCCGTGAGGCGGAGCGAATCCCAAAAAGCCGGTCTCAGTTCGGATTGGGGTCTGCAACTCGACCCCATGAAGTTGGAGTCGCTAGTAATCGCAGATCAGCAATGCTGCGGTGAATACGTTCCCGGGCCTTGTACACACCGCCCGTCACGTCACGAAAGTCGGTAACGCCCGAAGCCGGTGGCCCAACCCTTTTTGGGAGGGAGCCGTCGAAGGCGGGATCGGCGATTGGGACGAAGTCGTAACAAGGTAGCCGTACCGGAAGGTGCGGCTGGATCACCTCCTTTCTAAGGAGCGGCCGGCCGCGCGCCCCCCTCGGGGGTGCGGGGTGCAGATGGCAGCCGCGCCGGAGCCGTGATGGCCGCCCCGATGTGGGGGGGGCCGCGGGTGTTTCGGGTGGTGCTCGAGGGTGGAACGCTGACTCATGCGGTCGCCGGCCCGCCGGCCGGCCCCCAGCACGCCGCCCCCTTCTCCTGTCGGGAGGGGGGTGGTGGTGGGGGTCGGGGTGGGGGGTGGGGGGTCGTCGGCGCGCTGTTGGGTCCTGAGGGAACGGGTGTGCCCGTTGTCTCGGTGCGGGGCCGTTCGGGGTTCCAGACCGTCGTGGAGTGCGGGTCGCCGGGAGGCGGCGCGGGGTTCGCGGGCCGGTGGGGCCGGGTGGGCGGTGTCCGGTGGTTGGTTGAGAACTGCACAGTGGACGCGAGCATCTTGAATTTCTCGTGCTCCTCCGCCGCCGGGTTGCCGGTGGGCGGAGGGGTTGGTTTGTAGGTCGTGTGGCCAAGTTGGTAAGGGCGCACGGTGGATGCCTGGGCACCAGGAGCCGATGAAGGACGTGGGAGGCTGCGAGAAGCCTCGGGGAGCTGCCAACCGAGCGTTGAGCCGAGGATGTCCGAATGGGGGAACCCCGCACCAGTCATGTGGTGTGACCCGCGCCTGAACACATAGGGCGTGCGGAGGGAACGTGGGGAAGTGAAACATCTCAGTACCCACAGGAGAAGAAAACAACAGTGATTCCGTGAGTAGTGGCGAGCGAAAGCGGAGGATGGCTAAACCGTCGTCATGGAACACCCGGCAGGGGTTGTGGCGGCGGGGTCGTGGGAGCGTTCGGAGTGTGCTGCCGCGCACTCGGGGAGTGAGCAAGCGCGGGCGTTAGGGGAAGGCCTCTGGAAGGGGTCGCCGCAGAGGGTGACAGCCCCGTACCCGAAAACGCCGCGCCTCCCGAACGTCGTCCCAAGTAGCACCGAGCCCGTGGAATTCGGTGTGAATCCGGCGGGACCACCCGCCAAGCCTGAATACTTCCTGGTGACCGATAGCGGACGAGTACCGTGAGGGAACGGTGAAAAGTACCCCGGGAGGGGAGTGAAACAGTACCTGAAACCGTGTGCCTACAAGCCGTCAGAGCCGGCGCCCCCGCGGGGGTGGTGATGGCGTGCCTTTTGAAGAATGAGCCTGCGAGTTAGCGGTGCGTGGCGAGGTTAACCCGTGGGGGGTAGCCGTAGCGAAAGCGAGTCCGAACAGGGCGATTCCAGTCGCGTGCTCTAGACCCGAAGCCGAGTGATCTACCCATGGCCAGGTTGAAGCGCGGGTAAGACCGCGTGGAGGACCGAACCCACCAGGGTTGAAAACCTGGGGGATGAGCTGTGGGTAGGGGTGAAAGGCCAATCAAACTCGGTGATAGCTGGTTCTCCCCGAAATGCATTTAGGTGCAGCGTCGCGTGTTTCTTGCCGGAGGTAGAGCACTGGATGGCCGATGGGCCCCATCAGGTTACTGACGTCAACCAAACTCCGAATGCCGGTAAGTGAGAGCGCGGCAGTGAGACGGCGGGCGATAAGGTTCGTCGTCGAGAGGGAAACAGCCCAGATCATCGGCTAAGGCCCCCAAGCGTGTGCTAAGTGGAAAAGGATGTGGGATCGCAGAGACAACCAGGAGGTTGGCTTAGAAGCAGCCATCCTTGAAAGAGTGCGTAATAGCTCACTGGTCAAGTGGTTCCGCGCCGACAATGTAGCGGGGCTCAAGCACACCGCCGACGCCGTGGCACTCCGCCGCACAGCCCGCCGCCGCCCCGTTGCGGGGTGGCGGCCAGGTGGCGGGGTGGGTAGGGGAGCGTCGCGTGGCGGGGGAAGCGGCGGCGGAAGCCAGCCGTGGACGCCACGCGAGTGAGAATGCAGGCATGAGTAGCGACAGGAGAGTGAGAACCTCTTCCGCCGGAAGACCAAGGGTTCCTGGGCCAGGCTAATCCGCCCAGGGTGAGTCGGGACCTAAGGCGAGGCCGACAGGCGTAGTCGATGGACAACGGGTTGATATTCCCGTACCCGCGACGGAGCGTCCCTGCCGAACCCGGCGATGCTAACCATCCGACGCCGGCGCGTTGCCCTTCGGGGCGGCGCCGCGCGACGCGTGGGATCCGAACCGGTAGTAGGCAAGCGATGGGGTGACGCAGGAAGGTAGTCGGGCCGGTGAGTGGTAGGACCGGTGCAAGGGTGTGGCCCGTTCGGCAGGCAAATCCGCCGAACATGCAGGGTGAGGCCCGACGCGTAGCCGAATGAGGCGAATTCGATGATCCTATGCTGCCGAGAAAAGCCTCTAGCGAGCTCCCAGCGGCCCGTACCCCAAACCAACTCAGGTGGTCAGGTAGAGAATACCGAGGCGATCGAGCGAACTGTGGTCAAGGAACTCGGCAAAATGCCCCCGTAACTTCGGGAGAAGGGGGGCCCCCGCCCGTGAACCGGCCTGCCCGGGGCGGCGGGAGGGGGCCGCAGAGACCAGTGAGAAGCGACTGTTTACTAAAAACACAGGTCCGTGCGAAGTCGTAAGACGAGGTATACGGACTGACGCCTGCCCGGTGCTGGAACGTTAAGGGGACGGGTCAGCCGCGAGGCGAAGCTCAGAACTCAAGCGCCAGTAAACGGCGGTGGTAACTATAACCATCCTAAGGTAGCGAAATTCCTTGTCGGGTAAGTTCCGACCTGCACGAATGGCGTAACGACTTCTCAGCTGTCTCGACCACAGGCTCGGCGAAATTGCACTACGAGTAAAGATGCTCGTTACGCGCGGCAGGACGGAAAGACCCCGGGACCTTCACTGCAGCTTGATATTGGTGTTCGGTTCGGCTTGTGTAGGATAGGTGGGAGACCGCGAGGCGGGCACGCCAGTGCCCGCGGAGTCGCCGTTGAAATACCACTCTGGTCGAATTGGATGTCTAACCTCGGTCCGTGAGCCGGATCAGGAACAGTGTCAGGTGGGTAGTTTAACTGGGGCGGTTGCCTCCCAAAGGGTAACGGAGGCGCCCAAAGGTTCCCTCAGCCTGGTTGGCAATCAGGTGGCGAGTGCAAGTGCACAAGGGAGCTTGACTGCGAGACCGACGGGTCGAGCAGGAGCGAAAGCTGGGACTAGTGACCCGGCACCGGCGTGTGGAAGCGGTGTCGCTCAACGGATAAAAGGTACCCCGGGGATAACAGGCTGATCTTCCCCAAGAGTCCATATCGACGGGATGGTTTGGCACCTCGATGTCGGCTCGTCGCATCCTGGGGCTGGAGTAGGTCCCAAGGGTTGGGCTGTTCGCCCATTAAAGCGGTACGCGAGCTGGGTTTAGAACGTCGTGAGACAGTTCGGTCCCTATCCGCCGCGCGCGTAAGAGACTTGCGAAGAGCTGTCCCTAGTACGAGAGGACCGGGACGGACGAACCTCTGGTGTGCCAGTTGTACCGCCAGGTGCACGGCTGGTTGGCCACGTTCGGCAGGGATAACCGCTGAAGGCATCTAAGCGGGAAGCTCGCTTCAAGATGAGGTCTCTCACCTCGACCGAGGGTAAGGCCCCCGCCCAGACCAGCGGGTCGATAGGCCGGAAGTGGACGCACCGCAAGGTGTTCGAGCTGACCGGTACTAACAGGCCGAGGACTTGCCACACACCCCCCACCCCCGGGGGGCACGACCCACCCACCAACGAGCACGCGTCCACTGTGCGGTTCTGAACCCACCACCCCCACCCCCACCCGGGGGCCGGCCCGGTACAGGTTCACAGCGTTACGGCGGCCATGGCGAGAGGGAAACGCCCGGACCCATTCCGAACCCGGAAGCTAAGCCTCTCAGCGCCGATGGTACTGCCCCGGCAACGGGGTGGGAGAGTAGGACGCCGCCGGACAA
>NZ_JAOVZT010000031.1 GCF_025716945.1 Geodermatophilus sp. YIM 151500
CACTGACATTCGGCACGCTGTTGAGTTCTCAAGGAACGGACGCGCAGGAGATCGACCCTCTCGGGCTTCGCTCCTGGCTGGATGTCCACTCTACGCCGTCCGTGCGGTCCGGGCCCCCGCGGGGGCCTCCCGCTGCCCTCCCGGGCGCGTCCGGCGCATCGACAAAACTAGGTGCGCCCGGAGGCGCTGTCAAACCGGGTGCCGGTGACGCGCGACACCTGCCGGACATCGGCCCGTCACGCGGTCGGCACGGTCCGGAAGCCGCCCGACACCGCGGGGTGGGACACCGCCGTCCGCCACCGGAGGTCGGTGGGCGCTCCCCCGACGACGGAGGCGGACGACGGCGAGCTGCCACCGCGAGGGGATCGAGAGCCTGGCGTCCGCGAAGGCCTCGAGGAGCCGGGCGGCCGCGGGCCGGCGCGCGACGGGCCCGGCGCCACGGCGCGTCCGCCGGAGGCGCACCGGTCAGCGGGATCGGTCGGACCGGTGCACCCCGGCGACCGAGCGCTTCCCGCGACGCAGCACGAGCCAGCCGCCCGGCAACCACGCGTCCTCGCCCGGGACGGCGTCGGCGTCGGTCACCCGCTCGTTGTTCAGGTAGGCCCCGCCCTCCTTCACGGTGCGCCGGGCCTCGGAGAGGCTGCTCACCAGGCCGGTCGACCGCATCAGGTGGGCGATCGACGGCACCTCGCCGTCGACGTCGACGCTGCCCGCCTCGCGGAGGGCCGCCCCCAGCGTCTCGGACCCCAGCGCGGCGAGATCGTCGCGGCCAAACAACGCCCGCCCGGCAGCCTCGGCCTGACGCAGCTCCTCCGGGCCGTGCACGAGGAGGGTCAGCTCCTCGGCCAGCGCGCGCTGCGCCGTCCGTGCCGCCGGGCGGTCGCGGCTCTCGGCGAGCAGGGCCTCGACCTCCTCGGCCGGCCGCTCGGAGTAC
Source organism: Geodermatophilus sp. YIM 151500 (assembly GCF_025716945.1). Classification (GTDB taxonomy): domain Bacteria; phylum Actinomycetota; class Actinomycetes; order Mycobacteriales; family Geodermatophilaceae; genus YIM-151500. The sequence continues at coordinate 935 of NZ_JAOVZT010000031.1, forward strand.
AGCGGGAGCCAGGCCCGGGCGTCGGCGTCCTCGGCGTTGAGCCAGAACTGGAAGAACGCGTACGGCGATGTCAGCGACGGGTCCAGCCACACCGCGCCGCCCTCGGTCTTGCCGAACTTGGTCCCGTCGGACTTCGTCACCAGCGGGGTGGCGATCCCGTGCGCGCTCGCGCCCTCGGTGCGGCGGACCAGGTCGATGCCAGCGGTGATGTTGCCCCACTGGTCCGAGCCGCCGGACTGCAGCGTGACGCCGTTGCGCCGGTACAGCTCCCGGTAGTCGTTGGCCTGCAGGATCTGGTAGCTGAACTCGGTGTAGCTGATGCCCGCCTCGGAGGCGAGCCGGGCGGCGACCGCCTCCTTGGCCAGCATCCGGCCCACCCGGAAGTGCTTGCCGAGGTCGCGCAGGAACTCGATCGCCGACAGCTGCGCGGTCCAGTCCAGGTTGTCGACGTAGACCGGTCCCCGCAGCCCCTCCTGCTCGGCCGGCAGCTCGAGGAACGGCGCGACCTGGCGGCGGATGCTGTCCACCCACCCGGCCACGACGGCGGGGTCGTTCAGCTGCCGCTCGGCGGTCGGGCGGGGATCCCCGATCAGCCCGGTGGCCCCGCCGACGAGCACCACCGGCTGGTGACCGGCACGCTGCAGCGCCCGCAGCACCATGAACTGCAGCAGGTGGCCGACGTGCAGGCTCGACGCGGTCGGGTCGAAGCCGGCGTAGTACGCGACCGACCCCTCGGCGAGGTGCGCGCGCAGGGCGGCCTCGTCGGTGCTCTGGGCGATGAGCCCGCGGCGGTGCAGGTCGTCGATCACGTCGTCCACGGGAGACCATCCTGCCCGCCGGTGCGACTCGGCAGCCGCCTGCCCCGCCCGCTCCCACCCGCGCGGAAGGCGCTCACCGAGGCGGCGTCGGTGGCCCAGAACCGCCACGGCAGGTCGGTGGCCCGGCTGATCCCGACGCGCGGGCCCGCGGAGACGGCGGACGGCGCCGGCCCGCGGTGCAGCCGCACGGCGCCGTCCGGGTCGAGCAGGTCGGCCCCCCGGTCGTCCGGTCCGATGGCCAGCGCCTGGGTGAGCCGCGCCGGCCCGCGGGCCAGGTCCCGCACGACGCGGGCGGCGGGCCGGCGGGCGCGCGCCAGCTCCTCCCCCGCGACGACGTCCCCCGCCCGCAGCAGCACCGCCGAACCGCGTCCCTCGGGTCCCACGACCACGTTCGCGCACCAGTGCACGCCGTAGCTGAAGTAGACGTAGAGCCGCCCCGGCGGGCCGAACATGATGCCGGCCCGGGGCGTGGGGCCGCGGTGGGCGTGCGACGCGGGGTCCACGCCCTCGCCGGAGTAGGCCTCCACCTCGGTCAGCCGGACGGCGACCCGGCCGTCGGGGCGGTCGGTCACCAGCCAGCAGCCGAGCAGGGTCGGCGCCACGACGTCCACGGGCCCCAGCAGCTCGTCCCCGGTCAGCAGCGGCCCCGGCCCGTCGGGGGACGCGGTCAGAGCACGCCCGCCACGGGTGAGGACGACGCCCACGCCCGGTGCTCGCCGAGGAGTGCGCCGAGCGCGTCGAGCTGCTCGGCCACCCGGTCCGGCGCCGTCCCGCCGCGGGTGCGGCGGGCGGCCAGCGCGCCACGGACGGAGAGCACCGACCGGACGGCGGGGGTCAGGGACGGCGAGACCTCGGCGAGCTGCTGGTCGGTGAGCTCGTCGAGCTCCACGCCGGCCTTCTCGCAGAAGGCCACCATCGAGCCGGAGATCTCGTGCGCCGACCGGAACGGCACGCCCTGCGTCACGAGCCACTCGGCCACGTCGGTCGCGAGCGCGAAGCCCTGCGGGGCGGCCGCCTCCAGCACGGCGGGGCGCAGCGCGAGGGTCGCGACCATGCCGGTGACCGCGGGCAGCAGCAGGAGCAGCTGCTCGACGGAGTCGAAGACGGGCTCCTTGTCCTCCTGCAGGTCGCGGTCGTAGGCCAGGGGCAGCCCCTTGAGCATGGTCAGGAGGCCGGTGAGGTTGCCGACGAAGCGGCCGGACTTGCCGCGGGCCAGTTCGGCGATGTCGGGGTTCTTCTTCTGCGGCATGATCGACGACCCGGTGGCCCAGGCGTCGTCGAGCACCGCCCAGCCGAACTCGGTCGACGTCCAGAGCACCACCTCCTCCCCCAGCCGGGACAGGTGCACGCCGACCAGCGCCGCGCAGAAGCAGAACTCCGCGGCGAAGTCGCGGTCGCTGACCGCGTCGACGGAGTTGTCCGCGGCGCGGTCGAAGCCGAGCTCGGCGGCGACGGCGTCCGGGTCGAGCGGCAGCGACGACCCGGCCAGCGCGCCGGAGCCCAGGGGGCTCACCGCGGCGCGGCGGTCCCAGTCGCGCAGCCGGTCGACATCGCGGGCCAGCGACCAGGCGTGGGCGAGCAGCTGGTGGGCGGCCAGCACCGGCTGGGCGTGCTGGAGGTGGGTCATCCCGGGCGCCGGCACGTCGCGGTAGCGGTCGGCCAGCCCGACCAGCGCCTCCTCGAGCGCGGCCAGCTCGCCGACCAGCACGCGCACGGAGTGCCGCAGGTACAGCCGCAGGTCGGTGGCCACCTGGTCGTTGCGGCTGCGCCCGGCCCGCAGCTTGCCGCCGAGCGCGCCGAGCTTCCCGGTCAGGCCCCGTTCGAGCGCCTCGTGCACGTCCTCGTCGGAGTCGACCGGGGCGAAGGTGCCCGCGGCGACCTCGGCCGACAGCTCGGTCAGCGCGCCGAGCATCCGGTCCAGCTCGTCGTCGGCGAGCAGCCCGGCGCGGTGCAGCACCCGCGCGTGCGCGCGCGAGCCGGCCAGGTCGTAGGGCGCGAGCCGCCAGTCGACGTCGGTCGACTTGGACAGGGCGGCCATCGCCGCTGACGGGCCCCCGCTGAAACGGCCACCCCACAGCCGCGTCTCGTTGGCCCCGGTCCCGGCCTGCGGCATCCCCGCCCCCGTCGTCCCCGCCCCCGTCACGGTGCGCCCTCCTCGTCGGTCCCGTCGGGCCGCCCGGGCGTCCCCGGCTCGTCGGCCGGCAGCGTCCGCGCGGCCAGCGCACGCAGCCGTGCGGCCAGCGCCGGGCCGCCGTCGGGCTCCCGGGAGACGACCAGCAGGGTGTCGTCGCCGGCGATCGTGCCCAGGACGTCGGGCAGCGCCACCTTGTCCAGGGCCGACGCGAGGAACTGCGCCGCCCCGGGCGGCGTGCGCAGCACCGCCAGGTTGGCGCTGCCCTCGGCGTCGGTGAGCAGCTCGGCCAGCATGCGGGTCAGCCGGGCCGGCGCGGCGGCGGCCGAGGCCGCGGGCCGCAGCGGGGCGTTCTCCGGTGGCAGCACGTACGTCGCGGGGGCACCGTCGGCGCCGCGCAGCTTGACCGCGCCGAGGTCCTCCAGGTCGCGCGACAGGGTGGCCTGGGTGACCTCGATGCCCGACGCGGAGAGCAGCGCGGCCAGCTGGGCCTGCGACCCGACCGCGTGCGTGCCGATGATCTCGGCGATGCGGGCCTGCCGGGCGCTGCGGCTGACCGGGGTCGGGATCCGGTCCGCCCCGGGCAGCCGGTCGTCCGGGCCGGAGGCGGTCATCCGCTGCGCTCCAGCAACCAGACCAGGAGCGCCTTCTGGGCGTGCAGCCGGTTCTCCGCCTCGTCCCACACCGCGCTCCGCGGGCCGTCGATCACCTCGGCGGCGATCTCCTTGCCGCGGTAGGCGGGCAGGCAGTGCAGGACGACGGCGTCGTCCGCGGCGCGGGCGAGCGCCTTCTCGTCGATCGCGAAGGGCAGGAACGGGGCCACGCGGACGTCGTGCTCCTCCTCCTGACCCATCGAGACCCAGGTGTCGGTGGCCAGCACGTCGGCGCCCTCGACAGCGGCGTCCGGGTCGGCGGTCCAGGACACCGAACCACCGGTCCCCGCGGCCACCGCCGCGGCCCGCTCGACGACGACCGGGTCGGGCCGGTACTCCTCCGGCGAGCCGATCCGCACGTGCAGGCCCGCGGTGGCGCCGCCGAGCAGGTAGCTGTGGGCCATGTTGTTGGCGCCGTCGCCGAGGTAGGCCAGGGTCCGGCCGGGCAGCGGGCCGAGGCGCTCGGCGACGGTCTGCAGGTCGGCCAGGATCTGGCAGGGGTGGTAGGCGTCGGTGAGCGCGTTGACCACCGGCACCCGGCTGACGGTGGCCATGGTGTCGAGCCGGTCCTGCGCGAAGGTGCGCCAGACGATCGCCGCGGCCTGCCGGTCGAGCACCCGGGTGGTGTCCTCCACCGGCTCGCCGCGGCCGAGCTGGCTGGCGGCCGCGTCGATCACCAGCGGGTAGCCGCCGAGCTCGGCGACGCCGACGGAGAACGACACGCGGGTGCGGGTCGACGGCTTGTCGAACAGCACCGCCACGGCACGCGGCACGCCGCCGGGCGCCGCCAGCGGGGTGGGCGCGGCGGCGGTGTGCCG
>NZ_JAOVZT010000032.1 GCF_025716945.1 Geodermatophilus sp. YIM 151500
TCTACCTCACGGATTTCGGCCTCACCAAGCGCACGGCCGACCTGTCGGGCGGGCTGACCGCCACCGGGCACTTCCTGGGCACCGTCGACTACGTCTCGCCCGAGCAGATCCAGGGCAAGCCGCTGGGGCCCGGCACGGACATCTACGCGCTGGGTTGCGTGCTCTACGAGTGCCTGACGGGCCAGCTGCCCTTCCGCCGGGACGACGACGCCGCGCTGCTGTGGGCGCACCTGGTCGAGGCGCCGCAGCCGGTCACCGGGATCCGCCCCGAGCTCCCCCCGGCCGTCAACGCCGTGGTCGCCCGGGCCATGGCGAAGGACCCCGCCGACCGGTACCAGTCGTGCGAGGAACTGCTGCACGACCTCGAGCCGGCCCTCGGTCTGCCGGCGCCGGTGTCCCCGTCGCAGAGCCGGGAGACCGCCGACGGCCGAGACGGCACCGGACCCGACGGGTCAGCACGGGGGACGGACGCGGCCTCGACGGTCGCTGACGACCGACCGGCGCTCTCGATCCCGACGGCGGCGTGGCGCCCTCCGCCGGACGAGGCCACGCGGGCATCCGCTTCCGTCGGGCCACCGGCTCCCGCGGGTCCGGTCGCGGCCCCGGTCGTCGGCCCGGACGACACCGCCGCGCGGGCCGACCCGCCCACCGGGGCGGAGGTCGTGGCGCCCGCCGCTGCCGGCACGTCCGGCCGGGTGCCCGAGCCCCGCTCCGGCGAACGACCCGGTGGCGTCCCGTCGGAGGCCCCGCCTTCCCAGCCGCCGTCCGCGCCTCCGCCGACGGAGCCGTCGAAGCGGGCACGGGGACCGCGACGCCGACCGGCGCTGCTCGTGCTCGGGCTGGTGCTGCTGGTGGTGGGGGTCGGCCTGATCGGCTTCCTGGCCCTGCGACCGGACAGCGGGCCGCGGGCGGACCCGGCGCCGACGACCCCGGCGGCCTCCGCACCGGCTCCCCCGACGGAAGTGGCACCGGCGGTCCCGATCCCGTCGATCGGGTCGACCATCCCGGTCGGGGACACCCCGGGCTTCGTCGCTGCCGCGCCCAACGGCCGGCAGCTCTACGTCGCCAACCGCGAGGCCGGCGTGGTCACAGTCGTCGACACGGCCGTGGACCAGGTGACGGCGACCATCCCCATCAGCGCCGGCCCGCCTCAGTTCATCGCGTTCAGCCCTGACGGCCGCAAGGCGTACGTGAGCGTGTGGGACGACGCCCGGACCATCGCGACGGTCATCGTCCTGGACACGACGACGAACGCGGTCGCGGCGACCATCCCCGTGGAGACCCGCCCGTACCTGTCGGCGGTGTCCCCCGACGGGGGGTGGGTGTACGTCCCCAACCACGACACCGGGACCGTGTCGGTGATCGACGCCTCGACCGACGAGCTGATCACGAGCTTCGCGGTGCCGGCCAACCCGCACTGGGTCGCCTTCACGCCGGACGGCTCGACCGCCTACACCGCCAACCACGAGTCGAACCTCGTCGCCGCGATCGACCCCTCCAACAACACGGTCGTCGCGGAGATCCCGGTACCGGCCAGTCCGCACAGCATCGCCGTGCACCCGACCCGGCCGCTGGCCATCGTGGCGAGCTACGACGCCGACTCGGCGTCCGTGATCGACACGGGCACCAACAAGGTGATCGCGACCATCCCGGTCGGCCTGGAACCGCAGCACGCCGCCTGGTCGGCGGACGGCCGGTTCGCCTACATCACCAACAACGGCGACGACACGGTGTCGGTCATCGACGCCGACGCCCTCGCGGTCACGGCCACCATCCCCACCGGCTCGTCGCCCACCTCCGTGGCGGTCCTGCCCGACGGCAGCAGGGGCTACGTCAGCGAGCTCCGCGAGGGCACGCTGACCGTGTTGAACCTGGCGGGTTGAGGCAAGAACCCCGCAGACGTCCCCGGTCCGGCGGGGCCCACGGTCCGCGCGGATGACCCGGAAAAGTGTTCGTGACATCGGCTCGAACAGGGGGAACCGGATCGGTTGACACGCCGTGACGGGGGGTCTTGCATTGAGCTCCCCGAGCAGCCTCCACGACCGGCTCTCCATCGTGCCGTGGCCCCATACGGAGTGCACATGAGCGGTCACAGCCGCCGGATCCCCTTCGTCGTCGCCCTCACCACCGCCGTGCTCGTGGTCGGCGCAGGTCCGGCCGCAGCGCACGAGCACCCCACGCCCATCGAGCGGGCCGCCCCCGGCGTCGTGTTCGTGGAGGCGCGCGCCGAGGTCGAGGTCTCCCTCGTGGAGCACCTGCAGAGCGACCCCGAGGGCATCCACATCAGGATCATCCAGAGCACCTCCAGACCGGTGCTCGCCTCCGCCAGCGGCTTCGTGGTCGACCCGACGGGCGCCATCGTGACCACCGGTGCCATCACGGAGGCCGACCTCGAAGAGGCCGCGGTCTACGCCGTCAACCAGGCCTTCAAGTCGCGCTACGGGGACGCGGCCCCCCTGGACAGCGGCTCGTCCGCCCGGCAGCGGATCGGAGCCCCGGAGGACCGGCTGCAGCAGCGGCTGGAGGCCTGCTACCCGCCGCACACCACGAACGACGCCGGCGGCTGCGTCGTCCGGGTCACCCCGACCTACGTCGTCTACCCGTTCGTCACCTCGCAGGAGGAGTTCGGGCAGCTGGAGGCAGAACTCCTCCCCGCCAGCACGCCGGACGTCGCCGTCCTCCGCGTGCGGGGGGCGAACGGCATGCCGACGGTGGCCCTCGGTGAGTCGACGGAGGGCTCACGGGCGCTGGGCGCGCTCGGGTTCACGGGCATTCCCGGCAACCAGCAGTCCCTCCAGGCGATCAACACCCACCTCGACGTCCCCGGGGGCAGCGTGCTCCAGACGGCCGACCTCACCGAGGAGGAGACGGCGGACGCCGCCCGGCTGGCCGAGGGACTGACGGCGGGGATGCACGGCGGACCGCTCGTCGCCGAGAACGGGCAGGTCGTCGGTTTCCTCAAGCCCGAGGCGGACTCCGGGCCGCCGCCGGCCACGGCGGGCCGGGTCGTCGACGCGGTGGCCATCCGCGAGGTGCTGGACGCGGAGGGGATCACGCCGCGCCGGGGTCCGGCGGACTCCAACTTCGAAGCGGCGATGCACGCGTTCAAGAACGGGGGCTTCGCCGCCTCGATCCCCGCCTTGCAGCAGACCCTCGCGCTGTTCCCGGGGCACACCATGGCCTCGGAGAACCTGGCCGTCGCCGAGCAGAACGTCGCCGACGGCAACCCGGGGGAGGCCCCGGCGCCGCTCGGGAACGCGACGGCCGACAGCGGCGGGAGCGGATTCCCCTGGGCCGTGGTGCTGATCGTCGTCGCGGTCGCGCTGGTGCTCGCGGTCGCCGCCGCGCTGGTCCTCCGCCGGCGGCGCTCCGCCGCCGGCCCGGACTCCGCCGCGGACGGTCTGCCCCCGCGGCCGGGGCCGGGCGGGCCACCGGAGGGTCGGCCCGCCGCGCCGGTCCCGGCGGCGGCCGGACGACGCGAGCGCCAGCCGGTGCCCAGCGGGGCGCCCAGCGCCGCGTCCGGCGCGGTGTCGGTCCTCGAGGGGAGCGGCTCGGGCCGGGGGGTGGCGGGGTCGCCCAGGCGGGCCGAGCCGGCGGCGGCGACGTCCGCGCCGTCCCGGTCGGGGCCCGGGCAGCGGGCGGCAGCCGCGGTCGCCGACAGTTCGCACCGGGCGTCGCGCGCCACGGCGGCGCCGTCCTCGCCCCGCCGCGACACCACGTACGCGTCGGTCGCCGAGGGACGCAACGCGTTCTGCACCTCGTGTGGAGCGCGGCTGCGGCCCGACGACCGGTTCTGCGGCCGGTGCGGCGGAGCCACGGGGTGAGCCGTCGGGACGTCGTAGGCCGAACGAGGCGGTCGACATGACGATCCACCAACCGGGCGCCGAGATCGCCGGCTACCGCATCGAGTCCGTCATCGGCCGCGGTGGCATGGCGGTGGTCTACCGCGCGGAGGACC
>NZ_JAOVZT010000033.1 GCF_025716945.1 Geodermatophilus sp. YIM 151500
AGGTCCGCGTACGACCTGACGTGTCGTTCCTCCGGCGAGTTGTTCCCCCTCGCCCACTGGGTGGTGATCACCCTCCGGCTGTCAGCCGCCAAGCAGACAGACCGAAGGGTGACCGCCCATGATCCTGCCGCCGGAGGCATGGATGGATCTACGACGCTTTAGGCCCCTGCGTGAGGCCGGGGCCTCCTGGAAGGAGATCGCCGCCGAGGTCGGCTGCGACCCGCGGACGGTGAAGAAGTACATCAACGGCCCGCCGACCCCGCCGGTGGCGCCGCCGCGGATCGGCACCCAGCCGCGCAAGATCGAGCATCTGGCGCCTGTGGTCGACGCCTGGCTGGCGAAAGACATCACGCTGCGGGCGTCGGTGATCCACGAACGCCTGGTCGCCGAGCACGGCTTTTCCGGCTCGTATCAGCGGGTAAAGCTGTACGTCGCCGAGGCCCGGCCGCGGATCGCCGCCGAGCTCGGCCTGCCCGGGCCGCTGTCGGGGCTGCACCGCCGGTTCGAGGTCACCCCGGGCGCGCAGGCCCAGGTGGACTGGGGCACCGAGTCCCGCAGCATCGCCAGGGCGGTGGGGGTGCGCTACGTCTACTCGTTCCACATGACGCTCTCGTACTCGCGGGATCCGTTCTGCTGCTTCACCACCAGCCTGGACCTCGGCACCTTCTTCGGCTGCCACGCCCGGGCGTTTCAGCACTTCGGCGGGGTGCCCGGCAGCCTCGTCTACGACCGAACCAAGACCGTGGTGCGCCGGCACGTCGCGCCGGGGCGGGCGGGGCCGATCCATCCCGAGGCCGCCGCGTTCGCCGAGCACTACGGGTTCGCCATCGATGTGCTCGCCGCCCGCCGCCCCAAGGGAAAGGGCCGGGTGGAGCGGCAGGTGCTGATCGTCCGCGAGCACGTGCTCGCCGGCCGGCAGTTCGACTCGCTGGACGGGCTGGACGCCGCGTTCGGCGAGTGGCTGCCGATCCGCCGGGCCCAGACCCACCGCACCCACGGGCAGGTCATCGCCGTGCGCGCCCAGGCCGACCGGGCCGCGCTGGGGCCGCTGCCGGCAACTCCGTATCGGGTGTGTGACCGGTTCCTGCGCCGGGTCGGCAAGGACTGCCTGGTCTCCTTCGAGTCCTCCCGCTACTCCATCCCCGCCGAGCACGTGATCGCCGGGATGACCGTGGAGCTGCGGGTCGGCCCGGACACCGTGGCGATCCACGCCACCGGCCCGAATCCGCGGCTGCTTGCCGAACACCGCCGGGCCCGGCACCGCGGGGACGACCAGATCGACCCCGCCCACTGGGACGGGCTGCCCGACGGGCACACCCGGGCGGTCACCTTCACCGCACCCGACCCGGCCGTCGCCGAGCCACCGGGGGCGCAGCGGCTGGAGCCGGTGCCGATGCTGGGCGACCGGCCGGGCATAAGCATCGCGGTCGCCCGCCGCGACCCCCGGGTCTACGACCAGGCCGCCGGCCTGGCCGGCACGATCGGCGGTGCGGCATGACCGACCAACTCGCCAAGCCGCCCGAGGGGCTGGTGGCCGACCGGATCCGCCGGCACGCCGAACGCCTGCTGCTGCACCACCTCGCCGACGAGGCGACCGCGCTGGCCGCCCGGGCCGAGGCCGCCCAGCTGGGCTACCTGGACTTCCTCGACCAGGTCCTCGAGGAAGAGGTCGGCGTCCGCGAGGGCCGCCGGTTCCGCAACGCGCTCAAGCTCTCCGGGCTGCCACACCACAAGACCCTGGACGAGTTCGACTTCGCCTTCCAGCCCGACCTCGCCCCCCGCCGGATCCGCGACCTGGCCGCCCTCGGCTTCGTGCGCGCGCGTTCCAACGTGGCCCTGCTCGGCCCGCCCGGCGTGGGCAAGACCCACATCGCCGTCGCCCTGGCGGTGGCCGCCTGCCAGGCCGGGTTCTCCATCTACTTCACCGCCGTCGACGACCTGGTCCGCCAGCTGCGCGAGGCCGAGACGCTGGGCCGGTTCGCCACGAAGCTGCAGACCTACCTCAAACCCGCCGTCCTCGTCCTCGACGAGGTCGGCTACCTGCCGCTGAGCCGGGCGGAGGCGAACATGCTCTTCCAGCTGGTCGCCCGCCGCTACGAACGCGGCTCCATCGTGCTGACCTCGAACAAGGCGTTCTCCGAATGGGGCGCCATCACCGGCGACGAGGTGCTGGCCACCGCCATCCTCGACCGGCTGCTGCACCACTGCAACGTGCTCTCCATCAACGGCCCCAGCTACCGACTTAAGGACCGATTCCTCACCCCACCGGAGCCGCCGATGCCATGATCGGAGCGCCGCGGGAACGACACGTCAGGCCGTACGCCCAACG
>NZ_JAOVZT010000034.1 GCF_025716945.1 Geodermatophilus sp. YIM 151500
TCGAGCCAGGGTGGGTCGGGTTCGGGGTCGTGGTACCAGCCGGGTGGGCGGGTGGTGCGGGTGACGCCAGACGGGGTGCGGACGACCAGGCGGCCGTCGGGGAGCAGGGTGAAGGACCAGCCGCGGGCGTGGGTCTTGATCCGGTGGTGCCGCCGGCACAGGCAGCACAGGTTCTCGCAGGCGGTCGGGCCGCCGCGGGCGTAGGCGGTGCCGTGGTCGAGGTCGCAGCGGCCGGGGCGGCGGCGGCAGCCGGGCATCCGGCAGTGCCGGTCGCGGGTGGTGACCAGGCGGCGCTGCGCGGCGGTGGGCCGGTAGCCGCGGGTCGGCGGCGGCGGCCGCAGCCCGGGGCCGCCGGCCGGGCCGGTGCTGCTCGGCGAGCTGGTCCCGCTCGTGCCGCCGGTCGGGCCGATCCCGCCGGTCGGGCCGATCCCGCCGATGCCGCCGATGCCGCCGGTCGGGCCGATGCCGCCGATGCCGCCGGTCGGGCCGGGGGCGCCCGTGCCGCCGACCCCGTCCGCGGCACCGCCGGGTCCGGTGCCCTGGGCGGCTCGGTGGCGGGCGCCGGTCCGGCGGCGGATGCGGCGGCCGGTGCCGGCGGCGCGGCGCAGCTCGGCGCGGGTGGCCACGGCCAGCGTGGCGCCGGTGGCCGGGTCGTCGATCGCGACGTGGATCGAGCCGCCGGCCGGGGCCGGCCGCAGGTCGAGCACGTCGAGTGCGGCGAGCAGCTCGCGGCAGTGGGCGGCGGAGATCCACTCCCCGTTCAGCTCGGCCGGCGCCGCCGCGGCGGGCGCGTCCGGGCCCAGCGCGGGCAGCGCGGCGTGCAGCAGCAGCTGCGCGGTCACCGGCGGGCGGGTGGTGTCCCACGGCCGCAGGATCAGATCCAGCGCCGCGGCCGAGCGCAGCACGCCGATCGGCCGGTCGTCGCCGTCGGCGCGCAGCCAGCGGGCGTACTGGTCGACCGCGTCCCGGGCGGCGGACACCGCCGGCAGCGGCCCCTCCACGACCAGCCGGCCCAGATCGTCGGCGGTGCGCTGCACGTGCACGTCGGCGCGGCGTTCGGCCTCCGCGCGGCGGCGCTCGCGGGCCGCGGCGTCGATCCGGTACAGGTGGTAGCGGACCCGGTCGGCCAGCCGGGCCGGCGGGCAGCCCGCGGCGCCGGGCAGCACCCGCGCCTGCACCGCCGCGGCGACCGCGTCGTCGGCCTCGCCGAGCAGGTCGAGCAGGATCCGCGCCTGGCGCACGGTCAGCCGCCCGGCCCACAGCTCCGCCCAGGTCGCCGACAGCGTCGTGGTGAGCAGCACCGCCTCGGCGGCCAGCCGGCTGGCCTCGGCCTCCGAGCAGTGCCGGATCAGCGCCAGCTCGGCGACGAAGTCGTCACAGACGTCGGCCAGCGCCGCCGGCCGCGCCGCCCGGGCGTCCGGCCCCGGGCCGCCCCGCGGGCCGACGGCGGTGTCCCGCTCGGCCGAGCGGCGGCGGGCCAGCTCGGCGATGGTGGCCGCCTGCCGGGCGTGCTCGCGGGCCATCCGGGCGTCGGCCGACCAGATGTCGCAGACCAGCTCCAGCTCCGCGGCCGACCCGGGCGGCACCACCTCGGCGGGCAGCACCGGCACCGGCTCGCCGTCCTCCGGCGGCCGCGGCCCACCCCCGTCCCACCACATACCCGCACCGTAGCCACGGGGTCCGACAGTTCCCGCTGCTCAGCCGGCGG
>NZ_JAOVZT010000035.1 GCF_025716945.1 Geodermatophilus sp. YIM 151500
GCGTACGACCTGATCCGAAAAGGCCCCCGAGCAGTCGCTGACGAGGTCAGCTGACGGTGATCGGGTCCAGGGTGGCTCGGTAGCCAAGAGCGTTGAGCTGGGCCAGCAGTTGGGCGACGCGGCGGGCCGGATCGCTGACCGGTCGCGGGGCGTGGTCGGGGCCGCGGTCGGTGTAGTCGGTGCCGGTGGTGAGCATCGACCAGGCGGCGAGAAGCACGGCGTGACCGACGGCGACCAGGGCACGTTTCTTGCCGCGGCGGGTGGCCAGTCGCCGGTAGCGGGCGCCGAGATGGCTGCTCCGGTTGCGGGCGGCGGTCATGGCGATCTCGCCGAGGATGCCGCGCAGCCACGGGTCGCCCTTGCGGGTGCGCCCGGAGTGGTGCGTGCCGGCGGACTCGTTGTTGCCCGGGCACATCCCGGCCCAGGAGGCCAGGTGCCCCGGCGTGGGGAAGCGGCTCATGTCCACGCCGAGTTCGGCGATGAGCACCTCGGCGGCCCGCTTGCTCACCCCGGGGATGGTGTCCAGCCGGTCGCGCTCGGCGGTGAAGGGCGCCATCTCGGCGTCGACCTCGGCGTCGAGCGCGGCGATGGCCGCGCTCAGTTGGTCGATGTGGGTCAGCATCAGCCGGGCCAGGGTGGCGTGGTGGGCGGTGAAGTTGCCCTGCAGCGCTTCGGCCAGCGCCGCCGGAGTGGCCCGCAGCCGCCGGTCGCCGAGGTCGGCGAGGGTCTGCGGGTCGCGTTGGCCGTCGATCAGTGCGCCGAGCATGGCCCGCCCGGAGGCGCCGAGCACGTCGCTGACCACGGTGGACAGCTTCACCCCGGCGTCTTCGAGCAGCTTGTCCAGCCGCTGAGCCTCCCGGGAGCGTTCGCCGACCAGGCTGGCCCGATACCGGGTCAGGTCACGCAGCCGGCGGATCGGCGGCGGAGGCACCAAGCTGGGCCGGACCAGGCCGTGCTCGACCAGTTGGGCGATCCACACCGCGTCGGTGACGTCGGTCTTGCGCCCCGGGACGTTGCGGATGTGCCGGGCGTTGAGCAGCTGGGTCTCGAAGGTCCCCTCGAGCAGGTAGAACACCGGCTTCCAGTAGTCGCCGGTGGACTCCATGCCCACCACCGTCACCTGCTCATCCGCCAGCCACTCGGCCAGGGCCAGCAGGCCGCGGGTGGTGGTGGCGAAGGTGCGCGCCTCCGATGCCCGGCGGCCGGCCCGTGCGGCGGGGCGGCGCACGCAGGCCTTGAGGTCCTTCTTGCCGATGTCCAGCCCGGCGCAGCGCTCGATCAGCACGTCCATCGCGCTTCTCCTTCCCGACGGCGAGGACGGCGCCGCCCGGAGGGCCGCCGGGACGAGCGAAGAGTCTGATCCGCGTGCTCAAGGCAACAAGTCAGGGTCCCTGACGGGCGGCCCCGGCATCCAACTCACATCCGGGCTCGCGAGCACCAAGGTCACACGATGTCACCGGCCGGCGCCGCCAGCATTTTCATCCCGTCAGGGCGGCCCGAACAGGGCCATGAACAACTCACGTGT
>NZ_JAOVZT010000036.1 GCF_025716945.1 Geodermatophilus sp. YIM 151500
CGACGAGCTGTCGAAGATGGCCGCCGACCTGCGGACCACGGTGGGCAGGTTCAGCTACTGAGAGGACCCCGTCCTGCCCGCCCGTCGAAGGCTCGGGGCGGAGCCCGGGACGGGGCCGTTCCAGCACCTCGCCCCCGCGGGGCACCCGCGGACTCCCCCGGCCGGGCCGGGTGGGACCTTCCCCGGTTCCCACCCGGCCCGGACCCGTTCCTGGACATCCTCCGCCATTCCGCCATTCCGCCATTCCGCCGGACACGGCGGAAACCATCACCGTCCCGGACCGGAACGGCCGGACCGCCACCATTCGGCCGGGCCGAAAATCACCGCCATCCGGACGGATATAGGCCGACGCATCACCTTGTCGACAACTGCGAGCCGGTCGTCGATGTATTTCCAGGGGAACGCGCGACACGCGGTTAAGCCCGATGCTCCCTGGTCGCGGGATACGCCATATTCGACGAGGCCGCGGAGCGAGCTGGAGAAAGCTCAAGGCCGGGGCAACCCGGAATCGAGCACCGTTCCCCCATCGCCCGCCCGATCGGCCTCATTCTCCATCCCGTGCACGGCTGCACCCTCATCCACAGGAGACACGGATGTCCCCCAGCACGACCACCCGGCGCCGCGGAGGCTGGTTCGCCGGCCGCCCGGTCGGTGTCAAGATCGGTGCCGCGGTCGGCCTGCTGGCCGTCGTGGTGCTCGGCACCAACGCGCTCGCCGTCCAGCGCATCTCCGAGATGCGGAACCACCAGGCGACCATCTACGAGGAGAACCTCCTCCCGCTGAACTCCCTGGCCGAGGTGCAGCGCGCCCACGCGGCTCACCGGGTGCGCACCCTGGAGTACGCGGTCTCGACGCCGGAGCGCCGCATCGAGCTCAAGGAGCAGATGGAGGAGAAGAACGCCGACCTCGCGGCCGGCCTCGAGGCCTACGAGCCCTACATCACCGCTCCGGAGGCCATGGAGACCTTCCTGGCCACCCGCGAGGAGTTCCTCGGTCTGGTGGAGACCGAGCTCTTCCCCGCGGCCGACACCGGTGACCTGGTCGGCTTCGCCCAGGTGCAGTCCGAACAGCTCCAGCCGCTGCTGCAGGTCATCGCCGACGAGCTCGAGGCCGAGGGCGTCGCCCAGTCGGCCCAGGCCGATGCGCGCAACGCGGAAGCCGCCGCCGAGGCGGATGGGGCGATCACCCTGCTGGTGGCCACCGCGCTCAGCGCCGTCGCCGTCGCGATCGCGCTCACCGCGCTGATCGTCCGGCGCATCACGCGGACGGTTCGTTCCGTGCAGCGTTCCGCCGAGGCCATGGCCGCGGGCGACCTGACGGTGCCCACGGGCGTGGACAGCCCCGACGAGCTGGGCCGCATGGCCGCCGCGATCGATGCCGCCCAGGGGTCGTTGCGTGAGGTGTTGAGCTCGGTGGTGTCCTCGGCGGATGCGGTGG
>NZ_JAOVZT010000037.1 GCF_025716945.1 Geodermatophilus sp. YIM 151500
CGCTGGTCGGCGGTGATGATGAGCAACTACAGGACCCCGCCGGTCGCCCTCGAGCGCGGTGAGGGCGCCACGGTGTGGGACGTCGACGGCCGGGGCTACACCGACCTGCTCGGCGGCATCGCCACGACCATCCTCGGCCACGCCCACCCGCGGGTGGTGGAGGCGATCAGGCGGCAGGCGTCGCGGCTCGGGCACGTGTCCAACCTGGCCATGCACGAGCCGGGCCTGGCGCTGGCCGAGCGGCTGCTGGAGATCGCCGGGCGGCCCGGCCGGGTCTTCTTCTGCAACTCCGGCGCCGAGGCGAACGAGGCCGCCTTCAAGATCAGCCGGCTGACCGGCCGGCCGGAGGTCGTCACCGCGGTCGGCTCCTTCCACGGCCGCACGATGGGCGCGCTCGCGCTCACCGGCCAGCCCGGCAAGGCCGACGCCTTCGCCCCGCTGCCCGCCGGCGTCCGGTACGTCGACTACGGCGACGTGCCGGCGCTGCGCGAGGCCGTCGGCGACCGGACGGCGATGGTGCTGCTCGAGCCGCTGCTCGGCGAGGGCGGCGTGGTGCCCGCCCCGGCCGGCTACCTGGCCGCCGCGGCCGGCGCGGCCGCCGAGGCCGGGGCGCTGTTCGCCGTCGACGAGGTGCAGACCGGCACCGGCCGCACCGGGCACTGGTTCGCCCACCAGGCCGACGGGCTGCAGCCCGAGGTCATCACCCTGGCCAAGTCGCTGGGCGGCGGGCTGCCGATGGGCGCGCTGCTGGCCTTCGGCGCGGCCGCCGACCTGCTGACCGCCGGCTCGCACGGCTCCACCTTCGGCGGCAACCCGATCGTCGCCGCGGCCGCCCTGGCCGTGCTGGACACCATCCGCGACGAGGGCCTGCTGGAGCGGGCCAAGGAGCTCGAGCACCGGTTCACCGCCGGCATCGAGGCGCTCGGGCACCCGGGGGTGTCCGCCGTCCGCGGGCGCGGCGCGCTGCTCGGCGTCGTCCTCACCGCCCCCGTCGCCGGGGCGCTGGAGACCGCGCTGCGCTCGGCCGGGTACCTCACGAACGCCGTGGCGCCCGACGTGCTGCGGCTGGCCCCGCCGCTGGTGCTCAGCGACGCCGCCGTCGACGCGTTCGTGGCGGCGCTGCCCGCGGCCCTCGACGCCGCCGTCCGGGAGGCGGCGCCGTGACCGTCCGCCACTTCACCCGGGACGACGACCTCACCCCGGCCGAACAGGCCGAGGTGCTCGCCCTGGCGGCCGAGCTCAAGCGCACCCGGCACACCGCCGCCGCGCCCACCCCGCTGGCGGCGCCCGGCGGC
>NZ_JAOVZT010000038.1 GCF_025716945.1 Geodermatophilus sp. YIM 151500
GAACTCCTTCCCCGGTTCCCACCCGGCCCGGAACCGTTCCCGGAACACCCTCCACCATTCCGCCAGACACGGTGGAAAATCACCGTGACGGACCCAACGACCGGATCGGCACCGTTCGGCCGGAATGGCACCCGCATCACCATGTCGACAACCGCAGAGCGGTCGCCGATCGATTTCCGCGCCACGTGCGGAGAAAGAGCGCTCGTCGGGTGCGTGCCACCTAACTTCCTGTCTGCAACGCCTGTGGTTCTCGGGATGACCCGTCGCCGGGAGGACACAGCAGGGCGTTGAACCCACCGGCCGGACCCCGGCCGCGTGCTGCGTCCCTTCCTCGGAGGAACACGAGCAATGAGCACCGCTGCCACCGCCGCATCGTCCGCGGGGCACTCCCCCGGCTGGTTCGGCACCCGGCCGGTCGCCGTCAAGATCGGCGCCGCGATCGTCCTGCTGGCCCTCGTCGCCATCGGGCTGACCGGGCTGGCCGTCCAGCGCATCGGCTCGCTCGCCGACGCCGGCGACACGCTCTACACCGACTCGATCGAACCCCTGGAGCGGCTCGGCGAGGCCCAGCGCAGCTTCCAGGGGGACCGGTCCCGCCACGTCCTGTACGCGGTGGCCGCCCCCGAGACCCGCGCGACGCTCGCTGTCGAGCTGGCCGAGCGCCGCGTCGAGTTCGACGAGCAGATGGCCACCTACCTGGGCACGCTGAACAACCCGGCCGACGCGGCTCCGCTCGTCGCAGCCACGGAGGAGTACTACGCGTTCGTCGACAGCCAACTGATCCCGATCGCGGACACCGGTAACACGGCGACCGCTCTCGCCCTTGCGGAGGGGCCGCTGAAGAAGACGTCGAGCGCGCTGTCCGACGCCTTCGGTGTCGAGCAGGCCCGGCAGGGCGAGGACGCCAAGGCCGACGCCGCGGCGGGCCAGGAGCTGGCCCGCCAGAGCCGGTGGACCCTCTGGATCGCCCTGGTCGTCGGCATCGCCGCCGCCGGGCTGCTCGCCGGCTTCGTCGTCCGCGGCATCGTCCGCACCGTGCGGTCGGTGCAGACCTCGGTCGACGCCCTCGCGCAGGGCGACCTGACCGTCGTGCCCGAGGTCCGTTCCGGCGACGAGCTGGGCCGCATGGCGGCGGCATTGGGGACGGCGCAGGAGAGCCTGCGTGAGGTGTTGAGCTCGGTGGTGTCCTCGGCGGATGCGGT
>NZ_JAOVZT010000039.1 GCF_025716945.1 Geodermatophilus sp. YIM 151500
TGTCGGTGCTCATGTGGAGTAGGCCGAGTTCTCGTGCACGTAGGCGAGGGAGAGGTCGTTGGTCCAGATCGTCGCCTGCTCGGTGCCGGCGCCCAGGTCGACGTCGATGGTGATCGCCCGGCCGGTCAGGTCGACCAGCTCGCGCGGGTCGCCGATCGCGCCGCCGCGGCAGACGGTGACCCCGTTGATCGTGACGTCGACGCGGTCGGGCTCGAACGCGGCGTCGGTCGTGCCGATCGCGGCCAGCACCCGGCCCCAGTTGGGATCGTTGCCGAACAGCGCCGTCTTGAGCAGGTTGTTGCGGGCGCAGGCGCGGCCGGCGGTCAGCGCGTCGCCCACCGACGCCGCCGCGCGCACGGTGATCGCGATGTCCTTGGTGGAGCCCTCGGCGTCGGCGAGCAGCTGCATGGCCAGGTCCGCGCACGCCGCGGTGAGCGCCGCGGTGACCTCCCGTTCCGACGGCGCCGCGCCGCCGGCGCCGTTGGCCAGCACGAGCACCGTGTCGTTGGTCGACAGGCAGCCGTCGGAGTCGACCCGCTCGAGGCTCACCGCGGTGGCCGCCTTCAGCGCCCGCTGCAGCACGTCGGCCGGCACCCGGGCGTCGGTGGTGAGGACGACGAGCATCGTGGCCAGGCTCGGGGCCAGCATGCCGGCGCCCTTGGCCATCCCGCCGACGGTCCAGCCCTCCCGGGCCTGCACGGTCGTCTTGGGCACGCTGTCGGTGGTCATGATCGCGCGGGCCGCGTCGTCCCCGCCGGCCCCGCTCAGCGCGCCCGCCGCCGCGGTGATCCCGGCGGTCAGCCGGTCCATCGGCAGCCGGACGCCGATCAGCCCGGTGCTGCAGACGGCCACGTCGACCGCGCCGACGTGCAGACCGGCCCGGCCGAGCTGCGTGGCCGCGTGCTCGGCGGTGGCGTGCGCGTCCTGGAAGCCCGCCGGCCCGGTGCAGGCGTTGGCCCCGCCGGAGTTGAGGACCACCGCCCGCGCCCGCCCGCCGGCCAGCACCCGCCGGCTCCACAGCACCGGCGCGGCCGGGAAGCGGTTGGTGGTGAAGACGGCCGCCGCGGCGTCGTCCGGGCCGTCGTTGACGACGAGCGCGACGTCCCCGCCGCCGCCGCTCTTCAGGCCCGCGGCCACCCCGGCCGCCCGGAATCCCCGCGGTGCGGTGACGCTCAC
>NZ_JAOVZT010000003.1:0-1931 GCF_025716945.1 Geodermatophilus sp. YIM 151500
TACTGCCCCGGCAACGGGGTGGGAGAGTAGGACGCCGCCGGACAACCATCACCGGAACGGGGGTCAGAGCTGCGGCTCTGACCCCCGTTCCTTTTCGCATGGGCGGGCTCGAGAGCCGCAGCCATGACCCGCCCTAGAGCTCGACGACGAGGTGCCCAGCTGCCATGACAGGCCCGCGACGAAACTCCGACCGTCCGGACGACCGGCGTGGGGTCCGCTCGGGGGACCGCGCGGGGCGCGCCTGGTCCTCCCGCGGCGGTGACGAGCCGCGGCAGTCGGACCGCCGTCCCCGGCCCACTGGAACGCGACACGACCCTTCCCAGGAGGCCGGGCAGGAGGCCGGGGAGCGGCGCGAACGCCGTCCGTTCCGTGAGCGCGACGATCGTTCGCAGCCGGGATCGGGCGCGCCCGCCCGCTGGCAGGAGCGCCGTCGGCAGGGGGAGCGGTCATCGGGGGACCGGTCGCAGCGGTCGTGGCAGGAGCGCCGTCCGCAGGGGGAGCGGTCATCGGAGGGCCGGTCGCAGCGGTCCTGGCAGGAGCGCCGTCCGCGGGAGGGGACGCCGGGGGACCGGTCGCAGCGGTCCTGGCAGGAGCGCCGTCCGCGGGAGGGGACGCCGGGGGACCGGTCGCAGCGGTCGTGGCAGGAGCGCCGTCCGCAGGGGGAGCGGTCATCGGAGGGCCGGTCGCAGCGGTCCTGGCAGGAGCGCCGTCCGCAGGGGGAGCGGTCACCGGAGGGCCGGTCGCAGCGGTCGTGGCAGGAGCGCCGTCCACGGCGTGATCCCGGTGACGAACGGTCGGGCGGCCGCGGTGGCGTGCCTGCCCGGCAGGGGCGAGGCGCCCGGGCCGGTCGGCCGCAGGGGCCCGGCAGCGCGGCGGACTGGCGCGAACGACGGCCGCACCGCAGGTCGGAGGAGCAGCGGCCGTACGGAGACGACGCACGGTCGGACTGGCGGGAACGGCGGCCGGAAGGCGGTCGCTCTCGGCAACCGGCGGCTCAGGACAGCCGGGCGGACCGGCGTCCGCAGGGCGGGCGGCGTGACGACCGGCCATCCCGCGCGTCCGGCGGGTGGCGGGACCGCCCGGGTGATGACCGTCAGGGAAGCGGCGCGGGCCGCGGCGACGGGCGGGATCGTCGTCCGGAGCGGAACCGCGCGCCGGGTGAGCGTGCGGGGCGCGCGGCGGGTGACCGCCGCCCGGACGGCGGCGCCGGCCGGGGTGGTCGTCAGTTCGACGCCGGTCCCGCGCGCCCCGAGGCGCCCAGCGTGCCCGAGTGGGTGGACGTGAGCGAGCTCGCCCCGCCTGTCCGCGCGGCGCTCCGCGGGCTCGATCCGCGCAACGCCGAGCGCGTCGCCGGTCACCTGGTCGCGGCGGGCACGCTCGTGGACGAGGACGCGGATGCCGCGTTGGCGCACGCCCGTGCCGCCCGCGACCGCGCCTCCCGCGTGGCCGCGGTCCGCGAGGCCGTGGGTGTCGCGGCTTATCACGCCGGGGACTACGCGGAGGCGGCCCGCGAGCTGCGGGCCTACCGCCGCATGAGCGGGGACCGGGCATACCGCCCGGTGCTCGCCGACTGCGAGCGGGCGTTGGGCCGGCCGGAGATCGCCCTGCGCCTGGTCGCCGAGGCGCTCGCGGAGGGTCCGGACCCCGACGAGGTCGCGGAGTTGCGGCTGGTCGAGGCCGGGGCGCGCCGCGACCTCGGGGAGTCGGCCGCGGCCCGGCTCGTGCTCGAAGGGGCGCTCGGTGGCCGCGTCCGACCGCGAGACCTCGACCCGGCCGATGCCGGCCGGCTCCGCCTGGCTACCGCCTACGCGGATCTGCTGCGCGCGGAGGGCGAGGCCGAGCTCGCCGAGGAATGGACCGAGGCGGTCGCCGCCGCCGCTCCCGAGCTCCTCGGAGAGGAGCTCCTCGGCGTCGAGTTCGCCGAGGAGCCG
>NZ_JAOVZT010000003.1:2031-149797 GCF_025716945.1 Geodermatophilus sp. YIM 151500
GACGTCGGGGAGCCGGACGTCGGGGAGCCGGACGTCGGGGAGCCGGACGTCGGGGAGCCGCACGTCGGGGAGCCGCACGTCGGGGAGCCGGGCATCGAGCTGCCGGACGTCGAGGACGTGCCGCCCCCGGCTGGCGAGACCACCGACCGCGTCGATGCACCGCAGCCGGCGGACGTCGACCTGGGTGGAGCGGACGCCCCGGACGCCGACTTCGACGCGGAAGTCGAGGCGGAGGTGGCCGAACTCCTCGGCGAGACCGGACCTCCGGCGGACGGCCCGGACGACCGGCAGCACTGAGGTCCGACAGGACCCGCGCGGACCGTCCCCATCCCGCGGGGCCGTCCACAGATGCCGGGAGGGCCTGGGTCCGCGGCCGCCGGCCGGAGAGGCTCCGGGCATGAGCGTGGCTGTCATCGATCGCAACGACGTGGTCCTGCGCGGACGCCTGTCGGCCCCCGCAGAACTCCGCGAGCTGCCCAGCGGCGACACCCTGGTGACCTTCCGTCTCGTGGTGCGGAGACCGGAACCCCGGGCCCGAGGCCGGACGGTCGACGTCCTGAGCTGCATCACCTACGACCGGGCGTTGAAGCGCCGCGCGGCCGCCTGGCAGCCCGGCGACGTCGTCGAGGTGGAGGGTGCGCTGCAGCGGCGCTTCTGGCGGACGTCGAGCGGAACCGCCTCGGTGTGCGAGGTCAACTGCCGCCGCGGCCGGAAGGTGGCACGGTCACCGGCCGGAGGGTCGGTGGAGTCGGCCTGAGGGAGAACGCTCAGTCGTCCAGCGGTCGTAGCACCAGCCCGGTGCGCGGCTTCGGCACGAACAGCGTCGACTTGCGCGGCATCCGGGCGCCGGCCCGGGCCACGGCGGCGACGTCCGCCGGTGAGGGCGGACGGAGCAGGACCGCGGTGCCCGACCGCTCGGCCGCCGTGCGCAGCGCCGCGCTCACGTCGTGGGCGATGACCACCGTCGCCGGGTCGTCGGGCACCGACCACGGTCCGTCGAGCAGCGCGTGGTGGGCCAGCACGACGTCCAGGCCGCGCCAGGCCGCGGGGGCCTCCGTCGGTACCGCGGCGAGCGCTTCGGCCGAGGGCTCGGTCAGCGCCACCACCCGGCGGCCGTCGCTGACCAGCAGGCCGCGTGCCCCCGGCTCGGCGAGCCAGGTGCGGGCCAGCCGCTCCGCCTCGGGGCAGTCCCGGCCCGACCCGACCTCGGAGACGGTGAAGCGCGTGGCCGCCGTCGCGACGGCCCGGTCGAACGGGAGGTCCGGCACGACCCGGTGGATGGCCTCGACGCGGAGGCCGCCCGGTCCGCTCGAGGTGACCAGCGCGAGCACCGCGTCGCTCCCCGGCCGTCGCGGATCGCTGCGGTGGTGCGCCAGCGCGGCGGCGAAGCGGTGGTGCCCGTCGGCGATGACGGCCTGCGTGGCGGCCAGCGCGCCGACCACCTGCCGCAG
The DNA here is from genome assembly GCF_025716945.1 of Geodermatophilus sp. YIM 151500. Lineage (GTDB taxonomy): Bacteria > Actinomycetota > Actinomycetes > Mycobacteriales > Geodermatophilaceae > YIM-151500. The sequence continues at coordinate 3,483 of NZ_JAOVZT010000003.1, forward strand.
CGTGGGCTCGTCGGTCACCCGCCACAGCCGGTGCCACACCCCGTCGTCGTCGCGGAAGGCGAGCGTGGCCGGCCGGAGGGACACGTCGCGGGCGAGCTCGGCGGCGCGGGGCGAAGGGTCGTGCGCGAGCACGATCGGCTCCAGGTCGGTGGCCGTGGCGGCCAGCAGCGCCCGCCGACCCTCGACGGCCGGGGGATAGGTGTCCTCGTGCGGGAGGACCGCCGACGACCCGGCCGGGGGCAGCGCGACGGCGCCCAGCCAGCCGACCGTGGCCGGCGCGCCGTCCGGCGGCTGCAGCTCGTACACCCACAGCGCCGGGACGACGTCGCGCACGAGCACGCCGTCGGCGCGCCAGGACGCCAGCGTTCCCGCGGCCGATCGGAGCGGGTCCCCGGCCGGCGGTGGGTCCGCGGCCGGCGGTCCGGCGTTGCTCCCGTTGGCGACCCCACCGCGCGGCAGGATGAGGCGGACCACGTTGTGCGGATCCGCCCCGGCCAGCCGGTCGCGACCGGAGGGCGACACCAGGTCGTAGGCTGGCGAGCTGACCCTGGCCAGGTGCTCGGGGTCGTGTCGCCGGTAGGTGAGGGCCCGGAAGGGCCGGACGTCGAGCCCCGTCGCGCCCGGCGACGGGGAGTCCACCGACGACGAGGGCACGACGGACATGGTAGGAGCGCCGCGCTCCGACCCGCGGCCGCGTCCGCACGGCGGCGGGGCGCTGCCGGACGGCGCCCACCGGACGAGGAGGTGCATGCGTGGCCGAGGCAGGAGCCCCCGAGGGCGGCGTCTACGAGTGGTACCGGCGTGGCATGCAGCTGCTCGGGGAACGCAACCCCGACGCCGCGGCGACGCTGCTCGCGCGAGCCGCCGAGGCCGAGCCCGGTTCGCGCAGCGTGCTCGAGGCGTTGGCCCGCGCCCAGTACGACGCGGGCCGCTACGCGGAGGCGATCGCCAGCTTCACCCGGCTGACCGCGGTGAACCCGACCGACGACTACGCCCACTTCGGCCTCGGGATGGCCGCCAGCCGCGCCGGCGAGCTCGACCTCGCCGCGGAGCACCTGGCCCTGGCCGTGGCCATGCGTCCCGAGCTCGGCCACTACAGCCGTGCGCTGCGCGGCGTGCGGGCCCGCCGGGCGGCGGGGCCGTCGTGACCGGGCAACCCGCCGCCCGGTGCGCCGTCATCCGGGCACCACGTCCGGTGCCCGTCGCGTCCCGGCGCCCGTTCCGGCGATGAACGGCGCCACCGATCCGCCGCCGCTCGCGGCCGGGTGTGCCGAGCCGCCCGCGCGGGCCTTCGACGTCGCGCTGCTCGACCTCGACGGCGTCGTCTACGTCGGGCCCGAGGCCGTCCCCGGCGTGCCGGACGCCCTGGCCCGGGCCCGGACGGCCGGCCTGCGGCTGGGCTTCGTGACCAACAACGCCAGCCGGACGCCCGAGCGGGTGGCCGCCCTGCTGACCGGGCTGGGCGTCGACGCCGGGCCGGGTGACGTCATCACCAGCGCCCAGTCCGCGGCCACGGTCGTGCGGGAGCGGTGGGGGGCCGGTGCCGCCGTGCTGCCGGTCGGTGGCCCGGGTGTGGCCGCCGCGCTGAGGGCGGCCGGACTCCGCGTGGTGGCCGGGGCGGATGACGGGCCGGTCGCCGTCGTCCAAGGCTTCGGCCCCGACGTGGGGTGGCAGCAGCTGGCCGAGGCCGTCGTCGCCGTCCGCGCCGGCGCCCGGCACGTGGCCACCAACGCCGACGTCACGGTCCCTTCCCCGCGGGGACCCGTGCCCGGCAACGGCGCGCTGGTCGCCGTGGTGCAGGCGGTCACCGGCGTCCCGCCGCTGGTGACCGGCAAGCCCGATCCCGCGATGCACGCCGAGTGCGTGCGCCGCACCGGGGCGCGCCGGCCGCTGGTCGTCGGCGACCGGCTCGACACCGACATCGAGGGCGCGCACCGGGCCGGCGTGCCGAGCCTGCTCGTCCTGTCCGGGATCACGGGCGCGGCGGCACTCCTGGAGGCCGAGCCGGCCCAGCGTCCGCACCTGGTCGCGCCCGACGCGGCCGGGCTGCTCGCGGTGCACCCGCCGGTGGTGAGCGACGGCGGCGCGTGGCGCTGCGGGGGCTGGACGGTCCGGCCGGGGGAGGCCGGTGCGCTGCAGCTCTCGCTGCGGGAGCGGGGCGGGTTCCCGGACGGCGGCTCCGGCGACGGCCTCGACGGGCTGCGCGCCCTCTGCGTCGCGCGCTGGTCGCGGCCCGCCGCATCGGGCGGACCGGCGCGGATCGTCGCGACCGACGCGCCGGCTCGGCGGGCGCTCGACCGGTGGGGGATGGCTCCCGGCTAGACCGGCTGCGGATCAGAGCAGCGAGCGCAGCCGCAGCACGTCGCGCAGACCCGCCTCGAACTTGATGCGGCCCGACGCCCACGCCGGCCCGAACGACAGGTCGCCCGCGGTGAGGGCGACCAGGTCGTCGCTCGTCATGGCCAGGCGGATGTCGGCCCGGGGCGCGTCCGGACCCTCAGGCACCACCCGGAGGTCCCGCACGGACCCGGTGGCCAGACGCCCCAGCAGGACCTGGCGCAGATCGGTCAGGTGGCAGGAGATGCTCCGGTCCAGCCCCGCGGCGGCGCGGTGCGACGCCAGGGGCTGCAGGACGCCGCGCAGGGCGGTCATGCACTCGTCGGTCGTGGCCACGCGGGCGGGCACCTCCGGGGAGGACGGTCGTCGACAGCCGGCGGCGGGACGCTACCGTCCGGCTGCGCCGACCGCAGCCGCGGGCGGGTGTGCGGCCCCGCGGGGGGCCCCGGCGGCCGGGTCCCGCGACCCCGGTCGGCCGGCCCCGCGCACGCGTCGCGGCCGCCGTCCGGGCCGCCGGGACCGGCCGGACCGTCGGTCCCGCCCGGTAACCTCGGACGGGGACGGAGGGGAGCGGGTACGGCCACGACCACCGCCTCCGCCCGCCGGCCGGAGCGCCCCGGCCACCACCCAGCGCACCTCGGAGGCGACCAGCCATGACCCAGCCGAGCCCGGCCCGCCCGGTCCCGGGTCCGCCGCGGCCCGGTGCCGCGGCCCCGGCTGCCGAGCCGGAGGAGCCCCGCGAGGACCGGGAGCCCGAGCGCCTCGCCGATCTGGCCGAGCGGCCGGTCGCCGAGCACGTCGCCGTCTTCGAGGCCGAGCACGCCCGGCTGCAGCGCGAGCTCGGCAGCATCGACCCGCTCTGATGGCCCGTCGCAGCCGCCTGGACGCGGAGCTGGTGCGGCGGGGCCTGGCCCGGTCGCGCGAGCACGCCGTCGCCCTCATCGCCGAGGGCCGCGTCGCCGTCGCCGGGCAGGCCGCGAGCAAGCCGGCGACGGGTGTCGACGCCGGCACGCCCGTCGTCGTCCGCACCGATCCTGGCGAGCCGGCCTGGGTGTCGCGCGGGGCGCACAAGCTGCTCGGTGCCCTCGACGCCTTCCGGGTCGTCGTCGACGGACGCCGCGCCCTCGACGCCGGCGCCTCCACCGGCGGCTTCACCGAGGTGCTGCTCTCCCGCGGTGCCGCGGAGGTCGTCGCGGTCGACGTGGGGTACGGCGAGCTGGCCTGGTCGCTGCGCACCGACGAGCGGGTGCGCGTGCACGAGCGGACCAACGTCCGCACGCTCACCCCGGACGCGATCGGCGGCCCGGTCGGCCTCGTCGTCGCCGACCTGTCCTTCATCTCCCTGGCGCTGGTGCTACCGGCGCTGGCCGCCTGCGCCGGGCCCGCCGCCGATCTGCTGCCGATGGTGAAGCCGCAGTTCGAGGTGGGCCGCGCCCGCCTCGGTGCCGGCGGCGTCGTCCGCGACCCCGAGCACCGGGTGCAGGCCGTCCTGGACGTCGCCCACGCGGCGGCGGGGCTCGGCTGGGGCGGCGCCGGCGTCGTCGCCAGTCCGCTGCCGGGACCGGCCGGGAACGTGGAATTCTTCCTGTGGCTCCGGCGCGACGCCGGACTCCTCGACGAGGAGGACGTCCGCCGCGCCGTCCGGGAGGGACCCCAGTGACCGATCCGCACACCGGCGCCGACGCCCACGCGACCGTCCGCCGCGTCCTGCTGGCCGTGCACACCGGCCGGCGGGACATCGTCGACCTGGCCCGCACCTCGGCCGCCCGGCTCAGGCGCGACGGGATCGCCGTCCGCGTGCTCGAGGAGGAGGCCTCCCGCCTGGGCATCGAGGGCGCGGAGGTGGTCCCGGCCGGTCCCGGCGCGGCGCACGCGACGGAGATCGTCATGGTGTTCGGCGGCGACGGCACCTTCCTGCGCGCCGCCGAGCTCGCGCGGTACAGCGACGCCGCCCTGATGGGGGTGAACCTCGGGCGCGTCGGGTTCCTCGCCGAGACCGAGCCGGAGGCCGTCGAGGAGACGCTCAGCGCGATCGAGCACTGCGAGTACTCGGTGGAGGAACGCCTGGCCATCGAGGTCGACGTGCTGGACGCCGACGGCACGGTGGTCGGCGGCACCTGGGCGCTCAACGAGGTCTCGCTGGAGAAGACCCAGCAGTCGCGCGTGCTCGACGTGGTCATCGCCATCGACGGGCGTCCGCTGACCAGCTTCGGCTGCGACGGGGTCCTGCTCGCCACGCCCACCGGGTCGACCGCGTACGCGTTCTCCGCGGGCGGGCCCGTCGTGTGGCCCGACGTCGAGGCGCTCCTCCTCGTGCCGACCAACGCGCACGCCCTGTTCGCGCGGCCGCTGGTCACCTCGCCCGACTCGGTGCTCACCGTCGCGGTGCCGACCGACGGCAACCGGGCCCGGATCTCCGCCGACGGCCGGCGGGCGGTCGACGTCCCGGTCGGCGGGCGGATCGACGTCCGGCGGGCCGCGCACGCGGTGCGCATCGCCCGGGTGCACGCGTCGACCTTCGGGGACCGGCTGGTCGCCAAGTTCGGCCTGCCCGTCCGCGGTTTCCGCGACGCGCGCAGCCACGGGCCGGGGCACGAGCTGTTCCCCAGCCGCAACGTGCTCACCCGCGACGTCGTCACCGGGCCGGTCGCCGACGACGGCCGGGGCTGGGGGAGCGCACCGGCGGAGGAGGTGCGCGGTGCCGGCACGGCCGACCACGGCTGACCGCGCGGCCCGCCGCCCGGCGGGCTCGCCCGCCGACCGCGCGGACCGGCCGCCCGCCGACCGGGTCGACGGACGCGGTGCCGAGCGGACCGGCGGCACGGGACCGGACCGGCACCGGGACGCGGCGGGGAGGGCCGACGCCGCGGCCCTCGGGCGGCTCGGCGAGCTGCGCATCCGCGGCCTGGGGGCCATCGACGACGTCACCCTCGAGCTCGGCAGCGGTCTCACGGTCGTCACCGGTGAGACCGGCGCCGGCAAGACCATGGTGGTCACCGGGCTGACGCTGCTGTTCGGCGGCCGCGCCGACCCCGGGCGGGTGCGGGCCAACGGCCGGGCCGGCGTCGAGGGACGGCTGCTGCTGCCGGCGGACTCCCCGGTGTGGGAGCGCGCCGCTGACGCGGGAGCGGATGCGGACGACGACGGCAGCCTCATCCTCGCCCGCACGGTGAGCGCCGAGGGCCGCTCGCGCGCCTTCCTCGGTGGGCGCAGCGTGCCCGTGGGGGTCGTCTCGGAGCTCGCCGAGAGCCTGCTCGCCGTGCACGGGCAGACCGACCAACTGCGGCTGTCCCGGCCTGCCGAGCAGCGCCGCGCGCTCGACCGGTACGCCGGCGCCGCGCACCTGGCGCTGCTCGACGAGTACCGTGCCGCGCACACTCGCTGGCGGGAGCTGGCCGCCGACCTCGACCGGCGGCGCACCCGGGCGCGGGAGCTCGCCCATACCGCCGACGTGCTGCGGCACGGGCTGGAGGAGATCGCCGCGGTCGCACCCGAGGCGGGAGAGGACGAGGCCCTCGACGTCCAGGCCAAGCGGCTCGGCGACGCCGACGCACTCCGGGCGGCCGCCGACGAGGCCCGCATGGCGCTGGTCGGCGACATCACCGGCGACCTCGGCGGCGGCGAGCTGGCCCCCGACGCGACCGCCGCCCTGGCAGTGGCGGAGCGCGCGCTGGCCGCGGCCGACGACCCGGCGCTGACCCCGCTGGCGCAGCGGCTGGCCGACGCCGCCGCGGTGGTGGCCGACGTCGCGGTCGAGCTGGCCGGCTACGTCGCCGACCTGGACGCCGACCCGGGCCGGCTGGCCGAGGTCCTCGACCGGCGCGCGGCCATCACCGCCCTGGTGCGCAAGTACGCCGACCCGGGAGCAGGGCTGGCCGGCGTCCTGGACTGGGCGGAGGACGCCCGGCGCCGGCTGTCCGAGCTCGACGTCTCCGACGAGGCGCTGTCCCGGCTGGAGGCGGCTCGGGACGCCGCCCGGGTCGACGTCGACGAGCTGGCCGGCCGCCTCACCGAGGGCCGGCGGGCCGCCGCCGACGGCTTCGCCGCGCAGGTCGGCGCGGAGCTCTCGGGACTGGCCATGTCGGCCGCGCGCGTCTCCTTCTCGATCGACAGCCATCCCCACGATCCGGGACCCGAGGGCGTCGACGAGGTCGCGTTGCTGCTCGCCGCCCATCCGGGTGCACCGCCGCGGCCGGTGCACCGGGGGGCCTCCGGCGGCGAGCTGTCTCGGGTGATGCTGGCCATCGAGGTGGTCTTCGCCGGTGCCGACCCGGTGCCGGTCATGGTGTTCGACGAGGTCGACGCCGGGGTCGGCGGGCAGGCCGCCGGGGAGATCGGCCGGCGCCTGGCGCGCCTGGCGCGCGACCACCAGGTCGTCGTCGTCACGCACCTGGCCCAGGTGGCGGCCTTCGCCGACACCCACCTCGTGGTCGACAAGTCCGCCGACACCGCGGCGGGGGTCACGGCTACCGACATCCGCGCCGTCGACGGCGAGGAGCGCGTCCGGGAGCTGGCCCGCATGCTGTCGGGGTTGGCCGACAGCGACACCGGCCAGGCGCACGCCCGCGAGCTGCTGGCGGTGGCCGCCGCCCGCGGCTGACCCGAACGGGTCAGGGCGTCCCCGTCGGGGGGAGTGTTCTCGGCCGGGGCGGGGTAGACCGGGCGCGTGCCACGGAGAAGTGCGCCACTCGTCCCGCCCGCCGTCCCCGCACCGGACGCCGCCCGGTGAGCTGCTTCGACTCCGTCGACGAGTCCGCGCACTACGGCGCCTCCGTCTGCCTGCTGCTCGACCGGTACCGGTCCCTCCTGCGGTGGGAGGAGGCGGGGGTGGTCGAACTGGGCACCGGTGACGCCGCCGCGATCGCCGAGGTGGTCGCCGGGCTGCCCGGCCTCCGCGTGCACGGTTACGACATCAGCGCCGCCGCGGTCGAGCGCGCCCGGGCGAACATCGCCGCGCGCGGGGTGGCCGACCGGTACACCGTCGAGCACGGCGACTTCTTCGACCAGGCCGACGCCGCGGGCGGACCGGCGGTGACCACCGCGATCGCCAATCCGCCGTACATCCCGGCGCCGGACGGCGACATCCTCATGCCCGAGCTCTGGGGCGGTGTGCACGGCAACGACCTGCTGCTGCGCCTGCTCAAGGCCGGCTACGACCACGTCGTCGCGGCCGTGGCCAGCTACGCCGACCCGGCCGCCACCCTGGCGACCGCGACCGACCTCGGCTACCGGGTGGTCAACTTCCTGGCCATGGGCCTGGACTACGGCCGGTACAGCGGCGAGCCGAAGGTGCGCGACCACATCCGCCGCATCTGCGCCGCGGGCCGGGGCTGGACCGGCGACGACGAGTACGTGGTGGCCGTGGCCCTGTTCAGCCGCGACCCCGACGTCCCCGGCGACCGCTCCGCGCAGTTGCTGGGGGCCCTGCAGCTGGGCTGATCACCGTGCGCCGACGGGTGGCGCTCGGCGCGCCGGGGGGACGGCCGGTGGCCGCGGTGTCGTGACGAGCGGGGGCCCGGAGGTTCCCCCGAGGAGCGACGGGTGGCGCTCGGCGCGCCGGGGGGACGGCCGGTGGCCGCGGTGTCGTGACGAGCGGGGGCCCGGAGGGTCCCCCGAGGAGCGACGGGTGGCGCTCGGCGCACGGGGGGGACGGCCGGTGGCCGCGGTGTCATCCGGAGGATGACTATGTCACCGTCATCGCCGCTTGCCGTAGCCGGCCAGGCCGAACTGCAGCAGTGCGAGGCCGCGCTGGCCGCGGCGGCGCAGCTCGGCGGCCAGCGGAGCGCCGGTGATCCCGGCCAGCGCGCGGTCCCGGGCCAGCTCCAGCAACCCGGCGTACAACCCCAGGACGGCGTGCGCGGTGAGCCACGGTTCCAGTTGACCGGACCGCGCATCGGTCTCCTCGGCGATGAGCGCGGCCAGCGCGGTGGTCAACTCGCCGAGGATCTCCTGCTCGCGGACCTGCAGCGTGCGCGAGCCGCGGACGATGCGCGCCATCCGGGCGAGGCCGGACGCCACCTCCGGCTCACCGAGGCGGCTCATCGCCGTGACGACGAAGGTCCCCGCCGCCGCCGACACCGACTCGCCGACCGGCCGGCGGCGGACCGCTCCCAGGAGGGCGGTGCGCACCGGTGGGTCGGCGTCGAAGACCAACCCCTCCTTGACCGGGAAGTGGTTGAAGACGGTCTTCTCCACCACGCCTGCCCGGCGGGCGATCTCCACGACGCTCACCGAGTCGAAGCCGCGTTCGGCGAAGAGGTCGGCGGCCGCGTCGACGATCCGCGCCCGGGTCTCCTGGCGCCGGAGCTCGCGCCGTCCCGGTCCGTTCGCCGTGCGGCCCCGACGGGCCGGAGCGGCGTCACCCGACGCAGGGGAGTCGGGCGCCGCCGCGAGATCGAGGGCACTGCGGTCCGGCGCGGTGCGGTCGGGCGCTGCCGGGTCGGGGGCTGCGAGGTCGGACGCCGGGACATCGGGCGCGGTGAGGTCGGGGGCTGCGGGATCGGACGCCGGGACATCGGGTGCCCGGGCGCACGGCTCGTCCGGGGCCTCCCGCGTCGGCGCGGGCTCGGGCGGCGCCACGGGTGCGGCGGCCTGCGGCGCCACGGGTGCGGCGGCCGGTGGCGCCGGCGCGGGCGCGCCGGGCGGCGTCGGCCGGGGATGCGGCACGGGGGCGCTCGGCACCGCGCGGACGACGGCCGGAGCGCCGTCCAGCCGCCCCTCGTCGCGCCGCTCCTCGGGCGCCGTGCCGTCCGGCGCGCTCGTCGTCCGGGGCAGGGCCCGCGCCACTCCAGTCACAGCCGCAACGCTAGCCACGCCGGGTCGGCGTCCCCGCGCCGCGAACGGCCTCGTCGGCACCGGCGTGTCGCTCCGCCCGTGGTGTCGGCCACGTCCTGTGACGGACCGGTCGCGCTCGCGCGTCGGTCGGGGAGGCCGCAGGCCGCTCATGGGACCATCGGGGGCATGCGCATCGGGACCCTCCGACGGAGCCGGGCCGCCGACGTCGGGTCGGACGCCACCGGCACCGTCCGCCTGGACCGGCGCACGAAGACCCTCACCAAGCGGCTGCGGCCCGGCGACATCGCGGTCATCGACCACGTCGACATCGACCGGGTCAGCGCCGACGCGCTGGTGGCCTGCCGCGTCGCCGCCGTCGTCAACGCCGCGTCGAGCATCTCCGGCCGCTATCCCAACCTCGGCCCGGAGATCCTCGTCACCGCCGGCATCCCGCTCGTCGACGGGGTCGGGACCGAGGTCTTCGCCGCGGTCAAGGAGGGTGCCCTCGCCCGCGTCGACGGCGACCGGCTGATCGGCGAGGACGGCACCGTCCTGGGCGAGGGCATCCGCCAGGACGCCGAGTCGGTCGCGGCCGCCATGGCCGAGGCCCGCGCCGGTCTGTCGGTGCAGCTGGAGGCGTTCGCCGCCAACACCATGGAGTACATGAAGCGGGAGCGGGCGCTGCTGCTCGACGGCGTCGGCGTGCCGGACGTCGCGACGCAGATCGAGGGCCGGCACGTGCTGGTCGTCGTCCGCGGTTACGACTACCGGGAGGACCTCCACGCCCTCCGCTCCTACATCCGCGACTACCGGCCGGTCCTCATCGGCGTCGACGGCGGTGCCGACGCGCTCAAGGACGCCGGCTACCAGCCGGACATGATCATCGGCGACATGGACTCCGTGAGCGACGACGTGCTCCGGTCCGGTGCCGAGGTCGTCGTGCACGCCTACGCCGACGGCCGGGCGCCGGGGCTGGCCAGGGTGCAGGACCTCGGCGTCGAGGCGATCACCTTCCCCGCGGCGGCCACCAGCGAGGACATCGCCATGCTGCTCGCGGACGAGAAGGGCGCCAAGCTGATCGTCGCCGTCGGCACGCACGCCACGCTCGTCGAATTCCTCGACAAGGGCCGCGGCGGCATGGCCTCGACCTTCCTCACCCGGTTGCGCCTGGGCGGCAAGCTGGTCGACGCCAAGGGGGTCAGCCGGCTGTACCGCAGCCGCATCTCCACCGCCGCGCTGGTCGTGCTGGTGATCGCGGCGTTCGTGGCCATCGGGTCGGCCATCGCGGTGTCGGCCGCGGGCCGGGTCTACCTCGAGCTGCTGCTCGACCAATGGAACAGCTTTGTGTTCTGGCTGGAGAACCTCCTCACGTGATCGACTTCCGCTACCACCTGGTCTCGCTGATCGCCGTCTTCCTGGCGGTGGCCCTCGGGATCGTCATCGGCACCACCCAGCTCAACGACCCGATCCTCGCCGACATCGAGGCGCAGGTGACCGACCTCGAGCAGGACAAGCGGGCCCTGGAGGACCAGACGCAGCAGCTGCAGGCCCGGCTGGACACCGCGGACGACTTCGAGCAGTCCGTCGCGCCGGCCCTGGTCGAGGGCGCCCTCACCGACCGCAGCGTGCTGCTGCTGACCACCAACGAGGCCGTCGGCACCGAGATCGTCGACGAGGTGGCCTCGCTCGTGGCGCAGGCCGGCGGCAGCGTCACCGGCACGCTGCGGCTGCAGCCCGAGTACAGCGACCCGGCGACCGCGGCCGCGCTGCAGAGCTACGTCACCGGACCGGGGCTGCCCCCGGGCGTGCAGCTGCCGGAGACCGACGACGCCGGCCGGTTGGTCGCCGCGCTGCTCTCCCAGGTCCTGATGGCCCCCGCCGACGCCGGGTCGCCGGAGCAGAACACCGCGCCGGAGGCGGAGGCCGGGGGGTCCCCGGCCGGCCAGCCGAGCACCGCCGACGTCTCGTCGGTGGTCGCCGGCCTCTCCGCGCTCGACGTGCTGACCCAGGAGAGCGCGTCGGTGGCCCCGGCCGACTTCGCCGTCGTCCTCACCGCCGACGCCTTCACCGCCGACGCCGAGGAGCGCAACGGGACGCTCGTCGAGCTGGTCACCGCCCTGGACGCCGCGGGCTCGGGTGCGGTGGTCGCCGGCGACGCCGCGTCCGCCGCCGAGAGCGGCCTGGTGGGCGCCATCCGCGCCGACCCGACCCTCTCCGCCGCGATCTCCACGGTCGACAACGTCGGCACCTCCGCGGGACGGATCAGCACCGTCCTGGCCCTCGGCCGCGAGGCGGAGGGCACTTCGGGCAAGTACGGCACGGGGGAGGACGCGCAGCCGGTGCCCCCGGTGTCGCCCGCCGCCCCGTGACGAGCGGGACGGGGCGGACGGCGGCGCGTCGGGCCGGGCTCGCGCTCGCCGGCGCGGCGACCTCGCGGGCGGCCCTGAGCGCGGCCGAACGGCTCGCCGACCGGCCGGGTGGCGAGCCCTGGCGGCGCACCAACTACGCCGGCCGGCCGGTGACCCTGCTGGGCGGCCCGGCGCTCGCGGCGGCGGCGACCGCGACTGCGGTGCTCGGTGCGGCCCCGGGCGGCCGCGCCGCGGCGGCGCTGGTGGGCACGGTGGCCGGGGCGGTCGGTGCCTACGACGACCTCGCCGGTGCGCGGCCGGAGCAGGCCCGCGACAAGGGCCTCGCCGGGCACCTGGCCGCGCTGCGCGCGGGCCGCATCTCCGCCGGCGCCGTCAAGGTGGCCGGCATCAGCGCGGCCGCGGTGGCCGCGGCCGTGCTCACCGGCCGGGTGCCGGCGCGGCGGCCGACCGCGCTCACCCGCCTCGCCGACGGTGTGCTGACCACCGGCCTGGTCGCCGGGACGGCGAACCTGGTCAACCTGCTCGACGTGCGCCCGGGACGCGCGGCCAAGGCGAGCGCGCTCGCGGCGGCCGCCACGCTCGGCGGGCCCGCGGGTGGGCTGGTGGCCGGACCGCTCGGCGCCACGCTCGCCGCCCTCCCGGCCGACCTGGGCGAACGGGTCATGCTCGGCGACTGCGGGGCCAACGCCGTCGGCGCGCTGCTCGGGCTGCGGCTGGCCGGCGTGCCGGCCCGGCCGTCCCGGACCGCGCTGCTCACCGCGGTCGTGGGCCTCACGCTGGCCAGCGAGCGGGTCAGTTTCACGCGGGTCATCGAGGCGACCCCCGGGCTGCGGGAGCTGGACCGGCTCGGCCGCCGCGGCCGATGAGCCGCCGGCAGTTCCTCTCCGGCGTCGCGGGCGCGGCGGTGCTCATCTCGGTGCTCACCGTGCTCGCGCGGCTGGCCGGCTTCGGCCGCACGCTCGTGTTCACCAACACCGTCGGCGCCGGCAGCACCGGCGACACCTACTTCGCGGCCAACGCCGTCCCCAACATCGTCTTCGAGGTCGTCGCCGGGGGAGCGCTGGCCAGCCTCGTCGTCCCGATGCTGGCCGGCGGCATCGCCGCCGGCGACCGGGCGCAGGTGCGTGCCACGGCGTCGGCGTTGCTGGGGTGGACGCTGCTCGTGCTGACCCCGCTGGCCGTCCTGGTCGCGGTGCTGGCCGGGCCGCTCGCCCGGCTGCTGCTCGGCGGTGGCGCGGACGGCTCCGCGGAGGTCGCCCTGGCCGCCCGCTTCCTGCTCGTGTTCGCGCCCCAGGTCGTGCTCTACGGCGTGGGCATCGTGCTGACCGGGGTGCTGCAGGCGCACCGCCGCTTCGCCGGGCCGGCGCTGGCGCCGCTGCTGTCGAGCGTCGTGGTGGCCGCCTCGTACCTGCTGTTCGCGGCGATGGACGGCGCGGGGTCCGCCGAGGCGCTGTCGACGCCGGCCGAGCTCGTCCTCGGGGTGGGGACGACGCTCGGCGTGGCCGCGCTCAGCCTGAGCCTGCTCGCCCCGCTGCGCCGGCTCGATCTCGCGCTGCGCCCGTCGCTGCGCTTCCCGGTGGGCGCCGCACCACGGGTGCGCCGGCTTGCGGTCGCGGGCGTGCTGACCCTCGCCGGCCAGCAGCTGCTGGCCGCGGTGGCCATCCGGCTGGCCGCCGCGGGCCCGGACGGCACCCAGGTGGTCTACGCCGCCGGCCTGACGCTGTTCCTCGTGCCGTGGGCGGCGCTGGCGGTGCCGCTGGCCACGTCGGCCTACCCGGGGCTGGCCGAGCGGGCCGAGGCCGGTGACGAGGTCGGCTTCGGCCAGGTGCTGGCGCCGACCGCCGTCCTCACCGTGGTGACGGCCGCGGGCGCGGCCGCGGTGCTGGTCACCGTCGCCGGTCCGATGGCCCGCGTCTTCCTCAGCTCCGCGGCGACCGACCAGGTCGAGGCGCTGCGCCAGACCATCGTCGCCTTCGCCCCCGGGCTGCTCGGCTACGGCCTGGTCGCCCTGCTCGGCCGGACGCTGTACGCGCGCGGGCTCTGGCGGGCGCCGACCGCCTGCGTCGTCGCGGGGTGGCTGGTGGCCGTCGCCGCCGACGTGGTCCTGGCCGGCCTGCTGCCCCAGGCCGACCGCGCGCTCGCGCTCGGCCTGGGGCACACGCTCGGCGTGACCGTCGGCGGCGCGGCGCTGCTGGTCGTGGTCGCCCGCGTCGTCGGCCCGCACGCGCTGCGCGGGCTGCCGCACGCCGGCGCGGCGGCGCTGCTCGGTGCGGTCGTCGCCGCTGCCGTCGGGCTGGCCGTCGCGCGGGCGCTGGGGGCCGCCCCGCGACCCCCGGAGGGGGTGCTGCTCGCCCTCGGCTCGGGTGCGCTGGCCGGCTGCACCGCCGCGGTGGTGGCCGCGGCGGTCATCATGGGAACCGCGCGCGCCCCCATCACGGCGGCGCTGCGTGATCTGCGGTCGCCCGTCCGGCAGGAGGTGCACGGTGGCTGACACGCTGCCCGCCGCCGGGCGGGAGGATCCGGTCGCGCCCGGGGCGCCGCTGGCCGGCCGGCGGATCGCCGAGGTCCTCGCCACCAGCACCGGCGGGGTCGGCACGCACGTCCGGTCGGTGCTCGCGCCGCTGGCCGCGGCCGGGGCGGGCGTCCGGGTGTGCGGGCCCGCCGCGACCGACGCGCTGTTCGCCTTCACCGCCGCCGGCGCGGACTTCCGGCCCGTCGAGATCTCGGCGGGCCTGGCGCCCCCGGCCGACGCCCGGGCCGTGCTCGCCCTCCGCCGGGCGCTGGCCGGCGCCGACCTCGTGCACGCCCACGGGCTGCGCGCCGGCCTGGTGACCGCGGCCGCCGTGCGGAGCACCGCACCCCGGCGGCCGCTCGTCGTCACCCTCCACAACGCGCTGCCCGAGGGCGGCGGGCTCCACCGGCGCGTGCTGCAGGCCGCCGAGCGCACCACCGTGCGGGCGGCCGACCTGGTGCTGGCCGCCTCCGACGACCTGGCCGCGAACGCCCGCCGGCTGGGTGCTGCCGACGTCCGCACCGCCCCCGTGTCCGCGCCGCCGCTGCCGCCGCCCCGGCGCACCCGCGCGGAGGTGCGGACCGAGCTCGCGGTCCCCGACGGGGTGCCGCTCGTGGTGGCGGTCGGCCGGCTGCACCCGCAGAAGGGGTACGACGTCCTGCTCGACGCCGCCGGGCGGTGGTCGGCGGACGCGCGGCTGCCGGCCGCTCCGCTGGTCGCCGTCGCCGGCGACGGACCCCTCCACGCGGAGCTGACCGCCCGCATCGCCGCCGGGCGGCTGCCCGTCCGGCTGCTGGGCCGCCGGGGCGACGTCGCCGACCTGCTCGCCGCCGCCGACGTGTGCGTGCTCCCCTCCCGTTGGGAGGCGCGGTCGCTGACCGCGCAGGAGGCGCTGCGGTCGGGCACCCCCCTGGTGGCCACCCGCACCGGCGGTCTGCCCGGGCTCCTCGGCGACGCCGCCGAGCTGGTGCCGGTCGACGATCCGGCCGCGCTGGCCGAGGCGGTCGTCCGCGTGCTGACCGAGCCCGGCCGGGCGACCCGGCTGGCCGAGGCCGGCCGGGCCCGGGCCGCCGGGTGGCCGGACCAGGCCGCGACCGCGCGGCAGCTCGTGGCGGTCTACCGGGAGCTGCTCGGGCCGCCGGAGGGCGGGCCCCGGTGAGCCGGCGGCGCGTTCCGGCCCGCGCGCTCGCCGCGTGGCTGACCACCCTGCTCGCGGTGCTGCTGGGTGCGGCGCCCGCGCGCGCGGCCGACACCGCGGACGGCCAGTACGCCGCCGACCGGGTGGTGGTCGTCGGCGTGCCGGGGCTGAGCTGGACCGACCTCGCCCCGGACCGCACACCGGAGCTGTGGGCCCTCGCCGAGGACGCGCCGATCGGTGCGCTGTCGGTGCGCGCCGCCCGGTCGATCACGTGCCCGCTCGACGGCTGGGCCACCCTCGGTGCGGGCAACCGGGCGCGCTACCCCGGGCCGGAGGAGCCGCTGCCGACGGTGCCCGTGCCCACCGTGCCGCTGCCCGACGAGTCGCTGCCCGGGGAATCGCTGCCGGAGGGGACGGGGCCCGGTCGTTCCCCGTCCGAGGCGACCTCGCCCGACGCCGTCGCGCCCGGGGGAACCGGCGACGGGACCGGCCCCGCCGCCGAGGAGCCGGTGCGCGACCTGCCGTCGCTGTGCGACCTGCAGCAGCGGATCAGCACCCTGGCCCTGGTCGACCCCGCCGGCACGGTCCGCCGGATCGCCGAGGACGAGGGGACGGTGCGCTTCGGAGCCCGCCCGGCGGCGCTCGGCGCCGCCGTCGGCTGCGCCGGCGTGGCGGGTCGCGCGGCGACCCTGGCCGTCGCCGCCGCCGGGGTCCAACCGGCCGTCGCCGACGAGCTCCCCGCGGACGACGGCGCGCTGACCGGCCTGCTGGGCGGCTGCCCGCTGAGCGTGCTGTCGCTCGACGGGTTGTTCGAGACCGCCGACGTCGACCCGGCGGCCCCGCCACCGGACCCGGGTGCGGACACCGTGCCGGACGCGCGGGCCGCCGCCCTGGCGGGGGTCGACGCCGCCGTCGGCCGCGTGCGGGCGGCCGCCGGCCGGCTGCCCGGGGAGACGCTGCTGCTCGTGCAGGGCGTCTCGGAGGTCGACGACGCCCGCCCGCAGCTGCACGTGGGCATCGCCTCCGGGCCCGGGTTCGAGCAGCGGGGGTGGCTGACGTCGTCGAGCACCGGCCGCGCCCCGTTCGTCCAGCTGATCGACGTGGCGCCCACCGCGCTGCGCGCCCTCGGCATCGAGGCGCCGTCCTCGATGAACGGCCAGCCGATGCAGCGCACGGGTGGCCGGCCGGCGCTCGCCGAGGCCGTCGCCGAGCTGGAGGAGGCGGGCACCGCCGCGCGGGTGCACTACCGCAGCACCGGCATCCTGTTCTGGACGCTGGTCGTCGCCCTCGCCGTGGTCGTCGCCCTGGGCGTCGCCGTCCTCGGTCTGCGGCCCCGGACGGTCCGCGCGTCCCGAGGGCGGCTGCGGCCGGTGCTGCGGACCGCGACGCTGGCGGTCGCGGCGCTGCCCGGGGCCACCTACCTGGCCGGGCTGGTGCCCTGGGCGGCCGCCGGCGCGCCGCGGCCGGCGCTGCTGGCCGCCGTCCTGGCCGCCGACGCGGCCGTGGTCGCGCTGGCCCTCCTCGGGCCGTGGCGCGCCACCCGGCTCGGGCCGCCGCTCGCCGTCCTCGCGGTGACGGCCGGCACGCTGGTCGGGGACGTGCTGACCGGTTCGACGCTCGAGCTCGACGGCCTGCTCGGGTACGACGCGATCGTCGCCGGGCGGTTCACCGGCTACGGCAACCTGACGTTCGGGCTGCTGTCGGTCAGCGTGCTGCTGCTCACCGCCGCCGCGGCCGCCGCGGCCGGCCGGCGGGCGCCCGCCGGCCGTGGGCGGGCCGCGGTCCTCGGCACCGTCGCGGCGATCGGCGTCCTCACCGTGGCGGTGGTCGGGACGCCGGCGCTCGGGCGGGACTTCGGCGGCGTGCTGGCCGCGCTGCCCGGTTTCGCGCTGCTGGCCATGCTGCTCGGCCGGATCCGGGTGACCGTTCCGCGGCTGGTCGGGGTCATCGGCGCGGCGGTGGTCACCGTCGGCGCGGTGGCGCTGCTGGACTGGCGCCGACCGCCCGCCGAGCGCAGCCACCTGGGCCGCTTCGTCGACCAGGTGCTCAGCGGCGAGGCGTGGACCGTCGTGCTGCGCAAGGCCCAGGCCAACCTCGACATCCTGCTCGGCAGCCCGCTGGTGTGGACCCTGCCGACGGCGCTGTTCGCCGCGTGGTGGCTGGCCGGGCCGGGCGGTCTGCTTCGCAGCCGCGCCCCGGCCGGCGGGGTCGGGGGCCGGGCGGGCCTGGCACCGGGCGACGCCGAGGTGCTGCGCGCCGGGTTGCTGGCCGTCGCGCTGAGCCTGGCGATCGGTGCCGCCGTCAACGACTCCGGCGTCGCGGTCCCCGCCACCGCCGCGGCGCTGCTGGTGCCGCTGCTGGTGTGGCTGGCGGCCGGCCGTGGCAGCGACGCCGAGGGGCGGACGGCGCCCGGCGGGACCCCCCGCTCCGGCCCGGTCGAGGACGGCGACCGTGTTACGGTCGTCTCCCGTGGGTCGACCGTCTGGAACGCGTGATCGCTACGGGAACGACAGCCTCCTCCACAACACCCAGCCGACGAAGTTCGTCTTCGTCACCGGCGGTGTGGTCTCCTCGCTCGGCAAGGGCCTGACGGCCAGCTCGCTCGGCGCGCTGCTGTCCAGCCGGGGCCTGCGGGTCACCATGCAGAAGCTCGACCCGTACCTCAACGTCGATCCCGGGACGATGAACCCGTTCCAGCACGGCGAGGTGTTCGTCACCGAGGACGGCGCCGAGACCGACCTCGACATCGGCCACTACGAGCGCTTCCTCGACACCGACCTCGACGGCCGGGCGAACGTGACCACCGGCCAGGTCTACTCGGACGTGATCGCCAAGGAGCGGCGCGGCGAGTACCTCGGCGACACCGTGCAGGTCATCCCGCACATCACCAACGAGATCAAGTCGCGGATCATGGCCGGCGGCGAGGGGCCGGGCCGGGTCGACGTGGTCATCACCGAGATCGGCGGCACGGTCGGCGACATCGAGTCGCTGCCCTTCCTGGAGGCCGCCCGGCAGGTGCGGCACGAGATCGGCCGCGACAACTGCTTCTTCCTGCACATCTCGCTGGTTCCCTACATCGCGCCGTCCGGTGAGCTGAAGACCAAGCCGACCCAGCACTCGGTCGCCGCGCTGCGCAGCATCGGCATCCAGCCCGACGCGCTGGTCTGCCGGTCGGACCGGGAGATCGGCACCGGGCTCAAGCGCAAGATCAGCCTGATGTGCGACGTCGACCTCGAGGGCGTCATCTCGTGCGCCGACGCGCCGTCGATCTACGACATCCCCAAGGTGCTGCACCGGGAGGGGCTGGACGCCTACGTCGTCCGCCGGCTCGGGCTGCCGTTCCGCGACGTCGACTGGACCGTGTGGGGCGACCTGCTCGACCGCGTGCACGCGCCGCGCGAGACGGTGGCCATCGCGCTGGTCGGCAAGTACATCGATCTCCCCGACGCCTACCTGTCGGTCACCGAGGCGCTGCGCGCCGGCGGCTTCGCGCACCACAGCCGGGTCGACATCCGGTGGGTGCCCTCCGACGACTGCGAGACCCCCGAGGGCGCGGCCCACGCGCTGGCCGGCGTCGACGGCGTGTGCGTCCCCGGCGGCTTCGGCGTCCGCGGCATCGAGGGCAAGCTCGGCGCGATCCGCTACGCGCGGGTCAACGGCATCCCGACGCTCGGGCTGTGCCTGGGCCTGCAGTGCATGGTCATCGAGGTGGCCCGCGACCTGGCCGGGCTGGAGAAGGCCAACTCCACCGAGTTCGACCCCGACACCCCCGACCCGGTGATCGCGACCATGGCCAGCCAGGTCGACGTCATCGCCGGCGAACGCGGGATGGGCGGCACCATGCGCCTGGGCAGCTACCCGGCGGCGCTGGAGTCGGGCTCGGTGGTCGCCGCCGCGTACGGCGGCACGTCGGTGACCGAGCGGCACCGCCACCGCTACGAGGTGGCCAACGCCTACCGCGACCGGCTCGCCGAGGCGGGCATGGTCTTCTCCGGCACCTCGCCCGACGGGCTGCTGGTCGAGTTCGCCGAGCTGCCCCGCGACGTGCACCCGTTCTTCGTGGGCACCCAGGCCCACCCCGAGCTCAAGAGCCGGCCGACCCGGCCGCACCCGCTGTTCCGGGCGTTCGTGCTGGCCGCGCTCGACTACTCCGGGTCCGCGCGGCTGCCCGTGCCTGCGGACGAGGCGGAGAAGGTCGGCATCTAATGTCCGGCACCACGGGGGCGACCGGCCCGGCCGGCCACCGGTACGAGGTGCTCGCCTCGGAACCGGTGTTCGACGGGCCGATCATCTCGCTGCGCCGCGACACGGTGACGATGCCCGACGGCGGCGACAGCGTGCGCGACGTCGTCCGCCATCCCGGCGCGGTCGCCGTCGTCGCGCTCGACGAGCAGGAGCGGGTGGTGCTGCTGCGGCAGTACCGCCACCCCGTGGCCGCCTACCTGTGGGAGCTGCCGGCGGGCCTGCGCGACGCCGACGGCGAGCCGCCGCTGGACACCGCGCGCCGGGAGCTGGCCGAGGAGGCGCGGCTCGCCGCCGGCCGATGGTCGCTGCTCGTCACCACCTACAGCAGCCCCGGCTTCAGCGACGAGCAGGTGCTGGTCTACCTGGCCGAGGAGCTCAGCGAGGTGGAGCCGCCGGAGGACTTCGTCGTCGAGTTCGAGGAGCTGGACATGGAGGTCGTCCGGGTGCCCCTCGCCGAGGCCGTGCAGCGGGTGTTCGACGGCGACATCCGCAACGGGACCGCCGTGGCCGGATTGCTCGCCGCGGCCCAGCACCGGGCGGCGCGGCCCGGGCTGCGCCCGGTCGACGCCGGCTGACACCCGGCGGTGCCGGACCCGACCACCGACCCCCGGCTGCGGGGCGGACGGGCGGCCTGCCAAGGTAGCCGCGTGCTGACCTGCGACCAGGCCCTGTCCCTGCTGTCCGCCGCCCGCGAGGAGTCCGGCCGGCTCGGCGTGCCGATGTCCTTCGCCGTGATGGACGCCGGTGGCCATCTCGTGGCCCTCGCCCGCATGGACGGCGCCCCGTGGATCTCCACGGAGGTGGCCCAGGGCAAGGCGTGGACCGCCGCGGCCTACGGCATGCCCAGCGCCGGGCAGAAGGCGAAGATGGACTCGCTGCCCAATTTCTCCACGGCGCTGAGCGCGATGACCGACGGCCGCTTCACGCCGCAGCCAGGCGCGGTGCCGGTCTACGCCGACGGGCAGCTCGTGGGTGCGCTGGGCGCCAGCGGCGGCACCGGGCAGCAGGACGAGGACGTCTGCAGCGCTGCCGTGCAGGCCTGCGGGTACGCGACCAGCGCCGGCTGAGCCGGTCCCCGGCCCACCCGCAGGGGTCAGGGGCCGGCGAGTGGCGGGAGGCGAGGGGGTCGGTCACCTAGACTTCGCGCCAGGCCCGCTCCGAACGGGCGGCCCACGACGCGGTGGGCGAGGCCCCGTCACCCTCGGGGACGACCCGCCAGACCAGGGGAGACGTGCGATGCGGGTCGGAGTCCCGACGGAGGTCAAGAACCACGAGTACCGGGTCGCGCTCACCCCGGCCGGGGTGACCGAGCTGGTCCGGGCCGGGCACGAGGTGTTGGTCCAGCGCGGCGCGGGGGAGGGGTCGTCCATCCCGGACGGCGACTTCACCGCCGCCGGGGCGCGCATCGTCGCCGACGCCGACGACGTGTGGGCCGACGCCGACCTGCTGCTCAAGGTCAAGGAGCCGGTGCACGAGGAGTACCACCGGCTGCGCGCCGGGCAGACGCTGTTCACCTACCTGCACCTCGCGGCGTCCAAGGAGTGCACCGACGCCCTGGTCACCAGCGGCACCACCGCCATCGCCTACGAGACCGTGCAGACCGCGGACGGCGCGCTGCCGCTGCTCGCGCCCATGTCGGAGGTGGCCGGCCGGATGGCGCCCCAGGTCGGCGCCCACTGCCTCGAGCGCGCGCACGGCGGGCGCGGGGTGCTCCTCGGCGGCGTCTCCGGCGTCTACGCGGCCAAGGTCGTGGTGATCGGCGCCGGTGTGTCCGGTATGAACGCGGCGACCATCGCCCTCGGCATGCAGGCCGAGGTCCTCGTGCTCGACCGCGACGTCGACAAGCTGCGGGCCGCCGACCGGGTCTACCGCGGCCACCTCCAGACCGTCGTCTCCAACGCCTACGAGCTCGAGCGGGCGGTGCTCGACGCCGACCTCGTCATCGGCGCGGTGCTGGTGCCCGGCGCCAAGGCCCCCACGCTGGTCAGCGACGAGCTGGTGTCGCGGATGAAGCCGGGCTCGGTGCTCGTCGACATCGCCGTCGACCAGGGCGGCTGCTTCGAGTCCAGCCGGCCCACGACGCACGACGACCCGACCTTCCGGGTGCACGAGTCGGTGTTCTACTGCGTGGCCAACATGCCCGGTGCGGTGCCCAACACCTCCACCTACGCGCTGACCAACGTCACGCTGCCCTACGTCATGGAGCTGGCCAACGAGGGCACCGGCGCCGCGGTGCGCGGCAACCGGGCGCTGGCGCACGGGGTCAACGTCGTCGACGGGCAGGTGGTGCTGCCCGAGGTGGCGGCGGCGCACGGCACCACCGCCGTCCCGCTCGAGGAGGTGCTGGCCTGACGACGGCGACGGGAGCATCGCAGCGAGGAACGAGCGAGGAGCGGACCGGCGCGCGGAGTCGGGCCGACCGGCACGGC
Organism: Geodermatophilus sp. YIM 151500; assembly: GCF_025716945.1. GTDB lineage: Bacteria > Actinomycetota > Actinomycetes > Mycobacteriales > Geodermatophilaceae > YIM-151500. The sequence continues at coordinate 25,287 of NZ_JAOVZT010000003.1, forward strand.
CTGACGACGGCGACGGGAGCACCGCAGCGAGCGCCGGCGAGCGAGGAGCGGCCCGCCGCGCCCGACGTCGATCGGGTGGTGCGCGGCTACCTCGACCACCTCGCCGTCGAGCGAGGGCTGGCCGCCAACACCATCGCCTCCTACCGGCGCGACCTGCGCCGCTACGCCGAGCACCTGACCGCGGCCGGGGTCGCCGACCTCGGCGAGGTGGCCGAGGCCGACGTCGCCGCCTTCCTCGCCGCCCTGCGCGCCGGCGACGACGACCACCTCCCGCTGTCGGCGACCTCGGCCGCGCGGGCGGTGGTCGCCGTCCGCGGCCTGCACCGCTTCGCGCTGCTCGACGGGCTGGTGCCCGACGACGTCGCGCACGAGGTGCGCCCGCCGACCCCGGCGCGTCGGCTGCCCAAGGCGATCCCGGTCGAGTCGGTCGTCGCGCTGATCGAGGCCGCCGGCTCCACGGAGGGGCCGCGGGGGCTGCGCGACCGGACGCTGCTCGAGCTGCTCTACGGCACCGGGGCGCGGATCTCCGAGGCCGTCGGGCTGGCCGTCGACGACCTCGACCGCGGGCAGGCGGCGGTGCGGCTGGCCGGCAAGGGCGGCAAGCAGCGCGTCGTCCCCGTGGGCAGCTTCGCGCTGCGCGCGGTCGACGACTACCTGGTGCGCGCCCGGCCGGCGCTGGCGGCCGCCGGGCGGGGCGGCGCCCGCGGCGGAGCGTTGTTCCTCAACGCCCGGGGCGGCCCGCTGTCGCGGCAGAGCGCCTGGGCCATCCTCCGGACGGCGGCGGAGCGGGCCGGTCTCTCCGTCGAGGTGTCGCCGCACACGCTGCGGCACTCCTTCGCCACCCACCTGCTCGACGGCGGAGCCGACGTCCGGGTCGTGCAGGAGCTCCTCGGGCACGCGTCGGTGACGACGACGCAGGTGTACACGCTCGTCACCGTCGACCGACTGCGGGAGGTGTACGCGACCAGCCATCCGAGGGCGCACAGCTGACAACCGACGCGCGCGTCGTCGGCGGACCTGCACAACGCTTTCGGCTTGAGGGTGGCGACTTGTCGTCACTTCTGCACAGCGAAGGCGTCGTCGCGGCGTGCCTCCGTGGCACGGCTGACGACACTCCGTAGCTTCGTCGTCACCCGAGCGGGCAGGACGGCTGACCGCGACCGGAACCGACCGGATCGGGGCACGAGCTGGAGGCGATGGACCCATGGCGATCCGAGCGGACGCAGCCCCCGCCGTCGCGCGCCCGCACGACACCGACGTCGAGATGGGCGCCGCCCCCTCCCGGCTGGACCCCGCCCGGGCGCGGCAGCACCGGCTGCCCGACCCGCCCCCGCTCGAGCGGCACGGCCCCGCGCGGATCATCGCGATGTGCAACCAGAAGGGCGGTGTCGGCAAGACGACGTCGACCATCAACCTGGGTGCGGCGCTGGTCGAGTTCGGCCGTCGGGTGCTGCTCGTCGACCTCGACCCGCAGGGTGCGCTCTCGGTCGGGCTCGGCGTCCCGGCCCAGCAGCTGGAGCGCACGGTCTACAACGCGCTGATGGAGCGGCGGACCACGCTGGCCGACGTCCGGGTGCCCACCGACGTCGCCGGGCTGGACCTGGTGCCGAGCAACATCGACCTGTCGGCCGCCGAGGTGCAGCTGGTCAGCGAGGTGGCGCGGGAGCAGACGCTGATGCGCTGCCTGGACTCGGTGCGCGAGGAGTACGACTACATCCTCGTCGACTGCCAGCCCTCGCTGGGCCTGCTGACGGTCAACGCACTCACCGCCGCGCACGGCGTGATGATCCCGCTCGAGTGCGAGTTCTTCTCCCTGCGCGGCGTCGCCCTCCTCGTCGACACCATCGACAAGGTCAAGGAGCGGCTCAACCCGCAGCTGGAGATCTCCGGGATCCTGGCCACGATGTACGACTCGCGCACCGTGCACTGCCGCGAGGTGTTCAGCCGGGTGGTCGAGGCCTTCGGCGACACCGTCTTCCAGACCGTCATCCACCGCACCGTCCGCTTCCCGGAGACCACGGTCGCGGGGCAGCCGATCACCACCTGGGCTCCCACCTCGTCGGGTGCCTCGGCCTACCGCGACCTGGCCAAGGAGGTTCTCTCGCTGTGACGAGGAGGCCCGTGCTCCCCGGCGCGTCGGAGCTGTTCCGGCGCACCGACACCAAGCCCGACGAGGCGGAGGTGACCGAGCTGCCGAGCATGTCCGCGGCGACCAGTTCCCCGGCGCTGCGCGGCCGTCGTGCCGAGGCCGGGGAGCCGACCCCGGGCATGCCGCTGACCCTGGTGCCCGGCGGGGCGTCCGGCTCCGGTGCCGCGTCCGGGCCCGCGTCCGGCTCCGCCGACGCGCTGGCCGCCTTCCGCGCGCCGACGGCCCCGGCCGTCCCCACCGCGCAGCCGCTGTCCGCCCCGGGGCCGCTCAAGCGCGGCCGGCCGGCGCGCACCCGGGTGGAGCGGACCAAGCACGACGAGAAGATCACGGTCTACATCTCCGCCGACGAGCTGCTGGCCCTGGAGAGCGCGCGATTGTCGCTGCGCGCGCAGCACGGTGTGGCCGCCGATCGCGGGCGGATCGTGCGCGAGGCCGTGTCCGTGCTGCTCGCCGACCTCGCCGAGCGCGGCGAGGAGTCGGTGCTCGTCCGGCGGCTCAAGGGCTCGTAGCTCCGTCGTCCACCGGACGACACCGCGGCCAGGTGCCGTCCCGGGATGCGATGAGCCGCTGCTCCCACCTCGGTCGGGAGGCCCCCTGCCCCCGCGCCCGAGACGGGACGTTCCGCAGCGGCGGCGCCTCCCGTCCGCCCCGGCTCCTAGGCTGGCTCCGTGACCGAGGACGGGGCGGCGCGGTTCACGGTCCGGCTCACCAACTTCGAGGGCCCGTTCGACCTGCTGCTGCAGCTGATCGGCCGGCACAAGCTCGACGTCACCGAGATCGCCCTGTCGACGGTCACCGACGAGTTCATCGCCCACCTCCGCGCGCTCGGCGACGGGCTCGACCTCGACCAGGCCAGCGAGTTCCTCGTGGTGGCCGCCACCCTGCTCGACCTCAAAGCCGCGCGGCTGCTGCCCGCCGCCGACGTCGACGACGAGGACGACCTCGAGCTGCTGGAGGCCCGCGACCTGCTGTTCGCGCGGCTGCTGCAGTACCGGGCCTACAAGCAGGCGGCCGAGTTCCTGCGCGGCCGGGACGAGACGGCGGCGAGGCGCTTCCCGCGGACGGCGACCCTCGAGCCCCGCTTCGCCGACCTGGTGCCCGAGGTGGCCCTCGACCTCACGCCGGAGCAGTTCGCCGCGCTGGCCGCGCGGGCGCTGGTGCCGAAGGCGCCGCCGGTGGTCGACGTCGGCCACCTGCACGCTCCGCCGGTCAACGTCGCCGAGCAGCTGCTCGTCGTCCGCAACCACCTGGCGCGGGTGGGCACCGCGTCGTTCAGGTCGCTCACCGCCGACTGCGCGCACACGCTCGAGGTGGTGGCTCGCTTCCTGGCGCTGCTGGAGCTCTACCGTCAGCAGCGGGTGGTGTTCGAGCAGCTGACGCCGCTGGGGGAGCTGGTGGTCCGGTGGACCGGTTCGGCGCTGCCCGCCCGGGCCGGCGCGGCGGAGCCGGACCCGGACGGCGGGGGCGACGTGGACGGGATGGAGGACCACCGGTGAACGGCGAGGACCGCGGGCCCATCTCGTGGGAGTCGCTGGCCGCCGAACTCGCCGCCACCCGCGAGGAGGCGGCCGACCGGGGCGACGCCGACCCGCAGACCTGGGACGCCGTCGCGGCGGAGCTGGCCGCGCGGGTGGCCGAGCGGCCGGCCGGGGCGGAGCCGCCGCTGGTCGCCGTCCCGGTGGAGGACGACGACTCGCCGGACACCGCACCGCCCGCCGCGCCGCAGCCGGCGGCCGGCGCGGAGCCGGCCGCCGACGAACCCCTCGCCGAATTGGACCCGGTCGCGCTGCGCGGCGGCCTGGAGGCGCTGCTGTTCGTGGTCGACGACCCGGTCGACGAGGAGACGCTGGCCGCCGCGCTGCGCTGTCCGCCCGAGCAGGTGGCGGCCGGGCTGGCCGAGCTGGCCGCCGACTACGACCGCCGCCGGGCCGGGATGACGCTGCGCCGGGTGGGGGAGGAGTGGCGGCTCTACACCCGCGACGAGCACGCGGAGGTGGTCTCGCGGTACCTCGGGGAGGGGCAGCGCAGCCGGCTGAGCCAGGCCGCGCTGGAGACCCTCGCGGTGATCGCCTACCGCCAGCCGGTGACCCGGGCCCGCGTCTCCGCGATCCGCGGCGTCGGCGTGGACGGCGTCATGCGCACCTTGCTCGCCCGCGGGCTGGTGCACGAGGTCGGCAGCGACCCCGACACCGGGGGTGGCCTCTACGGGACGACGCCGCTGTTCCTCGAGCGGCTCGGGCTCACCGGGTTGGACGAGCTGCCCGACCTGGCGCCGCTGCTGCCCGACCCGTCGTCCGTGCTCGACGAGCACCCCGACGGCTGAGCACGGCCCGCGCGGCTGGCGGCCCGGGCCGCCAGTGGTGCCCATCTGCGGTGCTGTTCGAGCTCCTGCGGTGCTGCACGACCGCAGGAGCACGAAGACCACCGCAGAAGCGGGCCGAACCGGGCGCTCCGCCCGGGTGGGAGACTGGATCCGATGAACGCCGATCCGCCCACCGGGCCGCGCGACGCCTCGATCGACCTCTCCGACGAGGGGCCCACGACCGAGGGCGGCGAGGGCTGGTCGGAGCACATGGAGCTGGCGCCCGCCCATCCGGGCGACCGGCGGGAGCCCGCGCGCGAGCCGGAGCGGCAGGGCGAGCGGCTGCAGAAGGTGCTGGCGCGGGCCGGCGTGGCCTCCCGGCGGGTGTGCGAGGACATGATCGCCGCCGGGCGGATCAGCGTGAACGGCAAGCGGGTCGACGTCCAGGGCATGCGGGTCGACCCGCGCACCGACCGGATCGCCGTCGACGGCGCGCGCATCGAGATCCGCGACGACCGGGTCTCCTACGCGCTGAACAAGCCGTACGGGGTTCTCACCGCGATGAGCGACGACCGCGCCCGACCGACCATCGGCGACATGATCGGCGACCTGGCGCCCGGCCTGGTGCACGTCGGCCGCCTCGACCAGGACACCGAGGGCCTGCTGCTCGTCACCAACGACGGCGAGCTCGCCCACCGGCTGGCGCACCCCTCCTACGAGGTCCGCAAGACCTACCTCGCCCAGGTGTCGGGCTCCATCCCGCGCGACCTGCACCGGAGGCTGCGCGCGGGCGTCGAGCTCGACGACGGCCCGGTCGCCGTCGACTCGTTCCAGGTGGTCGACACCCACGCCGGGCAGTCCGTCGTCGAGGTGGTGCTGCACGAGGGGCGCAAGCACATCGTGCGGCGGCTGCTGGCCGAGGTCGGGCTGCCGGTCTCCCGGCTGACGCGCACCGCGGTCGGACCGGTGCAGCTTCAGCGCATGCGCACCGGCACCATCCGGCGGCTGACCCGCCAGGAGGTCGGCGCCCTGGAGGAGCTCGTCGGCCTCTGAACCGGTCGCGCCGCCCGACGCTGCGCCTCCGTGCCGCGGTCGGGGCGTGTCCGGCGACGGGGCGGCGGGGAAGCCGAGGACGGTGGCCGGCGCGGCGAACCTAGACTCGTACGGGCTCCCGGTCGACCGGGCGCCGGATCCCGCAGGCGCCCCGGCGTCGCGAGCGAGCGAGGAGAGTGCATGGCCGTCCGAGCCATCCGCGGCGCGACCCAGGTCGACGCCGACGACCGGGAGGAGATCCTCCGCGCCACCCGGGAGCTGGTATCGGCTGTGATCGACCGCAACGGCCTGGTCTCCGACGACCTGATCAGCATCCTGTTCACCGCCACCCCCGACCTCGTCGCCGAGTTCCCCGCGCTGGCCGCCCGCGAGCTCGGCCTCGGCGACGTCCCGCTGATGTGCGCCACCGAGATCGACGTCCCGCACGCGCTGCCGCGGGTGCTGCGGCTGATGGCGCACGTGGAGACGCCGAAGTCGCGCGCCGACATCCAGCACGTCTACCTGCGCGGTGCCGTGGCCCTCCGCCGGGACATAGCCCAGTGAGCGAGCGCCAGCGAGCGGATGCCACCGGGCCGGGTCAGAGCCCAGTGAGCGAGCGCCAGCGAGCGGATGCCGCCGGGCCGGGCCAGAGCGCAGTGAGCGACTTCCGAGGGCAGGTGACGCTCGACGGGCCGTCGGGGACCGGCAAGAGCAGCGTCGCCCGGGACGTGGCCCGCCGGCTCGACGCGGCCTACCTCGACACCGGGGCCATGTACCGGGCCGCGACTGTCGCGGTGCTCGACGCCGGCGTGGGGCTCGACGACAAGGTCGCGGTCGCCCGCGCCGTCGCCGACGCGAAGATCGAGATCGGCACGGACGCCGCCACCGAGGTGGTCACGGTCGACGGCGTGGACGTGGCCGAGCGCATCCGGGGCGCCGAGGTGACCCGCGCCGTCTCCCCGGTCTCCGCCGTCCCCGCCGTCCGCCGGCTGCTGGTCGCCCGGCAGCGCGAGTTGGTGGCCGAGGCGGACGCCGTCGTCGTGGAGGGCCGCGACATCGGCACGGTCGTGCTGCCCGACGCGACGCTGAAGATCTACCTGACCGCCGCGCCCGAGGTCCGGGCGCGGCGGCGGGCCGGTCAGCTGGGCGTCACCGACCCCGGCAAGATCGCCGCGCTCGCCTCCGACATGCGGCGTCGCGACGAGTACGACAGCCGGCGGGCCGACAGCCCGCTGCGCCCGGCGGCCGACGCCGTCGTGCTGGACAGCACCGACCTCGACCGCGAGGCCGTCGTCGACCGCGTCGTCGAGCTGGCCCGGTCGACGGTGGCGGGGCGGGCATGAGCGCGCCCGGCGGTCGCGGAGGAGCGGACACCGAGCAGGCCGGCGGCCGGGTGCTGCCGGTGGTCGCGATCGTGGGCCGGCCCAACGTGGGGAAGTCGACGCTGGTCAACCGCATCCTCGGCCGGCGGGCCGCGGTCGTGCAGGACGTGCCCGGTGTCACCCGCGACCGCATCTCCTACGAGGCGCTGTGGAACGGGCGCACCTTCCTCGTCGTCGACACGGGCGGGTGGGACCCCAAGGCCAGCGGCCTCGGGGCGTCGATCACGCGGCAGGCCGAGCACGCCATGCGGACGGCGGACGTCGTCGTGCTCGTCGTCGACAGCACCGTCGGCGCGACCGACACCGACCTGGCCGCCGCGCGGGTGCTGCGCCGCAGCGACCGGCCGGTGATCGTGGTGGCCAACAAGGTCGACGACGAGCGCAGCGAGGCCAACGCCGCCGAGCTGTGGTCGCTGGGGCTGGGTGAGCCGCAGCCGGTCAGCGCGCTCCACGGGCGGGGCAGCGGAGACCTGCTCGACCTGGTGCTGGACGCGCTGCCGGACGCGCCGCGCGAGCAGCCGGACGTGGGCGGGCCGCGGCGGGTGGCCCTGGTCGGGCGGCCGAACGTGGGCAAGTCCAGCCTGCTCAACCGGCTCGCCCGCGACGAGCGGTCCGTCGTCGACCCGGTCGCCGGCACCACCGTCGACCCGGTCGACTCGATCGTGACGCTGGGCGGCGAGGAGTGGCGGTTCGTCGACACCGCCGGGTTGCGCCGCAAGGTCGGCACCGCCAGCGGCATGGAGTACTACGCCAGCCTGCGCACCGAGGCGGCGATCCACGCCGCCGAGGTCGCCGTCGTCCTGCTCGCCGCCGACGAGGTCGTCAGCGAGCAGGACCAGCGGATCGTCAGCCAGGTCATCGAGGCCGGCCGCGCCCTAGTCATCGCCTTCAACAAGTGGGACACCCTCGACGAGGACCGGCACGCCCAGCTCGAGCGGGAGATCGAACGCGACCTGTCGCGCGTCCGGTGGGCCAGCCGGGTCAACATCTCGGCGGTGACCGGCCGCGGTGTGGGAAAGCTCGCGCAGCACCTGCGGTCCGCGCTGGCCTCCTGGGAGCACCGGGTGCCCACCGCGGAGCTGAACACCTTCATCCGTGCCGTCGTCCAGGAGCAGCCCCCGCCGGCCCGCGGGGGAAGGGCGCCGAAGATCAAGTACGTCACGCAGGCCGACGTCCGGCCGCCCCGGTTCGTCGTGTTCTCCACCGGCTTCCTGGAGGCCGGCTACCGCCGGTTCCTGGAGCGCAGGCTGCGGGAGCGGTTCGGCTTCGCCGGGACGCCGATCGAGGTGTCGGTCAAGGTCCGCGAGGGCCGGGGCAGCGACGCGGCGCGCCGCTGACGCGCGCCGGGTCAGCGACCCACGGGCCAGTGCTCCACGGCGACCTCCGCCATCGGGAAGTCACGGGGATTCCCGGTGGCGACGCGCCCACCCGCGGCGAGCGCCGCGGCGGCGACCAGGCAATCGGCCTGCGACAGAGTCGTTCCCCGCGCGGCGAAGTCGCGGCGCCACCGGCCGGCCCGCTCGCCGGCGGCGCGGTCGAGCGGGACGACGAGGAGCCCGTCGAAGAGTGCGTCCACCGCCGACGCCTCCGCGCGGCGCAGGCCGCGGACGACCTCCTCGACGTTGACCGGGCTGGTCGCGGCGACGTCGCCCTGGCGGGCCATCAACCGCAGCCGCTCGACCACCGGGCGACCACGCAGCACGTCGATGAGCACGGTCGTGTCCAACAGGACGACCGCCACGTCACCCGACCCGGTCGGGATCGCTGCGCCGCTGGCCGGCGACCCAGGCCGCGGGGTCGTCGTCCCATTCGTGGCCCTCGTCGGCCACGGTCCCGGCGGCGGAGAGCAGCGACTCCCACCGTCGCTCGTTGTCCAGCCGCTGCCGGAGGGCCTCGGTGACGTACCGGGTGCGCCCGCCCTTGCCGGCGCGCTCGTCGATCTGCCTGACGAGGTCGTCGTCGAGCACGATGTGCATGCGCATGTGCCTAAGGTAGCCCATCCTTGCTCGCGATCGAGGCCGTCGTCCTTCCCGCCCGGCCGCTCCGGGTGGATGCTCGTGCCCCGACCGCCCGGAGGCCCGGACCGATGGACCGTGACGCGTTCCTCGACCAGGTGCTCGACCGCCACCTCGCTGCCATGGACGCCTTCCACAGCGGCGACCCGGGACCGTGGCGGGAGCTGTGGGGTGACACCGAACCGGTCACCCTCTACGCGCCGGGGCGCCCGCCGGCGGTGGGCCGGGAGCAGGTGGTGACGACGTTCGCCCGCGCGGCGGCACGGCTGTCCCGGGGCAGCGATGCCCGCGTCGAGGTGCACCACGTCGAGGTCGGGGGCGACCTCGCGGTCCTGGCCGGGCTGGAGCACTCCGTCTTCTCGGCGGCGGACGGCCCGCGCCGACCGCAGACGCTGCGGGTGACGCTGGTCTACCGGCGGGAGGACGGGGTGTGGCGGCTGGTCCACCGCCACGCCGATGCCGTGCCCTAGCCGGCTGTCGGCCGCAGGCTCCGACGGTGCCAGCGGAGGGACGCCGACCCGCGGTCGGCCGGGCGCGGTGGGGTAGTCTGCTCGGGCAGCGACCGCGCGGATCACCGCCCGCGCGGCGCTCGGGCTGTAGCGCAGCTTGGTAGCGCACTTGACTGGGGGTCAAGGGGTCGCAGGTTCAAATCCTGTCAGCCCGACAGTGGAACCGCAGGTCAGCGGCGGGTCGGCCGAGAGGCCGGCCCGCCTCTCGCGTGAGTACAGCAACCGGTACAGCAACGCGGTCGCGTACAGCAACGGTCACCCTGGCGGCGCTCGGTCGAGCCGACCGGGGACCGACTCCCTCACTCGCTGCCGGGGACCTGCGTGTAGTCGGTGAGGTCCTGCAGCGTGTGGTACTCGGGTTCGCTGATGAAGTGGCACCACGGCAGCTGGGTGCGGGGGAAGCGTAGGCGGCGGGCCCCGGCCCAGGTGGCCAGCTCGACATGGCCGAGCTGGCCGGTGTAGACGGTCTCGATGGCCGGCATGAGGTCGGTGTCGGAGGAGACGACGATCGCCGCGTCGTACTCCTTGCGCAGCGCCATGGCCACCACGTCGATGGCCAGTGCGACGTCGATGCCCTTCTCCTGGGCCGGAGCGGTCGGCCAGTCGGCCGGATAGCCCAGCGGCCGGCGGATGACGGTGACCGCGCCACTGCGCTGCCAGGCGGCGGTCTGGCGGTCGTTCGCGGCCGCGGCGCGCGGCTGGTGATCCGGTGACGGACGCCCGCGGTACACGCGCACACCCTCTACCGCTGAGGGGCGGCGGCGACGACGGACGAGGAGTTGTGCCAGGCGCAGCGGGTCGACGTGCCCGTCGGCGGGGGGGCGTTGACCGGGAGGAAGAGGCGGCGGGCCCAGCCGTGCACGTTCTGGTAGTCGATGAAGACGACGACGCGGTCGCTCATCGACAGTCCTCTCGGGCTACGGCAAGAAAAATCCCCGCCAGTCCCGGAGGACGACGGGGAGGAATGACAAAACCATAACACCCCCGACACCCCTGACAGGGCCGACGTTGGGCACTCCGCGGAGGCTGCCGTGGCCGTGGCTGTCTGGTCGTTGCAGCAAGGGTCACCACCGGAGCGCCTGGTCGAGCCGATCCGCGGCCTCGCGCTGCTGCGCCGGACCGCCGTGGCTGTAGACGTCCGCGGTGATCGCGTAGGACGAGTGACCCAGGTGCTCCTGGACGACCTGTGTGCGTCCCGGCCGCCAGTAGGAAGCTCGCCGCGGAGGCCGAAGGGTGTGCAGGGTGACGCCGCGGAGGCCGGCTGGCTCCGTGAGGACCTCGAAGCGTCGCCGCAGGACGTTGCGGGGCTCTAGCGGTGTTCCGATCACGGTGGTGAAGACCAGCCCGTGCTCCTGCCAGGCTCCGGCGGACGCCCGCTGTTCCTCCAGTTGCCGGGTCCGGTGCCCCGGGGCGTCGCGATGGCCGAGCGGGGGAGTGGCACGGTTCTGCGGGACTCGTCCGTCCTGGGCTCGTCGAGCTGCAGCCCCTGGGACGTCCTGTTGAGGGTCCAGCGGACCCTCAGCAGGCCGGCGTCGGGGTCGACGTCGGACAAGTGCGGGGCCAGCGCCTGCCCTCGGCGCAGCCCGCTGGCGGGCATCAACCGGAACCCGGAACTAGGCGTCCAGCCGGTCGCCCCGGATCGACTCGAGGAGCGCCTGCCCTTGCCTGCGGTCAGGTGCGGCGCGTCCCTGCGCTCGCCGCCGCCGCCGCACCGCCGCAGCAGTCGAGGAGACTCCTGTGGACGCTCCCGTCGCGGTGACTTGCAAGATAACTTGTGAGCCGTCGACGATGTGGTGATCGCTCCCCAGCGCGCTCAAGCGCGGGTACAGCGAGGAGGACATCCGCCACGCACTGCGCAACGCCATCGACGTGTTCCCCGACCAGGGCGACCACCACCTGACCGTGGCGGTCGGCCCAGACACCACCGGGGCAAAGCCTGGAAGTGGGCTACGACCGCGATGAGGAAGGCCGCAATGTCGTCGTCCACGTCATGGAGCGCCGCGGCAAGTACGACCGCAATCGAGCGAGAACGAGGTGATGCAGATGCCCCGCAGCTATGACGAGATCGTCGCCCTCTCCGAGGAGATGGCCCGCTCCCTGGAGGAGGACCGCAGCGATCCGTCCGTCCCGCCGGCCGAGTCGGCTCTGCGGGCGGCCGCGCTGCGCCGCTCGCTGGCCGAGAGCGACCTCGGCCAGGCCGTGGTCGCGGCCCGGGCAGCGGGCGTGTCCTGGGACCGGATCGGAGATGCTGTCGGCACCTCCGGTGAGGCGGCGCGGCAGAAGTACGGGCGCCTGACGGCCGGCGTGCGCGAGGTCCGACCGGCGTAGCACAGGGGCGCGGAGTCTGCGGCACCGCACGGTGGCTCCGGTGCCGCGCCCGCCGTCCGACCGGCCCGCCGTCCGACCAGCTCGCCGGTCGGACGGCGGGTGCGGTCAGCCGGCGGGATCGCGTGAACTCGCACGCTCTGCGGCCCGGCGGCGGGGATCACCTTCGACGGCTCGTCGGGGGAGCTGCTGGCGCTGACCGGCGGCAAGGCCCGCGCGATCGCCGCGGCCTGGGAGGCTGGTCTGCGGGTGCTCGCCTCGACCGAGCCGAGCGCCGACCTCGACACCGTGCTCGCCGCGGTGGAGCAGCTGCCGACACGCTGGTGTGGCGGCCGCCGCACGTCGTATTGTTCGTCCGTGGCGATCGGGCAGATTTCCAGCGGGCCCGCCGGTTCCTGACTCTCGGTCGGCGGGTCCGAGGCGTGCCGTCGAGAGCATCCCGCCGACCTCGAGCCGCCTGGGCTCGTCGAGGAAGCCATGCCGCCCCTTCCGCTGTCACCCGTCAAGCTGTACGTCACCGTCGAGGACCTGCCGTGCGTCCAGCGGGTGCTCACCCTGCTGACCGGCCGCGCGTACCGGATCACCCGCTTCGAGGCCGAGGAGGCCGGCGCCGGGCGCTGGCGCTTGACCATCGACACCATGGTCGACGTCGACGGCGCCGGGCTGCTGGAGGCGCGGCTGCTGCGCCTGCCGAGCGTGCTCACCGTGGACCTCTGCCGAGGCGCGCTTCTCGCCGTCGCCGGCTGACCGCTGGGGATCGAGCCGGTGCCGGCGCATGGGAACAGTCTTCTTCCCAGCCCTTGCGGGCCGGCCAGACTCATCGGCGTGGTCACCGTCGCCCCGCAGGGCCCGCCGAACCGCCTCGTCGTCATCCGGGGTGACGGCCCGGTCTGCTGATCAGGCGCCGCCCGGAGGGTGAGGACGGTGTCCGACCTCTGCTGAGCGTGGCGACGCGCCATGGCCGCGTCCAGCTCCTCAGATGCGCCTTCGCGTCGGCGGGGGACATGGACGTCACGGTCAGGAGCACGAAGACTTGCTGCGGTCCTGCGCGCCGTGGCCGTCCGGCCACCACATGCGCCGAGACGGCCGACCCCAGCGATCGTGCCCTGGCGTCACGAGCGCTGGTACGTGCGTGCCACATCCGTGAAGACGCGGACCATCGCGGCCTCGGCCGGGGCGGGGACGCGCTCCTGCCGGCGGGCGAGCAGGATGCGCCGGGCAGGCGCCGTGCTCCCCAGTGAGATGACGCGGACGTCGGGGTGCGGGTTCGTGACGGCGGTTCGTGGAGCGAGTGCGATGCCGAGCCCGACGCTGACCATGGCCTGGGCCTCCTGGTAGTCGTTGGCGTGGAAGGCGATCCGGGGGCGGAAGCCGGCGGCGCGGCAGCTGCGGTCGAGCACTTCGGCGACCGGGTGATCGGGTTCGCGGACGACCCACTCCTCGGCGGCGAGGTCGGTCATGTCGACTCGCTCACGGTCGGCGAGCGGGTGGTCGGCGGAGACGACGAGCATCGTGGGGTCGTCGAGCAGGTGGGTGAGCGCGTAGGACCCGGGGTCGACGCGGTTCCACGCGTAGTCCCACAGCAGGGACATGTCGGCCTCGCCGGCGTCGAGCATCTCCGTGAGACGGTCCAGCCGCGCTGAGCGCACGGTCAGCCTGACGCCGGGGTGGGCGGACCGGAACTGACTGACGGCGAGAGCCAACAGAGAGCCGCCGACGGTCGGGAAGGTGCCGACGGTCAGCCGGCCGCGGCGTAGTCCGGCGACCTGGGCGAGGTCGGCTTCCGCCGCGGCGAGTTGCCGGGCGACCCGGCGTGCGTGGTCGGCCAGCACCAGCCCCGCCTCGGTCGGCACGATGCCGCGAGGCTGCCGCTGCAGGAGGGGTTGGCCCACCTCCTTCTCGAGCCGGCTCAGCTGCTGGGACACCGCCGAGGTGGTGTAGCTCAGGGTTTGGGCTGCGGCGGTCATCGAGCCGCTGTCGATGACCGCCGCGAGCAGCACCAACCGGCGGACGTCCAGCACATCGGCTCCCAGGGTTAAGGGTTCCTAAAAGGGATTGAACACTTCCGTGATTGTGCTACATGGGTGGCCGCCCGCACAGTCGTCCTCGAGCGGCTCCCCGAACTGAGGAGCCTCCCGGCCCCGGACGACGGCATTCCGTCCGGGGCCGGCCATTCCGCACCGTGAGGAGATGGCGTGCGCGAGCTTGCGGCGACATGGATGCGTGGAGGCACCAGCAAGTGCTGGGTCTTCGACCGTGCCGACCTGGACAACCTCGGCCTGGACCCGGCCGCGGTGCTTCTGCGGGCCTTCGGCAGCCCCGACCCGCGACAGGTCGACGGCGTCGGGGGAGCGACCTCGACGACGAGCAAGGCGGTCATCCTCGCGCCCGCGGGCACCGAGGACGCCGACGTCGACTACACCTTCGCCCAGGTCGGGATCGACGAGCCGGTGGTCGACTGGGGCAGCAACTGCGGCAACTGTTCGGCGGTCGCCGGCCTCTATGCGCTGCGGCGTCGCTGGGTCCAGCCGACCGGCGAGCTGACGACCGTGCGGGTCCGCAACACCAACACCGGTCAGCTCATCGTCCAGCAGGTGCCCACCCCGGGCGGCGTCGTCGAGGAGGACGGCACCGAGCACATCCCGGGTGTGCCCTTCCCGGGAGTCGGGGTGCGGATGTGGTTCCGCGACCCGGCCGGGCGGACCACGGGGTCGTTGCTGCCCACCGGGTCGCCCAGGGAAGAACTGGCCTTCGACGGACGTCTCGTCCCGGCAACCCTGATCGACGCCGGCGCGCCGGTGGTCGTCCTGGACGCCGCGACCGTCGGGCTGGCCGGGTCCGAGAGCCCGGCCGAGATCACCGCACGGGCCGGTCTGCTGGCCGCACTGGACGGGGTTCGGCGGCAGGCGGCCGTGCGCATGGGCCTGGCGGTCGACGAGGTCTCGGCGGAGCGGGCCGTGCCGAAGCTGGCCGTGGTCGGCCCCGCGCCCACGACCGGTGAGGCCGATCTGACCGTACGGATGCTGTCCATGGGGCAGGTCCATCCGGCCCTGGCCATCACCGGCAGCGTCGCGCTGACGATGGCCGCGGCCACCCCGGGCACCCTCGTGGCCGACCGTGTCGTGGCCGCCATCGCCGGCCGGCTGCGGCTGGCCACTCCTTCGGGAGTGGTCGCCACGCACACCGGCGAGATGGACGGCGCACCGGCGGTCGCGGTCACGCGCACCGCCCGACGCATCGCCGACGCCGTGCTGGCGCTGCCCGACGACGCCCTGCCGCTGCGGGGGCCCGCATCCCGGCGGAACTCCTTCCCGGCTGCTTCATCGCGAGCCGACGGTCGAGCATGGTCGGCGTGGGTGGAGCCGGCTCTCCCAGCCGCTCCCGTGCAGACGGAGGTGCACCGATGAGCACCCAGACCCCTGAGCGGGAAGCAGTCGCTGCTGCCCCCACCCCGGGCTGCTCGAAGCAGGCGGCCCTGATGATCATGAGCCTGTTCGTGGTGCTGGCCGTGGCCGCGACCACCCTGGGCTCGGACCTGCTGCGCAGGGCCGCGGCAACGACCGACGGCGACTTCGCGGGGGAGACCCTGGAGGTGCTCATCCCGCTGGCCGAGGGCGGTGGGACCGACACCTGGGCCCGCTACGTCGGCACCGAGCTCAGCCACGTGGTGCCCGGGCAGCCAGGCTTCGCCCCGGTCAACGAGCCCGGCGGGGAGGGCATCGCAGGAACCAACGCCTTCGTCGCCGAGGCCCGGGCCGACGGCACGGAGATCCTCGTGTCCACGGCCAGCAGCGTCGTCCCGTGGGTGTTGGGCCGCAGCGAGGTGCAGTACGACTTCGATCAGCTGACCCCGATCCTGGCCAACGGCAGCGGCGGGGTCATCTACGCACGGACTGCCGCCGGCGTGTCCTCCGTCGAGGACCTGGTGAACCGGGACACCCCGCTGCGCTTCGGCGGCATCAGCGCCACCGGGCTGGACCTCACGACCCTCGTGGCCTTCGACCTGCTCGGTGCCGACGTCGAGTCCATCTTCGGCTTCGAAGGCCGAGGGCCGGTCAACCTGGCGCTCCAGCGCGGCGAGGTGGATCTGGACTACCAGACCACGTCGGCGTACGGGCCCGCCGTCGCACCTCTGGTCTTGTCCGGCACCGCCGTCCCCTTGATGTCCATGGGCCAGGTCGACGTGGCCGGCAAGATCGTCCGGGACCCCAACTTCCCGGACCTGCCCACCGTCGTCGAGGTCTACGAGCAGCTGTACGGCGAGGCTCCCGGCGGGCCCGCCCTCGAGGCATACCGCTCGCTCCTGGCGCTGACCTACACCTGGCAGAAGGCCATGTGGGTGCCGGAGAAGACCCCCGACGCGGCGGTCCAGACCCTGCGCACCTCGGCTCACGAGATGGCCGAGGACCCCGAGTTCACCGACGCCGCCGCCGAGGTGCTGGGCGGCTACCCGATCATCGCCGACGACGACCTTCCCGCGCTCGTGCACGACGCCTACACCGTCGAGCCCGACGTCCGCGACTACGTCGTCGAGCTGCTGGCCTCCGACCACGACGTCCAGCTGGACTGAGGAGCTCTCCGTGCTCGACTCCGCACTCGCCGCCCTGGCCTCGCTCACCCAACCGTCCCTGCTGCTCATGCTGGCCGTCGGCGTGGTCGCCGGTCTGGTCATCGGCCTGATCCCCGGCCTGGGCGGCACCGGCGCCGTCGCCATCCTGCTCCCGGTCACCTTCGGCATGGAGGCCGAGCAGGCGCTCGCGCTGCTCATCGGGGCGCTGGCCGTGGTGCACACCTCCGACACCGTCGCCGCGGTGCTGCTGGGGGCACCCGGCTCGGCGTCGGCCAGCGTCACCATGCTCGACGGCTACGCGATGGCCAAACAGGGCCGGGCCGCACGGGCGCTGTCCCTGGCGTTCCTGTCCTCCATGGCCGGCGGGATCATCGGCGCCGTCGGCCTCACCCTGGCCATCCCGCTGGCCCGGCCGCTGGTGCTCTCCTTCGGCGCTCCGGAGCTGTTCATGCTCACGGTGCTCGGTGTCTCACTGGCAGCGGTGCTGTCACGGGGCAACGTGGCCAAGGGCCTGGTCGCCGGTTGCCTCGGCCTGCTGCTGGGTCTGGTCGGCATCGCACCCTCCACGGCGGAGTACCGGTTCACCGGCGGCAGCCTGTTCCTCGCCGACGGGCTGTCCCTCGTCGCCGTCGCGCTCGGTGTGTTCGGTCTGGCCGAGATCGCCTCGCGGGTCGGGCAGCGGCAGCAGCCCGGTGAGGAGATCGCCCTGGGCCACGGCTGGCTGGCCGGCGTCCGGGAGTGGCTGGGCCACTGGACGCAGGTCATCCGCGGCGCACTCATCGGCATCTGGGCCGGCGTGCTGCCCGGCGTCGGCGCCACGGCCGGCACCTGGCTGGCCTACGGGCAGAGCGTGGCCACGGCCAAGGACAAGAGCAAGTTCGGCAAGGGCGACCCTCGCGGGATCATCGGCCCGGAGAGCGCGAACAACTCGGTGGAGGCCGGTGACCTCATCCCCACGTTGCTGTTCGGCATCCCCGGCGGGGTGCCCGCAGCGATGCTCCTCGGCACCCTGCTGACCTACGGCATACAGCCCGGCCCGGCCATCGTCACCGACCACCTCGACCTCATGTACCTGATCGTGTGGGCGTTCGCGATCGCCAGCGTCGTCGGCGCCGCGCTGTGCTTCCTGGTGACCAAGCCGCTGGCCCGCATCACCAAGGTGCCTTTCGCCGTCCTCGGCCCCGGCCTGGTGGTCGTGATGCTGCTCGGCGCGTTCCAGGAGAGCGGTCAGCTCGGCGACCTGTGGGTCATGATCGCGCTCGGCTTGCTCGGCTGGCTGCTCAAGGACACCGGGTTCCCGCGGGCGCCGTTCCTCATCGGCTTCGTCCTGGCCATCCCTCTGGAGCGCTACTACTTCCTCACCGACGCCGTGTACGACGGCGCCGAGTGGCTGGCGCGCCCCTGGGTGATCGTCTTCCTGGTCGTGCTGATCGCACCGGCTGTCTTCGCGCTGATCCGCTACCTGCGTCGGCGCCGGGGCACCGACACCGACGACCGGACGGTCGAGCCGGCCGGCGACGACGAGGGCGAGCTGTCCGGCTCGGTGTGGTCATTGCTGACTGCCGCGGGGATGCTTGTGGTCTTCGTGACCGCCTTCGTGGTGGCCGGCGGCTACAGCCCGGACGCCCGCCTCGTGCCGAGGCTGATCACGGGCGTCGGCGCGCTCGCCGCGCTGGTGCTGCTGATCCTGGAGATCCGCCGGTTGCGGTCGGTGTCGACCAGCCCGGTTCCGGGGGAGCAACCCGCACGCCGGCGGTTCCCCGGCGTCGCCGTGGCCGCCCGCACCTTCGTCTGGATGGCGGCCTTCCTGGGCCTGGTCGCCCTGGGTGGCTACGTCGCCGCAGCCCTGGTGTTCGTCCCTGCCTTCCTGCTCTACGTCGCCCGGGCCCGCACCCGGACGGTGCTCGTCTACGGACTGGTCACCGCCGCCCTGCTGGTCCTGGCCCCCATCCTGCTGCCCGTCGAACTACCCCTGGGAGCTCTGATGACCCGGTGACCGTCCTGACCACCGTGGCGAATGCCGTCGAAGCAGCCGCCGTCCTCCCGGCAGCCGCCGCCGAGGCGGCCCGCCGCAACAGCGACCTGCACGTCCTGAATCTCACCAGCGGGAGGGACACGCAGGCCCTGACCGCGGCACTGGACGCAGCTCGTGCAGAATTGGGTCCGGACGGGCGAGCAGTCGTCGTGACCGAGCCGTCCATCCCCGACCACGCGTCAGCGGCCCTCGTCGCGGCCGACGAGACCCGCGCCGAGGTCCTCGTGATCGGAGTCCGACGGCGCAGCCCGGTCGGCAAGCTGGTGATGGGCTCGGTCGCCCAGACCATCCTGCTCGACGCCGACTGCCCCGTCCTGGCCGTGCGGGTCTGACCACCACACCGGCAGCGTGAGCAGAAGGGCCGCGGCCCGGCCACCCGCGGTGGCCGGGCCGCGGCAGTCCTCAGCATGCTCTGTCGACCAGGTCCGAGGAGGCCGACGAGATGCCCACCCCCGGCGAGCCTGCGGGCGCCACGCCCGGCGGAGACCGGGACGACGACCGCCGCCGGCCGTCGATGACGATCCCGATGACGCCGGACACGTCCTACTCGACGTGCAACGGCCACGGCGGTCCGCTGCCGAAGTACCTGGACCAGGTGGCCTGCACACGTGACCCGCTGGGCGCGGAGTTGCGCAGTCACGCTGTCGGTGGGCCAGATCGTGTTCCGCGAACCCGCGCACGTCGGTGAGTTGGTGACCTTCCGGGCCAGTCAACCGCACCGGTCGCACCTCCATGGAGATCAGAGTGCGGGGACTATGCAGGACCTGGTGAGCCGGGTCGTCCTTCGCGCTCGACCCGGCGGTGCACGTCGTCGTCAACTACGACGATCTCGACCTCGGCCCTGACGCAGCGGATCCCTTCTGCGCCATGGTCAGGAGCAACGAGGAGCGCTTCTTCCTCTCCTCCACCCGCTGCTCGACGAACGCGTTCCTCCGCCGCCGGTTGGGCCGGGAGTTCACCGTGAACGACCTCGACGCCGGCTTCGGCGAGCACCCTCGCTGAGTGCGTGCCTCCACCACCGTGGCCCCGCCCGGGGGACTCCTGGCGGGGACGGCGTTGGCCACGCGCCGCCGACCGCCTCGGCGGCGCACCAGCCGGTGGAACAGACGGCCAGGACGGCGCCGGACGCACCGCCGAAGGCGGTGGCTCGGGAGGTCGCGAGGATCAGGCGTTCGGTCCTCTGGGGGTCCACCTCGGGCCGGGGGCATGACCCTTCCTCGGTGACGAGTTGATCTGCGGTGCCGATCCGTGCCATCCGGCACCCCCAGCCCCTAGCGTCGGCACCGACCCACCGGAGGACCACGGAAGGGGATCCCATGACCGGTACGACCACCCTCACGCGCGAGCGGGCCGACCTCGTCGAGTCCCTGCGGCGACACCGGGCTTTCCTGCGGTTCACCGTGCGCGACCTGACCGCCGAACAGGCGCAGCGGCGGCCCACCGCCAGCTCACTCGACCTGGCGGGGCTGATCAAGCACGTCGCGGCCCAGGAGGCCGGATGGGTGCGGTTCGCCGAGGGCGGGGCCGAGGCGATGAACCGCAATTGGGGCCCCGACGTCGTGTCCCGACACTGGCACCTCGCGCCGGGGGAGACGCTGGCAGGTGTGCTGTCCGACTACGAGGCGGTGGCCCGGCACACCGATGAAGTCGTCGCCACGCTCCCGGACCTGGACGCCGAGCACGCGTTGCCAGAGGCACCCTGGTTCGAGCCGGGCGCCCGCTGGTCGGCCCGACGCGTCTTCCTGCACATCATCGCCGAGACCGCTCAGCACGCCGGCCACGCCGACATCCTGCGGGAATCGATCGACGGTCAGAAGACGATGGGCTGACGCAGGCGCTCCCCGCCATCCATCCGGCACCCGGGGCGCCCGGCGGCCGGGCGCTCCGGGTCACCATGGTCGACCTAGCTCCCGGACGTGGCGCGGTCGCCGGACTGCTGCCAGAGCGCCCGCACGGTGTCGTTGATGGGCGGGCCGGTGAACTGGATCTCGTGCCCGCGCCTTCGACCACCGCCCGCGAGGCGCCGATCCGCTCCGCCAGGTCGTCGCAGATGGCGTCGAAGAGCCGGGACCGTGCGCCCTCGGCCGCGCCGACGGTCTCGGCTTCGCCGAGCAGGCGACCCACGTCCTCGTGGTCGGCTCGGGCGGCCGCGCGGGCGCCAACCACGCCTCCACCGCGCACCGCGGCACGGAGCAGCTGCTGCCACGGCCGGTCAGCGTCGTCGTGCCTCGAGGAACGTGGCCATCAGCCGGTCGCGCAGCAGGGGGTCGACGTCGGCGACGTCGGCGGTGGTGAGCCGTCCGGCCAGCCGCACCACCGTGCGCCACTGCGCGAGGGCCGTGCGGCAGCCCTCGCAGCGTTCGAGGTGCTGCTCGATGCGCCGGCGCTCCTCGACCGGCAGGGTGCCGTCGAGGTACGCGGTGAGCTGCTCGACGAGGTCGACGCACCGTTCCTCGGTGCCGCCCGTGCCGGGCTCGCCGTTCACGTGGCACGCCTCCCCTCGAGATGCCGCGCCACCCGGGAGCGCACCAGACCGCGTGCCGCATGCAGACGCAGCTGCTCGTCCCGGGGACTGATACCGAGCGCTCGGGCCACGTCACCGGGTGGTCGGCCCTCGACGTCGCGCAGGACCATGACCCGCCGGAGCTCGACCGGCATCTCCATGAGCGCGGTGCGGACCTCGGCGGCCGCTTCCGCGTCGTGCACCTCCGTGCCGAGCCCCGCCCAGGCGGCGGGCGGTACCGCCCAGTGACCCGGCCAGTCCGGATCGTCGTCGGGCAGGAACCGATCCGGCGGGAACGTGGGCGCCGCCTCCTCGTGCAGCGGTGCAGCGACGGGAGCCGTCGGTGCCGTGGGCAGGACCGTGATGACGAGGACGCCGCAGACGACCGCCACCGCGACGAACAGCCAGCCCGCGTCGCCGACGCCCACCCGGTCGCTGACGAACCCGACGAGGAGCGCGAACGGCACGAAGGTGAGCCAGGTGAGCGTGCCGACGCCGGAGGCGACTCCGGCGCGGACCGCCGACGGCACGGCGTCGTGCAGCCGTCGCGTGACCGGGATCCCCACCGCGACGACGACGGCGGTGAGCACCACCTGCGCGCCGACCACCACTGCCGGTGCGGTGCTCCCCACCAGGACGAGCGTGCAGGCGACCATCACGCCGGCCAGCGCGGCCGCCCCGCTCCGCCGCGTCACCCAGCGCTGCGAACCGAGCAGTCCGCCCAGCCCCAGGGCAGAAGTCAGGCCGGCCCAGTGCGGCCCGTACCAGATCGCCGGGACGGCGAGGGCGACCAGCCAGAGGGGACCGAACTCCAGCATCCCCTGCATCGTCAGCGCGGCCGCGATCGTCAGCGCGATCACGGGCCGCAGCCGGCCCCGCTGCAGGAGCGTGCGGTAGGTGGTGGCGAGCTGGCGTCGGAGCGGGACGGACTCCTCGGCCCGGTGCAGCCGCGGCTCGCGGAACAGGCACACCGCCACCCCCGCCGCGACCAGGAGCGGGACGGTCAGGAAGTACGTGACCCGCAGGGAGAGGAGTTCGGCGAGGACTCCGCCGGTCAGCGCGCTCGTGACGAGCGCGACGCTCTCGACGACCCGTACCCGGCCGATGACCCGTTCGAAGTCATCGCTCGAGCCGGTCTCCTCGAGGAGCGTGTCGTAGACGACCGACTCGAACGTCCCCGACTGCATGGCGAAGAAGATGCCGAGGAAGAACGCCGACACCATGTACGTCGCCACGTTCGGACTGGCCCCGCCGATCGCGGCACTCAGCGCCGCGGCGAGGCAGGCCAGCACCAGGACGCCGCGACGGCTCCACCGGTCGGCGAGCACGCCCGACGGCACCTCGAAGACGGGCACGACCACCGAGTACACGGCCGCCATCAGGCCCACGCCGGCCGCGTCGAAGCCGATGCCGGTCATGAACAGCTTCTCGATGGGCACCCACAGCGCGAGGTTCTGCAGGAACGCGGCCGCGTACAACGGCGCGAGCCGCCGCCGGAGTGCCCGGCGGGTCGGCACCGCCACCCGCTTCTCCGCCGCCACGGCCACGGCACGCCTCCCCGCCCTCGGCCGGAGCGCTGATCGACGCTCCACGGGCCCGCCGGCCGCACGCGGCATCGACCGGCCCGCACCGTTTCGACCGCATCCCGGCACCGAAGTCATCGCCCGGCACCGGGAGGTCGCCGCCCAGCTCCGGGAGGTGGCCGTGGCGCTCCCGGGACGACCCGCCCGCCGGAGTCGGGGTCACCGGCCTGGGCGGGTGGCCGGCGGGCCGAGGCGCGCCCTCACGTGCGCGGTTCACGACCGATCGGCTGCGTCGGCTCGTCGAGCAGCGGGGTGGGAGCGCGGAGCGGCACCCGGACGGGGGCGGCGGCCGTGACCTCCAGACGTGCGCCGTCCACGACGACGGTCACCGGTTCCTCGCCGCGCACCAGCGTCACCGTGGTGCCCTCCCTCGTCGTCTCGACGCGGAGCAGCCGGCCGCGCCAGGTGACGGAGTAGGCGGTGCGCGAGAGCGAGGACGGCAGCAGGGGCGCGAGCTCGAGGTCGTCGTGGTCCTCCCGCAACCCGCCGAGGCCGGCCACGAACGCCAGCCACGCCCCTCCCACCGAGGCCAGGTGCAGGCCCTGGGCGGTACCGCCGGTGACGTCGCGCAGATCCACGAGGGCGGCCTCGCGCAGGTACCGGAGCGCGAGGTCGGGGTGCTGCGCCTGGGCGCACACGACCGCCTGGACGGCGGCCGAGAGCGAGGAGTCCCGGACGGTGCGCGCCTCGTAGTAGTCCAGATCGCGCGCCACCTCCTCGGCCGTGAAGTCGTCGCGGCACCACCACAGCGCCTGGACCAGGTCGGCCTGCTTGAGCACCTGCCGCCGGTAGAAGGTGGCGTAGTGCTGGTGCTCCTGGACCGGGTAGGCGTCGCGTCCGTCCTCGAAGTCCCACTCCCGGTAGGTCGTGAAGTTCGCGTTCATCGGGTGCACCCGCAGACCCTCGTCCCACGGGACGTGCACCGCCGCCGCCGCGGCCCGCCAGGCGGCGATCTCGGTCGTGTCGACGCCCAGCTCCGCCGCGCGCGCCTGCAGCCGTTGGCACGCGTCGGCGGCCCACCGGAGGTTGCGCCGGGCCATGAGGTTGGTGAAGACGTTGTCGTCCACGATCCCCGTGTACTCGTCCGGCCCCGTCATGCCGAACAGGTGCCAGCCGCCGGCTGCGTCCTCGTGGCCGATGGACATCCACAGCCGCGCCGTCTCGACGAGCACGCCGAGGCCCCCGACGGAGACGAGGTCGGCGCCGGTGACGTTCCGGTAGAGCCAGAAGGCGCGGGAGATGTCGGCGTTGACGTGCATCGCCGCCGTGCTCGCCGGCCAGTACGCGGAGACCTCGCGCCCGCTGATCGTGCGCCACGCGAAGCACGCGCCCGCCAGCCCCAACGTCCGGGCACGCTCGCGGGCGAGGTCGAGCGTGGCGGAGCGCCACCGCAGCAGGCGTGCCGCCGCGTCCGGGCGCAGCAGCGCCAGGGCGGGTAGCACGAACCCCTCGACGTCCCAGAAGGTGTGGCCGCTGTACCCCACGCCGGTCAACCCCTTGGCGCCGACGGGGGCGTTCGAGATGCAGGCGGCGGAGGAGTGCAGCTGGAAGACGGCGTAGCGCAGCGCCTGCTGCAGCTCGGGATCGCCGTCGACCTCCACGTCCGCCGTCGCCCACAGCTCGTCGAGCGCGGCGCGCTGACCGGCGAGCAACCCCTCCCATCCCAGGTCGAGGGCGGAACTCACGGCTGCCGAGGCCTCCCCGAGGACGGAGTCGGACCCGGCGTCGTACGACCAGCTGTACCCGACGGCCTTGACGATCGTGAGGGTCTGCCCGGGGAGCAGGTCGGCGGCGATCGTGACGACGACGTGCTGCTGGTCGACGTGCGGGCTCACCCGCCCGCCGTCGACCTCGTGGCCGACCGCGGTGGCGATCGTGATGCCCGACCGGCGCGTCCGCTCCACCAGGGCGCCGCCGTGCTCGTCGCCGATCTGCGCGCGCGGCTCGAAGGCCTGGTCCAGGCACTCCGCGACGCGCGGGTCGTCGTTGTCGACGCCCGCCGGCGTGACCTCCCCGGCGGCGAGCTCGGACCGGACGAGGACGTGCGCGGGCCCGTCCAGGGCGCGGACCTCGTACCGGACGGCGCAGACCGAGCGC
This sequence comes from Geodermatophilus sp. YIM 151500, assembly GCF_025716945.1. Lineage (GTDB taxonomy): Bacteria > Actinomycetota > Actinomycetes > Mycobacteriales > Geodermatophilaceae > YIM-151500. Next base: position 49,789 of record NZ_JAOVZT010000003.1, read on the forward strand.
TCCACGAGGTGGACCAGCCGCCGCGAGGACACCTCCAGCGTCGTGCCCGACGGCGCCGTCCAGCACAGGCGGCGGTCGAGGGTACCGGCGCGCAGGTCCAGCGTGCGTTCGTGGACCTGCGGCCGGGCCTCGCGCACGTCGAGCGGGACACCGTCGACGAGCAGGCGCAGCGGCGTGCCGTCGGCGACGGTGAGCATCGCCTGCCCCTCCTCGGGGTGCCCGTAGCCGCCCTCGGGATAGGACAGCGGATGCGTCTCGTGGACGCCGGACAGGTAGGTGCCGCGCATGGCGGAGGGCTCGACCTCGTCGAGCGTGCCGCGGATGCCGAGGTACCCGTTGGAGAGGCTGAAGAGGGATTCGGCGACGGCGAGCGCGTCGGGGTCCACGTGCGGCTCGCGGACGAGCCACGGGTCGGTGTCGAGGGTCGGGGCGGCCACGTACGGTCCTCGCTCGCGTCGTCCGGGAAGGGGAGGGACGCCGGGCCGGCGTCCGGCCCCTGTCCTACCGGTCGGCGCACCCCGGCGCGATCCGGGGGCGACGGACGGTTCCCCGGACCGGCTCGACGCGCTCGGCGACCCCCTGGCGCGGCTGCGGGATCACCGCGGCGGACGACGAGGGCCACGCGTCGGCACAGCGGGGGTCCCGATCACGAGGTGCCCGGTCGAGCTCCGAACGACCGCGTCCAGCCGGCGGGGGCCTCGGGAGCAGGCGGGGGCCTCGGGAGCAGGTGTCAGGAGAAGGCCGGGATGCCGGTGATGTCCCGCCCGACGATGAGCGACTGGATGCTGTCGGTCCCCTCGTAGGTGTGCACGACCTCCATGTCGGTGAGATGACGGGCGACGTGGTGGTCGACGAGGAGGCCGTTGCCGCCGAGGATGTCGCGGGCGTCGAGGCAGACCTGGCGGGCCTTGCGGGCGTGGTTCATCTTCGCCAGGGACGCCATGGGGCCGGTCCACTTGCCCTGCTCCTGCAGCTCGGCCATCCGGAAGCAGTACAGCTGCATCGACGTGATCTCGGCGAGCATGCCGGCGAGCTTGTGCTGCACCAGCTGGAAGCTGGCGATCGGTCGGTCGAACTGGGTCCTCGACAGCGCATGGGCCAGGGCGAGCTCGTAGGCGGCGATGGCGTGGCCGAGGGATTCCCACGCCGCACCACCGCGAGTGGCGGTCAGCACCTGCGTAGCGGCACGGAACGACTCGGCGCCGGGCAGCTTGTTCTCCAGCGGCACTCGCACGTCGCGGAGGACGACGTCCGGCTGCCAGACGGCGCGCTTGCCGATCTTGCCGGTGATCAGCTCGGCGGAGTATCCGTCGGGGTAGCTGCCGTCGGGGTTCTTCTCCACCACGACGGCCTTGACGCGGCCGTCGGCGACGTCGCGGGCCCAGACGACGACCACGTCGGCGATGCTGGCGTTGCCGATCCAGCGCTTGGCGCCGTCGAGGACCCAGTGGTCGCCGTCCCGGCGGACGGTCGTCTCCAGCCTCACGGAGTCGGAGCCGTGGTCGGGCTCGGTGAGCGCGAAGGCGCCGATCTTCTCCAGGGCGGCCATGCCGGGCAGCCAGCGCTGCTTCTGCTCCTCGCTGCCGAGCATGGCGATCGAGCCCATGGACAGGCCGGACTGCACGCCGATGAAGGTGTTGACGCTGCCGTCGCCGCGGGACATCTCGCGCGTGGCGATGCCGGCCGCCAGCCGGGACAGGCCGGGGCACCCGTACCCCTCGATCGTGCTGCCGATGATCTCGAGCTCGGCGATCCTGGGCACCAGTTCGAAGGGGAAGGCGGCGCGGTCCCAGTAGCCGTTGATGATCGGGAGCACGTCGCGGTCCACGAAGGCACGGACCCGGTCGCGGACCGTGCGGGCTTCATCGGTGAGCAGGTCGTCCACCAGGTAGTAGTCGGCGCTCGCGGACACCTCGACAGCGGTCATGGCGCATCCGTCCCGTGAGCCGGCCGGGTGTGCCGGCGGCCCTCCTCGTCGTAGCGGTAGAACCCCGTGCCGGTCTTGCGGCCGAGCTCGCCGCGTTCGACCAGGCGGGTGAGCGTGCGGCTCGGCAGGTCGCGCGGGTCGCCGGACACCGCGTGACGGGCCAGCTTGGCGTGGTAGCCGATGTCGATCCCGGTGAGGTCCATGAGCTCGAAAGGCCCCATCGGGTAGCCGAGCGCGGTGCGGCAGGCGGTGTCGATCGCCTCCACCGAGGCGACTCCTTCCTCGAGGAGGAAGAGCGCCTCGTCGCGGACCGCGTTGAGGATGCGGTTGGCCACGAAGCCGGGGATCTCCTTGGCCAGGAGGACCGGCTCCTTGCCGAGGGCGCGAGCCAGGCCGACGGTGGTGGCGATGGTGTCCGGCGACGTCTGCGGACCGCCGACGACCTCCACGCAGCGCATGACCAGCGCCGGGTTGAAGAAGTGCATGTTGCACACCCGGTCGGGTCGGGCGGTCGCGCCGGCCAGCTGCGAGGAGACGATCGCCGAGGAGTTCGTCGCCAGCACCGCGTGCGCCGGGGCGGTCGCGTCGAGGCGGGCGAAGATGTCCCGCTTCACGTCGAGCTTCTCCGCGGCGGCCTCGATGACGAAGTCGGCGGTGCTCGCCGCGGGGTCGAGCTCTGCGCTGAACGCGAGCCGGCCGAGCGCCGCGTCGACGTCCGACTGCTGCCGACGGCCCTTCGCAACGTCGCGCGCCAGCAGGTCGCGCAGCCGACCGGCGGCGCGGTCGAGCGCGTCCTGCTCGACGTCGAAAGCGGTGACGACGTATCCGGCGAGCGCGCAGAGCGCCGCGATCTGCGATCCCATCGTGCCCGAGCCGACGACGAGGATCCGCCGAACGGGATCGGTGGTCGGTACCGCCACGGCCCTCACCTGCCCCGGAAGGCGGCCGGGCGCTTCTCCAGGAAGGCCGTCGCCCCTTCGCGCTTGTCGTCCGTGGTGTAGAGCAGGGCCTGCGCCAGCCGCTCGACGACCAGGCCCGTGCGCTGGTCGGCGTCCATGCCGGCGCGGATCACGAGTTTCGCCAGCCGCACCGACAGCGGGCCCTTGGCGAGGATCCGGTCGGCGAGCGCGCGCACCGCGGGGAGCAGCTCCGGCTGCGGGACGACGGTGGTGACCAGTCCGATCTCGCGCGCCTCGGCGGCGGCGAGGAAGCGTCCGGAGAGGACCATCTCGATCGCCCGCCCGGTGCCGACCAGCCGGGCCAGGCGCTGGGTACCGCCGGCCCCGGGGAGCACCGACAGGTTGGTCTCCGGCAGGCCGAAGCGAGCCGTGTCGGCGGCGATGCGGATGTCGCAGGACATCGCCAGTTCGCAGCCGCCGCCGAGCGCGAAGCCGTTGACGGCCGCGATGGTGGGCTTGTCGAAGGCCTCGATCTCGTCGAAGAGCCGCTGCATCGCGCCCTCGAGCCCGGTGTGCAGCGTGTATCCCTGCAGCTGCGAGATGTCGGCACCGGCCACGAAGGCCTTGTCCCCGGCTCCGGTGAAGGCGACGGCGCCCACCTCGTCGTCGTCGCGGAGCACCGCGAGCACGTCCTGCAGGTCGGCGAGCACCTGCCGGCTCAGGGCGTTGCGGAGCTCGGGCCGGTTGATGGTGACGACGGCGAGCCGGTCGGAGACCTCGACGGTCAGCGTCGGGTGGCTCATGACGGCCGCCCGGGGGCGAAGGCGGGGATGCCGGTGATGGCCCGGCCCATGATCAGCGTGTGCATCTCGTCGGTCCCCTCGTAGGTGCGGACGCTCTCCAGGTTGTTGGCGTGCCGCAGGGGGGAGTGGTCCAGCGTGATGCCGTTGCCACCGAGGATGGTGCGTGCCTCGCGGCAGATGGCGATCGCGCTGCGGACGTTGTCGAGCTTGCCGAGGGAGATCTGCTCCGGCCGCAGCCGTCCCGCGTCCTTGAGCCGGCCGGTGTGCAGGGCGACCAGCATGCCCTTCTGGATCTCGACCACCATGTCGACGAGCTTCTGCTGGGTCAGCTGGAAGCCTGCGAGCGAGGCGTCGAACTGGCGGCGCTGCAGGGCGTAGGCCAGCGCGGTCTCGTAGGCGTCGCGGGCTGCGCCCATGGCGCCCCACATGATCCCGTAGCGGGCCTCGTCGAGGCAGGTGAAGGGGCCGCGCAGGCCCGTGACGCCCGGCAGCACGGCCTCGGCGGGGAGCCGGACGTCGTTGAGGGTGATGTCGCACTGGATGGACGCCCGCATGCTCAGCTTCGGTTCGATCGCGGTGGCGGTGAAGCCAGGGGTCGCCGTCGGGACGAGGAATCCGCGGACGCCGGCGTCGGTCCTCGCCCAGACGACGGCGACGTCGGCGAGGGAGGCCAGGCCGATCCACCGTTTGGCGCCGTCGAGCACCCAGCCCGAGCCGACGCGGACGGCGCGGGTGAGCATGCTCGCCGGGTCGCTGCCCGCGGTCGGTTCGGTCAGCGCGAAGCAGCCGATCAGCTCCCCGGCGGCCATGCCCGGCAGCCACCGCTGCTTCTGCTCCTCGGAGCCGAACTTCGATATCGCGCTCATCGCCAGCGAGCCCTGGACGCTGACGAACGTGCGCAGCCCCGAGTCGCCGGCCTCCAGTTCCAGGGCGGCCAGCCCGTACTCGACGGCGCTGCGGCCTGCGCAGCCGTAGCCGCGCAGGTGCATGCCGAGCAGGCCGAGCGCGCCCATCTCCTTGACGAGCTCGCGCGGGAAGTGCGCGGCCTCGTACCACCGGGCGACGTCCGGCCGGATGCGCTCGTCGACGAAGGAGCGGACCCGCGCCCGCAGCTCGAGCTCGTCCGCTGAGAGGAGGCTGTCCAGGTCGAGGTAGTCGTGGGCCAGGTCGGTCATCGCGGTCTCCTGTCTCAGGCGGCCTCGAGCAGGACGGAGATGCCCTGCCCGACGCCGACGCACATGGTGACGAGGGCGCGGCGGGCGTCCCTCTCCTGCAGCTCCAGGGCGGCGGTCAGCGCCAGCCGGGCGCCGCTGGCGCCCAGCGGGTGGCCGAGGGCGATCGCGCCGCCGTTGGGGTTGACGTGCTCGGCGTCGTCGGGCAGGCCGAGCAGCCGCAGGACGGCGAGGGCCTGCGCGGCGAACGCCTCGTTGAGTTCGACGACGTCGACGTCGGCGACCCCGTGCCCGGCCCGGTCGAGGAGCCTCCGGGTGGCCGGCGCCGGACCGAGGCCCATCACCCGCGGCGGCACGCCGGCGACTGCGGCACCGTGGACCCGGGCGAGCGGCTCCAGCCCGTACCGGTCGACCGCGCGGTCGGACGCCACGAGCAGCGCCACCGCGCCGTCGTTCACCCCGGAGGCGTTCCCGGCGGTGACGCTGCCGCCGGGTGTGATCGGCGGCAGCTTCGCCAGAGCGTCCGGCGACGTCGGTCTGGGGTGCTCGTCGGCGTCCACCGTCACCGGCTCCCCCCGCCGTTGCGGGACCGGGACCGGCGCGATCTCCCGGCCCAGCCGCCCGGAGCGGATCGCCCGGGCGGCGCGCTCCTGGGAGCGGAACGCGAACCCGTCCTGGTCCTCGCGGGAGACGCCGTGCTCGTCGGCGACGGTCTGCGCGGTCTCGGGCATCGAGTCGGTGCCGTGGAGGCGCTGCATCCGCGGGTTGACGAAGCGCCACCCGATCGTGGTGTCGTGCATCTCGGTGGTGCGGGACCACGGGGCGGGCGCCTTCGGGAGCACGAACGGGGCGCGGCTCATGCTCTCCACCCCGCCGGCGACGACCAGATCGGCCTCCTCGGAGCGGACTGCGCGGGCCGCGAGCGCGACCGCGTCGAGCCCCGACCCGCACAGCCGGTTGACCGTCACCCCGGGCACGTCGACCGGCAGCTCCGCGAGCAGTGCCGCCATCCGGGCGACGTCGCGGTTGTCCTCGCCGGCCTGGTTGGCGCAGCCGAGGACGACGTCGTCGACCGCGGCCCAGTCGACCGACGGCAGGCGATCGACGAGCGCCCGGATCACGTGGGCGGCGAGGTCGTCCGGCCGGACCGGCGCCAGCCCGCCGCCGTAGCGGCCGATCGGGGTGCGTGCCCCGGCGACCAGGTAGGCGGCGCTCACGCCCCGTCCCCGATCTCCTCGCGGAGGCGGAACTTCTGGATCTTGCCGCTGGGCGTTCGCGGCAGCTCCGAGCGGATCTCCAGACGCTCGGGCCAGTACTGCTTGGCCACCCCCTTCTCGGCGAGGAACGCCTTGAGGTCGTCGAGGGTGAGATCCGCATCCGCGATGGGGACGATGCAGGCGCACGCGCGTTCCTGCAGCCGCGGGTCGGGCACGCCGACGACCGCGACCTCCTGGATCTGCGGGTGCTCGTAGAGCACGTTCTCGACGTAGGCGACCGGGATGTTCTCCCCGCCGCGGATGATCACGTCCTTGGTCCGGCCGGAGATGCTGAGGTAGCCCTCGGCGTCGATGTGCGCGAGGTCGCCCGTGTCGAACCATTCGCCGTCGAAGAGCGCCCGCGTCATCTCCAGCCGTTCCGCGTAGCCGACGAACAGGAACGGCCCGGTCACCTGCAGCCGGCCGTCGACGCCGGGAGGCAGCTCGGCGCCGCTGTCGTCGACCACCCGGATCTGCATGCCGGGCCACGGGTGGCCGTCGGTGTCGATCAGCTTCTCGTCCGGGTCGCCGGGGATGCCGAGGGTGACCAGCGCGTCCTCGGTCTGCCCCCATCCGCCGAGCACCACCAGGCCGGGCAGCTCCCGGCGGGCCGCACGGACCATCGCCCGCGGGATCGGCGCGCCCATGCAGCAGAACCGCACGAGCGACGAGACGTCGTGCTGGGCAAGGTTCGGCGCGGCGAGCAGGTCGTGGAGGAAGGGGGTGGCGGCCGAGGTGTAGGTGATCCCGTGCTGCTCGACGAGCTCGACGAACCGCACCGGGTCCCAGACGTCCTGGAGGACGCCGGTCGCACCGTTCTGCACGGGCAGCCGAGCTCCGTACAGCAAGCCGGTGAGGTGCGCCAGCGTCGACGCCATGTGGACCACGCTGTGGGACGTGATGCCGAGCCGCTCCGGCAGCGGGTGGTTCGCGGCCACCAAGGTGTTGTGGGTGTGCATCACGCCCTTCGGCTCGCCCGTGGTGCCCGAGGTGAAGATCAGCACGGTGACCTCGTTCGGGTCGGGCCGCAGCTCGGCCAGCCCGGCCGGATCGCGACGCTCCTCCCAGGGCGTCGCCATGAACTCGGCCCAGGACTGCGTGCCCTGGCCGGGGGAGCCGTCCACGACGAGCACGTGCTCGAGCGCGGGCCAGTCCACCCGCAGCTTGTCCACCATGCCCGGGTGGTCGAAGCCTCGGAACTCCGACGGCACGACGATGACCTTCGAGCGGGCCAGGCCGACCATGAAGCCGACCTCCCGCTCCCGGTAGATGGGGATCAGCGGGTTGCTGATCGCCCCGATCCGGGTGGCGGCGTAGTGCAGTACCACCCACTCGATCCAGTTGGGCAGCTGGAAGGACACGACGTCACCGGGGCGGATGCCGAGCTCGAGCAGCCCGAGGGCGCAGCGGTCGACCTCGCGGCGGAGCTCGGCGTAGGTGATCTGCCGGCGTGCGTCGATGAAGGCGACCCTGTCCGGGGTGGCGGCGGCTGCCTCGTCGAGATGGTCGGTGATCGTGCGGTCCACCCAGAAACCGTCGCGGGTGTGCAGGTCGGTGCGCTCGCGGCTGAGGATCGTCTCGAGGGCCATGGCGGGTGCGTCCCTGTCAGCTCATGGTCAGGCCGCCGCTGACGCTGACGGTCTGCCCGGTGATGTAGGAGGCCTCGTCGGAGGCGAAGAAGGCGACGGCGTTGGCCAGGTCGGCGGGCTGGCCGAGGCGGCGGAACGGGATGGCCTTGGTCAGCGCCTCCCGCAGCTTCGGGTCGTCGCCACCCACGGAGGCGAACAGGGCGGTGTCGGTGGGCCCGGGGCAGAGGCAGTTGACGTTGACCCGGGAGCGGGCCATCTCGCGGGCGGTCGCCTTGGTGAACGCGATGACACCGCCCTTGGCCGCGGAGTACACCGCCTCCCCGGAGGAACCCACGCGGCCGGCGTCCGAGGCCAGGTTCACCACTGACCCCGATCCCTGCTGGGCCATGACCGGCAGGACCGCCTTGGAGGTGTTGAGGACGCCGTAGAGGTTGATCTGGACGATCCGGTCCCAGTCGGCCGGATCGGAGTCGACGAACGGACCGACCTTGTCCCAGCCGGCGTTGTTGACCAGCACGTCGATCCGGCCGAACTGCGCCCTGACCTGGCCCACCATCGCGTTCACCGACTCCGGCGAGGTGACGTCGGTGCGGATGCCGATCGCCCCGTCGCCGATCGCCTCGGCGGTCTCCGTCGCCGTCGCCTCGTTGACGTCGGTGACGATGACGGTGGCGCCCTCGGTGGCGAGCTTCTCCGCGATGGCCCGGCCGATGCCCTGGCCGGCGCCGGTCACGATGGCGACCCTGCTGTCGAGCTTTCCCATGGCGGTGCCTTTCACCTGTGTCGGGATTCAGGGGGCGAGCTCGCGGCCCAGGCGCTGCCGGGCGATGACGAGCTTCATGATCTGGGCGGTGCCGTCGCCGATCTGCAGGCCGAGGACGTCCCGCAGGCGCTGCTGGACGGGCAGCTCGGTCCGGTAGCCGTACTGGCCGTGCAGCAGGAGGCACTGGGTGATGACGTCGTAGGCGGTCTTCGGCGCCCACCACTTGCTCATCGCCGCCTGCGAGGTGTGCGGAAGACCGGCGTCCTTCAGCCACAGGGTGTGGTAGCAGAGCAGCCGGGCCGCCGTCAGCAGCGTCTCGGCCTCGGCCAGCGGGAACGCGACGCCCTGGTTCGTGGACAGCGGCCGGTCGAACGCCTGCCGGGTGCTGACGTGCTCCCACGTCTCGTCGACGGTCTGCTGGGCGCAACCGACGCACTGCAGACCGATCAGCGCCCGGCTGAAGTCGAAGCCCTGCATGACCTGGGTGAAGCCACTCCCGGCCTCGCCCAGCAGGTGACCGGCCGGGACGCGCACGCCGTCGAAGTGCGCGGCGCCGCGGCCGACCGCCGTCGTCCCCATGTCCGAGAACGGCTCCCGGGTGACACCCGGCAGGTCGAGCGGGACCAGGAAGGCGCTGATGTCCTTGCCGCGCGCCTCCGAGGGGCCGGTGCGGGCGAAGACCACGACCGCGGCGGCGTCGCGGCCGAAGGACAGCGACTTGACGCCGTCGAGCACCCAGTCGTCGCCGTCCCGCTTCGCGGTGAGCCGGGGCATCCCGGCGTCGGAGCCGGCGTGCGGCTCGGTCAGCCCGATGCCGACGATCTCCTCGCCGCTGCAGATCCGCGGCACCCACTCGCGAGCGAGGTCCGGCGTGGCGTTCCCGGCCAGGATCTGGGCGACCAGGGAGCCGACCACCTGCAGGTAGGCGACGTTGATGTCGCCGCGCCCGATCTCCTCGGTCACGGCACCGGAGGTCACCCGGTCCATGCCCCGGCCGCCGAGCGCCTCCGGGATCTCGGGGGCGATCAGGCCCAGCGCGCCGAGCTCGCGCCGGAGCTCGGGCTCGATCCGGCCGGCCCGCTCCCGCCCCCGGTACTCGGGAAGCAGCCTCGTCACCGCGATCGCGCGGGCCCCGTCGCGGTACTCCTGCTGCTCGGCGCTGAGTGCGAAGTCCATGGTCGTCGTCCGGCGCTCAGTGGGAGACGACGTGCTTGGCGAAGTCGGGACTGCGCTTCTCCGCGAACGCCGTCGCCCCCTCCATCCCCTCGGGGGAGACGGCGTAGAGGTCGAGGGCGGACATCGCGAGGTTGCTCAAGCCCGCTTGGTGGTCGGTGTCGGCGTTGAACGACTGCTTGAGGAACCGGATGGCGGTCGGGCTCTTCGCCGCGATCTCGGCGGCCCATGCCTTGGCCTCGTCGAGCAGCTCCGCGGCCGGGACCACCTTGTTCACCAGGCCCCAGCGCTCCGCGGTGTGGGCGTCGTACTGCCGGCACAGGTACCAGATCTCCCGCGCCCTCTTCTCCCCGACGACGCGGGCCAGGTAGGCGGAGCCGAACCCCGCGTCGAAGGACCCGACCCGGGGGCCGGCCTGGCCGAAGCGCGCGGTCTCCGAGGCGATGGACAGGTCGCACAGCACGTGCAGCACGTGTCCGCCGCCCACCGCGACCCCGTTGACGGCGGCGATGACCGGCTTGGGGATGTCCCGGATCAGCTTGTGCAGGTAGCCGATCTCGAACATGCCGCTCTCGGTCGGCCCGTAGTCGCCGGTCTCGGCGCGCTGCTTGACGTCGCCGCCGGTGCAGAACGCCTTCTCCCCGGCACCGGTGAGGATCACCGCCTGCACCGTCCGGTCGGCCCATGCCGTGCGAAATGCCTTGATCAGCTCCTCGACCGTCCTGCCGCGGAAGGCGTTGTAACGCTCCGGACGATCGATCGTGATGACGGCCGTCGGTCCTTCGACCGCGTAGTCGACGTCCTCGAAGTCACTCATGTCCCGGCCTCCTGGTCTCCGACGTGTCCTGACCACGGTGACAAACTTTGACTCCTCGGTCAAGACCGCGGGTCGAAATTCGACTCGGGAGTCAGGAACTGGCAGACTGCTGCCGGAGGTGGCGAGATGACCAGCGAGCAGGTCGAGCCGGGCCGGGTCGAGCGGAAGCGGGGACGGCGGATCCAGGAGATCCTCAGAACCGCCGCCGAGCTGTTCGGCGAACGGGGCTACGACGGGGCCAACCTCGAGGACGTCGCCCAGCGGCTCGACGTCACCAAGGGGTCGCTCTACTACTACTTCGCCAGCAAGGACGAGCTGGTCACCGCGGCGATCGAGACGCTGGGGAAGGAGTGGACCGAGCGCCTCGAGCGGCTCTCCGAGGCGCGGGACGGATCACCCGCCGACCGGCTGCGCGCGCTCATCCGCGAGCACGTCGACATCGCGGTCCGGGAGTATCCCGGCGTCCTCCGCCTCTACCTCGTGCCTCGCAACTGGCCGGAGCCGCAGCGGCAGCGGATCGAGGCACTCCGTCGAGAGCACAACGCGCTGTTCCGGCGGGTCGTCGAGGAGGGCGTGGCCAGCGGTGACTTCACCGTCGCGAGCGTGGAGACGACGCTTCGCTGCATGCACGCGGCGATGTCCCAGGCACCACTCTGGTGTTCGCACAAGAAGGGCGCGGCGCTCGAGCGTGCGCTGGACGAACTGGCGGACGCGTTGATGATGCTCGTCGGCGTGTGGCCCGAGTCGGGAGAGCCTGGGGCCGGGGCGGTCAGAGCCCCTCGCCCTTCGCGATCGTGAGTGGTGGCCGCGTCGGTGCAGCCACGCAGGAGGCTGTGCCCGACGGGGTGACCGCCGCGTGAGGCGCTCGCCCGGGAGCGCACGCACCCCGGCGCACGGGACCGACGGCACGGAGCGCGAACGCCCCGGCCCGCACGGTGCGGGCCGGGGCGTTCGGGCAGGGGGCGTCTACCGCAGGTCGAAGCGGTCGAGCTCCATGACCTTCACCCACGCCTCGGCGAAGTCGTGCACGAACTTCTCCTGCGCGTCGTCGGAGGAGTAGACCTCCACGATGCCGCGCAGGATGGAGTTCGAGCCGAACACGAGGTCGGCCGCGGTCGCGGTGCGGACGACGTTCCCGTCGGCGTCCAGGCCCTCGTAGACGCCCTCGGTGTCTACCGAGGTCCGCCAGGAGATGCCCAGGTCCAGCAGGTTGCGGAAGAAGTCCTGCGACAGGACACCGGGTCGGTCGGTGAACACCCCGTGCGGAGCGCCGCCGGTGGTGGCGCCGAGCACCCGCAGGCCGCCCAGCAGGACGGTCATCTCCCGCGCGGTCAGCTCGAGCATGTAGGCGCGGTCGACCAGCAGCGTCTCGGGCGCGAGCTTGCTGCCCGGGGTGATCCAGTTGCGGAAGCCGTCGGCCTGCGGCTCGAGCCAGCCGAAGTTCTCCACGTCGGTCTGCTCCTGCGAGGCGTCGGTGCGGCCGGGGTGGAAGGGCACCGTGACGGCGACGCCGGCGTCCGCGGCGGCCTTCTCGACCGCCGCGCTGCCGCCGAGCACGATGAGGTCGGCGAGCGAGACCCGCTTGCCGGTCTGCTGCTCGAAGTCGGCCTTCACCCGCTCGAGCACCGGCAGGACGTCGCGGACACCCTCGTTGACCGGCCAGCCGAGCTGCGGCTCCAGGCGCAGCCGGCCGCCGTTGGCGCCACCGCGCTTGTCGGTGCCGCGGTACGACGCCGCGGCCGACCAGGCCGTGTGCACCAGCTGGGGAACGGTCAGGTCGGAGGAGATCAGCCGCTGCTTGAGGTCGGCGATCTCCGCGTCGCCCACCAGCTCGTGGTCGACCGCGGGGACCGGGTCCTGCCAGATCAGGTCCTCGCCGGGCACGTCCGGGCCGAGGTAGCGGGCCTTCGGGCCCATGTCGCGGTGCAGCAGCTTAAACCAGGCGCGGGCGTACTGGTCGGCGAAGTAGTCCGGGTCGTCGCGGAAGCGCTCCGCCACCCGGCGGAAGTCGGGGTCGACCTTGAGGGCGAGGTCGGTCGTCGCCATCATCGGCGGGTTCTTCTTGCCCTCGATGTGCGCGTCGGGGACGAGTTCCTGCGCCTCGGGGTCCTTGGGCTTCCACTGCTTGGCGCCGGCCGGGCTCTCGGTGAGCTCCCACTCGTAGCCGAAGAGGGTCTCCCAGTAGGAGTTGTCCCACGTCGTCGGCGTCGGGGTCCAGGCGCCCTCCAGGCCGCTGGTGATCGCGTCGGCGCCCTTGCCGGTGCCGTGCTGGCTGATCCAGCCGATGCCGTTGCCGTGGACCGGGCAGCCCTCGGGCTCCGGACCGACGAGGTCGGGGTTGCCCGCGCCGTGCGTCTTGCCGAAGGTGTGGCCGCCACCGATCAGGGCGACGGTCTCCTCGTCGGTCATGCCCATCCGGCGGAAGGTCACCTTGATGTCGTGGGCCGACCGGGCCGGGTCGGGCTGGCCCATCGGGCCCTCGGGGTTGACGTAGATCAGCCCCATGGTCACGTTGGACAGCGCGCCCTCGAGCTCGAGGGGGGCGTCGCCGCTGTAGCGCTCGTCGCCGAGCCAGGTGTCCTCCGGCCCCCAGAAGACCTCCTCGGGCTGCCAGACGTCCTCGCGGCCGAAGCCGAAACCGAAGGTCGGCAGGCCCATGTCGTCGTGCGCCACGTTGCCGGCGAGGACGAGCAGGTCGGCCCAGGAGAGCTTGCGGCCGTACTTCTGCTTGATCGGCAGCAGCAGGCGCCGGGCCTTGTCGAGGTTCGCGTTGTCCGGCCAGCTGTTGAGGGGCGCGAAGCGCTGGGCGCCGTCCCCTCCGCCGCCGCGGCCGTCGGCGATCCGGTAGGTGCCGGCCGCGTGCCAGGACATGCGGATGAACAGCGGGCCGTAGTGGCCCCAGTCGGCCGGCCACCAGTCCTGCGACGTGCGCATGACCTGCACGAGGTCGCGCTTCAGCTCCTCGACGTCCAGCTTCGCGAACTCGGCCTTGTAGTCGAAGTCCTCGCCGAGCGGGTCGGAGTCCTTCGAGGGCTTGTTCAGCACCGACAGGTCGATCTGGTTGGGCCACCAGTCCCGGTTGCTCTGGGGCCGGCGGTTGGTCACCTGGGTCGGCGACGGGATCGCCGGGTTCTCGCTCTCGCTGGTGCTCTCGGTCCGGGTCTTGTCGTACTCGGTCACGACGAACCTTCCTGTGCTGCGGGACGGTACGGATGGGACAGGAGGAGCGGGGCCGACCTAGCCGGCCGCGCAGGAGGGGCAGGTGCCCCAGAAGATGACCTCGGCCTCGTCGACCACGAAGCCGGCGTCGTCCGCGGGGATCAGGCAAGGGGCCGCACCGGTGGTGCAGTCGACGTCGGCGATGGCGCCGCAACCGCGGCAGACGACGTGGTGGTGGTTGTCGCCCACGCGCGCCTCGTACCGGGCATCCGAGCCCTGCGGCTCGATGGCCCGGACGAGCCCGGCGGCCACGAGCGCGCGCAGGACGTCGTAGACCGCCTGGTGCGAGACCGCACCGAGGCGGGCGCGCGTCGCACCGATGAGCGCCTTGGTGTCGAGGTGCGGTTGCGCACGGACGGCCTCCAGCACCGCGAGGCGCGGTCGGGTGACGCGCAGCCCGGCGTCGCGCAGCGCGCGCTCCAGGTCCAGCGTGTCGGCCATGCCAGCAGCCTCCCGCTCATTCTTGAACGAGTCAAGTGCGGGGGCGCGGCCACGGAGGGGACCGGACGGAGGCGGACGACGCAGGAGGCGGACGACCGGGGTGCGGCTCGCCGACCGGCGCGCCTCCGGCCCGTCCACGCGCAGGTGGCGTCCGGTCCCGCTCAGTAGGAGCGGGGGAGCCCGAGCACCTTCGTGGCCACGAAGGCCTTGATGAGGTTGTTGTTGACCGGCGCGATCTGGTACATGCGGGTCTCGCGGAACTTGCGTTCGATGTCGTACTGGTCGACGAAGCCGTTGCCGCCGTGGGTGTCGAGCGCGGCGTTGCCCGCCGCCCAGCTCGCCTCGGACGCGAGGTGCTTGGCCATGTTGGCCTCGGCCCCGCACGGCTTGCCCTCGTCGAACAGCCGGGCCGCCTCGTACCGCATCAGATCGGCCGCGCGCACCTTCATGTAGGCGTCGGCCAGGGGGAACTGGACGCCCTGGTTGGCGCCGATCCGACGGCCGAACACCTCCCGCTCGTTCGCGTAGGCGACGGCCCGCTGGATGAACCAGTAGCCATCCCCGATGGCCTCGGACGCGAGCAGGATGCGCTCGGCGTTCCAGCCGTCGATGACGTAGCGGAAGCCGGCGTCGACCTCGCCGATGACGTGGTCGGCCGGCACGCGCATGCCCCGGTAGAAGACCTGGTTGGTGGCGTAGTTGAACATCGTGCGCACGGGAACGACCTCGAGCGTGGCCGGCTGCTCGGCGCGCACCTGCCGCAGGTCCACGAGGAAGAGGGTCAGCCCGCGCGTCCGGTCGGCGCCCCGATCGCTCGTCCGGGCCAGGACGAGCGCGAGGTCGGACTCCAGGATGCGGCTGGTCCAATTCTTGTGGCCGGTGATGACGTAGTCGTCGCCGGCCCGGGTCGCGGCGGTGGCGATGCTGGTGGTGTCCGAGCCGGCGGCCGGCTCGGTGACGGAGAACGCCTGCAGCCGCAGCTCGCCCGTGGCGACGCGCGGGAGGTACCGCTCCTTCAGCTCGTCGCTGCCGTGCCGCAGCAGGGCGCCCATCGTGTACATCTGCGCGTGGCAGGCGGCCGAGTGCCCGCCGGACCGGTTGATCTCCTCCATCACCACGGACGCCTGGGTCACGCCCAGCCCCGAGCCGCCGTACGCGGTGGGTATCAGGACGGCGAGCAGCCCGGACGCGGTCAGTGTGTCGACGAAGTCCTGCGGATAGCGGCGGTCGCGGTCGGTGTCGCGCCAGTACTGGTCGGGGAACCGGGCGCACAGCGCGCGGGTGCGTGCGCGGAGCCCGTCGAGATCGCCGGCGCCGACGCCCCGCCCGGGGGTGGTCTCGGACATGCTCGCTCCTCGGGATCCGTGTCGTCGTCGTGCGAGCTTGCATCGCTCACCGGTTCGCCCCGCACGCGGCCCTCGGGGTCCCGGTCCGTCGCGGGCGCGGGCGGGAGCGTCGGTCGGCGTCCGGCTGCCCTGCGGGGATCCACCGAACCGCCGGCCTGCGAGTCACCCCGCCGGGACGGTCCGGCCGCTCCTCCGGGTGTCCGGCCGGCCGAGCGGCCGTCTGCCACCGGGCTCCGGACGGCGCGGTCTGGTATGCCTCCGCCATGAGCAGCGAATACGTGGTGGGCCGCCGCGCGGGCGGCGACGGCAACCCGGTGGGGGAGCGGCACGCCGTCGTGGCCAAGGCGGCCCGCCGGGACGGCCCCTACCGGGCCGAGTGCGGAGCCCGGGTGGAGGTGGTGGTCGGCGACTGGCCGCCGGAGGGCGGCGACGAGCACGCCTGCCCGGTCTGCGCGCGCGACACCAGCGCACCCTGGGGATGAGCCCGCGTCGCCGTCCACCCGACGGCGGGTGGGGGGTCCGGCGCGTCGGGCCCGGGCGCGCCGGACGGCGTCCGTCGTCCGTACCGGGGTCTTGATCGTCCCCCGCCGCCCAGGCAGGCTGTGAACCACAACACAGCTCGGAGCACTGCCGGGAGGTCGCCGTGGAAGCTCACGTCGGGGACAGGATCGTCGTCCGCTCGACCCACCAGGGGGAACCGGAGCGCACCGGGACGATCCTCGAGTGCCACGAGCCCGGCGGCGGGCCGCCCTACCGGGTGCGCTGGGAGCCCGACGGCCACACCGGGCTCTTCTACCCGGCCGGCACGGCGGCCGTCGTCGAGCCCGGCCCCTCACGCGGCTGAGGGGCTGACATCGTGGCGAAGGACACCGCCGCGGCCCCGGCGCCGCGGCCCGCCGACAAGGTGCGCAACGTGGCCCTCGTCGGCCACGCGGGCGCGGGCAAGACCACGCTGGCCGAGGCCCTGCTGGTCGCGGCCGGCGCCCTGCCCCGCGCCGGGCGGGTGGAGGACGGCACGACCTGCCTGGACACCGAGGAGGTCGAGGTCCGCCAGCAGCGCTCGGTGTCCCTCGGCGTGGCCACCCTCGAGCACGACGGCCACCGCATCACCCTGCTGGACACGCCGGGCTCGCCGGACTTCGTCGGCGAGCTGCGCGCCGGGCTGCGCGCCGCGGACGCTGCGCTGTTCGTCGTCTCCGCGGTGAACGGCGTCGACGCGGCCACCGTGCAGCTGTGGCAGGAGTGCGCCGCCGTCGGCATGCCGCGAGCGGTGGTCATCACCCAGCTCGACCGCGCCCGCGCCGACGTCGACGACGCCGTCCGGCTCTGCCAGATGATGCTGGGCGAGGGGGTGCACCCGCTGCACCTCGTCGAGCGCGGCGCCGACGGGGCGGTAACCGGGCTGGTGTCGCTGCTCCAGCCGCACCCCGAGGCGGCGACCGCGGCCGCGGACGCCGACCGCCTCCGCGCGGAGCTGATCGAGGGCATCATCGGCGAGAGCGAGGACGAGACGCTCATGGAGCGCTACCTCGCCGGTGACGAGCTCGCCGTGGCCGATCTGGTCGCCGACCTGGAGACGGCGGTCGCCCGCGGCCACTTCCACCCCGTCCTGTGCGTCGCCCCGCTCACCGGCGTCGGCGTCCCCGAGCTGCTCGACCTGCTCGTCTCCGCGTTCCCGTCCCCCCTCGAGCACGGCTGCCCGCGCGACACCCGCCCGGACGGGTCACCCGCGCCGCCGCTGGCGTGCGACCCGGACGGCCCGCTGGTGGCCGAGGTCGTCAAGACCACGACCGACCCCTACGTCGGCCGCGTCTCCCTGGTGCGCGTCTTCTCCGGCACGCTGCGGCCGGACGTGCCGGTGCACGTCTCCGGGCACGGGCTCGCCGATCGCGGCCACCCCGACCACGACGTGGACGAGCGGATCGGTGCGGTGTCCTCCCCGCTGGGCACCGCGCTGCGCCCCGTGGCGGCCTGCCCGGCCGGTGACATCTGCGCCGTCGCCCGCCTCAGCAGCGCCGAGACCGGCGACACGCTCTCCTCGCCGGACGACCCGCGGCTGGTGCCGCCGTGGGACCTGCCCACGCCGCAGCTCCCGGTCGCCGTGGAGGCCGCGTCCCGCTCCGACGAGGACCGGCTCGCCACCGCGCTGGGCCGGCTGGTCGCCGAGGACCCGACCGTGCGGCTGGAACGCCGGCCGGACACCGGCCAGCTGCTGCTGTGGTGCGTGGGCGAGGCGCACGCCGAGGTGCTGCTCGACCGGCTCCGCACCCGCCACGGCGTCACCGTGCAGACGGTGCCGGTGCGCGTCCCCATGGTCGAGACGCTGGCCGGCGCGGCCACGGCGACCGGCCGGCACGTCAAGCAGTCCGGCGGTCACGGCCAGTACGCGATCGTCGTCGTCGAGGCCGAACCCGGCCCGCCCGGCTCGGGCATCGTGTTCGAGCAGCGCATCGTCGGCGGGACGGTGCCCAGCCAGTACCACGGCAGCGTCGAGAAGGGCGTCCGCGCCCAGGCCGAGCGGGGCATCAGCGGCGACCGGCCGATCGTCGACGTCCACGTCACCCTCGTCGACGGCAAGGCGCACTCGGTCGACTCCTCGGACGCCGCCTTCCAGGCCGCCGGGGCGCTGGCGCTGCGCGAGCTCGCCGCCGCCGCGGGCACCCGCGTGCTGGAACCCTGGTGCGAGATCGAGGTCGTGGTGCCCGCCGAGTACGTCGGGGCCGTCATGAGCGACCTGTCCGCCCGGCGGGCCCGCGTCACCGGCAGCGAGGCCGATCCCGACCGCGACCGCACCCGCGTGCGCGCCGAGGTGCCCGAGGTGGAACTGCTCACCTACCCCGGCGTGCTGCGCTCGGTCACCCACGGCACCGGCAGTTTCGACCGCCGCCCGCTGGGTTACGAACCGGCGCCCCCGTCGGTCACCGCCGTGCCGGCCTGAACCCGGGCGCCGGACGTCCGGGGCCCGCCACCGTCGGCCCCGGCCTCCGGTGCGTCGCGCGGACGGCCCGACGCGGGACACTAGCCTCGAAGGCGGTGTGCTGGGCGCGGGAGGGATCGTGACGTCGTCGAACGGGCCGTGGTCCGCGACCGCGCTGTCCGCCCGGGTGGACGCTGCCGTCGCCGACCGCGTGCTGACGGTGCCCAACGCGCTGTCGGTGCTGCGCCTGCTCGGCGTCCCGCTGTTCCTGTGGCTGCTGCTGGGCCCGCGCGCCGACGGCTGGGCGATCACCGTGCTGGCCCTGGCCGGGGCCAGCGACTGGGCCGACGGCAAGCTCGCCCGGATGCTCAACCAGCGCAGCCGGCTGGGGGTGGTGCTCGACCCGGCCGCCGACCGGCTGTACATCGTCGCCGCGCTCACCGCCCTGGCCCTGCGCGAGGTGGTGCCGCTGTGGCTCGTGGGCGTCCTGGTGGCGCGGGAGTTCGCGCTCGGCGTCCTGCTGCTGCTGCTCCGGCGCAGCGGCAGCCCGCCGCTGCAGGTGCACTACCTGGGCAAGGCGGCGACGTTCATTATGCTGTACGCCTTCCCGCTGCTCCTGCTCGCCGACGGCACCGCGCCGGTCGCGGTCGTCGTCCAGCCGGTCGCCTGGGCGCTGACCATCTGGGGCGCCGCGCTCTACCTGCTCTCCGGTGTCCTCTACGCCGGCCAGGCGCTGGGCATCCTGCGCGGCCGGCGCCCGCCCGACGCGGCGGGGGCGGTCCCGTGACGCCGTCGACCCGCCGGTGCGGGGCGATGCAGGGCCGGACCGGTGCCGGCCGGGAGGGGGCGTGACCGCCCCGCCGCGGGGCAGCGGGCTGCGGTCGGTCGGTGCCTCGCTGCTCGACCAGGTGCTGGCGGAGACACTCGACCCGGCCTACGCGCAGGCGGCCGAGGCGCGCGCGGCGGGGGTGCCCTCCCAGCGGTCGCCGTGGCGCGGCCGCGTCCTGGCCGGGGTGACCATGCTGGCCGCGGGTGTGCTGGTCGCGGTCGCGTACAGCCAGGCCGCCGCCGGCGCGGAGGGCCGCGAGGAGATCCGGGCGGCGCTCGTCGCCGACATCGAGCGCGAGTCCGCCGTGACCGACGACCTCGCCGCCCAGCTGGACGAGCTGAGCGGCCGGGTCGGCGACACCCGGGAGGAGCTGCTGGCCACCTCGGCCGGGGGGCAGGAGGCCCTCGAGGAGCTCGCCCGCCTCGAGGCGGCCGCCGCCGCGGTGCCGGTCACCGGTCCGGGGCTGCTGGTGACCCTGGCCAACGCCGAGGCCGACGCCGACGCCGACCCGGTCGGCGGCACCGCCGAGGAGGACCCCCGTGGCCGCGTGCGCGACGGGGACCTCCAGCTGGTGGTCAACGCGCTGTGGGCCGCGGGTGCCGAGGCGGTCAGCGTCAACGACCAGCGGCTGGGCCCCACCACGGCGATCCGCTTCGCCGGGGAGGCGGTGCTCGTCGACTTCCGGCCGGTCACCAACCCCTACGAGATCCGGGCGATCGGCGATCCGGGTCGGCTGTCGCAGGGCTTCCTCGCCAACCCGGAGGTGGGTGCGCTGGCCGTCATCTCCGAGACGTTCGGGCTGCGCTTCGACTTCGCCCAGGAGGACGAGCTCGGCCTGCCGGCCGCGGGCATCCCCGAGCTCCGCATCGCCCGGCCCGTGCCGCCGAGCGGCGCCGCTGTCGACGACCCCTCGGCCGCCGACCCCTCGCCGGCCGACCCCCCGGCCGCCGACCCCTCACCGGAGGGTTGAGCCGTGGTCCCCATCATCGGCCTGGCGCTCGGCGTCCTCCTCGGCCTGGTCTTCGACCCCACCGTGCCCCTGTGGCTGCAGCCGTACCTGCCCATCGCCGTCGTCGCCGCCCTCGACGCCGTCTTCGGCGGCCTCCGCGCCCGGCTCGACGGCATCTTCGACGCCAAGGTCTTCGTGATCTCGTTCGTGTCCAACGTCGTCATCGCCGCGCTCATCGTGTTCCTCGGCGACCAGCTCGGCGTCGGGGCCCAGTTGTCGACCGCCGTCGTCGTCGTCCTCGGCATCCGCATCTTCGGCAACGCCGCCGCGATCCGGCGGCACGTCTTCCGGGCATGAACGTCCCCGAGCCGCGCCGGCCCGCCGACGGCGGCCCGGCCTCCGGTACCGACGGGGAGCGGCGGCTCCCCGCGCCCGGCGACGGGTCCAGCGGTGCGCCGGCCGCCGGAGCGCCCGGCACCGAGCCCGGCGAGGCTCCCGCCCGCGAGGTCGCCGACGGTCGGGGACCCGGCGGCGACGGACCGGACGGCGGGCGACCGGACGGCGACGGACCGGACGGCGGGCGACCGGACGGCGACGGACCGGACGGCGGGCGACCGGACGGCGGTGGACCGGGGGAGGAGCCCACCACCGTCCCCACTGCGGCCGCGCCGGCCCCGGCCGCTCGTCGGCGGCGCGACCCGCGGGCCGCCGCGCTGATCGGCGTCCTCACCCTGCTGCTGGGATTCGCCCTCGCCGTGCAGGTCCGCACGACCGACGCCGGGGAGGTGCTGGCCGGCGCCCGGGAGGAGGACCTCGTCCGGATCCTCGACGAGCTCGACGACCGGGAGAGCCGGCTGCGCCAGCAGATCGCCGAGCAGCGCAGCACCCTCGCCCAGCTCACCACCTCCGACACCCGGTCGCTCACCGCGTTGGAGGTGGCCCGCGAGCGCGCCGAGGCCATCGGCATCCTCACCGGCACCGTCGCCGCCCAGAGCCCGGGCCTGCGCGTCAGCATCGGCGACCCGCGCGGGGAGATCCGGGTGGCCGACCTCATCGACGTCGTCCAGGAACTCCGCGGCGCCGGCGCGGAGACGATGCAGGTCGACGGCGCCCGGGTGGGCGTCGACACGGCGGTCACCGGCCGCCCCGGCGAGCTGCGGGTGGACGGACGGCCGATCTCCGCGCCGTACGAGGTCGTCGTCATCGGTTCGCCGCAGTTCATGGAGACCGCGCTCAACATCCCCGGCGGCGCCGTGCAGCGGATCACCGGGCGCGGTGGCACGGTGACGGTCACGCGGTCCGACAGCGTGCAGGTGGACGCGTTGCGGCCCCTGGAGACGGCTCAATACGCTGCGCCCGCGACCGGGGACTGAGCCGCCGCTCGCGGAGAGACCAGCCGTGCAGCTCCATGACGTACAGGACGGGAGACGACGCCGCATGCCCACCGAGGTGCCCGACGACCGCCGCTACACCGACCAGCACGAGTGGGCGCTCGTGCAGGGCAGCGAGGGGGCGGGGACCGTCGTCCGGGTCGGCATCACCGACCACGCGCAGGACGCCCTGGGTGACATCGTCTTCGTGCAGCTGCCGGAGGTCGGCGAGGAGGTGTCGCCCGGCAGCCCGATGGGCGAGGTCGAGTCGACCAAGAGCGTGTCGGACGTGTACGCGCCCGTGGCGGGGGTCGTCGCCGCGATCAACACGGCGCTGGCCGACGCGCCCGAGACGATCAACGCCGACCCGTACGGCGAGGGCTGGCTGGTGGAGATCACCGTGACCGGCGACGACGGCGACCCGACCGCCGGGATGCTCGACGCCGACGCCTACCAGGCGCTGGTCGACGCCTCGTGACCGGGGCCGCCCACCGGTGTCCGGGCGGCGGCGCTCACTATGCTTCGGCACGGGCAGGTGACCGCCGGCGGCCGGCCGGCCGGCCAGAGCCCCGACCCTCGACGTGCGGTTGACCCTCGGGCCGCCCGCTGATCGAATGACCCCGGTCCGCCCCTAGGGTGGCGGCCGACCCCCGGCGGGCCGTCCGGTCCGCCGTCCGCCGGCCGCCCGCGGCCGTCCCGAAGCCCGGATCCGGGCCCTCGTACGGAGGAGACAGACGTGCACTGCACTCGATGTGGCCACGAGAACCCCGAGGGCAGTCGCTTCTGCGCACAGTGCGGCACGGCGCTCGCACAGGAGCGCGTCGGCGAGTCGACCAGCGTCATCCCCAAGATCGGCGGTGACGAGGCGCCCACCGGCGAGACCGAGCTGCCCGAGGCCCCGGCCGACGCGCACGCCGGTGCCGTCGAGTCCCTGCCGGCAGGCTCGGCGCTGCTCGTCGTGAAGCGCGGTCCCAACGCCGGCAGCCGGTTCCTGCTCGACCAGGACGTCACCACCGCCGGCCGGCACCCCGACAGCGACATCTTCCTCGACGACGTCACGGTCAGCCGCCGGCACGTCGAGTTCCACCGCGAGGGCGGCGGGTTCTCCGTGCACGACGTCGGCAGCCTCAACGGCACCTACGTCAACCGCGAGCCGGTCGACGTGGCCACGTTGGCCGGCGGCGACGAGGTGCAGATCGGCAAGTTCCGGCTCGTCTACCTCACCGGTCCGCGCACCGGCGAGCAGGCCGGTCGCTGACCCGTCGCGCGGAGCGCACCGATGGGCACCGCAGCAGGACGGGCGGAGCCGGCGGGCGGAGCGCCGTCCACCGGCGGCAGCGCCGGGACGGCTGACCTCCGCGCGCCCTCGCGCGCTCCGGCGGCCCCGGCGACCCTCGGCGGGAAGGGCACGTGACCGCGGTGCCCGAGCCGCGCGAGGGCGCGCTCGGGGACGCCGCCGACGAGCACGCTCCCCGGTTGGCCATCGGGGAGGTCCTGGCCGTCCTGCGCGACGACTTCCCCGACGTGACGATCAGCAAGATCCGGTACCTGGAGAGCGAGCAGCTGGTGCACCCCCGACGGGCACCGTCGGGCTACCGCAAGTTCTCCTCGGCGGACGTGAGCCGGCTGCGGTACGTGCTGGCCGCGCAGCGCGACCAGTACCTGCCGCTGCGGGTGATCAAGGAGCACCTGGACGCCCTCGACCGGGGCGAGCCGCTGCCGGGCACGCCGCCCGCCGCGGCGGCGGTCCCCCCACCGGCGCCCGGCGCGGGCCAGGAGCAGCCGCTGACCCCCGAGGAGTTCGCCCGCGCCGCCGGGCTGGAGCCCGGGCAGCTGGCCGACTGCGTGCAGTTCGGCCTGCTCACCCCGGACGACGACGGCCGGCACCCGGTCGCCGACCTGCCCGTCGCCCGGGCCGCCGCGGGGCTGGCCCGGCACGGGATCGAACCCCGGCACCTGCGCGTCTACCGCACGGCCGCCGACCGCGAGGCGGGCCTGGTCGAGCAGGTCGTCGCACCCGTGCTGCGGGCCCGTTCCGAGGAGGCCCGCACCCGGGCGACCGAGAAGCTGCGGGAGCTGGCCGGCCTCTCGGCGAGGCTGCACACGGCGCTGCTGGAGGCACGGCTCCGCGACCTCCTGCGCCCCTGACGGCGGCGTACGGTGAGGACACCGGGACGGCGACCCGCCGCGCGCCCCGGGCCGCCGAGCAGCCACCCGCCGTCCACCAGCCTTCGTCCACGCCGCACAACCGCACCGCCCGCACCCTCGGGCCGCAGCGGAGGGAGCCGCACCGTGCAGGAGCTTCGAGTCGTCGGAGTCCGGGTGGAGCTGCCCGGGAACCAGCCGATCCTGCTGCTCAAGGAGACGCAGGGGGAGCGGTACCTGCCGATCTGGATCGGTGCGGTCGAGGCCGCGGCCATCGCCTTCGAGCAGCAGGGCGTGCGGCCGGCCCGGCCGATGACCCACGACCTGCTGCGGGAGGTCGTGCGGGCGCTGGGCGCCACGCTGGAGGCCGTCAACATCACCGAGATGCGCGACGGCATCTACATCGCCGAGCTCGTCTTCGGCGACGACCGGGTGGTCAGCGCCCGCCCGTCGGACGCCGTCGCGCTCGCCGTCCGGACCGGCGCTCCCATCTACGGTGCCGAGGAACTGCTCGACGAGGTCGGCATCGAGATCCCCGACGAGCAGGAGGACGAGGTCGAGAAGTTCCGCGAGTTCCTCGACCAGATCTCCCCGGAGGACTTTGGCGCCGGCTCGGGTTCCGGCGGCAGCTGAACCGGGCGGTCGGTGCGGTCACCGCACCGAGCGCATCCCGGTCCTATCGGCAGCGGCCGTGCCGGGGTCAACCCGAAGTGATGAGGACGGCGACACGCCGCCCCGCTCAGTTGACCCACCTCGGGGCCCGGCCTACGGTCGCGAACGACAACGGTGTGACACCTGAGGTTTCGTGGGTGCAGCGCCGCGACCGCCGCGCGAGCGGGCCGGGACAAGAGGAGGACGCTGGACGTGAGCGACCAGAGCAACGGCTCCCAGGGTCAGCTCTTCAGCGACGCCGCCGTCGGCGCCCCCGCCTACGACGAGATCGACACCGACCTCGTCGGTTACCGCGGCCCGACCGCGTGCGCCGCCGCCGGGATCACCTACCGGCAGCTGGACTACTGGGCCCGCACCGGGCTCATCGGGCCCTCGGTGCGCACCGCGACCGGATCGGGCACCCAGCGGCTGTACTCGTTCCGCGACATCCTGGTGCTCAAGGTGGTCAAGCGGCTCCTCGACACCGGGGTGTCGCTGCAGAACATCCGCAAGGCCGTCGACCACCTGCGCAACCGCGGCGTCAAGGACCTCGCCAACGTCACGCTGCTCTCCGACGGCGCGACCGTCTACGAGTGCACCTCGGCCGAGGAGGTCGTCGACCTGCTCGCCGGCGGCCAGGGCGTCTTCGGCATCGCCGTCTCCGGGGCGCTGCGCGAGCTGTCCGGCGAGCTGGCCGAGCTGCCGGCCGAGCGCATCGACGGCAGCACCGTGCACCCCGCCGACGACGAGCTCTCGCAGCGTCGTCGCCGCCGCGCGGCGGTCTGAGCTGTTCCATCTGTCGCCCTAGCGGGCTCCAACCGCGACCACGTGCCGTCCCCGGTCGCGCTGAGCCCCGCGCGGCGGTCGTCGGGGGACCCTCCGGGCCCCCGCTCCTCGCGCCACCGCGACCACGTGCCGTCCCCGGTCGCGCTGAGCCCCGCGCGGCGGTCGTCGGGGGACCCTCCGGGCCCCCGCTCCTCGCGCCACCGCATCCGGTCCCTCACGCTCCGGTTGAGCGTCACCTCCGTTCCTCCTGCACCGGGGCTCGTGCGGGGTCGTCCGCGCTCCTGCGGTGGAGCAGCGCCGCAGGAGCGAGGAGAACACCGCAGAAGTCGAAGCGCCGGGCCCGGGCGTGACCTCGGTCGCTGGCCGCCGGAGGACGTCTCCGCGCTGGTAGCGTCGCTGCAATGGTCGACCGTGCTCCCGAGAAGGGGGGCGAGCCGTCCGGCACGTCCCTGCCCCCCCTGGCCGGATCCCTCCCTCCGCTGAGCGCCCTCCGGCCGGCCGGTTCGTTCGAGGCCCGGCACATCGGCCCGCGGCCCGACGAGACGGTCGAGATGCTCAAGGCCGTGGGGCAGCCCTCCCTCGAGGCGCTCGTCGACGCGTGCGTGCCCGAGGGGGTGCGCGACCGGTCGCCGCTGCGGCTGCCGGCCGCCGAGGACGAGGCGGCCGTGCTCGCCCTGCTGCGCGAGCGGGCGGCGGCCAACGAGGTGTTCACCTCAATGATCGGCCTGGGCTACTCCGGCACGGTCACCCCCGCGGTGATCCAGCGGACCGTGCTGGAGAACCCCGCCTGGTACACCGCCTACACGCCCTACCAGCCCGAGATCAGCCAGGGCCGGCTCGAGGCGCTGCTCAACTTCCAGACCGTGGTCGCCGACCTGACCGGCCTGCCCGTGGCCGGGGCCTCGATGCTCGACGAGGCCACCGCGGCCGCCGAGGCGATGACGCTCGTCCGCCGGGCGGGGAGGGCGAAGCCGGACGCGGTCTTCGTCGTCGACGAGGACACCCTGCCGCAGACCCTCGCCGTGCTGCGCACCCGGGCCGAGCCGCTGGGCATCCGGCTGCACGTCGCGGACCTCTCCGGCGGCTGGCCGGCCGACCTCCCGGTTGCCGGCGCGTTCGGCGTCCTGCTGTCCTACCCGGGTGCCAGCGGCGCCGTCCGTGACCACCGCGCGCTGACCGCCGCCGCGCACGAGGCCGGCGCCGCGGTCGTGGTCGCCGCCGACCTGCTGGCCCTGACGCTGCTCGAGGCGCCGGGGGAGTGGGGCGCCGACGTCGCCTGCGGCACCAGCCAGCGCTTCGGCGTCCCGCTGGGCTACGGCGGCCCGCACGCCGGCTTCCTGTCCGTGCGCGAGGGGCTGGCCCGGCAGCTGCCCGGCCGGCTGGTCGGCGTCTCGGTCGACGCGGACGGCGACGTCGCCTACCGGCTCGCGCTGCAGACCCGCGAGCAGCACATCCGCC
The DNA here is from genome assembly GCF_025716945.1 of Geodermatophilus sp. YIM 151500. GTDB lineage: Bacteria > Actinomycetota > Actinomycetes > Mycobacteriales > Geodermatophilaceae > YIM-151500. Next base: position 76,299 of record NZ_JAOVZT010000003.1, read on the forward strand.
GCGAGAAGGCGACCAGCAACATCTGCACCGCGCAGGTGCTGCTCGCCGTCCTGGCCGGGGCCTACGCGGTCTACCACGGCCCCGACGGGCTCGCCGCGATCGCCGCCCGGGTGCACCGCAGCGCCGCGACGCTGGCCGGCTGGCTGCGCGCCGGCGGGGTCGAGCTGGTGCACGACCGGTTCTTCGACACCCTCGCCGTCCGGGTGCCCCGCCGTGCCGCCGAGGTCGTGGCCGCCGCCGCCGACCGGCGGATCAACCTGCGGCTGGTCGACGCCGACACCGTCGGCGTCGCCTGCGACGAGACGACGACGCCGGACGTCCTGCGCGAGGTCGCCGCGGCCTTCGGCGTCGCCGCCGACGACTCGGCCCTGGACGACGACGGCGCCGACGCGCTCCCGGCCGAGCTGCGCCGGACGACGGCGTACCTGACGCACCCGGTCTTCTCCGCGCACCGATCGGAGACCGCGATGCTGCGCTACCTGCGGTCGCTGGCCGACAAGGACCTCGCGCTGGACCGGACGATGATCCCGCTGGGCTCGTGCACGATGAAGCTCAACGCCGCCACCGAGATGGCCGCGATCACCTGGCCGGAGTTCGCCCAGCTGCACCCGTTCGCACCGGTCGAGCAGGCCCGCGGCTACGCGCGGCTGGTGGAGGAGCTCTGCACCGCGCTGGCCGAGGTCACCGGCTACGCGGCGGTCAGCGTGCAACCCAACGCCGGCAGCCAGGGCGAGTTCGCCGGGCTGCTGGCCATCCGCGGCTACCACGGCTCCCGCGGCGACGAGCACCGCGACGTCTGCCTGATCCCCAGCTCCGCGCACGGCACCAACGCCGCGAGCGCGGTGATGGCCGGCATGCGGGTGGTCGTCGTCGCCTGCGACGAGGCCGGCAACGTCGACGTGGCCGACCTACACGCCCGGGTGGAGAAGCACGCCGACCGGCTGGCCGCGATCATGCTGACCTACCCGTCGACGCACGGCGTCTTCGAGACCGCGGTGCAGGACATCTGCGCCGCGGTGCACGACGCCGGCGGCCAGGTCTACGTCGACGGCGCCAACCTCAACGCGCTGGTCGGCTTGGCACGCCCCGGCCGGTTCGGTTCCGACGTCAGCCACCTCAACCTGCACAAGACGTTCTGCATCCCGCACGGCGGCGGTGGCCCCGGGGTGGGGCCGATCGGCGTCCGCGAGCACCTGGTGCCGTTCCTGCCGGGGCACCCGCTGGTCGACACCGGCAGCGGCGGACCGACGGTGGCGGGCGCGCCGTGGGGGTCGGCGGGGATCCTGCCGATCAGCTGGGCGTACCTGCGGCTGATGGGCCCGGACGGGCTGACCCGAGCCACCGAGCAGGCGATCCTGGCCGCCAACTACGTCGCGGCCCGGCTGCGCGAGCACTACCCGGTGCTCTACACCGGCGCCGCCGGGCTGGTGGCGCACGAGGCCATCCTCGACATCCGACCGCTCACCAAGGCCACCGGCATCACCAACGACGACATCGCCAAGCGGCTCATCGACTACGGCTTCCACGCGCCGACGATGAGCTTCCCGGTCGCCGGCACGCTCATGGTCGAGCCGACCGAGAGCGAGGACAAGCGCGAGCTGGACCGCTTCGTCGACGCGATGGTCGCCATCCGGGCCGAGATCGAGAAGGTCGCCACGGGTGAGTGGGACCGCGACGACAACCCGCTGCGCAACGCGCCGCACACGCTGAAGATGCTGGCGGGGGAGTGGCGGCGGCCGTACGCGCGCACCGAGGCGGTCTACCCGGTGCCCGGCCTCGCCGGCCGCGGCTACCTCAGCCCGGTGCGGCGGATCGACCAGGCCTACGGCGACCGCCACCTGGTGTGCTCCTGCCCGTCGCCGGAGGCCTTCGCCGAGCCGGACCCGGGCGCGCCGTCGTCCGGTGGCGGCGACGGGCGGGTGCCCGGCCGGGCAGCGGGTGCGCCCGACGACGCGGGCACCGCCGCGGACGTCGTCGGCACCCGCTGACCCTCGGGGTCCCACCCGCCGAGCACGCGCGCCGACGCCCCGTCCCCTGACCGCGAACGGGGCGTCGGCGGAGCACGATGCCGGAACTTCCGTTATCCCCAACATCGACGCCCCGTCAGGGGCGCACGGTCAGGATGCGACGAGCTCGGGCGCGAGCCAGGTGTGGTGGGCAGCGACGGCGCGGCCGTCGGGCAGCAGCTCGCCGTCGTCGTCGAAGAGGACCACCCCGTTGCACAGCAGGCTCCAGCCCTGCTCGGGGTGGCTGCGGACGACGGCGGCGAGGTCGCGGTCGTCACTGGTGGCGTCGGGGCACGGCGTCCGGTGCTGGCACATCGTGGTTCCTTCCGTCCCGGCGGGGGAGCCGGCGGGATCGTGGTGCGTACTCGTCCGGCTCTGGTATCGGCACGCTCGCGTGCCGGCTGGAGGGCGGGGGCACGTCCGCCGCCGCCGGGTCACCCGGACGGGGGACGGTGCGGCCGGCCGGCGTCAGAGCTTGCGCAGCAGCACCCGCCGCACGGAGTGGTCGGCCGTCTTCTGCAGCACCAGCCGCGCCCGCGACCGGGTGGGGGCGATGTTGGTGCGCAGGTTCGGCCCGTTGACCGCGGCCCAGATGCCGCGGGCGGTCGCCCGCGCCTGCTCGTCGGTGAGGTCGGCGAAGCGGTGGAAGTACGCCGTGCTGTCGCGGAAGGCCGTCCGGCGCAGGGCGAGGAAGCGCTCGACGTACCACTGCCGGATGTCGGACTCCGCGGCGTCGACGTAGACGGAGAAGTCGAAGAAGTCGGACAGGAAGAGGTCCGGGGCCGACCCGTCGGCCTGCCGGCCGGCCTGCAGCACGTTGAGGCCCTCGAGCACCAGGACGTCGGGCCGGTCCACGACCTGCCGCTCGCCGGGCACGATGTCGTAGGCCGCGTGGTCGTACACGGGCGCCGACACGTCGGCCCGTCCGGACTTGACCTCGGCGAGGAAGCGCAGCAGCGCCCGGCGGTCGTAGCTCTCCGGGAATCCCTTGCGGCCGAGCAGCCCGCGCGACTCGAGCACCGCGTTGGGCAGCAGGAAGCCGTCGGTGGTGACCAGGTCGACCCGCGGCGACCCGGGCGCGGCCGCCAGCAGCGTCTGCAGCAGCCGGGCGGTGGTGCTCTTGCCGACGGCGACGCTGCCGGCGACGGCCACGACGAACGGGACCTTGTCGGTCGAATCGCCGAGGAACGCGCGCTGCGCCGCCCACAGTCGCCGGCCGGCGGCCACGTGCAGGCCCAGCAGCCGGGCGAGCGGCAGGTAGACGGTCGCGACCTCGTCCAGGTCCAGCCGGTCGCCGAGGGAGGTCAGGGCGCGCACGTCGGCCTCGTCGAGGGGCAGCTCCGAGCCGGCGGCCAGCGCTCGCCAGGACTCGCGGTCGAAGACCGCCCAGGGCGAGATCCCATCGCGGGTGCCTGCCGTCACGGGTCCATCGTGCCGTCCCGCGCGGGTCGGTCTCGCCGGGGTCACCCGCCCGGGTGCTGCGGACCTCCCGGTTCCCGCGCAGGTCCGGCGGCCGGGGGGCCGGCGTCTATGGTGCCGGTGTGCCGACCCGCCCGGGCCTGCTCGACTGCATCGAGCGCTACTTCGCCGCCGCGCCGCTGCCGGACGCGCGGATCGAGGTCGCCGGTGCGCTCGACGTCCCCATCGGCGCCCCGGCGTGGCCCTGGCCGGCCCGGCCGCGGCCCGGCGCCGGACCGGTGACCGTGGCCGACGTGGAGGCGGCCCTCGCGCTCCAGCTCGCCGCTCGGGTCCCGGTGGCGCTGGAGTGGGTGTGCGAGCGGGCTCCGGAGGCGGTGACCGCCGCCCGCGAGGCCGGGTTGACCGTCGACGAGCTGCCGCTGCTGGTCGCCGCCGACCCGGTCGAGCTCCTGCTGCCCGCCGGCGTCCGGCTGTGGTTGGTGGGCGCCGACGATCCCGACCTGCCGCGCTACCAGCAGGTCGCGGTCGTGGCCTTCGCGCACCCCGGCGGGCGGGTCGACGTCCGGGAGACGTCGGCGGTCCTCTCGCCCGAGCTGGCCGCCCGCACGGAGGTGCTGCGCGAGCGGATCGCGGCCGGTCGCACGGTCATGATGGTCGCCGTCGAGGACGGGGAGCCGGTGGCGGTCGGTTCGCACCAGCCCGTGGCCGTCGGCGAGGGGGTCGTCAGCGAGGTCGTCGGCGTGGCTACGCTGCCGCGGCTGCGCGGACGCGGCCTGGGCGCGGGCCTCGCGTCGGCGCTCGTCGCGCACGCCCGGGAGACCGCCGGGCTGGTGTTCCTCACCGCCGGCGACGACGACGTCGCGCGGGTCTACGAGCGGGTCGGCTTCGCCCGGCTGGCCACGACCGGTGTCGCCGGGCCGGGCGACGACGCGGCCTGATCGGCCGGGGACGCCGACCCCGGCGCCGGGCCGGCCGGATGCCGGCGGGTCCGGCTGCTACCCCGTGGGGGTGGCGGCCCGGTGCGCCGGCGGCGGGGGCGGGTCGATCCACCCGGGCGCGGGGCGGTCCGGCAGCGGGATCTGCGCGGCCGCGGCGGTCAGGGCCTCCCGGGCGGCGGCGTAGCCCACGCCGCGCGGCACCTCGCTGAGCAGCACGACCACCCGCCCGCCGACCAGGCCGACCGAGTGCAGGTGCCGTCGTCCGCCGACGCAGCACATCCAGCCCTGCTTGACGGCCGGCCGCTGGGCGACCGCGCCGAGGAGGCCGAAGCGCTGGTCGAAGCCGTCCGCGGCCGTCGGCGTCACCCCGTACATCCACCGGAGCAGGGTCGCCGCGTCCAGGGGGTGCGCCACCGTCGGCAGGAGGCTGAGGAAGCGGGCGAGGTCGCGGGCGGTCGTGTAGGTCTCGCCCCACTCGCCCGTCACCCGCGGCGGCGTGGTGGCGGCGAGCTGGTAGCGGGCGGCGACGTCGCGCACCATCTGCGGCCCGCCGTAGCGCACCCACAGGGAGGAGGCGGCCGGGTCGTCCGACGAGCTGACCATCCGCTGCAGCAGCGCGCGGTCGCGGTCGGTCAGGCTGATCGCCCCCGAGCGGTGCCGGTGCAGCAGGTCCTCGGCGACGAACAGCTTCACCAGCGACGCGGTCGGGAACGGCCGCGCCGCCGCCTCGCCGTTGTCCGCCCAGGATCCGGAGGCGAACGCGGCCCGCTCGCGGGCGGCCCGGATGCCGGACGCGGTCACCGGGCGCTGCTGCGGCGCGACGACGACGGCGATCGTGCCGGTCCCGCCGTACGCGGCGACGGCCGCGGGCACCACGTCGGCGGGCGCCGTCGAGGCCGCCGCCGGCCGGTGGGCAGATCCGGCCACCGACGCGGCCAGCAGGGCGAGGACCGTCAGGACCACCAGGACCGCCGCACCGCCGCGGCCGACGGCCGGGCCCGCCGGGGGCCGTCCTGTCGACATGGGCCCATGCCTACCCCGCCTGCGCGCGCTCATCCAGTCGTCGCGCGCCCGAGCCGGTGAATTCTCAACGAACTCCCAGGCGGCCCCGCGGACCGGGCGGCGACGGGCACCGGGCACGCGCACCGGGTACGCGCACCGGGTACGCGCACCGGGCACGGGTGCGCCCCGGCTCAGCGCTGCTCGTAGGTGCCGACGAGGACGGCGCGGCCCACGGTGTGACCGAAGAGGTTGAAGCCGTGGTACGCGGGGGAGGCGTCGTCCGGGACACCCATGTCCGCGGTGTCGAGCGCGTGCACCACGATGAAGTAGCGGTGCTCCCCGTGCCCGGCCGGGGGAGCGGCGCCCACGAAGCCGGCGAAGCCGGCGTCGTTGCGCAGCTGCCGGGCACCGCCGGGCAGTCCCCGGCCGCCTGGGTCGCCGGCGCCGCTGGGCAGCTCGGTCACCGAGCCGGGGATGCCGGTGACCACCCAGTGCCAGAAGCCGCTGACGGTGGGCGCGTCCGGGTCGAACATCGTGACGGCGAAGCCCTGCGTGCCCTCCGGGAAACCGGACCAGGACAGCTGGGGCGACCGGTCCTCGCCGCCGGCGCCCATCGTGCCGCTCACCTGGGCCCGGTCCAGCGGCGCGCCGTCGCGGACGTCGCTGCTGGTGACGGTGAAGCTCGGCACCGGGGGGAGGAAGTCGTAGGGGTTGGGTGGCACGGGCCGGTCGGCCATGGCGGACCTCCTGCGGATCGGGGTGGGCGGCGGGGCGGGGCTCGCCCCCTGTCCGCGACCCTAGGCACCGGCCCGCCGGCCCGCCCGGTCACGGGGCGGGCGCCGATCACCCACCGGGACGAGCCCCGCGGGCATGGCGTAGGTCGCGGCGGCCCGCGCCACTAGCGTGGGACCGTGCTCGGACTCCCGGACCAGATCCGTGCCTGCCTGTTCGACCTCGACGGCGTCCTGACCCGGACGGCGACCGTCCACCAGGCCGCCTGGAAGCGCACCTTCGACGAGTTCCTCCGCAGCCGCGATCCGCAGGCGCCGGAGTTCACCCTCGCCGACTACCACCTGCACGTCGACGGCAAGCCGCGGGAGGACGGCGTGCGCGACTTCCTGGCCAGCCGCGGCATCGTGCTGCCGGAAGGCGCCCCGGACGACCCGCCCGACGCGGCGACGGTCCGCGCCATCGCCACCCGCAAGAACGAGCTGATCCAGGTGGAGCTCGCCGAGCACGGCGTGGAGGTGTTCCCCGGGTCGGTCCGGTACCTGCGTGCGTGCCGGGACGCCGGGCTGGCCACCGCCGTGGTCACCGCCTCGGCCAACGGCGAGCAGGTCATCGCCGCCGGGGGCTTCGCCGGCCTCGTCCAGGCGAGGATCGACGGGGTGGTGGCCAAGGCCCGCGGTCTGCGCGGCAAGCCGGAACCCGACACGTTCCTCGCCGGCGCGGAGGCGCTGGGCGTCCCGCCGGAGGCGGCGGTGGTGTTCGAGGACGCGCTCTCCGGCGTGGCGGCCGGCCGCGCAGGCGGCTTCGGCTACGTCGTCGGGGTGGACCGGGCCGGGCAGGCCGAGGCGCTGCGGGCCCGCGGCGCGGACGTCGTCGTCACCGACCTCGCCGAGCTGTTGGACCGGGCGGCATGACCGAGGGCCGGGCAACCTTCCCCATCGAGCCGTGGGCGCTGACCGAGATCGGCCTCGACCACGCGTCCCTGGGCACGCACGAGTCGGTCTTCGCGCTGGCCAACGGCCACATCGGCATGCGCGGCTCCTTCGACGAGGGCGAGCCGGTCGTCGTCCCGGGCACCTACCTCAACGGGTTCTACGAGGAGCGGCCGCTGCCGCACGCCGAGGCCGGCTACGGTTTCCCGGAGTCGGGTCAGACGGTCGTCAACGTCACCGACGGGAAGCTGATCCGCCTGCTGGTGCGCGACTCGCCGCTCGACCTCAACTACGGGGAGATCATCGAGCACCGGCGCACCCTCGACCTGCGCGCGGGCGTGCTGCGCCGGTCGACCGAGTGGCGCTCCCCGGGCGGGCGCACCGTGCGGGTCACCAGCACCCGGCTGGTCTCGCTCACCCGGCGGTCGATCGCGGCCATCGAGTACCTGGTCGAGGTCACCGACGAGCTGGGCGACCTCTACGTCGCGCTGCAGTCGGACCTGCTGGCCAACGAGGACCACACCACCATCCAGAGCAGCGATCCGCGCGCGGCGGCGGCCCTGGCCGCGCCGCTGGTGTCGGAGCTGGCGGTCGCGCGCGGGCGCAAGGCCGTGCTGGTGCACCGCACCCGGCGTAGCCGGCTGCGGGTCGCGGCGGGCATGGAGCACGTCGTCGAGCTGCCCGACACCGGCACCGAGGACATCGAGGCGAGCAACGACCTGGCCCGCTACACCCTGGCCGCCCGTCTCCCCCCGGGCGAGTCGCTGCGCATCGTCAAGTTCCTGGCCTACGGCTGGTCGTCGCGGCGGTCGTCGGCTGCCGTGCGCGACCAGGTCGAGGGAGCGCTGGCCACCGCCAAGCTGGCCGGCTGGGAGCGGCTGGTGCGCGAGCAGCGGGAGCTGCTCGCCCAGCACTGGGACGAGGCCGACGTGGAGATCGACGGCGACGACGAGCTCCAGCAGGCGGTCCGCGTCGGCATGTTCCACGTCCTGCAGGCCGGGCTGCGCGGTGAGCGGCAGGCGATCCCGGCCAAGGGGCTGACCGGCCCGGGCTACGACGGGCACACCTTCTGGGACACCGAGACCTACGTGCTGCCGGTGCTGACCTACACCGCCCCCAGCGCCGCCCGCGACGCGCTGCGCTGGCGCCACTCGACGCTGGAGAAGGCCCGGGAGCGGGCGGGGGTGCTGGGCCTCCGCGGCGCGGCCTTCCCGTGGCGCACGATCCGCGGCGAGGAGACCTCGGGCTACTGGCCGGCGGGGACGGCCGCCTTCCACATCAACGCCGACATCGCGGACGCCGTCGTCCGGTACTACAACGCCACGCTGGACGAGCCCTTCGACCGCGACTTCGGCGCCGAGCTGCTCGTCGAGACCGCCCGGCTGTGGGCGTCGCTGGGCCACTTCGACGTGGAGCACGGGTTCCGCATCGACGGGGTGACCGGGCCGGACGAGTACACCGCGGTCGTCGACAACAACGTGTACACGAACCTCATGGCGCAGCGGAACCTCCGCGAGGCGGCCGCGGCGGTGGACCGCCAGCCGGAGGTGGCCGCCCGGCTCGACGTCACGCAGGAGGAGGTCGCGGAGTGGCGGCGGGCGGCGGCGCTGATGGCGGTGCCCTACGACACGCAGCGCGGCGTGCACATGCAGTCCGACGCGTTCACCCACCACGAGGAGTGGGACTTCGCGGGCACACCGCCGGAGTCCTATCCGCTGCTGCTGCACTACCCGTACTTCGACATCTACCGCAAGCAGGTGGTCAAGCAGGCCGACCTGGTGATGGCCCTGCACCTGCGGGGTGACGCCTTCACCCTCGACGAGAAGATCCGCAACTTCGCCTACTACGAGGCCCGGACGACGCGCGACTCGTCACTGTCGGCCACGCAGCAGGCGGTGGTCGCCGCCGAGACCGGGCACCTGGAGCTGGCCTACGACTACTGGGGCGAGGCGGCCCTGACCGACCTGCAGAACCTGCACCACAACTCCGGGCACGGATTGCACATCGCCTCCCTGGCCGGTGGCTGGACCGTGGCCGTCGCCGGCTTCGGCGGCATGCGCGACCACGACGGCGAGCTCAGCTTCGCCCCCCGGCTGCCGCAGCGGATCAGCCGGCTGCGGTTCCGCATGCTGTACCGGGGCCGCATCCTGACGGTGACGGTGGGCCAGGAGAAGGCCACCTACCGGCTGTCGGAGGGCGATCCGCTCGACATCCGCCACCACGGCCGGCAGGTGATCGTCGACCACGACGACGTCATCCTCGACATCCCACCGCCCCCGGTGGTCGAGCCGGTCAGCCAGCCCGCGGGCTGCGCGCCGCGCCGGCGCAGCCGCGCCGCCCGTGACTGAGCTCAGGCCGCGAGCAGCCACGAGCCGCCGAGCAGCAGCGCGCCGACGTCGACGGCGAGGAAGGCGCCCACCCACAGCACCGCCGGCACCCGGGTGAGGCGGGCCAGCTGGTCGGCGTCGGAGTCCGGCGTGCGGCGCCGGCGGCGCGCCGTCTGCAGCTCCAGGACCGTCCGGGGCGCGGCGAGCAGCAGGAACCAGGTCGCCGCCGCGGCCGCCGCGGCCTGCCCCTCGGGCGGCAGCCACCAGGTCGCCGCGAACACCAGACCGCCGGTGAGCAGCACCGACCACAAGCCGTACCAGTTGCGGATCTGCACCAGCAGCAGGGCCAGCAGCGCCAGGAGCGCCCACAGCAGCCCGACGGCGTACCCGGCCGCGAGCAGCGCCGCCGCGCCGAGACCGAACAGAGCGGGCCCGACGTAGCCGGCGGCGCAGGTCAGCACCATGCCCGGGCCCGAGGGGCGGCCCGCCGAGACGGTCAGCCCCGAGGTGTCCGAGTGCAGCCGGATGCCGGCCAGCCGCCGGCCCGTGGCGACCGCGGCCAGCCCGTGCGCGCCCTCGTGCGCGATGGTCACCGCGTGCCGGGCGGTGCGCCACAGCGTCGGGGAGAGGACGACGACCGCCGCGACCGCCGCCGCGCCCAGCAGCACCGACGGCGGCAGGTCGGCGGTCGGGGTCGTGACCGCCGCCCAGAACCGGCCGATGGGCTCCACGGCGGACCTCCTCGGCCGGGGCGGGGTGCGGACCGGGCGAGTCAACCGCACAGCGGCGCCGCTGGGCGACCAGGCGCACCGGTGCCCGGGGTTGCGGGGCGGGCACCCGACCCGGTGACCGCCGGTGACAGATCTGGTGCCGACCGGCGCCGGCGGCGAGACTCGGCGGGGAGGAGGCCGTGTCGGGTGGGCGGAGTGGAGCGCGGGCGGGGCCCGGCGGACCAGGACGGCGGTGTGCCGGAGGCCGCGGCGGGGGAGGCGGACCGCCGCGCCCGCGCCCGGGCGACCGGCGGCGTCCCCGCGGTGGACGTCGACGGGGGCGGCGGCTTCGCGACGCCCTACGACCGGTACGTGCGCCCCGACGTGCTGCACGGCCTGCAGCAGCCGGTCACCGACGTGCCCGAGGAGCGGGCCTTCCTCGTCGCGTCGCAGATCATGGAGCTGTACTTCGGCCTGCTGCGGCACGAGTGGGAACTGGCCCAGCGGCACCTGCGGGCCGACGAGGTGTGGGACGCGGTGGCGGTGCTGCGCCGCTCGGTCCGCGAGTTCGAGGGCCTGGTCGCCGCCTGGTCGACGGTCGACTGGCTGGAACCCGCCGCCTTCAACCGCTTCCGCGACGCGCTCGGCGTGGCCAGCGGCTTCCAGTCGTGGGGTTACCGGCGGCTGGAGATCCTGCTCGGCAGCAGGCAGCGGTCGCTGGTCGACATGTACCGCGGGAACCCGGCGGTGCACGAGTCGCTGCTGCGGGCGTCGGCGGCCCCCTCGCTGTACGACGACGCGATCGCCGTGCTCGCACGCGCGGGTGTCGCCGTCCCCGCCGCGGTGCTCGACCGCGACCCCGGCGAGGAGCACCGGCCGCACCCGGCGGTCGAGGCCGCCTGGGTCGAGGTGCTCGGCCGCGCCCCGGGGGACCCGCTGCTCGAGCTCGCCGGGGTGCTCACCGACCTGTCGGCCGCCTTCGGCGAGTGGCGGTTCCGGCATCTGACCGCCGTCCGCCGCAGCATGGGCGCCAAGGCGGGCACCGGCGGGTCGTCGGGCGTGGCGTGGCTCGAGCGCAGCCTGGCCCGCGCGGTGTTCCCCGAGCTCTGGTCGGCCCGGACGGCGGTCTGAGGGGCGCCGTCCGGGCCGGGCCGGTCAGGCGGCCACGGAACCGGCCGGACGCGGCGCGGTCGGCAGCGGACGCCGTCGCTCCCGCACCACGCCGGCCGCGCAGAGCAGCAGGCCCAGTGCCGCCCATCCGGTCAGCACCCACAGCGGTCCGGCCGCGCCGGCGCCGTCGAAGAAGGCGACCGACCGGAGCGCGCTGACCGTGGCACCGGGCGGCAGCAGCTGGCCGAGACCGGCCCAGCCTGCGGGCAGGAACTCCGGTGCGCTCGCGGCGCCGGACAGCGGGTTGCCCAGCAGCACCATCGTCGCCGCGCCCAGCCCCAGGCCGCTGTCGCCCGCGACCGCGTGCAGCCCCAGCAGCGTCCACGCCGTCGCCGCCAGGCCGAGGGCGAGCACCGCGCCGTTGGCCGTCCAGCTCCCGTCGAGCGCGCCCAGCCAGCCCTGCAGCAGACCGACGAGCGCGAGCCCCGCCCCGGCCGCCACGGCGAGCGCGGTGACGGCCCGCTGGCCGGTGCGGGGCAGCGCGCGCGACAGCAGCGCGGCGGTGAGCACGCCGCCCAGCACGAGCGGCAGGACGCCGGCGGCGAGACCGGCGCCGCGCGGGTCGTCCGTCGGTGCCGGCACCACGTCCTCCACCGCCACCTCGCTGCCCAGGCCGGCCGACAGCCCGGTGGCGAGCTGCTGCAGCGTCTGGGCGACGGCGGCCCCGCCGGCCGAGGCGGTGAGCACGGCCGCGCCGTCCGGGCCCACGACGACGGCGCCGGAGACCTCGCGGTCGGCGACGGCGGCGCGGGCCGCCGCCTCGTCGGCGACCCGCACGACCTCGAACGCCCCGGACCGGCCGGCGGAGATGCCCGTCTCGATCCGGTCGGCCACCGCCGGGGGAGCGGCGAGGGCGACCGGGAGGTCGCGCGGTTGCGAGCGCACGGCCGGCCAGGCGAAGGCGGTCAGCAGGACGGCGAGCACCGCGACCAGCGCGGCGGTGAGGGCCGCGGCGGTGCGCGCGGGGGAGCGGGGGTCGGACGACATGACGTCACCTCCGGTGAAAACGAACGGTCGTTCTTGTGCGATCCGAGGATGGTCCGTGTGACGGGATGCGTCAAGAACGATCGTTCGCTTTACTGGGGGAGTGCCCAGGGTGACCGATGACCACCGCCAGGCCCGGCGGACCCAGATCCTCGACGCCGCGCAGGCCGCATTCGCCGCGGAGGGCTTCCAGGCGACCGGCATGGCCGAGGTGATCGCGGCGTCCGGCCTGTCGGCCGGCGCCGTGTACCGGTACTTCGCCAGCAAGGACGAGCTGATCGAGGCGATCGTCGACCGGGTGCTGGAGCAGCGGGCCGTGCACCTGGACGAGGTGCTCGCCTCGCGGCGGGAGCTGTCCGCCGCGGAGGCGGTGGGGGTGGCGGTCGAGCTGGTCACCGAGGTGGCCGAGAGCGGACCGGTGGACATCACGCGTCTCGCCGTCCAGGCGTGGGGGGAGGGCCTGCGCAATCCCGCGGTCGCCGCGGTCGCGCAGCGGGTCTACGGCCGTGTCCGCACCTACTTCGCCGCGGTGCTGCGCCGCGAGGTCGAGGCCGGGCACCTCCCGTCGTCCTTCGACGTGGCCGCCGGGGCGGCGGCGCTGCTGTCGGTCGTGCTCGGGTACGCGCTGCAGCGGCTGCTGATGGGCGACGTCGACGCGGCCAGCTACCGGGCGGCCGTGGCCGACCTGCTGCGCTGACCGCGCCGCCGACGTCGGAAGTCGGTCGACGCCGCCGGGCGGCGGCTGCCAGCATCCCCCCGTGGACGTCGTGTCGCTGCCCGCCTTCGTGCTGGCGGTGCTGCTGATCTCGGCCTCGCCCGGGCCGGCGATGGCGCTGATCGTCCGCCGCGCGGCGCTGCGCGGATGGCGCGGCGCCGTGCCGACGGTGCTCGGCCTCGAGCTCGGCCTGTACGTCTGGGCGCTGTTCGCCGGGCTCGGCTTCGCCGCGCTGGTCGCCGCGTCCGAGGTGGCCTACCTGGTGCTGCGGGCCGCCGGGGCGGCGGTGCTGCTGTACCTGGGGATCAGGGCCTGGCGGGCCGCGTGGCGGCAGCGCGGCACCACCGGGGCGGCGGGGGAGGAGCCGCCGCCGGCGCCGTCGCGCGGCCGCTGGTGGCGCGCGTTCGGCGAGGGGCTGGTGGTCCAGCTGGCCAACCCGAAGGCGGCGGTGTTCATGGTCGCCTTCTACCCGCAGTTCGTGCCCGCCGACGGGCCGGTGTTCGCGACGACGGCGCTGCTCGGCCTGCTGCAGATCGCGCTGGAGACCGCGCTGTACCTGGCCCTGGCGGCCGGTGTCGCCCGGGCCGGGCTCTGGTTCCGCCGTCCACGGGTCCGGCGCCGGGTGGAGGCGGTGAGCGGGACCGTCCTCGTCGCGCTCGGCCTGCGGGTGGCGGCGTCCGGACGCTGAGCCACCGGCTCGTCGCTGTCGTTCCCTAGGCTGGGGCCGCACGGAGCGGGGGCGAGGAGTGAGCATGGACGGCGGTCGAGTGCCGGATGGCGGACGGGACGGCGCGCACGCGTCGGAGCACGGGGGGCTGTCGCGCCGGACCTTCCTCGGCGGCGCGGCCGGCGTCGGCATCGCGCTGACCGGGTGCTCGCCCTCGGTGTTCGGCAGCGGCGGGGGCGGGGGTGACGGCGGGGCGGACACCGCTCCGCCCCGCGCCGGGTACGGAGCGCTGGTCGCCGACTCCCGGGGCCGGCTGGCGCTGCCCACCGGGTTCCGCTACCGCGTCCTCGCCGAGGCCGGCCGCACCCGGCTGGACTCGGGGGAATGGTCGCCCTCCGATCCGGACGGCGCGGCGGCGTTCGCCCGGCCCGGCGGCGGTACGGTGCTCGTCTGCAACCACGAGATCAGCGGCGACGAGCCGCACGCGGTGCCGCACCGCGACGGGTTCGTGTACGACCGGAAGGCCAAGGGAGGCACCACGACGCTGGTGCTCGACGCCCGGGGTCGGGTGGAGTCCCACCACGTCAGCCTCGCCGGGACGAGCACGAACTGCGCGGGCGGGCGGACCCCGTGGGACACCTGGCTGTCCTGCGAGGAGACCGAGGACGTGCTGGAGGAGCGGCACGGCTACGTGTTCGAGGTCGATCCCCTGGACGACGCGGCCAACCGGAACCCGCGGCCCATCCGCGCGCTGGGCCGGTTCCGGCACGAGGCCGTGGTCGTCGACCCCGGTGACTTCCGCCTGTACATGACCGAGGACGCCGGCGATCCGAACGGCTCGCTCTACCGCTGGACGCCGCCGGACGACGCGCTGCCGCTGGGCCGGGGAAGCCTCCGGCGGCTGGCCGACGACGCCGGCACGCTGGAGGCGCTGCACGCCACGGCCGTGGACGGGTCGCACGTCGCCGACCTGGCCTCGGTCACCGAGGTCGGCACGATGCTGCACGTCGAGTGGCGGGAGGTGCCCGACCGGGACGCGCGGGACCGTCCCGTCCGCCGCCAGTTCCGCCGCGGCGAGATCACGCGGGCCCACAAGCTCGAGGGCATGTGGTGGGGCGACGACGGTGCCTACGTGGTCTCGTCCTACGCCCGCGATGGCGACGGCACCGCGCACGACGGCCAGGTCTGGCGGCTGGACCCGAGCGCCGGATCCCTCACCCTGGAGCTGATGTTCGCCGTCGCCAGCAACGCGGACACCAGCGTGGACGGGCCCGACAACATCACCGTCTCCCCGTACGGCGGGGTGATCATCGCCGAGGACGGCGAGGGGGCCTGCCACCTGATGGGCGCCACCCCGGAGGGCGAGGTGTTCCCGTTGGCGCGCAACGAGCTCACCGAGGGGAACGCCGAGTTCTGCGGCCCGACGTTCTCCCCGGACGGGCGGACGCTGTTCGCCAACGTGCAGGGCCCGGGGATCGTCTTCGCGATCGACGGTCCCTGGGCCGACCTCGCCTGACCGGCCCGGCGCCTCGTCGGGGCGTGCCCGCGGCCGGGTCTAGCCGCCCGGCTTGACCGCGCGACCGCGGGCGCGCTCCGCGTCGTCGGCGTCGTGGGCGCCCGGCGTGGCCACCGGCGGATCGACCTCCCCGGCGCGGCTCTGCTCGGTCGTGGTCGGGGTGCGGGTCAGGCTGCTCGACCCCGGCTCGGGCGTGCCGCCGGGCTCCGGGTGCTGCTCGCTCATGCGTCCTCCGGTCCGTCGGGTCGTGGTCGCCGGGGCGGGTACCCCCGGCGGGGCGGTGGACACCTGGCCGGTCCGGACCGCCCGCAGCCCCGGTGGCCTTGCGTCACCGTGACGGAACGCGGTCACCGTGACCGACGCACGGGCGTCACAGCGTCTGCGTCAGGTTGACGACGTTGCCGTCCGGATCTCGCACGTGGGCGACCCGCTGGCCCCACGGCATGTCGTTGGCGCCGCTCTCGGCCCGGCCGCCGAGTTCGGCGACCCGGGGCAGCAGCGCGTCGACGTCCGGCACCTCGATGCTCAGCAGCATGCGGCTCGGCCCGCCGGCGACGACGTCGGCGCTGGCCGACAGGCCCAGCTCGGAGTCGCCTAGCTGGAGGCCGATGTAGGCGAGCGGCCCGTCCTCGGGATACCGGAACACCATCGAGGCGCTCAACAGCCCGGTGTAGAAGTCGCGGAGCCGGTCGATGTCCGGCGTGACGATGATCGGTCGGACGGTGGCGGGCACGCGGCCTCCTGGCGGACTGCGGATCGCGGCGGTAGCCGCGGGGGGCTGCGCCGGTGGGGACATCTCACCGCGGAGCCGCCGGTCCGGTACAGGGGCCAGGGCGGCGGGCTCTGACTCCAGTTGACATAATGTGCATTATCGGCGGAGGCGGGCGAGCGGCAGAGGTGCCGGACCGGACCGTCGGCCGCGCGGCCGGCCCGGGTCCGACGCTGCTCGGCTCGTCGTCGCGGCCCGAGGCCGCGACGCGTCCGCGCCGTCCTGCGTCGTGGCCGAGACCGCGAGCCGGCCGGGTCGCGCTGGGAAGGCCCGCCGTCGTGGCCGGCGCGGGCCCGGCCCGGCGCCCCGCCGGTCGGCTCGGCGAGCTCGCCAGTCCGCCGGCCGGCCCGCTGATCGTCCGGTGGGACGTCGGCCGGCCGGCGACCCCTCGTCGGCGGCCGGCCGAGCCGACTTCGGCACGGACCCGCCCCGGGCGGAGCCGGCACCCCGACGACGGCACCCGGACGACGGCTCCCCTGCATCCCTCCGACACCGCCGCATTGCGTCACGCTGACGAAACCGGCGGGCGCGGGAGTGCTCGACAGGCGGTGCACCCGAGGGCTTCGTAGGGTCGGGACATGCACATCCGACGTCCGCTCGCCGCCCTGTTCACCGCGCTGGCGCTGCTCGGGGGTGGCGGCGCGACGTTGACCGCGTGCGGTGACCCGGCCGGTCAGGACCGGTCCGACGGCACCACCGACGAGTCGGGCAACACCGGCGGAGCGAACCCCGGCGACGAGTCGCAGGGCGACCTGCCCGACAACACGAACCCGGAGCCGGGTCAGGACCAGGACGGCGACACCCAGGACCCGGACTGACGGCGACCGGGGTCAGCCGGAGCGGCCGTTGACCCACAGCCGGTCGAGCCGGCCGGTGCAGCGCACCAGATCGGCCAGCGACCGCTCGAGCTCGGCCTTGGTCGGCTTCTCGGTGAGCAGGGTCTGCACGTCCTCGAGGGCGCAGCGCAGCTGGTAGAGCCGGTCCTGGAGGCTGTCGAGCTCACCGCGGCTGACCAGGACGACGTCGTCGGGCAACCCGGCCTTGGTCGCCGCCGACCGCTGCTCGTAGGCGCGCTGCCGGCACGCCTGACCGCAGTACAGCCGGGGGCGGCCCACCGAGCCCTGCTGCGGCAGCACGCGGTGGCACCAGCCGCACCGGCGCTGCTGGTCGCTCCCCCGCTGCCCGGACGGCGCCAACTCGGCGACCGAACCCTCCTGCTGTGCCACGACTGCGCACGGTAGCCGCCGGTACCGACGGCCGACCGCGGACACGCCCGAGCGTCCACCCCCGCCGGAGCGCGCGGCGGCGGGTCCCGGAGGGTCGCTAGCGTGTCGGTCCGTGCCGGTCGCGCGCTTCGCCTACCTGGAGGGGCCCACGCCGCTGGCGATGGCCCACCGGGGCGGTGCGGTCGAGCACCTGGAGAACACCATGCCGGCCTTCGAGGCCTGTGTGAAGCTGCGCTACCGGTACATCGAGACCGACGTCCGCGTGACGGCCGACGGTGTGCTCGTCGCCTTCCACGACTCGACGCTGGAGCGGGTGACCGACCGGCACGGCCGGCTCGACCAGCTGCCGTGGGCGGAGGTCGCCCGCGCCCGGATCGGCGGACGCGAACCCGTCGTCCGGCTCGAGGAGCTGCTCGGCGCCTGGCCGGACGTGCGGTTCAACCTCGACATCAAAGCCGCCGGCGTGCTCGCGCCGCTGGTGCACCTCGTGCGGCGGTCGGGAGTCGCCGACCGCATCTGCCTCGCCTCGTTCTCCGACGCGCGGGTTTCCGCGGCCCGGCGGGTGTTCGGCCCGAGGGTCTGCACCGCCCTGGGGCCGCGCGGCGTCGCCGCGCTGCGCCTGTCGTCCTACTCGCCCCGGGCGGCCGGGCTGGTCCGCCTGCAGGCCGGGTGCGCGCAGGTGCCGTTGCAGCTGGGCGGCCGGCCGCTGGTCGACGAACGCTTCATCGCGGCGGCGCACGCCCGCGGCCTGCAGGTGCACGTCTGGACGGTCGACTCGGAGGCCGACTGCACGGCGATGCTCGACCTCGGTGTCGACGGCGTCATGACCGATCGACCGTCGATGCTGCGCGACCTGCTGGAGCAGCGCGGTCAGTGGACGCCGCGGTGAGCCGTACGGGGCGGCCGCGCCGCGTCCCCGGGCGGTGCTGGACCGGCACCATCCCGGCTGCCACAGTGCGGCCGTGAGCGCCGCACCCCCGACCAGCGCGCTCCCGGCCGACCGGGCGCTGCGGCGCGAGCGGCTCGGCTGGTACTCCTACGACTGGGCGATGTCGGTCTTCAACACCTCGGTGGTGACCGTCTTCCTCGCCCCGTACCTCACCTCGGTCGCCGAGGCGGCGGCGGACGCCGACGGCCGCATCCACCCGCTGGGCATCAGCATCCCGCCGGGCAGCTTCTTCGGGTACGTGCTGTCGCTGTCGGTCGCCCTGCAGGTGCTCGTCCTCCCCCTCACCGGCGCGCTGGCCGACCACACCGGGCACAAGCGGCAGCTGCTGGCCGGGCTGGCCGGGCTCGGCTCGCTGTGCACGACGGGGCTGTTCTTCGTCGCCGACGGCCGCTACCAGCTGGGCGCGTCGCTGTTCGTCGTGGCCAACCTCAGCTTCGGGGCCGCCACCGTCGTCTACCACAGCTGGCTGCCCGACCTGGCCGGCCCCGACGAGCGGGACGCCGTGTCCAGCCGGGGCTGGGCGGTCGGCTACCTGGGCGGCGCGCTGCTGCTCGCGGCCAACCTGGTGCTGTTCACCCGCTACGACGCCCTGGGCCTCACCGAGGGCGAGGCGGTGCGGATCTGCCTGGCCTCGGCGGGCGCCTGGTGGGCCGGCTTCACCGCGGTGAGCGTCGCGCTGCTGCGCAACCGGCGGCCGCGGGAGGTCGTGGCCGGCCCGGCGGGCGCCGTGGCGGGCAGCTTCCGCCAGCTGGGGGCCACCCTGCGCGACCTGCGCCGCTATCCGCTCACGCTGTGGTTCCTCGGCGCGTACCTGCTGTTCAACGACGGTGTGCAGACCGTCATCGGCGTCTCGGCGCAGTACGGCGCCGAGCAGCTGGAGCTGGCGCAGACGACGCTGGTCTCGGCGATCCTGCTGGTCCAGGTGGTGGCGTTCTTCGGCGCCCTGGCGCTGGGCCGCATCGCCGCCCGGGTGGGGGCCAAGCGCACGGTCCTGGGCGCGCTGGTGGTCTGGACGGGCGTGCTGGCCGCCGCGTACTTCCTGCCGGCCGGCGCCGCGGCGCAGTTCTACGCGCTGGCCGTCGTGATCGGGTTCGTGCTCGGCGGCACGCAGGCGCTGTCCCGGTCGCTGTTCAGCCAGCTGATCCCGCCGGGCAAGGAGGCGGAGTACTTCGGCTTCTACGAGATCAGCGACCGCGGCACGAGCTGGCTCGGGCCGTTCCTGTTCGCCGTCACCTACCAGCTCACCGGGTCGTACCGGTACGCGATCTTCAGCCTGATCTTCTTCTTCGTCGCCGGCGGTCTGCTGCTGGCCCGCCTGGACCTGCGGCGGGCCGTCGTCGCCGCGGGCAACGTCCCGCCGGAGCGGCTGTGACCGGACCGACCACCCCGCGGTCGGCGGCGGCCGGTGTCCCGGCGCCGGCCTGGGTGCCGGCGTCCGGGGACCGGCGGCGCCATCCGGCGCCGGCGCACCTGCGCTTCTTCCACGGGCCGATGGACTGCGGGAAGTCGACGCTGGCGCTGCAGGTCGACCACAACCAGAGCCGGCAGGGCCGGCACGGGCTGCTGCTGACCCAGGGCGACCGGTCGGCGGCTCCGCGGATCAGCTCCCGGGTGGGGCTGTGCCGCGACGCGGTCGACATCGACGCGGCCACCGACCTGCGGCTGCTGGTCCGCGACCGGTGGGCCGCCGGGCACCGCGTCGACTACCTGATCGTCGACGAGGCCCAGTTCCTGCAGCCGGGGCAGGTCGACCAGCTCGCCGAGCTGGTCGACGAGTCGCACGTCGACGTGTACGCCTTCGGCCTGACCACCGACTTCCGCGCCCGGCTGTTCCCCGGCACCGGGCGGCTGCTCGAGCTGGCCGACGACGTGCAGCGGATCCAGGTGGAGGTGCTGTGCTGGTGCGGCCTGCCCGGCCTGCTCAACGCGCGCGTCGTCGACGGCACGATGGTCCGCGAGGGGGCCACGGTCGTGGTCGCCGACACCGCGCCCACCGGTCCGGCGGGCGCCGTGGACTCCCCCGCCGTGCGGTACCAGGTGCTCTGCCGCCGGCACCACGTCCGCGGCCAGCTCGGCCCCACCGCGGCGGGGCCGGGTCAGCTGTCCCTTCCCTGACCCGTGCGGGGTCACCCCGCGGAGGGGCGCCCGCGCGCCGGATGCCACCCCATGCGATGATGAGCAACCAATTCTGCGGAATCTTCCCGCGAACTCTGTCGTTGGTTCCTCTGACTCCCGTGCGGCGTGGGTATGCCCTGCCGGACGCCGAGACACGACCGACACGCGATGCACGAGAGGACGGTGTGCCATGGGCGAGCGTTCCCTGCGCGGCAGCCGACTGGGTAGCGTGAGCTACGAGACCGAGCGGAACACCGCGCCCATCGAGCGGCAGTACGCCGAGTACCGCTGCCCCTCCGGGCACCTGTTCACGGTCCCCTTCGCCGACGACGCCGAGCTGCCCGACACCTGGGAGTGCAAGTTCGACGGGTCGGCCGCCAAGCTGGTCGGTGGCGCGGAGCCCGCGCCGAAGAAGGTCAAGCCGCCGCGGACGCACTGGGACATGCTGCTCGAGCGCCGGTCGGTCGAGGACCTCGAGGAGGTCCTGGCCGAGCGCCTCGAGGTGCTCCGCGGGCGGCGCACCCGGGCCAGCTGACCCGCGCGAGGACGCACGAAGGGCCCCGGTGGAGATCTCTCCACCGGGGCCCTTCGTCGTGCTCGGCCCGGAACGCCGGCCCGCGGCCCGCCCTGTCCCGGGCCGACCTCCCGGCCCGTGCCGACGCGCTCAGGACGATGCGGCTCAGGACGATGCGGCTCAGGATCATGCGGCTCAGGACGACGGACGGTGGTGCGGCGCGTCGACGACCTGACCTTCGACGACCTGACCTTCGACGACCTGACCCTCGACGACCTGACCCTCGACGACCTGACCTTCGGCGACCTCGCCCTCGACGACCCGCGGCGTCTCCCGGCCCGCCGCGGCGGCGGCCGGGTCGTGGTCGCGGACCTCGGCGGCGCGGGCGCTGTGCACGCGCACCGGACCGCGCAGCGCGTCGGGCAGCCGCGCGGCGACCGCCCGGCCGACCAGGCCGCGGACCAGGCCCCGGGTGCCCGGCAGCAGGCAGAGCAGGCCGACCAGGTCGCCGACGAAGCCCGGCAGCACCATGAGCAGCCCGCCGGCGGCGACCAGCCCGGTGTCGCCGAGAGCCCGACCCGCCGGTAGTCCCGAGCGTGTTCGCTCGCGGAGCTCGGCGAGCGCCCGGCTGCCCTGGCGGGCCAGCAGCGCCCAGCCCACGGCCGTCGTCGCCAGGGCGGCGAGCAGCGTCCAGCCCACGCCGATCCAGGCGGCGACCAGCACGAACACGACCGCCTCGACCAGGGCCAGCAGCCCGATGAGCAGGCGTACCCGTCGTCCCACGAGGTCCTCCGTCCTCAGCAGCCGCGCGGGGCGGCGGGGGCGGGCCTACCGGGCCACGCCGGACCGCCCGCCGTCGCGGACCCGTCCGGGCACGGGACGGCGGACCAGACGCGGCAGCCGGTCGGCCAGCCGGTCACGCAGGGCCCACACGGTGACCCGTGCCAACGCTTCTCCAACGATCGAGCCGCTCATCTTGCTCCTGCCGAACTCCCGCTCGGTGAAGGTGATCGGCACCTCGCGCACGCGTGCGCCGTTGCGCCAGGCGCGCCAGGCCCAGTCGACCTGGAAGCAGTAGCCCTGGCTGGCGACGTCGTCGAGCGGCAGGCGGTCGATCAGCTCCCCGCGGACCACCCGGTAGCCGCCGGTGGCGTCGGCGAGCGGTAGCCGCAGCGCCCACCGCGTGTACCGGTTGCCGGCGCGTGAGAGCAGCAGCCGGTGCAGCGGCCAGTCGGCGACCCGGCCGCCGGGGACGTACCGCGATCCGAGCACGAGGTCGGCGTCGTCGAGCGCGGCGAGCAGCTGCGGGAGCTCCTCGGGCGGGTGGGAGCCGTCGGCGTCCATCTCGACGAGCACGTCGAAGCCGTGCGCCCGGGCCCAGGTGAAGCCGGCCAGGTAGGCCCGCCCGAGCCCGGTCTTGGTGGTGCGGCGCAGCACGTGCACGCGTGGATCACGGCCGGCGAGCTGCTCGGCGAGCGTGCCCGTGCCGTCGGGTGAGCCGTCGTCGACGACCAGCGCGTGCGCATCGGGTTGGCTGGCGTGCAGCCGGTCGAGCACCCGGGGCAGGCTCTCCGCCTCGTTGTAGGTCGGGAGGATCACCAGCACGCGCGCGGCGGGCGTGGCCGGATCGCTCACCTGGACGCGTCCGTCCCCGCCGGACGCCCGCCGCGCGTCCGGGCGACGGCGGCGGCGACCGCACCCAGCCCGAGGGCGGTCAGCGCCCACTCCGGGGCCGCGCCGACCCGCTGCGCGACGGTGGTCGAGTCGCGGGAGGCGATCCGCTCGACGAGGACGGCGGGCTCGAACAGCTCGGTGCGCCGGACCACCGACCCGTCCGGGGCCACGACCGCCGAGATGCCGCTGGTGGCGGCGATGGCGACGGTCCGGCCGTGCTCCACGGCGCGCAGCCGGCTCAGCGCCAGCTGCTGCTCGCTCTCGTCGGTGAAGCCGAAGGTGGCGTTGTTGGTCTGGACGACGAGCAGGCCCGCCCCGGCGCCGACGACGTCGTGCACCAGGCCGTCGTACACCACCTCGAAGCAGATGAGATCGCCGAGCGGCACACCGCCGACCTGCAGGAGGCCGACCTCGTCGCCGGCGGCGAAGTCGCGGCGCACCCGGTCGACGTCCGCGCTGAACAGGCGGAAGAACGAGCGGTGCGGGATGTACTCGGCGAAGGGCACCGGGTGCCGCTTGACGTAGGTGTCGCCCGGGCCGGTGTCGGGGCCCCACACGATCGCGGTGTTGCTGATGAACCGCCCGGGGCCCTCCACGACGGCGCCGACGAGCACCGGCGCGTCGACCGCCTCGGCCGCCCGGTCGATCTGCCGGGCGGCGTCGGAGTTGGCGTACGGGTCGATGTCGGAGCTGTTCTCCGGCCAGATGACCAGGTCCGGCTGCGGTCGGTCCCCGGCCTCGACCGCCGCGGCGAGCTCGAGCGTGCGCTGCACGTGGTTGTCGAGCACGGCGCGGCGCTGGGCGTTGAAGTCCAATCCGGCGCGCGGGACGTCGCCCTGGACGACGGCGACCGTGGCGGCCGGTCCCCCGGCGGTCAGCGACGCGCCGGGCAGCGGCAGCCAGGCCAGCGCGCCGATCGCCGGCACGGTGGCGGCACCGGCGAGCGCGACGGCGACCGGGCGGACCGGGACGGCAGGGCGCGGCGTCCCGGGGCCCTCCTCCCCGGGCCGGGCGCGGGTGAGCGCCAGGACGGCGGCGGCCAGCAGCGTGCCGGTCAGCGCGACGGCGAAGGTGACCAGCGGCACGCCGCCGTAGGCGGCCAGGGCGAGCAGCGGCCCGTCGGTCTGGCTGAACCCCAGGCGGCCCCACGGGAACCCGCCGAACGGCGCGCGGCCGCGCAGCGCCTCGGCCGCCACCCACAGCGACGCGGCCCACAGCGGCCACCCGGGCAGCCGGGAGGTCAGTGCCGTGGCTGCACCCAGCAGCGAGACGTACAGCGCCTGGCTGACGGCGAGGGCCAGCCACGGCACCGGGCCGACGTAGATGCCGGTCCAGCTCAGCAGCGGGACGAAGAAGGCGAGGCCGAGGACCAGCCCCGACCAGGCCCCGGACCGGGCCCGGCGGCCGTGGACGGCGACCGCGAGGGCCGCCGGGCCGAGGGCGGCCAGCGGGACCAGCGACCAGCCCGGGAAGGCGAGGAAGAGGGCGAGGCCGCCGAGGGCGGCGACCACGGTGCGCCAGAGCCGGCGGGACCACCAAACGGCCGCCGGCGGGGGCGGGATGCCGGTCGGTGCGGGCGTCGTCGTCGGCGTGCGGGATGCCTCGGGTGCGGGGGCCGGCGTCCGCCCGGGGTGCACCGGCGCCCGCTCTCCTGCCGGCACGCGCCGCCTCCCCGCCGTCCGCCCGGCCGCGCCGGTGTCCCCGCCCCGTCCCGGTCGGACGGGGTCGCCGACCGCGGCCCGTGCCGCGGTCTGCGACCCAGCATCCCACCCCGCGCCGCTCGGCCGGACCGCTGAGCGGCCGCGCGACGGCGGAGGGCGTCCCTCCGGTCGGCGACGGCGGCTGCCCGCGCCCCGGGCGCGCCCCGGGGCCGGACGGCCGGCCGCTGGCGGCGGCCGGCGCGCTCGTTGTCCGATGGCGCGGCGGAGAGCGGTCCCCGCCGGGTGACCCGCCCGGACCGCCGGCGCGCCACCGGCCTCCCCGGCCCGGCTCGTGTGCGGCCGCGCCGCCGAGGGCGCGGGCCGCACCGGCCGGGAGGCCCGCGCGACGCGTCCGGAGGGCACGGGCGGTGCTCCCGGAGTGGAACTGCAGGGACTGTAGGAACGCTGGGCATGCGGCGCGGTACTTGCGGTGACTCCGGGCCCGACTGTGATCCGATCGTTACCGGTCGGTGGAGGGCGCCGGGTCAGGGGACGACGAGGGTCGCGGTCGCCTCGACGACCGTGAGCGGCTCGTCGAGCACCCGGGCGGCCGACGCACCCCGCTCCGGCTCCGCGCGGGCGACCACGCGCGCGGTGCAGCGCAGCTCGCGGCTGCGCCGGCCGATGCGGGTCACCTCGCAGGCGGCCTCCAGCACGTCGCCGGCCCGCACCGGACCGAGGAAGCGGACCTCGGAGTACCCGGCCAGCAGCCCCTCGTCGCCGTCCGTGCGGATCGCCACCTCGGTGGCGACGTCGCCGAAGAGGCCGAGCGTGTAGGCGCCGTCCACCAGGTCGCCGCCGTAGTGGGCGTGCGCGTACGGCACGTACCGGCGGTGGATGACGGTCAGGCCCAGGCGCGGGTCGTCGGTCATGCGGGGAGCCCTTCCGGCACGAGTGCGTGGACGAGGTAGCTGGCGACCTCGCCGGGCGTCGTCCCGCGGCCGAAGACCCTGTCGACCCCCAGCTCGCCGGCCGCGCCCGGGTCGAACCGCGGTCCGCCGACCACCAGCAGCGGCCGCCGCTCCCCCATCGCCTCGCGGAAGGCGGCGGCCAGCTCGCGGGTGTTGCGCAGGTGCGCGTCCTTCTGGGTGACCACCTGCGAGACGAGCACCGCGTCGGCGCGCGCCGTCCGCGCCCGGGCGACCAGCTCCGGGACGGAAACCTGCGCGCCCAGGTTCGCCACGCTCATCTCTCGGTAGTACTCCAGACCCTTCTCCCCCGCGAAGCCCTTGAGGTTGAGGATCGCGTCGATGCCCACGGTGTGCGCGTCGGTGCCGATGCAGGCGCCGAGCACGACGAGCTTGCGGCCGAGCCGGCTGCGGATGGCCAGGTTCACCTCCGACGGCGACAGCAGCGGGTAGGCGCGCTCCTCGACCGCGACCGCGTCCAGGTCGACCAGGTGCCGCACGGAGCCGTAGACGACGAAGAACGTGTACCCGTCGCCCGCCGTCCCACCCCCGCCACCGATCCCGTGGCTGTGCACCACCATCGCCGGCTCGAGGCCCATCTTCCGCGCCAGCTGCAGCGCGGCGCCGTCCGCCTGCGGGCCGGGCGGGACGGGCAGCGTGAACGAGACCTGCACCATGCCGTCACCCGTGGTGTCGCCGTACGGGCGGATCACCGTCCCCTCAGGCATCGGCCGGCTCCCTGTCCAGCAGCGCCAGCGCCGGGTTCCAGGCGCCGGCGGCGAGCCGGACGACGCCGTCCAGCCCCTTGCCGCCGTCCGGCGGTCGCCGGGTGATGCCGAAGGTGCCGTCGGCGATGGCCTGCAGCAGCCCGCCCTCGTGCGCGGCGATCTTCTCCAGCAGCTGCACCGCCTCGGTGAGCACGGTGTGCGCGCGGCGGTCGATGAAGCCGCCCGTCGGCGGCGCGAAGTCCTCGACCAGGCCACCGGCGGCGTCGAGGACGTAGCGCACGTTGCGCAGGGCCAGGTCGCGGTCGGACAGCCACGGGGTGACCACGGCCTCGGTCATCATGCCGACCAGCAGGATGCCCTGGCCGGTCAGCGCCCCGGCCAGGTTGAAGAAGCCGTCGAGCAGGTAGCCGCGGAACACGTCGCCGGTCATGTGCTTGGTCGGCGGCATCCACTTCAGCGGCGCGTCGGGGAACAGCGCGCGGGCGAGCATGGCGTGCGCCAGCTCCAGCCGGAACGACTCCCGCCGGTCGGGGTCGATCTCGAACGCGTGCCCGAGGCCGAGCTGCCAGTCCGCCAGCCCGGCCTCGTGCGCGAACCGCTCGTTGAGCAGCTGGCTGACGGTGACCGTGTGCGCCTCGTCGACCGCGTCGGCGGTGGTGAGGTAGTTGTCCTCGCCGGTGTTGATGATGATCCCGGCGCGGGCGTGCACCATGCGGCTGAACCGCTGGTCGACGAAGGTGCGCTGCGGGTTGATGTCGCGGAAGAGGATCCCGTACATCGCGTCGTTGAGCATCATGTCCAGCCGCTCGAGGCCGGCCAGCACGGCGATCTCGGGCATGCACAGCCCGGACGCGTAGTTGGTCAGGCGCACGTAGCGGCCCAGCTCCGCGCTGGTCTCGTCCAGCGCCGCCCGCATCAGCCGGAAGTTCTCCTGGGTGGCGTAGGTGCCGGCGTAGCCGGTGCGGGTCGCGCCCTCGGGAACGAAGTCCAGCAGCGACTGCCCGGTGGAACGGATCACGGCGATGACGTCGGCGCCGGCGCGGGCGGCCGCCTGCGCCTGCGGGATGTCCTCGTGGATGTCGCCGGTGGCCACGATCAGGTAGATCCACGGACGGCGGGGCGGATCGCCGTGCGTGGCGACCAGCTCCTCCCGCCGGCGGCGGTTGGCGTCGATGCGGGCGATGCCCCGGGCCACGGCGGTGCGGGCCGCCGCGCGGGCGCGGTCGGCGTCCGCGCCCTCGGGCAGGGTGAAGCGGGCCGTGCCCGCGCCGACCTGCTCGGCGAGCGCCTGCAGCGACGGCGCCGTCCCGGACGCCAGGGCGTGCCAGACCGGCAGCGCGACGCCGTGCTCGAGGCCCACCTGCTCGCGGACGGCGTCCACCACCCGGTTGACCCACGGCACGGTGTTCTCCGTCCCTCCCCCACCGGTCAGCGGATCGGTGCCGGTCAGCCCGGCCAGCCGCAGCACCGCCCGCTCGACCGACACGGTCGTGTGCCGCCGCGCCAGCTCGACCACCGGCTCCGCCGCCCGCGCGGCCAGTTCCCGCGCCCGCGCCACCAGCAGCGGGTCCAGCTCCAGCCTCGGCGTCATCGCGCTCCCTTCCGAGTTCGCCGGATGGTCCCGTCCGGTGCGGGGGCCGGAGGCCCGCCGGGTGGGACGCCGCGGCTCAACGCAACTCCTCCGGCACCCGGCCGCGGTGTCGCCCGGAGGGCGACGGTGGACGTGGTTCGCCCGCGACGAGGAGCAGGCGGCAGGACGGCGTCGCGCGCGCGGCGAGGACGGCGGACAGCGGCTCCGTCGTCGCCCACAGCGCCAGGTCGGCCGGGGCGCCGACGGCCAGCGACCCGTCGCGGTGCCCGGCGCGGACGGCGTGCCAGCCGCCGCGCGTGGCCGCGTCGAAGGCGTCGCACGGCCGCATGCCCGCCCCGGGCGTGCGGTGGTCGACGGCGGCGTGCACGCCGCCCCACGGGTCGAGCGGGGTGACCGGCGCGTCGCTGCCCAGCGCCAGCGCGACCCCGGCGTCGGCGAAGGCACCGAACGGGTTGCAGCCGGCCGTGCGCGCCGCGCCGAGCCGCTCGACGTACATCCCGCCGCCCCCGCCCCAGGCCGCGTCGAAGGCCGGCTGGACGCTGGCGACCATCCCCCACCGCCGCATCCGGTCGATCGCCGCGCCGTCGGCCATCTCCACGTGCTCCAGCCGGTGCCGGCAGGCCCGTACCGCATCCGGGCCGAGCTCCTCGACCACGGCGCCGACCGCGGAGAGCACCTGGCCGACGGCGGCGTCGCCGATGACGTGGAAGCCGGCCTGCACGCCGGCGGCCGTGCAGGCCCGGACGTGCTCGACCAGCTGCCCGGTGTCGAAGCGCAGGGCGCCCGCGGTGCCCGGCCGGTCGTCGTAGGGGGCGCTCAGCGCCGCGGTGTGCGAGCCGAACGCGCCGTCGCAGAACAGGTCACCGCCCGCGCCGGCCAGGCCGAGCTCGCGGACGACGTCCAGCCCGCCGCGCTCGGCCAGCTCGCCCCAGTAGCCGACCACGCGGGGGCCGGGCTGCTCGCCGGCCAGCGCCAGCAGGCCGGCGAGGTCGTCGACCCCGGAGACCTCCGGGCCGGCCATCTCGTGCACCGTGCCGATGCCGAGCGCCGCAGCGGCCTCGAGGGCGGCCCGCTGCGCGGCGCGCCGCTGCCCCGGGTCGACGGCGCCGTAGGCGGCCCGCCGGACGGCGTGGTGGGCGTCCAGGCGCAGCTGCCCGTCGGGCGCGAACCCGGGCAGCGCGGCGACCCCGGGCACCCGGTCGAGCAGCGCGGTGGACACGGCGGCCGAGTGGACGTCGACCCGCGCCAGGTAGGCCGGCCGGTCGCCGACGACGGCGTCCAGGTCGTGCCGGGTGAGCGCGCGCCCCTCGGGCCAGCCGGTCTCGTCCCACCCGGTGCCCAGCACGATGCCGGACGGCGCGGCGGCCGCGTGGTCGGCGACCGCGGTCACTGCGTCCCGAAGGCTTGAGCTCGAGTGCAGGTCGAGACCGGTGAGGGCGAGTCCGGTCGCCGTGGCGTGCACGTGCGCGTCGACGAAGGCCGGCGTGAGCAGCGCCCCCTCCCCCGCGACCACGTGCCCGTCGGCCGGCGCCGCGGCGGCCGGGCCGAGCCAGGCGATCCGCCGGTCGACCACCCGCACCGCCCAGCCGCGCCGGTCGCCGACCGTCACGTCGCGGACCAGCATCAGCGCACCCCCGGATCGCCGGCGGACGCGGAGCGCACCCGGGGGTCGATGAGCGACCGCACGCCCGGTGTCCGCCGGTAGAGGTCGAGGGCCAGGTCCGCGTGCCCCGGCGCGTAGCCGTTGCCGACCAGCATCGTCACGTCCGCCGCCATCCCCTCCGCGCCGAGCGCCGCCGCGGAGAACGACGTCGCCATGGAGAAGAAGACCACGGTGCCGCCGCCGGCCGTCGCCAGGACCGCCCCGTGCTCGGCGCCGGGCGCGTCGACGCAGACGACGGTGACGTCGGCCGGCCCACCGACGGCGGCCAGCACGGCCAGCGGGTCGGTGGCGTCGGCGACCACCACCCGGTCGGCCAGGCCCGCAGCGGTCAGCGCGGCGGCCTCGGCGCCGTCGCGCACCAGCCCGGTGAGCCGGGTCGCACCGGCCGCCCGCGCCGCGGCCAGGCTGAGGCAGCCGGACTTGCCGGCGGCGCCGAGCACGGTCACCGACCGCGCGCCGGCGCGCTCCACCACGCGCGCGGTGGCGGCCGGGGCCCCGCAGACGTCGAGGACGGCCAGCGCCACCGCGTCGGGCAGGTCGTCGGGCAGCGCTGCGGCGATCGAGCGGGCGAACAGGATCGCCGTCCCCTCGGCCGGCACCTGCTCCGACCGGCCGTCCCAGCGGCGGAGGTCGTCGGTGATCCGCAGCGGGGTGAGGGTGAGGGAGACCAGCGTGGCCACCCGCTGCCCGGCGGCCAGGCCGAGCGGCGACCCGGACCCGACCGCGTCGACGGTGCCGATCAGCATGCCGCCCGAGCCGGTGACCGGGTTCTGCATCTTGCCCCGCTCGCGCACGATGCCGAGCACCGCGGCCCGCACGGCGTCGCCGTCCCCACCGCAGGCCTCGGAGAGCTGGCGGAAGGACGCCGCGTCGAGGTTGAGCCGCTCGACGGCGATGCGCACCTCGTCCGGGCCGATCTCCGGGGAGGGGTCCAGCCGGTGGGCGGCCTGGGGCAGCACGCCCGGCGGGTCGAGCACGCGGTGCACGCCCAGCGCCCGCTCCGGGATCCGCTCCACTTGTCCTCCTCACCCGTCCGTGCAGGAGAACCTATCGCGCCGAAGACGAAACGCCGAAGATTCTCCCGTAGAGTGGCCCGAGCAGGTGAGAACCGTCGCGCAGCGGCCGTGCGGAAGGGGCAGTTCGTGCTGGAGCAGCCGTACGAGTACGGGGCCCGGGAGCTCGTCGAGCCCGACTGGCGCCGCCTGCCGGGTTTCGCCGACGTGAGCGGGGCGGAGTGGCGCTCGGCGCAGTGGCAGCGGGCGCACTGCGTGAAGAGCGTGCGCCAGCTGCGCGGCGTGTACGGCGACCTGCTCGACGAGTCGTTCTACGCCGACGTCGAGGCCGACCAGGCCGGTCGGGCGACCATGTCGCTGCTGCTGCCGCCGCAGATGCTGAACACGATGGTGCCCGACGCGGTCCCCGACTCCGCGGCGATGCGGGCCGACCCGGTGCGCCGGTACATGCTCCCGGTCGCCGCCGACCGGTTGCCCGGCGCCGCGGCCAGCCATCCCTACGCCGCCCGCGACTCGCTGCACGAGCACGAGATGTGGGCCGTCGAGGGGCTGACCCACCGCTACCCCACCAAGGTCCTCGCCGAGCTGCTGCCCACCTGCCCGCAGTACTGCGGGCACTGCACGCGGATGGACCTGGTGGGCAACTCGACGCCCGCCGTCCACAAGCTGAGGTTCGACCTGAAGCCGGTCGACCGGCACGCCGCGATGCTCGACTACCTGCGGCGCACGCCGGGCGTGCGCGACGTCGTCGTCTCCGGCGGCGACGTGGCCAACCTGCCGTTCCGGAACCTCGAGGCGTTCGTGTCCGGGCTGCTGGGGATCGAGTCGGTGCGCGACATCCGGCTGGCGACCAAGGCGCTGGTGGGTCTGCCGCAGCACTGGCTGCAGGACGACGTCGTCGAGGGCATGGGCCGGCTGGCCCGCACCGCGCGCGAGCGCGGCGTCTCGCTGGCCGTGCACACGCACGTGAACGCCGCCCAGCAGGTCACCCCGCTGGTGGCCGAGGCGGCGCGGGCGATGCTGGCCGCCGGGGTGCGGGACGTGCGCAACCAGGGCGTGCTGCTGCGCGGGGTGAACGCGACGGCGACGCGGCTGCTGGACCTGTGCTTCGCGCTGCTCGACGGCGCCGGCGTCACGCCCTACTACTTCTACATGTGCGACATGATCCCGAACGCCGAGCACTGGCGGGTGTCGCTGGCCGAGGCGCAGGTGCTGCAGCACGACATCATGGGCTACCTGCCCGGCTTCGCCACGCCGCGGATCGTGTGCGACGTGCCCTACGTCGGCAAGCGCTGGGTGCACCAGGTCGCCGAATACGACCGCGAGCGGGGCATCAGCTACTGGACGAAGAACTACCGCACCGGCATCGAGGTCGACGACGAGGACGCCCTCGACCGGCGGTACGTCTACTACGACCCGATCTCCACCCTGCCGCCGTCCGGGCAGGCCTGGTGGGCGCAGCGCGGCGTTCCGGCGGCCGGGGCGCAGGCGCGCTAGCGGAGTGGTGGCGGAGTGCGGGGAGCGACATCTCCTCGCCCCTGGTACTCCGCCGCGGGAGGTGAGACGCGCCGCGCCGGCGGGGTAGGGCCGCGGCGTGACCGTGCTGCGCACCGACCGGCTGCGGCTGCGCCCGTGGACGACGGCCCCGGACGACCTCGCCCGGATGGCCGACCTCTACGGCCGGGAGGAGGTCACCCGGTGGGTCGGGGGCACCCCCTCGGTGCCGCCGGCCGAGCTGGTCGCCCGCTGGGCCGCGGTGCACGCGCGGGACGGCCGGTACGGCTGCTGGGCGATCGAGCGGTCGGACGGCGTCGTCGCCGGCACGGTGCTGTTCAAGCCGCTGCCCAACGGCGTCGGCGAGATCGAGGTGGGCTGGCACCTGCACCCGGACTCCTGGGGGCACGGCTACGCCACGGAGGCCGGCCGGGCCGTCATCGAGCGCGGCTTCGCCGCCGGGGTGCCGGAGGTCTACGCGGTCGTCCGGCCGGGGAACACCGCCTCCGCGGCGGTGTGCCGGCGGCTGGGCATGCAGCCGCTCGGGCGGATGCGCCGCTGGTACGACGTCGAACTGGACGCCTACCGGCTGATGGCGCCGGTCGTGGTCGACTGACGGTGGTCGACCGACGGCGAGCCGGGCCGGCGGCTCAGGCGGCGGGCCGCCGTCCGGTGCGCTCCTTGACGCGGCGGACGAGCCGGCGGACGACCGGCTCGCGCGGAGCCCGCCTGCCGATGCCCTTGGCGAACTCGGCGTCGCGCACCGCGGCCTGCGCCGGCGTGGGCGCGGTGCCGCCGAGGTGGGCCGGCAGCCACCAGCGGTCGTCGGGGCCGGAGGGCTGCTGCGGATAGCTGCGCTGGGCCGCGTCGAGCAGCGCCTCCATCGCCGCCCGCGTGCGGCGCAGCAGGGGTTGGGCCTTCTCCCCCGGTCCGGCCAGGATCGGCTCGCCCAGGACGACGGTCACCGCGACGTCGCGCCGCAGGTGCACCGGCTGACCCTTGGTGGCCACCCGGTGCCCACCCCAGACGACGGCCGGCACGATCGGCACCCCGGCGTCGATCGCCATGCGGGCCGCGCCCGCCTTGAGGTCCTTGACCGTGAAGCTGGTGCTGATGGTCGCCTCGGGGAAGACGCCGACCAGCTCGCCGTCCTTCAGCGCGCGGACGGCGGACTCGAAGGCCGCCGCCCCGGCCTTCCGGTCGACCGGGATGTGCTGCATGGCCCGCATGAACGGCCCGGCGAACCAGTGCTCGAAGACCGCGGCCTTGGCCATGAAGCGGACCAGCCGGTGCTGCGGCAGGGCGCCGAGGCCGAGGAAGGTGAAGTCGAGGAAGCTGACGTGGTTGCTGCAGATGACCGCTCCGCCGGTGGCCGGCACGTTCTCCGCGCCGCGCACGTCGAAGCGGAAGCGGAACAGCCGGAACACGACGAGGGCCAGCCGGACGATCAACCGGTACGGCCGGTCCCGGGGATCGGGCGACGGGCCGAACAGGTCGCGCCGGACGACGTCGCGCCAGGTCGCCGTGTACATGGCCGGAATCTAGCGGCTGGGCGCAACCGCCGCCCGGGCGACGTCCCCGGGCTGCCCGGCCGTCACCGCCACGGCCGCGCGGACCACCGCTGCGGGGTCGCCGGTCTCCCGGAACACGCGGCGCTGCAGGTCGGCACCGGTGCCGCGGTGCAGCAGGACCCCGACGCCCCGCGTCACCAGGCGCTCGTCCCCGGCGTCGGCGAGGGCCGGCCGGACGTGCTCGACCAGCGCGGCGAGGACGTCGGCGGCCGGCGCCGGCCGGCCGGTGACCGGGTGCACCAGGTCACCGGTGAGGCCCGACCGGCCGGCCCGCCAGGAGGCCAGGCGCAGCAGCTCGCCGGGGGCGTCGGGCGGCGGGGTGCCGGCCGCGGCCTCCCGGGCGGCGGTCTCGACCAGGCCGCGGACCAGCCCGGCGAGGACGACGGCGTCCTCGACCCGGAGGGCGACGTCAGCGGTGCGCACCTCGACCGTCGGCCAGGTCGCGGACAGGCGGGCGTCGAAGTAGAGCATCCCGCGGTCGATCACGGTGCCGGTGGCGAGCAGGGCGTCCACGAGCCGGTGGTAGGCGGCGGCGTCGGGGACGACGGCGAGCGGCCCGGCGGTCGGCCAGCGGCTCCAGGCCCGGCTGCGGTAGCTGGCGTAGCCGGTGTCCTCGCCCTGCCAGAACGGTGAGTTCGCCGTCAGTGCCGTGAGCACGGGCAGCCACACCCGGATCCGGTTGAGGACGGCGACGCCCTCCTCGTCGTCGGCGACCGCCACGTGCACGTGGCAGCCGCAGGTCAGCTGGTCGGTGGCGATCGGCCCGAAGGTGGCCAGCATGCGGGCGTACCGCTCCCCCGGCGTGGGCCGCGCCCGGACGGCGACCGGCGAGGTGGCCAGCGCCGCGACGCGGGCTCCGGTGGCCGTCGCGGCCGCGGCGGCCCGGTCGCGCCAGTGGCGCAGCTCGGCCGCGACCTCGTCGAGGGAGCCGCACACCCGGGTGCCCAGCTCCACCTGCTGCGCCATCAGCTCGGGGACCAGGCGCGCGCCGCCGCCCCGGTCGGCGGAGCCCGGCCGGCCCTCGGCCGCGCGGTCGGCGCGGTCGTGCTCGACGACGTCCTCCCCCTCGCCGCGGCCGGCGGCGACCGCCAGGGCGTCCGGGCCGAGCGCGACCGGCCGGCCGTCGAGATCGACGACCAGCAGCTCCTCCTCGACCCCGACGGTGCGCACCCGCCCATGGTGGAGCGGGAGCCGCCCGCCGGCGAGCCGGGCGCCGGGCTTCCGCGACCAGGAGGTGCCCGCACAGACCTCCCGTTATCCCCAACGCTGAGTTGCCCCTTTCGGACAACAGCCCTTCCGCCGCACGTGTGTCGCCTGCCTTGGCGCCCGTGAGGGCGCCGAAACTCGCGCTTTCTCGCGCGGCCGGCCACCATTCGGTGGCATCATTGTTGGGGATAACGGTAATGTTCCGTCATGGTGGCTCGATGGCAGCAGCCGCTGCCGCAGATGCCGGCTCCACCTGCGGCGATCGCCTGGCGCCGGCTCGCACCACCCCGTGGCTACGAGGCGCAGTGGCGGCGGCTCGTCGACGCCGCCCTGGAGCTCGGCGTGGGGCCCGACGACCTCGCGGCGACCGGGCTCGATCCGCTGGCCGCGGCGCGGGGGTGGAAGCCGGCGACGGTGGCGCTGTACAGCAAGGTGGCCCGGTACGGGGGCCTGGCGCTGGCCACGGCGCGGACACCGGAACCCGATCCACCCCTGCTCGAGCTGAGACCGCTCACCGAGGTGCGCGGCGACGACCCGGAGCACCTGCGCGCGGTGGCCTGGTGCGCGCTGGCGCTCGGCTGGCCGGCGCCGGTGGGCGGCTTCCGGTCGCTGCGCCGCGACCAGGTGCACCCCGGCACCCGGCGCCTGCTGGTGCGCACCGACGACGGCGAGTGGGCCGCTCCCGGGGCGCTGACCGCCTGGCACGCCTGGGAGACCGTGCGCGCCCGCTTCCCCGCCCTCGCGGCGAGCCCCTGGGTGCTGCCGGCGCTACGCCGCGGTCCGGGCTTCGACTCCCGGGTGGGCGGCCGGCTGTCGAACCAGGCGCTGCAGGTGACCTTCGCCAAGCACGCCGTGCGCACCGCGGGGCACCTGCGCCGGACGGCGCCACCCTCGCGGCGCGAGGAGGTCGAGGCGCTCGCGGCCGAGTACCAGCGGCTGTCCTACGACTCCTACCGCCGGCTGGCCCTCGCCGCGGGAGCGACGCCGGTATCACCGCGCGGTGCCGTCCGCGCCGCCCGGGCGCTGCACCACACGCTCCGCCGCGCCTGACCCGCCGGGCCGGTCAGCAGAGGGTGAGCTGCTCGGCGTCCGGCGACCCGGCTCCGGACGCCGCCGCCGGCAGGTGCCGGCGCCGGTCGGCCGCCGGGCGCCGGTCGGGAGCCGGTGCTCCCGGCAGGCTGCCGGCCGGGAAGCCACCAGCCTCGTCCCCGGGCGCGCCGGGGCCGCCAGCCTCGTCCCCGGGCGCGCCGGGGCCGCCAGCCTCGTCCCCGGGCGCGCCGGGGCCACCGTCCGCGGCCGCGGGTGCGCCGTCGCGGGCGGCGCCGCCGGACTGCGGGCCGAGACCGTGCCGCGCCAGCAGCGGCGCCACCCGCTCGGTCAACCAGGTGCGGTACTCGGCCGGGACGTAGGCGCCACGCCCGTACAGCCGGCGGTAGTGCGGCACCAGCCGCGGGTGCTCGCGTGCCAGCCAGGCGGTGAACCACTCGCGGGCGCCGGGCCGCAGGTGAAGCGGCAGCACGGTCACCCCGGTGGCGCCGGCGTCGGCGACGGCGGCCAGCGCCGCCTCGAGGTCGGCGAGGCGGTCGGTGAGGCCGGGCAGCACGGGGGCGAGGAAGACGCCGCACGGCAGTCCGGCGTCGGTGATCGCGCGGACCAGCTCCAACCGCGCGCGGGGGGTGGGTGCACCCGGCTCCAGGGCTGCGTGCAGTTCCTCGTCCCAGATGGCCATCGACACGCCCAGGCCGATCGGGACGTCGGCCGCCGCGGCGCGCAGCAGGGGCAGGTCGCGCCGGAGCAGCGTGCCCTTGGTGAGGATGGAGAACGGCGTCCCGGACGCGGTCAGCGCGCGGATCACGCCGGGCATCAGCCGGTAGCGCCCCTCGGCCCGCTGGTAGGGGTCGGTGTTGGTGCCGAGCGCCACGTGCTCGCGCCTCCAGGACCGGCGGGCCAGCTCGCGCCGCAGCACGTCGACGAGATTGGTCTTGACCACGATCTGCGTGTCGAAATCGCGCCCGCTGTCCAGCTCCAGCCACTCGTGCGTGCCCCGGGCGAAACAGTAGGTGCACTGGTGGGCGCAGCCCCGGTAGGGGTTGATCGTCCAGCGGAACGGCATGCCCGACGCCTCCGGGACAGCGTTGAGCGCGCTCTTCGCCCGGACCTCGTGCAGCGTGACGCCGGGGAACTCCGGCACCTCGACGCTGCGCAGCAGGCCGCGGACGGCCGGGACGCCCGGCAGCGCCGCCGGGTCGTCGAGGTCCAGCCGCTGCGCGTCCCACCGCATGCCGACATACGAACACGTGTTCGACGGCGTGTCCAGCCGGGGCGCGGCGGGTCGTCAGATCGGCGGGCGGCCCTCGTAGAACGTCGACAGCACGACCGTCGTCCGGGTGGTCACGTTGGCCGCCGCGCGGATCTCCTGCAGCAGCGCCTCCAGCGCGTCCGGCGAGGACACCCGCACCTTGAGGATGTAGCTCTCCACGCCGGCGACCGAGTGGCAGGCCTCGATCGCGGTCAGGTGGGCCAGCCGGGCCGGCGCGTCGTCGGGCTGGGCCACGTCGATCGGGGTGATGGACACGAACGCGGTCAGCCCGACGCCGAGCGCCGCCGCGTCGAGCTTGGCGTGGTAGCCGGTGATCAGGCCCCGCTGCTCCAGCCGGCGGACCCGCTGGTGCACCGCCGACACCGACAGACCCACCCGCTCGGCCAGCTCGGTGTAGCTGGCCCGGCCGTCGCGGGCCAGCGCGGCCAGCAGGGCCCGGTCCACGTCGGCCGACGCGAGCGGGGCCGCGCCGGGGTCAGCCGGGGAGGACGACGAGCTCACGGGGACCGTCGTTCAGCGTCCGGACGCCGTCGTCGGTGCAGACGACGATGTCCTCGATCCGGGCTCCGCACCGGCCGGCGAAGTAGATGCCCGGCTCCACGGAGAACGCCATGCCCGGCTCCAGCGGCAGCGCGTTGCCGGCGACGACGTAGGGCGCCTCGTGGGTGTCCAGGCCGATGCCGTGCCCGGTGCGGTGGATGAACTGCTCGCCCCACCCGGCGACGGCGATCAGCTCGCGCGCCGCGGCGTCCACCTGCTCGGCGGTGACGCCGGGGCGGACGGCCGCCGTGGCCGCCGCCTGCGCGGCCTGCAGCACGCCGTACCACTCGGCGGTCGCCGCGTCGGGGTCGCGCCCGACGGCGTAGGTGCGGGTGCAGTCGGACCGGTAGCCGGTCGCGGTCATCCCGCCGATGTCGACGACGACGAGGTCGCCGGCCTCGATCGCGCGGCCGGACAGCTCGTGGTGCGGGCTGGCGCCGTTCGGTCCCGAGCCGACGATGGTGAAGTCGACCGCCACGTGCCCCTCGGCGAGGATCGCCGCGGCGATGTCGGCGCCGACCTCGGCCTCGGTGCGGCCGACCCGCAGCCACTCCCCCATCCGCGCGTGCACCCGGTCGATGGCCGCGCCGGCGGCGGCGAGCTCCTGGATCTCGGCCGGCGTCTTGACCACCCGCAGCCGGTCGACGACCGGGCCGGCCAGCTCCAGCGCCGACCCGGGCAGCGCCCGCTGGACGCCGAGCGCGTGCTCGGCCCAGGTGCGCGCCCCGACGGCCACCCGCCGCGGCGCCGTCCCGAGCCGCGCGGTGGCCGCACCGGCCAGCAGCGCGAACGGGTCGTCGGTCTCGTCCCAGGCCATCAGCTCGAGCTGGAGTGCGGCGGCCGGGCTGGCGTCGACCATCGGCGCCTCCAGGCGCGGCACCACCAGGTAGGGCTCGCCGCGGCGGGGCACCGCCAGCGCGGTGAGCCGCTCCATCGCGTGGGCGGCATAGCCGGTGAGATAGCGCAGGTCGGACCCCGGCGTCAGCACGAGCAGGTCGATGCCCGCCTGCTCGGCCCGCGCACGCGCCCCGTGCACCCGGTCGA
Source organism: Geodermatophilus sp. YIM 151500 (assembly GCF_025716945.1). Taxonomy (GTDB): domain Bacteria; phylum Actinomycetota; class Actinomycetes; order Mycobacteriales; family Geodermatophilaceae; genus YIM-151500. The sequence goes on from NZ_JAOVZT010000003.1 coordinate 114,439, forward strand.
TCGACACGAGCGGGTCGCCGGGCGGCGCGGCTGCGGTCGTCACGGCCGAAGCCTAGCCACCGCGGCGCGGGCCGCCGCGCCGCGGCGGGCGCCCGGACCGATAACGTCCGCGGCCGTGACGACCATGCTGCTGGACGCCGCCAGCCTCTACTTCCGGGCGTTCTACGGCGTCCCCACCAGCGTGACCTCCCCGGACGGGCGGCCGGTCAACGCCGTCCGCGGCTTCCTGGACATGACCGCCCGGCTGCTGACCACCCACCGGCCGGACCGGCTCGTGGCCTGCTGGGACGACGACTGGCGACCGGCGTTCCGCGTCGCGGCCCTGCCCTCCTACAAGGCCCACCGGCTCGCGCCCGACGGCACCGAGGAGGTCGTGCCCGACGAGCTGACCCCGCAGGTCCCGGTGCTGGTCGAGGTGCTCGCCGCGGCCGGCGTCGCCCGCGTCGGGGCGCCCGGCTACGAGGCCGACGACGTGATCGGCACCCTGGCCACCCGGGCCCGGGGACCGGTCGACGTCGTCACCGGCGACCGCGACCTGTTCCAGCTGGTGGACGACGCCCGCGGCGTGCGGGTCCTCTACACCGCCCGCGGCATCCTCGACATCGAGGTGGTCGACGAGGCGGCGGTCACCGCGAAGTACGGCATCCCCGGCCGGGCCTACGCCGACTTCGCCGTGCTGCGCGGCGACCCCAGCGACGGCCTGCCCGGCGTGCCCGGGATCGGCGCCAAGACGGCGGCGGCGCTGGTCACCGCGTTCGGCGACCTGGCGGGCATCCGGGAGGCGGCGTCCCGTACCGCCGTGCCGCGGCCGCCGCTGACGGCGGCGGTGCTCAAGCGGCTGCACGCCGCGGGCGCGTACCTGGACGCCGCCCCGGTGGTGGTGGCGGTGGCGAAGGACATCGACCTGCCCCCGGTCGACGGCGACCTGCCCCGCCGGCCGGCGGACGCGGACACCCTCGCCGGGCTCGCCGCCGCGCACGGGATCGAGTCGTCGCTGCGCCGGCTGGGTGCCGCGCTGGGCTGGCCGGCGGACGCGCCGGCCTGAGCCGACGCCCGGGTTTCGGTCCGCCGGCGGGCGGGTTCAGGGCTCGGCCCAGGAGTACGCGGCCTCGGCCGCGTCGGTCACCGTGATCCGGATGGTGACGTCCTCGCCGTCGGCCGTGGCGCCGCGACAGGTGTAGGTGGCACCGGTGACGACCAGCATCCGCTCGTCGCAGGACAGGTCCAGGGCGACGCCCTCGCGCTGCTCGAACTGCGCGGCGACGTCACGCTCGACCGCGGTGCGGTCCAGCACCCGGGAGCCGAGCACGCCGGCCAGCACGACCACGACGATCGCGACGACCAGGGTCAGCGCGACCAGCGTGAGCAGCAGCCCGCGACGCGACCGCCGGCGCGGCCGGGGCGCGCCGGCGGTCAGCCGCCCACCGCCACGGCCACGACGCCACGCCGCACGCGCGCGACGGCCGCCCGCGCGGCCGCGCCGACCGGGTCGTCGGCGACCGCGCCCAGCTGGTCGAGCAGGTCGATCAGCTGGCGGGCCCAGCGGACGAAGTCGCCCCCGGAGAGCTCGGTGCCGGCCTGCTCGGCCCCGGCGAGCACCCGGTCGAGGTGCTGCCCGTCGGCCCAGCGGTAGGCCGCCCAGACGAAGCCCAGGTCGAGGTCGCGGGTGGCGGGCACGCCGTGGTGCGCCTCGACGTCCTGCAGCCGCAGCCGGATCCGGCGCATCTCGGCGATCGTGGCGGCCACCTTCCCGGCGGGCACCGCCGGCTGGCCGGGCATGTCGCGCCGGGCCTCGAAGACCAGCGTCGAGACGACGGCCGCCAGCTCGGCCGGCGTCAGGCCGCGCCACACGCCCGCGCGCAGGCACTCGGCGACCAGCAGGTCGCCCTCCGCCCAGATGCGGGCCAGCCGCCGGCCGTCGTCGGTGACCACCGGGACGTCGTCGGCCGCGCCGAGCTCGTGGGTGTCCGCGGGCACCAGGGGCGCCACCTCGGGCACCAGGTAGCCCAGCTCCTCGAGGACGTCGCAGGTGCGGTCGAACTGCCGGGTGAGCGAGCCGGTGCGGTCGGCCATGGTGCGCTGCAGCCCGTCGGCCTCGTGCACCGCGCGCAGCCACCGCTCGGCGGCGCGGACCCGCTCGTCCCGGTCCGGCAGGCCGTGCACCGGGTGGTTGCGCAGCGCCCGCCGGAGGTCGTGCAGCACCGGGTCGTCGGCGGCGGCCGACCGCTGCTTGACCCGCCGCGCGCCCAGGTCGTTCTCCAGCCGCGCGTTGCGCAGGGTGGAGGCGAGGTCGCGGCGGGCGTGCGGGCTGCGGTGGTTGAAGTTCTTCGGTACCCGGACCCGGGCCAGCGCGGTCACCGGCGTCGGGAAGTCGACGGAGCCGAGCCGGCCGGCCCACTTGTCCTCGGTGAGCACCAGGGGGCGCGGGTCGGCGAGGTCGGTGACGCCGGCGTCCAGGACGACGGCCAGCCCCTGGCGCCGCCCGGAGGGCACCCGGATGACGTCACCGGGCCGCAGCGCGGCGAGCGCGTCGGCGGCCTCGAGGCGCCGCTTGGCCTGCGAGTCGCGGGAGAGCTCCTTCTCCCGCTCGCCGATCTCCCGGCGGATCCGGGCGTACTCGCCGACGTCGCCGGAGTCGGAGTGCATGTCGGCGGCCCACCGCTCGGCGTCCTTCTCGTGCCGGGCCGCCGCGCGGGCCAGGCCCACGACCGACCGGTCGGCCTGGAACTGGGCGAACGAGCTGCCCAGCAGCTCGCGGGCGCGGGCCCGGCCGAACGAGCCGACCAGGTTGACCGCCATGTTGTAGCTGGGCCGGAACGACGACCGCAGCGGGTAGGTGCGGGTGCTGGCCAGCCCGGCGACCACCGCCGGGTCGACGCCGGGCGCCCAGACGACGACGGCGTGGCCCTCGACGTCGATGCCGCGCCGGCCGGCCCGACCGGTGAGCTGCGTGTACTCCCCCGGCGTCACGTCGGCGTGGGCCTCGCCGTTCCACTTGACCAGCCGCTCGAGCACGACCGTGCGGGCCGGCATGTTGATGCCCAGCGCGAGGGTCTCGGTGGCGAACACGGCCTTGACCAGCCCGCGGACGAAGCACTCCTCGACGGTCTCCTTGAAGGCCGGCACCAGACCCGCGTGGTGCGCGGCCAGCCCGGCCAGCAGGCCTTCCCGCCACTCCCAGAAGCCGAGGACGTGCAGGTCCTCGTCGGGCAGCGAGCCGGTCCGCCGGTCGACGATCTCCGCGATCTCCGCGCGCTCGGCCTCGTCGGTCAGCCGCAGCCCGGCCAGGAGGCACTGGTGCACGGCCTGGTCGCAGCCGTTGCGGCTGAAGACGAAGGTGATCGCCGGGAGCAGGCCGGCGCGGTCGAGCCGCTCGACGACGTCGGGGCGGGCCGGCGGGCGGTAGCGCGGGCGGTGGGAGAAGCCGCCGCGCCGCGGGCCCTCGCTCCAGCTGTCGGTGCGCCGCTCGTACTCGCGCACGTAGCGGACGAGCTCCGGGTCGACCACCGACGAGCCGCGCTCGCGGGTGGACTGCCGCGGGTCGTCCGCTCCGGCCGCGTGCGCCACCGGGCGCAGGCTGAACAGGTCGAAGACACGGCTGCCGACCAGCATGTGCTGCCACAGCGGGACCGGCCGGACCTCGCTCACGACCACCTTGGTGTGCCCGCGGACGGTGACCAGCCAGTCGCCGAACTCCTCGGCGTTGCTGACCGTCGCCGACAGGGACACCAGGGTGACCGACTGCGGGAGGTGGATGATCACCTCCTCCCAGACGGCGCCGCGGAACCGGTCGGCGAGGTAGTGCACCTCGTCCATGACCACGTAGCCGAGCCCCGCGATCGCCGGGGACTCCGCGTAGAGCATGTTCCGCAGCACCTCGGTGGTCATGACCACCACCGGCGCGTCGCCGTTGACCGCGTTGTCACCGGTGAGCAGGCCCACCTTCGCCGGCCCGTAGCGCTCGACCAGGTCGTTGTACTTCTGGTTGGACAGCGCCTTGATCGGCGTCGTGTAGAAGGCCTTGCGGCCCTCCGCGAGCGCCTTGTGCACGGCGAACTCACCGACGACGGTCTTGCCGGCGCCGGTCGGCGCGCACACCAGCACACCCGCGCCCTCGTCGAGCGCCTCGCACGCCTCGACCTGGAACGGATCGAGGGAGAAACCGAGTTCGGCGGTGAAGTCGGACAACGTCGGGTGGGCGGTGCGCCGCCGCGCGGCCGCGTACCGCTCCGCGGGGCTGGACATGCTCCCCACGTTAGGCGCTGCGCCCTCCCGTCACCGGGGCCACCGCGGGAACCCTGCGCTCGGGGCGGGGCCACCGCGGGAACCCCCGCTCGGGGCGGGGCCACCGCGGGAACCCCGCGGTCGGGCGGCCGTCCCCATCCGGGTCCCTGTGCTCTGGGTGCGCAGCGCACGCACAGCACGGGGGCGTTAGCAGAGCACAGGGGCGTGAGCAGTGCACCGGCGTCCGCAGGGCACCGGCGTCAGCGGTGCGAGGAGGCGCCCGAGTCGGCCGGTGCGGCCGCGTCGTCGAGCGACGACGGCCGGGCGTCCAGCGGCGAGGCCGCGTCGTCGGGGAGGCCGTGGAAGTGCTGCGCGGCGTCGCGCCGGGCGCGGCGGCGGTCGACCACCCGGGCGATCTGGATGGCGAGCTCGAACAGCACGGCCATGGGCAGCGCCATCGCCAGCATGGTGAACGGGTCCTGCGTCGGGGTGACGAAGGCGGCGAAGACGATGGTCAGGAAGTAGATCCACCGCCGCGAGCGGGCCAGGGCCGCGTAGGAGAGGAGCCCGACCAGGTTGAGCGCGACCGCGATCAGCGGCAGCTCGAACGACAGCCCGAAGGCCACCAGCAGGCTGGTGACGAAGCCGAGGTAGTCGGGTGCGGTCAGCTGGAACGCGACCTCGTCACCGGCCAGGGTGAGCAGGATCTCCAGGCCCTTGTACAGCGTGATGTAGGCGAGCACGGCACCGAGGGCGAACAGCGTGCTCGACGCGGCGACGAAGGCGACGGTGTAGCGCCGTTCGTTGCGCTTGAGGCCGGGCGTGATGAACGCCCACAGCTGGTACAGCCAGAACGGCGCGGAGAGCACCGCGCCGGCGATGAGTCCGATCTTCAGCCGGAGCAGCACCCCGCCGAAGACGTCGAGGACCACCAGCTGGCAGCTCGCGTCGCCCTGGAAGCGCAGGTCGCCGGGCAGCGCGCAGTAGGGCTCGGTGAGGAACGACAGCAGGCCCCGGTCGTACCAGAGGAAGCCGACGACGGTGCCGAGGGCGAGGGCGAGCAGCGCCTTCGCGACGCGGTTGCGCAACTCGGTGAGGTGGGCAACCAGCGACATCGTCGCCTCGGGGTCGCGGGGCGGCCGGCGCCGCCGCAGCCGGGGCACGCCGCGCGGGGTCAGCGGGAGCCGTCGGCCGAGCGCGCCCGCTGGGCGCGTGCCTCGGCGTCGCGCGCCTCGGCCTGCAGCTGCGCGGTCAGGTCGTCGCGGGGGCCGGACGACGGGGCGACGATCTCGCCGCGCACCGGGGTGTCCGCGGCCGGTCGCGCGTCGTCGCGGCCCCCGGCGCGGTCGTCGGCGCGGTCGTCGGCGCGGTCGTCGTCCTTCATGCCCTTCATCTCGCCCTTGAAGATGCGCAGCGAGCGGCCGAGCGAGCGGGAGGCGTCGGGCAGCTTCTTGTACCCGAACAGCAGCAGGACGGCGAGGATGATCAGGCCGATCTCCAGGGGTCCCAGGTTGGGCATGGTCATCCTCCGGTCGTGAGGGGCAGGGGAAATGCTACGCCGCGGTCCCCCCGCGGCCGGGCCGTCGCGGGTGGCGCGGTCCGGCCGGGACGAGCCCGTCCCGCCGGTGGTCAGCCGGCGTCCTCCTGGTCGGCGCGCAGCCGCGCGGCCCGCTCGGCGCTGTCGCGGGCCAGTTCGAGCACCGGGCCGAGCTCGCGCCCGAAGGCGTCGACCTCCCGGCCGAGCCGCTGGAAGGCGCCGAGCAGCCCGTGCAGCAGGCCGCCGAGCACGGCCAGCACCAGGACGGCGACGACGATCCAGACCACGACGAGCAGCACGGCAGCGACCCTAGCCGCCCCGGCTGGCAGCCGGCTGGGCGTCGCCGGTGTACCGGCCGAGGGCCGCCCGCGCGTCCGCGGCGACGGCGGCGGCGAGCTCGGCCGGCTCGTCGACCAGCGCCGCGCCGCCGAGGGAGGCGACCAGGCGGCGGGCCCAGGCGAGGTCGGCGGTGCGCAGCACGACGGCCAGCCCGCCGGGCGGGTCGTCGACCGGGCGGGCGTCCTCGACCGGGTAGTACTCGGCGACCCAGCGGGCAGCCCGGGCCAGCCGCAGCCGGACGACGGGCGAGCCCGGCTCCGGCTGGTAGATGCCGGACTCGACGTCCCGTCCGTGGGCCTGCGGCGGCGGGGCGGCCGGCTCGTCGAGCACCTCGACCCCGTCGACCCGGTCCAGCCGGAACAGCCGGACGCCCTCGGCCCGCCGGCACCAGGCCTCCAGGTACCACCGCCCGTCGACCAGCAGCAGGCGCATCGGGTCGACCGTGCGCTCGGTCCGCTCGTCGCGCGTGGGCACGTAGTAGTGCAGGTGCAGCGCCCGGCGGCGCTCCAGCCCGTCGCGGACGACGGCCAGCGCCTGCTCCCGGGCGTCGACGCTCAGCACGACGGGCGTGACCCGGTCGGCGGCGTGCCCGGCGGCGGCCGACACCTTGGCCAGGGCCCGGCTGACCGCGTCGCGCTCGGCCAGACCGGGCAGCTCCAGCAGCGTCCGGAGGGCCACCACGAGGGCGACCGCCTCGTCGGTGGTCAGCCGCAGCGGGCGCACCATGCCGGCGGTGAACGTCACCCGCACCCGGTCGCCCTCGAAGGCCAGGTCGATGAGGTCACCCGGGCCGTAGCCGGGCAGGCCGCACATCCAGAGCAGGTCCAGGTCGCTGCGCAGCTGCCGCTCGGGAACGCCGAAGTCGCGGGCGGCCTCGGTCAGCGGCACGCCGTCCGGGCGGGCGGTGAGGTAGGGCACCAGGGCGAGCAGCCGGGTCATCCGCTCGTTGGTGCTGGTCGCGGTCACGCCCGCTCCCCCGCCGGCGTGCCGGCGAGCGCGCCCGCGTCGCGGTCGCCGCCCGGGTCGGCGAGCCGCGCGAGCCGGGTCAGCCGGGCGACGACGGCGTCGCGCAGCTCGGCCGGCGACTCGACGACGACGTCGGCGCCGAGGGCGGCCAGCTGGTCGGCCAGCGGGCCGAGCTCGGGGGTCCGCAGCTCCAGCCGGTCGTCGCCGTCCTCGGCGGCGCCCAGCGGGGTGGCGTGCCGCCGCAGGCCGACGGCGGTGCCCGGGCGGGCGCGCACGACGGCGATCCGCTCCGGACCGCCGGCGACCTGGCGGGCGACGGCCGCGGCGAGGTCGAGGTCCGCCGGCGGCTCGAAGGCGCCGGCGGGGCCGCTGGCCCGGGGGGTGCCGACGACGCGGGACAGCCGGAAGACCCGCGTGTCCTGCCGGTCGAGATCGAGGCCGACCAGGTACCAGCGGCCGTGCCAGGCCACCACGCCCCAGGGCTGCACGTGCCGCTCGGCGGGGGTGTCCTCGTCGGGACGGCGGTACTCGAAGCTGAGCTGCCGCCGGTCGCGGGCCGCCGCGTAGGAGGCCTCGAAGGCGGGCTCCCCGGCGTCCAGCCGCGGCTGCAGCGGGATCGCCCGGGAGGTGTCGACATCGACGCCGGCCGCCTTGAGCTTGACCAGGGCGCTGTGCGCGGCCGACGCCAGCCGCGCCGACTCCCACAGCCGCAGGGCCAGGCCCACCGCCGCGGCCTCCTCGCCGGTGAGGGTGATCTCGGGCAGCTCGTAGTCGGCCCGGGCGATGCGGTAGCCGTCCTCGGTGTCGAAGACGCTCGTGCGGCCGGTCTCCAGCGGCACGCCCATCTCGCGCAGCTCGGCCTTGTCCCGCTCGAACATGCGCTTGAAGGCCTCGTCGGCGCGGTCGGTGCCGTCGTCGGCCTCGTAGCCGGGCACGGTGGCCCGGATCCGCGCGGCGGTGACGTACTGGCGGGTGGAGAGCAGCGCGATGACCAGGTTCACCAGTCGCTCCGCCCGCTTGGCCGCCATGCCCGCCAGGCTAGTCAGCGGCCGGCGGGTGCCGTCGGTCCGGCCGCGGCCCGCCCGCCGACGCGGCGCGCGCGCCGGCGGGCGTCGTCCTGCTGGCCGTCGGGGCGCTGGCTAGCCTGCGGGGGTGAGCTCCGCAGACCGAGGCCGTCCGGTGTCGCGGATCCGCTGGCGGCGCGGGCGGGTGCGGGCGACCGGCCGGTCCTGGCGGGACGCGCTCGAGCTGACCGTCGACGTCCCGGACGACGGCGAGGTGCGGGCGCTGGCCTACCCCTCGTTGGTCGGGGTGCCTGAGGTCGGCGACGACGTGCTGCTGAACACGACCGCGTGGGCGCAGCAGCTCGGCACCGGCGGGTACGCGCTGGTGGTCGCCGTCCCCGACCGGCTGCCACCGGACCCGGCCGGGCCGGGGCACCTGGTGAAGGCGCGGTACACGCCGCTGCAGGTGAGCGTGCAGGGCGTCGACGAGCAGGACACCGAGCACCACCGGACCCTCGCCGACGCCGACGACCTCGGCGGCATGCCGGTCGTGGTCGCCGACCTGCACTCGGCGCTGCCGGCCGTGCTCATCGGCGCGCTGGCCACCGACCCGGACCTGCGGGTCGCGTACGTGATGACCGACGGCGGCGCGCTCGCGGCCGGCTTCTCCCGCACGCTGGGCGGCCTCCGGACGTCGCTGGCCGGAACGGTGACGGTCGGCCAGGCCTTCGGCGGCGACCTGGAGGCGGTGACCGTGCACACCGGTCTGCTGGCGGCCAGGCACGTGCTCGGCGCCGACGTCGCCATCGTCACGCAGGGGCCGGGCAACCTCGGGACGGGCACGCCGTGGGGCTTCTCCGGCGTGGCCGCCGGGGAGGCGTGCAACGCGGTGAGCGTGCTCGGCGGCCGGCCGATCGGGGCGCTGCGCATCTCGGACGCCGACCCGCGCCCCCGCCACCGCGGCGTCTCCCACCACTCGCTCACCGCCTTCGGGCGGGTGGCCCTGGCCGGGGTGACCCTGGTGGCGCCGCGCGGGCTGTCGTCGGAGCTCGGCGGGCAGGTGGACGAGGACCTCGCCGGCCAGCCGGAACGCAACCCGGTTGTGTGGGTCGACACCGACGGGCTGGACAAGGCGCTGTCGCTGTCGCCGGTGCCGCTGTCGACCATGGGCCGCGGCTACCCCGAGGAGCGGGCCTACTTCCTGGCGGCCGCGGCCGCCGGCCGGTACGCCGCGCTGCGGGTGCTCCCGCCACCCGAGCCCGGCGCGGCCGCGGGCGGTGCGGCCGCGGGCGGTGCGGCCGAGGACGACGCCGCCGGCGACGCCTGACGGACCCCCCTCACCGCGGGCGGGCCCGGGGGCTCCGCGCCGCGGCCCTCCCTCACATGCTGGCGATCAGCTTGTCGACCCGGTCGTCGACGGCCTTGAACGGGTCCTTGCACAGCACGGTGCGCTGGGCCTGGTCGTTGAGCTTGAGGTGCACCCAGTCGACGGTGAAGTCGCGGCGCTTCTCCTGGGCGCGGCGGATGAACTCGCCGCGCAGCCGGGCCCGGGTGGTCTGCGGGGGCACGTTCTTGGCCTCGAAGATGCGCGGCTCGTGCGCCACCCGCTCGACCTGCCCGGCCCGCTCGAGCAGGTAGTACAGGCCCCGCCTGCGGCTGATGTCGTGGTAGGCGAGGTCCATCTGCGCGATGCGCGGGTGCGACAGCGGCAGACCGCGCTTGCCGCGGTAGCGCTCGATCAGGCTGTACTTGGTCGCCCAGTCGATCTCGCGGTCGATCAGCGACAGGTCGCCGGTGTCGACCGCCTTGAGCACCCGGCCCCACAGCTCGAGCATCTGCCGGTGCACCGGGCCGAACCCCTCCCGGTCGACGAACTCCGCGGCGCGCGAGTGGTACTCGGTCTGGATCTCCAGCGCCGACATCTCCCGGCCGCTGGCCAGCCGCACCTTGCGCCGTCCGGTCATGTCGTGGCTGATCTCGCGGATGGCCCGGATCGGGTTCTCCAGGCTCATGTCCTTGATCGGGGTGCCGGCCTCGATCATCCGCAGCACGAGGTCGGTCATGGCGACCTTGAGCAGTGTCGTCGTCTCGTTCATGTTCGAGTCGCCGACGATGACGTGCAGCCGCCGGTAGCGCTCGGCGTCGGCGTGCGGCTCGTCGCGGGTGTTGATGATCGGGCGGGAGCGGGTGGTGGCGCTGGAGACGCCCTCCCAGATGTGCTCGGCCCGCTGGCTGACGCAGTAGATGGCGCCCCGCGGGGTCTGCAGCACCTTGCCGGCGCCGACGACGATCTGCCGGCTGACCAGGAACGGGATGAGCACGTCGGCCAGCCGGCTGAACTCGCCGTGCCGGCCGACCAGGTAGTTCTCGTGGCAGCCGTAGCTGTTGCCGGCCGAGTCGGTGTTGTTCTTGAACAGGTAGATGTCGCCGGTCACGCCCTCCTCGTTCAGCCGCTGCTCGGCGTCGACGAGCAGGCCCTCGAGGATGCGCTCGCCCGCCTTGTCGTGGACGACGAGCTCGGTGAGGTCGTCGCACTCGGCCGTGGCGTACTCCGGGTGGCTGCCGACGTCGAGGTACAGCCGCGAGCCGTTGCGCAGGAACACGTTGGAGCTCCGACCCCACGAGACCACGCGGCGGAACAGGTAGCGGGCGACCTCGTCCGGGGACAGCCGGCGCTGCCCGCGGAAGGTGCACGTGACGCCGTACTCGGTCTCGATCCCGAAGATCCGTCGGTCCACGGACCGAGCCTAGGCGCCGGGGACGACGAAAGCTGGCTGCCGGACCGCGTCGCGCCGATGCCGTGACCCGGCGACCGGTCAGCCCGCCCCGCCGTCCGGGCCGGCGTCCCGCTGGCGGTCGTCGGGACCGGGCTGCGGTCCGGAGCCCTCCCCGGTGCCCTCCGTGCCACCGGCCGTGTCGGGCGCCTCGGGGCTGCCCAGGCCGGCGGGCGTGCCCGGCTGCGGGTGGCTGGGGGCGTGCGCGGAGGCCGCCGTGGCCGCCTCGGGCGCCGCGGCGGCCGAGGTGTCGCCGAGCAGGGAGCGCAGGGCGGCGCCGACGATGCGGCGGAAGGCCCGCTTGGGGCGGCGGCGGTCGAGGACGGCGACCTCGAGCTGCGCAGCGGTCAGCTGCGCGGGGCCACCGTCGCCGGCGGCGCCCGAGGTGACCGGGCTGACCGCCGACAGGGCCCGGACGCCGACCTGGAGCGCGTCGGCCAGCCCCATGCCGGGGTGGAAGTGCTCGCGCAGGTGCCCGGTGACGGCGTCGGCCTGCCCGCCCATGACGACGAAGTCCGGCTCGTCGACCACCGAGCCGTCGAAGGTGAGCCGGTAGAGCTGGTCGGCCTCGGGCGTGTCGCCGACCTCGGCGACGCACAACTCGACCTCGTAGGGCTTCATCTGCTCGGTGAAGATCGCGCCGAGGGTCTGCGCGTAGGCGTTGGCGATGACCCGCCCGGTGACGTCGCGCCGGTTGTAGGAGTAGCCGCGGACGTCGGCGAGCCGGACACCGGCCACCCGCAGGCTCTCGAACTCGCTGTACCGGCCGACGGCGGCGAAGCCGATGCGGTCGTAGAGCTCGCCCACCTTGTGCAGCGTCGAGCTGGGGTTCTCGGCGATGAACAGCACGCCGTCGGAGTAGGTGACGACGGCGACGCTGCGGCCGCGGGAGATGCCCTTGCGGGCGTACTCCGAGCGGTCGCGCATCAACTGCTCGGGCGAGGCGTAGTACGGCATCGTCATGGCGTCAGCCCTCCCGCCCGGCGGAGAGCCGCTCGGCCTCGGCCCGCTCGGCGATGATCGACTCGGCGACGCCGGCGACCTCCTCGTCGGCCAGGCGGACGGCGCCTTCGGCGTCGACGCGGTAGACGATCGGGTACAGCCGGCGGACCGGGTCGGGCAGGCCGGTGGCGGAGTCGTCGTCGGCGGCGTCGTAGAGCGCCTCGACGACGGTCCGGGTGGCGCCGTCGCGGTCGAGCCCGGCCCGCCAGGTCTTCTTCAGCGAGTTCCGGGCGAACAACGAGCCCGAGCCGACCGTGGCGTAGCCGCGCTCCTCGTAGTTCCCGCCGGTGACGTCGTAGCTGAAGATGCGCCCGGGGCTGACGCCCTCGGCGGCGTCGAGGTCGTAGCCGGCGAACAGCGGGACGACGGCGAGCCCCTGCAACGCGGCGCCCAGGTTGCCGCGGATCATCTGGGCGAGCCGGTTGGCCTTGCCGTCGAGGGAGAGCGTGAGGCCCTCGATCTTCTCGTAGTGCTCGAGCTCGACCTGGTACAGCCGGACCATCTCGATCGCGATGCCGGCGGCGCCGGCGATGCCGATCACGCTGTAGGAGTCGGCCGGGTAGACCTTCTCGATGTCGCGGCTGGAGATGAGGTTGCCCATGGTGGCGCGCCGGTCGCCGGCCATGATGACGCCGTCGGCGAAGGTCGCCGCGACGATCGTGGTGCCGTGGGGGGCGATGTCACCGACCGGTAGCTGCGGGACCGGCCGGCGGCCGGGCAGCAGCTCGGGCGAGGTCGCCGCCAGGAAGTCGGTGAACGAGGAACCCACCCGGTCCAGATAGGCGGGCGGGAACCCGCTCCGGCCGGCCGACCACTCGTTCACCCATCCGCCTCTCCCGCCGTCGTGCGCCGGCGTCCACCCTCGGTCCGTCCGGCGCCGCGCACACCCTTGGTGCTGCGCGTCCCGCCGGGGCGTCGCTGCGACCCTACCGGCGGGCCGCCCGGTCGGCTGTCGGTGTCGGGCGACGAGCCAGCAGACCGCTGGGCGGCCAGGATCACTGCCCGCTCACGATGGAAGGCGACGTAATAGGCGGCCGCATGCAGGAGCAGTGGATCGTCGCGGACAACCCCAGGCCGTGGTTGCACCGCTGGCAGAGCAGCTGTCGCGTTTCCCCAGTAGCATGGTCGTGGTCCAGGTGCTGCGGGGCCGACTCACGGCAGATGGCGCACTGGTCGTCCTGGGCGGCTCGCATCTCCGCCACCTGGTTCTTGGTCAGCTTGTACCTGCGATGGAAGTAGTACTCGCTGTTCGCTGCGTTGTGGCAGGGCTTGCACCGACTCCCGAAACCAGAGGAGGTGACGCTGCTGCGCATGTACTTTTCGTGCCTTACGGCCTTGCGGCAGACCGGGCACCAACGGAAGCCGTCAGGAACCCACGACACGTCCCGCACCGTCTTGCCCATGGCTTGACGGCGTTTCCGGTAGTGCGTGTTGCTCTTGGCCCGGTTGCACTCGAGGCAGTAGAAGGACAGCCCGTCACCCAGCGATCTGTTGCGACCGAAGTTGGCAGCTGGCTTGGTCTTGCGGCAAGACGGGCACCGCTTGGTCATGACGGAGCGTAAGCTGCTGACTACTCTCCGCCCTTCTGCACGTATTGGCGAACAAACTCTTCGCTGTTCTCCTCGAGCACCTCGTCGATCTCGTCGAGGATGGCGTCGATGTCCTCGCTCATCTCCTTGTGGCGCTCGGCCACCTCGGAGTCGACCGAGGCCTCGACCTCCTCGGCCTCCTCGCGCGACCGCGTAGCCCGCTGCTGCCCGCCGGTGTCCCTCGTGGCCATGGGTCCCTCCACAGTCCGTGCATCGACGCCGATGCGTGTGCGAGCCGAAGCTACCCGCCGGAGGTGACATCCGGGTCATCCTTGCGGGGCCGGTGGATCACCCGCCGGTGATCGTGTCGACGAGCTCCTGCGCCGTCGCGCTCGCCTCGAACAAGGCCCCGACGTGCTCCCGCGTGCCGCGCAGCGGCTCCATGGTCGGGATGCGCACCAGGTTCTCCCGGCCGAGGTCGAACACGACCGAGTCCCACGACGCGGCCGCCACCTGGGTCGGGTAGCGACGCAGGCACTCCCCGCGGAAGAACGCCCGGGTGTCGGTCGGCGGGCTGGTCATCGCCCGGATGACCTCGTCGTCGGTCAGCATCCGCTGCATCGACCCGCGGGCCACCAGCCGGTGGTAGAGGCCCCTCTCCGGTCGGACGTCGCTGTACTGCAGATCGACCAGGTGCAGCCGCGAGTCACCCCACGCCAGCGCGTCGCGCGACCGGTACCCCTCGAGCAGGCGCAGCTTGGCCGGCCAGTCCAGCCGGTCGGCGCACCGCATCGGGTCGTCGGCGAGGTCGTCGAGCACCTGCGCCCAGTGGCGCAGCACGTCGGCGGTCTGCCCGCCGTCGTCGACGTCGTCGGCGCCCCCGCCGTCGACGAACTTCTCCGCCGCCTCCAGGTAGAGCTGCTGCAGCTGGATCCCCGTCATGCGCCGGCCGTCGCGCAGCCGCACGAGGTGGGTCAGGGACGGGTCGTGGCTGATCGCCTGCAGCGCCTCGACCGGCTCCTCGATGGTCAGATCGCCGGGCAGCGCCCGCGCCTCGATCATGGCCAGCACGATCGACGTCGTCCCGACCTTGAGGTAGGTCGACAGCTCGGCCAGGTTGGCGTCACCGATGATCACGTGCAGCCGGCGGTACTTGTCGGCGTCGGCGTGCGGCTCGTCGCGGGTGTTGATGATCGGCCGCTTGAGCGTGGTCTCCAGGCCCACCTCGACCTCGAAGAAGTCGGCGCGCTGGGAGAGCTGGAAGCCCTGGGTGCGGCCCTCGGGTCCGATGCCCACCCGCCCGGACCCGGCGAAGACCTGCCGGGTCACGAAGAACGGGATCAGGCCGCGGATGATGTCGATGAACGGCGTCCGCCGGTCCATCAGGTAGTTCTCGTGCGCGCCGTAGCTGGCGCCCTTGCCGTCGGTGTTGTTCTTGTACAGCTGGATCGGCTGGGTGCCGGGCACCCGCGCCGCCCGCCGGGCGGCCTCGGCCATGACCTGCTCACCCGCCTTGTCCCAGAGGACGACGTCGCGCGGGGTGGTCACCTCCGGCGTCGAGTACTCGGGGTGCGCGTGGTCGACGTACAGCCGGGCGCCGTTGGTCAGGATGACGTTGGCCATCCCGGTGTCCTCGTCGAGGTCGGTGTGGTCGAGCGCCTGGGCCGGGGACAGGTCGAAGCCGCGGGCGTCGCGCAGCGGTGACTCCTCCTCGAAGTCCCACCGCGGGCGGCGGGGCGTCGGCGCCTCGGCCACGGCCCACGCGTTGACCACCTGGCTGGACAGGGTGGTCGGGTTGGCCGTCGGCTGGCCGGGCACCGCGATGCCGTACTCCACCTCGGTGCCCATGACCCGCCGCACGCTCATGACCCAACCCTAGGCGGCCGTCCGGGCACCCGGAGGATGTCCAGGTGAGCGCGCCGCCTCCCCTCGGCCTCGTCCTCGACGTCGACGGCCCCGTCGCGAGCCCCGTCAGCCGCACGGTCGCCCGCCCGATGCTCGACGACATGCTGGTGCTGCTCGCGGCCGGCGTCCCCGTCGTCCTGAATACCGGCAGGTCCGCGGCGTTCGTCACCGAGCACCTGCTGGAACCGCTGGCCGCGGCCGGCCTCCCGGCCGCGGCACGGCTGCACGCGGTCTGCGAGAAGGGCGGGGTCTGGACGACGGGCGGCCCGGACGGCGCCGGCGAGGTGCACGTCGACCCGGCGCTGCGCGTGCCCGCGGTCGCCTCCGAGCTCCTGGCCGACCTGGTCGGCCGCGGCTACGGCGACGCCATGTTCGTCGACGGCACCAAGCGGGTCATGGCGACCGTCGAGGCGCGCACCGACGTGCCGCCGGAGTTCTACGCCGGGCGCCGCCGCGGCTTCGACGCCGACCTGGTCGCCGGCCTCACCGCCGCCGGGCTCGGCTGCCGGCTGCACGACCGGGCCTACCCGGACGCCGCGGGCCGGACGCCGTGGCGCATCGACCCCTCGGTCATCGCCACCGACGTCGAGTCGGCCGACTCCGGCAAGGCCCTCGGCGTCCGCCGCGGCCTCGCCCTGCTCGCCGGCGAGGGTCCGCTCCCCCGCGCCTGGCACACCGTCGGCGACTCGCGCGGCGACTACGCGATGGCCGACCAACTGCACGCCCTCGGTCACGAGGTCACCCACGTCGACGTGGGGCCCGAGCCGCCGCTGACGGATCGGCCCTACCGCGTCACGACGGTCGACGACGCCACCTACGAGGCCGCCGGCGCCGCGCACCTGCGCGCGTTGGCCCGGCGCTGGGCCATCTGACGGGAGCCCTCCCCGACGGAGCTTTCCTCCGACGGAGCCGTCCTCCCGGCGTGCCGTGCGTCCGGTCCGGCCTCGCGGGGGATCGCCCGGGCCCGCCCGGGGACCGGCCGGGCGGCGGTCGGTCCCCGGCGGCAGCCACGGCCGAACGGTGGCACGGCGACGGCCGGACCCGCGCAGGGCCCGGACCGTCCCCGCCGTCGTCCTACAGGTACTGGCCGGTGTTCGTCGCGGTGTCGATCGCCCGGCCGGACTCGGTGCCCTTGCCGCTGATGAGCGTGCGGATGTAGACGATCCGCTCGCCCTTCTTGCCCGAGATCCGCGCCCAGTCGTCGGGGTTGGTGGTGTTGGGGAGGTCCTCGTTCTCCTTGAACTCGTCGAGGCACGCCGCCATGAGGTGGCCGACCCGCAGCCCGGACGTCGAGGTCTCCAGGTGCTCCTTGATGGCCATCTTCTTGGCCCGGTCGACGATGTTCTGCAGCATCGCGCCGGAGTTGAAGTCCTTGAAGTACAGGACCTCCTTGTCACCGTTGGCGTAGGTGACCTCGAGGAAGCGGTTCTCCTCGCTCTCGGTGTACATCCGCTCGACGGTGCGCTGGATCATCCCGCCGATGCACGCCTCGCGGTTGCCGCCGTGCTCGGCGAGGTCGTCGGGGTGGATCGGCAGCTCCGGCGTCAGGTACTTGCTGAAGATGTCGCGCGCGGCCTCGGCGTCCGGCCGCTCGATCTTGATCTTCACGTCGAGCCGGCCGGGCCGCAGGATGGCCGGGTCGATCATGTCCTCCCGGTTGGAGGCGCCGATGACGATGACGTTCTCCAGGCCCTCGACGCCGTCGATCTCGCTGAGCAGCTGGGGCACGATGGTCGACTCGACGTCGGAGGACACGCCCGACCCGCGGGTGCGGAAGATCGAGTCCATCTCGTCGAAGAAGACGATGACCGGCGTGCCCTCGCTGGCCTTCTCCCGGGCCCGCTGGAACACCAGGCGGATGTGCCGTTCGGTCTCCCCGACGTACTTGTTGAGCAGCTCGGGGCCCTTGATGTTGAGGAAGTAGGACTTCGCCTGGTTGACGCCCTCGCCCTTGACCGCGGCCACCTGCTTGGCCAGCGAGTTGGCCACCGCCTTGGCGATCAGCGTCTTGCCGCAGCCGGGCGGGCCGTAGAGCAGGATCCCCTTCGGCGGCCGCAGCTGGTACTCGCGGAACAGCTCGGCGTGCAGGAACGGCAGCTCGACGGCGTCGCGGATCTGCTCGATCTGCCGCGCGAGACCGCCGATGTCGCCGTAGTCGATGTCGGGGACCTCCTCGAGGACGAGCTCCTCGACCTCGCTCTTCGGGATCCGCTCGTAGACGTAGCCCGACCGCGTCTCCAGCAGCAGCGAGTCGCCCACCCGCAGCGGCTGCCCGCTCAGCGAGTCGGCGAGGTAGACGACCCGCTCCTCGTCGGTGTGCCCGATCACCAGCGCCCGCGTGGTCACCCCGTCGACCGGCTCGAGCAGCTCCTTGAGCATGACGACGTCGCCCTGCCGCTCGTAGCCGCGCGCCTCGACGACGTTCATCGCCTCGTTGAGCATGACCTCCTGGCCGGGGCGCAGCTCCTCGCCCTCGACGTTGGGCGACACCGACACCCGCAGCTTGCGACCGCCGGTGAACACGTCGACGGTGCCGTCGTCGTGCCGGATCAGGAAGACGCCGTACCCGGACGGCGGCTGGCCGAGCCGGTCGACCTCCTCCTTGAGCGTCACCAGCTGCTCGCGCGCCTCGCGCAGCGTGCCGGCGAGCTTGTCGTTGCGCTCGGACAGGAACGCCGCGCGACCCTCCGCCTCGGCGATCCGCTCCTCCAGCACCCGCACCTGGCGCGGGCTGTCGGCGACCTTGCGGCGCAGGAGGCCGATCTCCTCCTCGAGGTAGGAGATCTGGCTGAGCAGGGCGGCGACGTCCCGCTCCCGTCGCGCTCGCATCTCGTCCGGATCCAGGCCCATCGCGCACCTCCGCACACCTCGGGGGAGCCAGGACGCAAATCTATACACGCGGGGCGACAGTGCGCCGATGGCGCACGAACGGTTGTGTGAACGGTCGTCCCACCCGGCGCAGGAGATTTCAACCCTTGTGCGCGCGGCGCTGGCGGGCGGGGGCGACGGTGTCCGCGGCGAGGCGCCGGGCGGTCACCAGGAACGCCGTGTGGGCGACCATCCGGTGCTCCGGCCGGACGGCGAGCCCGACCGCGTGCCACGGGCGCAGCAGGGTCTCCCAGGCGTGCGGCTCGGTCCACGTCCCCTGGGCGCGGAGCGCCTCGACGAAGGTCGACAACTGCGTCGTCGTCGCCACGTAGCCGACCAGGACGCCGCCGGGCCGCAGCGCCGCGGCGACGGCCGGCAGCACCGCCCAGGGCTCGAGCATGTCGAGGACGGCGCGGTCGACCACCTCGTCCGCGGGGTGGTCGGCCAGGTCGCCCAGCCGCAGCGACCAGGTGCCGGGCACCTCGCCGAAGAAGGCGCCGACGTTGGCCCGGGCCACCTCGGCGAAGTCCTCGCGCCGCTCGTAGCTCGTCACCGCTCCCCCGCTGCCCACGGCGCGGAGCAGGGAGCAGGTCAACGCGCCGGAGCCGGCACCGGCCTCCAGCACCCGCATGCCGGGGCCGACGTCGCCGAAGCCGACGATCTGGGCGGCGTCCTTGGGGTAGACGACCTGCGCACCACGAGGCATGGAGAGCACGAAGTCGGCCAGCAGCGGGCGGAAGGCGAGGTAGCCGGTCCCGGCGGTCGAGTGGACGACGGAGCCCTCGGGGGCGCCGATCAGGTCGTCGTGCGCGATCCCGCCCCGGTGGGTGTGGAACTGCCTGCCCGGCTCCAGGACGACGGTGTGCAGCCGGCCCTTGGGATCGGTCAGCTGGACCCGGTCGCCGGCGGCGAAGGCCCCGGGCACGGGCGGGCTCCCGGTCGCGGGCGGGATCTCCGCGGCAGTTGCGGACAGCGGATCGGGCTCGGGTTCCACAGCCGGGCAGCGTACGGAGCGCCCGACCGCCGTCTCCGGCGCGCGCGCTCGGTTCTGTCGGTGCCGGGACCTAGCCTCGGATCCGTGACGGCGATGGCGCAGGACTCGGCGCAGGACTCGGCGCAGGACTCGGCGCGTGACATGGCTCAGGACTCGCCGCGGGACCCGGCGCCCGGCCCGGCGCGGGTCGCGGCGCAGCGCGGTCCGGCCGACGGGGACGCACCGGCGACGGCCCCCGACGGGGGAACCGCTGGCGCGCCGCGCCGCCCCGCGCTGTCGCCGAGCCGCGCGGCCGACTTCAAGAGCTGCCCGCTGCTGTACCGGTACCGCACGATCGACCGGCTGCCCGAGCGGAAGAGCCGGGCGGCGGTCCGCGGCACGCTGGTGCACGCCGTGCTGGAGCGGTTGTACGACCTGCCGCCCGCCGCGCGCACCCCGGAGGCCGCCCGGGCGTTGCTCGACCCGGCGTGGGAGGAACTGCGCCGGGAGCCGGGCGTCGCGGAGCTCTTCGAGCCGGCGGACGCCGGGTCGCAGGACGGCCCGCCCCCGGGGAGCGGCCCCGCGGAGGGCGCCGCCGGGAACGGCCCCGCGGAGGGAAGCGCCGGAGTCGCGACGCAGGTTGCCGCGGGCGCGCGCCCGGGTCCCGCCGACGAGGCGGCCGAGACCGTGGGGGCGTGGCTGGCGTCGGCCGGCCGGCTGGTCGACACCTACTTCACCCTGGAGGACCCGACCCGCATCCAGCCGGAGGCCCGCGAGCAACTGGTCGAGGTCACCCTGCCCGACGGCCTGCTGCTGCGCGGGTACGTCGACCGGCTCGACGTCGCGCCCAACGGCGCGCTGCGCGTGGTCGACTACAAGACCGGGTCGATGCCGCGCGAGGCCTTCGAGGCCAAGGCGCTGTTCCAGATGAAGTTCTACGCGCTGGTGCTGTGGCGCACCCGCGGCGTGGTGGCCAGCCAGCTCAAGCTGATCTACCTCGGCGACGGCGACGCCTTGACCTACGCCCCCGACGAGCGCGAGCTGGTCCGGTTCGAGCGCACGCTGCAGGCCATCTGGTCGGCGATCGAGCGGGCGGTGGCGACCCAGGACTTCCGCCCCTCCCCCAGCCGGCTGTGCGCCTGGTGCGACCACCAGGCGCTGTGCCCGGCCTTCGGTGGCACTCCTCCGCCCTTCCCGGTCGAGGCGGCGGCCGGTGCCGGCTGGGCGACGCTGCCGGTCGTCGAGCGCGACTGACCCGCACCGGGGTGCCGCCCGCCCGGCCACCGCCTACGGTCCACCCGTGCCGCTGGAGCGCCTGCCGCCGGTCGACGAGCACGCGGTCCTCGTCGCCGCGCCGCCCGAGGCGGTGTACGACGCCGTCCTCGCCATCCTGGCCACCACCTTCGGCACCGGCCGGGCCCGACTCGTGGCCGGCCTGCTCGGCTGCGACCCGCCGTCGACGGCGGCGTGGAGGCGGCCCGCCGTCGGCTCCTCGGTCCCCGGGTTCCGGGTCGTCGCGGCCGACCGACCCGGCCTGCTCGTCGTCGCCGGCCGGCACCGGTTCTCGCGCTACGGCATCGTCTTCCGCGTCCAGCCCGCCGGCCGGTGGGTGCGGGTGCGGGCCGAGACCCGGGCCGCCTTCCCCGGGCCGCACGGCGCGGCGTACCGGCTCGCCGTCATCGGCTCGGGGGGTCATGCGGTGACCGTGCGCCGGATGCTCCGCCGGATCGCGCGCGTCGCCGAGCGCGCGCCGCCCCGGTGACGGTCCCGCCCGCGCGGCCACCCTGACGGGGACGGCGCGGTCAGCGGTCGGCGGCGGCCATGCTGCGCTCGTCGTCCCGGGCCGCCAGCACCCCGGCCAGCTCCGCCAGGCCCACGCCCACCAGCGAGGTCCGCACCGTGAGCCCCGGCGCCGCCGGCAGCGGCTGCAGCGACGGCACGCCCAGCACCGCGGCGCCGGCGGCCAGGCCGGAGGTCACTCCCGCCAGGGAGTCCTCGACGACGACGCAGCGTGCCGGGTCGGCACCGAGCGCCGCCATCGCCTGCCGGTAGGGCGCCGGGTCGGGCTTGCGGGCCGGCACCTCGTCGCCGCAGACGGTCAGGTCGAAGGCCGGCAGGTCGGGGCACGCCCGCTCGATGTGCGGCAGCACCAGGTCGGCGATCCGGCGCGGCGTCGTCGTCACCAGGGCGGCGGGCAGGCCCGCCGACCGCACCTCGCGGAGCAGCTCGCCTGCGCCCGGCCGCCAGTGGACGCCGCGCGACATCAGCGCGGCCGTCTCGTCCTCCACCCAGCGCGCGTCGGCCCGCAGCTCGGCCTCGCTGCGCCGGAGGCCGAGGTCGGCGTACAGCACGGTCATCGACGCGCGCATGCTCGTGCCGACCGTCGCCTCGCGCGCCGCATCGCTCATCCGTCCGCCGAGCCGCCGCGCCAGGGCGAACATCGCCTCGCCCCAGTACTGCTCGGTCTCCACCAGCGTGCCGTCCATGTCGAACAGCACCGCCCCCAGCAGGGCATCCCCGTGCACCGGATCGCTCTCCTGTCGTCGTCGGCCCGCCCCGCAGCCGGGGCCTCCATCCGGGCCGCGTCGCCCGCAGGCCCGGGCGGGGTTCCGCGAGGTGCTCGTCGGGCCGCCCGGCGCCGTCCTCACTAGTGTCCCAGGGATCCGGGCGCCTGCCGAGGCGCGGGGCGGAGGCGCGCGTGTCCGACGGCCTGTACGTGACCGGCTGCGAGCCGGCCACCGGGAAGTCCGCGGTCGCCCTCGGCCTGTTCGAGCTGCTGGCCCGCCGCGTCGGCCGGCTCGGCGTCTTCCGGCCGGTGGTGCACTCCGTGGACGAGGGCGACCGGGTCGTCGACCTGCTGCTCCCCCGCGCGCCGGAGCGGCAGCCCTACGAGGCGTCCCTCGGCGTGTCCTACGCCGACCTGCTCGCCGACGAGGACCGGGCGCTGTCCGAGATCGTCGCCCGCTACCGGGCGCTGGCCGGGCGCTGCGACCGGGTGCTCGTCGTCGGCAGCGACTTCAGCGAGGCGGGCGCGGCCCGCGAGCTGGCGCTCAACACCCGGGTCGCGGTCAACCTCGGCCTGCCCGTCGTCGGCGTCGTCTCCGGCGCCGGCCGGACCGCGGCCGAGGTGGTCGCCGCGGTCGACGGCGGCGCCGCCGCGCTGCGGGCCGCCGGCTGCGACGTGGTCGCGCTGCTCGCCAACCGGGTCGAGCCGGCCGAGCACGCCGCCGTCGGAGAGGAGCTGCGCGGCCGGGACCTGCCGTCGTTCGCGCTGCCCGCGTCGCCGGTGCTGACCGCGCCCACCATGGGCGAGATCGCCCGGGCCTGCGGTGGCCGGGTGCTGGTCGGCGACGAGGAGACCCTCGCGCGGGAGACCGCCGGGGTCCTCGTGGCGGCCATGACGGTGCCCAACCTGCTCGACCGGCTGGCCGACGACGTCGTGGTGATCACCCCGGGCGACCGGGTCGACGTCGTCCTCGGCGTGCTGGCGGCGCACCTGTCCGACGCCCTGCCGCCGCCGGCCGGGCTGGTGCTGACCGGCGGCATCGAGCCGTCGCCGAGCGTGCTCGAGCTGGTCCGGCGGCTGCCGACGGTCGTCCCGGTCGTGCTGACCGACCAGGACACCTACGCGACGACCACCACGGCCGGCACCGTCCCGAGCTGGATCACCGCCGGGTCGGCCCGGAAGATCGACACGGCGCTGGCGCTGTTCGAGGCGCACGTCGACGGCACCGCGCTGCTCGACCGGGCCGAGATCGCCCGGCCGCGGGCCACCACGCCGCTGATGTTCGAGTACGAGCTGCTCGACCGGGCCCGCGCCGACCGGCGGCACGTCGTGCTGCCCGAGGGCACCGAGGAGCGGGTGCTCCGGGCGGCCGAGCGGCTGCTGCGCCGCGGCGTGGTCGACCTCACGCTGCTCGGCGACGCCGCCGAGGTCCGCGCCGCCGCGGCCCGGTCCGGGCTGGACATCGCCGATGCCCGCGTCGTCGACCCGTGCGACCCCGAGCTGCGGGAACGATTCGCCGTCGAGTACGCCCGTCGGCGGGCGCACCGGGGCGTCACCATGGACGCCGCCCGCGACGTCGTGGTCGACGTGTCCTACTTCGGCACGCTGATGGTCGCCCTCGGCCTGGCCGACGGCATGGTCTCCGGCGCCACGCACACCACCGCGCACACCATCCGTCCCGGGCTGGAGCTGCTGCGCTCGCCCGAAGGCGGCGGCCTGGTCTCCAGCGTGTTCTTCATGTGCCTGGCCGACCGGGTGCTGGTCTACGGCGACTGCGCGGTCAACGTGCACCCCGACGCCGAGCAGCTGGCCGGCATCGCCGTCTCCTCCGCCGCCACGGCCGCCCGTTTCGGCGTCGAGCCCCGGATCGCGATGCTCTCCTACTCGACCGGCCGGTCCGGCAGCGGCGAGGAGGTCGACCGGGTGCGCGCCGCGACCGAGCTGGTGCGGCAGCGGGCGCCCCAGCTGTCCGTGGAGGGCCCGATCCAGTACGACGCGGCCGTCGACGCCGGGGTGGCCCGCACCAAGCTGCCCGACAGCCAGGTCGCCGGCCGGGCGACGGTGTTCGTCTTCCCCGACCTCAACACCGGCAACAACACCTACAAGGCGGTCCAGCGCAGTGCCGGGGCGGTGGCCGTCGGCCCGGTGCTGCAGGGCATGCGCCGGCCGGTCAACGACCTCTCCCGCGGCGCCACCGTCCAGGACATCGTCAACACGGTCGCGATCACCGCCGTCCAGGCGCAGGGCCCGCCGTGAGCGGCCGGGTGCTGGTCGTCAACTGCGGGTCGTCCTCGCTGAAGTACCGGCTGGTCGACGTCGACGCCGGCCGGGCGCTCGCCTGGGGGCTGGCCGAGCGGGTGGGCCAGCCCTCCGGCCGGCTCACCCACCGGCGGGCCGACGGCGACGACGTGCTCGAGGAGGTCGTCGAGGAGCCGCTGGCCGACCACCGGCAGGCCCTGTCGGCCGTGCTGGCGGCCTTCGACCGGGCCGGGCCCCGGCTGGCCGACGCCGGCCTGGTCGCGGTCGCGCACCGGGTCGTGCACGGCGGGGACCGGTTCTCCGCGCCGGTCCGCATCGACGACGACGTCGTGCGCGCCGTCCGCGACCTCGCCGCGCTCGCGCCGCTGCACAACCCGGTCAACGCCACCGGCATCGAGGTGGCCCGCGCGGCGTTCCCGCACCTGCCGCACGTGGCGGTGTTCGACACCGCGTTCCACCAGACGCTGCCGCCGCACGCCTACACCTACGCGGTGCCGCCGCAGTGGGCCAGCGAGCACGGGGTCCGGAGGTACGGCTTCCACGGCACCTCGCACGCCTACGTGTCGCGGGCCACGGCGGGGCTGCTCGGGCGGCCGGTGGAGGAGACCAACTCCATCGTGCTGCACCTGGGCAACGGCGCGAGCGCCGCAGCGGTCGCCGGGGGGCGCAGCGTGGAGACCTCCATGGGGCTGACCCCGCTCGAGGGGCTGGTGATGGGCACCCGGTCCGGCGACGTCGACCCGGCCGTCGTCGCCCATCTGCACCGCACCGCGGGCATGGACCCCGACGACGTCGACCGGGCGCTCAACTCCTCCAGCGGCATGCTCGCCCTGGCCGGGCACAACGATCTGCGCGAGGTGCACCGGCGGATCGCCGAGGGCGACGAGCGGGCCGGGCTGGCGCTCGAGGTGTTCTGCCACCGGATCCGCAAGTACGTCGGCGCCTACCTCGCGGTGCTCGGCCGCACCGACGCGATCGCCTTCACCGGTGGCGTCGGGGAGAACGACGCCGTCGTCCGCGCCCGCACCCTGACCGGCCTGGAACGGCTGGGTGTCCGGCTGGACGAGGAGCGCAACCGGGTGGCCGCGCCCGGGGGTGCGACCGTCTCGGCCGACGGCAGCCCGGTCGCCGTCCTCGTCGTGCCCACCGACGAGGAGCTGGAGATGGCCCGGCAGACGCTGGAGCTGCTGCACCGATGACTTCCCCGGGCGCCGCCACACCTGGGTCGTGGAGACCCCGCCCGCCGGCTGACGTCCCCGCCCGCTGCCGACCGGGTGACCCGGTCGGCGGCGGGCCGGGCGGCGGTCAGCGGGCGTTGAAGTACGTGGCCTCCGGGTGGTGGCTGATCAGCGCCGACGTCGACTGCTCGGGGTCGAGCTGGAACTCCTCCGACAGCGTCACGCCGATCCGCTCGGGCCCGACCAGCCGGACCACCTGCTGCTGCTGGGCGAGGTCCGGGCAGGCCGGGTAGCCGAAGCCGTACCGGCAGCCGCGGAACCGCAGGTCGAAGAACGCCTTCGCGTCCGGGCCGTCCTCCGCGCCGACCGGCGTGCCGCCGGGCAGCACCAGCTCCGACCGGACCCGCTGGTGCCAGTACTCGGTGAGCGCCTCGGTGAGCTGCACCGACAGCCCGTGCACCTCGAGGTAGTCGCGGTAGGCGTCGGCGGCGAACAGCCGGTTGGCGTACTCGCTGATCCGCCGTCCGACCGTGACCACCATGAACGCGACGACGTCCAGCTCGCCGGAGTCCTTGGCCCGGAAGTAGTCGGCCAGGCACAGCCGGGCGTCGCGGCGCTGCCGCGGGAAGGTGAACCGCTCCCGCTCGCCGCCGGGCGTGCCGTCGGCGGCGACGTCGAGGACGACGAGGTCGTCGCCCTCCGAGAAGCAGGGGAAGTAGCCGTAGGCGACCGCGGCCTCCAGGACGCCGTCGGTCTGCAGCCGGTCCAGCCAGTAGCGCAGCCGCGGTCGGCCCTCGGTCTCCACCAGCTCCTCGAAGGAGGGCCCGTCGCCGCCGCGGGAGGCGCGCAGCCCCCACTGGCCGAGGAAGGTGGCCCGCTCGTCGAGCAGCGCGGCGTACTCGGCGGTGGCGATGCCCTTGACCACCCGGCTGCCCCAGAACGGCGGCGTCGGGACCGGGACGTCGGTGGCCGTCGCCGACCGCGCGGGCAGCTCCTCGTTGGACGCGGCCTCCGCGGCCCGCCGCTGCTCGGCGATCCGCGCCGACCGCTCCCGGCGGGCCCGCCGCTCGGCGCGCCGCTCCGCGTCGGCCCCCCGCGGGGTGGCCGCGTCCGGCACGCTGGCGTCGCCCCGGCGGGCGGCGACGACGGCGTCCATGAGCCGCAGGCCCTCGAACGCGTCGCGGGCGTAGTGCACCTCGCCGCGGAACAGGTCCGACAGGTCGGTCTCCACGTAGCCGCGGGTCAGCGCCGCCCCGCCGAGCAGCACGGGGAACCGCTCGGCGAGCCCGCGGGCGTTCATCTCCTCGAGGTTCTCCCGCATCACCACCGTCGACTTGACCAGCAGCCCGGACATCCCGATGGCGTCGGCGTCGTGGGCCTCGGCGGCGTCGAGGATGGTGGTGATCGGCTGCTTGATGCCGAGGTTGACCACCGTGTAGCCGTTGTTGGTCAGGATGATGTCGACCAGGTTCTTGCCGATGTCGTGCACGTCGCCCTTGACCGTGGCCAGCACGATGGTGCCCTTGCCGCCGGAGTCGGCCTTCTCCATGTGCGGTTCGAGGTGGGCGACGGCGGCCTTCATCACCTCGGCGGACTGCAGCACGAACGGCAGCTGCATCTGGCCCGACCCGAACAGGTCGCCGACGGTCTTCATCCCGGCCAGCAGGTCGTCGTTGATGATCGCCAGGGCCGGCTTGCCGCGCAGCGCCTCGTCGAGGTCGTCGGTCAGCCCGTTGCGCTCGCCGTCGACGATCCGCGCCTGCAGCCGCTCGGCCAGCGGCATCGCCGCCAGCTCTGCGGCCCGCGACGCGCGGGACGACGCCGCCGACACCCCGGAGAACACCTCGAGGAAGCGCTGCAGCGGATCGAAGCCGTCGCGCCGGCGGTCGTGGACCAGGTCGAGGGCGGCCTGCCGCTGCTCGTCGGGGATCTTCGACATGGGCAGGATCTTCGAGGCGTGCACGATCGCCGAGTCCAGCCCGGCCTCGACGCACTCGTGCAGGAAGACCGAGTTGAGCACCTGCCGGCCGGCCGGCGAGAGGCCGAAGGAGACGTTGGACAGGCCGAGGACCGTCTGCACCTCGGGGTAGCGGCGCTTGATCTCCCGGATGGCCTCGATGGTCTCGATGCCGTCGCGGCGGGTCTCCTCCTGCCCGGTGCCGATCGGGAAGGTCAGCGGGTCGACGACGATGTCCTCGACGGCCATGCCCCAGTCGCCGGTCAGCGTCTCGATCAGCCGCTCGGCGACCCGCACCTTCCACTCGGCGGTCCGGGCCTGGCCCTCCTCGTCGATGGTGAGGGCGACGGTGGCCGCGCCGTGCTCGCGGATCACCGGCATGACCCGGGCGAAGCGCGAGTCGGGGCCCTCGCCGTCCTCGAAGTTGACCGAGTTGACGACGCACCGGCCGCCGAGCATCTCCAGCCCGGCCTCGATCACCTCGGGCTCGGTCGAGTCGAGCATGATCGGCAGCGTCGACGCGGTGGCCAGCCGGCCGGCCAGCGCGCGCATGTCCGCGGCCCCGTCGCGGCCGACGTAGTCGACGTTGAGGTCGAGCAGGTGCGCCCCGTCGCGGATCTGCCCGCGGGCGATCTCGACGCAGTCGTCGAGCCGGCCCTCCAGCATGGCCTCCCGGAAGGCCTTGGAACCGTTGGCGTTGGTCCGCTCCCCCACCATGAGCACGCCGGCGTCCTGCCGGAAGCCGACGGCCTGGTAGATCGAGGAGACCCCGGCCTCGCGCCGCGGCGCGCGGGTGGCCGGCTCGGCGCCGTCGACGGCGGCGACCAGCGCGCGGACGTGGTCGGGCGTGGTGCCGCAGCAGCCGCCGACCAGCCGGGCGCCGTAGTCGGTGACGAAGCCGCGCAGCGCTGCGGCCATCTCCTCCGGGCCCAGCGGGTACACGGCGCCGTCCGGGCCGAGCTGCGGCAGGCCGGCGTTGGGCATCACCGAGACCAGGCCGCGGAAGTGCCGCGACACGTGCCGCAGGTGCTCGCTCATCTCGGCCGGGCCGGTGGCGCAGTTGAGGCCCAGCAGGTCGATGCCCAGCGGCTCCAGCGCGGTGACCGCGGCACCGATCTCGCTGCCGAGCAGCATCGTGCCGGTGGTCTCGACGGTGACGTGCACGATCACCGGGACGGTCCGGCCGGCCGCGGCCATCGCCCGCCTGGCGCCGAGGACGGCGGACTTGGCCTGCAGCAGGTCCTGCGCGGTCTCGACGATGACGGCGTCGACGCCGCCGGCCAGCATCCCGGCGGCCTGCTGCTGGTAGGCGTCGCGGAGCGTCGCGTACGGCACGTGCCCGAGCGTGGGGAGCTTGGTGCCGGGGCCGACCGAGCCGAGCACCCAGCGCGGGCGGTCGGCCGTCGCCCAGCCGTCGGCGACCTCGCGGGCCAGCGCCGCGCCGGCGCGGGCCAGCTCCTCGATCCGGTCGGCGATCCCGTACTCGCCCAGGTTGGCCCAGTTGGCGCCGAAGGTGTTGGTCTCGACCAGGTCGGACCCGGCGGCGAAGTAGGCGTCGTGGATGCCGCGGACGACGTCGGGCCGGGTGACGTTGAGGACCTCGTTGCAGCCCTCGTGGCCCTCGAAGTCGTCCAGGTGGAGGTCGGCGGCCTGCAGCATGGTGCCCATGGCCCCGTCGGCGATGAGGACACGCTCGGACAGGGCGGTCAGCAGGTCGCGCGCGGGCACCCGGCCAGGGTAGTCACCGGTCGCCCGCGGGCGGGCGGGCGCGGACCCGCCGGCCGCCCGCCCCGCACGGGCGAGGCGCCCACCGGGAACGCGCGTCGCAGCGGCGCGGCCGACGTAGGCTCGCAGAGGTGATGGACCCGAAGTCGACTCCCGACGAGCTGCCCACCCTGACCGACCCGGTGGTGGTGGTCGCGTTCGAGGGCTGGAACGACGCCGGGGACGCCGCGACCGGGGCCGTCGAGCACCTCGAGCTGATCTGGGACGCCAAGCCGCTGGCCGCGCTGGACCCCGAGGACTACTACGACTTCCAGGTGAACCGGCCCACCGTGTCGCTGGTCGGCGGCGTCAGCCGGCGCATCGAGTGGCCGACGACCCGCATCTCGGTGGCCCGGCCGCCCGGCAGCGGGCGCGACGTCGTCCTCGTTCGCGGCATCGAGCCGAACATGCGCTGGCGCGGTTTCTGCGCGGAGCTGATCGACGTCCTGCGCGAACTCGACGTGCAGACCGTGGTCGCGCTCGGCGCCCTGCTCGCCGACACCCCGCACACCCGGCCGACGCCGGTCACCGGCTCTGCCTACGACCAGGAGTCGGCCCGCCACTACGGGCTGGAGACCTCCCGCTACGAGGGGCCGACCGGCATCCTCGGCGTCTTCCAGGACGCCTGCGTGCAGGCCGGGCTGCCGGCGGTCAGCTTCTGGGCTGCGGTGCCGCACTACGTCTCCCAGCCGCCCTCCCCCCGCGCGACCGTGGCGCTGCTGCAGCGCGTCGAGGAGGTCCTCGAGCTGGCGGTCCCGCTGGGCGCGCTGCCCCAGCAGGCCGAGGACTGGGTGAAGACGGTCGACGAGATGGCCAACGAGGACGCCGAGGTGGTCGAGTACGTGCGCTCGCTGGAGGAGCGCGCCACCGAGGTCGACCTCTCCGAGGCCAACGGCGACGCGATCGCCCGCGAGTTCGAGCGCTACCTCCGCCGCCGCGGGACGCAGTAGCACCGCGATCCTCCGGATCGCACCGCGGCCAGGAGCCGTGCCCCGGCTGCGCGGAGCCGATCCCGTCGTTCCTCGGGGGACCCTCCGGGCCCCCACTCGTCACGACACCGCACCGCGGCCACAACACTGCGCCGCATCCTCGTCGCACCGCGGGCAGGTGCCGTCCCCCGCTGCGTGGAGCCCTACCGTGGCACTCCGCCGGGAGGCCTCCGGCCCCCGCGACGGAGCACGGCCCTCGCAGGGCGGCCCCTCTCGCCCGACGGCGGGTCCCGGATCCCCCGCAGCCCGGTCGCTCGTCGTCAGCGATGTCGCAGGAGCGGGCGCATCCGCGCGGTGGCGTCGGCGTCGAACAACCGGTCGTGCATCGCCAGGGCGAAGCGGTCGGTCATCCCGGACACGTGGTCGACGACCTGGGTGACCAGGTCGGCCGCGGGGTCCCGGTAGGACGCCGGGATCTCCTCCGGATGGGCCAGGTGGTGGTCGACCAGCCGGCGGATGACGTCGATCGCCACGTGTCTCTGCCCGGCGGCGACCTCGGACGCGTAGACCCGCTCGAACATGAACGCCCGCAGCTCGTGCATGGCGGCCAGCTGCTCGGGCGCCATGACCACCGCCGCGCCGTCGTCCAGGCTGCCCCGGACGACGGCGTCGATCATGGCGCCGACCATCTCGCTGCCCGGCTCGCCGAACGTGGCGCGCGCCCGGGCGGGCAGCTCGTCGGGCCGGAGCACGCCGGCGCGGACGGCGTCGAGCGCGTCGTGCGACAGGTAGCCGATCCGGTCGGCGTAGCGCACGCACTCGCCCTCCCGCGTGGCCGGCGGCGGGTCGATCTTCCAGCTGTGCGCCCGGATGCCGTCGCGGACCTCCCAGGTCAGGTTCAGGTGCTCGAGCACCTCGACGATCCGCACGCCCTGGGCGGCGTGGTGCCAGCCGCCGGGCACGTAGGGCTCCAGCGCGTCCTCGCCGAGGTGGCCGAACGGTGAGTGCCCGAGGTCGTGCCCCAGGGCGATCGCCTCCGCGAGCGTCTCGTGGAGCCCGAGCGCGCGGGCCAGCGACCGGGCGACCTGGGTGACCTGCAGCGTGTGCGTCAGCCGGGTGACGAAGTGGTCGCCGTCGGGGTTGAGGAAGACCTGCGTCTTGTGCTTGAGCCGGCGGAAGGCCTTCGCGTGCAGGATCCGGTCGCGGTCGCGCTCGAACGCCGTCCGCAGCGGGTCCTCGGGCTCCGGGCGGGTCCGGCCGCGGGTCCGGGCCGACCGGGCGGCGGCCGGCGCGAGCGCCTCCTCGGCGCGCTCGCGCGCCGCCCGGTCGCTCAGCCGGAACGCCCCGCCCTCCGGGGGCCCCGCGTCCGGGGGCCCCGCGTCCGGGGTCCCCGCGTCCGGGGTCCCTGCGTCCGGGGTCACCGCCGTCAGCGGGCCGCCGCCCGCGGGCCCGGGTCGAGCAGCGGCCCGGGCGCGGGCGCCTCGAGCGCCACGCCGAGCAGCGCGTCGACGGCGTCGCGCACCATCGCCGGCGCACCGTCCTCGAGGTCGTCGGCTCCGTCGTCGGTGTGGAGCGTGCGCTGCGCCCACTCGTCGACCACGGCGATGGCGCCGGGGCTGTCGAGGTCGTCGGACAACCGCTCGCGCAGACCGTGCAGCACGGCACCCGCAGGTGCCCCGGCGGGCAGCGCGGCCGCCCGGCGCCAGGTGTCCAGCCGGGCCTCGGCCTCGCGCAGCAGCTCCGTCGTCCAGGCGCGGTCGGTGCGGTAGTGCCCGGCGAGCAGGGCGAGCCGGATGGCCATCGGGTCGACGCCGTCACCGCGCAGCCGCGAGACGAAGACCAGATTGCCCTTGCTCTTGCTCATCTTCTCGCCGTCCAGGCCGATCATCGCCGCGTGAACGTAGGCCCGGGCGAAGGGCTTGGTCGCCGTGAGGGCCTCGGCGTGCACCGCCGAGTACTCGTGGTGCGGGAACACCAGGTCGCTGCCGCCGCCCTGGACGTCGAAGCCCATGCCGATCGTGCCGAGCGCGATGGTGGCGCACTCGATGTGCCAGCCGGGCCGGCCGGCCGTTCCGCGGGGGCCGGGCCAGGACGGCTCCCCGTCCCGGGCGCCGCGCCACAGCATGGGGTCGAGCCGGCTGCGCTTGCCGGCCCGGTCGGGATCACCGCCGCGCTCGGCGAAGAACTCCAGCATGGCGTCCTCGTCGAGCCCCGACTCGCCGCCGAAGCCCGGGGCCTGCGCGACGTCGTGGTAGACGTCGCCGGTGCCGTCGTCGAGCACGTAGGCGAGCCCCTCGGCGAGGAGCGTCTCGATGTGCTGCACGATGCGCGGGATCGACTCGACCGCGCCGACGTAGTCCTCCGGCGGGAGCACGCGCAGCGCCGTCATGTCCTCGCGGAACAGCGCCGTCTCGCGCATGCCCAGGACGATCCAGTCCTCCCCGTCGCGCTCGGCGCGCTCGAGCAGCGGATCGTCGATGTCGGTGACGTTCTGCACCAGGTGGACGGCGTGCCCGGCGTCCCGCCAGACGCGGTTGACCAGGTCGAAGGCCAGGTAGGTGGCCGCGTGCCCGAGGTGGGTCGCGTCGTACGGGGTGATGCCGCACACGTACATGCGCGCCGTCCGGCCCGGCGTGGTGGCCACGACCTCGCCGCGGGCGGTGTCGTGGAGCTTGAGCGCGGGGCCGGTCCCGGGCAGGGTCGGCAGCAGCGGAGCGGGCCAGGCGAGCACGGCACGAGCCTAGATCGGGGGCGGACCCGTCCCGGGGTCGGTCCGGAGGAGGAACGATGCTTGTCGAGGAGTACCTGCCGGCCCTCGAGCGCGCCAACAGGCGCTTCGCCGACGCCGCGGCCGAGGCGGTGCTGGGCTCGGGATGGGGCGCGCCGGTGCCCGGCTGCCCCGGCTGGCGGCTGGCCGACCTGATCTGGCACCTGTCCGAGGTGCAGCACTTCTGGGCCTGGGTGGTCCGCACCCGTGCGCCCGATCCGTCGACCTACGTCGACCCCCGACGCCCCGGCGACGACGAGCTCCTCGGCGCGATGGCCGCGCACGCCGCCGAGCTGGAGACGGTGCTCGCCGGCGCCGACCCGGTCGAGCGGGTGTGGACCTGGGCACCGCAGCAGGACGTCGCCTTCGTGCTGCGCCGCCAGACGCACGAGGCGACGGTGCACACGGTCGACGTGGAGCAGGTGCTCGGCGCCGTCCGGCCCATCCCGACGACGCTGGCGATGGACGGGATCGACGAGTGGCTGGACGTGATGGTGCCCGGCGCGCTGCCCGACGGCCCGCCGCCGTACGCCCACCCGGTCGTGCTGCACGCCGTCGACGCCGACGCCGAGCGCACCCTCTTCCCGAGCAGCCAGCCCTTCCCCATCGCCGCGCTGACCGGCACGGCCGGTGACCTCCTGCTCGCCCTGTGGCGCCGGGTTCCGCTGGAGGTGCTCACGGTGGACGGCGACGGGCTCCAGGCCGCCGCGATGATCGACCTCGTCAAGCTCGACTAGGTCGTCGCACGACGGCCGGGGCGGACGTGCCGCTCCGGCGCCGGACGGTTCCGCCGGAGCGCTGGCCTCGTGGCCTCCCCGTGCCCGGCCCGGGGATCGCGCTCCGCGCGCGCCCGGGCCGGGCGCGTACTCGCGCCTCCCTGTGCTCTGCGTGCGTCACGCACTCACAGCACGGGGACGGTGGAGTCCACCCCCAGGGCCCCTGCGAGCCGGCTCCGCAGCTCGGCAGCAGGGCCGCACCGCAGCGCGCAGGACGCTCGTTCGTGCCGGCGGCGGTCAGGGCCACGAGGTCGCGTGGCGCTCGAAGTCCGCGCCGGTCTGGACGCCGACGACGCAGAAGACCAGCCCGGCGGGGTCGGTCATCTGCCAGAACGAGCCCATGTCGGCCAGCCGTACCGCGCCCAGCGCCTCCAACCGGGCCACCTCGGCGGGGACGTCGTCGGTCTCGATGTCGACGTGCCACCGCGGTGGCGTGCCGGCGCCGGTGCGCTGCACCTCCAGGTGGAAGCCGTCGGCGAAGGTCCCGAGGGAGAGCCAGTCGTCGTCGGAGGGGTCGGGCGTGACCGGGTGCCCGGTGGCCGCGGACCAGAACCCGGTGCCGGCGACGTGGTGCTCCGGTGGCAGGTCGAGCAGCAGGATCGCCAGCCGGGACCGGTGCGCCATGGCCGGGGAGGCTAGCCAGCCGCGGCGCCCAGCGTGATGACGTGGCTCAGAACGGCGGCCAGGGCAGGGCGGGCCAGTCCCCGCTCGGCTGTGGGTGCACCCGGGTGCGCAGCAGCTCGGCGACCCGCTGCTGCGTGCACCGCACCTCCCGGCGGGTCAGGTGCTCGTGCAGCTGATCCCCCAGCTCGCCGCGCAGCTGGTCACCGAGGCGCTCCAGCGCCTCGACCGCGTCGTCCGGGAGCGGCGTGCCCGCCCACCGCCACAGCAGGGTCCGCAGCTTGGGTTCGATGGAGAAGCAGATGCCGTGGTCGACGCCGTACACGTGCCCCGCCGGTGTCGGGATGATGTGCCCGCCCTTCCGGTCGGCGTTGTTCACGACCGCGTCGAACACCGCCATCCGGCGCAGCGCCGGGACGTCGCGGCGCACGAAGGCGGGCAGGTCGACGGATTCGTCGCCGTCGACCCACAGCTGCACCATCCCCGGCCCGAAGGGACCCTCGCGCAGCACGGTGGGCGGCACGATCCGCCAGCCCGTCGCCTCCGACACCAGGAAGGCGCTCACCTCGCGGCCGGCGAGGGTGCCGTCGGGGAAGTCCCAGAGCGGCCGCTCCCCCGCGACCGGCTTGTAGACGCACTCGGCGGCCAGGTCCGCCGTGCGGACCACGCCGAACAGCGTGACGTTCGACGCGTCGAGCAGACGCCCCTCGAGGTCGATCTCGCCCTCGCGCAGCAGGCGGTCGGCCTCCGCGTCGTCCGCCGGGGCGGGCAGGTCGGCGCCCCGCCCCTCCTCCGCCAACGGTTCGCTCATCGAGGCGCCGCGGTCAGCGGCGGTACCCGTTCTGCCGCGGGCAGACGTGGCCGGTCGGGTCGAGCGGCAGCGAGCACAGCGGGCAGGCCGGCCGCCCCGCCGCGATCACGCGGCGGGCCCGGGCGACGAAGGCCCGGGCCGCGACCGGGGTGATGGTCACCCGCAGCGCGTCGGGACCCTCCTCGCTGTCGGAGAGGATCACGTCCTCCTCGATCGGCTCGTCGCCGGCGGCGACGGCCTCGACGACGACGGCCTGCGCTGCGCCGTCCCAGGCCAGGCCCATGGCCGCGACGCGGAACTCCTCGTCGACGGGCGGGGTCAGCGGCTCCAGGTCGTCCAGCGGCGCGTCGGGCGGGATGACCGTGCCGGGGCGCTCGGCGATCTCGTCGAGCAGCTCGCTCATCCGGTCGGCCAGCACCTGCACCTGCGTCTTCTCGAGGGCCACGCTCACCGTGCGGCCGGACTCGTCCGACGCCTGCAGGTAGAACGTGCGCTCGCCCGGCTGTCCGACGGTGCCGGCGACGAACCGGCTGGGACGGTCGAAGAGGTGGACCTGGCGTGGCACGGACCCAGGTTACGCGGGAGGGACGACGGATCCAGACGGCCGTCGCGGGTCGCGGTGCAGGTCACGCCCCGGGGGTACGCCGCCGGATCACGGGCCGGGAGGTCA
>NZ_JAOVZT010000003.1:149897-406957 GCF_025716945.1 Geodermatophilus sp. YIM 151500
CGCGCCGGGTCCTGCGCCGTGCCCTCACGCGCCGGGTCCTGCGCCGTGCCCTCACGCGCCGGGTCCTGCGCCCCCACCCACCACCGCGTCCGACGACGCCTTCCTCCGCCGGCGCCGCTTCGGCGGCACGAGCGCACCGACGTCACCCCCCGTGTCGTTGACGCGGGACACGAACGGGCGGGTCTCGGTGTACGTCACCACCGAGATCGACGCCGGGTCGACCACGATGCGCTGGAAGGAGTCCAGGTGCAGACCCAGCGCGTCGGCCAGCACCGCCTTGATCACGTCGCCGTGGCTGCAGGCCAGCCACACCGCGTCCGGCCCGAGCCGGGCGTTCCAGTCCCGGACGGCGGCCACCGCGCGCGCCTGGGTCTGCGCCAGGCCCTCTCCCTCCGGCCCGGGGAACACCGCCGCGGACGGGTGCTGCTGCACCACCTTCCACAGCGGGTCCTTGGCCAGCTCCTTGAGCGGGCGGCCGGTCCAGTCGCCGTAGCGCGCCTCGCCCAGTCGCTCGTCGGCCTGCACCTCCAGGTCGCGGCCCGCGACGATCGCGGCGGCGCTCTGCCGGCACCGCTCCAGCGGGCTGCTCACCACGCACACCAGCGGCACCGCCGCCAGGCGCTCGGCGACCGCGGCCACCTGGGCGCGGCCGGTGTCGTCCAGCTCGACGCCCGGCGACCAGCCGGCGAGCACACCACCGGAGTTCGCCGTCGTCCGGCCGTGCCGCAGGAGGATGACGGTCGCCACGGTCCCGAGAGTAGGCAGGTCGGCGCCGGTCCCCGCCCATCGGCCGCGTCCCGGACCCTGCCGCGAGCGTGCTGACGGGGCAGGACGGCAGGCGTCGAGGTCCCGCCCGTGCTCACACCGGCGCGAGCACCCCGCCGAAGACCAGCCCGAGCACCAGCAGCCCGACGACGACCCGGTAGACGACGAACGGGACGAAACTGCCGCGGTCGAGGTAGCGCAGCAGCCAGGCGATCACCGTGAGGCCGACGCCGAAGGCCAGCACGGTGGCCAGGACCGTCGGCCCCCACGCGACCTCGGCCCCGGCGACGTCGCCGGTCAGCGCCTCGTAGGCCTGGAAGAAGCCCGACCCCAGCACCGCCGGCACGGCCAGCAGGAACGAGTAGCGCGCGGCCGCCGACCGCGAGTACCCGAGGAACAACCCCGCGGTGATCGTGCCCCCCGACCGCGAGACGCCGGGGATCAGCGCCATCGCCTGGGCGCAGCCGTACACCAGGCCGTGCCCCACGGTCAGCTCGGTCAGCTCCCGCTTCTTGCGGCCGACCCGGTCGGCCCAGAAGAGCACGAGCGAGAACAGCACCAGCGCGGTGGCGACGATGCGCAGGTCGCGCAGCGTCGTCTCGATCCGGTCCTGGAAGAGCAGGCCGAGGACGACGATCGGCACGCTGCCGATGATGATCAGCCACCCCATGCGGGCGTCGGGGTCGGTCGGGCCGTGCCGGCCGCCGCGCAGCGAGTGCAGCCAGGCGACGACGATCCGCCCGATGTCGCGCCGGAAGTACAGCAGCACCGCGGCCTCGGTGCCGATCTGCGTGATCGCGGTGAACGCCGCGCCCGGGTCGTCCCACCCGAACAGCGAGCCGAAGACCCGCAGGTGCGCGCTGGAGGAGATGGGCAGGAACTCCGTCAGGCCCTGCACCAGCCCCAGCACGACCGCCTCGACCCAGCCCACGTCAGCACCCGCCGGGACGGGTCGGGCCGGACGGCCGGGCAGCGTTCCGGGTGCGGTCTCCGCGCTCCGGCGGCGCGGCAGGAGTGGTACGGCGGCGGGGTCGTGCGGGCACGAGGGGTCACCCTAGGCGGGCGGACGGCGAGAACCGCCGCGCCGCCCCGGACGTCCCGGCACGCGCCGGTGCGACGTCGCGCACGCCGGTAGGTTGGCCGGTCGTGGAGCAACGGGCGCTGGGCCGCAGCGGACTGGTCGTGTCGCGGCTCGCACTGGGCACCATGACCTGGGGCCGCGACACCGACGAGGACGAGGCGGCCATGCAGCTCACGGCGTTCGTCGACGCCGGCGGCACCCTGGTCGACACCGCCGACGTGTACTGCGACGGCGACAGCGAGCGCACCCTCGGTCGGCTGCTCGCCGACGTCGTCCCCCGCTCCGACGTGCTGGTCGCCACCAAGGCCGCCGGCCGCACCATGCCCGGCCCGATGGGCCGCGGCGGGTCGCGCGGGCATCTGCTGGCCGCGCTCGACGCCTCGCTGGAGCGGCTCGGGCTGGACCACGTCGACCTGTGGCAGCTGCACGCCTGGGACGACAGCACCCCGCTCGAGGAGACCCTCGCCGCCTGCGACCTGGCCGTCTCGTCGGGCCGGGTGCGGTACGTCGGCGTCAGCAACTTCACCGGCTGGCAGACCGCCCAGGCGGCGACCTGGCAGCGGGCCTGGCCCGGGCGCACCCCCCTGGTGGCCACCCAGGTCGAGTACTCGCTGCTGCAGCGCGGCGTCGAGCGGGAGGTCGTGCCGGCCGCCGAGGCGCTCGGCCTCGGCGTCCTGGCCTGGTCGCCGCTCGGCCGCGGGCTGCTGACCGGCAAGTACCGGCACAGCACGCCGTCGGAGTCCCGCGGGGCGTCCCCGCAGTGGCAGGCGTTCATCGACGGGCTGCGCTCGGCCACGTCCGACCGCATCGTCGAGGCGGTGATCACCGCCGCCGAGGGGCTGGGCACCAGCACGCTGGCCGTGGCGCTGGCCTGGGTGCGCGACCGGCCGGGCGTGGTCGCCCCCGTCGTCGGTGCGCGGACGGCCCAGCAGCTGCAGGCCTCGCTCGACGCCGACGGCGTGCGCCTGCCCGCGGCGATCCGGACGGCGCTGGAGGACGTCTCCGCCCCCCCGTTCGGCTACCCCGAGCGGCGGTCGGCGGGGTGACCGACCCCCGAAACGCGCCGCGGGCACGACCGGACGGCGCCGGGGAGCGGCCGTGAGCGCGCCGGCGGCCCCCGCGCCGGCCGGCGACCCGGTCTTCGCGGCCTTCTGCGCGGCCGGCCTGTGGCCGGGCCTGGGCCGGCGCACCGCCGCCGAGCTGCCGGCCGCCGGCATCCGGTCGGCCGACGACGTCACTGCAGCCCGGCTGCTGGCGCTCCCGCGGGTCGGCAAGCAGCGGGCCGAGCGGCTGTTCTCCTCCTGGCTCGCCGCCCAGCCGGTGTACGACGTGGTGGCGCTGCTGGTCGGAGCGGGCCTCGAGGCGCGGCTGGCCACCGGCGTGGCCGACGCGCTCGGCCCGGACGCCGCCCGCCGGCTCCGCGACGACCCCTGGGCGCTGCTCGGTCTGCCCGGCGTGACGCTGACCGACGCCGACCGGCTGGCCATCGCCCTGCTGCCCGGCGTCGACCGGCAGGACGGCCGCCGCGGCCGCGCCATCGTCTCCCTCACCCTGCGGACGGCGAGCCGCGACGGGCACACCGTCCTGCCGGCCGACCTGGTGGTCGCGGCGCTGCGTGCCGAGGGCATCGGCGACCCGGCGGCCGCGGTGGTCGCCGCGGTGGAGTCCGGGGAGGTGCTGGAGCACGAGCCACCCGAAGCGGAGGATCCGGACGCCGAGCCCGACCCGGCGCTGCGGGCGCTGTCGCTGGCCCGCTACGGCATGGCCGAGGAGGCGGTGGCCGAGGCGGTGCAGCGGCTGTCCGCGACGGCGGAGCGGATCGCCGACCCGGCGTCGGTGCGCACCGTCGCCAAGGGGTTGGACAAGGCGCAGCAGGCGGCCGTCGCGCAGGTGCTCGAGCACGGGGTCAGCCTGCTCACCGGCGGGCCGGGCACCGGCAAGAGCCGCACCGTCGCGGCGGTCGTGCAGCTGCTGCGCGCCAAGGGCAGCGAGATGGCGCTGGCCGCGCCGACCGGCCGGGCGGCCAAGCGGCTGGAGGAGCTCACCGACCACCCGGCGACGACGGTGCACCGGCTGCTCGGCGCCCAGGGCACCTCCGGAGGCTTCGCCCGCAACGAGGAGTGGCCGCTCGACGCCGACGTCGTCGTGGTCGACGAGGCCTCGATGCTCGACGTCGAGCTGACCGCCGCGCTGCTGGAGGCCTGCTCCGACGGCACGCACCTGCTGCTGGTCGGCGACCCGGCCCAGCTGCCCTCGATCGGCCCCGGGCACGTGCTGGGCGACCTCATCGACTCCGCCGTCGTCCCGGTGACGGAGCTGACCACGCTGTACCGGCAGGCCGAGGGCGGCGCGATCGCCCGGCTGGCCACCGCCGTGCGCGGCGGGGAACTGCCGCCGGTGGACTCCCCCGACCGCGAGGTGGTCGTCGTGCCCGCCGGCGGCAGCACCGAGGCCGCGCGGCGGGTGGTGCAGCTGGTCACCGACTCGATCCCGCGGGCGCTGGGCATCGAGCCGGGCGCGGTGCAGGTGGTCACGCCGGTGCACCGCGGCCCGGCCGGCACCATCGAGCTCAACCGCGCGCTCAAGGGGCGGCTCAACCCGGGCGAGGGCACGGTGCTCGGCTTCGACGCCGGGGATCGCGTCGTGGCCACGGCCAACCACCTCGACCTCGAGCCGGTCGGCTTCGCCAACGGGGAGGTCGGCGTCGTCACCAAGGCCGGCGACGGGTCGCTCGACGTCGCTTTCGCCTCCGGGCCGGTGACCGTGACCGGGCAGGCACTGGGTGACCTGCGGCACGGCTGGGCGATCACCGTGCACCGGGCGCAGGGCTCGGAGTGGCCGGGCGTGGTCGTCGTCCTGCCGCCCGAGGCCGGTGGGATGCTGTCGCGGCCCCTGGTCTACACCGCGCTCACCCGCGCGCAGCGGCACCTGTCGATCGTGCACGCGTCGGGGGCGGCGCTGGCGCGGGCGGTGCGCGAGGTCGACGTCCGGCCGCGGCGCACCCGGCTGGCCCGGCTGCTCGCCGAGAACGGCGGCTGATCCACCCGCCGGCCCGCCGATGGCATAGGAAGCTTTGCCTGCGGGATGGTGGCCTCACACGGGGGCAAAGCTTCCTATGCCATCGCCGCGGGCACCGAGGTGCGGCCGGGTGTGAGCGCGGCCCCGGCGGGGCACGCAGCCGCCGGCACGCCCCCACGGGACAGGAGTGACGGTGACCCATCCCCCGACCGGACCGGCCGAGCCCCCCGGCCCGGAGACCGCCTTCGTCTTCGCGCCCTCGCCGCTGCTCACGATCACCATCGAGAACGGCGTCGACGAGAACCCGGAGATCCACCTGCACGCCGGCGGCCAGGGCTTCTGGCTGGCCCGGATGCTGACCATCCTCGGCATCGACACCACGATGGCGGGGGCGTTCGGCGGCGAGACGGGCTTCACGCTCGACCGGCTGATCGCCGCGGAGAAGGTCCGGGTGCGGTCCTCGCCGTGCGCCCGGCCCAACGGCTCCTACATCCACGACCGGCGCAGCGGCGATCGCGAGCCGCTGGTGAACGTGCCGCCGCCGACCCTCACCCGGCACGAGGTCGACGAGCTCTACACCGGCGCCCTGGCGGTCGGGCTCGACGCGGACGTGGCGGCGCTCGGAGGGCCCGACACCCTGGGCGTGACCGCGCCGGAGTCGGTGCCGCCGGACACCTACCGCCGGCTGGCCGCCGACCTGCGCGCGGTCGAGGTGCCGGTCGTGGCCGACCTGTCGGGACCGCCGCTGGACGCCGCGCTCGAGGGCCACGTGACCGTGCTCAAGGCCAGCCACGAGGACCTCGTCGACGACGGTCGCGCCGACAGCGAGGAGCCCGCGGCCCTGGTGAAGGCCATGCGGGCGATGGCCGAGCAGGGCGCCGAGGCGGTGGTCATCTCCCGCGCCGGCGATCCCACGCTCGCCCTCGTCGACGGTGACGTGCTGGAGATCGAACCGCCGCCGCTGCAGCTGGCCGACCACCGGGGCGCCGGCGACTCGATGACCGCGGGCATCGCCGCCGCGCTGGCCCGCGGCGCCGATCTGGTCGACGCGCTGCGGCTGGGCGCGGCGG
This sequence comes from Geodermatophilus sp. YIM 151500, assembly GCF_025716945.1. Classification (GTDB taxonomy): domain Bacteria; phylum Actinomycetota; class Actinomycetes; order Mycobacteriales; family Geodermatophilaceae; genus YIM-151500. Next base: position 155,832 of record NZ_JAOVZT010000003.1, read on the forward strand.
CGGGGGCGCTGAACGTGACGCGCCGGGGGCTGGCGACCGGCCAGCGGGACGTGATCGAGCGGCTGGCGAAGCGGGTCGACGTCCGCCGCGCCGAGGAGGGATGAGCGTGCGTGCCCTGGTGACCAACGACGACGGCATCGACAGCGTCGGCCTGCACCGGCTGGCGAAGGTGGCGGCCGAGGCGGGGCTGGAGGTGGTCGTCGCCGCGCCCGACCAGGAGTACAGCGGCAGCAGCGCCTCGCTGACCGCGCTCGCCGACGGCGGCAAGCTGCTCGTGCACGAGCGCACGCTGGACGGCGTCCCGGTCGAGCGGGCGCTGGCCGTCGAGGCCACCCCCGGGTTCATCGCCTTCACCGGGGCCCGCGGCGCGTTCGGTGGCCGGCCCGACCTGGTGCTGTCGGGCATCAACCGCGGGCCGAACACCGGCAGCGCCGTCCTGCACTCGGGCACGGTGGGCGCCACGCTGACCGGCGCGACCCACGGCATCCCCGGGCTCGCGGTGTCGCTGGCCGCGCCCGACCCGACCGAGTGGGACACCGCCGAGGAGGTGGCCCGCCGCGCGCTGGCCTGGCTGCTGGCGAACCCGCAGGGTCCCACCGTGGTCAACGTCAACGTGCCGAACGTGCCGCCCGGTGAGCTGCGCGGCCTGCACGCCGCGCGACTCGCCGCGTTCGGTGCGGTGCAGGCCGACGTCGGCGAGGCCGGCGAGGGCTTCGTGACGCTGACCTTCAGCGAGGTGCCCGACGACCCCGAGCCGGGCACGGACGTCGCGCTGCTGCGCGACGGGTGGGCGACGGTCACCCTGCTCAACGCGCCGTGCGAGGCCGACGGCGACCTGCCCGGTCTGGACGGCGCCTGACGCGGGAACCCGCCAGCCGGACGGCGCCACCGCCGCCCGTCGACCTGCAGCGGTCACGCTCTCACCCGGCGGCCACCTGCACGACCTCGCCGGGACGCAACCGGTGGCGCCGGACGAGCGTGCGGTGGAGGTCCGCTTCCGCGCCGGGCTCCAGCCGGCTCCAGAAGCTCCGGCCGCCGAGCCACCAGGCCAGCAGCGGCAGGCCGACCAGGATCACCAGGATCACCAGGACGCCGGCCACGACCCGGATCCTGCCCACCCCCGACCGCCGGGGGTCAGAGCTCGGGGTCGTCCTCCGCGACGGGCACGACGGCGTCCTGCTCCAGGACGTCGGCGTCGTCGGCCTCGCGGTCGCCGATCGGGTGCAGTTGCCCGCCGGTGCCGCGGGGCCGGGCCACCAGCTGCTGGTCGAGCGCGTCGGCCTCGGGCACGTCCTCCCCCGGTGCGGCGGCGTCGCCGGCGAAGGCGACCTCCGGCGGGTCGACGAACTCGTCCTGCTCGACGCGGTCGGCATCGGGCACGTCGCGCGCGGTACCGGGCTCGGTCACGTGGTCCTCCCTCGGTCGTGCGGGGTGCTGGCCGGGCACGATCATGCCGCCCGGCCGGGTGTACGGCAGCCCCGGGTCCGTCGACCGCCGGCCGACCGGCGTGCACAATCGGCGGGCATGGAGGCCGGTGCGGATTACGAGTTCGCGCCGCTGCGGATCCCACCGGGCACGTCCCGGTCCGCAGCGGCCACCATGTTGAGCCTGCAGGCCGACACCGGGGGGTGGGAGCTGGCCAGGCTCCAGCTGCACCCCGACGGCACCCGCAGGGTCATCCTGCGCCGGCGATCCCGGCTCTCGTACCTCCCCGGCCCGGTCACCTAGCCCCTCCCCCGCGCGCCCGCGGTCTGCCATCGTGTCGGCAGCACCGCGCGGAGGGGCGCACGTGGCGGCATCGGGACCCACCCTCATCCAGTCGGTGCAGCGTGCCCTGCGCGTGGTCGAGATCGTCGCCGAGCACGACGGCCGGCGGTCGCGCGCCAAGGAGATCGCCCGTGCGGCGGGGCTGCCGCTTGCCACGACCTACCACCTGCTGCGCACCTGCGCCCACGAAGGCTGGTTGCAGCGGCTCGACGACGGCTCCTACGTGCTCGGGCACCGGCTGGACGCCGTCCGCCAGCGGGGCACCGCGGCGCGGGTCGTCGCCCAGACCCGCCCGGCCCTGGAATGGCTGCGCGACGAGCTGGGCGGCGCGGTCTACCTGGCCCGCTTCACCGACGGCGAGGTCGTCGTGGCCGAGATCGTGGACAGCCCGCGGGCGCCGCGCGTCGACCTGTGGGTCGGCATCCACGACGCCGCGCACGCCACCGCGCTGGGCAAGTGCCTCCTCGGCCACCTGCCCGCCGCCGCGCGGGAGGACTACCTGGCGGGCCACCCGCTGCACGACCTGACGCCGCGGACGGTCGTCGACCGCCGCCGGCTGCGGCTGCCGGCGCCCGGCGAGCTCGCCGTCGACGCGGGTGAGTACGCCGTCGGCGTCACCTGCCTCGCCGCACCCGTGCTCACCGGCAGGGACGTCGCCACGGTGGCCGTGGTGACCTCGCCGTCCGCGCTCCGGCGCGAGGCGGTGCACCGCACGCTGCGCACCGGCGCCGCGCGGGTGGCCCGCGCGCTGGCCGTCGGCGTCGCCAGCATCTGAAAACCGGCCCCTGCCCGCGGCGCGCCCGGGCTCGCACGATGGCCCCATGTCGCGACCCCCGGCGCCCGAGTGGGCGGTCCGCGCGCTGGCGGACGTCTACGACCCCTGCTGCCGCGAGAAGGGCATCTCCGTCGTGGACATGGGCCTGCTGCGGTCGGTGACCGTCGAGGACGGGCACGCGCGCGTGGAGCTCCTGCTCACCTCCGGGTGGTGCCCCTTCGCCTCCCGCGTGCTCGACGACGTCGAGGACGCCGTCCGCGCGCAGCCGGGGATCGAGTCCTGCGCCGTGGAGATCGTGTGGGACGAGGTCTGGTCCACCGACCGGCTCTCCGAGTCCGCGCGCCGGCTGCTGCGCTTCCTGCCCGAACCGGTCGCGGTGCCCGACCGCGACGCCTACATCGCCGCACACACCCGGGGAGGCCGTTCATGATCGGCGACGCATTCGTGTTCGACGGGGTCGCCCACCCGTTCAACTTCACGCAGAAGAACGCCTACGGGCAGCCCGGGCAGATGTTCGCCCAGCACCTGTACGCCTTCCACGCCACCCTGACGCCCGAGGGCGAGCGGGTGATGCCGGCCGACGACTTCCTGCGGGAGTGGACGCCGGCCGACGTCCGGCAGATGGTCTACGACGAGTCCGACACCGACATGCTGGTGGCGATGCCGCTGCCGCTGACCGATCTGTTCCGCGACGGGCTGTCCCCGTGGGAGACCTGCACCGAGCTGGCCGCCCGCGACCCCGACCGGACCGTCTTCTGGGGTTCGGTCAACCCGCTGGAGGGCCGACGCGCGATCGACCTGATGGAGCGCCAGGTCGGCGAGTTCGGCGCCAAGGCGTTCAAGTTCTACAACGTCCGCTACGACTACGGGGCGCCCTTCCCCTGGCGGATGGACGATCCGCAGGTCGCCTTCCCGGTGTTCGAGAAGGCGCAGGAGCTCGGCGTGAACCTCATCGGCGTGCACAAGGGCATCCCGCTGGGCCCGCAGCCGGTGGAGGCCACCCAGACCTGGGACATGGACGGCGCGGCCGCCAACTTCCCCGACATCAACTTCGTGATCTTCCACGTGGGGATGCCGTTCCTCGACGAGACCTGCTGGCAGCTGATCCGCTTCCCCAACCTGTACGCGTCGCTGGCCGCGACGATCAACTTCGTCGTCCGGGCGCCGCGGCTGTTCGCCGAGATCCTCGGCAAGCTGCTGTTCTGGTGCGGCGAGGACAAGATCGTCTACGGCTCGGAGGCGCCGATCTTCCACCCGCAGTGGGCGCTGCGGGCGTTCATGGACTTCTCCATCCCGCAGGACCTGTGCGACGGCTACGGCTATCCGCAGCTCACCGACCAGGCCAAGCGCAAGATCCTCGGCGAGAACCTGCTGCGCCTGCACGGGATGGACGTCGAGGCGACCACGGCCCGGCTCGGCCGCGCGCAGGCCCACTGAGGCGGCGTGAGAACGTGCAGGTCACCCGCACATTCTCACGCCGCTACGTCCAGTGCGGCGGGGTCCAGTGCGGCGGGCGGGCGAGGACGGCGGGGATCCCCGTCCGCGCGTCGCCGCGGGCGGCGCCGACCTGGGGTTGGGTGAGGAACAGGCAGGTCGACAGGTCGGTGCCGCGGACGTCGGCGGCCCGCAGGTCGGCGCCCAGCAGGTCGGCCCGGTCCAGGGCGGCGCCGCGCAGGTCGGCGCCGAGGAGCAACGCGCCGCGCAGGCTTGCGCCGCGCAGATCCTCACCGCGCAGGTCCGCACCGACCAGGTCGGCGCCGCGCCGGTCGTCCGCCCGCCGCGGCAGCCGCTCGCGGACCAGCTCGCTCGCCCGCGCCAGCAGCTCGCCTCCCTCGGCGCGCAGCGGGTCGACGTCGAGCGCGGCGAGCTCGGCCGGTGCGCCGTCGGCGCGCCGCTCCACCTCGCGCTGCACGCGCCGCAGCTCCGGGTGCACCGCCGCCGCCTCGGGGCGGGCCAGCGCCTCGCCGACGTGGCGGAGCAGCTCGTGCAGCTGCCGGACGACGCGGAAGACCTCCGGCATCGCCGCCGCGTCCGGCGACGCCCGCCAGTCGTGGCCGCCGTAGGTGACCTGGGTGACGTGCTGGCCGGCGCCGAAGCAGTCGAAGACGGCGCACCCGGCGAAGCCCCGCCCGCGCAGCTCGGCGTGGATGCCACAGCGCAGCTCGGGCGTCAGGTTGCGGCACGGGGTGCCGGCCGGCTTGTTGACGGCGAAGTCGGCCGACCGGGCGAAGGCGGGGACGACGCAGCAGAGCGCCGCGCACCGGTCGCAGTCGGCGGTGAGCTCGCGGCGCCGGACGCCGGAGGGGGTGACCATGGCCACCCCACGGTACGAGCCCCGGTGCGGTTGCCGGGACGCCCCGGCGAGCGTGTGCGCTGACGCCCGGTCCGGACCCGGAAGGGGGCGTCAGCGCACACGCTCGCGGCAGGACCGCCGCTCAGCTCTCCGGCACCACGCAGGCGTCCCCGACGAACACGTCGGCGAAGTCGGGCGCGCCCAGCGCCTCGGCGGCCGCGGCGGTCAGGGTCAACCCGGCCTGGACGCCGTCGCAGGACGGCACCGCGCCGTCGATCGCCTCCGCCTCGACGAGGTTGAAGACGTCGACCTCGCCGTCCAGCTCCTCTCCGTCCAGCGTCGCCTCGGCCTCGAGGATCGCCTCGTCGACGGAGATCTCGAACTCGCGGATCTCCAGCGAGCCCCCGTCGAGCGTGGTGAACGCCAGGCCGCCGCTGTGCTCGATCTCCCCGTCGCCCTCGATCTCGGTGATGGGGAACGACACCTGGGCCGCGCCGTCGGGAGCGCTGAGTTCCGCATCCCCGAGGGTCTCGACCCCGAGGTCCTCGACGAGGACCGGCACCAGGTCGGGATCGAGGACGACGGTGGTGGTGCCGCCGGCGGACGAGTCGTCGTCGGTGGACGCGCCGGCGGGCGGCGCGACCATCACGCCGAGGGCCAGCGTGCCGGCGGACAGGGCGGTGGTGACGAGTGCTCGGGTGGGTCGCATGGCGTTCCTCGGGGGTGTGGCCCGCGTACGGGCGGTGGGGACGTACACCGACCACTTCCGCGCCCGGTCGCGTCCTGGATGCGCGGTGAGAAGAACTCCTCTGCTCATCACGGCGAGGCACTGAGTGGGTGCACGGCGTACCGACCGACCGTCGGGCGGTACTTTCGCTTGGGTCACGGCCAAGGTTTGCCTTGACCATTACACAAGCGGAGTCGACGCTCCCGCCCGTGACGCAGCCGCGCTCGTACCGGATGGCTGCCCGCGCCGAGGGCGTCAGCCGTACGCGCGAGCGGATCCTCGCCGCCGCCCGGGACGCCTTCGTCGACCGTCCCTACGACGAGGTCACGCTGGCCGGGATCGCGGCGGAGGCGGGCGTGACCCAGCAGACCCTGCTCAACCACTTCTCCTCCAAGGAGGGGCTGCTGCTCGCCACGACGGAGAGCCACCTCCGGGGTGAGGTCGAGCGGCTGCGCGGGCCGGTCCGGCCCGGGGACGTGCGGGCCGCCGTCCGCGGCCTGGTGCGCCAGTACGAGCGGCTGGGTGACGCCAACGTCCGCGTCGAGGCCGTGGCCGAGCGCATCCCGCTCGTCGGGCAGGTCGTGGCCGCCGCCCGCGCCACCCACCGCGCCTGGCTCGAGGAGGTCTTCGCCGGGCAGCTGCCGGACGACTCCCGGGCCCGGCGCCGCGTGCTCGCCGCGCTGTACGCCGCCACCGACGTCGGCACCTGGAAGCTGCTGCGCCGCGACCTGGGGCACAGCCGCGCCGAGACCACCGCCGTCCTGGAGTCGCTGGTCCGGGCCGCCCTGGCCCCCCCGCCGTGAGGAGGTCCGCGATGCACTACCTGGCCGCGATGTGGGACGGCGGGGGCACCGTCCCGGTGGAGGTGGGTGTCGTCCGCCGGCTGCTGGCCCGCGGGCACACGGTCACGGTGCTGGGCGACCCGACGATCGCGCCGGACCTCGCCGGCACCGGGGCGGAGTTCCGCTCCTGGGTGCGTGCGCCGCACCGGGTCTCGACCGCCCGCGAGGACGACGTCTTCAAGGACTGGGAGGTCCTCCGGAACCCGCCCGCGCTGCTGGGCCGGCTGCGCGACCGCCTGGTCACCGGGCCGGCCGCCGCGCAGGCTGCCGACGTGCGCGAGGCGCTGGCCACCCGGCCCGCGGACGCCGTGGTCGCCAACGCTGCGCTGCTCGGTGCGATGGTCGGCGCCGAGTCGCTCGGGGTGCCGTTCGCCGTCCTCTCGCCGAACGTCTACAGCCGCCCGGCGCCGGGCCTGCCGCCGTTCGGCTCCGGGCTGCGCCCCGCGCGCGGCCCGGCGGGCCGGCTCCGCGACCGGGCGCTCACCGGCCTGGTCGACCGGCTGTGGAACCGGGGCCTGCCCGATCTGGACGCCGCCCGCGCGGGCGTCGGCCTGGGGCCGCTGCCGTCGGTCTGGGCGCAGTGGGACCGCGCCGCGCGCGTCCTCGTGCTCACCTCGGCCGTCTTCGACCTGCCGGCCGAGCTGCCGGACGGCGTGCGCTACGTCGGCCCGGTGCTCGACGACCCGGCCTGGGCCGAGCCGGTGGAGCCGCCGGCGGGCGACGGGCCGCTGGTCGCGGTCGGCCTGTCGTCGACCTGGATGCGGCAGGAGGACGTGCTGCGCCGCATCGTCGCCGCGCTGGCGTCGCTCGACGTCCGCGCCGTGGTGACCACCGGGCCGGCGGTCGACCCGGCCGAGGTGCCCGGCAGCGGGCGGATCGCCGTCGTCCGGTCCGCGTCCCACGCGCAGCTGTTCGAGCGCGCCGACGCGGTGGTCACGCACGCCGGGCACGGGACGCTGGTGCGGGCGCTGGCGGCCGGCGTCCCGGCGGTGTGCCTGCCGATGGGTCGCGACCAGCGCGACAACGTCGTCCGGGCGGCCCGGCACGGCGCCGTCGTCGGCCTGCCCGCGCGGGCGTCGTCCGGGCGGATCGCGGCCGCCGTCCGGCAGGTGCTCACCGACCCGGCCTACCGCCGGGGCGCGCGGGCCCTCGGCGCGCGACTGCGCGCCGATGCGGCCGGCACCGCGCTGGTCGACGAGCTGGAGGCCGTGGCCCGTCGGCGCGTCGTGCCCCGGCCGGCCTGATGCGGAGCGCGGGAGCGCAGCTGTCCTGCGCTCCCGGCCTCCGCATCAGGGCGTGAGGACGACCTTGCCGACGGTGCCGCGGTCGGCCAGCGACTGCAGCGCCTGCGGTGCCTCCGCCAGCGGGCGGGCCTCGCCGATCACCGGGTCGATGTGCCCGTCGACGACGAGGCGGCTGAGCTCCTCGTGCACCATGCCGAAGCGGGCCGGGTCCATCTTCCGGTAGAGGCCCCAGTGCAGGCCGACGACGCTGTAGTTCTTGACGAGCACGTGGTTGGCCGGCGCCTCGGGGATGCGGCCGCTGGTGAAGCCGACGACGACCAGCCGCCCCTCGAAGGCGATGCAGCGGCGGCTCTTGTCGAACACGTCGCCGCCGACCGGGTCGTAGACGACGTCGGCGCCGTGCCCGCCGGTGACCTCCTTGACGACCGGGACGAAGTCGTCGGTGGTGTAGTCGATCACGTGGTCGGCGCCGAGCGCGCGGCAGACATCGACCTTGCGGGGCCCTCCGGCGGTGGCGATCACGTGCGCGCCGGCGGCCTTGCCGAGCTGGATGGCCGCCGTCCCGACCCCACCGGCGCCGGCGTGCACCAGCAGCCACTCCCCCGCCTGCAGGTTCGCGCGGCGGTGCAGGCCGACGTAGCCGGTTTGGTAGGTCAGGTGGAGCGCGGCGGCCTTTTCGTCGCTCATGCCGTCGGGCACCGGGAAGGCGTAGTCGGCGTCCATGAGCGCGTACTCGGCGAAGGCGCCCCAGCCGCCGGACGGCGTGCCGATCACCCGCTGCCCGGTGCCCTCGATCTCGCCGCACAGCTCGATGCCGGGCGTGTACGGCAACGGTGGCCGCTCCTGGTAGGTGCCCATGGCCATGAGCAGGTCGGGGAAGTTGAGCGCCGCGGCCCGCACCTTCACCAGCACCTGCCCCTCGCCCGGCTGCGGCCGCTCGACGTCGTCGAGGCTCAGCACCTTCGAGGGTTCGCCCAGCTCGTGGACCCGCCATGCGCGCATGCCCGCGACCCTGCCAGACGCGCGGTGACCGCCGTCACCCGGTGGACGTCCGTCCGTCGCCGAGGAGCAGGCGATCCCCGTGCCGGTGGCCGACCGTCTCGTAGCCGACCACGGTCACCCACGGGGTGAGCGCCAGGACGGCGAGGCACCAGACCATCGGCGCCCCCGCCACCGCGAGGACGACGGACGCCACCACGAGCACCGCCGACCCGGCCAGCAGCAGCAGGTGGAACGGGTCGAACACGCGGGTCAGCTGCGTGAACAGGACGTAGATCGACAGCACGTACACAGCGACCGGGAGCGCCACGGTGAGCACGGTGCCGGCCACGTCGAGGACGCTGTGGTGCTCGAGGTGGTACGCGGCCGCGTGCATACCCGCCCCCACCGCGACCGCCGCGCCGAAGACGACGATGTGGCCGTACCCCCAGCCGAAGCTGCGCGACCGGAACCGGTGCAGCAGTTCCCCGCACGGCAGGATGAAGTAGATCCACCACATGCCGAACGCCAGCGCCGTCCCGGCCAGCCCGAGGACGACGACGTCGGCCGACCAGCCCGGGCCTTCCGGGCCGACGATCGCCGACAGCGCGATCGTCGTGCCGAGCAGGCCCTCGCCGAGGGTGACGATCACCAGCAGGCCGTGCCGCTCGGCGATGTGGTGCGCGTGCCAGGGGGTGCCGCCCTTGCGGGTCTCGGCGAGCACCGGGCCGGCGAGCTCGGCCAGGACCAGGGCGGCGGCCCAGAGGAAGGTGACCAGGATCGACGTCCGCGCGATCAGCAGCGCGATCCACCCCACCTGGGCGATCGAGATCGCCGTCGCGTAGGTCAGGCAGGCGCGGCGCCGGACCGGGTCCTGGCGCGCCGCGCGCAGCCACTGGAAGACCATGGCTCCGCGCATGACGACGTAGCCGGCGACCATGACCCCGTTGTCGACGAACTCGCCCTCGTCGATCGAGGCGAACATCGGCGGCAGGCCCAGCGCCAGGATCAGCACGCCGAGCATCTGCACCATCGTGGTCAGCCGGAAGATCCAGTCGTCGGTGTCGAACGCCGACGCGAACCAGGTGAAGTTGATCCACGCCCAGGCGACGGCGAAGGTGGCGAACGCGAAGCCCAGCAGCCCCGAGGCGATGTGCCCTTCGGCCAGGTAGTGCGCCAGCTCGTTGGCGGCGGTGCCGAACGCCACCACGAAGACCAGGTCGAAGAAGAGCTCCAGCGGCGTGGCCGCGCGGTGCGCCTCGTGCGGGTCACGCCCGCCCATGCGGGCCCGGCGGTGGGCCTGGAAGAGGGCCATGGCGGAGTCTAGGGACGGCGCGACGCGGAGCGTCCACGCCCATCGCGACGCGGAGCGTCCACGCCGTTCGCGGCGGTCAGGAGACCGACGGCGGGCGCAGCGCCTCGGGCAGGACGGCGGTGTCCCCCGCGGCGGTCTTGGCGCTCGGCACGCCCTTGAACCGGTAGGGCACCGCGCCGACGCCGGGCTGGACGACGTAGGCGCCGCCCGGCTCACCGGACGCCCACGCGGCGAGCATCGCGTCGGCCACCTCGTCGGCGGTGAGCACCGGGAAGCCGGCGGCCTCGAACTCGGCGCGGATCGGGTCGATGATCGCGGTGTCGGCGTAGCCGGGGCAGATCGCCGTGAGGGTGATGCCCTCGTCGGCGAGCCCCGGCGCCAGCGCGCGCACGAAGGCGACCGCACCCGCCTTGGCGACGCTGTAACCCGGGTCGGTGGTCATCGGCGAGAGGCCGGCCAGCGACGCCGTCACGACGACGGCCCCTCCCCCGGCGCGGCGCAGCGCCGGCAGCGCGGCCTCGGTGCCGTAGACGACGCCGAGCAGGTCGACGTCGAGGACGCGGAGGAAGTCGTCGACGTCCAGGGTGGGGCCGGAGCGGCCGGCGATGCCGGCGTTGAGGAAGACGGCGTCCAGCCGGCCGTGGGTCGCCTCGACCTGGGCGACGGCGGCGGCGTTGGCGGCGCGGTCGGTGACGTCGAGGACGACGAAGTCCGCTCCGAGGTCGGTGGCGATCCGACGGGCCTGCTCGGTGTCGAGGTCGGCGAGGACGACGGTCACCTCGCGCTCGCGCAGCGTGGCGGCGAGGGCGCGGCCGAAGCCGCCGGTGCCTCCGGTGACCAGGGCGACGGATCCTGCGGTGGGCGCGGGCACCCCCGCATCAGACCACGAGGCGGCCGGGCGGCGTGCTGCGGCCGGACCTCGCCCCGCGCTCGGGTCAGCAGGCGCGCAGGAACCGGTCGAGCACCCGGACGCCGAAGCGCAGCGACTCGACCGGCACGCGCTCGTCGATGCCGTGGAAGAGCGCGGCGAAGTCGAGGTCCGGCGGCAGGCGCAGCGGCGAGAAGCCGAAGCAGCGGATGCTCAGGCGCTCGAAGCTCTTGGCGTCGGTGCCGCCGCTCATCGTGAAGGGCACCGGACGCGCGCCGCCGTCCTCGGCCTTCAGGGCGGAGACCATCTGCTCGACGAGCGGTCCGTCGAAGGTCGTCTCGACGGCCTGGTCGTGGACGATCCAGTCGCGCTGCACGCCCTCGCCGATCAGCGCGGCGAGTTCGCGCTCGAACACCTCCTGCTGGCCGTGCAGGAAGCGGCCGTCGACGGTGGCCGTCGCGGTGCCGGGGACGACGTTGGCCTTGTAGCCGGCGGTGAGCATGGTCGGGTTGGCGGTGTTGCGCAGCGCCGCGCCGATCATCCGGCTGATGCTGCCGAGCCGGGCCAGCGCGTGCTCGGGGTCGTCGGCGTCGATCTCGATGCCGTACGCGTCGCTGACCGCGTCGAGGAAGGCGCGCATCGGCGGGGTGAGCACGGTGGGGAAGCGGTGGTTGCCGATGCGGGCGACGGCCTGGCACAGCCGGGTGACGGCGTTGTCGTCGTGCACGAAGGAGCCGTGGCCGGGCTTGCCGCCGGCGGTCAGCCGCATCCAGGCCAGGCCCTTCTCGGCGGTCTGCACGAGGTAGAGGCGCAGGTCGTCGCGGACGGTGATGCTGAAACCGCCGACCTCGCTGATCGCCTCGCTGCAGTCGCCGACCAGGTCGGGGTGCTCGTCGACCAGCCAGCGGGCACCGAGCTTCCCGCCGGCCTCCTCGTCGGCGAGGAAGGCCAGCACGACGTCGCGCGGCGGCTTGATGCCGGTGCGGGCCCAGTCGCGGACCAGCGCCAGCGTCATGGCGTCCATGTCCTTCATGTCGACGGCGCCGCGGCCCCAGATGTAGCCGTCGCGCTCCTCCCCGGAGAAGGGGTGGACGCTCCACTCGGCAGGGTCGGCGGGGACGACGTCGAGGTGCCCGTGGATCAGGAGGGCCGGCCGGCTGGGGTCGGCACCCTCGACGCGGGCGACCAGGCTGGCCCTCCCCCGTTCCGACTCGTGGATCTCGCCGTCGATCCCGACCTCGCCCAGCTTGCCGGCGACCCACTCGGCGGCTGCCCGCTCCCCCCTGCCGGTGGCCGTGTCGCCGGTGTTGGTCGTGTCGATGCGGATGAGGTCGGAGAGCAGCTCGGCGACCTCCGCCTGCGCGCGGGCCAGCGGCTGCTCCGTCGCTGCGATCGGGCCGGAGGTCGGGTCCACCATGCCGCCGATCGTGCCACCCAGCCTGTCCCGACCCCGCCGACGCCTCGGTTATGCTGGCTCCCGACGCCCCTCGGGGCGGTCACCTCGTCCGGGTGGCGGAATGGCAGACGCGCTAGCTTGAGGTGCTAGTGCCCGTATAGGGCGTGGGGGTTCAAGTCCCCCCTCGGACACTCCTCCGCCCCGGTGTCCCTGCAGGTCAGGAACCCGGGGTGCTCCGTAACGGCCTCGAAGGGCCTCGTGATTCCCGCCGTGATACTTCGCGCGCCGGTTCAGCCCTCGAGAAGCGCGGCGAAGCGGTCAGCCGCCTCGCGCCCCATGCCGGGGTGCACGTGCTGGTGGACGGTAAGCGCGATGGTCGCGCTCGCGTGGCCGAGGCGCTCCGAGACGACCTTCACCGGCATGCCGTCGGCCAGCAGCAAGGTGGCGTGCGTGTGCCGGAGGTCGTGCAGCCGGATCACCGGCAGCCGCTCCTCCCCCAGGGCCGTCCGCGCCCGGACGACCTGACCGGAGAATCGGCGGGAGAACCGCTCGGGGTGCCGATGGGTGCCGTCCACGTTGCTGAGCACGAGCGCCGAGTCACGCACGAGGTCGAGCCCGAGCAGGCCACGAGCTGCCCGGTAGGCGCGGTGCGCGGCCACAGTGCCCGCGTCCAAGTCGACGACACGTGACCGGCCCGTCTTGGTCGGGCCCTCGACCAGGCGTTCGCCGGCGCCCTTGGTCTTCCCCACGCCGATGCTGCGTCGGACCGCGAGGCGGCCGGCGTCCAGGTCGACGTCGCGCCAGCGCAGAGCCAGCGCCTCGCCGCGGCGCATCCCGGTGGCTGGCCAGCAGCCGGGCCAGCAGCGCGTCCAGGCCGAGGGCGCGCCACATCCCGTCCAGCGCCCACGTGGCACCCAGCGGCCGGGCGGAGACGAACGCCAGCTCCGGTGCCGCCGCGGTTGCGGTGGCGCGCAGCGCGGCGGCCGGGTCGAGCAGCCGGCTCAGCGAGGCGATCAACCAGCCGGCGAGGATCGGCCTTCAGATCACCCCACTCGTAGTGGTTCACGAAACTGGTCGGCGTGATCTGGGCCCGCGTCGAGATGGCTCGCAGGCCGGCCTGCTCGTCGATGGACAGCGGCCGGTCGATGGCCGCGAACTCGTAGTACTGGCACTCGCTCATCGCGACCGGTCCCTGTGCTGTCGGGCTGAGAGATCGACAGTGGGCTTCAGAGTGTCCGCCGACAACCCGTGTGCCTCCAGCCGCAAGGCCGGGGTGTCCGGTCGTCCCCGGTGTGAAGCACCGTGTCGATCAGGTCCGCAACCGTGTGCGTCTGTAGCGAGTCGCCCCTCGGACACGGCGGCGATGTCCCGAGACACCGTTTCCGGTGCCTCGGGACATCATTCATCCAGGGGCCGCCGGGGTCAGCGCAGCACGGTGACCGGCGCGGGGTCCATGTCGTCGAACGACTGGTTCTCCCCCGCCATCGCCCACACGAACGAGTAGGCCGCAGTGCCGACTCCGGAGTGCACCGACCAGGACGGCGAGATGACCGCCTGCCGGTCGGCGGTGACCAGATGCCGCGTCTCGGTCGGCTCCCCGAGCAGGTGGATCACCCGAGCGTCCTCTGGCACGTCGAAGTACAGGTAGCACTCGGTGCGCCGGTCGTGCGTGTGGGCGGGCATCGTGTTCCACATCGACCCCGGGTGCAGCTCGGTCACGCCCATCATGATCTGGCAGGACCGGATGCCGTGTTCGTGGATGTACTGGTTCAGCGACCGCCGGTTGCTGGTCAGCTGGTCGCCGAGCTCGCGCACCGTGCCCTCTCCCTTGAGCACGAGTTGCGTCGGGCAGGTGGTGTGCGCCGGGGCGCTGAACAGGTAGAACTGCGCACCCGCCTCGCTCTCGGCGAAGCCGTCCGCGGGGGGTGCGTCGGCGAACACGACGTCCCTGGTGCCCCGGCCGATGTACAGGCACGCCCCCTTGGGCAGCGTGTACGTCTGCCCGTCGGCGGTCACGGTTCCCGTGCCGCCGACGTTGACGATCCCGAGCTCCCGGTTGGCCAGAGAGTACTCCGCCCGCAGCTCGTCGAACGTCAGCAACGGCAGCTGCTTGCCCGCGGGGACGGCGCCGCCGAGCACGATCCGGTCGTGGTGGGTGTACACGGCGGTCACCTCGCCAGGCACGAACACTCGTTCCACCAGGTACCGCGCCCGCAGGTCGTCGGTGTCGAACTGCGGGAGCTGGTCAGGGGTCGTCGCGTATCGCTGTTCCACGGTGCTCTTCTCCGATGTCTCGAGGGGCGCGGTGAGTGGGTGGGGCCGGTCAGCGGACCAGCCAGCCGCCGTCGACCGGGATGACGGCGCCGTTCAGGTAGTCCGACGCCGGCGACGCCAGGAAGACGAGCGGGCCGCGCATGTCGTCGGGAGTGCCCCAGCGGCCGGCGGGGATCCGGTCCAGGATCGACTTCTCCCGGGCCTCGTCGGCCCGGATCGGCGCGGTGTTGTCGGTGGCCATGTAGCCCGGGGCGATCGCGTTCACGTTCACGCCGTGGGCGGCCAGCTCGTTCGCGAAGGACTTCGTGATCCCCGCGACCGCGTGCTTGCTGGCCGTGTAGCCCGGCACCAGGATGCCGCCCTGGAACGACAGCATCGACGCGATGTTGATGATCTTGCCTTCGCCCTGGGCCACGAACCGCCGGGCCGCGGCCTGCGACAGGTGGAAGACGGCGTCCAGGTTGACCGTCAGCACGTCGCGCCAGTCCGACGCCGAGTGCTCCAGCACCGGTGCCCGCCGGATGATCCCGGCGTTGTTGACCAGGACGTCGATCCGCCCGAGCGCGTCCACCACCGACTGGACCGACTCGTCCAGCTCCTCCGGGGTAGCCGCGCCCAGGTCCTGCTCGACGTGGTGGGCCCGCCGGCCGAGCGCCTTCACCTTGTCGGCGGTCTCGTGCGCCGGGGCCCGGTTGAGCAGCGCGACGTCGGCCCCCGCCTCGGCCAGCGCCAGCGCGGCCCCCTGACCCAGCCCGCGCGACGAACCCGTCACCAGGGCGACCTTCCCGTCCAGTCGGAACAGGTCGGCACTCATCAGCTCTCCTCCATCGGGACGGACGTCGTCGTGCGGACCCGGGGCCGTGGGCCCGGGCAGCGGTCACGGCTCAGATGTACGTGCGCAGGTACTCGGCCAGGCACAGGATCGCCATGGCCTGCCCGTAGGGCATCGAGGTGAGCGGGATCTCCCGATAGAAGTCCAGGTCCGACCCCATGCCGGTACCGAACGAGACCTGGTGCAGCTCGCCGTCGTCCGAGATGTTGGCGGTGACCCCGCGGACCGCCTTCTCGGCCACCTCGGTGTACCGGTCCGCCAGATACCCCTTGCGGACCGCTTTGAGGATCCCGTAGGCGAAACCGGCCGTCGCCGATGCCTCCACGTAGGACGACGGGTCGTCGAGCAGCGTGTGCCACAGCCCCGAGTCGTCCTGCAGCCCGGCCAGGGCCGCCACCTGGGCGTCGAGCACCTCGATCAGGAACCGGCGGACCGGGTCGGACTCCGGCAGGTCCACCAGCTCGAGGAAGTCGGGGATCACCATGGTGAGCCACGAGTTGCCGCGCGCCCACCGGGCCTCGGCGAAGTTGTGGTTGCCGTCGAACGTCCAGCCGTGGAACCACAGGCCCGTCCTCCGGTCCATGAGGTAGGCGACGTGGGTGAGGAACTGGAACGTGGCCTCGCGGACGTAGTGCGGCCGGTCGAGCAGCAGACCGATCTTGGTCAGCGGCAGGACGGTCATCATGAGCGTGTCGTCCCACATCTGGTGGTGGTTCTCCTCGGCAAGCGTGATGTGCTGCATGCCGCCGTGCGGGGTGCGCGGCATCGCCCGCATCGCCCACTCGGCCCACGAGTCCAGCCACGGCAGGAGGGTCCGGTCGCCCGTTTCCTCGTACCGGTGGGCCAGCGTCAGGAACGGCGCCATCGTGTTGACGTTCTTCGTGGTCCCCTCGGCCAGCCGCGCGGTGAACCAGGCGTCGATGATGTCGCGGACCTCCGGATCGCCGGTCTGGTCGTAGTACTGCCACATCCCGTAGAGGCCGACCCCGTGGGTCCACTCCCAGCCCGCCCAGCCCTTGGTGTCGATGACCCGGCCGTCGTCGAGCCGGAGGAGGAACTCACCCGTCTCGTCCGTGATGCCGACCAGGTTGTCCGTCATTCGGCGGACCAGCTGCTGGAGCTCGCCGCGCGGGACGAAGCGCTCGGGCGCCCGCAGCAGCGGACTGTGCTTCACCGGCCACACCGGCTGGGTCATCGGGGTCGTGTCCGTCATGACCTGTCTCCGTCGAAGGTGGTAGCGCTGCTGGGGGAGGTACGTGGGCTGGGCGTGGCATCCGGCAGCCGACCGGATCGATCGGCTGCCGGATGCCAGGGCCCGCTGCCTGCCCGCCTACGCGATCACGCAGCCACGCGGGCCCGGTGTCCAGCCTCCGCCGGCGTCTCGAGCTCGGCGAGCGACATGCCCGTCGTCTCCTTGGTGAGGAGGGCGGCGAGGGCGGCGACGGTGCAGATGCCGAGGGTGGTCAGGCCGATGACCATCGGGACGTCGGTCGACCCGGGGGGAGCGATCGCGGCGAAGATGCTCGGGAAGAACGAGGCGAGCATCAGGCCGACGTTCTGGGACACCGCGAACCCGGTCACCCGGATGCGCATCGGGAACTGCTCCTGGAAGAAGGTGGCGAAGGTGGCGTTCCACATCTGGAACAGCAGGCCCTGGACGACGACGACGCCCACGAAGACCAGGAACAGGTTCCCCTGCTCGATGGCCCACAGGTAGGCCCAGGACAGCAGGCCGCCGCCGATCCCGCCGACGACCATGAGCGTCCGCCGGCCGATCCGGTCGGACAGGGCGCCGAAGAACGGGATGGTGAGCACGGCCGTCACGTTGGCGACGAGGGTCAGCCAGAGAGCGGTGCTGGTGTCGAAGCCGATGCCGTAGCCCTCCTGCGTCGCGTAGGCCACGCCGAAGACCAGGGTCGCCATGCCGATCACGTTCGTGAAGGTCATGAGGACGCAGCGCAGCATGACCCAGGGGTGGGTGCGCAGGAGCTCGAGGAAGGGGAGCTGGCGCTTCGCCATCACCTCGTCGGACTTGGCGAGGTAGGCCGGGGGCTCCTGCACGCGGCGACGGATGATGTAGCCCGCCAGGATCACGAAGGCGCTCAGCAGGAACGGGATGCGCCATCCCCAGGTCTGGAACTGGTCGTCGTCGAGCGCAGCGGCGAGCGGCAGCATGGCGCCCGTGGCGAGGATCGAGCCGAACTGCGTGCCCTGGAGGCTGAAGCTCGCGAAGAAGCCGCGCCGGGCATCCGGGGAGTGCTCGACGATCATCGCGCCGGCACCGCCGAGCTCGCCCGCGACCGCAAAGCCCTGAACGAGGCGCAGCAGCACCAGGAGCGCGGGTGCGAGGACACCGACCTGCGCGTACGTGGGCAGCAGGCCCACCGCAAGGGTCGCCACGCCCATCATCAGCATGGCGAGGACGAGGACGTTCTTCCGGCCGTGCCGGTCCCCGTACGCGCCCAGGACGATCGCGCCGACCGGACGGGCGACGTAGCCCACGGCGTAGGTCGCGAGCGAGGCGATGAGGGCGACGGTGGAGTTCCCGCTCGGGAAGAAGACGACGGGGAACACGAGCGCCGCGGCCTGCGAGTACAGCGCGAAGTCGTAGTACTCCAGCGCACTCCCGATCCAGCCGCTCATCGCGGCCTTCTTCGGGTCGCGCTTGCCGAAGGTGCCCTCGGCGGCGAGGCCGCCGGGTGGTGTGGTGGTGGTCATCCGTCCATCTCTCTCGTCCGGGGGTGACGAGGGCCGGGGCCGGTCCCTCGGGATGGTGCTGGGGGTCTCGATCGCCGTTCAGCGGGTGGCGGACCCGGTCACCGTTGCTCCCCTCGGGGCACGGCCGCCGCGGCCCGGACGGCCTGGGCGGTGAGCTCGGTGACGGTGGGAAAGTCGCCGGCCTCCACGAGATCGGGCCGGACCATCCAGGACCCGCCGACGGCGGGCACCGTGGGCAGCGACAGGTAGTCGGGGAGGTCCACCGGCGAGATGCCGCCGGTCGGGACGAACCGCACCCCCGGGAACGGGGCGGCGAGCGCCTTGAGCGTCGCGACGCCGCCGTACTGGGCGGCCGGGAAGAACTTCATCGTGTCGATGCCGAGATCGAGCGCCGCGATGACCTCGGTCGGCGTCACGACGCCCGGCAGCACGTCGACGCCCCGCTCGCGGGCCCGTGCCACGACGGTCGCGCTGAGGCCGGGGCTGACGACGAACCGGGCGCCGGCGTCGGCCGCCCGGTCGACCTGCTCGCCCCGGACCACCGTGCCGGCGCCGACCACCAGCTCGGGGTGCTCGGCCATCCGCCGGATGGCCTCGGACGCCGCGGGGGTGCGGAAGGTGACCTCCGCGACGCGCAGCCCGCCGGCCACCAGCGCCTCGGCCAGACCCTCGGCGCGGCCCGCGTCGGACAGGACGACGACGGGGACGAGGCGTGCGCAGAGGTAGTCGGCGAGATCGGCCACGGCAGCCTCATTTCGATCGCTGAAACGTTCCAATGCGATGTGCGAGACGAGGGTGGCATGACGACCGTCACATCCGCAAGACCTTGTGTCACTGAGCAGAACGCTTCGTTGCGTTGACTGAAACGGGATGCGAGACTCTGCCCATGGCTGAACCCCCTCGCATCGAGGCCGTGGACCGTGCGGTCCGGCTCCTCGTCGCCCTCGCCGAGGCCGGTCCCGACGGAGCCGCCCTGGGCGATCTCGCCGACACGGTGGGCGTCAACAAGTCCACGGCGTACCGCGCGCTGACGACGCTGCGCGGGCACGCCTTCGCGATGCAGTCCGAGAGCACCGGCCGCTACCGGCTAGGGCCGTCGGCGATCGCGCTGGGGGATGTCTTCTGGGGCTCGGA
The DNA here is from genome assembly GCF_025716945.1 of Geodermatophilus sp. YIM 151500. GTDB lineage: Bacteria > Actinomycetota > Actinomycetes > Mycobacteriales > Geodermatophilaceae > YIM-151500. The sequence goes on from NZ_JAOVZT010000003.1 coordinate 174,995, forward strand.
CAACCTGCCCGTCGCCGTGCACCCCGCGCTGGTCGCGCTCTCCCGCGAGGTCGGCGAGCTGGTGCACCTCGGCGTGATGGCCGACGACCAGGTGCTCTACGTGGACAAGGTCGAGCCCGAACGGGCAATCCGGGTCTGGTCGTCCGTGGGCCAGCGGGCGCCCGCCGCGACCACGTCCATGGGCCGGGCGCTGCTCGCGGCCGGCAACGTCCCGGACGACCATCTCGGGATCTACCTGCGCGCCGTCCCCGCGGACCGCGCGGTGACCTGGGAGCACCTCCAGGACGTCGTCCACGAGGCGCGCTCGCGCGGGTACGCCACCGAGATCGAGGAGAACGAGCCCGGCGTCGCCTGCATCGGCATGGCGATCCTCCGCGGGAACCGGACGGTCGGCGCCCTGTCGATCACCTCGCTGGCCGACCGCATGACGCCGGGCCGTCAGAGGGAACTGGCGGCGGTGATCCGCGGCGTCGTGGGCCCGCTCCTCCCCGAGGGACTCGTCCTCGCCGGGCCGGCTGGCGCTTTCGACGGGGACGCCGGGGACGCCGGCCGCATCGACGGGCACCCGCTCGACGCGGCCGTGAGCCGGTGACCGGGGGAAGGGTGCAGCGGCCCTACGTCGTGACGCTGGGCGAGACGATGGCGCTGATCCGGGCCGATCAGCCGGGTCCCCTGGCGCACGCTCCGGCGCTCGGCCTGGGCATCGGGGGTGCCGAGTCGAACGTCGCGATCGGGCTGGCTCGCCTGGGCACCGACGTCGCCTGGTGCGGCCGGGTCGGGGACGACGCGCTCGGCGTCCTGGTGCGGCGGGAGATCCGGGCCGAGGGGGTGCGGACCCACGTGCGGGTAGATGCCGACGCGCCGACCGGGCTGATGATCAAGGAGCGGCGTACCCCCGCGACGCAGAAGGTGGCCTACTACCGCGCCGGCAGCGCCGGCAGCCGGCTGGCGCCCGACGACGTCCCGGCAGATCTCGTCGAGGATGCGACGCTGCTGCACGTCAGCGGCATCACTGCGGCCCTCTCCCCCTCGGCGCGGGCGACCCTGCTCGACGCGGTCGACCGGGCCCGGTCCGCCGCGGTGGCCGTGTCCTTCGACGTCAACCACCGGTCGAGCCTGTGGTCGGACGAGGAGTCCGGCGCCTTCGCGCGCGACCTGCTGGAGCGGGTGGACGTCGTCTTCGCGGGTGAGGACGAGGCCGCGCTCGTCGTCGGACCGCACCGGCGTGCCGAGGACGCCGCTGCCGAGCTGGCCGGCCTCGGGCCCTCGGAGGTCGTGGTCAAGCGCGGCGCCCAGGGTGCCCTGTCGCTGGTCGACGGCGCGGTCCACACCGCACCGGCCGTCCCCGTCGCGGTGGTCGACACCGTCGGGGCCGGGGACGCCTTCGTGGCCGGGTACCTCGCCGAGCGCGTCGCGGGCGGTTCGCCGGCCGAGCGGCTGGCGCTGGCGGTCACGACCGGGGCATTCGCGTGCCTGACCGCCGGCGACTGGGAGGGCCTCCCCCGGCGCGAGGAGCTATCGCTGCTGACCGACCGGGAACCCGTCCGGCGCTGACGCCCATGAACGGTGAGCCGGCTGTGGCGGTCCAAGGCGTGTGCGTGAGTAGCGTGTCACCCCTCGGACACCAGTCGATGGACACCGCTCGTTCCGCGCTACACAGTTCCCCGTGTGAGCACCCATCGGTGCTCGAACTCGAGCGCCTCGGCGGCGATCTCGAAACCAGCGTCGTAGTGCAGGATCGTCACTCCGTGCTCAGCTGCCAGTACGGCCGTCACGAGGTCGACGATGCCGACCGCACGACCTGGTCCGGTGCGTCGTCATCAGGTCCGGCACGTCCACGGACCGGATCAAGGCGCGGACAGCAGCCCCACGGCCTGGAGAATCGCCGGCAGGACGACGAGGATGCTGCCCAGCACGGCGGGCCCGCCGCAGAACCCGATCAGCATCAGGCGCGCGCCCAGCCCGGCCCGGCGCGCGTACGAGGCCGCGAGGATGCCGAACCCGGTGGCCGCCAGCAGGAACGCGAGCAGGTAGCCGACGGCTGAGGCGTCGACCTGCTCGGCATCGCCGACGACGCCGGTCAGCATGACCACCGCCTGGGCGATGCTGCCGACGACGTACACCGCGAGGGTGGCGAGGGCAGCCCACAGCAAGGTGCCGACGATCCTGGGTGCCAGGAATCGGGATGAGCGGCTGACCGCCAGGAGGGCCACCGCCGCCCCCACCACCTTGAGCACTGCCACGAACCAGTTCACGACCGAGATGGCCGTCGCGTCGTCGGCGTACTGACCAACCCCGAAGTGGTCCGTGAGTTCGAACCAGACGCTGATCGCGGCGAACCCGGCGCACCACACGGCGACGAGGAGCCCGACAACGACCACCACCGGGCCGGCCGGGGTAAGCGGGTGTGGCTCGACGGTCGGCCTGGTCCCCGTCGTGTCCGTGATCTCGGGGATCCGCGTGGTCGCAGGGATCTCAGTCATGGGGCGCTCAGTGTGCGTGGGGATGGAGGGCGTCCGATCGCCTCGGGTCGAGCAGGTCGTCGACATCCACCGTGCCTGGCGACCGGGCAAGCCAGGAGTCGAACGTCGTGGTCCCCAACCGTGCGCACGGTCCCGGCAGGAGCACCTCTCCGGCCGCTTCCACGCCGAAGGGACCATCGCGCCAGCTCGGCACCAAGCGGGTGTGGTCCTGCCCCGTGGCGAGGATGCGCCGCGCCATGTCGACGAAGTCCTGCAGCTCCGGCCCCGCCAGATCCGGAGCCCAGCCGCGGGGCGGCCCGGTGACCAGCTCGGCCAGCACGGCGGCGACGTCCTGGACGGCCACTGGCTGGATCAGCAGCGGCGGGATGGTGGCGGCTCCATGGCTCCTCGTCCAGCTCACGACCATGGCGGGAAGCTCGAAGAACTGGGTGGTGCGCTGGATCGTCCACGGCACGGGTCCGCCCTGTACCAGGGTCTCCTGGCGCCGCTTGCCGTGGTAATGGCCGTTGCCCCGGATCCGGTCGAGCCCCACGATCGAGAGCACCACGTGGTGGCCGACGCCGGCGCGCTCCTCCGCCGCGAGCAGGTTGCAGGTGGCGCTCTCGAAGAAGCGCTCGGCCTCCGCCGGGTGGACCGCCACGGTGTTGGTCACGTCGACCACGGCATCGACGCCGTCCAGTGCATTCTCGAGGCCTGCTCCGGTAAGGAGGTCCACGCCCGTCGAGCGGGACACCGGGACGACGGCATGGCCCCGGTGCTCGAGGGCGCCGACCGTCGGCTCGCCGACCAGGCCCGTGGCTCCGACCACGGCTATCCGCATGGCACTCATCCCTTCCGAGCGGCTTCAGAGAGCGGGGTGACGACGCGCAGCTCAAGCGATTCCGGAGCTCCGGGCGGTGGCAGGTTCACGACGCGCGCCGGGATGCGCAGAGCCCGCCGTTGACACCCGCGGCGAGGGTCCGCGGGTCACCGGCCGGTGACCGGGTCGAACCCGATCACCTCCACACGGGGGACGAGGCAGCTCCCCCGGCTGTGACATCGGGAGGGACGCCTGGCCGGACGTCCGCCCGCCGGGACGGGTCGCAGTGCGACGTGATGGCCGCTCGGGCGAGGGACGAGCCACCCGCGAACCCACCTCCGAGTCCCGATGTCACAGCCGGACCGGGTCGCCTCGTCTCGGGATGGAGCCGGGGCGCAGAGCCCCGGCCCGGACCCCTCACCTACCGAGGCGGCCCGAACCGCGACTCAACGCCAGGAGAGAACCCATGAACCTCGGCCTGTGGATCGCGACCGGACTCCTGGCCGCAGTCGCCCTGGCCGGCGGCATCACCAAGCTGTTCGTGCCCAAGGCGAGGCTCGCCGCGGCCCCCGGCGGGGAGTGGACCGCTGGTGCCAGCGTCGGCTTCGTCAAGACTCTGGGAGCGCTCGAGCTCCTGGCCGCGATCGGGCTGATCCTGCCGGCCGTGGTGAACATCGCGCCGGTCATGGTGCCGATCACTGCCGTCTGCTGGGTGCTCCTCATGGTCGGCGCCATGATCACCCATGCCCGTCTCGGCCAACACAGGCTCGTGGTGCTGAACCTGGCCTACCTGGCGCTGGCGGCCTTCATCGCCTGGGGTCGCTTCGGCCCCGAGTCCTTCGTGGCCTGACCAGGCGCACGTCCGGCCACGAACGTCCGGGTCCGTGCCGTCGTGCGAGCACGGTCCCGTCACGCACGGCGACGCGGGCCCCGGACCGGCCGTTCGACACCGTCGTCGCCGGCGACCAGCAGCTCCGCGGCCGTTACCGCCCCGTCGACGCCGACATCACCGGCCACCGCCCTGGCTCGCGCCCGGGTCCTCTGCGTCAGAGCCGTCCTCAGCGCGACCGACAGGGACGGCACGGTCGGCGTCGGACCGTCGTGAGCAGCGCCGATGCCGAGGTCAGCGACGCGGCGAGCCCAGTAGGTCTGGTCACCCCCTTGGGGCACCACCACCTGCGGCACGCCGGCCCGGGCCGCTGTGGTCGTCGTGCCCGCGCCGCCGTGGTGCACGACGGCAGCCACCCGGCCGAACAGCTCCTGCTGGTTGACCTCCCCGATGACGAGGCAGTCATCCCGGTCTCCGATCGAGGCCAGCCCCGCCCAACCACGTCCCATGATCACCCGGCGGTCCTGTGCACGGATCGCCTCCACGGCCGCCCGGGCGCTGTCCGCCCCCACCGTTCGCATGCTGCCGAACCCCAGGTAGACCGGCGGCTCGCCGGCCGCCAGGAACGTCAGCAGCTCGGCCGGGAGCGGCCGTTCGTCGGGCAGGATCCAGGCACCGGTCTGCACGACGTCGAAGCGCTCCGCCCCGCGCCACGGAGCCAGTGCCGGGTCGGCGGCCAGCAAGGGCCGGGACGTGAACAGGAACTCGCCGACGTCACCGACCGGTGGCAGACCGATCGAGGCGCGGTGGGCGTTGACAGGCCTCCCGAACAACTCGTCGAAACCCCGGCCGTCCAGGCCGTCCAGCACGTCCGGGCAGAAGAGCGCGGACCGGTACGGGAGCCCCAGCTCCTCGGCCACGGACGGCCCGACGAACTGCGACATGGCGGTCGCCACGACCACGTCGCAGTCCGCGGCCGCCGCGGCCACCGTGCCGTACTGCGCGGCGATGAAGTCGGCCACGCGCTGGTGGCGTTCCTCCGCGGTCGGCGGCCGCTCCCACGAGCGCCATGGTCTGTCGAACGGCACCCTCGGCACGCCTGCACGACTCGACAGCTCCGTGAACTCCTCGTCCGGAGGTGCGCACATCCGCACCTCCGCGCCGCGCGCCCGCAGCTGCACCGCGAGAGCCACGAACGGTTCGACGTCGCCTCGTGACCCGTACGTCGACAACAACACGCGCATGCCGGGACTCCTCCATCCGTCGGTCTCGCCGGCCGGCCACCGACGCCGGGGACGCGACCCTGCCCGAGCCGCACCCCGGGCGCTGCGAGTCCTACGTCGGTCCATCGCTGCCGGCACTCAGCGACCGCGAGCTTCCTTGACCTCCCGGTGGAGGGCCCAGGCGTCGGCTACCGGGCCCAGATGTCGGAGCTTGTCGGGGTTGCCCACCGAGTGGATGGCTTGGACCTGCCCTCCCAGCAGGTCCAGTGCGAACGTGAAGGCCACCCTGCCCTCACGGTCCCGGAGGATCGCGCCGGGCTGACCGTTCACCTCGCGCTGTTCGACCGTCGCGCCGACCCGGGCGAGCCCGGCGAAGATCGCCGCAAGCAGGCGCGCGACCTTGTCCGCGCCCACCACGGCGCGGCTCAGTGCGGGGGCCTTGCCTCCGGCGTCGCCCACCAGCTGGACGTCCGCGGCGAGCACTGCCCTCAGTCCCTCGACATCGCCGTCGCGGAACGCGTCGAAGAACCGGGCTGCCAGCACGTCTCGTGCCCGGCGGTCCGCCTGGAACCGTGGTCTTCCGCTGTGGATGTGGTTCCGAGCTCTCACCAGCAGCTGGCGACAGGCGGCCTCCGATCGACCCACCGCAGCGGCCACGTCGGCGAAGTCGTAGGCGAAGACCTCACGCAGCACGAACACCGCGCGCTCGAGGGGCGAGAGGCGTTCGAGCAGCAACAGTGCCGCCATGGACAGGGAGTCCGCCAGCTCCGCCGACCGGGCCGGATCCTCGTACGGATCGGCGAGCAAGGGCTCGGGCAACCACTCCCCCACGTACTGCTCGCGCCGGACGCGCGCCGAGCGGAGCACGTCGATCGAGATCCTGGTGACCACCGCGGAGAGGAAGGCCCTGGGTGATCTGGGCCGTGTCGGAGTGGCCTCGTAACGCAACCAGGCCTCCTGGACCGCGTCCTCCGCCTCTGCCACGCTGCCGAGCAGGCGGTAGGAGAGGGAGAAGAGCAGGGGCCTGAACTCCTGGAACTCCTCGGTGCGGCTCACGACATCCCCCTCCGCCGTCACGCCAGTCCTTCCTTGAATCCCTGACGCCACGAGGGGTGGCGCAACACCCAGCCCAGCTCGCGCTTCGCCTTGGCGTTGGAGAAGCCCCGCCCCTGCGTCATCATGCCGACCGCCATGTCGCCCGCTACCACGCGAGCGAGCCACGCCGGGATCCGCAGCGGCGGCTTGGCTCCCGCGCACTCGGCGAGGAAGGGCAGCCACTCCGAGACCGGCGCCGGCTCGTCGTCGACGATGTTGTAGACGCCCGCGCGGTCCTGCTCCACCGCCAGGACCGTCGCACTGGCCGCGTCGTCCACGTGGACCCACGAGGTGTAACCGGCGCCCCCTCCCACGATCGGGAGCATGCGCCTGCGCACCCATGCGATCTGCTCGTCGTTGGCTCCCGATCCGTAGAAGGCGCCATATCGCAGGACGACCCCGCCGGCTTCGGTGACAACCTGCTCCATGTGGACGATCGCCGTGGTCCCCGCTGTCACCTCGAGCGGATCGTCCTCCGTCTTGACCCACCCGCCCTCACGGGCACCGTTGAAGCTGGCGTGGCTCTGGGTGACGATCCGTGAGCCGCCGGCTGCGTCGGCGGCGGCCAGGAGGTGCTCGATCCCCTCGGCGCGGAGCCGGTTCGTGACCGCGAAGAACCGGTCGGGCCGTCGCGGGTTGGGCTTGCCTGCGTGTCGTCCGGAGAGACCGGTCATCTGGTTGACGATGACGTCCGGCTTGGCTGCCGCGACCACCTCGCCGACCGACAGCGGGTCGAGTCCGTCCATGACGTGCCCCTCGGCGCCCAGCCGCTGCAGGAGTTCCAGCTTGGCGGAGTCCGTGGTCGTCGCGCTCACCTGATGCCCTCGCGCGACGAGTGCGGACACCACACCGCGCCCGATGACCCCGCTTCCCCCTGCCAACAACACTCGCATCGTCCGCTCCGTCGTGTCTCGTCGTCGGTATGGAGTAGACGAGACAGCGCGGCCTCCTGTGACGACCTTGTGTCCGTGCAGCCGCAGAGTCCGCCGCGGTCCCGAACGGTGGCGCTGAGAGCATTCGCCACCGGGTCGAGATGGTCACGGATTCGTGCGGCGGAGGACGACCGGACCGGCTTCGCGTGGCGGCCCCACCGGACGATCGCTCGTGCAGCTGCGGTCAGGTGTCAGTCCGGCGTGTGCGTATGTACCGTGTCGCCCCTCGGACACCACGTGATGCGTACCGGCGTCTTCCCAGGTGGCCAGCCACGCTCGTCAGGACGCGCGGCGTTCCTCGTCGAGTCGGTCCAGGAGCCAGGCTCGGGCCATCGTGGACATCGGCAGGTGCTGGCGCTCGGCGATCTCTTGGATTGCAGCGAACTGCTCCTCGGAGAGGCGGACATTGAACATCCGACTCGCTCGGTTCGGGCGGCGGATGACCGTGCCGTCCGGGTACGGCTCGCCGGTGTCGGCCTCCGCTTCCAGTCGCCGGGCGTCCTCGCGCGCGGCGCGGGCCTCGTGAGGATCAAGGTTCTTCCCCATCGTCACCCTCCTTCAGGTAGGTCGCGAGATCGCGGCCGCTGCCCGGCCAGGCGTTCATGCCGTGGAGTTCGCCGTCGAGGTCGCGATAGGCGATGACGACGATCACCTTGCCGGCGGACGGCGAACAACCGATGAAGCCGGTCGCGCCAACCCGAGACGTCGGGTACGGCGAGGGTTCGACGAGCCGTGCATCGGCCGTCACCTCCACCGTCCACGCCGGCGCGATGTCGAGCGCACCCGCGTACCGACTCGAGCGTCCGGGTTCGCCATTCGGGCGGTCCGTCCCAGTGCGTGGGGTCGACGCCCGTCGGGCGCCCAAGAGCGGCTCGGCCCGCCTTCGACCCTTCCGCGGATGACGCTCACGAGCACGTAGGGACCGGTGTCCCGCGTCCTTGTGGCCGTCGTCGGCTCAGCGGGCACGTCGGGGACGACACCGGCTCGTCATGGGCTCCTCGACTCGTCGACGCGTGGTCACGCGCGCGGGCCCGGTCGGCACCGCAGCGCCGGTCGCCACTGTCCGGCCGGCCCGTCGCCACGCCGTCACGAGGACCACTGGTCCGGTGACAGGAGCGTGACGACCGGGTGACGGAATCCGTGCCACGGTGCCCGGCGTCGGGTCAGCGACCGCCGGAGTCGAGCCGCCGGCGGCCGCCCTCGGCACCGTCCCTAATGCCCACACAGGAGCGAGCGATGACCGACACCATGACGTCCGCCGCCGACAAGGCCCAGGCCCGCCAGGAGGTCGCGATCTGGCGCTACCGGCTGTCGACCAGCCCCGAGGACGCCGCCGCCTTCCTCAACCAGCCGCCGGCACAGACGGCCGGCCAGGCGATGGTCTGCCGGAGGGACGACGGGCGCGTCGACACCTGGTACTTCCTCTGAGCCCACGCGTGGGCCCCTCGGGCGTGATCGCCCGGGGGCCCACGCCCACCCGTCGTCGGCCCACCCTCGAGAGCGGGAGCACCAGCATGGGCACCATCTACCGGATCCACCCGACCATCGGCATCGCGCGCGTGGGCAACCATGCGACGGCCTCCTTCGTCGGCCCGGAGTCGCCCGGGTCCCCGGGCGTCGAGATGGGCGCCGACGGGACCGAGACACCCCTCACCGCCTACAAGGCCGCGGGCCGGATCAAGCGCCAGGCGGCCCGTTTCCGGGTCTTCGAGTACGAGGAGACGGCCGACGGCGCGGTGGAGCTGCGCGGCGAGGTCGGACCGGACGCGGAGGTCGACTGGACCGTCGACCTGGTCAACCGCAAGGCGGCCCTCGACCGCACGGTCGGACCGGCGCGGCCGCGCAACACCGGCGTCGCCGACCGGCGCACCCTGGTGATCCGCAACCCGCAGCCGGTCGGCATCTGCGGCCCGTCCCAGCCCGCCGTCCGCCTGCGCGGGCGCTTCCTCGGCACCCAGGTCCACATCGGGGAGCTGCGCACCGACCCCCGGGGCCGCCTCCTGGTCCTGGGCGGGCACGGGACCAGCGCGTCCGTGCCCCCGGGCGTGCCGCTCACCAACTTCGCCAACAACGACCGCTGGTACGACGACGTCGCCGACGGCCCCGTGACGGCAACCGTGACGTCGCCGGGCGGCAGCCCCGTCCCCGTGCAGGGCACGGCGTGGGTGGTCGTAGCCCCGCCCGACTTCGCGCCGGGCATCACCTCCATCGTGACCCTGCACGACATCGCGACCCAGGCCGCGATCGACCGGGGCTGGCTGACGCCGGAGCAGCGTCCCTCGTTCACCCGGCACATCCGGCCGTTGGTCGAGCGGACCGCGGACATGCGCTGGGTCGACGACTACGCGGAGTGGGAGGACTTGCAGCCGCTGGACCTGACCCGCCTCGCCGACCCCTCCCCCGCGGCGCGGCCGCTGCGGCAGCGGGTCGCGGGCCGGGTGCGGCAGCCGGGCCTGGCGCGCTTCCGGCTGCCCCCGTTCCTGCGGACCTACCTCGACCAGTGGGTCGCCGGCGACTTCGTCGACGACCACGGCACGCACCTGGCCGACCCGCCGCTGCCCGAGCAGCTCGACCGGGCCGCGCTCGAACAAGGCTCGGGCAACAACTTCTTCCCGGGCATCGAGGCCGGGCAGACGCTGCAGGACCCGGCGATGTACGGCGGCCCCTACCGGCTGGACGCCGCCCACACCGCGCTGGTGTACCCAGGCTGCCTCACCGAGGTGATGGCGCTGCCGTGGCAGGCCGACTTCCGCGACTGCGACGGCGGGGTGTGGTGGCCCTCGCAGCGACCGGACCTGGTGATGACCGACCCGGACGACATCCCCGGCAGCGAGGCGGAGTGGGAGAACCCCATCCAGCTCTACCGGGAGATGGTCGACGACGTGCAGCGCCTCGGCTTCGTCGTGCCGCGCGCCCACCAGGGCCAGCAGGTGCATGTCGAGGTCGAGCGAGACCCCGCCTTCCCGCGCCAGTGAGCGGGCGGGACAGCGCGCACCGGGATGCCGCGGCCGCGCCGCGGGTCGACGTCCTGGTCATCGGCGGCGGGCCGGCCGGAGCCGCCACCTCGGTTGCCCTGGCCCGCCGTGGGAGGTCGGTGACGCTCGTCGCCCGACCGCCGGGCCGGGGGCCCCGCCTGGGCGAGACGGTGCCCGCCGGGATCGTGACCACGCTGGCCCGGCTGGGCCTGTGGAGGGCGTTCCTCGCCGACGGTCACCTGCCCTCGGCCGGCACGGTGGCGTGCTGGGGAGGTCTCACGCCCTTCGAGAGGGACGCGTTGTTCGACCCGTACGGGTGCGGCTGGCACCTGGACCGGGCGCGCTTCGAGGCGACGCTGCTCGCCACCGCGGAGGACGCCGGGGTGGACGTGCGGGCCGGTACCGTCCGCGACTGCACGCCCGACGGCGACGGCTGGACGGTGCGGGTGACCGGCCCCCTGCCGGCGACGGTGCGTGCCGGGTGGGTCGCCGACGCCTCCGGCCGGGCGGCGCGCGTCGCCCGGACCCGGGGCGCCGGGCGGCTCCGGTGCGACCGCCTGGTGGGGCTGGCCCGCTTCGCCCGGACGCCGGACGGCGGGGAGGACACCGACACCCGCACCGTCGTCGAGGCGACCGAGGCCGGCTGGTGGTACGTGGCGCCGCTCCCGGGCGGGCGGGCGGTCGCCGTCCTGTTCACCGACGCCGACCTGCTGCCCCGCGACCCGGGTGGGCGCACCCGCTGCTGGACGGACCTGCTCGCCACCACCCGGCTGGCGCGCGACCGTCTCGGCGGGGCGTCCGATCTGTCGCCGCTGCGGGCCGCGCCCGCGGACAGCGGCGTGCTCGCGCCGCCCTGCGGCCGGCGCTGGGTGGCCGTCGGGGACGCCGCGCAGACGTGGGACCCGCTGTCGGGCCGGGGGATCGCCACCGCGATGGCGTCGGCGCCGGCGGCGGCGGAGGTGCTGGTCGCACGGCACCCGGACACCGTCGCGCTCGACTGCTACGCGCGGCAGGTACGGGACGTCTTCGGTGCCTATCTCCGCGAGCGCGCGGTGCAGTACGGGCGGGAGCGCCGATGGGTCCACAGCCCCTTCTGGCAGCGGCGCGCCGGTGTGCTCAGGCTGGGTGCCCCTCCTCGATCCACCGGGCGAACAGGTCCATCTGCGCGGTCGTCCACGGCCGGTGCGGAGGGGGCGGCATGACCGCGCCGTCGTCCCCCCTCAGCCGCTGCAGGACCACCTCGGCCGCGTCCCGGACACCCTCGTAGCTGCCCAGGTCGACGCCGGAGGGCCTCATGTGCTCGACGTCCACCGGCCGGAAAAGCGGGCCGATGTCGCGGGCGAAGCTGGTGGTCGCGGCCGGCGGCGTCGTCCGGGCGGCGATGAGGACCAGCCGCTGACGGTCCGAGTCCGCCAGCGCCTGCAGCCAGGGGTCGTCGGCGCCGTCGGCCTGCAGCGCCTCGACCATGTCGACGGCGGACTGCAGACGCCGTCCGTGCAGCTGCCAGCGGGCCGGCTCGGCACCCGGCAGGTGGACCGGGACGGGCAGGCTGAACGGCGCGGCGGCCACGCCACCGCGGGGGCCGCCCGACCGCATCGTGGTGAGCCGTCGGCCGAGAACGGCCAGCCGGGAGCGCATCTCGGCGAAAGCCCACCCGACGAGCAGCAGGCGGTCGTCGCCGGAGGCGACCAGGCAGTGCTCCACCAGGCCGAGCAACAGGCCGTAGCGCAGGTCCGTGAGCTCGGCCCAGCGGCGGGTCCGCGGGTCGGCTAGGTCCGCCGGCCGCGGGTCGGTGGGGACGTCGCGCGTCGGCGTCCACTCCCCGTCGGGGAACGCGGGGTCACGGCCCCTCCCCCGGTAGACCTGCAGGAGGCGCTCGAAGTGCGACCGCTCCCCCGAGGACGTCGGCCCCTCGCCCTGCTCGCCGATGTCCCGGACCGCCTCGCGGGCGGCGTCGCGGTCGGCGACGCGGTGCACGCGCACCCCGCCGACCTCCCAGTCCGACGGCGTCGCCTGCTGCTCCTCCGCACCGGCCAGGAAGGCCTCGTCGAGCAGGTGCCACGCCTCGGGGGGTGCCTGCGTGTAGGCCGCCTCGGCGATTCGGGCCACCGTCGCATCCCAGGGGTCGCCGCTCCCGGCACCGGCCTGCACCTGCTCCGGCGTCGCGAACACCACGCCGAGCAGGGCGTACAGGACGCCCACGCGGTTGACCCGCGGGCCGCCCGACCCCTGGGCGACGGCGACGACGTCTTCGATGCCGGGCGCGTCGGCCGGGGCCTCGGCCACCACGTACCGGGCCAGGGACGTGCGCTGCAGCGGCTGCAGGTGCAGGGCGAACGGGTAAAGGTCCTTGCGGGGCGGGAAGTCCTCCCGCTCCAGGTTGACCGGCAGGCCCAGGAGCACCAGCAGGTCCTGCACGGTCATGAGGTGGCCCATCTCCTCGCAGGCCAGCCCGAGCAGGACCCGGGGCCAGGAGCCGGCCCGTCCGTCGTCGAGGACGCGGGCGTGGCCGGGGTCCTCCTCCGGCCCCTTGAGCGACCAGGCGGCGTAGAGGTACTGGACCATCAGCGCGTGCTCGACCTCGGCGGCGGACTCGAGCAGGATCTCCGCCTTGTCCAGCGGCGACGCCCACGCCCGCAGGTCCGGCAGCGGGACGCTGACCGGGACCGCCGCGCCCGACACCCCATCGACGGCAAGTGCGGGAACGGGGTGCTCGGACCAGGTGAACTCGGGCGCGGGCACGGGTCCTCACCTCCGCCAGGTCGGGCGTACCGTCCGGACCGGGCGGCAGCGGAGCGCCGGCCGGGCCGGGAGTGGGGGTGGAGCGTCGTGGACGGAGACCCTGTGGACGAACAACTCGCGGGCAGCGACCCGGCCGCCAAGCTGAGCCCCCGGGTGACCGAGCGCCTCGCCGCCGTGGATCAGCGCAGCCCCCTCGAGGTCGTCGTCGAGATGCAGCCGGTGGCGGTGCCCGACACGGGATCTCGGGCCAGCCGGATCGAGGCGGTGAAGGCCGGCTTCGAGGAGGAGCTGCGCGGGGTGGCCGAGCGCATCGCCGCCGTCGGGGGCGAGGTGCTCGAGACGGCGTGGGTCAACCAGACGCTGCGCGGCACCATCCCCGCGGCGGAGCTCGTCCGGGTGGCGGAGGACGACGCGGTCACCGCCATCGACCTCCCCCGGCCGCTGGAGCCGGACTCCGGCACCCCGAACTGAGCAGCCCGCCCCGGGGCGTCAGGTCAGGCACACCAGCCCCGCCCCCTGGGCGGCCGGCGCCATCCCCGGCAGCGGCCGCGCGGTCGCCCGCAGCCGGTCGCGGATCTGGTCGGGGACCAGGTCGGGGTCCTGCTGCAGGAAGAGGGCGGCGATGCTGGCGACGTGCGGCGCCGCGTAGCTCGTCCCCACGCCGGCGTCCCCGAAGCCGCCGCCGACGAGGCAGCAGCGGATGCGGGCGAGGTCGCCGCCGCCAGGAGCGACCACGTCCGGGCCGGGCTTGCCGCCCGCGGGACCCCGGCTGCTGTAGTCCTCCACCCGCTCGCCGTCGAGGGCCGTGGCGCCGACGACCAGGATGCCGGCCGCGTCGGCCGGGGTGGTCATGGTGCCGGCGCCCGGGCCGCGGTTGCCGGCGCTCTTGACCACGACGAGGCCCAGCCGCCACGCATTGTCGGCGGCGCGCGCCTCGCGGCTCGTGCCGTTCCCAGCGGGCCCGGCGCCCCACGAGCAGTTCGCGACGTCCGCGCCGTCCTCCAGCGCCTGCTGGATGGCGACGGCGCCGCCGAAGTCGTCAGCGTTGCCGGCCGGGGCGGTGGCCAGGACCTTGTAGCTGGTGACGAGTACTTCGGGCGCGATCCCGGCGTCCGCCGGGTCGGCCGCGCCGACGATGCCGGCCACCGCCGTCCCGTGCGGCGACGGGTTGCCCCACGCCTCGGTGGTGTAGTTGCGCCGCTGCACGACCCGCCGGGCCAGCGCCGGGTGGGCGAGCGCGACCTCGCCGTCGATCACCGCCACCGTCACGCCGCGGCCGGTCAGGCCGGGGTGCTGCTGCTGATACGCGGGCAGGCCGATGCACCGGTGGTTGGGGACGTCGGCGTCCGCGCGCAGCCGGCGGGGCAGGTCGAGGGCCGTCACGGCGTCCGCGGCGGCCACCTCGGCGAGCGCCTCGGGAGGGGCGAACGTCCGCACCGTGCGGTTAAGCCAGCAGACCTGGTTGACCGCGGTAGGGATCTGCGGGTCGCCCAGCACCTCGGGCTGCGGGCGCAGCATCCCCCCGGAGAGCCGCTCGATCTCCTGGTACACCTCCCCCATGCTGCGGTAGCCGGCGGTCCGGGCGTCCTCCACGAGCTTCTGCCGCACGGCGGTCCGCAGCCGGACCGGCGCGCCGGTCGGATCACCCGGCACCAGCGTCTCCACGGCGGCCCGCTGGCCGGACCAGCCCGGGAGTTCGGTCAGCCGGGGGAGCACCGGGACGGGCGCCTCCTGGAACTCGACGACGGTCGCCGCGGCGGCAGTCCCGGGCGTGCGGGTCAGCCCCAGGGACTCGGTGCCTCCCGTCCGCACCCGCCGGGCGACCGCCAGGCAGTACTCGTCACTGGCCTTCTCGGCGATGCGGCTGCCCAGGGCGTCGCGCAGGTCGGCCCGGGCCGCGCGCACCTCCTCGGGGTCGATCCGGGGAGCCGACATGACGTCCTCCTCGCTGCGGACGGTCTCGTGGTCAGAAGAGCGGGACCCGGAGGACCTGACCCGGGAGGATCCGGTCGGGGTCGGCGAGCAGGTCCCAGTTGGCCTCGAACACGTCGCCCACCCGGGTGCCCTGTCCCTGGTCGCGGGCGATGGCCGAGAGCGTGTCGCCGCGGACGACCTCGTACAGCCGCCAGCCCCGCAGGCCGGTGAAGAGTGTGACCGGCACCTCGGTCAGGTCGGTGCCGGGCGGGTGCTCCCCGGAGGCGTCGTCGCCGAAGACCTCGAGGACGACGTGCACGCCGCGGGCCTGCACGAACCGGTCCAGCGAGACGGCGTGGCCGAAGTCGTCGAGGACGCCGTTGGCGCCCACGCCCCGGACCGGGGCCCTCGCCCAGGACGGTGCCGTCCTGCACCAGTCGCCACCGGACGGTCGCCTCGAACCCGGTGCCGAACCCGGCGATCGAGAATGTGGCGGCGATGAGATCGTGCCCGCGCGGCGGCCGCACCTCGATGAGACGGACCACCTGCCACCTCCCGGGAGCCGGCCGTGCCGGACAGTCGCGACGGGACGAGCGTCCGGCGGAGGCGTCACCCGGCCGTCACGGAACCGTCACAGCCCCCGCCGGGGACCGCCCGGGTCTGCGGACCGGGAGGCATGACGTGCGGGTGACGCCGCGGTGACGGTGCCCGCCGACGCTGGACCGTGACCCGGAGCGGACCGCTCCTACCCCCTCACGCCGGAGGTTCGATCCCCATGACCACCACGCCCGCGGTGCTGTCGCCTCCGGCGGCCGTCTGCTCGTTCATCCCGGACTACGTCCTCCGCAACATCGCCGAGCGAGGTGGCGACGAGGAGCGCCGCGCGGCGCTCCAGGCACTGGCGACCTCGGGGACGATGCGCTCGCTGCGCGTCCAGGCGGAGGCACGCCGGTCGGTCCTGCCGAGGTCGGCCATGCCCGAGCTGACCATCGCCCTGGCCCCACCGACCAAGGAGCGGCTCGTCCGGGACGCGAAGAACACGATGGACCTGCGCGGCCCGATCGTCCGGGCCGAGGCCGGCACGCCGAGCGAGGACAAGACGGCCGAGGCGGCCTTCGAGCGGCTGGGAACCACGTGGGACTTCTTCTTCCAGGTGTTCGCACGCAACTCGATCGACAAGGCAGGCATGCCGATCGAGGGCGTCGTCCACTACCGCCGGAACTTCGACAACGCCTTCTGGAACGGCACGCAGATGGTCTTCGGGGACGGCAGCGGGCGCCTCTTCACGCGGCTGGCCCATTCGCTGACGGTGTGCGCGCACGAGCTCAGCCACGGGGTGGTGCAGTACGACGGCCCGCTGGTCTACCAGGGCCAGTCGGGCGCGCTCAACGAGTCGATGGCCGACGTCCTCGGCGTGCTTGTCGAGCAATGGTCCCTCGGGCAGACCGTCGAGCAGGCCGACTGGCTCGTCGGCCGGGAGATCCTCGCTCCGGGCGTGAGCGGCAGAGCGCTGCGCTCGCTTGCCGAGCCCGGCACCGCCTACGACGATGATGTCCTAGGCAAGGACCCGCAGCCCGGACACATGGACCAGTACGTGGACACCGACGAGGACAACGGCGGCGTGCACATCAACTCCGGCATCCCCAATCGGGCGTTCACGCTCGTGGCCACGCGGCTCGGCGGCAACGCGTGGGAGGACGCCGGGCGTATCTGGTACGCGTCGCTGGGCCATGAGCGCTTGCTGCCGAGCGCCATGTTCCGCCAGTTCGCGCGCATAACGCGCTACGTCGCCTCGACGCTGTTCGGCACCGACAGTCGCCAGGTGTCGGCCGTCGAGGAGGCCTGGAGCGGCGTTGGCGTCGAGCTCTGATCCGACCGTCGTCGAGTTCCGGCGCACCGGCGGCTTCTTCGCCGGGAACCGGGTCGAGCTCACCCTGCGCCAGGACGAGCTCGGCCCGGCCGGCGCGGAGGCGCTTGCACGCGTGCTGCAGGGCCCGGGGCCGTCGCGCTTCGCCGGGCTGCCGGGCGAGAGCGGAGGCGCCGACGAGTACCGGTACGACCTCACGATCCGCCGCGGCGACGAGGTCGTCTCCCTCCGTTTCGACGCAAGCATGCTCCCGCCCGACCTGCTGCCGCTCGTCGACGCGCTCGAGCAGCGGGCGCTCGAGCGGCCGGAGTGAGCGTCAGGTACCGGCGCCCTCCAACGTGACAGCCTGGTCGCGGCGGTCGTCGGCGGTCACCTCGCGGGCCAGGCGCAGCCCGAAGGTGGCGGTGAAGCCGGTGCCGTGCACCGGGATCCGCCATTCGCCGTCCACCTGCGGACAGGCCACGACGGCCTCGCCGTCCTCCTCGCTCGCCGCCTCCACGAGCCGCAGCAGCTCCGCGGTGTCCGTGGGCCGCTGATCGGACAGGTAGCGCTCGCCCGTGTGCAGGAAGAGCCGCACCTCCGGCTCGGAGAAGGCCTGCACGTAGTACTGCTTCTGGAAGACCCGGTTGTCGGAGAAGCCCATGCCCCAGCTGTCCCGCTCACCGACGTAGACGTCGAGCCGGACGACGAGGTCGCTGGCGCTCCGGCCGGCTCGGCGGACCCGCGTGTCGAGCCACCCCTCCCATATGAGCCACTCCGCGGGATCGAGCCAGTCGAAGCCGCCCTCGCGCAGGTCGTCGTCCAGCTGCTCGCTGTGGAAGGGGCCGTAGCAGTTCTCCGCCTCGGCGCTCTGGTGGAACAGCTCGAAGTCCACCATCCGCGGCTTGATGCAAACGCCGAGGAAGAACTCGCTGCGGCCGAACGCGTCCTTTCCGCGCGTCACCCGTCCCTCCACGAGCCGCAGGCGGGCGCGCACGTCACCGTGGAAGAACCGCATGGCGACCTCGAACGACTCCCGACTGGTGACCAGGGAGTCCTCGCCCCCGTGGCACTTGTGCACGAACGTGCGGGGCGCGCCTGGGACCTGCGCGTATGCCTGCTTCACCAGCCCGTCGCTGCGGTTGTAGCGCGGGCCGTACTCCCCCGGCACGGAGGCCAGGCGGTTGAGCAGGCTGGCCGCCCCGTTGCCGTAGGAGCGGTAGTTCGTCCCCACGACGGTGAGCAGGCGGCGCAGGTCGAAGTGCTCGCCGAAGGTCCGGTAGGACCAGGCCTTCCCGTTCCGGGAGCCGGCGGCCGGCCCGTCGGGGTCGAAGGCCTCCAGCTCCTCGGCCGCGCCGAGACCGCCGAGCTGGTCCAGGACCTGGAAGCTGATGCCCTGGTGCGGGGTCCCCAGGGTCACGATCTTGTTGATGTGGTCCTCCGCGGCCCGGAGGTTGCCGTCTTTGAGGCGCGGATAGTCCACCTGGACCGCGTGGCGGACGATCAGCCCGCCCATCGAGTGGGCGACGACGTCGACCTTGGGCACCGGCTGCCGGCGTTCCGCGGCCAGCGCCCGGATGAAGTCGATCAGCTGCACGAGCTCGGAGCCGTAGGTGGAAAAGGATCGGTCCTCGAAGTCGTAGTACCGGAACACCCAGATGGTGTTCGCCACCGACCGGGTGGACCGGACCACGTCGAGAGCCATCGCGGGATCGGCCACGAGCCGGCCCTCGAAGAAGGAGCGCAGGCCGGCCAGCTCGTCCGGCAGGTCCTCGGGAGCCGCCTGCAGGTGGGAGTGGTAGCTGACGATGTTGGTGGCGTCCTGGTACTTCCAGTCCGACTTGAGCAGTCGGAGGACCAGACCCTCGTAGATGTAGTTCTCGCCGCGCTTGTGCGGGTACACCGTGCCGTCATTGAAGCCCTGGTAGGCCACGCGCCGTTCGTCGGCAATGCCGAGGCCGCCGAAGCCGCGGATGAGGACGAGCGGGCGTGCCGCGTGGACGTCGTCCTGCGGGTCTTCCATGGGTCACCTCGGTTCGGTAGTAGGCGTCGGCGGCCGCGGAGTCGAGCTCCGCGTCGTCGTAGACGCGGCTCCCGGCCCAGACCAGCTCGGCCAGTGCGGCTTGCACGTCGACCGTCGCCAGCCCGGCGAGCTGGAGGACATCGGCGCTCGTGCTCACGGCCGAACACCTACTTCGGACGCGTCACCGGAGCGTCAACGTCCTGGCGGCGACGCCGGGCTGGCCGAGGGGCCGGCCGCTGGTCCGCGCCAGGGAGGAAGCGCTGTCGAGCCCCGCAGAACCGGTCGCAGCTGCGGGAGGTGGCCTAGCGGCTCCGTCCTCACGTCGTTGTCCCGCACCCGGGCCAGGCCGGCGAGACATCTCCGGGCGGACGTCGCGGGTGACGAAGCGTTCCGCCCAACCGCCGCGAGGCCATGCCTCGACAGCAGGGCAGGCCGCCGACGTGGCCGCTCAGCGGGTGGCGGCGACCCATGCGGCGGCGGTGACCACCCGCGCGATGTCCGCGGCGTACCCGGCGTCGATCGTCGCATCCGTGGGCAGGTGGTACTCGGGGTTCATCTCCGCCGGAGGCGCCCCCGGTCCCGGGCCGGCGAAGAGATCCTCCGACGCCAGCACCGCCGGGTAACCCTGCTCGTGGAAGCTGGAATGGTCGCTGCGGCGCTCGGCCTCGTCCCACTCCCCTCCCGCCGGGTACACCTGCGCCGGGCGCAGCGCCGGGGACACGGTGGGCTGCAGCTCGGTGACCAGGCGCGCCAGGCCCAGCGAGCTGGCCTCCACCTCCGGCGCGGGGGTGAAGCCGGCGTGCACCTCGAAGGTCCGGCCGGGCAACCGGTCGTAGCCGATCATGTCCATCTGGAAGACGGCGACGACCGCCGTCCCCAGGGCCGCCACGTCCGACGCGTAGGCGCGGCTGCCCACGAGCCCGTGCTCCTCGGCGTTGAACAGGACGAAGCGCACGGTGCGGCGGGGCGGCGCCAGCGCGGCGTCCAGCGCCCCGATGGCCTCGACGGCGGCCAGGACCCCGGCGATCCCGCTCGCGTCGTCGTCCGCTCCCGGGGCCGGGTCCACGCGGGCCCGGTACCCGGGCCTGCGGGCTGCGGTGGAGTCCAGGTGCGCCGTGACGAGGACGACGCCGTCCAGCTCGCGGCCGGGCAGCTCGGCTTCGACGTTCTCGAGGACGCGGCCCTCGTGGCGGAACTGGTGCCGGCGCACGCTCAGCCGCCCGCCGCCGATGCCCTCGAGATCGGCGACCAGCGTGGCCACGGCGGCGGCGTTGTCCGGGTGGTGGATGTGCCGGCTCCGGATCACAGCGCCGTCCGAGGCGTCCGGCGCCGACCCCGCGTACCGCTCGACGGAGCCGGCGAGCTGCTCCCGCTGCACCCGCGGCCCGAGGACCTGCTGCTCTGCCGGCGAGAGCCGGACTGCTTCGGCCCTCTCCACCACGAGGGACCGAGCCACGGCGTCCTCCGCCACCGCACCCGTGGTCAGCAACGTGCGCATCGGCACGAGCTTGAGATTGTGGCCGTGCCGGGCGTCGGAGAAGTGCAGGTCCTCCACCGATGCGCCGGCCGGCACCGCCACGAACAAGCCCTCGTCGGTGGAGGCGAGCACACTGCGCGCCCACGTGCCCGCGGTGAGGAGCGCCGCCGAGTTGCCCTCGGGAGAGAGGAACCCGCTGCGGACCTGCCGGTCGTCGCGCAGCAGGTAAAGGTCGTTCGTGAGGGGCTCGTCCTCGGCGCTGAGCCGGTCCACCCAGAAGCCGAGGTCGTCGAGGCGCGCGGCCGCGGACGCCGTCACCACCGCGTACACGGTGGTGCCGCCCTCCCCGGTTACATGCAGGGGCAGCAGACGGAGGTCCCCAAGGGCCCGCCGCCAGTCACCGCCCGCGGCCGTCGGGGGCACGGTGACCCGGACGTAGCGGACGGGCGACTCCTCCTCGAGCAGCGGCAGGGCGAGCAGCGGGTGCGGCGCGACGGCGAGTCCCGCCCGGAGCGCGGACGCGCGCTCGCCGGGGTCCTCACCGACGAAGAGCACCCGCTGCGCGCCCGCGGCCGCGGCCGCCGCCTGCTCGAATGCCCCCGGCCCGTCCTTCGGCCCGTAGCGCACCAGAGCGGGGTCGAACCGGTCCCCGAGGCCGGCGGACGCCAGCGCCCGGTCCACCTCCTGGGTCGGCAGCGGACCGGGGTCGGACAGGACGCCCAGCCGCGCGCCGCGGTCCCGGAGCTCCGCGAGCACGCCGGGGACGTACGGGTACACCGTCAGCTCGATCCGGTCGCCGGCACCCGAAAGGGCCACCGACGCGAGCGTGTCGCCGATGTCGAAGAAGACCGCCGTCCCGGTCAGGTCGGCCATGATCGCCCCCTCGTGCCCGCCAATGAGCCGCGAGCACCATAGGGAGAGCCCCGTCACCGGGCTGTCACCACGCGGGGACGGCGCCGTCGGCGTCCGATTCGGATGGCGAAGGCCTCGTACGAGTCGGCGTCGTCCACGGAGCGCGTAGTCAGGCTTCCGGCCGGGGACTGGGAGTGATGTTCGTCGTCGGTGCTGTGGGCGTCGTGGGACACGCCTACGACCAGTTGTCAACGTCGGGCGCACTCATCCAGGGCGTGTCCCGCGATCTTCGCGGCGCCGATGCACGACGGTGGCGACGAACATGGATGGTCCGGTCGGTTCACCTCCGTCGGCACAGCTGCCTGGCGGGGGCGGTCACGGGTCATCGTCCGTCGGCCGGTCGTGCATCTGCGCCTCGTACTCCTCGCGGGTGGCCCAGCGGTCGACCCGCGCCAGCCCCCGCCGCTCCAGGTCGACGAGGACGCCCTCAGGGGCTGCTACGACGAGCGAGCCGGGATGGCGCTCCCACACGTCCAGGCCCAGCGGCAGGTCGAGCAGCGCCGCGACGCTCCCATCCGAGGGCGGGCTCAGGCGAGCGATCCAGGTTCGTTCGGCCCCGGCCATCCGAGCTCCTCGGGCTGCGACGGCGTCCTCCCGATGATCCTCGCGGACCGGTCGGGCCGGAACGCGCCCGTCACCCCTCCCCCGGCTTCTCCAGGACATGCCGGATGAACTCGAACGCCGCGGGCCGGTTCTCCTCCCAGCAGGGCTCGATCTGCTCCGCAGGCAGGATGAACCCGCCCTCCAGGGCGGACGCGGGTCGCAGTTCGACCGTGATCGACGGGACGTCGTATTCGCCGTAGGTCCAGTCGGTGGTGTCCCCCGCGGTGGGGTACAGCCGAGACGACTGCTGCGGGGTGTACGCGGTCCCGTGCACGCCCTTGACCAACCGTGCCATCTCCTCGGCCAGGTCACGCATGCCGCGCAGGTCGGCCTCGTCCTTGACGGGGCGGGAGGTGTAGCCCCACGGGTACAGGATCAGCTGCGAGTAGCTGTGGTAGGTGAGGACACCACCGAACAACTGGCGCGCTACCAGATCACGCACCGCACGCGTCTCGGGTTCGGAGAAGGCCCTCGGGCCCACGTAGGTCTGGTCCGAGGGCACGTGGCTGGAGGTGTTGATGTTCAGCGTCCCCCACATGTAGCCGTAGTTCCTATTGGGGTCCACTCCGAAGCTGCCGCCCCGGTTCCGCCGTCGGTTCTTGCGCCAGAGTCGGTCGTGGGTGTGCGTGTACTCGTGGCCGTCCGGGTTCACCATCGGGACCACCCAGACCTCGCCCCGCTGCAGCCACCGCTGCACCGGGTCGGCCGAGGAGTGCTCGAGCAGGTGCTCGGCCAACCGGAAGGGCACCTCGACGGAGATCCACTCCCTGGCATGGTGGCAGCCAAGGAACGCAACCTTGCGGTCACTGCCCCGGCGCTCCCCGATCCGCAACGCCCACTGCGGCCGCCCCTCGACGCTGCGCCCGATCTCGTGCAGGTCGGCGATCTCAGGATGTACCTCGGCCAGGCGCCGCAGATCCTGCTCGAGAGTCGCCGCCGTGTGGTAGCCGGTCGCCGCCGCCTCGGTGGCGAAGGTCGACAGGTACCCCTCGGTCATCCGCAGCTGCTCGACGTCGTAGCCCATTGCCTCCAGGCGGCCGGCCTGCGCCTCCTCGACCTGCAGGACCACCTGGTCGGGCGTGACCTCCCACACGTCGAGGCCGAGCGGCGCGGAGAGCAGCCAGGCGAGCGGCGCCTCCGTACTCGTGGACGTGACTCTGGCGATGAGAGCGGCCACCGCGTCCTCCGTCGGCGTCAGCGTGGATCAACGGCTCGTGCCACCGGGTTCTCGACCACATGGACGGCCGCAGGGCCACCCGCGGCCGCGACGGCCGTGAACCGGTCACCCATGCCATCCGGGACCCGAGGAGCGCCGTCCCCACGAACGTCCTCCGTGGCCGCCGGAAGGTCGTCAGCGCCAGACGGGTCGAAGACCATGGTCATGAACCGAACCTCCGCACGAACGATCCGTCCAGGGTCCGGGAAGCCCGTCACTTCCGCGTCACCGGCGGATCACCGCAGGGGCCCGGTCGTAGGCGCCGCGAGCGAGCGTCGGTCAAGGAGTCGGCGCGACCGTGTCCCCACAGCGGCGGCTCCCGAACGCGGCGACAGCCGGCGGGTCGGGCACCGGGCGCCCGCCGGTCCCTTCGGACGGCCGCGTGACGGGTACCTCGGTGATCCGCGGTTCCTCTCGGAGGCAGGCGGCCAGCTTCCCCGCCGTCGGCGGACGCCCGGAACCACGTCTGCTCGACGCGCTGGTTGTCCGTCGCAGCACAGCATCAGGCGCTCGCGCATGACCCTTCCTCGGCCGAGGCTTCGTCCGGCCGGGTGCGCGACCATACGGCCGGGCCGTCGCCGAGCCGTCACCCGCACGTCACTCCGATCCCGCCGGCGGCCTACAGGGCGGCCTCCCACTTGTAGACGAACCCGCTGGACGAGGGCAGGACGAACGGCACGAACCGGCTGTCCCGGCTGTGCAGCGCGGTCGGCGCGCCTGCCGAGTTCCGCCCGGCCGGGGGGACGTCCTCGACCGTGTCGATGTCGGCGAGCTTGACCCAGGTGCCGGGTCGACCGAGCTCCAGGTCGACCTCGACGTCGTACGGGCTGAAGTTGAGCAGCACGACGAGGGTGTCCCACGGGTCGTCGTTCGGTCGGGCCCGCCATCCGACGACCGCCCGCCCCCCGCCGTGCCGGGCGTCCATCCACGGGCCGAGGATCCAGGCGTGCCGCCCCTCCCCCGCTGGGTCGTATCCGGCCAGCCGGAGGCCGGGGTACCGGCGGCGGAGGTGGATCAGCCGGCTCGCCCAGCCGAAGAACGCGTGGTCGTCCAGCCGCGCCGGCCAGTCCACCGTCACGACGTTGCGCGGTTGCGAGAGGTTGAACTCCTGCCCCATGTAGATCATCGGCTGGCCGAGGGCCACCACGGTGGCCAGCAGACCGAGCCGACCCTTGCGGTCCCTGGTCTCGGGTCGGTCGAGCCCGGGGATCGCGCCGACGGCCTGGGCGACGCTGTCCTCGTCGTGACTCTGGCAGTAGTTCACGACGTTGTTGGTGTGGGCGGCGAACCACGAGCGGCTGAAGTACAGGGAATCGGCCAGCCGGTCCGGCGTCGCATCCTGCCCCTCCCACGGGGTCTCCAGCAGCAGGGCCTTGACCTTGTCGTGGAACAGCTCGGCCCACTGGGCATAGCCGTCGTAGCCGGACCGGTTGAGGTCCGTCTCGTTCGGCAGGTTCTCGGCCACCAGGACCACGTCCGGCACGAGGTCGTGGAGCTCCCGGGCGAGCCGGTGGAGGAAGCCGTGGTCCATGACCGTCCAGTGGGTGGCGTCGAGACGGAAGCCGTCGACGTGGTACTCCACCAGCAGGAGCTTGCAGGCGTCCACCAGTAGGTGCTGGACCAGGGGACGCTCGGTCGCCACCCGGTTGCCCCACCGCGTGGCACGGGGGCTGAAGTACAGCCCGCCCGCGAAGTCGTTCTGCCATCGGAGCACCAGCCCCCACAGCGGGTTGTCGTCGTTGCTGGTGTGGTTGAAGACCACGTCGACGAGGACGGCGATCCCGTGGGCGTGCGCCGCGTCGACCAGCGCGCGCAGGTCGTCCGGCGTCCCGAAGTCGCGCTCCACCGTCATGAACAGCGACGGGTCGTAACCGATGCTGCTGGGCCCCTGCGGGCTGGGCACCTCGGCCAGGGGCATGATGCTGAGCGCGTTGATCCCCAACCGCTCGAAGTAGCCGGTCTCGATCCGCGCGGTCACACCGGCGAACCGGCCCCTCTCGCCCGGGGTGATGTCGGGGTCGGCCTCGGTGAAGCCGGCGACCGACAGCTCGTAGAGGACGAGCTCGTCGATCCGTGGCCTCCGCCACCCGGCGTCGTGCCAGAGGTAGGTAGCGGCGTCGACCACGACCGAGTTGTTCCTCGTGAAGTCCGGACCCAGCTGCCGGGCGTAGGGGTCCACTGAGACGCGGACGTTCTGCGCCACGCCGCCCGCGACCACGAATCGGTACTCACCGCCGACCGGGAGCCGGTCGGTGATGCCCAGCCAGACCCACGACTCACCGCCGTAGGCGGAGTAGGGCGTCAGCGGCACGAACCGGTCGGGATCAGGGTGGGCGGCCCAGGGGTGCTGCCAGCCGTTGAAGTCCCCGGTCAGGTGGACCGTCGCGGCTGTGGGGTGGTGGAGGCCCACGAGCACCCGGCCGTCGGTGAGCGGGGTGGCCCCCAGGCCGGAGAGTCCCCCGCCGTCGGGCAGGTACCCGCCCGGCCGGAAGGCCCCGGCGCCCTGCAACCGGCGCAGGTAGGCCTCCGCGCTCTCACCGGCCGGCGTCGACGGCTCCAGGCGGTAGGTGAACGGCGACCGCGCGCAGGCCCAGACCGAGGCCCGTTCGCCGTCGGTCGGGCCCTCCGGGTGGAAGACATGGTCGACGCCCTCCCACGGCCCCTCCGGGCGCTCCCCGTCGCGCAACGTGAAGCCGAAGGTCGGGCGGACCGGCCGGACCTCGAAGACCGGCCCGAACCCGTCCTTGCCGGTCGGGTGGTGGTCCTCCGTCCGGGTCGACCCGGCGTACCAGACGTGCAGCCGGGGGTCGGCGAACCCCCTGGCGTTGTCGACGTGCACGGTGACGGTCAGCGGCATGGTCATCCCTCCGGCCTCGCGTGGACAGTTGCCAGGCGCCTGCGCTCGCCGCTCCGCCGGCCACTTGCCTGTGCCGGGCGTGGTGCCTCGGGACCGGCTACCAGTTGATCGGCACACCCGGCGGACCCAGGTCGACCTGCGTCTGGGGCGGGACGTCGGCGACGCCAGGCACACCGCGCAGCCGGCCGAGCGCGTCGTCGGGAGCGGTCCGATGATGACGCCGATCTGGTCGAGCAGCTGGTCGGTCGTGAAGCCATGGGCGGCCAGATCCGCGGCGACCTGCGCGAGATCACGATGCCCGTCGCTGGTGACGACCCATCGCTTGCTGCTCGCCACGGCACCTTCCCCTCGTTCGGCACCCGCGGGCGCGGACCACCCGGACAACCGGTGGTCCTCGACCGTCGTCACGGAGCCTGCACCAGCCCCGCTCCCACCCGCGAGGCCGGGTGAGGCAGTCGCTTCGCCGCCGCCTGCAGCTTTCTCCGCGGCTCATGCCGCGAAGCGAGGAGGACGTTCGCGCCCACAGTGCCGCACAGCCGGCGACGTGCGGAGTGGCCATGCCCGTCCCGTTCTTCGTCCCGTGGCAGGTGGGCCAGGGCACCGACGAGAAGACCCGCGTCCCGCCCCGGCGATCTCGACCTTGCCGAAGTTGGAGATGGACAACGGCGCCAGGGTCCGGTCCACGGACGCGACCGACATGATCGTCGGCGAGTTCGCCGAGCACCGGTGGCCGCCGATGCGTTGCCGGCGGCCCCGATGAGCAGCCCGTCGGTCCGCGCGGCTCGGCCGGCCACGGTGTAGTCGGCCTGCACCGGCGACTGCGAGCCGAGGGACATCGAGATGACCTCGCACCGGCTGGCGATGGGCCGGTTCATCCCGGCCACCGTCCCCTGATCCGCGAAGACGAAGCGGGGAGGATACGGGCTGGAAGGACAGAACTCGTCATGGTGGGTCACCCACAGGCCGTGCGAGCAGTGATCGAGGCAGCCGCACGCTAGGGACGCCGCCGTCACGCAGTCGTCACCGGCGCGTCACCCCCTCCGGCGCTCGGTAGAGCGGGATGGGAAGGCCGGTCAGCAGAGGCGCCGGCCGTTGCACACGGTCGTGGGGCGGAACGACGTGGGGTTGCCGTCGAACCCGTGGGTCCTCCCCAGGACGGTGGGTCGGGGTAGCCGCCGACCGTTGGGGCCACGAGGCAGGCCGTGGACCGGACCGCGTGCGTGGTGGCTCGGTCCGGGTGAACAGGCAGGCGGTGTGCGCCCCGACCGGGCGCGGCGCGGTGGGACGGCAGTGACGGGGCGGTGCCGCGGACCCTGGATCGTCGTGGGAACGGGCGCGCTCCCGCTGAGCGGAAGACGAGGGGGTGGGATGTCCAAGATGCCCGCGGCTGAGGCACCGATGGAGCCGTCCTGACGCTGGTGATCCCGGTCGAGCCCGGGCCGCAGGACGCGCTGCGCACGAAGCTCGAGCAACTGCAGGCCCTCCCCCGAAGGGACAACCCGGTCATGACCGCACTGGGCGAGATCGCCGCCGTGCACTTCGCCCGGTTCGTATCTTCTCGACGACACGCGGCTGGCCGTGACCACCACGTACGACGGGTCCTTCGAGCGCTACATGATGGACCTCGTCGACTACATCCGCCTGGTCTTCGACACGGTCCTCGAGCACATGGCCGACCCGCCGCCGCTGCCGGTCCGAAATCACCGCGACGAAATTTCTCGACTACGTCCGCCGGCACGACCTGCGCTGCGTGCCGCCGTATTACAGCGCCCAGCCCGGCCGGACGGTGCTGGACATCGACGTCCAGGGCCTGGTGGTCCGTAGCTGCACCATGCCAACCGCACGTCACCTGGGGATACGCATCGACCTTGCGCCGGCCGCCCGGAGGCCCCCCTTGCTGGCCGGCACCGCCCCAGGGTTCCCGAGCTGGAACCCGGTCAAGCCCACCGGCGGTTCGTGCTCCCCCGGCGCGGGCCCGTACTCAGGACGCCGCACGACGCCCTGCTCCGAGGCCCCGGACCAGGCGGGTCATCTGCTCGGTCGGGGCGACCCCTAGCTCGTCGTGGAGCATCTGCCGGAACAGCTGGAAGGCCCGCACCGCCTCGACGACGTTCCCCTCGGCGAGGTGGACCCGCACGAGGGTCCGATGAGCACTTTCCCGCAGCGGCTCGGCCTGCACGGCCAGGTGCGCGGCCTGCACTGCCATACCGTGGTGGTCAGCGGCGGCGAGCCGGGCAGCTACGGCCTCGAGTGCGTGCATGCGGTGCTGCCGCACGCGCTCACGCTCGAGCAGCACCCAGTCGTCGTACCAGCCGGGCAGGAGATCGCCCCGCAGTGCCGGAGGCGGGAGGGACACGCGGTCGACCCGGGCCTGGGGGTCCAGCGCCCGCTCGGCCCAGCCGTGCAGCTCCCGGACGTCGACACGGACGTCGGCAGCGAGGGCGAGCGCGTCACCGGGCCCGTCGACGAGTCCCGGTGCGGCCTTGCGGAGCCGCCACAGCGCCGATCGCAGGCTGGCGTGGGCTTGCCCCTCGGGGGCCTCGGGCCACAGCTGGCCCGCGACCGCCGTCCGGGTAGGTCGATCGAACAGGCACAAGAAGGCCACCAGCCGCTGCACCCCCCGCGGGAGATCGCCCACCGGCTGCGGCGAAGGGCACGTCGACCGCAGGGTGAAGCCGTCGAGGAGCTCGATCCGATAGACCGACGTAGGATTCACGCCCGCCAGAGAGCCCCCGCCCGGCCCTGATACACCGGCACACCCGGACAGAGCGCACGCCCGAGAGGAGTCGCACCGGACGACCTCAGCCGTCGCTCCGCGGAAGTTCCAGGCGTGTGATCCCCGGGGCGGAGAGCGGGATCGCCCGGACGACTGATTCCCTCGTGGACGGCGTCCTCGTACCCGGCCTCGATGCGCGCCCGGATGGTGGCGTCGGAGAAGCCCGTCGGGGAGGACAGGTCCTCCGGAAGGGCCGACGTCATCAGGCTGAAGTGATGGATCTGTCGCTGGGCGAGCAGAGCCTGGTAGGTCGGCTCGCCACGGAGGTCGCTGTCGGCCGGAAGCTGCTGGTCGATCCTCGTCATGAGGTCGACGAACCGGTCGATCCGGTCGAAGAGGGCCTCCTCGAGCGTGAACTGGCTGGTGAATCGGATCTCGATCATGCGATCCAGCACGTCAGGCAGGTCTGCGGAAGCGACGCCACCTGGATCGGCAACAATCCGACGACGATCAGCTCCCGGACGGCTGACGGATCCCCGGATGCGGCCGCTCCAGAGCGTCGATGGCCGACACCGAACAGCCCGATGGCGACCGGGATGACGTCGATGCCGTTGATCAGCTCGGTGGAGCCGAAGGTGTAGCGCTGCTGGCCGCCGCCGACGAACGACACCTGGCCGTCTGGCTGGCCTGGTCGTGCCCCAGCAGCTGCGGTCGGCCTACCGGCACGAGCGCACCGCCGAGGGCCGCACGATCGCCGAGAAGGTCATCGACTCCTTCCCGACCTGCCCGGTCCACGAGATCGCCCACCTGGGGCGGACGCTGCAGCAGCGGCGCGAGGCGTTCCTGGCCTACTTCGACACCGGCCGCGCCAGCAACGGCGGCACCGAAGCCGTCAACGGCCTCATCGAGCTCCACCGCCGCATCGCCCGCGGCTTCCGCAACCGCGACAACTACCGGCTACGCATGCTGCTCATCGCCGGCGGCCTGACCAGCTCCCACCTCAGGTGAAGAAGAGCCAGCAATCCGATCCGTGTCACGCCGTATCAGCCGGCGACCGGGTGCGTCTTCTTCGTGCAGGTCGGCACGGCGTCCAGCGTCTGGCAAGGCGACGGGCCGGGCCGGCGCTCAACCCACGAGCGGCAACTTGCCGAGAAAGGGCCGCCATGCCTCCTTTCGAACCCCGAGATGGAGGCACGCACGGGCTTCCACTCCCCTGCCGCCCTCGGGACAGAGGACATCCCGACCGAACTGGAGGCCGCGCGCCGGCGGTCGCGGTTGGCGGACACCGACGAGATCCGTTGGTCAGGGATGGAGGAGTCCAACACGATCACGGGAGGGCGTCATGAGTCCACGACCCGGCCAGGAGAGCCGGTTCCGGCGTCACGGTGGCCGCAGCTGGTCGCAGGAGATCGAGACGACGGCAGCCGCACTCTGCACGAGGATGGAAGTGATCCGGGCACGGCCACTCCCAGCTGAGGTGTCCGAGGCTGAGAGGACTGCGATCCTCGATGGCGTCAAGATACTTGTTGGCGCGGCGCTCGATGCTGCGCGTGGAGAGGACCCTGAGTACCGGACGCTGCGGAGTTGGTGGCGAGGAACCAGCATCGAGGCGGCCTTCCGCAAGTCCCATCAGGCCGAAGCGGAACTCGCGCGTCTGTACGACCCACATGAGGTGGCGGCCGAAGAGTTGCCCACGGTGGCACGCATCGACGTGGCTCTCAACCGCGACGACCCCGTCCGCGCCGAGGCCCGCCGTCTGCTGAGCATGCCTCCGGGAGCGCAGAAGCGGGCGCTGCTCAGCAAGCTCATCCAGGTCGGGCACGAGGCCGTCGACGGATCCCACGCACGGCTCCGGAACTTCCGCAACGTCCTCCTCACCGCGTCGTGGTGCATCGCCGTCCTCGTTCTCGCGTTCTCCGCGGTCGTCATCGTCAACCCCGGGGCTGTCCCGTTCTGCTTCGAACCGGGCTTGGCACCCGGCGCCGACGGCATCGCAGTGGCGTGCCCCACCGGGGACGACGACGGTCAGCTGCCCGCTCCGCTGGACGTGGTCGTGGTAGGCCTGCTCGGCCTGCTCGGCGGAGCCCTGTCGGCCGCCGTGTCGATCCGGAACCTCAAAGGGACTGCGACGCCGTACGACGTCCCGATCGCCCTCGCGCTGCTGAAAGTGCCCGCAGGGGCATTGATGGCGCTGGGCGCGCTGATCGCGATCCGCGGGGAGTTCATCCCCGGCCTGAGCGCTCTGGACTCCCAGGAGCAGATCCTCGCCTACGCGCTGGTGTTCGGGTACGCGCAGCAGCTCCTGACGGGTCTCATCGACCGGCAGGCCCAGGGGCTTCTGAACGCGGTGCCCAGCAAGGACGCCGCGCAGGACAGGCCGCAGTTGTCGGTGACGACGCGTCAGGAAGCCCTGGCGTGAACTCGCGCACGCAAGTTCGTGGGAACGAGCGGCCGGCGCCGCTACCACCCGGCATTCGGGAGCCTCTCCCCTGCGTCACCCCGGCCAACAGTGGAGGACACGATGGGACGAAGCATGCAGCCCGTCCGGCTCCCGAGCAGCGACACGCACGAAGTGGAGTTGGAGCGGGCGGTCGACGCGACGGTCACGGAGGTGTGGCGGACCAGCCAGCCGAAGGTCGAGGACGGGCCCACCGTCAGGGAGCCCATCCTCTTCGAGCTCGAGAGCGCTACCTCAGCTTGTCGTTCAACCCTTGACCGGCTCACCGCTGGTGGGTGCGGCTCGGGTGCCGGCCTTGCCGACGGCGTGACGGGGAGCGCGGTGCCGGTTCTTGACTCCGGGTGGGCGTCCGGGGCCGGGGTGGGCGGGTTTCGGCGCGCTGGCCGGCGAGGGGGTCTTCGCGCGTAGGCAGCGAAACCCGCGGCGGACCCGCGCCGGGGTCAGCCGCTCGGTCGGCAGCGGCTTCTCCCAGGGCAGGCGCAGATCGGTCGCGAGCGGGCGGGCCAGCCGCAGCTGGGTGTGCGCGGCCAGGACCAGCCATGACCAGCTAGGTCCAGCGGTCGGCCGCGGCCGGCAAGCGCAGCCTCGGGCGGGTCCAGCCCCAGACCTGCTGGGTGAAGCGGATGGTGTGTTCTAGGTCGAAGCGGCGCAGATGGGCCTGCCAGCAGACGGTGACCGCGGCGGCGTCGACGCCGACCACCGAGGTCCACAGCCAGACCAGCTTGGCCCCGGTGGTGACGCTCGCACTGGTCAGGCCGGGTGTAGGGCAGCGATCCGGGGCGGTGGGGTGAGCCCGTAGGCGCGGAGAATGCCCTGCTGGGCGGTGGTCGGCTCGGTGGTCTGCGGTTCCACCGCGAGGGCTACTGGTCGGCTCAGCGGTCCGTACCGCGTCATCTACTCGGTCCGTGACGACGAGGTGGTCGTCCGCGTCGTCCGGATCTCTCACCGCGCCGACCTCCATGGCTGATCCCCGTCTGGAGACGCCCGAAGATCAGCTCGCAGGCGTGCGCCGTGTGCGCAGGTATCGAGTCGCCCCTCGGGCGCTCTTGCGAGGTCGCGGCACATCGGTTCCCCGATGGCCGCGACCTCTGTTGTCCGGCCGTGATCGGTGGCCCTGGACGGACCCCGGAGCGCCGGTCAGGCGTCAACGGCCTTCCCGGACCAGGCCGAGGGCCTGTCCCTCGGTCCGGTCGACCTCACGGCCCTCGGGGAAAGACACCCCGGTCAGCTGCTCCGACAGCCGCCAGATGCGTCGTGCGTCCTCGAGGCTCCGCAACCGCCGGTAGAGGCTCTGCTCGGCCGGTGGCCCGCTCATGTGCCAGAACCGGCGGGGACCGTAGAACCGGCCACCGCCGGCGTCCGGCGACGTTGCGGCGAGCAGGGCGGGGAGGCTTGCGGTCTCCGGCGTCCCCGCGACGCCCATCGCCGACAACCGCCTGATGAGGCGGATCCCGCGCGACTCCTCGGGCCGGCCGATCTCGGGCCGGGCTGCCAGCAGGCTCGTCGGGGCCACGCCGGGGTGCGCGATGTTGCTCGTGATGTCCCAGCCGCGGGCCCTGCTGCGCCGGTCGAGCTCGAGGGCGAAGAGGCCGACGGCGATCTTCGACTGGCTGTAGGCGCGGAACGCGTCGTACGAGCGCTCCCACTCCAGGTCGTCCCAGTTGATCGCGTTCCGGTTCGCGGCCACGCTCACCTGCGACGTCACGCGCGCCCGGCCGGCGAGCAGCAGCGGCATCAGGTGTGCCACGAGCGCGAAGTGGCCGAGGTGGTTAGTCCCGAGCTGCAGCTCGTGCCCGTCGGCCGTCGTCCGCCGCTCCGGCGGTGTCATGACACCGGCATTGTTGACCAGCATCTCGATCGGCCGGTCCTCGGCGAGCAGGACGCCGGCGAAGTCGGCGACCGACCCGAGGGAGGACAGGTCGAGCGGGTGGAGGGTGACGCCCGCCCCGGGGACGCGCGCCCTGATCTCGGCGGCCACCGCCTCGGCCTTGCCGCGGTTGCGGACCGGGAGGACCAGGTCGGCCCCGGCCGCCGCCAGGCGGCGGGCGAGGACTCGGCCGATGCCGTCGGTTCCTCCGGTGAGCACCGCTCGCTTCCCCGACAGGTCGGGGACGTGGATGTCGATCGTCGTGCGGACCATCGCTCGTGCTCCTTTCCTCGAGGTTGCGCTGCTCGCGCCGTGGCACCACCGTCCCCCGCCGCTTGTGGCGCGAGGCAGGGCCTGTCGATCCGCCCCTCCGGGCCCGGCGAGAGGGGGATCGACGGTCCGTGGATGCAGCGCGGGAGCGCCGGTAGAAACGACCCGGGGGCCCTGACGGGCCGGCGCTCAGGACGCCCGGAAGGGGTCACGTGAGGATCGATCGAACGGGGTTGGCGGAGTTCCTCCGACACCGCCGGGAGTCGCTGCAGCCCGAGGACGTCGGCCTGATCCGCGGGCCGCGCCGCCGGACCGGCGGGC
This sequence comes from Geodermatophilus sp. YIM 151500, assembly GCF_025716945.1. Lineage (GTDB taxonomy): Bacteria > Actinomycetota > Actinomycetes > Mycobacteriales > Geodermatophilaceae > YIM-151500. Next base: position 208,553 of record NZ_JAOVZT010000003.1, read on the forward strand.
TGCGGCGCGAGGAGGTCGCCGCCCTCTGCCACATGTCGACCGACTACTACGCGCGTCTGGAACGGGAGCGCGGTCCGCAGCCGTCGGAGCAGATGATCGCCTCGATCGCGCAGGGACTGCACCTGTCCCTCGACGAGCGCGACCACCTGCTCCGCCTGGCCGGGCACCAGCCGCCGCCGCGCGGAGCGAGCACCGAGCACGTCAGCCCCGGCCTGCTGCGGATCTTCGACCGCCTCGGCGACACCCCCGCCGAGATCGTCACCGAGCTCGGCGAGACCCTGCGGCAGACGCCGCCCGCGATCGCCCTCACCGGCGACGCGAGTCGGTTCACCGGGCCGGCCCGCAGCAGTGGGTACCGCTGGTTCACCGACCCGTCGTCCCGCGAGCTGCACCTCCCCGAGGACCACGCGCTTCTCTCGCGGATGTACGCCGCGGGGTTGCGCGGCGTGCTCGCGATGCGGGGCCCCGGGTCGCGGGCGGCGCACCTGGCCGACCTCCTTCTGGAGCGGAGCGAGGAGTTCCGCCTCCTGTGGGAGGCGCACGAGGTCGGCGTGCACCCTCACGAGGTCAAGCGCTACCAGCACCCCGAGGTCGGTCTGCTCGAGCTGAACTGCCAGACACTCCTCGACCCGCACCAGGCCCACCGGTTGATGGTCTGGACCGCCGCACCCGGCACCGAGAGCTACGACAAGCTCCAGGTGCTCGCCGTGATCGGCGCCCAGTCCCTCTCCCCCGCCCACCGAGGCATCAGCGGCTCGGCTCCCGGCCATCGACGATGACTCGCCCGCTCGAGCACCTCGGCCAGCCACGCCCGCCCGCCGTAGCGCAACGGACGGGCGGCTCCGCGTGGTCCGTCACTCGTGAGGAACAGCGGGTCCGCGTACGCGGAGGGCGGTAGGCGCGTGCGGAGATGGCGAGTCCCCCTCGGGCACCGAGTTGGGCCGTGACCGCGGTCCGGGGTGCTGGCCTACGCAGGCAGGGCGACCAGGCCCAGCTCCTGAGCTGCACGCGCGAGGCGGCGGTCGAAGGTGGCGACGCGGGCTCCGGCTTCATGGGCTGCCATGAGCACACAGCAGTCGGGCATTCGCGTGCTCGACGCCAGCGTGCTCATCGGCTACCTGGACGCCGAGGACAGCCAGCACGAAGCGGTTGAGTCCCTGCTCGCCCGGGAGATCGACGACGACTTCGCGGCCAGTCCGCTGACTCTGGCAGAGGTGCTGGTCGGCCCCGCCAGGGCTGGCCGTCTCGACGACGCGCGCGCGGCGCTGCGTGATCTCGAGATCGGAGAACGCCAGTTCCCGGCGGACGCCGCTGTTCACCTCGCCCGGCTGCGCGCGCGCACCGCACCCTGGTCGGCGTCGTGCCTCACCATCGTCACTCCCTTGCTCAGCCCCGCGAGCACGCGGACGCCGTGGAGCGGCCGCCCGTCGACCGGGCCGAGGACCTGTCCGGGCCCGGCGTGAGCACGTGCCGGTTGCTCTCCGGTCCTCGCTCACCGACGACGTGGACCGGTGGCTGCTCGACGCGATGACCGAGCTCGCCGGACCGCGGGTGCCGTGATCGCGCTGTCCGCACCGTCGTCGCCGACCGGATCACCGGTACCGCCGTCCTCGGCGCCGGCGGCGGCATCACCGGGGACTCGGACGCCGTCGCAGACCACACCGCTGCCTCGTCGACACGGGCCGACGGTCCAGCCGGGCCGGCGACGACGTCCTCGTGCCGGCTCTCCCGCTACGGGCGGCCCTCCGGGGACCCGGTGGCCTCGACCCGTGGCACGACCGGAGCCGGTCGCCCCGACCTCAGGAGCGATGCGAGGTCGCCGACCGGCCCGAGGTGCCTCAGCTTGTCGGGGTTGACGAGCCCGCGGATGCCGGTGATCTCGCCGCCGGCGATGTCGAGCGCGCACACGCCGATCAGCCGCTGCTGTGCATCGAGGAGGAGGGCTCCCGGACCGCCGTTGAGCTCGACGGGACGCAACGACACGCCCGGGAGGGCCAGCACCCGCCGGACCCAGCTGAGGACCGTGCGCGCGACACGGGCGCGCCCGCGCACCGCCCGCGCGATCGCCGGGACCTTGCCGCCGCCGTCGCCGGTCAGCGCCACGTCGTGCGCCAGCAGCGCCTCCAGCCCGGCGAGATCGCCGCGCTCGGCGGCCGCGAAGAACCGGGCGGCCAGCTCGTCGCGCTGCTCGCGCGTCGCCCGGAAGCGGGGCCGGCGCTGCTGGACGTGGCGTCGGGCGCGGGAGGCGAGTTGACGCACGTTGCCCTCGCTCGTGCCGAGGATCCCCGCGACCTCGGGATACCCGTAGTCGAACACGTCGTGCAGCAGCAGCACGGCGCGCTGCTCGGGCGAGAGGCTCTCCAGCAGCACCAGCATCGCCAGCGACAAGGAGTCGGCGATCTCGGCGTGCCGGGCCGGATCGTCGCGGCCGTCGGTGATGACCGGCTCCGGCAGCCACTCGCCGACGTAGCGCTCGCGGCGGGCACGCGCCGAGCGCAGCTCGTTGATCGCCAGCCGGGTGGTCACGGTGGCCACGAACGCGCGCGGCGAGGCGATCCGCTCGCCCGCCTCGAGCGCTCGGTGCACCCGCAGCAGCGCCTCCTGCACCACGTCCTCGGCCTCGGACACGCTGCCGAGCATCCGGTAGGCGAGCGCGAACGCGCCCGGCCGCAGCTCGTCGAGCAGCCGCTCGCGGTCGGTCATGCCGCGGCGAGCCCGTGCCGCCAGCTGGGATGCGCCGGGCGCCATCCCAGCTCGCGCTTGGCCTTGGCGTTGGAGGCTCCGCGCAGCTCGGTCATCATCACCACGCCGGCCTCCCCGGCGAACAGCCGCCCGACGAATCGCGGCACGTGCATCGGCTGCCTGGCGCCGAGCTCCTGCGCCAGGGCCGGCAACCACTCGGCGACCGGGGCAGGGTCGTCGTCGACGACGTTGTAGGCACCCCGCCTGCCGTGCTCCACCGCCGCCACCGTCGCCTCCGCAGCGTCGGCGACGTGGACGAACGACCACACGCCGGCGCCGTCGCCGACCAGCGGGAACCTGCGTCTGCGGATCAGCTCGGGCTGTTCCCCGCCCGGCGCCATCGCCGTGCCCGGCCCGTAGAAGGCGCCGTAGCGCAACACGATCCCCTCCGTCCACCGGGCGCCGAGGACCGCCCGCTCGAGATGACGGATCGCGGCCAGCGTCTCGCGCATCTCCCGCGCCGGCGCGGTCTCCAGCGGGTCCTCCTCGGTCTTGACCGGCGGACCGGTGCGCGCGTACGCGCCGTAGGACGCCACCCCCTGCGCCACGAACCGCCGCACCCCGACCGCCTGCCCGGCGGAGAGCAGGTGGTCGGTGCCCTCGGTCCGCAGGCGGTTGGTCCGCGCGAAGTCGCGGTCGAAGTGACGCATGTCCAACGCTCCGATCGCGGTCAGCTGGTGCACGATCACGTCCGGCCGCGCCCGCCCGACGGCCTCCGCGACCTGCTCGGGCTCGAGCGCGTCCGCGACCACCGGCACCGCACCCCACTCGCGGAGCATCGTCTGCTTGGACTCCCGGCGCGTCATGGCGTGGACCTCGTGACCCGCCTCGACCAGACGCGGCACCAGCTGCCGTCCGATCGCTCCCGTCGCCCCGGCGACGAACACCCTCATGATCACTCCTCGGTCGAGGACTGCTGACACCAGACAAGACAAGAGAGCAGACCCCGCTGTGACACCTCCGGTGCCCCTGCACGGACGACGGGCGCAGGGTGGCGGTGCTGCGACCCGTTGGCACGCGGTCCGCGACGCGCACGTCCGCGTGCCGGTGTGCCGGTTCCGCGTGCGTCCAACCGCCGGGCTGACCCCAGCTGCTGTGGCTGGCGGGCGCGGTCCTGGTCGAGGCCCAGGACGACGGGCGGGCCACCGACCACCGCTACCCCACCGACGGCTCCATGGCCCTCGGGTGGGCCCCCCACCTGCGGTGGAGGGCCCAACCGTGGGGTTGTCGGGCCGACCGCAGCGGAGAGCCTCAGTCAGCCCGGCCGAACCGGTCGTGGACCGCATCGGCCACCTGGCGGCCGATGCGCAGCCCGTCGTCCATCGCATCCCGGAAATGGAACCCGAGCCAGATGCGGGCGTCCGTGACGTCGTCCAGCCACGCCCGCTCCGAGGAGTACGTGCGGGTCGTGACGACCACCCCGGGCGCAGTGGACTCCAGAGTCACCTCCACTCGTCCGAACAGCTCCTCCAGCACGTGAGCAGTGCTCCCGGTGAGGCAGGCATGACCACTCGGGTACTCCGGATACGGAGGAGTCGGGCCGAAGGGCGTCCAGGCGGCATCGACGACGGTGGCAGGGTTGCCGTCGGCGTCGGCCTGGTGGATCGCCGTCTCCGGACGCCAGTAGTAGTGGACGTACTTCTCGCGCCAGCAGGTGATCAGCGCGTCGGCGCCGGCGCCGTTGACCGCCGCGAACATGCGCGCCGCGTCCACGATGTCGAGGTCCCGCCGCAGGGCGAGGTCGCGCATCGCGTCCTGATACTGACGCACCGGGTTGTCGCTGAAGAACAGCGCCAGATCCGTCTGCTCGGGCGACCGGCGGGAGCCCGTCGCCGCGCCCATCGTCCGGACCTCCTCGACGTCCGCGGCGTACTGGTCGCTCCTCAGGGAATCCGGGCCGTTCCGGTCGAACTGCCTGGGCGACCGGATGAGCACCGGTCGGGTGAACGCCAGCCACGGGGCCAGGAACTCGCCGCTGGCCGTCGGCGCCCACATGCCCGGCGGCGGATCGAGAGGCCGCGGCGGCGTGACCGGTGCGTCCCGGCCGTCATCGACACGCGACACGAGGAGGGCCTCCGCCGCGTCGTGCCCGACGCGCTGCCCCCGGACCCGCCCGTCATCGTCGGGGATGCCGGCCAGCCAGGCGTCGTAATCGGCGTCGAGCGCCGCCTCGGACGCGGGGAAGTACCGCACCAGGACGTCGTGCGCGGCGGTCGCCGCGGCGACGTCGGACGACGCGGGGCCGTGCGCAGCCGGCTGGCGGAGCGTCGGCCTCCCCCCTCCCTCGACCGTCACGACCGCGTTGTAGACAGCCGTGGACACCAGGGCCAGGTAGAGCTGCGCGACCGGTGGCGGCTTCTTCCCCTCGGCGCTGATGGTGCGGAAGGCGATGGCGTTCCAGGACGTGACGATGCCGGCTGCGCTGCCGGCCCGGGACGACGCGGGCTGGGCCGCCGTCACCGAAACGGTGCTGAGCAGCACGGCGAGTGCAGCGACGACGCTGCCCCGGCGGACGGACGTGGGTGCTCGGGCCATGGTGTCTCTCCTGTCTGTCCGGCGCTCCCTGCGTGCGTGTGCGGTCTGCGTGACGTAGGCGCTGGGATCGGCCCAGCGATCGCTGGGAACGGGGCAGCACGTGCGCTGGCCCCCGCGAGGCAGGTCCTGTCCGGCCCTCCCGCTTCCCGGCAGAATCCGGAGGTGGTGTTCGTCGGCCGGGCTCGCGCCCTGTCGCGGCTGCTCGCGGCCGCCGAGGACGCTGCGGCGGGGTGGGCGCAGCTCGTCCTCGTCAGCGGCGAGGCCGGGATGGGCAAGACCGCGCTGGTGGGAGTCGCAGCCGCGCGCAGCGGGCTGGCCGTCGGCTGGGGCACCGGCGTCGAGGCGGGACGGACGCCGGCGTTCTGGCCGTGGAGCTCCGCGCTGCGCGGGGTGCTCGGCACCGTGGACGCCGCCGAGGCCACCGAGCTGACGCGGACCGTCGCCCCCGAGCTGGCCCGGATGCTCCCCGAACTCGCCGTGGAGGACGCGGTCACCGACGTCGACGGTCTGCTGGACACCGACGCCGCGCGGCTGCGGCTGTTCGACTGCGTCGCGCGGTTCGTGGAACGGCTGGCCCGGCGGCGTCCGCTGATGCTCGTCCTCGACGACCTGCAGTGGGCCGACGAGTCGTCGCTCCGGCTGCTCGAGTACGTCACACGCTGCCCGCGGCCGGTGTCGCTGGTGGTCGTGGGTGCCTACCGGCACGACGAGCTGACCGCTGACACCGAGCGCGCACTGGCCGACGTCGCCGTCCGCGGCGAGCTGGTGCACCTGCACGGTCTGTCGTCCGACGAGGTGTTCGCCCTGATGGCCGGCACCGTGGGCCAGGACGCGGCCGCGCGGTGGGCGGTCGAGGTGCACCGACGCACCGACGGCCATCCGTTCCTGACCCGCTACCTCGCCGAACTCCTGGCCGACCCCGCCGGGGCCACGAGTTCGGCGCCAGCCGCGGCGCACGACCTCGCCGCCCGTCGCGTGGAGCGGCTCACCCCCGCCTGCCGTGAGCTCGTGCACGCCGCCGCCGTGGCGGGCAACGAGCTCAGGCCCGACGTGCTCGCCGAGGTGTGCGCCGTCGGTCCACCCCGTGCGGTGGAGCTGATCGCGGAAGGGGTTCGTGCCGGCGTCCTGGTGACGAGCCCGGACGGCGGGCGGACGCTGCTGGCGCACGACCTCGTCCGCGAGGCGCTCTACCTGCGCCTGCCCGTCCACCGACGGTTGGCGCTGCACCAGGCCATCGCCCGCGCGCTCGAGCACCGTCACGAACGCGGCAGCGCCGTCGAGCCCGCGGACCTGGCCCTGCACTGCGCCGCGGCGGTGCCGCTCGACGGTGCCGACCGGGCGATCCGCTGGGCCAGGTCCGCCGCGGCCGCGGAGCGGACCCGGCTCGCGTTCGCCGAGGCTGCGGCGCACCTCGCCCGGGCCCGCCGCGCGGTCGAGGACTCCGCGGTGGTCGACGCCGGCGGTGCGCTGATCGATCTGCTGGTCGAGGAAGCCGATGCCCGTGCCCGGGGTGGTGATCCCACCGCAGCGCGCGCTCTGCTCGACGACGCCGCCCGTCGGGCCACGAACCTCGGCGACGCCCAGCGTTCGGGGCGGGTCGCCCTCGGGGTGCAGCAGCTCGGCAGCCGGTTCTCCATGCCGCACGACGTCGTCGCCGAGCTGCTCGAAACCGCCCGGACGGCGCTGGACGGCACCGGCACCCTCATGGAGGCGCAGGTCACCGCCGGCCTGGCCCGAGAGCTCACCCACTCCCTCCCCCGGGACCGGGCCCGCTCGAAACCGCCCGGACGGCGCTGGACGGCACCGGCACCCTCATGGAGGCGCAGGTCACCGCCGGCCTGGCCCGAGAGCTCACCCACTCCCTCCCCCGGGACCGGGCCCGGGCGCGGCCGCTGTCGGAGCGAGCCCTGGTGTTGGCCCGGGGGCACGAAGACGACGCCACGCTCGCCGCCTGCCTCCTCGCCCGCCACGACGTGCTGTGGACTCCGGGCCGCGCTCACGAGCGGATCGAGGTCGCCGCCGAGATCGTCGCGCTGGCGCGGCGCACGGCGAACAGGGAACGGGAGGCCGAGGGCCTGCTCCTGCTGACCACGGCTCAGCTCGAGGACGGGTCCCCGGCGTACCGGGCGACCGTGACGCAGTACCTCGCGCTCGCCGAGGGCTTCGGCCAGCCACGCCACGACTACATGGCGCTGACCCGACGCGCGGCGCTCGCGCTCATCGACGGTCGCCTCGACGAGGCGGAGGACCTGATCGACCGCTCGAGCGAACTCGGGGAGCAGATCTCCGAGCCCGACACCGTCAACGTGCGGACCGGGCAGCGTCTGGCGCTCGCATGGGCGCGCGGCGAGCCGAAGCTCCTCCGGGCCGTGGCCGAGGAGGCGGTCCGCTGCTGGGTCGGGGTTCCCCTGCACGCGCACGCCGTCGCTGCCGGGTTGCTGGCGCTGGCTGGCGAGCACGACGACATCGAGGCCGCTCGGCGGGCCCTGGACACGGTCCTCGCGACGGACAGCTGGCGGGAGGACCGGTCCTACCTGTGGTCGTTGTTCATGGGTGGGATGGCGACCGCCGCCGTCCGCCTGGGTGATGCGGCACTGTGCGGGCAACTGCTCGACGACCTGCGACCGTTCACCGCCACCGCCGGCATCGGCGGATCGCTGGTCTGCTACATGGGCAGCAACGCGCTGTGGGCCGGCATGCTCGCCGACGCACTGGGCCGGACCGAGGAAGCCCGCCGGTGGCTGGAGGGATCTCTGGCCGTCCACCGCCGGGTCGGCGCTGCTGCCTGGGAGGCCGAGAGCCATCTCCGGCTCGCCGCGCTCGGTGCTCCTGGCGAGCACGCCGAGGCCGCCGCTCGGCTGGCCGGCGAGCTGGGCCTGCACGGGGTCGTCGGCCGGCTGTCGGCCGTGGCCGACGGCGAGCGGGTGACCGTGGCAGCGCGACCGGTTGCAGAGCTGTGCCGGGACGGCGAGATGTGGCGGGTCCGCTTCGGCTCGGCGTCGGCCCACCTTCGCGACGCCAAGGGGCTGGCCGACCTGCACACGTTGCTCACCCGTCCCGGACGGGACGTCCACGTGCTCGAACTGGTGGGCGCCGGGCACGTCGAACGGGACACCGGGACGCTGCTCGACGGCGCCGCACGCGCTGCCTACCGCCACCGCCTGGAGGAGCTCGACTCCGATCTGGCCGCCGCGCGCGACGACGGCGACCTCGGCCGGCTCCAGCGGCTCGACCACGAGCGGGCTGCGCTCCTCGTCGAGCTGCGCAGGGCGACCGGCCTGGCGGGGCGCGCGCGGTCGCTGGGTTCCGGCACCGCCGAGCGAGCGCGGAAGACGGTGACCTCCCGGCTGCGGGAGGCGATCCACCGGATCGACACGGTGATCCCCGAGCTGGGGACCCACCTGGACCGCTCCGTGATCACGGGTACCACGTGCCGGTACGAACCGACGGCCGGCGTGGAGTGGCGGCTCTAGCACGGGCGGCTACCGGGGCGGCCCGGGTCGTCGGCGCGGGCGTCGCTGGACCGGCGACGGAACGCGCGGTCATCGTCTCCGGGCCCCGGACCCGCAGATGCGAGCGACGTGGTCGACGGCGTGGCTGGTGGTCCCGAGCGGCCGGCAGGCCGCTTGCCCGCACGGCCCGCGTGCACTCACCCGGGGTGCTGCGCGATCGCCGCGCGGCCCCTTCCGCCCGAGCGAGGCCACACGTGAGAATCCGGCGGGCCCGGCCCCGCGGTCGCCGACTCCTCGAGGGAGGACCAGGTGGACGACGTCGTGTCGATCGACACGCTCGCCGCCGCGGCCGCCGTCGCCCTGCTGGCGGCGCTCCTGGTCGGCCTCCTCCCCCGGATGCCGGTGCCCCAGGTGGTGCTGCTGCTGGCCGGCGGCATCGTGATCGGCCCGGATGTGCTGGGGGTCGGGTCACCGGCGGACGTGCGCGTGCTCGCCGATGTCGGGCTGGGGTTCGTCTTCCTGCTCGCCGGTTACGAGATCGACCTGCGGTTGTTCCGCGAGGACGCCGGCCGCCGAGCGCTGGTGGCCTGGGCGATCTCGCTGGGGCTGGCCACGCCCGCGGTGGGCGTCATGGCCGCCGTCGGGCTGATCGAGGCCCTCCTGCCGATCGCCCTGGGCCTGACCACCACCGCGCTGGGGACGCTGCTCCCGGTCCTGCGGGAGGAGGGGCTGCTGCGCGGGCGTCTGGGCAGGTACCTGCTCGCCGCGGGAGCGGTCGGCGAGCTGTTGCCGGTGCTGACGATCGCGGTGTTCCTCGGCAGCCAGGGCCGCGTCACCGCCGTGGCCTCGCTCGGCGCCGTCGCGGTCCTGGCCGCCCTCCTCGGCGTGCTGCGCCGTGGGGTGCGTGAGGGCAGCCGGCTGGCCGTCGTGATCACGGTGGGCCAGCACGAGACGGCCCAGATCACGCTACGCGGCACGATCCTCCTGCTCCTCACGCTGGTCGCCGTCACCGACCGGTTCCACCTCGACGCCGTCCTCGGCGCCTTCCTCGCCGGCATCGTGCTGCGGCGATGGGTGGGCCGCGCCGCGCCGCCACTCGAGTCGAAGCTGGACGCGGTCGGTTACGGGTTCTTCGTCCCCCTCTTCTTCGTGTACTCGGGGATGGCCCTGGACCTGCACGCGATCGCCGATGCGCCGCTGCGGCTGGTGCTGTTCTTCGTCCTGATGCTGGCGGTCCGCGGCGGACCGGCGCTGCTGGTCTACCGCGGCGTGCTCTCCTGGCGGGAGCGCGGGCAGACCGCGCTGGTGAGCGCGACCGCGCTGCCCGTGCTGGTGGCGCTCACCGAGATCGGTCTGCGCAGCGGCACGATGTCGAGCGAGAACGCCGCGGCGCTGGTCGGTGCCGGAGTGGTCACCGTGCTGGTGCTTCCGGCGGTGGCCGTCGCGCTGGAGCGGCGACCGGGTGAGCCAGCGACCGAGGACCCGGTGGAGCTGCGATGACCCGTGCCACGGCCGTGACGTCGACCCCCTCGTCTCCGGGACTGTGCCGGGCGGCGGAGCGACATGGTCTCGTCACGACGCCGCAGTGGGGACCAGCGGGGCGACGGTGCGCCGGGCACCGGCCACGAGCCGCGCGAGCCACGCGTCCGTGCCGACGGCCCGGCGCAGCGGCTCGTTGGGCAGCTCGATGCTGATCGGCGTGCCGGCCGGGAGGGTCGACCAGATGCCGCGGAGGTCGATGCCGCCCTCCCCCGGCACCAACCGCTCCTCGCGGGCCTGGCGGACCAGCTCCTCGTCGGTGAGCGGCACCGGCACCGAGCCGTCGCACAGCTGCGCGTAGTGGATCCACCCGCCCGGGATGGCGCGCAGGTCGTCGAGGGTCGTGGTGGAACGGCCGGCGTGCAGGGCGTCCACGAGCACGGACCGGCCCGGTCCGTCGGCCTGGGAGACGATCGAGACCGCGGTCCGGGCGTCGGGCACCGCCGTCCAGGGCATGAACTCCAGGCTCGCGACCAGGCCGCGCTCCGCGCACGCGGCGGCGAGGGCGGCGTACGACGCGGTGAGCCGGCCGCGGTCGCGGTCGTCCCCTCCCACCAGCACCGCCCGGGCGCCCAGCTCGGCCGCGGCGTCCAGGAAGCGGCCGTGCTGCTCGACGTCGAAGGTCTCCCCCAGCCGGACGATCTCGACGTCGAAGAGCTCGACCGGCGAGTCGGCGAGCCGGGCCCGCACCTCCCGCCGCGCGGCCGGGTCCTCGTGCAGCGGGTAGGCCGTCGTGCCCGGGGCGGCCGGGAGGAGCCGGAAGCCGACGGTGTCGAAGCCGTGCCGCTCGGCCAGCGCGATGTGCTCCACCGGCGCGGTGTCCAGGACGGTGAGGGCCGCCAGTCCCAGGGGCGCCCTCATCGCGAGCTCCCCGCACACTGCCGGCCGAGCGCGGTGCCGACGAGGTAGCCGAAGGTCATCGCGGGGCCGAGGTTGATGCCACCGGACGGGTAGTGCCCGCCCAGGACGCTGGACTGGTCGACGCCGACGGCGTGCAGGCCGGGGATCGGGGTGTCGTCCGCGGCCAGGACGCGCGCGGCGGCATCGGTGACCAGGCCCGCGAACGTGCCGAAGCTGCCCGGCAGCACCTTGACCGCGTAGAACGGCCCCTTCTCCAGCGGCGCCAGGCTCGGGTTCGGGTACGGGTTGTCGGCGTCCCCGGAGCCGCGGTTGAAAGGCGTGCCGCCGCGCCCGAACTCCGGATCGTGCCCGCGGCGGGCGTGCTCGTTGAAGACTGCGACGGTCCTCTCCAGCCCCTGCGGGTCGATGCCGCACGACACTGCCAGGTCGGCGAGGGTGCGGCCGCGGCGCAGGTACCCGGACCGCAGGTAGGGCCAGGTCGGCACCGGGAAGGGCTTCGCCATGCCGAGCGGGTAGTACCTCATGTACCTGGCGTCCGCGACCAGCCAGGAGCAGACCTCCTCCCCCTCCGGAACCGACTCGATCATCCCGAGGACGTAGTCGTGGTAACCGTCGGCCTCGTTGACGAACCGGGCGCCGTTGGCGAGGACGCCGATCACCCCGGGCTTGCCGCGGTCGAGGATGTGCGGGAACACCCCGGTGCGCCCCCCCGGGTAGCGCACCTCCGAGACGGGGCAGTAGGCCACCGGGGAGGCCTGGGACCGGTCGAGTCGCCCCCCGACGGCCTCGGCCAGCCGCAGACCGTCGCCGGAGCCGGCGCCCTCCGGCGGCAGGGACCGGTGCTCGCGACCCGTCGGCGTGCGCGGGAAGACCTCGCGGCGGCGCGCGACGTCGTGGCCGAAGCCGCCGGTGGCCAGCACCACGCCCTGCCGGGCGGCGACGACCGCGCGGCCCTCGGGGCCCTGGAGGGCCACGCCGACGACGCGGCCCGCCTCGTCGGTCTCCAGGGCGACGGCCGCGGTGTCGACCCGGATCTCGACGCCCGCGTCGAGCGCGGAGCGCAGCAGCCGGCCGACGAGCGCGGTGCCGTTGACCAGGCTCTGGCCCCGCCGGTGGAGCAGCAGGTCGCGCAGGTGGCGGGCGACCCGCACGGCGCAGTGCCGGAAAGCCGTCGGCGACCGGGTCGCGTGCAGGAAGGCCTGCAGGTCGGGCCCGGCCATGATGCCCATGCCGAGGAACGACGTCTCGTACATCTGCCGGCGCAGCAGCCGGGCCACGCCGTCCCCCAACGCTCCCAGCCGGACCGGCTGGGGGGCGACCTGCCGGTGGCCGGTCGCGGCGCCGGGGGTGCCGCCGTGGATGTCGGCGACCTGCGGCCCGGGCACGAACTGCAGCGCCGTCCGCTCGTGGAAGAAGTCGACCATCTCCGGGGCGGTGTCCAGATAGGTCCGCACCCGGGCCTCGTCGAACCGGTCCCCCAGCCGGTGGCGCAGGTAGGTCAGCGGCGCCTCGATGTCCTCGTGGACCCCCGCCGCGCGGGCGAACCGGTGCCGGGGCGCCCACATCCAGCCGCCCGACCACGCGGTGGCCCCGCCGCAGGTGCCGGACTTCTCCGCGACGAGGACCCGGGCGCCGCGATGGGCGGCCGCCACGGCGGTGGCCAGTCCCCCGGCGCCGGATCCGACGACCACGACGTCGTACTGCTCGCTCATCGGGCTGCTCCCTCCCCGGGCGGGGCGATCGGGACGACGCGGCCGGTCCGCGACGACTCGTAGACGGCGGTCACCACCGCCAGGGACGTGCGGGCGTCGCGCCCGGTGACGGCGGGCTCGCGACCCAGGAGGACCGCCTGGGCGAAGTCCTGCACCTGCCGGGTGTGGAAGTCCCCCAGCCGCGCGTTGATCGACCCGATGTCCGGCCGGGCCTCGCGTGCGGCGTCGAAGGGCGTGGACAGGTGGGTCTCCCCCGGCACGGTCCAGAGCTCGTTGACGCCCTCCTGGCCCTCGGGGAACTCCAGCACGCTGGCGATCGCACCGGTCTCCCCGACGACCGTGACCCGGTTGCCGAGGTTGTGGTTGGCCGCCGTGGTGGCCGTGATCGTGGCCGTCGCGCCGGACTCGAACGCGACCACCGCCGAGGCGGAGTCCTCGGTCTCGATGTGGGCGCCGTGGGCGTGGGTGCGGATGAACCCGCTCACCTGGGTGGGCCGCCCGAGGAACCAGCACAGCAGGTCGATCTGGTGGACGGCCTGGGTCATGAGCACCCCTCCACCGTCGGTGTCCCAGCGGCCGCGCCAGGCGTCGGACGCGTAGTACTCCGCGGGGCGGTGCAGCAGCACCGAGACCTCGCCCAGCACCGGACGTCCGAGGCAGCCGTCGTCGACCGCGGCCCGGATCCGCTGGGCCGCCGGCCAGAACCGCCGCTGGAAGAGCACCCCGAGGGTCACGCCGGCCCGGTCGGTGGCCGCGATCATCCGGTCGGCCGCGGCCAGGTCGACCGCGATCGGCTTCTCGCAGAGCACGTGCAGGCCGGCCTCGGCGGCCCGCACCACGACCGCCTCGTGCACCGGGTGCGGCGTGCACACGGTGACCGCGTCGAGGCCCAGCTCGACCAATCCGTCGAGACCGGGCGTGGCGTACGGGACGCCGTGCTCGGCGGCGAAGGCCGCGACCCGGTCCGCCGCCGGGTCGCAGCAGCCCACGACCTCGACGTCGTCCACCTGGTGCAGGGCGCGCGCGTGGTTGCCGGCGATCCGACCGCAGCCCACGATGCCTACTCGCAGCGTCATCAGAAGTGCTCCGCGGCATCGACGTCGCGGGCGGCCGACACGCCCTGGTCGAGGACGCCCAGCCTCGCGACGTCCGCGGCGTCGAGCTCGACGTCGAGGGCGGCGAGGTTCTCGGCCTGACGGGTGGGGTCGGCGGACCGGACGAGGGGTCCGGTACCCAGGCTCGGCGGCATCCGGTCGCGCATGGTCGGGGTCATCGGGAAGCCCCCACCGGCAGCTCGGCCCGGCGGGTGATCTCGGCGGCGACGGCGACGGCACCGGTCAGCGCGGCGTGCACGGAGCCGCCGTCGCCGCTCGCGTCCCCGACGGGGTGGACGCCCAGCCGCGGAGCCAGCGCGCGCAGCCGGTCGAGCAGCGCCGAGCGTGGCGAGACGCCGTGTGAGACCAGCAGCTCGCCGGGGGCGTCCACCCAGTGCTCCCCCGTCCCGTTGCGGAGCAGCAGCCGCGCCGCCTCGACGCGCACGACCGTCGCGCCGAGGTGGGTGGTCAGGCGCGCGGCCGCCGCGAGCCGCGGGAGGAGGAGGATCCCGGCTCGCCGGCCGACGTCCGGGGCGAGCTGCGGCTGCGGGCAGACGAGCACGACCCGGCTCCCCCGCCGGAGCAGGTCGTCGGCGACGGCAGCCGCCTCCCGATCGCCGCCGTAGACGGTGACCGCCTCGGGGGCCGGGTCGCCGGCGAGCAGGAAGTCGCGGACGTCGCGGGTGGGGCGGGTGCCGGCGCCCGGGAGGTCCGGCGCGGACCCTGCTCCCCCGGTGGCGAGCACGACCGCATCGGGCACCCGGCCCGCGAAGGTCCCCGGCCCGACGCGGACCCGGGTGTGGACGGCTACCCCGAGGTCGGCCAGCTCGGCGCGGTACCACTCGACGATGCGGGCGTACTCAGGGTACGCGTGCAACCGCGCGGCGAGCGCGAAGTCGCCGCCGGTCTCCGGCCGTTCGTCGTAGAGGTCGACCGCGTGCCCGGCGATCGCGAGCTCGCGCGCGACCCCCATGCCGGCCGGCCCGGCGCCGACCACGGCGACCCGGGCCACCTGCGCGGCCGGCTTCCCGGGCTGGTCGGCCTCCCGCCCGACCCACGGGTTGACGGTGCAGGGCACCGGCCCGGCCGCGAGGCTGTCGATGCAGTGGTTGCAGGCGATGCAGGGCCGGTAGCGGCCGCCGTCCAGCGCCCGGTTGCAGAAGTCCGGATCGGCGTGCAGCGTCCGGGCCAGGCTCACGAAGTCGGCCTGGCCGGCGGCGATGATCTCCGCCGCCGTCTCCGGCGTGCTGATCCGGCCGGCCACGCCGACCGGGATGGCGTACCCCCGGACGTAGGGCGCGGCGTGCTCGCGCAACAGCCCGCGCTCCCATTCCCCCGGCTGGATGATCCACTGGCCGGCCTCGTAGTTCCCGGCCGAGACGTCGAGGAAGTCGAGCCGGTCGGTGTCGACCGCGGCCATCCGCCGGCGGGTCAGCTCGGGCGTGAGGCCGCCCTCCACGCCCTCGAACGCCGAGAACCGCAGTCCCAGCACGATGCCCGGAGCGGAGCTGCGGACGCTCTCGATGACCCGGTTCACGAAGAGTGTCGGGTCGCCCCACTCGTCGTCGCGCCGGTTGTAGGCCGGCGAGAGGAATTGGTGGATCAGGTAGCCGTGGCCGCCGTGCAGGCTGATGACGTCGACGCCGGCCGCCTGGCAGCGGGCCGCGGCCTCGCCGTAGCACGCGATGAGGTGCTCGATCTCCTCGGCGTCGAGCTGTGCGGGCCTCTCGCCGCCCACGACCTCGCACGGGACCGGGGAGGGCGCGACCGGGGTGAAGCCGCTGACCGCCCCTTGGGAGGTGCGCCCGCCGTGGTTGAGCTCGACACCGAACAGCGCTCCGGCGGCGTGCACGGCCGCGGCGGCGCGGGCGATGCCGGGGACGCGCTCGTCGACGTGAACCCCCATCTGGCGGATGCGGCCCTTGCCGTCGGCGCGCACGTAGCTCGCCTCCGTGAAAACGAGCGCCGCTCCGCCCTGCGCGCGACGGGCCAGGTAGTCGACGTAGCGGTCGGTCATCGTGCCGTCGATCTCGCAGTAGTTGCGCTCCATGGGGGCGGAGACGAACCGGTTGTGCAGCGTCAGCCGGCCCATCGGGAGGGGAACGGCGAAGGGAGCCACGGGCATGGGATCTCCTTGTTCAGGACGCGACCGCGGCGCGGGCGGCCAGAACGTCGGTCAGGTGCCGGATGCGGTGCGGGGACACGGCTGGTCCTCCCGTGGTGGGAGAGGGGCGCCCGGGTTCGGCGCCGCGGGTGGGCGGCGCCGGACACCGCGTCAGCGGCGGCGGTGGAGGCCGAGCTCGCCGGTAGGGGTCCGGTAGGTCTCCGGGCCGGTGGCGAAGGCGGCGGCGGCGAGGATGGCGAACCCGAGGCACATCCACGCGACGGGCTGCCAGTTCGCGACGTCCCCGTCGGTCATCGCCTGGGCGATCGCCGGGGTGAAGCCGGCGGCCAGCAGACCGAGCATCAGACCGATGGCCATGCCGCTGTAGCGGACCCTGGCCGGGAACTGCTCGGGGAAGGCCGCCATGTAGCTGCCGTTCGGCGCGGCGTAGAAGATGCCGATCAGCACGATGCCGCTGAGGAAGACGACCGGGACGTTGCCGGTACCGATGGCGTTGAAGTACACGAACATCATCACGCCGGCGCCGAGGACCCCGCCGATGAAGACCGGCTTGCGGCCGATCGTGTCGGCCAGCCATCCGTAACAGGGCTGGGTGAGGACGGCCGCCATGTTGGCCGCGGCGATGGCGTACAGCATGGTCGAGCGCTCGATGCCGTTGTGCTCCACGGCATAGGCCAGCGCGAAGACGTTGACGATCGTGTTCATCATGGCGAAGGTCGAGCTGAGCATGACCCGCAGGACGGCGGCCCAGTGGCCGCGGAAGAGCTCCACGATCGGGAGGTCGGCGACCTCGTCGTCCCGCTTCGCCTGCTCGAAGACCTCGGGCTCCTCCAGCTGGCGGCGTAGCCAGAAGGCCATGACGGTCAGCAGGATGCTGATCCAGAACGGCACCCGCCAGCCCCAGGAGTAGAGCTGGTCGTCGGGCAGCGAGGCGACCGGGATGAAGACGAGGCTGGACAGGACGATGCCGAACATGATCCCGCTCATGGTGAAGCTGGCGAAGAACGAGCGGCGGTGCTCGGGGGCGTGCTCCATCGACAGCGACGCGGAGCCGGGCGACTCACCGCCGGCGGAGAGGCCCTGCAGCAGGCGGAGCAGCACCAGCAGAACCGGCGCGGCCATGCCGATCTGGCCGTACGTCGGGAGGCAGCCGATCGCGAAGGTCGCCAGGCCCATCAGGAGCAGGCAGGCGATGAGGGTGTTGCGCCGGCCGAGCTTGTCCCCCAGGTGACCCCAGAGGACGGCGCCGAGGGGCCGGGCGACGTAGGCGACGCCGAGCGTGCTGATCGACAGCAGGGTGGCCGTCCCCCCGCTCGGGAAGAAGACCTGGCCGAAGATCAACGCGGCGGCCGAGCCGTAGATGAAGAAGTCGTAGTACTCGAGCGTGCTGCCGAGGAAGCCCGACAGCGCGGCGCGGCGCGCGTTGCCGGTGTCCCTGCTCGCGACGGGCTCGGGAGCCATGGTCGTGGTGCTCATGCGGGGTCCTTTCGCGGGCGGCGCGCCGCCGACGGGGTTGGCGGTCGCAGCGGCGGGCAGTTCGTGCCGCCGTGCGCTGCGTCGACTGTGACCCCACACACTTGAGTGTGTCCAACACCGAATTGCACTGGCACCAAGAGCGATTCGAGCTCAGTGGGCAGGAGTGGGCAGGACCTCCTCCGCGACGGCCAGCACGGCGTCGCGGGCGGCCGAGCCGCGGCGCGGCGACCACCCGATCCCGTGGTTCATCGTCACGTCGGTCCCCGTGAGGGGCACGTAGCGGGACCCGGGTGGCAGGACGTGAGCGATGCCCTCGGTCATCAGCGCGATGCCGACCCCGGCGGCCACCAGCATCAGGATCATGTAGGGGTCGGTGATCTCCTGGACGACGTGGGGGCGGAAGCCGGCGTCGACGCAGGCTCGCATCGCCGACTCCTGCAGCGCCGACCCCGCGGTGAGCGGCGTCGTGATGAAGTCCTGGTCGGCCAGCTCGACGATGTCGACGCTGGGCCGCTCCGCGAGCGGGTGGTCGGTGGGCAGCACCACCCCGAAGGTCTCGAGCGCGATCAGACGCGTGGAGATGAGGGCCGAGTCCACCGGCAGGCCGATGAAGGCCACATCGAGGCGGCCGGAGTCGAGCTGCTCGACGGCGTCGCGGGTCATGACCCGCCCGACCAGGTCCAGGGCGATGTCGGGGAAGCGCTCGCGGACCGCGCGGGTGAGCGGCGGGAGCGAGAGGTGGTTGAGGACCCCGCTGAAGCCGATCCCGACCCGCCCGTAGACGCCGCCCACCGACGCGAGCGTGGCCCTGCGCGCCGTCTCGACCTCCTCCATCACCACCCGGGCGTGGGGCAGCAACGCCTGCCCGGCGGCCGTCAGGGACACCGACCGCGTGCTCCGCTCGAACAGCGGTGTCCCCAGGTCCCTCTCGAGCTTGCGGATGGTCTGGCTCAGCGGTGACTGGGCCATCTGCAGTCGGGCCGCGGCGCGGCCGAAGTGCAGCTCCTCCGCGACGGCGATGAAGGCCTGGATCCACCGGATCTCCACACGAGACTCCCTCACTCGTCCGAGGACGGCCATATAGTGACGATCGCGATCACTTGCGTCGACATTATCCGCGTCGAGTACATGAACCCGGACCGGGAGGCACCGAGTGGCCCGCAGACGAGCACTCGTCACCGGCGCGGCGAGCGGGATCGGCGCGGCCTGCGCCACCCGGTTGGCCGCCGACGGGATCGACGTGGTGACCGCCGACCAAGCCGCGGGAGCGGACGAGCGGGTGGACGTCAGCGACGAGCAGTCCGTCGTCGCGCTGCGCGATCGGGTGGGAGCGGTCGACGTGCTGGTCAACAGCGCAGGCATCGTCGGCCCCTCGGCCCCGCTCGTGGACCTCGACCTGACCTCGTGGCGGCGGACGTTCGCCGTCAACACGGACGGCACCTTCCTGATGTGCCGAGCGTTCGCGCCCGCGATGGTGAGGCACGGCTGGGGACGCATCGTCAACGTCGCCAGCATCGCCGCGAAGGACGGCAATCCGGCGCAGAGCGCCTATTCCGGGTCGAAGGCGGCGGTGATCGCGCTGACCAAGTCGCTCGGCAAGGAGCTGGCCACGACGGGAGTGCTGGTGAACGTCGTCGCACCGGCCGCGGTGGTCACGCCGATGAACGCGACCACCGATCCGGCAGTCCTGGCCCGATCCCAGTCCCTGACACCCATGGGCCGGTTCGGGACGGCCGAGGAGATCGCCGAGCTCATCGCCTGGCTCTCCTCCGACGCGGTCAGCTTCTCGACCGGCGCGGTGTACGACGCCTCCGGCGGGCGCGCGACGTACTGATGCGGTGTGCTGGTCGGTAGGCGGTGACCGGCTCGCGCCCGCTGCAGGCGGACGGGGCCGGCGGCCGGCCGGCAGCGGTCCCCCCGGGTCAGCGCGCCTTGACCGTCCGGTGGGGAAGCACTTCACTGAGACGCGCCGGTGGCGGCGCAGCGTCCGGCGGCGGAGGGGCCCCGCGATGTTCGACAGCATCACGCCAGGACAGGCCGAGCTGGTCTGCGGCGCCATGTCCACGCTCGTCGACCGGCGATCGCGCGGAGACCTCGGCCGCGGCGAGGCGCTCATCGACGCCGCGTCCGCACTGTTGTTCCACCACCCGGCCGGTGACGGGGGACGCGGTTGCCGCGGGGTCCCACCCGACGCCCTGGCCCGCGCCGTGCCTGCCGGCGGGGTGCTGGCGACCGAGACGGCGGAGCTCCTGGCGGTCACCGCCCTGGCAGACGGGCGCGCCGACCCGGATCGCCTGCTCGCCGCGGTCACCTACGCCGATGCCCTGGGAGTGCAGGCCGGCTGGGTCGAGCAGCTCCGGGACATCGCAGGTGGGCGCTTCGAGCGCGCCCTGGCCGACATGATCCGCCGCAACACCGCGACGTTCCCCGGCCTCGGCGATGCCGAGGGACAACCGCACATGCAGCCCTACACCGGCCGCACCGACGCCGACAAGCGGCTGGCCGATTCCTTCCAGGAGCTCGAGGCGTACCCGGCCGAGACGTTCGGGCACGCGTTCTGGGTGCACTTCCGCCGGCACGGCTTCCGATTTCCCGGGCAGGAAGGCGCTTTCAACGGCGCCTTCGCCGTCCCCCACGACGGTCTGCACGTGCTCTCCGGATACGACACCTCCATCCAGGGCGAGCTGATGGTCAGCACCTTCACCGGAGAGATGCACCGCACCGACGCCCTCGGGGCGCACATCCTGCCGGTCATCTTCGAGTGGCACGTCGGGATGGAGGTCAACGGCATCGGCGCCCAGCACGATGCCCTCGACCCCTGGAAGTTCGTCGTGGCCCTGGCGCGCGGGACGAGGACGCGGGTCGACGTCCTCGACCCGGGGTGGGACTTCCGGCACGAAGCCCGCCGTCCGCTGGCCGACCTGCGGCACGAGTACGGCATCCCCCCGCTCGAGGATCGGTACCGCCCGTCGGGGCCCGAGGTGAACGTCACCGCCGAGGCCGACCCCACGGCCGCGTGAGGCACGCCGGCGTCTCCTCCCCGCCCCGGACGCCGGCGACGGACATCACGCTCCCTCCCTGCGCGCCGCACCACCTGGCGACGCCGTCACCGCCGGTCGTCCGACGACGGTGTCGCGCCCGGCGGCATCGCACCGCGACCGACCGAGCCGCTACGACGCCTCACGCATCGTCAGGCCCCCGAGCGAGACGACGTACTCCTCCGTCTCCTGGTCGACGCGGACGGCGTACGTGGTCGGGTAGTAGGCGGTCTCCTGGTACGACTCGGGCAGCTTGAGCGGCTGCTCCAGGCTGGGTCCGGTCAACAGCCAGTCCCGGGTGATCATCGGCTCGACGAAGATGTACCGGCCGTCCCACACGCCGTTGATGATGATCTGGGTGAAGTCGTACTCGCCGGGGACGAGGCTGGTGTCGCTCGAGTCCACCAGGTGCACACCCATGGCGGGTACGGCCTGCGCGGCGACGGGCGGACCCGGGGGAACCGCGTAGTCCTCGGGCACGTATCTCGCCTCGGGGAGCTTCTCAGCCTTGGCTGCGTACGCCGGGTCGTCCGGGGTGATGGCGTCGATCGTCGCCATGTCCACCATGTCGAAGTGGAAGTCGAAGTGGGGCCGGCCGAACAGCTCGGGCGGCTCGTGCCCCTGGGGGTTCCAGTTGAGCATGACGTGGTCGAACGCGGTATCCGCGGCCTGATCGGGGAAGTCGAGCATCAACGTGGTCCCCGACGCGGGCAGCCCGTCCAGGGCGGTGGGCGTCAGCCGGAGGCCGACCTCCGTCGGGCGTCCGCCGTCGAGCGTCACGAAAGTCGTGACGGTCCCGTTGCCGAGCTCTTGCGACGGGCTGGAGAACGTGCCGGCGTCGGATGGCGCCGTGCTGCTGGACTGGGCGGATCCGGTGCTGCAGCCGGTGAGAGCAGTCGCGCCGGCACAGGCGGCCACGGCGAGAACAGCGCCGCGGAGGGCGCGGCGAGCGGCCATTGCCCTCACCTCTCTGGGTGGTGGTCGGACCAGCGTGGAGCGCCGACCGGTCCCCGTGCCGCCGGCACTTCGGGCTGGCACCGGCAGCTGTCGGTCAACGGGGTGAGCAGGACACTGCGCCGACACGACGGGGGCGCCGTCGCATCGGGGACCCCAGGGTGTCGGAGCCGCCCGATACCGTCCAGGGACCTTCTGCTCCTGAGGTGCCTGGACGTCCTCGACACCGACGCGGACGCTGTCCTGGCGGGATCCGTGGGCGTGTGCCGCACCGGGTGCCGTTCGGTCCGGGGCGGTCGCAGGTCCTGGACGGGTGTGGGCACCTCGGCGCTCTGCCGGCGGGCCCGTGGCTCGGTTCCGGCTAGCCTGCGGCCCATGCCGGAGCGGGTGACCCCCTTCCTGATGTTCACGGGTGACGCGGAGCGCGCCATGGAGCTGTACACGTCGCTGTTCGACGACGCGCGCATCCTGAGCGTCACCCGTTGGGGAGCGGAGGGGCAGGGGGTGGAGGGGACGGTGGAGAAGGCCTCCTTCTCCATCTCCGGTCAGGTGTTCCGCTGCTTCGACAGCCCTCCGGTCCACGCCTTCACCTTCACGCCGTCGTTCTCGATCTTCGTCGACGTCGCCTCGGCCGAGGAGCTCGACCGGCTCTTCGCGGGCCTGTCCGACGGCGGCGCCGTCCTGATGCCGCTGGACGACTACGGCTTCAGCCGCCGCTTCGGCTGGGTGAACGACCGCTTCGGCGTCTCCTGGCAGCTCAACCTCCCGTAGCCGCGACCGGGCGTCCCGAGTCGCGCCCGCTCGTCGGCCGGTCACCGCCGCCGCGTACGGGCTCCGAGAACTCCCCGTGCACGCGTCGAGCGGTCCCTCCGACGGTCAGGAGGCCGGAGCGTCCCCGCGCCCGGGCGACGCCCGCAGCGCATCGGTCAGCACCCCGACGAGCGTCTCGAACTGCACGTCGGCCGATGACCGGGCCTCGCCCTCCGACCCGTCCAGCGCCCGGGCGGCGAGCCCCGCCTTGCTGTCGATCAGCTCGGCGATCCGGGCGTCGATGGTCTGGGCGGCGATGATGCGCCACGCGGTGACCGGCTCGGTCTGACCGATGCGGTGGCTGCGGTCGATCGCCTGGGTCTGCTCCGCGTCGGTCCAGGAGAGCTCGGCGAGGACGATGTTCGAGGCGACCTGCAGGTTCAGGCCCACGCCGGCCGCGGTCAGGGAGCAGACCGCGACCGAGACGCCGGGGTCGGTCACGAAGGCGTCGATGTTCGCCTGCCGCGCCGCGGGCGTCTGGTCGCCGCGGATCGACGAGAAGCGCACCCCCTGCCGGGCGAAGGTGTCCTCGGCGGCGTCCATGACGTCGACGTGCTTGGCGAAGAAGACCACCTTGCCGGCGCTGCGGGCCAGCTGCGCCGCGTAGTCCGCGGCCAGCCCGGCCTTCGCCCGGCCGAGGCGTCTCATCATGGTGAACACGTTCTCGCCGGACTCCCGGCTCATCGCGTCCTTCAGCTCCGATCGGGCCACCCGGCGGACGAGCTCCATGTCGATGCCGCTGTCGAGGCCGCGGTCGCTGCGGCCGTCGATGCCCTCGGTGGTGGCGGAGCGGCTGGCGAGCCCGGTCTCGTACCGCGCGACCATCCGGTCGGCCAGGTCCCGCTCGGCCGCTCGGATCGACCGGCCGACCGGTCCGTCCAGTTCGACGGGTAGGTCGGCGATGCGGCGGGCGGGGATGTCGGCGGCCACGTCGACCTTGCGACGGCGGACGATGCCGAGGTCGACCACGCTCTGGCGCGCCGCGGCAGGGAAGCCCCGGTCGGCGGGCGTCAGGCCGGTTCCCTCGAGCGCGTCCATCAGCTCGTCGAGCGGTGCGCTGTCGTCGATCCAGCCGAGGAACCGCCAGATCGCCCGGAAGTCCTCGATGTCGTTGATGAGCGGGGTGCCGGTGAGCGCCATCAGGAGCGGCCGCCCGATGCGGGACCGCAGGCGGTCGGAGAGCTCCAGCACGTGCTGGGAGCGCTGGGACGCCCGGTTCTTGATGAAGTGCGCCTCGTCGACCACCATGCCGCGGAAGCCGAAGTCGCCGAGCCAGCCCACGTGGCGGTCGAGCACCTCGTAGTTGAGGACGACGACGTCGGCGAAGCCGTCGACCGTCTCGCCGTCCCCCTGCACCACGGTGGCCGAGCGGTGGGGGGTCCAGCGGGCCGCCTCACGGGCCCAGTTCGTCTTGACGACGTTCGGCACGACGACGAGCAGCGGATAGGCGTCCGCAGCCTCCGCGGCGAGCAGGGCCTGGGCGGTCTTGCCCAGGCCCGGCTCGTCGGCGAGCAGGAAGGTCCGGTGACCGCCGGCGGCCGCGGCGACCACCTGCCCCTGGTGCGGCATGAGCTCCCGGCCCGCTGGGGTGAACCGAGCCGTCGGCACGGGGAGCGCCATGCACGCCGGGGCTCCCCCGCCGGCGCGCTCGAACGAGCCGAACAGCGGACCCAGCAGTTCCCAGCCGGCCAGGCGGCGCGGACGGGCGGTGCGCGGCGCGACGGCGGAGAAGTCGGGGGCGAGGAAGGGGTTGGCCAGCTGCCGGGAGACCACCGACTGGGGCACCACCTGCCGCTTCGTGCTCACCGGTGCGGTCGCCGTCTCGGCCGGCGCGGTCTCCTCCGGCGCCGGCTCGATGCCGACGCTCAGCAGCATGTCCCGCTTGAGCGTCCGCGCCGCGGCGGAGACGTCGGCGTCCTCGGCGAGCAACGCCATCAGCCCGGCGTCCCGGACGGCGGTGGTCCCGAGGACGACCGCGATGCCGTCCAGGCGCTTGAGCTGCTCGGCCCGGCGAGCATCGCTCGCGCCCGCGGCCTGGATGCGGGCGCGCTCGTCGCGCAGCAGCAGGGCGACGGCCTGGAACTTCGTGCGCACGGCAGGCGTCACGGGGCCGCGCTGGACGGCCGCCTCGACCTCGCGGACGGTCCGAGCGAGCACCGAGACGACGTCGTCGCGGTGGCGCGCCCGTCGCTGCGTCCGCGGGGCGGTACGGCGAGCGCGCATCTGGCGCTGGCCTGGTCGAACCACGTACTCCTCCTCTGGGATGCCGGGCACGGGGCCGCGGCAGCATGCGGCACGGGCCGGCGGTCGGGACGAGAAGCGTCCCGGGACGAACCTGGTGCCGCGGGACGCAGCCGCCGCCGTGCAGATCGGCCGGACCCGACCGCGGGCCTCACCGAGTCCCCTCCGGATGCCGGGCGCTGGCCGGGCACCACACGGGCGCCGTCGTCGCCGGACGACCGGTTGCCTCTCGCGGTCGGCGTCTGGTCACGTCAACCGAGTGCGTCGGCTCAGGATTCCCGGCCCCCCGATCCCGGGCTCGGTGATGGTAGCCGTGGACGTGGACCCGATCCCCACCGACACCGGTCGGCACGCAGGATGCGGCCTGGGTCACGCGCGCGGAGCACGCGGACCCGACCGCCCGGCCGCTCGGAGGGGTGAGCGCGGGACACCGGCCACCGCACGCGTGCGGGCACTAGCGTGGGCCGCCATGGCGGACGCCCGCTCCGCCGCGCCCCACAGCATCCGGTTGTCCGAGCTCATGGCCGCGTGGTCGGTGGCCATCGACGTCGGCATGGTCATGCCGATGGACTCCGGTCTGCGCGTCTGCTCCCGGGCGGTGCGCCTGGCACAGCAGATGGACCTCGACGTCGCCCAGCAGCGTCGCGTCTACTACCTGGCGCTGCTGCGCCACATCGGCTGCACGGCGGAGAACTCAGCCCTGGCCGAGCTCCTCGGTGACGAACGGGCCTTCCGGGCCGGCATCGGCACCCGGGACATCTCCGACGGCCGGGCCCTGTTGCCCTACGTCGTCCAGCTCACCGTCGGCTCGCGTCCACTGGCACGGCGGCCGGGCGCACTCGTCCGGCTGCTCGCCCACCTGGGCGTGATGCAGCGGGCCGGGGCCGCGGTGTGCGAGGTCGCACGGATGCTGCTCGACCGGCTCGGCCTCGACGACGAGCTCCGCGGACAGCTGCGCGAGGACGTGATCAGGGTGTACGAGCGCCCCGACGGGAGAGGCTTCCCGAGGGGGCTCGGCGCCGGGGAGCTCTCGCTGCCGGCGCAGCTGGTCCAGTTGGCGGAGGCGGCCTCGATGCATCTGCGGCTGGTCGGCGTCGAAGGCGCCCGGGCGATGGTCCGTGCTCGGCGGGGCCGGGCCTTCCTGCCCGAGGTGGCCGACGCCTTCCTGTGCGATGCCGGGCGGCTGACGACCGACGCGGACGATCCATGGGACGAGGTGCTGGCCATGGAGCCCGGCGGCACACCCGTCCTGGGGCCGGAGGGCATCGACGCCGTCCTCACGGCCGTCGCCGACTTCACCGATCTGAAGTCGCCGTACACGGCCGGACACTCGCGTGCCGTGGCGGCCCTGGCCGGGGACGCCGCGACGTGTTGCCGGCTGCCCGGCGACGATGCCACTGCGCTGCGGAGAGCCGGGTGGATCCACGACGTCGGGCGCCTCTCGGTGTCGATCCCGGTCTGGCACAAGCCCGGCCCGCTGGACCACGACGAGCGAGAGCAGATCCGGCTGCACCCCTACCTCACCGAGCGCATCTTCGCGCGCTCGGCGCCGCTCCGGCCGCTGGCGACGCTCGCCGCCCAGCACCACGAACGGGTCGACGGCAGCGGCTACTTCCGGGCGCAGCGCGGCGCGGACCTCAGCCTGCCCGCGCGGATCCTCGCTGCGGCCGACGTGTACGCCGCGCTCGTCCGCGACCGCGCGCACCGCCCCGCCCTGGACGCCGCCACGGCGGCGAGGACCCTGCGGGCCGAGGCCCGGGCAGGGCGTCTGGACGCCGACGCCGTCGACGCGGTGCTGGCGGCGGCCGGCCATCCCGCCCGACGTCGACCCGCCCTCGTCGGCGGGCTCACGGCACGGGAGGTCGAGGTGCTGCGCCTGCTGGCCGGGGGTGCCTCCAACGCGGAGATCGCCGCCGTGCTCGTCGTCTCGCGCAAGACGGTGGAGCACCACGTCGAGGCCGTCTACGCCAAGCTCGACGTCCACTCCCGGTCGGCCGCGACGCTGCGGGCCATGCAGCACGGGCTCCTCCAGGCGGCGGCCCCGGGAACATAGGGAAACCACCCCATGTGCCTTCCTCCCGGTCACCCCAGGCTCGTGCCGTCCCGGACCGCACCGAGGAGGACCTCATGACCGACGCCCGCGCCCTCGCCGAGCGACTCTTCGAGATCATCGACGGCCACCGCTGGGCCGACGTCGACACCGTGCTGCACGGCGACGCCGTGCTGAGCTCCCCGTTCGGGCACCGGCTCACGGTGCCGGCCTGGCTGGAGGTCAACCGGTCCTTCGCGGTCGCCTGCCCCGACGGCCACCACACCATCACGGACGTCGTCGACGCCGGCGACCGCTTCGCCGTCGAAGGGATGTGGACGGGCACCCACACCGGGCCGATGACGGGTCCGGCCGGGAGCATCGCGCCCACCGGCCGGTCGGTGGTGCTCCCGTTCTGCGGCGTCGCGGCCCGCCGCGACCAGCGGATCGCGTCGGTGACCGTCTACCTCGACCAGACGGCGATGCTCACCCAGCTCGGCCTCGTCGCCGAACCGGCCACGGCGCGTTGACCGCGCACCGTCCTGCGACCCGACCGCGCACCGCCTGCGACCAGGAGTTCCCGATGACGCACCAGCAGCTCGTCGACCGCCACTACACCGAGATCGACACCGCCGACTTCTCCGACGCCGAGGAGCTGTTCAGCCTCGACGTCGTGACATGGCTTCCCGACGCCGGTCCGTTCACCGGTATCGAGCCGTTCGTCGAGTACGGCCGGGCGTTCCTCCGGGCGTTCCCGGACGGCCGGATCCACCGCGACCACTACCTCGAGTCCGGCGACCGCGTCGTCGTCGAAGGGCGCTTCACCGGCACCAACACCGGGCCGCTCCGCACACCGGCCGGCGAGCTGGCGCCCACCGGCCGGGCGATGACCCTGCCGTTCGCCGACGTCTTCCGCGTCGTCGAGGGCAAGATCGCCGAGCACCGCGTCTACTACGACAGCCTCGACCTGCTGACCCAGCTCGGTCTGGCGCCCGCGCCGGCGTCGCCGTGATCCCCGCGCGGGCGCGGACAGGGCGGTCGGGAGTCAGGGACGCACCAGGTTGCGCGGTCGCCGACGCCGGGCGAAGAACCGCTCGACCCGGCGCCACCGATTCGGTGTCTTCTCCGGGTCCATCACCTCGGACTCGACCAGCGCCCGGTCGACCGGGCCGACCTCGGACGGCTCGAACGGGACCAGCGAGCGGCCGCTGGGCCGGCGCAGCCGCTCGATGCCCCGCACGAGCGAACCGGTGTCGGCGATCGCGGCGGCGACGTCGTCCGGCGTGCAGCCGAGGTGCTCGGCGAGCAGCCCGTCACGGAAGCCGACGATGGTCGCGGCGAGCCGGTCGGCTCCCGGCCGTCCCTCGACCGCCTCGATCGCCAGGTCGCACTCGGTGTCCAGGCCCATCGATCGGTTGTTCAGGTTGCTCGAACCGAGACGCAGCAGGCGGTCGTCGACCACGGTCAGCTTGGCGTGCACGTAGATGT
This sequence comes from Geodermatophilus sp. YIM 151500, assembly GCF_025716945.1. Lineage (GTDB taxonomy): Bacteria > Actinomycetota > Actinomycetes > Mycobacteriales > Geodermatophilaceae > YIM-151500. Next base: position 236,649 of record NZ_JAOVZT010000003.1, read on the forward strand.
GCCCGCGCCGCTCCGTGACCGGCGTGTAGAGCCGGAACCGGTCGTGCACGTCGGCCTCGCGGACGATCTCGAGCACCCGGGCGCGCGCGGTGCCCATCGCCTTCTCCGACAGCCAGCCGTCGGCGGTCCACGGGTTGAGCACGACGACGTCGGGGCCGTCGGGCTCGCGCAGCCGCTCGGCGATCGCCTCGGCGATCCGGCGGCTGGCGAAGTACTGGCTCTCCACGTAGAGCGAGCGGCGGGCCGCGGCGATCGCGGCCAGCCACAGCAGCTCGACCTCGTGCACGAGGGTCGCGCCGCCGTGCTCGGGGCGGGTGCGGGAGATGGCGACGTCGACGTCGGTGAGCAGGGGCTCGACGTCCTCGGGCCAGCACTGCCGCTCCTCGAGGAGCGGCTCGAGCCTCTCCCCGGTGCCGCTCTCCCACCGCTCACGCGCGAGCTCGGCGACCGCACGAGCGGCGGGCCCGGTCATGATGCTGGTCGCGTCGTGCCACGGCCCGGTCGGCCGACCTCGGCCGCGTCCGGCTCCCGGACGACGTCGGTGCGGATTGCCGTCGGCGTGGTCGGAGGTGTCCCAGCGGTCGGTGGTGACGTCGATACCGCCGGCGAAGGCCAGGCAGTCGTCGATGACCACGATCTTCTGGTGGTGCGCGCCGCCGACGGGGTGGTGGGTGTCGACGGTGAAGGTGAGCCGGTCGGGAGTGCGCCGGTCGAGCAGCACGATCGGCTTCAGCCCGCGGCCGAGGGCGCGCAGCATGCCGAGGTCCCACTGCAGGACGCCGATCTCCAGCCGCGCGTTGCTCTTCACCGCCCGCTCGAGCACGGCGCCGAGCCGGTCGTCCCTCGCCCGGCCGCCGGCGAGCGGGTCGAGCCGGATCCGCGGATCGAAGTCCCAGCCGATGAACAGCACCCGCCGCTCGGCGCACAGCACGGCCCGCTTCAGGGTGGCGAAGTAGCCCGCCGCGTCGACGAAGATCGCGAAGCGGGTGGCCCGCTCGATCCGCCAGCAGGTCTCGCCGGGGATCAGCAGCGGCGCACCCTGCTCCGGCCGGCCGTCGTCGCGGGCACCGCGCGACGCGGGATTCCCGACACCGGGATCGGTATCGGGCTCGGTGGTCGCCTCGCCGCCGTCCATCACATGCGGAGTGTGCCCGTCGTCACGGATGCGGCCAACGCCCGACTCGCCGGGACCGGGCGATGGCGCCGGCGCGTCCGGTCGCCCCCGGGGCCGCTGAGCTCAGCATGGGTTGCCGGGGCGCGTCCGGCAGTACCGTGTCCCCTCTGCCCCCTCCCTGGTCCAGGGCGGCTCTCAGTCTCGGGTCAGACGTCCGGCTGTCCGCCGACCACGCGTCGAACCGTCACCGAGACAGCGGCCACCGCCTCGCCGTCTACGCCGTCGGGAACGGTCAATGTGAATCTATGTGACCCAGCCGGCAGTCCGACCAGGACGATGTCGTAGCCGACGTCCAACGGACCGTCCTCCTCCGAGCTCCAGGCCATGTCCTCGAAGGCTGTTGTCCCGAAGTTCGGCGAGAGCCCGATGCCCCTGAGTGTCAGCGGCTCGCCTTCCGTGATCGACGCGCCATCCGCCGGCTCGTGGATGTATGCACGCACTGGTTTGACCGGAAGCGGGAACGCAGCTGTCTCAGCAACAGCAGTCCGCACTCCCGAAGATGCGACGATCTGGAAGCGGCATCGTTCCCCGCCCGGTAGGAGATCGGCATTGACAACATGCCGACGCTCGGTGAGGTTTGCTGCCACCGCGCGCCAGGTCGCACCGTCGTCGTGGCTGAACCGCAGGATGGACAGCGCGTCACCCGGGGGTTCGTCGACGACCCACTGGACTTCGGCCAGCCGCGGATCCCGGCCCACGAACCTGGGCGCCTCGATGTCGACCCGCGGTGGCGCCTGTTCCAGGTGATGAGTGTGCATGGTCTGCCCCTCGCGCCTGAAGGCGATGGCCTCCGCAGCCGGATCCCAGGGCAGCCAGGTGTGGAAGTCAATGTCCGGGTCGTCGGCGGACTGATTCCATTCCAGTCGGCATCGACGGGATGCCAGGATCCGCCCATCCGGCCCGAGCAGGTCGCACCCGACCGCTGCGAGCGTTCCAGGCTCGACCGGTGGGCCGGGTCCGTACAGGTGGAAGCTGGGAAGCACCTCGATCGCACCGTTCCGGTGCATGCGGAAGTTCAGGCACAAGTACTCGCCGGGAACGTCGGCCAGTTCTGCCCGCGCCTCCCCTAGCCCTCCACCCCCGCCCGATCCCGCGACAGCGCCGATCTTGCTCATCATTCCCGCCCACGTGTAGGGGGAGGGCCACTGAGGACTGCAGTACGACATGACATCGAACGTGGCCGACGGGGCGAGGGTGGTCGTGAATCGGGCACTGAACCCGACTTCACCGATGCTTCCCTGGGGAAACGCGTCGTATGTCGGGAAACTGCTGTCGATCAATCCTTCCCCGGAGGCCCCGCAGGGTGCGTGCTTGCGATCCAGTGCATGGCCGAGTTCGTGGTAGATGGTGCTGATGTCCCTGTGACGAGCCGTGGCCAGGCCGGTGGCGCCACAGCCGACAACGGGGCCGACGGCCACCGTGTCGCTCACCATTCCCACATAGGTGTCCAGGGTCATGCTGGCGTTCCGCAAGACTCTCAGCCTGTCCAGCAAGCCGTCCCATCCCGAGCTGCAGCCACCCGCCGCGGGGGCCCCTCCGGTCAGCGCCTGGTCGAACGTGATCACCGTGTACCCCGAGTAGTCGATCCCACTGATCGGCGCGAATCGACTGACGTCACCCAATGACTCCTCCATGGCGACATCGCTGGGCGCGGCCAGGTTCAGCGTTCCCGGACCGGTCAGATGGACACCCACGAGATGCACTTTCAGGTGCGGAATCTGGCGGAATGAGAGGCCGAAGGTGCGCTCGTGCTCGTAGTGCCGCGGGTCAGCTGCGTCAGGGTCGAACGCTCGGATCGTGAGAGATGTCGAACCCTGGCACTGGCTCGGCGACAGCACGAAGTTGAGCGTGCCGTTCACGTCATGTCGGTTGATGCTCGTCTGGGGGATGGCCGGGATCGGCCCGTTGAGCGGCAGGAGTTTCACCGGCCCGGAGCCTACGACGAGTTCCCCGGATGCACGGGTAGGAGGCGCGGCAGGGCCCATGCGTTCGATGTAGGCCCGCACGATCGTTGATTTGCGCGCCACGAGCGGCAGCGAGTTGTCCGGCGCGAAACCGCTGCCCTGCCCGTTGATGTTGCAGAACTGGATCCCCTGCGTCAGCTCGACGCCGACTATGGACAGTCGATCAAGAGTGGCTTCCACGGTCACGGTCTTGCTGTTCTGCCAGACCGGGTAGCCGGAGGAGCCCATTCGACGTGCGGTCACCCGAATCACATGAAAGCCGGGCGAGCTCGCCCGGACTATCGCCGTCCAACCAAGCCAGTCTGGGGCAGTCATCGTCGCCTGCATCAGCGAACCGCCGTTCACGCTGACCACGACAGCACTCGGCGGAAGGAGTGCGCCGTTGACGGTGTTCTCCCCAGGCTCGGCGGTCCCACTGACCTGGATCGCCGCCCCGACGACGGCTCGGCTCCCGGAGACGGGGGTGTTTATGTGCACCTCACCGGCGAGAATGGCCATGAACTCGCCCTTCTGCCGTCAGCACCATGTTGAAGCCGGTCATCGGTTCGTCCGGCCGCGCAGTTGCTCATCACAACACCGGGCGAATTCCTCCACCCCGACGGCGATGCTGCCCACGCTCCGGACGAGAACGGCGACGGTTCCGCGGGCGAACAGCACGCACGCAGGGTCGTTCCGGGAAGAGGTGAAGCAGACGTCACCGAAGTCAGGCGGCTCCGCGGGCTGGAGCATGTTCACCATCTGCGTCGCGAGGAGGTCCATCACCGAGGCCCGCGCATCCACGGACGAGTCGCACTCTGCCGCGACGATTTCGACCACGAGGCCGCCGGTCGTGCGGCGCCCCTTCTGAGCAATGAAATACCGCCGGACCCGCTCTGCGTGCAGGCGATCCGGGTAGTCGTTCGCCCCGGCCAGCGAGAATCCGGCCGGAACGCATGGCTGGAAGGCGACAAGGACGGTCGCGGCGGTCCGGGACTCCACTGGTCGCGCCCACCGCTCGAATTCATACGCACGTTCCTGGCGCCGGCGTCGATCGGCGAGGCCGTCTGTCATGTCACCTGCCTCTGCGTTCTGGACGCCGCCGGACGAGTGTTGCTGACACTCCCCGGCTGGGCGAGTTGTTCGCGGTAGTCGAAGGCGGCCGGATCGGCGAACTGGACGCCGTAGGGAAGGAAGACGGAACGCATCGTCGGATGAGGCGTCTGCGGGTTGCTGGGATCCTCGAAACCGTTGACCAGGTAGCAGAGGTCCCAGATCCGGCTGTCCGCGACGGTGTCGGTCTTCCACGCGACCTCGTGGTACAGCAACGTGCTGCCGGGGGAGGGTGCAGTCGATGACGGGAGGAAGCCGATCCCGGGATCCCACCACTGCCCGAACCCGATCGGGATCAAGGGATTCACTGCGCCCGTCAGGATCTCGCCCTCCCAGAGATCGCATCCAACGAGGTTGGCCAGTGTGGTGATGGCGCAGGCGCAATCGCTGCAGTTCACCTTCTCGCCATTGCCGAAGCCGCCGGCGAGTCGTTCGAGAAACTTCGTCAGTTCGAATGTGTTGCCGATGGCGTAGTGCGGCATCGTCGCGGCGACGTCGTAGACCACGCGGGCCGCGTTTGCATTCGTCCCACCCCAGTTGAGGGCCTGAGCGAGCCCGTTCGCCACCGCATCGAACGGATCCTGCACCCCGGGGGCTGGGGGAACGCCACACGCGTAGGCAAGTGCCGTTGCCCACGGGTTCTGGTTACTGCCAGGAGTCTGGCTCCACGGACCCCGCGGAGCGCGACGGAGGACGTAGATCCGGTGTGCGCTCCGGTTCGTGTCCCAGAACGTGTTGCCGACGAGGCAGCGGAACTGCCACTGCCATTCGATGTCATGAACACCGGGATTCGAGCCGAGCGTGTGGTTGTCGAGCGGCATCTGCACGAACTCGGGTACGGAAACCCCGTTCGCGAAGTTCACTCGTATCGGGTTGATCGCCCCGAGGACGCCGCCACCGCTCGCGGAAACCCAGGCGACCGATGTCCCGGGACCGGCCGTGAAGCGCACCGCTACGAAGACGTTCTCCCCCGCTGTCTCCTCGATGCAGTATGCGGCCGGGCTGACCGTCGTCCCGGGAGACTGTCCGCTTCTCCACTCGGGCAACTGGACCGGTAGCGAGCGGTCATAGCGAATGTTGATCGCGTCGTTCGTGAATGCCGAAGGGTCGTGGTTGAACATGATCGCATCGACGTGCACCCGGCAAGTCGGGGGTATCGGCGGCACGACCAACCGACCGATGAGCCGGTGCAGCGGGCCGGCGATCCACCGGCCCAGGGCCGACGCTGTGCCTCGCAGGATCCGGTGGTGCAGGACCATGCCCTCCTGCCTCCTCGCCCGACCTCCTGGTTCGCCGACACGTCATAGCCCGGAGGACGCGACGTGCGGGACGAGGTCTGCTGGGTCCTCAACGACGGCTTTGCCTTCGTCTCCATCAGGAGCGTAGGACCAGCCAGGCATGGCCAGCGAGCGACTGGAGGCACCGGTTCCGCCTGACGTTGGCCACCCGGGCTGCCCCGTGAGGTGGCGCTGGCGCTGCACGGGGACGACGTCGACCTCGACGGGGGTGCTGCGACCCGACGGATGCTGGCGCGGGCCTCGTGAGGGTGACCTGCTGCGGATGAGTGACCGATGTCGGGATGTGTTCACCGGGGTGCAGGTCTCCGCCGTCCGGCCCCATGGTCGCCGGGCACCTGAGCTCGCTGCCGACCACTCGATCGCCGAGGGCCGGGCTATCGCGGCTGACGGCCCGCTGTGCCCGGACCGCTCGCCCGGCCGTCCGTGCCTGGTCCTCGACGGCAGTGTCGCAGATCGGACGAAATCGAGCGCTTCCAGCGAGTTGCATCTCGGACCGGCCCACCCTGGATTCCGGGTCGGTCGTTCATGCCAGCCGTGTGCGCAGGCATCGTTCACGCCGGCTGCTCGATCGTGACCGTCCCCGCGGCGCCGTCGACGGTGATCACCTGCCCGGTCCTCAGGCGCTCGGTGGCGCCCGGGACGCAGATCACCACGGGGATGCCGTACTCCCGGGCGACGGTCGGCCCGTGCGCCATGACCGCGCCGGTCTCGGTGACGAGCCCGCCCGCGGTGAGGAACAGCGGCGTCCAGCCCGGGTCGGTCGTCGGCGCGACCAGGATCTCGCCCGGCTCGATGGACGCGCTGGCCGGCTCGTGGACCACGCGGGCGCGGCCGCGGACCCGCCCGGGGGCCGCCCCGGTGCCGGTGAGCGTGCGCTCGTCCGATGCGCGAGCCGGTAGCAGCGCCTCCACGTCGGTGCCGTCGGAGAGCAGGGCGACCGGCACGGTCCGCCGCCGCAGCTCCCGCGCGTGCTCCGACCGCCGCCCGGCGACCACCTCGCGCAGGTCGTCACCGCGCTCCACCGCCGTGCGCAGCTCGGGCAGCGTGAGGAACATGACGTCGTCCGCGCGCTCGAGGAGCCCCTCCGCCCGGAGCCGGGCACCGAGGAGGAGGAGGCGCCGACGCCGGTCGCGCAGCGGGTACAACCCGGCGAACTTCCCCGCCTCGCGCAGCCCGCCCAGCTCCCGCGCCCGGCGCAGGAAGAGGGCCGCGAGCCGACCGCGCACCCGGCGGCTGCGTCGTGTCCGCTGGACGAGCTCGTCGAGCATCGCCTCGGCCCGGGCGGCGGCGTGTTCGAACCTCCGGTCGGGGGCCTGCTCGGGATCGGTGACGCGCAGGTAGTTGGCGAGCATCGCGAACACCGGCGTCGGATCCTCCGACCAGCGCGGCACGCCGACGTCGACCTCCCCGACGGACCTGATGCCGTAGATGTCGAGGAACGCGCCCAGGCCGCAGTCCGGCAGCTCCCCGTCCAGGTAGGCAGCGGCGAGCTCGTCCGGCGGCGTGCCCAGCAGCATCTCGCGGTAGGGCGCGGCCCGCCGGGCCACCTGCCAGAGCGCGAGGTCCATCTCGATCGTGACGTTGTGCGGCATGCCACCGAGCACGGTGCGCACCTCGTCGGCGCTCGCGATCCCCTCGAGCAGCGGGGGCAGCGCGGCCGAGACCAGGAGTCCGCTGACGACGGGCCAGATGACCCCGTCGAGCCGTGCGCTCCCAGCCGATCGCTCCTCGACCAGGTCCAGCAGCTCCGCGGCCGTGGACGGGTCGGCCACCGGTTGCCGCCGGAGGCGCTCGATCTCGCCGAACACGCGTGCCCGAGCCGCCGCGGGCCGGGTCAGCGCGCGCAGGATCCCGACCACCGCCCGCGGCCCCGTCCTCAGCGCGCCGGTGCCGCGCCGGCGGGAGGCCCGCCCCGGGGCGAACCGCGGATCGTCGAGCATGTGCTCGGTCACCGCCTGCGCGCGCGGGCCGAAGTCGACGGCCATGAGCTTCACCAGCCGCCGCCGGGTCGACGGGTCGCGCATCGCGTCGGTCAGGTCCCCGTACAGCCGCCCGCCGACGTCCACGATCTCGACCGTGAGGCCGAACGACGCGAGCATGCCCGCCAGCATCGACTTCAGCGTCGCCATGCCCATCGGCGTGACCGGCCGGAGCATGCCCTGGACGTGACCGAACTCGACGTACATCCGCGGTCCCGGGTTCATGCTCTCCGGAGGCGCCGGGAACAGCGTGGTGATCGGCCGCGACTGCAGCAGCCACAACCTGCCGTTCCGGTCATAGGCCCACTCGACGTCCTGCGGCCCGCCGAGCCGGTGCTGCAGCCGCCGTCCGACGTCGCGCAGTTCCGCCAGCCGGGCCGGGGTGAGACAGCCCCGTTCCTCCGGGGCAGCGCCGTCCAGCACGTAGTGGTCGGCCCTCGTCGTCCCCTCGACGACCGCCTCGCCGAGTCCCGGGGCGGCGTCGACGACGGCCTCGCTCCGTGACCCGGTGAGCGGGTTGGCGGTGAACAGCACGCCCGCGACCTCGGCGTCGACCATCTTCTGGACGACGACCGCCATGCGTGCGGTGTCGTGCCGGACCCCGGCGGCTGCACGGTAGGCCATCGCTCGTCCGGCGTGCAGGGAGTCCCAGCAGGCGCGGATCGCCTCGAGCAGCTCCTCGGCGCTGGTCACCGCCAGGTACGTCTCGTGCTGGCCGGCGAAGCTCGCGTCCGGCAGGTCCTCGTCGGTGGCACTGGACCGGACCGCCACCGGCCCGCCGCCGAGCCGGTCGTACGCCGCGAGCACCTCGGCCCGCGGCACGTCGCCACGGCGATGCGCCTCGGTCGTGACGCAGAAACCGTCCGGCACGCGCTCGCCGAGCCGGATCAGCTCGGCGAGGCCGGCGGCCTTCCCGCCGACCAGGTCCCGCCGTCCCGGGTCGATCGCGGTCAACTCGAGCACGGGCATGGGCACACCCCTCCGTAGGCAATACAGCTGCAACGCAATCGAGTCACAATACAGTCGCAATGTATGGTCTGCGGCATGTCCCGTACGGTCGACCACCGCGAGCGCCGGGAACTGCTCGCCGACGCGGTGATGCGGCTCGCGGCCACGCGTGGCCTGGAAGCGGTGAGCCTGCGGCACGTGGCGGCCGAGGCAGGCGTCTCGACCGGGATGGTGCAGCACTACTTCCGCACCAAGGACGAGATGATGACGTTCGCCCTCGGCATGGTCGTGGACCGGATCCGCGAACGATCACAGGCGGCGGCCGTGCCGACGTCGCCGTACCGACTCGTCCGCGACCTGCTGCTCGAGGTGCTGCCCCTCGACGAGACGCGCCGGCTCGAGAACCACGTCGTGCTCGCCTTCCTCGCCTACGCCGCGGTGAAGCCGTCGCTCGCGTCCGGGCTGCGCGAGTCCGCCGCACAGATGCGCGCGTTCCTCGCCGACCAGGTGCGAGCGGCCGGGAGGGACGGCGTCGACCCGGAACGTGCGGCGGCCGGGCTCCTCGCGCTCGTCGACGGCCTCGGGCTGCAGCTGCTGTCGCGGCAGCTCGCCGAGGAGGAGGCGGTCGCCGCGCTCGACGCGCAGCTCGCGCTGCTGCTCGGCCCGGCCTAGGCACCGCCCGCAGGGGTCGGGCGGACGCGGTCGGCGGGCGGTGGAGTGCGCTCCGCGCGCTCCTTGCCCCGCTCCGTCCACCGCTGAACGATGGGTCGATCCCCACGCGCCGGTCGCCCACGGTCGGGAGCGCAGTGATGGCTACCTTCGTCATCGTCCACGGAGCCTGGTCGGGGGCGCACGCCTGGCGGTGGGTGCGCCCGCTGCTGCGCGACGCGGGACACGAGGTCTTCACCCCGTCCCTGACCGGACTGGGTGAGCGGGCGCACCTGGCCCACCCCGGGATCGATCTCGACACGCACGTCGAGGACGTCGTGGCCGTGCTCCGCTACGAGGACCTCCGGGACGTGGTCCTCGTCGGGCACAGCTACGGCGGCATGGTCATCTCCGGGGTCGCGGACCGGGAACGCGACCGGCTGGCACAACTCGTCTACCTGGACGCCGACGTCCCGCTGGACGGTCAGTCGGAGTTCGACCTCCTGGAGCCGGAGGAGGCGGCGGAGTACGCGGCAGCGGCCCGGTCACGCGGTGACGGTTGGCGGATCCCGCCTCCCTTCCCGGACCCCCTACCCCCGGGGCTGCCTGCCGCCGTGGCCTGGACGGTCGCACGGATGGTGCCCCACCCGCTGCGGACCCTGACGCAACCGCTGCACCTGGTCGACGACGCGGCCGTGGAGCCGCCGCGGACCTACGTCCTGTGCAGCGAGGGCAAGCACGGCCAACCCGTACCGGCGTACGTGCAGCGGATCTCCGCCGACCCGCAGTGGCGGGTGATCGAAGTGGAGGCGGGTCACGCGGCGCACGTGACCGCTCCGGAGGCCCTCGTCGGCACCCTCGTCGAGATCGCGACGTCCTGATCCCACCCGCTGCCGCGGGACCCTGTCCACAGGTGTCCCGCGGCATCGCCCCGTCCCGGCCTCGGGTCGTCCGTCGAGGAGGGCGCGACCGGTCCTCGGTTCGGCGAACCGGACGGGCACCCTCCCCCTTTCAGGCGGGCGGGATGTTCTGGTTGACGTGGAAGGCGTTGTCGGGGTCGCACTTCGCCTTCACCTCCGCGAGCCGTCGATGGTTCTGGTCGCCGTACGCCTCGCGGACGCGGACGGTGCCCTCGTCGGCGTCGAGGAAGTTGACGTAGACGCCGGCGGCGGGGTGCGGCTCGAGCGCGTCGAGGAATGCCCGCACCCAGGCGGTCTCGGCCGCGCCGAGCTCGTCGGACTCATCGGGGAGCCACACGCCATCGATGACGACGGCGTGGGGGGCTTCGCGACCTCCGAAGGCGGTGGCACCACGCGGGACTCGGGCGACGGCGCCCCCGAAGTGGAACATCCCCGCGTACGAGCGCGGCGAGCGGGCGGCGTAGCCGTGACCGGCGACGGCGTCGATCACCTCGTCGGAGAGGCCGTCGAGGTTCGTGGCCTTCCAGTAGTAGTGCCACCCGTGGGGAACCGTGTCGTCGATGCTCCGCTGGTGGTCGGCGTACGGCATCGGGGAGATCAGGTCGATGAGCGGTGACCCGAACGCGCGCAGGTCCCGCAGGGCGCGCTCGCCTGCCTCGACCCCGCCCGCGTAGCAGCAGCCGACGGCGATCGCGGGCCGCCAGTGCAGCTCCTCGGGGATGACCGGAAGCGGCGGGACGGTCCCGAACTTGACGACCGTGCCGAGCTCGTCGGCAGCGTCGGCGACGAAGTCCCGGTAGAAGCGCAGCACGTCGGCGGTGTCGTCGGCCGCCCAGAACACCGGCCCGGCCGTCACCGTCGGGCCGACGGGGTGCAGCGCGAACTGGAAGGACGTGACGACGCCGAAGTTGCCACCGCCGCCTCGGAGCGCCCAGAACAGGTCGGGGTGCTCGTAGGTCGACGCCCGGACGATGCTGCCCTCGGCCGTGACGACGTCGGCGGCGAGCAGGTTGTCGACGGCCAGCCCGTGCCTGCGCATGAGCCAGCCGATGCCACCGCCCGGGGTGAGCCCGCCGACACCGGTGTGGCTCACGATGCCCCCCGTCGTGGCCAGCCCGTGGGCCTGCGTCTCGTGGTCGACATCGCCCCACAGGGCGCCACCCTGCACCCGGGCCGTCCGGGTGACGGGATCCACCAGCACGGCTCGCATCGGCGAGAGGTCGACGACGAGCCCGTCGTCGCAGAGCGCGATGCCCGCCACGTTGTGACCGCCGCCCCGCACGGCGAGGTGCTCGACGGGGTCATCGCACTACCGGGGACGGCGGCTGTGCAGTCACGAATCTGGACTTCTCAGGCGGGGCCGACGGCGCGACAGTGGTGTCGTGCGGACGTACGGCCAGTACTGCCCCATCGCCCGCGGGGCCGAGATCTTCGCCGAGCGCTGGACGCCACTGATCATCCGCAACCTGCACGTGGGCTGCGGAACCTTCGGCGAGATCCTAGAGGGCGCGCCCGGGCTCTCCCGCACCCTGCTGTCGCAGCGCCTCAAGCACCTCGAACGGCTCGGCATCGTCGAGTCGACCGCCAAGGCCGACGGGCGCGGGCGCCGGTACGAGCTCACCCCCGCGGGTCGCGACCTGTTCACCGTCTGCAGGTCGCTCGGCGAGTGGGGCGCCCACTGGCTCGAGATCGCTCCCGAGCACCTCGATCCCTTCGTGGCACTGTGGTCGATGTGCAACGCGCTCCGCCGGGACCGGCTCCCGGCGGGACGCGTCGTCATCCGCTTCGACTTCACCGGTCGCGCCCGGCACGAGCGGTACTGGCTCATCATCGAGCGCGGCGACACCGAGATCTGCAAGGAGTACCCCGGCCTCGACGAGGACCTGTACGTGACCGCCGAGTCCGAGGCCTTCGTGAAGTGGCACGCCGGCCGGCTCAGCTGGGCCGAGGCCACGTGCGATCGCCGGATCCGTCTCGCCGGTCCCGCGCAGCTCGTGCGGGCCTTTCCCACCTGGAACGCCCGGAGCGCGTTCGCCCACATCGAACCGGTCGTCCGGACGGCGCAGCCCGCCCCGCTGCCGTGGCCGCCCGTCAGGCGGCCGCCCAGAGCACGGCGAGCGTCGCACCCGAGCCGACGACGGCCGCGCCGTAGCAGAGCACCGCGACGGTCCGCTTCTTCTTGATCTGCAGACCGTCGTACAGCGTGTAGCGGAAGCGGTGGGCGCTGTGCACCAGCAGCAGCACGAAGGTGCCCAGCAGGACCACGAAGGTCACCGGGTGCCCGACGACGGCGAGCAGGTGCTGGTGGTCGGGCGGGTCGAGCCAGCCCAGCGGGAAGGCCAGGCCGAACAGGAGGGCCAGGCTGGGGAGGAGCACCGCCGCCGCCACCCCGCCCGCGCTGAACGCGAGCCACACGAGCGGCTGGACCCGCCGCCTGCTCACCGGGTCACCAGCCACAGGACGAAACCGGAGACGACCACCAGGCCGGTGTACTGCCCCGCGATGATGTGGACGGGCGGCACCGTCCGGCCCGCGACCCGCACCGCCATCGCCTGCGGGGTGAGGGCGAACCAGGTCACCGCGTGCAGCAGCACGAAGGCCAGCGCGACGACGTTGAGCAGGGTCACCCACGGCGAGGCGGCCCAGTCGAGGAAGCGCAGGTAGGCCGCCTCGCCCCGGCCGACGGCGTGGACGAGGAACAGCAGGTACACCACGAACCAGGCGACGAAGACACTGCTCAGCTCGCGCATGACGAAGACGAGGTAGGACCGCTTGCGCGTCCACCACCAGGTCGAGACGCGCGGGCGGTAGAGGCGCAAGCCGGTCGGCGTGCCCCCGGAGGGAGTCGGCGTGCCGCGGGAGGGAGTCGTCGCGCCTCCGGAGCGGGTCATCGTGCCCCCCGTGGCAGCAGGAAGGCCTTCACCGTCTCCATCGCCGCCTTCAGCTTGTAGCGCTGGATGGCGGCCGCGGGGTCCACGTGCTTGGGACACACCCGGGTGCACTCGCCGACGAAGGTGCAGCCGTAGACGCCGTCGTGCTCGACGAGGACGTCGAGACGCTCCCGCTCGCCGCGATCGCGGGAGTCGAGGTCGTACCGCTCGGCGAGCGCGATGGCGGCCGGCCCGATGAACTCGGGGTCGAGGCCGTAGACCGGGCAGGCGGCGTAGCAGAGCATGCAGTTGATGCACATGCTGAACTGCTTGTAGGCGTCCAGCTGCTCCGGCGTCTGGAGGTACTCCACGTCGGGCTCCACCGTCCGGTGGTCGTCGGGGTGGATGATCCAGGGCTTGACCCGCGGCAGCTTCGCCATGAAGTCGGACAGATCGACCACGAGGTCACGCACGACGGGGAAGTTGGCGAGGGGCTCGACCGTGACCGGGCCAGGCGCGTGGTCGGAGAGGAACGTCGCGCAGGTCAACCGGGGCTCGCCGTCGACGTTCATGCCGCAGCTGCCGCAGATCCCCATCCGGCACGACCAGCGGAACGACAGGGTGGTGTCGACCTCGTTCTTGACGTGGTTGAGGCCGTCGAGGACCGTCCACTCCTTCCGCAGGGGGACGTCGTACTCCTGCCAGTGCGGCTCCGGGTCCGTGTCGGGCCGGTACCGGGACACCCTCAGCCGGATGCTGTCCGCCATGGCTACCTGCCGTAGACCCGCTCGCCCGGGGGCCAGCGGGTGATGGTCACCGGGGAGCGGTCGACCCGCGCCGTCCCGTCGGACTCGCGGTGGACGAGCAGGTGGGTCAGGAAGCGCTCGTCGTCGCGCGCCGGGAAGTCGGTGCGCTGGTGCGCCCCCCGGGACTCCTCGCGCTGCAGACCGGACTGGAGGATGCACTCGCTGATATCGAGCATGTTGGCCAGCTCCAGGGCGGCCAGGAGCTCGGTGTTGAACGAACGGCTGGTGTCCGCAAGTCCGACGTTGCCGACGCGCTCCTGCAGCTCGGCGAGGGTGTCCGCGCCCTTGGCCATGGTGGGCCCGGTCCGGAAGATGCCGGCGGCCTCCTCCATGGCGGCCTGCATCTGGTCCCGGAGCGCGGCGATGCTCTCACCGCCCGGCCCCCTGCCCAGCAGGTCCTGCTCCAGACGGCGCACCTCGTCGCCGGCCTGGGCCTCGACGACGGCAGGGGTCCTGCCCGCAGCGGAGGCGTACTCCGCCGCCGCTCTCCCGGCCCTCGCGCCGAACACGAGGCACTCGGGCAGCGAGTTGGAGCCCAGCCGGTTGGCCCCGTTGATGCTCACGCACGCGGTCTCCCCCGCGGCGTACAGCCCCGCGAGGGGGGTCGCTCCGTCGATGTCGGTGGAGACCCCGCCCATCATGTAGTGCACGACCGGGCGTACCGGGATCAGCTCGTGCACGGGGTCGATCCGCTCGTACTTCAGGCACAGCTCGCGGACGAACGGGAGCTTCGTGTCGATGAGCTTCGCGCCGAGGTGGCGCAGGTCGAGGTGGACGATCGGGCCGTAGGGCGAGTCCACCGTGCGGCCCTTCTCGACCTCGTGCACGAAGGCCTGCGACAGGCGGTCGCGGGGGCCGAGCTCCATGCTGCGGAGCTCGGGCGTCGGCGTCGGTCTGCCGAGGTCGTAGTCCTGCAGGTAGCGGTAGCCGTCCTTGTTGATCAGCCACCCGCCCTCGGCCCGGGCGGCCTCGGTGATGAGGATGCCGGTGAACGGCAGCCCCGTCGGGTGGTACTGGACGAACTCCATGTCCTTGAGCGGCGCACCCGCGCGATAGGCCAGGGCCATGCCGTCGCCGGTGTTGATGTTGGCATTCGTGGTGAACGGGAAGACCTTGCCGCAGCCTCCGGTGCCCAGGACGACGGCCTTCGCCGTGAGCGCCTGGATCCGTCCGGTCAGCAGGCCGATCGCCACGACGCCGTGCACCCGGCCGTCGTCGACCAGCAGCCGGGTCACGAACTCTTCGTCGTAGCGCGTGACCTCGCCGTGCTTCAGCGACGTCTGGAAGAGCGTGTGCAGCATGTGGAAGCCGGTCTTGTCGGCGGCGAACCACGTGCGCTTCTTCTTCATCCCGCCGAACGCGCGGACCGCGACGCGGCCGTCCGGCCGCCGGCTCCACGGGCAACCCCAGTGCTCGAGCCGCAGGAGCTCCTCGGGAGCCTCCCGGACGAAGGCCTCTACGGCGTCCTGGTCGCCGAGCCAGTCGCTGCCGGAGACCGTGTCGTAGCAGTGCTCGTCGAGGCTGTCGTCGGCGGCGATGACACCGGCGGCACCGCCCTCGGCCGAGACCGTGTGGCTGCGCATCGGATAGACCTTCGACACCACGGCCACGTCGAGCCGGGGGTCGACCTCTGCGATGGCGATGGCGGCGCGCAGTCCCGCACCGCCTCCCCCGACGATCAGGACGTCGTGCGCGGCGCGTATGACGCCGTCACTCACCGCGCCACTCCTCGTCGGCCAGCACCCTGCCCCGGTGGTGGACGACCATGTGGTGGAAGCTCCCGTCGTGGAACTCCTCCCGGGTGCTGCAGCAGCCGCAGGAGAAGCGGAGCTCCTCGGTGATCAGCCCCTGGTGGTCCTCGGTCAGGTACCGCTCACCTCCGCGCGTGAGTCCGCACGGGGCCAGCCTCGGCTCGAACGTGGCGGCGACTGCACTCACGGCCCATCACCCCTTGGTGCAGGGACAGAGACCTCCGACTGCGCAGATCAGCGTGCTCCGCACCACCGAGGTTGTGAAGGGCCTCCGCCCGGGTGCGACCCCCTGCGGAGCCGGACCTGCACATGAGCGGACCGGCGCGCGCCGACCCGGGCCGGCCGTGGTCGTGCCCGGCGCGGGGTTCAGGAGGGCTGCTGCGCCTCGTCAGCCGTCCGCGCCTCCCGGTTCGGCCTCGCCCGCACCCTGGACGGTCTCGCCGCCCTGATCGACCGCGGCCCTAGCAATCCTCCGTGACCCGACGGGCCCGGGCGGGCCTTGACCTCGAGTCCGCTCGAAGTCCTAGCGTCGCATCCGCACGGCGCGAACCCGACCTGACGGGCCGACGCCGATGAGGCGGGGCCCACGACGGAGTCGTACCGGGCAGCGCACCAGTTCGGAGGACATGACGATGACCACCACCGACCGCACCAACGTGCTCCGGAACCCCGCCGGGATCCGGGCCATCCGCGACGTCGTCCTGCTCGTCGGCCGGATCGGCCTCGGCGTGCTGATGATCGGGCACGCCAAGCTCATGTACGACGTCGGCGGCAGCCTCGCCGGTATCGGGCGGCTCTTCGCGCAGATGGACATCCCACTGGCCTCGGTCACCGGGCCGGCGAACGTGCTCTTCGAGTTCGTCGGCGGGATCGCGATGATCGTCGGCGCCGTGGTGCCGATCATCGGCGTGCTGATGGCGCTGAACATGGCCGGCGCCTGGTTCTTCGTGCACACGAGCGGCCTGTACGCCATGGACCGCAACGGCCCCGAGCTGGTCATCGCGGTCGGGCTGCTCGGCCTCGTCCTGGCGGTGACCGGCTCAGGTCGGTTCGGGGTCGACCACCTGATCGTCCGGCGCTTGCGCCTCCGGTCACGGACGCCGGCCTGACGACCCTCGAGATCGAGCCGCCGATGTCCATGTCGAAGGGGATCCATGATCGACGTGATCATCGCGGGCGGCGGGCCGACCGGGCTGATGCTGGCAGGCGAACTGCGGCTGCACCGCGCTCACGTGCTCGTGCTGGAGAAGGACGCGGAGCCGACCAGGTCCGTCCGCGCGCTCGGCCTGCACGTGCGCAGCATCGAGGTGATGGACCAGCGCGGCCTGCTGGACCGGTTCCTCGCACTCGGCCGGCGGTATCCGCTCGGCGGCTTCTTCGCCGGCATCGACAAGCCCGCACCCGACCGGCTGGACACCGCGCACCCGTACGTCCTCGGCATCCCCCAGACCACTACCGATCGCCTGCTGACCGAGCGCGCGGGCGAGCTCGGCGCCGAGATCCGGCGCGGCAGCGAACTGGTCGGGCTCGGCCAGGACGACTCCGGGGTGACCGTCGAGCTGGCCGACGGCACACGGCTGCGCTCGCGCTACCTCGTCGGGTGCGACGGCGGCCGCAGCACGGTGCGCAGGTTGCTCGGCGTCGGCTTCCCCGGTGAACCCGCCCGGGTCGAGACGTTGCTGGGCGAGATGGAGGTGGCCGTGCCGCCGGCGACGGTGGCCGCGGTGGTTGCCGATGTCCGCACGACCGAAAAGCGGTTCGGTGCCACGCCCCTCGGGGACGGGGTGTACCGCGTCGTCGTGCCGGCCGCGGGGGTGGCCGAGGATCGCTCGGCCCCGCCGACCCTCGACGACTTCCGGCAGCAACTGCAGGTGACCGCCGGGACCGACTTCGGCGTGCACTCGCCGCGGTGGCTCTCCCGCTTCGGTGACGCCACCCGGCAGGCCGAGCGCTACCGGGTCGGGCGGGTGCTGCTGGCCGGTGACGCGGCGCACGTCCATCCGCCGGCCGGCGGCCAAGGCCTCAACCTCGGCCTCCAGGACGCGTTCAACCTCGGCTGGAAACTGGCCGCCGAGGTAGTCGGCTGGGCCCCGGAGGGGCTGCTGGACACCTACCACGCCGAACGGCACCCGGTGGCCGCCGACGTCCTGAACAACTCCCGGGCGCAGATGGAACTCATGTCCACCGAGCCGGGGCCGCAGGCGGTGCGCCGGTTGGTGTCGGACCTGATGGACCTCGAGGAGGTCAACCGGTACCTGATCGAGAAGATCACCGCGATCGGGGTCCGCTACGACCTCGGCGACGGGCACGAACTGCTCGGCCGCCGTCTGCGGGACGTGGGGCTGAGGCAGGGGCGCCTCTACGAGCTGATGCACGGCGGTCGCGGACTGCTGCTCGACCAGACCGGCCGGCTCTCGGTGGCGGGGTGGTCCGATCGGGTCGACCACGTCGTGGACGTCAGCGAGGAGCTGGACGTGCCCGCCGTGCTGCTGCGGCCGGACGGCCACGTGGCGTGGATCGGGGCAGACCAGACCGACCTGCTCGACCAGCTCCCTCGGTGGTTCGGCGCGGCGCGGCCGACGCGCCGGTGGTCCGGCCGGAACGCCGGGCCCGGGTGACGGGGATGAACGACATCGTGGTGCCCCGGGTCGGGTAGGAGCGCCGATGTCGCGACGGCCGTCGTGCGTCACGTAGGCGTCCGGGCAGGACGACGCGGCCGTCCGGACCGGCATCCACCGGGACCCTCGGACTCGCGGCCCGGGTCAGGCCGGCACGGACACCGGCATCTGCGCCGTCGGGTCGGGCTCGGCGACGATCCACGCCGTGCGCCCGTGGATCGGCGGGGTCTTGGTGCCGTCGGTGAACCACACGACCACTCCCCCGTGCGCCCTGCAGTGCGAGCGCACGACCCGGACCCGGCTCTCTCGCCTGCTCTTGGTGGGGCGGACCAGCGGGAGGCCGAAGTCGGTGCCGACGACGTCGGTGGTCAACACCGGTTCGCCGGCGGTGAGCTTGGACGTCGGCACGGTGACCGTGGTCCCCGGTGCCGACCCGGCCGGCCGCCTCAGGCTCGCCGCGCCGCGGTGCACGGCGGCCTTCCGGGTCTTCCCGCACTCGCAGCGCCAGGCGACATCGCCGACGGCTCGGGCGAACGGATGGGTGGGCGTGGGAACGGTCGTCATCAGAGCCTCCCGGGAGTCGGGGCCGACCTGGGTGACCGGCCCCGGATGACCACTGCCGGGCACCGGTGCGGCCGCCTGTCGACCCATTGATTCGAACACGTGTTCGGTCGTCTGGCAAGATGCCGCGCCTGACTTGCCGACGAGGCGAGCCGGGCCGTCCGGCGTCCGGACGCGCCAGGCGCTCAGTCCCTCCGGCTGCCGTTCCGCGTGACGCGGATCGTCTGCGGGCTGCGAGTCGTCCGGGTCGGCAGGACCTCGCCCAGCTCGACCAGCCGCTCGACCGCGGCGTCCTTGTCCACCTGCCTGCGCAGGCCGCCTCCGGACCACTCGCAGTGCAGGTCGTCCGCCGGCCCGGAGCGTCCGCGCAGCCGCTCCCGCGCAAACTCCTTGTGCCGCTTGGCCTCGTTCTCGGCGGCCCGCCAGGTGTCGTAGTCGTGGACGGCGGCGACGTAGTCGGAGTCCGTGACCGTGAGACGGGACTGGCGTGAGACCGCACCCTCCGTCTCCGGGTCCACGGGCGGGCCCCAGCAGAGGTCGAGGAAGGGGCACCAGTCGCACATGGTGTCCACCCCGGGGCCGAACCCGTCGCGGGGGACGGCGTCGACCCCCTCGTCCTCCACGGTGGCGTATACGTCGGTGAGCCACAGGAGCGCCTCGGCGGTCAGCGCCGGGTCGTGGTCGGCCTCGAAGACGACGTCCTCGCCCGAGTCGCGGGACAGGTAGCGGATGCGCAGCCCGTCGACGCCCTGCGCCGTGCCGACGGAGAGCCGCCGGTCGGCGGTCCGCCCGGTCCTCAGCAGCCAGGCGTAGACGGCGACCTGGAACCAGTGCCGGACCGGGACCCCACGGGTCAGCACCCGCTCGAACCCGAACCGGGACGTGGTCTTGAGGTCCTCCACCACCGGGGCATGCCACCAGTCGCAGCGGCCCCGGACCTGCTCCCCCTTCAGCCCGACCTCGGTCAGGCCGCCGTACTGGCGGCGCAGCGCACGCAGCACGCCGCGGTGCAGCTCGGAGCCGATGAAGGCCTGCAGCCCGGCGCGGGTGTTGGTCGGACGACGGCGGGCGATCCGGTAGGCCGCCCGGCGCCGGCACTCGCCGAGCTCGGAGGCGCCGATCATGCGCTGGCGGGAGCGGGCCCGGCGGCTGTCGAGGTCCCGGACCGCGGCGGCAAGGCTCGGCGCGGTCCGCCGCTCGGCGGCAGTGGGGCGGTCGGGCAGGACGGCGGTCATGGCGTCGTCCTCGGTCCTGGAGGGGTGGAGCGGGGCCGGCGGACCGGCCCCGCTCCCGCGACGTAGCTCACGCGACGATCTCCTGCTGCCCCGCGAGGCCGGCCCGCTGCGTGGCGATCACCTCGCGCACCAGTGCCGTCAGGCGCTTGGTCGCGACGTGTTCGACGGGCCGGCCGAAGCGGGCACCGATCTCCTCCCCCGTCACCCCCAGGTTCTGCAGGCTGGCGAGCACGCCCCGGCGGGCGGCGGTGAGCCGTCGCTCCCGCGGGTCGTCCGGGGTCGGCGATGCCTCCAGCAGCGGGTTCGCAGGCGCTGCCTCCCCGCTGGTGGCCGGAGGGCCGGCCGCGACGGCGGGGCGGTCGGACTCCCCGACCGCGGCGGGCGCCTGCGCAGCGGCCGGAGCCCTGCGGCGTCCGGCTGGGTGAGCCGCCATCGACGCCTCGACGAACTCCTCGTGCCGGGCCGCGATCAGCTCCGCGACCGTGTACGAGCCGCCGGGGGTCGGCACCTCGACCTGGAGCACGGCGCCGCGGTTGGCCTCGGCCCACACCTCGCGCAGCTCGTCGTCGTTCCCGGCGTCGCCGATCCGCGCGACCAGGTCGGCGACGTCCGGCTCGTCCCGCCGGTCCGAGCGGCCCGTCCGGGCCTCTTCGGTCCGCTCGTGGTCGAGCAGCCCGCCGCCGTGGAAGGAGACGAGGTCGCGGACGTGCGCGGTGCCCGGGTCGCACTTGAGCGCGTCGAACACCAACCACTCGAGCAGCCGGCCGGTCGCGGCCGGGTCGGTGACCTCCTTGGCGGGGTCGTCGTTGGGCTTGATCCCGACGTGGACGCTGCGCGCGCCGACGATCAGCGGCCGTCGTCCGCGGCGCAACCGCATCCACACCGTCGCCGCGTACGGGAACTCCCGGTGCGTCTGCACCGACCAGGTCTTCTGCCCCTCGATCGGGCGTCCGTTGGCGTCGACCTCGGTGACCTCCTTGCCCCGGGCGGTCACGACGACGATGCCCGGAAAGGTGAGCAGCTCGGTTTGCAACTTGCGCCAGCGGGCGCCGGCGTCGTTCCACAGGTTCTGGCTGATGGTGATCTCGGCGTTGGGGTCGCGCTTGAGCAGCTCGCGGTTGCGTGCCGACTTGGCCGCGCGGCCGCTGGCCCAGTCCTTCAGGCCGTCCCAGATGGCCGAGCCGGTGTCGATGCCGAGCACCACCGGCGGTTCACCGGCGTCAGCGGCACGACGGGCCTCGGCCTTCACCATCTGGACGGCGGCCAGCACCTGGGCGTAGGAGCCGTCGTGCTCGATGATCTGATAGTTCGCGCCGGGGATGGCGCCGTACTCGTCGCCGGCCCCCTCGTTGAGGTCGATCCAGTACAGCGCGCCGATCCGGTCGCTGGCACTGAACTGGGCCAGGGACCAACTCTTTCCCGCCTTCTCGTCGCCCTCGAGGAGGATGCACGGCCACGGCACACGGCCGGTGGGCTGACGGGTCTTGAGGCCGGAGACGGCCATGGTGAGCTCCTTGCCGACATGGGGAAGATGTCGACCCGGACGCTACGAGCGGGTACTGACACTTCCATCCGCTTCGCGCAAGCACATCAGGCTGCTCCTGGCGAAGTCGCAGGTCAGCCGGGGCGAAGTCCGCCCGATGGGCGTGTCGGCCGTGGGCGTGACCGGGCGCGGGATCGCGGCGGAAAGGGCCCCGGAGGGAGCCTTCGAGCCCCCCGCGAGGTCACCTCCGGCCCAGGTCATCGCGTATCGCCTGATGAGACCCGTAACTGTCGGACCTCGTACGTATGTTCGGCCCGTGGAGCGGATCCGGGGCCGGCGGTCGGTCGAGGGCCTGCTGCTCGACTGGGCGATCGCCCAGCCGCCGCCCGATCGCCGGCTGCCGGTCGGTCTGCTCAGCCGTGAGCAGAAGGCCGCCGAGCTGCAGCGGGTGCAGGCCCGCCGGGCGATGGACGCCGCCTACGAGGCCGAGCTGGTGCTGGGCCTGGCCGACGACACCCCCGACGACTTCGACCCGCCTCCGGACCACCCCGGCGCGCGGAAGGGGTCGTGGGCTCCCGACGCCGAGCTGCCCGGGGTCTCGGAGTTCTTCGTGCCCGAGCTGGCGGTGGTGCTCGGCTGCGGTCGGGGCACCGCCGCCCACCTCGCGCACCGGGCCCGGACCTACCGGGAGAACCTGCCGGCCACCTGGGCCGCGCTGGCCGCCGGCACCCTGGACGAGCCGCGGGCCAAGGTCCTCGCCGACGTGCTGGCCGCCACCACCCCCGCGATCGCCCGGTCCATCGAGGCCCGGTTGCTGCCCGAGGCCGGCCGGCTGTCGACCGGACGGCTGCGGCGGCGGGCGCTGGCCCTGCTGCTCGAACTGGACGCCGCGGCCGTCGACGCCCGCCGCGAGGACGCGCGGCGGCAGGCCGACGTGCGCAGCTATCCGTCGCACCTGGAGGGGATGTCCACCCTCGCGGCAGACCTGCCCGCCGACGAGGCCGCCGCCGGGTACGCCCTGATCGACCAGCTGGCGGCCATGCTCAAGGAAGACGGCGACCCGCGCCCGATCGGGCAGTTGCGGGCGGAGGTCTTCTCGCTGCTGATCCGCCGCCCGGCCGACTCCGGCCTGCCCGGGATCACGGCGCACCTCTCCGTCACCGCCGCGCTGGCGGGGCTGGAGGGCTCCACGACCACGCCGGGCGACGTCGACGGCCACCCGATCACCGCCGCCCACGTCCGCGAGCTCCTGCAGCGCCTCGGCGCCCTCGGCCTGCAGGCACCCGCGGGCGGGTCGCTGACCCTGGCGATCACCGACGACGATGGGCGCCTGCTGGCCACTGCCACCCCGCAGCAGCTGGAGAAGCTGGCCCGGCGCGGCTGCCCCCAGCACCCCGACGGCGACTTCGGGTGCGCGGTGCTGGCTCGCCCGACGGCGACCGAGGCCTATCGGCCCACCGCCGCCCAGTGCGAGTTCATCGACGTGCGCGACCGCACCTGCCGGTTCCCGAACTGCGGCCGGCGTGTGGGCTGGGCCGACCACGACCACGTCGTCCCCCACGCCTGCGGCGGGGAGACCGACTGCACCAATCTCTGCTGCCTGTGCCGCAGCCACCACCGGCTCAAGACGCTGGCCCGCGGTTGGCGGTTCGTCATGGACGACGACGGCACCCTGCACGTGACCACCCCCTCGGGCATCACCCGCACCACCCGCCCACCCGGCCTGCGGCCACCGGCGCCCGAACCACCCGGAACACCGCCCGCGACCGGGACACCGGTGCCCGAGCCACCGGTGCCCGAGGCGCCGGTGCCCGAGTCACCCGGGTCACCGTCGGCGACCGAGTCGTCCCTGCTGGACGACCCGCCACCCTTCTGATCTCCTGAGCCCTGAGGGTGAGGCGCATCTCGCCCCGACCGGCTACCTGGCCACGATGAGCTCGCCGTCGCCGCCCGATCCGACGGCGAGCGCGACCGGCGCGGAGCCGGTGAGGAGCGGCCTGCCGCGGAGGCGGTGGGCGAGCGCGGTGTGCCGGCGTCCGGAACCGGTGGCGCGCACGGCCTGGCCGAGCGCTCGGGGCGAGCCGACGAGGACGACGAGCTGCTTGGCGCGGGTGACGGCGGTGTAGAGCAGGTTGCGCTGCAGCATCATCCAGGCGCTGGTGGTCAGCGGGATGACGACGCAGGGGTATTCGCTGCCCTGGGAGCGGTGGACGGTGACGGCGTAGGCGTGCACCAGCTCGTCGAGCTCACCGAAGTCGTAGTCGATGGCCTCGTCCTCGTCGGTGACGACGGTGAGGGTCTGCTCGACCGGGTCGATGGCGGTGACGACACCCTGGGTGCCGTTGAACACGCCGTTCGCGCCCTTGTCGTAGTCGTTGCGGACCTGGCTGACCTTGTCCCCCACGCGGAAGACCCGCCCGCCGAAGCGCTTCTCTGCCCGGTCGGGCCGGGCCGGGGTGAGCGCCTCCTGCAATAGCTCGTTCAGCGCGGCGGCGCCCGCCGGTCCGCGGTGCACCGGGGTGAGCACCTGCACGTCGCGGCGGGGGTCGAGGCCGAACCGGGCGGGGATCCGGCGCACCACCACGTCCACGGTGAGCCGGGCGGCCTCCTCGGCGTCGTCGGTGCCGAAGAGGAAGAAGTCGTCGAGGCCGCGGACCTGGGGATGGCTGCCGGCGTTGATCCGGTGTGCGTTGGTCACCACCCCGGACCGGCTGGCCTGCCGGAAGACCTGGGTCAGCCGCACGTGCGGGATGGGGGTGCCGTCGGCGAGCAGGTCGCGCAGCACCTCGCCGGCGCCGACCGAGGGCAGCTGGTCGACGTCGCCGACCAGCAGCAGGTGCGCGCCCGGCGGAACGGCTCGGACCAGCTTGTTGGCCAGCAGCAGGTCGAGCATGGAGGACTCGTCGACCACGACCAGGTCGGCGTGCAGCGGCCGTTCCCGGTCGAAGGCGGCGTCCCCGCCCGGCCGCAGCTCCAGGAGCCGGTGCACGGTCACCGCCTCCACCCCGGTCAGCTCGGTCAGCCGTTTGGCCGCCCGGCCGGTGGGGGCGGCCAGCACGACCTTCGCGCGCTTCGCCGCCGCCAGGGTGACGATCGAGCGCACCGTGAAGCTCTTGCCGCAGCCGGGGCCGCCGGTGAGCACGGCGACCTTCTCGGTGAGCGCCAGGCGCACCGCCTCCTGCTGGGCGGCCGCGAGCTCCACGCCGGTGCGCCGGTGCAGCCAGGCCAGCGCGGCGTCCCAGTCCACCCCGGCGAAGGCCGGCATCCGGTCGACGTCGGCGCCCGCCAGCCTCCGCAGCCCCGCGGACAGGGAGACCTCCGCCCGGTGGAAGGGGACGAGGTAGAACGCGACCGTCGGAGGCTCCCCGTCCGCACCGGGGACCTCCTCGCGGATCACGCCCTGCTCGGCCACGAGCAGGGCCAGGCAGTGACCCACCAGGGCGGCCGGGACCTGCAGGATGTCGACCGCCCGGGCGACCAGCTCGGTCTCGGGCAGGAAGCAGTGCCCCTGCCCGGTGGCCTCGGACAGCACGAACTGCAGCCCCGCCTCGACCCGCTGCGTGCTGTCGTGCGGGATCCCCACCGCGGCAGCGATCGTGTCGGCGGTCTTGAACCCGATGCCCCACACCTCGCCGGCCAGGCGGTAGGGCTCGGCGCGGACCACGCCGATGGAGGCACCGCCGTACTGCCGGTAGATGCGCACGGCCAGCGAGGTGGACACGCCCACCCCCTGCAGGAAGACCATCACCTCCTTGATGGCCTTCTGCTCCTCCCAGGCCGCGGTGATCAGCCGGGTCCGCTTCGGGCCCAGGTTCGGCACCTCGGCCAGCCGTTCCGGCTCGTCCTCGATGACCCGGAGCGCGTCGGCTCCGAAGTGGTCGACGATCCGCTCGGCCAGCCGCGGGCCGATCCCCTTGACCAGGCCCGAGCCCAGGTACCGGCGGATGCCCTGGACGGTGGCCGGCAGCAGGGTGGTGTAGTCCTCGACCTGGAACTGCCGGCCGTACTGCGGATGCGCTCCCCACCGCCCCCGCAGCCGCAGCGTCTCCCCCGGCTGCGCACCCAGCAGCGCCCCCACCACGGTGACCAGGTCACCGCCTCGCCCCGTGTCCACCCGGGCCACCGTGTAGCCGGTCTGGACGTTGGCGAACGTGATCCGCTCCAGCGTGGCCTCCAGGACCGACCCGGCCCGCGCCTCTCCCACCTGCCGTCCCCTCGCCGACGCGCCGTCCGACGACCGATGGTCACACGTGCCGGGGACAACTCCGCGGTCCTCGCGCCCGGGACCGGACCACGAGGAGCCGGGGCGGGCGCCGGCGGCCTCCGGTCGGCGGCGGGCACGGAAATGTCAGCGGTTCTCCTTAGCGTGCAGACGCTCACCCGAGCGATGCACCGACAACACGGAGGACCGGATCATGGCCGGCGATACTGTCATCACCGTCATCGGCAACCTGACCAGCGACCCCGAGCTCCGCTGGACGCCCTCGGGCGCGGCGGTCGCCAACTTCACCATCGCGTCGACGCCGCGCACCCTGGACCGCGAGACCCAGGAGTGGAAGGACGGCGATGCGCTCTTCCTGCGCTGCAGCGTGTGGCGGCAGGCAGCGGAGAACGTCGCCGAGTCGCTGACCCGCGGGTCGCGGGTGATGGCACAGGGCCGCCTCAAGCAGCGCTCCTTCGAGACCAAGGAGGGCGAGAAGCGCACCGTCATCGAACTCGAGGTCGACGAGATCGGCCCGTCGCTCCGCTACGCGACGGCGACGGTCGCCAAGGCCGCCCGCTCCGGCGACGGTCCTGGCGCGAGGTCCGGCGGCGGGAACGGTGCCGGTGACGGTCGCGCTGCGGCCGGGCAGGGCGGCCCACCCGATCCCTGGGCGGCGCCGGTCGGCGGCACCGGCGAGGAGCCGCCCTTCTGAGCTCCGCACCGGCGCACTGCAGCACCATGAGGACGGTCCGCCGGATCATTCGGTGCTGCCGCGCTGCACCACCGCGACGTCCACGACCGGGCGCCACGTCGAGCCGGACCGGCGTGAGCGCCCGAGCCGGACCCGCCGTAGGGCAGGGCTCCCGGAGCGATCGTCCGGCGGGGCGCCGGACCGTTGCCAGGACCGCTCGCGGGTTGCAGGCTGCCGCTAGGCCACGGGAGGGACGGAGGCGCGCCATGCCGGCACCGACCGACCACGAGCTGTTCGAGCTGGGGGACCTCCCGCTCCAGCACGGCGAGATCCTCCGGGGAGCGACGCTCGCCTACAAGACGTACGGGACGCTCGCCCCGGACAGGTCCAACGTGATCCTGCACCCGACCTGGTTCAGCGCCTGGCACGACGCGAACGAGTGGACGATCAAGCCCGGCTCCGCCTGCGATCCGGGCCGGTACTTCGTGGTCGTCCCGAACCAGATCAACAACGGGCTGTCGAGTTCGCCCAGCAACACCCCGCCGCCGTTCAACGGGCCGTACTTCCCGCCGGTCACCTTCCACGACCAGGTGGAGGCCCAGCACCGGCTGCTCACGCAGAAGTGGGGCATCGAATCCCTGGAGCTCGTCCTGGGTTCCTCCATGGGAGCGGCCCAGACCTACCAGTGGGCGGTGAGCCACCCCGAGATGGTGAAACGGGCCGCGCCGATCGTCGGCTCGCCGCGGACCAGCGAGCACAACCAGGTGTTCCTGAAGAGCCTGCGGGCGACGTTGACCTTGGACCCCGCCTTCCACGACGGCCTGTATCCCCCGGACGCCCCGCCGATGAGAGGGCTGCGCGCCTTCGCCCGCATCTACGCCGGCTGGGGGCTCTCGCAACGGTTCTATTGGGAGCGCGCGTACCGGCAGATGGGCTATCCCACGCTCGAGGACTTCCTCGTCGGGTACTGGGAGGGCTTCTGGCTGGACGGCCGTGACCCCAACAACCTGCTCGCCATGCTGTGGACCTGGGAGAACGGGGACGTCGGCAAGACGCCCGGCTTCGACGGGGACACCGAGGCGGCGCTGCGGTCGATCCGGTGCCCGGTCGTGTCGATGCCCGCCCGCACCGACCTCTACTTCCCGCCGGAGGACGAGCAGGCGTGGTCGGAGTTCATCCCGCACGGTGAGGTGCGCGTGCTCGACACCGTCTACGGCCACTTCGCCGGTCTCGGCGTCCACGAACCGGACAACGCGGTCATCGACGAGGCACTGCGCGAGCTGCTGGGTCGTCCGGCCTGAGCCCGGGCTCGGGTCCGAGCCCGGACCCGGGCCCGAGCCCGGGGCCGCGGCATCCGGGGGCGGCGAGAGCGGCTCAGCGGTCGGCCGTCCCGGCTCGCCCCGACACCAGTCCGCGCACCTCGCGCAGCGCCACGGACAGCGTCGCCAGGTCCGCGCGGTCGTCGGCGGCGATGTCTCGGAGGACGGCGAGACACCGGTCGACCGCCGGCTGGTTGTGGTCGACCCACCGTCGGACCAGCGCGGCGCTGTCCTGCAGCGCACCGCCGACCGCGAGCACCTCGGCGGTCAGCGAGGCCCGGACGGCGTAGAGGTCGTCGCGGAGCGCGGCCCGCGCCAGGGCTTGCCACCGGTCGTCCCTCGGCAGCCGCAGGATGCGCTCGCGCAGCCAGTTCAACTGCAGGTCCTGACCGAGCGCGAAGTAGACGGCGGCCACCTGCTCCCGACCGCGACCGGTCTGGCCGGCCACGTCGATGACGTCCAACGCGGAGAAGAGCGCCGGCAGCGTGGCGACCCGCCGGGCGAGCGGTTCCGGGACCGCGTCACCGGTGCAGCGTGCGACCGCGGCGCCGAATGCCTCGTCCGCCTCCTCCGAGCCGGCGAGCAGGCGCGGGATCTCGTCGGCCAGGGCGGGGACGGCCGGTGCGAAGTGCGCAACGGTGCTGCGGATGTCCAGTGGCTGACGCCGGTTCCGCAGCAGCCAGCGGCTCGCGCGTTCGGCCAGCGTCCGCACCTCGAGCAGGAGCCGGATCCGCACCTCCGTCGAGACGTCGGCGAGCGACTCGATCTCGGCCTGCAGGTCCGCCAGCCCGAAGATCTCCCAGCTGGCGATGTGCGCACGGGCGATGTGCGGGACGGGCAGCCCGGTCTCCTCGGCCAGGCGGAAGGCGAACGTGCTGCCGGCGCGGTTGACCATCGCGTTCGTCACGCAGGTCGCGACTATCTCGCGGCGGAGCGGGTGCTCCGGCAGCCGGTCGGCGAACCGCTGCCGGACGGCCGTCGGGAAGTAGCCGGCGAGCGCGGCGGACAGGAACGCGTCGTCCGGCAGCCCGGAGGCGAGCACCTCGTCGTAGGTCCAGATCTTCGAGTAGGCCAGCAGGACGGCGAACTCGGGCATGACCAGACCGCGCCCGGTCGCGGCGCGCTCGGCCAGCTCGTCGTCCGTGGGCAGGCACTCGAGTGCCCGGTTGAGCCGCCCCGACCGCTCGAGGGACCTCAGGAAGCGCACGTGCACGTCCAGCATGGCGCGCGCCTGCGCGTGCGCGTTGTACAACGCCCGGGTCTGGGCGAGGTTGTCCCGGAGCACCAGCTCCGCCACCTCGTCGGTCATCTCCCCCAGGAGGGCGTCCCGCTGCTTGCCCGTGAGGTCGCCGTCGGCGACCACGCGGTCGAGCAGGATCTTGATGTTGACCTCGTGGTCGGAGCAGTCGACGCCGGCGGAGTTGTCGATCGCGTCGGTGTTGATCCGCCCGCCCCCCAGGGCGTACTCGACCCGGCCGCGCTGCGTGAACCCGAGGTTGCCGCCCTCGCCGACGACGCGGCAGCGCAGCCCGGCGGCGTCGACACGCACCTGGTCGTTGCGCTTGTCCCCGACCTCGGCATGGGTCTCCGTCGAGGCCTTGACGTAGGTGCCGATGCCGCCGTTCCACAGCAGGTCGACCGGCGCTCCGAGGACGGCGCGGATCAGCTCGTCCGGCGTGAGGACCTCCTCGGCCACGTCCAGGCGGGACCGGACCTCCGGGGAGAGCAGGACCGTCTTCGCCGTCCGTGGGAAGACCCCGCCCCCGGCCGAGATCAGCGAGGCGTCGTAGTCGGCCCAGGTGGAACCGGGGAGGTCGAACAGCCGGGCGCGCTCCGCGAAGGCGACCGACGGATCGGGATCGGGGTCGAGGAAGACGTGCCGGTGGTCGAAGGCCGCCACCAGGCGGACGTGCCGCGACGACAGCATCCCGTTGCCGAAGACGTCCCCCGACATGTCACCGATGCCGACGACCGTGACGTCGTCGTGCTGCACGTCGACGCCGAGGTCGGCGAAGTGGCGCTGGACGGAGATCCAGGCTCCGCGCGCCGTGATGCCCATCGCCTTGTGGTCGTAGCCGGAGGAGCCGCCCGACGCGAAGGCGTCACCCAGCCAGAACCCGTACTCCCGCGAGATGGCGTTGGCGATGTCGGAGAAGGTCGCGGTGCCCTTGTCGGCCGCCACGACCAGGTATGCGTCGTCCCCGTCGTAGCGCACCACGCGCGGGGCCGGGACGATCTCACCGGCCACGAGGTTGTCGGTCACGTCGAGCAGTCCGCGGATGAACGCCGAGTAGCAGGCGACGACCTCGGCGCGCAGCGCGTCCCGGTCCGCGGGCGGGTTCTTGACGACGAAGCCACCCTTCGCACCGACCGGCACGATGACGGCGTTCTTCACCGTCTGCGCCTTCATGAGCCCGAGCACCTCGGTCCGGAAGTCCTCCGGCCGGTCGGACCAGCGCAGTCCGCCACGGGCGACCGGCCCGCCGCGCAGGTGGACGCCCTCGACCCGGGGCGAGTAGACGAAGATCTCGAACATGGGCCGCGGGAGGGGCAGGTCCGGGATCTGCGTGGGGGCCAGTTTGATCGCGAACCACGGCTTGGGCGCGCCGTCCGCCCCGACCTGGAAGTAGTTGGTCCGCGACGTCGCCTCCACGATCCGGAGCAGCGCGCGCAGGACGCGGTCCTCGTTGAGGCTGGTGACGTCGTCGAGTCCGCCCTCGAAGTCGTGGACGAGGTGCTTGACCACCAGGTCCCGATCCGCCCCCTGGTCGGGATCCAGCCGGGCCTGGAAGAGGTCGAAGAGCTGGCGGGCCAGCCCGGGATTGCCGGCCAGGGTCGCCACCGTGTAGTCCAGCGCGAAGGTGGCGCCGACCTGCCGGAGGTACTTCGCGTACGCCCGCACGACGGCCACCTCCCGCCCGCGCAGCCCGGAGCGGAGGACCAGCCGGTTGAGCCCGTCGTCCTCGAGCTCGCCGCGCCAGACCATGGCGAACGCTTCCTGGAACCGCTCGCGCATCCCGTCGGTGTCCAGACCGGTGAGCTGCTCGTGGCGGAGCCCGAAGTCGTAGATCCACACCGGCTCGGCGCCGGACGGTCGGATCACGTAGGGACGTTCGTCGACGACGTGGACACCCATGTTCTCCAGCAGCGGCAGGACGTCGGAGAGGGTGACGGACCCGCCGTGCCGGAACAGCTTGAACCGCAGGGTGCCCGGCGCCGCCTCCAGCGGCCGGTACAGGTGCATCGCGAGGTCGTCGCCGTCGCCGAGCCCCTCCATCCGCTTGATGTCGACCACGGCCGCGGCCGCGGAGGTGTCCTGCTGGTAGGCCCCGGGGAACGCATCGGCGTACCGGTGGTGCAGGTCGACCCCGAGTTCCTCGCCGAGCTGGTCGACCAGCGCGTCGTACAGGTCGTCGGTCCAGGAGCGCATCGCCGCGACGAGCCGGGCCTCGATCTCGGCGACGTCGTACTCCGGGACGGCGCCGGGTTCGGTGTGGACGGTGATGAGCAGCCGGGCCAGGACCGATTCGCTCACCTGGGTCGCGTACTGGGTGCTCACACCGTGGAACGCCGCCTTGAGGATCCCCTCGATGCGGGTGCGCAGAGCCGTGGTGAGCCGGTCGCGCGGCAGGTACACCAGGCAGGACATGAAGCGGCCGAAGACGTCGCGCCGCACGAGCAGACGCAGCCGCTGGCGGTCCTGGATGTCGAGGATCGTGGTGGCGGCCTCGTACAGCTCGTCGGCGTCGATCTGGAACAGCTCCTCGCGGGGGTAGCCCTCGAGGATGTTCCGCAGCATCCGCCCGTCGTAGCTGTCGGACGGGTGACCCGCCCGGTCGAGCACCGCCCGCACCTTGCGGCGGAGGACCGGGATGTCCTGCGGCGACTGCCGGTAGACGGCGCTCGCGACGAGGCCGAGGAACCGCCGTTCGCCCACCGCGTCGCCCTCGGGGCTCAGCCGCTTGACGCCCACGTAGTCCAGGTAGTTCGGCCGGTGGACGGTCGACCGCGAGTTCGCCTTCGTGAGGTTGAGCAGCCCCGGCTCGCGCGCCCGCTGCCGCACCTCCGGCGGCAGCTTGGCGAAGCTGTGCGAGACCGGGCGGCTCCGGCTGTCGCGCAGCAACCCCAGGCCCGTCCCCGGAACGGCGCGCAGCGCGTCCTCGCCGTCCTCCGTGCCCAGCTCGTACTCGCGGTAGCCGAGGAACGTGAAGTGGTCGTCGGTGAGCCACCGCAGCAGGGCTGCCGCCTCGTCCCGGTCCGCCTCGTCGAGGACCGCCGCGTCGACGTCCAACGTGTCGGCGACGGCGAGCGCGCGCTCCCGCATCGCCGGCCAGTCCTCGACCGCGGCGCGCACGTCGCCGAGGACGCGGAGGACGTCGGAGCCCAGTTCGTCCAGCACCGCGGCGTCGGTCTGCCGGTCGACCTCCAGGTGCACGAAGGACTCGGCCAGCGTGCCCGTCGTGGCGTCGTGCCGGTCGAGGACGTCGACGAGCCGTCCGGCGTCGCGTCGTACCGGGACGACCGGGTGCACGGTGAGGTGCAGTCCCAGGCCGTGCCGGATGACCTCCGTCGTCACCGAGTCGACGAGGAACGGCATGTCGTCGGTCACGACGTCGACGACGGTGTGCGGGGAGCCGAAGCCGTGCTCCTCGAAGTCCGGGGAGTACACCCGCACCGCAGGTGTGCCCGGCGGCCGGTCGAGCGCCAGGGTCAGGTGCGACATCGCGGCGCCGTACAGGTCGTGCACCGGCCGGGCCGCGAGGTCGTCGCGGGCGATGCGCCGGTAGTACTGGCCGATGAACGCCAGGAACAGCCGCTGCTGCTCCGGGGGCAGCCGGTCCCCGGCGTACCTCCGGATCTCGTCGACGATGTCGCTCCGGTCGCGGGACGGGACGGTGGGCATGGCGACCCCCTTCGGCTCCTCCAGCCTGCTCCCCGCGGCGGCGCCCGCCAAGGACCGTCGAGCCCCCGGCCTCGGCGCATCCGTACCGACCCCCGATCTGGCGGCTCCGCGGACGGCGCGTCCCGCACGAGCGACCGCCCCGTCCGGGTCGCGGACGGGGCGGTCGCCGGCGGGACGGTCAGCCGCCCAGGATGCCCACGACGAGCCGGTAGCAGGTGGCCAGGATGGCGACCAGTCCGAGGACCCCGATGACGTTCTGCCAGGGCTTGTTGCGCAGGTCCCCCATCAGGCCCTTGTGATTGGCCAGCACGAGCAGCAGCACCCCGAGCACCGGCGCGAACACCACGGTGAGCGCCTGGGCGAGGATCAGCAGCTGCACCGGCGACTGGCCGCCGGCGGCCAGGGTGACGGTCAGCCCGAAGGCGAGGACGACCAGGATGAGCGCCTTCACCCGCGGGCGGGCCAGCGAGTTGCCCCAGCCGAGCCCGTCGGAGAGCAGCGTTCCGCCGGCGGTCGCGTTCGCCACCATCGAGGAGAAGGCTGCGGCGAAGAAGCCCAGCGCGAAGATCTTCGAGCCGACGTCACCGGCCAACGGCTCGAGAACTCCGGCCAGCTGCCCCAGCGAACTCGACTCCACACCGGTGCGGGTGGCCGCGGTGGCGGCGACGACGATGACCAGGATGGTCATCACGCCGGGAGCCACGATGCCGGGAACGGTGTCCGCGATGGTGATCGCGCGGTACTGGTCCCGCCGCAGCCCGCGCTCGCGGGTGGCGTAGCCGGTGTAGAAGGCGGCGTTGATGGAGAAGTTGGTGCCGACCAGGGCCACGAGCAGCAGGCCGACGCCGCTGGGGATGGTGGGGGCGAACCCCGCGCCCGCCGCCGACCAGTCGGGGCCGGTGAGGACGGCGGAGGCGATGAAGCCGGCCGCCATGAGCGCGATGATGCCGATCATGGCCCGCTCGAAGACGGAGTAGTAGCGGCGGGCGAACACCACCCCGGCCACCACGGCCGTGCACGCGAGGGTCCACACCGCCGGCGACCCACCGAAGAGCAGGGACAGGCCGATGCCGGAGCCGACGGCGTTGCCGACGGAGAACATCAGGGTGATGCCGAAGACCCCCACCCCGGCGACGGTGCCGACCCAGCGCCCGAGGGTCTCCTTGACCGTGCCGATCAGCGACCCGCTCGCGGAGAGGGCGATGCGCACGCTCATGTCGGTGAAGCCGAGCATGAGGAGGGTCGACACGGCGATCACCCAGATCAGGGAGTAGCCGTACCCGTTGCCGGCCTGCACCGCCGACAGCAGGTTCCCGGGGCCGAACTGCCAGGCGCCGACGATGAAGGCCGGGCCCATGACCGACAGGACCCGGAGCCACCGGCGGGCCCGCGAGCCCGTGCCACCCGTGCCGGCCGGCGGCCCGCTGTCGGCCCCGGCCGAGTCCGCCGGCGGCGGCCCGACCAGCTCGGCAGCCGGCCGGGAGGCCGGCGGCGCGGTGGCGGGTGGCTTCCTGGTGCTGCTCGCCTTGCTGATGATGCTCATGGCGTCATTCCTCGCGACCGTCGGAGGGGCGGGACGGCGGGCCGGCCGGGATCAGACCAGCTCGGCGTGCTTGAGGGCCAGCGTGATCTCCTCCGCGGCCGAGGGCGCGAGCGGCAGCAGCGGCGGGCGGACCGTGGCGTGGTCGAGGATCCCCCGCGCGACCAGGGCGAGCTTGAGGGCGACGGTGCCCTCCATGTGCGAGCCGCGGTGGTAGACGGCCTTGGTCAGCGGCAGCAGCTTGTCGTGGATCGCGCGGGCCGTGGCGTAGTCCTTGGCCTTGCCTGCGGCGATCAGCTCGATCAGCAGCTCGGGCGCCATGTTCCCGTAGCCGACGAGCAGGCCGTCGACGTCGAACATGGTCGGCAGCAGGTACTCGTCGTGGCAGGACAGGATCTGCAGGTCCGGGAACGCCTCGCGGAGGACCGGGATCTCGGTGTCCCACCGGCGCATGTTCCGCACGCCGTTCTTGGTGGCGACGACGCCGGGCTGCGCGGCGATCTCGAGCTGGGTGTCCAGGTCGTAGGACGCCTTCGTCGCGTCGGGGTACTGGAAGAGGATGCACTGCAGACCGGAGGCCTCGTGGATGGCCTTGTACCTGCCCTGCGGGGCGCCGGGCTGGAAGCCGAACCGCAGCCAACCGTGGGACGGGTAGACCAGGGCACCGGTGGCTCCGGCGTCGGCGGCCCGCTTCGCCTCCTCGGCGGCGGTCTTGTCGCCCTCGGTGGTGATGCCGGCGATCACCGGCACCTTGCCGTCGACGGCCTCGACCACGGTGCGGATGAGGGCCACCTGCTCGTCGGGGGTGAGGTAGGTGCCCTCGCCGGCGTGGCCCAGGAGGACGAGGCCCTTGACGCCCTCGAAGGAGATGAGCCACCGGGCCAGCTCGGCGTTGGCGGCGTGGTCGACGTCGCCGTCGCGGGTGAAGGCGGTGACGGGGGCGGGGGTGAGGCCGCGAAGGTCCAGAGCGGACATGTCGTGCTCCTTGGGGGTTCGGGGGACGTCCCGGAACGTTTGCGGGAACGTTCCCATCACACCATCCGATGTGATGCAGGTCAACCCCTCGACGTCGTCCGGATCACAGGTGCGGGTGCACGGCTACTCTTCGTCGCCGGCGCCGCGCGGACGCCTGCGCCGGGCCTCGTCCGACCGTGACGCCGGAGCGGCGCCCCGCGCCGGCCTTCTCCGGAGGCGGGACCGGCGCCGCCTGCTCCGGACTAGGGTGGGAGCTCAGGGAGGACTCGTGGCCGAGGAGCAGCAGATCCGTCCCCGTCACGCACCGGTGACGCTCCGGGATGTCGCCGCAGCGGCGGGCGTGTCCAAGTCGACCGTGTCCCGCATCCTCGACGAACGGCTGCCCCGGTCCGACAGCGGCACGGCCGAGCGCGTCCGGCGCGTGGCGGCCGAGCTCGGCTACGTCCGCGACCCCTCCGCGGCCAGCCTGCGGCGCGGGACGACGATGTCGATCGGGGTGGTGGTGCCCCGGCTGACCGACACCGTGATGGCGATGCTGTACGAGTCGCTCGCGCATGCCTGCCGGCGATCGGGCCACTTCGCCATCGTGGCAACCACCGACGACCAGCCCGACGCCGACCGAACCGCGGTGGAGGCCCTGCTCCAGCGCCGGGTCGACGGGCTCGTGCTCTCCACGGCCCGCCTGGGCGACGACTTCCCCGGTCGGCTGGCCGCACGCGGCGTGCCCTACGTGCTGGCGCTCCGGACCGACGGGCACAGCCTGGCCTCGGTCGGGGACGACCGGCTCGGCGGCTACCTGGCGACCCGGCACCTGCTCGACCTCGGGCACCGCCGCATCGGCCTGATCGCGGGCCCCGGGTACGCCTCGAGCGCCCGAGGCCGGGTCGAGGGCTACCGCCAGGCGATGGCCGAGGCCGGCGTGGACGTCGATCCTGCCTGGGTCGCCGAGTCGACGTTCGGCATCGAGTCCGGCGGGGACGCTGCTCGCTCCCTGATGGGCCTGGACCCGCGGCCGACCGCGGTGTTCGCCGTCAACGACAACACGGCCATCGGTGCGCTGTCCGTCGTCGAGAACCTCGGGTTGTCCGTTCCCAAGGACGTCTCGCTGGTCGGGTACAACGACATCCCCATCGTCGGCCGCCTCCCTACCCCGCTGACGTCGGTCCGCGTGCCCTTCGACCAGATCGCCGGCGCCGCGCTCGAGTTGCTCGTGTCAGGGCCGACGGACGAGCACGACCGGGTCCGGGTCGCCCAGCCGACGCTGATCCCGCGCCGGTCCACCGCGTCCGCACCGCCCCTCTGACCCGACCGGTACCCGCGGGCCCGACGACCGGGTCCGCCCCCCGATCGGGGTGGGTGCTGCTGGTGGTCACGACGGCGAGGGGCACGTGCGATCGGCACGGTGGGAGGTCATCTGCCGTCGGAGGAGAAGTGCTGGTAGTCCTTGGTGGTCGTCCAGGCACCGCCCCAGTACCAGCCGATGCCGGCGAAGGCCTGCACCGTGGGATCGCCCGCGTGGATCGTCCCGGGCGCGGTGCCCGTCCGGTCGACGTGGTCGGCTCCGGCAGGGGGGAGCACCGTGCCGCCGGAGGAGACGTAGGGGTTCTGCACGGGGTTGACGTCGATCGCCGCACCGTAGGAGTGCCGCGACCACACCCCGGGGCGTCCGGTCACCGACCGGCAGTTGAAGGCCGACGTGTTGTTGGCCTCCATCGACCGGTCATCACTGCCCTGGTAGTCGTCGACCAGCTGCATGCGGGCGATCGGGAAGCCCTGGTCGTACAGCTCGGAGAACACCGAGACCACGGGAGCGGCCCAGTCCTCGTGGACGACCATCTCGCCCTGCGCGTCCTGCCCGTCGAACGTGCGGTGGGTCAGGACCAGCAGCCGCAGGTCCTCCGGCGGCACCGGACAACCGGGACGGTAGGAGTAGGGCAGATCGCCGGCGGAGACCTCCTCGATCTCGTAGCGGAAGGACGACGCGGACGAGCCCGAGACCTGGCTCGGCGCGGCTGCCGACGCGTCGGGGAACCGCGGCTCGCCGATGCCGACGGCCGTGGCCGCCGCACCGAGGACGGCCACGAGCTTGATCCACTGGTCGCCGGACATGCGGTCTCCCCCTCGCCGCGGGTTCCGTGGTCGGACCGGGCGTGCAGGCATCGTCCTCCTCACGGTGCAGCACCGACAGCCCACCGCGCCCTGCCCGGACGACGGGACGTCCGGGGACCGGCTCCCGGGCCGCACCGGCTCCCGGCCCGGGCCGGGACGAGACGGCCCCGCGACCGCTCTCCGGCAGCAGAATGGACCAGCACACCCCGACCGATGGGATCGTCATGACCGCCGTGAAGACGTGGAACGTTCAGGTCGACATCGACGAGGACGAGGGCCGCACCCGTGCGGTCGCCCGGCTGAGCACGGGCGGAGACCAGTCGCTCACCGCTACCGGGCTCGCGCGGCTCAACCCCGCCGACCGCGATGTCCCGAAGATCGGGGACGAGCTGGCCGTGGCGCGCGCGCTGTCGGAGCTGGGGCACCTCCTGCTCGACGTCGCCGCCCGGGACATCGAGCAGAGCAGCGGTGTGCCGGCCCATCCCGTGCTGTGACGTCGTGGGGCGCCGGCCGGGACCGGCCCTGACCTCCACCGCCGACGCCCATGCTCCGTCGGGCGGTCCCGGGCCGCCCGCGACGAGGCGGGCCGGCCGGCGCTACACCGGCAGCCGGCTCGCCCGGCGCAGCGCGGCCAACCCGTCGGCAGTGCCCGGCCAGTGCCGCTCCACCGCCGACGCGCCGGCGCGGCGGACCACCGAGCGCAGCACCAGAGCGGCCACGATCGCGTCGTCGGCGTGGCCCAGCACCGGCACGAAGTCGGGCACCAGGTCGATCGGTACCACCAGGTAGGCCAGCAGCAGCCACAGCCGCACCCGCACGCCGCGCGGCAGGGTGCCGTCGGCGGCCAGCCGGCGCACCAACCGGAGCACGTCGGGCAGCAGCCGCAGCAGCTCGCGCGCGCGCATCGCGTCCGGGCGGTGGGTCCACAGCACCACCATCAGCACCGACCAGCACAGCAGCAGGCCGCCCCCCACCCCGACCAGCGTCTGCGCCCAGCCCGGCATGCCGCCGTCCCTCCCATCGTCCCGGTCGGCGAGCTCACCTCGAGCCCGCGGCGGTCGTCGGCCGCCACCTTTACCGGCGCCGCCCGGTGAGCATGACACCGGCCGGCACGGGCGGGACGGGTGCCGTGCCGGTGGCGACGACGTCAGTCCAGCTCGACCGGTGCCCCGCCGAACGCGACCAGGCTGACGACCCAGTACGCGGCGTAGAGCGTCAGCAGGACGACGCCGTGCCGGCGCTGGAGCCGGCCGGTGGAGAGCAGGTAGGCCGCGAGGACGGTGAGGGCCACGAGCGCGGGCAGGTGCCAGGCGAGCACGTCCGGGCCCACGACGATGCCGCCGGCCAGGAGGGTGATGCCCAGCTTCCCGGTGACCGAGAAGACGACGCTGCCGATGACATTGCCGACCCCGATCTCCGGCACACCCTTCCGGAACGGCTCGACCGTGAGGAAGAGGTCCTCGAGGGTCAGCACGGCGGTGACGATCGTCGCGCCGAAGACCGTGCCCTCGAGCCCGTAGGTCTCCAGGATCCCCTCGGTCCCCAGGCTCGTGGTCGCCGCGCCGACGACGAGCCCGGCGAGGGCGAGCACGGCCAGCCCGAGATGGGCCCACCCGGGCAGCGCCCGGGGGGCGAACCGCATGTCGTCGACGATCCGCCGCTCCGGGCCGGGGTCGGCCCAGGCCCCTCCCCCGTCGGGTCGGTAGGTCCGCGGCTGCCCGGGCGGCACGCCCGGCGCCGACCCGCCGACAGCGGCCGCTTCGAACACCTCCTCGTCGCGGAACACCGGGACGCTCCTGCGGCACTCCCGGACGACGACGTAGGCGACGAACAGGACGAACAGGCCGAGGAGCACCAGGCCGTCGGAGACGGCGAGCGGCCCGGTCAGCGTGAACCCGACCATCACCAGGGGCGCGGCGGCGAGCAGGACGAGGTAGTCACGCGGGACGGCGACCCTGCACGGCGCCAGGAGCGCGGCGAGCGCGAGGACGATCCCGGTGAACGACAGCGCCGTCCCGACGGCGACGCCGAGCGCCACCCCGCTGAGGTCCTCCAGGTTCAACGCGACGCCGAGGGTGACGTCGTCGAACTCGATCCCGGTGAAGACGACGGCGAGCAGGAACAACGGGACCCGGAGGCCGCGCGCCGCCCCGACGAGGTGGGCGATCAGTCCCTCGGCGCTGACGATCAGCAGCGTCGCCCCCGAGACGAAGACGAAGATCGAGGTCATGCCCGTGCGCCCACCCGCCCGGTAGCGTGCGGCCGCCGGGGGCTCATCGGCGCGTCCCGCGGACCGGGACCGTCGTCGGCCGCGCGCACCGCGTCGGCCACGATCCCGTGGTCCGGCGAGAGGTGGCAGACCGGGTCCGTGCGGGCGGCGTCGCCGGTGAGCAGGAACGCCTGGCACCGGCAGCCGCCGAAGTCCAGCTCACGGCGTTCGCAGCTCCGGCACGGTTCGGGCATCCAGTCGGTGCCGCGGAACCGCTGGAACGCCGGTGACCGCTCCCAGATCCACGCCAGGGGGTGGTCCCGCACGTTCGCCCGGGGCAGGGGAAGGGTGTGCGCCGCCGGGCAGGGCAGGACGTCGCCGCTCGGGATGACGGTGAGCTGCCGGCGGCCCCAGCCGCCCATGCAGGGCTTGGGATAGCGGCCGTGGTAGTCGGGCAGCACGTAGATGATCTCCATGCGTCCGGCCAGCCGTTCGCGGGCAGCGCGCACCACGACCTCGGCGCGTTCCACCTGGGCCCGGCTCGGCAGGAGGGCGCCCCGGTTGCGCAGGGCCCAGCCGTAGTACTGGGTGTTGGCCAGCTCGATCCGGTCGGCTCCCAGGTCCTCGGCGAGGGCGAGGATGCCGGCGATCCGGTCGAGGTTGTGCCGGTGGAGCACGACGTTGAGCGTGAGCGGCCAGCCCAGCTCCTTCACCAGCCGCGCCGCCGCCACCTTGCGCTCGAACGACGGCGTCCCGGCGATGCGGTCGTTCAGGGCGGGCTCGTCGGCCTGGATGCTGATCTGCACGTGGTCGAGGCCGGCGGCGCGCAGTTCTTCGGCGCGTCGGGGCGTCAGCCCCGACGCGCTGGTGATCAGGTTGGTGTACAGGCCCAGCTCAACGGCGGTGCGGATGATCTCGGCGAGGTCGCGACGCAGCAGCGGTTCACCGCCGGACAGGTGCAGCTGCAGCACGCCCAGCTCCCGGGCCTGGGCCAGCACCCGCTGCCACTCCACCGTGGTCAGCTCGTCGCGGTAGGACGCGAGCTCGACCGGGTTGGAGCAGTACGGGCAGTGCAGCGGGCAGCCGTAGGTGAGCTCGGCCAGCAGCCCGAACGGCCTGTCCACGCCTGAGCTAGCCACGGCGCAGCTCCACCCAGCGCCGTGCCGTGAGGCGGTCGAGGAGGCACCGCACGTCCTCGCCGTCCACCCGGTCGTAGCGCCCGAGCAGGACGGTCACGATGTCGGCCACCGTGCGCTCCCCGTCGCACAGCTCGAGGACGGCGG
This sequence comes from Geodermatophilus sp. YIM 151500, assembly GCF_025716945.1. GTDB lineage: Bacteria > Actinomycetota > Actinomycetes > Mycobacteriales > Geodermatophilaceae > YIM-151500. The sequence goes on from NZ_JAOVZT010000003.1 coordinate 277,226, forward strand.
CGGCCGTCCCGTTCAGGACGGTGACCGACTCCGGCGTCAGCAGCACGTGCCGCTCCCGCGCCGGGTCGAAGGTGAGCCGCACGTGGGGAGCCAGGCGCGGCCGGTCGGCCCTGCTACTCGTCTGGGTAGGCCCGGTCGATGGCATCCAGCATGCTCCACAGGACGTCGCACTTGAAGGACAGCGCCGCCACGGCAGCGGCCTGCTGGTCGGGGGTCCGGCAGTGCTCCGTCACCACCTGCAGGGCGTGCTCGGAGTCGCGCGGGGCCTGCGTCAGCCGGGCCCGGAAGTAGGCGAGCCCGGCCGGGTCGATCCAGGTGTAGTGGCGCTCGAAGGCGGCCAACCGGTCGGCCATGAGATCGGGCGCGAACAGCTCGGTGAGCGAGGAGGCCACCGCCTCGACCCACGGCCGCGTTCGCGCGAAGGTGACGTAGGCGTCGACGGCGAACCGCACCCCGGGGACGACGTGCCGCTCGTCCTCCACCTCCTCCCGGGTCAGCCCCACCGCCTCGCCCAGCCGCAGCCATGCCTCGATGCCACCTGCCTCGGTGCCACCTGCCGCGGTGCCGCCGTGGCCGTCGGCCGTGCCGTCGTGGTCGTGGATGCGCCGGATCCAGCGCCGCCGGACGTCCCGGTCGGGGCAGTTGGCGAGGATCGCGGCGTCCTTGCGCGGGATGCTGGCCTGGTAGTGGAACCGGTTCGCCACCCAGCCCCGGATCTGCGGCGGCCCGAGCTCGCCCGCGACCATCCTCCGGGAGAAGGGGTGCTGGTCGTGGTAGCGCCGTGCCTGCGCCCGCAGCGCGGCCACGAAGCCGTCGGTCGCCGTGTCGGGTGGAGTCACCACGGCCTCACACCTGGATCTCGAGCCCGTCCACGGCCACCTCCATGCCGTGCTGCTCGACGGTGCGACGCTCCGGCGCGTCCTCGAGCAGGATCGGGTTGGTGTTGTTGACGTGCGTGTAGACCTTCCGCGCGATCGGGAGCCGTGAGAGACGCTCGAGGCTCCCGTCCGGGCCGGCGATCGGCAGGTGGCCCATCTCCCGCGCCGTCCGGCTCCCCACGCCCAACCGGACCAGCTCGTCGTCGGACCAGCACGTGCCGTCGACGAGCAGGCACGCGCACCCGTCGAGCTGCTCGCGCACGCCGGTCGTCAGGTCCTGCACCGCCGGCAGGTGGACCAGCACCCTCCCGCTGCGCCCGTCGGTCAGGCGATAACCGACGACGCGTCCCTTCTCGTCCCCGGTGCCGAAGCGAGCCCTCTTCGTCGTGGGGACGTCGAAGGCGCGGTACGACAGTCCGCCGCCCAGCGGCACGTCCACCCCGGGCACGACCGGTCGCCACGTCACCGGGCAGTAGGCCTCGAGCGTGCGCAGCAGCCCGGTCCCGTGGTGCAGCACGTCGTGGGTCGCCTCGGTCGAGTGGACGACGAGACCACCCGCCTCGCGCAGCAGCAGCAGACCGAGCGTGTGGTCGAGCTCCGCGTCCGTGAGCAGCACCGCCTCCACCGGGACCGCCCGGCTCGCGGCGGTGGGGTGCAGGGCGGGGAAGGCCGCCAGCTGGGCGTGGACGTCGGGCGAGGCGTTGACCAGGAACCAGCTCCGCCGGTCGGGGCTCACCGCGATCGACGACTGCGTGCGGGGCCGGGCGGGCCGGGATCCGTCCCGCACCGCACGGCAGCAGGGGCACGCGCAGTTCCACTGCGGGAACCCGCCGCCCGCTGCCGACCCCAGCACCCGCACCCACATGCTCACCGGTCCCTCGACGTCCGGTCGTCCGCGTCGGCCCCCGGAGTCGGGACGGGGCGCCGAGCGGTGTCGCCCGACGCCCCGTCGGTCCGGGGCCGAACCCCGTCCGTCTACTCCCGGTCGTCCGCGATCCCCATGTAGGCCGTCACCTCGGCGGACACCGGGATCTCCTCGAACGCCGGAGGCTCCCACTCCGGTCGCTGGGCCTGCGGGACAGAGCTCTCGTGCTCCATGCTCGTCACCTCCCCCCGGCGGACTCGACGCCTTCGGGCAGGGAGAAGACGAACATCGCCTGTCCGTGGGGGCCGCCCATCATCCCGGGCAGGAATCCCTCGACCCAGGCCCCCCAGCCGACCGGCACGGCGATGTACTGCTTGCCGTCGATGCTGTAGGTGCTCGGGCTGCTGTGGTGGCCGCTGCCGCAGTTGAACTGCCACAGCATCTCGCCGCTGCGGGCGTCGAGCGCGACGAACTGGCCGGCCGGCGTGCCGGCGAACACCAGGCCGCCCCCCGTGGCCAGCACGGAGGCGCACATCGGCAGGTCGTTGCGCCAGCGCCACACCTCCTGGCCGGTGGCCGGGTCGAACGCCGACACGGACCCCGCCATGTCCTCGGCGTCGACGATGACCGCCGCGCCCCAGTACGGGATGCTCTCCTTGAACTCCCGGCGACGGCGGGCGACCCTCGCACCGGTGTCCTGCACCGGCACGTAGAACAGGCCCGTCTCCGGGCTGTACGCGGCGTGCGTCCACTCCTTGGCGCCGGCCGGCCCGGGGTAGAAGTGGACCTCCTCCCCCTCCTTGTCCGGGTAGATCCTCGGCGTCACCGCGCCGTCGGGGCTGATCTCGCCCCACGTGATCCGGTCGACGAACGGGAAGATCCGCACGCGCTCGCCGTTGGTGCGGTCCAGGACGAAGCAGTACCCGTTCTTGTCGAAGTGGGCCAGCAGCTTCCGGCCGTCCTGCTCGAACAGGATGCACTCCATGTTCGAGTCGTAGTCCCACAGGTCGTGCGGCGTGCACTGGTAGTGCCAGCGGATCTCGCCGGTGTCGGCGTCCACGGCGATCACGCTGTCGGTGTGGAGGTTGGCGCCCGGACGGATCTCCCCGTCGAAGTCGGGTGCCGGGTTGCCGGTGCCCCAGTACAGGAGGTTGGTCTCCTGGTCGAAGGTGCCCGTGATCCAGCAGTTGCCACCGCCCCGCGCCCAGGCCTCACCCTCGGCGGGCCAGGTCTCCGACCCCGGCTCGCCGGGCTTGGGGATCGTGTAGCAGCGCCAGACCCGTTCCCCGGTCCCCACGTCGTAGGCGTCGAGGTGGCCGCGCACGCCGAACTCCCCACCGGAGCTCCCGACGACCACCCGGTCCTTGACGACCAGCGGAGCGACCGTGAGGCTCTCCCCGGCGCGCACGTCCCCGCTGGTCACGTCCCAGACGAGCGAGCCTGTGGTGGCGTCGAGCGCCAGAACGTGGGCGTTCAGGGTGCAGACGAAGACCTTGCCGTCGGCCACGGCGACCCCGCGGTTGACGTTGCCGCAGCACAGCGACGTGTCGAACGGGATCGCGTGCTTGTACTGCCACAGCAACTGCCCCGTCTTGGCGTCCAGGGCCCAGACCCAGCCGTCCCACCCGGACACGTACATGACGCCGTCGACGACGATCGGGCAGTTCTCGAACGCATAGGTCGACTGGCCTGCGTGCAGTCCGTGCGGCGCGAAGCTGAACACCCACGCGGGGAGGAGGCGTGCGACGTTCTCCCTGTTGATCTCGTCCAGCGGGCTGTACCGCTGTCCGTCGTAGGTCCCGTAGTAGGTGAGCCAGTTCTGCGGCTCCGAGCGGGCGTCGAGGATGCGCTCGTACGTGACGTCCTGGGCCACCGGAGGCGCGTTTCCCGTCGCGGTCGTCAGGGAGCCGAAGTTCACGGCCGGTGGGGCCGGCCGGTACTCGATGGTGGTCATCGACTGCTCCTGTCTACGGTCGTGGCTGCGGCGGGCGGTCGAGCCGAGCCGACGCCGGGACGTCGCCCATCACGACGATCGCGCCGATCAGACCCCGGCCCTCGTCGTTGCCGACGTTGGAGCTGAACCAGTAGTAGCCAGGGCCGTCGAGGACGACGTGGACGGTTCCCCGGGTGTAGTTCGGCAGCCAGACCCACTGGCTGTCACCGTTGCTCGGCACGAGCGCGCAGTGGGTGTTCTGGTCGTCGTTGAGGAACTCGATGTCGAGTTCGCCGCCGTGGGGCAGGACGAGGACCGAGGGGTCCCAGACGAGCTGGTCGGGGACGATCCGGATCGTGGCGGACATCCGTCCGTCGGGCCCCTCCTCGGCCTGCGCGACGTTGCCGGTCGCCAGCAACCGGCCCAGCGTCCCCTCGTTCTGCTTGTCCAACCCGAACCGGTGCAGCTGCTCGGATCGGTCCGGTGTGAGGGTGGTCAAGGACCTCACCTTCTCGTGGTCTTCGTGCTGCTCGGTCTTCGTGCTGCTCGGTCTTCGTGCTCGTCGGTCTCCGTGACGCGGGGACCGACGCGGTCCCTTCCCGTGGCCCGCGACGGTCGTGCCCGGGCGAGAGGTGGGACGGCGTCCTTCGCGCGATCGGCCCGTGGTGCCAGTGGCGCCTCCTCCCCGGCGGCAGCGCCTGCGTCCCCTCCCGGCTGCCGCGCCCGACGTCGTTGGAACACCGTCCGCCGGTGGCTAGCCTCGGGTCAGGCGACCGCTCGACCGATCGTGGGACGCTCGCTCCCCCGAGCCCAAGGCGAACTGGATGAACGGCGCGAAACACCCGACGACAGGCGCCTTCTGCGCGACGAACGGGGTCGCGCTCTCCGACGAGAGCCTCCGACGGATCGCCGCCGCCCGGGAACGGTTCGCCGCCGGCGCGGACAGCGTCCACGGGGTCCGTCCCGACATCCTCGTGTCCTGGTACCGGTGCCGCGAGGAGTACGAGGTCAGCCCGCACCTGGAACGGGCGCCCGCCGCGGCGGGGGGGACCGCGCACTCCATCGAGCACGACGTGGTCTCCGCCGAGCTCGGCGGCCTGGCCAGCGGGGCGGCACGGGACATCGACGGCGTCGACGGCCTGGCCACCGTGACCGACTGCGACGGACACGTCCTGGCGACCTGGGGTAGCCGGCGCATCCAGTCCCTGGCCGCGGACAGCAATCTCGCCGCCTGGTCGGCCTGGTCGGAGCGGGCGAGCGGCACCAACGGCATGGGCACGGCCCTGGAGAACCAGCACCCCGTCCTGGTCCGGGGCCCGGAGCACTGGTGCCGGGGATTCCACCTGTGGATGTGTGCCGGCGTCGCCGTGCGCGACGTCGTCACCCGCGACCCGCTGGCGACCCTCGACATCTCGTGCTGGAAGACGCCGCTGCCCGACGCCGTCCTGCCGTGGCTGCGCGCGGCCGCCGCCGCCACCGAGGCCAAGCTGCGCCGGCGGGCGCGGCACACCGGCACGCTGCTCGCGGCCGCCCTGGCCGATGCCCGCGAGGCGCCGGGGACGCCGCTGGCCGTCGTGGACACGGTCGGGAAGGTCGTGCTGGCGAACACCGAGGCCGCCGTCCTGCTGGGCACGCCGGCGGACGCCCCGGCGTACGCACCGTCGGACCGGTGGATGCCGCAGGTCCCCGCCCTGCTGCAGCTCACCCGGCGGGCGACCGCCCGCGCCCGGCAGGACCACGCGTGGAGCGGGTCGACGCTGCTCTTCGTCCCCTTCCTCGACCAGCCCCTCCCGGTCTCCGTCCGGCCCGTGTTCGACGCATCGCAGGTGATCGGCGCGCTGCTGGCCTTCCGGGCGACCGGCGACGCCGGTGCCCCGGACCTCCTCGACGAGCCGGTCCTCGGCGCCCCTGACCCGCACCCGTTCCCGCACCGGGTCGTCGCCCTGCGGGACGACCGCTGGGTCCTCCTCGACCCCCGCGAGATCCGGTACGCGGAGACCGACCACGACAACGTCTGGCTGACGACCGACCAGGGACGACTGCTGGCCGCCGTCCGGGGTCTGGACCGCCTCGAGCAGGAACTCGGCGGCCGGGGGTTCCTGCGCGTCCACCGTCGCTTCCTCGTCAACCTCGGCCGGGTGCGGGAGATCGAGCCGGGGTTCAAGGGCGCGCTCTTCCTCGCCACCGACACGCGCAGCCACGAGACCGTGCCGGTCGCCCGCCGGCACGTGGCGCGGGTCCGCCAGGCGCTCGGTCTGTAGGCCGGGGTGAGCACTCCGTCGACGACGAGGATCGAGGACCTGCACCGGGGCTGACCGGAGCTCCCGTCGGACGCGCGAAGGCCGGCGCCGGCGTCCGGAAGGGGTCCGAGGCCGAGAGGAGGCTGCCAAGCTCCGTGAGGTGACCGAACAGCAGGAGCGGTGGGGGCGGCACACCGTGCTGACCGCGGCCGACAGCCGGGGCTTCCGGTCCCTGCGCCACAGCGCCTCGCCCCGGGCGGAGCGCTACGCGCTCGGTCGTCGGCTGCGGGACCGGGCGCCGCGTGCCGGTCTCGGGGACTGGGCGCCGGAACCCGGGCGGCCGGACGTCGTCGAGCAGGTGAGCCGGTCGCACGAGGGCCGCCTGGACTGGCTGGTCCCGGTGCGCATCGGGCGGATGATCGCCTCGCCGTACGCCTTCCTCCGTGGCGCGGCCAACGTGCACGCCGCCGACTTCGCCGCACTGCCGGTCACCGGGATCACGCCGGTCATCTGCGGTGACGCCCACCTGGGCAACTTCGGGTTCTACGCCTCCCCGGAGCGCGACCTCGTGTTCGACCTGAACGACTTCGACGAGGCGCACCCGGGTGCCTGGGAGTGGGACCTGCGGCGCCTCACGGCGAGCGTCTGGGTGGCCGGGCGGCAGAACGGCGCTCCGGAGGACGCGTGCGGGACCGCGGTGGCGCGGTGCGTCGAGGAGTACCGGATGCAGATCGCCGCCCTGGCCGAGCAGCCGCTGCTCGCCCGGTCCTACGAGCGGCTCGACGTCGACCGGATGCTGGAGACGGCGCCGCGCACGGCCCTGCGCGCCGAGATCGAGACCTCCGCCCGACGAGCGCGCAGGCGTACCAGCGACCGTGCGCTGCCCCGGATCACCGAGCAGCGCGACGGTGTCCGGCACATCGTCACCGAGCCGCCGCTGATCACCCGGCCGGAAGCGGCCGAGGCGGACCGTCTGGCCGCGGCGCTGGACGACTACCTGCGCACCCTGCCGACGCACTGGGCCCGGGTGGTGGGCGGCTACCGCCTCGTCGACCTGGCGCACAAGGTGGTCGGCGTCGGATCCGTGGGGCTGCGCGCCTGGGTCGCCCTGTGCGAGGGCAGCAGCACCGACGACGTGCTGTTCCTGCAGCTCAAGCAGGCCAGGCGCTCGGTGGTCGCCCCGTTCGTGCACGGCGACTCGGCCTGGCACGCCCACCAGGGCCAGCGCGTCGTCGAGTACCAGCAGGCGGTGCAGACGGTCAGCGACCCGCTCCTCGGGTGGACCAGCGTCGGCGACGTCCAGTACTACGTCCGCCAGTTCCGCGACATGAAGGGCGCGATCGCGGTCGACGGCATCGACGCCACCGCGCTGACCGACTACGCCGGCATCTGCGGCTACCTGCTGGCCAAGGGGCACGCCCGGACCAGCGGTGCGTCGATGATCGCCGGCTACCTCGGGGGCGGGCGCAAGGTCCGGGAGGCCCTCTGCCGGTTCGCCCGGGCCTACGCCGACCAGACCGAACGGGACCACGCCGACCTGGTCGGCGCCGTCCGGCGGGGCGTCCTGCCGGCCGAGACGGGCATCTGAACGCACGGCGGGTCGGCCCGCCGGCCGTTCCGGGCACCGGGCGGCCGGTCGGGCGTCGGCCCGGGACGTCGGCTCCACGCCGGACGCGCCGTCGGTCGTGCCGCCCGCCGCGGAGGCCCTTTCCTCGCAGCGCCGTCCGTGGTCGACTGCGCTCGTCGCTGGCTGGTGGCCGCACGCATCTGGGGGCCGGGATGTCGCTGGAACAGGACGTGGCGGCGGCGCGCAGCGCCGTCGACGAGGTGGAGCGGGCGTGCGCCCGGGTCACGGGTCACTTCCGGGACACCGTCGACGTGCGCCGCCTGCGCCTCGACGTCTCCCGGTTGCGCGACGACCTCGACCTGCTCTGCGGCGCGCAGCCCGCGGCGGCGCAGACCCCGCAGTTCGGGTCGGTCAGCTGGGACGACGGCATGGACGACGGCATCGGCCTCCCGGGCGGGGCGACTCGTTGACCAGGGCCGCTCCACGCAACGGGGCGGTCGCCGCCGGAGGTGGGAACGGATCGGCGCCCCCGCGCCGGGCCGAGATCGAGGCGCGGACCTTGCGCACCGACCGGTGGTGGGTCCAGCCGCTGGTCACGGTCCTGGTGCTCGTCGCGTTCATCGTCTACGCCACCATCCGGGCGTTCCAGAACGCGCACTACTTCGCCGAGCCCTACATCTCGCCGTTCTACTCGCCCTGCCTCACGACCGCGTGCGAGGGCGACACGTTCCCGGAGCTGTTCACCGGACCGACGTGGATCTCGCCGGCGCTCTACATCCTGGTCTTCCCGCTGGGCATCCGGCTGACCTGCTACTACTACCGCAAGGCCTACTACCGGTCGTTCTGGCTGTCGCCGCCGGCCTGCGCGGTCGCCGAGCCGCACCGCCGCTACACCGGTGAGACCCGCTTCCCGCTCGTCGGTCAGAACGTGCACCGGTACTTCCTGTACGCGGCGCTCGTCATCAACGTGATCCTCCTGTACGACGCGGTCCTCGCCTTCCGCGACGAGACCGGCGAGTGGGGGCACATGGGGCTCGGCACGCTCGTCCTGCTCGTCAACGCCGTCCTCCTGGCGCTGTACTCGCTCTCCTGCCACTCCTGCCGGCACATCGTCGGCGGCCGGCTGAACCACTTCTCGCGGCATCCGCTGCGCTACCGGTTCTGGACCGCCGTGTCCCGCCTCAACGCCCGGCACATGCAGTACGCGTGGGCGTCGCTGTTCAGCGTCGCCTTCGCCGACTTCTACGTCTTCCTCCTCGCCACCGGCACGATTACGGACCTGAGGTTCTTCTGATGGAGCTGGAGAGGCACGAGTACGACGTGGTGGTCGTCGGGGCCGGCGGCGCGGGCCTGCGGGCCGCGATCGAGGCCCACGAGAACGGCGCGCGGACGGCGGTGGTCTGCAAGTCGCTGCTCGGCAAGGCGCACACGGTGATGGCCGAGGGCGGCATCGCCGCGGCGATGGGCAACCTCTGGCCCGAGGACGACTGGCGGGTGCACTTCCGCGACACGATGCGCGGCGGAAAGATGCTCAACCACTGGCGGATGGCGCAGCTGCACGCCCAGGAGGCGCCGGACCGGGTCCGGGAGCTCGAGGACTGGGGCGCGCTGTTCGACCGCACCCCCGACGGGCTGATCAGCCAGCGCGACTTCGGCGGACACCGCTACGCCCGGCTGGCGCACGTCGGTGACCGCACCGGGCTGGAGCTGATCCGCACCCTCCAGCAACGCACCGTGGCGCTCGGCATCGACGTCTACATGGAGTGCACGGTCACCCGCCTGCTGACCGGACCGGTCGCGGGCGGGGGTGCCGGCGAGGAGCAGGGCATCACCGGCGCGTTCGGCTACTGGCGGGAGTCCGGCCGCTTCGTCGCCTGGCAGGCCCCGTCGGTGGTGCTGGCCACCGGCGGGATCGGCAAGTCCTACAAGGTCACCTCGAACTCCTGGGAGTACACCGGCGACGGGCACTCCCTGGCCCTGCAGGCCGGCGCCACGCTCGTGAACATGGAGTTCGTCCAGTTCCACCCCACCGGGATGATCTGGCCGCCGTCGGTGCGCGGCATCCTCGTCACCGAGAGCGTGCGCGGGGACGGCGGCGTCCTGCGCAACTCCGCCGGCAACCGGTTCATGTTCGACTACATCCCCGACTTCTTCCGCAAGGAGACCGCCGAGACCGAGGACGAGGCGGACCGCTGGTACGAGGACAAGAAGAACAACCGCCGACCGCCGGAGCTCCTCCCGCGCGACGAGGTGGCCCGTGCCATCAACAGCGAGGTCAAGGCCGGCCGCGGCACGCCGCACGGCGGGGTGTTCCTCGACATCGCGTCGCGCCGGTCCGCGGAGTACATCCGCAAGCGCCTGCCCTCGATGTACCACCAGTTCAAGGAGCTGGCCGAGGTCGACATCACCGCCGAGCCGATGGAGGTGGGTCCGACCTGCCACTACGTGATGGGCGGGGTGGAGGTCGAGCCCGACACCGCGGCGGCACGCGTTCCGGGGCTCTTCGCGGCGGGCGAGGTCGCCGGCGGCATGCACGGGTCGAACCGGCTCGGTGGCAACTCCCTGTCGGACCTGCTGGTGTTCGGCCGGCGGGCGGGCCTGGCCGCGGCCGAGCACGCCCTGAAGCACACCGGCGGGGTCGCACTTCCCGAGGCCGCGCTGGCCGACGCCGCCCGCGCCGCCCTGGAGCCCTTCGACCGGGAGGGCGGCGAGAACCCCTACACGGTCCAGCAGGACCTGCAGCAGACGATGCACGACCTGGTCGGCATCATCCGGACGGCGTCGGAGATCGAGCGGGCGCTCGAGCGCATCGCGGAACTCCGGAGGCGGGTCGCCGACCTCTCCGTCGAGGGACACCGGCAGTACAACCCGGGATGGCACCTCGCCCTGGACCTGCCGCACATGCTGCTCGTCAGCGAGTGCATCGCCCGAGCGGCTCTCGAACGCCAGGAGAGCCGCGGCGGTCACACCCGCGACGACTTCCCGGCCACCGACGCCGAGTGGGCGACGACCAACCTCGTCTGCGTCCTCGCCCCGGACGGCGGGGTGTCCCTCACCCGGCAGCCGCTCCCGCAGATGCCGCCGGAGCTCGCCGAGATCTTCGAGGAGGTCCCGGGATGAGCTACGACGCGACCTTCCGGGTCTGGCGCGGCGACGCCACCGGCGGCGACCTGCAGACGTTCACCGTGGAGGTCAACGAGGGCGAGGTCGTCCTCGACGTGATCCACCGGCTGCAGGCCTCCCAGGCCGGCGACCTCGCCGTCCGGTGGAACTGCAAGGCCGGCAAGTGCGGCTCGTGCAGCGCGGAGGTCAACGGGCGGCCGCGACTGCTGTGCATGACCCGGATGAGCACGTTCGCGGAGACCGAGACGGTCACCATCACCCCGCTGCGCGCCTTCCCCGTGATCCGCGACCTGGTCACCGACGTGTCCTACAACTACGTCAAGGCCGCGCAGATCCCCGCGTTCACGCCGGGCCCCCGGGACGCGGACGGCGCGCACCGGATGCAGCAGGTCGACGTCGAGCGCTCGCAGGAGTTCCGCAAGTGCATCGAGTGCTGGCTCTGCCAGGACACCTGCCACGTCATCCGTGACCACGAGGAGAACAAGGCGGCCTTCGCCGGACCGCGCTTCCTCATCCGCCTCGCCGAGCTCGACATGCACCCGCTCGACGTGCTCGACCGGCGCGAGGACGCGCAGGACCAGTTCGGTCTCGGCTACTGCAACATCACGAAGTGCTGCAGCGAGGTCTGCCCGGAAGGCATCCACCTCACCGACAACGGGATCATCCCGCTGAAGGAACGGGTGGCGGACCGCAGGTTCGACCCGCTGACCTGGCTCGGCTCCCGGATCGGGCGGCGGCCCAGGAGCTGAGGACGCCTCGGTCCGCTCCCCGCTGCGATGCTCCCTCGGCCGCGCTCAGGCGGCCGGGCGCCACATCGGCCAGAGCGGCGGCCCGCCGGGAGCCGCGATCGGCGTCGCGGCCACGAAGCCGTGCCGTTCGTAGAGGGCGCGGCTGCGCGGGCTGGTCGCCTCCAGGTAGGCAGGGTGCCCGCAGCGGTCGGCCCGCTCGAGCACCGGGGCCAGCAGGCTGCTGCCGATCCCGCGCCCCTGGACGTCGGGGGCGACGCCGAGGAACCACAGGTACTCGTGCGGCTCGGTGGGGTGGACCCGCTCCATCGCGGCGATCACCTGCTCGACGCGGTCGGCGTGCGGGTGGAACAGCTCGGAGAGCCGGGCCGCGAAGCCGGCCCCTGCCTCCTCGGACATCGCCTCGTGCCCGTACGGGACCCACAGCGCCGCACCGTGGACCCCGACCGCGGTGGTCCAGGTGTCGTCGTGGGAGGCCAGGAGGTCGACCAGGACGTGGAAGAACTCGCGGTTCGTCGCGGCGCGGACCCCGGCGTCGGGGACGAGCCAGCGGAACACCGGGTCGTCGGTGAAGGCGGCGGCGAGGACGGAACCGACCGCGGCGGTGTCCCCGGGCCCGGCCCGGCGGACGTCGGTGCCCAGTGCGTGCAGGATGGTCATGATCGCTCCAGCGGTGGATCGGCGGTGTGCACGCACCCTGTCGGGACCGCCTGTTGCCCGGGTGTTGTCCCCGTGACGTGCGCATCGGCGTAGCCGACAGTCGTCCGCAGCGATCGACCTGGCGAGCAGCGTCCCGCCGCGACGCAGCACCCTGCGGGCCTCGCGCAGCGCGTGGCGCGGGTCGGCCAGCTGGTACAGCACGTCGATCGCGGTGACCGCGTCGAAGGCGGCATCGGCGAACGGCAGGCGCGCCGCTTCCCCCCGGACCACCGGAGGCGGGTGCGCGCGCACCATGGCCGCCGCGACGTCCAGGCCGACGACGACCGGGCCGGGCGGCATCGCCGAGCGCAGCACGCCGTCGGCGCAGCCCACGTCGAGGACCCGGCGCGCTCCCAGGGCCGCCAGCCGGGAGGCGACCTCGCCGTAGAGGCTCACCGAGGGAACGCGCGGCCGACCGCCATGCCCAGCCGGTAGCCCTCCGGGGCCGCGTCGTAGTCGGAGGGCACACCCGCCACGGGGACAGCGTGGCCCGGGTCCGCCCGCCGCGAGGGGTCAGGTCTGTCAGGTCCCGGGTGTGATCGACGTCCCGGCGGATCGCCCGTCCGACCGTTGCGTACGCCGGGCTCCTCCGGCGCCGTCGGCAGGGGGTTCGTCGGGCTGCGGTCCGGCCGTCGTCGACGTCCGGCCGTGGTTCCGACCCCGGTCGTGCCGGTGCACGAGCCGGAGCGCGAGCCGGAGCGTGTGCCGACGCGGGGAGCGCCGGCGCGGCCGCCGGCGGGGCCGCGGCTCGCATCCCGGGCGTGCGGTGCCCGCCCCGGGGGGCAGCGGCGGTCCGTCCGGGACGGCGCCGCTCCCCGCTCCCTGGACGGCCGGCGGTCCGCTGGTCCCCGTCACCGGCGAGGCGACGCCTTCGGCCCGCGCGCGCCGCAGGACGAACCGGCGGCCGGCGCGAACGCCGGAGACGGCCCGGACCCGGGCCGCCCCGAGTGCCCGGGTCAGCGCCTGAGGCACCGGACGGGTCCGGACGGCGTGCCGCACCGCTGCCACCCCGCGCGCGAGTCCGCCGCGCACCCGGGCGATGCCGTGGGCGGGCGGAGCCGACGGCGGGACCCGCTGGATCCAGGGCGCTCGCGCCGCCCTCCTCTGCCGCTCCCAGCGAGCGGTGGAACTCCGCGCGAGGACGATCACCAGGGCCGTCACCAGCAGGAATCCGACAAGGCTCACGGTCGCCCACAGCATGACGGTCCATCCCCGGTCCGGCCGCGGAGGTTCCGGTTCCCGGGCGTCCGCCGCGGTGCGCTCACGATCCCGCCGGGAGGGCCGATCGACAAGGAGGTCGCCCCCGGCTACCAACTCGTTATGGACGCGCGGGACATCACCTCGGCGCGCGCTCGACGGTGGCGGCTGCCGGGCGACCACGGCGAGTCCGGAGGACGGCTGGGGGAGGTTCCGCCGACCGCCCGGAGGCCAGTGGAGACGGCCCTGGCCGTCGGGAGGGGGTTGGCGCAGGAGGTGATCGCCGTCGTCGGCTTCGCAGCACACCTCGAGGGGGTCGACGCCGAGCCTGTCCCGTAGCGGGCCGCTCGGGGACACGCACCGCCGCAGTCCGCGGACGTTCCCGCGGGAACGCCGTCGAGCCGTTCGCCTTGACCCCGTTCCCGCGGAGACGCTGCTCCCGTGTCCCGTGGTGGGCCGCTCAGGGACATGCAGCCCGCTGCGCGCGCTGCACGAGCAGGGCGCAGGCCGGCGTCCGCGGTACTGCGTCTGGTCGGCGGGTACCGCCTCGTGGCGAACCGATGGACCTCGGCGAGGGCACGCCGCGCTCCGCGCCCCGGCCGGCCCGTCCGGACCTCGAGCTGATCGGCGTGCAGCCGATCCGGTCGGGGGCGGTGACGCTCTCCTACCGGCCCGCGTCGTCGACCCCGGCCGAGGGCCCGGCTCACCCGGATCGGTGGTCGGCCGGTCGCCCCGCCGGCTCGCCCGCGATCGAGACGTACGCCAACGGCGGCCCCGGTGCTTGGCTGGGAGTACCGGCCCTCGCCGAGCACGCGTCGTCGGAGGGAGTTCTCGTGCCCGTCCAGCTCAACCACACCATCGTCTCCGCCCGGGACAAGCAGCGGTCGGCGACCTTCCTCGCCGACCTGCTCGGGCTCGCAGCCCCCAGCTCGTTCGGCCCCTTCGCGGTGGTCCAGCTCGACAACGACGTCTCCCTCGACTTCATGGACGACGACCCCGTCCACCCGCGGCACTACGCGTTCCTGGTGACCGAGGACGAGTTCGACGCGATCTTCGGTCGGATCCGCGCCCGCGGGCTGGACTTCTGGGCCGACCCCTTCGAGCGCCAGCCCGAGCGGATCAACACCAACGACGGAGGCCGGGGGGTGTACTGGAAGGACCCGGACGGGCACGTCCTGGAGATCATCACGCGTCCGTACGGCGGGTGACCCGGCCGCCCCAGGTCATCCGCCGTCGGCGGCCCAGCCGATGCGCAGGGCCCGCGCGGCGCGTCATCGCCCGGGAGGCCCGCGACGGCAGCGAGTCGGGCGCGGGGATCCTCACCGGCCGCACCCGCCCGTTGTGCAGGGCCGCGATCCTCCAGCCGTGATCGGTCCTCACCGCCACGATCGTCTGCCGGGAGAGACGCCGTCCGGGCACGCTCGCCCGCCACGGCATCAGGACCGAGCCGGTCGCGTGCACGACGGCCACGTCGTCCCGCAGGTGGCGGACGGATTCGACCTGCCCGACGAGCGCGGAGCCGGTCAGGACGCCTCGGAAGAGCCGGTCGTGGTTCTCGACCATCACGCGCCGCCCCCGGGCGCGCGCCCCGTCGTACGAGACGTAGTCGCCGTCCTCGGTGGAACAGGCGCCGTACCCGTCGGCGTCCCCCGCCGTCCAGGCGGCGCACATGCGCTCGAACAGGTCGACGAGGTCGGCGTCGGCCGCCGTGATCGCGCGGGACATCGCCACTCCCCCGGATGGTCGGTGGATGCTGGGACGAACCGGATCCGCTCGTGGCTCCTTCGCACTCCTGCGAGTTCGTACTCCTGCGAGCTCGCCCCCGGCACCCGTCGGGACGTCCGCGCCCCCGCGGCGGCGACGACGGAGCGGCGGACATGGCCATCTCCGCCGCGGGAGGGGACGGCGGCGCTCTCGGCTGCCGGCCCGTTCAGGCCCCGGCCGGGCCGGACCGCTCGCGGGCGACGCCGAGGTGGTGCGCCATGACCTCGCCCAGCGACAGGGAGTCGTTGGCGACCGTCACGATCGTCGCGCCCTCGGCGGCGTAGCCGGCGGCCTCCTCGCCGCTGTAGGCGTGGACGCCGACGGGCACCCCGGCGGCGCCGGCCCGGGCGACGATCGAGGACAGGACGGCGCGGAGCTCCCCCCGGCGGTCCGCGCCGTTCAGCCCGAGGGACAGCGAGAGGTCACCCGGACCGACGTACACGCCGTCCAGGCCCTCGACGGCGAGGACGGCGTCGAGGTCGTCGAGCGCGGTCGCGGTCTCGACCATGGCGATCACCAGCGGCTGGTCGGCCCCGCCGGAGAGCCGGCCGATCGATCGTCCACCGGCGGGGGCGTAGCGGCCGGCGGAGACGACCTCCCGGGCGTGGTCGGCGTCGCGCACGTTGGGCACGATGACGCCGCGGGCGCCCAGGTCGAGCGGGCGGCCGACGTCGGCGAACAGCGGGCTGCGGGTCCGGACGAGCGGCACCGAGCCCGCCGCGGTGATCGCCGCCGTGATACCCGGCAGCTCGGCCTCGGCCACACCGCCGTGCTGCAGGTCGACGACGACGAAGTCGGCTCCGGTCCGCGCCAGGACCTCGCCCGTGACCGCGCCCGGCAGCACGCTCCACAGGCCGTGGCACGGCCGCCCGTCCGACCACCGCCGCCGCAGGTCGACCTCGCTCGTCGCCATCCCAGGTCCCGCCCTCCCGCCGCTCCCGGCGACCGCGCCGTCGTCCGACGCCCTGCCCCGGACCTCGCCGGCACGATCCTGCCGGACCGGGCGGATCGCGCGACGCGCTGGTCGGGCCAGCGGCGGGGTCGGAGCCCCGGCGTCCACGGTCACCGGAGCGGCGGACACGCCGAGGGCCCGGCCCGGCACCACCAGAGTTCGCCAAGGGGACACCACGGATGAGTTCACCTTGTGCCAGTGCGCGGGCGGCCGGGTTTCCGTAACGTGACGGACAGCGATGCTGTCGTACCGGTCCGTCACACCGACCGCGCCCCCCCCACGTCCGAGGAGCTTCCCGTGCCTTCCTTCTCCCGCCCCCACCTGTCCGTGCTCAGCGAGGCCGCGACCAGCCAGCCCGCCGCGGCGGCGCCCGAGGCCGGCGCGTGGCCGTCGGCGACCCCGGCCGGGGACGAGTCGTGGCGTCTGGAGGCGTTGTGCGCGGAGACCGACCCGGAGGCGTTCTTCCCGGAGAAGGGTGGTTCCACCCGCGAGGCCAAGCGCGTGTGCAGCGGCTGCGCGGTGCGCCTCGAGTGCCTGGAGTACGCGCTGTCCAACGACGAGCGCTTCGGCATCTGGGGTGGCCTGTCCGAGCGCGAGCGGCGGCAGCTGCGCCAGCAGCGGCGCCTCCGGCTCAGCGCCTGACGCGGCCGGGAGCCCCGCGGTCCGGACGCGGGCCGGGGAGTTCCCCGGCGCGCCTCCTCCCGGGCACACCGTGCCCGGATGCGGTTCACGTGCCGGGCACAGGCTGAGGCGGTCCAGACGGTTCACCCCCAGGAGGACCCATGACCGCGTCCACGAAGACCAACTCCTCGACCGCGGCGTCCCGGGATCGGCAGGACGACGTCGCGCGCCCCGACCGGGGAGCCGACGCCGCGCGCCCCGACGCGGGAGCCGACGCCGCGGCCCGGAACGCCGCGGCCAGGCTCGACGAGCTCGTCCGGGCTCACGGCGAGCTGACCCACGAGATCCGTCAACTGGTCGCGCGCCAGGCCGTCGACCGCGCCGCCGACGGCGACGACGGTGAGCGCGCCGGCCCGATGGTCACCGTGGCCCGGGCCGACCTGCTCGCGCTGCGCGAGCAGGAGCAGGCCCGGCATCAGCTGGACCGGGCGACGCGGAGCGGCGCGGACGCCGTGGACGGCGTCGTCCGCAGCGTCACGACGGTCGTCCGCGCGCTGATCCCGGCTTCGCTCGTGCGGCCCGAGGACCTCGTCGAGGCGGCCTGGACGGTGGCCGACCACGGTCTGCGGGTGGGCCGCCGCCTGGCGCTCGGCGTCAGCTCGAGCGTTCGGGACCTGACCCCGTCGGCCTGACCGATGATCGGCGGGCCGGGGCACGGTCCGGCCCGCCCCCGGCCCGCCCCCGGCCGGCCGCCCCGGTCAGCGGTCGGCCGCCCAGCTGCCGTGGAAGCCGAGCGGAACGCGCGCCGGCAGGTGCACGCGGGCCACGGGTTCACCGGCGAAGTCCTGCGCCGCGAGGACCACCAGGTCGGTGGCTCCCCGGTCGGGGTCGTGCACGAAGGCCAGGACGTAGCCGTCGTCCTCGGCCGCGTCGGGCGCAGACGGCACGAACACGGCCTCGCCGACGGTCGCGTCGCGCGGGAACCGGTGCGCCTCGACCGCTCCCGCGGCCAGGTCGTGCTTGAGCAGCGCGGAGGCGAACGCGCCGTCCTGGAACGTTCCGCTCATCCGCACGGTCGAGGGGTTGACCTCACCGATGACGGCGCCGTAGCCGTAGCGGTGCGGCCGGGAGACGACCCGCTCGTCGACGCGCGGGAACTCCTGCGGGCGGTCGTCGAGGCGCTGCAGGGCCACCGTGCCGGCGGCGGGATCGACGGTCCAGCGGTCCAGCGTCAGCGGGCCCCGCCCGGTCAGGGCGGACAGGTCGTAGGAGCCCTCGTACCGGCACACGTCGACGACGACGCGGTCGCCGTCGTCGTAGGCGTTGAGCGTGTGGAAGACCCAGCAGGGGTCCACCTCG
Organism: Geodermatophilus sp. YIM 151500; assembly: GCF_025716945.1. Lineage (GTDB taxonomy): Bacteria > Actinomycetota > Actinomycetes > Mycobacteriales > Geodermatophilaceae > YIM-151500. The sequence continues at coordinate 295,170 of NZ_JAOVZT010000003.1, forward strand.
AACCAGCGGACCTCGCGGACGGCACCCTCCCGGGGCAGCAGCCCGAGCCGGGCCTGGTGCCCGGCGTTCCAGGCGTACGGCAGCGGGGAGCCGGACACCGCGGCGGGCATGCTGAACGTGACCGGCAGGTCGAGGAGGACCACGTACCGCTCGGTGAGGGCGAAGTCGTGCATCATCGGCCCGTCCGGGACGGGGACGTCGGTCGTGCCGCCCACCCGGCCGTCGGGGCCGATCACGACGTGCTGCACGTGGTCCCAACCCCAGAAGTAGGCCACGGCGTGCAGGTCCCCGGTCCGCCGGTCGAGCTTGGTGTGCGCGGCGTAGCCGCCCGGCAGCGTGCCGCCGAAGTCGCACGGGCCGACCGTGTCCAGCTCGTCGGTCAGCTCGTACGGCAGCGGGCCGGCCTCCACGGTGGCGAGGATGCGCCCGGCGTGCGCCACGACGTGGGTGTTGGCGGCGAAGTCCATGCCGGCGTGGACGGGCCCTCCCGGCCACTGCTCCCCCAGCGCTCCGGCCACCTGCCGCGACCGGACCCAGCGGTTGCGGTACCACTCGGCCCGGCCGTCCCGCAGCCGCACGCCGTGCACCATGCCCGGGCCGAGGAACCAGTGCTGGACGGGCTCGTCCAGGCCGAGCGGGTTGGGTCCGTTGCGCAGGTAGCGTCCGTCCAGCCCGGCGGGCAGCCTTCCCGTCACCGGCAGGTCGAACGCCGTGACCTCCTCGGTGACCGGCGCGAACGGTCCCCGGGCGAACCGACCGCTGTCGAGCAGCGGCTCGGCGGGGATGGGCGCGGCGGGCATGGGCGCGGTGGGCGTGTGCGCGGCGGGCACCGGCTCGGCAGGCATCACGGTCTCCCGGCGGATCGTCGGCCTGGGTCTCCCTCTGGGTGCTGCTCCCCGGGATCGTCCTCCCCCCGCTCCCCGGCGGGAAGGGCACGAGCCGCTCAGGCGTCCGCCACCGGGACCTCGTAGTGCGTCACCGTCGTCTCACGGTCGAGGAGGTAGCGGTCGTCCTCCGGGTAGAAGACGGCGCGGCCGACGTCGTCCCCGGCGAAGCCGCGGATCGCGTCGAGGGACTCCCAGAAGCTGAGCGTGACGATCTCCGTCCGACCGTCGTCGAGGTCCCGCGTCAGCAGCCAGGCGCCGCGGTTGCCGGGCGTGCGTCGGTAGTGGGCGATGCCGGTGTCGTCGACGTAGGTGACGTAGGCGTCGCGGTCCGCGGTGCGCACCCAACCGCGCCAGGTCCGAGCGATCACGGCGGCTCCTCTCCTCGGACGACGGAGGACGACGGAGGGCGGGCGGGGCACGGCGCCCCACCCGGGTGCCGGGCCGTCGCGGCCGGTCGTCGGGGTCGGCCGGAGCGCCCGGCCGGCACCCGCCGGGGATGCCGCGTCCCCACGCCCGGCGCTAGCGTCAGTGCACCATGCGACCTGCCCCGCAGGAGGAACGGTGACCACGACATCCCGGACACCGGACCGCGCCTTCCGCGCGGAAGGGCCCGTCGACCGGGAGGCGTTCCGCGGCGAAGGACCCGCCTACCGGGAGGCGCCCGTCCCCCGGCGCGAGTCCGAGGCACTCGCCTCGGTGGAGAGCGCGGAGGACGTCGCCCTCCCCTCACCGCGCGGTATGGCCGGCAGCCTCGTCTCGGTGCTGACCCAGCCCCGGCCGGTGGCCCGCGAAGTGGCCACCCTGGGTCGGGACGCCGTCCGCATCCTGCGCGGCACCGATGGGACCGCCCCCTCCCCCAGGGACAAGCGCTTCGCCGACCCGGCCTGGTCCGGCAACCCCGGCTACCGGCGCCTCGCCCAGGGCTACCTGGCGATGACGGGATCGATCTCCCGGCTGGTCGACGACTACGAGGCGAGCGGCGCCGACTGGCGCCAGGTGGAGCAAGCGCGCTTCGTCCTCACCGCCCTCACCAGCGCCCTGGCGCCCACGAACACCCTGCTGGGCAACCCGGCGGCGCTCAAGCGGGCCTTCGACACGGGTGGCCGGAGCCTGGTCCGCGGGCTCGGTCACCTGGTCCACGACGTCCTGCACAACGGCGGGATGCCCACCCAGGTGGACACCGCCGCCTTCACCGTGGGCGAGGACCTCGGCGTGACCCCGGGGGCCGTCGTCCACCGCGACCCGGTCGTCGAGGTCCTCCAGTACCGGCCGTCCACGGCCCGGGTCCGGCAGCGCCCGCTGGTGATCGTCCCGCCACCGATCGGGCGCTTCTACTTCCTCGACCTGCGGCCCGGGCGCAGCCTGGTCGAGTACCTGGTCGGCCGGGGCCTGCAGGTTTTCATGGTCAGCTGGCGCAACCCGACCAGGGAACAGGCCGACTGGGGCCTGGAGGCCTACGCCGGCGGAGTGGTCACCGCCGTCGACGTCGCCCGGGAGGTGACCGGCTCCCCCGACGTCACCACCCTCGGGCTGTGCGCGGGCGGGCAGATCATGACGACCGCGCTCAACCACCTCGCCGCGACCGGCGACGACCGGGTGCACGCCGCCGGCTACGCGGTGACCCTGCTCGACTTCTCCAGCCGGGCGCCGCTCGGCGCGTTCTCGGGTCCCCGGCTGATCGACCGCGCGCGCCGGGGGTCCCGCCGCCGCGGCGTCATCAGCGCCCGCGACATGGGTTCGGTGTTCAGCTGGATGCGCCCCGACGACCTGATCTTCAACTACCTGGTGAACCAGTGGCTCATGGGTGAGGACCCGCCCGCGTTCGACATCCTCGCGTGGAACGCCGACGGCACGAACCTCCCGGCCCGGCTCCACGAGGAGTTCCTGGAGATCTTCGGCACGAACGCGCTCGTCCGGCCCGGCGTGCTGCGGGTGCTCGGCACCCCCGTGCACGTCGGGCGGATCACCGTCCCCACCTTCGTCACCGGCGCCCTCACCGACCACCTCACGCCCTGGCGCGGCTGCTACCGGACGACGCAGCTGCTCTCCGGGCCGAGCACGTTCGTGCTGAGCTACAGCGGCCACATCCAGAGCCTGGTCAACCCGCCGGGCAACCCGAAGGCGCACTCCTGGACCGGCGGCGAGCCCGGCCCGGACCCGGACGCCTGGCGCGCGGGCGCCGAGAGGCACACCGGCAGCTGGTGGGAGGCCTGGGCGGAGTGGGTGCTGGCACGCTCCGGCGGGGAGACATCCGCGCCGGGGCCGCTCGGCAGCGCCGGGCACCCGCCACTGGAGCCGGCGCCCGGCTCCTACGTCCGGGACCGCCGCCCCGGTCCCGGCTGAGCCCGCGGTCAGCCGGTCGACGGCGCGAGCCGGGCCAGCTCCTCGCGCACCACGCCGGGGTACTGCAGCGGCAGGAAGTGGGTGCTCGGCACCGTCCGGAGCCGGGCACCCGGGACCGCCCGCGCCGCCGCCCGGACGTCGCGGACGTCGACCAGGGCGTCGTAGCGGCCCGCGAGGAACGTGACCGGGCAGCGCACCGGCGAGACGTCCAGCGGAGCGTGCGCGGCGACGGCGAGCGCGAGGTGCCGGTACCAGCCCCAGTCGTGCCGGGAGAACTCGTGCAGCACCGCGTACAGCGCGCCGGGGTGCCGCACCGATGTCAGGGCCTCCCGCGCCGGCCCGCGCACGGCATCCGGCGACAGCAGCTCGTGCCACGGCGGCAAGCTCGCCACGACCACCGGCAGCAGCGGGCCGACGACGGGCAGCAGCCGGCTGCTCAGCCGGCCCACCCGCGGCCGCAGCCGACGCGGGACGCCGTAGGGGGCGAACATCGACGAGAAACTGCCGCCCGGGACGCCGGCCACGGCGAGCACCGCCCGGACCCGGGCCGGCTCCTCGAGGGCCAGCTCGAAGGCCACGTTGACCCCGAGCGACCAGCCGACGACCACGGCCGAGGGCAGGTCGAAGGCGTCGAGGACCGCGCGGGCGTCGTCCACGTGGTCCTCGACGCGGACCCGGTCGCGGTCGGCCGGCCGCGCGGAGCCGCCCAGGCCGCGGTGGTCCCAGGTCACGACCCGGAAGCCGCTGCCCCGGCCGACGACCTGGGGCCAGGCCGCCGGCGGTGCGCCGAGCCCGTTGCACAGCAGGACGGGGGTGCCGGTGCCGTCGTTGCACCAGGCGCGGAGCCGGGTCCCGTCCGCGCTGCGCACTGTCGTGTGGCCTCCCTGCGGGGTCCCGCCGCGAGCTCGCGAGTGGCGGGCGGCAGGGGGGTCCTCCATCAGCCGAAGGCCTCCCGCATCCCCTCGGACGCCGGTCCCGGCTCACCCGGCGCCGGGGCCGGCCTCTCCGCGGCGGCCTCGTGCCGCGCCGGCGGCCCCTGGACGGCGACGACGGCGGGATCCACCCGCATCACCGCGTACCCGGCCACGGCGCCCGCGCCGAAGCCCGGCGCGAAGATCCGCACCGGTTCGGTGATCACGCCGTCGCGGACGGCGTCGTGGATGGCCAGCGGGATGCTCGCCGACGAGGTGTTGCCGACCCGCTCGATGTTGAAGTAGAGCTGGTCGGCGGTCAGCCCGGCCCGTTCGGCCAGCTGGATCACCATGGTCTTGTTCGCCTGGTGCGGCACGATCAGGTCGATGCCGTCCAGCAGCGAGCCGGTCCCGCCGTCCGGGTGCGGGAGCCCGCCCAGCTCCTCGATCATCTGCGACAGGTAGCGGCCGGCCAGCGCCTTCACCTGCGGGCCGAACACCGTGATGTTGTTGTCGAACTCGGGGTTGGGCCAGAGGATCGAGTTGACCTCGCTGGCCGGGCCGCTGGCGTAGGTCTTCATGTAGTCGAAGTCGGTGTCCGCGCCCTCGGGCGCCGGGCCGACGACCAGCGCGGCCGCGCCGTCCCCGAAGATCATCCGGGACGTCCGGACGTTGCCGATCTTGTCCGAGAACTTCTCCACGCAGACGACGAGCACCGGCCGCTCGACCTCCTGCAGGAGGCGGACGGCGTCGGCCACGCCGTAGGGCATGCCGGCGCAGGCCGCGATGAGGTCGTAGGCGGCGTACACCTGGTGCATCCCGAGCTGGCCGCACAGGTAGGTGGCCAGCGACGGGATCAGCCGGGAGCTGGTGCAGGTGCACACCAGGACGGCGCCGATCTCCTGCGGCTCGCGGCCGGCCTTGGCCAGCGCCGCCTCCGCGGCCTGCAGGGCCAGCTCCTCGAGCGGCAGCGAGCTGTAGCGGCGCTGCTCGATGCCGGTCTTGGCCGAGATCTCGTCGGCGCTCATGGGCGACCAGTTGTAGGCGGTGTTGCGGATCAGGTCGTCGTTGTCGCAGACCTGGTCGCCGTGCACCGCGGCCAGCGCCTCCAGCCGGGGCATCACCGTGAAGCGCCGGCGGACGTCGATCTCCGGGTAGGGCCGGACCGGCGGGCGCGCCTCGGCCGGTGCGGCGGTGGTGCGCGGCACGGCGCCCGCGGCGAGACGGCGCAGGAAGTCCCGGACCTCCTTGTCCCGCGGGTGGAACGCCACCACGTAGTCGTCGTCGGCCAGCTGGTCGGCTGCCACCAGCTCCACCTGCGAGCGGTCCCACGGGTACTGGTTGTGCAGCACCATCGCCCAGCGGTGCAGCGCCTCGAGCTCGGGCACCGCCTCGTCGCAGTCGAGGATGTCGTCGTAGGTGTAGACCGGGAAGTCCGGGTCGTAGCCGCGCAGCCGGAAGGTCAGGTTGCCGGGCTTCTCGAGGAACTCGGCGACCGTCGGCTTCACGGCCGGCAGCGTCGTCGCGTGGTGCCGGCGGTTGGCGAAGACGTCGAGGAGGATGCCGGAGATCCGGTCCTCCACCTCGGCGTCCCACCGGGCGGGCAGCGACGGGTAGGCCCCCTGGACGGCGGCCACCTTCTTCTCACCGTCCTCCCACGGCTCCAGCACCGGCAGGAAGACGTCGTTGCGCCGCCGGGGGACGTCGGCCCAGCGGGTCGGCCGCTTCGCGTACATCGTGATGGAGAACCGGTTGGCCCAGAACAGGTTGAGCGCCACGTCGCGCAACAGGCCGTAGCGGCTGTCGTAGGCGCCGGTCTGGACCCGCTCGTAGATGTCCGTCCCGCTCGGTGCCTTCGTCTCGAAGTCCCGGCGGATGACGCTGTCGAGCTGGTCGAGGGTCTCCACGGTGGAGAGGTCGAGCTCGGGCATGACGTTCGACGGGAACACCATGCGACCGTGCCGGTTCAGGACGAAGGCGTTCACGGGAGTCCTCCCAGTTCGACGGGACGCGATCGGTCCGAGCCGGCGCGCTCCATCCCGCGTTCGACCGCGGCGACGAGGCGGGGCCGCAGCTCGGCGGCGGGGATGATGGCGTGCACCGAGCCCGTGCGGCGCGCGCGCTCGATGTCGTGGACCGCCTCGAACTCGGCGGCGACCTCGCCGAGCTTCTCCGAGCGGACGGTGGTGCGCAACGTCGCGAGCTCGGAGCGCAGGTGGGCCTGCTCCACGGCGTCGGCCGAGCTGATCGCCGCCTCCAGCTCCCGCACCCGCGGATCGGCGGCGGTGCGCTTGTCGACCTCGCGCGAGAACACCACGGCGGCGGCCGGTGCCCCGCCGATCACCGAGGCGTAGGAGCCCTCGACGGCGAGGACCTCCATGTTGTCGTTGAGGACGCCGGAGAAGACGACGAACGCGCCCCCGTGGTAGCGGGAGACCACGCAGAAGACGATCGGGCCGTCGAAGTTGGTGATGGCCCGGCCGATCTCCGCCCCGTACTCCAGCTGCATGTTGCGCAGCGACTCCGGCGAGCCGTCGAAGCCGGACAGGTTGGCCAGCACCACCAGCGGCCGGTTGCCGCTGGCCGCGTTGATCGCCCGGGCGGTCTTCTTCGACGAGCGGGGGAACAGCGTCCCCGCCGTCCACTGGTCCGGCCCGTCGGCCGGGTAGCTGCCCCGGCGCGGGATCGGCCGGGACTCCACGCCCAGGACGGTCACCGGGTGCCCGCCGAGGTGGGCGTCGAGGACGACGGAGGTGTCGGCGTCGGCCATGCCGGCCCACCGCTCCAGCACCGGGTGGTCCTGGTCGGTGACCGAGCGCATGACCGTGCGGATGTCGAACGCCTTCTTGCGCTCGGGGTTCTTCTCGGCCGAGAAGACGTCGCCCACGCGCGTGAACTCGCTGGAGGGGTGGTCGTGCGGGAACTCGCGCACGTCCCGGTCGACCGGGTCGGTGGTCGGGGCGGGCCGCGCCCAGCGCTCCCCCGGCGCCCGGTAGCTGTGCTCGTAGTGCCGGAACAGCAGCTCCAGCGCCGCGGTGAGGTTCGGCGCCCAGTACTGCGCCTGCCCGTTCGGACCCATGACGCGGTCGTAGCCACCGATGCCGAAGTTGTCCTCCGCCGAGACGCCGCCGGAGTAGTCGAGCGAGTGCTTGCCGGTGAGCACCATCGCGCTGTCCGGCGTCATGACCAGGATGCCCTTGGTGTGCATGAGCATCGTGGCCTCGGCGTTCCAGTACGGCTGGGCGCCGACGTTGATGCCGGTCACGACGACGTTGATCTCGCCGCCGGCCTGGGTGAACTCGATGATCCGGCGCAGCGCCCGCGAGACCCAGTCCATGTTCTCGGTGCCGCTGTCCATCGAGATGCGGGCGCCGGAGCTGAGCGCGAACCACTCGACCGGGATGCCCCGCTCCTCGGCCAGGTCCAGCGCCGCGACGACCCGCGCGCACTCGGGCTCGGCGACGGTGCCCAGTGCCTTGGTCGGGTCACCGAAGAGGGCGACCCGGGTCATCCCCTCCGGGTAGCGGGGCGTCGGCGTGGTGACCAGTCCCACGACGATCCCCGCCCGGTTCTTCCCCGGCGGGCGCTCGACCGGGACCAGCCGGCCGTCGGCGTCCAGGTCGTGCTCCACGAACGAGCCGTCCGGGCCGGCCAGCAACGGCGCCAGCTCGTAGGGGTAGGGCGCACCCCGGGCCCGGGAGCTGAGCACCTTCTCCGTGTACTCGTCCAGCGGGCGCAGCGGCTCGGTCGGGCGGTCGGTGACCTGCATGCGGACGCCGGTGCCCGGCCGGTAGGAGAAGCGCAGCGCCACGTTGCGCGGCGGGCCGCCCTCCTCCTGCAGCCGGGCCAGGAGCACGATCTGGTCCAGACCGGCGCCCAGGGTCAGCGGGGCCGCGGTGCGCGCGAACTCGGCGACCTCCGCCAGCGGCACCTCGATCGACGGCCAGGCGTACAGGTGGATCCGGTTGTGCTCCAGCGGGCGCCGGGACCGCCGCAGGGACTGCGCCCGGCGGAGGCCGTCCAGGCAGGAGGTGAGCTGGCGCTCGACCGTGGGGAAGCCGACGACCTCGCCCGTCTCGTCCCGCACCGGGGTCAGGTCGCGCACCTCGGCCATGGCGATGAACCGCTCGTCGTTCGGGTTCTCCTTGGCCGTGACGTGGAGCAGGTAGGTGTCCTCGGCCGACGGCACGCGTTCGCCGTCGAACTCCTTCAGCCGCCAGAGGTCCAGCCGCTGGGCGGTGAGCGGGTGCAGGCCGCGGATGACCCGTTCCTCGGCCGGGTCGCCGCCCGCCGCCGGGCGGAAGGTCACCGTCTCCACGTCCCCGTCGGGGGTGCACACGGTCACGGTCACCCGCCGGCCGGTGCGCATCGCCGGGACGCCGGCGAGCAGGCCGCGCAGGTGCTCCGACAGCTGGTCGGCATCGGCCGGGCGGTCCGGCCAGTTCACGTACAGGTCGACGACCACCTGGGGCGGGTCCGCGACCTCGGCCAGCACGCCGGCCAGCGACGCCAGGGCCTGCGGCAGCCGCGCCATGCCGGTCATCAGCGCGACCAGGTGCAGCCGGGTGCCGTTCAGGTCGTACTCGGCCGTGACGCAGGTGTCCCCGTCGAGCAGGGTCGACCGCACGTCCTCCAGGCTGCGGCTCCGGTAGTAGCGGCGGGTGAGCACCTCGAGCACGGGGTCGGGGACCGTGGTCTCGCGGGCCAGCCGCTGCGCCAGCAGCCGGACCAGCGGCTCGGGGCTGGCGACCAGCGCCTCCATCCGCCGGATGCTCTCCGCCGCGTCACCGCGCGCACCGGCCTCGTCGAGCTCGGCGAGCAGCCGCTCGGCCTCGGCCAGGACCTCCTGCCGCGCCTGCTGCAGCACCGGTTCCTCGAAGTGGCGGTACCGGACGGCGCGGGCCAGGTCGCCGACCGCGGGATAGCGCAGCTGGGTGGCGACGACGAGGCGGTCGAGCACCTCGGCGACCTCGGCCCGCGAGGCGCCGTCCGGCAGCCGGGAGGCGGTGAGCCAGCGGTCCAGCAGCGCCTGCACGGCGGGCAGCTGCTCGCGGACGCGCTGCTGGGCGAGGAAGATCCGGTGCACCGCCTCCTCGAGCACCGGCCCGGGCTCCAGGTCGTGGACGTCGTAGTGCAACAGCGCCCGGCGCAGCCGGGCCCGGAAGCTCTCCGGGAGCGCCTCGCGGTCGACGTCCAGCGAGTGCAGGTACGCGTGGAAGTACTCGCGGGGGCTGTGGACCTGCTGGTCGGCCTCCTCCTCGGCGCTCGCCGGGCGGTTGCGCGACAGCTCGCACAGGTCGGCGAAGGTGGTCAGCACCGCCAGCTCGCCGTGCAGCAGCTCCGTGTCGTCGACCGCGACCTCGGCACGGGCGGGGCCGTACCCGGCGATCAGCTGCCGGGAGTGGCCGGGGCTGACGTCGTAGCCGGTGATCAGCGCCTGCAGCGCCGCCAGGAGCGAGAGCGCCCGCTCCCGCGGCTCCCCGGCCGCCGCGTCGTCCGCGGGCGGCAGGGCGACGCGCTCGCCGGACACCTCCTCGACCTCACCACCGGCCCGCTCCAGCGTCAGCAGCGGCGCACCCGCGTCGACCTGGGCGTTGACCGCGGCCAGCACGTCGCGGACGCGGCCGGCGAACGGCGCCCGCACCGCCGTCTCCATCTTCATGCTCTCGACCACGGCGATGGTCTGGCCGGCCTCGACCTCCTGGCCGACGGCGGCGGGGACCGCCACCACCACGGCGGGCGCCGGCGCGCGCACGACTCCCCCGACGTCGCGGGACACGCGGTGGGTCTCGCCGTCGACCTCCACGAGGTGGGAACCGGGAGCCTGGACCGCCACGACGGAGAAGCGCTCGCCGGCGGCGGACAGCCGGCTCTCCAGCGGGCCGGACCGGTCGACGTCGACGTCGACGTACCGCCCGTCGAGCTCCACGCGGTAGCAGTCCCGGGCCAGCGTCGAGACGGTGAGCCGGTAGCTCTGCCCGCGGTAGCCCAGCTCCAGGGTGCGGCCCACGTCGTGGGAGGCGCGCGGCCGGCCGCCCCGGGCCGAAGCGAGGAAGGCGGTCCGCTCCCGGGCCTCCTCGGCGTCGGCGACGTCGATGGCCACGTGCACCAGCGCCACCCAGGCCCGGCCCAGCGGCCGCGCGCCGCTGACGGCTCCGCTGCGGTCCAGCCAGCCGGTGTCAGCCGTCCCGGCCACCACCTCGGGGCGGTCGAGCAGGTCGAGCAGGAAGGACTTCGTCGTGGTGCCGCCCCGCAGCACGACGGTGGTCTCCCGCAGCGCGCAGCGCAGCCGGGCGAGCGCCTCGGGGCGGTCGCGGCCCCAGGCGATCACCTTGGCGATCATCGAGTCGTACTCCGGCGGGATGACGTCGCCCACGCCCATGCCGGTGTCCACCCGGACGCCGGGGCCGGTGGGCAGGCGCAGCAGCTCGACCCGGCCGGGCGCGGGGGCGAAACCCTGCTCGGCGTCCTCGGCGGTGAGCCGCGCCTCGACCGCGTGCCCGGAGGCCGCGGGCGGATCGCCCTCGAGCCGGCCGCCGGCGGCCACGTGCAGCTGCAGCTTGACCAGGTCCAGGCCGGTGGTCACCTCGGTCACCGGGTGCTCGACCTGCAGCCGGGTGTTGACCTCCAGGAAGGTGGTCAGCTGCTCCTCCGGCTGGTAGAGGAACTCCACGGTGCCGGCGCCGACGTAGCCGGCCGCCCGCACGAGCGCGACGGAGGCCTCCCGCAGGGCGGCGTCCTGCTCGGGGCTCAACGCCGGCGAGCTGGACTCCTCGATGATCTTCTGGTTGCGCCGCTGCACCGAGCAGTCCCGCACGCCGGGGGCCCACACCGTGCCGTGCTGGTCGGCGATGATCTGCACCTCGACGTGCCGCCCGCCCTCGACCAGCCGCTCCATGAAGACGACCGGGTCGCCGAAGGTCCGCTCGGCCTCGATCCGGGTGCGGGTCAGCGCCTCGTCGAGCTCGGCCTCCGAGCGGACGACGCGGATGCCGCGACCCCCGCCACCGCTGCGCGCCTTGACGATGAGCGGGTAGCCGATGGTGGTCGCGTGCCGGCGGCCGTCCTCGAGGCCCTCGACCGGTCCGGAGCTCCACGGGGCCACCGGGACGCCGGTCTTCTCGGCGAGGACCTTGGCCTCGATCTTCGCGCCGAGCAGCCGCATGGCCTCCGGCGGCGGGCCGACGAACGTCACGCCCAGGTCGGCGCACAGCTCGGCGAAGGCGGGGTCCTCGGCGACGAACCCCCACCCCACCCACGCCGCGTCGGCGCGGCTGGTGCGCAGCGCCCGACGCAGTTCCCCGTGGTCGAGGTACGGGCTGCCCGCCCCGGTCCGGCGGAGCACGACGCCCTCGTCGGCGGCGCGCACGAACGTGGCCCGGCGCTCGTCCTCGGTGTGCAGGGCGATGACCCGCGTCCGGGTGCCGCGCTCCGCGTCGAGCTCGCGCACGGCACGGATGAGCCGCACGGCAGGCTCGCCCCGGTTGATGACGGCGATGCGGTGGAACACCCGAGCGCCTCCCCTGTCGGTGGACCTTCGTATCCGGCGGCGAACGGGTCGGCGGCTACGTGCCGGGCCCTCCGTCGACCCCCCGTCCGGTGGTGGACGAGGCGTCGCTGCCCGGTGCGCCGACCCCGACGGCCGCGGTGCCGGACCGCGCGTCGCCGGTCCTGGTCGCCCGCGCGCCGGTCGCCGCCACCGGATCCTCCTCGGGGAAGCCGTGCCCGCCTCGGTTGGGGACCGCCACCGGGTCGGGCGCGACGGCGCCCACCCCGGCATCGGTACGGGGGCAGCATCCTGTGGCGCGAACGGCATGGCAAGCGGGACCGCGGCGCCCGCGCAGGTCGGTCACGGAACGGGCGGTCAGCGCGGCCGCTCGGCGGCGGACGGTCCGGGGGGGACCGGCGCGGATCCGAAGGCGGCGAAGAAGCGGTCACGGAAGGCGTCCATCGGCCACACCGGAGCGCGCGGGCCCGGCAGCATGCCGGTGTCCCAGTTCCACGGCGCGAGCCGGTCCACCACCGCCGGGTCGCGGGCCAGCACCGTGACCGGGACGTCGGGCGTCGCGTCCGGACCGCTTATGATCTCCGCGGGCTGGTGGTCGCCGACGAGCACGAGCACCAGGTCGTCGTCGTCCCGGTGGAACGTCGTCACCCACGAGAAGAGGACGTCCAGCGAGTACTCGATCGACCGCCCGTACAGTGCGCGCAGCCGCTCGGCGTCACCGAGGACCTCCGCCGCCGACGGCCCCTCCGCGGGCATGCCGTCGAACACCGAGCCGTCCCCGAGGGCTGCCCAGTCGAGCAGCCGGGGCAGCGGCGTCCACGGCTCGTGGGCCGAGACCAGGTCGATCTCGGCCATCACCGGCGGGTGGCCGGGACGGAGCTCGAGCCGTTCGAACGCGGCGAGCGTGTACTGGTCGGGCATCGCCGCGAAGCCGAACTTGGGGCCGGCGTACCCGACGTCGTACCGGTTGTAGGTGCGGTCCAGGCGGTAGAAGCGCTCGCCCTCCGGCCAGGGGCCCCGGTTCGACGGCACGTCGATGACGGTCCGCCAGCCGGCCGCCGCGAAGGCGGCGCTCAGCGTCAGGCGGTCGCTGGCGAGCAACTGGTCGTGGCGTTGCTGCCGGTCGATCCACAGGCCGGACTGGAGGGTGGCGTGCGCCAGCCAGCTCACCCCTCCGAACGTGGGTGAGGTGAGGAACGCGCTCCGGGCGGAGAAGCCGGCGTCCTCCAGCGACCGCGTGCCGGCGGCGAGCACCGCCCGCACCCCGGGAGCGACCGCGGGGTCCTCGACCGCGACGCGGCCGTAGCTCTCCACGAAGACCACCACCACGTCCTTGCCGCGCAGCCCGGCGAGGAGCCGGTCCGCCGGCACCGACGCGTAGGGGTCGTGGGCCGCCAGCTGCTCCCGGAACACCGGCAGGTCGCGCAGGTTCTCCGCCGCAGCGCGCACCTGCGTGACCGCCAGGTCGGCCGCGCCGTGGGATGCGACCGGCGCGCCCGGCACCAGCTGCGCGCCGAGCAGCGCGGCGACCAGCCACAGCACGCCCAGCCCCCCGAGCGTGCCGGCCGTCGCGCGACGGTGCCGCCGGGCGACGAGGCACAGCCGCGTCACCGACCGGGTCACCCCGACGACGAGGACGAGGAGGACGAGCGCCGCGCCGGCCAGGGCCGCATCGGCCCACCCCGAGCCGGCGGAGTCCCGGACCGCAACGGCCGCCGGCCCCAGGAGCCGCCAGTCGGTCACCGGGTTGAACGACCGGTGCAGCACCGCGCGGAACCCCAGGTCGAGGATCCGCACGAGCGTGAGCAGGCCCAGCAGCGCTCCGACGACGGGGGCGACGACGCGGAGCCGGCGCGAGGGCAGCACGAGGGCCAGCGCGACCACGGCCAGCGCCTCCAGCGGGATGCGCAGCAGCACGGCGGGGGTGAACCGGAAGAGCCGGTCCGGTGCCAGCAGGACCGACCAGACGAGGACGCCGGCCAGGACGGTCGCCGACCATCCCCACCACGCCCGCCGGCGCCCCGCGCGGCGCTCGTGCACCACCTCAGCCACGGCTCACGCCTACCGTGCCGACCACGGCGGTGACCACCCGGGTCCGCGCGGCCGGCCCGACCAGCGACGCACTCCCGACCGTCCGCACGGTGGCCTCCGTCTGGGCCTCGTCACGACTGGGCCTTGTCACGACCGGGCCACCCTGGTACATGGAACGCGCCACAGGAGCGGTCGGAGCTGCGCGGATGCGTTCCGGGACGCGACACGCGACTGCGGGAACCGGATCCGCGACCGGCCCGTACCTGTCGGTAGGAGTCGTCCGAGGGAGTTCCGGCCCATGGGCACAGCGGTGTGGGGCTGGGCACGGCGCCTGGCAGGCGTCGTGATCATCGCCGTCGTCGTCTGGCGGGTGGGCACCGGCCCGTTCGTCGAGGGGATCCGGCGGATCGACGCCGCCTCGCTGCTGGCGGCCGGGGGCATCACGACGGTGACCACCGTGTGCGCGGCCTGGCGGTGGCGGACCGTGGTCGCCGGGCTCGGCGTCGACCTGCCGCTGCGGACGGCCGTCGCGGCGTGCTACCGCTCGCAGTTCCTCAACAGCGCGCTGCCCGGCGGCGTGGTCGGTGACGTGCATCGCGGCGTGCGGCACGGCCGGGACGAGGGCGACGTGGGCCGGGGTCTCCGGGCGGTGTTCTGGGAGCGGGCGGCCGGGCAGGTGGTGTTCGTGCTGCTCGCCCTGGGCGTGCTGCTCGTCCTGGACTCACCCGTGCGCTCCTGGCTGGGCTGGGCGGTCGCCGCCGCCCTCGCCGCGCTCGCCGGCGCGGCCCTGGCGGCGCGGGCCCTGCCGCGCGCCCGTCGGCCGCGGTGGGCCCGGCTCGTCCGCGCCGTCCGCGCCGACGTGCGGGAGGGCCTGCTCGCCCGCCGGGCCTGGCCGGTCGTCGTCGCCACCTCGGTGGTGGTGGCCGCCGGCCACGCGACCACGTTCCTCGTCGCGGCCCGGACGACCGGCGCGGCCGCACCCCCCGCCCGCCTGGTGCCGCTGGCCGTGCTGGTGATGCTCGCGATGGCCCTCCCCCTCAGCATCGGCGGGTGGGGACCGCGCGAGGGCGCGGCCGCATGGGTGTTCGGCGCGGCCGGGCTCGGGGCCGCCGCGGGGGTCGCCGCGGCCACCGCCTACGGCGTCATCGCCTTCGCCGCGACGCTGCCCGGGGCGCTCGTGCTGGCCGGCGAGTGGCTCGGGCGCCGTTCAGCGGTCGGCCGGGTCCGCGCCGCCTTCGGCCCGCCGGACGGCCCGCCGGGGAGCGGACCCGTGCCGTCCCCGGTCGGAGCGGTCGAGCCGTGATCGGCGACGCCGCGCGGGACGCCGGTCGGGCCCTCGCCCGTGCCACGGTGGGCCCGCTGCCCGTGGCCCTCGCCGACCCCCTCCGCCGGGCGCTGTCGCGGGCGGGCGCGGCGGGAGACCCGGGCCGGGCGCACCGGACGGTGCTGCACGCCCTCCGCGCCGGCGGCATCCCCCGGGCGGTCTCGACCTTCCGGCTGACCGACAACCCCGGGCTCCGCTTCCGCGCCGTCGACTCGCAGGTCCTCGGGCAGCTGTACTGGTCCGGCGAGCAGGGCTGGGAGCCCGAACTGCTGCCGTGGTGGCGCCGCTCCTGCCGGAACGCACGGTCCGTGCTCGAACTCGGTGCGAACGTCGGCTACTTCTCCGTCCAGGGCGGCCTGGCGGCGCCGGACGTGCGCTACGTCGCCGTCGAACCGCACCCGCTGTCCGCGGCGGTCTGCCGGGAGCACCTGGCCCTCAACGACGTCGGCTCGGTCGAGGTCGTCGAGGCGGCGGCCGTCGCCGATCCCGCCGTCTCCTCCGTGCGGCTGCAGGTCCCGGCCGACCAGCAGTCCACCCCGACGGTCGCGTTCCTGGCCGGGGACACCGAGCTCCCCGCCGAGATGGCCCGCGACGTCGGGGCCGCGCTCGACGTGACGGCGGTCGACGTCCGGCGGCTGCTCGACGGCGTCGACGTGGTCAAACTGGACGTCGAGGGCCAGGAGCACGCGCTGCTCGGGGCCGCCCGCGAGCACCTCCGGGAGCAGCGGGTGACCGTCTTCGTCGAGGTGCTGCCCGGGACGGCGCGGTTGCGGGCCCTCATCGCCGACCTGTGCACGACCGACGGGTACCGCTGCTACGCCCTGAGCCGACGCGGCCCCGTGCAGCTCACCCCGGACCGGTTGGCCACGGTGCGGCTGATGGACGTGTACGGCTGCCAGGACGTGATCCTCTCCCCCACCGACCTGCATGCCTGAAGATGCGGGGCGTGCGACGCGAGGCACGGGCGTTCTGGGTGCGGGAGCCGGGGATCGGCGAGATCCGGCCCGTCGCCCTCCCGGAGCCCGGCGCCTCCGACGTGCTGGTGCGGACCGTCTGCTCCGGCGTCAGCCGCGGCACGGAGACCCTGGTGTTCGGGGGCAGGGTCCCGCCGAGCCAGCACGCCGCGATGCGGGCACCCTTCCAGGAGGGCGACTTCCCCGGCCCGGTGAAGTACGGCTACCTCAACGTCGGCCTGGTCGAGGTCGGCCCGCCCGGGCTGCGGGGGCGGACGGTCTTCTCGCTGTTCCCCCACCAGACCGCGTACGTGGTCCCCGGCGCGGCGGTGGTCCCCGTGCCCGACGGGGTGCCACCGGCGCGCGCCGTGCTCGCGGGCACCGTGGAGACCGCGGTCAACGCGCTCTGGGACGGTGCACCGCTGATCGGCGACCGGGTCGCCGTCGTGGGCGGTGGCATGGTGGGCTGCTGCGTGGCCCGGCTGCTGGCCGGCATCCCCGGCGTGCACGTGACGCTGGTCGACGTCGACGCCGGCCGCGGCCGGGTCGCCGAGCAGCTCGGGGCCGACTTCGCGCAACCGCCCGGCGCGCCCGACGGCCGTGACCTCGTGGTGCACGCCAGCGCGACGGCGGCGGGGCTGCAGCTCGCCCTCGACCTGGTCCGCCCCGAGGGGACGGTCCTGGAGCTCAGCTGGTACGGCGACACCCCCGTGACCCTCTCGCTCGGCGAGACGTTCCACTCCCGGCGCCTCGCCATCCGGGCCAGCCAGGTGGGCTCGGTCTCCCCCGCGCGGCGGGCGTCGCGGACCACCCGGGACCGGCTGGCGCTGGCGCTGGATCTGTTGCGCGACCCGGCGTTCGACGCGCTGCTGACCGGGTCGTCCCGCTTCGACGACCTGCCCGACGTCCTGCCGCGGCTCGCGGACGGGCGGCTGCCGGCCCTGTGCCACACGATCGCGTACCCGGACGGGGAGGGCCCGTGTTCAGCGTGACCGTGCGCGACTCGATGATGATCGCGCACAGCTTCCGCGGTGCGACCTTCGGACCGGCGCAGCGGCTGCACGGGGCGACCTTCGTCGTCGACGCCAGCTTCCGGCGGGCCGACCTCGACGCCGACGGCGTGGTGGTCGACATCGCCCGGGCGGCCGCGGCGCTGTCCGACGTCCTCGGCGAGCTCACCTACCGGAACCTGGACGACGAGCCGGCGTTCGCCGGGCGGAACACGACGACCGAGGTGCTCGCGCAGGCGGTCGCGGACCGGCTGGCCGACCGGATCGCCGCCGGCGCGCTGGGCGAGGGCGGCTCCCGCCTGGACGGGCTCACCGTCACGCTGCACGAGTCGCACGTGGCCTGGGCCTCGTACGAGAGGGCGCTGTGAGCACCGAGCCGGCCGCCGACACCGTGCCCGCGGTGAGCACCGTGCCCGCGGTGAGCACCGTGCACGTCGTCGTCCCGGACGGCGTCGACGACCCGGCCCGGCCCAGCGGCGGCAACGCCTACGACCGGCGGATCTGCTCCGGGCTGGCCGGCGCCGGGTGGGACGTCCGCGAGCACGCGGTCCCCGGGCCGTGGCCGGAGCCCGACCCGGTCGCGCTCGCCGCGCTCGCCCGCGCGGTCGGGCGGGTGCCCGACGACGGCGTCGTGCTCGTGGACGGGCTGATCGGCTCGGCCGCGGACGCCGTGCTCGTGCGGGAGGCCGCGCGGGTGCGGCTCGTCGTCCTCGTGCACATGCCGCTGCCGGGGGGCGCGGGAACCGAGGAGGCGGAACGCGCCGTGCTGTCCGGCGCGCGGGCCGTCGTCACGACCAGCGCCTGGACCCGCGGCGTCCTGGTGGACCGGCACCGGCTGGACGGCGACCGGGTGCACGTCGCCCACCCCGGTGCCGAGCCCGGCGACCCGGCACCCGGGACACCCGGCGGCGGGCACCTGCTCTGCGTCGGCGCCGTCGCCCCGCACAAGGGGCAGGACCTGCTCGTCGAGGCGCTCGCCCGGGTCGCCGGCCCGTGGGAGTGCCGGCTGGTGGGGCCGCTCGACCGGGACCCGGCCTTCGTCGCACGGCTCCGGCGGCATATCGCCGGGGCGGACGTCGCCGGCCGGGTCCGCCTGTGCGGGCCGCAGACCGGTGCACACCTCCGCCGGCAGTACCGGTGGGCCGACCTGCTCGTCCACCCGTCGCGGCTGGAGGCGTACGGCATGGTCGTCGCCGAGGCGCTGGCCGTCGGCCTCCCGGTCGTGGCCGCCGCGGTCGGGGGGCTGCCCGAGGCGCTGGGCCGGACGACCGACGGCGCGCCCGGGCTGCTGGTGCCGCCCGGGGACGCCGGCGCGCTCCGCGAGGCGCTCACGGCCTGGCTGGGTGACGAGGACCTGCGACGGCGGCTGCGCCGGCGTGCCCTCGACCGGCGGCCGACCCTGCCGGGCTGGGACGCGACGGCCGCGTGCCTCACGGCGGTGCTCACCTCGGTCGTCGCGGCACCGTCCGCCGCGGGCGACCGGCGCGCCCGGGGGGACGGCACCGGCGGGGCGACCCGCGGCGACCCGGCGGGAGCCGGGGCGAGGAGGATGCATGGCTGACCGGCCCTACACCTTGCTCAGCTGCGGGATGTCGATCGACGGCTACCTCGACAGCGCCGACGTCGCCCGCCTCGCCCTGTCCAACGCGGCCGACTTCGAGCGGGTGGACGCCGTCCGCGCCGGCTGCGACGCCATCCTGGTCGGGGCCGCGACGGTGCGCGCCGACAACCCGCGCCTGCTGGTGCGCTCGGCCGCGCGGCGCGCCGAGCGCGCGGCCCGCGGCCTCCCGGAGTCCCCCGCCAAGGTCACGGTGACCCGGCGGGGCGACCTCGACGCGGACGCCGCGTTCTTCCGCACGGGCACCGGCGAGAAGCTCGTCTACTGCCCCAGCGCGACGGCTCCGGCCCTCCGGGCGCGGCTGGGGTCCCTGGCGACCGTCGTCGACGCCGGGTGGCAGGTGGACATGCGCGACGTCAGCGAGGACCTGTCCGCGCGGGGGGTCGCCCGGCTGATGGTCGAGGGCGGCAGCACGATGCACACCCAGTTCCTCACCGCGGATCTGGCCGACGAGCTGCAGCTGGTCGTGGCACCCCTGTTCGTCGGGGACTCCCGTTCCCGCCGGTTCGTCGGCGACGGCCGTTTCCCCTGGAACCCGGACCGGCGGGCGACGCTCGCCGAGGTCCGGCAGATCGGTGACGTGGTGCTGCTGCGCTACGCGTTCTCCCCGCGGTTCTGCGCGGAGCACGACGGGAGCGGCCGGTGATGCCGGCCGGCCCGCCGGAGGCGCGGGTGCGGACCGGGATCGACGTGCCGCTGCGGTTCCCCGACGGCTACGCCACGGTCGCGCGGATGTTCACGTTCACCGGGCTGGTCGACGGCCGTGAACACCTGGCGCTGTCCCTCGGCGTCCCGCCCGCGGTCCCGCTCGTCCGGCCGCACAGCGAGTGCGTGACCGGCGACGTGTTCGGCAGCCAGCGGTGCGACTGCGGCGCCCAACTGCGGGAAGCCGTCGAGCGCATCGCCGAGGCCGGCGGCTACCTGCTCTACCTGCGCCAGGAGGGCCGGGGCATCGGGCTGTACGAGAAGGTGGACGCCTACGCCCTGCAGGACGGCGGCCTGGACACCTACGAGGCCAACCTCGCGCTGGGCCATGCCGCGGACGAGCGGGACTACACCGTCGCCGCCCAGATGCTGCACGCCCTCGGGGCCCGGACCGTCGCGCTGCTCAGCAACAACCCGGACAAGGCGGCGCAGCTGTCCCGCCTCGGCGTGGCGGTGGGCGAGCAACTGCCCACCGGGGTCCACCTGTCACCGGCCAACGCCGACTACCTCGCCACCAAGGCCCACCGGGGCGGGCACCGGCTGGCCGGCCTGCGCCCGAACGGCGCGCACCCGCGCCCACCGGTCGACCGCTGGTGAGCCGCTCCCACCGGTCGACCGGTGGGTCGCTCAGCTCGAGTCCATGACCTGGGTGAGCGGTCGCAGCGCCAGCCACCGCTGCTCGAGCGGGCGCTGGACGCCGCGCTGCACCAGCGTGGGATAGGAGGTGAGATCGGTGAACTGCAGCCGGCCGGACTGGAAGCCGATCATCGCGCTGGCCCGGGTGCCGGTCTCGAGCTGCTCGGCGAGGTACTCGATGCAGCGGGCGGTGAGCCGCGTGGCCTGGATCCGGTCGAACGGGGACGGGTCGCCGCCTTCCTGGATGTGCCCGAGGATCGCCTCCCGCGAGTCCCACAGCTCCCCGCCCTCCTTCTCGAAGAGCGCCCGGATGAAGCCGGTGCTGTAGACGGCGTCGGCGTGCTCGCTGCGGATCACCAGGCCGAGGCGCTTGCCGCCGCGGAACCCCTCGGCGAGCGCGCGCACGTCGGCGGTCAGGTCGTCGAGCGTGATCCCCTCCTCGGGCAGGTACACCCGCTCGGCACCGCTGGCCAGCCCGCTCATCAGGGCCAGGTAGCCGCAGTCGTGCCCCATCACCTCCACGACGAAGCAGCGGCGCGACGCCACCGCCGACTGCTTGATCTTGTCGATGTCCGAGACGATGCTGTTCAGCGCCGTGTCGCTGCCGATCGTCAGCTCGGTCGCGGGCAGGTCGTTGTTGATCGTCATCGGCAGGCAGACGATCGGGATGTCGAGCGACGCGTGCCGCCGTCGGGCGGCGTGCAGCGCGTACGCCGCGGCGTAGCCGGCCCAGCCGCCCGCCATGAGCAGCCCGTCGATCCGGTGCGCGGCGACCTCCTCGGCGATCCGCTCGACGGCGGCGTCGTCGGGCACGTACCGGTTGGTGCCGAGCTCGGCCCCGCCGGAGGAGACCCACCCGCTGACGTCCATCCAGCCGACCTCGTGGACGTCGCCGTCGCGCAGCCCGCGGAAGCCGTTGCGCACCGCGAGCGTCGAGTAGCCGCGGTCGAGGGTCAGCCGGACCGCCGCCCGCACCGCGGTGTTCATCCCCGGCGCCGGGCCGCCGCCGTGGACGACGGCCACGCGGAAGCGCGTGCGCCCCGACAGGGTCGGCCGTGGCGCGGCCTGCTGCATGGTGGTGAGGATCTGGAACGACTCGTGGAAGCTCCCCCCGCGCAGCTTCATCGCGCCGTCGATGTCCTGCGCCTCGATCCGGCCCGCGACGGTGTGGGTCTTCGCGACGCAGTCCATCAGCGGTGAGCTGACCAGCTGGTTGCCGCGGATGCCGACCAGCTGCGGCGGGGTGTCCGGCGAGGCGGCGAGCAGTTGCCGGACGGCGGCGTGGCCCAGCTCCGTGCCCAGCCGGCGGTCGAACGCGCTCGGCGCGCCGCCGCGCTGGACGTGGCCGAGGATCGTGACCCGGGCGTCCTCCCCCAGCTCCCGCATGAGGATCTGCCGGACGTCCTCCCCGGTGATGCGCCGGCCGTGGCGGTCCTGCGCGCCCTCGGCGACGACGACGAGGTTGCGGCGCCGGCCGCTCTCCCGGCCGGCGCGCAGCACCGAGCACATCAGGCTCGGCCAGTCGTCGTCGGCCGGCGGACGCTCGGGGATGAGCACCCAGTTCGCCCCGGCGGCCAGCGAGGACATGAGGGCCAGGTAGCCGCAGTGCCGGCCCATGACCTCGACGACGAAGGTGCGCTGGTGGCTGGATGCGGTGCTGTCCAGGGCGTCGAGCGCCTCGACGATGCGGTGCAGGGCCGTGTCGGCCCCGATGGTCATGTCGGTGCCGAACATGTCGTTGTCGATCGAGCCGACCAGGCCGACGAGCCGGAGGAACCGGTGCTCCTCGGCCGTGCGGGGATGGACCTCCCCGGCGTCGACCAGCTCGGCGAGCAGCTCGGGCCACTCCTCGCGGAACAGGTTGGCCCCGGTCAGGCTGCCGTCACCGCCGATGACGACCAGCGCGTCGATGCCCCGGTCGACCAGGTTGCGCGCCGCCTTCCGGCGGCCCTCGCGCTTCCGGAAGACCTCCGACCGCGCGGTGCCGATCACCGTGCCGCCGCGCTGCAGGATGCCCCCGACGTCCGCCGACTCGAACCGCCGGATGAGGTCGCCGCCCTCGACCAGGCCCTGGTAGCCCTCGAAGACCGCGTGCACGTCGATGCCGTGGTACCGCGCCGACCTCACCACGGCGCGCACGGCCGAGTTCATCCCACCGGCGTCGCCGCCGCTGGTGAGCACCGCGATGCTGGACGGCGCGGCCGCCTGCGAGTCCATGCGCCGAAGCTAGTGCCTGGCCGGTTCCCGCGCCGCCGGCTGCGCCGGTCCGCGTGTGCGCGGCGGTCCCGTTGTCCTTCCCACCCCGGCGTTCGCGCGGCATGCTCGACCGGCCCGGTCCCGGCGGGAGCGGACGCCGGATGCCGGACGCGTCGCCAGGACGATCTCCGTCGTGGAGGAGTGCGCACGATGAGCGACACAGCGGCCGGCACCATGGACCCGACGTTCTACCGCAGCCCGTCCGAGGCGATCGCCGCGCCGACCGAGGAGCTGGCCTACGTGGTGGCCTTCGACCGCGCCGGCCGGCGTCCTGATGCGCTGACGGTGGTCGACGTCGACGCCGGCTCCGACCAGTACGGCCGCATCGTCGGCTGGGCGGACCTGCCGACGACGGGCGACGAGCTGCACCACTTCGGCTGGAACGCCTGCTCCAGCGCCCTGAAGCACGAGGGCCACCACATGGGTGCCGACGGCCTGCAGCGTCGCTACCTGCTGCTGCCCGGCCTGCGCAGCTCGCGCATCCACGTCTACGACACCCGGCCCGATCCCCGGTCGCCCCGGCTGCACAAGACGGTCGAGGCCGAGGAGCTGGCGAACAGAGCGGGCTACTCGCGCCCGCACACCCTGCACTGCGGTCCGGACGGCGTCTTCCTCACCTGCCTCGGCAGCGCGGACGTGTCGGCCGACGGCGGCGACGGGCCCGGCGGGATCGCCCTCCTCGACCACGCCACCTTCGACGTCCTGCGCGCCTGGGAGACCGACCGGGGGCCGCAGTACCTCGCCTACGACGCGTGGTGGCACCTCAACCAGAACACCCTGGTCTCCAGCGAGTGGGGCACGCCGTCGATGGTCGAGGACGGCCTGGTGCCGGACCTCCTGCTCGGCGGGAAGTACGGCCACCAGCTGCACTTCTGGGACCTCGCCGAGGGCCGGCACCGGCAGACGGTCGACCTCGGCGCCGAGCACCAGATGGTCCTGGAGCTGCGGCCGTCGCACGACCCCGAGGCCACCTGGGGTTTCGTCGGCGTCGTCGTCTCGACCGCCGACCTGTCCGCCTCGGTGTGGCGCTGGCACCGCGACGGCGACGAGTGGCGGGTCGACAAGGTGATCACCATCCCGGCGGAACCGGCCGACCCCGCCGACCTGCCGCCGGCCCTGCAGCCGTTCGGCGCGGTGCCGCCGCTCGTCACCGACATCGACCTGTCGGTCGACGACCGGATGCTGTACGTCTCCTGCTGGGGCATCGGCGAGCTCAAGCAGTACGACGTCTCCGACCCGGCGCAGCCGCGCGAGGCCGGGTCGGTGCGGCTCGGCGGCATCGTCCGCAGGGCCGCGCACCCGGCCGCACCGGACGAGCCCCTGGCGGGGGGTCCGCAGATGGTCGAGGTGAGCAGGGACGGGCGGCGCATCTACGTCACCAACTCGCTCTACGGCGCCTGGGACGACCAGTTCTTCCCCGCGGGGGTCGGGGCGTGGATGGCCAAGCTGGACGCCGACCCCGAGCGCGGCGGGCTGTCGGTCGACGAGCGCTTCTTCCCGCACGGGGACGACTGGCGCGGCCTGCGTCCGCACCAGGTCCGCCTGCAGGGCGGCGACGCCTCCTCCGACTCCTACTGCTACCGCTGATCCCCGCTACCGCTGATCCCCGCCACCGCTGATCCGTCCTCGTCCTCCGTGCTTCCGCGACGCACGGGAAGGAGATCCGATGCCGCTCTACCTGACCAGGTTCAGCTACACGCCGGAGACCTGGGCCCGGCTGATCGGGAACCCGGAGGACCGCCGGGAGGCGGCTCGGTCCTACATCGAGTCCGTCGGCGGGACGCTGCACGGGTTCTGGTACGCGTTCGGCCCGCATGACGGCTACACGCTGTGGGAGGCCCCCGACAACGTCTCCATGGCCGCGGTGGCCCTCGCGCTCGGCGCCGGAGGCGCGCTGCGCCCGGTCGAGACGACGGTGCTGATGACCGTCGAGGAGACGATGGACGCGATGCGCAAGGCCCAGCAGGTCCGGTACCGACCGCCGGGCGCGTAACGCTTCGGATCCCGAGCGACCCCGGCCTGCCCGCCCGGGTGCGCCCGTACCGCGCTCAGACGGCGCCCGCCTCGCGCAGCTCCGCGATGCCGGCGTCGTCGTACCCGAACTCCCGGAGGATGTCGTCGGTGTGCTGCCCGTGAAGCGGTGGGGCGGTGCGCACGCTGGCCGGCGTCCTGGACAGCTTGTACGGCACGCCGAAGAACTTCATCGGTCGTCCGACCGGGGTGTCGAGGGTCACGATCATCTCGTTGTGCAGGGCCTGCGGGTCCGAGAACGCCTCCTCGAACGTCTTGACCGGCGCGACGAACATGTCCTCGGGCTCCATGAGTTCCAGCCACTCGGCGGTCGTGCGCTGCGCGAGAGCGGCCTCCAGCCGCGCCGCCATCTCTTCCCGGTTGCGGTCGCGCGCCCAGTAGTCCCGGAAACGCTCCTCCTGGGTGAGGTCGTCGATGCCGATGATTCGGCACAACGTCGAGATCTGCCGCCCGCTGGACAGCGCGATGTGCCCATCCTTGGTCGCATAGAACCCGTACGGCGGTGGCGTGTACGGGCTGGCGTGCATCGTCGGCCGGCGACGCGGCTCGCCGGCCGACGTGTTCATGAAGTGGAGGCCCCATTCGGCCAGGCCCGCGAGCGCGCTGTCGTACAGGCACACCCGGACGTGCTGCCCTTCACCGGTCCGCTGTCGGTGCACGAGCGCCGCGGCGACGGCGAAACCACCGTTCATCCCGCCGAGCAGGTCGGCGATGGCCACGCCGACCGGTTGCGGTCGCCCGTGCGCGTCGGAGTTCACGGCGCCCCATCCCGTCAGTGCTTCGACGAGGACGTCCTGACCGGGCTTGGAGCCGTACGGGCCGTCCGGGCCGTAGCCGCTCGCGGACGCGTAGATGATCGAGGGGTTGATGGCCGCGCACTGCTCGTAGCCGATGCCGAGCCGCTCCATCACCCCTGGCCGGAAGTTCTCGTAGACGACGTCGATGTCGGGAAGCATCCTGTGCACGACCTCGATGCCACGCGGCGACTTGAGGTCGAGCGTCATGCTCCGCTTGTTGCGGTTGTTGGCCAGGAAGCCGGACGAGTAGATGCGGGAGTCCTCGGGATCGACCCCGTAGCGCCCGCGTTCGCCGTAGCGTTCGTCGGCACGACCGTCGGGCGTCAGCGCCTCCCGCCGTTCCACCTTGATGACGTCGGCGCCCATGTCCGCGAGCATCTGGGTGGCGTACGGCCCCTGCATGCGCTCGGTGAAGTCGAGGATGCGGATGCCGTGCAGCGGGCCGTTGGTCATGTCGGGTCTGTCTCCTTGTCCGTGGAACGTGCAGCGAGCCGGTGCGGCCCGGGACGCCCCTGGGTGTCGGGGGTTCGGCTAGGGATGGTCTGCGGCTGGGCCGTCCACGAGCGGGACCTGAGCCCGTCCACGGGTGGTCATCACCCCGGCCTCGTTCTCGGCCCAGAGGTCGACGTGCACACGCAGCCCGTCCTCCTAGCTCCTCGGGGAGAGGATGGCCAGACGGCGTCGCTGCCGGCGCGTGGTGGGCTGCGCCGTCCGGGGGTCCAGGCGCGCGTAGGTCAGGTCCACCAGGAGGTTCACGGTGATGACCATGATCGCCACGACGAAGACGCAGGCCTCGATGAGGGGCAGGTCGCGACGCTCGATGGCCTGGATGAAGAGCGATCCGATCCCCGGCCAGGCGAAGATCGTCTCGATGACGATCGCCCCGTTCAGGAAGGTGGCGATCTCGTCGCCGGTCACGGTGATGATCGGGATCGCGGAGTTCCGGAGGGCGTCCCGGCGCACGATCCGGCCTTCCGGTACGCCCTTGGCCCGCAGCGTGTTGATGTACGGCTTGTCCATCTCCTCCACGAGGGCGGAGCGGGCCACCTGGGCGATCCGTCCGATGGGCCGGACGGCGAGCGTCAAGGCCGGCAGCAGGACGTATTCGAGCCCACCGAACCCCGAGGTCGGCAGCAACCCCCACTGGACGCCCACGACCAGGATGAGCATCAGGCCCAGCCAGAAGTCGGCGATCGACACCCCGGCCAGCGAGATCGTGGTGAGGATCCGGTCGCTGACGGATCCCGGCTTGATGGCCGACCGGGTGCCGAGCAGCAGGGCCAGCGGCACGGCGATCGCCAGGGACACCGCTGTGAGGAACAAGGTCGCCGGGACCCGTTCCAGCGCGAGCGGGAGCGAAGGCACTCCCTGCCACAGCGACTCCCCGAAGTCGCCGACCGCCCAGCCTGCGATGGTGCGCCCGAACCGCTCCCAGAACGGGTCGTCCAACCCGAGGGATGCCCGCAGGTCCAGGTAGACCTGCCGCGGCGCGTCGGCCGGCAGCATCAGGCGCGCCGGATCACCAATCCGGTCCACGACGACGAAGACCAGGATCAGCACCCCGACCAGCACGATCAGCGAGTGCGCCAGCCGCTTCAACGCGTATGTGGCCATCGTCGTCTCCTGTTCTCGGGCGCTCGCGTCTCGCGGGTGAGGGTCGGCGTCGCGTCGATCAGTACTGACCGGCCGGGGCCGAGGCGGGCGTCGTCCCTGCCGGGCCGGCCTTCGCGATGGCGAGCTGCTCGCGCACGGCCGCGCCGTAGAGCGCCGCGTCCGACGCGACGGTGATCATGTCGAAGCCCTGCTCCGAGTAGCCCTGCGCGATCCGGCCGTTGGCCGCCTGGATGCCGGCCGCGATCCCGTTGTCCCGGCAGGCCTTCAGGATGTCCTCGATGACCTGCAGGAAGTCCTCCCGGGGAGGCGTGTGGTTCGGCTCGTAGCCCATCCCCAGGGCGAGGTCGCTGGGCCCGATGTAGATGGCGTCGACCCCGGGAGTGGCCGCGATGTCCGCCGTGTTCCGGATCCCGTCGGCGGTCTCGACCATCACGATGCACGCCACATCGGCCAGCGCCGCGGGGTCGGTGGTCCCGATCGTGTCGCGCGCGCGCACCGGTCCGAAGGAACGCATCCCGGCCGGCGGGTACTTGCAGGCCGCGACCGCGGCCGCGGCCTCCTCCGCGTTGTTGACCATGGGGACGACGACGCCCAGGGCCCCGGCGTCGAGAACCTGCATGATGCGTGCCGGCTCGTTCCAGCCGACCCTCGCGATCGGGATGCCGCCACCGGCGGTGATCCCCTGCATCATCGGGACGCCCGTGCTGTGGTCGACGAGGCCGTGCTGGTAGTCGACGCAGACGTAGTCCAGGCCCTGTCGAGCGACGATCTCCGCCTGCACGGACCCGGGAGTGGTCAACCAGAGGCCGTAGGTCTTGCGCCCCGCGGCCCAGGCAGCGATCAACGGGTTGTTCGACGCCATGTCGTCTTCTCCATCTCGGACGGTGTGTCGGTGTTCCGGCGCGAGCGGCGCGCAGGGGATTGCGGTGCCGGGGCGGCCCCTCCGGGCCGCCCCGGCCCGTGGCGGAGCGGACGGGCTCAGCCCAGCTCCATCTCCTTGATGAGGACGAACCCGTCCAGACGCGGTGACCAGGTCAGCTCCTCGGCCATGCCGAAGTAGAAGTTCGGCTGACCGATGGGAACCACGGGGATCCGGTCGTAGACGTACTGGGCGATCTCCTGCAGCGCGGCCTCGCGCTCGTCACCGGCCAGCGAGTTGGCCCGGTCGTACATCCGCTCCAGCTCGGGATCGCAGTACGCCGAGGTGGCCCCGTCGCAGGAGTAGTAGCCCTCGATGCTGCCGGAGTAGTCCATCAGCTCGTTGCCGTGCTGCTGGAGGCCGATCAGCCCGCGGTCGGGCGTGATGGCGTCGTAGCCGGCCGTCCACGCCTCCTCGAACTTGGCCGTTTCGCGCATCTCGCTCGTGACGTTGGTCAGGCCGATCTCGCGGAGGGCATCGGCGATGAGCTGGATGCTCTCGCTCGCCCGCAGGATGAAGCCCTCACGGGCGGAGACGACCAACGGCAGGTCGACCGGGACACCGTCCGCGACCGCCTCGGCGACCAGCTCCTTCGCCCGGTCCGGATCGAAGGGGAAGGGCTCCAGGGACTCGTTGAAGCCCAGGGCCGACGGACCGACGATCTGCGCCGCGAGCTCACCGCCGCCCATGATGTCGTCGATGATCGCGCTCTTGTCGAACGACAGCGCGATGGCCTCGCGGATGCGCGGGTCGGCCAGGGCCGGGTTGGGGGTGTCCAGCCGGAGGACCACCGTCTCGACACCGGGCCCGGACTCGCACTTGGGCGCCTCGTTGCACTGCGCCTCGTTCAGCCAGCGGACGAACTGCGCCTCCCCGGTCTGGACGAGGGATGCACGGACCTCCGTCTCCGGACGGAAGACGTACGTCACCCTCGTGATGTCCTCGTTGTCCCCGAGCGCCTCGTCGGCGCTGTCCCGGCCCCACCAGTCCTCGTTGGCCTCGAGCACGATGTTCTGGCCACGGTTCCACTCGGCGAACCGGTAGGGCCCGGTGCCGACGGGGTTGGTCTCCCACGTGTCCGGGTTCTCCTGCAGCGCGGTCATGGACGGGATGGTCACGAAGTAGAGGCGGCTGTCCAGGATCGGGTCGGGCGCCTCGGTGACCACCTCGAGCGTGTATTCGTCCACGGCCCTCGCTTCCAGCTCGGGCCCCAGGAAGGTCCTCATCGGGAAGGCGTTCTCCTCGCTGAGGACGTGGTTGAGCCCGAAGGCGGCCGCTTCGGCGTCGAACGGTGAGCCGTCGTGGAACGTCACCCCCTCACGGAGCTGGAAACGCCAGGTCAGGTCGTCGACCTGCTCCCAGGACGTGGCCAGCTCGCCGACGAGTTCGTTGCTCTCCGGGTCCCGGTTGAGCAGGGCCTCCTCCACGTTGCGGAGGATCGGGTGACCGTCGTTGGAGTAGGCGTTCCAGCTCGCCAGGGAGCGTGGCTCCTCGGGGAGCCCGATGGTTATCTCGCCGGTGCTCGTGGCATCGGCGGACTGCGATCCGCCGCCGCAGGCGGTCAGGACGAGCGAGAGGGCGACGAGCGAGGTGGTGAACGTAGCGCCCCGGCGGGTGATCCGCCGAGGTCGAGGAGTGGAACCCGAGTGCCGCATGTGTGACCCTTCCTGGCTAGAGGGGATGTGCTCGAGGTGCGGTCCGTGCGTCGTGGGGCGAGTCCCCGGGGACGGAGCCGTCCGGCGGGGCGCGCTGGTCGTCCCGTCCCGCCGGGAGCGCGGGCCGTTCAGCGGGCATGCGGGACACCTGCGGTCCCGGACTCACCGGCGACCTGCTTGCCGGTGAACCTGCTGGTGGTCTCGTGGTAGCGGGGGTCGGTGTGACAGGCGGCCCCGGCGAGCATCTGGAAGGTGGCCACCAAGCCGCGGTCGGGTTCCGGCTGTGGGTCGAGGGCCACCTTCGCCAGGTGCATCGCGGTGGCGTTGCGGCCGGCCAGCGACGAGGCGAGCACCCGCGCCTCGTGCTCCAGCTCGACGGGGGCCACGAGCCGGCTCACCAGGCCCCGGAGGAGCGCCTCCTCGGCGGGGACGTCGCGGCCGGTGAGCACCCAGTCCTTCGCCACTCCGCGCCCCACGATGGATGGCAACCGTTGCAGGCCTCCGGAGCCGGGCACGCTGCCCAGGGGCACCTCCCGCATCGAGAACACCGCGTCGCTGGCCGCGATGCGTATGTCGCACGCGACGGCCAGTTCCACGCCCCCGCCGACGCAGTAGCCCTGGATTGCGGCGACCACCGGCTTGGGACTGCCGGCGATCCGGTTCTTGGTGATCCAGTCCAGCTGGACGTACCGCCGGGCGGTGGGACCGTCGATGTTCCCGATCTCCCGGAGGTCGGATCCGGAGCAGAAGGCGCGCCCGGCGCCGCGGACGAGCACGGCACCCACGTCGTCGCGGAGATCGAGCTCGTCGAACGCGCGCTGCATCTCGCGGTGGGTCTCCGAGTGCAGGGCGTTGAGGACGTGCGCCCCGTCCATGGTGAGCGTGGCGACCCGGTCGGCCACCTCGACCGAGATCCGGGTCCTCCGCTCGACGGCCATCAGCCGGCACCCCCCGACGCCGACACCGGCAGGGAGGGCCTCGGGTCCGCGGCGGTGGGTCCGCCTCCGTCGGTCGGGGCGTCCCCGCCGCCGGCCTCGCCGGCCGATCCGGCCGGCTCGAGGCGTGCCCTCCGGGCTGCCGCCTTGCGCCGCTCGACCTCCGGGTCCGGGACGGGCATGGCCGCGAGCAGGCTCCGGGTGTAGTCGCTCGTCGGTGCGGAGTAGATCTGCTCGCGCGTGCCGATCTCATGGATCGCGCCGTTGCTCATCACGGCCACGCGGTCGCAGAGGTGCCGCACGGTCGCGAGATCGTGCGCGATGAAGATGATCGTGAGTCCCAGGTCGCGCTGGAGCCGCTTGAAGAGGTTGAGGATCTGCGCCTGGATGGAGACGTCGAGCGACGCCACCGGCTCGTCGCAGACGAGCAGCCGTGGATCCACCGCGAGGGCGCGGGCGATGCCGATGCGCTGGCGCTCCCCGCCCGAGAAGTCCGACGGTCGGCGCCGCAGGTGGTCCTGGCGCAGGCCGACGAGCTCGAGCAACTCGGCGACCCGGGCCCGCCGCGCCTCGGCACCGCGGACGGTGCCGTGCACCACCATGCCCTCGGCGATGACGTCCTCGATGCGCATGCGGGGGTCCAGCGACGAGTAGGGATCCTGGAACACCATCTGCATGCCGCGCCGAAGCCGCTTGAGACGCGACCGGGACGCGTCCATCAGGTCGTTGCCCTCGAAGGTGATCCGGCCGCTCGTCGGCTCGATGAGGCGCATGACGCAGCGCGCAGTTGTCGACTTCCCCGATCCCGACTCCCCGACGAGGCCCAGCACCTCACCCTCGGCAACCGCGAAGGAGACGTCGTCGACGGCGCGGACCACCTCGCCACGGCGTCCGCCGGGAAATTCTTTGACCAGGTGCTCGACCTCGAGGATCGGCCCGTTCACTGCAACACCCCGGGGCTCTGGGCGAGCACCTCGGCGCGGTGGCAGGCGGACGGGTGGCTGCCGTTAGGCGGCGTGACGAACGCGGGGACCTGTTCCCTGCACCGGTCCAAGGCGTACCGGCAGCGCGGGTGGAACGGGCAGCCGGACGGCAGGGCGCTGGGTGACGGTGGCGAACCGCCGATCGTCATGAGCTTTTCGGGGACCTCGCCGTCCACGCGCGGCAGCGAGTGGAGGAGCCCGAGGGTGTACGGGTGGATCGACGCACGGAAGAGCTCGTCGGTCGAGCACTCCTCCATCGCCTTACCGGCGTACATCACGACCACCCGCTCGGCGAAGCCCGCGACGATGCCCAGGTCGTGCGTGATGAGCACGACGGCGAGGTCACGCTCGTCGGCGAGGTCCCAGAGGAGGTCCAGCACCTGGGCCTGGACACGCACGTCGAGGGCCGTCGTCGGCTCGTCCGCGAGGACCAGTCTCGGCTCCCCGATCAGCGCCATCGCGATCATGACGCGCTGGCGCATGCCACCGGAGAACTGGTGCGGGTAGTCGTCGATCCGCCGCCCGGCATCCTTGATCCCGACCCGTTGCAGCATGTCGAGGGTGCGCCGGCGCGCCTCGGCCTTCCTCACGCCGCGCAGGCGGAGGACCTCGCTGATCTGGTCGCCGACGGACCGGACAGGATTCAGCGCCGACAGCGGGTCCTGGAAGATGTAGCCGATTTCCTTGCCGCGGATCTGCCGCATCCGGGCCTCGGGCACCGTGAGCAGGTTCTCCCCGGCGAAGCGGATCTCCCCCGCGATGCGCCCTGCGCGGACGAGGCGGAGGATCGACAGCGCGGTGACCGATTTGCCGGATCCCGATTCGCCCACGATCCCGACGCGCTCGCCGGCGCGGACGGTCAGGTTCACACCGTTGAGCGCTCGGACCAGCCCGTGCCGGGCGTGGAACTGCAGGGTGAGGTCCTGGACGTCGAGCAAGGGCTCTTCGGACTCCTGTCCGCGCACCGGCGCAGGGGAACGCATGACGGTGGACATGGCGGCCCTTTCCGATCGGAGCCCTGTCACGAGACCGCTCCGTCCGCACGGAGCACGGCGATCGCATCGGCGTCGTATCCGGCCGATGCGAGGACCTCGTCGGTGTGCTCGCCGTGGCGCGGCGGCGCCGTGCGCACCGTGGCGGGGGTGCGGCTGAAGGTGAACGGCGGAGCGACCAGCTTCAGCGGGCCGATCGGCGAGTCGATCTCGACGACGAGGCCCGCGTGCTCGACCTGGGCGTCGGAGAACGTCTCGGCGAAGGAGTTGACCCGGGCGGCGTACATGTCCGCGCCCTCCATGAGTTCCAGCCACTCGTCGGTCGTGCGGGTCCGCAGCGAGTCCTCGACGATCTGCTCGAACTCCAGACGGTTGGCGTCCCGCTTCCAGTAGGAGTCGAACCGCGGATCCAACGTCAGGTCGTCGATGCCGAGGACCCGGCACAGTGTGCTGACCTGCCGTCCGGAGGACAGCGCGAGGTAGCCGTCCTTGGTCGCGTAGAAGCCGTACGGCGGCGGGATGTACGGGTGTGCGTGCATCACCGAGCCCCGGACCGGCTCGCCCACCGACGTGTTGAGGAAGTGCACGGCCTGCTCGGACTGGGCGGCGATGGCCGACGCCAGGAGCGACACCCGCACGTGCTGCCCCTCCCCGGTCCGCTCCCGGTGCAGCAGCGCGGCGACGACCGCGAAGGCGCCGTTCATCCCGCCCATGACGTCGGTGATGGACATGCCCACGGGGGTGGGCCGCCCCTCGGCGGAGACGTTGATCGCCCCGATCCCGCCGAGGGCCTGGGCCAGGACGTCCTGACCGGGCTTGTGCGCGTAGGGGCCGTCGGGGCCGTAGCCGGTGGCCGAGGCGTACACGATGGACGGGTTGAGCTCGCGGCAGCGGTCGTAGCCCAGGCCCAGCCGGTCCATGACCCCCGGACGGAAGTTCTCGTAGACGACGTCGCTGCGCTCGACGAGCCGGCTGGCGACCTCGAGCCCGCGCGGGGACTTCAGGTCCAGCGCGAGCGACTTCTTGTTCCGGTTGGCCGACAGGAACATCGAGGTGTAGAGCGTGCGCTCCCCGTCCGGCGGGTAGCGGTCATCGGGGCGCCCGTCCGGCGTCAACGCGCCGACCCGCTCCACCTTGACGACCTCAGCGCCGAGGTCGGCGAGCATCTGCGTCCCGTACGGCCCCTGGATCCGTTCGGTGAAGTCGAGGACGCGAATCCCCTCCAGCACTCCGGTCATCGCGACACCTCCTCAGGTCTGTCGGTTCGGAACGGGCTCAGGACCTGGCGCTGCCGTCGAGCGGAGGGGCCTGGAGGGAGACGAACCTGATCTCGGTCATCTCGCGGACGGCGAAGTGCGGTCCCTCCCGCGTGTTGCCGGACTCCCCCACGCCGCCGTACGGCTGCTGGTCCGCGCGGTACGTCGGCACGTCGTTCACCAGGACCCCGCCGAAGTCGAGTTCTCTCGCGGCGCGCAGCGCCTTGCCGAGGTCGGTCGTGAAGACGCCGGCCTGGAGGCCGTAGGGGGTCTCGTTCGCGATGCGCAACGCCTCGTCGAAGTCGTCGTAGGCGATGAGCACCAGGACCGGGCCGAAGAGCTCCCGGGTGCGGACCTTGGAGCCGTCCGGAGCTCGGTCCAGCACGGTGGGCCGCAGGCATCCGTCCTCGAGCACGCCCCCGCTGACCACCTCGCCGCCCTCGGCGGCGGCCTCGCGGATCCAGGTGTGCACGCGTGCCGTCTCGTCCCGGGTGATCAGCGGGCCGACGTCGCTGCCCTCAGCCGTCGGGTCTCCCACGACCAGGCCCGCGGCGGCCTCTGCCAGCAGGTCGCGCAGCTCGGCGTGCACCGACCGGTGCACGAGCACGCGCTGCACGGAGATGCAGCTCTGACCGGCCGTGCCGAAAGCCGCCCTGGCGATCCGCTGGGCGCACTCGGGCAGTGCGACGCCGGGTTCGACGATGACCGGGGCGTTGGAGCCGAGTTCCAGGAGGACCTTCTTGCGCGGCGCCTTGGCGGCGATGCCCCAGCCGACCACGGAGCTGCCGGTGAAGGTCAGCAGACGCGGGACGGGGTGCTCGACGAGGGCCTCACCGGCGCGCTTCTCCTCGTCCGTGACCACCGTGATCCAGTCCTCGGGCAGCCCGCACTCGACGAGGAGCTCGACGAGGCGGATCGCCGTGAGCGGCGTCTGCGGAGCAGGCTTGAGGACGACGGGACAGCCGGCGGCCACGGCCGGGGCGATCTTGTGGGCCACGGTGTTGATCGGGAAGTTGAACGGCGTGATGGCCCCGACCACGCCGATGGGCAGACGGATCGCTAACCCCAGCTTGCCCACGCCCGCGGCGGTCGCCTCCATCGGCACGACCTCACCGGTCAGCGTGCGCGCCTCGGCGGCTGAGAAGCGCAGGGTCTCGGCTGCGCGGCCGACCTCGGCACGGGCGTCCCGGATGACCTTCCCGGACTCCGCGGTGATGAGCTGCGCCAACTCCTCCTGGCGCTCACCGAGCCGTCGGGCGGCGGCGTCCAGGACCCGCGCGCGGGCGTGCGGCGGGAAGTCGTCGCGCGCCAGTGCCGCCGCAGCTCGCGTGCAGGCGCGGTCCACCTCCTCGGGCCCGCACAACGGCACGTGCGCGAGCACCTCGCCCGTGTACGGGTTCGCCACCGGCACGACCTCCGCGGCCTGCTCGACAACGCGGAACGCCTCGGTCGTCGACATCTCGTGCTCCTCGTCTGGTCGACGGCCCGGAACCCCGGGCCGCATCGGAGTGGGGGTGCTATGCCTGCTGCGCGACGAGCGGCGCCCGAGCCGGGGGTTCGACGACGGCGCCCGACTCACGTGGGCTCTCGGTGGAGCGGGCTCGCATCCACGTGGCGATGATGTTGATGCTCAAGGTGGTCAGCAGGATCGCCAGGCCCGGGAAGGTGACCAGCCACCAGGCCGTCGTCAGGTACTCCCGCCCCTGGGCGAGCATGAGCCCCCAGGACGACTGCGGCGGCTGGATGCCCAGGCCGAGGAAGCTGAGCGATGCCTCGGTCAGGAGCATCACCGCCATCTCCAGCGTGGCCAGGACCATGATCGGCGCCATGATGTTGGGGATCATGTGGCGGACGATGATGCGCAGGTGCGAGGCCCCCAGTGAGCGCGCCGCCTCGACGAACAACTCCTCGCGCATCGACAGCATCAGGCCGCGCGTGACCCGTGCGTAGACCATCCACCGCGTGATCGCGAGGACGAACACGACGTTCGTCAGGCTGGGACCGAGGACGTAGAGGACGAGCAGCGCGATGAGCAGCGACGGCACGCTCATCTGGAGGTCGACCAACCGCATCACCACGTCGTCGGTGCGGCCGCGGAAGTAGCCGGCGGCGAGCCCGAGGACGACTCCGAAGGTGCCCGAGACCAGGACGCTCAGGAGCCCGACGACCAGCGAGACGCGGGCGCCCTCGACCAGCACGGACAGCAGGTCGCGGCCCAGCGGGTCGGTGCCGAGGACGTGCGGCAGCCAGCCGGTGCCGTCGGACAGCGGCGGGAGGTTCCGCAGGCTCACGTCGGTGCTGTAGGGGTCGTACGGCGTCACGGCGTCCCGGAAGACCGCGGCGAAGGCCAGCACGACCAGGAAAGCCATGGAGCACGACACCAACTTGTGGTGCCAGACGAATCGGGCACCCCTGGTGATCCACCGCACGGGGGTCTCCTCTCGACCGATCCGCTGCTCAGACGATTCCCGCGCCGCCGTCGACCGACAGCGTCGCGCCGGTGACGAAGGACGCCGCCGGAGACAGCAGGAAGGTGATCGCCTCGGCCTGCTCCTCGGGCTGGGCGAGACGACGGAGAGGGATACCGGGCCGGAAGGCGGCGAGCGAGCCCTCCAGCTTGTCGCGCAGGACCTGCGGCCCCTCGTCACGGACCGCCTTGGCGATCATCGGCGTCTCGGTCACGCCGGGACACACGGCGTTGACGCGGATCCCGTGCTCCGCGAGCTCGAGCGCCAGCACGCGCGTCAGGTGCAGCACCGCCGCCTTGCTCGCGCAGTACACGGACTGACCCATGCGGGCGGAGAGGGCCGTGACCGAGGAGACCGTCACGATCGAACCGGCCGTACCTGCGGCCATCATCGCCCGGGCTGCGGTGCGCGCCGCCACGAAGGTGCCCTTGACGTTGACGTCGAACGTGCGGTCCCAGACCCCGAGGTCGACGTCCAGGGCGGCGGCGGCGGTCTGGCGGACGCCGGCGGCCGTGACCAGGCCGTCGATCCTGCCGAACTGTCCGACGACGGACTCGATGGCCTCGCTCGTGGACAGCTCGTCGGTGGTGTCGCAGGGGATGCCGACCGCCTCGCCGGAGTCCGGGGCGAGCTGCGTGGCGGCTTCCTTGACCGCCGCTTCGGACAGGTCGAGGACGGCGACGCGCGCGCCGTCCTGCAGGAGGCGCCGGGCGGTCGCCAGCCCGATGCCGCCGGCTCCGCCGGTGATGGCCACGACCTGCTGCGACATCGTCATCGGGTTGCTCCTCTGCGCTGGTCGTCCGAGGGGAGTCGGGCCGCCGCGCTCGAGCGGCGCGGTCCGCTGGGGCGGGTCATGGGTGCCGATCCGGTAGGGCGTCGATGACGGCGTCGGCCACCGCTTCGGTGGTGGCCGTGCCGCCGAGGTCGGCCGTGCGGACCGATCCGTCGCCCAGGACCTGCTCCATCGCGGCCAGGACGTCGGCGGCCGCGGCGGTGTGGCCGAGGTGGTCGAGCATCATCGCGCCGGACCA
Source organism: Geodermatophilus sp. YIM 151500 (assembly GCF_025716945.1). GTDB lineage: Bacteria > Actinomycetota > Actinomycetes > Mycobacteriales > Geodermatophilaceae > YIM-151500. The sequence goes on from NZ_JAOVZT010000003.1 coordinate 332,032, forward strand.
GATCTGACCGAGGGGGTTGGCGATCCCCCGGCCCGCGATGTCCGGTGCCGAACCGTGCACCGGCTCGAACATCGAGGGGTACTCCCCCGACGGGTTGAGGTTCGCGGACGGAGCGATGCCGATGCTGCCCACGATGGCCGCGCCCAGGTCGGTCAGGACGTCACCGAAGAGATTCGAGGCCACGACGACGTCGAACCGCCGCGGGTCCAGGACGAACATCGCGGCGAGGGCGTCGATATGGTACTCGCGCGTGGGCACGTCTGGGTGCTGGCTGCCCAGTTCCCGGAACACCTCGTCCCAGAAGGGCATCGTGTGGACGATGCCGTTGGACTTGGTCGCCGAGTCCAGGCGTCCGCCCCGGGACCGGGCGAGCTCGAAGGAGTACCGCATGACGCGCTCGACGCCGAACCTGGTGAACACCGCCTCCTGCACGGCCGTCTCCTGCGGCGTCCCGCGGTAGTGCCGCCCCCCGACCTCCGAGTACTCGCCCTCGTTGTTCTCGCGGACCACGAGGAAGTCGACGTCGCCCGGTTCGACGCCGCGCAGCGGGCTCTCGATGCCGGGCAGCAGGCGGATCGGCCGCAGGTTGACGTACTGCTGGAAGGTCCGCCGGATCGGGATGAGCAGACCCCACAGCGAGACGTGGTCGGGAACACCGGGGTATCCGACGGCGCCGAGGAAGATCGCGTCGAAGGGGCGCAGCTGGTCCAGGCCGTCGACCGGCATCATCCGGCCGGTGCGCGTGTAGTACTCGCAACCCCAGTCGAACCCGGTCCAGTCGAACGCGACACCGTGTCCGGCCCCGACCGCTTCGAGGACGCGCTGCGCGGCGGGCACGACCTCCCGGCCGATGCCGTCCCCGGGGAGCACGGCCAGGCGGTGCGTCACGTGCGCCGTCGTGCCTCCGGTGAGCCCCGTCGTCCCCGCCGTCACCGGTCCTCCTGCTCGCTCGTGGTCCTCGCGGTGAGGGAGCGGTCGTCTACGTGGAACGCGAGCGTCGCCCGGCCGCGCGTCGTGGTCGCGCCCTCGACGTTGTGCACCCACAGGTCGAGGTCGACCAGGGGCACCCCGTGCTCGACCCGGGTTGCCGTCACGGCGCCCCGGCAGACCAGCGGCCGTCCCGGGTAGTCGACGCCGCGGTACTGCGTGGCGAACCGCTTGACCCAGGCGCTCCCACCGCACCAGTCGGTGACGAGCTCGCCGAGGAAGGCGGCCTTCAGCAGGCCGTGCACGATGACGCCGTCGAACCCCCGCCGCCGGGCCTCGGCCTCGTCGAAGTGGATGCGGGCCGGGTCGCTGGCCGCCCCGGCGTACCGCACGAGCTGCTCGGTGGTCGGCGTGCGCACCAGTGCCGGCAGCTGGTCGCCGACGCGGATGCCCTCGAAGCGGAGGCGAGTCGTCATCGGCCCGCCACCCGGTCGAGGTCGTAGGCGAGCACGTGTCCCATGCGGGACCGGGCCACGAGGTGACCGTCGGCGTCGAAGACGTCGTTCCGCCGCACGCGGAACAGCAGGCGTCCGGCCCGGCCGTCCCGCTCGTAGGGCTCCTCGTACGTCGTCACGACCGTGAGCACGTCGCCCACCCGGATCGGCCGCTCGTACTCGACCTCGTTGAACGCGTTCCCACCGCCGGTCTTGGCGAACGGCAGCTCGTCGAGGAGTTCCTCGAGCTGGAGCTCCCGGCGCTCCACGGGGTCGAGGACCGCGTAGTACGTGGGCGGGGCCTCGGGCGGCACGTGGGTGCCGACCGTCTCGGCCGGCGGACGGCCACCGACCGCGTGCACGAACCGGGCGAGGTCGCCGGCCTCCACCCGGTAGGTGAAACGCCCCGCCTCGGCCCCGACGCGGAGGGCGTCGCGGAGCCTGTCGCCGATCAACGCCGCACGCCCGTGCCCGTCAGCCGGCGGGGCGCCTCCCGTCTCGGGCCGGCGCGTCCGCAGGGTGGCGGTGCCGACCACCGTCCGCTCTCCCGCGCCGTCCTCGATCCAGACCTCGCACGCCACGCACTCGTAGGCGCCGTCCCGGGTCACCGCCGACACCACGCCTCGGGCCCGCACGGTTCCTCCGACGACGTCGGGCCTGCGGTACTCGCAGCGGAGCCCGGTGACCGTGCCGCTCTCGCCGAGCCAGTCGGTCAGCAGACGGGAGAGCAGGGCCGCCTTCCACGGTCCGTTGACCACGACTCCCGGAAGCCCCCGGTCGCGGGCAGCGGCCGGGTCGAAGTGGATCGGCGAGTAGTCGTCGATCGCCCCGGCCCAGCGGACCAGGTCCTCCAGTGTGGTCGCCCGGACCTCGAGCGGACCGATCTCGTCACCGACGCGGGGGCTCGTGGTCGCGGTCACGCCCGGTCCTCGTAGGACAGGCACCGGCCACGGGCGACGCCGACCTGCTCGCCCGCTTGGTTCCAGGCGGTCACCTCGAGCACCGTGGTCGCCATCCGGCGCCCGTCGCCGGTCACGCGCTCGACGACCTCGGCGATCCTGGGGACGAGCGTGAGGACGTCCCCCACCCGGACCGGGCGGCCGACCTCCCACTCGGACCCTCCGTCGATGTTGCGCGCATAGGGCCGCGGCCTCGCCAGGTCCATGGACTCGGCCGCGACGATGGGGTCGGGGCAGAAGAACGTGGGCGGGACGACGTCGCCCGCCCGGACCGCCGGCGCCTGCCGCTCCTGGCGGGAGCCCCCGCCGGGATCGGTGGCGAGCAGGAACCGGCGCACCTCGTCGGCGCGGATCTCCCGGACAGCGGGCGTGCCCACGGTGCCGGCCAGCGCGGACAGCCGGCCCGGAGCGGCGAGCGGCTCGCCGGCGCTGCCCGCCACGACGGTCTCGTCCTCGTCCAGCACGCGCCGCTCAGGCGGTCTCGATGCCGGCGTGCTTCAGCGCCGCCCCGATCTCCTGCACCGCCAGGTCGTCCAGCGGCATGAGCGGCGCCCGGACGGTGGCGGACTCGATCAGGCCCCGGAGGACGAGGCCGATCTTCATGGCCGGCGTCGACTCGATGTGCGAGGCCCGGTGGTAGACCACCTTGGTGAGCGGCGCCATGCGGTCGTAGACGGCCTTCGCCGCGTCGTAGTCGTGCGCCTTCGCCCTGGCCAGGAGCTCGACCATGAGCTCGGGGACCAGGGCCCCGTAGCCGACGAGGGCGCCGTCGGACTCCCACATCGAGTGCAGGAGGAACTCGTCCTGGCAGGTGAGGATCGGGATGTGCGGGAAGTGCCGGCGGATCACGGGGACGTCGGTGTCCCAACGGATCATGTTGCGGCCACCCTCCTTGATGGCCACGACGCCCTCCACGTCGCACAGCTCCAGCACGATTTGCAGCGGATAGGACGCGTGGGTCTCGATCGGGAACTGGAAGAGGATCGTGGGGAGGCCGGACGCCTGGTGCACGCTGCGGTAGCGCTCGTGCGGTGCGCCCTCCTGGTAGCCGAACCGCAGCCAGCTCGGCGCCGGGAAGACCAGCAGCGCGTCGGCGCCCGCATCGGCCGCCGCGGCGGCCTCCTCGGCCACGACGCGGGTCCCGTCGCCGCCCACGCCGGCGATCACCGGCAGGCCGTCACCGAGGACCTCCTTCGTGCGCCGGATGACCTCCAGGCGCTCCGCCTGGGTGAGCGAAGTGCCCTCACCGGCGTGGCCGTTCACGACGACCCCGGTGACGCCTGGTACCGATTTCATCCACCGCATGTACGAACGCAGACCCTCGACGTCGAGCTCGCCGTCGGCGGTGAAAGGCGTGATCGTAGCGGGCAGGACGCCCTGGAAGTCGAGGTCCGGCATGGGAGGCTCCTCCGAGGTCGCTGGCTCCGGGGTCCGAGAGGCGGACCATTGTGATCTTCACCGCAGTGCGGCCAACGTAGGGCACCTGGAATCGATATCGCAAGGGTCCTGAAACCGATTCCTGCGATCGTCACCGAACAGTCGGACGCGGACCGGACCCCTCGGGCGCGGCGCCCGTCGCTCCCGCGGACGCGCGCACCGACGTCCACCCGAGGCCGCGGTCAGCAGCGCCCAGCCGTGGCGGGGCACTCGGGTCTCCGGCTCGGATCTCGGTCCGGCACGACCGGCGGCCGGCAGCAGCGCCTGCCACGCGTGCGGCGTCGGGGGACGGCGACGCGGTGCGGCTCGGCGCGCAGGTCAGACGGCTGCCCCGGCGCCGCGCCGCAGACCCGGCGCGCCGTCCCCGGATGCCCGCCGCCGGCCGGATCGCCGGCGGGACCTGTTCTGGGCGACGGCCTCCGCCGTCACGGCGGTGGAGGGACGCAACTGCACCTCGACGGGGAGCACGACGGTGCGCGGCTGGATGCGGGAGCCCGCGAGCTGGTCGAGCAGCAGACGGGCGGCGACCCTCGCCAGCTCGTCCATGCTCCGGCTCAGCGCCGTCACGGGCGGCTGGTGGAGCACGGCGAGCGGGGTGTCGTCGAGGCTGGCGAGGGCCACGTCCTGGCCCACGCGGACGCCGCGGGCGTGTAGTTCCGTGAGGACGCCGGGGACGAACGGGTTGGGGCCGACGACGATCGCCGACGGCAGCGCGTCCCGGTCGAGCAGTTCGGCTATGACGTCACGCCCGGCCTGGGCCACGGCTCGCGAGGCCCGGAGCAGGTCCGGGCGCATCTCGAGCCCGTGGTCCGCCAGCGCCGCCTGGAAGCCGCGGAGCCGCTCCCTCCCGACGTGCGTCGTGTCCAGCAGGCCGCCGAGGTAGAGGATCTCCCGGTGGCCCGCCTCGAGCAGGTGCTCGGTCAGCCGGTAGGTGCCGCGGTAGTGGTCGCTGACGACGGCGCTCGCGGTCTCGCAGGACGGGATCTCGCGGTCGAGGAGCACGACCGGTCCGGGGAAGCCGGCCAGCGCCTGCTGGAGCTCGGCATTCCGCTCGTCCACGCACATGACGGCGATGGCGTCCACGCGTCGCTGGTGCAGCGTGTGGACGCTGTCGGTGTCCCTCGCCGGATCACCATGGGAGTTGGCGAGCAGCACTGTGTACCCGGCCTGGCTGATCGCCATCTCCATGTAGTGCACGACTTCGGCGAGGAGAGGGTTGATGAGGTCGCTGACGATGATGCCGACGCACCGGCTCGACCTCGACCGCAGTCCCGCGGCGAGCAGGTCCGGCTTGTAGCCGGTCTCGGCGACCGCAGCGAGCACCTTCTGCCGCAGCTCGTCGCTGACGTTGGGGTGCCCGCTCAGGGCCCGGGTGACCGAGGCCGGGGCGACACCGGCGCGCCGGGCGACCTCTTTGATCGTCGTCATGTGGCCCCCCCGGGCGGCCGATGAGGACGCGCACTCCCGTGTGCGCCTCCCGCACCGGACATCGTGCTGCCCGCCAGGACTGCTCGCTGCATTCAATCCGCCTCGGGGGCGGTGAGCGCCTCCGCGACGAGCCGTCCCGAGGTCATCGCCCAGCCGATGTGGTGGCCATGGCCGAGGAGCAACATGCCCCCTTGCCCGACGCCACCGACCGCGTGCAGGCCTTCCACGGGCGTCCCGTCCTCGGTCAGGACGCGCAGCCGCCCGTCGACCCGCAGCCCGCCCTCCGTGACGGTGAGCATGCTGAGGACCGGGCCCATCGCGAAGTACGGAGCGGTGAACCCGCTGTCCGCGAGTGACTTCTCGAGGCTCGTCGAGTCCACTCCGATGCGGACCGCCAACCCGCTGATGTCGGTCGCTTCCTCCACGAGATCGGGCCGACCGCGCCGGTAGTCGTCGAAGTAGGCGAACGCGATGCCAGGTGCGGTGGAGATGGAATGCGGAGGCGTGTTGAAGCGCTGTGCGATGGCTCCGTCGAACACGATGTAGCCGAGCCCGTCCTCCTGGAAGGCCAGATCGGTGACCGCGGTCTCCGGTGAGCCGAACCGTTCCCCGTGCTTGTTGACCAGCACGGCACCCGCCTCGAACATCGTCGAGGCGGGTGACATGTGGGTGATGAGCAGTGATTTCACGAAGGGCCGGAGCGCGGCGGCGGGGAGCCGCTGGACGAGGAACGCCTCGACGCGGCACAGCCACGACCACGTCGGCAGACGGTCGATGAGACCTGTCCGGGGAGGTGGGGGGAAACGCAACTGAGGACCGAAGGTCACGTCCATGGCACGCAGTTCGGCGCCGATCTGCTGCGCCAGCCGGTGACCGTCGCCGTTCGCGTGCGGGTTGATGGGCCGGGCCGCGGCCGCGGCCGGCGGTAGGAACGCCTCACGCATCGACCGGTTGCCGCTGAAGTCACCGCTGGCCAGCACCACGCCCCTGCCGGCCCGAACGCGACGATCACCGTCCGCACCATGCACCACGGCACCGGTGACCCGACCGCCCTCCACCACGAGCTCCCCAACGGTCGTGCCGAGTCGGACGGCGACGCCCAGCCGCTCGGCGGCAGCCGACAGGCGGGCGATGTAGGACCTCGAGTTCGGGATGACGTTGTGCATCCGCGGCACGCGGTGCGGTGGTTCGGGATAGGGGCCGACGAATGCCACGCCCAGCTCCTCCAGCCAGGACACCGTGGCCGCCGCCTCGTCGGCCAGAAGGCGCCGCAGGTCGGGAGCGTCGCCCTCGAGCAGCTCCGGCCGGAAGGCGTACATGTCTTCGAGGAAGGCCTGCGGGGAGTCCTGGACCCCGGCGCGTCGCTGCAGTCGCGTCCCCGCGGCCGTGATGGAGCCCACCGACAGGGCCGTCGAACCGCCGACCCGGTCCCGCTTCTCCACGACCAGCACGCGCGCGCCGCGCTGGGCGGCGCGGACGGCGGTCGCCAGCCCCGAGCCGCCTCCCCCGATGACGAGGATGTCGACTTCCTCCGCGGGGATGCCGGCAGCAGATGTCACGGCGATGCTCCTTTGGAATCGTTTCCACCGATGAGCGTGGTGACGCGCCTGATTTCGGCGGAGGGATTGCAGCGATGTTGACACACCAGGGCAGGGCTCACAAGGATGCAACCGCTAGCTCGCCCCGGTTGGCAGGACCGGAAGGGGCGGATCCACCGCTCGAGGCCCTCGCCCCCCGGCGTCCGACCCCATCCCTGGAATCGATATCCCCTCGCCGTGTCCGGCTGGAGACGGTCCGGACCCGGAGCTCCGAGCACCGCCCTCGCAGAAAGGCCCGAGCCGTGCGCATCGTCGACATCCGCGAGAAGACCGTTCCGATCGAAGCCGACATGTCCAATGCGTTCATCAACTTCTCGAGGATGAACGTGAGCGTCCTCGCGATCGTCACCGACGAGATCCGGGACGGGGAGCCGGTCATCGGCTACGGCTTCAACTCCAACGGCCGGTACGCGCAGGGCGGCCTGCTGCGCGAACGCATCATCCCCCGCGTGCTGGAGGCCCCCGGGGACAGCCTGATCGGTGTGCACGGAGACCTGGATCCCGAACTGATCTGGCGCGCCGCCATGCGCGACGAGAAACCCGGAGGCCACGGGGACCGGGCCGTAGCGATGGGCATCCTCGACATGGCGGCGTGGGACCTGGCCGCGAAGCTGGCCGACGTCCCGCTCTACCAGCTGCTCAGCGATCGCGCCCGGGACCCGCGGACGCCCGGAGCCCCGCTGGAGAAGGTCTGGGTCTACGCGGCGGGGGGCTACTACTACCCCGACCGGGGCCTCGAGGCCCTGCAGGCGGAGATGCGGTCCTACGTCGACATGGGATACCGCACCGTCAAGATGAAGATCGGTGGCGCCCCGCTCGACGAGGACCTGCGCCGCATCGAAGCCGTCCTCGACATCCTCCCCGACGGCTGCGACCTGGCGGTCGACGCGAACGGGCGGTTCGAGCTCGACCGGGCCCTCGAGTACGGCGATGCCCTCAGCGCGTATCCCCTCCACTGGTACGAGGAAGCCGGGGACCCGCTGGACTACGACGCGCTCCGTCGGTTGGCCGAGCGCTACGAGGGGCCGCTGGCGACCGGCGAGAACCTCCTCTCCTTCCACGAAGCACGCAATCTCATCCGGTACGGGGGCCTGCGCCCGGACCGCGACATCCTCCAGATGGACCCGGCGCTGAGCTACGGGCTCACGGAGTTCAGGCGCACCGTCGCGATGCTCTTCGATGCCGGCTGGAACCCGAACCGGTGCGTCCCTCACGGCGGCCACCAGTTCAACCTGTCGATCGCCTCGGCCTTCCACCTCCACGGGTGCGAGTCCTACCCCGGGATCTTCGAGCCCTTCGGCGGCTTCGCTGACGGCTACCCCATCGAGGACGGTCACGTGCGACTGCCGGATGCCCCGGGGATCGGGCTGGAGCAGAAGAAGTCCCTCGCGCCCGTGCTGAAGGACGTCCTGGCCTGACCCGGCCGCCGCCCGCAAGGCGCCGGATCGGCCGCCAGGCGGCGTGCACGGGCCGATCGGTTGAAGGGAGTCCCGCAAGGCGTGGCCGACCCCCGACGCCCGCCGCGGCATGAGCTCCTGGCCGCGCTGCTGCTCGGCGCGATGATCGTCGTCACGGGCCTCTGCGTGGTCGTCGACACGGCCCGACTCGCGGCCGGGGCACTGGCGTGGACCGCCGCCGCCCTCCTGGTGCACCGCCTCTCCGTACGGCAGAGGGTCGCAACGGCGGCGCTGTGCACCCTGGGGCTGATCGCGATCGTGTGGACCGCCGCAGCGGGACATCCACCTGACTGGCGGGCGATGCTGGCGGCCAATCAGCCGCTGATCGGGATGCTGGCCGCGGTGTCGTTCCTGCGTCTGGTCGCCCCCGCACGGTCTCCGGCCGCCATGGTCCCGACTGGTCGAGGCGGGGTCTGGCAGACGATGCTCGGACTCCACCTGTTCGGCTCGGTCATCAACATCCCCGCGGTGGACATGGTGGGCGACCGGTTCACGGCCACGAACCGTCGGCTGGAGCAGGGGCACTTCCTCCTCCTGTCCCGCGCCTACTCCAGCGCTGCCTTCTGGTCACCGTTCTGGGGAGCCGCCGCGGCGGCCCTGACGTACGCCCCGGCTGCGCGCGTGGAAGTCCTGATGGCGGTCGGCGCCTGCCTCGCGGCCAGCGCCCTCGTCATCAGTGGCGTCACGGTGACGAGAGCGTTCGGTCCCCGGCTGGGCGAGTTCCGGGGCTATCCGCTGACCGTGCGGTCGCTGGCCGCGCCGGTGACCCTCGTGGTGCTGGTGCTCTCGGTGCACCTCGTGCTGCCCGAGATCCCCATCGTCGCGATCATCACGATCGCCGCCCCCCTCCTGGCCCTGCTGCTGGTCACGCTCGCCGCGCCGCGCGCCATGCCGCAGCGGGTCGCGGGCCATGCGCTGCGCCAGCTCCCGGCCATGAGCGGCGAACTGTTCCTGTTCCTGTCCGCCGGGCTTCTCGTCGCGGGGGTCAGCCCTGTCGCCGGCGGCGCAGCCGGCTGGCTGCCCATCGCGACCTTCTCGGCATGGGAGGCTTGGGGCCTCGTCGGGATCATGGCGGCGGTGTCGGGACTGGGCCTGCACCCGGTGATCAGCATCGCGATCAGTGCGAGCGTGCTGAGTCCTCTGCAGCCCGACCCCACGCTGTTCGCGATGGCCGGACTGATCGCCTGGGGTCTGCAGGGGGCGGGCGGTCCCCTGTCCGGTCTCAACGTGGTGCTGCAGGGCAGGTACGGCATCGACAGCTTCACCATGGCCAGGTGGAACCTGAAGTACGTCGGGGCCATGCTGCTGCTGGCCGGCGGTGCGCTCGCGCTCTGCCAGCGACTGGCCCGCTGAACCGGCGGTGATCGTCCCTACGCGGCGGGGGGCCTCAGCCCGGAGTGCGTCGGGTCGACCGGAAACCGGCGAGGACGCGGTCTGTCACCCACGCCGTCCTCGCCGCGCTGTCCCCTGTGCTCGGGCACCTGCCGATGCCGTTCAGTTCGTCCACGATCGTCTGCACCAGCGGTTGGTGCACGTGCGGCGGGTCCTCGACGTCGATCTGCCGCTCCCCGCTCGCGTCGACGAGCCAGATCGGCTCCCGACGCGAGGTCGAGAAGCCGAGCCGCCCGGACGTACCCGAGACGACCGTCCTGTCGACATCCCTGTCGGCGGCGTAGCACCACGAACCGCTGCCCAGGACACCGCTCCGGAAGCGGTAGCTCGCGGTGACCGTGTCCTCGACCCCGTACAGGCCAGCGAGATTGCTCGCCACCCCGTACACCTCCTCGACAGGGCCGAACAGCAGGTCGAGGAAGTCCAGCGTGTGGCAGGCACCGTCGAAGAACAGGCCACCGCTCGCGTGCCGCCCGTCGAGGCGCCAGGGCAGAGTCCCTTCCCCGGACGTCGTGGTCGCACGTTCCAAGCGCTCGGACCGGACCACCCGCACGTCGCCGATCGCTCCACCCTCGATGAGCTCCTTCACGGCCAGGAAGCGCGGCAACGCCCGGCGGTAGTAGGCGACCCACAGGGGGACGCCGGCCGCCCGGCACGTCCGCACCATGTCCACGCACTCGTCGTGCGACATCCCCATCGGCTTCTCGACGTACACGGCCTTGCCCGCAGCGGCGCAACGCAGCACGTACTCGCGGTGTGTGCTCGTCGGTGTGGCGACGTACACGGCGTCGATGTCGTCGGCCTGGATGACCTCGTCCGCGTCGTCGTGCCACCGGGCGATCCCGTGGCGGCGCGCGTACTCCTCTGCCAGCGCACCGTTGCGCCGCATGACCGCCACGAGGGTCGACCCTCTGGCCCGGTAGAGGGCGGGCCCGCTCTTGACCTCGGCCACGTCGCCGCAGCCGATCATGCCCCAGCGGACGGTCATCGGGCCCGCTCCAGCGCCGCGTCGATCTGCTGCAGCTCGTCGTCGTCGAGCGGCCCGTGGGCCAGCGCGCCGGCGTTCTCGCGTGCCTGGGCGATGGTCCGGAATCCCGGGATGGGCACGAGGACGTCGCTGCGGGCCAGGAGCCAGCACAGGGCACCTTGGGCCATGGTCCGCCCGCCTGAGCAGAGGACATCGCGCACCCGGTCGACGGCGCTGATGATCTCGGCATCCGCGCCTGTGAAGTCGAATCTCGTGCTCCGGACGTCGTCGCCGCCGAACGTGCTCTCGCGCGAGAACTTGCCGCTCAGCGCCCCCATGGCGAGCGGACTCCGGGCGAGCCCTGCTACCCGGCGCGTCTCGCACACGTCGAGGACGGGCGAGTCGCCGTGCAGCACGTTGAAGGCGAACTGGATGGCCGAGCAGTGCCCGCCCCTGGCGAAGACCGCGGCCCGCGCGGGGTCATCGGTGCTCCATCCGTACGACCGAACCTTGCCCTCCGCGACAAGCTCCTCGAGCACGGCGACCACGTGCTCGGCGCCGTCCGGGTCGTAGTCGCCGAGGTGGAGCTGGTAGACGTCGATGACCTCACGTCCCAACCGGCGCAGACTCGCCTCGCACTGCTCGCGGACCGACGCGGGCGATGCGTCCCGGCCGGTGGCCGTGCGCGTCTCCTCGTCGAAGAGATGCCCGAACTTGGTGGCCACGACGACCGTGTCCGGCACACCCCGCAGCGCGTGACCGAGGATCCGCTCGCTGTGCCCGGCACCGTAGATGCTCGCGGTGTCGAACAAGGTCACGCCCGCGTCGACCGCGGCGTGGATCGCGGCGATGGACTCCCGGTCGTCGACCTTCCCCCATCCGATCGGCCTGCCGTCGCGGTACGCCGGGCCGCCGATGGCCCAGCACCCCAGGCCGACGGCACCGACCCGGATCCCACTGCTGCCGAGCGTTCGCGTCGGCGAGGACTCCACGCTGCGCTCTCCTCTCTCCTCGACCAGGAGGAACGGCCACATCATGCCCGTCCGGCTGGTCGATCCCGCCGAGCGGCGGTTCGGCAAGCGCATGTGCACCGCACCGGGTCCGCGGGGGCATCCCTCACGCGCGGGACGGTGCGGCGTCCCGTCCGGTCGAGGGCGCGCTGCCGGGGGTGATGGGCGAGGGCCGGAAGCCCTTGGCGACCAGCCAGACGCCGAGCGACAGCTCCCAGAAAAGATCGGTGCGACGGCGAGCGTGGACCACGGGCTGGTGTCGTCGATGACGCCGAACACCGTCACGACCTGGGCGGCGAGCAGCAGGGGGGCTCCGACGAGTCCCATGAGCGGGAGAACCCGGGGGACGAGGCCGGAGCGGTACACGAGGGTGCCCAGCAGCAGCGCGTTCACGGCCGGCATGACGCCGGGCCCGAGCAGGAAGGTCCAGTCCCGGACGGCGACGAGCACCGCCCCGACGGGGACGAGCGAGGCGTCGTCCGTGCCGGGCGCCCCGGCCAGCTCCTGCCGCAGGGTCACGACCGCGAAGAGGCTCAGGACGCCGATGAGGATGATCGCCGCCTCGAGGACGCGGGAGGTGACGAAGCCGAGCGCCAGCGACTCGTCCTGTCGCTTGGCCACGGGGACAGCACGACGGCGGTACCGATGCAGGCGAAGGCGTCGACCACGTCAGGAGACCGCCGACGAGGACCTGGGTGTCCGCGCCCGGGCCGACGACGTCCCGAGGGTCGCTCAGGACGGGGACCAGGAACGCGTCGGAGAGGTGCCCGGCCGGCTCCAGGTCTGCCATGGCTTCGGCGTACCAGCGGTGCCCTGCGGCGAGGTCGCCGGACGTCCACGACGCGAGTCCCCGGAGCGCGACCGGTGCTCCGCGGCCGAGGTGGTCGTCCTGCTCGGCGAGGTCGAGGGCGCCGGGCGAGCGTCGTGGTGCCGGAGACGTCGCCGAGGACCAGGGTCTGCCCGGCGCGGTACATGGCGACCGCACCGGGGAGACGACGGAACGTCTCGTCGTCCACGACGACCACCCCCGCCGCCGGACCCGCTCCCCTGCGTTCGCCGGGCGGGGTCCAGCCACCGCTCGGCGTCCCGCAGGCGTTGCTCGACGCCCTCGAGCTCGCCCCGGGCCATGAGCGCTCCGACGTACCCGACGCCGAGCACCAGCCGGACCCGGAGCAGCTCGTCCGGGAGCGCGTCGAGCCAGCGGCGCAGCGTCGCCTCCTGCCGGTCCCGGTGCAGTGCCGGGAGCGCCCGCTCGACGAGGTCCGCCGCCAGCACGGCCGTGCCGCCGTCCCCGCCGGGCCACCTGCAGCGCGGCGATGACGCACCGCCAGAACGTCGTCGGGTCGTCGTCCCGCTGGTCGAGCGAGAGCCACGCAACGGACGGCGCGCCGGCCGGGGCGGCGACCAACCACTCCGCCAGCAGCGTCGTTCTGCCGAACCCGGCCGGCACCGACACCAGGATCACGGCCGCGTCCGCCGCACGGTCGAGGCGCTCGGCCAGCCTCGGACGCGCGACCAGGCCGCGGGACCGCCGGGGGGCGTGGAGCTGGCTCGCCAGCAGCGGGGCGGACATCACCATCCCCGGGTGGAGCCGGGTCGCGTGCGTCACCGGAGGGGCCGGGTCGCCGAAGCCCGACGCGGGGGGGGTCGCGCCAGCATGGCACCGCGGGTGCGTGATCGTGGCGCTGCGCCGTCCTCCGTCGCCGGTGGCCGGTGCAGACCGCGGTGCCTGTTCGCGCTGCGCAGCGGACGCGACCGTGCACCTCGCGCCGTACCGACGAGTTCGGCGCGAGCACGGAGTCCCATCCGTGAGCAGCGCCCCCGCTGGAACCCGACGAGAAGAGGCGGAATGGACCGGACCCTGATCGAACCGACGACGCGCACGCTGGAGGTCCCGGGGGCGGTGCTGACCTACGACGTCCGCACCGGCGGGACCGCCGGTGCGCCGGTCCTGCTGCTGATCGGATCGCCGATGGGCGCCGCCGGCTTCGGCACGCTCGCCCGGCACTTCGCCGACCGCACCGTCGCGACCTACGACCCGCGCGGTGTGGAACGCAGCCGGCGCACCGACGGCGCAGCGACGACGACGCCCGAGGAGCACGCCGACGACCTGCACCGGCTCATCACCGCCCTGGGTGGCGGGCCGGTCGACCTGTTCGCGAGCAGCGGGGGCGCGATCAACGCCCTCGCCCTGGTCGCGCGTCATCCCGAGCAGGTGCGGACGCTGGTCGCCCACGAACCGCCGGCGGCGGCGCTGCTGCCGGACCGGGAGGCCGCGCTGGCCGTCGCGCGGGACATCCACGAGACCTACCGGCGCGACGGGCTCGGCCCGGCGATGGCCGAGTTCCTCGTGCTCGTCACCCACAAGGGACCGGTCCCCGCCGACCACCTCCGGCGACCGGTCCCGGACCCGGCGGTGTTCGGGCTGCCGACCCAGGACGACGGCTCCCGGGACGACCCGCTGGTCGGCCAGAACATCGTGACCTGCACGCACTTCGAACCCGACGTCGAGGCGCTGCGGGCGGCGCCGACCCGCATCGTCCTGGCGGCGGGCGTGGAGTCCGAGGGAGAGCTGGCCCATCGCGGCGCGTGCGCCGTCGCCGAGCGGCTCGGCACCGAGCCGGTGACCTTCCCGGGCGGCCACGGCGGTTTCCTCGGCGGCGAGTACGGCCAGACGGGCGCTCCGGAGGCGTTCGCGGCCCGCCTGGGGGAGGTCCTCACCGCCCGGGTGTAGCCGGGAGGGCGAGGCCTCTCGTCCGGTCCGGCGGCGCAGGCACGCCCCGGACACGGGCGAAGGCGCGCCCCGGACGAGGACGAAGGACCCTGCCTCGGCCCGGCCGTCCCGAGGACCGTGGGAGGCGCACCACTACTCCTCGCATCGAGGACAGCACCGATGCCCGACCAGCAGGTTCCTGCCGCGCGTGCTCACGGGCTCCCGTGGACCCGGTTCGACCGCCTCCTCGGCGAACTCCGGCGATCCCCGGTGCGCCGCCTGCTCGGCGGCGGGACGCCCGGCCGGCCGCCCATCCGCGTGGACGAGTACCGCGACGACGACGCCGAGGTGATCCGCGCCGACCTCCCGGGGCTGCATCCGGACGAGGACGTCGACCTCACCGTCCGGAGCGGTGCACTCCGGATCGATGCCCGGCGCCGCGTCGAGCCCGGCGAGCACGAACGCCTCGTCCGCCGTGAGACGCGCTACGGCAGCCGCACCCGCACGCTGCCGCTCCCACCGGGAGCGACCGGGGAGGGCATGACGACCACCTACGCGGACGGCGTCCTCGAGATCCGGGTCCCGGTGTCCCGCCCCTCGGCCGCGGCCGGACCCGCGGAGGTCGCAGCCTCCGCGCCCGCACGGCGACGTCCGCCCCACCGGTCCTGGCGCATCCCCGCCCCCCGCGCCGCGTCCGACCCGGGCGTGACCGGCGCGACGAGGACCGCACACCCGGGGCACCCGGCGTCCCCGGCCCCCCCGGCGTCCCCGGCGCCGGTCCCCGCACCTCACGTCCAGGACGGCCCACCGCACCGGACCCGCGTCCGCAGCGCGGACGGGCGGCTCTGGGAACTGGTCACACAGCCGACCGGCGTCACCGCCGCCGCGGCGGCCGGGACCGTCGCCGAGGCCCTCGTGTCGCAACACGACGAGACGGTGGTCGTGGAGTTCTGGACCGATGGCCGGAACTGGCCGGGCGACCTGTGTGCCGACCTGGTCGACCGGGCCTTCTCCCTCCCGGCGGTCCGGGAGCACCGCCCGGTCGTCGTCTGCGTGCCTCGACACGACGGTGAACTGCTCGCGCACGCGCGCCGGCACGTGCGGGAGGCGTGGACCCGGGCCGCCGGCGGGACCTGCATCGTGGAGGGCCGCGTCGGCCATCGCCGTGACACCGCCTCGCACGGGAGGCACGAGACCGCCGTCGGCTCCGGCGCGACCGGCTAGGCATCCCCCGATCGCGTCCGGGAAGCATGGCCGGCGTCCGTCGCGACCCGCCGGCGCGCAGCGGCCGCCCCCGCTCGTCGGACATGATCGTGCCCGGGCCGGTGACCGGGTGCCGGCCCTGCCGTCGCCCGCGGGCGCGGTCGTCGGGAGGTGCGTGGATGAGGGTGACCGTGCTCGGGGCCGGCTCGTGGGGGACGACGGTCGCCGCGCTGCTGTGCCGCCGCGACCACGAGGTGCTGCTGTGGGCCCGCAAGCCGGAGGTTGCCGCCGAGGTCGACGAGCAGCGGAGCAACGCCGCCTACCTGCCCGGCGCCCGGCTGCCCGCCCGGCTGCGCGCGACCGCCGACCTCGAGCGGGCCGCCAGGCACGCCGAGCTGCTGGTGGTGGGCGTGCCGACCGGCGCCTTCCGGGAGACCCTCGAGCGCGTCCGGCCGCACCTGGCGCCGTGGATCCCGGTGGTCAGCCTGAGCAAGGGCCTCGAGCGCGGCACCCACCTGCGCATGACCGAGGTGATCAAGGAGGTGCTGCCCGGGCGGCCGGCGGCGGCGCTCACCGGGCCCAACCTGGCCCGGGAGATCATGACCGGCCAGGCGGCGGCCAGCGTGATCGCCACGGAGGACCTGAGCGTCGCGGCGGCGCTGCAGCGCGAGGTGCGCCGCGGGGTGTTCCGGGTCTACACCCACCACGACGTCGTCGGCTGCGAGGTCGGCGGCGCGCTCAAGAACGTCATCGCCATCGCCACGGGCATGGCACAGGGCCTGGGCGTGGGTGACAACACGCGGGCCGCGGTGATGTCCCGCGGGTTGGCCGAGCTCACCACGCTCGCCGTGGCGATGGGCGGCGAGCCGGCCACCCTCGCCGGGCTGGCCGGCATGGGCGACCTCGTCGCCACCTGCATGAGCCCGCAGAGCCGCAACCGGCACGTCGGCGAGCAGCTCGGCCTGGGCCGGTCGCTCGACGAGGTGCTGGGCGAGATGCGCATGGTCGCCGAGGGCGTGAAGACGGTGTCCACGGTGGTGGAGCTGGCCGACCGGCACGGGCTGCACATGCCGATCGCGCGCACCATCCACGACGTCGTCACCGGCCGGATCCGCGCCGCCGACGCCTACCGGGGCCTGAGCCGGGCGGTTCCCGCGGGGCACGAGTCCCAGCCCGGGTGAGCCGTCGGGTTGCCGCATCGAACCCCGGCGGGGCGGGTAGCGGCCCCGCCGGATGGTCGGACGGATCAGGTGGAGGCGTCGTGGCGCGGTCCCGGGAGTGGCAGTACGACGGGGTGCACGGCCGGCTCGTGGCCCGGACCTGGAGCGGGACCGGCGAGCCGACGCACGTCGTCGTCATCGCCCACGGCTACGGCGAGCACGTCGGCCGCTACGAGCACGTCGCCGACGCCTTCGTGGCCGACGGCGCGGTCGTGCACGCCGTCGACCACGTCGGCCACGGCAAGAGCGAGGGCGAGCGGGTCCTCGTAGCGGACTTCGAGGATGTCGTCACCGACCTGCACGCCCTCGTGCGGACCGCCCGCGGCGAGCACCCCGGGCTGCCGGTGGCGCTGCTCGGCCACTCGATGGGCGGCCTGATCGCGGCCCGCTACGCCCAGCGCCACGGCGCGGAGCTGACCGCGCTCGTGCTCTCCAGCCCGCTGGTGGGGACGTGGACGGCGGCCGGGCAGCTGCTGGCCCTGGAGGAGATCCCGGACGTGCCGCTCGACGTCACCACGCTGTCACGCGACCCGGCCGTCGGCGAGGTGTACGCCGCCGACCCGCTCGTCTGGCACGGCCCCTTCAAGCGACCGACCCTGGAGGCGGTGCAGCGCGGCCTGCAGGCGGTCGCCTCCGGTCCCGCCCTCGGCGACCTGCCGCTGTTGTGGATCCACGGCGAGGACGACCAGCTGGTGCCGATCGAGGGCACCCGCGTCGGTATCGCGCACCTGCGCGGACCCGACCACGTCGAACGGACCTACCCCCAGGCCCGGCACGAGCTGTTCAACGAACTGAACGCCGAGGAGGTCATCGCGGAGGTCACCGCGTTCGTGCGCGACCGGGTGGGCCGTGCCGCCCCGGGCGGCCGGGCGCGCCGCTAGCGTGGCGGCGTGCTCGCCTTCGTGACCGGAGGAACCGGCGCGCTGGGCAGCCCGACCGTCGCGCTGCTGCGGACCCGGGGGCACGAGGTGCGGGCCCTGGCGACCGGACCGGCATCGGCGGAGAGGCTCCGCGCCGCGGGGGCAACTCCGGTGCAGGGCTCGCTGTTCGACCCGGACCTCGTCCGGTCCGCCCTCGCCGACGTCGACGTCGTCCTCCACCTGGCCACCCGGATCGCCCCGCTGTCGTCGGCGCGGCGCCGTTCGGCGTGGACGGACAACGACCGCCTCCGGGCCGAGGGCACCAGACTGCTCATCGACGCGGCGCTCGCCGCCGGGGCAGGGATCGGGGCGGTGGTCTACCCGAGCTTCGCCCCCGTTTACGCCGACGGCGGGGCGACCTGGCTGTCCTACGGCTCGCCGATCGCACCCACGGACATCCTCGAGTCCACGATCGTCGCCGAGGACCAGGTCGAGCGCTACGCGGCCACGGGCGGTCGCGGCGTGACCCTGCGGATGGCAGGCATCTACGGCCCGCACTCGGCGGCGACGCGCGACCTGCTCGCCCTGGCGCGCCGGGGCGTCTCTGGCTTCGTCGGCCCCGCCGATGCGTACCAGCCGCTGGTGTGGGACGAGGACGCCGCGGCCGCGGTGGTCGCCGCCGCCGAGTCCCCGGACCTGCACGGGACGTACGACGTGGCCGACGACGAACCGCTCACCCGGGCCCAGCTGGCGCGTGCCTTGGCGGACGCCGTGGGTCGGCGCGCGGTCCGCCGTCCGCCGACCGCGCTGGCGCGGCTGGTGCTGGGCCGCCGGCTGGACTTCTTCCTGCGCAGCCAGCGCGTCTCGAACCGGTCGTTCCGGGAGGCCACCGGCTGGGGGCCACGGGTGCCATCGGCCAGGGACGGGTTGCGACGGCTGACCCGCCGGGCCGACCCGTCGTCACCGCTGTGCTGAGCCGGCGGGCCGAGTCGGTGCGCCGAGTCGGTGCGCCGAGGGCCTACGGCCCGGACGCGGCGTCAGTCCGGCCGCCCGAGCTCGCGCAACCGCCCCGCGAGGAAGTCCCGCTCCACGGAGTTCTCGGTGAGCAGCAGTGCCTCTCGGTAGGCCAGCCGGGCCTCGTCCACCCGGCCCAACCGCCGGAGGAAGTCCGCCCGCGCCGCCGGCAGGTAACCGTAGCCGGCCAGCTGCGGTTCGGCGGCGAGCGCGTCGAGGGCGGCGAGCCCGGTGGCGGCTCCGTGCGCGAAGCCGGCCGCGACGGCGCGGTTGAGCGCCACGACCGGCGACGGCCACACGTCGACGAGGACGTCGTACAGCGCCACGATCTCGTGCCAGTCGGTGTCGTCCCACGTCGGGGACTCGGCGTGGACGGCGGCGATGGCGGCCTGCAACGCGTAGCGGTTCGGCGGACGGGCCCGCAGGGCCTCCCGGACCAGGGCCGCGCCTTCGGCGATGGCGCGGTGGTCCCACCGCGCCCGGTCCTGGTCCTCGAGCAGGAGGAGCCGGCCGTCGGCGTCCGTGCGGGTCGCGCGCCGGGCATCGGTGAGCAGCAGCAGTGCCAGCAGGCCGGCCACGGCGGGGTCCTGCGGCAGCAGGCCGCGCAGCATCCGGCACAGCTGCACCGACCGCTCGACCAGGTCGCGGCGCACCAGCTCCTCCCCCGCCGGCGTCGTGTGCCCGGTGGTGAACAGCAGGTGCACGACCGAGAGGACGGCGTCCACCCGCTCGGGCAGCTCCGCCGCGGACGGCACCCGGTACGGGATGCGGGCCACCGCGATCTTCTTCTTCGCCCGGGTGATGCGGGCGGCCATGGTGGGCTCGCTCACCAGGAAGGCACGGGCCACCTCGGCGGTGGACAGCCCGCACACCAGCCGCAACGTCAGCGCGACCTGGGCCGACCGGTCCAACGCGGGGTGGCAGCAGGTGACGACCAGCCGCAGCCGGTCGTCGGGCAGCTCCGCCCCGCCGGACCGGTCGTCGAGCAGGTCGCCTGGGCCGGGCACGGTCGCGTCCTCGACCAGCAGCGGCAGGTACTGGTGCTCGACGCCCCGGTGGCGCAGGACGTTGAGCGCCCGGCGCTTCGCCGTCGTGGTCAGCCAGGCCCCGGGCCGGGCCGGCACGCCGCGGGCGTGCCAGTCGGTGAGCGCCGCCGCGAACGCGTCCTGCACGCACTCCTCGGCGACGTCGAGGTCCCGCGTGACGCGCACCGTCGCGGCGAGCACGAATGCCCACTCGCGACGGTGCGCGTCAGCGACCGCGGCGGCGACGGCGGCCGTGTCGGCGGCGGTCATCGGCCTCGGCCCGGCGCCGCTCAGTCGAAGGTCATGACCGGGCGGACCTCGACCCCGCCGAACCGGGCAGGGCACAGCCGGCCGATCCGCAGTGCCGTGTCGAGGTCGGGAGCCTCGATGAGGTAGTAGCCGCCCAGCGCCTTCTTCGTCTCCACGAACGGACCGTCGGTCACCTCCGAGCCGCTGCGCACGCTCGTCGCCGTGCCCGTCGGCTCCAGCGCCTCGCCACCGAGCAGCTTCGCGCCGTGCTGAGGCACCTGGGCGGTGAAGTCGTCGTGCGCCTTCATGACCTCGCCGAGCACCTCGGGCGACGCGTTCGCGTACGCGGCCTCGTCCTCGTAGATCAGGATCACGTACTGGGCCATCTCGTCCTCCTGGTTCGAGGCCCGCCGATCGGGCCTCCACCTGTTCGACACGCGCACCCGGCCGGGATCGACAGGTCCACCCGGGAGGAGTGGCCCACGGCGACCGGTCCGGCAGGTTCCGCCGGGCGGGCGACGGCGTTCCCACCGGCGCATCCGCTCCCTAGCATGCGGGCATGGGCCAGCCCCGACCACGGGGTTCCGTATCCGACCGGCTCGCGGCCGCGGCGGCCGGCGCGCTGGTCGGCCGGGCGGAGGAGCGCGCGCGGCTCACCGCGCTGCTGGCACCGGACGGGCCTGCCGCCGTGTTCGTGCACGGCCCCGGCGGGATCGGCAAGACCAGCCTGGTCACCGGGACGCTGGCATCGCTCCCCCTCCGCACGACCTGGCTCGACGGGCGCCGCACCGAGCCGACCGTCCCCGGAGCGCTCGCCGCGCTGGGCGCCGCGCTCGGCGTGCCGGCCCCCCCGTCGGCCGCCGCGGCGGCCGACAGGATCGCCGACGCCCGGACCGACGTCCTGGTCGTCGACGCTTTCGAGCGGCTCAACCTGCTCGACGGCTGGATCCGGAACGAGCTGACCAGCGCGCTCCCCGCCTCCGTCACCACGCTGCTGGTCGGCCGGCGCGGACCGAACGTCGCCTGGCGCACCGCACCCGGCTGGCGCGCCCTGCTGGCCGAGCTGGTCGTCGGCCCGATGACCGCCGAGGACGTCGACGAGCTGCTCGCCGCCCTCGGCGTCGGGGGCCCCGACGCCGAGCGGATGGTGGCTTTCGCCCGGGGCCACCCGCTGGCCGCGGTGGTCGCCGCCGAGGCGCTGGCCCGCCGTCCCGGGCGGCCGCTCGGGTCCGGCGCGCCGGCCGACGTGGTCGAGGAGTTGTTCGCGGTGATGCTCGACGACCTCGCGCCACGGGAGCGGGCCACCGTGGAGGCCGCGTCGGTGCTCCGCCGGGTGACCCTGCCGCTGCTGACCGCCGTCGTCGACGAGCCGGACACCGAGCAGGCCTGGCGGACCCTGCGGGCGCTGCCCTTCACGACCACCACCTCGGCCGGGGTGGAGCTGTCCGGGGTGGCGGCGCCGGTCCTGCTCGAGGCCCTGGAGCTGCGCGACCCGTCCCGGGTGCGGGAGCTGCGCGCCCGCGCCGCGCGCGCCGTCCTCGGGCACGCTCCGCACGGCCCGGACTGGGAGACCACCGCCGACCTGCTGCACCTCGTGCAGAACCCGCTGATCCGCAACGCGTACGCGCCGCCGGGAAGGCTGCAGCACCCGGCCGAACGGGTCCGCGCCGAGGACCGCGACCGGATCCTCGCCATCACCCGGCGCTTCGCCGGACCGGGGTCCGCCCGGCTCGCCGAGCGCTGGTGGCGGGCCCGGCGGGACGCCTTCTCCGTGGTGCGCGGGGGCGACGGCGACGTCGTCGCGTTCTCGGCCACCACGGCGGTCGACGGCTGCGACGGGCTGGGCGAGGACCCCGTGGTCCGGGGCGTCGCGGCCCGGCTGCGCACCGATCCGCTACCGCCCGGCGCGCAGGCGCTGCTGTTCCGCTGGGCGCTGGGCTGCCGGTTCGGCGAGCGGACCACGCCGGAGGTGGCCACCCTGGTCGTCGACCTCAAGCGCACGTACCTGGAGCTGCGGGCGACGCTGCGCCGGGTGTACACCGCGGTCGCCGACTGGCGCGCAGCGGCTCCGGTGTTGCGGGTGATGGGCTTCGACGCGCTCGAGGAGGTCGTCGTCGGCGAGCGGCGGTACGTCCTGGTGTGCCTGGACTTCGGCCCGGGCGGCGTGGACGCGTGGATCGGTCGGCACGTCCTGTCCGAACAGGCGACCCCCTCCCCCGCCACGGGCGGCCGGGACGGCGGGACCGCCGGCACCCCGGTGCCCGGAGCCGCGGCACCGGGAGGCCGACGGCCCGCCCTGCTGACGCTGACCGCCCGGGAGCAGGAGGTGCTGGCGCTGCTCGCCGAGGGGATGACCAACGCCGAGCTGGCCGGGACCCTGTTCATCAGCGAGCGCACCGCCAACCGGCACGTCAGCAACATCTTCACGAAGCTCGGTGTGCACAACCGGACCCAGGCGGCCCGGGTCGCGGTGGCCGCGGGCCTGTCCGGCTGAGCCTCACCAGCGTGGTCCGGTCCGATCCACGCCGAGCAGCGCCTTGCCGACCGTCTCGTGGGTGAACGCGTCGGTGCCCGGGTGGAAGCGCGCGGCGCGCACGTCCCGCGACAGCCGCTCGAGCTCGGTCCCGCGGCGGTAGGCCGACCCGCCGACGACCTCGAAGGCCAGGTCCCCCACCCGGTTCGCGGCCATCGTGGCCTGCCACTTGGCGGCCAGCACCTTCGGTCCCCACATCGGCCCGTGGTCGACCCCGGCTCCCCAGTCCCGGGCGACGGCGTCGACGCAGGCGCGGGCAGCGTCGAGGGCCAGGTACATGTCCGCGACCTGGTGCTGCACCAGCGGGTGGTGCGCGAACGTGCTCCGCGGAACGGCGATGGACGTGCGCCGGTTCGCCTGCGCGACGGCGATCTCCAGCGCCCGCTCGGCGATGCCGACGTACACGTTGGCGATCAGGGTCAGCGCCCACACCTGCATGACCGCGACCGCCGGGTGGCTCGGCGGGCCGGCCGGGACGACGCACAGCACGTCGGCATCCGGCACGACCACCCCGTCGAGCACCGTGTCGTGGCTCTCGGTCGCCCGCATGCCCTGGGCGTCCCAGTTGCGGACCGTCGTGAGCCCGGGCGCGCCGCGGGGCACGAAACCGTGCACGACGACGGGCGCGGCCGGGTCGCCGGCGTCCATGGCGTGGAACCCGAGCCGGTCCCAGTGCTCACCGAGCGAGCCGAACATCTTCCGGCCGGTGATCCGCCACCCGCCGTCGACCCGCGTCGCCGACGTGGTGGACAGCGCGATCGGGACGTCGTTGCCGACCTCCGCGTGCCCCGACGCGAGGACGTCGCCGTCGGTGACGTAGCCGGTGACCAGGTCGGCTTCGGGCCGGCCCATCCGGCGGAGGTCGGCGGCCAGGCCGACCCAGTAGTGGTGCATGCAGGTCGACAGCGCCGTGGCCGGCGAGTAGCGCGCCATGCGGCGCTGCTCGGCGCCGAGCCCGGCCAGGTCGAGGCCGGAGCCGCCGAGGTCGTCCGGCAGCGCCGCCCGGAACCAGCCGGCGGCGCGGAGCTCGGCGAGGTCGTCGGCGGCGACGACGCCGGCGGCGTCGTGGTCGGCGGCGCGCTCCCGGAACCGGAGGAGCAACTCCTCGGGCAGGGAGCGGGTCCTGGGGAGGATCCTGGGGAGGGTCGAGGTGTCCATGGCGGCGACGCTAGGAACGGCCGGGGTGCCCGCTCCTCGGTCGAACGCTCCATCCCGCGCTCCATCCGGCGATGGAGCGTTCGGCCGATGAGCGGCGTCGAGCGGTGCTCCTAGCGTCGGCGGTTGCCAGCTCCGCACAGGCGATCCGCTCAGGGAGGAACCGCCATGCGCATCCGCATCGTCACCTTCGGCCTCGACGTCCCCGCCGAGGACTACCTCGACCTCGCCACGGGGGTGGCCCCGGCGTTCACCTCGTGGCCCGGCCTGCTCGCCAAGTGGTGGCTCGGGGACGCGGGCACCGGGACGTACGGGGGCGTGTACCTGTTCGCGTCGCGGGAGGACGCCGACCGGTCCCGGGACACCGACCTGTTCCGGGGCATGTGCGCCGACCCGGCGCTGCGGGAGGTCACCGTCCGGGAGTACGACGTGCTCGACGGGCCGACCGCGGTGACCGCCCCGGCACGGGCGGTCGGAGGGCTGCCCCAGGGGAGCGGCGCCGCCTCGGGGCGTGAGGGACGGGCAGACAGGGCGGGCAGGGACGCCGGGGTTCGTTGACCGGGTCCGGGCCCGGGTGTAGAACAACGGCCGCTCGCGCCGCCCGGGACCCCGTGGTCGTGCACCCGGCTCCCGGGCACGGGCCGCCGGGGACGTGCCGGCGAGGACCGGCACGACCACGGGGCACGGCCCTCGCGACGTCCCCCGGCGGTCGATCGATCCGTCCGACCATCCCGCTCGTGTTCCGGCCGCGTGCTGACGGGGGCGACGCGCGCCGGCCCGCCGGCCACCGGAGCCCCGCCATGACCGCCACCATCGGCCTCGACCAGATCCCCGGTCCCCGCGGCGTGCCGCTGCTGGGCAACATCCTGGACCTGGACCCCGCCGGCCCGATCCTGAGCCTGCTCCACCTGGCCGAGGAGCACGGGCCCATCTACAAGCTGGTGACGCCCGCCGGGGTCACCGTCGTGGTCTCCTCGCCGGACCTGGTCGCGGAGGTCTGCGACGACACCCGCTTCGACAAGCTCGTCGGCGCCGCGCTCCACCGGCTCCGCGAGGGCGCCATCGGCGCGGGCCTGTTCACCGCCGACACCGACGACCCGCTGTGGCGCCGCGCGCACGACATCCTCCTGGCCCCGTTCAGCCAGCAGGCGATGCGCGACTACCTGCCCCGGATGCTGGACGTCGCCGACCAGCTGATGGACAAGTGGAGCAGGCTCAACCCCGGCGAGGACGTCGACGTCCCGGCCGACATGACCCGGCTCACCCTCGACACGATCGCGCTGTGCGGCTTCGGCTACCGGTTCAACTCCTTCTACCGGGAGACCGACCACCCGTTCGTCCAGGCGATGTTCCGCACGCTCGGCGAGTCGCAGGCGCGGACCACCCAGCTGCCCCTCCAGACCCGGCTCCGGGTCCGCGCGCAGCGCCAGCTGGACGAGGACCAGGCCTTCATGGACGACCTGGTCGGCCGGCTGGTCGTCGAGCGCCGGGCACAGGGCGACGCGGCCGACAACTCCGACCTGCTCGGCCGGATGCTCACCGGGGTGGACTCGGCCGGTGAGCGGCTGCCGGACGCCAACATCCGGGCGCAGTGCGTCACCTTCCTCGTGGCCGGGCACGAGACGACCTCCGGCCTGTTGTCCTTCGCCACCTACTTCCTCGTGAAGAACCCCCGGTTCATGGAGCGGGCCCGGGCCGAGGTCGACGAGGTGCTGGGCAGCAGCGCGGCGCCGACGTACGAGCAGCTGCAGCGGCTGCGCTACGTGCGGCAGGTGCTCGACGAGTCGCTGCGGCTGTGGCCCACCGCACCGGGGTTCAACCGCGCCCCTCGCGCCGACACCGTCATCGGCGGCCGCTACGCCATCCCGAAGGGCACGGCCACGAGCGTGATGGCGGCGGCGCTGCACCGGGACACGTCCGTGTGGGGCGAGGACGCCCGGGACTTCGATCCCGACCACATGGCACCCGAGCGCCTCGCCGCCGTCCCGCCGCACGCCTACAAGCCGTTCGGGACCGGCCTGCGGGCCTGCATCGGCCGGCAGTTCGCGCTGCAGGAGGCCACGCTCGTCCTGGGCATGCTGCTCCAGCGCTTCGAGCTGGTCGACCACCTCGACTACCAGCTGCAGGTGAAGAGCACGCTCACCATCAAGCCCGCCGACTTCCGCCTGCAGGTGCGGCCGCGGACCGACGTGGTGATCGAGCCGACCGGCCCGGCCGCGGCACGCGCAGCGGCACGGACCGGTCCCGCGGCTCCGCTGCCCGAGCCGGCGATCCCGCAGGTCGCGCGGCACGGGACGCGGTTGTCGGTGCTGTTCGGCTCGAACCTGGGCACCGCGGAGGCCCTGGCCACCCGCCTCGCCCGGGAGGGCACCGACCGCGGCTTCGACGTCACGCTCGGGCCGCTGGACGACCACGTCGGCGACCTGCCGGCGGGCGGCGCGCTGCTCGTCGTCTGCGCCTCCTACAACGGGATCCCCCCGGACAACGCGACCGCGTTCTGCCGCTGGATCGCCGGCGCCGACGCCGATGCGGCCACCGGCGTGGCGTACTCGGTGTTCGGCTGCGGCAACACCGAGTGGCGGGCCACCTACCAGGCCGTGCCCACGCTGCTCGACACCGAGCTCGCGGCGCACGGAGGACGGCGCCTGCGCGACCGGGGCGAGGGGAACGCGGCCGCGGACTTCGACGCCGAGTACCGCTCCTGGCACGGCGGCCTGTGGACCGACGTCGCCACCGCCCTCGACCTGCCGCCGGAGGTGGCCGCTCCCGCGCCGGCCGGTCCTCGCCTGTCGATCACCCTGACCAACCGGCAGCTCACCAACCCGGTGATCATGTCCTACCGCGCCCGGCCCGCCCGGGTCCGGGCCAACCGGGAGCTGCTCGGGGTGAGCCCGTCGGCCGGGACGCCCGGACGGTCCACCCGGCACATCGAGATCACCCTGCCGCCGGAGACGCGCTACCGGGCCGGCGACCACCTCGGGGTGCTCCCCCGCAACCGCATCGACGTGCTGCGGCGGGTGCTGGTCCGGTTCGGGCTCGACCCGGGGCAGTACATCACCATCATCCCGACCACCCCCGACGGGCACACCCACCTGCCGATCGACGAGCCGACCCCGCTCGTCGGCGTCCTGGCCAGCTGCGTGGAGCTGCAGGACGTCGCCACCCGGGCCGACGTCGAGGTGCTCGCCGACCACACCGACGACCCGGGGCAGCAGGCCGAGCTCGGCTCGTGGACCGGTGAGGACGAGGACGCGCAGGCCCGGTACCGGGAGCGGGTGTTCGCCCCGAACCGGTCGGTGCTCGACCTGCTCGAGCAGTTCCCGGCGTGCCGGCTGCCCTTCGAGGTCTACCTCGACATGCTCCCGCCGCTGCGTCCGCGCTACTACTCCATCTCCTCGTCACCGCTGGTCAGCCCGGACGTCTGCAGCATCACGGCGGGCGTGCTGCGGGCACCGGCCCGGTCCGGCACGGGCACGTTCTCCGGCGTGGCCTCCACCCACCTGGAGGAGCTGCCGGAGAACGGCACCGCGTTCGTCTTCGTCCGCGAGCCGACCATCGCGTTCCGGCCGCCGGAGGACCCCACCGTGCCGATGCTCATGGTCGGGGCCGGAACGGGTCTGGCACCGTTCCGCGGGTTCCTGCAGGAGCGTGCCGCGTTGCGCGGGCAGGGGGTGCAGGTGGCCGCGTCGCTGCTGTTCTTCGGCTGCCGTGAGCCGCAGGCCGACCTGCTGTACGCCGAGGAGCTCCTCGGCTACCAGCGGGACGGCCTGGTGCGGGTCGAGAACGCGTTCTCCCGCGAGCCCGGCCGGCCCTGCCGGTACGTCCAGGACGCGATGCTGGACTGCGCCGACGAGGTCTGGTCGGTCCTGCAGCGCGACGCGGTCGTGCTGGTGTGCGGGAACGCATCGACGATCGCGCCGGGCGTGCGTAGCTCGCTCGTGCGGATCTTCCGAGATCGCACCGCGACGTCGGAGGCGGACGCCGCGGCGTGGTTGGCGGGGCTGCGCGCGGCCGACCGGTTCGTCGAGGACATCTGGGGAGGTTGACGCCCGCACCGTCCGCCGGAGCTGCGCCGTCCGCGGCGTCGGCCCCCGCTCGGCCGCCGTCCCAGGGCCCGCTGGGTCGACGGTGGAGAGCGGAGGACGTGTCACGGCCCCGGCGCGGGTTCGACGACCACGCCGGGGCCGGTCGCCCGGCGCTTCCCGCAACCGGGCGAGGGCAAACATCGAGCGGCGCACGCTGGCGGGCGGGGGCGCACCCGAGGAGCGCCCCAGGGCCCCGCCCGCGGCTCGCGGAACGGCTCCGCAACAGATGTCCAGGACGTCTCCCCTGGGGCGTGGGCCTCCGCCAGCGACCGGCGGCCGAGGCTCAGGCCGCGCCGTCGGTCCCGGCACCGTCGGCCGGGTCGCCGCGCCGCCGCACGCAACGCGCCGGCGCGCGGACCGACCACAGCGCCAGTCGCACGGGAGCGCCCAGCAGGGCGCGAGCGCCGCGGGCGCCCAGGTGCGCCAGATCCGACCACTCCGCGGGGCGAGGACCGCCGGCGGTGGGACCGGTGGTGCGGGGCCCGGCCGCCGAGGTGGCGGGCCCGGTCGCCGGAGCGGGCTCGGTCACCGGAGCGGCGGGACCGGTCGGCGGCCCGGGCACCAGCAGGTCGACGGCGCTGCGGCGCCGCGGACCCCGCAGCGACTCCACCGACGGGATCACCGGCGACTCGCGCGGCTCATCCGGTTCGTCGGCACCGGGGCCGGCCGGGCCGGTGCGCACCCGGGCGCCGGCTGCCCGCGGCGACCCGGCACGGGACGCGCCCGGCTCCGGCACGACGCGCCGGATCGCGGTGATCATGGCCGGACCCAGCCCGCCGATCGCCTCCAGGTCCTCGCGGGTGAGCGTCGCGAGGCCCGCGACGTCGGTGATCCCCGCGCGGGTCAGCGCGGTCACCGCCCGCCCGGGCAGCTGCAGGTCCCGGATGCTCCCGGCGGGCCCGGGTGACCTGGTCGGCATGGCCCCACCGTATCGGCGCGCGCGCTGGACGGATCGGGTGCCCACGGGTCCGGACGACGCGGCGCGGGATCGGACTCCTACGGCGACTCGTGCGGCCCGGCGCCGGGCTCAGCCCCGGTAGTTCACGTGGACGTGGTCCATGTGGTTGGCCGTCGCGCTGCCGCGGTCGCTCATCGGCTTCCAGGCGCCGCCCGGCGAGCTGAGCATCCGCTGCTGCCAGATGACGTACTCCACGCCGAGCTCGTCCCAGTGGGCGATGTGGTACTCGGCGATCGCGTCCCCCAGGGCGGGCGCGACCATGTAGTCCAGCGCCAGCCCGGACGGGTGGCCGCCGGGGTCGGCCGCGCTCGGGCGGGTGCCCCCGATGGTGATGCCGTCGGCGCCGGGCACGTTGCTGACCACCGCGTCGGCCGCGGCCTGCGCCGGGGCCTTGACCTTCCCCGCGCTGTTGGAGATGCGCGCGACCGCGGTGGCCGCCACCGAACCGGACGGCGCGGGTGCGGCGGCCTGCCGGGAGGCGGGCGCCCCGGCCGGGGCGTCGTCCGCGGCCTCCTCGGCGGCCCGGGCGGCGGCCTCCTCGGCCGCCGCCGCAGCCGCGGCCTCCTCGGCCGCGCGCGCCGCCTCGGCCTCGGCCGTCTGCCGGTCGAGCTCGGCCTGGTCGGCGGCGGCCTGCGCCTGCGCGGCCGCGGTCTGCTCGGCCTCCCGGGTGTCGCGGCTGGCCGCCAGGTCGTGCAGCGGCTCGACGATCTGCTGCGCGTCGGGCTCGACCGGCGCGGCGGGGGGCGCGCCCTCGCCCGTCAGCCCGAGCTGCCGGGCGACGCTGACCGACTGCGGCACCCCGGCCTCGGCCTGGGCCGCGGGGTCGCCACCGAGGAGCACGTTCGCGACGACCGCGCCGGCCGTGACCATCCCGAGGTACAGGCCGGGACGGCGGACGGCGGCGAGCGGACGGCGGCGGGGACGACCCGTCCGGCTGCGGCGGTCGGCGGCGCGACCGGACGAGGTGGTGCGGGGATCCATGGGGAGGGAGGGCTCCGAGCAGGACGGGCGCAGCCGGGCAGGGCAGGCTGCGACGGGAGTGCGGGCGACGAGGTCTGCGGCGGTCGGGACGGGCCGTGACCCGGAGGGTGACGCGGCGGCGTCCGCTCGGCCTCCCGAACGGGGGCCTGGCGACCGACCGGACCGGGCCACCGTACGCGCCGTTATGCAGTCGTGACAATCCGGAGGCGGAGTTTCGTCGGTGGCACGCGCCGCGGGGGCACCGCCCCGGGGCCGGGATGGTGCTCCGCCCCGGCCGGCCCGGGATCCCTCGCGCTCAGGCCGGCCGGTCGAGCGCGCGGGCGAACTCCTGCTCGATGTCCCGCGTGGTCAGCGCCAGCGCGGCGACGATCCGCGGGAGGTCCTCCTCGGAGAACCGGACGCTCGGCATCGACACCGAGACCGCCGCCTCGGCCCGCCTCCCGTCGAGCCGCACCGCCCGGCCGATCGCGGTGAGCCCGTCCTCGGTACGGCCGGCGTTGATGGCGAAGCCCCGTTCCCGGACCGTGCGCAGCTCCCTCCGCAGAGCCGCCAGGTCGGGGCGCTGACCGGGGCGGTCGGTCCACTTCTCCTCGGCGTAGAAGGTCTCGACCTGGGTGTCGGGCAGGTCGGCGAGCATCGTCTTGCCGCCGGACACCAGGTGCGCCGGGAAGACCATCCCCTCGCGGTCGCTGACCCGCAGCGCCCGGTTGCACTCCACCGACGCGATGAAACGCACGTGGTCGCCCGCGAGGATCTGCAGGTTCACCGTCTCGTCGACCCGCTCGACGAGCGCGTGCAGGTGGGGCATCGCGACGGTGCGCAGCAGCGCCGTCCGCGACTGGGACGAGGCGCCGAGGGAGAGCACGGGGCCGGCGGCGTACCGCCGGTCGCCGTCCCGGACGGCGAAGTCGCGGTAGACCAGCATCGCCAGCAGCCGGTGCGCCGTCGACCGGGCCACGCCGAGCCGGGTGGCCGCCTCGCTGACGCTGAGCGACCCCTCGACCTGGAGCGCGGTGGCCAGCTGCAGCGCGTGGTCGACGCTGGAAATCGCGTACGGCGGTGGGTTCTTCACAGCAGAATCTTATGGACCGATCTGCAGAACACAACCCACGCTGTGACGCATGACGTCCACCGCCCCCCGCGCCCGGCCCGTCGGCACCCGCGGGGCCTGGCTGGTGCCGGCGCTGTGCTGGCTGATCGTCGTCTTCGACGGCTACGACCTGATCGTCTACGGGACGACGATCCCGCTGCTGCAGGAGGAGCCCGGCTGGGACCTCAGCGCCTCCGCTGCGGGCTTCGTCGGCAGCCTCGCCTTCGCCGGGATGCTGCTGGGCGCCCTCGGGGCCGGGCACCTGGCCGACCGGCTGGGCCGGCGCCGCACGATCCTCTGGTCGACGCTCTGGTTCTCGCTGTTCACGGGCCTGTGCGCGTTCGCACCCGGGCCGGAGGTCTTCGGGCTGTTCCGCCTGCTCGCCGGGCTGGGCCTGGGCGGGCTGGTGCCGTCGGCCAACGCGTTGACCGCGGAGTTCGTCCGCGTCCGCACCCGGTCCGCGGTCGCCACGTTCATGATGTCCGGGGTGCCGATCGGCGGCTCGGCCGCCGCTCTGCTCGGCCTGTGGCTGCTGCCCGCCTTCGGCTGGCGCGCCATGTACGCCGTGGCCTTCCTGGCCGTGGTCGTGCTGCTGCCGGTGTGCGTGGCGGTGCTGCCGGAGTCACCGGTGTGGCTGCGCTCCCGGGGCC
Source organism: Geodermatophilus sp. YIM 151500 (assembly GCF_025716945.1). Classification (GTDB taxonomy): domain Bacteria; phylum Actinomycetota; class Actinomycetes; order Mycobacteriales; family Geodermatophilaceae; genus YIM-151500. The sequence continues at coordinate 363,437 of NZ_JAOVZT010000003.1, forward strand.
GCGCGGCGGAGGCCCGGCGGATCGAGGTCGCCTACGGGCTCGACCCGGCCGGGGACGGGCACGACGCGGACTCCGCGGCCGGGCTGCGCGCCCTGTTCGCCCCGCGGTGGGCCCTCGCGACCGCGCTGTTCGCGCTGGCCACGGTGTTCACCCTCTTCGCCTGGTACGGCCTGGGCACCTGGCTGCCCAAGCTGATGGCCTCCGACGCCCGCTTCGACATGGGCGCCCCGCTGTCGTTCCTGCTCGCCCTCAACCTGGGCGCCGTCCTCGGCTCGTTCGTCACCGCCTGGGCGGGCGTGCGCTACGGCCCCCTGCGCAGCGCGGTCGGAGCGGCCGCCGCCGCCGCGGCCGGCCTGGCCTTCCTGCTCACCTACCCGTCGAGCACCCTGCCGATCTACGCGGCGCTCGTCCTCGCCGGCGTCGGCACCCACGGCGCGCAGTGCCTGGTCATCGCCGCCGTCGCGAGCCACTACCCGCCCCGGCTGCGCGGCACCGCCCTGGGCTTCGCGCTCGGCACCGGCCGGATCGGCGCCGTGCTGGCCCCCCAGGTCGGCGGCTGGCTGCTGGACGCCCGGCTCGGGGTCGGCAGCAACTTCCTCGCCTTCTCGCTGGCCGCCGCGACGGCCGCCGTCCTGCTGTTCGCCACCACGACCACCACCCGGCCGGTCCCCCGCGACCGGGTCGAGGTCCTCGCCCACTGACCACCCCGCCCTGCCCCCCGAAAGGAGCACCGCAGTGACCCAGCACCTGACCTCACCGATCTCGCTGACCACCGTCGACGCCCCCGACCAACCCTCACCGACGCCCGCGCTCGAGGAGCTCTACCGGGGCTTCGAGCGGGAGCTGCTCGTGCCGCTGTGGACCGAGATCGGTGACCTCATGCCGGCGCACCCGCGGTCGCGGGCCGTGCCCCACGTGTGGCGCTGGCAGAACCTGCTGGGCCTGGCCGACCGGGCCGGCTCGCTGGTCCCCGTCGGCCGCGGCGGTGAGCGCCGCGCGATCGCGCTGGCCAACCCGGCGCTGGGCGGCCGGCCGTTCGCCACGCCGACGCTGTGGGCGGCCATCCAGTACCTGATGCCGGGCGAGGACGCGCCCGAGCACCGGCACACCCAGCACGCCTTCCGCTTCGTCGTCGAGGGCGAGGGCGTGTGGACCGTCGTCGGGCGGGACCCGGTGCCGATGAACCGCGGCGACTTCCTCCCGCAGGCCGGGTGGAACTGGCACGCCCACCACAACGCCGCGGACCGGCCGATGGCCTGGCTCGACGGGCTGGACATCCCGTTCCAGTACGGCACCGAGTCGCAGTTCTTCGAGTTCGGCCGCGACTCGATCAGCGACGAGGAGCGGACCACGCCGGAGCGCTCCCGGTCCCAGCGGCTGTGGGGCCACCCGGGGCTGCGGCCGGTGTCGGCGCCGGGCACGACCTCCGCCACGCCGCTGCTGAACTACCGCTGGGTCGACACCGACGCCGCGCTGGCCGACCAGCTGGAGCTGGAGGACGACGGGTCCGCCGGCACCGTGGAGCCCGGCCACGCCGCCGTCCGCTACACCAACCCGACCACCGGCGGCGACGTGCTGCCGACCATCCGCGCCGAGATGCACCGCGTCCGCCGCGGCGTCGAGACCGCGCCGCGCCGCGAGGCCGGCTCCTCGGTGTTCCAGGTGTTCGACGGGAGCGGCACCGTGACCGTCGGCGACGCCTCCTGGCGGGTGGAGCGCGGCGACCTGTTCGTCGTCCCCTCCTGGGAGCCGCTGTCGGTCCGCTCCGAGGCCGGCCCGTCCGACTCCGACTCCGGCGCGCTGGACCTCTTCCGGTTCAGCGACACCCCGATCCTCGAGGCGCTGCGCCTCGACCGCACGGCCGTGGAGGCGACCCGGTGAAGCTGGCGACCATCCGCACCCTGGACGGCGGGACGCGCGCCGTCCGCGTCGAGGACGACCTGCTGGTCGACCTCGGCGCCGACGACCTCGGCGTCCTCCTCGCCGACCCGGCCTGGGCCGAGCGTGCCGCCGCCGCGACCGGCCCGGTGGCGGAGGTCGGGAGCGCGGCGTTCGCGCCCGTCGTCCCCCGCCCCGGCAAGATCGTCTGCGTCGGCCTCAACTACCGGACCCACATCCTCGAGATGGGCCGGGACCTCCCCGCCCACCCGACGCTGTTCAGCAAGTACGCCGACACCCTGGTCGGCGCCGCCGACGGCATCGTCAAGCCGCCGGAGACCGACGCGCTCGACTGGGAGTGCGAGCTGGCCGTGGTCATCGGCGCCCCGGTCCGCCGCGCCCGCGGCGCGGACGCCGAGCGCGCCATCGCCGGCTTCGCCGTGCTCAACGACGTGACCTGCCGCGACTGGCAGTTCCGCACCCGCGAGTGGCTGCAGGGCAAGAACTGGGAGGCCACCACCCCCCTCGGCCCGTACCTGGTCACCCCCGACGAGCTGCCCGGCGGCGTCCGGCCGGCCCTGGAGATCAGCACGAAGGTCGACGGCGAGACCGTGCAGGAGGACAGCACCGCCGACCTGCTGTTCGACCCCGTCGCGCTGGTCGAGTACGTCTCCACGATGGGCACCCTGCGGCCCGGTGACGTGATCGCCACCGGCACACCCGGTGGCGTCGGCCACGCCCGCAGGCCGCCCCGCTACCTGGAGGTCGGGCAGCACCTGACCACCGAGGTCAGCGGCCTGGGCCGGTGCGAGAACCCGGTCGTCGCCGGGCCCGGAGCGTGACCGCGGTGCACGAGCTCGCCGCCGCCCGGACCTGGGCCGACGAGGGCACCGCCCTCTTCCTCGCCGCCCTGGCCCGGACCGGAGACGACGCCCTCGCCGGCCCGACCGCCCTGCCGGGCTGGACCGGCGCGCACCTCGTGGCCCACGTGGCGGGCAACGCCGAGGCGCTGCTCAACCTGGCGCGCTGGGCCGCCACCGGTCAGGAGACGCCGATGTACTCCTCCCCCGCGCAGCGCGCGGCCGACATCGAGGCCGGCGCCCGGCGGACTCCGGTCGAGCTGCGCCGGTGGGTGGCGGAGTCGGCCGCCCGGCTCGCCGGCGCCCTGGACGCGCTCACCGGCGAACAGTGGTGCCGGCCGGTCCGCACCGCGCAGGGCCGGCCGGTGCCGGCGACCGGCATCCCGTGGCTGCGGGCGCGCGAGGTCCTCGTGCACGCGGTCGACCTCGACCCGCGGCTGGGCTTCGCCGGCCTGCCCGGGGCCTTCCTGCTCGCCCTGGTCGACGACGTCGTCACCCGGCGCTCGGGCGGCGACCAACCGGCGCTCGTCCTGACCGCCGACGGCCGGCGCTCCTGGGAGGTCACCGGCCACGGCGACCCCACCGCGGTGCACGGCTCCCTCGCCGGCGTGGCCGCCTATCTCACCGGCCGTCCCGGAGGCGACGTGACGTCGCCGTCCGGCGCGGTTCCCGATCTCCCGCCCTGGCTGTAGAACCCGGAGGAACTCCCGTGAGCACGATCCACAGCGACACCGACGTCCTGGTCGTCGGCGGCGGCATCGGCGGGCTGGCCACCGCGCTCGCCCTCACCCGCACGGGCCTGCGGGTGCGCCTGCTCGAGCGCGCACCCGAGTTCGGCGAGGTCGGCGCCGGCATGCAGATCGCCCCCAACGCCACCCGGATCCTGGACGCCTGGGGGCTGCTGCCCGAGGTCCTCTCCCTGGGCGTGCAGCCGGGCAACCTGGTCATGCGGGACGGCGTCGACGGCACCGTCCTCACCCGCCTCGACCTCGCCGACGTCCGGCGGCGCTACGGCTCCCCCTACGTCGTCATCCACCGCAGCGACCTGCACGGCATCCTGCTGCGGGCCTGCCGCCGCGGCGGCGTGGACCTGGTCAACGGCGTGCAGGTGACCGGGTACGAGCACCTGCCGCAGGGCGTTGCCGTGCTCCACGCCGGCGGCGCCGAGGTGGCTCCCGTCGTCGTGGCCGCCGACGGCCTGTACTCGGTCGCCCGCCGCCTGATCAGCGACGACGAGCCGGTCAGCTCGGCCTACGTGGCCTACCGCGGCGCGATCCCCGCCGCGACGGTCGCGAACATGGACGTGTCGATGTCGGACGTCGTGGTGCACGTCGGGCCGCACAGCCACTTCGTGCAGTACCCGCTGCGCTCGGGCGAGATGTTCAACCAGGTGGCGGTGTTCCGCTCGCCCCGGGCGCTCGCCGGCGAGGAGGGCTGGGGCACCCCCGACGAGCTGGACGCGGCCTTCGCCGGGTGCAGCGAGCAGGTCCGGGCCGGCCTGCCGCTGATGTGGCGCGACCGCTGGTGGCGGATGTACGACCGCGACCCGATCCCCAGCTGGGTGCAGGGCCGCCTCGCGCTGACCGGGGACGCCGCCCACCCGCCGCTGCAGTACCTGGCGCAGGGGGCGGTCATGGCCCTCGAGGACGCCTGGGTGCTGGCCGAGCACGTCCGGGCGGGACTGGCCGCCGGCCGGCTCGACTGGGACGCAGCCCTCGCGGCGTACGACGCCGTGCGGCCGGAGCACTGCCGGCGGGTGGTGACGACGGCGCGCTCGTGGGGGGAGCTCTGGCACCTCACGGGCGCGGAGCGGGAGGCGCGCAACGCCTTCCTGCGGCAGCGCGACGTGCGGGACTACGGCTTCGTCGACTGGCTCTACGGGCCGACCGCGCTCACCCCCGGTCAGGAGCCGGCGATGTTCACCCCGCAACGGCTCGCGCTGCCGGTGGGCGCCTGACCGACGCCGGGCCGCCCACGTCAGGGCCGGCCCCGGTCCCCGCCGCCCCGCAGTGCCCACAGCGCGCACGCCGCCGGGACGAACGCGACACCCAGGAGGAGCAGCAGCCAGGTCGCGTCCCGGCCGGCCCCGAGCAGGGACCCGCCGGCGACCGGGGCCAGCAGCCCGGCCGCGCCCCAGCCGGTGAACACCCAGCCGTACGCCGTGGGGAAGGCGTCGGGGCCGACCGCGTCGGCCGTGGCCGCCGGGACCAGCGACGACACGGCGCCGTAGGCCAGCCCCGTGCCGAGGAAGCCGGCCACGACCAGGCCGGGCGCGGCCGGGCCGGCCAGGCAGCCGAGCGACGCGGCACCGGCGCCCAGCGCGGTGGCCAGCGCCACCGGCCGGCCGGTCCGGTCCGACCACGTCCCGCCGGCCACCCGCCCGGCCAGGTTGCCGGCGGCCAGCGCGGACAGGGCCAGCCCCGCGGCCGCCGCGTCGAGGCCCCGGCCGGCCGCCAGCGGCACGGCGTACGCGAACACCGCCAGGGCGGGCGCTGTCCCCCCGGCGAAGACCAGCCACAGCAGGACGACGGGCCGCCGCACCCGGCGGAGGGCCCCCCGGCCCGCGCGGGGGCGGCCCGGGGCCCCGTCCGGGGGCGCGAGCTGCGCCGCCACCAGCAGCAGCCCGGCCACGACCGCGCCCAGCACCGCGAGGCACACCTGCCACCCCGCCGTCCGCAGCGCCGGTGGCGCGACCGCGCCGAGCGCCACCGGTCCGGCGGCGTAGGCGGCCACCACGGCGCCGGTCGCGGCGCCCCGGCGGCGGGCGGGCACCCGGGCGGCCAGCGCGGCGGCGACGCCGTAGGCCAGCCCGTTGGCGGTGCCGAACAGCAGGGCGACCCCGGCCCACAGCGCCAGGGGCCCGCCGCCGGTCGCCGCGAGCAGCAGTCCCCCGCCGCCGAGGACCGCGGCTGCCCGCAGCAGCGGCCGGGTGCCCCACCGCCGCAGCGCGCGGCCGACCCACAGCAGCACGCCGGCGAAGACGGCGACCGCGGTGGCGAACACCGCACCGGCGACGCGCGGCGTCGTCCCCACCGCGGCCGCCGCCTCGCGGGCCACCAGGCTCCACGCGAAGAGCGTGCCCACCGCGAGGTTGGCGACGGCGCCGGCCAGGACGGGGCGGCCCGCGGCGGCAGCGGGCGGCCGCGTCACGGCGGGGCCGCGGTCACCGGGGGCATCACGGCCGGACGAGGATCTTGACGTTCTCCTCCTTGTTGTCGACCAGCTCGCGGAAGCCCCGCTCGACGATGTCGTCGAGGCCGATGCGCCCGGTGATGAACTGGAAGGGGTCGACCCGCCCGTCGGCCACCATCGCGATCGTCGCCGGGTGGTCGTGCGCGTACGCCAGGCTGCCGAGCACCGACACCTCGCGGAAGACCAGGTCGTTCATGCTGACCGAGGCGTCGTGCCCCCAGATGGCGACGTTCACGCAGGTACCGCCCGCCCGGGTGGCGCGGATGGCCGTGCCCAGCACGGCGTCGACGCCCGCGCACTCGAAGGTGACGTCGGCCCCCCGCCCCTTGGTCAGCTCGGCGACGGCGGGGAGGACGTCGGTCTCCCGCGGGTCGAGCACGACGTCGGCGCCGGCGGTGGCCGCCTTGGCCTTGCGCGCCCCGGCCGGTTCGACGACGAGCACCTGCTCCACACCGGCCGCCTTGAGCGCCGCGGTCGTGACCAGCCCGATCGGGCCGGCACCGAAGACGACCGCCGAGTGCTCCGGCCGGGCACCGGACAGCCGGACGGCGTGGTATGCCACCGCGAGCGGCTCGACCAGCGCCCCCACGTCGGTGCCCAGATCGCCCAGCGGGTGCACCCACCGGCGCTCGGCCACGACGTACCGGGAGAAGCCGCCGCCACCGCCGGACAACCCGACGAAGCCCAGGGTGGCGCAGACGTTGTAGCGGCCCTGGCTGCAGGCGTCGCAGCGGCCGCACACGATGTAGGGCTCCACCGCCACCCGGTCGCCGACCGACAGGCCGTCCACCCCGTTCCCGGTCTCGGCGACCACGCCGGCGAACTCGTGGCCGAGGACGACCGGCACGGTCTCCCCGGTCAACGGGTGCGGCGTCCCCGCCGGCGGCGCGAAGATCGGTCCCTCCAGGTACTCGTGCAGGTCGGTGCCGCAGATGCCGCACCACTCGACCTCGACGGCCACGGTCCCCGGGCGCACCGCCGGCTCGGGGACCTCCTCGACGCGGACGTCGCCGCGGCCGTGGAAGCGTGCTGCCTTCACGACGTCAACTCCTCGTGCCGACCGCCCTGGCGGGCGGGAGCCGGCGCTGCCGGCGGGTGGGTGTGGTGCCGGGCGTGGGGACCGGCTCACCGGCCCGGCCCCCGCGCCCGGGGCTCAGCTGCGGTGGTGCACCTCCTGCAGGCCGTGGACCGGGGTCGGGATCCCCTCGTGCCGGGCCTTGAGCTGCAGGGCGAGGTACAGCGAATAGTGCCGCGACTGGTGCAGGTTGCCGCCGTGGAACCACAGCGCCTCCTGCTGGGTCGGCTTCCACATGTTGCGCTGCTCGCCCTCCCACGGACCCGGGTCCTTGGTGGTGTCGGACCCCAGGCCCCAGCACTTGCCGACCTTGTCCGCGACTTCCTGGCTGATCAGGTCGGCGGCCCAGCCGTTCATCGACCCGTAGCCCGTGGCGTAGACGACGAGGTCGGCCGGCAGCACGGTGCCGTCCTCCAGGACGACGGCGTCCTCGGTGAGGTGGTCGACCCGGCCGTGGGCGAGCCCCACGTCGCCCTCGGCCACGAGGTCAGCGGCGCCCACGTCGATGTAGTAGCCCGATCCGCGGCGCAGGTACTTCATGAAGAGCCCGGAGCCGTCGTCGCCCCAGTCGAGCCAGAAGCCGGCCTTCTCCATGCGGTCGTAGAAGTCGGCGTCGCGCTGCTTCATCTGCTCGTAGAGCGGGATCTGGAACTCGTGCAGGATCCGGTACGGCAGCGACGCGAAGATCAGATCGGCCTTCTCCGTGGTCACCCCCGCCGCCAGCGCCTGCTCGCTGTAGAGGGCGCCGAGCCCGATCTCCATGAGGCTGTCGCTCTTGACGATGTGCGTCGACGACCGCTGCACCATCGTCACGTCGGCGCCGCTCTCCCACAGCGCGCCGCAGATGTCGAAGGCGGAGTTGTTGCTGCCGATCACCACGGCCCGCTTGCCGGCGTAGGCGTCCGGACCCGGGTGGGCCGAGGAGTGGTGCTGGTCGCCGCGGAAGACGTCCTGCCCGGGGATGACCGGCACGTTCGGCTTGCCCGACATGCCGGTGGCGAGGACGACGTGCTTCGGGCGCAGGGTGAGCGGTGCCCCCTCGCGCTCGAGCTGCACGGTCCACTCGGCGGTCGCCGGGTCGTAGGACGCGCTGGTCGCCACGGTGCTGCCCCAGTAGGGCACCTCCATGACCTTCACGTACGACTCGAGCCAGTCGCCGATCTTGTCCTTGGGCGAGAACACCGGCCAGTTGTCCGGGAACTTGAGGTAGGGCAGGTGGTCGTACCAGACCGGGTCGTGCAGGCACAGCGACTTGTACCGGCCGCGCCACTGGTCGCCGGGCCGCGGGTGCTTGTCGATGACGAGGCTGGGCACGCCGAGCTGCCGCAGCCGCGCACCGAGCGCGATGCCGCCCTGCCCCCCACCGATGACGAGCACGTAGGGCTGCACCGCGGTGCCCAGCTCGGCCTCCTCCTTCTCCCGCCGCTCCAGCCAGGTCAGGCGGTCCCGGTTGGCGCCGTGCTCGGCGCCCATCGGTCGCGCGGGGCCGCGCGGCTCCTCGTGGCCCTTCAGCTCGTGGAGCGTGGTGAGGAAGGTCCAGGCACGCGTGTCGCCGTCCTCCTCGACCAGCCGGGCCAGGCCGCGGCCGCGGCCGACGGCGGTCTCGAAGGTGAACCAGACGGTGGTGACCCCGTCGGCCTCCTCGGGCGGCTCCTCGACGGCGAACCCGGAGGGGTCGGTGCGGTCGAGGGTGGCGGTCAGCAGCTCGGTGACGCCGTGCCGGTCCTCGACCGTGGAGATGTTCCAGCTGAAGGCGATCAGGTCGCGCCAGAAGCTCGTCGCGGCGAACATGCCGGCCGCCCGCTCGACGTCCCGGCCGCGCAGGGCCTCCTCGAAGTCGGACAGCCAGTTCTCGGCCCGCTGTGCGGGCGTGGTCGCGGGGGCGTCCAGCGTCTGCGTCATGGTGTTCCTCCCGCCCCGCCGCGTCGCCACGGCGGGATGTCGGAGTGCCGGGATGTCGTGGTGTGATGGGGAGCACAGCGCAGCGGTGCCGGGCGCGGAAGCGTTGCAGCGTGTTGCACGCCGGGTCGCCGGAAGGGGTGGACGTGGCCGGTTTCTCCGCGATCGCGCCCGGGACCGACCTCTCGCAGCACGCGCGCGTGCTCCTGCGGGTGCACGACGCCGTCCTGGGGGGAGCTCGTCCCCCCGTTCCCCCGCGGCGGGTGGTCCAGCGGTCGTGGTCCCGCGTGCTCGGGCTCGGGCTGGACGCCTCGCGACGCGGCCCCCGGGACCCGCTGCCGTTCGTCGAGGTGGAACAGCGGCGGCAGCGGTCGGCGCTGTCGCTGGTCGTCGACGAACTGCGGCAGGTGCTGGTCAGCGCGGCCGACGCCGCGCAGTTCCTCGTCGTGGTCACCGACGCCGACGGGGTCATCCTCTGGCGCGAGGGGTCGGCGGCCGTGCGGCTGCGGGCCGACCGGCTGGGCTTCACCGAGGGCGCGCTGTGGACCGAGGCCGCGGTCGGCACCAACGCCATCGGGACGGCGCTGGCCGAGGCCGCGCCGGTGCAGCTGTTCTCGGCCGAGCACTTCGAGCAGGCCCAGCACCCCTGGTACTGCACGGCCGCCCCGGTCCACCACCCGGTCACCGGCGAGCTGCTCGGCATCGTCGACGTGAGCGGCCCGGCGCTGACCCTCCACCCGGTCATCGGCACACTCGTCGAGGCCGCGGTCCGGCTGGCCGAGGACCGGCTGCGGCGCGCGCACGAGCGGCACCTGGCGCGGCTCCGGGACCGGGCCCGGCCCGTGCTCGCCGCGGCCCGGGGGCCGCTGCTGCTCGTCGACGACGACGGCTGGGTGGCCCACCGATCCGGCGTCGACGTGCGCACCCGGGTCGCGGCCCCGCGCGCCGACCGGGTCATGTCCGTCCCGGGCCTGGGCCTGTGCATCCCCGAGCGGCTGGACGAGGGGTGGCTGGTCCGCCCCCGCGCGGCCCGGTCGACCGTCACCGCGGAGCTGCACGTCGGCGACGTGCCGGTGCTGCACGTGCGGTCGGACGCCGAACCGTGGCGGACGACGCTGACCCGGCGGCACGCGCAGATCCTGGAGCTGCTCCAGCGGGCCGGCCGGGCCGGCGTGAGCGCTCCCCAGCTCAGCACCGCCCTGTTCGGCGACGAGGAGCACTGCGTGACGGTGCGCGCGGAGATCTCCCGGCTGCGCCGGCTGGTCGGCGCCCTGCTGACCGCCAGCCCCTACCGGCTCGCCGACGGCGTCACGCTCACCGTGGTCGGGTCCGCCGGCCCCTGACGTCTGCGAGATGCTGCGCGCGAGGGTCGAGCGCGTCACCGGCGAGGAGGAGGGTCCGTGGGCATCAGCGGGAGCGCGGAGTGGGAGGCGCTGGCGGAGCACCACCGGCAGGTGCGCGACCGGCACCTCCGCGACCTGTTCGCCGAGGACCCGGCGCGCGCGGCGGAGCTGACCTGCCGGGCCGGCGACCTGTACCTGGACTACTCGAAGAACCGGCTGACCCGGCAGACCGTCCGGCTGCTCGCCGCGCTGGCCGAGCGGGCCGGCCTGCGCGAGCGGACCGAGGCGATGTTCCGCGGGCAGCACATCAACACCACCGAGGACCGCGCCGTCCTGCACGTCGCCCTGCGCGACCCGGGCACCGGCGGGCTGGACGTCGACGGCCAGGACGTGCGGCGCGACGTCCAGGAGGTCCTGCGCCGGATGGCCGACTTCGCCGAGCGGGTGCGCAGCGGGGAGTGGACCGGGCACACCGGCGAGCGGATCCGGGCGGTGGTGAACATCGGCATCGGGGGCTCGGACCTCGGCCCGGCGATGGCCTACCTGGCCCTGCGGGACTACTCCGACCGGTCGCTGACCTTCCGGTTCGTCTCCAACATCGACCCGACCGACCTTGCCGAGGCCACCCGCGACCTCGACCCCGCAACCACCCTGTTCGTCGTCGCCTCCAAGACGTTCACCACGCAGGAGACGCTGACCAACGCGACGCAGGCCCGCCGCTGGCTGGTCGAGGGCCTGGCATCCGGCGGGCGGGGCGGCGACGAGAAGGCCGTGGCGAAGCACTTCGTCGCCGTGTCGACGAACGCCGAGAAGGTGGCCGAGTTCGGCATCGACACCGCCAACATGTTCGGTTTCTGGGACTGGGTGGGCGGGCGCTACTCCTTCACCTCGGCGGTCGGCCTGGCGCTGATGGTGGCGATCGGGCCGGCGCACTACCGGGAGCTGCTCGACGGGTTCCACACGATCGACGAGCACTTCCGCAGCGCGCCGTACGAGCAGAACCTCCCGGCGCTGCTCGGCCTGATCTCCGTCTGGTACGTCGACTTCTTCGGCGCCCAGAGCCAGGCGGTGCTGCCCTACTCGCAGTACCTGGCCCGCTTCCCGGCCTATCTGCAGCAGCTGTGCATGGAGTCCAACGGCAAGTCGGTCAGGCTCGACGGCTCACCGGTCGACGTCGCCACCGGCGAGATCGTCTGGGGCGAGCCGGGCACCAACGGCCAGCACGCCTTCTACCAGCTGCTGCACCAGGGCAGGGTGCTCGTGCCGGCCGACTTCATCGCCTTCGCGCAGCCCAACCACGACCTCGACGGCATGCACGACCTGTTCCTGTCGAACTTCCTGGCCCAGCCCCGCGCCCTGGCCTTCGGCCGGACCGCCGAGGAGGTCGCCGCGGACGGCACACCGCGGGACGTCGTCCCGCACAAGGTGATGCCGGGCAACCGCCCCTCGAACGCGATCGTCGCCCCGAAGCTGACGCCGTCCGTGCTGGGCCAGCTGGTCGCCGCCTACGAGCACCGGGTCTTCACCCAGGGCGTGGTGTGGGGCATCAACTCCTTCGACCAGTGGGGCGTCGAGCTCGGCAAGGTCATGGCCAACCAGCTCGCCCCGAAGCTGCAGAGCGACTCGGCGCCCGCGTACGACTCCGATCCCTCCACCAACGCGTTGGTCCGCCTCCTGCGCGAGGGACGCGGCCGTCCGGCCTGATCGCCGCGGTCGGGCCGTCCGCGATCGACGGCCGCCCCGTCGCTCAGCGGGACGGGGTGCGCAGCCGGTCGAGCGACACCGGGTCCACCAGGACGGCGACCGGCGCGCGCGACCACCACGCCCCCGTCGCCCGGCGCTCCTGCCTCGTCGTGAACCGGTAGCGGAACAGCCGCAGCCGCACGAACGCCGGCGGCGACCCCGGCGGGAACGGCGAGCGGCGCAGCAGCCGCAGCGTCGCCGGGTCGCCCTCCAGCAGCAGCCGGAGGAAGGCCGGCAGCCAGCGGCCGCCGTAGCCGGGGTCGATCGCGACGAACCACATGAGCCAGTCCAGACGCAGGTGGTACGGCGCGACCTGGGGCGGCCGGCGGCGCACGTCGCCCGGCTTGCCGCGGAATTCGTACTCCTGCCAGACGGCCTCCGGCCCGGCGGCCGGGTCGTCGGTGCCCTCGACGACCACCTCGTATCGGGTGCGGGTCACCGAGCCGAAGGCGCCGTAGGTGTTCACCAGGTGCAAGGGGTCGAAGCTGGCGTTCATCAGCTGGTTCCGCGACACGAGGTTCCGCGCGGGCCGCCAGCTCAGCGCGAGCAGCCCGGCGGTCACCACGACCACGAGCACGGCGTGCCAGGTCGGCGGCGCCGCCAGATCCGCCGGCGGGTCGACCGGCAGCACCGCGGCCCACACCCGGCCGTCGACGGCCGACGTCGCGAGGACGAGGGCGAGCCAGTTGAGCCAGGAGAAGTTGCCGCTGAGCACCAGGTAGGCCTGCGTCGCGATCACGACGAGCGCCGCGACCGTCGCCACCGGCTGCGGCAGCAGCAGGCCCCACACCACGACCAGCTGGGTGGCGTGGTTGCCCAGCGTCTCCACGGTGTGCCACCGCGGCGGCAGGTGGTGGAACCACCAGCTGGCCGGGTTGGGCATCGGCTGGGTCTCGTGGTGGTAGCGCAGGCAGGTGAGGTCGCGCCAGCACCGGTCGCCGCGCAGCTTGATCAGGCCGGCGCCGAACTCCAGCCGGAACAGCAACCAGCGCAGCAGCCACAGCACCAGGACGGGCGGGGCGACGTCGGCCGGCCCCAGCCAGATGGCCAGGAAGCCCGCCTCGAGCAGCAGCGACTCCCAGCCGAAGCCGTACCAGGTCTGCCCCACGTTCACGATCGACAGGTACAGCGCCCACAACAGGGCCCAGACCGCGATCCAGGCCTCCAGCGGCGCCCGGTCGACCAGGCCGGCGAGAGCGGCCGCCGAACCGGCGATGCCCACCCAGCAGACGCCGGCGAAGAACCGGTCCGACCAGTGCAGGTGGAACAGGCTCGGCGCCCTGCGGAACGGCGTCCGGGCCAGGTGGTCCGGCACGGGCAGCATCCCGGCCGTACCGACCAGCGGCCGGAACTGGCGCAGCGCGACCACGAACGCGATGAGGTAGGTCAGCGCCAGACCGCGGGTGAACACCAGCCGGCTCGCCCAGTAGCCAGGGTCGGAGAGCCAGTCCACGTCCCCCTCCCGGGGCGGTCCGGGGCACCGGGCCCCGGCACGGCGACGTCCGCCGGACCCCCTGGACTACCCGGCCGACCGCCAGGCGTACCGACGGGCCGGCCTGCTCGTGGTCAGCGCAGCGACCAGCGCACCTCGGCGGTCACCGTCACCGTCGCCGACCCGGGGGCGAGCGGCAGCGCCTCGCCGCCGGCGGCGTCCCCGGCGGGCAGGGGCTCGGGGCCGGACGGCGAGCGCCGCTCGCGCACCTCCAGGACGTCACCGAGCTCCCGGCCGGCCAGGGCCGCGTACTGCTCGGCCGTCCGCCGGGCGGCCGCGAACGCCTCCGCCCGCGCCTGCTCCCGAAGAGCCGCGGAATCCTCGAGCGCGTAGGTGAGGCCGTGCACGCGGGCGGCGTCGCCCCCGGCCTCCACCACCGCGGTGATCGTCCCGCCGGCCCCGCTCAGGTCGCGCAGCGTGACGTCGAGGTCGTGCCGCGCGGTGTACCCGGTGACGCTCTGCCCGTCGCCCCCGTAGGTGGGGTGGACGGAGACGTTCACCGTGCGGACGTCGCGGTCGGGCACGTCCTCCGTCCGCAGCGCCTCCAGCAGGCGGCGGGCGGCGTCGTCCGCCGTCGCGAGTGCCTCGTCGACGGTGCCGGCCGTCGTCTCGACGCCGAGGGTGACCCGGAGGAGGTCCGGCGTGCCCGTGGCCGTGCCGACGCCCTCGACCTGCACGCTCGCGGCGGCCGCGGGCTCGGCGGGCGCCGCGCGCACCGGTCCCGGCGCGTCGGCGAGCGTGTAGACCAGGACCGCACCCACGACGGTGACCGCGGCCAGCAACGGCGGAAGGGAGCGGCGAGCGGGCACGGGGGCCTCCGTCCGACGGCGTGTGCTGGGAAACGCCTGGTCGGCGGGCCGGGTTCCGGTCCCGGGTCACGACTCGGCCACGGACGCCTCGCGCAGCGGGGATGCGGTCAGCGGCCGTCGAGGACGTAGAGCCCCGGCCGAGATCGGGCCGCGCTCCCGATCGCCCCGGCCGACCCTCCGCCGGGGGCGACCGCACGCCCCCGTGACCAGGACCACCGCCCTGTGACCAAGACACCACTCGGGTTGCCGACCCGGTGCCGGCGTCGGCGGGAGACTGGAGAGGGAGAAAGGAGGAACCCATGGACACGCTGATGATCGAGCTCCACGAGCACTACGTGCACGCCGTCAACGAGGCCGTCGCCGAGGACCGGATGGACCGGGTCGAGGAGTTGAGCGACCAGTACCTCGAGGAGGCGCTGCAGCTCATCCTGGCCACCGCCTGAGCGGGCGGCCACCCGCGACCGGCCCCGCCCATCCCACCGGTGCGACGCGGCCGGCGCCCCGACCGCACCCGCCCGCACGTCCTGGCAGCCGGGGGCCGCTTGTGCGCCGCGGTGGCCGCCCATAGCCTCCTGCCGTCCCCCCGCCCCGCGCACGGGAACGCCTGAGGCTCGCGATGAAGAAGCTCGTCAACGATCCCGCCGACGTCGTCGCCGACGCGCTGCGCGGGCTGGCCGCGGCCCACCGGGAGCTGCGCGTCGCCCACGCCGACCGGGTGGTGTTCCGCGCCGAGGCCCCGGTGCGGGGCAAGGTGGGCCTGGTCTCCGGCGGCGGCTCCGGGCACGAGCCGATGCACGCGGGGTTCGTCGGGCGGGGCATGCTCGACGCGGCCTGCGCGGGCGAGGTGTTCACCTCGCCGGTCCCCGACCAGGTGGTGGCCGCGACCCGGGGCGTCGACGGCGGCGCCGGGGTGCTGCACGTCGTGAAGAACTACACCGGCGATGTCATGAACTTCGAGATGGCCGCCGAGCTGGTGGCCGCGGAGTCCGACACCGAGGTGGTCGCCGTCGTCACCGACGACGACGTCGCCGTCCAGGACAGCCTGTACACCGCCGGCCGGCGCGGTGTCGGCGTCACCGTCCTCGTGGAGAAGCTCGCCGGCGCCGCGGCCGAGGAGGGCAGGCCGCTGGCCGAGGTCGCCGAGATCGCCCGCCGGGTCAACGGCAACGGGCGCAGCATGGGCCTCGCGCTGACCTCCTGCACGGTGCCCGCCGCCGGCCGGCCGACGTTCGACCTGCCCGACGACGAGATGGAGGTCGGCATCGGCATCCACGGCGAGCCCGGCCGGCGCCGCGTGCCGCTGGCCCCGGCCCGGGAGATCGCCGAGATGCTGGTCGAACCGGTGCTCGCCGACCTCGACTTCACCGGCGGCGACGGGGTCATCGCCTTCGTCAACGGCATGGGCGGCACCCCGCTGCTCGAGCTCTACCTCATGTACGCCGAAGTGGCCGCCGTCCTGGACAAGGCCGGCATCGGCATCGCCCGCAACCTCGTCGGCTCCTACATGACCAGCCTCGACATGGCCGGCTGCTCGGTGACCCTCGTCCGGGCCGACGACGAGCTGCTGCGGCTCTGGGACGCCCCGGTGCGCACCCCCGCCCTGCGCTGGGGCGCCTGACCGTGGCCGACGCGGTCGACGCCGCCGGCCTGACCGCCTGGGTGCAGGAGTTCGCCCGGCTCGTGCGCGAGCAGCGCGACGTGCTCACCGAGCTCGACGCGGCGATCGGCGACGCCGACCACGGCGCCAACCTCGACCGCGGCCTGACCGCGGTGGTGTCCGCGCTCGACGCCGACCCGGCGGCCGATCCCGCCGCCGTCCTGAAGACGGTCGCCACGACGCTGATCCGCACGGTCGGCGGCGCGAGCGGTCCGCTGTACGGGACCTTCTTCCTGCGCGCCTCGGGGACCCTCGGCGGCGGTGACGGCGCCGCCCTGGCCGCCGCGCTGCGGGCCGGGCTCGACGGCGTCGCGGCCCGCGGCAAGGCCGGACCGGGTGACAAGACGATGCTCGACGCGCTGGCGCCGGCCTGCGACGCGCTCGACGAGGCGCTCGCCGACGGCCGGCCGCTCGACGAGGCGCTGCGGGCCGCCGCGGAGGCGGCCGCGGGCGGCCGGGACGCGACCGTGCCGATGGTCGCCCGCAAGGGCCGGGCCAGCTACCTCGGCGAGCGCAGCGCCGGACACCAGGACCCCGGTGCCACGTCGGCGGCGCTGATGCTCCAAGCTGCCGCGACCGCGCTGACCGGCCGGGGCTGAGCCGTGCCCGTCGGGCTGGTGGTCGTGTCGCACAGCCGCCCGCTCGCCGACGCCGCCGTCCACCTCGCCCGGGGCATGCTGCCCGGCCGCGAACTCGCCGTCGAGGTCGCCGCCGGTGACGTCGACGGCGGGCTGGGCACCGACGCCACGGCGATCGCCGACGCCATCACGGCGGCCGACAGCGGGGACGGCGTCGTCGTCCTCATGGACCTCGGCAGCGCGGTGCTGTCGGCGGAGACAGCGCTGGAGCTGCTCGACGACGCCGTCCGCGAGCGGGTGGTCCTCTCCCCCGCGCCGCTGGTGGAGGGGCTCGTCGGCGCCGCGGTCACCGCGGCCGCCGGCGCCGGGCGGGACCGGGTGGCGGCCGAGGCGCTGCGCGGCCTGGCGCCCAAGCAGGCCCACCTGACCGGCGGCTGACCCGGTCGGCCGCGCGGGCCGGGGGTCGGCGGACCGGGCGTCACGGTCAGTGGCCCCGGAAGGCCTCCTCCAGCCACCACGACGGCTCGTCGCGGGCCACCTTCGCGTCGACCAGCAGCGGCGCCGAGCGGGGACCGGCCAGCCACGTGGCCACCCCGTCGAGGTCGCGCCCGTCGCGGACGGTGACCGCCGCGAAGCCGTGGCCCCGGGCGATCGCGGCGAAGTCCGTCTCCGGGAAGCGCACGGTGTCGAGCGGGTGGCCGTCCGGGCCGAAGTGGTGCACCTCGGCGCCGTAACCGGCGTCGTCGTAGACGACGACCACCATGGGCAGCCGCAGCCGGACGACGGTCTCCAGCTCCGAGGCGCCCATCAGCGCGCCGCCGTCGCCGAGGGCGGCCACCGGCAGCCGGTCGGGCCGGGCCAGCGCCGCGCCGATCGCCGTGGCCAGGCCCAGCCCCACCGACTGGAAGGCCTGGGTGAAGCAGAAGCCGTGCTCGTCGGGCACGTCGAGGAACATGCTCGGGTAGCCCATGAAGTTGCCCGAGTCGACGGCCACCACGCGCTCGGCGGGCAGCAGGTCGTCCAGCGCGGCGGTCAGACCACGCGGGTCGACCCGCCCCGCTCCCCCGGCGTCGGGGAACGGCTCGTCGCGCCACCGCCCCCGCGTGGCGAGCGCGGCGCGCACCTCCGGCGTCCGGTAGCCGGTCGCCGGCTCCCCGAAGGCCGCGGCCGCCGCCCGCGCCACCGCCCGCACGTCGCCCTCGACGCCGAGGGCGATCTCGCGCTGCGCGCCCAGCGCCGCCGGCTCGACGTCGACCTGGACGACGACGGCGTCGTCGGCGACCAGCCGCCCGTGCCGCATCGTCCACATGCCCAGCGCGCAGCCCCAGCCCACGACCAGGTCGGCCGCGCCGATCAGCTCGGCGGCCAGCGGCGTGGCGAACCCGCCGGACACGTCCAGGTCCCACGGGCTGCCGCGGAACAACCCCTTGGCCACCGCGGAGGTGGCCAGCAGCGCGCCGCAGCGGTCGGCCAGCTCCTCCAGCGCCGCGCGGCAGCCGGGCCCGCGGGAGCCGCGGCCCGCCACGAAGACCGGGCGGCGGGCCGCCCGGAGGGCCGCGACGAGGGCGCCCAGGTCGGCCGGGTCCGGCGCCGGCTCGCGCCGCGCCGCTGGGGGCGGCGGCTCGGCGGACGGCGCGTCGCGGCCCTGCACGTCCAGCGGCAGGTTCAGGACGACGACCCGCCGCTCGTCCCGCGCGGTGTCGACCGCCGCGGCGGCCCGGGCGACCGCGTCGTCCGCCGACGCGACCCGCAGCGGCACCGCCCCGACCGCGCGCGCCAGCGCCGCCTGGTCGACGAAGAAGTTCGACCGCGGCGAGGTCGCCTCCGCCGCCAGCACCACCAGCGGCGTGCGGCTCTTGGCCGCCTCGGTGATCCCGGTCAGCGCGTTGGTGAACCCGCAGCCCTGGTGCACGCTCAACGCCGCGACGTCGCCGCTGGTGCGGGCGAACGCGTCGGCCATCGTGGCCGCGCCGCCCTCGTGACGGGCGGCGACGTAGCGGGCGCCCGCCGCGACCATCGCGTTGGTGACGTGGAAGTTGCCCGAGCCGACGACGCCGAAGACGGTGCCGACGCCGCGCCGGACGAGGGTCTCCCCGACCGCCCGCGCGGCGTTCATCCGCGCTCGACGAGGGCGAGCACCCGCGACGGCGACCCGGAGCCGGACACGATCGGCAGCGGCGCCACGACCAGCAGCGCCCCGGTCGCCGGCAGCCGGGCCAGGTTCTGCAGCTGGGTCAGCCCGTACTTGCCGCTGCCCATGAGCGCCGCGTGGCACGGGAACGGCGGCTCGAAGGAGTGCGCGGCGCCGGCGTCGGTGCCGACCGTCTCCACGCCCAGCCCGATGACCGGCGACTCCTCGGCCAGCCACCGCGCGCACGACGGGGACACCCCCGGGGTGTGCGGGCCGGTGTCGTCGGCGTTGAGGAAGTCCTGCTGGGAGGACGAGCGGGCGTCCCAGCCGGTGCGGTAGAGCAGCCAGCCGCCGTCCGGCAGCGGGCCGTGCGCCGCCTGCCACTGCTCGACGTGCTCCACCTCGAGCAGGAAGTCGGGGTCCTCGGCGGTCTCGGCGGAGAAGTCCAGGACGGCGGCCGGGGCGACGAGCCGCCGCGCGGGCACCGAGGCGACGTCGTCGCCGTCCCGGCCGGTGACCCAGTGGTTCGGCGCGTCGAAGTGCGTGCCGGTGTGCTCGCCGGTCCGGAAGTTGTTCCAGTACCAGGCCGGGCCCCGGTCGTCGTAGCGGCTGAGCTCCTCCAGCTCGAACCGGGCCGTCTGCGCGAACGGCGGCGGCAGCTGGATGACCGGGGTCTCGGCCGACAGCGGGGCGGTGAGGTCGACGACCTCCACGCCTCCGGTGGTCAGCGCCTCGGCGAGGTCGGAGAGCAGCGACATCGGGGTCCCTTCGTGCGGAGCCTGAACCGGCCGCCAGCTAAGCACGGGCGGCACGCCGGTACGGTCGCCCGCGTGCGGGGGGCCCGGTCCGGACGCTGGCCTCCCATCCGGCTGCTGCAGCTGAACGCGTTCGTCAGCATCCTCGACCGCTTCGCGATGCCTCCGATGCTCATCGCCATCGCGACCGACCTGGGGGTCCCGCTGGCGAGCGTCGTCCAGGCGGCGGGCGCGTACTTCCTGGCGTACGGGCTCAGCCAGCCGGTCTGGGGGCTGGTGTGGAACGCGCTGGGGCGGGTGCGCACCATGCGGCTCGCGCTGCTGGTCGCCGGCGCCGCCGCGCTGGCCGCCGCGGCGGCCTGGAACCCGCTCGTCCTCGGCCTGGCCCGCGGCGTCGGCGGCGCCTTCTTCGGCGCCGCGTACCCGGCCGGGATCATCTACGTCGGCGACACGGTGCCCCCGGCGCGCCGCCAACGGGAACTGACCCGCCTCATGGTGGGGGTCGCGTGCGGCACGGCGCTGGCCTCGGTGGGAGCCGGGGTGGTCGCGCAGCTGCTCAGCTGGCGGCTGGTCTTCGTGGTCACCGGCCTCGCCGCGCTGGCGCTGGCCGTTCCGCTGCGGTCGCTGCCCGAACCACCGACGACCCGGACCGGTGGGCACCCGGTCGTCCCGCTGCTGGCCGTCGCCCGTTCCCGGGCGGCCGTGTTCCTGCTGGGACTGGCCTTCGTCGAGGGCGGGGTGCTGGTCGGCGTTCTCACGCTGCTGCCGTCCGCGGTCGAGGCGGCCGGGGCCCCGCCCGCCCTCGCCGGCGGCGTCACGGCCCTGTACGGCGTCTTCGTCCTCGTCTTCGCGGGTCCGGCCGGGAGGCTATCGCGGCACGTGCACCCCTCGCGGCTCATCGCCGTCGGCGCGACGGCGGCCGTCGCCGCCTGCCTGCTGTTCTCCCTGTCGCGGACCGCGGCCGCGGCGGTCGCCGTGACGCTGCTGCTGGGCCTCGCGTGGACCTTCATGCACTCGTCGCTGCAGGCGTGGGCCACCGAGGTGCTGCCGGCCGCCCGGGCCACCGTGGTCTCGCTGTTCGCCGGGGCGCTCTTCTGCGGCAGCGCGCTCGCCGCGGTGGCCGTCGCCGACCTGGCCGACGCCGGGCGCTTCGGGACGATCTTCGCGAGCGCCACCCTGGTGGCCGTCCCGCTCGGGGTCGTCGCCGTGTGGGGGCGGGCCCGGTGGCAGCGCGCCGCCTGATGGGCGGGGTGGGCCGCTGATCCCGCGGCGCCGACCTGCGACGATGCCGCCGTGCTGTTCGCCGAGGTCGTCGCCGCGTCGGCCGCCGTCGCGGCCACGCGCTCACGCACGCAGAAGGCACGGGCGATCGCAGACCTGCTGCGGGGGGCGGACGGCGACGAGGTGCGTCAGGTCACCGCGTGGCTGGCCGGAGAACCGCTGCAGGGCCGGCTCGGCGTCGGCTGGCGGACCCTGGCCGGTGCGGCACCCGACCCGGCGCCGGCGGCGTCGCTGACCGTCGCCGGCGTCGACGCGGCGCTCGACGAGCTGACCACCATCGACGGCGCCGGTTCCGCGGCCCGCCGGGACGCCGTCCTGCGGGGGCTGCTCGGCGCGGCGACGGACGACGAGCAGCGCTTCGTCGTCCGGCTGCTCACCGGTGAGCTCCGCCAGGGCGCGCTGGAGGGCGTCGTGCTCGACGCCGTCGCCACCGCCGCCGGCGTCGCGGCGGAGGGTGTCCGGCGGGCGTTCATGCTGTCGGGCAGCCTGCCGGAGACGGCGGCCACGGCCCTCACCGCGGGCACGGCGGGCCTGGCCGCGGTGCACCTGGCGGTCGGCCGTCCGGTGCGGCCGATGCTGGCCAGCCCGGGCTCCTCGCTGGACGCCGCGCTCGCCGACCTGGGCGCCGACGTGACGGTCGAGTTCAAGCTGGACGGCGCCCGGATCCAGGTGCACCGCGACGGCGACGACGTCCGGGTGTGGACCCGCAGCCTGCGGGAGGTCACCGGCGGCGTGCCGGAGGTCGTGGCGCGCATCCGGGCGCTGCCCTGCCGCACCGCCGTCCTCGACGGCGAGACGCTCGCCCTCGACCCCGACGGCCGGCCGCGCTCGTTCCAGGACACGATGAGCCGCTTCGGCAGCGACACCCCCGACCCCGGCGTGCTGCTCAGCCCGTTCTTGTTCGACGTGCTGCACCTCGACGGACGCGACCTGGTCGACGAACCGCTGCGGGTGCGCCTCGACGCGCTGGCCGGCCTGCTGGCCGACGACGCGCACGCCGCGCTGCGCATGCCCGGGGTCCGCTCCCCCGCCGCCGACCAGGCGGCCGGCGTGCTCGACGACGCGCTCGCCGCCGGGCACGAGGGCGTCGTCGTCAAGGCCCTCGACGCGCCCTACGCGGCCGGCCGCCGGGGCCGGGCGTGGCAGAAGGTCAAGCCGGTGCACACGCTCGACCTCGTCGTCCTCGGCGCGGAGTGGGGCTACGGCCGCCGCACCGGGAAGCTGTCGAACATCCACCTCGGCGCCCGCGACCCCGACGGCGGCGAGCCGATCATGGTCGGCAAGACGTTCAAGGGGATGACCGATGAGCTGCTCGACTGGCAGACCCGCACCTTCCCCGGGCACGCCCGCGAGACGGCGGGCTGGGGCGTGCTGCTGCGCCCTGAGCTGGTCGTCGAGGTCGCCCTGGACGGCGCCCAGCGCAGCCCCCGCTACCCCGGCGGCGTCGCCCTCCGCTTCGCCCGCGTCGTCCGTTACCGCCCGGACAAGACCCCGGCCGAGGCCGACACCATCGACGCCGTCCGCGCCCTGCTCCCCGGCGGCTGACCCCGGCGGTCGTCACGAGCCGCGGAAGGCGGCGACCACGTCGTCGGCGGAGCAGCGGTAGGTCAGCAGGCTGTGGTCCAGGCTCGCCAGCGACCGGCGTGCGGCCTCCTCGTCGACCACGCCGCACGCGTCGTCGACGACGACCGGCAGGAACCCCAGGTCGGCCGCGTGCCGGGCCGTCGGCTCGATGCCGATCTCCAGCACGGCGCCGACCAGGACGAGCGTCGTCACCCCGCGGTCGCGCAGGACCGCCTCGACCGGGGTGCCGACGAGCGCCGACATGCCGAGCTTGTCGAACACCGGCTCGCCGGCGACCGGGGCCAGCTCGTCGACGATGCGGGTGTGCACGGCGTCCGGCGGGAACGCCACCCGGACCTGGTCGGCGCGGTCGGTGCGCTGCCAGGCCATGGCCGTGCGCAGCGCGGCCACGCCCAGGTGGGTCGGCGGCAGCGACACGTGGCGGACGTACAGCACCGGCACGGTGGCCGCGCGGGCGGCCGCCAGCACCGCCGCCGTCCGCTCGACCAGCCGGTCGAGTTCGTGCACGTGGGCGAGGATGCCCACCTGCGCGTCGTAGACCAGCACCGCGCTCGCGGTGGGACGGCACATCTCCGCGACCGTCTCGGGGACCGCCATGCCGAAGGCCTGCTGCATGCCGGGAGCCTGCCAGCCCGACCGCCGCACGACTACGCGGACGGCGGGGCCGGTGCAGGTACCGGCGGTCCCCCTACCGCGGCGGTGGTCAGCCCCCCGGGCGCCCGGGCGGCGGGCCGCCGCCGGGGCGGCCGCCCGCTGTCCCGCCCCCCGTCGGGGTGGTCGTCGTGTCGACACCCACGGCGAGGGAGACGGTGTAGCCACCGGTGACGTCGCCGGTCACGGTGGCGAGCTGGCCGGCGCCGCCGTCGTCGCCGAACACGTTGTCGCCGGCCAGGCTCACCCGGCCGAGGTTGGTCACCGACGACTCGTAGCCGCTGGCCGCGTAGACCGCGTCGCACATGTCCTGGGGAAAGGCGACCTGCGAGGTCGCGATGGCGTTGGCCGCGTCGGTGATGCTGCCCTCGTCGGGATAGACCTCGAAGTGGACGTGCGGCCACCGCCCGTCGTAGCAGCCCGGCACGATGCTGGTGAAGCGCACCCGGCCGTCGGCGTCGGCGATCTGCACGCCGCGCAGGTAGTTCTGGTCGGTGAGGCCGTCGGAGTACATCGAGTAGCCGCCGTCGCGGTCGCAGTGCCACACGTACACGGCCACGCCGGCGAACGGGACCCCGCCGTTCGCGAGGTCGGCGACGGTCAGCTCCAGGGTCATCGGCACGCCCTCCGCGGTTCCGCTCGACCCGCCGAAGCCGGAGCGGATGTCGCTGCGGACGATGCCGCTCTGCTCGAGGGCGTCGGGGCCGTTGGACCCGTCACCCGGGTACGGACCCGCGGTCTCGTCCGGGATCTCGCCGGACGCCGCGGCCGCCGTCGTCCCGGACGCCGACGAGGAACCGGTGCCCGACGAGCCGGTGGTGCTGCTCCCGCAGGCGGCGAGCCCGACCGTCGCGGCGCCCAGGCCGAGGACCTGCAGCACGCGGCGGCGGCTGACCAGGGTGCCGACGTCGAAGGCCAGACCCTGGTCGACCACCTCCTCGGCGGGCCGCGGAAGGAGCCGGCCCTCGTAGGAGAGCCGGCCGGGCCGGTGGTGCGTCATGGGTCCTCCGTCGCGTCGTGGGGTGCACGACCGAGGGTGGCCTGCGATGCGGGGCGCCGGCTGGGACCGCCCTGTGCGTCCGCTGTGGGCCCGCGGATCAGGCGCCGGCGACCTTCGGCGCCACCTCCGTGCCGAGCAGCTCGATGCCGCGCAGCAGGTCGGCGTGCGCCAGCCGCGGGTTGGTCATCTGCAGCGCGACCCGGTCGACACCTCCCAGCTGCTCGGAGACCCGGACCAGCTTGGCCGCCACGGTCTCCGGGTCACCCATGAAGAACGCGCCGTCCGGACCGCTGGTCGCGTCGAACTGGGCCCGCGTCGGCGGCGCGAAGCCCCGCTCGCGCGAGATCTTGGCGAACATCTCGTGCCAGCCCGGGTAGATGGTGTCGGCCGCGGCCTGCGTGCTCTCCGCGACGAAGCCGAAGACGTGCAGCCCGACCTGCAGCCTGTCGGGCGCGTGCCCGGCCTGCGCCCCCGCCCGCCGGTACAGCTCGACCAGTGGCGCGAACCGCCGCGGCTCGCCGCCGATGATCGCCACCATCAGCGGCAGCCCGAGCAGCCCGGCGCGGACGAACGACTCCGGGGTGCCGCCGACGCCGACCCAGACCGGCAGCGGGTCCTGCAGCGGCCGCGGGTACACCCCCTGCCCGGTGAGCGGCGGCCGGTGGCGGCCCGACCAGGTGACGTGCGGCGTCTCCCGGATGCGCAGCAGCAGGTCGAGCTTCTCGGCGAACAGCGCGTCGTAGTCCTCCAGGTCGAGGCCGAACAGCGGGAAGGCCTCGATGAACGAGCCGCGCCCGACGACCAGGTCGATGCGCCCCTTCGCGATCAGGTCGAGCGTCGCGATCTGCTGGAAGACCCGGACCGGGTCGGCGGCGCTGAGCACCGTCACCGCGCTGCCGAGCCGGATCCGGGAGCTGCGGGCGGCCGCGGCGCCGAGGATCACCGGCGGCGCGGAGTCGTAGTACTCCTCGCGGTGGTGCTCGCCGATGCCGAACGAGTACAACCCGACCTGGTCGGCGAGGGCTATCTCGTCGAGCAGGTGCGCCATCCGTTCCTCGGGCCCGACGACGCGCCCGGTCGACGGGTCGGTCACCGCCGCGACGAAGCTGTCGACGCCGAGATGCATGGGATCGTCCTCCAGGGTGATCGGTGCGGCGTCACCGACGGACGCCGGATCTCGTCGCGTGCTCAACCAGCGGAGGGCCGTTCGCATGCCGGCCTTCCGCAGATGTGACGCCACTGTTGGGGATAACGGTTTGGTCGGGCCGGGCCACCTGGGTCCGGATCCCGGTGCCGTCCGGCCGTCTGACCCGACCGCCGGGCGGGTAGCGCGGGGACGTGACCGAGTACGTCGACGTGACGGTGCCGCTCGTCCCGGGGCGGGTGCCGCTCTACCCCGGCGACACCGACCTCGTCGTCCGGCGCGACCAGCGGCGGTCCCTCGGCGACCTGGCGAACGTGTCGTCGATGACCTGCTCGCTGCACTGCGGGACGCACGTCGACGCCCCGGTGCACTTCCTCGACGGACGGGAGGGCGTCGACGCCGTCCCCCTCGACGCGCTCGTCGGACCGGCGTGGGTGGCCGACGCGACCGGGGTGCGCGGGGACATCGACGCCGCGGCCTTGGAAGGCATCGACGTCCCGGACGACGCGACCCGGGTGCTGTTCCGGACGACGAACTCGGCGCTGTGGGACGAGCCGGCGTTCGTCGAGGACTACGTGTCCCTCACCCCCGACGCGGCCGCGGCGCTGGTCCGCCGCGGCGTCCGGCTCGTCGGGATCGACTACCTGTCCGTCGCCTCCTACCGCGAGCCGGCGCCCACGCACGAGGTCCTGCTCGACGCCGGGGTGGTCGTCCTGGAGACGCTCGACCTCCGCGCCGCCGAGCCGGGCCGGTGGCAGCTCACGTGCCTGCCCCTGCGCATCCCGGGCGCCGACGGCGCACCGGCGCGGGCCGTGCTGAGCCGGCCGGCCGCGGCCGGCGGGGGGCCGAGCCGCTAGCGCCGGCCCCGGCGCCGAGAGCCGGGGACCGCGGACCGGCGCGTCGGGCAGACTCCGGGGGTGACCCCAGGCACCCCCATCAGCCGGTTCCCCGTGGCGCCCCGGGCGTCGCTGCCCGCCGACCTGGCCGAGCGGTACGACGCGGTCGAGGAGCGGGCCGGCTTCCTGCCCAACATCTTCGCCGCCCTGGCGTGGCGCCCCGACGAGGCCCGCGCCTTCTTCGCCCTGCACGACGCGCTGATGGACAAGGACACCCCCGGCCTGTCGAAGGGCGACCGGGAGCTGGTCGTCGTGGCGACCAGCGGGGCGAACGGCTGCCTGTACTGCGTCGTCGCGCACGGGGCGGTCGCCCGCATCCGCACCCGCGACCCCCACCTCGCCGACGAGGTGGCCGTCGACTGGCGGAAGGCGCCGCTGAGCCCGCGGATGCACGCCGTCCTGGAGGTGGCCACCCGGCTGGCCACCGACCCGGCCGCGGTCACCGCGGACGACCTCGCCCGGCTGACCGGGCACGGCCTCACCGAGGACGACGTCTGGGACGTCGGCGCCATCACCTCGCTGTTCGCGCTGTCGAACCGGCTGGCGCACTTCGCCGCGATCCGGCCGAACGCCGAGTTCTTCTCGATGGGGCGCGAGCCGCGGTGAGGCCGGCCGCGAGGCTCCGCACCGGCGCCGGGTGAGCCCTGCCCGGTGACCCCGGAGGCGCACCCCCGCGGAGCCGGCGCGCTCTGGTCGGCCGACCCCGCGGCCGCCCGGGCCGAACAGCGGCGGCTGGCCGCCCTCGCCCCGCCGACCTGGCAGCCCGGCCCGCCGCCGTGGACCGTGGCCGGGGTCGCGCTCACCGCCGGCCCGGCCGACCACGAGGGCCGGGACCCGGTGCGGGCGGCCGCGGTCCTGCTGCGGGGATCGGAGGTCCTGGCGACCCGGGTCGAGGAGGCCGTCGCCCCCGCGCCCTACGTCGCCGGGCTGCAGGGCGTGCGCGAAGGCCCGCTGCTCGCCGTCGCGGTGCGCGGCCTCGGACGGCGTCCCGACGTGCTGCTCGTCGCGGCGGCGGGCCGCGACCACCCCCGGCGGGCCGGTCTGGCGCTGCAGCTCGGCGCGGTGCTCGACGTCCCCACCGTCGGCGTCACCGACCGCCCGCTGGCGGCCCGCGGGCCCCAGCCCGGCCCGGGCCGGGGCAGCACCGCTCCCCTGTTGCTCGACGGCGCCGACGTCGCCCGCTGGGTGCGGACGGCGACCGGCGTCCGCCCGGTGGTCGCCTCCGCCGCCTGGCGGACGACCGCCGGGGTCGCGGCCGCCGTCGTGCTCGCGACGAGCTCGGGCGCGCGCACGCCGGAGCCGCTGCGCGAGGCCCGGCGGCTCGCGCGCACGGCGGGCCACGGCACGGCGGGGCAGCGCGCGGCGGGTGCGCGGCTCACGCGCTGACGTCCTCGCGGGTGTTCACGCCGGGGATCCGGCGCACCGAGCCCCAGCCGAAGCGGGCCCAGGCGACCAGCAGCGCCGCCCCGACCAGCGAGCCGAGCGTGTCGCGCACCAGGTCACCGTTGGTGTCGTCGTTGTCCTCGGACA
Source organism: Geodermatophilus sp. YIM 151500 (assembly GCF_025716945.1). Taxonomy (GTDB): domain Bacteria; phylum Actinomycetota; class Actinomycetes; order Mycobacteriales; family Geodermatophilaceae; genus YIM-151500. Next base: position 390,935 of record NZ_JAOVZT010000003.1, read on the forward strand.
GCTCGGTGCCGAACCAGGCGTCGGAGCGCCACTCGTACACCTCCCACAGGGCGCCGATCGAGATGCCCAGGGCCGCGGTGACGACCGCGATGCCGACGTAGTGCGGCAGGTGGGTCTCGTCGCGGGGGTCGGGCACGACCTCCGCCCGGGCGAGGGCGATGTAGACGACCGGCGCGGTGAGCATCGGGAGGGTGACGTGCACCAGGTCGTCGAAGCGGACGAACTGGTCGTACAGGCCGAAGGTCTCGCCGAAGCCCTGCAGCACCATGGCCAGCGTCAGCGACAGGTCGTAGACGCGCGGCAGGTTCAGCAGCCGCGCGGCGAGGGTGACCGCACCGAGCAGGGCCAGCAGCGCCGCCGCCGACGTCCGGCCGGCCACCGCGTACGCGACCGCACCGCCGAGCAGCAGCAGCCGCAGGACGTCGATGCCGTCGCGGACCACCGGCGTCCAGTCGCCGAGCAGCAGCGTGCGCGCGTCCACGCGCGCGGACTACCCGGCGTCGGCCTGCTCACCCGCCGGGCGGGACGTGCTCGGGCAGGACGCCGAGGCCGATGACCCGGGCCGGCACGCCCTGCAGGGCGGGACGGCGCTGCAGCACCTTCAGCAGCCCGGGGGTGCCGATGGGCTCGTCCCCGGCGAGCACCCGGGCGAGGAACCGCTGCTGGATGAGCCGCTGCACGGCCTGGGTGACCACGGTGGGCACCGTCCGGCGGCGCTGCACCCGGGCCAGCGCGCCGTCGGGCACCCGGCCGGTGCGCAGCGACGGCGCGAGGATCCGGGCGGCCGCGGCGGCGTCCTGGACGGCGAGGTTGATGCCGACCCCGCCGATCGGCGACATCGCGTGCGCGGCGTCGCCGATGAGCAGCAGCCCGGGCAGCCACCACCGGCGCAGCCGGTCGACCCGCACCGACAGCACCTTCACGTCGTCCCAGGACCGGACCTCGGCGATGGACTCCTCCCGGCCGGGCAGCAGTCGGCCCAGGTCGGCGCGGAACGCCTCGATGCCGCGCTCCTGCAGCGCACCGAAGCCGCCCTTGGGCACCAGGTAGGCGGTCTGCACGTAGTCGCCCCGGTCGATGAGGACGAGCAGCCGTCCGCGGCTGAGCCGCCCGGCGCCGCCGAACGGCGGCCCGGCGGCGTCCGGCGACTTCCGCAGCCGGAACCAGAGCACGTCCATCGGCGCGCCGAAGGCGCGCACGGCCAGGCCGGCCCGCTCCCGCAGCGTCGAGTGCCGCCCGTCGGTGGCCACGGTCAGCGGCGCCTCGACCCGCCCGGTCCGGCCGTCGGCCGTGACGTACCGGACGCCGGTGACCGTGCCGTCCCGCCGGAGGAGGTCCACCGCCTCGGCGCCCATGACGAGCCGGAATCCCGGGTACCGCGCGGCCTCCCGGGCGAGGAAGTCGAGGAAGTCCCACTGCGGCACCAGGGTCAGGAACCGGTACCTGCCGGGCAGCCGGCTGAAGTCGGCGACGGCGAACGTGCCTTCGTCGGTCGTCACCCCGATCCGCTCGACCTCCTGGTGCGGCAGCCCCAGGAAGGCCTCGGCGAGGCCGAGCTCGTCGAGCATCCGCAGGGTGGACGGGTGCACGGTGTCGCCGCGGAAGTCGCGGAAGAAGTCCGCGTGCTTCTCCAGGACGACGACGTCGACGCCCGCCCGGGCCAGCAGCAGGCCCAGCACCATGCCGGCCGGGCCGCCCCCGACGACGGCGCAGCCGGTTGCGACCACCTCCGCGCCGGCCTCGGCCGGCCGGGACGGCTCTCCTCCCGTGCTCACGAGCGGCTCCTCCGTGCCGTGGCGCGCCGTCAGCTCCCCGCCGGAACGCCCCGCTGGTGCGGTTCGGCGGCGAACATGGTGACCAGGTCCGCGCCGCCCCAGGACTGCAGATCCTCGCCGGCGGCGGCCCACTCCGGCGAGCGGAACGCCTGCTTCATCGCGTCGGTGGACTCGAAGACCAGCTCCGCGAGCAGGTGGTAGGCCGGGTGACCGACGTACTGGCGGGTCACCCGGTGCACCCGGTTCTCGACCAGCCCCGGCGTCTTCTCGATCAGCGGCACGTGCGTGCCGAAGTAGTGGCGTTCGAACTCGGCCGGGTCGTCGGGGGTCCGGTACAGGGCGAAGTAGCTGACGGTCATGCCGGATTGTTACCGCCCCGGAGCCGGTCGGTGAACCTCGGTCGCCGGCGCGAGCGCGGCGCACGGTCGCCGGCGCGGGCGGGGTGCGCGGTCGCGGCGCCGTCGGTCCTCGCGCCGCCGCGGCCGCCGGTGGCAGGGTGGGCACCCCGACCCCGATGGGAGCACGATGGCCTTCCGCAACCTCATGGCGCGCCTGGGCTCGGGCGGCGCCGGCGTCGACGCCGTCCTCGACTCGCCGGACACCACGCCCGGCGGCACCGTGACCGGCACCGTGCACGTCACCGGCGGCTCGGTGCCGCAGGAGGTCAACGAGATCCGCGTCGCCCTGGAGGCCACCGTCGAGGTGGAGAGCGGTGACCACTCCTGGCGGGAGGACGTCAGCTTCGGCACCACCGCCGTCGCCGGCAGCGGGCGGATCGAGCCCGGCGCGCGGCACGCCGTCCCGTTCCGCTTCGCCGTCCCGTGGCAGTGCCCGATCACCGCGATCGACGGGTGGCACCTGCGCGGCATGCGGATCGGCCTGGTGACCCGGATCGACATCCCCGGCTCGCTGGACGCCACCGACCTCGACCCGGTCACCGTGCTGCCGCTGCCGGTGCAGCGGAGCGTGCTGGTCGCCCTCGACTCCCTCGGCTTCGCGTTCCGGGGCGCCGACGTGGAGAAGGGCCGGCTGCACGGCAGCGACCTGCCCTTCTACCAGGAGGTGGAGTTTGCTCCGCCGCACTCGCTGCGCGGGCGGGTCAACGAGCTCGAGGTGACGTTCCTCGCCGATCCCCAGGGCGTCGAGGTCGTGCTCGAGGTCGACCGCCGCGGCGGGCTGCTCACCGAGGGCCGCGACGCGTTCGGGCGGCTGCGGTTGAGCCACCGCGACACCGACGTCCGCGCGGTCGCGGCGCAGCTCGACGCCGCCGTCCGGCAGCTCGGCGCCCGGCGCGGCTGGCTGTAGCCACGGCCTCGGGACGCCGGCCGGGGCGGGGCGGGCAGCGCCGGTGCGGCCTGGGGGCGCCGGCGCGGGCCGGCCGGTCAGCCCGCGTCGCCGATGTCGGGTGCGAGCCCGGCGGCGTCCGCCGCGGCACCGCCGACCTCCTCCACCACGCCGGCGCTGCCGCCGCCCCGGCGCTCGGGCTCCGCGGCGGCGAGCAGCAGCCCGTCCGGCAGGTACTCGATGCCGGTGGCGGCGCCGATCTCGGCCGTCTCGGTGAACACGTGGCCCAGCACGGCGAGCTCGGCGCCGTAGGCCGCGAGGAAGGCCGGCTCGGCGTTCACCGTCTCGGTGTTGCGCTGGGTGGCCCGCGGTGCGGCGATCGCCTCGACCAGGTCGAGGTCGCGGTCGATGCGGCCGACCAGCGTCTGCAGGACGGTGGTGATGATCGTGCTGCCGCCGGGTGAGCCGACGGCCAGCAGCGGCTCGCCGTCGTCCAGCACGATGGTCGGCGACATGCTGCTGCGCGGCCGCTTGCCCGGGGCGGGCAGGTTGGGCTCGGGTGCCGCCGGGTCCGCCGCCGCGAAGGTGAAATCGGTCAGCTCGTTGTTGAGGATGAAGCCGGCGTCCGGGACGGTGATGCCGCTGCCCCCGGTCTGCTCGATCGTCAGCGTGTAGCTGGCGATGTTGCCGTCGGCGTCGCCGACGGTGAGGTGCGTCGTGGACGGCCCTTCGGCGCCGCCGTCCGCGGAGGCCGCCGCCGCACCCGGGCACGGCCCGTACTCCCCGTCCGGTACCCCGGCGTCCACCGGCTTCGTCGCCGCCTTCCCCGGGTCGATCGCGCAGGCCCGCTCCGTGGCGAAGCCGTCGGACAGCAGCTCGCCCAGCGGCACCGGTGCGTAGGCGGGATCGCCCACGTACCGGTTGCGGTCGGCGAAGGCCACCGCGCTCGCCTCCAGGAAGTGGTGCAGCGCCGACACCTCGGAGACCGATCCCAGCGGGAACTGCTCGAGGACGTTCAACCCCTCGCCCACGGTCGACCCGCCGCTGGACGGCGGAGCCATGCCGTAGACCTGCAGCCCGCGGTAGTCGACCCGCGTCGGGGCGCGCAGCGGGGCGTCGTAGCGGGCGAGGTCGCCCTCCTCGAGCAGGCCCGGTCGCACCTCCTCCGCGCCGGCGGCCTCCGGCGGGTCCTGGACGGTCGCCACGATCGCCTCGGCCAGCTCGCCGGTGTAGAACGACCCGACCCCCTCGGCGGCCAGCGTCCCGTAGGTGCGTGCCAGATCGGGGTTGCGGAACACCGAGCCGACCTCGGGCAGTGCGCCGCCCGGGAGGAACAGCTCGGCGGTCGGGGCGAAGCGGCGGAACTTCTCCTCGTTCTCGGCGGTCTGCTCCCGGAAGGTCTCGTCGACGACGAACCCCTCCTCGGCCAGCCGGATGCCGCCCGCCAACGCCTCGGCGAGCGAGAGGGTGCCGAACTCCTCCAGGGCGCGCACCCAGGTCAGCGGCGTGCCGGGTGTGCCCACCGACAGGCCGCTCTGGACCGCCTCGTCGAAGTCGAGCGGGTTGCCCTCGGCGTCGAGGAAGGCGTCGGCGCCCATCGCCAGCGGCGCGGTCTCCCGGCCTTCGATCGTGCTCACCTCGCCGGTCGCGGCGTCGAAGTGCACGAAGAAGCCGCCTCCGCCGACACCGGCGGAGTACGGCTCGGTCACGCCCAGAGCCGCGGCCGCGGCCACCGCGGCGTCGGCGGCGTTGCCGCCGGCCGCGAGCACCTCCAGGCCCACCCGCGTCGCGTCGGGGTCGACGGTGGCGACCGCGCCCCCGGTGCCCACCGCCAGCGGCACCTTCTCCGGCAGCGGCTCCGCGCCCGCCGGGGAGGCGGGGCCCGCGGCGGCGAGCAGGCCCGCGGTCAGGCCGACGACGGCCGGCAGCGCAGTCCTTCGACGCGGCATGGGTGCCTCCTGAGGCGGTGCCGGCCCGGGCTGTCCATCGCACACCCGCCGACCGCTCCCCGCCACCGGGCGGTGCGCCCCGCGACCCACCCGGACGGGGTGGGTGGCCGGGCGGGTCCGCCGCCGGGCCGGGCGCGGAGCGGGTCAGCCGATGTCGACCCGCACGAAGTCGAGGAGGCCCGGGTACCAGTCGGTGCCGTCGCCCTTGCTGCCGATGTACACCGGCGAGGAGTTCTTGATCGATCCGAGCGCCAGGGACACCGACGTCGACTTGCCCGCGGCGCTCACCGTGACCCCCTTGGCGGTCTTCCGGCAGCTGACTTCCTGGAAGCCCCTGCCCGCCAGGTCGGCGCTGCCGTACACGTCGCCGGTCCGCCCCTCTCGGTCGCGGAAGCGGCAGGCGACGACGGCGCGCCCGGACGACGACCGGGTGATCTCCATCTTGTAGTAGCCGCCGCTCGTGTTGGTCACGCCCTTGCGGACGATGTCGAAGGTCTGGCCCACGCGGGGCACGCGGTCGAACTTGACCCTCGCGCTCAGCGTGATCGGGGCGGTCCCGGGGTCGAGGTTCGCCTTGTCCGGCACGGTCGCGTACGCGCCCCTGCCGCCGAAGTCGTAGGCACCGCCGGAGAGCCTGACGTTCGTCGTCTTCCCGTTGTTGTCGCCGCCGGCGCTGTCGGCCATCTTCGGCACCGCGTCCATGTTCCACAGCGCCACGACGGTCGAGGCCGCCTGCGCCGGTGCCGCCAGACCGGTGATCGCCGCCGTCGCCGCCGCGACAGCCCACAGCCGAACGCTTTTCCGCATGCCAACTCCGCCCCGTCATGTCGGATGAGAACCGGCGGGGACCGTACCTGCAGGTGAGCGACGATGGGAGGCCCGCTGACCTGGCGACTCCAGGTATCGCGCATATCACGCCATCGGGTACCAGCAGGTTGCCGACTCCTGCAGCCGGTGGTAAGGGAACCGGAGCCGCCCGGCGGCCCGGGCCATCGCGGTCGCGGTCGGGCCGCCGTACGGTCCTGCGCCATGGAGGATTCCCCGCCGGACGGGCGTGCGACGCAACGGATCGTCGCCGACGCGATGGCGGCGGCGGCCACCGCATGGCTGGACTCGCTGGACGCCGAGCAGCGGTCCGACGCCCGGCGGCCCGGCCCGCGGGATGGTCCCGACGCCGAGGTCGAGCGCCGGCGCTGGAACTACACACCGGTCGACCACGGTGGTCTGACCCTGGGACGGCAGCGGCCCGCCCAGCAGTCCCTGGCGATGCGGCTGGTGGCCACGGGGCTGTCCGCGGCCGGCTACGCGACCGTCTGCACGGTGATGGGGCTGGAGACCGTGCTCGACGGGGCCGAGGGGTTCCGGGAACGCGGCCGCTTCGAGCGCTACCGCGACCCCGCGCGCTACTACCTGCGCGTCTTCGGCGAGCCCGGGACCGACGCGCCCTGGGGTTGGCGGCTGGGCGGTCACCACGTCTCGCTGAACAACCTCGTCGTCGGTGGCCGGGTCGAGGCCGTCACCCCGTGCTTCGTCGGCGCCAACCCGGCGGCCACCGCGCTGCTGGGCGGCGCGTCGCTGCGGCCGCTCGGGGCGACGGAGGACCTCGCGCGGCAACTGGTGCGCTCGCTCCCCCCCGACCTGGCCGCGCGCGCGGTGCTGCTGGACCGGGCGCCGTCCGACATCGTCAGCCGCGACCGGCCGCGCCTGCCGGCCGGGCACGAGGTGCTCCCGGCGTCGGACGGCGAGGAGCGGCTGGCCCTCTCCGCGCGGCCGCGGGGCCTGCCGGCGCGGGAGCTGGACGCCGAACAGCGCCAGCTGCTCGGGCACCTGCTGGGCGCCTACACCGGCCGGGTGCCCGACGGGCTGGTGCCTCCGGTGGACCTCGACACCGTGCACGTCGCCTGGGCCGGCTCCACCGAGCCCGGGCGGCCGCACTACTACCGACTGCACGGGCCGCGGCTGCTGGTCGAGTGGGACAACACCCAGAACGGCGGCAACCACGCGCACTCGGTGTGGCGGGATCCGCAGGCCGACTTCGGCGCCGACGCGCTGGCCGCACACCTGGCGGAGGACCACGCCGGCTGACCACCGGGCGAGGGTCCGGGAGTCGCCCCGCGGCGGCGGGAGGAGGAGCGATGTCGGAGGGCGCCGGGGCCAGCGACGCCACCGCGCCGGGGCGGATGCCCGCACCTGCCTGGGCCGAGGTCCTGCGGCGCACCTGGCAGCGGATCTGGGCCGACCGGCTGCCGCAGCTGTGCGCGGCGGTCGCCTTCTTCGCCGTCCTCTCCGTGGCACCCGTGCTGGTGACGGCGCTGTCGGTCTACGGCACGGTGAACGACCCGGAGCAGGCGCTGGAGCAGCTGTCGGCCGTGGCGGGCATGCTGCCCGACCAGCTCGAGCCGATCGTGGCCGACCAGCTCGTGACGATCACCACCGCCTCCACCCAGGTGCTCACCTGGCGGGGGCTCGCCGCCCTCGTCATCGCGCTGTGGACGGCGACGATGGCGGCGGTCGACCTGATCGACGCGCTGACCGTCGCCTACCACGAGCGGGAGACCCGCGGTCTCCTGCACCGCGCCGCGCTGGCCCTGGCGTTCGTGCTCGGCGGCGCGCTGCTGCTGGGCGGGGTGATCGCGCTCGCCGGCGCCGCCTCCGACGGGCTCGCCGGCACCTCCGACGCCGTCCGCACCACCGCGCAGGTGCTGGTGTGGCCGGCCCTGGCGGTGCTCATGGCCGCCGTCCTGGCCGTGCTGTACCGCTTCGCCCCCGACCGGAGGCGGGCCCGGTGGCGGTGGATCAGCTGGGGCGCGGCGACCGCCACCGTGCTGTGGGTGCTGAGCTCGGCGGGTCTGTTCGCCTACGTGCAGAGCCTGGGCACCTACGAGGCGACCTACGGGTCGCTGGCCGGCGTGGCGATCAGCATGTTCTGGCTGTGGCTCACCGTCTTCCTCGTCGTCGCGGGCGGGGTGCTCAACGCCGAGTCCGAGCGGCAGACCGCCCGCGACTCGACCGTCGGGCCCGAGCGGCCGCTCGGGCAGCGCGGCGCCGTCGTGGCCGACAGCGTCCCGCCCTATCCCGACGGTGCCTGACGGCCCCCGACCACGGCGGCCGCACCGGCGGGCCCGTCCCGGGCGGTGACCCGTTGACGGCGCCCTCCGGACCACGCCAGCATCCCGGTGCTCGATGCGGAGCTGGGGGCAACCATGCGCGTGCTGGTCACCGGGGGGACGGGCTACGTCGGAGCGCACAGCGTCCGGGCCCTGGTCGCCGCCGGGCACGACGTCCGGCTCCTGGTCCGCGACCCCGGGCGCATCCGGCCGGCGCTGGACCCCCTCGGCGTGGACCCGCCCGAGCACGTCAGCGGTGACGTCACCGATCCGGCCGCCGTGCGTCGGGCGCTCGACGGCTGCGAGGCCGTGCTGCACGCGGCGAACGTGTACGCCCTCGACAGCCGCCGGGCGCGGGAGATGGCGGAGGTCAACGTCCACGGCACCGAGCTGGTGCTGCGGACGGCGCACGACATCGGCCTCGACCCGATCCTCCACGTGTCCAGCTACGTCGCCCTGCTGCCGCCGCCGGACGGGCGGCCGCTGTCGGCGGATTCGCCGGTCGGGCGGCCCGCGGGGCCGTACAGCTCCACCAAGGCCGCCGCCGAGCGGGTGGCCCGGCGGCTGCAGGAGGAGGGCGCCCCCGTCGTCGTCACGAACCCCGGCGGCGTCTGGGGTCCGCACGACCCGCACCTGGGCGACACGGCGCGGGTGGCGGTGCGGATGCTGCACGGCCGGCTCCCCGTGCTGCCGCCGGGTCCGATGGCGGTCGTCGACGTCCGCGACGTCGCCGCCGCGCACGCCGCGGCGATGACCCCGCGACGGGGACCGCGCCGCTACCTGCTCGTCGCCGAGGACGTGCCCTTCGCCGATCTGGTCGGCATGGTGCGGCGTGCGACGGGCCGGCGCATCCCGGGTCTGGTCCTCCCTCTCCCGGTCGCCCGGCCGCTGATCGGGGCGCGCCGCCGGGTGCCGGGCTCGCTGGAGGGACCCTGGTACGCCCTCCAGCACGCCCGGTGCGACTCCTCCGCCACCGTGCGCGAGCTCGGTGTCGCGCTGCGGCCCGCGGAGGAGTCGGTCCGCGACACCCTGCGGTGGCTGGTGCAGGCGGGGCACGTGCCGGCGCGGCTGGCCGGCGATCCCGGACGCCCTCCGGACGTCGCGGCGCCCGCGTGAGCCGGGTCAGTCGGTGACCAGCTCCCGGATGTCGTCCTCGACCGCTTGGAACGCCTTGCGGGCGGCGATGAGCACCGGGTCCCACACCGGCGAGAACGGCGGCGCGTAGGAGAGGTCCAGCGAGAGGACCTCGTCGACGGTCATCTCGTTCCAGATGCAGATCGCCAGCGCGTCGATGCGCTTGGCCGAGTCCTCGCGGCCGACGATCTGCGCACCGAGCAGACGGCCGCTGCGCCGCTCGGCGATCATCTTGACCCGGATCGGCGATGCGCCCGGGAAGTAGCCCGCCTTGGTCGTGGAGTCGACCGCGGCCGTGACGAAGGCGTAGCCCGCCTGCTCGGCCTCCTCGGTGGACAGCCCGGTGCGGGCGACCTCGAGGTTGCACACCTTGGTGATCGCCGTCCCGATGACGCCCGGGAAGGTGGCATAGCCGCCGCCGATGTTGATGCCGGCCACCCGGCCCTGCTTGTTGGCGTGGGTGCCAAGCGCCACGACCACGCGCTGGCCGGACAGCCGGTGCCGCGACTCGACGCAGTCGCCGGCGGCCCAGATCCCCTCGACCTCGGTGCGCATGCGGGCATCGACCGCGATGCCGCCGGAGCCGCCCAGCGGGATGCCGGCGTCCCGGGCGAGCCGCACGTCCGGCCGCACCCCCAGCCCCAGGACGACGAGGTCGGCCGGCAGCTCCCGGCCGCTGGCCGTCACCACCCCCCGGGCGCGCCCGTCGGCACCGACGTCGACGGCCTCGACCGCGTCGGAGAGCACCAGCTCGATGCCCTCCCGGCGGACCGCGTCGGCGATCAGCTCGCCGACGTCCCGGTCGAACGTGCCCACCGGCGTGGGCGACATGTCGACCACGGTGACGTCCAGGCCGCGGACCCGGCAGGCCTCGGCGATCTCCAGGCCGATGTAGCCGCCGCCGACGACGACGACCCGGCGGACGTCGCCGTCGAGCGCGGCGCGCAGCGCCACCCCGTCGTCGAGGACCTGCACGCCGTGCACGCCGCCGGCGTCGATGCCCGGCACCGGCGGCCGCATCGGCACGCTGCCCGTCGCGTAGACCAGCTCGTCGAACGGCTCGTCGCCCTCGTCGCCGTCCTCCGAGTCGCGCCACCGGACGGTGCGCCGGTCCAGGTCGATGCCGGTCACCTCGGTGCGCAACCGGACGTCGATGCCGGCCTGCCGGTGCTGCTCCGGCGTCCGGGCGATCAGGTCCTTCTCGTTGCCGACCGCGCCGCTGATCCAGTACGGGATGCCGCAGGCGGAGTAGGAAGTGGCCCGGCCCCGCTCGAACATCACCACGTCCAGCTCGGGGCAGCGCTTCTTCGCCTGTGAGGCGGCGCTGCCACCGGCGGCGTCGCCACCGATCACCACGACTCGCTTCGTCACCGGTCGGACGCTAGGCCAGCGCACCCCGCGCCGCGCGCCGCTCCCCCGGGGACGACCCGGTCGCCGCGCGCTGCGGCGTGCCGGTTCGGTCGAAGCGTGCGCCGCGCAGACCGGGAACGCCGGTCGACGGCCGGGAAGTGTCGGACCTCGTACGTATGTTCGGCCCGTGGAGCGGATCGGTGGCCGGCGGTCGGTGGAGGGGCTGCTGGTCGACTGGTCGGTCGCCCGGCCGCTGCCCGATCGCCGGCTGCCGGTCGCGCTGCTGAGCAAGGCGCAGAAGGCCGCCGAGCTGCGGCGGGTGCAGGCCCGCCGGGCGATGGACGCCGCCTACGAGGCCGAACTCGTCCTCGGCCTGGCCGAGGACACCCCCGACACCCTCGACCCGCCGCCCGACCACCCCGGCGCCCGGCGCGGCTCCTGGGCGCCGGACGCCGAGCTGCCCGGCGTGTCGGAGTTCTTCACCGCCGAACTGGCGGTGGTGCTCGGCTGCGGCCGGGGCACCGCCGCCCACCTGGTGCACCGGGCCCGGACCTACCGGGAGAACCTGCCGGCCACCTGGGCCGCGCCGGCCGACGGCACGCTGGACGAGCCGCGGGCCAAGGCGCTGGCCGAGGTGCTGGCCCACACCACCCCGGGCACCGCCCGGGCGGTCGAGGCCGCGCTGCTGCCCACGGCGTCCGACCTGCCGCTTGGCCGGCTGCGCGCCCGCGCGCGGGCGCTGCTGCTCGAACACGACGCCGCCGCCGTCGACGCCCGCCGCGCCCAGGCGCAGCGGTCGGCCGACGTCCGCGCCTACCCCTCACCCCTGGAGGGCATGGCCACCCTGGCCGCCGAGCTGCCCGCCGAGGAGGCCGCCGAGGGGCTGGACCTGATCGACCAGCTGGCGCGGATGGCCAAGGCCGACGGCGACCCGCGGCCGATCGGGCAGCTCCGGGCGGAGATCTTCTCGCGGCTGATCCGCCGGCCCGCCGACCACGGCCTGCCCGCCCCCACCGCCACCGTGACCGTCACCGCCGCGCTGGACGCCCTGCAGGGCGACGCGGCCACACCGGGCGCGGTCGACGGGCTCCCGATCACCGCCGGGCACGTCCGCGAACTGCTCACCCGCCTCGACGCCCTCGGCCTGCGCCCACCCGAGGGCGGATCGCTGACCGTCGCGGTCACCGATGCGGACGGCACCCTGCGGGCCACCGCCACCCCCGCCCAGCTGGCCCGGGCGGCCCGCGCCGGCTGCCCGGCCCATCCCGCCGCCGACTGCGGCTGCCCGGTGCTCGGCCGGCCGCCGGCCACCGCCGCCTACGCGCCCACCGACGCCCAACGGGCCTTCGTCACCCTGCGCGACCGCACCTGCCGGTTCCCCGGCTGCGGGCAGCGGGCCGGCTGGGCCGACCACGACCACGTCGTCCCGCACGCGGTCGGCGGGCAGACCGCCTGCGAGAACCTGGCCAATCGCCACTATGACCCCATGTGGTGGCACACGGCTCGGCCCGGCCGCCTCGGTGCCCCCAGGCCCTGCGGTGCACCCAGATCGCCAATGCGGCACATCTCAAGCACTTCCGGATGCGCCGTCCCGTCGGCCAGTGACACGATGCGATTGTGTCCTCGCCTTTCGCTCACGATCCAACCGTATCGCTGACACACAACGACGTATTTCCAGCCTCCGGAAGCGCGGAGGAGTTCTTGTCTATAAATGACTGGTCCGCGCCGGTGCAATTCCTAGTTGGCCGGAATGGAAGCGGCAAGTCGCGGACGGCCCGAGCATTGGCACGGAAGATGGGTGGACGATTCCTGTCCACCGACCGCCTGACGGGCTTAATGTCATTTAACACCTACCCCTTTGGATCCGTCCCACAGGAGTATCGAGGGGTGCCAGTTGGGGCCCAGGACCGACGCATGATGCAGCAAGTCGGAGTGGCGGAGGCTGGGGGCGGTAACGAGGAGATGTATGTCCTGAAGGATCAGCCGGAAGTCGGCCTTCGCGTCGCTGCGTTCTTAAAAAGGACTTTGGGAAGGATGGTCGAGCTTCGCGAGGAGTCCGGTTTTCTGGACCCCTACGTGACCGTAGGCGGGATTGAGTATTCACTCTTTCGCGACGAGGGACATGGATTGCGAGAAATGGTCGTCCTCCTGGTGGCCACCTATCGCAAGGAGTGGCCGCTCCTCGTCGTTGACGAGCCCGAACTGCATTTGCATCCGTCAATGGCGCGACTCTGGCTCACCGAGTTAAGTCGCGAGTGTGCCGTTACCGGCAGGCGCGCTGTCGTGGTCACTCATGAACCGACCATGTTGAAACCGCGCACTCAGGATGACTTGAAGGCCATATGGTCGTTTGCGCATGGGCGCACCCCTCTTAGGGTTGGCGACGTGATCGAACCGTGGCAGCAGGATCGCGTCGCGGCTTCCCTGAGTGAGAATCCGCAGCTTATGGCGCAGCTAGCGTTCTCCCCGCGACCGGTCCTGGTCGAGGGAGTTACGGACGTCGCCGCACTGACGGTGGCTATCAATCGGCTTGAGCCACCGGAGGTCGTTGCGCAGACTGACTTCGTCAACTGTGGTGGCGCTGGGAAGGTTGGGCTTTGGTTTGGGGTCTGTCGGAAGCTTGGTTTCGATGTAAAGGCCGTGGGAGACCTCGACGCAATTTTCGACCCCGCCGTCCAACGTGTGATGGACGGCATTCCGGCCGTGCAGGACGCGTACAAGGACACCTTCTTCGCCGATCCGCCGGCCACGTCGAAAGTCTTAAGCCAACTCCTGAGAGCCGCTGGAAAGGCCAACGTGCCGGATGACCCGAAGAGTCGGGCCCTTTGGCTCTCCTCACTTGAAGCTTCCGCTGACGCGACTTTGAGAGACCGCATCTTGCAGACGTGGCGCGATTCTGGCTTGTGGCTGCACGTCAAGGGCACGCTGGAAGATGTGCTGGCTATTCCGGCTCAGGCGAAGGGTGTCCCTAGCGCCTCGGCGGCTGCGGAGAAGGCTGGTCCAATAGATGATGTCGCGCACTGGGTCGCGTACGATTTAGATGCGAGCGGGGAGCTGCTGCTCCTGCTCAACCTATTCGTGGAGCGGCTCGCTCACTCGGTGATGGAGTTCCAGTTGGTCAATCCCGGGCAGCCATACCGACCCCCATTGGGTCACGATGCCGAAGCGACCGCGCGAGTCACCAGAGTGGACCGAGTTGGCGAGGGCGTGCACCGAATCACTGTCGTTGCGCCAGACCCTTATGTGGGCTACTCGGTCGAGTTTTCCCGGGAGACGCCTGCGACGAGGCTCAAGCTGTGCCCGCCGGAGGCGGCGTGACGCGAAGCGTCACGCCTTCACTTGGAGTAGCAACGTAACTCGGGATGTTCCTTCTGGCCCGTTCCTCCGGCGGCGCCGCAGGTTCGTGCTCTTGCCGCGCGCGGCCCCGGCCGAGGGCTGCGGGTGTCAGGCCGTGCGTGACGGTTGCCCTTGGTCGGGGGCGGGGGTGGCTCATGCTCGTGCCGGAGGGGTCGCCGGTTCCGGCGTGTCGCTTGACGAGGCGACCCGGTTTCGGTGAGGGTGCTTGGTGTCTGCGGATAAACGGCCCGTGTAGCCCACGCTCTCACGGCCGGGGTAAGGCCCCAATTCCCGCGGGCCGAGATCATCTTGTCGCGTGGGCAGCAGGCTGCTGATGCTGAAGCAGTACATGAGCGCGAGGGCGTAGCCGCCGGGGCCGATCAGTTGCTGATCGGTTGCCTCGGAGGCCCCTCGTGTCTGCCCCACCGTTGTCCCCGTCGAGCCCCGCGGGCTGGTTCCTCACGCTGTATCCCGGCGCCGGTGAGGTCGGCGGGTCGTTCCGCTACGCGGCTCCGGTGCAGCGCGCGCCTGGGGGTGGCGATCCTGAGCGGTCGCGGGAAGAGGCGGCGCGGCGGGCGGCGCGCAAGGTGCGCCGGTACTGCGCGCACAAACCGGCTCAACCGGCTGGGCACGCTCACCTACCGGGGTGGCGGCTGCCACGACCCATACCGGCTGCGGCGCGAGGTGGGTGAGTTCTTCCGGGCCCTTCGGGATCTGCTGGGCGGAACGCCGTTCGCGTATTTGTGGGTGCCGGAGTGGCACAGGACCGATCACGGGCTGCACGTGCACTTCGCGGTCGGCCGGTTCATCGCCCGTGGCCTGATCGAGCGGGCGTGGGGTCATGGGTTCGTCCACATCAAGCGGCTGTCGGCCCCGTCAGGCTCGACGGCGGCCGGTCTTGCCCGCGACGAAGCGCGGATCGCCGCCCGGTACCTGTCGAAGTACGTGCGCAAGACCTTCGACGCGCGGCGCGTTCCGGGGCTGCACCGCTACGAGGTGGCCCAGCGCTTCCAGCCGGAGACGGTCCGGCTGCGCGGTCGCACCGTCGAGGACGTCATGGCCCAGGCGGTCGCGGCGATGGGCGGTGACCCGGACGAGGTGTGGACCTCGGATGAGTCCCTGGCCTGGCAGGGGCCGCCGTCGCTGTGGGCGATGTGGCGGTGAACCGGGAGGAGTTGGCCCGGCGGGTGGAGCAGTCCTGCGCGGCGTCGGGAGTGCCGGTGCACGTCGAGGATGCGGCCGTCGTGGCGCGGATCGCGGTGCTGCTGCGGGTGCCGGGGGATCGGCCACGGGCGCAGGCCCGCAGGGCCTAGCGCGTGGCCGGCCGGCGGGGCTCACAGCCGCCACGACACCTGCACGCGGTCCGGGTCGAGGGCTTGGGCGCCTCGGGTGCCGGGGGCGATGGTGATCGAGGCGATGAGCGTGCGGAGGATCGCCGCTTGCCGGTCCAGGTTGAGCGCCGACCAGTTGCGTCGCAGTGTGTCCCCGGTGCCCAGGCCGGTGAGGGCGTCGGTCCTGGTGATCCGGCTCAGGCGCGCTTCGAGGGTCTGCACGCGTGCCTCGACGGGGACGCGCGCTTTCTCCCATTGCCGTCGGTCGATGCGTCGGGTCCCGAACTGCTCGGCGAGATAGTCAAGCGTCTCCCGCTCTTCGGCCAGTTCGGCGGCCAGGGCTGAGGCCTCGGCGTCGGCGCTGCCGCGTCCGGCGATCGCGTCGGCCACGGCCGGGGTGTCCAGGCGGAACAGCGCGTAGTCGGTGATCAGCTGCTCCAAGGGTGGCGCGACGACGGTGAGCCTGCCGCAGCCTCGGTGGTCGGGCCCGGACAGGCAGACGTAGCGCCGGGAGTCCACGCGGCGGGAGGAGTACAGGGTGCCGCCGCACTTGCCGCAGCGCAGCAGCCCTGACAGCAGGTACGTGCGCGGCGTTCGGCGGCCGGACACCTTGCGGGACTCGATGGTGGCCAGTACCCGCCGGTGCAGGTCCTCTGAGACGATGGGCTCCCAGGGGGTGAGTCCCCTGGAGTGGTGTAGATCGGGCCCCTGGCCTCGGTGATCGTGTCGGTCACCGACGTCGAGGGGCCACCGCGTG
>NZ_JAOVZT010000040.1 GCF_025716945.1 Geodermatophilus sp. YIM 151500
GACCGGCGGGGTCCTGTAGTTGCTCATCATCACCGCCGACCAGCGGCGGGCCAGCTCGTCGGTGTGCGTCGTGCCAGCGCTCATGCCCTCGCCTCCTCCTCGGCCGGGAGAGCCGGCACGACCATCGTGCCCGTGCCCTCGGTCGTGAACATCTCCAGCAGCAGGGCGTGCGGGGTGCGGCCGTCGACGACGGTGGCCCGGCGCACACCCCCCTCGACCGCGCGCAGGCAGGCCGCCATCTTCGGGATCATCCCGGCGTCGAGGGTCGGCAGGATCTCGGCCAGCTCGCGGGTGTCGATCTTCTGGACGAGGGACTCCCGGTGAGGCCAGTCCGCGTAGAGGCCCTCGACGTCGGTGAGCACGACGAGCTTGACCGCGCCGAGGGCCGCCGCCAGGGCCGCGGCCGCGGTGTCGGCGTTGACGTTGTGGACCACGCCGTCGGCGTCCGGGGCGACGCTGGCGACCACCGGGATGTGCCCCGCCTCGAGCAGCGCGGTGACCGGTGTGGGCTCGACCGCGGCGACGTCGCCGACCAGGCCGATGTCGACCGGCCGGCCGTCGACCACGGCCGTGGTCCGCCGGGCGGTGAACAGACCGCCGTCCTCGCCGGAGAGGTGCACGGCCATCGGACCGTGCTGGTTGATCAGCCCGACGATGTCGGGGCCGACCTGGCCGGTGAGCACCATGCGGACGACGTCGATCGTCTCGGGCGTGGTCACCCGCAGGCCGCCGCGGAACTCGCTGCCGATGCCCAGGCGGGTGAGCATGGCGCTGACCTGCGGGCCGCCGCCGTGCACGACGACGGGGAGGATGCCGCAGGTCCGCAGGAACACCATGTCCTCGGCGAAGGCGCGGCGGCACCCGTCGTCGACCATGGCGTGCCCGCCGTACTTGATCACCACCACGTTGCCGTGGAACTCGCGCAGCCACGGCAGCGCGCCGGTGAGGACCTCGACCTTCCGCCGGTCGCCCTCCGGGTCGTAGGTGCGCATCACCCGACGGGTGCCGATGCGCTTCCTCGGCGCGGTCACGTCGAGCGGGACGTCGGGCGGGGTCGGGTCCTGGCGGTCATGGCCGTGCCCGGCGGCGGTGGTGTCGGTGCTCATGTGGAGTAGGCCGAGTTCTCGTGCACGTAGGC
>NZ_JAOVZT010000041.1 GCF_025716945.1 Geodermatophilus sp. YIM 151500
TCCGGTTCCGGTTCCGGTGTCGGCCGTGCCGGGGGGCGGGTCGGCGGGTGCGGGCCGTCGGCGGCGGGTGCGGCGGCGGCCCGCCGCGGTGCGCAGCTCGTGGCGGGTGGCCACCGCGTGCAGCCGGCCGGTGGCCGGGTCGCCGACGGCGACCTGCACGCGGCCGCCGGCGGGGGCGGCGTCGATGCCGAGCAGGTCGAGCTCGGCCAGCAGCGCCCGGCACTCGGCGGCGGTGACCGGGGTGCCGTCGACCTCGCCGGCCGGCTGCGGTCGCGGGGCGCCGTCGGGGCCGGGTGCCGGCGGCCGCAGCGCGTCGAGCCCGGCGTGGATGGTCAGCACCGCGGTCACCGGCGCGCGGCTGGTGTCCCAGGGTCGGGTGATCAGGTCGAAGGCGACCTCGGCGCGCAGCACGCCGATCGGTCGCGGGTCGCCGTCGCGGCGCAGCAGGCGGGCGTAGGCGTCGAGGGTCTGCGCCATCGCCGCGGCCTTGCCGGTGGTCTGGGTGATGACCAGCTCGCTCGTGCCGTCCCCGGTCGGCCGGCGGAACACGTCGCGGGCCTGCTTGGCCTGCTCCCGGCGCTGTTCCAGCGCCTGCGAGTCCAGGCGCACGAGGTGGCGGCGCACCGTCCGGCGCAGCCACGCCACGTCGCGGTGCTCGGCCTGGGGCAGCACCAGCCGCTCGATGCGCCCGGCGACGTCGGCCGCGGCGGCGCCGAGCAGGTCGACCAGGGCGCGGGCCTTGGCCACGGTGATCCGCCCGGCGTACAGCTCGGCCCAGGTGGCCGCCAGCCGGCCGCACAGCAGCACCGACTCCCCGGCCAGCTGACCGGCCTCGCCCTCGGTGCAGCAGCGGATCAGCGCGAGCTCGGCGGTGAAGGCCTCGTCGACGTCGGCCAGCGCCGGAGCGCGGGTGGCCCGGGTGTCGACGCCCGGACCGCCCCGCCCGGTGGGGGAGGCCAGGCGTTCCCGCCGGCGGCGGCGGGCCAGCCGGGCCACCGCCAGGGTCAGCAGCGCGTGCTGGCGGGCGGCGCGCGCGTCGGCGGACCAGATGTCGGCCACCAGCTCCACCTCACCGGCGGCCGGCGCCAGGTCGTCGGGGAGCACCGGCGCCGGGGTCCAC
>NZ_JAOVZT010000042.1 GCF_025716945.1 Geodermatophilus sp. YIM 151500
GGCGGGCACGTACACGGTGCGGCTGATCGCGTCGAACGCGGCCGGCGCCGGTGCGCCGGCCACCCGGACGATCACCGTCTCGGAGGCCCCGCCGGGGCCGTCGGCGCCGGTGTCGTCGTTCGACGCGTCGCCGGTGAGCGGGGTGGCGCCGTTGGCGGTGTCGTTCAGCGACACCTCGACGGGTGCGCCGACGTCGTGGGCGTGGGAGTTCGGGGACGGGGCGACCTCGACCGAGCGGTCCCCGTCGCACACCTTCGCCGCGGCGGGCACGTACACGGTGCGGCTGATCGCGTCGAACGCGGCCGGCGCCGGTGCGCCGGCCACCCGGACCATCACGGTGACCGCGCCGCCCACGGGTAGCGGCGGCACGGTGACCGCGGGTGCGTCGACGACCTCGGTCAGCACCGCGGCCGTGGGCGCGGTGACCATCCCCCGGCCGGCCGCCGTGGCGGCGGGTGACCTGCTCGTCGCGCAGTTCACCGCGGACGACGGGCCGAGCGTGAGCGCGGCGCCGTCCGGCTGGTCGCCGGTGACCGGGCCGCTGAGCATCAACGGCCGGGCCACGGTGTTCGCCTACTACAAGGTAGCGGGCGCGGGCGAGCCGACGTCCTACTCCTTCTCCCTGTCGACGCCGGTGAAGTGGAACGCCGGGATGACGGTGTTCTCCGGGGTCGACCCGGCCGCACCGTTCGACACCGCGGCCTCGACCGCGTCGAACCTGGGCGCGAATTCGGCCACGCTCACCGTGCCGGGGGTGACCACCACGACGGCCGGCGCCCTGCTGGTCGGCGGGGTCGGGATGAACTCCTCGAGCGCCACGGTGACCCCGCCCACGGGCTGGACCGAGAGCTGGGAGGGCACCACGGCGCAGGTCTCCGAGGCCGCCTTCCAGGCCCGGCCGACGGTCGGCCCGACCGGGGACGCCGCCTGGCGCTTCAGCACCGGGGTGATCTCGGCCGGCTGGCTCCGGGCCCTGCGCCCGGCCGGTGGCGGCACCCCGCCGCCGGGGCCGTCGGCGCCGGTGTCGTCGTTCGATGCGTCGCCGGTGAGCGGGGTGGCGCCG
>NZ_JAOVZT010000043.1 GCF_025716945.1 Geodermatophilus sp. YIM 151500
CGCCTGAGAGGGTGTTGGGTAACCCGGTGATTACTCGTCGTTGAGGTCTTTGGCGAGGCGTCGGGCGGCCTCGGTCTCGATCGGCCCTTCGGGCTCGATGTCCTCGCCGGCCAGCCGGGCGGACATCAGTCGGATCATCGCCACGTCGATCATCGCCTCGGCGTGGGCGGTCTTGCGTTCGTAGTCGCGCGCCAACCGTCTGCACCTCGTCAACCAGCCGAAGGTTCGCTCCACCACCCAGCGGCGGGGCAGCACCTGGAAGCCTTTCACGTCGGCGTTGCGCGGCACGACCACGATCTGGATGCCCTCGTGGTCGCCGGCCCAGCCGATCAGCCCGGCGTCGACGGTGTTGACGTAGCCGCCGTCGACCCAGACCAGGCCAAGCTGGGGGAACTCGTCGTGCACGCTGGTGAGCACCAGCCGGGCGCCGGCGCGATCCTGCACGCCGGCCGAGTGCACCACCCGGTGCAGCAGCAGCCCGTTGGTGTCGACCAGCAGGTGGCGCTTGCGGCCGCGCACCCGCTTGCCGGCGTCGTAGCCGATCGCCTCGCCGCCCTCGGCGCTCCTGGCCGACTGGGAGTCCAGCACCGCCGCGGTGGGCTGGGCATCGCGCCCGTCGCGTTCGCGCACTCGATCGCGCAGCGCCTCGTGCACCTGCCGCCAGGTGCCATCGGCGGCCCAGGCCCGAAACCACCGGTAGGCCGCGTCCCAGGGCGCCAGATCATGCGGCACCAGCCGCCACGCGCAGCCGGTGCGCAGCACGTACAGGATCGTGTCCAGGATCAGCCGGCGGTCGTGCTTGAGCCGCCGTCCTCCGTGCCGCGGATTGGCCACCGGCAACAGCGGCTCGATCTGCGCCCACTGCCCATCGGTCAGCGAGCTGTCATACCGCGAAGACGCCACCCGAGGCGGCTGGCAGGTACAGACACACATCCGCCCGCACCATCACCGGCTCACCGCCGAGAGCCAGCCGCCACGCCGACCAACGGGCACACCAAGTGCGGCCATCACTTCAAGTTCACGACCGGTTACCCAACACCCTCTGAG
>NZ_JAOVZT010000044.1 GCF_025716945.1 Geodermatophilus sp. YIM 151500
CGCTCACGGTGCCACCCCGACCACGGGCAGGCCGGTGGTCTCGGGCAGGCCGAGGGCGAGGTTGGCGCACTGCACGGCGGCACCGGCGGTGCCCTTGGTGAGGTTGTCGACGGCCGCGACGACGACCAGCCGGCCGGCGTCCGGGTCGACGGCCACCTGCAGCGCGACGGTGTTGGCGCCCAGCACCTGCGCGGTGGTCGGCCACCGGCCCTCGGGCAGCAGGTGCACGAACGGCTCGTCGGCGTAGGCCTTCTCATACGCCGCCCGGGCGGCGGCCGCGTCGGTGCCCGGGGCGACCCGCGCCGAGCAGGTGGCCAGGATGCCGCGGGGCATCGGAACCAGCGTGGGCGTGAAGCTGACCGTCACCGGGGTGCCGGCGGCCCGCGACAGCGTCTGCACCATCTCGGGGGTGTGCCGGTGCACCCCGCCGACGCCGTAGGCGCTGACCGCGCCCATCACCTCGCTGCCGAGCAGGTGCGGCCCGGCCGACCGGCCCGCGCCGCTGGTGCCGCTGGCGGCCACCACCACGACCTCGGGCTCGACGAGGCCCTCGGCCAGGGCCGGCGCGAGGGCGAGCGCGACCGAGGTCGGATAGCACCCGGGCACGGCGATCCGCGTGGCCCCGCGCAGCCGCTCCCGCTGGCCGGGCAGCTCGGGCAGCCCGTACGGCCAGCCGCCGGGGTGCCCGCCGCCGTACCAGCGGGCCCACGCCGCCGGGTCGTCCAGCCGGTGGTCGGCTCCGCAGTCGACGACCAGCACGTCGCCGGGCAGCCGCGCGGCGATCGCGGCCGACTCGCCGTGCGGCAGGGCGAGCACGACCACGTCGTACCCGGCCAGGCTGCCCGCGTCGCTGGGCTGCACGGTCAGGTCGGCGAACGGGAGCAGGTGCGGCTGCAGCTCACCCAGGCGGCGGCCGGCGCTGCTCCCGGCGTGCACCCCGGCCAGCCGGAGGAACGGGTGCCCGGCCAGCAACCGGCACACCTCTCCCCCCGCATAGCCGGTGGCGCCGGTGACCCCCACCGTCCACGTC
>NZ_JAOVZT010000045.1 GCF_025716945.1 Geodermatophilus sp. YIM 151500
TCAGCGGTCGATGTCGCCGCGGATGAAGGCTTCGACGAGGTCGCGGGCCTGGCTGTCGGGGTACTGCTGCGGGGGGCTCTTCATGAAGTAGGAGGAGGCGGCCAGCAGCGGGCCGCCGATGCCCCGGTCGAGAGCGATCTTGGCGGCGCGGACGGCGTCGATGATGATGCCGGCGGAGTTGGGGGAGTCCCAGACCTCCAGCTTGTACTCCAGGGCCAGCGGGACGTCGCCGAAGGCGCGGCCCTCCAGCCGGACGTAGGCCCATTTGCGGTCGGACAGCCAGGGCACGTGGTCCGAGGGGCCGATGTGCACGTTGCCGGCGCCCAGGTCGCGCTCGATCTGGGAGGTGACCGACTGGGTCTTGGAGATCTTCTTGGATTCCAGCCGGTCGCGTTCGAGCATGTTCTTGAAGTCCATGTTGCCGCCGACGTTGAGCTGCATGGTGCGGTCCAGGTGCACGCCGCGGTCCTCGAACAGCTTGGCCAGCACCCGGTGGGTGATGGTGGCGCCGACCTGGGACTTGATGTCGTCGCCGACGATGGGCAGGCCGGCGGCGGTGAACTTGGCGGCCCAGGCGGGGGTGCCGGCGATGAACACCGGCAGCGCGTTGACGAAGGCGACGCCGGCGTCCAGGGCGGCCTGGGCGTAGAACTCGGTGGCGGTCTGGGAGCCCACCGGCAGGTAGCAGACCAGCACGTCGGCGCGGGCGTCGCGCAGCGCGGCGGCGACGTCGACGGGGGGTTCGTCGGACTCGGTGATGGTCTCCCGGTAGTAGCGGCCCAGCCCGTCGTGGGTGTGCCCGCGCTGCACCGGCACGCCCAGCGGCGGCACGTCGCAGATCTTGATGGTGTTGTTCTCGCTGGCCACGATCGCCTCGGACAGGTCCCGGCCGACCTTCTTGCCGTCGACGTCGAACGCCGCCACGAACTCCACGTCCCGCACGTGGTAGCCGCCGAACTCGACGTGCATCAGGCCCGGCACGCGGATGCCCGGCTCGGCGTCCCGGTAGTACTCGACGCCCTGCACCAG
>NZ_JAOVZT010000046.1 GCF_025716945.1 Geodermatophilus sp. YIM 151500
CGTCGACTATTCTCGAACACACGTTCGATGCGTCGGGGAGGTGCCGTGGGCGAGCTGGCCTCCGCGCTGGACGCGCTGGCCGCCGACGACCTCGACGGGCTGTCCCACGGCGCGCTGCTCGACCGGGTGCACGAGCTGGTGGCCGCGCAGAACCGGATCACCGCGGAACTGACCCGCACCGTGCACCGGGCCGAGCTGCGGCAGGCCGCCGAGCACGACGGGCTGAGGTCCATGTCGTCCTGGCTGCGCGGGCACGCCCGGCTCTCCGGTGCGGCCGCGACCCGGCTGCTGACCGCCGGCCGGGCGCTGGACCTGCTGCCGGCCACCACCGCCGCGTTCGCCGCCGGCCGGCTGACCGGCGACCAGGTCGACGTGCTCGCCGGCATCGTCGACCCCGAGCACCGCAACCGGGCGACCGCGCAGGGCATCGACCCGACCGGCGTGGAAGCCGCGCTGGTCGACCTCGCGGTCGCCGGCACCCACCGCGAGCTGCAGCAGGTCACCGGGCACTACCTGGCCCGCCTGGACCCCGACGGCCCCGAGCCCGACCCCACCGAGGACCGCGCGCTGACCCTGGCCCAGCACCCCGACGGGTCCTGGACGCTGCGCGGCGCGCTGGACACCGTCGGCGGGGAGAAGCTGGCCACCGCGGTGGAAGCCCTCGCCGCCGCCGGCCGCGGCGCCGGCGACGACCGCAGCCGCGCCCAGCGGCTCGCCGACGCCCTGGTCCAGCTGGCCGACCTCGGGCTGGCCTCCGGGCGGCTGCCCATCCTGCGCACCGTCAAGCCGCACGTGATCCTCACCATCGACCACCAGGACCTGGCCGACCCGCACACCGGCCCCGGCGTCGCCCGCACCGCCCTGGGCGCCACCCTGTCCGCCGCCCGCGCCCGCTGGGCCGCCTGCGACGCCCAGCTCACCCGGATCGTGCTCGACCCCGACGGG
>NZ_JAOVZT010000047.1 GCF_025716945.1 Geodermatophilus sp. YIM 151500
GGCGGGCACGTACACGGTGCGGCTGATCGCGTCGAACGCGGCCGGGGCCGGTGCGCCGGCCACCCGGACGATCACCGTGACGGCGGGCGGTCCGCCGCCCGGTGGCGGCGCGGGGGCGATCACCGTGGGGGCCTCGGCCCAGTCGGTGAGCCGGACGGCGGCGACCGCGGTGAGCGTGCCGCGGCCGGCCGGGCTGGTCGACGGGGACGTGCTGATCGTCTCGATCACCGCCGATGACGCGCCGTCGATGGGGAGCGTGCCGGCCGGCTGGTCGCCGGTGGTGAACCCGCTGAGCATGGGGTCCAGCGCCCGGTTGTTCGTCTACTACCGGGTGGTGGCCGCGGCGGCGGCCGAGCCGGCGTCCTACACCTGGACGCTGGGCACGGCGGTGAAGTGGAACGCGGCGGTGACGGCGTTCTCCGGGGTGGACAACGGCACGCCGTTCGACACCGCGGCCTCGACCGCGGTGCAGACCGGGCGGGTGGCCTCGCTGGCGGTGCCGGGGGTGACCACGGTGACCCCGGGTGCGCTGCTGGTCGGCGGGGTCGGGCCGAACGACGACGCGGTGAGCGTGACCGCGCCGGCGGGCTGGACCGAGTCGGTGGAGTCCGGCGGTGCGCAGGTGACCGAGCTGGCCTGGCAGGCCCGCCCGACCGCGGGCGCGACCGGCACGGCCAGCTGGGGGATCAGCCCGGCCGAGCAGGTCGCCGGCTGGCTGCGCGCCCTCCGCCCCGCCG
>NZ_JAOVZT010000048.1 GCF_025716945.1 Geodermatophilus sp. YIM 151500
CACTACGCGTGGCTGCGGGCGAACGCGCCGGTGTACCGCGGCCGGGTGGCCTACCTGACCGACCGGGACGTGTGGTTGGTCTCGCGGTACGCGGACTGCAAGGCGCTGCTCGCCGATCCCCGCTTCCCCCGTGCGCCGGAGGACGGCGGCTCGGCGATGGTCGCCGACCTGCCCGAGCACCTTCGGCTGCTCACCGCCGCGTCGATGGTCATGAAGGACGGCGAGGAGCACCGCCGGCTGCGCAAGCTGGTGGTGAAGCCCTTCAGCGTGCGGGCGATCGAGCGGCTCGGGGACCGCGTGCGCGAGCTGGCCTCCGGGCTGCTCGACGACCTGCAGCCGCAGGGGCAGGTCGAGCTGAAGGACCGGTTCGCGCTGCCGATCCCGCTGACCGTCATCAGCGAGATGGTCGGCGTGGGCACCGACGACCGCGAACGCTTCCACCGCGGTACCCGGGCCCTGATCGGTGGCGTCGCCGAGATGGGCCAGCAGGTGTGGGCCGACGAGGTCACCGCGCTGATCGGCTTCGTGCGCGAGCTGATCGAGCGGCACCGCGGTCGCCCCGCCGACGACATCCTGACCGGGTTGATCGAGGCCGAGGAGGACGGTGACCGGCTCAGCGACGACGAGCTGGTGTCGATGGTGTTCACCCTGATCACCGCCGGCTACGAGACCACCTACCACCTGATCAGCAACGCGG
>NZ_JAOVZT010000049.1 GCF_025716945.1 Geodermatophilus sp. YIM 151500
CCGGAGCCGGAGCCGGAGCCGGAGCCGGAGCCGGAGCAGGGTACGGAGGCCGAGCGGGCAGCGGCGCCGACGACGACATCGGCGGTCCCGGACTCCGGCCGCCGCCCGCGACCGCCGGATACGCACCCACCGCCGCGCAGCGCCGTTTCGTCACCGTCCGCGACCGGCACTGCCGGATGCCTGGCTGCCGCCGCCGACCCGGCCGGCTCGACATCGACCACTCCGTCGCCCACGCCGACGGCGGCGCCACCGACTGCGAGAACCTCTGCTGCCTCTGCCGTCGCCACCACCGGATCAAGACCCATGCCCGCGGCTGGCGGTTCCGGCTGCTGCCCGACGGCCGCCTCGAGGTCCGCACCCCCAGCGGTGTCACCCGCACCACCGACCCGCCCGGCTTCCGCCTCGGCGAGGCACCCGATCCGCCCTGGCGCGAGGAAGAGGCACCACCCGACCTGCACGCCGGCTGACAGCGA
>NZ_JAOVZT010000004.1:0-7875 GCF_025716945.1 Geodermatophilus sp. YIM 151500
CGCGAGGAAGAGGCACCACCCGACCTGCACGCCGGCTGACAGCGAGGCCGTCGGCGGCATCCCCGGTCGGAGTTGCCCGGCCGGAGTCATCCCGGCCGGAGTCATCCCGGCCTGAGTCACCCGGCGGAGGCACCAGGAGGAGGCACCCGTCCGCACTCGCCGCCCCCTTCGGCCGGCCCGACGGCCGTCCGCGCCACCTGCCACCCTGGGGCCGTGCTGCTCAAGGCCTGCCTGAACGGAGCCCGGCGCCCCGGGCGACATCCCGCCCTCCCGGTGACCCCCGCCGCGCTGGCCGACGACACGGTGCGCACCGTCGCGGCCGGCGCCGGCGCCGTGCACCTGCACCCGAAGGACGCCGACGGCGCCGACACCCTGGACGCCGGCGCGGTGTCCGCCGTGCTCGGCACCGTCCGGGCCGCCGCGCCCGGCGTGCCGGTCGGCGTGACCACCGGCGCCTGGGCCGCGCCCGACCCGGCGGACCGGCTCGCCGCGGTCCGCTCGTGGACCGACCTGCCCGACTTCGCCTCGGTCAACTGGCACGAGGACGGCGCGGACGACATCGCCGCAGCACTGCTCGACCGCGGCGTCGGCGTCGAGGCCGGGCTGTGGCACGCCGAGGCCGTCGACGCGTGGCTCGCCTCCCCGCACCGCGACCGGTGCCTCCGCGTGCTGCTCGAACTGCCGCACGAACTGGACGCCGACGACGTGGTCACCGAGGCCGACCGGCTCCGCGACCGCCTGCCCGGCGGCGTCCCCGTGCTGCTGCACGGCCAGGACGGCAGCTGCTGGCCGGCTCTCCGGTACGCCGCCCGGCTCGGCCTGGACACCCGCATCGGCCTCGAGGACACCCTCGTGCTGCCCGACGGCTCGCAGGCCCCGGACAACGCCGCGCTGGTCGCCGCGGCCCGCTCGCTGCTCGACTTCGACCTGCAGCCGACCGACGGCTGAGCCGAGCCGGGGCGGCACCCCGGCGGGTCAGCCGCGGGCGGCGCCCAGGCCGAGCAGCGCGGCCAGGCCCAGGGCGCTGCGCGGGGCGTACGGGGTGCGCCACAGCCCGCCGTGCGCCGCGCCCCACGCCTCCTCCTGCCACGGGTGCTCCTGCGCCGGTCCGCCTCCGGTGTGCAGGTCGTGCACCAGCAGCGCGGCCATGAGCACGTTGGCCGTCGCCGGCTCGAACACCTCGACGCCGAACCGGTGCGCCCCGGCGTACGCCGCGGCCAGCGCCCGGTTCTTGACCACCGATCGGGTCCGCGTCGGTGGAGCCACGTTCATCGACACCGTCGTCCCCGCGTCCCGGGCCACCGTGGCCCGCCACCGCTGCAACCGCTTGGCCAGCGCGTAGTTCGGCCCCTGCTGCGGCACCAGGCTGTCGCTGATGCCCGGGTCCGCGCCGGGCACGTACGCCCGGCGCAGCAGCCGCCCGGCCGACACCGTGCGCAGCGGCCGGCCCAGCAGCTTGGCCACCCGCGGTCGGGTCGCGTACGCGCGCGTCGAGAAGGCGACCGCCTCGGCCGGGACGGCGAACACGTCGGTCGGCGTGGCGAGGAAGGCCAGCGCCAGTTCCGGACGGGCGTCCTGCAGCCGCACGGTCAGCGCGTCGACGGCCACCGACACGCGCACGTTCGCGGCGCCGTCGGCGTAGACGTAGTTGCCCAGCACCGGCTCCCCTGGTTGCGCGGCCAGCCAGTCGGCCACCGCCGGCACCTCGGTGACCAGGTCCACGCCGAGGTCACCGGGCCGGTCGGCCGACGTCGGCTCCGCCGCGGGGACGACGAGCGTCCCCGCCCCGCGTCGGGCGACGCCGAGCACCCGCTCCCACAGCTCCGCCCGCGGCAGGTCGACCCCGGCCACCCGCACGCCCCAGCGCAGCAGCGCGGTCAGCGGCCCCATCTCCGCGCCCGCGCCGAGGACGGCGACCGTCCGCCCCTCCAGCCGCAGCCACGACGGGTCGTCGGCCACCCGCACCAGCGCCTCGGCGCACGACGGCTCGATGACGCCCTGTTCCACCCAGGCGTCCAGCCGCCGGCGCAGCGCCGCGCCGCGCAGCCGCTCACCCCGGTAGGGCAGCGACAGCTCCCGCTCCGGCTCGGCCGGGCCGGTCATCTCCACCGTCGTCAGCGCCCGCGGCGCCGGTTCGGTCAGCAGCCGGTCGAGCCCCGCCTCCCGGTCGGGCCCGTCCCCGACGGCCACGCGCATCCGCCGGTGCAGCGACACCAGCCCCGCCCCGGCGACGTCGAGCGCCGCCGCCCGCGACACCAACCCGGCCTCCACCAGCCGCCGGAAGTGCACCAGGTAGCCCGAGCGCCAGTTGGTCTCCTGCTCGGCCGCGAGCGCACCGACCCGGTCGACGGGCCGCAGCGCGTCGGCGACGACCGCCCGGCCGAGTGCCGCCGTGCTGCGCCGCCCGTCGGGCCCGGCGGGGAAGACGACGCCGATGTCGTCGGTGTCCATAACCGGATCCCGGATCAGTCGACCACGGTCGGCACCGGGTCCACCGGCGCCCCGGCCTCAAGCCAGCGCAGCAGGGTCCGCGCGCCGAACCCGGTGCCGCCCTTCACAACCTCTGCGTCGTCGGACCCCGCGCGGGCCGGCCCGGCGACGTCGAGGTGCGCCCACGGCAGCTCCCCGGCGAACGGCCGGAGGAACAGGGCCGCCGTCGTGCCGCCCGGGTTGCCCGGTGCGTTGTTGGCGTCGGCGACCGCGCTGTCGAGCAGGTCGGCGTACTCCTCGGCCAGCGGCATCCGCCACAGCGGCTCACCGGCCTGCCGGCCCGCGGTGAGCAGCGCGTCGGCCAGGCCGTCGGTGGTCGCGTACAGGCCCGCCGTCCGGGTGCCGAGGGCGATCTTCATCGCGCCGGTCAGCGTGGCGACGTCGACCAGCACCGTCGCGCCCAGCGACAGGCGGGCGTGCGCCAGCCCGTCGGCGAGCACCATGCGCCCCTCGGCGTCGGTGTTGAGCACCTCTGTCGTCCGCCCGCCCACGTGGGTGACGACGTCGGAGGGACGGTACGACGATCCGGACACCGCGTTCTCCGCAGCCGGGACGACAGCGGTCACGGCGACCGGCAGCTCCAGCCGGGCCGCGGCGTCGAGTGCGGCCAGCACCGCGGCGCCGCCGGCCATGTCGGTCTTCATCTCGCGCATGCCGGCGTTCGGCTTGATCGACAGGCCCCCGGTGTCGAACGTGATGCCCTTGCCCACCAGCACCGGGTGGGCGCCGTCGGCACGCGGCGGCCGGTAGCTGGCCACGACCAGCCGCGGCGGTGACGCCGACCCGCCGCCCACGGCGAGCACGCCACCGAAGCCGCCGGCGCGGAGCTCGTCGGGCCCGAGCACCGTGACGCGGACGTGCGGCAGCCCCGACAGCCGCTCGACCGCGCGGTCGGCCAGCCACGCCGGGTTCTTGGTGCTGCTGGGCGTGTTGACCAGGTCGCGGCCCCAGGCGACGGCCCGCCCGGTCACCTCGCCGGCTCGGGCGGCCGCGGTGACCGCGGGATCGCCGGCGTCGGCGGCCACCACGGCCACCGATGCCAGCCGGGCCGGGTGCGGTGCCGAGGTGTCGCGGAAGCGGTAGCCGGCGAGCAGCGCCGCCTCGACCGCGGCGCGCACCTCGTCGGCCCCGGCCGGCGCGGCGGTGCTGTCGACCGGCAGGACGAGGCGGCGGGTGCCCGACTCGGCCAGCGCCTGCGCCCGGCGGACGGCCGCGGCGACGTAGGCCCGGACGTCGGGCAGCGTGGCGGCACCCACGCCGACCGCGACGACGCTGCGCGGCCGCCGTCCGAACACGGGCAGGTTGGTGACCGCCCCGGCCTTCCCCTTGTTGCCGGTGTCGGCCAGCGCGTCGGCCAGGTGACCGGCGTCCACCGGCGACGGCGCGCCGGGCGCCGGATCGGTCAGCCAGGACGGCAGCACCCCGCCGTCGGCGACGGGCACGGCCAGGACGTCGTCGTCGGCGAAGGGAGGCAGCGCGGCGAGCAGCTCGACGCGCGGCAACGGTGCGGCCCCGGTCGCCGGCGAGCTGCCGGTGGCCGGGGCCGCGTCCTCCCGCGTGGGGCCGCCCGAGAACGGGCGCGTGACGGAGTTCAGCTGGTCGCGCCCTTCAGCGCCTCGGACAGCGCCGCCGCCTCGTCGGGCGACAGCTCGACGACCAGGCGCCCACCGCCCTCGAGCGGGACGCGCATCACCAGGCCGCGGCCCTCCTTGGTCACCTCGAGGGGACCCTCACCCGTGCGCGGCTTCATGGCCGCCATGCGTGCCTCCTTCACCGGCCATCCGCTGGCGCCGGCCGGCCGCGGTGTGGCATCCGTCGATGCTGTGAGAACCGGGACCCATGATCCCGTATGGGCGTCGCTCGTCCAACACGAGCCCCTCTACCGTGCGCCGCTCGCCGCGCCCGCCCGGGCCCGGAAACACCCGGTGACGTGGTCGTCGACCATGCCGGTGGCCTGCATGAGCGCGTAGGCGGTCGTCGGCCCGACGAAGACGAAGCCGCGCCGCTTGAGCTCCTTGGCCATCGCCGTCGACTCCGGCGTCGTCGCCGGGACGTCGGTGAGCGTGGCCGGCCGCGGCCGCGGCCTGGCTGGCGCGAACGACCACAGCAGCGCCGAGAGGCCCTCGGGCACCTGCTGCGCCACCCGGGCGTTGCGGACGGCGGCGGTGATCTTGGCCCGGTTGCGGACGATGCCCGCGTCGGCCATCAGCCGCGCCTCGTCGTCCGGCCCGAAGGCCGCCACCGCGTCGATGGAGAAGCCGGCGAAGGCGGCCCGGAACGCCGGCCGCTTGCGCAGGACGGTGATCCAGGACAGCCCCGACTGGAACGCCTCCAGGCACAGCCGCTCGAACAGCGCGTCGTCGCCGCGCAGCGGCGTGCCCCACTCCTCGTCGTGGTAGACGACGTACTCGGGGGCGCTCGTCGCCCATGCGCATCGCGGCAGCTCGTCCACGAGCGGCGACGGTAGCCGCGGGGTGCGACAGTTCCCGCGTGCGCGTGCTGGTCACCGGAGGGGCGGGGTTCATCGGCTCGCACGTCGTCACCGCCTGCCGGTCGGCCGGGCACGAGGTGCGCGTGCTCGACGCGCTGCTGCCCGCCGTGCACCCGCGCTACGCCGACGGCCCGGCCGGGCTGGACGGCGTGGACCTGGTCGTCGGCGACGTCCGCGACGCGGTCACCGTCGACCGGGCGCTGGACGGCGTCGACGCGGTGAGCCACCAGGCGGCGATGGTCGGCCTCGGCGTCGACGTCCAGGACATGCCCGATTACGCCGGGATCAACGACCTGGGCACCGCCGTCCTCCTCGCCGCGATGGCGCGCGCGGACGTCGGCCGGCTGGTCCTGGCCAGCTCGATGGTGGTCTACGGCGAGGGCCGCTACGAGTGCCCCGAGCACGGCGTCGTCCCGGCCGCCCCGCGCCGCCGCGCCGACCTCGACGTGGGCCGGTTCGAGCCGCCCTGCCCCGTCTGCGGGCGGCAGCTGGCCTGGGGCGAGGTCGGCGAGGGTACGCCGCCCGACCCGCGCACCACCTACGCGGCCACCAAGCTCGCGCAGGAGCACCTGACCGCGGCCTGGGCCCGCGCCACCGGTGGCGGCGCGATCGCGCTGCGCTACCACAACGTGTACGGCCCGCACATGCCCCGTGACACCCCCTACGCCGGCGTCGCGTCGATCTTCCGCTCGGCCCTCGAGGCCGGCAGCCCGCCGCGGGTCTTCGAGGACGGCGGCCAGCAGCGCGACTTCGTGCACGCCAGCGACGTCGCCGCGGCGAACCTGCGCGCGCTGGAGGCACCGCCGCCGGACAGCGGGCTGCGGGCCTACAACGTCGCCTCGGGCGTGCCGCACACGGTCGGCGACATGGCCCGCGCCCTGGCCGAGGCGTTCGGCGGGCCCGACCCGGTGGTCACCGGCGAGTACCGCACGGGTGACGTCCGGCACGTGGTGGCCAGCCCGGCCCGGGCCGACGCCGAGCTCGGCTTCCGGGCCCGGGTCGCCTTCGAGGACGGCATGCGCGAGTTCGCCAGAGCGCCGCTGCGCCCGGCGCCGTGACAGAGCGCCGCTGCGCCCGGCGCCGTGACAGAGCGCCGCTGCGCCCGGCGCCGTGCCAGAGCGCCGCTGCGCCCGGCGCCGTGCCAGAGCGCCGCTGCGCCCGGCGCCGTGACACAGCGCCGCTCTGGTCGGCTCTCAGCCGAGCGGGACGCCGACCGCGCCGGTGAGCAGGTCCTTGCCGTAGAGGTCGCGCAGCGCGTTGGTGTCCGACGGCAGCAGCGCCTGCGACGTCGTGACGAGCACCGAGTCGCCGGTGAGCGCGGCCAGCGGCCCGCGCTCGGCCTTGGTCACCGACCCACCGGGCCCGGCCGCCGACCGGCCGCCGGCGTCGGCGGTGACCAGGACCACCGGCCCGGCGACCCCGCCGTCGAGGTCGCGCCGGTAGTGGTCCGGCCGCCCGTTGGTGTCGGCGGCGACGAACGCCGCCTGGGTGAGGAAGAAGGCGTACCGCCCGGTCGGGTCGAGCTCGACGCGATCCTCGCGGTGGACCCGTCTCGCGGGGTCGCCGAGGGCGACGACAGCGCCGGTGACCGTGTCCTTCCGGTAGGCGTAGGCGTTGCCGTAGAGGCTCGTCGACGTGCTGTCGATGACCTTGGAGGCGGTGACCAGCGCCACGTACCTGCCGTCGTCGCTGATGGCGGCATGGCCGGCGTCGCGCTCGACGGAGTAGGTCTTCGTCGACGCGCCCTTGAGGACGGTGGAGACGACGGTGGCCTCGCCCGCGCCCGTCCCGGACAGGGTCTTGCGGTAGAGCACCGGAGCCTGGCCCGAGGCGGCCGCGGTGAAGAGCGCGAACCGGCCGTCCGGGGTGAGGGTCAGGGCGGGACCGAGGGCGGCGTGCGGCAGGTCGCCCCCGGTGGCCGTGGTCGACACGCGGGTGACCGCGCCGGTGACCATGTCCTTGGCGAAGACGTCGTCGACACCGTTGGTGTCGCCGGCGACGAGGTCGGCGCGGGACGAGTAGAAGAGCACCAGCCGCCCGTCGGCCGACATGGCCACGGGCGGGCTGGTCGCCTCGATCGACGTCCCCGTGTGCAGGACCGTGCCCGGCGTCGTGTAGCTCACCGTGCCGCCTTGCGGGACGCTGACCAGCCCCCAGCGTCCGGTCGAGCGGTCGAGTCGGTACACATCGGCCGTCCCGTTGCGGTCCTCGGCCAGGTCGAGCGCCTGGATGGTCGCCAGCGCGACGTACCGGCCGTCGTCGCTGACCGCCGGTGCGGCCGTGTTGGTCGGGTCGGTCGCGCCCGTGGCGTAGCCGGGCAGCGGCGCGATCCGGACGGCGGTCCCGGTGCCCCGGTCGCGCAGGTGCAGCTCGTAGGCGCTGTTGGTGTCCGAGGGGTCCAGGCGCGCACTGGTCCCGATCACCACGAACCGGCCGTCCCCGCTCGCGGCCAGCCCCCCGCTCTGCCCGGCGCCCTCCGGTCCGACGGTGGTGACGGGGGCGGCCGGCGTGACCACGACCTCCGCCGAGGGCGGGGACACGTTCTCGCCGGCGTCCACGGCGACCACGGTCAGCCGGTAGGTGGTGCCGTTGGTCAGCCCGGTCACGGTGACCGAGCCGGCCGGCGCCGGGGCCGTCGCGGCGGTGCTGCCGTCCTCGAAGAGCACGGCGTACCCGACGACGTCGGCGTCGGGCGGCGCGGTCCAGCGGACGACGGCCTGCCGGTCGCCGGGGGTGGCCGAGACCGCGGTCGGTGCCGCCGGGGCGGGGTCGGCGGGAGGCGGTGGAGGCGGTGGAGGCGGTGCGACCGGCGCCGCGGAGACGGTCGACGGCGCCGAGGCGTTGCCCGCCGTGTCGAGCGCCACCAGCGTCCAGGTGTAGGTCGTGCCGTTGAC
>NZ_JAOVZT010000004.1:7975-26290 GCF_025716945.1 Geodermatophilus sp. YIM 151500
CAGCCCGGTGTCGGTGTGCGACGTCGCCGTCCCCGGCTGCGGGTCGACCGGCACGCCGTCGCGGCGCAGCTCGAAGCTGGCCAGGTCCGGCTCGCCGTTCGCCGCCCACGTCAGCACCACCTGGCCGTCGCCCGGCGCGGCGGTGAAGCCCGACGGCGCCGCCGGCGGGGTCGTGTCCCGCGGCGTGGCCGACACCGTCGCGGCCGGTGACCGGTTGCCGTGGACGTCGACGGCCACCAGCGTCCAGGTGTAGGTCGTGCCGTTGACCAGCCCGGTGTCGGTGTGCGACGTCGCCGTCCCCGGCTGCGGGTCCACCGGCACGCCGTCGCGGCGCAGCTCGTAGCCGGCCAGGTCCGGCTCGCCGTTCGCCGCCCACGACAGCACCACCTGCCCGTCGCCCGGCGCGGCGGTGAGGTCCGCCGGGGTGGCCGGGGGCGTCGTCTCGTGCGGCGTGGCGCTGGCCGGCGCGGACTCCGGGGAGCGCATGCCCGCGCGGTGCACGGCCACGACGGTGAAGGTGTACTCCACACCGTTGACCAGGCCGGTGTCGGTCCAGCTGGTGCCGGTCACGGTCGCCACCTCGACGCCGTCGCGCAGCACGACGTAGGACGTCACGTCGGGGTGGCTGCTCGCCGTCCAGGTCAGGTCGACCCGGCGGTCCCCCGGGGTGGCGACGAGGTCCCACGGTGGGGACGGGTTCGACGGCGTGGCGGTCACCGGCGCCGACGCGGCGGACCGGTTGCCGACGGCGTCGACGGCAACCAGCCGGTACTCGTAGGAGCGGTCGTTGACCAGGCCGGTGTCCAGCCACGCCGTCGTCCCCGCCGGCACGGTGGCCACCTCGACGCCGTCGCGCAGCACCCGGTAGGAGGCGAGGTCCGGCTCCTCGTTCGCCGTCCAGCGCAGCCGGACCTCCGCGTTGCCCGGTGCGGCGGTCAGCCCGACCGGCGCCGCCGGCGCCGTGGCGTCCTGCGGGGTGGCCGCGACGGCCGGCGACGACGGTGCCGACCAGTTGCCCGAGGTGTCGCGCGTCTGCACCGCGTAGGTGTAGGTCGTCCCGTTGACGACGGCGGTGTCCGGCTGCGCGGTCACCCCGGCGCCGCCGGGCACGTCGATCAGCGTCGTCCCGTCCGGGCCGGTCCGCACGACGCGGTAGGCGGCCGCGTCGGTCGACGCGCTGCGCGTCCACACGAGGTCGACGCGGCCGTCCCCCGCGGTAGCCGACACCCCGGTCGGCGGCGCGGGAGGCACCGAGTCGCGCGGGGTGCCGGAGGCCGGAGCGCTGCGCACGCCCTCGTACGGCGTGAAGAGGAACCCCTGCGTCCGGGTGGTGACGGTGACCGCGTAGGTCCGGCCGTTGGTGAGGCCGGTGAGCCGCGCCGTCGTCGTGGGAGCGGCAACGCTCGCCGCCGGCTCGGTGTCCGCGTCGAGGTAGACGTTGTAGCCGGTGAGCGCGGTCTCCGGGGCCGCCGACCAGGCGACGTCGAGGTACCGGTCGCCCTCCGCGGTGACCCGGACGTCGGCCGGCGGGACGGGCTGCTGCGTGCTGACCGGGTCCAGCGACGGGGTGCGCATCGGGGCCGAACCGCCGCAGAGGGTGGCCAGGCAGAACACGAGCAGGAGCGCCAGGACGCGCCAGAACCAGGCCGCGCGGCGCCGGCGGCGCTCGTCGTCCCGGTCGGGCGGGCCGGCGTCCTGCCTCCCCACGGGGCCTCCCGTCCGCATGCCCGCGGGCGCGAGCGGCGGAGGAAGCTTCGGCAGCCGGGCGGGAACCTTGAGTCGTACGCCACCCGTCGTCGGCGGTCAGCGGGCCGCGGCGTCCGCGGCCGGTGCCGGGACGGCGGTCCGCGGGCCGCTCCGCCGGGTGGCGAGCACGCAGCCCAGCAGGATGAGCGGCAGCCCGATCGCGAGGCCGAGGGTGAACGGCTCGCCGAGCAGCAGCACGCCGAGCAGCACGGCCACCGCCGGGTTGAGGAAGGTGATCACCAGCGCACGCTGCGGCCCCACCTCGCGGATGAGCGCGAAGAACAGCGCCAGGGCCAGCGCGGTGCACACCACGCCGAGCAGCGCCAGCGACAGCAGCGCGCGCCCCGAGGCGGCCGGCAGCCGCGGCAGGTCGGCGAGGGCGAACGGCGCGTAGACGACGGCGGTGACGGTGAGCGCCACCGCGCTGGCGGCCACGCCGGTCACGTCGGGCAGCGCCCGGGTCACCACCATCGGCGCGGTCGCGTAGCCGACGACCACCAGGGCGAGCGCCCCGATCGGCAGCAGCTCGGCGGCTCCGACGTCCAGGCCGAGCAGAGCGACGATGCCGCCCAGACCGATCACCAGACCGGCGACGCGCACCGGCGTCAGCCGGTCGACGTCGCCCGACAGCCGCGCGGTCAGCGCCGCCACGAACGGCACCGTGGCCACCAGCAGCCCGGTGAGCGAGCTGGTCAGCGACTGCTCGCCCCACGACAGCAGCAGCCACGGACCGGTCATCTCCAGCACCGTGAACAGCAGCAGCGGCCGCCAGCGCCGCAGCGCCGGGCGCAGCTCGCCGCGGGCGATCGTCCAGGGCAGCAGCAGCGCCGCGCCGATCACGCACCGGGCGACCACGACCAGCACCGGCGACACCTCGTCGACGGCCACCTTGATCAACAGGTACGGGATGCCCCAGATGACGGACATCGCGAGGAACAGCACCCAGCCCCGTCGGCTCATCGCGGCGTCACCCGGCCATTGTCACGGCCGGGTGGACCGGGCCGGCAGCGGCTCACCACTCGGTGCGGACGAACACCTCCACGACGACGGCCAGGACGGCGGAGCCGGCCAGCCACCACCGCCGCGACGCCGGCGGCAGGAACGCCGTCGCCGCCACCACCCAGACGGTGAACGGCAGCCAGATGCGCTCGGTCTCCCCCCGGACCAGCCCGGTCAGGTCGCTGACCAGCATCCCGGCGAGCGCGGCCAGCGGCAGGACCGCGACCGGGACCCGCCGCACGCCGGCCAGCCCGCCGACCGCGGCCGGACCGGCGACGACCGCGGCCGCGGCGAGGTTGGCGAAGACGAAGAAGGCGAACGGCCGGTCGGCGTACGAGGGCCCCGACCGCACCCGCTCGGCGGCCGCGGCGAGCCCCTCGAACCACGCGTAGCCGCCGGCGGCGAACAGCCCGAACACCACCACGACCCCGAGCGCGCCGACCGCCAGCAGGCGCAGCACGCCGCCCCCACCCAGCCGGTCCCGCTGCACGAGGACGACGCCCAGCGCGACCAGACCCAGCGCGGCGAGCCCGAACGACAGGAACAACGCCAGGCCCAGCAGCAGCCCACCGGTGAGCGCCCGTAGATCGGCCCCCGGCCCGGGCTCGCGCGCCGCGGCCAGCGCGAGCGCGGCCATCCCCCACGCCGCCACCCCGGCGAACAGCGCGTCGGCGCTGGTGGCGACCACCAGCGCGGTGGGCGCCAGCACGGCGAACGGCGCCACGCCGCGGGCGGTCGCCTCGTCGGCCAGCGCCCGGACCGCGACCAGCACCGCCGGCACCGCCGACGCACCGACGGCGATGCAGAGCGCCGCCCCACCGGCCAGCGCGCCCGGCCCCAGGCGGTCGGCCAGCACGAACGCCAGCAGCGCGCCGGGCGGGTGGCCCGCGACGTGCGTCGTCCACGGGTCGGCGGCGTCGGCCGGCACCGACGCGGTGAACCCGGCGAGGAACCCGCCGAGCGAGCCCACCCGGTCGACGTCGTACGGGTACTCGTAGCGGCTGGCCAGCGGCTCGGTCAGCCGGGTCAGGCCGCCGCTGAGTCCCAGGGCGCACGCCCACAGCGCCGCCCCGGCCCCCGCGGCGGCGAGCAACGCGCGCCAGCCCAGCCGCGCCGCCAGCCGGGGCGCCCACGCCACGCCCAGCGCGCCGACCACGACCGGCAGCACGGCGCCGGGCGTGACCACCGCGGTGAACCCGCCGCGCAGCACCACACCGCCGAGCAGGTGCAGGTCGGTGCCGGCGCGGTCGAGCAGCCCTCCGACGATCCCGACCGCGACGACGACGGCGGCGGTGAGCAGCACAGCCAGCAGCGGCCGGCGCTCCGCCCTCCGGGACGGCGCCCGGTCGGGGCGGGCGTCGGCTCGGCTCACCACCGGCAGGGTAGGTGGCCGGCCGCGCCGGTGCCGTCCGGCCGCACCCGGCCGGGGTGCCGCATCCGCGCGGGCCGCCGGCTGCGAACACCCCGCGATGGTCGTCCAACGCGGATACGGTCCGGGCGTGCCCGACGTCGTGCTGCCCTGCCTCGACGAGGCCGGCGCCCTGCCCTGGGTGCTGTCGCGACTGCCCGACGGCTACCGGGCCATCGTCGCCGACAACGGCTCGACCGACGGCTCCCCGCAGATCGCCGCCGACGCCGGAGCGCTCGTGGTGCACGTGCCCGAGCGGGGCTTCGGCGCGGCGGCGCACGGCGGCCTGGACGCCGCGACCGCCGACGTCGTGTGCTTCTGCGACGCCGACGGGTCGATGGACCCCGCCCAGCTGCCCCGCGTCGCCGACCCGGTGCTCGCCGGCGAGGCCGACCTCGTGCTCGGCCGCCGCCGGCCCACCGGCCGGGGCGCCTGGCCGCTGCACGCCCGGGTCGCCAACACCGCGCTCGCCGTGCTGCTGCGCCGCCGCACCGGCCTCGCGCTGCACGACCTCGGCCCGATGCGCGCCGCCCGCCGCGAGGCGCTGCTCGGGCTGGACCTCGGCGACCGCCGCTTCGGCTACCCCCTGGAGATGGTGACACGGGCGTCGGACGCCGGCTGGCGGATCCGCGAGGTCGACGTCGACTACGCCCCCCGCGCCGAGGGCACGCGGTCGAAGGTGACCGGCACCCTGCTCGGCACGTACCGGGCGGTCCGTGACATGCGCCGGGTGCTGGCCCGGTGAAGGTGCAGCTCCTGGTGATCACCAAGGCACCCGTGCCCGGCCGGAGCAAGACCCGGCTCAGCCCGCCGTGCACGCCGGAGCAGGCCGCGGCCATCGCCGCCGCCGCGGTCGGCGACACCCTCGACGCGGTCCGGGCGACCCCGGCCGCCCGCCGCGTCGTGGCCCTCGACGGCTACCGCGGCCCGCTGGACCTCACCGACTGCACCGTCGTCCCCCAGGCGGACGGCGACCTCGGCACCCGGCTGGCCGCCGCCTTCCGCGACGCCATGGCCGGGCCGGACGGCGACCTGCCGACCCTCCTCATCGGCATGGACACCCCGCAGGTGACGCCGGAGCTGCTCACCGGCTGCCTGGCCCGGCTCGCCGAGGGCGGGCCCGGCACCGCCGTGCTCGGCGTTGCCCCGGACGGCGGCTGGTGGGCCCTCGGGCTGCACTCCCCCGGCCCGGCCGCGGTGCTCGCCGACGTCCCGATGTCGCGCGACGACACCGCCGCGCGCACCCGCGAGGCGCTCGTCGCCGCCGGGCTGGCCCTGCTCGACCTGCCGGAGCTGACCGACATCGACCACTTCCCCGACGCGGTCGCCGTGGCCGCGGAGTGCGGCCCCGGCACCCGCACCCGGCGCGTGGTCGAGGAGATCGCCGCCGCCCTGGGGGGTGCCGCGTGACCGTGCCCGCGGGGCCCCGCGGGGAGCGACCGTGACGCGCGCCGCCGACCGGCTCGACCGGCTCCTCGGCGCCCGGTTGCCCGGCCCGCCCGACGGCCTGCGCCGCGGGCCGTTCCGCCGCGACGCCTTCCCCAGCCCGCTGCACTCCGAGCGGCGGGCCGCTAACACCGGGGTGTGGCTCGGCGCGGCGTTCCTCGTCTGCTTCCTCACCGGCGTGCTGAGCGACCAGATCCAGGACCCCCAGGGCTGGTTCACCTGGCCGGCGTCGCCGGTGTGGGCCTACCAGGTGACGCAGGGCGTCCACGTCGCCGCCGGGCTGGCGGCCATCCCGCTGCTGCTGGTCAAGTTGTGGACGGTCCACCCGCTGCTGTTCGAGTGGCCGCCCGCCGGCTCGCCGGCCCGCGCGGTGAGCCGGCTGTCGGTGCTCGTGCTGGTCGGCGCCGGCGTCTTCGAGCTGGCCACCGGGCTGGTCAACATCGCCCAGTGGTACCCGTTCGGCTTCTTCTTCCCGACCGCGCACTACTGGACCGGGTGGATCGCCATCGGTGCGATCTCGGTGCACGTGGGCGCCAAGGCCGCCGAGATCCGCCGCGGGCTGGCCCGCGCCGGCTCCCCCGGTCGGACGGCGGGACTGGCGCCTGACGCCGCGGTGGAGGTGCGCGAGCGGGACGCCGCCGCCGAGGAGCACGCCGTGTCGCGGCGGGCCCTGGTGCTGGCGACCGGGCTCGGCGTCAGCGCCGTCACCCTCACCACCGTGGGCCAGACGCTGCGACCGCTCGGCCCGGTCGCCGTCCTCGCGCCCCGCCTGCCGACCGTCGGGCCGCAGGGCGTGCCGGTCAACCAGACCGCCGAGAACGCCGGCGTCCTGGAGACCGCGCGGGCCGACGACTACCGGCTGGTCGTGGCCGGCCCGCAGCGGCTGGAGCTGTCGCCGGCCGACCTGAGGGCCCTGCCGCAGGCCACCGAGCGGTTGCCGATCGCCTGCGTCGAGGGGTGGAGCGCGTCCGGCGACTGGACCGGCGTCCGGCTGCGCGAGCTGCTGCGGCTGGCCGGGCTGCCCGCCGGCACGGCGGTACGGGTGCTCTCGCTGCAGCCGGGCGGGCGGTACGACTCCAGCGTCGTCGACGTGCCGCAGGCGGCCGACCCGCGCACGCTGCTGGCGCTGCGCCTGAACGGGGAGCCGCTGAGCCTCGACCACGGGTTCCCGGTGCGGCTGATCGCCCCGAACCGGCCCGGCGTGATGCAGACCAAGTGGCTGCGGCAGGTGGAACCGGCGTGACCACCGACGTCCCGCCGTCCGCGGCGACCGCCGACCGGCTGGCCGCCGACCCCTACGCGTCCGACCCCGACCGGCCGCTGGCCTCGGCCGTCCGGCCGTGGTGGCGGTGGCTGTTCGTCGTCCCCGGGCTGCTCGCCGTCGGCTGGGGCGTGCTCGGGGTGCTGCAGCACCCCGAGGATGTGCCGCTCGTCCCGTGGCTGGCCTGGTTCGTCGGCGGCGTGCTGGTGCACGACCTGCTCGTCGCCCCGCTGGTGGCCGCGGTCGGCACGCTGCTGGCCCGGCTGCTGCCCAGGCCGGCCCGGGCCCCGGTCGTGGTCGGGCTGGTCGTCAGCGCGCTGCTGATCGTGCTGGCGATCCTGTTCGTCCTGGACCCCGGGGACGTCGACGAGCCCGGCTTCCTGCCGCTGGACTACGGCCGCAACCTCTCGCTGCTCGTCGGTGCCACGCTGCTGGTCGCCGCGGTCTGGGCCGTCGTGGCCACGGTCCGCGCCCGCCGCTGACCGGTGGAGCGGAACCGGACCGGGGCGTCGCGCCGCTTGCGCCGTCCGGCGCGGGTGGGTGGGATGGCGGCCGTGGACGCCGGGAGCCGCTTCGCCGCACTCGTCGACGCCCTGTCCGGCGAGCCCGGGGTCGCGCTGCCGGACGCCTCCGGCGGACGGCGGTTCGGCGCGGACACGTTGCGGGTCGACGGTTCGATCTTCGCGATGGCGGTGCAGGGCAGGGTCGTGCTCAAGCTCCCGCGGGAGCGGGTCGCCGAACTGGTCGACGCGGGCGCGGGTGCACCGTTCGAGAACGGCAGCGGCCGGCGGATGCGCGAGTGGGTCGCACTGGCGGGCGACCCGGCCGACGACGAGGCCCTCGCCCGCGAAGCCCTCGCCTTCGTGGGCGCCCGCCGCTGACCTCCCGGCGAGCGCCCACCGCCGACCCGGGGACCGCTCCCCGCCGCGTGGTCGCTCCCCGTCGCGAGGTCGCTCCCCGCCGCGTGGTCGCTTCCCGTCGCGAGGTCGCTCCCGTCGCGGGGGTGCTCCCGGCCGCGGGGGTCACCCGCCGACCGGGCGCACCCCCGTCGCGGCTCACCCCGCGTAGTGGCGGGCGAAGTCGCGGAACCGGCTCAGCGACAGCCAGACACCGAAGGCGAACAGCGGACGCACCATCGGCCAGCCGAGGCGACCCAGCGCGCCGAGCGGGAGGTCGAGCTGCTCGGACCAGACGAAGGTCGAGCCGGCCAGCTTCGGCACCACCTCGAAGGTGCCGGTGCCGCGCACGACCTTCCCGGTGTGGCGCACGTCGATCCGCCGCGGCGGATCCCAGGCGGTGATCACGAACGTGTCCAGGACGCCCCGCCGACGCCCGCCGACCGGCAGCCCGGTGACGGCGCGGACCTGCCCACCGACGCCGTGCGCCGCGCCGCCGACCGGTGCCACGTCGGTGAGCAGCATCCACTCACCCTGGCGCGACCAGTCGGCCAGCGCGGCGAACACCTGCTCCGGCGGTACCTCGACGTCCATCGACAGCGTCAGCTCAGGCACCCGTTCGCTCCCCGTGCTCGGCCGTCGGGTCCTGCGGGCCGGCGGCGGCGCCGTCACCGTCCGGTGCTCCACCGGGGGCCGCGCTGTCAGCAGACGACGCCGCGGACCCCTCCTCGCATTCCCGCAGGCGGCCGCGGAGCAGCGCGAGTTCCAGGTCGCGCTCGTCGAGGGCCTGCGCGAAGCGGTCCAGCAGCCAGTCGACCTCGGTCATCCGGTACCCGCGCACCGTGACCGACAGGGTGAGCGCCCGCACGTCGTCGCCGGTCACCGGCCGGTCGTCGGGCAGCTCGACCGGCGAGCGGTCGAGCTCGGCCGGCGGCTGGGTCTCGCCGCGGCCGAGCAGCACCGACGCGCCGAGGAACAGCAGCCCGGCGACGAGCAGGACGCCGACGACCGAGGCCAGGAACCCGAGCACGGTCAGGCGTCGCTGGGCCCGGTGGGCGGCGGCAGCGAGCGCATGCCGCCGCCGGGGACACCCTCCCGCTGCCGGGCGGACTCGGCCTCCTGGATCTGCTGGACGACCTCGTCGACGTCGTCGGTGACGCTGAACAGCTCCAGGTCGACGGCGCTGATCGTGGCGGACTCGACCAGGGTGGCGCGGATCCACTCCACCAGCCCGCTCCAGTAGTCGCTGCCGAACAGGATGACCGGGAAGCGGGTGACCTTGCGGGTCTGGACCAGGGTGAGCGCCTCGAACAGCTCGTCGAGCGTGCCGAAGCCGCCGGGCAGGATGACGAACGCCTGCGCGTACTTCACGAACATCGTCTTGCGGACGAAGAAGTACCGGAACGAGATGCCGACGTCGACCCACTCGTTGAGCTCCTGCTCGAACGGCAGCTCGATGCCCAACCCCACCGACAGGCCGCCGGCCTCGGAGGCGCCGCGGTTGGCCGCCTCCATCGCGCCCGGCCCGCCGCCGGTGATCACCGCGAAGCCGGCGTCGGCGAGCGCGGCACCCAGCTTCATCCCCTCCGCGTAGTGCGGGTGGTCGCGGGGCGTGCGGGCGCTGCCGAACACGCTGACCGCGCGCGGCAGCTCGGAGAGCAGGCCGAACCCCTCGACGAACTCGCTCTGGATCCGGAGCACCCGCCACGGGTCCGTGTGCACCCAGTCGGTCGGGCCGCGACGGTCGAGCAGCCGCTGGTCGGTCGTCGTCCCGGCGTACCGGGGGTCGGGCTCCCCGCCGCGCAGCAGGATCGGTCCGCGGTGGCGGGTGGGCCGCCGGCGGCGGCCGTCGGGCGGTTCGACGGTCACGGGTTCCCCCCAGACAGGTAGGTGACGAGGGCGTCCTCGGCCGGCTGCAGCCGGTCGAGGCGGACGTGCTCCTCACGGGTGTGGGCCAGCTGCGGGTCTCCCGGCCCGAAGTTGACGGCCGGGATGCCGAAGGCGGCGAACCGGGAGACGTCGGTCCAGCCGAGCTTGGCCCGCGGCGGGCGCCCGACGGCGGCGACGAACGCCGCGGCGGCGGGTTCGGCCAGCCCGGGCAGCGCG
The DNA here is from genome assembly GCF_025716945.1 of Geodermatophilus sp. YIM 151500. Lineage (GTDB taxonomy): Bacteria > Actinomycetota > Actinomycetes > Mycobacteriales > Geodermatophilaceae > YIM-151500. The sequence continues at coordinate 17,838 of NZ_JAOVZT010000004.1, forward strand.
CCGCCCACGTTGTCGGCGACGGTCAGCGTCGCGCCCTGCGCCAGCGCGGCGGCGAAGACCTCGCGGACGTGCGCCTCGGCGGCGTCCTCGTCGCGGTCGGGGGCGTAGCGGAAGTTGACCGTGACCGAGCATTGGTCGGGGACGACGTTGCCGGCCACCCCGCCCTCGATGCGGACGGCGTTGAGCCCCTCCCGGTAGTGGCAGCCGTCGATCTCGACCTCGCGCGGCCGGTAGGCGGCCAGCGCGGTCAGCACGTCGCCGGCTGCGTGGATCGCGTTCTCGCCCAGCCAGCTGCGGGCGCTGTGCGCGCGCCGGCCGTGCAGCTCCAGGACGGCGCGCATGGTGCCCTGGCAGCCGGCCTCGATCTCGCCGTCCGTGGGCTCGAGCAGGATCGCCAGGTCGCCGTACAGCCACCCGCGCCGCTCGCGGGCCACCCGACCGAGCCCGTTGAGCGCGAAGTCGACCTCCTCGTTGTCGTAGAAGACGAACGTGAGGTCGTGCACCGGCTCGGCGCCGTGGACGCCGAAGCGCGCGGCCAGCCGCAGCATCACCGCGTCGCCGGACTTCATGTCGCTGGTGCCGCAGCCGTAGAGGGCGCCGTCGGCCAGCCGCGCGGGCACGTTGCCGGCGATCGGCACGGTGTCCAGGTGCCCGGCCAGCACCACGCGGGTCGGGCGGTCGAGGTTGGTGCGGGCGAGGACCGCGTTGCCGACCCGGTCGACCTCCAGGCCGCCGACGCCCCGGAGCGCCGCCTCGACGGCGTCGGCGAGCGCCTCCTCGGTCCCCGAGACCGACGGCGCGTCGACCAGCGCCCGCGTCAGCCCGAGGACGTCGGCGGACAGGTCGAGCGGCGGCACGGTTCCCACGGGCGCCGAGCCTACGGGCGACCCGGCCCGCGGGCCGGGGTGCCGGCCGGGCGCCAAGGTCAGGGTCCCCTCCGCGGGCCGGCGGCCCGTGCGTCGCCCGGCGGCCGGGACGCCGCCCCGGCCTCGGTACCGTTGCCGCCCGTGAGTTCCGCTGCGCCCGTCTCCGCCCACGCCGTCGGCCTGGCCACCGTGACCCCCGCCGGGACGGTGCTCGACACCTGGTACCCCGCCCCGCGCCTGGGCGCGCCGGAGGGCGCCGCGCCGGGCACGACCCGCCTCGGCGCGTTGGAGCTCGCCGGCGAGCTCGGCCCCGACTTCGGCGGCCTGGTGCGCAGCGACGAGGCCCGCGGCGTGGAGGTCGTCGGGGTGCGGACGACGATCGCCGACCTCGCCGTCCCGCCCGCCGACACGCACGACGTCTGGCTGCGGCTGCACCTGCTCTCGCACCGGCTGGTCCGCCCGCACGGCGCGGACATGACCGGCGTCTTCGGCCTGCTCACCAACGTGGCCTGGACCAGCGCCGGCCCCGTGGAAGCGGCGACGCTGAACCTGCCACGACTGCGGGCGGCGTTCGGCGGGGTCACCGTGTACGGCGTCGACAAGTTCCCGCGGATGGTGGACTACGTCGTCCCCTCCGGCGTCCGGATCGCCGACGGCGACCGCGTGCGGCTCGGCGCCCACCTGGCCGAGGGCACCACGGTCATGCACGAGGGCTTCGTCAACTTCAACGCCGGCACCCTCGGCCCGTCGATGGTCGAGGGCCGCATCAGCGCCGGCGTCGTCGTCGGCGCCGACAGCGACGTGGGCGGCGGGGCGTCGATCATGGGCACCCTCTCCGGTGGCGGGACGCAGGTGATCTCGATCGGCAGCGGCTGCCTGCTCGGCGCGAACGCCGGCATCGGCATCTCCCTCGGCGACGGCTGCGTCGTCGAGGCCGGGTGCTACGTGACCGCCGGTGCACGGGTGACCCTGCCCGACGGCTCGGTGGTCAAGGCGCGCGAGCTGTCGGGCCGCGACGGGCTGCTCTTCCGCCGCAACAGCGTGACCGGCGCACTGGAGGCGCTGCCCCGCGCCGGCAGCTGGGGCGCGCTGAACGTCGACCTGCACGCCAACTGACCCCCGGCCCCCCTAGGGCATTGGAAGCTTTGCCTGCCGATCGAAGCCGGATGAGCAGGCAAAGCTTCCTATGCCCCGGGGAATCTGCTCCAGGGGGATCAGGTGAGGTGGGCGGGCTGCTCGGCGGGTGCGGCCAGGTGCTCGAGCAAGGCGACGACGAACTCCTGGGGCCGCTCCACGTGCGGTGAGTGCCCCACCTCGGGCAACGCGACCTCGCGGTAGGCGCCCCCGGCGGCGGCGTACCGGTCCAGGACGGCGCGCATCTGGGTCACCATCGGCTGCGGCGGGAACGCCTCCGCGCCGGGCCAGCCGGGCACCGCGCCGACCGAGCCGAGGAAGGCGAGGTCGAACGCCGAGGTGTCGGAGATGATCTGGTCGGCCTCGCCGCGGATCCACAGCACCGGCGGCTTGCGCGGCAGGTCGACGATCCCCGAGACGTCGAAGACCGTCGGCGCCACCGTGTTGAGCACGCCCCGCCGACCGGGTGCGGTGCCCGGCCAGGCGTCGGAGGTCGTCGCGTCGCCCGGGTAGTGGTCCTGCCCGGTGCGGGTCGACAGCATGGACGCGACGAAGACGTCCTCCAGCCGCGGGTCGAGGGGCAGCGAGCCGGGGGCCACGTAGAAGGCGCGCAGCACCGACCGCGGGCTCGTGGCGGCGTCGGCCGTGGTGTCGCCCGCCTCGAGCGCCGCGACGAACTCCGGGTTGGCCACTCCCCCGCCGGACCCGGCGCCGTCGGCGTGCACGAGGCGGCCGTCGGGGCCCGCCGTCCCGCCGAACCCGTACGGCGACATCGGTGCCACCAGCGCCACCGAGGCCACCCGGTCGGGTGCGTCCAGCAGGTGCTGCAGGACGACGCCGGCGCCCAGGCTCCATCCGACGAGGTGGACGCGCTCCAGCCGCAACGCCTCGACCAGCGCACCGAGGTCGTCGGACCAGTCGCGCACGCCGCGCGTGGCGTCGACCGGCAGCGGATCGGTGCCGCCGAAACCACGCAGGTCGACCGCGAGGGTCCGGTGGAGGCCGGTGCCGTGCACGGCCAGCATGGTGTGCTGCCAGAACAGCGCCGAGCTCACGTTGCCGTGGACGAAGACCACGGCCTCGCCGCCGGTCGGGTCGACCTCCCCGGGGTGCAGCACCGACTGGTTCAGCCGCGCGGTCGGCTCCGCTCTGGCGGTGATGCCGGGCAGCAGGACGTCGTCCATCGGGCTCCTCGGGTCGCGCGGACGGTCCGGACACGCTAGCCAGGCACGCGGCCCACGCGACAGGCCCCGCCCCCGCGTCGGAACGGGGGACGCGCAGGTTGCACTCCTACAGTCGGTGCGATGACCGCCGCCCGCACCGCCCCGCGCCCGGCCGGGACCCGGGCCCGCGGCGCCGCCGGACGGCCGGCCGCCCGCCGGCGACCGGCCTCGTCCGGGCACCGGCGGCCGGTGACGGGCGGCCGGCGACCAGTCCCCCGCGGACGGCGCCCTGCCGCGCGGGCCGCCCGGAGCTGGAGCCCGCCCCGCTGGTGGCCGGTCCTCGTGGTGGTCGCGGCCCTGGTCGGGGGCGTGGTGTGGAACGCGCAGCGGCCGGAGCCGCCGGCGTTGACGGGCACCTGTTCGGTGGCGGGCACCTCGATCGAGCTCACCAGCGCGCAGGCGGCCAACGCCGCGACCATCGCCGCCGTCGGCCGGGCGCGCGGGCTGCCCGAGCGGGCCGTCGTGGTCGCCCTGGCCACGGCGCAGCAGGAGTCGCGGCTGCGCAACCTCGACTACGGCGACCGCGACTCGCTCGGCCTGTTCCAGCAGCGGCCGTCGCAGGGCTGGGGCACCGAGGCGCAGGTGCAGGACCCGGTGTACGCGGCGAACGCCTTCTACGACGGCCTGGTCGAGGTGCCCGGGTGGCCGGAGATGCGGGTGACCGACGCGGCCCAGCGGGTCCAGCGGTCCGGCTTCCCCGAGGCCTACCAGCGCTGGCAGCCGCTGGGCGAGCAGCTCACCGCCGCCCTCGGCGGCGCGCCGACGGCGCTCAGCTGCTCGTTCCAGCCTGCCCCGGTGGAGGGTCGGCCCAGCGTCCGGACGGCGGCCGCGGCCGCCGCCGCGGAGGCCGAGCTGCGGCTGCCCGCCACCGAGGGCTTCGCCGCCGTCACGCTCGACCCGGCGGCCGGCTGGGCCGGCGCGGCGTGGGCGGTGGCCCACGCCGAGCGGCTGCAACTGGCGGCGGTCGAGTTCGCCGGCCAGCGGTGGACGCCGGAGGCCGGTTGGCTGCCCGAGCCGGGCGCCGGCGACGTCGTCCGGCTCGACATCCCGACCTGAGCGCCCGCGACGCGGGCGTCAGGACAGGCCGATCCTGCCCTGGCCGTACAGCTCGGGGTGCGCGACGTAGGTGAGATCGACCACCCGCGGGCGGCCGTCGGTGCCCGACTGCAGCCAGCGGGCGACGGTGAGCAGCGTCAGCGCGGCGAGGACGGTCAGCACGGCGAGGAGGGTGAACACGGGGACCTCCGGGGGAGGCCGGGCGGTCGACGCCCGGGGCGGCTCTGGGACCGGTGGCGCCGTCCGCGACGGTCCGTGGTGGCGCCGAGGACACCGTGCGCCCCAGCGCTTGCAGCGGACTGGCGGGTCGCTTGCAGCCCGCTGCCGTGGTGGGCTCAGGTCAGGCGGTCAGCCGCTCCGCCGCGGCGGCGACGCGCTCGTCGGACGCGGTCAGCGCCAGCCGCACGTGCCGGGCCCCGGCCGGCCCGTAGAAGGCGCCGGGCGCGGCGACGATGCCCAGGCCGGCCAGCCAGTCGATCGTCGTCCAGCAGTCCTCGTCGCGGGTGACCCAGAGGTAGAGCCCGGCCTCGGAGTGGTCGACCCGGGCCCCCGCCGCCCGGACCGCGTCGAGCAGCACCGCCCGCCGGGCGCGGTACCGCTCGCGCTGGGCGTCGACGTGCGCGTCGTCGTCCAGGGCCGCGGCCATCGCCGCCTGCACCGGGCCGGGGACCAGCAGGCCGGCGTGCCGGCGCACCTCCCACACCCGGCGCACCAGCGCCGGGTCGCCCGACAGCAGGCCCGCGCGGTATCCGGCGGCCGTCGACTGCTTCGACAGCGAGTGCACCGCCAGCAGGCCGGTGTGGTCGTCGCCGGCCACGGCCGGGTGCAGCAGCGAGCGGGGCTGCACGTCCCAGCCCAGGGTGGTGTAGCACTCGTCGGAGACCACCGGCACGCCGTGGGCGCGCCCCCATCCGACCCAGGCGCGCAGCTGGTCGTCGGTCAGCACCCGACCGTGCGGGTTGCCCGGGGAGTTCAGCCAGACGAGCACCGCCCCGGGCGCGTCGGACGGCGGCTCGTCGACCCGGCGGACGGCCAGCCCGGCCAGCACGGCCCCGACCTCGTAGGTCGGGTAGGCGACCTCGGGGACCAGCACCGTGCCCCGGCCGCCCACGTCACCGCGCAGCCCCAGCAGCGTGGGCAGCAGGGCCACGAGCTCCTTGGACCCGATCGTCGGCAGGACGGACGGCTCGGCGCCGAGCGGGTCGGCGACGTGCACGCCCAACCGACGGGCCAGCCAACGGGCGGCCGCCGTCCGCAGCTCGGCCGTGCCCAGCGCCGTCGGGTAGCCGGGCGAGTTGCCCGCCCGGGCCAGCGCGTCGGCGAGCACCGCCGGGGTGTCGTCGACGGGCGTGCCGATGGACAGGTCGACGACGCCGCCCGGGTGGGCTGCCGCGCGGGCGCGCGCGGCGGCCAACGAGTCCCAGGGGAAGTCGGGCAGCGAGTGGGCCGCCCGCGCCGCCGCGGTGGTCAGCGGTCCGGTCAGTGGTCGGAGGCCTGCGGGGGCAGCGCGGCGACCAGCGGGTGGTCCTTGGCGATCTTGCCGGTCTTCGCCGCACCGCCGGGGCTGCCCAGGTCGGAGAAGAACTCCACGTTGGCGTTGTAGAAGTCCTTCCACTTGTCCGGGACGTCGTCCTCGTAGTAGATGGCCTCCACCGGGCACACCGGCTCGCACGCCCCGCAGTCGACGCACTCGTCGGGGTGGATGTACAGCATCCGGTCGCCCTCGTAGATGCAGTCCACCGGACACTCGTCGATGCACGCCTTGTCGAGGACATCGACGCACGGCTGGGTGATGACGTAGGTCACGGGGTTCCCTCCCGGGGACGTGCTGGCGATGACCGCCGGCCGCAGCCGGGGTCGGGCGTTCACTCCAGTATCCCCTGCGGCAGGGGGGCGGGCACGACCGGTCGTCCGCTCTCTCCGCGGGCGGGCGCGGGGACGCCGCCCGGCCGGACGGCGCGCGCCGGGGCAGGATCGGCGCATGCCCGGGCCGCCGTCCGCACCGCCCGCCGTGGCGGCCCTGGAGCGGCTGGCCGCCCGGAGCTGGCGCGGGCTCGAGGAGGAGCCGTACGGCGACTGGCTGCTGCGCGCCGGCGGTGGCTTCACCGGCCGGGCCAACTCGGTCCTCGCGGTCGGCGACCCGCCCGAGCCGCTGCCCGACGCCGTCCGCACGGTCACCCGGTGGTACGCGGCCCGGGGGTTGCGCGCCCGCGCGCAGGTGCCGCTGCCCGGCGCCGAGCAGGCCGACGCCGCGTTCGCCGCGGCTGGCTGGACCGCCGACGAGGACGTCCTGGTGCTCACCGCGCCGCTGGCCGACTGGTCCGCCCCGCCGGTCCGGGTCGACCTGGCCGCCGTCCCGGACGCGGCCTGGCTGGCCGGCTACCGGTACCGGGGCACCCCGCTGCCGCCGGTGGCCGAGGCGGTGCTGGTCAACGCCGACGACCCGGTGTTCGCCGCCGTCCGCCTGGACCCGCCGCCCGCGCCGCTGGCCGCTGTGGCCCGCGGCGCGGTGGTGGAGGACTGGCTGGTCGTCACCGCGGTCACCGTCGCCGAGCGGCACCGACGCCGCGGCCTCGCGACCGCGGTGATGGCCGCACTCGCCGGCTGGGCGCGCGCGCGCGGCGCACGGTCGTGCGTGCTGCAGACGGTGGCCGCCAACGCGCCCGCCACGGGGCTCTACCGCGGGCTGGGGTTCAGCGAGCACCACCGGTACCACTACCGGCTGGGCCCGCCGCCGCCACCGGCCGCGCGGGCGCCGTGACCGCGTCGGCCGGTCGCGGTCGGCGGGCGAGCGTTCCGCCCACGGCCACGGCGGCGGCGAGGGCGCCGAGCAGGAGGTAGGCCAGCCCCCACGCGCCGAGCGCTCCCCCGCCGACCAGCAGCAGGTCGCCCTCGGGCCGCCGGCGGGTCGCGGTCAGCGCGACGGCCAGCCACGTGGCGGCCGGCAGGACGGCGACCAGCCGGGAGCCGGTGACCCGGTGGGTGGCCCGCACGAGCAGCAGGTTCCCCACGACGGCGGCCGCCACCGACACCGGCACGAGCACGCCGCCGATCCGCAGCGGCAGCCAGAAGACCTGGACGACGGCCAGCCAGGCCGCGGCGGCGGTGCCCACGACGGCGCCGGCGAGCAGCACCGTCGCGCGCACCACGCTCATCCGCGCAGGCCGGCGAACAGGTCGTCCTCCCAGCCCTCCGGCCAGCCGCCGGGCGCGCCGCGCTCACCGCGGACCAGCCGGAAGTGCTCGACGCTCATCAGCGGCTGACCCAGGTTGTTCGACAGGGCGAAGAAGGGGCCGTCGACGGTGATCTGCGTGGCGTGCGCACGCATGGCGGCGTCCTTGCGGTCGTGCCAGGCGCGGCCGTCGACGGCGGCGGCGACCCACTCGTCGGGCACGGCGAAGGGCAGCTGGTCGGCGTCGTCGATGCCCTCGAACGGCGACGCGGCACCGGCCGCGGCGAAGGCGTCCAGGGCCTGCTGCAGCACCGTGCGCGGCACGCAGCTCCAGTAGACCTTCGCCACCTGCCAGGCCGCGCCGAGGTCGGGTCGGTGGCCGGGGTCGGCGGCCGCGTCGACGGCGGCCATGGCCACCCGGTGGGCCTGGATGTGGTCGGGGTGCCCGTAGCCGCCCTGCTCGTCGTAGGTGACGACCACCTGCGGGCGGACCTCCCGGACGACGGCGACCGCGTGCGCCACGGCCTCGTCGAGGTCGGCGTTCCAGAAGGCGCGCGGGTGCTCGTTGGCCGGCGTCCCGATCATGCCGGAGTCGCGGTACCTGCCGGCTCCGCCGAGGAAGCGGACGTCGGTGACGCCCAGGGCCGCCATCGCCTCGCGCAGCTCACCGATGCGGTAGCCGCCGAGCTGGTCGGCCTGGTCGGCGGCGAGCTGCGCGAGCTCGGGCACCAGCACCTCGCCCTCCTCGCCCAGCGTGCAGGTGAGCAGGGTGACCCGCGCGCCCTCGGCCACGTAGCGGGCCATGGTGGCGCCCGTGGTGATCGTCTCGTCGTCCGGGTGGGCGTGCACGAGCAGCAGCCGTCGGTCAGCGGTCACCCGGCCATTGTCCCCGGACGCGGTGACCCGGCGGCCGCCCTGTCGTGCCGAGTGGGCCCCGGAGGGGTCCGCGCAGGCGCGACGCAGCAGCTCATCGCAGGTCGGGGACGGCCGTTGGAAGCGGTG
>NZ_JAOVZT010000004.1:26390-95764 GCF_025716945.1 Geodermatophilus sp. YIM 151500
CGGTCCGGAGGACCGCGATGACACCGCGGTGCGGTCCGGAGGACCGCGATGACACCGCGGTGCGGTCCGGAGGACCTCGATGACACCGCGGTGCGGTCCGGAGGACCTCGATGACACCGCGGTGCGGTCCGGAGGACCTCGATGTCCCGGCCTGCTCACTCCACCGGGACGACGTGGCGCGCCTCGGCGAAGTGGCAGGCCGACGGGTGCCCCTGCCCCCGGTCGACCAGCGCCGGCGGGTCGGTGGCGCAGACGTCCTGGGCCTTCCAGCAGCGGGTGCGGAAGCGGCACCCGGACGGCGGATCGGCCGGGCTGGGCACGTCGCCGGTCAGCAGGATCCGCTCCTTCTGCCCGCGCAGGTGCGGCTCGTGCACCGGCACCGACGAGAGCAGGGCCTGGGTGTAGGGGTGCGCGGGCGAGCCGTACACCTCCATGTCCGTGCCGGTCTCCACGACGCTGCCCAGGTACATGACGGCGACCCGGTCGGAGATGTGCCGCACCACGGAGAGGTCGTGGGCGATGAACACGTAGGCCAGGCCGAACTCGTCCTGCAGGTCCTCGAGCAGGTTGACCACCTGGGCCTGCACGGAGACGTCGAGGGCCGACACCGGCTCGTCGCAGACGATGATCTCCGGTTGCAGGGCCAGCGCCCGGGCGATGCCGATGCGCTGCCGCTGGCCGCCCGAGAACTGGTGCGGGTAGCGGTTGACGTAGTCGGGGTTGAGGCCGACCCGCTCCAGCAGCTCGCGGGCCCGCTTGCGCCGGTCCTTCTTCGGGACGACGTCGCTGTGGATCTCCCAGCCCTCGGCCACGATGTCGCCGACGGTCATCCGCGGGTTCAGCGACGAGTAGGGGTCCTGGAAGATGATCTGCACGCGGCGCCGGTAGTCCTTCAGCGCGCGGCCGCTCATCTTCCCGACGTCCTTGCCGTGGAACAGGATCTGCCCGGCCGTCGGCTTCTCCAGGCCCATCAGCAGCTTGGCCACGGTCGACTTGCCGCAGCCGGACTCGCCCACCAGGCCCAGGCTCTCGCCCCGGTGCAGCGTGAGGTCGACGCCGTCGACGGCGTGCACGTGACCGACGACCCGGCGGGCGATGACGCCCAGGGTCAGCGGGAAGTGCTTGACCAGCCCGCGGACCTCGAGGATCGGCTCGCGCCCCTCAGGCATGCAGGACCTCCTCGCGGTAGTGGCAGGCGCTGGCCCGGCCGGGCGCGCCGACCGGCAGCAGCAGCGGGACGTCGTCGTCGCAGTCCTTGCCGGGCGGGGCGTTCTCGAGCACCCGGCGCGGGCACCGCGGGTGGAACGCGCAACCCGGCGGGATGCGGGCGAGGTCCGGCGGCGTGCCGACGATCGGGCGCAGCCGGGTGCCCTTGGCCTCCACCGCCGGCACCGAGGCCATGAGGCCCTCGGTGTAGGGATGGGTCGGGTCGGTGAACACCTCGTCGACCGTGCCGGTCTCGACGACCCGGCCGGCGTACATGACGACCACCCGGTCGGCGACCTCGTTGACCACGCCCAGGTCGTGGGTGATGAGCAGCAGGCCCATGCCGGTGTCGCGCTGGAGCTCCTGCAGCAGCTCCATGATCTGCGCCTGCACCGTCACGTCGAGTGCGGTGGTCGGCTCGTCGGCGATGAGCACCTTGGGGTCCAGCGCCAGCGCCATGGCGATCATGACGCGCTGGCGCATGCCACCGGAGAACTGGTGCGGGAAGGAGCCGGCACGCCGGCGCGCCGCCGGGATGTGCACCCGGTCGAGCAGCTCGATCGCGGCCTCCCTGGCCTCCTTGCGGCTGGTGCCGCGGTGCGCCCGGAACATCTCGGCGATCTGGTGACCGACGGTGAACACCGGGTTCAGCGCCGACAGCGCGTCCTGGAAGATCATCGAGATGCCGGGGCCACGGACGGCGCGCTGCTCCTCCGCCGAGGCGGTCAGCAGGTCGCGCCCCTCGAACAACACCCGGCCGCCGGTGACGTAGCCCGGCGGCGAGTCGAGGATGCCCATGACCGCCTGCACGCTGACGCTCTTCCCCGAGCCCGACTCGCCGAGGATCGCCAGCGTCTCGCCGGTGCCGACCTGGTAGCTGATCTCGTTGACCGCCCGGACCACGCCCTTGGGGGTGCGGAACTCGACGGAGAGGTCCTCGACCTCGAGGACCGGGTCGGAGGTGGTCATCACCGCAGCTTCGGGTCGAGGGCGTCGCGCAGCGCGTCGCCGATCAGGATGAACGAGAGGACGGTCAGCGACAGGAAGGCGCTGGGGAAGAAGATCAGGTGAGCGGCGTCGCGCAGCCGGTTCTGCGCCGAGTTGATCTGCAGGCCCCACGAGATCTCGGGCAGCTGGAGCCCGATGCCGAGGAAGGTCAGCGTCGCCTCGGCGGCGATCAGGGTGCCGACGTAGATCGTCGAGTAGACCAGCACGGGCGCGACCGCGTTGGGCAGGATGTGCCGGGTCAGCACCCGGCCCGTGGAGCCGCCCAGCGCCCGGGCCGCCTGCACGTAGTCGGCCTCCTTGACCGAGACCACCGTCGAGCGGACCAGCCGCATGGCAGTCATCCAGCCGAACACGACGAGCGCCAGCGCGACCTCGAGGACGCCGCGGTCGGGCAGCACCGACAGCAGGATGAATGCGCCCAGGATGAGCGGCAGGCCGTAGAAGATGTCGGCGAGCCGGGCCAGCAAGCTGTCGATCCAGCCGCCGTAGTAGCCGGCCAGCGAGCCGATGACCACCCCGATGAGCAGCGTACCGAGCATGGCGAGGAAGCCGATCGACACCGACACCTGGGCGCCGTGGACCACGTTGGCGTAGTAGTCGCAGCCCTGCACGTCGTAGCCGAACCAGGCGCCGGCGCTCGGCCCGTCCGCCGACCGGGAGAGGTCGCAGTCCCGCGGGTCGGTGCGCGTGAACAACGTCGGGAAGGCCGCCATCAACAGGAAGACCGTCAGCAGGACGGCGCCGACCAGGAAGAACGGGTTCTTCCGCAGGCTGCGCCACGCGTCCGACCAGAGGCTGGCCTCGCCGATGTCCTCGCTGCCGGCCGCCTTGGCCTCGAGGGTGGTCGCCGCCCACCCCTCGGCGCGGTCGGTGGCCTCGGGCGGCCGTCCGGTGACCTGTCCCTCGGTGGGCCGGCGCTCGGTCCCGGCACGCTGGTCAGTCATAGCGGATCCTCGGGTCCAGGAGGGCGTACAGGACGTCGACCACCAGGTTGAAGAAGATGTAGAAGAAGACGAACAGGGTCACGATGCCGACGACGACGGCGCCCTCCTGGCGCAGCACCGAGTCGTACACCGCCCGGCCGAGGCCGGGGATGTTGAAGATGGTCTCGGTCACGATCGCCCCGGCCATCAGCGAACCGACGTCGGCACCGATGTAGGTGACCACCGGGATCAGGCTGTTGCGCAGGGTGTGCTTGCCGACGACGACCGACGGCTTGAGCCCCTTGGCGCGGGCGGTGCGCACGTAGTCCTGGCGGAGGTTCTCGGCCAGGCTGGTGCGGGTCAACCGCGCGACGTAGGCCAGCGACAGGCTGGCCAGCACCAGCCCGGGCAGCAGGTAGCTGTAGAGGCCTTCGTTGATGCCGGACGTCGGGAAGATCGGGAAGCGCAGGCCGAAGAGGTACTGGGCGACGAAGCCGAGCACGAAGACCGGGATCGACACGATCAGCGTCGTGGTGACGAGGACCAGGTTGTCGAAGAAGGAGCCCCGGCGGATGCCGGCGAGGATGCCGGCGACCAGGCCGATGACCGCCTCGAAGAACACGGCGACGGCGGCGAGCTTCGCGGTCACGGGCAACCGCTGCTCGATGGTGTCGAGGACGGCGCGGCCGGAGAAGTCGGTCCCGAAGTCGCCCTGCAGCAGACCACCGACGTACTTGACGTACTGGAGCCAGAGCGGGTCGTCGAGGTTGTACTCGGCGCGCAGCTGCGCCTGGACGGCCTCCGAGAGCGGCCGGTCACCGGCGAGCGCGCGGATCGGGTCGCCGGGCAGCGCGTACACCATCGCGAAGATGAGGAACGACGCGCCGATGAGCACGGGGATCGTGAGCAGCAGGCGCCGGGCGATGTAACGCCCCATGCACTGCCTCCAGGGATGTCGGACCGGTGCCCTCGTGAGGACCGGTCGGAGGGGTCGGGCTGGTCGGTCGGCTCAGGCTAGTGCCGGGGGGATCCGGCCTCCTGGCGGGTGGAACGGGGGCAGGGCCGGCCCCTGGACGCGGCGGAGCGCCCGCCCCGGACGCAGCGGAGGGGCCGGTCCCGGACGACGTAGAGCGCCCGCCCCGGACGCAGCGGTGCGCCCGACCCCGGAGGGCCGGGCGCACCCCTGCATCCCGGTGCGGGTCAGCCGCGCGTCACTCGGTGACCTGGACCGCAGCCGTGTCGATCCGCCCGAAGGCGTTGATGACCACGTTGCTGACCCGGTCGGAGTGGGCGAGCTGGTTGGTGCGGTGGAACAGCGGGGCAGCCGGCATCTGGGCGATGAGCAGGTCCTCGGCCGCCTGGTAGGCCTCGATGGCCGCCTCGTTGCTGTCGGCCGCGTTGCCCTGCTGGAGGAGCGCGTCGAACTCGGGGTTGCTGAAGAACGTGACGTTCGAGCCGGCCGGCGGGATCGCCGCGGTGCTGTAGAGCGGGCCGAGGAAGTTCTCCGCCACCGGGTAGTCCATGATCCAGCCGGACCGGAAGGGGCCGGTCATGCCCTGCGCGTCCTGCAGCGGCAGGTACTCGGCGAACTGCAGGTCACCGCGGAGCTGGTACTCGACGCCCAGGTTCTCGCGGATCTGGTTGCCGACGGCCTGCATCCACTCCTCGTGGCCGGCGCCGGCGTTGAACCACAGGTCCACCGGCTCGCTGCGGTCGAAGCCGGCCTGGTCGAGGAGCTGGTTGGCCTGCTCGACGTCCAGCACGCAGACGTCGCACGCGTCCTCGCGGTGGCCGTCGACGACGGGGCTGATGAACGAGGTGGCCGGCTGCCGGGTGCCCTGGAAGATGGCGTCGGAGATGGCCTGGCGGTCGATGGCCAGGGAGAACGCGCGGCGCACGTCGGGGTCGGCGAAGCGCTCGTCGTAGGTCGGGAAGCCCAGCGAGGTGATGTCGCCGTAGGCCGACTCGATGAACCGGTCGCCGAACTCGCCCTCGGCCGACGCGATCGCGTCCGGCGGGATGGTGTCGACGATGTCGAGCGAGCCGCCCTGCAGGTCGGTGTAGGCGGTGTTCAGCTCGGTGTAGATGCGGTACTCCAACGTCTCGGCGTTGGCGACCTCGCCGGCGTAGTCGTCGAAGCGGGTCAGCGTGATGCCCTGCCCGGGGACGAAGGGCTCCTCGGCCATGAACGGGCCGTTGCCGATCGGCTGCTCGCCGAAGCCCTGGGGGTCGTCGAAGAACGCCGGGGGCAGCGGGAAGAAGGCCGTGTACCCGGTGGTGGTCGGCCACTGCGCGTAGGGAGCCGACAGGGTGACCTCGAAGGTCAGGTCGTCGACGACCTGCAGGCCGGACATCTCCTGCGCGGCGGGCGCACCACCGGTCTCCGGCGCCTGCAGGTCGGCGTACCCGGCCACGTTGGAGAAGAAGTAGGAGTTGCCCTGGGCGTTGGTGCTCAGCGCGGTGTAGTTCCAGGCGTCGACGAAGGACTGGGCGTCGACCGGGGAGCCGTCGTGGAAGGTCCAGCCGTCGTTGAGGGTGACGGTCCAGGTCGTCTGGTCGACGGACTCGATGGACTCGGCGACGCCGGTGTAGACCGCCTCGTTGGTCTCGGCGTCGTACTCGACCAGACCCGTCCACAGGGAGTCGACGACCTGGCCACCCTCGGTCTCGTTGGTGTTGCCGGGGACCAGCGGGTTCTCGGGCTCGCCGATGTAGATGCTGTACGACCCGCCGCTGCTGGCAGCGCCCGCACCGCCGCCGCCGCTGCCCTCGTCCTCGCCACCGCCGCAGGCCGACAGCGTCAGGGCGCCCACGACGCCAGACGCGATCAGCGCGGCACCGCGCTTGCTCAACTTCACGAGACATGCCTCCCTGACCCCGCGGTGGCGGGGGGAACGGATTGTTCGACCAGCACCGGCTCGCCCCGTCGGTCGACGGACGGATCTCCCGGTGCGGACGCGCCCAGCAGGCCGCAGCCCTCTCGGCACGCTGCGAGCGACCCTAGGCGCGCCTTCTCCGGAGCGTCCACGGCCGAGTCCCATTCGTGACCTTCGTGTCCCAGGCGCCCCACGGCACGCCGTGGACGGGCCGTCCGGACGGCGACGAACGCTCGTCCACCCCCCGTGTTCCGTCACTTTTTCAGCGCGATTCCCGGCCTTTCCTGCCGAGTGCGGGCGCCGTCGCGGACCGCGGGCAGGACGCCGGGCAGCATGTCGGGCAGCGGCCCGTCACGAGCGGGCGAGCAGGGCCCGGACGGCGGGCAGCAGCGGGCGGTCGGCGGGGATCCAGTCGAGCGCCGCGAGCTCCTCGGCCCGCACCCAGCGGAGCTCCGCGTGCTCGGCGGCCGCGAGCTCGCCCGAGGCCTCGCGGGCCCACCACACCCGCAGGGTCGACGCACCCGGCGCGCCGCCGCCGACCACGCCGTCGAGCACGACCTCGCCGAGGAACGCCTGCGGTGCCACGACGACACCGAGCTCCTCCCGGCACTCGCGCACCAGCCCGTCGAGTTCCGGTTCCCCCGGTTCCACCTTGCCACCGGGGAACTCCCAGCAGCCGTCGTAGGGCCCCCCGGCGCGCCGCGCCACGAGCACCCGGTCGCCGCGGACGATCGCCGCACCGACCACCTGGACGACGCCCGCGGCCGCCCGGGAGGCAGCCGCGGCGTACACCTCCTGGTGGTCGCGCATGGCCCGCAGCACGCGGGGCCGCAGCACCAGCTCCTCGACCGCGCCCCGCAGCACCGGGGGGACCCGTGGCTCCCAGTCGACCTGCTCGGTCACCAGCGTGCCGGCGCCGGTGGCGGTGAAGCGGCGGGTGTGGGCCAGCCGGCGCCGTCCGCCCGGGGCCGCGGCGTAGGCGTCGTGCTCCGGCCGGACGGCGGCCACCTGCACCAGCGGTCCCGGCCACGGCGGCGGGGTGGCCTGCGCGACGTCGTAGGCGACCGTCAGCGGAGCACCCACGAGGGTGGTGAACCGCAGCCGCAGCACCGCACTCCCCTCCCCGAGGCGCAGGATGGGCCGGTGCGCATCACCGCTCGCGTCGACTACGCCGTCCGCGCCGCCCTGGAGCTGGCGGCCGCGGCGCCCGGTGCGCTGACCTGCGACCGGATCGCCACGGCGCAGGACATCCCGGTCCGTTTCCTGCAGGCCATCCTGGCCGACCTCCAGCACGCCCGCCTGGTGACCAGCCAGCGGGGGCGGGACGGCGGGTACCGGCTGGCGCTGCCGGCCTCGGAGGTGTCCGTGGCGCGGGTCATGCGGATCGAGCAGGGCTTCCTCGCCGAGGTGCACGGCCAGCGCCCGGAGGACGTCGACAACCCTGGGGCCGCCGCGGCGCTCGGCGCGGTCTGGGTCGCCGCGCGGGAGGCCTACCGGCAGGTGCTCGAGGAGGTCACGCTGGCCGACGTCGTCGCCGGCCGGCTGCCCGCGCGGGTCGCCGAGCTGGTCGCCGTCGAGGACGCGTGGCGCTCCTTCGGCGACGCGCGCACCTCCGGCGTCCGCTGACCGGCGCGACACCGCCGTCCGCGGGGAGCCACGTGCGGCCTGCCGGCCGTTCGTGTGGCACCATCGTGCGCATGACGGACCGCGGCGCCCTGCTCGTCGCGCGTCTGCACATCGACCTGGCGCTGGTGTCCAGCGCGGTCTGTCGCGCCGCGCGCTGACCCCGCCCTCGCGCAGCGGCTGCTGCGCCCCCGATCGGTAGCGCCACGACACCGCGCCCGCGTGCCCCCCTGCGCGCTCGGTCCGGCGCAGGAAGAAGTACGACCGTGACCCAGACACCTCGCACGAGCGACCGGCCGTCCCGGCGCGACACGGTGCAACGCGGCCAGGGCCAGTGGGCACTGGGGTACCGCGAGCCGCTCAACCCCAACGAGCGGATGAAGAAGGACTCCGACGGCCTCGACGTGCGCCAGCGGATCCTCGACATCTACTCGAAGACCGGCTTCGACGGCATCGACCCCGGCGACCTGCGCGGCCGGATGCGCTGGATGGGCCTCTACACCCAGCGCGCCCAGGGCATCCCCGGCGGCAAGACCGCCGTCCTCGAGCCCGAGGAGCTCGAGGACTCCTACTTCATGCTGCGCGTGCGCATCGACGGCGGGCAGCTCACCGGCGAGCAGCTCCGGGTGGTCGCCGGGATCAGCACCGAGTTCGGTCGGGACGTCGCCGACATCACCGACCGGCAGAACGTCCAGCTGCACTGGATCCGCATCGAGGACGTGCCCGAGATCTGGCGGCGGCTCGAAGCCGTCGGGCTGTCGACCACCGAGGCCTGCGGTGACACGCCGCGCGTGATGCTCAACTGCCCGCTGGCCGGCATCCTCGAGGACGAGGTGATCGACGCCTCGGACGTCGTCGCGCAGACCGTCGCCCGGTACGTCGGCGATCCGGAGTTCAGCAACCTGCCGCGCAAGTGGAAGACGTCGATGTCCGGCTGCGTCGACCACTGCACCGGCCACGAGATCAACGACGTGTCGTTCGTGGGCGTGGTCGACGACTACGGCCGGGCGGGCTACGACCTGTGGGTCGGCGGCGGCCTGTCGACCAATCCCAAGCTGGCGCAGCGGATCGGCGTGTTCGTCCGCCCGGAGGAGGTCACCGAGGTCTGGGCCGCGGTCACCTCGATCTTCCGCGACTACGGGTACCGCCGGCAGCGCAACCACGCCCGGATGAAGTTCCTCATGGCCGACTGGGGGCCGGAGAGGTTCCGCTCGGTGCTGGAGGACGAGTACCTGCACCGCGGACTGCCCGACGGCCCGTCGCCGGCGCCGCCGAGGAACGACGAGCGCGACCACGTCGGCGTGATGAAGCAGAAGGACGGCGCGAACGCCGTCGGCTTCGCGCTGCGCACGGGGCGGATCAGCGGCACGCTGCTGGCCCGCGTCGCCGACCTGGCCGACGCGTACGGCGCCGGTCGGATCCGGACGACGGCGCAGCAGAAGCTGGTGATCCTCGACGTGCCCGACGAGCGGGTCGAGGACCTGGTGGCCGCGCTGGGCGAGCACGACCTGCAGGTGCGGCCGAGCGCCTTCCGCCGCGGCACCATGGCCTGCACCGGCCTGGAGTTCTGCAAGCTGGCGATCGTCGAGACCAAGGGCCACGCGCAGGACCTGTACGCCGAGCTGGAGAAGCGGCTGCCGGACTTCGACGAGCCGATCTCGATCAACGTCAACGGGTGCCCCAACAGCTGCGCCCGGTTCCAGACGGCCGACATCGGCTTCAAGGGCTCGATGGTCCGCGACGAGGCCGGCGAGATGGTCGAGGGCTTCCAGGTGCACCTGGGCGGGCACCTCGGCGTGGAGGCCGCCTTCGGCCGGAAGTTCCGCGGCCACAAGGTGACCAAGGCCGAGACCGCCGACTACTGCGAGCGGGTGCTGCGCGGCTACCTCGAGCGGCGCGAGCCGGACGAGCGGTTCGCCGCCTACGTGGCGCGGGCCGACGAGTCCTGGCTGGTCTGAGCGCCGTGACGGAGGACACACCCGGAAGAGGCCGCTCCCTGCCGCCGTTCCACTGCCCGTACTGCGGGGACGAGGAACTCACCCCGTACGGGGGGACTTCCGACGGTTGGCGTTGCGCAGCGTGTCTGCGTGCATTCAGAGTGCAACTGATCGCGACGGGGGTGCAGCAGGGATGACGACCGCCATCCGGCCGACGCCGCTGCTCGCCGAGGCGGCGAACGCCTGGTTCGAGGACATCGCCGACCCGGTGGAGCAGGCGCTCACCGTGCTGCGCTGGGCCGGTGACACCTTCGGCGACGACTTCGCCATCACGTCGTCGATGGCCGACGGGCTGCTCGCGCACCTGGCCAGCCGGGCGGTCCCCGGCGTCCGGGTCGTCTTCCTCGACACCGGCTACCACTTCGCCGAGACCCTGGGCACCCGCGACTGGATCACCTCGGTGCTGCCGATCACGCTGGTGGACGTGCGACCGGCGCAGTCGGTCGCCGAGCAGGACGCCGAATTCGGGTCGCGGCTGCACGAGCGCGACCCTGACCTGTGCTGCTCGCTGCGCAAGGTCCAGCCGCTCGCGCAGGCGCTGTCCGGCTTCGTCGCCTGGGGGTCGGGCGTGCGGCGGGAGGAGTCCGCGTCGCGCAAGTACACCAAGTTGGTCGATTGGGACGCCGCACGCGGAATGATCAAGATCAATCCGCTGGCAGCCTGGACCCAGGACGACGTCGACGCCTACGTCACCGAGCACTCGGTGCCGGTCAACCCGCTCACCGACCTCGGCTACGCGTCGATCGGCTGCGCGCCGTGCACCCGGCCGGTCGCCCCCGGCGAGGACGCGCGCGCCGGTCGCTGGGCCGGCCGCGGCAAGACGGAGTGCGGGCTGCACGTCTGAGGAGGGACCTCGTCCCACCTCACGACGCGCGCCGCGGGCCCGGGACGAGGCCGTTCCGGGGCGGCAGGATGAGCCCGTGCCGCGTCCTCCGCGCCTCTCCCCCGACGAGCTGTCCGCCGCCCTCGGCGACCTGCCGCTGTGGTCCGGTGACACCGGCGGCCTGCACCGCACCGTCGAGCTGCCCAGCTTCCGCGACGCCGTCGCCGCGATCGGAGCCGTCGCCGACGTGGCCGAGGAGCTCGACCACCACCCCGACGTCGACCTGCGCTGGCGCACCCTGCACTTCGCGCTGGTCAGCCACTCCGCCGGCGGCGTGACCGAGCTCGACCTGCAGCTCGCCCGCCGCATCGACGCCCTGCTCCCCGGCTGACCCCGGGGCCCGGTCCCCGACCCCCCGCTGACGCGATCACGAAGTTCCGGAGGCGACACGCCGCTCCACGCCGGCGCGCCGCTTCCGCGACTTCATGATCGCGTGAGGAGGAGGTCGATCGCGTGTGGAGGGGCGCCGTGGGGGGTCAGCCCGCCACGGGGAGGACGAGCAGGCGCAGCAGGCGGTCGGCCTCGGCGTCCGGGTCCTCGGTGAGGCCGGTGTGCACCGGCCCCGGCTGGACGACGGTGCTGCGCGGCGCGGTCAGCCAGCGGAAGCGGGACCCCAGCGCCTCGCGCCCGGCGGCCCCGGCGGCCGGCGCGGCGGCGCAGACGTCGGCCGCCGCCCGGAGCGCCCGGCCGATCGCGTCGGCGTCGGCGGTCGGGTCGAGGGCGCGCAGCCGGTCGACGTCGAGGTGCACCCGAGAGCCGAGGTAGTCGCGCTGCCGGCAGTAGACGAGCACCCCGGCGTTGATCGCCTCTCCCCGCTCCACGCGGGGGACGACCCGCAGCACGGCGTACTCGAAGGTGTCCCGGGAGCCGCTCACCGTTGCCTCACCCCCTCCGGCGGCGGAGGGCCCAGCCAGGCCGGCCGGTTCTCCCCGCGCGGCGCGCGGCGGCGCCCCCCGCCGCCGGCGGCCGCGGTGGCGACCAGCCCGGGCAGCCAGGCGTCGCGCGCGTCCAGCCGGGCCAGCAGCTGGTCGACGTAGCGGTCGCGGAGGTCCTCGGCGTCGCCGTCCAGCCAGTCGTCGGGCACCTGTGCCAGCACGCCGGCGAGCAGGTCGCGGGTGATCCGGGGGGCGAGCGCCGCGTCGGCGTCCGCCACCTGCGGGTCGCGTTCGACCAGTGCGTGCGCGCTCGCGTCGTACGGCCGGGTGACCGCGGCGGCCGCGCCCGGCCAGGAGTGGTGGAAGGTCAGGCAGGCGCCGTGGTCGATCAGGTGGAGCCGACCGTGCCAGAAGAGCATGTTGGGGTTGCGCCACGAGCGGTCGACGTTGCCGACGAGCGCGTCGAACCACAGCACCCGCCCGGCCAGCCCCGGGCCGACGCCGTCGGCACCGGCCTCGAAGTCCAGCGCGCCGGGGAGGTAGTCGAGGCCCAGGTTGCGGCCCGCCGATCGGCGCAGCAGCTCCTGCACCTCGACGTCGGGCTCGCCCACGGCCAGCTCCGGGGCGACGTCGACGGTGACCAGCGCCGGCACCGGCAGGCCGAGCGCGCGGGCCAGCTCGCCGCAGACCACCTCGGCCACCAGCACCGGCAGACCCTGACCGGCGCCGCGCCACTTGACCACGTACGTGCCCAGGTCGTCGGCCTCCATGAGCCCCGGCAGCGAGCCACCCTCGCGCAGCGGGGTGACGTAACGGGTGGCGGTGACGGCGGGCAGCACAGTGGGCCGGACGTTACCGCCGCGCGCCGTGCGGGGTCGGCGGGAACACTGGCGGCGTGACCGTCGACGCACCGCCCGGCCGCCGCGGCGCCGCGCCGGCCGGCGGGCGGTAGCGGTGGGGCTGCTGCGGGCCGCGGACCTCGACCGGCTCCGCGACGCGCCGTTCACCTATCCCGACGTCGGGGCCACCCGCGAGGCGCGGTACCCGGCCGGCTGGCCGCACCTCGAGCGGACGGCGGTGGTCGGCTCGGGACGGCCGGCCTTCGAGCGGGCCGCCGCCGCGCTGTTCGACTGGGGCTGCCAGCGCGGCGCGGGGCTGCGGGTGCGCGCCACCGGCCCGGCGAGCGAACCGGGCGCCGTCGTCGTGCTGACCGCGGGACTGCCGCGGCTGGGCTACGACATCCCCTGCCGGGTCGTGTGGGCGCAGCCAGACGGCGACGAGCGCGGCTTCGGCTACGGCACCCTGCCCGGCCATCCGGAGAGCGGCGAGGAGGCGTTCCTCCTCCGGCTCGACCCGGACGGGCAGGTGCTCTTCACCACCCGCGTCTTCTCGCGGATGACCGGCCCGGTCGCCCGGCTCGCCGGGCCGGTCGGCCGGCGGGTGCAGGAGCTGGCGCTGACCGCCTACGCCCGTGCGGCGCGCCGGGCGGCCGGGGGCCGAGCGGCCGGCGGCTGAGCGATCGGCCGGGTCGGCGGTTGCGGTCCGCCGACCCGGTCAGACGTCGCGGCGCTCGGTGACGACGGCGCCGGCGACCCAGGCCGCCAGTGCCCAGGCGCCGCAGACGGCCAGGCCGGTGGGCCAGTCGGTCGCCGCGGCGAGCAGCGCGTCGCCGCCGGCCGGCAGGCCGAGCGAGCCGCGGGTCGCGACGGTCAGCAGGTCCTCCTCGCCCACCCGCAGCGCGGGCAGCAACCAGGCGACGTCGACCACGGCGGCCACGCCGCTCAGCACCGCGGCCGTCGGCAGCACGACGACCAGCGCGACGCCGAGCACGACCGCCGGCACGGCGCGGCGCAGCAGCGCGCCCAACCCCACGCCCAGGACGACGACCAGCACGGCGGCGGCGACCTGCACCCCGGCCGCCCGCAGCACGACCGGGTCGCCGACGGGCGGCCCGCCGGCCCCGGCGGTCAGCACCGGCACGGCGGCGACGCACGCGGCGGCCGCCCCTGCAGTGAGCAGCGCGGTCCAGAAGGCGACGAGCACGGTCTTCGCGACCAGCCAGCGGATGCGCCGGGGCACGGCGGTCAGGGACACGAGCACCGTGCCGGCCCGGTACTCACCGGTGACGACCAGGGCGCCCAGGCCGACGAGCACCAGCTGCGCGGGGGCGAAGCCGACCAGCGCCGCCGCGACCGCCCGGGCGGGGTCGGCCGGCGCGGTCGTGCCGCTCAGCGACACCCAGGCCCCCGCGGCGACCACCGCGAGGTAGGCCAGCAGGCACGTGCCGATCGAGCGCGAGGTGCGCAGCTTGGTCCACTCGCTCCGCAGCAGGGCACGGGCGGGCACCCGGCGGCTCACGTGGCCGCCCCGCCGGTCTCGTCGGCGAGGGCGAGGTAGGCCTCCGCCAGGGTGAGCGGCACGACGGCGAGCTCGTGCACGGGGGCCTCGGTGAGGTAGGCGACGTCGCCGACCTCCTGCGCCGACAGGCCGTCGACCCGCAGCGCGCCGTCGACCTCCAGCGCGACCCGGCCGCCGGCCTCGCGCAGCGCGGTCGCCAGCAGCGGGGCGCGCGGCGTGCGCACCCGGACGCCGGCGCCTCCACCGAGCAGGTCGGCGACCGGCAGGTCGGCCAGCAGCCGCCCGCGGTCGAGGACCACCAGGTGGTCGGCGGTCTCCTCCAGCCCGCTTGACGGGTGACCGGAGAGCAGCACCGTGCGGCCCTGCTCGGCGTAGTCGCGCAGCAGTTCGCGCACCATCCGCACCCCGCCCGGGCCCAACCCGGTCACCGGCTCGTCGAGCAGCAGGACCTCCGGGTCGCCGAGCAGCGCGACCGCCAGGCCCAGCCGCCGCGCGCCGGCCGAGGGCAGGCCGCGCACCCGCTCGTGCGCGACCGAGCCGAGGCCGACCAGCTCGATCACCTCGTCGACCCGCCGGGCCGGGATGGCGTTGCTCTGCGCGAGCGCCCGCAGGTGCTGGTAGGCCGTGCGGTGCGGCCGGCCGGCTCCGTCGCCGATCAAAGCACCCACCTCGCGCAGCGGGCGGGCCAGCTGGCGGTACCGGCGGCCGAGCACCACCGCCGATCCGGACGTCGGCCGGGTCAGCCCCACGACGCAGCGCATGATCGTCGTCCGGCCGGAGCCGTCCGGCCCGAGCAGCCCGGTCACCCGGCCCGGGCGGACGGCGGTGGTCACGCCGTCGACGGCGACGTGCGACCCGTACCGCTTGGTCAGCGCGTCGAGCACGATCACACCGCACAGCATCGCGGCAGCCGGCGCCCGGCCCGCGCCGACACAGCGGGACGGGCGCCGATCCGGTCTGGACGGCGGGACGGCCGACCGGCACCCTTCCGGCGTGTCCACCACCCCACCCGCGCGGCTGCGCGACCTGCGCAACCTGGGGCCGGCCAGCGAGCGGGCGCTGGCCGCGGTGGGCATCCGCACGCCGGCGGATCTCGACGCGGTCGGCGCGGCCGCGGCCTTCCGCCGGCTGGCCGACGCGGGCACGCCGCACCTGACCCGCACCTTCCTGTGGGCGCTCGCCGGCGCGCTCGACGACCTGGACTGGCGCGAGCTGCCGCCCGACCTCCGGCGGCGGCTGGCGGTCGAGGCCGGCCTGACCGGCTGACCGGGCCCCGGCCGGCTGACCGGGCCCTCGGCCGGGCGGACGGGACCCGACGGCCGGGCTACGGGGCGGCCGCGCGGTAGGGCTCGGCGACTCCGTCGGCGACGAACGGGATCTTGACCGTGTACTGCTGGTAGAGCTTGGCGGCCTCCTCGATCGGCAGGTGCCCGACCTGCACGAGGGTGGCCAGCCCGTCCAGCTCCGCGGCGGCCGACTCCGCAGCACCCACCCGGGCGCCGGTGTTCTGCGACCGCTCGAGGTTGACCAGCACCGCGGCGCCCACCGAGACCACGAGCGCGGCGAGGCACAGCAGCCGCCAGACGATCGAGTTCTCGGCGAGCCCGAGGGCATTCGCCACCGCGTCGGCGAACGTGTTGCCCCCCAGCGCCGGACCGGCGGTGAAGGCGGCGGACATCGAGCTCAGCACCATGGTCACGGCCACCCGGCGCTGCGCCTTGGGCCGGGTGGTGCGCAACCAGACCTGGACGTCGGCGTGGCGGCGCTGCACGCGGGCCAGGAACTCGCGGCGCTGGTCGCTGTCGTCGGTCATCGACGTCTCCCGCTCCGAGCAGTGCGACCCCCCGGATGCTATCGGCCGAGGAGACCCGATCCCCGCACGGTCCCGTCACCTGCGGCGACGCCGTCGTCGCGCGATCATGCGACACGCCGAGGGTGTGCCGCTGCGCAGGCCCTTGACTACGCGGCGTCCCCTCCCGGGCCCTAGCGTCCGCGACACCCCTCCTGTCCGGGGGGCGCGGGCGTGAGGGAGCAGCGGTGGACCGCAGGTGGACGGTGTCGACGGCGACGGTGCTGGTCGTGGGGCTCGTGCCCGGGGTCGCGGCCGCGGAGACGGCAACGGCCCGGACCGGCTCGCCGGGTGCCCCCGGGATCGGCGACACGTACTACCCGCTCGACGGCAACGGCGGCTACCAGGTCGAGCACTACGACCTCGACGTCCGCTACGACCCGGCCACCGACGCGCTCAGCGCCACGGCCGCCATCCGGGCGGTCGCCACCCAGGACCTGTCCAGCTTCAACCTGGACTTCGTCGGGCTGGACATCAGCGAGCTCACGGTCGACGGCGCGGCGGCCACCTTCGAGCGGGACGCCGGTGAGCTGACCGTCACCCCCGCGCAGTGGTTGCCGGTCGACAGCGAGTTCACCGTCACGGTCACCTACGAGGGCGTCCCGGAGACCATCGAGACCGCATTGGGGACGATCGCCGGCTTCATCCACACCGACGACGGCGCGCTCGTCGTCGGCCAGCCCGACGTGGCGGCGACCTGGTTCCCGGCCAACGACCACCCGCTGGACGCGGCGACCTTCGACGTCGCCCTCACCGTGCCCGAGGGTCTGGAGGCCCTCTCGAACGGTGAGCTGGTCTCCACGGAGACGGCGGACGGCCTGAGCACGTGGCGGTGGGCGGCCGCCGAACCCATGGCGCCCTACCTGGCGGTGGTCGCCATCGGCGAGTTCGACGTGCGCGCCTACGAAGAGGCCGGCCTGCGCTACTGGGACGCCTTCGACCCCGACCTGTTCACCACGCCGTCGAACCCGGAGGACCCCGCCTCGCCGACGCTGGGCGAGATCGCCGAGGCCTCGCTGGCGCGGCAGCCCGAGGTGCTGGACTGGCTGGCCGGCCTCGGCGGACCCTACCCGTTCGTCACCGCCGGCGGCATCGTCGACGACAGCACCGACCTCCGCTTCGCCCTGGAGACCCAGACGCGGCCGATCTACTCGCCCTTCTTCTTCACCGACCAGGTCTTCGGCGACCTCGTGGTCGTGCACGAGCTGGCCCACCAGTGGTTCGGCGACGACCTGCGCCTCGGGGCCTGGCAGGACATCTGGCTCAACGAGGGCTTCGCCACCTACGCCGAGTGGTTGTGGCTGGAGAAGGAAGGCCTGGCCACCGCCCAGCAGGTGTTCGACGACAGCTACGCCACCGTCCCGGCCGACGACCCGTTCTGGACCGTGCTGCCCGGCGACCCCGGCCCGGACGCGCTGTTCGACGGCGCGGTCTACAACCGCGGGGCGATGACGCTGCACGCGCTGCGCCAGGTGATCGGCGACGAGACGTTCTTCGCCGTCGTCCGGGCGTGGGCGGAGTCCCAGGCCGGCGACACCGTCAGCACCGACGAGTTCGTCGCGCTGGCGGAGGAGCTGTCCGGCCGGCAGCTCGACGACCTGTTCGACGCCTGGCTCTACACGCAGGAGAAGCCCGCCCTCGGCTGACCCGGGTCGACCGGCGGCGGGCGCAGCCCGCCGCCAGTCGGTGCGGCCCCTCAGCCGCTGGGGCCGAACCGCTCGATCCGGACGTCGGACGGCGCGAAAGCCAGCCGTTCGACCAGGACCGTGCCCAGCGCCTCGGCGAACGCGGGCGACCCGCAGACGTAGCCGGTCTGGCCCGGCTCCCACAGCGGCAGCAGCTCGTCGGCCGACAGCCGGCCGGCCGGGCGGATGCCGTGCGCCTCGCGGCTGAGCGCCAGCAGCGCGCCGGCGTCGGCCAGCTCCCCGGCGTAGGGCAGTCCCGCGCGGGTGCGCGCGGCGACGGCGACCCGCAGCAGGTCGGTGCGGCCGGTCGCCCGCGCGGTGCGCAGCATGGCGACCAGCGGGACGACGCCGGTGCCGCCGCCGACCAGCAGGGCCGGCGACGCGCCGTCCCAGACGAACCAGCCGCCGATCGGCCCCCGCACCTCCAGCACGTCACCGGGCTCGACGACCTCGGCGAGGTAGCCGGAGACCTCGCCGTCCTCCAGCCGCTCGACGAACAGCTCGACGAGGGGGTCGTCCGGCGCCGAGGCCGCCGAGTAGGAGCGCTGCGCGGTGTACCCGTCCTCCGCGGTCAGGCGGACGACGTAGTGCTGGCCGGGCAGGTGATCGATCCGGTCGGTGACGTCGAGGCGCAGCAGCACCCCGCCCGGGACCGGGTGCTCGACGCCGACGACCGTTGCCGTCCGCCAGCCGCCGCTGGGCGCCCGCGCTCCGGCGCCGTGCAGCGCGGCCACGGCTCAGTCCCCCCGGTAGCGCTGCTCGCGCCAGGGGTCACCGCGCTCGTGGTAGCCGTTCTCCTCCCAGAAGCCGGGCTGGTCGCGGGTCAGCAGCGTCAGCCTGGTGACCCACTTGGCGCTCTTCCAGAAGTACAGGTGCGGCACCAGCAAACGGACCGGGCCGCCGTGCTCCACGGGCAGCGGGCGGCCGTCGAACTCCCAGACGACCCACGCCTTGCCGCCGGTGACGTCGGCCAGCGGCAGGTTCGTCGTGTAGCCGGTCTTGGACGTCGCCACGACGAACCGGGCCTCGGGTGTCGGGCGGGCGGCCTCGAGGAACGTGTCGACGCTGACGCCGGTGAAGCGGGTGTCGAACTTCGACCAGGTGGTCACGCAGTGGATGGCGCCGCGGTACTCGGACGGGGGCAGCCGGTGCGCCTCGTCCCAGCTCCAGGTGGTGGGCCGTTCCACCCGGCCGTCGACGGTGATGCTCCAGGTCTCGGGGGCGATGCGCGGGGTCGGCTCGGCGGTCAGCACCGGCCAGTCGGACCCGACGTCGTACTGGCCGGGCGGCAGCCGCGGGTCCCGCTCGCGCCGCCGGCCGAGGAAGCCCCGGGTCGGTCCTGCCACGGCGTCGTCCTCCCTCCTCGGCGCGCAGGCGGCGGGCCGGGCGCGCCGGCGCGCGACCGGTGGGCCGACGCGCCGCAGGCAGTGTCCACCCGCCGGGCGCCCTGCCGCACGGGAATCGCGCCCCAGGTCAGCGCAGGGAAGGCTCTCCTTACATGAGGTGTGTCACCTCGTGTTTACCTGGCCGCCGAGCCACCGTGGACCTACCTTCGGTACGTGGCGACCGTGACGCGACCGGCCCAGCGCAGGGCCCCGAAGACCGGACGGGCGAGCTCGTCGGTCTTCAAGAAGTCCGTGATGGCGGTCAGCGGCATCATCCTGGTGCTGTACCTGATCGCCCACATGATCGGGAACCTGAAGGCCTTCGCCGGAGCGGAGTCCTTCAACGAGTACTCCGGATGGATCCGGTCGATCGGCGAACCGGCGGTCCCGACCCAGACGGTGCTGTGGGTGATCCGGCTCGTCCTGCTCGCCGCGGTCGTCGCGCACATGTGGGCCGCGTTCTCGCTGTGGAAGCAGGCCCGGGCCGCGCGGCCGGTCCGCTACGTGACCAAGAAGCCGGTGCAGCAGAGCTATGCCTCCCGCACGCTGCGCTGGGGTGGCGTGATCATCGCGCTGTTCATCGTCTGGCACATCCTCGACCTGACCCTCGGCACGGTGAACTCCGCCGGCGCCGACAGCACGCCGTACGAGCGGCTCGTCGCCAGCTTCTCCAACCCGTTCGTCACCGCCTTCTACGTGGTGGCGCTGGTGCTGCTCGGTTTCCACCTGCGCCACGGCATCTGGAGCGCCGCCCAGACCCTGGGCCAGAGCAACAAGCGCCGGGAGCGGCTGCTCAACGTCTCCGCGACGGTCTTCGCGTTCGTCCTCATCGGCGGCTTCCTGCTCGCGCCGGCCGGTGTCCTGCTCGGCATCGTTGACTGACGAAGGAGTCGTCATGCCCCTCGAGCTCTTCACCGTCGGCGACGCGATCGCCGACACCAAGGCGCCCCAGGACGTCCCGATCGCCGAGCGCTGGAGCACCCGTCGCTTCCGCGCCCGCCTGGTCAACCCGGCCAACCGCCGCAAGCTCTCGGTCATCATCGTCGGCACCGGCCTGGCCGGTGGCTCGGCGGCCGCGACGCTCGGCGAGATGGGCTACAAGGTCAAGTCGTTCTGGTACCACGACAGCCCCCGCCGGGCGCACAGCGTGGCCGCGCAGGGCGGCATCAACGCGGCGAAGAACTACCGCAACGACGGCGACAGCGTGCACCGGCTGTTCTACGACACGGTCAAGGGCGGCGACTTCCGCTCCCGCGAGGACAACGTGCACCGGCTGGCCGAGGTCAGCGTCAACATCATCGACCAGTGCGTCGCCCAGGGCGTGCCGTTCGCCCGGGAGTACGGCGGCCTGCTCGACAACCGGTCCTTCGGCGGGGCACAGGTCTCCCGCACCTTCTACGCCCGCGGCCAGACCGGCCAGCAGCTGCTGTACGGCGCCTACCAGGCCCTCGAGCGGCAGATCGCGGCCGGCAACGTCGAGATGCACCCGCGCACCGAGATGCTCGACCTGGTCGTGGTCGACGGCCGGGCGCGGGGCATCGTCGCCCGGGACCTGATCACCGGTGAGGTCACCACGCACATGGCCGACGCCGTCGTGCTCGGCACCGGTGGGTACGGCAACGTCTTCTACCTGTCCACCAACGCCAAGGGGTCCAACACCACGGCGATCTGGCGGGCGCACAAGAAGGGCGCGTACTTCGCCAACCCCTGCTACACGCAGATCCACCCGACCTGCATCCCGGTGCACGGCGAGTACCAGTCCAAGCTCACGCTGATGAGCGAGTCGCTGCGCAACGACGGGCGGGTCTGGGTGCCCAGGGAGCGCGGCGACACCCGCGACCCGCGGGACATCCCCGAGGACGAGCGCGACTACTACCTCGAGCGGATCTACCCGTCGTTCGGCAACCTGGTGCCCCGCGACATCGCCTCGCGCCAGGCGAAGAACGTCTGCGACGAGGGCCGCGGCGTCGGACCCGGCGGGCTCGGCGTCTACCTCGACTTCGGCGAGGCCATGCAGCGGCTGGGCCGCAAGGCCATCGAGGCCAAGTACGGCAACCTCTTCGACATGTACGCCCAGATCACGGGCGAGGACCCGTACGAGGTCCCGATGCGGATCTACCCGGCGGTCCACTACACGATGGGCGGGCTCTGGGTCGACTACGACCTGCAGTCGACCATCCCCGGGCTGTTCGTGATCGGTGAGGCCAACTTCTCCGACCACGGCGCGAACCGGCTCGGCGCGTCGGCGCTCATGCAGGGCCTGGCCGACGGCTACTTCGTCCTGCCCAACACGATCAACGACTACCTGGCCGACGGCCCCTTCCCGAAGGTGGCCGACGACCACCCGGCGGTCGTGCAGGCACAGGAGGCGGTGCAGGCGCAGATCCGCAAGCTGCTGTCGATCGACGGCACCCGCACCGTGGCCTCCTTCCACCGGGAGCTGGGCCGCCTGATGTGGGACCTGTGCGGCATGGAGCGCTCGGAGGAGAGCCTGCGCAAGGCACTGGACCGCATCCCGGAGATCCGCCAGGAGTTCTGGACCAACGTCAAGGTCTCCGGCGACTGGCACTCGATGAACCAGACGCTGGAGCACGCCGGCCGGGTCGCCGACTTCATCGAGCTGGCCGAGCTCATGTGCATCGACGCGCTGCACCGCAACGAGAGCTGCGGCGGCCACTTCCGCGCCGAGAGCCAGACCCCGGAGGGCGAGGCGCTGCGCGACGACGAGCGGTTCGCCTACGTCGCGGCCTGGGAGTGGACGCCCGAGGGCCAGCCCCCGGTCCTGCACCGCGAGGCCCTCGAGTACGAGTACGTGCACCTCGCCCAGCGCAGCTACAAGTGACCACCCAGCGCAGCCACGAGTGACCCAGCGGAGAGACGAGTGACGAGCACGCAGACCCCGCGCCGGGAGAAGGCCGGCCCGTCGGCCGCCGACGAGAAGCGCGGGATGCGCCTGACCCTGCGGGTCTGGCGGCAGAAGGACGCCTCCGTCAAGGGCCGGATGGTGACCTACCAACTCACCGACATCTCCCCCGACATGTCGTTCCTGGAGATGCTCGACGTCCTCAACGAGCAGCTGATCCTGGACGGCGAGGAGCCGGTCGCCTTCGACCACGACTGCCGCGAGGGCATCTGCGGGTCGTGCGGTCTGATGATCAACGGGTTCGCGCACGGCCCGCTGCAGACCACGACCTGCCAGCTGCACATGCGGTCGTTCAAGGACGGCGACACGATCGACATCGAGCCGTGGCGGGCCGCCGGCTTCCCGGTCATCAAGGACCTGGTGGTCGACCGTTCGGCGTTCGACCGCATCATCGCGGCGGGCGGCTACATCAGCGCCCCGACCGGCACCGCGCCCGACGCGCACGCCATGCCGGTGTCGAAGATCAACGCCGACGCCGCGTTCGACGCCGCGACCTGCATCGGGTGCGGCGCCTGCGTCGCGGCCTGCCCCAACGCCTCGGCCATGCTGTTCACCGCGGCGAAGGTCACCCACCTCGGCCTGCTCCCGCAGGGGCAGCCCGAGCGGGACAGCCGGGTCATCAACATGGTGGCGCAGCAGGACGCCGAGGGCTTCGGCGGCTGCACCAACATCGGCGAGTGCTCCGCCGTCTGCCCCAAGGGCATCTCGATGGAGACGATCTCCCGGCTCAACCACGACCTGCTCGGCGCGCTGCGCGCCGGCGGCGTGCCCAAGAGCTGAGACGCCGCATCCGTCGCCGAGGGGCGCCCACCCGGTCAGCGGGTCGGCGCCCCTCGTGCATCCCGGGCCGCCTCGATCCCGCGAGCGCCCCTGCATTGACACGTCCCGGCGGCCGAGCAGGATGCGGCCCAGCGGGGCGCACCGACGCCTCCGCGGACGCCGGCGCGCCCCACGCCCACCGACTCTCCGCTGCCGCGCCGGCCGAGCAGGGACAGGAGGACGGCCATGATCGTCGTGCGCTTCCGGGTGACGTGCCAACCGGACAGGACCGACGACGTGCGGCGCGTGCTGGAGGACGTCGTCGCACCGAGCCGGCAGGTCGATGGGGTGGTCAGCTTCGACATCGGCCGCGACGTCAGCGACCCGGACGTCTTCATCGCCACCGAGGTGTTCGACGACCGCGCCGCGCTCGACCGGCAGGAGTCGCTGGCCGAGGTGGCAAGCGCGATGAGCGTCCTGGAGAAGTCCCTCGTCGGACCTCCCGAGGCCACGGTCTACCACGTCTCCCGCGCCGAGCCGTACGGCGACTGAGAGCCGGGGGTCCGCCCGACCGCCGACGCCGGCCGGGCGTCAGCCGACCGGCGCCTCGACGGCGGAGTTCGACCCGAGCCAGGCCCAGAGCTGGTCGGGCGGCAGCGGCCGGCTGAGGTGGTATCCCTGGACGACGTCGCACCCGATGCCCGCCAGCGCGTCGACGGTCGCCTGGTCCTCGGCACCCTCGGCGACCAGCACGAGGCCGAGGGCGTGCGCCAGCCGCAGCGTCGAGACGACGATCGATTCGGCACGGGCGCTGCCCGACATGGCCGCGGTGAACGTGCGGTCCAGCTTCAGCTCGGTGACCGGCAGCACCGCCAGGTAGGCCAGGCTGGAGTAGCCGGTGCCGTAGTCGTCGATGGCGATCCCGACGCCGCTGTCGCGCAGCCGGGCGAGCACCCGCACGGCCCGCTCCCGGTCCTCCATGAGCAGGCTCTCGGTCACCTCGAGCACCAGCGCCGAGGCCGGCAGGCCGTGCTGTCGCAGCAGCGCGGCCACGTGGTCCGGGAACTGCTCGTCGACCAGGTTCGACGGGCTGACGTTGACCGCCACGGTGAGCCGCCGTCCGTCGTCCGCCCAGAGCCGGCACTGCGCCAGGGCGAGGTCGAGCACCGCCGTGGTGAGCTCGCCCATCAGCCCGGCGGACTCGGCGAGCTCGACGAACGCGTCGGGGAACAGCAGGCCCCGGGTCGGGTGCTGCCAGCGCACGAGCGCCTCGACGCCGTCGACGCTGCCGGTCGGCAGGGACAGCTTGGGCTGGTAGTGCAGCACCAGTTCCCCGGAGCGGACGGCGGAGCGGAGCTGCTCGACGGCCTCCAGCCGGTGCCGGCCCTGGCCGTGCGCGGCCTCGTCGTACACCGTGACGCCGCGCCGGTGGCTCTTCGCCTCGTACATGGCCAGGTCGGCGAGCTGCAGCAGCTCGTCGGCGTCGGTGGAGTGCTCCGGGCCGAGGGCCAGACCGAGGCTGGCGTCCACGGTGAGCTCCATGCCGCCGTGGCGGAACGGCCGGCGCAGCTGGTCGCGGAGGCGCCCGGCCAATGCGACGGCGCCGTCCCGGTCGAGGTCGGCCGTCAGGACGACGAACTCGTCGCCGCCGAGGCGGGCCAGCAGGTCGCCGGGGCGCAGCTGGCCGGCCAGGCGGGTGCCGACCTCGTGCAGCAGCGCGTCGCCGACCGCGTGGCCCAGCGAGTCGTTGATCTCCTTGAACCGGTCCAGGTCGACGACGAGGACGCCCAGCGTGCCGCCCTCGGCCAGCCGGCCCCCGGCGGCGCGCAGCGCCTCGTGGGCGCTGCGCCGGTTGGGCAGGCCGGTGAGCTCGTCGGTACGGGCCTGCCGCCGGCTGTCGGCCAGCGCCCGGACGTCGTGGAAGGTCAGCGCCGTGCGGCCGAGTGCCGCGAGGACGGCCCCGAGCGCCAGGACGCCGGCCAGCGGGTCGCCCTCGCCGAGGTGGCCGGCGAAGAGCAGGCCGGAGGCGGCCAGGGCGCACGCGCCGGGGACGGCGATGGCCGCCAGGCCGTCGAGCCGCCGCGCGCTGCCGCGCCGCGGGGACTGGCACGCGGCCAGGCCCAGGCAGGTGAGGGCCAGGCCCCACCCCAGGTCGAGCGGACCGCCCGCGACGTAGCTGCCCTCGGCGACCTGGACGACGTAGACGGTGTCGGTGACGACGAACAGCGCCATGCCACCGGCCAGCCACCACCAGCACCCGCCCGCGCCGCGGCCGATCACGGCGAGCGCCCCGGCGATCAGCACGAGCAGCAGCAGGTCGGCGACCGGGTAGGCGAGGCTGGTCGCGACGGCGGCGACGCCACCCGTGGCCGCCCGCATCGCCGGTCCGAGCGCGAACTGGACGGCCAGCGCCGCTGCGGTCAGGCCGGTGACCACGCCGTCGAGCCACATCGCGGGGGTGAGCCGGCCGAGCCGGGCCCGCAGCATGAGGAACAGCGCGGTGTAGGCCGTCGGGTACAGCAGCATGAAACCGGCGTCGGCCCACGACGGCCGCGGGACGACCGGCAGGTCGCGGTAGAACAGCTCGTGGAGGACACCGCCGGCGAGGTAACCGGCCACGCCCACGGCGAAGCAGGCCCACGCGAGCCGGTCACCGGCCGGGATGACGGCGCGCGACGCGAGCAGTCCGACCAGGCCGCCCATCATGACCAGCTTGCCGCCACCGGCGAGCACCCCGCCGGGGCCGGCGAGCCCGAGCCCGTCGGCGAGCAGGGTGGTCAGGTAGACCGCCAGCAGGCCGGCGGCGAGCAGCCGGACGACCCGCAGCGGACGGTCCGCGGGCCGGGTCCGCTCGTCGGGGCGAGAAGGCAGTCGCCGGTCGGCCATGGAGCAGGGATCGGCACGACGCGGCTCCCCCTGGAGGCTCGGCGGCGGTCGGGCCGTCGACGTTCATCCGGGCGGGGTAACCGCCCGGCGTCCGCGCCCCTCCCCCGAAGCGGCGGGGATCCGTACGGTGCGGCCATGGCGACGTGGGACGACGTGGCGCGGATCTGCGCCGCCCTGCCCGGCACGACCGAGGTCGAGTCGCGGGGGCTGCGCCAGTGGAGGGTCGGCGACCGGCTGTACCTCTGGGAGCGCCCGCTGCGCCCGCGCGACCGGGCCGAACTCGGCGCCGCCGCCCCGACCGGGCCCGTGCTCGGCGCGCGGGTGCCCGACGAGGGCGCCAAGCACGCGCTCGTCGCCGACGACCCGGCGGTCTACTTCACCACCGCCCACTTCGACGGCTACCCCGCGGTGCTCGCCCGCCTCGACGAGCTGGACGTCGCGGAGCTGGCCGAGCTCGCCGGCGAGGCGTGGGCGTGCCGTGCGCCGAAGCGGCTGCTCGCCGAGCGGGGCCCGGCCCGCCCGTGACCGCCTTCCGCGACCGCCCGCGGGTGCACGCCGAGACGGTGGAGCAGTGGCGCCGATGGCTGGCCGAACACGCGGACGCCGGCGACGGCGTCTGGCTGGTGTCCTGGAAGGCAGCGACCGGACGGCCGCGGCTGTCGTACGACGAGGCCGTCACCGAGGCGCTGGCCCACGGCTGGGTCGACAGCCGACCGGCCGCCCTCGACGACGAGCGCAGCATGCTGTGGTTCAGCCCGCGCAAGCCCGGCAGCGCCTGGTCGCGGCCGAACAAGGAGCGGGTGGAGCGGCTGCTGGCCGAGGGCCGCATGCGACCGGGCGGTCAGGCCGCCGTCGACGCGGCCAGGGCGTCGGGCACGTGGTCGCTGCTCGACGAGGTGGAGGACGGCGTCGTGCCCGGCGACCTCGCCGCGGCCCTGGCCGCCCACGACGGCGCGCGGGCGAACTGGGACGCCTTCCCCCGCTCGGTGCGCCGCGGGATCCACGAGTGGATCGTGCAGGCCAGGCGGCCGGAGACCCGCCGCGCGCGGGTCGAGGAGACCGCCGCCCTGGCCGCCCGCGGCGAACGGGCCAACCAGTGGCCGCGGCGCTGAGCGCCCCGCCGAGCGCCCCGCCGAGCGCCCCGCCGAGCGCCCCGCCGGCTGCCTGCCGAGTGCCCGGCCGCGCCCGGGGCGGCACGCCGCGGCCGCCGGACCTCAGGCCGTCGGCACGATCCGGGCCACGACGTCGGCCGGGATGAGACCTGCCCGGCCGAAGCGCTGCGCCGCCTCGACGAACTGAGGGTGCACGCCGCCGAGCTCGGCGAGCATCGCGCGGGCGGCGTCCTCCCGGCCGGCCAGGGCCGCGACGACCGCCCGCCACAGCACCTGGTCCGGCTCGGTCTTCGGGTCCTGCGGCCGCAGCTGCTCCAGCTCCCGGTCGGCGGTGAGCGGATCGCCGTCGATGGCGAGCTGGAAGGCGCGGACGACGTCCTGGTAGCGGGCGAGTTTGATCATCAGCGACTCGAGCTCGGCCACCGGCTCGACCGCGTCGTCGACCCGCAGGTCGACGACGGTGTCCCGCCAGGGACGCCCGGTGGTGGTGGCCCGGACGACGACGACGGCGGCCGAGCGCCGACCGCGGAAGTCACCGCCCTCCTCCTCGGCCGCGTGCAGCGCGGCGAGCAGCCGGGAGGCCAGCGACCCACCGGTGCCCTCGAAGCGGTGCACCATCGACTCCCACACCGCCGGTGCGGTGGCCATGTTGGCCAGCGCGACGCAGTTCTCGCCCTGCAGGTGCCCGGCGACCTCGACGCAGTCCCGGCCGGTGTAGACGGCCAGGTCGCCGTCGACGTCGAGGATGGCGACCTGGCGCCGCTCGGGGTGCGGGTCGACGCTGCTCAGCGCGGTGAGCGACTCGTGGGCGGTGAACCCGCCGCGCAGCAGGTCGAGGCCGACCTGCCCGTACATCGGCTCGGCCATCGACTGGGTGGCGATCACGCCGAAGCCGGGCAGGGCGAACGGGACGCTGTTGCCGACGGCGAAGGCCTGGGACTGGGTGGCGACGCCGACCTCACCGGTCTCGGTGTCGCGCGCCACGATCGAGTAGGTCACCGACGTCGCCTACCCCCGACCGGCCGTCGGACGCACATCGGCTCCGGCCGGCCACCAGCGGGCCACCCGGCACCCGGGATCCGCGGCTCCGCGCGCCGCGCGCCGCCGGCCGGCATCCCTCCGCGGGGTGAGCCCGTCGCCCGGTCGGCTGACACGCAGAGTGATCGATGCGTTACTGCTTGCCAACAGGTGGGCCGGCTCATCCCTGCGGGGGTGCCCGGGAGAACGGCGCTCAGGTCGGACGGGGTTCCGGCCGATCAGGCACGGGAGGAGGTGATCATGGTGACCGCAGCGACCGCCGAGGTGCCGCTGGACTTCCGGCGCGTCCGCGTCGCCCGCGAGACGCTCGTCGTCCAGGCGTTCTCGGCCCTGCTGCTCGGCGGCGGGTTGGCGGTCGCCTGGCCCCTCCTCGACGACGGGCCGTACCTGCCGTCCCCCGAGCTGCCCTGGTGGGCGCTCGCCGTCGCCTTCGCCGTCGCCGAGACCGCGGTGGTCTACCGGCAGGTCAAGCGCGAGGCCAAGAGCATCACCCTCAGCGAGGTGCCGCTGGTCATCGCGCTCTACCTGGCCTCGCCCGTGGCGCTGCTCGCGGGCCGCGCCGCCGGGATGGCGGCGATCAGCGTCCTGCACCGCCGGACCCCGGCGCTCAAGACGACCTTCAACGTGGCCAACGTGGTCGGCGAGACCGGCATCGCGATCGCCGTGTTCGCCCTGCTCACCCCCGCGGCCGGCGGCGTGGCGCCGATGACCTGGCCGGGCGCGCTGGCCGCCGCGGTCATCGCCAACGCCTTCGGCATCACCACGGTCAACCTGGTGATCGCCGTCTACGAGGGCCGCCCGGCCTGGCGGGCCCTGCTGCGCGAGAGCGTCGAGGGGCAACCCGCCGCCCCGCTGGCCGTGGCGGTCGCGCTGGTCGCCGTGACCGGGCTGTCGGCCTCCCCCGACACGGCGT
Organism: Geodermatophilus sp. YIM 151500; assembly: GCF_025716945.1. Classification (GTDB taxonomy): domain Bacteria; phylum Actinomycetota; class Actinomycetes; order Mycobacteriales; family Geodermatophilaceae; genus YIM-151500. The sequence continues at coordinate 54,690 of NZ_JAOVZT010000004.1, forward strand.
GGCTGTTCGTCGCGCTGGGCGCGACCCTCCTGGTGGGGTACAAGGCCTACGGCGCGCTCGCCGACCGCCACATGCACTTGGAACGGCTGTACCGCTTCAGCCAGCGGGTCAGCGGTGCCCCCGGGATCGACGAGGTGATGGCCGGGGTGCTCGCCGAGGCGCGGGAGATGCTGCGCTCCGAACGTGCCTCGGCCGCGTTCGTCGGCGCCGACGGCGGCATCATCGCCCGGGTCCGGGCGGTCGGCACCCAGGTCACCCGCTCCGAGGAGCCGGCCACCGACGACGACGCCTGGCTGCTGCGGCAGGTCGTCGACGGGGGCGGCGCGCTGCTCATGCCGCGCCACGGTCGCGACGCGGCGGCACGGCGGTGGCTGGACTCGTACGGCATGCGCGACGCGGTCGCGGTGCCCCTGCGCAGCGGCGACGGCGTGATCGGCGTCCTGGTGGTGGCCGACCGGCTGGGCGACGTCCGGACCTACGAGCCGGGCGACGTGCTGCTGATGGAGACCATCGCCAACCACGCCAGCGTGGCCCTGCGGAACGGCGAGCTGATCGAGAAGCTGCGCCACGAGGCCCTGCACGACGCCCTGACCGGGCTGGCCAACCGGGTTCAGCTGCAACGGCGCCTGGCCGCCGCCCTGGAGGACGTGTCCGCCGGACGGTCCGCCGGCGCGGCGGTCATGATCCTCGACCTCGACGACTTCAAGGAGGTCAACGACACCCTGGGCCACCAGCAGGGTGACGCCGTGCTGGTCGAGATCGGCGCCCGGCTGGGCGGCGCGGTCGGGCAGGCCGGCCTGGTGGCCCGGCTGGGCGGCGACGAGTTCGCCGTCCTGCTGCCGGACGGCGCCGACGAGCAGCGGGCGCAACAGGTCGGCCGCCGGGTGCTGCGGGCGCTGGAGCAGCCGATCCTGCTCGACGGCATGGAGGTCGAGGTCGGCGGCTCCATCGGGCTCGCGCTCGCCCCCCGGCACGCCACCGACCCGGCCGCGCTGCTCAAGCGTGCCGACATGGCCATGCACGACGCCAAGGTGTCCACCCGGCGGCTGCGGCTGTTCGAGTCCGACCTGGACACCGACAACCCGCGCCGGCTGACCCTCGCCGCCGAGCTGCGCGCGTCGCTGCAGAACGGCGACCTGACCGTGCACGTCCAGCCGCAGGCGCAGCTGGCCGGCGGCGAGGTGACCGCCGTGGAGGCGCTGGTGCGCTGGCGGCACCCCGAGCTGGGCGACGTGCCGCCGGACCAGTTCATCCCCGTGGCCGAGCGCAGCGGGCTCATCGGCCCGCTCACCACCCGGGTGCTGGACCTGGCGCTGGCGGCGAGCGCCGGGTGGTCGGCCGTCGGGCACGACGTCGCGGTCGCGGTCAACCTCTCCCCGCGCAGCCTGCACGACGCCGACCTGGTCGACGAGGTGGAGCGGCTGCTGCGCCGGCACGGCGTGCCGGCCGACCGGCTCACGCTCGAGGTCACCGAAAGCGCGGTCATGGCCGACCCCGCGCGCGCGGTCGGCGTGCTCCACCAGCTGCGCGACCTCGGCGTCCGGCTGTCGGTCGACGACTTCGGCACCGGCTACTCGTCGCTGTCGTACCTCAAGCGACTGCCGGTGCAGGAGGTCAAGATCGACCGCAGCTTCATCACCGGCCTGGGCACCGACGGCGACGACCTGCCGATCGTGCGGGCCATCGTGGACATGGGCCGGCACATGGGCCTGGAGGTCGTCGCCGAGGGCGTCGAGGACCAGGCCACCGAGGAGCTGCTGGCCGCCATGGGCTGCGACCTGGTGCAGGGCTGGCACCTGGGCCGCCCGATGCCGGCGTCCGAGCTGGTGCCGTGGCTGCGCACCCGGGTCCGGACGCGCCGGGGTCGCGGCCCGCTGCGGGTGGTCTGACCGCACCCGCCACCCCGCGCCCCGGCGCTGTACCGGCCGACCCGGTCCGGGCCGTGGTCCCCGCGCGCGATGGAGGCCGGGACGGCAGGATGCGGGCGGTGACCCGCTCGAGCAGCAGCGCCGCCCGGACCGGCCCCGCCCGGACCCGTCGCCGGTGACCGTCCGGGTCGGCCTGGTCGGCGCCGGCGGGGTGGGCGCCCGGCACGCCCGCACGCTGGCCGGGTTCGACGACGTGGAGGTCCTCGGCGTCTGCGACGCCGCGCGCCCGGTGGCCGACGCCCTCGGTGCCGAGCTCGGCCTCGACGTGCTCGACGACCTCCCCGCGCTGCTCGCGCGACGGCCGGACGCCGTCTGGCTGTGCGTGCCGCCGTTCGCGCACGGCGACCTGGAGCTCTGCCTCGTCGACGCCCGGGTCCCCTTCTTCGTCGAGAAGCCGCTCGCCGCCGACCTGGCGGTGGCCGAGCGGGTCTCCGCGGCGGTGGCCGCGTCGGGACTGCCGACGGCGACCGGCTACCACTGGCGGCACCTGGACACCGTGGCCCGGGCGCGGACCGTGCTCGACGGCGCGGCGATCGGCCTGGTCGACGCGCGCTGGTGGGGCACCACCCCTCCCCCGCCCTGGTGGGGGAGGCTGGACCGGTCCGGCGGCCAGGTGGTGGAGCAGGCCACGCACGTGCTCGACCTCGTGCGGGTGCTGGCCGGCGAGGTGGTCGAGGTGGTCGGGGGCGCGTCTCCGTCCACGACCGAGGGCAGGGACGTGCCCGACGCGACCGCCGCGGTGCTCCGCTTCGCCTCCGGTGCCGTCGGCACGGCCAGCACCTCGTGCGTGCTGCCCGCGCTCACCGCGGCGGGCGTCGACGTCGTCGCCGCCGCCGTGGCCGTGCAGCTCACCGAGACCACCCTGCGGGTCCGTACCGGCGACGGCGCCGACCAGGTGGCCGCGCCGACCGTCGAGGCGCGCACCGCGGTCGACCGGGCCTTCGTGGACGTGCTCGCCGGTGGCGATCCCAGCGGCGACCTGGTCGACGTCGCCGAGGCGCTGCGCACCCACCGGTTGGCCTGCGCGGTGGCCGAGGCGACCCGGACCGGCACGGCCGTCCGTCCGGACGGCACGTGAGCGCCACCGTCCGCACCCTCGTCGTCCCGCGGCCGGGCGTGCTCGAGGTCGAGGAGGGCGACGAGCCGCCGCTGGCCGCCGGCCGGTTCCGGGCGCACACGCTGTTCACCGGTCTGTCGGCGGGCACCGAGCTCACCTGGTACCGCGGCACCAACCCGTACCTGTCCGCCGGGTGGGACGCCGACCTCGGCCTCTTCGACCGCGACCGGCCGGCCCAGGGCTACCCGGTGCGGCGGCTGGGCTACATGGAGGTCGCCCGGGTGACCGACAGCCGCACGCCGGCCGTCACCGAGGGCGGGCTGGTCGCCATGGCCTACGGGCACACGACCGTGCACCACGGCGACCCGCTCGCCGCGCACGTCGTGCCGCTTCCGGACGGGCTCGACCCGCGGCTCGGCGTGTACGTCGCCCACCTCGGGCCCATCTGCGTCAACGGCGTGCTGCACGCGGCGGCCGACGCCGGCGGCGGCCGGCTCGCCGACGGGGTGGCCGGCCGGCTGGTCGCGGTGACCGGAGGGGGCCCGATCGGCCTGCTCGTCGGGATGCTGGCGCGGGTGCACGGAGCCGCCGAGGTCGTCGTGCTCGACCCGACCGAACGGCGCCGCGCGGCCGCGGTGGCGCTCGGGCTGCAGGCCGACGAGGACACTCCGGACGCCGTCCGGGCGCTCAAGGCCCGGTGGCGGCACGGTCCGGCCGACCACGGCGCCGACGTGGTGTTCCAGTGCCGGGGGCAGGCCGCCGCGCTGGCCACCGCGCTGCGGGCGCTGCGGCCGCAGGGCACGGTCGTCGACCTGGCCTTCTACACCGGCGGGGCGGACGTCGTGGCGTTCGGCGAGGAGTTCCACCACAACGGCCTGACCGTGCGGTGCGCCCAGATCGGCCGGGTGCCGCGGGGGCTGGCGCACCTGTGGGACCGGCGCCGCCTCTCGCACGAGACGGTCGCGCTGCTGGCCGACCACGGCGCCGGGGTGCTGGCCCACCTGCTCACCGACGTCGTCCCGTTCGACGAGGCGCCCGGCTTGTTCGCCGACCTGAGCGCGCGGCGGCGGCACCTCATCTCGGCAGCGTTCGCGCTCCCGCCCCCGTGAGCGGCTCCGCGGCGTGCCCCAGCACGCGGCGGTGGGCACCGGCGCGGCGCACCACCTCGGCGTACAGCCGCTCGTAGGCGCCGGCCATCACCGCCGGGGCGAACCGGCGGCGGGCCGTCGCCAGGCAGGCGGCGGGGTCGAGCTCGTCGAGCCGCAGCAGCCCGTCGACCAGGCCGTCCTCGTCGTCGGCGAGGAACCCGGTGGTGCCGTGCTCGACCAGCGAGGGCAGGCAGCCGCGCGCCGTCGCCACCACGGGGGTGCCGGCCGCCATCGCCTCGCAGACCGCGGTCGCGCCGGGCTCCTCCCACTGGATCGGCACGAGCGCTGCGCGCGCGGTGCGCAGCAGGTCGTCCTTGGCCGGTCCCGCGACGCTGCCGATCCACCGCGCCCGCGCCCCGTCGAGGAGCGGCTCGACCTCGTCGAGGAAGTAGCGGACGTCGGGATTCGCGTGCAGCGGCGACGCGCGGTCGGCGAGCGCGGCCCGCAGCGCCGCGGCGTCGGGGCAGCCGGCGACCGGACCGGCCAGCACGACCGGGACCCCGGCCCGGGCGGCCGCCCGCACCCCGAGCGCCGTCCCCTTGAGCGGGGTGATCCGGCCCAGCGCGACCACGTGCGGCGCCCGCTCGAGCGGTCCGGCCGGCGCCGCGTGCGGGGACGGCGGCACGGCCAGCGGGACGGCGCCGAGGGCCTGACGCCGCAGCAGCTCCGGGCCGCGGGCCAGCTGGGACGCCGACACCCCGGCGAAGAAGACCCGCCCGCCGCCGTCGAACGCGGCGTAGAAGTCGGCGTTGCGGTGCAGGTCCCAGTGCAGCGTGTGCAGCACCGGCGGCGCGGCCGGCCCGAGGGCACCGAGCACGGCCGGGCCGACCACCTCGACGTGGGTGTGCACGACGTCGAACGGCCCGCCGTCGGCGGCGTGCGCGGCGATCGCGGCCACCACGGCCTGCTCGTGCGCGTGCGCGACGCCGACGACCTCCGGGTACGGACCGGCGAGCCGGTCGAACCGGCCGGTCGGGAAGGACGCGACGCGGCCGTCGGCCGGCAGTTCGCTGTCGCCGACCGTGGCCAGGACGACGGTGTGCCCGCGGCGGCGCAGCTCGGTGGTCAGCGTGGCGACGACGTTCTCCAGGCCGCCGTAGCCCCGCGGTGGCACGGGGAGCCACGGGCCGGCGTCCATCAGGATCTTCATGCCGTCGTCAGCACGCGCCCCCGCCGGCCGCGGCGGCCCGGGCGGCGCGGCGCGCGGTGTAGGCGGGCACCGTCCCCATCGGGGGCCGGGCGCAGACGCCGACGTCCCAGGTCACCGGCTCCACACCGGCCTCGGTGCGCACGTACTGGACGAGCGCGTCGCTGGTCACGCGGACGCCGGGACAGCGGGCCAAGGCCGTCTGCAGGATCTGCCCCGCCATGCGGCCGAGGGCCGCGTCGGACTGGTGGGTGTGCCGGCGGGTGCCCAGGTCGACCTGGCCGAGCGCGTCGATGCCGGCCAGGTCGGCCAGGTCGACCAGCAGCGCCAGCTCCACTCCGTACCCGGAGACGAACGGCACCCGTTCGAGCAGGTCCCGACGGCCGGCGTACTCCCCCGACAGTGGCTGGACGAAACCGGCCAGGCGCGGCCACAGCGCGTTGAGCAGGGGGCGGGCGACCAGCTCGGTGACCCGACCGCCGCCGGTCGGCACGATGCCTTCGGTGGTGCTCAGCGGGCGGTCGTAGAGCGCCTTGACGTACCCGAGGGCGCGGTTGGTCAGCAGCGGGCCGAGCAGGCCGACGACGAAGTGCGGGGTGAAGCAGACGAGGTCGGAGTCGACGAAGACGACGAGGTCGCCGTCGGTGGCGTAGAGCCCTTTCCAGAGGGCCTCGCCCTTGCCGGGCACCGGTCGGAGGTCGGGCAGCACCTCCTCCGCCCGGACGACACGGGCCCCGGCGGCGGCGGCCACCTCCGCCGTCCGGTCGGTGGAGCCGCTGTCGACGACGACCAGCTCGTCGACCAGCGGGGTGCGCACGACCAGCTCCCGGTGGATGGCGCCGACGATGGCGCCCACGGTGCGTTCCTCGTCGAGCGCCGGGAGGACGACGCTGACCGTGCAGCCCTGGTCCCGCTTGGCGGCCAGGAGGTCGGGCGCGCCGAAGGACGCGGCCGAGTAGGTGCGGCGGCGGAGCCACCGGTCGACGTCGCTGCGCACTCCGGGCGCCTCCCCGCTGGTCGGGCGGGTGACCGCCCCGGCCTGCGCCCACCGGGTCCTCCGTGCGGCGCCCGGTCACCATGCCCGATGAGGTCGGCGCGCGCCAGCGGGTGCCGCGCCGGACCGCGGCGGTGGAGCCGCGCCGGACCGCGGCGGTGGAGCCGTCCAGTGCGTCAGCGGCTCTGCAGCGCGTCGAGGGCGACGGCCATGCTCGCGGCGACGCGGAAGTCCAGCCGCGGGTCTGGCACCGTCACGGTGTAGCGGTCGCGGATGGCCTTGCGCCGCTCGCTGATCAGGACCGGTTGCCCGGTCGCGGTGTCGACGAAGTCGAAGTGGAAGACGAACGGGATCCACACGTCGCCCACGTAGGGGATCCACTGCCACACCCGGCGCAGGATGGCCAGGAGGGGCCGGCGCTCGCGGCCGACGGCCTGCAGCCCCGGCACCGACAGGTCCCAGGTGGAGCGCAGCAGGCTCGCGCCGAACTGCTTGCTGAACGAGCCGAGCACGGTGCCGCCCTCGTCGACGACGTCGTGCTCGGCGTGGACGTCGAGCACCTGCCGCGCCTTGAACGAGAAGACCCTGCGGGTGCGCGTCTCGTCGGTGAAGAAGTCGACCTGCTCCTTGAGCTTGAGCCGCTTCTGCTCGGCGAAGGCCATGAGCGGGCCCTCGCTGCCGTCTGGATTCGCGGCGCGGATCTCGTACCGGTTGACCATCAGCGTGATCCGCTGGGCGACGAAGAACTTCGGCACGACCATGGCGGCCTGAGGCCGCTGTTCGGCGGGACTGCTCACGAGCGCTCCTTCGTGGCCGGGAGTGGCAGGCGCCCATCCTCACCCACCGCGGTCACCGGTGGCCCGGTCCGGGGCCGGGCTGCTGCTGTTCGCGGGTCGAGACCACGTCGGTGCGCGAGCCGGCGGCCGCCGGCTCCTGACCGCGCCACCGAGCGCAGGCAGCCGCGCCCTGCCCCCGGTGGTGCGTGCGTCGGAACCGCCCGCCCGCCCGGTGCCCGGCCGGGCGGGCGGTCGCTCACTTGAAGGCGTCCTTGACCTTCTCACCGGCCTGCTTGAGGTTGCCGCTGGCCTGGTCGGCCTTGCCCTCGGCCTGCAGGTCGGGGTCGTCGGTGGCCCGGCCGGCCGCCTCCTTGCCCTCGCCGCGCAGTTCCTCGGCCTTGTTCTTCATCTTGTCGATGCCGCTCATGACCGGTGCGGTACCCCGTTCCGCCTGCGCGTACCCGCGCCCGGAGGATGGGACGGGCCCGGCGGCCGGCCCGCGGGGTGGCCGGTCAGCGCGTGCCGGCGAGATCGCGGCTGCGCTGCTCGGCGCCGACGTCGCCGTAGGGGTAGTCGGCCGCTGCGGGTCCGCTCACCTCGTCCAGCCGCCAGGTGTCGATCCCGTCGATCGAGACGTCGGCGGCGCCGAGGTTGTCACGCAGCTGCTCGGTCGTGCGAGCGCCCAGGATCACCGAGCTGACGCCGGGCCGGCCGAGCAGCCAGGCGAGCGCGACCTGCGCCATCGTGGCGCCGGTCGCCCCGGCGGCGTCCTGCACCGCCTCGAGCACGTCCCAGGTGCGCTGCCGCGCGCCGACCCGGTCGTAGGCCTCCATCCCCCGGCCCGGGTCCTCCCCCAGCCGGGTCGCCCCCGTCGGCCGCTGGTCGCGGGTGTACTTGCCCGACAGCCAGCCGCCGCCGAGCGGTCCCCAGGCCAGCAGGCCCAGGCCGTTGTGCAGGCACGCCGGCACGATCTCGAACTCGACGCCGCGGACCAGCAGGCTGTACGCGGTCTGCACGGTCACCGGCACGGCCAGGTGCTCGTGCTCGGCGAGGTCGACGGCCTTCTGCACCTGCCAGCCGGTGAAGTTCGACAACCCCGGGTAGCCGATCTTGCCCGCGCGCACCGCGTCGTCGAGGAAGCGGAGGGTCTCCTCGAGCGGGGTGTGCGGATCCCAGGCGTGCAGCTGGTACAGGTCCACGTGGTCGACTCCGAGCCGGCGCAGCGAGTCGTCGAGGGCGCGGCGCAGGTGCCGCCGGGAGTTGCCCACGGCGTTGGGCTCGTCGCCCATCGGCATGCGGCCCTTGGTGGCGAGGACGACGCGGTCGCGGACGTCGGACGGCCGGCTGGCCAGCCAGCGGCCGACGATCTCCTCGGCGGCGCCGGCCGAGTAGACGTCGGCGGTGTCGACCAGCGTGCCGCCGGCCTCGACGAAGACGTCGAGCTGCTCGTGCGCGCCGGCCTCGTCGGTCTCGGCGCCGAAGGTCATGGTCCCCAGGCAGAGCGTGGAGACCGAGCAGCCGCTGCGGCCGAGCGTGCGGTAGTCCATGGCGGCGCCTGTGCCCGCCGGGCGCCGGCTCCAATCCGCGCCGCCGCGGGACGGCCCGGTCCGCACCGCCGCGCACCGTGTGCGGCCCGGGCGTCCGGCGGGCTCCGAGCGCAGGCCGGCCGCGCGGCCGGCACCGCTTCGGTGCCGGCCGCCGCGTGTTCCCCGCTCCTGCGCCCCGGGGTCGTCAGCCGCGCCGGGAGAGCGCGCCCCGCAGCGAGTCGTGCAGGCGGGCGACCAGGCCCTCCAGCGCGCTGGGCTCGGAGCCCGGGCTCGGAGGCGCCGGCGGCAGGAGCACCCACAGCAGGAGGTAGAGCGGGATGCCGGCGCCGCCGGTGAAGGTCAGGACGAGGAACCCGACCCGCCACAGGACGGCGTCGATGCCGGTGTGCTCGCCGAGTCCACCGCAGACCCCGCCGAGCATGCGGTCGGTGCCGCTGCGGCGGAGCTCCGGACGCGACGGCTGCGGGGGTGGGAGCCGGTCACCGGCCGGGGAGGCGGGCGGTGGGGTGGGCGTGGGCGGAGGGGTCGGCGGTGGTGTCGGCGGTGGGGTGGGCGGAGGTGCTGTCGTCATGGCTCGAGCCTGCCGATCGGGGAGGCGCCGGACCATCGGGTGATCCCCGGATCCGTCCCTGATCTCCGGAGCACGTCCGCGCCGGGGGGTCCCCGAGGGGTGCCGCCACCGGACGCTCGGACGACCGCCGCCGTCCGGCCGCCGGGACCACCGCCACCGGGCCGCCCCGACCGCCGCCTCCGGCGCTCAGCGCACCCGCTGGCAGCCGAAGAAGCCGCGCTTGCGGATCAGCTCGGCCACCTCGGGCGGCACCATCGACTCCCACGTGGTGTCGTCGGTCGGGATCCGCCGCAGCACATCGCGGCTGAGGATGGGCAGGTAGTCGGGCTTGTAGTTGTCCAGGCCCACGAAGCTGCCGCGTCCGTTGAGGTAGTCGTAGAGCGGCTGCAGCTCGTCGGACACGCGGACCGTGTCGACCGTGACGACCTCGCCGTCGCGCAGCATCGGGTAGACGAACAGCCGCAGGTCGTTCTTGAGCAGCCGGCCGAAGCTCTCCAGGATCCCGCCGGGCAGGTCCGCGTGGTGCGCCTCGTCGAACAGGTCGATCAGGCTCGGCACGCCCATGACCATCCCGATCGGACCGTCGGTGCGCCAGGCCAGGTAGGCCCCGAGCCGGTGGTAGGCGACGTAGTCGGAGATGAGGGTGGTGAGCCCGCACGCCGCCATCAGGTCGGCGCGCGCGAGGAAGTCCTTGCGGTCGACGACGTCGCCGCCCGCCCGCAGGTTCGCCATGGTCAGCTCGGTGAGCAGCACGACGTCGCGGCCGGCCACCCGCGGGTCGTCGGCGAACGTGGCCCGGGCCGCCTCCAGCATGTCGATGTTGACCACGGTCGGCGGGCGGAAGCTGCCCCGCTCGACCAGCACCGCCTTCTTGCGCAGCGCCTCGCTCGGCTGCAGCACCTGCCGGTCGGGGCCGAGCATCGCCGCGCCGGACAGCCCGAGCTGCACGAGCGTGAGCGCCATCAGCCGGTTGTCGACCGCCCGGAACTCGATGCCCTTCATCTCGATCAGGTCGATCTCGATGCGCCCGGTGGTGAGCCGGTCGAGCAGGCTCTCGACCAGCCGCTCGGGCTCGTGGTGCTGGAAGAACGCGGCGTGCAGCAGGTTCACGCCGACGACGCCCAGGGCCTCCTGCTGCTGCGCGGCCTCGGCGTCGAGCATCCGCACGTGCAGCACGATCTGGCTCGGCTCGTCCCGCGGGTGCGACTGGAACTTGACCCCCATCCAGCCGTGGCACTCGTTGCCCCCGCGGTAGCTGCGCGCGACCACGGTGTCGGCGAAGGCGAAGAACGACGTGTCGTCGCCGCGTTCCTCGCCGAGCCGGTCGAGGTTGAGCTGGAACTCCAGGTCCAGCATCGCCTGCAGCCTGCCCTTGGACACGTAGCGGTCGGCCTTGCCGTAGACCGCGTCGCTGACCGCCATGTCGTAGGCCGACATCGACTTGGCCACCGTGCCCGCGGCGCCGCCGGCGCGGAAGAACCAGCGGGCGACCTCCTGCCCCGCGCCGATCTCCGCGATCGTCCCGTACCAGCGGAGGTCGAGGTTGATCTGCAGCGCCTTCTGCAGCGTGTCGACGCCGGCGTCCATGCGGGCCCCCTCCACGGTGCCGCCCCCGCCTGGCCGGCAGCCTAGCCGGAGCGGCGCGGCCGACCGCCGTCCGGCGCACCTGGCCCGCGGGTCAGGCCGGGCCGGCCGCGGAGAAGAGGAAGGCCCCGTAGCCGACGACCCGGCGGGGGTCGCCGTCGGCGTCGGCGGCCGTGGCCAGCCGCAGCTGCTCGACGGCGAGGTGGCGGTCGGCGGCGTACCGGAGCAGCCCGCGCAGCGGATGGGACCCGCAGGCGTCGCCGCTGCCGATCGCGTCGGCGTCCCGGGCGAGGACCGCGGCGGCGGTGCGCTCGTCCCGCCGCCGCGCCGCGCGCCGGCCGAGGAAGTGGCTGAGGTCGGTGGAGACGACGGCGACGGTGCCCGGCAGGGCGAGCAGCGTGCCGAGCAGCGCGGCCACCGTCACCGGTGGGGTGTCGCCGACCAGCACCGGCAGCACCCGGACGCCGGGGCCGAGGGCGCGCTGCAGGAACGGCAGCTGGGTCTCGAGGGAGTGCTCGCCGGTGTGCGGCCGATCGTCCACGGCGACGGCGGCTGCCGCGGTGGCCGCCGTCCGGAGGTCGTCGTCGACCTGGACCGGACCCAGCGGGGTGGCGGCGGCGTCCGCACCGGGGACCGCCATGCCGCGCAGCGGCACGACGTGCGCCGGCCCCAGCAGGACGACGCGGCGGATCCCGTCGCGCCACGCCCCGAGGACGGCGTGCGCGGCGGCGGCGACCGCGCCCGACCACCGGTAGCCGGCGTGCGGCGAGACGACGGCGACCGGCCGGGGCGGCCGCGCCGCGGGCCGGGCGGCGGCGAGCAGGTCGTCGACCAGGGCGGCCAGCTCGGCCGGATCGGCGGGGTAGAACGTACCGGCCACCGCGGCCGGGTGGACGCTCACCGGCTCAGCGGCCGCCGGCGACCGACACCCGCAGCCGGCGGGCGCCCCAGCCGCCGACCGGTCCGTCGTAGCGGCCGGGGACCGCCGTCCCGCAGGTGGTGCAGCGGCCGTCGTCGGTGAGCCGGTAGCCGTCGATGCGGTACCAGTCGCGTTCCACCACCGCGGTGCCGCAGCCGGGGCAGGCGGTCCGCCCGCCGTCGACGTCGTGGACGTTGCCGGTGTAGACGTAGCGCAGGCCCTGCCGCAGGGCGATCCGGCGCGCGCGGGTCAGCGTGGCCGGCGGGGTCGGCGGCACGTCGCGCATCTTGTAGTCGGGGTGGAAGGCCGTGAAGTGCAGCGGCACGTCGACGCCGAGGTGCTCGGCGATCCAGGCGCATTCGGCGGCGACCTCGTCGTCCGAGTCGTTGTGGCCGGGGATGAGCAGCGTGGTGATCTCGAACCAGACGTCCGTCTCGTGCCGCAGGTGGGTCAGGGTGTCGAGCACCGGCTGCAGGCGCGCCGCGGAGACGCGGCGGTAGAAGTCGTCGGTGAACGCCTTGAGGTCGACGTTCGCGGCGTCGACGTGGGCGAACAGCTCGCGGCGGGGCTCGCCGGTCAGGTACCCGGCGGTGACGGCGACGGACCGGACGCCGCGGGCACGGCAGGCGTCGGCGACGTCGACGGCGTACTCGAGGAAGATCACCGGGTCGTTGTAGGTCATCGCCACGCTGCGGCAGCCGAGCCGGACGGCGGACTCGGCGATGTCGTCCGGGCCGGCGGCGTCGGACAGCCGGTCGATCTCGCGCGACTTGGAGATGTCCCAGTTCTGGCAGAACTTGCAGGCCAGGTTGCAGCCGGCGGTGCCGAACGACAGGACGGCGCTGCCCGGCAGGAAGTGGTTGAGCGGCTTCTTCTCGATCGGGTCGACGCAGAAGCCGCTCGACCGCCCGTAGGTCGTCAGCACGACCTGGTCGTCGACCCGGCCCCGGACGAAGCACAGTCCGCGCTGGCCCTCGTGCAGCCGGCAGGCCCGCGGGCAGACGTCGCACTGCAGGCGGCCGTCGTCCAGCCGGTGCCAGTGGCGCCCCGGCACCGTGAACGGGTCTGCGAGGCTGATGTCGGACGTCGTCATCGCGCGGCCTCCCGTCGCTCACGGTGACCACCGCCGCTCCGACGCGGCGTGCCGACAGGCCGCCGGCGACGGATGGCCCGTGCACACGAGTCTTCACCCCTGAGCGCGCGCGGCGCACAGTTGCCGCGCGGGGGGCCGAGAGCCGGCCCGGCCGCCGACACCGCCGCCGCGATCAACCTGAACGGCATCGCGGCCGCGGAGGACGACCGGTTGGTCGTCGCGCACTCGGCGCACGGCGGGCTGTACACCCACGACCCGGCGACCGGCGAGAGCGCGCAGATCGCCGGTGTCAGCGTGCCCGGGGTGGACGGCATCGTGCTGGACGGCCGGGAGCTCTGGGCGGTCCAGAACGGCAACCAGGTGACCGAGGTGCGGCTGGACCGGGACCTGGCCGCCGGCTCGGTCGACGAGGTCATCACCTCCGACGCCTTCCAGACACCGGCCACGGGCATCCGGTACGACGGCCGCCTCGCGGTGGTGAACGCGAAGTTCGACACCGGCATCCCGCCGACCGCCGACCAGTACGAGGTCGTGCTCGTCGACGACTGGTGCCGGTTGCCCGCCGTCCGTCGGATCCCTGCCGCGACGGGATCGAGCCGGCCGGGCGTCGACCGTTGCCCCGGGTCGGGGGGGCGAGAAGAGTGGACCGCGCGGCGGTGCCGCACGGGCTCGCCGCCACCCGGAGATCGCCGTCACCTGGAAGGAGTGGTGGCATGTTCGCCCGAACCACCACCGTACGCGTCGACCCGCAGGCCCTCGACGACCTCGTGGCGACCGTGCGCGACGAGGTCATGCCGATGGTCACCGAGATGGACGGCTGCGTGGGCCTGTCCCTCCTGGTCGACCGGGACGACGGCCGGGCCGTCGTCACGAGCTCGTGGGAGACGGAGGAGGCGATGCGCGCCAGCGCCGACCGGGTCGCGGCATCCCGCGACCGCACGGCGCAGCGGTTCGGCGCCACGCCGGAGGTGCGGGAGTGGGAGATCGCCGTCCTGCACCGGGCGCACCGGGTCGGCGACGGCGCCTGCGCGCGCGTGACGTGGACCCGCACCGACCCCGGCAACCTCGACCGCGTCGTCGACGCCTACCGGGAGAGCCTGATGCCGTGGTGGGAGCGGACGGACGGGTTCTGCAGCAACAGCCTGCTGGTCGACGCCCGCGAGGGCCGGTGCGCCTCGGCCGTGGTGTTCGACAGCCGCGACGCGATGGCCCACACGCGCGACCAGTTCACGACGCTGCGCGAGGAGTTCACCCAGCGGATGGGGATGGACATCCTCGAGGTCGCGGAGTTCGACATCGCGCTCGCCCACCTGCGGGTGCCCGAGACCGTCTGACCGGCCGCTCCCGAACGGTTCCCCGGCGGACACGGCGGTGCCGCCGGGGAACGCCGTCGGCCTCGGACCCGGGCCGGCGGACCCGGACCGGCGGGCCCGTGCGCCCCGGCCGTCAGGCCTGGGCGCCGGCCGCCGCGAACCGCTCGGCGTGGCGCCGCCGGGCGTCCTCGACCGCGCGCGTCGCCTCCGCCCGGCGCTCCCAGCCGCGTGTCTCGCTCGACTTGCCGGGTTCGAGGGCCTTGTAGATGTCGAAGAAGTGCCAGATCTCGGTGATCTGGTACCACGGCACGTCGTCGAGCTCCTGCAGGTGGGAGTGCCGGGGGTCGTCGGCCGGGACGCACAGGAGCTTGGCGTCCGGGCCGGCCTCGTCGTGCATCCAGAAGACGGCGATGACCCGGGCGTGCACCAGGCAGCCGGGGAAGGTGGGTTCGTCGAGCAGCACGAGGGCGTCGATGGGGTCGCCGTCCTCGGCCAGCGTGTCCGGCACGAACCCGTAGTCGCTGGGGTAGCCCGTGGAGCTGAACAGCATCCGGTCGAGCCGGATCCGGTCCAGCCGCGGGTCGTACTCGTACTTGTTCCGCGATCCCTTGGGGATCTCGACCATCACGTCGACGTCCACGACCCGCTCCCTTCCTCGGCAGCGAGGCGACTGTGACCCGGCCCGACGACCGCGTCAAACCGAGTGGACCCGGCGGCCGTCCGCGAACCGGCGGCCGCTCAGGGCACGACGTCGGGCACGAGGCGCTGGGTGTCCTTCGGCGGGCGGACGTAGTCGTCGCTGATGGGCGGCCGCGGCGGCAGTTGCGGAGGGGCCTCCGGGGTGAGGTCCTCGTAGGGGACCGAGGCCAGCAGGTGGCTGATGACGTTGAGCCGGGCGCGCTTCTTGACGTCGGCCTCGACCACCCACCACGGCGCCTCGGGGATGTCGGTGGCGGCGAACATGGCGTCCTTGGCGCGGGAGAAGTCGACCCAGCGGTTGCGCGCCTCGAGGTCCATCGGGCTGAGCTTCCAGCGCCGGGTCGGGTCCTTCAGCCGTGACTGGAAGCGCTTCTCCTGCTCCGTATCGCTGACCGAGAACCAGTACTTGAGCAGCGTGATGCCGCTGCGGACGAGCATCCGCTCGAACTCCGGGCAGGAGCGGAGGAACTCCTCGTACTCCTCGTCGGTGCAGAAGCCCATCACCCGCTCGACGCCGGCGCGGTTGTACCAGGAGCGGTCGAGCAGGACCATCTCGCCCCGGGTGGGCAGGTGGGCCACGTAGCGCTGGAAGTACCACTGGCCCTTCTCGCGCTCCGTGGGGGCCGGCAGGGCGACGACGCGGGCGGCGCGCGGGTTGAGGCTCTCGGTGATCCGCTGGATCGCGCCGCCCTTGCCGGCGGCGTCGCGGCCCTCGAAGACCAGGACGACCTTCAAGCCCTCGGCGCGGATGTACTCCTGCTGCTTGACCAGCTCCACCTGGAGCCGCGCCATCTCCTTCTCGTAGTACTTCGTCTCGACCTTGCCGGTCGACCGCGGCGCCTCCTCGACGGAGGGCGTGGACTCCGAGGGTGCGGTCATGGCCCGCAGCTTGGCCCGGCCCCGGCACCCGGACAACCCGGGCCGCGCCGTCCGGCCGCCGGGTGCGGTCAGCCCTCCGGCGCCGGTGCGTCGAGGAAACGCAGCACGACGTCCAGGACCAGCGCGGTCCGGGCGAGCCCGAAGAAGTGCGTGGTGCCCGGGAAGACCGCCAGCTGCGAGGCCGGGACGCCGACGAAGTCACCGTTGACGTCACCGCCGCGCAGCCGGAGGAACCGGACGGCGTGGTCGAGCGTCACCGCATCGCAGTCGCCGACCGTGACGAGGGTGGGCGCGGCGATGCCCTGGATGTCGGCGTCCGACCAGCCGGGGAAGCCCTCGTCGTAGGTGCCGAGCTTGTCGAGCAGGGTCTGCAGGCGGTCGGGGTGCGGCGACTTGGCGCGGTACTGCTGCTCCATCGGCGTGCCGGCGATCATCTCGACGGTCAGCTCGCTCACCGCCGCGCTGTTCTCCGGGCGGTCGCCGTCGGGGTGGAACGACGCCGACGAGACGACGAGCTTGCGGACCAGCTCCGGATGGCGGATGGCCAGGTGGAGCGCGGTGGCACCGCCCACGCTGAAGCCGAAGACGTCGGCCCGGCCGACGTCCAGGTGCCGGAGCAGTCCGACGACGTCGGAGGCCAGGTGCTCGCTGCGGAGCGGCCGGGCCACGTCGTTGGTCCGCCCGTGGCCCTGGAAGTCGACGGCGATGACCTGCCGGTCCTCCGCCAGCCCGGGGATGAGCTCGCCGAACTGCTGGTCGATGTCGAACAGGCCGCCGTGCAGCAGGAGCAGCGGCGTCCCACCCGAGCCGTGGATCTCGTAGTACATCTGCAGGTCCCCGACCGGGGCGTATCCGGTGCGCGGCGGAGTCTCCGGCGAGGTCTGCGGGACGGTCACCGGGTGAGTCTCGGGTCCACGTCCGGCACCGGTCAACGAGGTCCGCGCCCGCCGTCGTCCCCCCACGGCCAGTGACACGCCGGTCGAGTGAGATCTATTGACTTTCGATAGTCAGGCATCGACAGTCGATCCGTGCTGACGACGCAACGGGCGGTGCTCGCCCTCCGGGTCTTCCTCGTGCTGCTGTTCGGGATCCTGGTCCTGTTCCAGGTGATATCGCTGCCCGGGCAGTTCGCCCACATGGCGCAGGAGTCCCCGGACCTCGCCTACCTGCGGTGGCCGCTGACCGCCGTGTCGGTGTTCTTCGTGCTGTGCGTCCAGGTGGTCGTCGTGTCCACCTGGAAGCTGCTCGGCCTGGTCGAGGCCGACCGCATCTTCAGCGAGGCGTCCCTGCGGTGGGTCGACGCGATCGTGTGGGCGATCACCGCCGCGTGGGCGGTGCTCGTCGCCCTGTTCCTCTACGTCGGCTTCCGCGCGGACGACCCCGGGCTGCCGCTCCTGCTGTTCCTGGTGGTGATCGGCGTCGCCGTGGTGGGGCTGCTCATGGTGGTGATGCGCGCGCTGCTGCGGCAGGCGACGACGCTGCGGACCGACATGGAAGCGGTCATCTGATGCCCATCGTCGTGCGCATCGACGTCGAGCTGGCCCGGCGCAAGATGAGCGTCGGCGAGTTCGCCGAGAGGGTGGGGCTCACGCCGGCGAACGTGGCCGTGCTGAAGAACGGCCGGGCCAAGGCCGTCCGCTTCAGCACCCTCGAGGCCATGTGCCGGGTGCTCGACTGCCAGCCCGGCGACCTGCTCGAGTGGGTCGAGGAGGTGGACGGCCACGGCGCGCCGTCGGCTCCGCACGAGGCCCACCGGTGATCGAGGTCCGTGGGTTGACGAAGCGTTACGGCGACGTCCTCGCCGTAGACGACCTGGGCTTCGTCGTCGAGCCGGGCAAGGTCACCGGCTTCCTCGGGCCGAACGGGGCCGGGAAGTCCACCACGATGCGGATGGTGCTCGGCCTCGACCGGCCCACCTCGGGCGAGGCCCTCGTGAACGGGCGGCCGTTCGCGACCCTCGACGAGCCGTTGCGGGAGGTCGGCGCGCTCCTCGACGCCGGCGCCGTGCACCCCGGCCGAACGGGGCGCGACCACCTCCGGGTGGCGGCCCGGACGCACGGCATCCCGTTGCGGCGCGTGGACGAAGTCATCGAGGAGGTCGGGCTCGGCCGCGCGGCCCGCCGCCGGGTCAAGGGCTACTCGCTCGGCATGCGGCAGCGTCTCGGGATCGCGTCGGCGCTGCTCGCCGACCCCCGCGTGCTGCTGTTCGACGAGCCGGTCAACGGTCTGGACCTCGACGGCGTCCGCTGGATCCGGGAGCTGCTGCGCGGGCTCGCCGAGGAGGGGCGCACCGTGCTGGTGTCCAGCCACCTGCTCGGCGAGATGCAGCAGATCGCCGACCGGCTGGTCGTCATCGGTCGCGGTCGGCTGATCGCCGACGCGACGACGGAGGAGATCCTGCGCGGGCTGGGGCACCTCCAGGTGCGGGTCCGCACCCCGCAGCCGGATGCGCTGCTCTCCCGGCTCCGGGAGCACGGCCTGACGGTCCGGCGCGTCGATCGCCACGAGCTGCTCGTCGAGGACAGCACCGCCGAGGAGGTGGGCGACCTCGCCAACGCCTCCGCCCTCCCGCTGCATCACCTCTCCGAGGTGTCCCAGTCCCTCGAGGACGCCTACCTCACGCTGACCAGCGGCAGCGTTGAGCACTCCAGCCGCCGAGCCGAGCTCGTCGGGACGACGACGGAGGGAGCACGGTGACCGCTGCGGCGACGTCGCCTGCCGAGCAGGGGGTGGCCGGCGACGTCCTCACCGGACGCGTGCTCGCCCGCACCTGCGCGGCCGAGTGGACCCGGCTGTGGACGGTCCGGACCACGTGGTGGTTCCTGGCGGCGGCAGCCGTGGTGATGGTGGGCATCGGCACGGTCGCCGGGCTCGACGCCGACGGCGACGCGTCGCCCGGCGCCCCGGCGTGGCTGGCGTCGTCCGTCACCGCCATGCCGGGGCAGTTCGCCCTGCTGGCGCTGTGCCTGATGGCGGTGACGGCCGACTACGCGACCGGGGGGATCGTGCCGGCCCTGCAGTGGACGCCGCGCCGCGGCGTGCTCTTCGTCGCCCGCGCGGTCGTGGCGGTCGGCGCGGCCACGGCGCTCGGGGTGCTGCTGGCGCTGGCCGCGGCGCTGGCGGCCTTCGCCGCCGCGCGGCCCGTCCTGTCGTTGCCGCTGGACGAGGGCCTCGACGTGCTCGGCACCGTCGCCGTCGTCTTCGCGGCCGGCGGCGCCCTCGCGGTCGGGCTCGGCTTCCTGCTGCGCAACACGGCCGGCGGTCTGGTCACGGTCTTCCTCGTCATGCTGGTGCTCCCGCTGCTCCTGCCGCAGTTCGGCTACGAGTGGATGACCGAGCTCGCGCGGGTCCTGCCGGGGACCGGTGCAGCGTTCCTCCTGCTCGGGGAGGTGCCGGGGATGACGACGACGTCCTCGGTGACGACCCTGCTCGGCTGGGCCGGCGGCGCGCTCCTGCTCGGCTGGCTGCGGCTGGTGCGGGACGACGCGAACCGGTGAGCCGCGCCTCCGTCGGCGAGGGCGCGACGCGGGCCCGCCCCGGTACCGGGGACGGCGCCCCGGCTCCTCGCGCGCGCAGCCAGACCGCCGACGTGCTGGTCGTCGGGGCCGGCCTGGCCGGCCTGCACACGGCCACGCTGCTGGCCCGGCGGGGCCACGACGTGCTGCTCGTCGACCGGCGGACGGGCCTCACGAGCGCCATCCGCACCACGGGGATCTTCGTGCGGAAGACGCTCGACGACTTCCCGCTGCCGCCGGAGTGCCTCGGGCCGCCGATCCGCCGCGTGGTGCTCTACCCGCCGGGGCTGCGCCGTCCGGTGACCGTGACCAGCGCGCGCGACGAGTACCGGGTGGGCGACATGGCGCCGCTGTACCTGACCGCCGCCCGCGCCGCGGCCGACGCCGGCGTGCGGATCGCGCTGGGCACCCGCTACGCCGGTCGGCGGGCCGGCGAGTTCCACCTGCTCGGTCGGGGCGGGCCGACCCGGGTGCGGGCGCGGTTCGTCGTCGGCGCCGACGGGGCGCGCTCGTTCGTGGCCCGCGACCTCGGCCTGGACCGCAACACTCACCTGCTGGTCGGCGCCGAGGAGGTCTTCGCGGTTCCGCGCAGCGACGGGCCGCCGGCCTTCCACTGCGTCCTCGACCCCTCGCTCGCTCCCGGCTACCTGGCCTGGGTGGTCAACGACGGTCGCCACGCGCACGTCGGCGTGGCCGGCTACGCCGACCGGTTCCCCGACGGTCTGCGCGGGGCGCTGCGGCGGTTCGCCGCAGCGGCGCCCGGACTGCCCGACGTCGACCGGCGCGGGGACGTCGAGCGGCGCGGCGGGCCGATCCCGGTCGGGGGTCCGCTGCACCGGATCAGCTGCCCCGACGGGCTCCTCGTGGGTGACGCGGCGGGTGCGGTGTCCCCGCTCACCGCCGGTGGCCTCGATCCGTGCCTGCGGCTGTCGGAACACGCCGCCGCCGTCCTGGACGACGCCCTGCGCGCGGGGAACTCCTACCCCCTGGTCCGGTACGACGGGGCCGCGCTGCGCGCCCGCTTCCGCGGCCGGCTGGCGCTGCGCCGGGGGCTGGCCCGGGTGCGCACGCCCGCCGCGGCGGCGACGGCGTTCACCCTGCTGCGCACGCCGCTCGGACAGGCCGCGGCCCGCCGGATCCTCTTCGGCGACCGGTCCTTCCCCGCACCGTCCGGATGAGTGCGAGCGACTGACCAACCGGCGCGCCACCCGGCAGGGCGGACCGGCGTGGGCCGTGGTCGACGCTTCTCGGGCTGTTCGCGGACCGGCGCGGTACGGCCGGACTCCGCGCCAGCCAGGCCGGCCCCCTTCTCCGGTAGCCGCCCAACATTTACTGTTGGGTCATGGACGAGTCGCACGCTGCGGGACCGGTTGACACAGCGGCGGCTCAGCTGCGGCTGCCGGGCGCCAGGGAGGAGACGGTCGAGCTGCACCGCGACCGGGAAGGCCACTACGTGCTCCCCAAGGGCGCGCACGTGACGACGTCACAGCAGCGCGCGCGCCCGGTCAAGCCGGTGACCCGGCGGGTCAAGGAGACGATCGCGTTCAAGGGCGAAGGCGCTACGTCGTACGGCACCGCTGCCGTCACCGAGAGGCTGGTCGGCCTGCTCGGCAACAACACGGTGGCAGAACTCCTCGGCGTGGCGAAGGACCGGCCGGGTCGCTGGATCCGGGGCGAGGGCATCGACGCGGTCAATCGCGTCGCCCTGGCGGACCTGGAGGCCCTCGTCGGGCAGCTGCTCGCCGCGTTCACGCCGGAGCAGGCCTCGCTGTGGCTGTTCGGAGACAATGCGCACCTCGGCGCACGCCCCATCGACGTCTTCCGACTGCAGGGCAGCGGCCCGGTCGTGGACGCCATCGCGGCGCACGAGCAAGGCGCATTCGCCTAGTGGACCTCTGGCGCGTCTGCGTCTGGTTGCCCGGCGAGACCGACACCGCCAGGAACGGTCACCCCGCCTTCGTCTGGCCACGTCAAGGCCACGGGCGCGTCGACGACCCCGAGCACGACTACCTCGTCCTCTACCTCGGTGACTCGCCCGTCGGTGCCATCGCCGAGTACCTGGGCGACTACGCCCGCTGGACGCCGGCCGTGCTGGAGCCGCCACCAGCCGCTCCCACGGGCAGTCGACTCGGCCTGGCCCGCTACACCTTCACCGGCAGCATCCTGGATCTCGATGACCCCGAGGTGCTGAGCGAGTGGGCGCTGCGACCGAGTTCGGTGGTCACCCGCGACCGCGGTATCACCCAGCGCTGGGCGCGGGCGATCCACGACAGCGGCGAGTACGCGGGGGTCTCGTGGTGGTCCCACCGCGATCCCCGCTGGGCCAGTCTCGGAGTCTGGGATCGTGCCCAGCTCCGGGTCAGCGACGAGGTCGAGGAGTTGACGCTCGTCCACCCGGCACTGATCGAAGCGAGTCACGTGATCAGTCGGGTCGTGGAGACCTAGCCGTCACCTGGAACGGGGCTCACCCGAGCAACCCCGCCGCGGATGTCACACCCGGGTCGCGGGCGGTGTCTCCCTGTCGACGCCAGCAACCACCTGGAGGAGACATGGCGAGCAACACCCGGGTTCCCCCGACCGAGATCACCGGCCTCTACGGAGCCCTGCTGAAGACGATCAGCCGGAGGATCTTCGGTCAGGTGCCGGAAGGCGCGGCGGTGATGTGGCACCACCCGGCCGTGCTCAAGGACTCGATGGCATTCGGCCGCAAGGTCGACTCGTGGAACCGGCTGGACCCGAACCTCGCGTCGTTCGCGGCCATGGCCGCGGCGGGCGTGGTCGGCTGCGGCTTCTGCCTGGACCTCCACTACTTCATGACGCACGACCGCGGCCTCGACGAGGCGAAGGCGCGGGAGGTACCGCGGTGGCGGCAGTCCACGGCCTTCACCCACTTGGAGCGGCGGGTCATGGAGTACGCCGAGGCGATGAGCTCGACCCCGCCCGCCGTCACCGACGAGATGTCGGCCGCGCTGCTCGAGGAGCTGGGCGCGCCGGCGCTCGTCGAGCTGACCGCCCGGATCGCCTTCATGAACTCCAGCGCCCGGGGGAACGTGGCGCTCGGCATCCGCTCCCAGGAGTTCTCGGCGTCCTGCGGCCTGCCGCCGCTGGCGGCGGCGTCGGCGGGGGCGTCGGCGGACGCTGTCGCCCCGGCGTGACCCACGCACCGTTGCTCGTGCGCGGCCCCGCCGTGCGCGCTCCCCAGGAACTGGGCAGGCTGGACAGGGTGGCCGAGCTGCGGCAGTGACGGAGGTTCGTGGCCTTGTTTCCGGGAGCGGACGTGGAACGTGCCGAGGTGCTCGTCGTCGGCGGTGGCAACGCCGGGATCTCGCTGGCGGCGCGGCTGCTCCGCGACGGCGCCCCGGACGTCGCCGTCGTCGCCCCCCAACCGGTGCACAGGTACAAGCCGCTGCTCAACTACGTCGCCGGGGGCGAGGCGACGATGGCCGACCTGGAGCGCCCGATGGCCGACGTCGTCCCCGAGGGGTGCCGGTGGATCCGCGACGCGGTCGAGGCGGTCGACCCGACCGCCATGACCGTGCGCACGCGCGGCGGGCGGGCGCTGTCCTGCTCGACCCTCGTCCTCTGCCCGGGCCTCGTCGAGGACTGGGAGGCCACCCCGGGGCTGCAGTCGGCCTACACCGACGGGTGGGCCGCCTCCTCGTACGTCCCGGGCAGCACGCCGCAGGTGTGGCCGAGGCTGACGGCGCTGCGGCGCGGCTCGGTGGTGTTCACCGTGCCGCCGGAACCGGCGTCCTGCGGTCCGACCGCGCTCAAGCCGCTGCTCATGGCGTGCGACCACTGGCGGCGCGCCGGCGTGCTGCCGGACGTCGCGGTCCGGCTGGTGCTGCCCGGGCCAACGGCGACGGCTGTGCCGGAGGCCGACGAGATCCTCGACCGGACGTTCGCCGGCTACGGCGTCGAGGTGCTGCGCGAGGCCCGGATCGAGCGGGTGGACTGGGAGCGCCGCGCCGTCACGGTCACCTCGCCGTCCGGCCGGCGGGTGCTCGAGGACGTGGACTTCGCGCACGCGGTCCCGCACTACCGGGCGCCGAGCTGGATCGCCGACGGCGGCCTGGCCGCCGATCCGACCCCCGGCCTGGTCGACATCGACCCGGAGACGTTGCGCTCCCGTCGGCACGGATCGATCTGGGCGATCGGCGACGCCGCGGCCGTGGCGACCCGGCCGTCGGGCGGGGCGCTGCGGCAGCAGGTCGACATCCTGGCCAAGAACCTCGCGGCCGCCCGGAAGGGGAAGCCGCTGCAGCGGTACGACGGCTACACGGTCATGCCGATCACGGTGGCCCGCCGGACGCTGCTGCTCGCGGAGGTCGACCGTGACAGCCGGCCCAGCCCGTCGGTGCCGTTCGTCGACCCGATGAAGCCCCGCCGCGCCACCTGGTTCTTCGACCGCTACGTGCTGCCCAGGACCTACTTCCGCCGCATCCTCCGCGGCCGGGTCTGACCGGCCGCCGCTCCTCGGAGGGATGTCCGCCCTCTGGTGCAGGCTGGATCCCCACGTCACGGACAGGAGGCCGGGATGGCCCAGCCGGCAGCGACCGGAGCGGCGGTGACCGAGGTGGTGGCCGAGCTGGCCGCGCTCGAGGACCCCAGGATCCGCGAGGTGAACGCCAGGCACGGTGACGACCACGGCGTGAACCTCAGCAAGCTGCGCGCGCTCGCCAAGCGGCTGAAGACGCAGCACGAGCTCGCGCGCGAGCTGTGGGAGACCGATGACCCCGCGGCAAGACTGCTGGCCATCCTGGTCTGCCGCCCCAGGGCCTTCGAGCGGGACGAGCTGGACACCATGCTCCGCCGGGCGCGCACCCCCAAGGTGCACGACTGGCTCGTGAACCACGTGGTCAAGAAGCACCCGGCCGCCGAGGAGCTGCGCCTGGACTGGCTCACGGACCCGGATCCGGTGGTCGCAAGCGCGGGCTGGGCGCTGACCACCGAGCGCGTGGCCAAGGAACCCGACGGCCTCGACCTCGCGGGACTGCTCGACGTCATCGAGGCGGAGATGGTGGACGCCCCGGAGCGGCTGCAGTGGGCGATGAACCACTGCCTCGCCCAGATCGGGATCGAGCACGCCGAGCACCGCGCCCGCGCCATCGACATCGGCGAGCGCCTGCGGGTGCTCGAGGACTACCCGACACCCCCGAACTGCACGTCCCCGTTCGCGCCCATCTGGATCACCGAGATGGTGCGCCGCCGGCACGACGACAAGGGTTCCGCACTCCCGCTCAGCGGGGCGGACGCGAACACGCCGGCGAGCTCCTGACCCGTGCAGGTGCTCCCGGTCAGACGTTGAAGCGGTACACCGGACTGTGGTCCCGGCTGACACTCATGACGCGTCGAGTGGCGTCCCACCGGCACAAACGCCTGCAGCGGCTACCGTCCGCTCCCACGTTCTTTCATCGTCCTGTGCCATGAATGTGCCATGACGCGTCATGGCACGGGTTGCGCTGGCCCACGCGCTCGACGACGCCGCCGAGCCCGCCGTCCAGGAACCCGCCCCGGCCGTGCGTCCCCTGCGGTCGACAACCTCGCCGTCGAGTGAGCACGGTCACCAGCTCTCGCCGCCGACCGGCCACTAACATGATCATCGTGGTCGACGGGTATCGGCAGACCTCGTTCATCCCGGAGACCGCGCTCGGCGCGTGGGCCGACCTCGTGGCCGCCCTTGTGGGGATCCACGGCCCCGGCGCCGGCGCCCTGTGTGACGTCGTCCGGGGAGCGGACCGGCGCCCGTCGAAGCCCGGGTTCCCCGCGCAGGACCAGCCGGTCGACGGCCTCGCGGGGGCACGACGCCTACGCTGCACGAGGACCGCGGCGGCCAGCGCGAGGGGGTCAATATCGCAGTAGGGACACGTTTGGCTGTGCCGCGTCGCCGCTCAGGCGCGCTAATTAGTACCACTCAGGTATGACTTTGCACTGTCCCACGACGTCGGCTCACGGGGGTTTGTCATGCGGAAGGCCATCATCGGCACGGCGGTCCTGCTGGCGACAGCGGGCTGCGGCAGCGACATAGACGCGTCACAGCTGGACAACGGCCCCCGTCTCGATGGACGGCAGAGCTACAGCAGTCCGAACGAGTTGCTCGATGACCTCCTCGAACGAGGGATCCACTGCACCGACCCCAAACCGCGACATAACCCCTCACGAGTGGTTGATGTCGACACGTCGGAATGCCGTATCGAAGGTGAGGATTACAACATCGAAGTGTTTGCGTCGCCTGTCGATCGGGACATGCTGATTGAGGGCCGTCAAGCCACTCTCGCCATCCTCGATGGACCTCACTGTGACGTGGTCGGAATTGGTTCTGGCGCGTGGGCGGTCGGCTCGTCGGACGACGTGGAGACGTGCGAACTGATCGCTCAGGCGCTCGGCGGAGAGGTCCGAGTGGTCGGTGGAGGCTGAAATCGCTGGTTCAAGCCCGCAGTCGCAGCCAGGGGACCCCGCACCTTAGCCCATCGGGGGTAGGACGCCTCACCAACTGATGGTCGACCGTGGAGACGTTATGCAGCCTCGGTCGCCGGGGCAACGGGCGCCCCCCAGGGTGTGCAGACGACAGAGGTGCCTCCCGCCGGTCGACGTATAGGAGGCGGCAAGAGCTTGGACCGAGGTTGGAAGATCGCGATCGCGGTTGTGTCGGTTGTGGCCTGGATGCTGTGGCGCAACGCCGCCGAGAGCGATGCCGTACCTGCGGCGCCAGCCGTCTGTAACCCACCCGAGCTGCGTGAAGAGTTCCTTGGGCCAGGTCAGGGTCCGCAGTGGTACACCGCCGAGTGGGATGCCTACTTCGACAGGTGCGGCCGTCCCGTACGTGCCGCCAGACCACTTGATCCCGGACGACCCGATTGATGACCCCGGGTTCTACGAACCAGACTTCGAGCCCTACTGTCCCGCTGGTCCTCGCAGCTGCTGATGGGCCACGGTGGGGCTCGCCCGCCGCTCCGGAAACGGTGACGGTGCGCGCGGCCGATGAAACTCACGCCTCCTCCAGCCGAGCTAGACAGGCTCGGCCCAGGTCGGTGATAGCCCACCGTCCGGGACCGCCCAACAGCTCGGACTTCACACCGCCGGAGACGGGCTCGATGAGGTGATGACCGGCCAGCACCTGCGTGACGGCACCGAGAACCGTCCTGTGCCCCGGGAGCCGGTCGACGATCTCCGTATTCGTCAGGGTCAGGAGCTTCGCGCGGTCGGCGTAGCGGACCTCCGTCTCGTGACCGTCAGCCTGCTCGCGCAGCACGGCGAGCACCTGGACGTGCGGGGCCTCGATCGCGTCGAGCGCGGCGGTGAGGATCTGCGACTGGTCGACGGTGGCGTGCCCGTCGAGCCCGTTGGCCAGCACACGCCCAAGCGCCCGGATCTTGTTCTCATGGGTCGTGCGCATCGCGGCCTCGATCACCCGGACGGTCAGCTCTAGTCGAGCCTCGTCGGCGGTCGCGAGGTCGGCGAGTCGGTCAAGCCCGCCGACCTGCTCGGCGGTCGCTTCCAGAACACGCTCGCCACGGCTTGACCGGACGTCGAGTCCGTACCGGACCAGCGCGGCCAGCAGCGGAGCAGCCACCCCGGCGCTCGGTGTGCCGGTGGTCGCGAGGTCAAGCACTCCGGTGGCAGCAGAGGCGATGGCGTCGGGCAGGGCGTCGAAAAGCCGCCGTTGCACGCTGCGGCTCGGCTCCGGCGTCTCGTCGTTGGTCATGGCGGGACGTTACGACGTCCGACTCCGGGTAAGCCGCGCCCCCGGGAGGGGCGGCAGGGGCCACCTCCCGGGGGGCGCGGTCCTCGGCGCTGGTCGGATCCCCGGGGGGCTCACGTCCCCCTCCCCGCCATCGAGTCCCGCCGTCGGCCCCGGTGCCCCAGGGGCGCGGTCGCGGGTGACGTTGACGCCGAAGGTTCCAGATCAGCCGCCGCGGCGGCGCTTGCGCGACGGCCGGCTGCCGGTGGCCGGTTCGGTTCCGGCGGCCGTCCGGTCGTCCGCGCTGCCGATCCCGCCGTCGACGAACGTGACCGTCTTGGCGATCTCGCCGCCGCGCCGGTCACCGGCCAGCCGGCCCATCACGGCCTGCTCGGCGGCGGCCGGTGAGGTGGCCCGGACCCGATGGACGGTCTCGTGCCCGTCGGGACGGCGGGTGAGCACCTCGAAGACCTCGGCGCTGTCGGCCATGACGGGTCCTACCCTTCGGCTCAGGCGTCCAGGACGCGGACGGCGTCGGGGACGACCAGGTCGGCGCCGGTGCGGAACCACATGAGGAAGCCGCGCTCGCCGGTCGGCCGGCGGTTGGCGCCGAACAGGTGCGGCACGAGTTCGACGACGGTCCCGACCCGGTCGACCACGTAGTACTGCCGCAGGTCGCCGTAGATCATCAGGTGGTTGGTCGCCGCGGCGGTGACCGAGCCGTCCATCTCGGAGGACTCGTACACCCGGCGGCCGAGCAGCGCCGCCGGGGTGTTGTCGCCGAGCGCGGCCCAAAGGGCGGCGCTGCCGGTGGTGTCGAACTGCCGGACGGCGTCGTAGATGTCCTCGTTGGCCAGCCACGCCGCCTGCGCTCGCCACCGGGCCGGCAGCGCGGCCTTGAGCTTGTAGAGGTCGCCGAGGGCGAGGGTGTCGGCGCTCGCCGTCGCCACGGTCTTGCCGGCCGCCACCGCGGCGGTGACGATGCCGCGCGGCTGGCCGGTGCCAGTGCCGGTGACGAACGCGGCGGCCTCCAGGCGGTCCTTGGCGTCGACCAGCAGCCGGGCCATCTCCGCGGCGAAGGCCGCGGCGTCGCCGCCGACCTCGAAGGAGAAGGGGATCCAGGCGTCGCCCTTGTGCACCGGGATCGACGGCTGGCTCACCGTCGGGGAGGCGTCGGCGACCTCGGCCGCCTCGGCCTTCCACTCGGCGGTGACCCCGGCGGAGGTGACGCCGTTCCAAGCGTCGGTGGCGATGGTCTTGGTGGTGAACGCGTCGCGCAGCCGGACGTTCGAGGTTCCCGAGTTGGTCACCACGACCGCCGGGTCCAGGCTGAAGGGGACCATGAAGCCGCCGGCCCCGTCGGTGAGGCTCATCGCCCGCTGGAGCTGCTGCACGCGGGCGAACGCCTGCCGCTCGGCGTCGTCCCACTCGAACGAGCCGTGCTGCGGGTTCCGCACGAGCTTGTGGAACGCCGACCGGTAGGCCGGGTCACCGGCGACGGTGACCCACCGGGCCAGGGCGTCGGTCTCGTCGGCGTCGACGGCGCGGGCGACGGCGTCCAGCGCCGACCGGTGCAGGTGCCCGTCGGTGCGCTCGGTGCGGTCGAGCACGTCCAGCGCCCGACCGCGGACACCCTCCCGGACCGGACGCGCGTCCTGGCCCCCGCCCCAGTGGATGCCGTCGCGGCCGACCGGCACGACGCCGCGCCGGTCGATCACGGTCATGTCCTCGACCAGGTTGAGCAGGCCGTCGAGGGTCTTGACGAGGCCGCGGACCTCGGCCTGCTCGGCGTCGGAGAGGGCGCCGTCGGTGGCGCCGCGCTCCAGGTACTCGATCCGGGCGCGGACGCCATCGGCCTCGCGCAGTACCTCGCCGGGGCTGGCGTCGGCGGCGCGGAACTGGTCGGCGGTACGGAAGATCACGGAAGGCTTGGGCATGGGGTCACTCGCTCCACAGCAGAAGGGGGCACAAGGAGGACGCGCGTTGATGCGCTGGTCCGGCCTGCCTGTCCGTGCGGTGACGGTGGCCCTGGGTGCGGTGCCCCAAGCCGACGACGATCACGGTACCGGCCTGTCCGCCGGGCCACGCGTGTCCCGTGACGGCTGGGGCCACCGGGAACTCCCATCCCGACCCGACGATCGAGCCCTCGGCGTCCTCGTCATCGAGGACGTTCAGCTCGGCGACGGCCAGGATCCGGCGGCGCTCCTGAAGCGCCCGGACCAGCGCGGCGGCCATGCGCATCCGGAAGTTCCGGACTGCGCCCGGGTCGGTCGCCGAGCGGCCGTCCATGAGGTCGAGCACCATCCACTTGATGGTGTCGTCGGACAGCCGGGCGACGTCGGTCTGGGAGATCAGCATGTGCGTGCCCTTAGCGTCATGACAGCGAGCCGTTGTTCGGTTGGGGGGAAATCGACGGCGGCGGGTCCAGCGCGGTGATCCGCCAGAGATTGCTCGGCGCCCAAGTAGCCGATGCGAGTCCGACCGGGGCGCACCGTCCGGCCTCCGAGCTGCGAGAACACACGTTTCCGCTGTCAGACTTGTCTCGCTTGACGCTCGGACCCCGAATTACTGTGGGCCGCACGGAACCCGTCTGGACGTCCCTGGTTCGGGACTTCATCCGCCGGTTCGACCGGTGAGCGGGGCGTTCATCGCGCTGATCGGCACGCTGGTCGGGCTGATGGGTGCGTGTTTCCTGTGGCAGACCCGCACGCTCAAGGCCGGGTTCCGGGTCGAGATGGGGAGGGTGCGCGGCGAGCTGCGCGAGGGTCTGGCCCGCATCGAGGCCACCCTGCGTCGGCGTGGATGAAGCCAGAACGGCCGCGCCGGGGTCGATGAGGTCCGACCGACGGTCGGCTGCCGGGCACCACGCGCACCTCGGTGGTCGGCCGGTGCTGCGCCGGCAAGTAGCAGTGCAGGCACGCCGCGTATGCGACGACATCAGGTTCCTGATCACGCGACCCTCCCGGCGTTACACCCGTGCTCGTGGCCCTGGGTCTCGACGTGCCAGCCGCAGCCGGGGCAGCGACCAGGGCCGGTGAGCTTCACGAAGGGACGATCCGTATCCGGTCCAGCCGGTTGAGCCGCTTTATCCGGTTCGTGAAGAGGGGCCAGGTGGAACCGGCTGAACGGGAGGGTGAACGAGGCGCGCAGGTAGCCCCGGGGGCCCTGGGTGTGCGGCCGGCTGGCGTGGACGTCGTAGGCGGTGACGAGCATCCGGCCCAGCCGCTGCGCGGTGAGGCGCTTGCCGAAGGACGACCCCTCGCCCCACATCTCGGGGTGCTCCGAGACCAGGCGGTCGATCAGGTCCTCCGTGGCGATGAAGGACGCGGTGGTGTCGCTCCAGACCTTGTGGATGTGCTTGAGGAGCACGACGGCGGGCTGCTGCTGCATGAGTCCTTCCTCCTGTTCGAGCTGGATGCGCTTGACGTCGGCCACAGCAAGCACGTCGACGAGCGCGGGCCAGCGGTCGCCGGCGGCGGCGGCCACGCGCTTGAGCGGCAGCCACCGCTCGCGGGCGCGACCCTTGATCAGCGGCGGCAGGTCGGGCCGGTGGTTCCGGACCCGGTCACGAACGTCGTCGGCCCACGCCGCCAGCCGGGCGCCCAGGAGGGCGGCGTCGTCCTCGATCCGCTCCCAGTCCGACTCCTCGATGTCGTCGTCGGGCATGAGCAGGACCCGGATGCAACGGCTGCGGGTGTCCCCCGGGAGGTTCGGGTTGTTCCCGGCCATCGCGACGGGGGCGAAGGTGGGCATCTCCTTCGGCTCCCAGCCGCCGCCCTTGACCGGCACCAGGACCGGCCGGGTGGCACCGCGCTTGTACCCGCTATTGAGGATCGCCACCAGATCGGTGACGCCGTCCTTGTTCGGGGCCAGCGTGCGGTCGACCTCGTCGATGAGCAGCGTGCGCAGCTCGGTGTCGAGCATCCGGGTGAGCAGGGCCGGCGAGGACAGCGCGGCTATCTGCACCGGCGCCCGGCAGAGCCGGAGCAGGTGCTCCAGCACGGTCGTCTTGCCCGCGCCGGGAACCGGCGAGTCCAGCACCAGTCGCGGGGTCGAGTAGGTCTCCTCGACCAGCCAGGTGTGCGCCGCCCACAGGGTCAGCAGGTCCAGGTCGGCCGGCGTCATGGTGGAGATGAACCGCCCCAGCCAGGCCCGGACCTCGTCGAGCACGAGGCCGTCGGCGTCGTAGCCGGTTCGGTCAGCCCTCTCCGGGAAACCGGATACTGCGGCTGAACCGGCCGAGCCGGATACCGGCACCCCCTCGTCGAGGTCGACCTCGGCCAGCCACGGGTCACTCATGCACACCGCCTCGGAAGGACCGGGCCATAGCGCCGAGGATCCGCGCCGAGGGCCCTGCGCACATGAGCCGGAGGCAGCCCGACCAGCCCAACGGTGCGCAGGTGAGCCAGCGCGCGCGCCCAGGCGTCCAGCTCGACGACGTCGACGAGGCCGACGTCGTTCGCCGGGTTGAGCGGATCGCGACGGCCGTCCGGCAGCGGCTCACACCGCAGGGCGGCCCGACGGCGACGGCCGAGCTGTGCGGCGGTCGTGTCCGACGTCCTGGGACCGGTACCGTGGTCGTGCCCGCCCGGCACGTTCACCACGGCGCCCTTCTCGACCTTGTTGGGACGGGCGTTCGTCATGCCGCCCCCGCGCTCGGCCCGTCCGCCTGCTCGTCGAGCCAGGCGTCGACGTCCTCCCACCGGTAGCGAAGGTGCTTGCCGACGCGGATGCCGCGGGGGCCCTTGGCCTGCGTCCTCCAGTTGTAGAGCGTCTGCTTGGGCACGCCGATGTAGGCGGCCACATCCTCGACCGTGCCGAGCGGGGTGGGGTGGATCATGAGCTTGAGCCTCCATCGAACAGCTTGACGGGGTGTTCCGACGAGGAGTCAACCACGATGAGCCGCGTGGTGGTGCAAGTTGACGGGATGTACCGTCGTGGTGTCACATGGCTCCCATGCCTAACGTGCTCATGGCGATCGAGGGCCCCCCCGACGGCTGGATCCTGTACGGGGGTCGGCTGTCGGCGACGCCCGCAACGGTGACGCTCACCCCGGACGACGAGGACAAGGACCCGTTGAACTTCGAGGTGGTCATGGACCTCGACGTGATCGACGGCCGGCTGTCCTGCACCCGCGTGGCCGCCCAGCGCCTGTCCGAGGACGCGCCGGGCATCAGCACCGAAGACCTGCGGCGCATACCGGTGGCGAGCTACGTGCGGCTGGCGGCGCTGGAACTGGGGCTGGTCCGTGAGCCAACCGACCGGGGGTGGGGCCAGGTCGGCCCCTTACCGCCGCCCGACTTCGCGAAGTCGGGCATGACCGACGAGGCACTTGATCAGTTCGCGCGGCTCTACGCGATCGTCCAGGCGGCCGGCGGCAAGCCGTCCGGCGTCCTGCTGAACGACTACGGGATGCCGCGCGCCACCTCCTCCCGGTGGCTGGCCACCGCCCGGCGGCGTCGGGTCCTCGTCGAAGATCACTACCGGATCGAGGAGGCAGTCCGTGGCCAGCGTTGAATCCCGGGTGACGCGGCGGAACGGCCGCGGGACGAAGGTCTACGACGTCCGGTTCCGCGACCCGGACGGGCGCCAGCGGAAGAAGACGTTCGCGAAGAAGGGTGACGCCGACCGGTTCGCCGCGACCGTCGAGGCCGACAAGCTGCGCGGTCAGTACGTCGATCACTCCGACCGTACGACGGTTGCGGAGTACGCCCGTGCATGGGCGGCAGCCCGGCCGCACCGTCCAACGACGGCTCGCCGGGTGTCCAGCCTGATTGAGACGCACATCGCGGGGACGAGGCTCGGCGATCGTCGGCTCTCGGCGGTGCGGCCGTCGGAGGTGCAGACCTGGGCCAGCGACCGGGCGCATGTGCTCGCGCCGTCGACGCTGCGGAATCTCGTCTCACTGCTGCGGTCGATCTACGCCAGCGCGGTACTGGACCGGCTGGCGGCGTCCTCGCCGGTCGTCCGTGTGGCACTTCCTCGGCATGAACGTGCTCGCGTCGTGCCGCTGACCGTGGCGCAGGTGCAGGCACTCGCCGATGCGATGCCAGCGAGGAACCGGGCGATGGTCCTGACACAGGCCGGCCTGGGCCTCCGCATCGGCGAGCTGCTGTCACTGCGGCTTGAGGACGTCGACTTTCTGCGGCGCACCGTGCGGGTCGAGTGGCAGATCGCACCGGGCAGCAAGATGCGGTCAGAGCCGAAGACCCCTCGATCGCGGAGGACGCTCCCTCTCCCCCAAGTCGTCGCCGACGCGCTAGCCGCCCACATCCATCAGTTCCCGCCGGGCGCGGATGGGTCGCTGTTCACCACGACCACCGGCGCCGTGTACCGACACGACTACTACGGGTCGATGATCTTAGCGTCGGCAGTAGAGCGCGCCGGGCTACCCGCGGGGACCACCAGCCACGACCTCCGGCACCACTTCGCCTCGGTCCTGCTGGCCGCCGGCGAGTCCGTCGTCGCGGTCGCCGAGCGCCTGGGCCATGAGAACGCGGCTCTCGTGCTGTCGACGTACGGACACCTGATGCCCGACTCGGAGGAGCGCACCCGGCGGGCCATCGACGAGGCGTGGTGCGCCATCACCGTGCCATCGGAGCAGGCCGCAAGCGGCTGACCTGCGAAGACAGAGAGGAGTTACACGTTGAAGCGGAACTCCACGACGTCGCCGTCCGCCATGACGTAGTCCTTGCCCTCGATGCGCACCCAGCCGCGGGCCTTGGCCTCGGCCATCGATCCGGCCTCCATCAACTGGTCGTACGACACGATCTCGGCCTTGATGAAGCCGCGCTGGAAGTCGGTGTGGATCACCCCGGCCGCCTGCGGAGCCGTGGCGCCGATCGGGATCGTCCAGGCGCGCGCCTCCTTGGGACCTGCCGTCAGGTAGGTCTGCAGGCCGAGGGTGGCGAAGCCGACCCGGGCCAGCTGGTGCAGGCCCGGCTCGTCCTGACCGACGGCGGCCAGCAGCTCGGCCGCCTCCTCGTCGGGCAGCTCGGCGAGCTCGGCCTCGACCTTGGCGTCGAGCACGATCGCCTCGGCCGGCGCGACCAGCTTCCGCAGCGAGGCGATCAGCTCCTCGTTGGCCAGCTCCTCCTCGTCGACGTTGAACACGTAGAGGAACGGCTTGGTGGTCAGCAGCGACAGCTCGCGCAGCGGCTCGCGGTCGACCCCGGCGGCGTACAGCGTCCGCCCGCTGTTCAGCACCTCCTGGGCGGTCACCGCGGCGGCCAGGACGGCGGATTTCTCCTTGTCCTTCCGCGATTCCTTCTCCAGCCGCGGGATCGCCTTTTCCAGCGTCTGCAGGTCGGCCAGCACCAGCTCGGTGTTGATCGTCTCGATGTCGTCCGCCGGGTCGACCGTGCCCTCGACGTGCACCACGTCGGGGTCGTCGAACACCCGGATCACCTGGCAGATCGCGTCGCTCTCGCGGATGTTCGCCAGGAACTTGTTGCCCAGCCCGGCACCCTCGCTCGCACCCTTCACGATGCCGGCGATGTCGACGAATGACACCGTCGCCGGCACGACCTTCTGGCTGCCGAACAGCTCCCCGAGCCTGGCCAGCCGCCCGTCGGGCACGCCGACGACGCCGACGTTCGGCTCGATCGTCGCGAACGGGTAGTTCGCCGCCAGCACGTCGTTCTTGGTCAGCGCGTTGAACAGCGTCGACTTGCCGACGTTGGGCAGCCCGACGATGCCGATGGTGAGACTCACGGGAGTCCAGCGTACGGACGGCGGGCCACCGTCCGACGGCCCGGCTCTTGCGGCGTTCCGCTCGCTCCCGCGGTCCCGCAACACCGCGGACGTGGGCGCAGCACCGCAAGAGCGGGGCGTCGCTCGTGCCGGGCGTACGGAGGTCGGCGGCCCGACCCCCGAGGCGCCTCCGCGATGTCCGGAATCCGCCAGTCTGGGGCTCCTGCCGCTGGCATGCTCGACGCCGTGACGGCCTCCCTCGACCACGACCGCTGCTACCGCGCGGTGGCCAGCCGCGACGTGCGCTTCGACGGCTGGTTCGTCACCGGCGTGCACACCACCGGCATCTACTGCCGCCCGTCGTGCCCCGCGCGGACGCCGCTGGCCCGCAACGTCTCCTTCTTCGCCACCGCCGCGGGCGCGCAGGCCGCCGGCTTCCGCGCCTGCCGGCGCTGCCGGCCGGACGCCGTCCCCGGCTCGCCGGAGTGGGACGTCCGGGCCGACGTCGTCGCCCGGGCCATGCGGCTCATCGCGGACGGCGAGGTCGAGCGCTCGGGCGTCCCGGGCCTGGCCGCGCGGCTGGGCTACTCCGAGCGGCAGCTGCACCGGCACCTGGTCGGCGAGCTCGGCGTCGGCGCGCTGTCGCTGGCCCGCGCCCAGCGGGCGCACACGGCGCGTCTGCTGGTGGAGACCACCGACCTGCCCATCGCCGACGTCGCGTTCGCGGCCGGTTTCGCCAGCATCCGGCAGTTCAACGACACCGTCCGCGAGATCTACGCGACCACACCGTCCGGGCTGCGCGGCGCACGCCGCGGTACCGACGGCGGGCCGCCCGGCTGGCTGACCCTGCGGCTGGCCGCGCGGCCACCGTTCGCGGCCGACGAGGTGCTGCTGTTCCTGGGCCTCCACGCCGTCCCCGGCCTCGAGGAGTGGGACGGGACGACGTTCTCCCGCGTGCTGGACCTACCGCACGGCCCGGCGGTCGTCCGGCTGTCCCCGGCCCCGGACGGCGGCTCCGCGGTCACCGCCCGGTTGCACCTGACGGCCCTGCGCGACCTCGGGACGGCGGTGAGCCGCTGCCGCCGGATGCTCGACCTGGACGCCGACCCGGCCGCCGTCGACGACGTGCTGGGTGTCGACCCCGCGCTTGCGCCGCTGGTCGCCGCCGCACCTGGACGGCGGGTGCCCGCCTCCCCCGACGCCGCCGAGCTCGCCGTCCGGGCGGTCCTCGGTCAGCAGGTGTCGGTGGCCGGCGCCCGCACGCTGACCGCCCGGGTGCTCACCGCCGCCGGCACACCGCTCCCCGAGCCGGTCGGCGCGCTGACCCACGCCTTCCCCCGGCCCGAGGCGCTGGCCGACGCCGACCTGTCCGCCGTCGGGCTGACCGGCACGCGGCGCAGCACGGTGCACACGCTCGCCGCCGCGCTCGTGGACGGCTCGGTGCCGCTCGACCCCGGCGCCGACCGCGCCGAGGCGCGCCGCGCGCTGCTCGCCGTCCCCGGCGTCGGCCCGTGGACGGCGGCGCTCGTCGGCCTCCGCGGCCTGGCCGACCCCGACGTCTGGCTGCCCGGCGACCTGGCCGTGCGCCGGGCGCTCGCCGCCCTCGGCGGCTGCGACGCCGACGCCGACCGCTGGCGACCGTGGCGGTCCTACGCCGTCCTGCACCTGTGGTCGGTCGCCGCACCGTCCCTCTTCACCCGCCCGCCCGCACCCCGCACCCGCGGACCCCTCCCGAGGAGCGCCTGATGCCTGCTGCGTCCCCCACCACGTCCCCCACCACAGCCTGGTACGCCACCACGACCACCCCGCCGGGACCGTTCACCGTCGTCACCACCCGGGCCCACGACGGCGCCGAGCTGGTCCTGGCCAGCGGCTGGACCGCCGACATCGGCGACCTGCTGCCGCTCGTCCACCGGTCGCTGCGACCGGACGCCGTCTCCGCCGGCGACCGGCCCGAGGCGCTCACCGCCGTCGAGAAGTACGTGGCCGGCGACCTGGCGGCCATCGACGCGGTCGAGGTGCGGCAGCTGTCGGGGCCGTTCCTGAGCGAGGCCTGGTCCGTGCTGCGCACCGTGCCCGCGGGACGACCGGACTCCTACGCCGCCTTCGCCGCGCGCTGCGGTCGGCCGGCCGCCGTCCGCGCGGCGGCGCAGGCCTGCGCCCGCAACGCGGCGGCGCTGTTCGTGCCCTGCCACCGGGTGCTCGGCTCGGACGGCGGCCTGGGCGGCTTCCGCTGGGGCACGCCGGTCAAGCGCTGGCTGCTCGACCACGAGGCGGAGCACGCCGCCGTCCCGGCCTGACCGGTACCGCGGCGCCCGCCTCGTCCCGGGGCAGACGCCCGCCGCCCACCTGAGGCATAGGAAGCTTTGCCCCCCATGTCGGAGCCGCCGACGCAGGCAGAGCTTCCTATGCCTCGGACACCGGCGGCGGGTGCGACGTTCTGTCGGTGCGGTGCGGCACCCTGCCTGCTCGTGGACGCCGCTTCCCTGCTCACCGGACTCCTGCTCGGTGCCCTGCTCGCCACCGCCGCGACGCTCGGGGCGGTCGCGCTCGTCGGCCGGCGCCGGCCCGACGACGGCGACGCCCTGGAGCCGGTGCACGAGTCGCTCGACCACCTGCACCGGTTGATCGCCGGCATGGAGCGCGAGCGGGCCACCGCGCACGGTGAGCTGCGCGAGCAGATGGGCACGGTGGGCCAGG
The DNA here is from genome assembly GCF_025716945.1 of Geodermatophilus sp. YIM 151500. Lineage (GTDB taxonomy): Bacteria > Actinomycetota > Actinomycetes > Mycobacteriales > Geodermatophilaceae > YIM-151500. The sequence continues at coordinate 91,933 of NZ_JAOVZT010000004.1, forward strand.
CGTCGACGCTGCTGCGGCAGGAGACGGCGGCCCTGGTCACCGCGCTGCGCACCCCGCACGTGCGCGGGCGGTGGGGCGAGCTGCAGCTGCGCCGGGTGGTCGAGGTGGCGGGTCTGGTCGAGCACTGCGACTTCGTCGAGCAGCCGGCCGGTACCAACGACGGCGGTGCCGGTGTGCGGCCGGATCTGGTGGTCACCCTGGCCGACGGCCGCCAGGTGGTGGTCGACGCGAAGGTGCCGTTCATCGGGTACATCGAGGCGGTGCAGGCCCCGGACGAGGCGGTCCGCGCCCAGCGGGTGGCCGCCCATGCCCGCCAGCTCCGCGCGCACGTCGACGCGCTGGCCACGCGCGCGTACCCGACGGCGTTCCGGCCGGCGGCGCCGTTCACCGTGCTGTTCGTGCCCTCCGACGGCTTCCTCACCACCGCACTCGAGGCCGACCCAGGGCTGCTGGAGCACGGCTTCTCCCGCGACGTCGTGCTGGCCACGCCGAGCACGCTGCTCGCCCTGCTGCGCACGGTGGCCTACTCGTGGCGGCAGGAGCGGCTGGCCCGCGACGCCGACCAGGTCATCGAGGTGGGTCGGCGGCTGCACGCCCGGTTGAGCACCCTGTCGGGCCACCTCACCCGGCTGGGCTCGGCGCTGGGTTCGGCCGTCGGCCGCTACAACGAGACGGTCGGCTCGTACGAGCGGTCGGTGCTGGGCGCGGCCCGCCGGTTCGACGAGCTCGGCGTCGGCGGAGCGCCGCTGCCCGAGCCCGAGCCGCTGGAGGCCACGGTCCGCGCGCTGCGCCCGCCCGCGCCCGGCTCCCACTCCGCCCACGGCGACGAGGACGGCGACCTCCTCCGCGCACTCGGCGCCTCGTCCGGGCCGACCGGCTGGGCCGGTACGGCCGGATCGCCGGGCTGGGCGGGACCGGTCGGGTCGGTCGGGTCGGCGTTCGACGATCCGGACCTGTTCGGGGAGCGGGACGGCACGGCCGGCTGACACCGCGCGCCGGGCAGCGCCGGAACTCGTCACCGGAGGACGAACCGGACTCCGCGTACCTGACGGTCCGGTTGCGGCTCCGTGACGGCCGGCATCGCCCGTCGAAGCCGCGGCAAAGCCCCTCCGTGCACGCCCGACCCCCCACACCAGGAGGGACCCATGCACCGCCGACCGACCGGACTCCTGACCGTCCCGGGCCTCGCCGCCCTGTCCGCCGCCGCCCTGTCCGCCGCCGTCCTGACCGGCTGCAGCTACTCGGAGCCGTACGAGCCGGCCGCCACCGCGGACGTGCCCGACGTGCGCGGGCCCGACGACCTCGCCGATCCCTACAGCGGGCAGTACGACGCGGAGTTCGCCGAGGACGTCGAGGCCTGGGCCGGCCACGAGGTCACGCTCGCCGCCGAGGTGCTCTCGCCGGTGTCCTTCACCATCACCGCGCCCGAGGGCGGCGACGTGCCGCGGCTGCTGGTCGTCGCCGACGAGGAGGTCGCCGGGCTGCAGGCCGGAACACGGGTGGTGGTCGCGGCCACGCCGCAGGACGAGTTCGACGTCGCGGCCGTCGAGGCGGCTCTCGACCGCGACCTGGACGACGATCGGCACACCGAGCACGCGGGAGAGGCGTGGCTCGACGCGGACGTCGTCGAACCCTCGGCCTGATCCTCCGGGCGGCCGAGCTCTCCCGGCCGGGATCAGTCCGCCGGGACGGCGCGCTCCCGCCGCCGCTCGCGCAGCTCGTGGGGCAGCGCGAAGACCAGCCGCTCCTCGGCGGCCTTGACCGTCTCGACGTCGGCGTACCCGCGGCCGGCCAGCCAGTCGAGCACCTCGCTGACCAGGATCTCCGGCACCGAGGCGCCGCTGGTGACGCCGACGGTCGTCACGCCCGCCAGCCAGGCCGGGTCGATCTCGGCGGCGTAGTCGATGAGGAACGCGGCGCGGGCGCCGGCCTCGAGTGCCACCTCCACCAGGCGGACCGAGTTCGACGAGTTGGTCGAGCCGACGACCAGCACGAGGTCGCACTCGGCGGCCATCTGCTTGACGGCCTGCTGCCGGTTCTGCGTCGCGTAGCAGATGTCGTCGCTCGGCGGCGACTGCAGCAGCGGGAAACGGGTGCGCAGCCGGTCGACGGTGGCCAGCGTCTCGTCGACCGAGAGCGTGGTCTGCGACAGCCACACGACCTTCTCGGGATCGCGCACCTGCACGGCGTCGACGTCGTCGGCGCTGTCGACGAGCTGGATGTGCTCGGGTGCCTCGCCGGAGGTGCCCTCGACCTCCTCGTGGCCGCGGTGGCCGATCAGCAGGATGTCGTAGTCGTCCTTGGCGAAGCGCTTGGCCTCCGAGTGCACCTTGCTGACCAGCGGGCAGGTCGCGTCGATGGTGCGCAGCTGCCGTTCGGCGGCCTCGGCGTGCACCGCCGGGGAGACGCCGTGGGCGCTGAACACCACGACCGAGCCCTCCGGCACCTCGGTGGTCTCCTCGACGAAGACCGCTCCGCGGCGCTCCAGCGTCGCCACCACGTGCTTGTTGTGGACGATCTGCTTGCGGACGTAGACGGGGGCGCCGTGGATCTCCAGTGCCCGCTCGACGGCCACCACCGCCCGGTCGACGCCGGCGCAGTAGCCCCGGGGATCGGCCAGCAGGACGCGTCCGCGCTGATCAACCATGCGCCCATGGTAGGTGCGACCCCGGGCGGGCCGGTGCCCGCGGACGGGCACCCCCGGCGTGACGGAGCCCACCCCGCCCACTCGGGTGCACGGGGCACGACCGGGCTGCCGGGGCGGATGTTCTGGGGCACCCTGTCGGCATGTCCCGTGAGATCCCCGAACCCGTCCGGGCCGTCGCCGGTCTCGCCGCCACGGTGCTGGACGAGACGCGCAAGCTGCCCGGCACCCTCCCGAGCCTGCCGCTGCGGGTGATCGGCCTGGCCATGCAGGCCACGATGAAGCTGCAGCAGGGGTACGCAGGCCTGGTGGCCCGTGGGGACGAGCTCTTCACCGGCCTGCGGGGCGACCAGGAGCCGGGCCTGGCGACCTTCGACGACGAGGTCGAGACCGAGCAGCCCGCCCCGGCGCCCGCGAAGACGCCGCCGGGCTTCCGCGACTCCCCCTTCGACCGCGCGACCGGCCCGCTGCCGGGCGACACCCTCGACGAGGCCGCCCTCGAGCCGCTCCCGGGAGAGCCGGGGGCCGACGCCGCGGTCACCCTGGCCGACGAGCTCGCCGGTGCGGAGGAGGCGCTCGACGAGCTGGCCATCGACGAGATGGTCGACGACCGCGCACTGGAGTCCGAGGCGATCACCCCCGAGCCCGACGCGCTGGAGAACGCGCTCCTCGAGACCGACGCCGCCACCGCGACCACCGATGAGACCGGGACCACCGACGAGACCGGGACCACCGACGAGACCGGGACCACCGACGAGACCCGGGCCGCGGACACCGCGGCGGCCCGGAGCTCCGACGTCGCGGAAGCCCTGCCGGTCGACGTCCCCGGCCCCGACGGGCAGGTGGACGTCGCCCAGGGCGTGGTCACCGAGGAAGGCATCGTCGCCGCCGTCGAGGAGCCGGCCGAGTCCCCCGCCGGGGCCGAGGCCGCGCAGCAGCCGGCACCGCCGGCCGACGCCGCCGGCGGCCCGCAGCCCGACTCGACAGCTGGCACGACCACCGGGGAGACCGGCGGCGCACCGGTCGGGGAGGCGGCCGGCGCGCCGGGCGGGGAGTCGGTCACCGCGGCGGAGGCCGCCGTCGACGAGGCGGCCGGCAGCGCCCCGGTGGCCGGTGAGGCGGAACCCGCCCCGCCGGCCGGTGAGGCGACTCCCGCGCCCGGTGGCGCGGCGGCGCCCGAGGGCGGTG
>NZ_JAOVZT010000004.1:95864-157782 GCF_025716945.1 Geodermatophilus sp. YIM 151500
GCGCTGCGGCGCCCGAGGGCGGTGGCGCTGCGGCGCCCGAGGGCGGTGGCGCTGCGGCGCCCGAGGGCGAGGCCCGCGAGGAGGACGCCGCCATCCGCGAGGGCGCCGACGTCGACGCCGTGGGTGGGGAATCCGCCGCGCCCACCGACGACCCGGAGGGTGGCAGCGAGCTCGCCGGCTCGCAGGCGGCCGGCACCGCGCCGGTCGACGGCTACGACGGCTGGTCGATCGCCCAGTTGCGCGGCCGGCTCCGCGGCTACGACCGCGGGACCGTGGAGGGCCTGCTCGCCTACGAGGAGTCCACCCGGGCGCGGGAGCCCTACGTGCGCATGCTGCGCAACCGCCTGGAGCGGCTCGACGGCACCGCCTGACCCGCAGACCCGGCGTGGCCCGCGACGGACGCGGACACGTCCACCCCCGGCGGGCGCTGCCACACCCGCGACGCCGGACCGAGCACTCGCGCGGCCGCCCTCCCGGCGGGAGCGTCGGAGCCCTCCGGCAGGCTGGGGGCATGACGGCGGACCGGCTCGGCGCATGACGGCGCCCTCGACGCCGGAGGCACCGTGGCCGGTCCGCACGGTGGCCCGCAAGGTCGCCGAGTGGATCGGCCGGCTCGGCGAGGTGTGGGTGGAGGGGCAGGTCGCGCAGCTGTCCCGGCGCGGCGGCGCGGCCACGGTGTTCCTCACCCTGCGCGATCCCGCCGCCGACCTGTCGGTGCCGGTGACCTGCGCGCGCGAGGTCGCCGACCGGCCCGGGCTGGAGCTCACCGAGGGCGCGCGGGTGGTCGTCCGCGCCCGGCCCGACTACTACATCGCCCGGGGGTCGTTCTCGCTGCGGGCCACCGAGATCCGCGCCGTCGGCCTCGGCGAGCTGCTCGCCCGCATCGAACGCATCCGCCGGCTGCTGGCCGCCGAGGGCCTGTTCGACGCCGCCCGGAAGCGGCCGCTGCCCTTCGCGCCGTCCGTCGTCGGGGTCGTCACCGGGCGGGAGAGCGCCGCCGAGCGCGACGTCCTGGTGACCGCGCGGCGACGCTGGCCGGCGGTCCGCTTCGCCGTCCACCACTGCGCGGTGCAGGGGGTGAACGCCGCGGCCTCGGTCATCGAGGGGCTGCGGCGGCTCGACGCCGACCCCGACGTCGAGGTGATCGTCATCGCCCGCGGCGGCGGCTCGGTGGAAGACCTGCTGCCCTTCTCCGACGAGGGGCTGGTGCGCGCCGTGGCCGCCTGCCGGACGCCGGTGGTCTCCGCGGTCGGGCACGAGACCGACACCACGCTGGTCGACCACGTGGCCGACGTCCGGGCCGCCACCCCGACCGACGCCGCCCACCGGGTGGTGCCCGAGATCGGCGAGCAGCGCCGGATGGTCGACACGCTGCGCGCCCGCGCCCGCGCCGTCCTCACCGGGCGGCTGGAGCAGCAGCAGCGCTGGCTGGAGTCGGTGCGCACCCGGCCGGTGCTCGCCGCGCCCGAGCGGCTGCTGCACGGCCGGGAGGAGGACGTGCTCGGCCTGCGCTCGCGGGCGCGGCGCACCGTCGTCCACCGGGTCGAGAGCGCCGAGCGCGACCTCGAGCACGCCCGCGCCCGGGTCGCCGCGCTCTCCCCCGCGGCGACGCTGGAGCGCGGCTACGCCGTCGTGCAGCGGGCCGACGGGTCGCTGGTCCGCGACCCCGCCGAGGTCGCCGACCGCGAGCGCCTGTCGGTGCGCGTCGCCGGTGGCCGGCTGCCCGTCCGCGTCGACCGGAGCGCCCACGCCAGTGACCACCCCGACCGGGAGGAGGACGCCCCGTGACCACCGGCGAGCCGATCCGGCCCACCCAGACCTACGAGCAGGCGCGCGAGGAGCTGGCCGACGTGGTCCGCCGCCTCGAGGCCGGCGGGCTGACCCTGGAGGAGTCGCTGAGCCTGTGGGAGCGCGGCGAGGAGCTGGCCGACGTCTGCCAGCACTGGCTCGACGCGGCACGGCAGCGGCTGGCCGCGGCCGACGGCGGCGGCGCCGACGGCGGCGACGGGGACGGCCGCCCGGCGTAGACCCGCCGGGCTCAGCCCCCGTACGGCTCCAGCGACTCGACGACGGTGACCAGCTCCTGGTCGCCGGCCGAGCCGGTGACCAGCGCGGTCGCGTCGCCGACCGGCCGGGCGTACACGGTCTCGCCCCGGGCGCTGGTCAGCCGGGTCCACGTCTCCCCGCCGAGTTCGACGGTGCCCTCCCGCCGGGCGTCGTCCAGGACGGTCGCCAGCGGCCGGGCCCGGCGGTCGTCGCCGATCACGAAACCGGCGAACTCCTCCGAGGGCGTGAGATAGCCGATCTCCAGCGTCACCGGGTCGCCGGCGGCGGCCTGTCCCGCGTCGGTGCGGGCGCTGGTCGGCCGGTAGCCGTCGGGCAGCCCGGACGGCGCGACGAGCGGGTAGCCGGCCTGCTCGGCGGCGGCCCGCACGCTGGCGGTCGGGTCGACCTCGGTGACCGGATCGGTCGGTCCCTGCTTGAACGTCACCCAGCCGACGATGGCGAGGCAGATCAGCACCAGCGGGAGCAGCGAGCGCAGCATGTTGCCCGCGCTGAGCTTCGCGGCCCGCACCGCGGCCGGCGACGGCGCGGACGCCCCGTCCGGGGGACGCGTGTCCTCCGGCGGACGGGGCGGGGACGCGCTCGGCGGGCCGGAACCGGTCATGCCCCTAGGATCGCAGCACAGCCGACCCGAACCGCCGCCCAGCGCCCCGTGCGGCCTCCTGCCCGCCCCGGCGATCCCGGGGAGCGCCGGTCGCCGGTCCCCGTGCGAGCACCGCGGTGATCGACCCTGGAGGTTCCGTGACGACGCTTCCCGTCCCCGAAGGCGCTGCCCAGCACACCCGCGGATCCCAGGCCTTCCGGCCCGACCGGCCCAGGCCCGACCGCAACCTGGCGCTCGAGCTGGTCCGGGTCACCGAGGCCGGGGCCATGGCCGCCGGCCGGTGGGTGGGCCGGGGCGACAAGAACGGCGGCGACGGCGCCGCGGTCGACGCGATGCGGGCGCTCATCGGCACGGTGCGCATGAAGGGCGTCGTCGTCATCGGCGAGGGCGAGAAGGACGAGGCGCCGATGCTCTTCAACGGCGAGGAGGTCGGCGACGGGCAGGGCCCCGAGTGCGACGTCGCCGTCGACCCCGTCGACGGCACCACGCTCATGGCCAAGGGCATGCCCAACGCCATCGCGGTGATGGCGGTCGCCGACCGGGGCGCGATGTACGACCCGTCAGCGGTGTTCTACATGGAGAAGATCGCCACTGGACCGGCCGCCGCCGACGTCGTCGACATCACCGCGCCGGTCGGCGAGAACATCCGCCGGGTGGCCAAGGCCAAGCACAGCTCCCCGGGCGACGTCACGGTCTGCATCCTCGACCGCCCCCGGCACGAGCAGCTGGTCAAGGAGGTCCGCGAGGCCGGCGCCCGGATCAAGTTCATCACCGACGGCGACGTCGCCGGCGCGATCGCCGCCGCCCGCGAGGGCACCGGCGTCGACCTGCTGATGGGCATCGGCGGGACGCCGGAGGGCATCATCGCGGCCTGCGCGCTCAAGTGCATGGGCGGCACCCTGCAGGGCCGGCTGTGGCCCCGCCACGACGAGGAGCGGCAGAAGGCCATCGACGCCGGCCACGACCTCGACCGGGTGCTCGGCATCGACGACCTCGTGCGCGGCGACAGCTTCTTCGTCGCCACCGGCATCACCGACGGCGAGCTGCTGCGCGGCGTCCAGTACCGGTCGGGCGGCTGCACGACGCAGTCGCTGGTCATGCGCTCGCGGTCGGGCACGATCCGGCTCATCGACAGCCTGCACTCGCTGGAGAAGCTGCGCGCCTACTCGGCGGTGCCCTTCGACGGCGCCCCCGACCAGGCCTGACGCCCACCGACGACCCTGGCCACCGGGATCAGGGTCGCGGCGGCGGCGCCGGGGGCGGCGGCGGGGACGGCGGGCTCGGGGGCAGCGGCGGCGGGGACGACGGCGGGGGCGGGGACGACGGGCTGCGGCCGGAGAGCCGGTCGAGCAGTGCCCGCCACCGGCTGGCCGACTCCCCCGGCGGCAGGCTGCGCAGCCGGAGGTCCCCGAAGACCGTCCGGGCCCGGACGACGATCCGCGGCGTGCCGGCCAGCCGCGGCACCGGCGCCAGGTCGACGACGCGGTTGCCCAGCGCCGTGCTGCCGATCAGCTCGGCGTCGACGCCCTCGCTGACGACCACGTCGACGTTGCCGAACGTCGCGGAGATGGTGATCTCCACACGATCCGCGTCGGTGCGCAGGTTGCGCAGGTCCAGCCGGACGTCGCCGAAGACGGTGCGCAGCCGCGTCGGCGCGGCGGAGGCGGCCAGCTTGATGTCGCCGAAGACGCTGGTGACCTCCTCCGGCGTCCGCGTGCCGACGATCTCCACCGGCGTCGTGGGCAGGTCGGCGACCAGCGCCTCCAGCTCGGCGGTGGTGACCGCCGCGTAGGCGGCGTCGGCCCGCTGCGCGAAGTCGTCGAGGTCCAGCCGTCCCTCCCCGACGGCGTCCTGCAGCCGGGCGATCACCGCGTTCCGCTCGGCGTCGGAGGCCCGGACGGCGGGCGGCTGCGGCTCGTCGGTCGTCATCGGTCCCCTCTCCCGCTCCGCCGCCTCCGCGAGGGGCGGCTCCCCGTTGCCCGGAGCTTGCCAGCAGTCCCAGGCCCCCGGGCCCCCGAGCCCCCGAGCCCCGAGCCCCGGGTCCGGAGCCGCGGCCGCGGCAGCGGCCCGGGAAACTAGGGTCCACCCGGAGCAGAGTCACCACCGAGACGACACGGGAGCGCAGCGTGGCCCCTCAGCAGGACGGCACCGGCAAGGACGGGGAGTTCCGCGTCGAGCACGACTCGATGGGCGAGGTCCGCGTGCCCGCGTGGGCCAAGTGGCGGGCGCAGACGCAGCGCGCCGTCGAGAACTTCCCCATCTCCGGCACGCCCATCGAGCGGGAGCTGGTCGCCGCCCTGGCCGCGATCAAGGGGGCGGCGGCCACGGTGAACGCCGACCTCGGCGTGCTCGACGGCGACGTCGCGAAGGCGGTCGTCGACGCCGCGGCGAGCGTGGCCCGCGGAGAGTGGGACGACCACTTCCCCATCGACGTCTTCCAGACCGGCTCCGGCACGTCGAGCAACATGAACACCAACGAGGTGCTGGCCACGCTGGCCACCGAGGCGCTCGGCTCGCCGGTGCACCCCAACGACCACGTCAACGCCTCGCAGTCGTCCAACGACGTCTTCCCCTCGGCGATCCACGTCGCCGCCACCCGCGCGATCGTGCGCGACCTCGTCCCGGCGCTGCGGCACCTGGAGGCCTCGCTGACCCGCAAGGCCGAGGAGTTCGCCGAGGTGGTGAAGAGCGGCCGCACGCACCTGATGGACGCGACGCCGGTGACCCTCGGCCAGGAGTTCGGCGGGTACGCCGCCGCCGTCCGCTACGGCGTCGAGCGGCTGGAGGCCTCGCTTCCGCGGATCGGCGAGCTGCCGCTGGGCGGCACCGCGGTGGGCACCGGCATCAACACCCCGCCCGGGTTCGCCGCCGCGATCATCGAGAAGCTGGCCCGCGACCTGGACCTCCCGCTGACCGAGGCCCGCGACCACTTCGAGGCGCAGAGCTCCCGCGACGGGCTGGTCGAGGCCTCCGGCCAGTTGCGCACCATCGCCGTCGGCCTGGTGAAGATCGCCAACGACCTGCGCTGGATGGGCTCGGGGCCGCGCACCGGCCTCGGCGAGATCTACCTGCCCGACCTGCAGCCGGGGAGCTCGATCATGCCCGGCAAGGTCAACCCGGTGATCCCCGAGGCCACCGTCCAGGTGGCCGCCCAGGTGATCGGCAACGACGCGGCGGTCGCCTTCGCCGGCACCACGGGCAGCTTCGAGCTGAACGTGACCCTGCCGCTGATGGCGCGCAACGTGCTGGAGTCGATCCGGCTGCTGGCCAACGTCAGCCGGCTGCTGGCCGACCGCTGCGTCGACGGCATCACCGCCAACGTCGAGCGCTGCCGGGAGCTGGCCGAGTCCTCGCCGTCGATCGTCACGCCGCTGAACAAGTACATCGGCTACGAGGAGGCGGCCAAGGTCGCCAAGCAGTCGCTGGCCGAGCGCAAGACGATCCGCCAGGTGGTGGTCGAGCGCGGCTACGTCGAGCAGGGCAAGCTGACCGAGCAGCAGCTGGACGACGCCCTCGACGTCCTCTCGATGACCCGTCCCTGACCCGTCCGGCGGCGGAGTGCCGGGGCCCGGACGTGACGCCCCTCGCACTCCAACGGGGACCCCCCGGGACAGTCGGGCCCCGGGGGCAGTAGCGTCCTGCCTGATGAGCGAGACAGACGTAGCCCTGCGCTACCCCGGTGGAGAACTGCCCCTGCCCGTCGTCCCGGCGACGGAGGGGGCCGACGGCCTCGACACGAGCAAGTTGCTGGCCACGACCGGCAACGTCGCGCTCGACATCGGGTTCGTCAACACGGCCTCGTGCACCTCGGCCATCACCTACATCGACGGCGACGCGGGCATCCTGCGCTACCGCGGCTACCCCATCGACCAGCTGGCCGAGAAGTCGAACTTCATCGAGGTCTGCTACCTGCTGATCTACGGCGAGCTGCCCACGGCCGACCAGCTGGCCGACTTCGACAGCAAGCTGCGCCGGCACACGCTGCTGCACGAGGACCTCAAGCAGTTCTTCCAGGGCTTCCCGCGCGACGCGCACCCGATGCCGGTGCTCTCGTCGGCGGTCAGCGCGCTCTCGACCTTCTACCAGGACTCGCTGGACCCGTTCGACGAGGAGCAGGTCGAGATCTCGACGATCCGGCTGCTGGCCAAGCTGCCGACGATCGCCGCCTACGCGTTCAAGAAGTCGGTCGGCCAGCCGCAGCTGTACCCGGACAACTCCTGCGGGCTGGTCGAGAACTTCCTGCGGATGACCTTCGGCTTCCCGGCCGAGCCCTACGAGGTCGACCCGGACTTCGTGCAGGCCCTGGACATGCTGTTCATCCTGCACGCCGACCACGAGCAGAACTGCTCGACGTCGACCGTGCGGCTGGTCGGCTCCTCGCACGCCAACCTGTTCGCGTCGGTGTCGGCCGGCATCAACGCCCTGTTCGGGCCGCTGCACGGCGGCGCCAACCAGTCGGTGCTGGAGATGCTCGAGAGCATCCAGCGCGAGGGCGGCGACATCCCCGCCTTCGTCGAGCGGGTCAAGAAGCGCGAGCCCGGCGTCAAGCTCATGGGCTTCGGGCACCGGGTCTACAAGAACTACGACCCGCGCGCGGCGATCATCAAGAAGACCGCCGACACGATCCTGAACAAGCTGGGCGGCAACAACCAGCTGCTCGACCTCGCCCAGCAGCTCGAGGAGATCGCGCTCAAGGACGACTACTTCGTCGAGCGCAAGCTCTACCCGAACGTCGACTTCTACACCGGGCTGATCTACCGGGCGATGGGCTTCCCGACGCGGATGTTCACGGTGCTCTTCGCGCTGGGCCGGCTGCCCGGGTGGATCGCCCAGTGGCGCGAGATGATCGCCGACCCGAGCACCAAGATCGGCCGTCCGCGGCAGCTGTACACCGGTCCGACCGAGCGGGAGTTCGTGCCGATCGGGAACCGCTGACGCCGCGGCGTCCCCTCCGCACCCCGGGCCGGGCGGCCCGCCCCGACAGGGCGGGTCCCCGGCCCGTGCTGCACCCCGGCCCCGGGTCCTACGGTGGGTGCGCCCGTACACCAGGAGGACCGTCCATGGCCGAGCCCGACGAGGACGTGCTGGTCCTGCCGCCCATCCCGCTGGCCACCGGCCGGCTGCTCGAGCCCGAGGGCGACGGCGAGCCGGTGCTGATCAGCAAGGTCGAGTTCGTCGTCAGCACCGAGGACGGCGGGGAGCTGCGCATCCCCCTGGTCCACCGGCACGGCGCCTGGTGGGCGCCCTGACCCCATCGGAGGCACCCGCACCTCACCCCTGACCCACCCCATGGGGTGAGTCCTCCCCGCATCCCGTCCAGCACCGTCGCGGGCGCGTCGATGCCTCGTCGACAGGTCCGGCCGAACAGGCCGCCGGACGACGACGAGACCGCCGGGGGACGCCGCCGTGCCCGCACCTCGCACGACCGCGCGTCCTCGGACGGCCACCGGCCGGCCCGCTACCGGCCGCCGCGGTCCGCAGGTGCGGCCGGTGCTCAGCGCCCGGGAGGCGCAGGCCCTGCGCGAGGCGCTCGCCGCCCGCCAGGACGCCGCCGCCCGTGCCGGAGGGACCGCCGACCGCCCCGGGCCGGCGACCCGCGCCGCCGGTGCTGCTCCGCGGCGCGCCCCCGCCCGCACCCCGGCCGGCCGGCCGCGCACCGCCCGCCACCCCGCCCGCCGCACCGGCCCGGCCCGCACCGGGCTGCGCTGGGCCACCCGCCTCAAGGTCGTCGGCGCCGGCGCGCTGCTGCTGCCCGCCGTGGCCGCCCTCGCCCTCCCCGGCCCGTCCGCGCCGCAGCAGGGCGCGGGCCCGCTCGACCCGACCGCGCTCGCCCTCGCCGCGCAGGGCACGCTGCTGCAGCACGCCGACGCCTACCGGCGGCTGGAGCACGAGGTGCAGGCCCGCCGCGCGGAGCTGCGGTCGGCCCGCGACGCGGCCGAGGCCGCACGCCACCAGGCGGCGGCCGAGCGACAGGTCCTCGGGGCCACCGCCGCCACGCTCTACCGCAGCGCGCCGGAGGGGCGGCTGCCGGTGCTCGCGCTCGACGTCCACGACCCGGCCGGCACGGCCGGGGTGTTGTTCCAGCAGGCGGTGGCCGACCGCGCCGACCGGGCGCTCGAGGGTGCGCTGGTCCGCGCCGAGCGGGCCGGCGTCGCGCTGGCCGAGGCGACCGGTCGGGTGGACCGCGCCGAGCAGGCGGTGGCCGTCGCCGAGCGCGAGGCCGCCGACGTGCTCGCCGCCGCCCGGCTCGAGGCCGGCGGGCTGGACGCCGAGGTGTCCGGCCGCCTGGCCGGGTTGGGCACGGTGCCCGCCGCCGGGGCGCAGCAGGAGCGCAACCAGCAGGCCGTCGCCCGCTGGCAGGGCTACCTCGCCGGGCTGGCCGCAGCGGGCATCGAGCTGCCCAGGGCCGCCGACCTGGCCGACCCGGCGCGGCTGCCCGCCGGCCTCTCCCCCGCTCTCGACGCGGCCGGGCAGCCGGTGCCGGGAGTCGCGTGGGCCGTGATCGGCAGCTCGCCGGTCACCGTGGTGCCGGCGGAGACCGCGACCGCGGTGAGCGGCGCGCTGGCCTGGCTGGGCCGGCCGTTCGTGCCGGGCACCGCGGGCCCCGACACCTTCGACTGCGGTGGCTTCACCGCCGCCGCCTGGCTGCTGGCCGGTCACGCGCTGCCGGCCTCGCCGGCCGAGCAGTGGGCCGATGGCGCACCGGTGCCGGTCGCCGACCTGCAGGTGGGCGACGTCGTCGTCCTCTCCGGCGGGCAGGACGCCGCGCTGTACCTGGGCGCCGGCGAGGTGCTCGGCGCCTCGGGGGCGACCTACCAGGTCGGCGTCCGGAGCCTGCCCGCCGACGCCGTCGCCGTCCGGGTCACGCTGCCGGCGCCGGCGCAGCCCAACGCGCCCCTGCCGCCGGACGCCTCCGTCGGCGCCTGCGGCGCGCCGCTGCCCCCGCCCTCGACCGACGGCCGGGCGACGGTGGACCCGGCGTGGGGCGGCTGGGCCAACGGCCGGATCCCGGCGGAGGCGCTGTGCCGGCTCGGGGTGGGCAGCCACGCGCTGCGCTGCGACGCCGCGGCCGCCTTCGCGGCGATGTCGCAGGCGTACGAGGCGGCCTTCGGCGGCCCGCTGTGCCTCACCGACTCCTACCGGTCCTACGCCGCGCAGGTCAGCGCGTTCGCGCGCAAGCCCGCGCTGGCCGCGGTCCCGGGGACGTCGAACCACGGATGGGCGCTGGCCGTCGACCTGTGCGGCGGCGTGCACCGCGGCGGCAGCCCGCAGTGGCAGTGGATGGCCGCCAATGCGGGCCGCTTCGGCTGGGTGCAGCCGGACTGGGCGGGGCCGCGCGGCGAGAAGCCCGAGCCGTGGCACTGGGAGTTCGGCGCGATCTCCTGACCCGACCCGCTGCGACGGTCCGTCAGCTCCAGGGCAGCGTGCTGAGCCGCCGCCACGGCAGCGTGACGCAGTCCTCGACGGTCTGCCCGGCCAACCGGGCGGCGACGGCCGGCTCCGCGCAGGCCACCGGCCGGTGCGGGGTCACGACCGCGTGGATGTCGGCCAGCGGCAGGCCTGCGGCGGCGAGCCGGCCACGGGCCCGCCCGGGATCGGCGAGCACCGCGCCGGCGAGCAGCGGCGCCGCCCGGTGCGACCACAGCGCGACCGGCCCCTCGATCCGCAGGTCGAGCGGCAGCGCGGCGGCGCGGTCGAGCGCCGCCGACCGCGTGCGCTGCACGGCGGCCCGGGCAGCCGGCGACGGCGTCCACGGCACCACGGCCGCGCCCCGCCGGACGACGACTCGCCAGCCCACCGCGGTCCGAGCCGGACCGGTCCAGTCGAGGACGGCGATCCCGGTGGTCGCCGCGGCGGCGTCGGTCGCCGGCCGGGCGGCCACCCACGAGCGCAGGGCGCCGGCGATGCCCTCCTCGGTCGGCGGGACGCCGGCGCGGGTCATGTCGTCGGCGAGCTCGTCGAGGTGCACGCGCACCGACCGCTCGTCCTCGCGCAGCTCGACCAGCGAGCCGGCGCCCCGCCGCTCCACCAGCCGGGAACGCAACCGCGGGCCGGACAGCGCGGGCAGCACCGCCGCGGCGACCGCCCGCAGGTCGGCCACGTCGACCGGTTGCGGTCGGCGCAGCAGCAGGGCGATCCCCGAGCGGCCGGGGGAGGCGCCGCTCATCGCGCGCCCGCGCGGCCGTCGAGCCGGGCGCGCAACCGACCGGGCAGCGCCGGCAGGGCGAGCACGCTGGCCAGCTCGGCCGCGCTGAGCCGGACGGGGAGCACGTCGTCGGCCCAGCCGGCGGCGAGCCGGACGCGGGCCGCGGAGGCCGGCCAGACGAGGTCGCGGGCCGCCGCCACGTGCAGCTCGGTGAGCACGTCTGCCAGGTGGACGGCCGTGACCGGGTGCACGTCGGCGGCGCCCAGCGCCGTCCGGACGCCCGCGGCCAGCTCGGCGCGCTCGGCGGCCGCCAGCCAGTGCGGGACCAGGGCGGCCGGCTGCGCGGCGCCGTCCGGGAGGGCGGCCGTCACCGGACCACCCCGGAGGTGCTGCCGGTCCCCACCCCGGCCGGGCGGCGGGAGCGGGGGGAGCGGGTCACGCTCTGGATATCGGCAGGCCGGGCCGCGGCTCGACCCGTGCGGGCCGTGTTACCCACCCGTGACCGCGGCGGCGTGGTCAGTCGACCAGCTCGGCCAGCCGGTCGCGCAGCGCCCGCTGCACGCGGTCGGCGTGCACGTTCATGTTGCGCACCGACGTCGACAGGTCGGCCGACAGCTGCGTCTTGGTCGAGCCGCCCCACGTGGTCAGGTACCAGGTGGCCCAGCCGAGGACGTTGGGCTGGCCGGCCCGCTGGTCGCGCCGGGCGGTCGGATCGGGCGCGCACGCCGCGGTCAGGGCGTGCGAGAGCAGCGTCTGCTCCGCCTCGCCCATGATCTCGTCGGGCGCCTCCGACGCGTCGGGCAGCAGGATCTCGGCGGCGTCCGGTCCGCCGTCGAGCGACTGCAGGTTGCGCAGCCCGTTGAGCGTCGCGACCGTCTGCGAGTTGCGGCGCAGCGTCTCCACGCTCTGCCCCATGAACGCGGCCAGTTCCTTCTCCGAGGGACGGCGCTGGTGCTCGGCGGTGAAGGCGGCGATCGCCTTCTGCTGCTTGTGCTCGGTGTCGGCGGCGGTGCGGCCGTGCGCGTTGCGGCCCAGGTCGTGCACCCACTTGGACAGCTGGGTGGCCAGGAACGCGCCGAACGGCACGCCCTTGCCCTCGTCGTACTGGGCGACCGCCTTGAGGATCCACTCGTACACCTGCTGCCCCAGGTCGTCGGGGTCGGGCAGGTGCAGCCGGATCGTGCTCATGTTCCGCTGCAGCCGCTTGAGGCTGACCGGGCCGTAGTGCCGGCACAGGTCGTCGAGGAAGGCCGGGGGCAGGTCGCGCGGCGCGCGCCGCCGGACGCCGGTCTCGGCCCGCAGGCCCACCGTGCCGATCCCGTGCCGGGTGCACCACGCCCGCACCCAGTCGGCCAGCACCGCTGCCGAGCCGGGCGAGCCGTCGACCCGGTACAGGCCCTCGCCGGCGTCGTAGGTCACCGTCACGCCGAGCGGCAGGTCCTCCCGGAAGCGGACCAGGGAGAGCTCCCGGTCGACGCGGAAGTGCACCCGGTCGCGGGGCGTGATGGGCGCCAGCCGCCACCCGTCGGCCTCGGGGATGCCACCGAAGACCAGCGGCGGGCGGCCGGCGGGGGACGTCAGGACGGGAGCGCTGTCGGACACCGGGACTCCTGGGGCACTACGGGGAAGAGGAAGGCCGGACGAGCCGGCGGCCGGAGCCACCGGGAGGGGCGTCCCCGTGCGGCGCCCACCGCCGAGGGCGCCCCACCGGCGGGGCCGGCGCCCCCGGGCGGGGCGGCCCCGGGGGGCGCCCTCGGCCGAGGGCGCCGCACGGGCGGGGCCGACGGGCGGCCACGGGACGGGACGGCACCGCCGCCCGGCCCTCGCGGACCGGACGGCGGGAGCCGACCTCTCAGGCGGGGATGCGCTCGCCGGGGCCGGCGGCCCGCGGCAGCGGCACCCGGGACGCCGGAACCGCCGACGCCGCGACCGCGGACGACGGGACCGTCGACGCCGGGACCGGGGACGCCGCGACCACCGGCGTGGTCGGGACCGCGTCGAGCGCGTCCAGGGCGCTCGACCCCCCGGCCGCGCGCTCGATCAGCGTCGCGGCGGCGGCACGCTCGGCGGCACCGGGCTCGGCCGTGTACACCGGCATGAAGTCGTACAGCGTCGTGAACAGCTCGCTGACGAAGGCGTAGGCCGCCTGCGCCTGCGGCGAGAACTTGGCGACGCCGGCCCGCGGCCCCAGGTCGACGCCGACGGTGACGCGGACGACGCGGTCGTCCTTGCTCAGGCCGGTGACCGTGACGCCGACGCCATCGTGCCCGGCGGCCAGCGCCGCGAGCGCGGCCAGGCACCGGCGGGTCGACCCGCGGCGCGGCCGCAGCTGGACGTGCACGACCACGGACCCGGTCTCGCCGCCCCGCTCGGCTGCCGCCCGTGCGGTGTGTGCGTTGCGTTGCATGGTGATCGCCCCCTGTGACGTGCTTGGGGGGAAATCTGCCGTACGACCGGCGCTGGCGAGCCACAAGACTCGCCGTCGCCTACGCAGTTGTCACCGATGAGCTTCGGCAGGTCTTGCCCGTGTCGGCGGAGGTGGAGACCCAGGACGCGGACGCGCGGGCGACTTCTGCCAGATCGCCCGGCGCCGACGATGGGGACCTGTCAGTTCCGAGGCCGCTCCGGCGCGGTGCCCTCGGCCGGCTGCCCGGTCCCGCCACCGGCACCGAGCGCCGCGTCGTCCCCGGTCACCGCGCCGCCGCCCCCGGCGTCGGCCTGCACGGCAGGAGCGGCGGCCGCGGCGGGGGCGAAGGCGGCCAGCGCGCCGAGGCTGTCGGCGGTCACCTGGGCGGCGAGCAGGTTGGCCTCGGCGATCTGGCGGTAGACCTCCTCGCGGTGGATGGCGACCTCGCGGGGCGCCTTGAAGCCGAGCCGGACGGTGCCGCCGCGCACCTCGACGACGTGGACCTCGATGTCGTCACCGATGCGGATCGTCTCGCCGACGCTGCGGGTGAGTGTGAGCACGTGTACCCCTCCGTGGGTGTGGGTGGCCGTCCGTGGCGGTGCCCGTCGGGCGGGCGGGATCGAGGGTGTCCGCGTCGCGCGGGGACCCTCCGACGTTATCGGCGGAGCGGGTGCCGGATCGCATGGCTGCTGTCGGCCAGCACCACCTGCCGCGCCCGCCCCGTCGCCGGGTTGAGCACCAGCGGCGCGCGCAGGTTGGCGGTGGCCGACCGCACGTCGCCGTCCGGCACCGTGACCAGGCACAGCAGCCGGGCGTCGGCCCGGTCGGCCAGCCCCAGCTCGGCGCACACGGCGGCCGGCAGCGCCGGGGCGTACCCCGGCACGTACGGCGCCGGCGGGACGACCAGGAAGCGCGGTCCTTCGGCCGCCACCGACTGCAGCCAGTACAGCAGCCCGCCGGTGTCGGCCGGCACGAGCACGTAGTCCCGGTGCCCCGGGAAGCCAGGGACCGGATCGGCGAGGGTCACCGGCTGCAGCGGCAGCGGCTCGCGCACCCGCGGGGGTGCGGGCAGGGTCGCGGCCGGGGACGGCGTCATGCGGGCAGCCTCCAGGGCCGGGTGGAGCGGGAGCGGGCGGGTCGCGCAGCGCGAGGGCGGGGCATCAGCGGAGGAAGTCGAGCAGGGTGGGCTGCAGCGCCTTGGCGGTGGCGGCGAGCGCGGCCTCGTAGCCCACCTGCTGCATCTGCAGCCGCATGACCGTCTCCGGCAGGTCGATGTTCTCGACCTCGGCGAGCTGCGAGCCGAGGGTGAGCGCGCGGTCGCTGTTGACCTGCGCGGCCCGCTCCAGGCGGGAGGCGCGGGCGCCGACGTCGGCAAGGGCCGACGACATGCCCTTCATCACCTCGTCCAGGGCGGCGAGGTCGGCCTCGAGCCCGGCCGGGTCGCCGGTCAGGTCGGCGACGATGTCGCCGACCACGGTGAAGAGGTCGGCCGGCGCCGAGCCGAACGCCGTCAGGCCGTCGACGTCGACCGCGAGCACCTCGTCGTCGGAGATCCGCCGGAGCACGTCCCCGCCCGCCTCGCCGGTCCAGGTGCCCGCGTCGGTGTAGGCCCGGTCGCCGGAGGTGATGCCGCCGAAGATCGGGCGCCCCTGCAGACGCGTGTTGGCCAGCGCGACGAGCCCCTCCCGCAGCGAGGCGACCTCGGTGGCGAGGGCCTCCTGGCTGGCCGCGGAGGTGGCGCCGGTGTTCAGGCCCTGCACGGTGAGGTCGCGGACGCGACGCGTGGTGTCGAGCATGGTCTGGAGGACGGTGTCGGTCCGCTCGAGCCAGCTCGACGCGTCGGTGATGTTGCGGTCGAACTGCGCGACGGCGGCCTGGTCCGACCGCGTCTGCATCGCGCGGTTGGCGGCGGTCGGCGAGTCCGACGGCGCGCTGACGAGCCGGCCGGAGGAGAGCTGCTCCTGCAGGCGGCCGACGGCGTCGAGGTTGCGGTTGAGGCCCTGCAGGCTGGTGAGCGCGACGGCGCGCTGGGTGATCCGCATCTACCTCAGCGCCCCACGATCCCGGTGCGGTTGATCAGCACGTCGAGGGTCTCGTCGATGGCGGTGACCAGGCGGCCCGCCGCCGCGTAGGCGTGCTGGAAGGCGAGCATGTTGGTCATCTCCTCGTCGAGGTTCACGCCGGCGACCGACTCGCGGGCCGCGTCGACCTGGGTGGTGATCACCGACTGGATGCCCAGGTCGCGGGTCGCCACCGACGCCTGGACCCCCAGCTGCACGATCATGGAGCGGTAGGTCTCGTCGGCGCTGCCGGCGGCCAGCCGCAGCTGGGCGATCGCGTCGGCGTTGCCGTTGTCCAGCGCCGGCACGCCCGCCGTCGGGGCGACGCCCGACGCGGCGAGCTTCCGCGGGTCGGTGACCAGGACGGTGATGGACGACGCGGTGACCGGGCCGGACGTCGAGCCGAGCAGTGCGCCGCCCACCAGGCCGTCGAGGTCGAAGCCGTCGTCGTGCGCGCCGTTCAGCGTCGCGGCCAGGCCGGCGGCCAGGTCGTCGAGCTGCGTGCGGTAGCCCGGGAGGATCGTGGTCAGCGCGGTCAGCCGGCCCTCCGCCGTCCCCCCCGTGCGGACGGCGTGACCGCCGGCAGCCGTGACCACCCGCGGCTTGTCCGACGCGGTGATCGCGTCGGGACTCGTCGGGCCGGCGACGGCGAGGGCCGTCGCGGTGCTGCCGGCGACCAGGGTGATGCCGCCGACCAGGACGTCGAGGACGCCGTCCTCCCCCGGCCGCACGGTGGCCCCGACCTGCTCGGCGAGCTTCATCACCAGCACGTCTCGCTTGTCGGCCAGGTCGTTGGACGGCCGGCCGCTCTGGGTGGCCCGCTGGATGGCCTGGTTGAGCTCGGCCACCGACCTCGCCGCGGCGTTGACGTCGTCGACGAGCACCTGCAGGTTCTCGTGCGCCTGGTCCCACTGGGCGCCGAGGGACGACGCGCTGAACCGGAGGCCGCCGGCCAGGGTCTCCAGCCGCTCCAGCACCTGCTCGCGGGCGCCGAGCTCCTGCGGGGTGTTCGCCAGGTCGCTGAAGCCGGCCCACATCTCCGACAGCAGGCTCTGGATGCCGGTGTCCCCCGGCTCGCGGAAGGCCTGCTCGACCAGCTCGTACGCCTCCGCCTCGGCGGTGAGCCGGGCGCTGTTGGCGTGCTCGGTGTGCCCGCGGCCCTCGAGGAAGGCGTCGCGGATGCGGACGACCTGGTCGGCCCGGACCCCGGCGCCGATGCCGTCGCTGACCGAGTAGAACGCCGGCACGGGGCTGCCGCCCATGGCCTGGAGGTCGGCGCGCTGGCGGGAGTAGCCCTCGGTGTTGACGTTGGCGATGTTCTGCCCGGTGACGTCGAGCCCGCGGCGCTGCGCCCACAGCGCGGTGGTGGCCGCGTTGAGGCCGGAGAAGGTGCTGCCCACGACTACAGGGCCCCGTCCAGGGTGACGGCGCGGTGGGCGCGGTCGTCGGTGCGGCCGGTGGCCCCGTAGGTGCCCGCCGACGGGGCGCGCACCGAGTTGAGGGCGTCGCCGATGGCGGCCAGGCCGCCCTCGATCAGGTCGCGGTTGGTCTCGGAGAGGCCGCGCAGACCGGTCACCAGGACGAGCAGCGCCTCGTGGTGCTTGGCGTACAGGTCGTTCCACGGCGCGGGCGCGGCCTCGGCGAGCTGGCGCAGCGACGGGTTGTGCCCCAGGCCGAGGCGGCCGGCGATCGCCTCGGTGGCCGCGGCCCGCTCGACCTCGAGGGTGCGCAGCTGGTCGAGGACGACCTCGATCTCGTGGGCGATGCGCGGCAGCCAGCGGGTCTTGCCGGTCAGGATCAGGTACTGCTTCTCCTCGGCCTTGAACAGCAGCAGGTCGAGCAGCTCCTGCTCCCGCCACAGCAACGTCGACAGGTGCTGGTAGTCCACGTCCCCCACCGCCTCTCCGTCGTCCTCGGGGCCTGCCCGGTCCGGCCGTGGGCCGCGCTCCCGGTGTCTCGCAGCTGCCATCGGCACCGGCCGAGCGGCACTCAAGCCGAAACCGGGCGGCCTGCGCACGATCGGGGGACACCCGCCGTCCGGGGGTGCGGTTCGGCCCGCGGTCAGCCGAGAAGGACGGCGTGACAGCAGCCCGCCACCTGGGGACCGAGCCCCCCGCCCGGCCCGCGACCGGCCGCGAGCGCCCGGCCCGTGACCGGACTCCCTCCGGCCGGCCGGCCGCCGCCGGCACCCGCTCCCAGCGGGAGGTCGACGCGCTGGTGACCGAGCACCTGCCGCTGGCCGCGTTCGCGGTCAACGCCGTGGCGTCGCGGATCGCGCTGCCCGCGCACGTGAGCCGCGACGACCTGGTCTCCTGCGCGCACGTGGCGCTGGTCGAGGTGGCGCGCCGCTTCGACCCCGACGCGGGCGCCTCCTTCGCCACCTACGCCCTCGCCCGGCTGCAGGGCGCGGTGCTCGACGAGCTGCGCTCCGGCGACTGGGCGAGCCGGTCGGTGCGCGCGGCGGCACGCCGGACCGACGCGGCGGCCGACGCCCTGGCGATGAGGCTGGGCCGCCCGCCGACGCGTGAGGAGCTGGCCGAGAGCCTCGGCATGGACCGCGGTGAGCTCGACGCCCTGCAGGTCGACGTGCACCGGGCGGTCATGGTCAGCATCGACGCCGAGACCGGTCCGGACGGCGGCTCGCTCGACCTGCCCGACGGCGGGGAGACACCGGAGCGGGCGGTGCTGCGCGGCGAGCGCGCCCGCTACCTGCACGACGCGATCCGGAAGCTGCCCGACCGGCTCGACGAGGTCGTCGAGCGCAACTTCTTCGGCGGGGAGTCGCTGACCGACATCGCCGAGGACCTCGGGGTGACGCTGTCGCGGGTCTCGCAGATGCGCGCCCGGGCGCTGACCCTGCTGCACGCCGCGATGAGCGAGGTGTGGGTGGGCAAGGCGGTGCCGGCCGACGGCGGGGTGCGCGCGCGCAACCAGCAGAAGGCCTACGTCGACCGGGTCGCCGGCCGGACGGCGGCACCCGCCCGCCGGCCGACCGCTCCCTCCCCCGGCGCCTACGCCGGCGTCCGGCCGCCCGCGCGATCGGGCTGGATCACGCCGGGCCGCGGGCCGGCCTCGCGGCCGGCCTGAGCGGTTCCCTTCGCCCGACCGGGCGAAGCGGCGAAAAGTTCGCGGTTCGCCTCAAGACCCGGTGACTACTCGCCGTATTTGCATGTGCACGGCCCGCAGCACGGATGCAGCGGGATCAACAAGGAAGACCCCAGTCCAAGGAGGAAACAATGGGTCTGCGCGTCAACAACAACATCGCGGCAATCAACGCGTACCGCAACCTGTCGGTCACCGACGGCCAGATGAGCAAGTCGCTGGAGAAGCTCTCCTCCGGCCTGCGCATCAACCGCGCCGCCGACGACGCGGCCGGGCTCGCCATCTCGGAGGGCCTGCGCTCGCAGATCGGTGGCCTGAAGGTCGCCGTCCGCAACGCCCAGGACGGCATCTCGGTCGTGCAGACCGCTGAGGGTGCGCTCACCGAGACGCACTCGATCCTCCAGCGCATGCGCGACCTGTCGGTGCAGGCCGCCAACGACGGCGGTCTGAACGACTCGGCCCGCGGCAACATCCAGTCCGAGCTGAGCCAGCTCAAGGAGGAGCTGACCCGGATCGCCGACACCACCAAGTTCAACGGGAAGAAGCTGCTCGACGGCGACTTCTCGGGCGACTTCCAGGTCGGCGCCAACGCCAGCGAGAAGATCGGCATCACCGTCAGCCAGGGCGTCAGCGCCGCGGACCTGAACGTCGACAACATCGACGTGACGAGCTCGGCGACCTGGACGTTCGACGCCGGCGAGATCGACTACGCGGCGGCAACCGAGCCGGCGGCGGACATCGTCCTCACCTACAACGGTGGGTCGGCCCGGACGCTGGACACCGCCACGCTGACGGCGGACTGGGACAACGCGGGCACCGCTGCAGCCGCCAAGGCCAACCAGCAGCTGCTGCAGCGGGCCGCTGACGAGGCCTTCGGCGGCAGCGGCCTGAGCGTCAAGTTCGGCGACTACGGCGACGTGACCATCACCGGTCCCTCCAAGACCGATGGCATCGCGACCGTCGTCGGCGACCTGACGATCGCCGGCCTGGGCGGCGGCGCGGCCGACAGCTTCGCCGTGGCCTCCGGCGCCGCCGGCGCCACCGCGGCGATCGGCGCTCTGGACACGGCGATCGGCAACGTCTCGACGCTGCGGGCCGAACTCGGTGCCTACCAGAACCGGTTCGACCACACCATCAACAACCTCAACGTCGCGGTCGAGAACCTGACCGCGTCGGAGAGCCGCATCCGCGACGCCGACATGGCGCAGGAGATGGTCCAGTTCACCCGGAACCAGATCCTGTCGCAGGCCGGCACCGCGATGCTCGCGCAGGCCAACCAGGCCTCGCAGGGCGTCCTGTCGCTGCTCCGCTGATCCCGGCGGTCCAGCCCGACGCGTAGCACCCCGGGTGAGGGGGGAGGCCCTCGGGCCTCCCCCCTCGCTCGCTCCCACCCCCATTCCGTCCGTGACCGAACGACCCGGAGGTAGCGCACCGTGACGATGAGCGTCGGCGGCCTGGTCTCCGGGCTCGACACCACCACCCTGGTCAGCCAGCTCGTGCAGGCCGAGGCCGCCCCGCAGACCGCGCTGAAGAAGCGGCTGGCCACGGCCGAGACCGCCGCCTCCGCCTACCGGACCGTCAACACCACCTTCGCCGCCGTCCGCGCCGCGGCCGAGGCGCTCACCGCCTCGTCGCTCGCGTCCGCGCGCACCGCGACGCCCAGCTCCAAGGACGTCACCGCCAGCGCCGCCGCCAGCGCGGTGAACGGCAGCACCATCACCTTCTCCGTCCGGTCGCTGGCCAAGGCCCAGGTCTCCGTCACCCACGTCGGCTGGGGCGCGGCGACCGACCTCGCCCACGACAACCCCGAGCTCGCCGGCACGATCGAGATCCTCGCCGCCGACGGCGTCACCTCCAAGGGCACGGTCGAGATCAAGCCGGGGATGACGCTGGCGCAGGCCGCCGCGGCGATCAACGACACCGACGACCTCGGCGTCCGCGCCTCCGTGGTCAAGATCGACGGCAGCTACCGGCTGCAGTTCACCAGCGAGGAGACCGGCACGGAGAACGGCTTCACCGTCCGCGCCGCGAACGAGACCGCCGGCACCGCCGGCGCCGCGATGCGCACCCTCGCCGACGCGGTGGACGCCGAGATCGACCTCGGCGACAACCTGCGGACCACCTCGTCCAGCAACACCTTCGCCGACCTCATCGCCGGTGTGTCGGTCACCGTGTCGAAGGTCGACCCCACCACCTCGGTCACCGTGACGGTCGGCAGCGACAGCGCCGGCGTCGCCGGCAAGGTGCAGACCCTCGTCGACGCGGTCAACTCCGCGCTCAACACCGTGAAGACCTACACCTCCAACGCCAAAGGCAGCACGGCGGCCCTCAAGGGCGACTTCCCCGTCACCCAGCTCGCCGGCCGGCTGCTCGACGCCGTGTCCTACGCCGTCGGCTCCGACGGCTCGCCCGCCCAGGTCGGCCTCCAACTGACCAGGGACGGGAAGATCTCCTTCGACAAGGCGAAGTTCACCGCCGCGCTGGAGGCCACGCCCGAGCTCGCGCAGCGCATGATCGGCGGCGCCGCAGCGACCACGGCGCCCGACGGCACGGCCGTCCCCGCCGTCACCGGCATCGCCGAACGGCTGCTCTCGGTGGCCAGGACCGCCTCCGACAGCACCACCGGCTCGCTGGTCAAGCTCGCCGCCGGCAAGGACTCCGTCGCCGAGGACCTCCAGGACCGGATCGACGCCTGGGACCTCCGGCTCGCCGCCCGCAAGGAGATGCTCACCCGGCAGTTCACCGCCATGGAGACGGCGCTGAGCTCGCTGCAGAACCAGTCGACCTGGCTGGCCGGGCAGATCAGCTCGCTGCCCAGGATCAGCTGACCGGCTGCCCCCTCCTGAACCGCACCGCCGCACCCCTTCCCCAGGAGAACCCCTCGATGAGTGCCGCCTCCCTCCGCGCCCGCTACCTCGGTGACGCCGTCGCCACCTCCTCGCCGCAGCAGGTGCTGGTGATGCTGTACGACCGGTTGGCCCTGGACCTGGAGCGGGCGCAGACCGCGGTGCGCGGCGGGGAGCGGGCGGAGGCGTCGGAGCAGCTGCAGCACGCGCAGGCGATCGTCCTGGAGCTGCTGGCCAGCCTCGACGTCGACGCGTGGGAGGGCGGCCCGCGGCTGGCGGCGCTCTACAACTGGCTGATCGGCGAGCTGGTGCAGGCCAACGTGAAGCTCGATCCCAACCGCATCTCGGCCTGCCGCCAGGTGGTCGAGCCCCTCCGCGACGCGTGGCGGCAGGCCGCCGCCTCGCTGGCCGGCAGTCCGTCGTGACCGCCGACCGGTCCGCGAGGCGCACGCCGGGCGCGGGGTCCCGCGTCGACTGGCAGACCGTGCTCACCGACCTCGAGGGCGAGGTGCTCGCCGCCGAGGAGACCATGGCGCAGGGCCGCGCCGAGGAGATCGCCGCCTGGGGCCGGCGCACCTCCGACTGGGTGCCGCCCTCGGCGCTCGGGCCGCTGCCCGACGACCTGCGCGAGCGCGCCGCCCGGCTGCTGCAGCACCAGCTCGCCGTCGCCGAGGCCCTGGCCGAGCGGATCCTGCGCTCCCAGAAGCAGCGCGACCTCGCCGCCCGGATGTCCTACGGCCCCGAACGGCCCGCCTCCTACATCGACCGCGCCCTCTGACCCGGCGCGGCGCCCCGCAGCACCCGCCGCCCCCCGCTCGACCGTCGTCCCCCGTCCCGGACATGGCCATCTCCGGCACGGGGGACGACGCGCGTCCGGGGCCCGGCGGGACCGACGGACGGCGTCGCGGCCTGTCCCGCCCTGTCGGCCACAACTGCGGCGCCGAGCCGCGGGAACGGCCACTCCGGCACGAGATGTGCCAACTCAGCTGACGCACCCGGCGCGGGGCACGGCCAGGTCACCGCTCGCCACACGGGTCGCCGGCGCCCCGGGCGGCAACTCCTCCCCCGCCCGTTCGGGTGGTGGGGGTAAGGCACGACGCCCTTTCTGCCGATGAGACAGGAGCACGGAGAGCACCACCTCGCCACGGATCGGCGGACCCCGCACTCGCTCGCGAGTGCCTTCCGCGTACCTGGAGGACGATCGTGCCCTTGCCTGCCCGCCGGCCGGTCCGATGATCGGCGACGTCACCTCGACGACGCTGCACGCGGCCCTGACCGGCCTCTCGCAGCGACAGCGCGTCACCGCCGACAACATCGCCAACCTGCAGACGCCGGGGTTCCTCGCCGGCCGCACCGACTTCGAGTCCTCGCTGCGCGGTGCGCTGGCCGGCGGGGAGGCCCCGACCCGCTCCGGCGGCACCGTCACCCGGTCGCTGGAGCCGACGCGCACAGACGGCAACAACGTCAACCTGGACGCCGAGACGGTCATCGCCACCGAGACCGGCCTGCGCTACCAGCTGGCCCTCAACGCGCTCGACGGCAAGTACGACGTCATGCGCACGGCGCTCCGGACCGCCTGATGGCCGTCTTCGACACGCTGGGCATCAGCGGCTCCGGCCTGCTCGTACACCGCAAGTGGCTGGACGCCGTCTCGGACAACATGGCCAACATCAACACGGTCAAGGGCTTCGACGCGGAGCCCTTCCGCGAGCGGCTCATCGTGGCGCAGGCCGTCGACTACGGCTCCGGCGAGGGCGGCGTCCGCGCCGCGCGGGCGGAGTTCGGCGGCGATCCCGAGGGCCGGATCGTGTACGAGCCCGACCACCCGCTGGCCAACGCGGAGGGGTACGTCCGCTACCCCGACATCGACATGGGCGACCAGATGGTGCAGCTCCTGGCGGCGCAACGCGGCTACCAGGCGAACCTCGCCGTGGTGGAGCGGGCGACCAACGCCTACCAGGCGGCCCTGCAGCTCGGGAAGCGCTGATGACCAGCCCCCTCGGCGGCATCGTGCCGGTCGGCGTGGGCGCGCTGGGCGCGGCCACCGGAGCGTCCGGGCCGGTGCCGGTCGCGACCGCGGCGGAGGGCGGCGACGGCTTCGCGGCCGTGCTCGCCGCCACCTTCGACCGCCTGCAGGGCGCCCAGCGGACCGCCGACGGCCTCGCCGTCCAGGCCGCGACCGGCGACCTGCGTGACGTGCACGACTACATGATCGCCAGCGCCGAGGCGTCGCTGGCGACCGAGATGGTCGTGACCGTGAAGAACAAGGCCGTCGAGGCCTTCAACGAGATCATGAGGATGCCCGTCTGATGAAGTCCGTACTCGCCGGGACGGTCGAGCGCGCCCGCTCGACCTTCTCCGCGGTCAGCCTGGGGCAGAAGGTCGTCATCGGCCTCCTGCTCGTCGGGCTGCTCGTCGGCGGGTTCGCCTTCTTCCGCTGGGTCACCGCGCCCACCCAGGCACCGCTGTTCTCCAACCTGGCCTCCGCCGACGCCGCGGCCATCGTCGACGAGCTCAACGCGGCCGGGGTCGCCTACGAGCTCGCCGACGGCGGCCAGACGATCATGGTCGCCAAGGACCAGGTCTACGACCTGCGGCTGTCGATGAGCGGCAAGGGCCTGCCCGCCGGCTCCGACACCGGGTACGCGCTGCTCGACGAGCAGGGCATCACCACCAGCGAGTTCCAGCAGCAGGTGTCCTACCAGCGGGCGCTGGAGGGCGAACTGTCCAAGACGCTGGAGTCGCTGGCCGGCGTCCGGTCGGCGGTCGTGCACGTGGCGCTGCCGAAGGACGAGGTCTTCGCCACCGACCAGACCGAGCCGACGGCGTCGGTGCTGCTCGACCTGACGGCGGGGACGGAGCTCTCCGGCGAGCAGATCCAGGCGGTCACCAACCTGGTCTCCTCGAGCATCCAGGACATGGACCCCGACCAGGTCACCGTCGCCGACGCCACCGGCCAGGTGCTGTCGGCGGCCGGATCGGGGGTCACCGCCGCGGCCGGCGACGCCCGGTCGCAGGTCGAACGCGACTACGAGACGCGGCTGCGGGAGAACGCCCAGCAGATCCTCGACCGGCTGGTCGGCCCGGGCCGGGCCGTCGTCTCCGTGCGCGCCGACGTCGACCTCGACGAGCGGGAGACGACGTCGGAGACCTACAACTACGACGGCGGCACCCCGCCGATCTCGGAGAGCACCACGACCGAGAGCTACGCCGGCGACGGCGCCGTCGTCGGCGGCGTCCTCGGCCCGGAGAACACCGCCGACGCGGTGGGCAACGCCGGGGGCGGCGGCGAGTCGACCTACGACAAGGAGTCGACGACCGCGAACAACGCCGTCGGCAAGACGGTGGAGACCGTGCAGGGCGCGCCCGGCGGGCTCAACCGGCTGACCGTCTCGGTGGTCATGGACGCCACCGCCGCCGGCGCGCTCAACCAGGGGCAGGTGCGCGACCTCGTCGGCAACGCCGTCGGCCTCGACGAGGCCCGCGGCGACGACATCACCGTGGCCGCCATGCCGTTCGACACCACCGCCGCCGACCAGGCCGCGGCCGACATGGAGGCCGCCCGCGAGGCCGAGGCGAGCGCGGCCATGTGGTCGATGATCCGCCAGGGCGGCATCGCCGCCGGCATCGCGCTGGTCGTGCTGCTGGTGTGGCTCCGCTCGCGCCGGCGCGGCGAGGTCGAGGAGGAGTACGAGCCGCTCGAGCTGACCGACGACATGCTCGCCGAGCTCGACCGGCTGCGGGTGTCCAGCAGCCGCGAGGAGGTCTCCTCCGTCGACGCGCAGCAGCGCGAGCTGGAGGCCGCCGAGCGGCAGCGGGTGCGCGGCGAGATCTCCGCCATGGTCGCCGACCGGCCCGACGAGGTGGCCGCGATGCTGCGCGGCTGGTTGAGCGAGAACAAGTCGTGACCGCCGTGCGGAGGGAACAGCCGTGAGCATCGCCAGCGTCGAGCAGCTGGTCGGGCTGACGCCGCCCGGCGGGGTGCCCGCCACGACGGCGCAGGCCAAGCCGGCGCGGCCGGAGCTGCCCGGGCTGCGCAAGGCGGCCGTCTTCCTCGCCCAGATGTCGAAGGAGGAGGCCGGCCTGCTGCTGGCCAAGCTGCGGCCGCGCGAGGTCGAGTCGCTGACCCGCGAGCTGATGCGCCTGGGCTCGGTGGAGCCCGAGGACGTCGACGGCGTCATGAACGAGTTCCACGGCCTGATGACCGCCCAGCACTTCATCGGCCGCGGCGGCGTCGACTTCGCCCGGGAGATCCTGGCCGCCGGCCTCGGTGAGGACAAGGCGGAGAACATCCTGTCGCGGCTCAACGTCGTCTACACCGAGGTGCCGTTCGCCTCGCTGCGCAACGCCGACGTCCGCCAGCTCGTCACCTTCCTCAAGGACGAGCACCCGCAGATCATCGCGCTGGTGCTGGCCCACCTCACCGCCGCGCAGTCGGCGGAGGTGCTCTCCGGCTTCCCGCCCGACCAGCAGGCCGAGGTCGCCCACCGGATCGCCACGATGGACCGCACCTCGCCGGAGATGGTGCGCCTGGTCGAGGAGGAGCTCGGTCGGCGGATGGGCTCGATCCTGGCCCACCAGGACATGACCACCGTCGGCGGTGTCGAGACGCTCGTCGAGATCATCAACCGCTCGCCGCGGCCCACCGAGCGCTCGATCCTCGAGTGGCTGGACAACAGCGACCCCGAGCTGGCCGAGCAGGTCCGCTCGCAGATGTTCGTGTTCGAGGACATCGTCACGATCGACGACCGCTCGCTGCAGCTGGTGCTGCGCGAGGTCGAGTCCAACGACCTGGCGACCGCGCTCAAGGGTGTGCGCCAGGACGTCCGGGACAAGGTGGTCCGCAACCTCTCCGAGCGGGCCGCCGAGAACCTCGCCGAGGAGATCGAGCTGCTCGGCCCGGTGCGCACGCGCACCGTCGAGGAGGCCCAGGCCAAGGTCGTCGCGGCCATCCGCACGCTCGAGGAGCAGGGCGTGCTGACCATCTCGCGCGGAGGCGACGATGAGTTCGTGGCCTGAGGAACGACCCCGTCCTCCCCACCCCTCGCGAGCTCGGGGCGGGCCCCTGGACGGGGCCGGCGGGCGCGTCGAAGCGAGGAACGAGCGAGGAGCGGACCGGCGCGCGGAGTCGGCCCGGTGGACTTCGCGTGAGGGCGGAGGCCCCAGGACCGGGGCGCTGCTGCGCGGGGCCGCGGCGGTCGCCGCCACGCCCTACCGGCAGGCGGCGCCGGTGGCCGCGGCTCCCGTGGCCCCAGCTCCGGTGGCTCCGGCTCCGGTGGCGCCTCCGGCACCGCGTCCGGGGGTTCCCCAGGTGTCCCCGGCCTCCCGGCCGACCCGCCCCGGGCGGCCGCCCGCGGACCGGCCCGACGCCCGGGCGGGCACAGGCGAGCAGTCCGGCCCGGAGGCGCCCCCCGCCGCGCAGCCCGGCGCCGAGCACCGGCCGGAGCGCCGGACGACGATCCGCCGGGCTGCCGACGTCGCCGCCAAGAACCCCTACCGGCTCGGCGACGTCTACGCCGAGGAGTTGGCCCGGCTGCGCGAGCAGGCCCGCGCCGAGGGCTACGCGGCCGGCCACGCCGAGGGCTTGACCGCCGCCGCGGCCGTGGTCGCCGAGGTCGAGCGCGAGGCCGCCCAGCGGCTGGCCGAGGTGCAGGCCCGCTGGGAACGCCGGCTGGCCTCGGCCACCGCGGCGCTGACCGCGGCCGCCAGCCGGCTCGACGAGACCCTCGCTCCCACCGCCGACGAGCTGCGCGACTCGGTGCTGGACGCGACGCGCACCCTGCTCGAGGACCTCTTCGGGCGCGAGCTGGCGCTGTCGTCCTCCCCGGTCCTGGACGCCGTCCGCCGCGCGCTGACGCTCCTGCCCGCCGACGCGCCGGCCGTCGTCCGGATCCACCCCGACGACCTGGCCGACGTCCCGGCCGACGCCCTCGCCGCGTTGCCGACGACGGTGCGGGTGGTCGCCGACGCCACCGTGGAGCGGGCCGGCGCGGTCGCCGGGTCCGGCGCCCGGCGGATCGACGCCCAGCTCGGCGCGGCGCTCGAGCGGGTCCGGGCGGTGCTCGCCCCGTGACCGCCATCCTGCCCGCGAGCGGGCCCAGCGGGCTGTTCCCGCCAGCGCTGCTCGCCCGCGCCCGCGCGGCCGCCCGACCGCAGGTCACCGGCGTGGTCACCGGCGCCATGGGGCTCACCCTCAGCGTGGACGGCGTGGCCGCGGCCGTCGGCGACCTCGTCGAGGTCGCCACCGGTGAGCGCGACCTGCTGGCCGAGGTCGTGGCGGTCGGCCGCGATCGGCTCACCTGCATGCCGCTGGGCAGCCTGGCCGGCGTGCACGCCGGCGCGCCGGTGCGTCCGACTGGCCGGCCGCTGCAGGTGCCGGTCGGTGCGGCGCTGCTCGGCCGGGTGCTCGACGGGCTCGGCCGGCCGGTGGACGGCGGCCCGCCGCTGGACGCCGGCGTCGCCTGGGTCGACCTGGCCAGCGAGACGCCGCACGCGCTGTCCCGCACGCGGGTCGCCGAGCCGCTCACCTTCGGCGTCCGCGCGCTGGACACCCTGGTGCCCTGCGGCAAGGGGCAGCGGCTGGGGATCTTCGCCGGCTCCGGCGTCGGCAAGTCGACCCTGCTGGCCCAGATCACCCGCGGCACGGACGCCGACGTGCGGGTCATCGGCCTGATCGGCGAGCGCGGCCGCGAGGTCCGGGAATTCCTCGAGGAGAACCTGGGCGCCGAGGGCATGGCCCGCACCGTGGTCGTCGTCGCGACCTCCGACGAGCCGCCGCTGGTCCGGCTCAAGGCCGCGTTCGTGGCCACCCGCATCGCCGAGGCCTTCCGCGACGAGGGCCGCGACGTGCTGCTGCTCATGGACTCGATCACCCGCACCGCCATGGCGCAGCGCGAGGTCGGCCTCTCGGCCGGCGAACCGCCGGCCACCCGCGGCTACCCGCCGAGCGTCTTCGCGATGATGCCGACCCTGCTCGAAAAGGCCGGCACCGGCGCCGCCGGGTCGATCACCGGGCTCTACACCGTGCTGGTGGAGGGCGACGACCACAACGAGCCGATCGCCGACACCGCCCGCTCCATCCTCGACGGGCACGTGGTGCTGACCCGCAAGCTCGCCACCACCGGGCACTTCCCCGCGATCGACGTGCTCGAGTCGATCTCCCGGGTCGCCTCCGCGGTGGTGCCGCCGCAGCAGATGGCCGACGCCCGCGAGCTGCGCCGGCTGATGGGCGCGCTGCGCGACGTCCGGGAGCTGATCGAGATCGGCGCCTACCAGCCCGGCAGCGACCCGCTGGTCGACCGCGCGCGGGCGGTCGTGCCGGCCATCGACGCCTTCCTCCGGCAGCCGGTCGAGGAGAGCACTCCCCCGCCCGAGGCGTGGGCCTGGCTGCAGCGCATCGTCCGCGGGGCCGTCGCGTGAAGCGCGCCCCGTTCCGGCTGCAGCCGGTGCTCGAGCTGCGCCGCACCGAGGAGCGCGCGGCGGCGGCCGCCGCCGCGCAGGCGGCCGCCGCCGCCGCCGACGCCGACCGGCGGGCGAGCGAGCAGGAGGCCGCGCTGACCGGCGCCGCGCCGCCGGCCTCGGCGTCGGCCGGCACCTTCGTCGCCGCGATGAGCCTGCTGCGCACCGCCGCGACCGACGCGTCGGCCGCGCGGGCCCTGGCGACCGCGTCGGCCGAGCAGGCCGAGGCCGTCCGCGCGGAGTGGACCGCGGCAGCGCAGCGCACCAAGGCGCTCGAGCGGCTCCGCGAGCGGCACGAGCTCGCCCTCCGCCGCGCGGCGGAGGCGGCCGAGGCCCGTGCCGCCGACGACCTCGTCACCGGCCGTGCCGGCCGCGACCGCGACGTCCCGACCGGGGAGGCGCCGTGGACGGCCTGAGCCAGGTGCAAGCCCGGATCGGCGAGATCCAGGCCCGCTTCATGACCGCGCCGCGGCCGGCCCGCGCGGCGTCCGCCGACTGGACGACGGCCGCCTCGGCGGCCGGCCTCACCGGGCCGGCGTCGGTGGGCGGCCGGTACCCGTCGGCCGGCACCGCCTCGGAGGCGGCCGTGGTGGCCGAGGCCCAGAAGTACCTGGGCGTGCCCTACCTGTGGGGCGGCACCGACCCGTCCCGCGGGCTGGACTGCTCCGGCTTCACCCAGCTGGTCTTCGGCAACCTCGGCATCGAGCTGCCCCGGGTGTCGGCCCAGCAGGCCACGGCCGGGACGGCGGTGCCCTCGCTGACCGCCGCCCGCCCCGGCGACCTGGTGTTCTTCGACAACTCGAAGGAGCGGCCGGGCATCGACCACGTCGGCATCTACCTCGGCGGCGGCCGGATGATCGCCGCGCCGCAGCCCGGCGAGGCGGTCAAGGAGCAGGCCGTCGGCAACCCAGCGGTCATCCGCCGCGTGCTGCCGACCGGCGCTGCGGCGTCGGCGACGGCGACCGCGACGGCTGCGGCCGGTGGGCTGGCCGGGGTGCCGTACGCGGACCTGTTCGTGCAGGCCGGCACCCGGCACGGCGTCGACCCGTCGCTGCTGGCCGCGGTCGCGCAGCGGGAGTCCGGCTTCGACTCCCGTGCCGTCTCCCCGGCGGGTGCGCAGGGCCTCATGCAGTTCATGCCGGCCACCGCCCGCGGGCTGGGCGTCGACCCGCTCGACCCGGCCTCGGCCGTCGACGGCGCCGCCCGCTACCTGGGCGACCTGACCCGCCGCTTCGGCTCCACCGACCTGGCGCTGGCCGCCTACAACGCCGGGCCGGGGACGGTGAGCCGCCACGGCGGCATCCCGCCCTACGCCGAGACGCAGAACTACGTCCGCGCCGTCACCCGCACAGCGGAGGCCTACCGATGACGATGCCCGTGACGCCGGCCGCCCCCGCGGCCCGCCCCGCGCCGGCCGCCGGCGCGGCCGCCGCGAGCGACGGCGGCGCGCCGTTCGCGTCCGCGCTGGACGGCGCCCTCGCGGCCGGCCGCGGCCCGGTCGACGACGCGACCGCCGGCGGGCGGGGCGAGGGCGGCTCGCGCCGTCCGGGTACCGACGACCCGGCGGGCGAGACGACCGCTCCCGAGGAGGCCGGCGCCGCCCGGCCGGCCGGTGACCCGGCGCCCGCAGGACCGGTCGCGGTGCTGTGGGCGCTGCTGGCCGGCGCGGCCGCGCACGCCTCCGCCGCGGTCACCGCGAGCGGGCCGGCGGTGACCGATGCCGCGAACGCCGCCGCGGTGCCGACCGGTGCCGGATCGGTGGCCGCGGCGGCGGTCGCGGATGGCGGGATGCCGCTCGCCGCGTCCGCGCTCGGCGGTGCCCCGGCTGCCGGGCTCGGCGCCGGCCCGGGCTCCGGAGCGGCGGCCGTCGGCGCGGCCGGTGGTGTCGCGGGCGCCGAGGTCGTGGTCGGCGGTGCGGTGGGTGGCCCCGCGCCGGCCGGCGTCGCCGGCTCCACCTCGTCGTCGGCGGCCCCCGGGTTGCCCGCCGGGGCGGTCGTCACCGCGGTCACCGTCGCGTCGCAGGCCCCGATCGGCGCGCTGGTCGGCACCGCGCCGGGCACGGTGCCGCCGGGCACCGTGCCGCCGTCCTCCTCGTCGGCCGTGGTGGCCGGCCCGGTGCCCCCTCACCCGGCCGCCGCGGTCGCCGCCCCTCCCGCCGGGAACGCGGCGGACACCGCGGCGCAGAGCGCCGGCGGTCCGGCGGCCGCGCCGGTGCCCGCGGCCGGGGAGGCGACGCCCGCGGGTGCCGGCCACCCCGGTCCGGACGGCGACCCGTCCGGCCGGCCGGGCGGCGACCCGGTGACGGTCGGCGCGGTCCCGGCGTCCGGGTCGGCGGGCCCGACCGCTGCGGCGTCCCCCGCCCCCGCCCAGGCCGGCGCGACCGGAACCTCGGCGGCCCTCCCCGTCGGCGGCCAGATCGCGACCCAGGTCGCGACGCTCCGCGGCGGGCCGGACGGCACCTCCTCGATGACGGTCGTGCTGACGCCGGAGACGCTCGGCACGGTCGAGGTGTCGGTGACCCTCAGCCAGGGCTCGGTGGAGCTGACCCTGCGCGGTGCCTCCGAGCTCGGCCGGGCCGCGCTGCTCGACGCGCTGCCCGACCTGCGCCGCGACCTGGAGGCGGCCGGGCTCTCCTGCTCGCGCCTGGACGTCGACCGCGAGACCGGGAGCGATCCCCGCTCGGCCTCCCAGCAGGCCCCCGCCGACCCCGGCGGTCGCGGCCGCTCGCAGGACCGGCCGGAGGCCCGGTCCTGGCTGCGGGCTGCCGATACCCCAGAGGGCCGTCCCGCCCCCACCTCCACCCGCTCCACGTCGTCCGGCGTGGACGTGCGCGTCTGACCGAGAGAAGGAGCCGACCGTCATGCCGGACGCCATGAGCGCCACCAGCGCGGCCGGGGCGACCTACACGCCCGCGACCACCTCGATCGACCGCCCCGACCAGATGGGCAAGGACACCTTCCTCAAGCTGCTGGTCGCGCAGATGCGCTACCAGGACCCGGCGAACCCGACCAGCAGCAGCGAGTTCATGGCGCAGACCGCGACCTTCTCGCAGGTGGAGAAGCTCGAGGAGATCGCCGCCCAGAACGCCGCCCTGCTCGCGCTGCAGCGCTCCTCGAGCGCCGGCGTCCTCGTCGGGCGCACCGTCACCTGGACCGACGAGAGCGGCGCCTCGCAGACCGGCGTCGTCACCTCGGTCCGCCTCGGCACCGCCTCCGACGAGGCTGTGGCCAAGGTCGGCGACACCGAGGTGCCGATGGGCCGCATCACCGAGGTCGCCCAGCCCGCGTCCTGACCCAGACCCCGACCGACCCACCCTTCCCGCGAGAGGTTCCTCCCGTGCTCCGTTCGATGTTTTCCGCCATCTCCGGCCTCCGGGCGCACCAGACGAAGATGGACGTCACCGGCAACAACATCGCCAACGTCAACACCGTCGGCTTCAAGGGCAGCCAGACCGTCTTCGAGGACACGCTGTCGCAGGTGCTGCGCACCGGCGGCGCCCCGGCCGAGGGCCGCGGTGGCACCAACCCCGCACAGGTCGGCCTCGGCGTGAAGACCGCCGGCATCGTCACCAACTTCGGCCAGGGCGCCACCCAGACGACCGGCCGGTCCACCGACTTCATGATCGAGGGCGACGGCTTCTTCGTGACCCGCGCCGGCACCGAGCAGCTCTACACCCGCGCCGGCTCGTTCAGCTTCGACGCCGCCGGCAACCTGGTGACGCCGAACGGCGCGCTGCTGCAGGGCTGGCTGGCCGACGCCAACGGCGGGATCAACTCGAACGGCCCGATCGTCGACCTGCGGGTGCCCTACGGCCAAATCGTCGACCCGCGCGCCACGACCAGCGGCGTCCTCGCCGGCAACCTCCCCGCGGACGCCGCGGACGGCACGCTCGTGCAGACGGCGATCACCATGTACGACGACCAGGGCAACGCCATCCCGGTCTCGTACGCCTTCACCAAGAGGGCCGCGCCCGCGACGAACGACTGGGACCTCGTGATCACCACCCCCGACCCGACCGACACCACCGACCCGATCGCCACCCTGACCCTGGCGACCACCACGGTGACCTTCGACGACGTGACCTCCGAGCTGACCGGACCGGTGGTCGACCCCGGGCCGCCGCCGTCCTACGGCATCTCCTTCACGCCACCCGCCGCGAATTTCCCGGCGTGGACCGCTCCGGTGACGATCGACCTGAACGGCGTGACCCAGTTCAGCGGCGCGAACACCGTCACCGCGCCGGAGCAGGACGGCTTCGAGCTCGGCTCGCTGCAGTCGTTCACCCTCGGCAACGACGGCACGATCACCGGCGTCTACTCCAACGGGCTGCGCCAGGCGATCGGCCAGTTGGCCCTGGCCTCGTTCAACAACCCGAACGGCCTGGAGAAGGCGGGCAGCTCCTCGTTCCGGGTCGGGGACAACTCCGGCGTGGCCATGGTGGGCGTGGCCGGCATCGGCGGCCGCGGTGTGCTCGCCTCCGGCGCGCTGGAGATGTCCAACGTCGACCTGGCCGAGGAGTTCACCGGCCTGATCGTCGCCCAGCGCGGCTTCCAGGCGAACAGCCGCGTGATCACCAGCTCCGACGAGATCCTCCAGGACCTGGTGAACCTCAAGCGCTGACCCTGACCTCCGCCGACGGCCCGGTCACCCCGCGGTGACCGGGCCGTCCGCCGTCCGCCGCCGCTCCCGAACGCGGGGCCGGACATCCGGGTCCGCCCCGCCCGGGCATAGGAAGCGATGCCTGCATCCCGGGTGCTCGAACCGGGGGCATAGCTTCCTATGCCGCTGCTGCCCCTGCGGGTCGCCCGGACGGGTGAGGCGGGCGAGCCCCCGGGGGTCGGCGTTCGGCTCAAGCCGGACGCGGCTCCCGCCGATGCAAACAGTGCAGTTCACGGCCGTGCGCACGGATGTGCCGGCCCCCACCGAGCATGAGGACGACCCGTGATCCGTGTGACCCGTCTGAACGGTGAGCGGTTCGCGCTCAACCCCGACCTGATCGAGCGGGTCGAGGCCCACCCGGACACCGTCGCCTTCCTCGTCGACGGCACCCGGTACGTCGTCAAGGAGACCGTCGACGAGGTGTTGCAGGAGATCCGCGAGTACCGCGCGAGCATCCTCGCGACCTCCTACGAGATGGACCGCGGCGAGTACCGCGGCATGCTGCACGACAGCGAGGACGACGGCTCGTCGTCGGTGGTCCCCTTCCCGATCCGTGAGGAGCGCTGACCCGTGGATCCGGCCACCCTGATCGGGTTCGTCGTCTCGCTCGGCGCGCTCATCCTGTTCATGGTCCTCGAGGGCGCCGACCCGATGTCGCTGCTCTTCCTCCCCGCCATCGTGCTCGTGATCGTCGCGACCTTCGGCGCGGCGATGTCCAGCCAGACGATGGACGACCTCAAGAAGATGCCCGTCTGGTTCAAGATGGGCGCCCTGCCGGCCAAGGTCCCGCCGGCCACCGACCAGATCCAGACCCTCGTGAGCCTGGCCGAGAAGGCGCGCAAGGAGGGGCTGCTCGCCCTCGAGGCCTCGGTCAAGACCATCGAGGACCCGTTCCTCAAGCGCGGCCTGCAGATGGGCATCGACGGGACCGACCCGGAGGAGTTGCGCGCCGTCCTCGAGGGCGAGATCTCGGCCAAGAAGGCCGAGGACAAGGTCGCCGCCAAGTTCTTCAACGCCATGGGCGGTTACGCGCCGACGATCGGCATCGTCGGCTGCATCGTCGGCCTCATCAACGTGATGGGGAACCTCAGCGACCCGGAGTCGCTGGGACCGATGATCGCCGCCGCCTTCGTCGCCACCCTCTGGGGCGTCATGGCCGCCAACTTCTGGTTCCTGCCCATGGGCGCCAAGATCCTGCGGGTCAGCGAGCTGCAGGCGGCCCAGATGGAGCTGCTGGTCGAGGGCATCGCCGAGATCCAGGCCGGCACGAGCCCGCGCGCGGTCCGCCAGAAGCTGATCAGCCTCGTGCCCCCGAGCGAGGTCGCCCGGGAGGCGGCGTGAGTTCCAAGCCCCACGGCGGGCGGCGGGCGAAGAAGCACGAGGAGGAGGAGCACGAGAACCACGAGCGGTGGCTGGTGTCCTACGCCGACATGATGACGCTGCTCCTCGTGCTCTTCGTCGTGCTGTTCGCGATGAGCCAGGTCGACAAGGCCAAGTTCGCCGCGCTGGCCAGCGGTCTCGCCGAGACCTTCGGCGCACCGGTCTCCGTCGCCGCCTCCACCACGCCCGAGGGCTCGGTGCTCGACGACCTGCCCGGCGTCATCGACATCGCATCGGCCATCCCGCCGGAGCCGACCGTCCAGCAGGCCGAGGTCGACGCGGCCGCCGCGCAGGCCGCACTCGAACGGGCCGAGCGCGTCGCCGCCGAGGCGCAGGCCGCCTACGACGACCTCTCGGAGGCCCGCGCCCGCATCGACGCCGCGCTCGAGGCCGCCGGCTTCCCCGATGCCGCCCGGTACGAGATCGACGAGCGCGGCCTCGTGGTGCACATCGTCGCCGACGCCGTCCTCTTCGACGCCGAGTCGGCGTTCCTGCGCCCCGAGGGCGCCCGGATCCTGGACGCCGTCGCCCCGACGCTGGGCCAGCTGCCGAACGTGCTGCGGGTGGAGGGGCACGCCAACCACCTGGCGGTCACGCCGGGCGGGCCGTGGCCCTCCAACTGGGAGCTGTCGGCCTACCGCGCCACCACCGTGCTGCGGCACCTGACCGGCCGCGGCGTGCCCGAGCCGCGCATCTCGGCCGCCGGCTACTCCTCGACCCAGCCGCTGGTGCCCGTGACCGACCCGACGTCGATCAGCACCAACCGCCGCGTGGACGTCGTCGTGCTGTCCCCCGCCTCGGCCGAGGCGAACGCCCTGCTCCCCGGCCTCGACGCCGGCGCCAACCCGGAGGACCCGTCATGAGCACCAAGCAGAAGAACGCCGACGCCGCGGAGGAGACCGAGGGCGGCGGCGGAGGCAAGAAGAAGCTGATCATGATCCTGGCGGTCGTGCTGCTGGCCGCCGCGGGTGCGGCGTACTTCTTCCTCTTCGCCGGCGGCGAGGCCGAGGCGGAGGAGCCGGTGGCCGGTGAGGTCGTGCACCTCGAGCCGGTCGCGGTCAACCTCGCCGGCGGCGGCTACCTGAAGATCGGCGTGGCCCTCGAGCTGGTGGAGGGCGCCGGCGGCGGCGGGCACGGCGGCGGCGGTGTCGACGGCGCCAAGGCGACCGACCTGGTGATCTCCACGTTCTCGCAGGCCCAGCCGGCCGACGTGACCGGCGCCCGCGAGGCGCTCAAGGAGGCGCTCGAGCAGAAGATCGTCGAGGCCTACCACGGCGACGTCATGGAGATCTACTACACGGAGTACGTCACGCAGTGACGCGGATCGAACGGTGTGCGCGGAGGTGCGGTTCCGGGTCGTGAACCGCACCTCCGCGCACGTCGTCCGGAGCCCCACTCCGGCGTAGCCGGCCGACGGCGTGCGCCAATGAGCAGTTCCGGGCCCCGGAACTGCCCACCAGCGCACACCGTCGCGTCGACCCCGCCGGGCCCCGCCGCCGCCCGCCCCGGCGTCGGCCAGCTCGTCCCCGCGTCGTCCCGCCCGCCCCTCGTCACACCCGCACCAGGCACCCCGGCCGCCTCCCGCAGCCTCCGCGGTGCCGTCAGGGTCGCCCGCTCCCCCGCCGATGAGGGGAAGCGTGACTTCGCCCGCCGCCGGACCGGCCCCGCGCGCAGCGGCGCCCGCGCCCCCGGCGCCGGCGGGCTCCGGCTCCCGGAGCCGCCGCGGCGAGCCGCGCACCTACGACTTCCGCCGCCCGACGAAGCTCTCCCGCGAGCACGTCCGGGTCCTGCAGATCGCGCAGGAGGCCTTCGCCCGGCAGGCCACCACGGTGCTCACCACCCTGCTCCGCGCCGGCGCGCGGATGGAGCTGGTCGGCATCGAGCAGTTCTCCTACGACGACTACGTGGTCACGCTGCCCAGCCCGGCCTTCATCGCGACGTTCACCATCGAGCCGCTGGCCGGCAAGGGGCTGCTGGCCTACCCGCTGGACATGGCCATGGCCACCGTCGACCACATGCTCGGCGGCTCCGGCGCCGCCGAGCAGCCCAACCGGCCGATGACCGGCATGGAGAGCACGGTGCACAACCACCTGCTCGCCCGGCTGCTCGACGAGTTCTCCGCCTCGTTCGCGCCGATCACCGACGTCCAGCCGGACCTGCACTCCATCGAGTACAACCCGCAGCTGGCCCAGGCCGCCGCCGGCTCGGACACCGTCATGGTCGCCAGCTTCACGATGTCGGTCGGCCGGCGGGAGGGCGAGGCGACCCTCGTCCTGCCGTTCGCCTCCTTCGCGTCGGCGTTGAACAACGCCGCCTCGCCGCAGCTGTCGGAGTCGGCGCTGCGCAAGCGGCAGCGGGCCGCCGAGGCGCTGGCCGAGCGGCTGAACCTCGTGCCGGTCGACGTCAGCGTCCGGTTCGCGCCGCTGACGGTGTCCTCCGAGGA
This sequence comes from Geodermatophilus sp. YIM 151500, assembly GCF_025716945.1. Lineage (GTDB taxonomy): Bacteria > Actinomycetota > Actinomycetes > Mycobacteriales > Geodermatophilaceae > YIM-151500. Next base: position 133,034 of record NZ_JAOVZT010000004.1, read on the forward strand.
CCTGCTCTCCCTCGCCGTCGGCGACGTCCTGCTGCTGCGCCACCCGCGGGACAGCCCGCTCGAGGTGACCACCAACGACGTCACCTTCGCCTACGCCATCGCGAGCAACCACCGTCGCCGGCTGGCCGCCGCCATCGTGCCCACCCCGATCGCCGTGAAGGACACCGCATGACCGCCCCGCGCACCGCGAACCAGGACTCCGAGACCGTCTCCGCGGTCGTCTCGGCGGCGGCCCGGGCCGCCGCCGCGCTAGTGCCGGCCACGGCCGCACTGGTCCCCGGCTCCCCCGTCAGCGACCCCGACAGCGTTCCCCTGCCGCCGGACGCCGCCTCCGCGGTCACCGCCCGGCTGTCCGGCGAGGTGAGCGGTGACGTCGTCCTGGTCGTGTCGGCCGACGTCGTCGACGCCCTCGAGGGCTCTCCTGTGGGCCGGATGGACGTCGCCGCCGCGCTGAAGCCGGCACTCGAGGCGGCCGCGGCGACCCTGGGCCGGGTCTCGGTCTCGTCGGAGCGGATCGAGGAGCCGGTCGCCGCCCTCGACGGGCTGCGGGACAAGGGCATGTTCGTCGCCGTCCCGCTGCTGGCGGGCGGTGCGGTCGGCTCGGTGGAGGCCACCGTCGCCCTGCAGGTCACCCTGCCGACGGCGCGTTCCGCCCAGCGCGGCAGCCTCGAGCTGCTGCGGCACGTGGCGATGGAGGTCACCGTCGAGATCGGCCGCACCCGCATGACCGTCGGCGAGCTGCTCTCGCTGCACCCCGGCGAGGTGGTCGAGCTCGACCGCGCCGCCTCGGCCCCGGCCGACCTGCTGGTCAACGGCACGCTCATCGCGCGCGGCGAGGTCGTCGTCGTCGACGAGGACTTCGGCCTGCGGATCAGCGAGATCGTCACCGACGCGGCCGCCGAGCTCGGAGCGGCGAGCGCATGACGTGGATGATCATCCGGCTGCTGCTGTCGCTGGCCTTCGTCGCGGCGGTGCTGTGGTTCGCCGCGCGGGTGGCCAGGCAGCGCGGCCTCGGCTCGGCCAACGGGCTGATCGAGGTCGTCGCCCGGCAGCGGATGGGCCGGTCGAGCACGGTCAACGTCGTCCGCATCGCCGACGTCGTCCTCGTGGTCGGCGCCACCGAGGAGCAGGTCACCCTGCTCGCGGAGGTCGACGCGGACGCCGTGGAGAGCGCGCTGCAGGAGCTCCGTCCGCAGCCCCGCGCCGTGCCGGCGGCAGGGGGGACGTCGACCGGCGCGCCGACGACGGTCGCGGCGCGGTCCTCCACCGGCGTGCTCGCCGGATCCGTGCTCGACCGCGGCGCGTGGGGGTCGCTGGTCAACCAGCTGCGCGACCGAACGGTCCGGCGGTCGTGACGGCCGCCGTCCCCCGTCCGGCGCGCACGCCCCGCCGGACGGCCGGCGCGCGCCGGACGGCGGTGGTCCTGCTCCTCGCGCTGCTGGTCACCGCCGGGGCCGTGCTGCTGGCCGGACCGGCGTCGGCCGCACCGGTCGCGCCCGTGGCGCCGGCCGCCCCGGTGGCGCCGACCGCGCCCGTGGCCCCCGCCGCACCCGCCGGGGACGGCGTCGTCGACATCTCCATCGGGAACGGCTCGCCGAGCAGCTCGATCACGCTGATCCTGGCGATCACCGTGCTGTCGGTGGCGCCGTCGGTGCTGCTGCTGGCGACCTCCTTCACCAAGATCATCGTGGTGCTGGCGCTGACCCGGAACGCGCTCGGGCTGCCGTCGTCCCCGCCCAACCAGGTGCTCACCGGTATCGCGCTGTTCCTGACCCTGTTCGTGATGGGCCCGGTGTTCAGCGACATCAACGAGGTCGCCGTGCAGCCCTACCTGGACGGCGCGATCACCGTCGGCCAGGCCTACGACGTGGGCGTGGTGCCGTTGCGCGCCTTCCTGCTCGACAACACCCGCACGGACGAGCTCGGCCTGATGGTCGGGCTGTCCGGTGAGGAGGCCCCCGCCGACCGGGAGTCGGTCAGCATGACCACGCTGATCCCGGCGTTCGTGCTCTCCGAGCTCAAGAGCGCGTTCATCATCGGGCTGGTCGTGTTCATCCCGTTCCTGGTGCTGGACATGCTGGTCAGCGCCTCGCTCATGGCGATGGGCATGATGATGGTCCCGCCGACCATCGTGTCGCTGCCGTTCAAGCTGCTGCTGTTCGTCGTGGTCGACGGCTGGTCGCTGGTCACCACCGCGCTCGTCGGCTCGTACGGGGGTGGGTGATGAGCGACGCGACGACGACGGTCGAGCGAGCATCGCAGGGAGCGCCAGCGACCGAGGAGCGTAACGAGACCGGAGTCGAGCCATGAGCGACGCGGACGTCACCGAGATCGCGGCGCAGACGATGCTGGTCGCCGCGAAGGTGGCCGCCCCCGTGCTGCTGACCGCGCTGCTGGTCGGCTTCCTGATCTCGCTGTTCCAGGCGGCGACGCAGATCCAGGAGCCGACGCTGTCGTTCGTGCCGAAGATGATCGCGGTCGCGATCGCGCTGCTGGTGACGGGCAACTGGGTGCTGGCGGAGCTGGTCAGCTTCACCGAGAACCTGTTCGGCTCGCTGCCCCGGCTGCTCGACCGGACCTGACGCCATGGACCTGCAGGTCCCCACCGTCACGCTGGCGGCGCTGCTGCTCGGCACGGCCCGCGCGACCGGGTTCGTCGTGCTGGCCCCGCCGTTCAACTCGCGGACCATCCCGGTGCCGGTGAAGGGCGCGCTGGCCCTGGCGCTGTCGGTGGCGCTGCTGACCCGGATCGCCCCGTCGCTGCCCGAGCCGACCGCGGGGTTCCTGGTGGTCGCCGCGGTCACCGAGGCGGTCATCGGGGCCGGGCTCGGCTTCGTCGTCCAGCTGCTGTTCACCGCCGTGCAGATGGCCGGCGACCTCATCGACGTCACCGGCGGCTTCTCGCTGCAGCCGGCCTACGACCCGCTGGCGATGACGACCAACTCGTCGGTGGGCCGGCTGCACTACCTGCTGGCCACCACCCTGCTGTTCACCAGCGGCGGGCACCTGCTGATCGTCAAGGGCTTCGCGACGTCCTACGAGGGGATGCCCGTCGGCGCGCCGGTGCCCACCGACCAGCTCGCCGAGGTGATGGTCACCGCGTTCTCGATGATGTTCCTGGCGGCGCTGCAGATCGCCGGGCCGATGGTCGCGGTCCTGCTGCTGGCCGACGTCGCGCTGGCGCTGCTGTCGCGCGCGGCCCCGGCGCTGAACATCTTCGCCATCGGCTTCCCGGTGAAGATCATGCTCACGCTGGCGTTGCTGGGCCTCACCTTCCCGCTGCTGCCGCCGGCGTTGGACGCGCTGCTCGAGCAGGCCGCCCGGGCCATGGTCGCGCTGCGGAGCGGCTGATGCGCCGCCGTCCCGCCCGAGCGTGTGCGCCGACGCCCCTTTCCGACCCCCGGAACGGGGCGTCGGCGCACACGCTGCCGCTCCGGCGGCGGCGACGCCTGACGGCGGTGCGGGGTGGCTAAGGACGGCCCGGGTGGTGAGAAGACCGAGAAGCCCACTCCCCAGCGCCTCAAGAAGGCGCGCAAGGAAGGGCAGATCCCACGCACCCAGGAGCTGGGCACGTGGCTCGGGGTGGCGGCGGCCAGCGTACTGCTGCCGATGCTGGTCGAGAACGCGTTCACCGCGGGCCGGGGGCTGTTCGTGCAGGTGAGGGTGGCGGCCACCCGGCCGGAGCCGGCGGTCCTCGGCACGCTGTTCGGCGAGGCGCTGACCGCGTTCCTCACGACGATCCTGCCGACGGCGCTGGGCATGATGCTGGTCGGCACCGCGGCGGCGGCGTCCCAGGGCGGGGTCGCGCTGGCCACCAAGGCGATGAAGCCGACGCTGAAGAAGCTCAACCCGCTGCCCGGCATGAAGCGGATGTTCGGCGGCCACGGGTTGTGGGAGGCGGTCAAGGCGCTGATCAAGACGACCGCCCTGGCCGTGGTCGTGCTGGTGACCAGCAGCCGGGCGCAGGAGCTGGTGTCGGCGTCCGGAGCGCTGCCGCTGTCGGCCGTCACGGCCACCTTCGCCGACTCCGCCGTCCTCATGTTCCGCGTCGTCGCCGGGACCGGCCTGGCCATCGCGATCGCCGACTACCTCGTCGTCCGCATGCAGACGATGAAGAAGCTCAAGATGAGCAAGTACGAGATCCAGCAGGAGCACAAGCAGTCCGAGGGCGATCCGCACATGAAGGCGCACCGGCGCTCGGTGCAGCTGTCGATGTCGCGCAACCGGATGATGGCCGAGGTCGCCGAGGCCGACGTCCTCCTGGTCAACCCGACGCACGTGGCCGTCGCGCTGAAGTACGAGGCGTCGCGGGGCGCGCCGCGCGTGGTGGCCAAGGGCGCCGGCGAGGTGGCGGCCAAGCTGCGCGCCCGCGCCGCGGAGGCCCGGGTGCCGATGGTGCAGGACATCCCGCTGGCCCGGGCGCTGCACGCCTCGTGCGAGCTGGGGCAGGAGGTGCCGCCGCAGCTGTTCACCGCGGTGGCCCGGGTGCTCGCGTTCGTCATGCACCTGGGCGCGCGCGGGGTGCGCGGCGGGTTCCACCGGCCGGGGTTCGAGGCGCCCGACGTGTCGGACCTGCCGAAGGCCGGCCGCCGCCGCGCGCCGGCCGCCTGAGCTCGACCGGACGGCGGGGGCGCGGACGGCGACGGCGGGGTGCGGACGGCGGACGGCGCTCCGGGCGCCCCCGGTCGGCCCGGTACCGGTGGGCGCCGGGGCTGCCGATGAGACGGGGGTGAGCCAGCCGTCCGCCGTGCGCCCCCGACGTAGGCGCGGAGAGGGCGGCCGGCCGTGAAGGGCATCGGGCGGGCCGCCGTCCCGATCGGCGTCGTCGCGATCGTGCTCATGCTGGTCGTGCCGCTGCCGGCCGCGGTGCTCGACCTGCTGCTCGGGCTGAACATCACCTGCTCGCTGCTGATCCTGCTGGTCTCGATGCAGATCAAGCGGCCGCTGGATTTCGCCGTCTTCCCGTCGCTGATCCTCATCGCGACGCTGTTCCGGCTGGCGCTCAACGTGAGCTCGACCCGGCTGGTGCTCACCGACGGCTACGCCGGCAAGGTCATCGAGGCGTTCGGGCACTTCGTGATCGGCGGCTCGCTGGTGGTCGGCCTGGTGATCTTCGTGATCCTGACGATCATCCAGTTCGTCGTCATCACCAACGGTGCCGGCCGCGTGGCCGAGGTCGGCGCCCGCTTCACCCTCGACGCCCTCCCCGGCAAGCAGATGGCCATCGACGCCGACCTCAACGCCGGGCTGATCGACGAGACGCAGGCCCGCAAGCGCCGTGCCGAGGTCACCGCCGAGGCCGACTTCTACGGCTCGATGGACGGCGCCAGCAAGTTCGTCAAGGGCGACGCCATCGCTGGCATCATCGTCACGCTGATCAACCTGATCGGCGGCTTCGCGATCGGCGTCATGCAGCGCGGCATGGCCCCCGCCGACGCCGTCTCCACCTTCTCGCTGCTGACCGTCGGCGACGGCCTGGTCTCGCAGATCCCGGCCCTGCTGCTCTCCACCGCGACCGGCATCATCGTGACCCGGTCGGCGACCGAGGGCGACATGGGCAGCGACCTGATCGGCCAGCTCGGCCGGTTCAAGCAACCGGTGCGCATCGCCGGCGGCGCGGCCCTGGCGCTGTGCCTCATCCCCGGCCTGCCGAAGCTGCCCTTCCTGCTCGTCGGCGCCGTCTTCCTCGTCACGGCGGCGCGGATGAAGGAGGCGCCGGTCGTCGACGAGGAGGCCGAGGCCCGGGCGGCCGCCGCCGAGCTCGAGCCCAAGCCCGACTCCCCCGAGGCCATCGCCGAGAAGATGCGGGTCGACCCGCTGGAGCTCGAGGTCGCCTTCGACCTGGTCGACCTCGTCGACACCGCCCGCGGCGGCGACCTGCTGGACCGGGTCAAGGCGCTGCGCCGGAAGGTCGCCATGGAGACCGGACTGGTCATCCCGCTGGTCCGCACCCGCGACAACCTCGACCTGCCGGCGTCGCAGTACGTCATCTGGCTCAACGGCGTGCCCGCCGCGAAGGGCATCTCCCCCGCCGGCACGGTGCTGGCGATCGGCGACGCGCTCGACGGCCTGCCCGGCAAGGCCACCCGGGAGCCGGTGTTCGGCCTGGCCGCCAAGTGGGTGCCGGCCGAGCTGCAGCGGCAGGCGGAGATGGCCGGGGCCACCGTGGTCGACCGCTCCTCGGTCATCACCACCCACCTGGCCGAGGTCGTGCGGCAGAACGCCGCCGACCTGCTCGGCCGCGAGGACGTCCGGCTGCTGGTCGAGATGGTCCGCCGGACGCACCCGATCGTGGTCGAGGAACTCACCCCCGCGCTGCTCACCCTGGGAGAGGTGCAGCGGGTGTTGCACGCGTTGCTGGCCGAGGGTGTGTCGATCCGTGACCTGGTGCGCATCTTCGAGGCACTCTCCGTGCGTGCCAAGACCTCGACCGACCTCGACGGTCTGGTCGAGGCCGCCCGCGCCGCACTCGGCTCGGCGATCAGCCAGCCCTACGTCACGCCGGACGAGCGGCTGCACGTGCTCACCCTCGACCCGGGCTTCGAGCAGCGCCTGCTCGAGTCGGTCCGGCAGAGCGACGCCGGCCTGGTGCTCGCCCTCGACGCCGGTGCGGTCGACGCCCTCGTCTCCGGCTGCAGCGGCCTGCTCGAGGAGGCCGAGCGGTCCGGTCTCTCGCCGGTCCTGGTGTGCTCGCCGCAGGTCCGTGCGGCGCTCGCGCGCCTGATGCGCCAGATCCTCCCGCGCCTGCCGGTCATCTCCTACACCGAGGTGTCCCGGACGGCGCAGATCGAGTCGCTGGGGGTGGTGAGCGGTGCCGTTGCGATCCGTTGAGGCCGCGACCCGCGACGACGCGATCGCCGCCGCGCGCGAGCAGTTCGGGGCCTCCGCCCGCGTGGTGGGGGTGCGCCGGGTGCGCTCGGGCGGCGTCCTGGGCTTCTTCGCCACCGAGCGGTACGTGGCCGAGGTCGACCCGGAACCGGCGCTGCGCCCCGCCGTCCCGGTCCCGGCGCCGTCGCGCGGGACCGACGAGCCGTCGTCCGGCGCCGAGAATGCCGGCCGGGTGGGGTCGGGCCGGGCGCCGTCCCGCGACTCGTCCGGGTCCGGCGGGCGGACGGCGGCCTCCCGGACGGCGGCTGCCCGGCCGTCGGCCTCTCCGGCCTCTCCGGCCTCTCCGGCGTCTCCGGTCTCGACGGCGTCCCGCGCGGTCGCGTCCGGACCGGCGTCCCGCGCCTCGTGGCCGGAGGACGACGCCGCCATCGCCACCCGCGCCCGGACCGCTCCGGCGCGCAACGGCGCCGCGGCCTGGGCCGAGGCCGCCGGGCGGCCCGACCCCGCCGGCTGGGACGCGCACGTCGAGGACCGCTCGGCTTCGGCCGCGCGGCCCGCCCCGAGCCGGTCCTCGGCCCGACCGACCACGACGTCGCGCGCGTCCGAGCGGTCATGGACGGCGACCCCGCTGCGCTCGTCCGAGCCGTCCCGGACGGTGACCGCGCCGGCGTCGGCCCGGGCGTCGACGACCGGTGCGTCCCGGGGGCCTGCTGCCTCCGACGACGACCGGGTCAGCGAGCTCGCCGGACTGCTGGGCGGGGCGTCCGCGGAGCCCACCGGCTACAGCCGGGCCGGCTTCGCCGCGATGCCCCGGGCCGCCGGGCCGGCGCCGGCCGCCCGGACTCCCTCCGCCTGGCCGGCCTCCACCGTCCCGGCGGACGACGAGGACGACGAGGCCGGCTCGGCCCTGCCCGCGTCCCCCTCGCCCTTCACCGCCGCGCTCGCGCGGATGGTCGCCGGTGACCCCGACGTCCGGCAGGCCGTCGAGCAGGTGCTCGGCGAGCCCGTGTCGCCGCTGACCGGTCGGCCCGCCGGGGTCCGGCCGACGGCCGCTCCCGCCGGCGCGACGCGCTCCGGCGGCGACTCGCCCCAGACAGACGACAGCTCGGTGTGGTCGCGCACGGCGCACCAGGAAGAGGTCCCGGTGGAACTGCACGACCACGCCCCGCTCGGCGCGCACACGCTCGGTGCAGACACCCCGCCGGACGTCGCCGGGTGGGTCGTCCCGGCGCCGGTCGCGCCCGTGTCACCGCGGGAGGAGGCCATCGCCGAGGTGCTCCGGTCGGCCCTGGCGCAGGGGCACTCGGACGAGGCGCTGACCGGCATCCTGCGCCGGGTGCTCGACGGCACGCCGCCGCAGGTGGCCCTCGCCGAGCCGGTGGCGGCGCCGGTCGTCGAGCCGGTGGTCGAGCCGGTGAGGACGCCGGTCGTAGAGCCCGTGCCGGCTTCGGTCGTCGCGGAGGTGCCGGCGCCGGTCGTCGATTCGACGCCGGTTGACGAGCAGGTGCCGGCGCCGGTCGCCGCGGAGCTGCCGGCTCCGGCGGCTCCGGCTCCGACGGGGACCGCCTGGGCGGCGCCGACCGGCCTCGCCGAGCCACTGCGGGGCGGCGTCGAGCTCGACCGGCTCGCTGCCGGGATGGCGTCCTCCGGCATGTGGCTCCCGGACGGGGAGTCCTCGCCGGCCGTGCCGGTCGCTGCCCCCGTGGCCGAGGCACCCCTCGCCGCTCCGGTCGTCGCGCCCCCTGTCGCCTGGTCTCCCGCCGCCGAGACCCTCGTGGTGGAGACCCCGGCCGTGGAGGCCCCGGCCGTGCAGACCCCGGTCACCGAGGCACCCCTTGGCTGGTCCCCGGTCGTCGAGACGCCGGTCATCGAGCCCTCGGTGCTGCACGCCCCCGTCGTCGAGCCCCCGGCGATCGCGGTCGCGGCCGCTGGAGCACCGGTGGCGGGCGTGCCGCAGTCCGTGCTGCTCTTCGGCCCGGACGCGCCCCCGACCGACGACGACGCCGCCCTCTCGGCGCCGCTGTGGGCTGAGCCGACGCCCCGCCCCGAGGTCGCCCGGCCTCCGGTGCCGGCCGGCGGAAGCGCGCAGGAGGCGACGGGCGCCGACGTGGAGCTCCACGCGACGGACGCGGCCGCGGCCGACACCGTGACCGACACCGTGACCGACACCGTGACCGACACCGCGGCCGACGCTGGCTGCTCGGACCGGTCCGAGCTCAGCACCCCGGGCACCACGGCCCCCGAGGCCGGCAGCGCAGCGGCCGACGAGGCCGTCGTCGCTGTGGCCGAGGCCGTCGTCCCTGTGGCCGAGGCCGTCGTCCCTGTGGCCGAGGAAGCCGCCGCCGGCACGGTCGAGCAGGCCGCCGCGCCGGCCGCCGAGTCGGCCACCGCATCCGACGAGGGCGCCGGAGTGCTGGCGCCGCTGCTGGCCCGGACCGCGAGCGACCCCGCACCGCTGTCGCTCGACGCGACCACGGTCATGCCGCCGCTGTCCCTGCTGCCGCCGCTGCCCGGCCGCCCGCACCGTGGCCGGCCGCCGGTGCCGCCGGCGCGACCGTCGGGCTCGCGACCCGCCGTCCCGGTGGCTCCGCCTGCGCCGTCGACGCCCGCACCGGGTGACGACCACGGCACGGCACCCGACGCGACGCGCCGCTTCGAGGCGCTGGCGACCGTGACCCGCCTGCCCGTCGCCCTCCTCCCGGCGGATGCCCCCGCTGAGGAGACCGAGGAGGGCCGCCCCGGACCGGCCGACGTCGACGCCGGCGTCGCGGCCGCCGCTCGGGTGGACGCCACCGACGCCCGGACCCGACCCCAGGCGGGCGACGCCGCGCGGGTGACGACCACCGACCCGGAGCCCGCCGCGACGGCGTCCCCCGCCGAGCGGTGGGCCACCGCACCGGCTGCGTCGCCGGTCGAGCCGGCCCGCTCCGGTGGGGCGCGCCCCACGGAGCCGACCGTCGCCGCGACCCCGGCGCAGCCCGCCGAGGCCGCCCCGGCTCCTGCGGCGCCCACCGTGGCAGCGCCCGCCGTGGTCGCAGCCGCCGCACCCGCTGTCCGCCGTCCCCGGGCCACCGAGAACCGGCACGCGACCGGTGCGGCCGTGGCGCCCGCCGGCGCGACCCCGGCCGCCGACGTGGTGCAGCGGCTGGTGGCCCTCGGCCTGCCGGAGCGGGTGCTCGGCGGGTCGTTCGCGGCCGACGCCGAGGTCTCGGGCACCTACGCGGCACTGACCCGCGCGCTGGCCGGCCGGCTGCCGGTGGCCCCGGAACTGCCGAGCGGGCCCGGCGAGGTGCTGTTCGTGGTCGGCCCGGGCGTCGAGACGCTGCGGGCCGCGCGGTCGCTGGCCGCATCGCTGCGGCTGGACCCCGACCGCGTGCAGTGGGCGACCCGGGGCGACCTGGCCGGCCTGGCGCCGGAGGGCAGCCGGATGACGACCATCGACGCGGCGATCGACCGCCGTCAGGAGGCGGCCGCGGCGGGCACCATGACCATCGTCGCGGTCGACGCCCCGCTGCGCACCGACGCCTACTGGATGGCGCAGATGACCGCCGTCTGGACGCCGGCCGCGGTGTGGGCCGTCGTCGAGGCCACCCGCAAGCCCGAGGACCTCGAGGCCTGGCTCGACGGCCTGGCGCGGGTCGACGCCCTGGTCGTGCAGGACACCGACCTGTCGGCCGACCCGGCCGCGGTGCTGCGCCGGGTGGCGACGCCCGTGGCCCTCCTGGACGGCGTCCGGGCGACCCCGCACCGCTGGGCCTCGCTGCTGTGCGAGCGGCTGGAGACGCCGCAGGCATGAGTCCGCTGCGCTGGGACGTGCTCGCCGTCGGGTTCGTGCTGGCCCTGCCGGTGCTCGCGCTCGGTGCGCGCGGTGACTTCACCCTCGAGGAGGTCACCAGCCGGCTGCCGTGGTGCCTGCTCGCTGGGTGGGCGGCGGTCGCGCTGCTGCGCTGGGCCGGGACGCCGCCGCCGGCGCCACGCCGCCGTCCGCCGTCCCGGGCCGGGGCGCCCGGAGCGGACGACGCCCCCGCGTCCTGATCCCGCCGGGTCCTGATCCCGCAGCGGTGCTGGCCGACTCTTGCGGTGCCGTTCGCACTCCAGCGGTGCTGCACCACCGCAGGAGTGTCACGGGCGCCGCAAGAGCGAGTCGTCCGTCCACAGATCGCCGTCGTGCCCCCCACCGGCGCCGACGCGCCACGATGCTCGGCAGGTGCTCGATCCCCCGGAACCGGACGCGGAGCTGCTGCGGCGCGACGAGGCACTGCGGCTCGGCTGGTCGGACGCCGAGCTCGCCCGCATGGTGCGTCGGCGCGAGCTGGCCCGGGTCCGCCGCGGCAGCTATGCCCGCTCGGTTCCTTCGGACGCCGCCGTCCGTCACCGGCTCGTGGTCGCGGCCACGGTTGCCGAGCTGCGCCTGCCGGCCGTGGTGAGCCACACGTCGGCCGCCGTCCTCCACGGCCTCCCGCTCCGGGATGCAGCGCTCGATCGCGTGCACGTCCTCCGACGTCCCCCGGCCAGTGGCAGCGGCAGTGCCCGGGTGCACCTGCGGATCGCGCGGCTGGACGACGAGCACCTCGACGTGGTCGATGGCATCCCGGTCACCGACGTGGCACGGACCGTCGTCGACGTCGCGCGGACGGTCCCGTTCGAGCCGGCGGTCGTGGTCGCCGACGCGGCGCTGTTCTCACGCCGGACCTCCCGCGCGGCGCTCACCGCGTGCCTCGCGGGCATGGGCGCGGTGCCGGGATGTCGTCGCGCTGCCCGTGTGCTCGCCTTCGCCGACGGCCTCAGCGAGAGCGTGGGTGAGAGCCGCAGCCGCGTGCTGGTGCACCGATCGGGCCTGCCCGCTCCCGACCTGCAGGTCCGGCTGCTGCGGCCCGACCGGTCCGTCGCCGCGCGTTGCGACTTCGGCTGGCGCAGCTGCCGGACGGTGGCCGAGTTCGACGGGCGGGTGAAGTACGGCCGCCTCCTCCGCCCCGGTCAGGAGCCCGGCGACGTCGTCTTCGAGGAGAAGCGCCGCGAGGACGAGGTGCGCGACCTCGGCTGGCAGGTGGCCCGCTGGACCTGGGCCGACCTGTCGGCTCCCGACCTCGTCGCGCAGCGGTTGCGCCGGGCCTTCGGCCGCGGCCGACATGACTGACCGCCCCGCGGCCCGCTCCCGCGGTGGTGCCGCCGGCCTTGCGGGCCTGCATGACCGCAACGGCTCGAGCAGCACCGCAAGAGCTGGCGGAGCCGGGCCCGCCCGACACGCCGCGGGTCAGAGCGGCAGGTCCTCCAGCATCTCGGTGACCAGGGCCGCGATCGGCGAGCGCTCGGAGCGGGTCAGGGTCACGTGGGCGAACAGCGGGTGGCCCTTCAGCGTGTCGACGACCGCGGTGATCCCGTCGTGCCGGCCGACCCGCAGGTTGTCGCGCTGGGCGACGTCGTGCGTGAGCACCACGCGGGAGCCCGAGCCGAGCCGCGACAGCACCGTGAGCAGCACCCCGCGCTCGAGCGACTGCGCCTCGTCGACGATCACGAACGAGTCGTGCAGCGACCGGCCGCGGATGTGGGTCAGCGGCAGCACCTCGATCAGGTCGCGGGCGGCGATCTCGTCGAGCACCTCCGACGACACCAGCGCGCCGAGGGTGTCGTAGACCGCCTGGGCCCACGGCGACATCTTCTCGCCCTCGCTGCCCGGCAGGTAGCCCAGCTCCTGCCCGCCGACGGCGTACAGCGGCCGGAAGATCACGACCTTCTTGTGCGCCCGCCGCTCCAGCACCGACTCCAACCCCGCGCACAGCGCCAGCGCCGACTTGCCGGTGCCGGCCCGCCCGCCGAGCGAGACGATGCCGATCTCCGGGTCGAGCAGCAGGTCGAGGGCGATCCGCTGCTCCGCCGACCGGCCGTGCAGCCCGAAGGCCTCCCGGTCGCCGCGCACCAGGCGGACCTGCTTGTCGGGCGTGACCCGGCCCAGCGCCGAGCCGCGCGAGGAGAGCAGCACCAGCCCGGTGTGGGTCGGCAGCTCCGCCGCCGCGGGGGCGAAGACCTCGCCGGTGTCGTACAGCGCGGACAGCTCCGCGTCGTCGAGCCGCACCTCGGCCATGCCGGTCCACCCGGCGTCGACGGCGTCGTGCGCCCGGTACTCGTCGGCCTCCAGCCCGACCGCCGCGGCCTTGACCCGCAACGGCACGTCCTTGGTGATCAGGCAGACGTCGCGGCCCTCGGACCGCAGGTTGAGCGCGACCACCATGATCCGGCTGTCGTTGCTGTCGTTGCGGAAGCCGGCCGGCAGCACTCCCGGGTCGCTGTGGTTGAGCTCCACGTGCAGCGTGCCGCCGTCCTCACCGATCGGCACCGGCGCGTCGAGCCGCCCGTGCCGCACCCGCAGGTCGTCGAGCATCCGCAGCGACTGCCGGGCGAACCAGCCCAGTTCCGGGTGGTGCCGCTTGTCCTCCAGCTCACCGATGACGACCAGCGGGAGCACCACGTCGGCGTCCCCGAAGCGCAGCAGCGCCCCGGGGTCGGACAGCAGGACGGAGGTGTCGAGGACGTACGTACGGCGAGTGCTCACGATCCGACTCCCCTGGGGTGCGCGTGCTGCACCCCGGCTCGAAGGTGGCCGGGCCCCGGCACAGGGGCCGGGCGCCGGCCCCCCTGGTTCGACGAACTCGTTCGCACCAACCGGGCCTCCCGCGGACGGCGAGGTGAGCTCGCCCTCCACCGCGGACGGTAGGGCCGACAGATGACAGAAGCGTGTCCACCACCCCAAAAGGGAGCCGGCGTGTCACTCGGACGGAGCATCCGCCACAGCCGAACCAGGGGACCCGTCCGCGGCGGCACCTCGCCTTCGACACCGGCGGACGACGAGGGCGCCACCAGCAGCCGCCCGCCGGACGACGGACCGGCTCCGGCTCCGGCTCAGCGGCCGCGGGCCAGCGCCGCCAGCGCCCAGACCAGGGGCACCAGCAGCACCGGCCACTGCACCGCCGGGTCGCCCAGCCGCACCAGCCCCGCCACCAGGAGCGCGGCGAGCCAGGCCGCCGTCCACAGGCCCAGGACGCGCGCCTCCGCGGGAGTGCGCCGGGCCACCGGTCAGGTGCCCGGGAGCTCGGCCGCCGCGGCCGCCGGGGTGAGCGGCTCGTCGAGCAGCCGCAGGAAGCGGTCGGCCGCGGTGATGCCCTCCGGCCGGGCGGCCAGCCACGTGGAGAGCAGCTCGTAGCCGGCCACGTAGGTGGTGATGTAGGCGCGCCAGAGCGGGTGGGTGAGGAACCGCAGCTGCTGGGCGGCCCGATCGGCGCCGACCAGCGACCAGCGCTGCAGGTGGGCGCTCACCTCGTCGGCGGAGGCGCCCCGGTCGTGCAGCAGGATCGCCGCGTCCTGCCGCACCCGGTTGAGCGGCGCCGCGGCGGCGGCCACCCGCTCGGTCAGCTCGCCGTCCAGGCGCAGGCCCAGGTCGCCGAGGATCTCCGCCGCCCAGGGCCCCCACCCGGCACCCACGGACGCCTCCACGCCGAGGTCGGCGAGCCCCTCGGCCATCAGGCACTCGGGCGTGTTCACCAGGAAGACGGTGTGCTCCAGCTGCGCGGCGCGCCGCACCAGGCCGCGCTCCTTGCGGCAGTGCTCGGTGTGGTGGCCGGGGTAGGCCTCGTGCGCCACCAGGTGCGGCAGACGGCCCAGCCGGTGCGGCAGGTCGGCGTTGATCGCCACGCGGGAGCGGTACTCGCCCTCGTAGTAGTTGAACCCCGACCAGGGCCTGTCGGTGACGATCTCGTACCGCACGGTCTCCACCTCGGGCAGGCCGTACCGGTCGCGCACCCGGTCGCGCAGCGCGCTCGACAGCGCGAGCACCGCCTCCTCGAGCCGGTCCGGCGGGCACTCCTCGTCCCGGCGGTGGACGGCGTAGCGCTCGGTGAGTGTGCCGGTGCCGGGCAGCAGCGCGTCGAGCTCGGCGTGCGCAGCCGCGTAGTCGGCGGGGTCGCCGAGCTCGGCGTCGACCTGGAAGTAGCAGCGCACCTCGTCCAGGAAGCCGACCGGCTCGCCGGCCATCTTCCGTGCCGAGCACTCCAGGGCGGTGAGCTGCGCCCGCAGGTAGCCGGTGCGGTCGTCCGGCAGGTCGGCGGCGTCCAGCTCGCGCAGCAGGCCCCGCGCCTGCCGACCGAGCTCGTGCGGGCTCGGCGCCGGCTCGCCGGCCACCTCCGCGCGGATCCGCGGGTCACCGGTGTAGGCGTCGACGAAGCCCGGCTCGAGCCGGTCGAAGCGCAGGCCGAGGCGGACGTACTCGAGCGGGACGTCGACGGGGCGCGATGGCACGACCGCAGTCTGTCAGCTGCCGAAGCGCCGGTGCCGCGCGGCGTAGTCACGCAGCGCACGCAGGAAGTCGACCCGGCGGAAGTCGGGCCAGTAGACGTCGGTGAAGTAGAACTCCGCGTGCGCGGTCTGCCAGAGCAGGAAGCCCGACAGCCGCTGCTCGCCGCTGGTTCGGATGACCAGGTCGGGATCGGGCTGGCCGCGGGTGTACAGGTGCTCGGCGATGTGGTCGACGTCGAGGACGTCGACCAGCTCGTCGAGCGTCGTCCCCCGGGCGGCGTGCTCGGCCAGCAGCGAGCGGACGGCGTCGGCGATCTCCCGCCGTCCGCCGTAGCCGACGGCCAGGTTCACCGACGCGCCCGGACGGTCCCGGGTGTCCTCCTCGGCCTGTTTGAGGACGGCGACGGTCTCGGCGGGCAGCAGCTCGAGGGCGCCGACCGCGCGCAGCTGCCAGCGGCGGTCGGGCCCGGCGAGGTCCTCGGCGACCCCCTCGATGATCCGCAGCAGCGGGGTGAGCTCTGGCTCCGGCCGCGACAGGTTGTCGGTGGAGAGCAGGAACAGCGTGACGACCGACACGCCGGCCTCGTCGCACCAGCCGAGGAAGTCGGCGATCCGGTCGGCGCCCCGGCGGTGCCCAGCATTCGGGTCGTCGAAGCCGATCGCCCGGGCCCAGCGGCGGTTGCCGTCGATGATGATGCCGACGTGGGTAGGTGTGTCGGCCCCCTCCAGCGCCCGGGCCAGCCGTCGTTCGTACACCTGGAGGATCGCTTCGCGGACCCTCTTGCGCGCCCCCACGGGGGTCACCCTAGGCCGGGTGCGGTCGTCCAGCCCCGCGGGTGGGACGGCGGAGGGTCGCCGACGTCATGGTCGGCACGGCAGCCGCGCGTAGCTACGGGACCGTAGCCTCGCGGCATGAGCAGCGCGTCCGACGACAGCGAGGCGGTCCGGGTCGAGGCCGACGGCGCCGTCCTGGAGGCCACGCGCGGTGCGGCCGTCGCCGCCGTGGCCGCCGAGGGCGAGCGCGTCGAGCGCACGTGGACCGCGGCCGACTTCGCCGACCGCGACTGGGAGCACCCCGACACCCGGCCCCGGCTGCGCGGCTGGCTCCACCTGTTCGCGTTCTTCACCTCGATCGCCGCGGGCGCGACGCTGGTCCCGCTGGCCGCCGTCCAGGGCGCCCGGGCCGGCTGGCCGGTCGCGCTCTACTGCCTGACCATCTGCGGGCTGTTCGGCACCAGCGCGCTGTACCACCGCCGCCGGTGGTCACCGCGGGCGTGGAAGCTGATGAAGCGGCTCGACCACTCGATGATCTTCCTGTTCATCGCGGGCACGTACACGCCGTTCGCCCTGCTCGCCGTCGACGAGCCGAAGGGCTACTGGGTCCTCGCCGGGGTGTGGGCCGGCGCGCTGGCCGGGGTGGCGCTGAAGCTCGTGTGGCCCACCGCGCCGCGCTGGGTCGGCGTGCCGATCTACATCGCGCTGGGTTGGGTCGCGGTCTTCGTGCTGACCGACATCCTGCGCAACAGCGGCGTCACCGCGCTGGTGCTGCTCGCCGCCGGTGGCCTGCTCTACACGTTCGGCGGCGTGGCGTACGCGCTCAAGCGGCCCAACCCCTGGCCGGGCGTCTTCGGCTACCACGAGGTCTTCCACGCGATGACGATCGTGGCCGCGATCTGCCACTACATCGCTGTCTACTTCGCCGTCTACCGGTCGCCGTACCTCTGACGCGGTCGTCCATCGACCGGCCGGGGCATAGCTTCCTATGCCCGGGTCGCCGGCCGATCTGCGCGAGGGCAAAGCTTCCTATGCCCGCGTCGCCGGCGGTCCGGCCGGGGCAAAGCTTCCTATGCCCGCGTCGCCGGGGGTTCGAGGCAGGGGCATAGCTTCCTATGCCGCGAAGGGCGGGCGGTCGTCGAGACGGACGGAGCACCGCCCGGCCAGGCGCCAGGCGCGGGCGACGGCGTCCCGGTCGGCCTCGGTGACCAGGTTGCCCATCACCCGCAGCGCGACGGTCATGAGCACGCGCGACCGCATGCCCACCGGCCCGGCGGCCGGCAGCAGCCCCGGCACGGTGAGCAGGCCGGCGAGCCGGCGGGCGATGGAGAACGCCTCGCCGTAGTGGTGCCGCAGCAGCGCCGGCCACGCGTCCGACCAGTCGGGTTCCCCGAGCAGGCCGACCACCTCGCGCCCGGTCTCCAGGCCGTAGTCGATGCCCTCGCCGTTCAGCGGGTTCACGCAGCCGGCCGCATCGCCGACCAGCGCCCAGTTCCGCCCGGCCACCCCGGACACGGCACCGCCCATGGGCAGCAGGGCCGACGCGGGGGCCCGCACCGGACCGTCGAGCTGCCACTCCTCGCGCCGGGCGTCGGCGTACACGTCGAGCAGCGCGCGCAGCTGCACCCCGGCCGGACGGCGGGCGGTCGCGAGCGTCCCGACGCCGATGTTGATCTCCCCGGCGGCGGCGCCGAGCGGGAAGACCCACCCGTAGCCCGACAGCAGCTCCCCGTCGACACCGCGCAGCTCCAGGTGCGAGGAGATCCACTCGTCGTCGCTGCGGCCCGACCGCAGGTAGCCGCGCGCGGCGACCCCGTAGGCGGTCTCCCGGTGCCACACCCGGCCCAGCACGCGGCCCAGCGGCGAGCGCGCGCCGTCGGCCACGACCAGCCGCCGGCAGCCCACGGTCACCGGCTCCCCGGCCACGGCGAACACCACACCGGTCACGCGGTCGCCGTCCCGGACGACGTCCACGGCCCGGGCGCCCTCCACCGGACGCGCCCCGGCCGCCAGGGCCACCTCGCGGATCCGCGCGTCGAGCTCGGTGCGCGGGACGGCGCCGCCGTGGTCGGGCAGCGAGCCGCCGGGCCACGGCAGCAGCAGCTCCTGGCCGAAGCCGGCGGCACGCAGGCCGCGGTTGCGTCCCCGCCCACGCACCCAGTCGCCGAGGCCGAGCAGGTCGAGCTCCGCGATCGCCCGGGGCGTCAGGCCGTCACCGCACGCCTTGTCACGGGGGAAGACCGCTGCGTCGGCGAGGACCACGTCGTGCCCGGCGCGGGCCGCCCAGGCGGCGGCCGCCGACCCGGCCGGGCCGGCGCCGACCACGAGGACGTCGGTGGCGGCGGGGACGTCGGGCGCAGGCACGACGCCCAGTGTCCCAGGTCGTCACCCCTGGTCAGCCGAGGAGCGGGAAACGCCGGGCGCCGGCGTCGCCCGTCCACCCGCACCCGCCGTGCCGGGGAGGACGACCGGTGATCAGGTCTCCTGGTCGTCCTCGCGCCCACGGGGGCCGCGGGCGCGGACCTCCTCCACGGCGGCCATCGCTTCGCGCAGGTCGCGCAGCCAGTCGTCCGCGTGCTCGCCGACCAGGCGGACCGCCCAGACCAGCGCCTCGGAGCGGGACCGGGCGACGCCGGCGTCGACGAGCGTGTCGAGCACCAGCCGCTCGGGCTGGCGCAGCCGGGTCATCACCGGCACCGAGAGGTTGGTGAAGACCTCCCGGGTGTCGCCGCAGGCCGCTCCCCAGGCGACGGAGCGGCCGTAGCGCTCCTGCGCGGCGTCGGCGATCGCCATCCGCTGCTCGCGGGTCTCCTCGCGGAAGCGGCTGATCCGCCCGGCCCGGGCGGCGGCCGCATCGCCCTCGCCGGCGGCCGGCTCGGGCAGCGTGCCGACGACGGTGATCTCGTCGCGGTCGATGGTCAGGTCGACGGGCCCGGTGAACCAGCCGTCGGGCAGCCGGCCGGCGAACCAGCCCGCCACCTCGCTGCGGTCGACCGGGGGCGAGTCGGACGCGCGGCCACGGCCGCCGAAGCCCCGGCCGAAGCCGGGACCGAAGCCGCGGCCCCGGCCGCGGGCGAAGGGGTGCTCGGTGAAGCGGTGTCGGTGCACGGAGACCTCCGGTGCTCGTGATTACACGCTTGCACCGTAAGCCCGCGCA
Source organism: Geodermatophilus sp. YIM 151500 (assembly GCF_025716945.1). GTDB lineage: Bacteria > Actinomycetota > Actinomycetes > Mycobacteriales > Geodermatophilaceae > YIM-151500. The sequence goes on from NZ_JAOVZT010000004.1 coordinate 152,079, forward strand.
TCACCGAGCGGAAGGCTCCATCGCTGCGCTGAGAGCGGACACGTCGGTCACCGGCGCGGAGCACACGAAACCCCGGCACACGTAGGCCGCCGGGCGGCCGTCGACCGACGGCCGGGAGGCCAGCAGCGGGACGCCGGCGGCATCGGGCTCGCCGACCACCACCACGGCGCCGGGGCTCGTCGAGCGACGGGCCGCCAACGCCAGGGCGTCGCGCTCCGGTCCGGCCGGCCCGCTGACCGCCACCTCCAGCGGGCCGGCCAGCAGCGCCTCTCCCACCGCGGCCGCCCACCCGGCGGCCCGCGGCGCGGCGTCCACCAGCCGGGCCAGCGACGCGAGCGCCGCCTCGCCGAGCTCCCGGTGCCGCGGCGACCCGGAGAGGGCGGCATGGGTCACCGCCGCCCCGGCCGCGGCCGCGATGCCCGCGGGCGTCGGCCCGTCGGCCGGGTCGAACGGCCGGTGCAGCAGCGTCTCGGCGTCCGCCGCCGTGTCGTGCCATCCCTGCGCGTCGACGAACTGCCCGGCGACCACGTCCAGCAGCTCGCCGGCCAGCTCCAGCCAGCGCCCCTCGGCCGTCGCCGCGTGCAGCGCCAGCAGCCCCTCGGCCAGGTCGCCGTAGTCCTCGAGCACGCCGGCGTGCGCGCCGGCGACGCCGTCGCGGGAGGCGCGGCGCAGCCGGTCACCGGTCCAGTGCGTCCCGGCGACCAGCTCGGCGGCGCCCCGCGCCGCCGCGAGCGACTCGCCGGAGCCGGTGAGGACGCCGTGCTCGGCCAGCGCGGCGATCGCCAGCCCGTTCCAGGCCGTCACCACCTTGTCGTCGCGGGCCGGCTGCGGCCGCTCCGCCCGTGCCTCCAGCAGCCGTCGGCGCACCGACACCCACCGTCGCTCGTCGTCGGGGTCGGCGAGCAGCTGCAGGGTCGAGGTCCCGTGCTCGAACGTGCCGCGGTCGGTCACCTCGAGCAGGTCGGCGGCCCAGCGGCCGTCATCGGCACCCAGGACGGCGACGAGCTGGTCGGGCGTCCACACGTACGTCAGCCCCTCGACGCCGTCCGTGTCGGCGTCGAGCGCGGAGGCGAAGCCGCCCTCGGGGGTGCGCAGGTCGCGGAGCAGGAAGGCCGCGGTCTCGTCGGCGACCCGGCGGGCCCAGCCCTCGCCGGTGGCCCGCCACAGGTGCAGGTAGACCCGCAGCAGCAGCGCGTTGTCGTAGAGCATCTTCTCGAAGTGCGGCACGACCCACTGCGCGTCGACCGAGTAGCGGGCGAAGCCGCCGGCGAGCTGGTCGTACATGCCGCCGCGGGCCATCGCCTCGGCGGTGCGCCGCGCCATCCCCAGCACCGTCGCGTCGCCGGTGCGCGCCGCGTTGCGCAGCAGGAACTCCAGCACCATGGACGGCGGGAACTTCGGGGCCCCGCCGAAGCCGCCCCACCGCTGGTCGAAGCTGCCGGCCAGCTTCGCGACCGCGCCGTCGAGCAGGTCGGCGGACAGGGCCGCCGGCTCGCCGAGGTCCAGACGGGTCGAGATGCCGGCGGCGATGCGCTCGCCGGCGGTCTCCAGGTCGGCGCGCTTGGTCGTCCAGGCGTCGCGGACGGCGGCCAGCACCTGGCGGAAGGACGGCATGCCGTGGGCGGGCCGCGGCGGGAAGTAGGTGCCGCAGTAGAAGGGCCGGCCGTCCGGCGTCGCGAACACCGTCATCGGCCAGCCGCCGGAGCCGGTCAGCGCCTGCGTCGCGGTCATGTAGACGTTGTCGACGTCCGGCCGTTCCTCCCGGTCGACCTTGACGCACACGAAGCCGGCGTTCATCTCCGCCGCGGTGGTCGCGTCCTCGAACGACTCGTGCGCCATCACGTGGCACCAGTGGCAGGCCGCGTATCCCACGCTCAAGAGGACCGGCACATCGCGGCGTCGGGCTTCCTCGAACGCGTCCGCGCCCCACTCCCACCACTCGACCGGGTTCTCGGCGTGCTGCAGCAGATAGGGGCTGGTGGCAGCAGCCAGACGGTTGGTCACGCGCCGTCCCTCCTTCGCACGTCGCCCATCGGACCCGCCGACCCGGACGACGATCCGCTCTCGCCCGGCGTCACCCGGCGGCGCCGGGACGGCCGCTCCCCGACCGGCCCCGGCCTCCGGGCCACCGACGGGATCCCCGTCGTCCGCACGGCCCGCGCCGTCGGCACCGCACCCATGCCCGGCCGGCTGCCGGCCCAACCGGGCCGTCAGGCAGCGGAGCGATGGCGGGGGCGCGGCCTCGTCGGCGTCCCGCCGCTACGGCGGTGGAGCCGTCGTGCCGCGGACCACCAGCTGCGGGGGCAGCGCGACGTCCCTCGGCTCGCGCGGCGGGAGATCCAGGCGCTCGACGACGGCCTGCACCGCGAGCTCGGCCATCCGCGGCACGTCCTGCCGGACCGAGGTCAGGTCGATGCCGGGGAGCCGGGCGAACCGCGAGTCGTCGTAGCCGACGACGGACAGCTCGTGCGGCACGCGCACGCCCGCGCGCAGCACGCTGTCCAGCAGACCGATGGCCGACAGGTCGTTGCTGGCGATGACCGCGGTCGGCAGCCGGTCCGACAGGAGCAGCCCCGCGGCCTTGGCTCCCTCGTCCTCGGTGTATCCGCCGGGCACCACACGGGCCTCCGCCGCCAGGCCGTGGGCGGCCATCGCCGCGGCGTAGCCGGCCCGCCGGTCCTCCGCTCCGGGATTGTCACCGCCGTCGACGAAGGCGATGGCGCGGTGCCCGAGCGACACCAGGTGGTCGACGGCCTGGCGGGTGCCGAACGCGTCGTCGTTGCGCACGACGTCCACCGGGCCGCGGGTGACGCGGCGGCCGATCTCCACGACCGGCACCTCCTCCGCGACGGGCTCGAGGCGGTGACCGTCCAGCTCGGGCCCCACGACGACGAGGCCCTCGCAGCGGTAGCGCAGCAGCTCGTCGGTCACCGCCTCCTGCCCGCGGAAGGCAGTGGTGGCGCCGAGCAGCAGGTGGTAGCCGAGCCTCTCGACGACGGGGAACATCTGCTCGACCAGCTCGACCTCGAACGGGCGGCGGAGGGCGAAGAGGACGCCGAGGTGGCGCGTGCGGTTGCTCCGCAGCCCCTGCGCCAGGGAGTCCGGCCGGTAGCCGAGCTCCGCAGCGGCCCGGAGCACGCGCTGCCGCGTCGCGTCGGACGCACCCTCGGCACCACGCAGCACGATCGAGACGAGCGGTCGGGACACCCCGACGTGGCGGGCGATGTCGGCCATCGTCGGCCGGCGGTCCCGACCGCCTCCGCGCGCACCCGCAGGCTCCTGGTCGGTCGGCTCCGGTCCGGTCATGCCCGCCCTTTCCTCGGCACCCCTTGACGGGGTGGGTGGTCCACACCACACTACCGAACTAGCACGTGCTATTAGCACGAGCTAGTCCGGGCGATTGGCCGTCTCACCCCCATCGGAGGATTCATGAGCAACGACATCGGCGTCGCGGTGATCGGCGCAGGCATGGCCGGCCGCGCACACGCGCACGGCTACCGGTCGGCCGGAACGGTCTTCTCCGCCGGCCTCCCGCCCGTGCGCCTCGTGTCGGTCGCGGACATCAACGAGGACCTGGCCCGCGACACGGCGCGGCGCTACGGGTTCGAGCGGCACGACACCAGCTGGGAGGCCATCGTCAAGGCCGACGACATCGACGTCGTCAGCGTGGTCGTCGCCAACCACCTGCACCGCGAGATCGTCACCGAGCTCGCCGCTGCCGGGAAGCACGTGCTCTGCGAGAAGCCGCTGGCCCCGACCGCGGCCGACGCCCGCGCGATGACCGACGCCGTCGAGGCCGCCGGCATCGTGGCCCGGGTCGGCTTCACCTTCCGCCGGGCGCCCGGGATCAGCGCCGTCCGCGAGCAGCTCCGGTCCGGTGAGCTCGGGCGCCCGCTGTACATCAGCGGGCAGTACTGGACCGACTACGGCGCCGACCCGCAGGCCCCGATGAGCTGGCGTTACCGGGGCGAGCCCGGCTCCGGGGCGCTCGCCGACCTCGGCAGCCACCTCACCGACGTCGCCGAGTTCCTGCTCGGTCCGGTCGAGTCGGTGCACGGAGCCGCCCTGACCACCGTCGTCACCGACCGTCCCCTCCCGCTCGGCCACGTGGTCGGGCACGCCCACGTCGAGGTCGGCGACGAGCGCGAAGCGGTCGGCAACGACGACTGGGCCAGCTTCTCGGCGCGCTTCGCCGACGGCGCGACCGGCGACCTGAGCGTCTCCCGCATCGCCTACGGCCACCCGAACACGCTCAAGTTCGAGGTCTTCTGCGAGCGCGGGGCCCTCGCCTTCGACGTGAGCCGGCCGGGCGAATTCGACATCGCCTCGGGTGGCCTGCCGGGTGCCTCCAACGGGTTCCGACGGGTCATCGTCGGCGTCGAGCACCCCTACATCGCCGGCGGGATGGCGATGGACGCGACCGGCGTCGGCTTCGGTCACAACGACAGCTTCGTCTACCAGGCGCGGGCCTTCCTCGACGAGATCGCCGGGCTCGACGAGCTGCCGCGCAACGCCTCCTTCGCCGAGGGACTGCACAACCTGCTGGTGCAGGAGGCCGTCGTCTCGTCCGCCACGCACAGCACCCGCACACCGGTTCGCGCCTGAGCGCCCGCCGGTCCCCCACCGCTCGACCACCGAAAGGGAAAGCCATGTCCCGCACGGGAAAGCTCGCCATCGCGGCGGCCGCCGGGCTGCTGCTCACCGTTCCGGCCTGCAGCAGCCAGGGCGGCGCGCAGAACGCCCCCGGCGCCGCCGGAGGCCAGGACCTCACCATCGCGATGATCACCCACGAGGCACCGGGTTCCACCTTCTGGGACCGGGTCCGCAACGGCGCCGACGCCGCCGCCGAGCAACTCGGCGTCACCCTCAACTACTCCAACGACCCGGACTCGGGCGAGCAGGCGACCCTCGTCCAGAACGCGATCGACAGCGGCGCCGACGGCATCGCGGTCACCCTCGCCAACCCCGACGCGGTCGGCCCCACCCTCGCCCGGGCGGCGGAGTCCGGCATCCCGACCGTGGCCTTCAACGCCGGCATGGACGTCTACCAGGACTACGGCGCCCTGATGTTCTTCGGCTCCGACGAGCGCATCGCCGGGCAGAGCGCCGGCGCCCGGATCGCCGAGTCCGGCGGCGGCAAGGCCGTGTGCGTGGTGCACGAGCAGGGCAACATCTCGCTGGAGACCCGCTGCGCGGGTGTCGCGGAGTCCTTCCCGAGCACCGAGAACCTCCAGGTCAACGGCTCGGACCTGCCGTCGGTTCAGCAGACGATCGGGGCCAAGCTGCAGGAGGACCCGTCGATCACCCACATCGTCACCCTCGACGCGGGCATCGCCACCGCCGCCGTCCAGGCCCAGGAGGGCGCCGGCAGCCAGGCGAGCATCGTCACCTTCGACCTCAGCCCGGAGGTCGTGCAGGCCATCCAGGCCGGGGACATCGAGTTCTCCGTCGACCAGCAGCCCTACGTGCAGGGCTATCTGGCCGTCGAGTCGCTGTGGCTGAACCTGACCAACGGCAACGACATCGGCGGCGGCCAGCCGGTGCTCACCGGCCCCTCGTTCGTGGACGCCGCCAACATCGACGCGATCGCGACCTTCGCCGAGAACAACACCCGATGAGCGACCGGGCGGGGCCGCGCGCACACCGGGCGGCCCCGCCTCCGCCGCCGCACCTCCCGCCTCCGCTCCAAGCTTTCGACCTCCGC
>NZ_JAOVZT010000004.1:157882-292638 GCF_025716945.1 Geodermatophilus sp. YIM 151500
TCCCTGCCTTCCCGACCTCCGCTCCCTGCCTTCCCGACCTCCGCTCCCTGCCTTCCCGACCTCCGCTGCCTTCCAGCCCGTCCGCCGACGAGAGGGGAACGACATGACCACTGACAGCAGCAGCACGGTGTCCGGACCGACGGCGCCGACCCTGACCAACCTGCGGCTCGGCACGGCACCGGACTCCTGGGGCGTCTGGTTCCCCGACGACCCCCGGCAGACCCCCTGGCACCGGTTCCTCGACGAGGCCGCCGCCGCCGGGTACACCGCCGTCGAGCTCGGGCCCTTCGGCTACCTCCCCACCCATCCCGAGCAGCTGCGCGACGAGCTCGGTCGCCGCGGCCTGACGCTGACCGGCGCCACCGCCGGCACCCACCTGCACCGCGGCGGCGACTCGCTCGCCGCGGCCCTGGCCGAGTGCCGGCAGGTCGCCGCGCTGCTCGCCGCCATGGACGCGCCCTGCCTCGTCACGCTGCCGGCGATGTACACCGACCTGCACACCGGTGAGCTGCTCGAACCGGCCGAGCTCACCGCCGACCAGTGGACCGCGCTCGGCGACGGCCACTCCGAGCTCGGACGCGTCCTGCACGAGGAGTACGGGGTCCGGCAGATGTTCCACCCGCACGCCGATGCCCACGTCGACACCGAGGACCGCATCACCCGATTCCTCGAGCTCACCGATCCGGCCACGGTCTCCCTCTGCCTGGACACCGGCCACGTCGCCTACGCCGGCGGCGACAACCGGGCGATCGTGGCCAGGCACCCGGATCGGATCGGCTACGTCCACCTCAAGTCGGTGGCCCCCGACGTGCTGGCCAGGGTCCGCGCCGAGGGCATGTCGTTCGCCCAGGCCGTGCAGCACGGCGCGATGGTCGAGCCGACGGAGGGCGAACCGGACATGCCGCCGCTGCTCGCCGAGCTCGACGCCCTCGGCGTCCCGCTGATGGCCATCGTGGAGCACGACATGTACCCGGCCCCCGTGGACGCGCCCCTCCCGATCGCCACCCGCACCCGCCGCTACTACGGCGACTGCGGGCTGCGGACCACCCGCGTCTGACGTCGCGGCGGACGCCGGGTCACTTCTCCGCGGTGTCGGCGCGCTCGCCCTCGATGGGCTCGCGCTCCTTGCGCCGCAGCAACCAGGAGGTGAGACCGAGCAGCAGCACGAGGACGCCGAGGATCGCGATCTCGGTCATCCGGTCGTCGAACGGCGCGCCGTCGCCGGCCACGCCGGCCGCCTCGACCGACAGCACGACGATCTCCTTGATCGAGGCGATGATGCCGACCAGCAGGAACGGCTCGGCCACCAGCTCGCGCTTCTCCACCGTCGACCGGACGGCGAACAGCAGCTCCACCACGATGAACACGAGCAGGAGCACGTCGAGCAGCTCGAGCACCGACGACTGCTGCAGGGAGGTCGCCGCCCGCCAGGTGGAGCGACCGGCCAGCACCAGGAGCACGGCGGCGCCGAGCACCAGGAACAGCACGATGCCGGCGTAGACCACGTTCTCGGCGATCTCGAGCACCCGGGTGCCCAGCCGCCCGAAGCCCGGCGGCGGCACCCGGCGCTCGGGATCGCTCCTGCGCCGCTCGGCCACGAGGTGATCATGGCGGACGGCGGGGCCGGTGCGGGCCGGACCGGGCGCCGTCCCGCCCGTTCGGGTCAGGGTGCCGTCCACCGGTCAGGGTGCCGTCCCCCGGTCGGGGTCGAGGTGTTCACCGATCGGGTCAGGGTCCCGTTCACCGGTCGTTCGACGATGTCGAACGGCTAGGGGTGGTGACGCAGGTCTCCCCGGAGTTGACTGCCTCCCACGCCCCCCTGGCAGGTCGGGAGGCCGCACCGGACTCGATGGGGCGTTCCGGTGGGGCCGCCCGGCGCGGAGAGCACGCACATGATCGAGATGTTGCGCCGGCGTCCGCTGGCAGGCGAACTGCTCGTCGAGTTCGCCGGAACCATGATCCTGATCCTGTTCGGTCTCGGCGTGGTCGCCCAAGTGGTGGCCGGGCAGACCGGCGACTACAACACCATCGCCTTCGGCTGGGGCTTCGCCGTCGCGCTCGGCGTCTACACCGCCGCCCGCGGCAGCGGCGCCCATCTCAACCCGGCGGTGACCCTGGCCCTGGCCGCCTTCCGCGGGTTCTCGTGGGGCAAGGTCCTGCCCTACGTGTCGGTGCAGGTCGCCGCGGCCTTCCTCGCCGCGCTCATCGTGCGGTGGAACTACAACGAGGCGATCGCGGCGGTCGACCCGGGCACCACGTCGGCCAGCCAGGGCATCTTCTCGACCCTGCCCGCCGAGGGGCTGACGCCCTTCGACGGCCTGCGCGACCAGATCATCGGCACCGCGCTGCTGGTGTTCCTCGTCTTCGTGCTCATCGACGCGCGCAACAACCCGCCCCTGGCGAACATGGCGCCACTGATCATCGGCTTCGTCGTCCTGGCGATCGGCCTGTCCTTCGGCTCCAACGCCGGCTACGCCATCAACCCGGCCCGCGACTTCGGCCCCCGGCTGGCCTCCTGGCTGACCGGCTACGAGACCGCATGGGTGACACCGGACGGTGCGCCGTACTGGTGGGTGCCCATCGTCGGACCGCTGATCGGCGGCCTGCTGGGGGCGGCGATCTACGAGCTGCTCGTCGGCAACCCGCTGTCCGCCCACCCCGAGGAGCAGGAGGTCGGCCGGGTCGTCTCCGACCCCGAGGCCCACGGCAAGCACGTCTCCGCCGACAGCGACGCCGCGCAGGACGCGGACCACATCAGCCCCGCCGAACGGACGGGAAGGGAGCAGAACCGATGACCGACTACATCGGCGCAGTCGACCAGGGCACCACCAGCACCCGCTTCATGGTCTTCGACCACGACGGACGCGAGGTGGCCCGCCACCAGCTCGAGCACGAGCAGATCCTGCCGCAGGCGGGATGGGTGGAGCACGACCCGATCGAGATCCAGGAGCGCACCGAGTCGGTCATCCGCACGGTGATGAACAGGCTGAAGATCGGCCCGGACGACCTCGGCGCGGTCGGCATCACCAACCAGCGCGAGACCACCGTGGTCTGGAACAAGCGCACCGGGCGGCCGCTGTACAACGCGATCGTCTGGCAGGACACCCGCACCGACCGGATCGCCAGCAGGCTCGAGCGCGAGGGCCGGGGCGACACCATCCGGCACCGGGCGGGCCTGCCCCCGGCCACCTACTTCTCCGGCGGCAAGATCCAGTGGATCCTGGAGAACGTCGACGGCGTGCGGGAGCTCGCCGAGAGCGGCGACGCGCTGTTCGGCACCACCGACTCGTGGCTGCTGTGGAACCTCACCGGCGGCAAGGACGGCGGCGTGCACGTCACCGACGTCACCAACGCCTCCCGCACCATGCTCATGGACCTCGAGACGCTGGACTGGGACGACGAGCTGCTGTCCTTCTTCGGCATCCCCCGGCAGATGCTGCCGGAGATCCGACCCTCCTCCGACCCGCAGGGGTACGGCAGGAGCCTGGCGAACGGCCCGCTCGGCGGCGAGGTGCTGCTGAACGCCGCGCTCGGCGACCAGCAGGCGGCCATGGTCGGCCAGGTCTGCTTCGACCCGGGCGAGGCCAAGAACACCTACGGCACCGGCAACTTCCTGCTGCTCAACACCGGCACCGAGCTGGTGCGCTCGAAGGCCGGCCTGCTCACCACCGTCTGCTACAAGTTCGGCGACGAGCCGCAGCGGTACGCCCTCGAGGGCTCGATCGCCGTCACCGGCTCGGCCGTGCAGTGGCTCCGCGACCAGCTCGGCATCATCAAGGGCGCCGAGCAGAGCGAGACGCTGGCCCGGCAGGTCGAGGACAACGGCGGCGTCTACTTCGTGCCGGCCTTCTCCGGCCTGTTCGCCCCCTACTGGCGCTCCGACGCCCGGGGCGCGATCGTCGGGCTGTCCCGCTACAACAACAACGCGCACATCGCCCGGGCCACGCTCGAGGCGATCTGCTACCAGAGCCGCGACGTCGCCGAGGCCATGGAGTCCGACTCCGGCGTCCGCCTCGACGTGCTGAAGGTCGACGGCGGGGTGACCGCCAACGAGCTGTGCATGCAGATGCAGGCCGACATCCTCGGCGTCCCGGTCAGCCGCCCGGTGGTCGCCGAGACCACCGCGCTGGGGGCCGCCTACGCGGCCGGCCTGGCCTGCGGGTTCTGGTCGGGCACCGACGACCTGCGGCAGAACTGGGCCGAGGACAAGCGCTGGGAGCCGCAGTGGGACGACGAGCAGCGCGCGGCCGGCCACGCCGGGTGGAAGAAGGCCGTGCAGCGGACACTGGACTGGGTGGAGGTCGACTGATCGCGCACGCTGCTCGAGGTCGACCGACGCGCGAGGAGACGAGGAACACGTGATTTCTGCAGACCTGTCCGACGCCGCGCGCACCGAGGCGCTGCGCCGGATGTCCGAGGGGCCCGAGCTCGACGTCCTGGTCGTGGGCGGCGGCGTGGTCGGCGCGGGGTGCGCCCTCGACGCGGCCACCCGCGGGCTCCGGGTCGGCCTGGTCGAGGCCCGCGACTGGGCCAGCGGCACGTCCAGCCGCTCCAGCAAGCTGGTGCACGGGGGCCTGCGCTACCTGGAGATGCTGGACTTCGCGCTGGTCTTCGAGGCGCTGCGCGAGCGCGGCCTGATCCTGGAGCGGCTGGCCGCCCACCTGGTCCGCCCGGTCTCCTTCCTGTACCCCATCAAGAAGCGGGGCTGGGAGCGGTGGTACGTCGGGTCCGGCATCGCGCTGTACGACCTGATGGCCTGGGCATCGGGGAAGCGGGCCGGACTGCCCTGGCACCGGCACCTGACCCGCCGCGGTGCGCGGCGGATGGCGCCGGCCCTGCGCAACGACGCGCTGGTGGGCGCCATCCGCTACTACGACGCCCAGATCGACGACGCCCGGCACACGATGGAGATCGTCCGGACGGCGGTGGCCTACGGGGCACTGGCGGCCAACCGGGCCCGCGTGACGTCCTTCCTCAAGGAGGGCGAACGGGTCGTCGGTGCCGTTCTGGAGGACACCGACAGCGGCCGCACCACCGAGGTGCGCGCCCGGCAGGTGATCAATGCCACCGGGGTGTGGACCGACGACACCCAGGCCATGGTCGGCGAGCGCGGCCAGATCCGCGTGAAGGCGAGCAAGGGCGTGCACCTGGTGGTCCCCCGCGACCGCATCCACTCCTCCACCGGGATGATCCTGCGCACCGAGAAGAGCGTGCTGTTCGTCATCCCGTGGGGCCGGCACTGGATCGTCGGCACGACCGACACCCCGTGGACCCTCGACAAGGCGCACCCGGCGGCGACCGCGGCCGACATCGAGTACGTCCTCGAGAAGGTCAACAGCGTGCTCACCACGCCGCTGACGCGGGAGGACGTGGAGGGGGTCTACGCCGGGCTGCGGCCGCTGCTGTCCGGTGAGTCCGACAGCACCTCGAAGCTGTCGCGGGAGCACACCGTCGCCCATCCGGCGCCGGGGCTCGTCATGGTGGCGGGCGGCAAGTACACGACCTACCGCGTGATGGCCGAGGACGCCGTCGACGAGGCCGGCCGCGGGCTGGACCGGCACGTGGGGCCCTCGGTCACCGAGAACGTGCCGCTGCTCGGTGCGGTCGGCTGGCCGGCGCCGTGGAACCAGCGGCACGTGCTGGCCCAGCGGTCCGGGCTGCACGTGGCCCGGGTCGAGCACCTGCTGCACCGGTACGGGGCGCTGACCGAGGAGGTGCTCGCCCTGGTCGAGGCCGACCGGTCCCTCGCCGAGCCGCTGCCCGAGGCCGACGACTACCTGCGGGCCGAGGCCGTTTACTCGGCCCGGGCGGAGGGCGCCCGTCACCTCGACGACTTCCTCACCCGGCGGACCCGCATCTCGATCGAGAGCTGGGACCGCGGGCTGGCCGCGGCGCCGGTGGTGGCCGAGCTGATGGGCGAGGTGCTCGGCTGGTCGGCCGACCGGCGGGAGAAGGAGGTCCAGGCCTACCGGGAGCGGGTGGCCGCCGAGCGCGCGTCCCAGGAGCTGCCCGACGACGAGTCGGCCGACGCCGCCCGGCTGAAGGCGAAGGAGATCGTGCTCTCCGCCACCGCCTGACCGGACGGTGGGTGCCCGGGAGGGGCGGTCAACGCGACCGCCCCTCCCGCACCCAGCCGAGGCTGCGCTGGACGGCGTGCCGCCAGTCGGCGTAGCCCTCCTCGCGCCACTGCTCGCTCGCCGTCGGCAGCCACTCGCCCGCCCGGTGCCAGTGCCGGCGAAGCACCTCGCGGTGCGGCCACAGGCCCGACGACAGCCCGGCCGCGTACGCGGCGCCGAGCGACACCGTCTCGGCCACCATCGGCCGGGCCACCGGGACGCCGAGCACGTCGGCGACGGTCTGCATGAGCAGGTGGTCGGCGGTCATGCCGCCGTCGACCTTGAGCTCGGACAGTTCCAGGCCGGAGTCGGCGAGCATCGCGTCGACGACCTCGCGGGTCTGCCAGGCCGTCGCCTCCAGGACGGCGCGGGCCAGGTGGCCCTTGGTGATGTAGCCGGTGAGCCCGACGACGACGCCGCGCGCGTCGCTGCGCCAGTGCGGGGCGAACAGCCCGGCGAAGGCCGGCACGATGTAGCAGCCGCCGTTGTCCTCCACGGTGCGGGCCAGCGTCTCGATCTCCGGGGCGCTGCGGATCAGGCCGAGGCTGTCGCGGAACCACTGCACGAGGGAGCCGGCGACGGCGATGGAGCCCTCCAGGGCGTACACCGGGGGCTCGCCGTCGACCTGGTAGGCCGGCGTGGTGATCAGCCCGTGCGTCGACGTCGCCGGCTCGGTCCCGGTGGTGAGCAGGAGGAACGCGCCGGTGCCGAAGGTGCACTTGGCCTCCCCGGGCGCGAAGCAGGTCTGCCCGAACAGCGCCGCCTGCTGGTCGCCGAGCGCGGCGGCGATGGGCACGCCGGGGGCCACGGCGGTCGCCGTCCCGTAGACCTCCATGGTGGGGCGGATCTCCGGCAGCGCCGCCCGCGGCACCCCGACCGCGTCGAGCAGCTCGTCGTCCCAGGCCAGCGTGCGCAGGTCCATGAGCATGGTGCGGCTGGCGTTGGTCACGTCGGTGACGTGCCGGCCGCCGGCCGGACCGCCGGTGAGGTTCCAGATCAGCCAGGACTCCATCGTCCCGAGCAGCAGCTCACCGCGGTCCGCCGCCCGGCGCGCGCCCGGGTGGGCGTCGAGCAGCCAGGCCATCCGGGGACCGGCGAAGTAGGACGCCAGCGGCAGGCCGCACCGCCGGCGGGCGACGTCCGCGAAGCCGTCGGCGGCCAGCTGGTCGACCCGGTCGGCGGTGCGCACGTCCTGCCACACGATCGCGCGGTCCAGCGGGCGACCGGTCCGCCGGTCCCAGGCGACCACCGTCTCGCGCTGGTTGGCGATGCCGAGGGCGACCACGTCGTCCAGCGACAGCCCGGCGCGGTGCAGGGCCTGCGGCACGACCCGGGCCACGTTCGCCCAGATCTCCATCGGGTCGTGCTCGACCCACCCGGGGCGGGGGTGGAACTGCCGGTGCTCCACCTGCGCCACGGAGACGAAGCGCGCCGCCTGGTCGAACACGATGCACCGGGTCGAGTTGGTGCCCTGGTCGATGGCGAGCACGTGGCGGCCGGCCACTCAGCAGCCTCCCGCTCGGTGGGGGGTCATGCGGCCGCGAGCTCGCGGGTCACCGCCTGCACGGCGTCCTCCAGCTGCCGCAGCAACTTCGCGTGCGGCAGGCCCGAACGGTCGAGCAACCGCTCCGGCGCCCCGGTGACGCCCGCGGCCGCGATGACGCGCCCCCCGCGACCGCGGACCGGGCGGGCGACGCCGGCCTCGCCCGGGACCCGTTCCTCCACCTCGACGGCGTAGCCACGGTGCCGGACGGTGGCCAGCTCGGCCCGCAGCGCGGCCGGGTCGACCACCGTCCGCCGGGTGAAGGGCGACAGGTCGGTGGCCAGCTGCGCGCCGTTGGCCAGCAGCACCTTGCCCAGTGCGCAGGCGTGCGGCGGCCGGGTGCTGTCGACCTCCAGCACCTGCCGGCTGTCGTCGGGCCGGAAGACGTGGTGGACGACGACCAGCCGGCCGTCCAGCGCGACGGCCAGCCGCACCGCCTCCCCCGTGTGCACGGCGAGGGCGTCGAGCCAGTTCGCGGCCAGGCTGCGCAGCTGGTGCACGTCGACCGACGCTGCCCCCAGCTCGGTGAGGCCGCGCCCGACGCGGTAGCGGCCGGTCCGCCGGTCCTGGTCGACCAGGCCGACGTCGCACAGCGTGCGCAGGATCCCATGGGTCGTGCTCTTGGCGAGACCGAGCGACTCGGCGAGCTCGGTGACGCCCAGCTCCGATGCCGCCGACAGCAACTCGAGCACGGCTGCGGCCCGCTCGATCGACTGGACGGGGCCGGGCACGGCTCATTCTGTCGCCGGACGCGGCGACGTGGGCAAACGGAACGCGATCCCCTCGCAGCGTGCTCGACGAGCCCCCCGCCACCGGGGCGTCATGACGCAGGGTGAGCCATCGTGTCGTCTTGTCAAAGGTGACCAAAGCAGCTGCTCTGCAGCCGGCGAGTGGTGTCGCTTTCTGCCCAGAGCCTGGGTCAGTCATTGGCTACGATGCATCTCGCGCACCCTGGTGCACGGTGATCCGTCGGCAGATCCTACCCATGGCGGACAACTCACCAAGGGGGACTCCATGAACGCCACCCGCATCCGCTCCCTGCTGACCCTCGCGATCGTGCCCGTCGCCGTCCTCACGGCGACCCCCGCGCAGGCCACGGAGCCCTACTGCGGCATCACGTGGGGGTCGCGGGCCGAGGCCGGCGGCTCGAGCACGGCGGACGTCGGCGCTCTGACGGAGCTGCGCGCCGGCCGTCATGCGTGCTTCGACCGCCTGGTCGTCGACCTCGGCCACGGAGCGGACGCCGACGTCCAGTGGCGGGTGGGCTACGTGCCCACGGTCCGCGAGGTGGGCACCGGCGACCCGCTGCCGCTGCGCGGAGCGGCCGACCTGGAGATCGTCGTCACCGCGCACGGCCACGACGGGCAGGGCAACGCGACGTTCGATCCTCCGGTCGACGCCGCGGCGGAGGACGTCGCAGGATTCACCACGTTCCGCCAGGTCTCGTGGGGCCACTCGTTCGAGGCCCAGTCGGTGATCGGGCTCGGCGTGCGGGCCCGGCTGCCGTTCCGCGTCCACACCCTGGAGGGTGGCGGCCCCGGCGACAGCGCGCGACTGGTGATCGACGTCGCGCACCGCTGGTAGCAGCACCACCGACGCCGCTCCGGCCCCGGCCGGGGCGGCGTCACCGCGTCGGTCGGAAGACGGGGGCGCGGCGGTGCCGCGACGCTCAGCGGTCAGCGTCGCCATCCGAGCGCGGATGGTCACGCGGCGGCTCGATGGCGCGCGGCGCCCGGCGGAGGTCGTCGAGCAGCTGCTGGCCGGGCTGCGGGTCGACCAGCTCCGCGGGCGTGTCGGGCACGACCACGTCGGGCTCCTGGTCCTCCGGGTCGAAGCTGCGCGGCACCCGCTTGAGGTGCCGGGTCATCGACTTCACCAGCAGCAGGATCGCGACGAGGAGCACCACCGTGAGGAGCAGGCCGAGCGGCCCGGCCTTGCCGACGTCCTCGGGGAGCTGGTCGCCGGCGGCGGCGAGCAGCTCGGGACCGATGCCCGCGGTCATCGCACGCCCACCTCGCTGCGGATCCCGGCGAACAGGTCGGACTCCGGAACGGGCGTGTCGACGAGCGAGCGGGCCAGCTCGTAGTCCTCGGTCGGCCAGACCTGCTGCTGCGTCACGATCGGGCAGGCGAACCAGCGGCCCTCGGGGTCGATCTGGGTCGCGTGCGCGATCAGGGCGGCGTCGCGCACCGGGAAGTACTCGCCGCAGGGCACCCGGGTGGTCACCCGGTGGGAGATGTCGTGCGCCGGGTCCCAGTTGTCGAGCCACTCGCCGTAGGGCGAGTCGGCGCCGGTGGCGAGCATCGCCTCGTGCAGCGCCTTGGTGCGCGGCAGCGTGAAACTCATGTGGTAGTAGAGCTTGCTCGGCTGCCAGGGCTCACCCAGTCCGGGGTACCGGTCGGGGTCGCCGGCGGCCTCGAACGCGTGCACCGAGATCTCGTGGGTCTTGATGTGGTCGGGGTGCGGATAGCCGCCGCGCTCGTCGTAGGTGGTGATGACCTGCGGCTGGAACCGGCGGATCAGCTCGACGAGGGGGGCCGCCGCCTCCTCGAGCGGCACCAGGGCGAAGCAGCCCTCCGGCAGCGGGGGCAGCGGGTCGCCCTCGGGGAGGCCGGAGTCGACGAAGCCGAGGAACTCCTGCTCCACGCCCAGGATCGCCCGGGCCCGGGCCATCTCCTCGACCCGGATCTCGGGCAGCCGCTCCCACACCTCGGGCCGGTCCATCGCGGGGTTGAGCACCGACCCGCGCTCGCCGCCGGTACAGGTGGCGACCAGCACGCGGACCCCCTCGGCGACGTACTTGGCCATGGTCGCGGCGCCCTTGCTGGACTCGTCGTCGGGATGGGCGTGGACGGCGAGCAGACGCAGCTGGTCGGGTGCGGTCACGCAGGCATTGTCCCCCGAGGGGACGACAGCGCAGCCCGCCCGGGCGGGTGACCGAGGTCACCACCAAGCGGCACGATCCGGTACGGTTCCGGTTCCTCCGCCGCCGCCCTCGTCGGTGCGACGGAGGCGGCCGCGGTGTTAGCTTGGCCGGATCGAGCAGCGGTCGGTCCCGTCCGGGGGCCGGCCACCCGAGTGCGTTGGAGTACCCCCTCGTGTCCACCCCCACTGACGAGCGCGACCAGGGCATCTGGCTGACCCAGGAGGCCCACGACCGGTTGAAGGCCGAGCTCGACCAGTTGGTGGCGGCCCGGCCCGCGATGGCCGCCGAGATCAACGCTCGTCGTGAGGAGGGCGACCTCCGCGAGAACGGCGGGTACCACGCCGCCAAGGACGAGCAGGGCAAGCAGGAGGCCCGGATCCGGCAGCTGTCCGACCTGCTGCGCAAGGCGCGCGTCGGCCAGCCGCCCACGACGGCGACGACGGCCGAGACCGGCACGGTCATCACCATCAAGTTCCAGGGCGAGGACGAGGAGGAGAAATTCCTCCTCGGCTCCCGCGAGATCGCCGGCACGACCGACCTCACCGTCTACTCGCCGGAGTCCGCCCTCGGTTCGGCCATCCTCGGCGCCGCACCCGGCACGTCGGTGACCTACCAGGCGCCCAACGGACGCGAGATCACCGTCGAGGTCGTCAAGGTCGAGCCCTTCGTCCCCTGACGGAGGCGCTCGTGGCCGACGTGACCTGGGCCGACCGGGCACGGGAGCCCGCGGTCGAGGGCCCGGCCCGCGCCGGTCGGGCCCGCTCCCGGCGGGTGGAGAACACCGGTTTCACCTGCGTGCACTGCGCCGCCGACGTTCCGGCGAACACCGACGGGCACTACCGCAACCACTGCCCGTCCTGCCTGTGGTCGCTGCACGTCGACGAGATGCCGGGCGACCGGGCGAGCGAGTGCGGAGCGCCGATGGCACCCATCGGGCTGGTGGAGAAGTCGGGCAAGGGCTGGCAGGTCGTGCACCGCTGCACGGCCTGCGGCCACCGGCAGCCCAACCGCCTGGTCCGCGACGGCGCGGCTCCCGACGACCTCGATGCTGTGCTCGCCCTCCCCTGGCTGTGACGGCGGCGGCCGGCCGGCTGCGGCGCGTGCCGCAGCCGGCCTGCTGCGCCGTGGCGGTGGCCGGGGCCGGCTCCCCATCGTGACGCCGGTGGCCGGCCGGCTCTTGCGGTGTTCCTTTTGCTCTGGTGCCGGTGCAGCACCGCAGATCCAGCGGCGACGCCGCGACAGAGCCCGGCGCGAACGCCGCAGGAGTGCCCCGGCGAGGGTGCTGCGGCCACCGAGCGGCGCCTCGGCGAGCCTGCCGCGGCCCCCCGACGCGACCAGGGCAGGCCCACGACGTGCGGGCCTACCCTGGTCGTTCCGCCTCCGCGGCGGCGGCCGGCGGCGGACGGCGACCGCGCGCTCAGCGGCAGCCGGCCGCGCCCGTCAGCGGCTCGCGGTGCGCTGGTAGGCGCGGACGGCCAGCGGCACGAACGCCGCCAGGAAGATCGCCGTCCAGAGCAGCGTGTAGAGCACCGGGTTCTGCAGCGACCACACGTCGGGGACCGGCACGATCTCCGACGTGTTGCCGAACAGCTCCCGTGCGGCCTGCACCACGGCCGAGACGGGGTTCCACTCGGCGAAGGTGCGCAGCACCGAGGGGAAGGTCTCCAGCGGCACGAACGTGTTGGCGACGAAGGTCAGCGGGAAGATCACGATGAAGCTCGCGTTGTTGACCACCTCCGGCGTCCGCACCAGCAGGCCGACCATGGCCATCAGCCACGAGATGGAGAACGCGAACACCAGCAGGATCAGGAAGCCGCCGACCGCCTCCCCGAAGGAGGAGTTGATCCGCCAGCCGACGATCAGGCCGGTGATCGCCATGACCACGATGGAGATGGCGTTCAGGCCGAGGTCGGCGACCGTGCGCCCGACCAGCACCGAGGAGCGGGACATCGGCAGCGAGCGGAAGCGGTCGATGAGCCCCTTCTGCAGGTCCTCCGCGATGCTGGCACCGGTGACCGTCGAGCCGAACACGACGGTCTGGGCGAAGATGCCGGGCAGCAGGAACTCCGCGTAGTTGATGTCGGGCGGCAGGTTGATCGCGCCCCCGAACACGTACCGGAACAGCAGCACGAACATGATCGGCGACAGCGTGGCGAACACGATCAGGTCGGGCACCCGCTTGACCTTGATCAGGTTGCGCTTCGTGATCACCGCGCTGTCGGCGAGCGTCTGGACCAGCGTGGCGCTCATCGGAGCGCCCCTCCCGTCGTGGCCGGCTCGGGCTGCGCGGTCTCCCCGCCGGCCCGCGCCTCCTCGGCGGCGTGGCCGGTGAGGGTGAGGAAGACGTCGTCGAGGTCGGGACGGCGCAGCCCGAGGTCGAGCACCTCGAAACCGTTGCCGTCGAGCCGGCGCACGGCCTCGCTGATCACGTCGACCCCACCGCTGACCGGCAGGCTCAGCTTCCGGGTCTGCTCGTCGAGGTGCGGCTCGTCGAGCGCCAGGGAGCGCAGCCGCTCGGCGACCGGCCCCAGGTCGGCCGCGCGGGCCAGGGTCAGCTCCAGCCGACGGCCACCCACCTGCTCCTTCAGCTCGTCGCCCGTGCCACGGGCGATCACCCGCCCGTGGTCGATGACCACCATGCGGTCGGCGAGCCGGTCGGCCTCCTCGAGGTACTGGGTGGTGAGCAGGATGGTCGTGCCGCCGTCGGCGAGGTCGGCGATGAACTCCCACATGCCCAGCCGGCTGCGCGGGTCGAGGCCGGTGGTCGGCTCGTCGAGGAAGAGCACCCGCGGCCTGGCGATCAGCGAGGCGGCGATGTCGAGCCGCCGGCGCATGCCACCGGAGTACGTCTTGGCCGGGCGGTCGGCCGCGTCGGTGAGGTCGAAGCGCTCCAGCAGCTCGCGGGCGCGCGACCTCGCCTCCCGCCGCGGCAGCCGGTAGAGCCGGCCGACCATCTCCAGGTTCTCGAAGCCGGTGAGGTACTCGTCGACCGCGGCGTACTGCCCGGTGAGGCCGATGGACGCGCGGACGGCGTCGGCGTCGCGGGCAACGTCGAGGCCGAGCACCTCCGCGCGCCCGGCGTCGGCGGCCAGCAGCGTGGTCAGGATGCGCACCACCGTGGTCTTGCCGGCGCCGTTCGGGCCCAGCAGGCCGAGCACCGAGCCCTCGGTGACGGTCAGGTCCACTCCAGCGAGGGCGGTGGTCGTGCCGAAGCGTTTGACCAGACCCTCGACGACGATCGCGTCGGTCATGCCGGCCACGCTAGGCCGGGGTACCGACCGTTCCCGAACTCATCTGCGATGTGGTCGCCCACGTTTCTCCTCCACGTTGCCGGTGGCCCGCGCCGGCCGGCGCGGCGTCTCCCCGGGAGGGGACGGCCCGGCCTCCGGCGACTCATCGCCCGGGCCCTGCCGACCAGCACGGCGGGCTCGTCAACGGCGCCGGTGCCCGCGCCATTCCCGACCGTCCGGCTGCCGCCCTCGATCCGGCGCGGCGGCTCGCTCAATCCGGCGTGACGGCGTAGCCGGCGCGCCGCAGCGCCGCGACGACGTCCTCGGCGTGCTCGGGGCCGCGCGTCTCGACGACGACGAAGACCTCGACCTCGCCGACGTCCAGCCGGGTCCCCGTCCGCTCGTGCTCGACCTCGAGGACGTTGGCGCCGACCGCGGCGAGCTCGGTGAGCACCGCGGCCAGCGAGCCGGGGCGGTCGGGCACGCGCAGCCGCAGCGACAGGTACCGGCCGGCGGCGGCCATGCCGTGCTGCACCACCTTGAGCAGCAGCACCGGGTCGATGTTGCCGCCGGAGACCACGGCGACGACCGGCGGGGCGAAGGCGGCCGGATCGGCGAGGACGGCGGCGACCGCGGCCACCCCGGCCGGTTCCACGACCAGCTTCGCCCGCTCGAGGCAGAACAGCAGCGCGCGGGAGAGGTCCTCCTCGCTGACCGTCCGCACCTCGTCGACCTGGGCCCGGACGTGGGCGAGCGTCAGGTCGCCCGGGGCCGCGACGGCGATGCCGTCGGCCATCGTCGACATCCCGGTCAGGGGCACCGGTCGCCCGGCCGCCAGCGACCCGGGGAACGCCGCGGCCGCGGCGGCCTGCACGGCCACCACGCGGACGTCGGGTCTCCGGTGCCGCACGGCCGCGGCGATGCCCGACACGAGTCCGCCGCCACCGGTGCAGACCACGACCGTGGCCGTGTCGGGGCACTGGTCGAGGATCTCCAGGCCGACGGTCCCCTGCCCGGCGATGACGTCGGGGTGGTCGAAGGGGTGGATGAACACCGACCCGGTCCGCTCGGCGTGCTCGGCGGCCGCGCGCAGCGGCTCCACCAGCGACTGCCCGCACATGTGGATCTCGGCACCGTAGCCGCGGGTGGCCGCCACCTTGGGCAGCGGCGCGGTCTCGGGCATGAAGACCGTCGCCCGGGTGCCGAGCAACCGGGCGGCGAGGGCCACCCCCTGGGCGTGGTTGCCGGCGCTGGCGGCGACCACGCCGCCGGCGCGCTCCTCGTCGGTCAGCCGGGCGATCCGGGTGTACGCGCCGCGGATCTTGAACGACCCGGTGCGCTGGAGGTTCTCGCACTTGAGCCACACGGGGCCGCCGACCCGGTCGGCCAGTCCGCGCGAGTGTTCCAGCGGCGTCTGCCGGACGACGCCGTCGAGCAGCCGCGCCGCGGCCTCGACGTCCGCACCGCTGACCAGGGGCACGTCCCCTCCGGGACGGTCGCTGACGGACACGCCGCGATCATCGCAGGGCCGCGGCCGGGCGCGGCGGACCCGCACGGCCCGCGCACCCCCACGGAGCCGGGTGGCCCTGGGACGGCGGGTGGGACCCGTGGACCGTCGCGGACCCGTCGCGGGCCCGGAGGGTCCCGGCGGGGACGCGAGGATGGGCTCCGCGCGGCCGGGGACGGAAATTGGCCGCGGGAGGAGTCCGGAGGACGACCGTGTCGTCGTACCGTGGCTGAGGTGACGGACGTGGCCGCCCAGGCAAGCAGTCCCCCCACCCCCACGACCCTCGGCGACGTGCGCGCGAGCGGAGCCGACTTCCGGCCGGTCAAGGCCGAGATCCGCGCCAACCTGCTCGCCCGGCTGGGTGCCGGTGAGCCGAGCCTGCCCGGCATGGTCGGCTTCGAGGACACCGTGATCCCCGAGGTCGAGCGGGCCCTCATCGCCGGGCACGACCTGGTGCTGCTCGGTGAGCGCGGCCAGGGCAAGACGCGGCTGATCCGGACGTTGATCGGACTGCTGGACGAGTGGACCCCGGTGCTGGTCGGCAGCGAGCTGAACGAGCACCCGCTGCACCCGATCAGCGCGTGGGCGCACCGGCAGATCGCCGAGCACGGCGATTCCACCCCGGTGGGCTGGGTGCACCGCAGCGACCGGTTCGGCGAGAAGCTGGCCACCCCGGACACCAGCGTCGGCGACCTCATCGGCGACGTCGACCCGATCAAGGTCGCGGAGGGCCGCACGCTGGGCGACCCGGAGACCGTGCACTACGGGCTGGTCCCCCGCACCAACCGCGGCATCTTCAGCGTCAACGAGCTGCCCGACCTGGCCGAGCGGATCCAGGTGGCGCTGCTCAACGTGCTGGAGGAGCGCGACATCCAGATCCGCGGCTACCGGGTGCGGCTCCCGCTGGACCTGCTGCTGGTCGCCAGCGCCAACCCCGAGGACTACACCAACCGCGGCCGGATCATCACCCCGCTCAAGGACCGGTTCGGCGCCGAGGTGCGCACCCACTACCCGATCGACCTGGCCGACGAGATCCGCCTGCTGCACCAGGAGGCCGGGCTCTCCTGGCGGCCCGGCACGACCGACGGGCACCTCTCCAAGCCCGTCGTCCCCGAGCACCTGGTGGAGATCATCGCCCGCTACACCCGGCTGGTCCGCGAGTCCAGCCACGTCGACACCCGGTCGGGCGTCAGCGCCCGCTTCGGCATCGCCGGGCTGGAGACCATCGCCGCCTCGGCCGTCCGTCGGGCGGCCGTCGCGGGCGAGACCCGGCCGGTGGCGCGGGTCGTCGACCTGCCCACCATCGTGCCGGCCAGCCGCGGCAAGGTGGAGTTCGCCGACTCCGGGGCGGACCCGGACGACGAGCGCGAGCTCGAGCTGCTCGAGCACCTGCTCCGCCAGGCGACCGCGCAGACCTTCCGCGCCCGGTGCGCCGGGCTGGACCTGTCGGGGTTGCAGGAGCACTTCACCGGCGGGGAGACCGTCGAGACCGGCGAGCTGGTGCCCGCGCCGGCGCTGCTCGGCCAGCTGGGCACGATCCCGCGGCTGGCCGAGCTGCTCGGCCGGCTCGGTGTGCCCGAGGGCGAGCAGTCGGCGGAACAGGCGGCCGCCGCGGTGGAGTTCGCGCTCGAGGGCCTCTACCTGACCCGCCGGCTGGCCAAGGACACCGACGGCACGCGGACGATCTACGGCGCATGACAGCGAGGGAGCCGGAGGCATGAGCGTGCGGCACGGCGGCCGCGGTTACCGGTACGGGCGCTGGCGCGGCGGACCCGACCCGCTGGCCCCGCCCTACGACCTGGGCAACGCCGTCGACGAGATCGGCGACTCGGTGCTGGCCGGCAGCGGCGTCCGGGAGGCGCTGCGCGAGCTGCTGCGCCGCGGCCTGGAGGGCCGCCGCGGGCTGGACGAGCTGCGCCGCTCGGTGCGCGAGCGGCTGCGCGCCGCCCGGCAGGCGGGCCGGATGGACGGCACGCTGCAGGAGGTCCGCGAGCTGCTCGACCGGGCCCTGGACGCCGAGCGGCGCGCGCTGTTCCCCGACCCGGACGACGCCGCACGGCTGGCCGAGGCCGAGCTCGACGCGCTGCCCGACGACACGGCCGGCGCCGTCCGCGGGCTCCGGGACTACGCGTGGCGCTCCCCCGAGGCGCGCGAGACCTACCAGCGGATCCAGGACCTGCTCCGCCGCGAGGTCCTCGACAGCTCCTTCCAGGGCATGAAGCAGGCGCTGCAGGCCCTGCAGGACGGCGACGGGGCGGCCATGCAGGCGGTCAAGGACATGGTCGCCGACCTGTCGCAGCTGCTCGACGCGCACAACCGCGGCGAGGACACCACGCAGCAGTTCCGCGACTTCATGGACAGGCACGGCCAGTTCTTCCCCGACGACCCGCAGTCGGTCGACGAGCTGATCGACTCGCTGGCCCGCCGGGCGGCCGCTCAGGAGCGCATGCTGGCCGGCCTCTCCCCCGAGCAGCGCGCCGAGCTCGCCGACCTGATGGCGCAGACCATGACCGACATGGGCCTCGCCAGCGAGATGGCCCACCTGCAGGACGCGCTGCGGCGGGCCCGGCCCGACCTGCCCTGGGGGCAGCGCGGCACGGTCCCCGACGGCGAGCCGCAGCTGGGGCTCGGCGACGCGACCAGTGCGGTCGCCGAGCTCGCCGACCTCGAGGCGCTGTCCAACCAGCTCTCCCAGGGCTACGCCGGGGCCTCCATCGCCGATGTCGACGAGGAGTTGCTGGAGCGGGCGCTCGGCCGGCAGGCGGTCGACGACCTCGCGGCGCTGCGCCAGCTGGAGCGCGAGCTGGAGCGGCAGGGCTACCTCGAGCGCACCGACGGCCGGCTGGAGCTCTCCCCGAAGGCGGTCCGCCGGCTGGGCGCCACGGCCCTGCGCCGGGTCTTCGCCAAGCTCTCGGCCACCGGGCGCGGCGACCACGACGTCACCGACGCCGGCGCCGCCGGGGAACTGACCGGTGGCTCGCGGGACTGGCAGTTCGGTGACGAACAGCCGCTGGACGTCGTCCGCACGGTGCGCAACGCCGTCCTGCGGACCGCCGGCCGGCCACGGGCGGACGGCGACCGGCGCGTCCGCATCGCCGTCGAGGACTTCGCCGTCGTCGAGACCGAGCGCCGCACCGGCGCCGCGGTGGCGCTGCTGGTCGACCTCTCCTACTCGATGGCGCTGCGGGGCACCTGGGGCGCGGCCAAGTCGACGGCGATGGCGCTGCACTCGCTGGTGACCACCCGGTTCCCGCAGGACGCCATCCAGATCATCGGCTTCTCCTCCACCGCGCAGGTGCTGCGGCCGGAGACGCTCGCCGAGCTGTCGGTGGACACCCTGCAGGGCACCAACCTGCAGCACGGGTTGATCCTGGCCCGGCGGTTCCTCGCCCGGCACCGGGACGCCGAGCCGGTGGTGCTCGTGGTCACCGACGGTGAGCCGACCGCGCACCTGGAGGACGACGGCACGCCGTTCTTCTGCTGGCCACCGATGCCGGAGACCATCGCCCGCACCGTCGCCGAGGTCGAGCGGGTGGCGCGTTCCGGGGCGACGGTGAACGTGTTCGCCCTCGACCCCGAGCCCGGGCTGGTGCACTTCGTGCACGACATCACCCGGCGGGCCGGGGGCCGGGTGTTCCAGCCCGACACCGAGCACCTCGGCGAGTACGTCGTGGCCGACTACCTGCGCACGCGGCGCGGCCGCCGCGCCCGCTGAGGGAGGGCCGCCGGGATCGCGGGATCCCTCCTGCGGGGACACTGGCGCCGTGGACGCCGATGCCGGTCAGGTCACCGTCGAGGAGGTCCCGGTCGAGGTGACCCTGCCGCTGCGCGGCGCGCTGCTGCGTCCCGGCCGCGCACCCGGCATGGAGCGCGACGACGACCCGGCCACGGTGCACCTCGCGGCGCGGGACGGTCGCGGAACCGTCGTCGGCGTCGTCCGGGTCCACCCGCAGACCTGCCCGTGGCGGCCGGACGCGCGCGCACCGTGGCAGCTGCGGGGCATGGCCACCGATCCCTCGGTCCGCGGAGCGGGCGCCGGCCGGGCGCTCGTGGACGCCGTGGTCGCCCGGGTGCGGGCGGCCGGCGGCGACCTGGTCTGGTGCGAGGCGCGCACGCCCGCGGCCGGGTTCTACCAGCGCACGGGCTTCACCGTGGTGACCGAGCCGTACGACAAGCCGGTGATCGGGCCGCACGTCGGCATGGTGCGCGAGCTGACCGGAGGATCCCCGTCGCGGTGACCCGCACGGCTCTCCTCCGCTAACGGTGGGCGCCGCTGGAGCTGACCCCGGGGATCATCCCGGCGCGGAAGGCGTCGACGAACAACCGGAAGTCGTCCTGCGTCCGGCGGGCGTAGGCGTGCGCGAAGTCGACGAGGTCGGCCACGAACTCCTCCCGCCGGCCGCCGATCATCGCCGTGATCGCCTCCTCGGTCTGGAAGGGCACGAGCGTGTGGTCGCTGTCGGCGTCACCGACGCAGTGCAGCTTGGCGGTGGCCTTGCCCAGCTGGACGAGCACCGGCCGGACGTCCTCGGGCTCGGTCAGGTCGTCCCAGTCGAGGTCCTGCTCGTACGGGGACAGCTCCGACACCAGGAACCCGACGCCGCCGATGTCGGTGTAGCCGAGGAACTGCGACGCGTGCGCCTGCAGCGCGCGCTGGCTCACCGCCGTCCGGTGGCCCTCGTGGTCGAAGTAGTCGCGGATCCGCGCGTCGGTGACGATCCGGCTGGGGGCGGGCACGTTGCCCTGCTTCACCGAGAGGACGACGTCGTTCTCCAGCGCCTGGTCGTAGCCCTCGAGCAGCACGTTGTAGGCGGGCAGTCCGGCGCTGCCGATGCCGAAGCCGCCGGTGCCGATCACGTCCTTGACGTCGTAGGCGACCTCGCGCCGCCACGGCCGCGGCGGAAGGGTCGCCTTGTACCGCTCCACGGCGTCGAGCACCTTCGCGCGCTCGTCGTCGTCCAGCCGCCGGTTGCGCCCGCGCAGGGCGAAGCGCCGCTCGAAGTCCTCGACGACCGTCATGCGTTGCAGCAGCCCCAGCCGGGTGCGTGCGGCGGTCTCCTTGATCAGCTGGTGCACCGCGCCCTCCGTGTTGCCGAGCACGAGGGCGAACTCGCGGTCGGCGTCCGAGCGGGTGAAGGCCTCCACCTGGTCCAGCCAGGCGTGCAGGTACGCGGCGACCAGTTCGCCGATCACGTCGTCGGAGAACGCCTTGCGCCAGGCCATCAGCGCGAAGCTGGCGGCGAACCGCCGCAGGTCCCAGCTGACGTGGCCGAGGTAGGCCTCGTCGAAGTCGTTGACGTCGAAGACGATCCGGCCGGCCGCGTCCATGTAGGTGCCGAAGTTCTCCGAGTGCAGGTCGCCGTGGATCCACACGCGGGCCGTCCGCTCGTCGCACCACGGGTCGTCGAGCTCGGCCATGTCCGCGTAGAACAGGCAGGCGCTGCCCCGGTAGAAGGCGAACGGGTCGGCGGCCATCTTGCGGAACTTCGACCGGAACGCGTCCGGGTCGGCGGCCATGAGCTCGGTGAAGGCGTCGACGAGGACGTCGACGATGAGCCGGGTGCGGTCGTCACCGACCGGGTCGGGCGTCGTCCTGGCGGGGGAAGGCATCACGGGCGGCACGCTAACGGGCAGTTAGCCTCGGGAACACATGATCGCCGGTGCTCGATGCGCCGGCCCACGGGGACGGAGAACCGGTGACGCGCGCGGCGACGGCACGGCGGTGGGCCACGGGCGCCGCCTACGGCGGGGGCGGTGTCGGGCTCGCCGGTGGGGTGCTCGTCGGGCTGCTGCGCCTGCAGGCCCGCACGGCCCGCCGGCGGGTGAAGGCGCGGGCGGTGCACGACCCGCCGTCCGGCGACGGCCTGTACGGCCGCCGCGCCCGGTCGCGCGGCAGCCGGCCGATCGTGCTCGCCATGCTCGGTGACTCCAGCGCCGTCGGGCTCGGGGTCGAGCGCGCCGCGGAGACGCCCGGCGTGCTGCTCGCGGCCGCGCTGGCCGAGCTCGCCGAACGGCCGGTGCGGCTGGTCCGGCTGGCCGTGTCGGGTGCGGTCTCGCGCGCGC
Organism: Geodermatophilus sp. YIM 151500; assembly: GCF_025716945.1. Taxonomy (GTDB): domain Bacteria; phylum Actinomycetota; class Actinomycetes; order Mycobacteriales; family Geodermatophilaceae; genus YIM-151500. Next base: position 179,268 of record NZ_JAOVZT010000004.1, read on the forward strand.
TCGAGGACCAGGTCGACCGCGCGCTGGCGGAGAAGCCCGACGTCGCGGTGATCATGATCGGCGCCAACGACGTGACCAGCCGCACCAAGCCCTCGGTGTCCGTGCACCACCTGGGCGAGGCCGTCCGGCGGCTGACCGAGGCCGGCTGCGAGGTGGTCGTGGGCACCTGCCCGGACCTGGGCACGGTGCGGCCGATCGCGCAGCCGCTGCGCCGGCTGGCCCGGCGGTGGAGCCGCCAGCTGGCGGCCGCGCAGACCATCGCGGTCGTCGCCGCCGGCGGGCGCACGGTCTCGCTCGGCTCGGTGCTCGGGCCCTCGTTCGCCACCGACCACAGCCTGTTCAGCATCGACGAGTTCCACCCCAGCGCCGCCGGGTACGCGTCCGCGGCGGCCGTCCTGCTGCCGTCCGTGGCCGACGCCGTCGGCGTCTGGCCGGCCGCCGCCGACCGCAGGCTGCCGCGGCGCCGCGAGGCCGTGCGCCCGGTGGCGCGGGCGGCCGCGCGCGCGGCCGGTCGGCCGGGCACCGAGGTCCGCGCGGCCGAGATCGAGGGCGCGGGCGCCGGGCCCCGCGGGTCGTGGGCGCGGCTGCTGCGCCGCCGTCCACCGGCGATCCCCACCCCCGAGCAGGCGGAGGAGGCCGCGGAGGTCCCGGTCGGCAGCTGACCCGTCCGGGCGCGGGGGTAGTTTCGGGGCACTGCCGACCCTCGCCGTGGAGGACCTGCACCATGCCCGACGCCGTCATCGTCGCCACCGCCCGCTCGCCGATCGGGCGCGCCTTCAAGGGTTCGTTGAAGGACCTCCGTCCCGACGACCTGACCGCCACGATCGTGCGCGCCGCGCTCGACCAGGTGCCGCAGCTGGACCCCGCGGAGATCGACGACCTCGTGCTCGGCTGCGGCCTGCCCGGCGGTGAGCAGGGCTTCAACATGGCCCGGGTGGTCAGCATCCTGCTCGGCATGGACCGCCTGCCGGGGACCACGGTCACCCGGTACTGCTCCTCGTCGCTGCAGACCACCCGGATGGCGATGCACGCGATCCGTGCCGGCGAGGGCGACGTGTTCGTCTCCGCCGGCGTCGAGATGGTCAGCCGGTTCGCCAAGGGCAACAGCGACTCGCTGCCCGACACGCAGAACCCGGTGTTCGCCGACGCGCAGGCCCGGGTGGCCAAGGTCGCCGAGAGCGGCGCGGACTCCTGGCGCGACCCCCGCGAGGACGGCGAGCTGCCCGACATCTACATCGCCATGGGGCAGACCGCCGAGAACCTGGCGCTGCTCAAGGGCGTCTCCCGGCAGGACATGGACGAGTTCGGCGTCCGCAGCCAGAACCTGGCCGAGAAGGCGATCGCGGAGGGTTTCTGGGAACGGGAGATCACGCCCGTGACGTTGCCGGACGGCACCGTCGTCACCAAGGACGACGGTCCGCGGCCGGGCGTGACGCTGGAGGGCGTCGCCCAGCTGAAGCCGGTCTTCCGCCCCGACGGCCGGGTGACGGCCGGCAACGCCTGCCCGCTCAACGACGGCGCCGCCGCGGTGGTCGTCATGAGCGACACCAAGGCCCGCGAGCTGGGCATCACGCCGCTGGCGCGGATCGTGTCGACCGGCGTCACCGGGCTGTCGCCGGAGATCATGGGCCTGGGCCCGGTGGAGGCGTCGAAGCAGGCGCTGGCCCGCGCCGGGATGTCGATCTCCGACATGGACCTGGTGGAGATCAACGAGGCGTTCGCGGCGCAGGTCATCCCGAGCTACCGCGACCTGGGCATCGACATCGACAAGCTCAACGTGCACGGCGGCGCGATCGCCGTCGGCCACCCCTTCGGCATGACCGGCGCGCGCATCACCGGCACCCTCATCAACGGCCTGCGGACCAAGGACGTCACGTTCGGCCTGGAGACGATGTGCGTCGGCGGCGGTCAGGGCATGGCCATGGTGCTCGAGCGGCTGAGCTGACGAAGGCCCCCCGCAGCGGGGTCGCACGGACGACGGAGGCCCGGTCCCCCTGCAGGGGGACCGGGCCTCGTCGCGTGGGGTGCCGGGGATCAGGGCGCCGGAGGCGCCCGGTTCCCCGCCGGGGGTGCGAGGGTCACTCGCGGAAGTAGCTGATCAGCCGCAGGATCTCGATGTACAGCCAGACGATGGTGATCAGCAGGCCGAAGGCGATGTACCAGGCGAACTTCTCCGGCGCGCCGCGGCGGATCGCCTCGTCGGCCATGTCGAAGTCGAGCAGCAGCGTGAAGGCCGCCACGCCGATGACCACGAGGCTGAAGATGATCGCCACGGTGCCGCCGGACCGCAGGCCCAGGCCGTCACCGCCGCCGATCAGGGCGGCGACCCAGTTGACCACCGCGAGCACCAGGACACCGATGAGGGCGCCCATGAGCCAGCGGGTGAACTTGGGCGTGACCCGGATGGCGCCGGTCTTGTAGACCACCAGCATCCCGGCGAAGACGCCGAAGGTGCCGATCAGCGCCTGGACGACGATGCCCGGGAACTGGGCGTTGAACACCTCGCTGATCGCGCCGAGCGCCACGCCGTAGAGACCGCCGTAGGCCAGCGTGGCCGCCGGGTTGGCGATCTGCTTGAACGCGATCACCAGGCCGAGCACGAGCGCCACCAGCACGGCCGGGCCGGCCAGGGCGAGCGCCAGGGTGTCGGGCAGGACCGCCCAGGTGACGGCCGCGGTCAGCACGGTCACCAGGAGGGAGAGACCGGTCTTGGTGACGACGTCGTCCATCGTCATGTACCGGGTCGTCGAACGGGCGTACGGCGACGGGGCGGCGTACGGGTCCTGCGTCGGCGCGCCGTAGGGCTGCGGTGCGCCGTACTGAGGGGTGTTCCCCCAGCCCGCGTACTGCTGGCCGCCGCCGGCGGCGCCCGGGACGCCCCGGCTGAAGACCGGGTTGCTGCTGGGCATCCTCAACTCCTCGAGGGAACGGGTTGGTCCGTGGAGCACACGGTGGAGCACTCCACTCGGTCAGGTCAACGCCCGGGGCCCCCCGGACGTTCCGGCGTGTCGGCCGCACCCCCCGGAGGGGTGCGCCCGGCGCCGACGGAGGCGCCTGCCTCCCGGCTGCTGACGGGGTCACACCAGGCCCAGTCGGCGGCCCACCCGAGCGGCCGCTCGACGGTCGGGCACGTCGAGCTTGCGCAGCAGGCTGGTCACGTGGACGCTCGCCGTCTTGGGGCTCATGAACAGGGCCGTCCCGACCTCGCGGTTGGTCCGCCCGTCGGCCACCAGCCGGAGCACCTGGAGTTCCCGGTCGGTGAGGCCGAGCCGGGCACCGGTCGTCGGCCCGCCGTCCTCCAGCTCCGGCCGGCCCAGCCGGGCCCGCGCCGCCAGCTGCTCCGCCGCCCGCCGCAGGCCGTGCGCGCCGCACCGCCGGGCCGTCGACAGGGCGGTGCCGAGCACGTGGGCGGCCGCCGCACGGCTGCCGACCGCCAGCGAGTCGCGCGCCTGCTCGATCCGCGCTCCGGCGGCGACCAGCACCATGCCGGCGCCGTCCGCCGCGGCGGCCGCCCCTGCCCAGGCGTCGGGCTCCGGCCGACCGCAGCGGGTCAGCCACGCCCTTCCGACGGCCGTCCAGACGACGGCGTCCGGTGGGGAGGCACCGCTGCGGTCGCGCACGTCCGCAGCCGCCCGGGCGCCGGTCGCGATGGCCTCCTCCGCCCGGTCCCGGGCCGCCCGCTCACCCGCCTGGTCGCCCGCCGCTCGCGCGTCCTCGGCGATGGCCGTCTCGGCGGCCGCGGTCAGCGCGGTCAACCGCGGAACCGGCCAGGTCGTCGTGTGCTCGAGCGCCACGCGGAGCGTCTCGACCAGCGAGTCGCGGGCCGCGGCGGCCTCTCCCGCCGCCAGGGCGACCTCCGCATCCGCGGTCACGTACAACCAGATCGGGGCGCGGCCGGCGCCCAGCGCCGCCGCATCGGCGGCGGCGGCCCGGGCTGCGGGCAGGTCTCCCGCGGCGACGCGCAACGCCGACAGCGCCTCGGCGCGCCCCTGCGCGAACCGGCGCAGCGCCGGGCGCGGCATGTCGGCGAGCAGGCCCTCGGCCGTGGTCAGCTCGCCCAGCACGGTGGCGGCGACCGCCGCGGTCGAGCGCAGTTGCACGGCCAGGCTGCGTTCGAAGCCCTGGCGATCGGCCGCCGCCGCCTGCGCGGCCGCCAGGCGCAGCGCGCGGCCGGGAAAGCCGTTCATCAGCAGGCAGAAGGCCAGGCCGTGGGCGGCGCGGGCGGCCGCCTCGCCCCCCGCGGCCGGGGGCAGCGCGGAGCCGGTGCGGTAGGCCCGGTCGAGCACCTCCAACCCGGTGCGCCAGTCGCCGACGGCGCACAGCTCCGTGCCGAGGACGAAGCCGGCACGGGACGCGGCCGCGGCGTCCCCGGATCGCTCGGCGAGGTCGAGCGCCTCCCGGGCATGGCGGAACGACGCCGGGGAGAGGTCGCAGTTCATCAGCACCTGCGCGTGCTCGATGGCCACCGCCGTCCGCGCGGCCGTGTCCTCCGAGCCGGCGATCTCCGCGGTCGCGCGGGCCGCGGTCGCGAGGGCCCGCTCCGGGTCGCCGGCCAGCAGCTCGTAGCGGGCCAGGCGCGCCGTCACGACGGCGTGCCGCGCCGGTGTGCGGGCCGGGTCGATCGATCCGAGGGCGCGTGCGGCCCACACGGACGCGGGTGTGCCGCCGCCGAGCACGCTGTCCTCGGCGAGCTGGAGCAACAGCTCGACCCGGTCCATGCCGACCAGCCGCCCGGCGTCCGGGACGGCGTCCCACAGCGCCAGCGCCCGCTCGGCGTGCTGCGCGCACTCGGTGAGCGCGGACAGCTCGCGGGCCTCGCGCATCGCCCGGGCGGCGGCCGCGAGCGCCCGCCGCGGCTGTCCGCCGAGGGCCCAGTGGTGCGCCAGCTCCCCGGCGACCCGGCCGCTGGGCGACAGGGTCGGCCGGGCCTCGAGCGCGGTCGCGACGGCGGCGTGCACCGCCACCCGCTCGCTGGGCAGCAGCGTCGCGTAGACGGCCTCGCGGGTCAGCTCGTGCCGGAAGGCGAGCCGGTCCCCGGCCGTGGCCACCAGGCCGGCGTCACGCGCCGCGCGGACCAGCTCGGCGACCTCCTCCGCGCCGAGGCCCAGGCCGGCGTCCAGGAGCCGCGGGTCGACCACCCGGCCGGCCGCCGCCGCGAAGCGGAGCAGCCGCCGACCCTCCGGTGGCAGACGGTCCAGCGTGGCGGTCAGCACGTCGGTCAGCGACTGCGGCACCTCCCTGCCGTCGCCGCGCAGGCGGGCGGCGACGAGCTCCTCGACGAAGAAGGGGTTCCCGCCGGAGCGCTCGGCCAGCTCGTCGAGCACCCCGGCGGTCGGCTCCTCGCCGAGCAGCGCGGTGACCTGCGCCGCCAGCTCCCGCCGGTCGAACGGCGCCAGGTCGAGCCGGTCGACGCACGGGCCGCGGAGCAGCTCCCGGAGGACCGGGTGCAGCGGATGCCGTGGCGACAGGTCCTCCCGCCGGTAGGAGAGCACGACGAGCAGGCCGGCCGGCTGGTCCGGCCCGACCAGGTGCGCCAGCGCCTCGCCGGACGAACGGTCGCCCCAGTGGACGTCCTCCACCACCGCCACGACCGGCCCCGATGCCGTGAGCTCGGTGAACACCGCACGCACCGCCTCGAACAACCGCAGTTGTGCCAGCTCCCCGGTCAACGGCGGCGCGTGCTCGCGGCCGGATCCGACCGGCAGGAGGTGCGCGGCCTCGGCGGCGTGGGCGGCGACAAAGGCAGACACCTCGGGACGGCGGACGACGGCATCCCTGACGAGGCCGGCGAGTGCGCCGAACGGCACCCCGGCACCGGCCACCGGCACGCACCAGCTGCGCACCACCGTCGCGCCGAGCGCGGCGGCACGCCCGGCGAAGCGGTCGAGCAGCCGGCTCTTGCCCAGACCGGCCTCACCGGTGACCGCGACCAGCGCCGGGCTTCCGGCCGCCGCGCGGCCGAGGGCCGCGAGCAGCGCATCCAGCTGCTCGCTCCGCCCGATGAAGCCGGCGGTGCGACGCGGCACCCGCCCAGTCTGGCCGGTCGCGACGCCGACCGGGAGGCGTGCCGGAGCGGACCGTCGTCGTCGCTCAGCCGGCCGGCGCGGCGCCGAGCACGGGCAGCGCCCCGACCGGCCACGGACGGCCCGCGCGACGCGGCGCCGGCCGGTCCGCCGCGGGCCGCAGCCGCAGGCGCAGGGTCACCGTCCCCGGCAGGTGCGTGTGGCCGAGGGGCGGCGCCGGGCGGAAGCCCGCGGACGCGTACATCCGCGCCGCCGCCGCCATGTGCGCGGGAACGGTCTCCAGCCACAACTCGGCGACGCCGAGCCGTCGCGCGGCGTCGATCGCGCCGGCGAGCAGGCGCCGGCCGGCTCCGTGGCCCCGGGCCCGGTCGAGCACGAACATCCGCCGCAGCTCGGCGGCCTCGGGCAGCTCCCCGGCTCGCTCCCCGGGCGGCTCCGCCAGGCGGCACACGCCGACCAGGCCGACGGGGACGTCGCCGAGCCGGGCGACGAGCAGCGCGCCGTCCGGCGGGGCGTAGTAGGCCGCGGGGTCGTCGTAGTCGCCGCTGGCGGTGGGTTGCGCGTCGGCCACCTCGATGCCGATCGAGCGCAGCCACCGGCGCTGCGCATCGAGGAGCTGCTCGGCGTCGCGCGCGTCGGCGGCGGTGGTGACCGGCCGGACGGCGACGGCAGCCGGGCCGGGGCGGGAGGAGTACGTCGTCATGCCCCGGACGCTCGGGCTAAGGAGGCCTACCCGGCATCGGGCACCGTGCCGCGATCGTGACCTCGCGCGCCGGGCCGCTGGGCCGCCTCCCGGAGCGGCGGGTCGCCCGGGACGTGCACCCGGCCGCGATACTGGCCGGCGTGGACGCGGCCACCGACGGCCGGCCGCGGTTGACCGAGCTGCTGGCCGCCACCTCGCTGGCCACGGACCTGGTCACCGGCCAGCCGATCGAGCACGCCCTGCGCACGTGCCTGTTCTCGGTCGACCTGGCGCGCACCCTCGACCTGGACGCGGCGACCACCGCCGACGTCCACGCCGTCGCGCTGCTGCGCTTCCTCGGCTGCACGGCCGACGTCCCCGAGATGGCGCAGCTCGCCGGCGGCGACAACCTCGCGCTCATGGCAGCGATGGGCCCGGCCGCGATGGGCAGCGCCGCCGACGACCTCCGCACCCTCCTGCGGTCCCTGGGCCGCGGCCTCTCGCTGCCACGCCGGGCGGTCCTGCTCGCGCGGGCGCTGACCGATCCGGGCGGGGCGGAACGGTCGCTGTCCGCGCACTGCGAGGTCGGCGCCCGCCTCGCCGTCCGCCTGGGACTCGGCGACGGGGTGGTCCGCTCCCTCGCGCACGCCTACGAGCGCTGGGACGGGCGCGGGCTGCCCGACCGGCTCGCCGGGGAGGCGATCCCGCTGCCGGTGCGGGTCGTGGTCGTCGCGCGCGACGCGGTCCTCTGGCAGCGGCTCACCAACGACGGGACCGCCCTCGACGTCCTGCGCCGGCGCCGCGGCCGGGCCTACGACCCGGCCGTCGTCGACGCCGTCCTCACCCGCGGCCTGCCGGCGGAGGCCGGCGGATCGGTGTGGGACGACGTCCTGCGCGCCGAGCCGGAGCCGGTGCGCCGGCTCGGCACCGACGCGCTGGAACGGGCGCTGGCCGCGCTCGGCGACTTCGCCGACCTGCGGTCCCGCTGGACGGTCGGCCGGTCCGGCCGCGTGGCCCGGCTGGCCGGGGCGGCCGCCCGGGCGGCCGGCTGCCCCGCTGCCGAGATCACCCTCGTGCAGCGGGCCGGCGCGATCGCCGACCTGGGTGCCGTGGGCGTCCCCGGCGGCGTCTGGGCGTCGCCCCGACCGCTCGACGTGGCGGCGGCCGAGCAGGTGCGGCTGCACGCCTACCTGACCGAGCGGGTGCTCGGCCGCTGCGGCGGGCTGCGCCCGGTGGCCGCCGTCGCCGGGGCGCACCACGAGCGGCTGGACGGCTCGGGTTACCACCGCGGGTCGACCGCGCCGCAGCTGTCCCCGGCGGCGCGGGTGCTCGCCGTGGCCGACGTGTGGTCCGCGCTGGGCGAGGCCCGGGCGCACCGACCACCGCGCCCGGCCGCGGAGGCCCGCGCCGTGCTCGCGGCGGAGGTGACGGCGGGGCGCCTGGACCGCAGCGCCGTCCGGGCCGTGCTGGACGTGACCGGTGCGGGCGGCCGGAACCTGCCCGAGCACCGGCCGGCCGGGTTGTCCGACCGCGAGGAGGAGGTGCTCCGGCTGCTGGCGCGGGGCGCCACGAACCAGCAGGTGGCCCGCCGCCTGGGGATCTCGGTGAAGACGGTCGGCCGGCACGTCGAGCACGTGTACGCCAAGACGGGCGTGTCCTCCCGCGCGGCCGCCGCGCTGTTCGCGGCGGAGAACGGCCTGCTCGGCTGAGGGTCGGCACCGTCCGACGGGATGGGGTGTTCGCCCGATGTGCGGGCGACCCGCCGGACCGACGCTGTGCGTCGTCCGCACCCCGCGGACCTCGGAGGCGAGGAGGAGATCGCGATGACCGGGACGACGATCGAGGCCGTCCGGCGGACCACCGTCTCCCGCGACGGCACACCGATCGCCTGGTGGACCAGCGGCAGCGGGCCCGACCTGCTGCTCGTGCACGGCACCACGGCCGACCACACCCGTTGGGCGGCGATGACCCCCATGCTCGAGCCGCACGTGACCGTGCACGCGATGGACCGGCGCGGCCGCGGCGGCAGCGGCGACTCCCCCGGCTACTCGCTGGCGGCCGAGGCGGACGACGTCGCCGCGCTCGTCGAGGCGATCGGCGGGCCGGTCGACGTGTTCGGCCACTCGCACGGCGGCCTGTGCGCGCTCGAAGCGTCGCTGCGGACGGCCGGCATCCGGCGGCTGGTGCTGTACGAGCCCCCGATCGGCGTCGCCGCCCCTGCGCAGCTGCGCCGGCGGCTCGGTGGGCTGGTCGACTCGGGACGGCGCGACGACGCGGTCTCGCTGTTCCTGCGGGAGCTGGCGGGGCTCAGCGCGGAGCAGCTGGCCGCGAGCAGGGCCGACGCGTCCTGGCCCGGCCGGGTGGCCGCGGCGCACACGATCGTGCGCGAGGAGGAGGCGGCGGCGGTCTACCGGTTCGACCCGGGCCGCTTCGCCCGGATGCGGGTGCCGGCGCTGCTGCTCGACGGCACCGCGAGCCCGCCCGAGCTGCGCGCGTCGACGGCCGCGGTGGCCGGCGCGCTCCCCGACGTGCGGGTCGTGCCGCTCGTCGGCCACGGCCACGTGGCGATGCTGGGCGCTCCGGACCTCGTCGTCCGCGAGACGCTGGCGTTCCTGCAGGGCTGACGGCGCCGCCCGTGCCCCCGGTCGGGTTCGAACCGACACTGGGACCCTTTTAAGGGGCCTGCCTCTGCCAGTTGGGCTACGGGGGCGGCACCACGTGCCACGCGGACGGTAGCCGCACCTGCGCCCGCAGCGACGGCGACCGGTCCCCCACGTCGACGCCGGGTACCGGCGCGGTCCTCAGGCGCTCTCCGCCCGGCCGACCTCCCGCTGGGCGTCCTGCGGGGGCGGCAGCTGCCCGGTGCGGCCGGTGTTCGCCGCGGAGACGAACTCGCGCCGCGGGTCCTGCAGCTGGCCGAGCGAGATGACCTCGCGACGGAAGACCGAGGCGAGCGTCCAGTCGGCGACCACCCGCGCCTTGCGGTTGAAGGTCGGCACCCGGCTGACGTGGTAGGTCCGGTGCATGGCCCACGCCGGCCAGCCCTTGAGCTTGACGCCGTACACCTGCGCGACGCCCTTGTGCAGGCCGAGGCTGGCCACCGAGCCGGCGTACGCGTGCTCGTACGGCGTGGGCTCGTCCCCGCGGAGGACGGCGACCACGTTGTCGGCGAGCCGCTTGGCCTGCCGGACGGCGTGCTGCGCGTTGGGCGCCGTGGTGGCGCCGGGGTCGTCCTTGGTGAGGTCCGGTACGGCGGCCAGGTCGCCGGCGGCCCAGGCGTCGGCCACGCCCGCCACCTGCAGGGTCGCCTCGCACTGGACCCGCCCGCGGTCGTCGAGGGGCAGGTCGGTCCGCGCGAGCATCGGGTTCGGCTTGGTGCCCGCCGTCCAGACGAGGGTGTCGCTGGGCAGCTCGGTGCCGTCGCTGAGCCGCACCGTGCAGTCGCCGGAGACCGACTCCAGCCGGGTGTTGAGCCGCACGTCCATGTCGCGGGCGGCCAGCTGGCGGACCGTCCACGCGGCCATGTCGAGGTCGACCTCGGGCAGGATCCGGCCGGTGGCCTCGACCAGCACCCAGTGCATGTCGCCGACCGACAGCCGCGGGTAGTAGCGCTCGACGGCGTAGCGCGCCATGTCCTCGAGCTCGGCGAAGGCCTCCACCCCGGCGTAGCCGCCGCCGACGAAGACGAACGTCAGCGCTCGGGCGCGCACGGCCGGGTCGTCGGTCGAGCTGGCCGCGTCGAGCCGGGCGAGCACGTGGTTGCGCAGGTAGATCGCCTCGCCGACGTTCTTGAAGCCGACGCCGTGCTCGGCCAGGCCGGGGATGGGCAGGGTGCGGGCCACCGAGCCCGCGGCCATCACCAGCACGTCGTAGGAGACCTCGAACTCTTCGCCCTGGATCGGCGCGATCCGGGCGCGCCGGTCGGCGTGGCTCAGCGAGGTCACCGCGCCGGTGATCACGCGGCAGCGGGGCAGGGTCCGGCGCAGGGGGACGACGACGTGCCGGGGCTCGACGCTGCCGGCCGCGGCCTCGGGCAGGAACGGCTGGTAGGTCATGTGCGGCTGCGGGTCGACCACGATCACCTCGGCGCGACCCCGCGACAGCCGCTTCTGCAGCCGCAGGGCGGTGTAGAGGCCGACGTAGCCGCCGCCGACGATCAGGATCACCGGACGATGCACCATCGGGCGGGAAGCCATGGCCCGCAGCCTAGGGCGCGGCGGCGCGGGCCACCCCGTCGTCCGGCGTCCCGCCGTCCGGCACCCCCGGGGGACGGGCGGCCCCGCCGGTGAGCGCCACCGCGCGGGCCAGGACGGCGTCCAGCATGGCCTCGGTCAGCTTGCCGGTGAACGTGTTCTGCTGGCTGACGTGGTAGCTGCCCAGCACGGTCAGCGGCCCGCGCGGCCCGGTCAGCTCCACCTCGACGCCGTGCCCGAAGGCCGGCCGCGGACGCGGCAGCGGGTGGCCGGCGGCCGCGAGCACCGGCCACAGCGCCGTCCAGCCGAAGGCCCCGAGGACGACGGCGACCCGCAGCCGGGGCAGCAGCTCCAGCTCGCGGGCCAGCCACGGGGAGCAGGTGTCGCGTTCCTCCGGCGTGGGGGCGTTGGCCGGTGGCGCGCAGCGGACGGCGGCGACCACGCGGACGCCGGTCAGCTCGAGCCCGTCGTCCACCGAGACCGACGTCGGCTGGTTGGCCAGACCGGCCCGCCACAGGGCGGCGAAGATCCAGTCCCCGCTGCGGTCGCCGGTGAACACGCGCCCGGTGCGGTTGCCGCCGTGGGCCGCCGGCGCGAGGCCGACGACGGCGATCCGGGCGTCGGCGGGGCCGAGGCCGGGCACCGGGCGGCCCCAGTAGTCCTGCGCCCGGAACGCCGCGCGCTTGACCCGGGCGACCTCCTCCCGCCAGGCGACCAGCCGGGGGCAGGCACGGCAGCCGGACACCCGCGCGTCGAGGTCGCCGAGGCTCCGGGCACCGCGGGCCGAGCGGACCACGCCCGCCGGCGTGCGGGTCACCGGGAAGCCGTCCGCATCGCGCGCCATGCCCCCAGTGGATCACCGGCCGCCCGCCGCCGCCGACCCCGGCCGCGAGCCCCGGCACCACCCGGCCGGTGGACCGTCGGGCACCGGTCCGGCGGCACGCCGGCGGGACGGGCATGATCACCCCGTGGCGAAGAAGCAGAAGGCCCCGCTGACGTGGAAGCTGCTCGGCACCGGCTTCGCGCTCCCCGCCGGCATCGCCGTCCGCAAGCTCACCGACTCGGCCTGGTTCGCCGCGCGCGGCTACCCGCCGCCGAAGAACCCCGCGGCGCCGGGGACCGGCTGGGGCGAGGCGCTGGCGTGGGCGGCGGTGTCGGGCGTCGCCGCGGCCGCGGCGCGGATGGCCGCCGCCCGCGGTGCGGCGGCGACGTACAAGGGGCTGACCGGCAAGCTGCCGCCCGGGCTGGAGAGCGGGGGCCCGCTGCCGTGAGGCCGTAGGCGCCGGCCGCCGGCGCGTGGCCGCGGTGCGATCCGGAGGACCGCGATGTCACCGGCCGGCCAGGCCGAGCGCGATGCCGTCGAGGATGTCGTGCTCGCTGACGACGACGTCGGCGAAGCCGAGGTCCTGCACGATCACGTGCAGGACCAGCGCGCCCGCACCGATGACGTCGACCCGACCGGGGTGCATGACCGCCATCGCGGCGCGGCGGCTGCGCCGGGCGCGCAGCAGGTCGGCGGTCACCGCGGCGACGGCGGCGGCGGGGATCCGCGAGCCGTGGATGGCGACCGGGTCGTACGCGGGCAGCTCGAGGGCGAGGGCCGCGACGGTCGTGACCGATCCGGCCAGACCGACCAGCGTGGCGGCCTCCCCGACGGGCACCTCGGCGGTCACCTCGGCCAGCCCCTTGCGGATGTCGGCCTCGGCCCGCTCGACCTCCTCGGGGGTGGGCGGGTCGCCGTGCAGCTGGCGCTCGGTCAGCCGGACGCAGCCGATGTCCACCGAGCGGGCCGCGCGGACGCCGTCGGCGTCGCCGAGCACGAGCTCGGTCGAGCCGCCGCCGATGTCGACGACCAGGAAGGGCGGGCGGGGCGGCGGCGCGCCGTGCGCGGCGGCTGCGGCGTCCAGCGAGGCGGTCGCGCCGCGGAAGGACAGCTCGGCCTCCTCCCGCCCGCTGACCACGTCGGGCGGGAGGCCGAGGGTGTCGACCACCATCGTCTCGAAGTCGGCGCGGTTGGCGGCGTCGCGGGTGGCGCTGGTGGCGACCATCCGGACGGCCTCGGCGCCCAGCTCGCGGGCCTGGTCCGCGTACTCGGCGAGCACGCGGCGGGTGCGCTCGATCGCCTGCGGCGCCAACCGCCCGGTGGCGTCGACGCCCTCCCCGAGCCGGACCACCTCCATGCGGCGCAGCACGTCGACGGCCGGTCCGGCGTCGGGGACGTCGGAGACCAGCAGCCGGATGGAGTTGGTGCCGCAGTCGATCGCGGCCACGCGGCTCACGCGCGCCCCCCGTGCGGGGCGCGACCGTCGTCGGGCTCGGGCTGCGCGCACGGACCGGCGGCCCACCACTCCCCCATCGCGGCGACGGCGCGGTCGCCGATCGGGTTGACCCCCGGGCCGGCGGCGAGCGCGTGCCCGGCGAGGGCGTGCAGGCACTTGACCCGGTCGGGCATCCCGCCGGCGCTGGTGCGGCCGGGCAGCACGTCGCGGGCGTCGCGGTCGGCGAGGTAGGCCTCGTGCGCGGCGCGGTACCCGGCGGCGAGCTCCGGATCGGTGGCCAGGTCGTCCTGCCAGTGGCGCATCCGACCGGTGGACTCCAGGCGACTGGCGGCGGCGGTCGCGCGCGGGCAGGTCAGGTAGTACAGCGTCGGGAACGGCGTGCCGTCCTCCAGGCGCGGGGACGTCTCGACCACGTCGGGCTGCCCGCAGGGGCAGCGGTGGGCGACGGCCACCAGCGCCCGGGGTGGGCGGCCCAGCTGCCGGCCGACCAGCTCGCGCTCGGCCGGGGTGACCGGCCCGCGGACCCGGGCGGCCGGGTGGTGGTCGGCCGGGCGGACGGCGCTCCCGGTCACCCGCCCGGCTTCCCGTCGGCCGGCGCGGGCACGCCGCCGTCCGCGGGCAGGCCGACGTCGGGGGCCGCGGTCCGGTCGCCGTCGGCCACCTCCAGCGAGCGCAGCAGGCCCTCGTACCAGGACAGGTCCGGGTCCTGGCCGGTGCCGGGGGTGGACGGACCGTCGGCGGCGTCCCCCGACCGGCCGTCGTCGACGACGACCAGGCGGTCGCCGGGCCGCACGTAGGTGAGCCGGTCGCGGGCCTCGCGCGCGATCCACGCCGGGTCGTCCTGGCGGTCCAACTGCCGCTCGAGCTCGCGCGCCCGCTGCTCGAGCGAGCGCTGCTCGGCGGCGAGCTCGACCAGTTCGGCACGGCCGGCCAGGTACTGCCGCACCGGGCCGGCGAGGGTGAGCGCGAGCAGCAGCACGAGCGCACCCAGCAGCACGGCCCGGCCGGTGAACAGGGGGCGGCGGCGGGCGGCCGCCGGCACCGGCGTGCGGGCCGGGCGGCGCGCGGACCGCCGCTGCCCCGGACGGCGCGGCGCGGCGGAGCGGCTACCGGTGCGGACCGGACCGGTCGCGGCGTGCCGGAGCCCCCGCACGGCGCGACGTCCGTCCACCGGGGAGCCGCCGCGCCGGCCCCGGACGATGCTCATCGACGGGCAGCCCCCAGGCGAGGGAAGGCACCCGCGCCCGCGTAGCGGGCCGCGTCGTCGAGCTCCTCCTCGATGCGCAGCAGCTGGTTGTACTTGGCGACGCGCTCGCTGCGGGCGGGCGCACCGGTCTTGATCTGACCGCAGTCGGTGGCCACGGCGAGGTCGGCGATGGTGGTGTCCTCGGTCTCGCCCGAGCGGTGGCTCATCATGCAGCGGTACCCGTTGCGGTGCGCGAGGGCGACGGCGTCGAGGGTCTCGGTGAGCGTGCCGATCTGGTTGACCTTGACCAGCAGGGCGTTGGCCGCCTTCCGCTCGATGCCGTCGGCCAGCCGCGCGGGGTTGGTGACGAACAGGTCGTCGCCGACGAGTTGGACGCGCTCGCCGAGGGCCTCGGTGAGGGCGATCCAGCCGTCCCAGTCCTCCTCGGACAGCGGGTCCTCGATCGAGACGATCGGGTAGGAGCCGACCAACTCGGTGTAGTACTCGGTGAGGTCGGCGGCCGAGAGGGTCTTTCCCTCGAACGCGTAGCCGCCGTCGGAGTGGAACTCGGTGGCGGCGACGTCGAGGGCGAACACGACGTCCTCCCCGACGGTGTAGCCGGTCTGCTCGACGGCGCGGGTGATCAGGTCGAGCGCGGCCCGGTTGTTCGCCAGGTTCGGCGCGAAGCCACCCTCGTCGCCCAGCCCGGTGGCCAGGCCCTCCTTCTTCAGCACCGACTTCAGCGCGTGGTAGGTCTCGGTGCCCATGGCGAGCGCCTCGCCGAAGGTCGCCGCGCCGATCGGGGCGATCATGAACTCCTGCACGTCGACGTTGCTGTCGGCGTGCGCCCCGCCGTTGAGGATGTTCATCATCGGCACCGGCAGCAGGTGCGCCGACGGCCCGCCGACGTAGCGGAACAGCGGCAGCCCCGCCGAGTCGGCCGCCGCCCGGGCCACCGCGAGGCTGACGCCGAGCAGCGCGTTCGCGCCGAGACGCGACTTGTCCGGCGTGCCGTCGAGGTCGATCAGCTGCTGGTCGATCAGCCGCTGCTCGCTGGCGTCGGAGCCGACCAGCTCCGGACCGATCACGTCGAGCACGCCCTCGACGGCCTGCGTGACGCCCTTGCCGCCGTAGCGCTGGCCGCCGTCGCGCAGTTCGACGGCCTCGAAGGCGCCGGTGGAGGCGCCGCTGGGCACGGCGGCCCGGGCGATCGTCCCGTCGTCGAGGGCGACCTCGACCTCCACGGTGGGGTTCCCGCGCGAGTCGAGGATCTCCCGCGCTCCTACGGCGTCGATGCTAGCCACGGGGGGCAGCCTAGCCAGCTCCGCAGGATGTGCTCGTCAACCGGAGCGCGACCGGTTCGAGGCGGGTGGCGCCTCCTGCGTCAGCGGGCGGGGTCGCGCTCGGTGTCGCGGTCGGCCAGCTCGGCCTCGCTCGGGCCGGTGAAGGCGCGCGAGCGCTCCCGGCCCTCGCTGCTACCCGTGAACAGCCCGGCCGCCGGCGCCTCCGGCACCTCCGCGACCGGCCGGGCGTCCGCCGTCCGCCCGTGCCCGTTCGGGCCGCGCCCGGTCCCCCCGTGCCCGGCCGCCGCGACGCCGTCCACGGCGCGGCCGACCTCGTGACCGGCCGGGCCCTCGTTGCGCACGCGCGGCAGGGCGTGCGGCGCCTCGCGCCGCAGCCACACCACCAGGGCCTCGCGCACCTGGCAGCGGAGGTCGAACAGCGTCGGCCCGTCCTTGGCGCTCACCAGCACCCGCACGCGCACCAGCGAGCCGACGGCGTCGGTCACCTGCAGCACGCCGACCCGGGTGTCCCACAGGTCCGAGGCCGCGACCAGCCGGTCGAGCTCCGCGCGCATCCGGTCGAAGGGGGTGGTCCAGTCGACGTCGAGCTCGACCGCCCCCAGGACGGCCGACTCCTTGCGCGTCCAGTTCTGGAAGGGCGTCGTCGTGAAGTACGTCGAGGGCAGCACCAACCGCCGGTCGTCCCAGACGTGGACGACGACGTAGGTCAGCGTGATCTCCTCGATCCGGCCCCACTCGTCCTCGATCACCACGACGTCGTCGACGCGGATGGCGTCGGTGAAGGCCAGCTGCAGGCCCGCGAAGACGTTGGCCAGCGAGGTCTGCGCGGCCAGCCCGGCGACGATCGAGATGACACCGGCGCTGGCCAGGATGCTGGCCCCGGCCGCCCGGGCGGCGGGGAAGGTGAGCAGCATGGCCGCGCCGGCCAGCACGGCGACGACGACGACGGTCAGCCGCCGCAGCAGCGACACCTGGGTGCGCACCCTCCGGGCGTGCCGGTTGTCGACGACGTCGACGTCGTACCGGGCCAGGGCCAGGTCCTCGGCGACGAACGTGCCGGCCGCGACCAGCCAGGCGATCGTCGCGATCAGCGCCAGCCCGAGCGCGTGGACGACGGGATCGCGCCAGTCGCCGGCCCCCGCCGCCGAGTCGAGCACGACGAGAAGGGCGATCAGGACGACGAGGATGCGGAACGGCCGCCGGCCGCGGCGGGACAGGTGCGCCACCACCGGCGCGCGCGCGGCCAGCCGGGTGACCAGCACGCCGACGCCGGCGGCCAGCAACCACGCGGCGGCCGCCACGCCGGTCAGCAGCGCCAGCAGCAGCCACGGCGACTCCGGCACCACCTCCTCCACCACCTCCGCCGCCGTAGCGGGCAGGTCAGCGGTCGACGGGATGCGGGCTGCGGACGGGAGGGATGTGCGGAACAGCGGGATGGCTCCTCGGTCGCGTGCGGGCGCGCCCTGTCCTCGCCGGAGGCGCGCAGCCGCTCGGACGGGCGGGACGGAAGGGGCGCGGGGCGTCGTCGCCGCCGCGGGACCGGGCCCGCGGCGTCCTCACCGTCCGGGCACGTCGGACCCGGGCGGGCCCGCTCCCCACGCTAGGTGCCGGTCCCGTGGGTCGTCACCCGCGACCGACGTGGGCTGCGCTACACGAGGGAGGACGCGGACCGGCGCGACCGCCCCCACCGTGGCCGCGGGGCGCTACGCGCGGTCGCCGGGCCCACCGTGCACCGGCTGCGCTGGCTGCTGCCGGTCGCGGGCGCACTGTTCCCGTGCGTGCCGGCCGTCGGGGTGGCCGGTGCGAGATCGGCTCGGCGGCCGGGTCCGGCCTCGTCGAACGGCTCGGGGTGGGCACCGCCGGCGCGGCGGTGTTCGCGACGATCGGGCTCGCGCCGCTGCGCACCGTCCACCTCACCGATCGATGGCTCGGTCGGCGCCCCCGGCGCCCGGGCTCCCCGGAGGTCACGGTCGTCGACGCTCCGGCGGGCAGCGCGTGCTGACGCCGGCCGGCCGGGACCCGGTCCCGACGGGCTGCGGCCCGGTCAGGGCGTGGCGCGGGCCGCGGCGTCCAGCTCCCCGGCGTACCGGCGCACCGCCTCGCGCAGCGCGTCCTCGACGTCCCAGCCGCACTGCTCGGCGGCGGTGACGACGGCCAGCAGCCGCTCCCCCAGCTGCTCCGGGCTGTCCTCGGCGAGCTCGGCGGCCGGAGGCACGGGCAGACCGGCGCGCGTGGCGCGGCGCACCAGCGCCGCGCCCCAGGAGGCCGCCGGCTGCGACCGGGACACGCCCTCGGTGGGCGAGCGGCGCTGCTTCTCCGCCCGCTTGATCTCCTCCCAGCCCGCCTCCACCTGGGCGACGTCGCGCGGCCCCGCGTTCCCGAAGACGTGCGGGTGCCGGCGGACGAGCTTGTCGACCAGGTCGCCGGCGACGTCGTCGACGTCGAACCGCCGGTCGGCACCGGCCTCGGCGGCGACCCGCGCGTGGAAGACCACCTGCAGCAGGACGTCGCCGAGCTCCTCGCGCATCGCGGTGGCGTCGTCGTCGACGATCGCGTCGTAGGCCTCGTGCGCCTCCTCCAGCAGGTAGCCGCGGAGGGAGGCGTGGGTCTGCTCGGCGTCCCAGGGGCAGCCGCCGGGCGAGCGGAGCCGGTCCATGACGCGGACGACGTCGAGCAGCCGGGTGCCCGGCGGCTCCGGGGTCCCGGCCACGACCGGGACGCCGGCCGGTTCCTCCCCCGGCGCGGCCAGGCAGACGGCGCCGTCCACGGCCGGGGGATCGGCGCCGTCCGCCGTCGGGACGTCGGCGACCACCAGGCCCTGCGCCCGGAGCGCCGCGGCCGCGGCCGCGGCCCCCGGGAGGGCGACGACCGGCCGGCCGGAGGTCACCGCCCGCCAGCCCTCGGCGCCCAGGAGGCCGGGCAGCCGCGGGCTGACCGTGACGACCAGCGTGACGGGCACGGCGTCAGCTCCCGGCGTCAGCTCTCGGCGTCCAGGATGTCGACCGGCCCGCCGCGGCCGGGCGCGACCACGCCCTCCTCGAGCCGGCCGTAGCGCGGGTTCACGGTGACGTCGAGGTCGGCCCGGACCTCGCCCACCAGCTCCTGCACCTGCTCGTCGGCCGCGGCCAGCGCCTCCTGCTCCAGCCGCGGGCGCAGCTCCTCGAACGACGGCGTCGTCCGGTCGGCCACGAAGCCGACCACGATCCCGCCGGTCTCGGGCACCGCCACGGAGAACCCGGTGCCGGGCGCGGCCGCCGCGGCCTGCTGCCGCAGCGGGGCGGGCAGCTCGGCGGGCGGGCGCTGCTCGGTCTGCGCCAGCGTGTAGGGGCCGCCGTACTGGGCGGCCACGGACGGGTAGCCGCCCGGGTTCGCGGTCAGCTGGGCCAGGACCGCGTCGGCGGTGGCCTGGTCGGGCACGGTGATGAAGCCGAAGTCCAGCTCGGTGAACTGGTCGCGGACCTGCTCGTACCGGGCCTGCAGGTCCTCCGGGGCCAGTCCCTCCGCCAGGCCCTCGGACTCGGCGATGCGCTGGCGCACGAGCTGCTGGCGCACGCTGGCGAACACGTCGGCGTAGCCCAGGCCCTGGCCGGCGAGCTGCGCGAACACCTGCTCGGGGTCGTCGTCGCCGAGCAGCGCGTCGATGCGGGTGCGCACGTCGTCGTCGGTGACCCGCACGCCGTACCGGGCGGCCGCGGCCTCGTGGACGGCGTCCTGCACCAGCGTGGTCAGCACCTGGCGGGTGTAGACGTCCGGCTGCCCCTGGGCGAACGCCGCGAGGGCCGGGTCGTCGAGGCGCCGGTCGACCGCGGCCTCCAGCTCGGCCACGCTCACCTGCTCGTCCCCGACGTAGGCGGCCACGCTGGGCGACGTGCGGCAGCCGGTCAGGCCCACCAGGGCCACCCCGACGGCGGCGACCGCGGTCAGTCGACGGTTCAGCACGCCCGCGAGGTTGCCACACGCGCGCGGCGCGCCCGTGGAGTGCCTCGGGCGCGCCACTCGGCGGCCCGGTTCCGCGGCCCCCTGCAGGGTCCCGCCGCGAGCCTGCGAGTGGCGGGGGCGGGGGGGGTCCTCTTTCAGGCTGCCCGCGGCTGCTCGAGCACCCCGGTGAGCAGGGCGTGCAGGTTCTCCAGCAGGGCGACGTCGCGCAGCGGCGTCCGCCGGTCCGGCCCGACGGGCACCTTGAGCGAGATCGTCTCCACGGTCGACTTGTAGGTGGCGCCGTCGGCCAGGCGGGCCAGCCGCATCTGCTGCGACTCGCGGAGCGGCACCGGGCTGATCCGGATGGCGCGTCCCTGCAGCGACACCTCGGTGATCCCGAGCCGGCGCATCGCCGCGCGGAAGCGGGCCACCGCGAGCAGGTTCAGCACCGGCGCCGGCGGAGCGCCGTAGCGGTCGGTCAGCTCGTCGAGCACGGCCTGGGCCTGCGCGTCGTCCTGCACCGCGGCGACCTTGCGGTAGGCCTCCATCCGCAGCCGCTCGCCGGGCACGTAGTCGTGCGGCAGGTGCGCGTCGACCGGGAGGTCCACCCGCACCTCCAGCGGCTCCGCCGGGGCCTCCTCGCCGCTGACCTGGGCCCGGTAGTCGGCGACGGCCTCGCCGACGAGACGCACGTAGAGGTCGAAGCCGACCCCGGCGATGTGCCCGGACTGCTCCCCGCCGAGCAGGTTGCCCGACCCGCGGATCTCCAGGTCCTTCATCGCCACGGCCATGCCGGCGCCGAGGTCGGTGTTGTGCGCGATGGTGGTGAGCCGGTCGACCGAGGTCTCGGTGAGCGGCCGGTTCGGGTCGTACGTGAAGTACGCGTACGCCCGCTCGCGGCCGCGGCCGACGCGGCCGCGGATCTGGTGCAGCTGGGAGAGGCCGAAGGTGTCGGCCCGGTCGACGATCAGGGTGTTGGCGTTCGGGATGTCCAGGCCGCTCTCGACGATCGTCGTCGCGACCAGGACGTCGTACTCCTTCTCCCAGAAGCCGACCATGATCCGCTCGAGCTCGTGCTCCCTCATCTGCCCGTGGCCCACGGCGACCCGCGCCTCGGGCACGAGCGAGCGGATCTTCGCCGCCGCCTTGTCGATCGACTGCACGCGGTTGTGGATGACGAACACCTGGCCGTCGCGGAGCAGCTCGCGACGGATCGCGGCGGCCATCTGCTTGTCGTCCCACGCGCCGACGTAGGTGAGCACCGGGTGCCGCTCCTCGGGCGGGGTGAGGATCGTCGACATCTCTCGGATGCCGGTCAGCGACATCTCAAGCGTGCGCGGGATCGGCGTCGCGGACATCGACAGCACGTCGACCGCCGTCCGCATGGTCTTGAGGTACTCCTTGTGCTCGACGCCGAAGCGCTGCTCCTCGTCGACGATGACCAGGCCGAGGTCCTTGAACCGGGTGGTGGGCTGCAGCAGGCGGTGGGTGCCGACGAGGATGTCGACCTCACCTCGCGCGAGCTCGTCGAGGATCTGCCGCGACTCGGCGTCGGACTGGAACCGCGACAGCACCCCTACCTTCACCGGGAACTGCGCGACCCGCTCGGAGAAGGTCTTGAAGTGCTGGTTGGCCAGCAGCGTCGTCGGCACCAGGACGGCGACCTGCTTGCCGTCCTGCACCGCCTTGAACGCGGCCCGGACGGCGATCTCGGTCTTCCCGTAGCCGACGTCCCCGCAGATGATCCGGTCCATCGGCACGGGCTGCACCATGTCGGCCTTGACCTCGTCGATGGCGGCCAGCTGGTCGGGGGTCTCGTGGAACGGGAAGGCGTCCTCGAGCTCGCGCTGCCAGACGGTGTCGGGCCCGTAGGCGTGCCCCTTCGTGGCCATCCGCGCGCTGTAGAGGCGGATGAGCTCGGCGGCGATCTGCTTGACCGCCTTGCGCGCCTGCCCCTTGGTCTTCTGCCAGTCGGCGCCGCCGAGCTTGGACAGGGCCGGCTGCTCGCCGCCGACGTAGCGGGTGAGCTGGTCGAGCGCGTCGGTGGGCACGAACAACCGGTCCGGCGGCTGGTTCCGCTTGCTCGGCGCGTACTCGACGATCAGGTAGTCGCGCTGGCCGCCGTTCACGGTGCGGCTGACCATCTCGACGTACCGGCCGATGCCGTGCTGCTCGTGGACGACGAGGTCGCCGGGCTGCAGTTGGACGAGGTCGACCGCGTTGCGCCGCCGGGCGGGCATCTTCACCGCGTCGCGCATGTTGGCGCCGCGCTGGCCGGTCAGGTCGTGCTCGGTGAGCAGCGCCAGCCGGACGCCGGGGAAGGCGAACCCGGCCTCCAGGTTGCCCTGCGTGATGTGGGCGAGGCCGGCGTCCGGGGTGCGGGCGATGTCGGGCACGAGCCGGACGCCGAGGTCGGCCTCGGTGAACTGGTCGGCGGCCCGCTGCGCGGGACCCGGTCCGGCGAAGGTGACCACCACCCGCCAGCCCTCGCGCGACCAGCCGCGCAGCTGCTCGATGGCGCGCGGCACGTCACCGGAGAACCGCTCGACCGTCGACGCGGCGAGGGTGACGTGCTCGTCGTCGTCCTCGGAGGTGAGGGTGAAGGCCCCGGTGGTCCACCACGGCAGGCCGCGGAGGCGGGCGGCGGTCTCCACCTCGGCGAGGTCGCGGAAGGACGACGCCCCGAGGTCCAGCGGCGCCTCGCCGGCCTCCGCGGCGGTCGCCCAGCTCGCGGCGAGGAACTCCTCCGCCGTCCGCACCAGGTCGGCGGCCCGGCTGCGCACCCGCTCGGGGTCGCAGACCAGCACGTGCGTGTCGCGGGGCAGCAGATCGGTGAGCAGCTGCAGCTCCGCGGCACCGTCCCCGCCCGCCCCGCCGGTGACCAGCACCGGCGTGAGCGCCTCCATGCCCTCCACGGCGATGCCCTCGGCCAGCTTGCCGAGCAGGTCGGCGAGGCCCGGGTGGTCGGCAGCCAGCGCGGTCGCCCGCTCGCGCACCGCGGGGGTGAGCAGCAGCTCCCGGCACGGCGGCGCCCACAGCCGCTCGGGGCGCTCGTCGAGCGAGCGCTGGTCGGCGGCGGAGAAGTAGCGCAGCTCGTCGACCTCGTCGCCCCAGAACTCGACCCGCACGGGGTGCGGCTCGGTGGGCGGGAAGACGTCGAGCAGCCCGCCGCGGACGGCGAACTCGCCCCGCTTCTCGACCAGCTCGACGCGGGTGTAGGCGGCGTCGACCAGCGCCCGGGCGACGTCGTCGAGCTCGGCGGTGTCGCCGGGCCGCAGCTCGACCGGGGTCAGGTCGCCGAGGCCGGGCGCGAGCGGCTGCAGCACGCTGCGCACCGGGGCGACGAGGACGTCGACCGCCCCGTTCCCGGCGTCGGGGTGGGCGAGGTCGCGGAGCACGGCGAGCCGGCGCCCGACGGTGTCGGCCCGCGGGGAGAGCCGCTCGTGCGGCAGCGTCTCCCAGGCGGGGAAGGTCTCGACGCGGCGGTCGGGCAGGAAGCACCGCAGCTGCTCGGCGACCAGGTCGGCGTCCCGCTCACCCGCGGTGACGACCAGCACCGGTACGCCGGCTCCGCCGTCGTCGCTGGAGCCGCCGCCGCTGGAGCCGCCGCCGCTGGAGCCGCCGCCGCTGGTGCGGCCGCCGCGTCGGCCCGCGGCCAGCGCGGCGGCGACGAGGGGCTGCACCGGCGGCGGGGCGGTCACCGCGAGGGACGCGCTGCCGATGGCCGCCATCACGCGGGCCATGCCCGGGTCGGTCAGGACGACGTCCAGCACGCCGCGCAGAGTCACAAGTGGTCCACTCCTGGATCCGGAACGGGAGGGCGAGGTGGCGATCGCGTTGGACCGGCGGGATCACACCGACGGCCTGGACCGCTGCTGCGTACGACGCAGTCGGCGTCCCAGGCTAGTCCGCGCGGTGCGGGCTCGCCGCGCCGCTCCGACGTCCGATCGGCTCGGGCGCGCGTGCGGACGACCCCGTCGGTGCCCAGCCGGCCCGAACGCACGACGCGACGTCCGACCGGGATCCCCCGGTCGGACGTCGCGTCGCTCGGACTCGGTGTCAGTAGGCCCCGCGGGCCTTCAGCACCGCGTAGGCGGTCTTCCAGATGATCATCGCGTCCATGGCCAGCGACCAGTTCTCCACGTAGCGGAGGTCGAGGCGCACGGCCTCCTCCCACGGGAGATCGCTGCGGCCGGAGATCTGCCACAGGCCGGTGAGCCCGGGCTTGACCAGCAGCCGCCGGCTGACCGAACTGTCGTACTGCTCCACCTCGCCCGGCAGCGGAGGGCGCGGACCGACCAGCGACATCGTCCCGTTGAGGACGTTCCACAACTGCGGCAGCTCGTCGAGGGACAGCCGGCGCAGCCAGCGGCCGACCGAGGTCACGCGCGGGTCGTCGCGCACCTTGAACAGCGGGCCGTCGGAGATGTTGGCCGACTCCAGGGCGTCCAGCTGCTGGTCGGCGCCGGTGACCATGCTGCGGAACTTGAGCATGGTGAAGGTCCGGCCGTTGATGCCGATCCGCTTCTGGCGGTAGAGCACCGGCCCCGGGCTGGACAGCCGGACGGCCACCGCGATCGTGCCGATGACCGGAGCCATCAGAAGCAGGGCCAGGAACGCCCCCGTCCGGTCGACCGCACCCTTGATCATCCGGCGCCAGCCCTCGAAGCAGGGCTGCTCCACGGCCAGCAGCGGCAGGCCCTCGAAGGGGCGGATGTGCAGCCGCGGGCCGGCCACCTCGACCAGGCCGGGCGACACCAGCAGCTCGATGTTCGTGCCCTCCAGCTGCCAGGACAGCTCGCGGAGGTACTGCGCGGCCGTCTCGCTCGCCGACGTCACGGCGATGGCGTCCGCCTCGAACCGGGTGGCGACGTCGACGACCTCGTCCAGGGTTCCGACGGGGAGGCGGGCGGCTTGGCTGACCCGGGCGCGGTCGGGCACGGTGACGCACGCGGCGACCACCTGCATGCCGGAAGTCTTCTCCCGGCGGAGCTGGCGGATCAGGTCGAGCGCCGAGGCGCCGCGCCCGACGACGACCACCCGCTTCGTGCACATCCCGCGGGCCCGGAGGGCGCGCAGCACGCGGCGACCCAGCCACCGGCTGAGCATCGTCGCCAGGATCAGCAGCGGCACGGCGAGGACCACCAGCGCACGGCTGAGGTCGAGGTCGGCGGCGTAGGAGACGAAGCCGGCGGTGGCCAGCAGGCACAGCCCCGCGCGCCCGACGTTGCGGAACTCGTCGCTGCCTGCCCCGAACACGCGCTCGGAGTAGGCGCCGGTGATGCCGAGCAGGGTCGGCCAGGCGATCACGAGGATGGCCGCGGCCCAGAACAGCGAACCGGAGGGGTCGACGCCCGAGGGGCGGGTGACCACGACGACGGCGCCGGCGACGAAGGCGATGAGGGCCTCGTAGGCAACGAGCGACCAGCGGTAACGGTGCGACCACGCGGCCTGCTTGCGCGGGCGGGACGCCGGTGCGCCGACGTCGACCTCCCGGACGGGTCTCACCACGGTCGCCGTCGTCGACGTCGTTCTTCCGCCCCCGTTGATGTCGAGCAGCACGTTACCCCCGTGATGTAGCAGTCTTGCGCCGAGCGACGACGAGGCTCCGTATGCTGCCGCTGCCCGGACCGACTACGTGAACCCCAGTCGAAGCAGGAATGACGATCACGCAAAGTCATCCCGTGGTCAACACAGATGGTCACCCCTCCCCCGTCCGGGCGGCGCCACGCACCGCCACGCCTGGGCGTTGCTCACGTTCCGTCATCGGTCGCGTTCGAGGCGGTAGGCGACGAGAACCCGACACCCGGCTCCGGAGAGTGACCATGGCCCGGGTCACCCGACCGCGTCGCCGGGCGGAGTCCCCGACCCCTGCGCTCCGAGACCTGCACCACGGTCGGTGACCGGCGGACGAGACGCCCCGGTCGACGCCGTCCGTGTGGTGCACGCCGTCCGTGGTGGTGCACAGCGGAATGATGCCCGCTGTCCGCCCCCGGACGGCGGCTCAGGTCCGCGGGTGCACCAGGTTCTGCGCACCCTCGAGACCGCGCTCGAGCAGCGCCTCGGCCGCGTCCGCCGCCTCGGCGACCAGCCAGTCGAGATCCTTGCGCTCGGTCGCGGAGAAGTCCTTGAGCACGAAGTCGGCGGGGTCCTGCCGGCCGGGCGGGCGGCCGATGCCGACCCGCACGCGCAGGTAGTCCTTCGTGCCCAGCGACCGGCTCACCGAGCGAAGCCCGTTGTGCCCGCCCTCGCCGCCGCCGCGCTTGAGCCGCACGGTCGCGAAGGGCAGGTCCAGCTCGTCGTGCAGCACGACCAGGTCGGCCGGGTCGATGGAGTGGTAGTCGAGCAGCCCGCGCACCGGCCCCCCCGACTCGTTCATGTACGTCATCGGCCTGGCGAGGACGACCCGTCGTCCGGCCAGCCGCCCGTCGCCGGCGACCGCCCGCGCGCGAGCGCCCTTCCCCGGCGAGAGCCGGATGCCGGCCCGGGCGGCCAGCTCGTCGAGCACCATGACTCCGACGTTGTGCCGGTTGCCGGCGTAGCCGGGCCCCGGGTTGCCGAGCCCGACGACGAGGAACGGGCCCCCGGAGGGTGCGCCCGCGGGGGTGCCGGAAGTGCCGGCGCCCCCGCGGATCGTGCTGTCGGTCAGCGGATCCCTCAGCTGTTCTCGGTCGCCTGCATCGACTCGCCGCTGCCCTGGTCCTGCGGCTCGGGGACGACGTCACCCTGGCCGGCGGCACCGGCCGCACCGGCCTCGCGGGCCGGGGCGGCGCCGGCCTCCGGCGCCTCGGTCTCGGCGACGGCCTTCTCGATGCCGGCCTCGGCCTCGGCCTGCTCCAGCTCGGCCTCGAGGGCCTCGGCGGTCGGCGCGGCCATGAGGTTGACGACGAGGGCGTCGGCGTCGGTGAGCAGCGTGGCGCCGCTCGGCAGGCGGAGGTCGGCGCCGGTGACGCCCTCGTGGGCGCCGCGGCCGGTGACGTCCACCTCGATCGACTCGGGGATGGCGGTCGCCGCCACCTGGATCGACACGGTGTTCAGCTCGACGCTGACCAGCGTCTCGGCGGCGGGCTCGCCGGTGACGACCACCGGGACGTCGACGGTGACCTTCTCGCCGCGGCGGACGATCAGCAGGTCGGCGTGCTCGTGCACGCGGGTCAGCGGGTCGCGCTGCACGTCCTTGGTCAGCGCGAGCTGCTCCTTGCCGTCCAGGACGACGGTCAGCAGCGCGTTGCTGCCGCCGTTGCGCAGCGCCGCGGCGAACTCGCGGGCAGGCAGGGAGAGGTGCACGACGTCCTGGCCGTGCCCGTACAGGACGGCGGGGACGCGACCCTCACGGCGGGTGCGGCGGGCACTGCCCTTGCCGAACTCGGTGCGGCGCTCGGCGACGAGGCGGAAGTCGGCCACGGTTCTGTGCTCCTCGGGAGTGGCGATCGGGGCTGCGGGCCGGCGCACGAGCGCGGCACACCCCGACGGGCCGGAGGCCACCGGGAGCGTGCACGTCGATCACGGAGCACGGTCGGACCGTCTCCCTCGCCGGGCAACGACCACGAGGCTACCCCAGCGCGCGTCGTCCCGGCGCGGGGGCCGGAGGCTCCCCGACGGGACGGCGAGGCAGGGCTCGGCGCAACGGGGGGCACGGCACCTGGCCGCGGTTCGCCACGCAGGACGCGTGCGGGATCGTCGTCCCGGCGCGGGGGCCGGAGGCTCCCCGACGGGACGGCGAGGCAGGGCTCAGCGCGAACCGGGGCACGGCACCTGGCCGCGGTTCGCCACGCAGGACGCGTGCGAGGTCGTCGTCCCGGCGCGGGGGCCGAAGGCTCCCCGACGGGACGGCGAGGCAGGGCTCGGCGCAACGGGGGGCACGGCACCTGGCCGCGGTTGGAGCCCGGAGGGCGACAGATCAACTCGCCCCGGCGAACAGGCTGGTGACCGAGCCGTCCTCGAAGACCTCCTTGATCGCCCGCGCCAGCAGCGGGGCGATGGAGAGCACGGTCAGCTTGTCGAACTGCCGCTCCGGCTCGATGGGCAGCGTGTTGGTGACGATGACCTCGCTGATCCGGCTGTTCTTGAGCCGGTCGACGGCGGCACCGGAGAGCACGCCGTGCGTCGCGGTGACGATGACGTCGGCGGCGCCGGCCTCGAACAGCGTCTCGGCGGCCTTCACGATCGTGCTGCCGGTGTCGATCATGTCGTCGACGAGGATGCAGACGCGGCCCTGCACCTCCCCGACGACGCGGTTGGCGACGACCTCGTTGGGCCGCGACGGGTCGCGGGTCTTGTGGATGAACGCCAGCGGGCGGCCGCCGAGGCGGTCGGTCCAGCGCTCCGCGACGCGCACGCGACCGGAGTCGGGCGAGACGACGGTGATGTCGCGGTCACCCCAGCGCTGCTCGACCTGCGAGGCGAGCAGGTCGAGGGCGAACAGGTGGTCGACCGGGCCGTCGAAGAACCCCTGGATCTGCGCGGTGTGCAGGTCGACGGTCATCAGCCGGTCGGCGCCCGCGGTCTTGAACAGGTCGGCCACCAGGCGGGCGGAGATCGGCTCCCGGCCGCGGTGCTTCTTGTCCTGCCGGGCGTAGGGGAAGAACGGGGCGACGACGGTGATCCGCTTGGCCGACGCGCGCTTCAGCGCATCGACCATGATCAGCTGCTCCATCAGCCACGTGTTGAGCGGCGCGGTGTGGCTCTGCACGACGAAGGCGTCGCAGCCGCGCACCGACTCCTCGAAGCGCACGAACAGCTCGCCGTTGGCGAACTCGTAGGCGGCCGTGGGCGTCGGCGTGACCCCCAGGTGCCCGCCGATCTCGTCGGCCAGCTCGGGGAAGGCCCGGCCGGAGAAGAGCATCAGGCTCTTGCTGGGCGTCTGACGGATCGCGCTCATCGGCTCCGCTACCCCTACTGGTCGTCGTCGGCGCCGGACGGGTCGGACGGCGACCGGGACGCGCCCGCACGCTCCTCGGCGGCTGCCGCTGCCTCGGCGGCCGCCGTCCCGGGCCTTCTCCGGCGCACCCAGCCTGCCACATTGCGCTGCCGGGCCCGTGCGACCGCCATGGCGCCCGGCTCCACGTCGGTCGTGATGACCGATCCCGCGGCCGTGTAGGCGCCGTCCCCGACGGTCACCGGCGCGACGAACATGTTGTCTGCGCCGGTGCGGGCGTGGTCGCCGATCGTCGTGTGGTGCTTGGCCACCCCGTCGTAGTTGACGAAGACGGTGGCCGCCCCGATGTTCGTGCCGCGCCCGATCGTGGCGTCGCCGACGTAGGAGAGGTGGGGCACCTTGGAGCCCTCGCCGACGTCGGCGTTCTTGGTCTCGACGAAGGTGCCCACCTTCGCGCCGGGGCCCAGCCGCGTGCCGGGCCGCAGGTAGGCGAACGGTCCGACGGAGACCCGGGGGCCGACGACGGCTCCGACGCAGTGCGCCCGGACGACGGTGGCCTCCTCCCCCACCTCGGTGTCCTGCAGCGTGCTGTCGGGGCCGACGGCCGCACCGGCGGCCACGGAGGTCGTGCCGTGCAGCTGCACGCCGGGGTGCAGGACGGCGTCCGGAGCGACGGCGGCGGTGACGTCGACCCACGTGGTGGCCGGGTCGACGACGGTGACCCCGGACCGCATGAGGTCGTCGAGGACGCGGTCGTTGAGCTGGCGGCGCCGGAGAGCCAGCTCGCGGTGGTCGTTGCAGCCGAGGACGTCGTCCGGATCCTCCGCGCGCACACCGCCGACCGGCGCCCCCTCGTCGACGAGCAGCCCGAGGACGTCGGTGAGGTACTGCTCCCCCTGGTCGTTGTCCTGACCGACGCGGGCCAGCGCCCGGCGCAGCGCGGTCGCGTCGCCGACGTACACCCCGGCGTTGATCTCGCGGATCGTCCGCTGCTCCGGGGTGGCGTCGCGCTCCTCGACGATCGCGGTCACCGCCCCGCCGGTGTCGCGGACGATCCGCCCGAGGCCGGTGGGCTCGTCGACCTCGGCGGTCAGCACGGTCAACGCGTTGCCCGCCCGCGCGTGCTCCTCGACGAGAGCGGCGACGGTGCCGGTGCGCAGCAGCGGGGCGTCGCCGTTGACCAGCAGCACCGGGCCCTCGACGTCGGGCACCGCGGCGAGCGCGACGGCGGCGGCGTGCCCGGATCCCCGCTGCTCCTCCTGGACGACGGGCAGCGCCTTGGGCGCGATCTCCGCGAGGTGGGCCTCGACGGCGTCCCGGCCCGCCCCCACGACCACGACCGTGGCGCCCGCACCGAGCGGCTCGGTGGCGGCCAGCACGTGGCCGAGCATCGAGCGCCCGCCCAGCGGGTGGAGGACCTTGGGCGTCGAGGAGCGCATCCGGGTGCCCTGGCCGGCGGCCAGGACGACGACGGCGGCGACCCCGGCGGCGGGAGCCGGGCCGCCCGGCGGCGGCGTGTGCGAACGGGTCACGGATCTCCTCGGCGGACGGCGCGGCGCACGACGGCGTGCCGCACGGACGTCTGGCTGGGGGACTCGGACTCGAACCGAGACTTCCCGGCTCCAAAGGCCGGCGGGCTGCCGATTACCCCATCCCCCATCCCACGCGGCCGCCAGCGGGCCGCGCGAGCGCCGGTGACGGGGCCGGCGCCGGTTCCGAGCCTATTGCGGGCGGCCGCCCGGCACCCACCGGCCCGTCCGCGCCCCGGGCCCTGCGGGCCGGCAACCGCCGGCCCACGGCCCGCCGGCCGCGGCCCGGCGGCGGCGTGCGCCGGGAGCCCCCGCTGCAGCCATCCCTACGGAGGCGTAACTTACGGCCACGTAGCTCCGGGGTGAGACGTCCGCCACCCCACGACGCCCCGCCCCGGCCACCCAGGAGACCCCGTGTCAGCTCCCGCACTCACCCGGCCCACCGCGCCGCCGCGCCCCGACCCCGACGCAGGTCTGCCGGCGAACGCCCTCGGCGCGGAGAAGGGCACCGGCGAGCAGCTGGCGCTGTACGCCTTCGTCCTCGTGCCCTTCCTCGCCCTGGCGGCGGCCGTGCCCGCCGTGTGGGGCTGGGGTCTGTCGTGGACCGACGTGACGCTGTTCGCCGTCTTCTACGTGCTCACCGGGCTGGGCATCACGGTCGGCTTCCACCGCCACTTCACCCACGGGTCGTTCAAGGCCCACCGCGGGCTGCGCATCGCCCTGGCCGTCGCCGGGTGCATGGCGGTGCAGGGCCCGGTGGTGCAGTGGGTCGCCGACCACCGCCGCCACCACGCCTTCTCCGACCGCGCCGGCGATCCGCACTCGCCCTGGCGGTACGGCGACGACCTCCGGGCGCTGGCCAAGGGCATGTTCCACGCGCACGTCGGCTGGCTGTTCGACCGCCGGCAGACCAACCCGGCCCGCTACGCCCCGGACCTGCTCAAGGACGGCGCCGTCCGGCGGACCAGCGACCTGTTCGTCGTCTGGGCGGGCGTGGGCATCCTGCTCCCGGCGCTGATCGGGGGGCTGGTCACGATGAGCTGGGCCGGCGCCGCGACGGCCTTCTTCTGGGCCGGCCTGGTGCGCGTGGCGCTGCTGCACCACGTGACCTGGTCGATCAACTCCATCTGCCACACGGTCGGCAACCGGCCGTTCACCGCCCGGGACCGCTCGACCAACTTCTGGCCGCTGGCGCTGCTCAGCTTCGGCGAGTCGTGGCACAACCTGCACCACGCCGACCCGACCTGCGCCCGGCACGGCGTGCTGCGCGGCCAGGTGGACATCAGTGCCCGCGTCATCTGGCTGTTCGAGAAGCTCGGCTGGGCCCGCGACGTCAAGTGGCCCGATCCGGTCCGGCTGGCCGCCAAGCGGCGGGCGCCGGGGTCGGCACCAGCCGCCGC
Organism: Geodermatophilus sp. YIM 151500; assembly: GCF_025716945.1. Classification (GTDB taxonomy): domain Bacteria; phylum Actinomycetota; class Actinomycetes; order Mycobacteriales; family Geodermatophilaceae; genus YIM-151500. Next base: position 210,660 of record NZ_JAOVZT010000004.1, read on the forward strand.
CTGATCCCGGCGGGTCCTCGCGCTCGATCGCCCCGCCCGGGTCACCGGCACGACGCCGGTGGCCCGGGCGGCGGCGTCCCCGGCACGATGAGCCCATGGGAGCGCCGTCATGAGCAGCAGCCCGGCCCGGCCACGGGTACGGATGACCGGCGCCCAGCGCCGCCAGCAGTTGCTGGACGTCGCCCGCGAGCTGTTCGGCCAGCGCGGTTACGAGGCCACCTCGATCGAGGAGGTCGCCGCTCGCGCCGACGTGAGCAAGCCGGTCGTCTACGAGCACTTCGGCGGCAAGGAGGGGCTGTACGCGGTCGTCGTCGACCGGGAGATGCAGCGGTTGCTGGTGCGTTTCGAGTCGGCCCTCTCCTCGGGTGGGCACCCGCGCGAGCTGCTGGAGCGGGCGGCGCTCGTGCTCCTCGACTACATCGAGGAGGACACCGACGGGTTCCGGGTGCTCACCCGCGACTCCCCGGTCACCAGCACGACCGGGACCTTCTCCTCGCTGATCGGCGAGGTGGCCCGCAAGGTCGAGCACATCCTCGGCCGCCAGTTCGAGAAGCGCAGTTACGATCCCCGGCTCGCCGAGCTCTACAGCCAGGCGCTGGTCGGCATGGTGGCGCTGGTCGGCCAGTGGTGGCTCGACACCCGCTCGCCCGGCAAGCGGGAGGTGGCCGCCCACTTGGTCAACCTGGCCTACAACGGGCTGTCGCACCTCGATCCCCACCCCGACCTGGTCGACGGGCCCGCCACGCCGTAGCGCCGGAGCCGGCGCCCCGCCGGTCCGGGCGTCAGGCCACGACGCGGGCGCCGGGCACCGGGCCGTGGACGGCGCGCACCGTCCGGAACACGCCCTCGCCGGCGAGCGCGGCGGCCAGCCGGACCGCGTCGTCGGCGTCCTCGGCCAGCGCGGCGACCGTCGGCCCCGAACCGCTGACCAGCGCCGCGACCGCCCCGGCCTCGCGCGCGGCGCGCAGCGCCCGCCGCAGGTCCGGCCGCAGGCTGGTCGCCGGCGCCTGGAGGTCGTTGGCGAGCGCCGCGCCGAGGGCGGACGACGGTCCGCCGCGGAGCGCCGCGAGCACCGACTCCTCACCTCCGGCCGGTCGGCCGGCCCCGCGGCCCCCCGCCCGCAGCCGGTCGAGCTCGGCGTAGACGGCCGGCGTCGAGAGCCCCTCGCCGGCGATCCCGAGCGCCCAGTGCCACGGCCCGCGGGCCAGGACGGGCGAGAGCCGCTCACCGCGACCGGTGCCCAGGGCGACCCCGCCGACCAGGGCGAACGGGACGTCGCTGCCCAGCCGGGCGGCCAGGCCGGCCAGGTCGTCCCGGCTAGCGCGGGTGCCCCACAGCCGGTCCAGCGCCACGAGCGTAGCCGCGGCGTCGGCGCTGCCACCGGCGAGGCCCGCGGCGGCCGGAACGGCCTTGTCGATGGCGATGTGCGCGTCGGCGGGGACGCCGGCGTGCGTGGCGAGCAGCTCGGCCGCGCGCCACGCGAGGTTGCGGGCGTCGGTGGGCACCCGGTCCGGTCCGGTCGCGGCGTGGGCGCCCTCCCCGCTGACCGACAGCGCGAGACCGTCGCCCGGCCGGACGGTGACGGTGTCGACCAGGGACACCGCCAGGTAGACGGTGCGGAGCTCGTGGAAGCCGTCGTCCCGGAGCGGACCGACCGACAGGTGCACGTTCACCTTGGCCGGGGCGCGCGCGGTCACCGCCTCGTCGGCCGACAGCGCCGCGTCGACGGGCCCGGTCACCGGGCGCCGCCGTGCGGGCGCGGCCGGTCGCTGCCCGGACGCCGGCGGCCGCGCGTCACGCCTGCACCGGCGGCGTCGCCGCGAGGCGGGCGAAGTCGGCGACCGACAGCTGCTCGCCGCGGACGGCGGGGTCGATGCCCGCGGCGCGCAGCCGGGCCTCCGCGGCCGCCGGGCTGCCCGCCCAGCGGGCGAGGGCGGCGCGCAGGCTCTTGCGTCGGGTCGCGAAGGCGGCGTCCACGACGGCGAAGGTAGCCGCGCGGTCCCCTTGGGGCGGCGGCCGCCGGACCAGGGCCACCAGCCCGGAGTCGACGTTCGGCTCCGGCCAGAAGACCCGCCGTCCCACCGCTCCGGCGCGGCGGACCTCGCCGTACCAGGCGGCCTTGACCGACGGCACCCCGTAGGCCGGCGTGCCCGGCGCCGCCGCCAGCCGCTCGGCGACCTCCGCCTGCACGAGCACCAGCGCGCGCCGCAGCGTCGGCAGCAGCTCCAGCAGGTGCAGCAGGACCGGCACGGCCACGTTGTAGGGCAGGTTGGCCACGAGCGCCGTCGGCGGCGGGCCGGGGATCCCGGTGACCCGCAGGGCGTCGGCCGCGACGACGTCCAACCGGTCGGCGACGGCCGGGAGGCGGTCGGCCACCGTCACCGGCAGCCGCGCGGCCAGGCGGGGGTCGATCTCGACGGCGACGACCCGGGACACCGCGGGCAGCAGGCCCAGCGTCAGCGACCCCAGACCGGGGCCGACCTCGACCACCACGTCGTCCGGTCGCACCTCGGCCGTGCGGACGATGCGGCGGATGGTGTTCGCGTCGTGCAGGAAGTTCTGCCCCAGCATCTTGGTGGGGCGCAGGTCGAGCTGCTCGGCCAGCTCGCGGATGGCCGCGGGGCCGAGCAGCCCGTCCGGGACCGCGGGAGGCGTCAGCGGAGGCGGTTCGTCAGCGCGGGTCGGGCGTCAGCGGAGGCCGTCGTCAGCGGAGGCCGTCGTCAGCGGAGGCCGAGCTTGCGGGTGCAGCTGGGCCAGGCACCCCAGCCCTGCGAGGCCTTGACCCGCTCGGCGATCGCGATCTGCTGCTCGCGGCTGTTCTGGTGCGGCATCCCGGTCCCGCCGTGGGCCTTCCAGGTGCCCAGGGAGAACTGCAGGCCGCCGTAGTAGCCGTTGCCCGAGTTGATCGCCCAGTTGCCGCCGGACTCGCACTGGGCGAGGCGGTCCCAGACGCCGCCCCCGGCCGCCGAGACCGACGGCGTGGTGGGCGCCGGACGGTCCTTGGTGCCGACCGCGACCACCTCGTCGACCGGCTGGCGGGTGACCGAGGTCGCGAGCTGCTCGCGGCCGGTCTCCACACCGTCGGTGACCGTCACGCGGAAGGTGGTCACCTGCTCGCCGTCCACGCCCTGCTGGGTCACGGTCTTCTCGCCCTTGAACGCCTCGGCGTCGGGCGTCTCGACCCGCCCGTGCGGGATCGCCGCGGCCTGGGGCACCTCGGTCACCTGCACGCGGAAGACCTGCAGGCGCATCCGGTCCAGCAGCGCCTGGTGCGGGTACAGGCTGGTCCGGTCGGTGGCGCTGAGCGCGATGCCCTGCTCGGCGAGCAGGTCGCTCGCGGTGGCGGCGGTCGTGGTGACCACCCGCTCCTGGCCGTCGGCGACGAGGACGACGTCCTTCGGCGTGGTGATCGACAGTTCCATGCCGTCGAGCGGGAGCCGCTCGCTGCGGCTGGCCGAGAGCACGAGCTCCTCGCCCGACCGGTAGCCGAGCTGGGCGAGCGCCTCGTCGACGGAGAGCGCGGTGACGTAGACCTCGCGGGACACGCCGTCGACGGTCAGCTGCAGCGGCCGGGCGCGGTTGAGGACGACGGTGTCGCCGTCGGCGACCGCCTGCTCGACGTCGGGGAGGACCACGTCGTGCTCGCCGGGCGTGACGCCCTCCTCCTCGAGCACCTCGCCGACGGTGCCGGCATACGTGCTCACCGCGCGGCTCTGCCCGTCGACGGTGAGGGTCACCGACTTCTGGGCCGCGAGGTACGCGAGGAGACCGCCGACGAGTCCGAGGATCACGACGGCGAACAGGCTGAGCTGGATCGAGCGGCGCACGGCACTTCCACGGGGGGTCACGGAGCCCGGGCAGGGGCACGGGCGCACCGCCGGTGAGGACGGTCCGCCCGCCGCGAGGCCTGCCCGGTCAGCGGCCGTCCTGGAGCCGGGCTCCGGTCGGTCACGCCGCCCGGATCGGTCCCCATCCCGGCTGTCGGTCACGACACGATAACGAAAAGGGTGCGGGTGGCAATGGTGCGCCCGAAGTGAAGCAGCCGGTCAGGAAAGCGTTGTGTCGGCACGCCGACACGGAGAGTGCACGACGTGCCGGGTGAGGCGCCCGGGACAGGTGGTGCGGACGGGGATCGGCCGTGAGAAGCCGCACAGCAGCAATCGCGCCGGACCGGGTAGGACGGCCGGGTCCGCGCCCGGAGGGGTCCGGCCCGGCCGGCCGCTCAGCCGGCCAGGGCGCGGGCGTTCGACCGCACCGGCCGCAGCCAGGTGACCAGGAAGCCGGCCACCGCGACGCCGGCAGCCAGCGCGGAGAAGCCGCCGGCCACGAGGGCGACCGGGGCCAGGTCGAAGCCCTCGGTGACCCGCTCGCCCAGCTCGATGCCCGCGACGAGCAACAGGGTGCCCAGCGGCAGCAGCCCGAGGACGCTGGCGCCCGCCGTCACCAGGTGCGCCGTCCAGGTGCGCAGCGCCTCGTCGACCGGCACGTCGGCCCCCGTCGCCGGGAGCGGGCGGACGAGGGCGCGCAGCAGGGCGACCTCGGCCAGCAGCCAGGCTGCCGCCGGGGCGACGACGGCCGCCCAGGCGACCGTGCCCGGCAGCTCCCCGGCCCGGGCCAGCAGGACCGCGGTACCGAGCTCGGCGACCAGCACGCCGCGCATCGTCCACAGCAGCCACGCGGAGATCAGCTCGCCCTGCTTCGGTCGGCGCGGCGGATCGGTGAGCGTCCACCGCGGCCGGGGCCGGGTGGCCTCGGCGAGCAGCACGCCGGCCAGCAGCCCGACCACCAGCGCCGGCAACCAGAGGAAGACCGAGGCCTCGGCGAACAGGACGACGCTGGCCACGATGCCGGCCACGCCGAGCAGCCAGCCCAGCGCGCGGACCCGCCGTCCGTGCTGCGCCTGCCGGCGCAGCACGACGGTGCCCTCCGGGGTCGGTTCGGCCAGCTCGACGCCGGTCGCCGCCACCGCCCGGCGGCCCGCGGCGAGCCACCACGCGCGGGCCAGCAGGATGCCCGGCACGAGCACGGCGATGAAGAGGACGACGGCGATGAGGCGACCCACGCCGTCAGTGTCCCCCGTAACGCTGCGCGGTGGGCGGCGCCCGTCACAACACCGTCACGACACCGGATCGGGGTCGACCTCGCTGCCGCGCGGCCCGGGCACCGGGCGGCTCCGACGTGCGGCTGCGGTAGCGGTCCGGTCGACGCGACAGCGGCCGGCGCCTGCTACCAGGTGCCGAAGACCCGCTCCGCCGTCCGGGTGAGGTGGTCGCAGAACTCCGGCAGGTCCGCGCCGGTGAGGTCGGCGAGCGCGCGGACCGTGAGCGGCACCAACCGGGAGGCGTTGGGCCGGCCGCGGTACGGCGTCGGGGTGAGGAAGGGCGCGTCGGTCTCGACGAGCATCCGGTCGACCGGGGTGACGGCGGCCGCCTCGCGCAGGCCGCCGGCGTTGGCGAAGGTGACCGTGCCCGCGAACGACAGCACGAAGCCGCGCTCGACGCAGGCCCGGGCGAAGGCGGCGTCGCCGGAGAAGCAGTGCATGACCACGTGCTCGGGCGCGCCCTCGTCGTCCAGCACCCGCAGCACCTCGTCGTGCGCGTCGCGGTCGTGGACGACCAGGGCCTTGCCGTGGCGCTTCGCGATGCGGACGTGCGCCCGGAACGACGCCTCCTGGGCGGCCCAGCCGTCCGGCCCGGTGCGGTAGCGGTCCAGGCCGGTCTCCCCCACCGCGCGCACCCGGGGCCGGGCCGCCAGCCGGTCGATCTCGGCCAGCGCCCCGTCGTCCGCGGCGCCGGCGCCGGCCTCGTTGGGGTGGAGGGCGACCGCGGCCAGCACCGCCGGGTGCCGGGCCGCCAGCGCCGCCGACCACCGCGACGACGGGACGTCGACGCCGACCTGCACCAGCCGCGGGACGCCGACCGCCGCGGCGGCCGCGATCTCGGCGTCCACCGCGTCGTCGTCCGGCCGGCCCTCGTCGCCCGCGCCGTGGGCCGGCCGCTCCCCCACCACGATGTCGAGGTGGGTGTGGCTGTCCAGCGCCGGGGCCGGCAACGGCTCCGGGGACGGCGGGAGGTCACCCCGGCGGTTCGCCCGGGCCGACGCCGACCGGCTCACGCCGTCCCCAGCCCGTCGGTCAGGGCCACGACCGCCGTCATGCGGACGTCCCGTGGTCCTCGAGGCGGGACAACTCCTCCTCCACCACCGCCTCGTCGAGCTTGCGGAACACCGGCGTGGGCGGGGACAGCGGCGCGCCGGGCGGCAGCGGTCGCGAGGCCCACACGGCCTGCCCGGCGCCGTAGTCGCCCGTGATGACCGGGTAGGGCGAGCCGTCGTCGAGGTCGGTGACCTCCTCGATGCGCGGCGCGGGGGACCACACCCCGGTGCCGCCGAGCAGCTCGTGCACCTTCTGCGCCGAGTGCGGCAGGAACGGGGTCAGCAGCGCGTTGCAGTCGCTGACCGCCTGCAGCGCCGTGTGCAGCACCGTGTCGCGGCGGGCGAGGTCCTCCTTGAGCTTCCAGGGCGCCTGGTCGGAGAGGTACTTGTTCGCCTCGCCGACGACCCGCATCGCCTCGCCCGCGGCGGCCTTCTGCCGGTTGCGGGCCAGCAGGTCGCCGACGGTGGCGAAGGCACCGGACGTCGCGGCCAGCAGCGCCCGGTCGTCGTCGGTGAGCTCCCCCGGCGTCGGGACGGCGCCGACGTTCTTGGCCGCCATCGAGACCGACCGGTTGACCAGGTTGCCCCACCCGGCGACCAGCTCGTCGTTGTTGCGGCGGCGGAACTCCGCCCAGGTGAAGTCGGTGTCCTGGGTCTCCGGCCCGGCGACGGCGATGAAGTAGCGCAGCGCGTCGGCGTCGTAGCGGGCCAGGAAGTCGCGGACGTAGATGACCACCTGCCGCGACGACGAGAACTTGCGCCCCTCCATGGTGAGGAACTCCGACGAGACCACCTCGGTGGGCAGGTTGAGCCGGCCGAGGTCGCCGGGGGTGCCGCCCTTGTCGCCGGCGCCGTTGTAGCCGAGCAGCTGGGCGGGCCAGATCTCGGAGTGGAAGACGATGTTGTCCTTGCCCATGAAGTAGTAGGCGTCGGCGTCCGGCGACTGCCACCACTGCCGCCACGCGTCGGGGTCGCCCGTGCGGCGGGCCCACTCGATGGACGCCGACAGGTAGCCGACCACCGCGTCGAACCAGACGTAGATGCGCTTGTCGGGGCGGTCGCGCCAGCCGTCGAGCGGCACCGGCACGCCCCAGTCGATGTCGCGGGTGTAGCTGCGCGGCTTCAGGTCGTCGAGCAGGTTGACGCTGAAGTTGAGCACGTTCGGCCGCCAGCTCTTGCGCGACGCGAGCCAGTCGCCGAGCGCCCGGGTGAAGGCGGGCAGGTCGAGGAAGTAGTGCTCGCTCTCGACGAACTTCGGGGTCTCGCCGTTGATCCGGCTGACCGGGTCGATCAGGTCGGTCGGGTCCAGCTGGTTGCCGCAGTTGTCGCACTGGTCGCCGCGGGCCCCGTCGTAGCCGCAGATCGGGCAGGTGCCCTCGATGTAGCGGTCGGGCAAGGTACGGCCGGTCGACGGGCTGATCGCGCCGAGCGTGGTCTGCGGGAAGACGTAGCCGTTCTTCAGCAGGCCCAGGAAGATCTCCTGCGCGATGCGGTGGTGGTTGACCGTCGAGGTCCGAGTGAACAGGTCGTAGCTCAGCCCGAGCGCGGCCAGGTCGCCGACGATGATCCGGTTGTTGCGGTCGGCGATCTCCCGCGGGGTCACGGCCTCGGCGTCGGCGGCCACGGTGATCGGCGTCCCGTGCTCGTCGGTGCCGCTGACCATGAGCACGCGGTTGCCCGCCATCCGCTGGTAGCGGCTGAAGACGTCGGAGGGGACGCCGAAGCCGGAGACGTGGCCGATGTGCCGGGGACCGTTGGCGTAGGGCCAGGCCACGGCGGTCAGGATGTGCCGATCGCTCACGGCACGAGACTAGTGAGAGCCCGGCGGGGCTCCCGCCCGGCCGCTCAGCGGTCGACGGCGACGCTGGTCATCGCGGTGCCCGCCCCGCCGGGCTGGCCCGGCGGCGGGCCGGCCACGGCGACGGCGCCCAGGCCCAGCCCGATGGCGGCCACGGTCAGCGTGCACACCAGGCGGTGCCGGGCCACCGGGTCCGGGCGACGCTCGCGGGGCCGCGGGCCGGCGGCCACCCAGGCCCGCGCCGAGGCGCTGCCGGCGAGCAGCAGCTTGGCCACCGGGACGGCGACCAGCAGCAGCGCGACCGGCGACAGCTGCTCGGGCAGCTCGAGGGGCAGCGGGCGGACGACGGCGGCGAGCCCGACAGCGGCGAGCTCGATCCAGGCCAGCGCGACCAGCAGCCGGCGGCCGGTTCCGTCTACCAGCGCGGCGCCGGTGCCCGCGGCGAGCACCACCCAGCCGGCGAGGACGACGAGACCGGCGGTCACAGCCGCACCGGACGGGCGGTCCGGAGACGCCATGACGCCGTCCAGCACGGTCAGCGCGGCGCCGAGGAGGGCGACGGACTCGAGGACGCCGATGACGCAGGCGGCCAGGACGGTCAGCGGCAGCCGGGACCGGGAGGACGTCCGGACGGCGACCCACGACGGGATGCGCACGCGCGGCAGCGCGAAGGTGTCGCGGACGTCGAGGACGCTGGTGGCCACGGAGCACTCCTGGACCGGGGACGGGTGTCACCGATCCGTCGGCGCCCCCGCGGCGGGCCTGGAGAGCCGCGCGCCGGCCTCTCACCCGCCGGGGGTGGGTCGGCGCGTCGCGTCGCGGTGCCGACCGCCCCGGTGGCGATGGTGATCCGGTACGTAGCGTGGGACGGCGCCGGACCTCCGCACGCCTACGCTGCTCCTGCTCCGAGACCCGGAACCGTCGCCGGAGGTGCACGCATGACCAGCAGGGACACGCCCCTCTCGCCGCCGCTGCACGCGTCGCCGTCCGGCCGCGGCGGAGAGCCGCCGGACCCGCGACCGGGACCGGCCGGACGCCAGCGGCGCGCCCCGACGCGGCGCCCGTCGGCCGACCCGGTGGTCGACTGCGCCGTCTACGTCGACGGGCGCCGGCAGGCCCCGGTGGCCCCGGAGGACGCCCTCCGGGTCGCCGTCGAGCGGGGCGGCTTCGTCTGGCTCGGCCTGTTCGCCCCGACGGAGACCGAACTCGGGACCATCGCCGACCGCTACGGCCTGCACCCGCTGGCCGTGGAGGACGCCGTCTACGCCCACCAGCGGCCCAAGCTCGAGCAGTACGACGACGCGCTGTTCATGGTGCTCAAGACGGCGACCTACGTGGAGCACGAGCGGCTGACGGCCACCAGCGAGGTCGTCGACACCGGCGAGGTGATGGTCTTCCTCGGTGCGCACTACGTGATCACCGTGCGGCACGGGGAGCACAGCGGCCTCGCCGACCTGCGGCACCGGCTGGAGAGCCAGCGCGAGCTGCTCCGCCTCGGACCGTCGGCGGTGCTCTACGCGGTGGCCGACCTCGTGGTGGACGCCTTCGTCGACGTCGCCATGGCGGTGGACGAGGACGTCGACGAGCTGGAGGCGTCCGTCTTCAGCCCGGAGCGCACCGACGACATCGGCCGGCTGTACCAGCTCAAGCGGGAGCTGATGTCGCTGCGGCGGGCGGTCTCGCCGCTCGAGGTCCCCCTCCAGCGGCTGGCCGAGCGCGATGTCGAGGTGGTGCCGGCCACGATGCGCTCGTACTTCCGCGACGTGCAGGACCACGCGATCCGGGTGCGGGACCAGGTCGGGGCGCTCGACGAGCTGCTCTCCTCGATCCTCCAGGCGTCGCTGGCGCGGGCGACGGTGGCCGACAACGAGGACATGCGCAGGATCAGCGCGTGGGCCGGCATCGTCGCCGTGCCGACCGCGATCGCCGGCATCTACGGCATGAACTTCGTGCACATGCCCGAGCTGGGCTGGCGGTTCGGCTACCCGCTGGTGCTGCTCGTGATCGTGGGCTCCTGCCTGCTGCTGTACCGCGGCTTCAAGCGCAACGGCTGGCTCTGACACCAGGGCATAGGAAGCTATGCCTGCAGTTCCGGGCCCCTCGCGGGGCGCAAAGCTTCCAACGCCGCTGGCTGACCGGGGCGCTCAGGCTCAACGGCGCCCCAGCCTGTGGACAGCCCTCGCCGTCCACAGATTCGCGCCAGCACTGCCGCCGGCCTGCCGCGCGGCCGCACGGTGCTCCCATGGACTGGCGTGCGGTCATCGGGGAGATCCTCCAGGAGGGCGGCGGCCTCGCCACGCGCCAGCAACTGCTCGCCCGCATCCCCAAGGCTGTGCTCGACCGGCACACCCGTCGAAATCTCGTGCGCGTCCTCCCGCACGTCTACCGGTGGCGCGACACGGCCGTCGACGAGCCGACGTTCCTGCGTGCCGCGCTGCTGCACGTAGGCCCGCGCTCGGCGCTGAGCCATACGACCGCTCTCTGCATGTGGGGCCTCTGGCGGCTGGAGCGTCCGGTGCACCTCGTCGTCGACCAGGCGGTCCGCCGAGCCGGCTCGCCCGACGTCGTCGTCCACCGCCGCCTCGACTTCACGCCCGAGGCACCGCAGAGCCTCGAGCGGCGCGGCCTCCCGGTCACCGATCTGCCGCGCACGCTGATCGACTCCTGGCCCCTGCTCCCGGCGGACGAGCGACGGCCACTGCTGCTCGAGACGGCGCGACGGGGCCTCGTCATCGCCCCGCGGCTGCGCTCCGCACTCGACGAGCGCTCCAACATCGCCGGGCACCGGCTTCTCGCGCAGGCCATCGACCTGATCGAGGACGGGTGCCAGAGCGAGCTCGAGGCGGTCGGCATCCTCGATGTGTTCCGCCATCCGTCACTGCCCCGTGGCGTCGGCCAACACCGCGTCATCGCCGGCGGCGTCGTCTTCCGGCTGGACCGAGCCTGGCCGGAGGTGAAGCTCGCCGTCGAACTGGACGGCGCTCGGCACCACACGAGCCCGGAGGACCGTCGACGAGACCTCGCGCGCGATGCCGCGCTAGCAGCGGCCGGCTGGGTGGTCCTCCGCTTCACGTACGCGGATGTGCGCCGCGACCCGGCCAAGGTCCGGGCACGCGTCCTTGCCGTGTACCGCACGCGCAAGGCACAGCTGGTCGCCGTCTGATCGGGAATGCGGCGATCAGCGATAGCCGAGACACGCGATAGGGGGCATAGGAGGCTTTGCCGGCGTCCGGAACCCGAATCGCGCGGCATAGGAAGCTTTGCCAGCGCCCGGAACCCCGATGGCGGGGGCATAGGAAGCTTTGCCGGCGCCCAGAATCCGAATCGCAGGGGCATAGGAAGCTTTGCCGGCGTCCGGAACCCCAATACCGGGGCATAGCTTCCTATGCCCCCGGTCAGGGCTTGGCGGTGACCACGGCGTCGTAGACGACGCGGCGGGGCAGCCCGGTGCGGACGACGACGGCGCGGATGGCGTCCTTGCGCGGGGCCCCGGCGGCCTCCTCGGCGGCGACCATGGCGGCCAGCTCGTCGGCCGACAGCTCGACCGGGGCCGGCCGGGCGCCGGCAACGACCAGGGTGATCTCGCCGCGGACGCCGTCGGCCGCCCAGGCGGCCAGCGATGCCAGCGGCCCGCGGCGCACCTCCTCGTGCGTCTTGGTCAGCTCGCGGCACACCGCCGCCGGGCGCTCGCCGCCGAAGGCGCCCGCGGCGTCGGTCAGGGCGTCGGCCAGCCGGTGCGGCGACTCGAAGAAGACCATCGTGCGCTGCTCGTCGGCCAGCGCGGCCAGCTTCGCCCGGCGCTCGCCGGCCTTCCGCGGCAGGAACCCCTCGAAGCAGAACCGGTCGACCGGCAGGCCGGAGACCGCCAGCGCGGTGGTCACCGCCGACGGGCCGGGCACCGACGTCACCTCGACGCCCTGCTCGACCGCCGCGCGCACGAGCGTGTAGCCGGGGTCGGAGACCGACGGCATCCCGGCGTCGGTGAGCAGCAGCACGGTGGCCCCGTCGGCCAGGGCCGCGAGCAGGCCGGGCAACCGGCTGCGCTCGACCGACTCGTGGAAGGTGACCACCCGGCCGGTGAGCGTCACCTCGAGGTCGGCGGCCAGCCGGTGCAGGCGGCGGGTGTCCTCGACGGCCAGCACGTCGGCCTCGGCCATGACCCGCCGCAGCCGGGGACCCACGTCACCGGGCTGACCGAGCGGCGCACCGCCCAACACCAGCCGACCCGCCACCGCTCCTCCCGACCTCCCGGACGTCGGTGCCGCGACGCCACCGCCGCCGACCCGCCACCGCTCCTCCCGACCTCCCGGACTCCGGTGCCGCGACGCCACCGCCACCGCCCGCGCCACCGCCACCGCCCGCGCCCGCGAGCCTGCCACGCCGATCGCCGGAGGCCCGCCTGCAGGGGCCCGGCGCCAGCCGGCGAGCGCCGGGGGGCAGGGGGTCCTTTCACTACGCTGGCCCGCATGGCGGTGCTGACACCCGAGCGGACGGCGCAGGAGCCGACCCCGCCGCGCACGCCGCCGCCGACCCGCCGCCGGTCCCCCGCCCGGGCACGCCGGGACCGCACTCCCCCGCTCCCCGACGACCGGCGCCTGGCCTGGCTGCTCGCGGCCGCGCTCGGTCTGGCCACGCTGGTCAGCCGGCTGTGGGACATCGGCTACCCGCCGGACCTGCTCTTCGACGAGGCCTACTACCCGCCCGAGGCCCGGGAACTGCTGCGCCACGGCCACGAGTACAACCGCGGCTACACGTTCATCGTCCACCCGCCGCTCGGAAAGTGGCTGATCGCCACGGGCATCGCGGTCTTCGGCTACGACTCCCTGGGCTGGCGGGTGCCCTCGGCCGTCGCGGGCGCAATCGCCGTGGTGGTGCTCGCCCGGCTCGGCCGCCGGCTCACCGGCTCGACGCTGCTCGGCCTGCTCGCCGGGTTGCTGCTCGCCCTCGACGGCCTGTCGTTCACGCTGGGCCGGATCGGCCTGCTCGACGTCTTCGTGCAGGTCTTCGTCGTCGCGGCGGTGGCCTGCCTGGTGGTCGACCGCGACCGGGTGCGGGCCCGGATCGCGGCGCGCCCCGACGTCGCGCCGTCCGGCTTCCGCCTCGGTCCGCGCGGTTGGCGACTCGCCGCCGGGGTGCTGTTCGGCTGCGCGTGCGCGGTGAAGTGGAGCGGCGTGTGGTTCCTCGCCGCGTTCGCCGTCCTGTCGTTGTTCTGGGAGCGGGCGGCCTGGCGGGACGCCGGCGTCCCCCGGCCTACGCGGACGACGGCGCGCCGCGGGCTGCCCGGTGCGCTGTGGGCGCTGGCCGCCGTCCCGGTGCTCACCTACCTGGCCTCGTTCGCCGGCTGGTTCCGGGGCGAAACGGCGCAGGGCCGGCACTGGGCCACGCAGAACCCGGACACCGCCGTCCCCTTCGTACCCGACGCGCTGCGCTCGCTGTGGCACATGCACGCCGAGTGGCTCCGGTTCCACAACGGCCTGTCGACCGCGCACCCGTGGGAGTCGGGACCGTGGACGTGGCTGGTCACCGGGCGACCGATCCTGCTGTGGAACCCGCAGGGGCTCACGGACGCCGAGGGCGACCAGGTCATCCGCTACATCCTCATGCTCGGCACGCCCACGCTGTGGTTCGTGTTCGTGCCGGCGGTGCTGTGGCTCGGCTGGCGGATCGTCACCCGCCGCGACCCGGCGGCCGTCGCGGTGCTCGTCGGCGTCGCCGCGGGCTGGGCGACGTGGCTGCTCAACCCCGAGCGCACGATGTTCATCTTCTACATGGCCCCGGCGGTGCCCTTCTTCGTGCTCGCCGTCGTGCTGCTGCTGCAGGACGTCATCGGCCCGCCGGGCGGCGAGCCGGGCCGGCGCCGGCTGGGCCTGGGTGCCGTGTGCCTGTACGTGGCGGTCGTGGCGGCGACGTTCGTCTTCCTGCACCCGGTGCTCACCGGCGGCGAGCTGTCGCACGAGGAGTGGCTGCGCCGGATGGTGTTCCCCTCCTGGTACTGATCGGCACGGACCGACCGGCACGGCGAGAGGACGACGATGGGCGACCCCGGCACCGACCCCGGCACGGACCCCGGCGCCGACCGGGTCCGCACCGAGGTCGACGGCGACCTCTGGCGCATCACGCTGGCCCGACCCGACACCGGCAACGCGGTCGACCCGGCGCTGGCCCGGCAGCTGGCCGCCGCCTTCGCGGATCGCCCGGAGGGCACGCGGGCGGTGCTCCTGCTGGCGGACGGTCCCCGGTTCTGCGTGGGCGGCGACGTCCGCGCCTTCGCCGGGGCGGGCGACCCGGGCGACTTCGTCGGCCGGCTCGCGGCCGACTGGCACGCGGCGCTGCGGGCGCTGCTGGCCTGTCCGGTGCCCGTGGTCGCGGGCGTGCACGGCGCGGTGGCGGGGGCGGGGGTGGGCCTGCTGGGCGCGTGCGACCTCGTCGTCTGCGCCCGGTCGACCGTGGTCCGGCCGGCCTACGCGGCGCTCGGCTTCTCGCCGGACGGCGGGTCGTCGTGGGTGCTGGCCCGCTCGCTCGGCCAGGCGCGGACCCTCGACCTGCTGCTGACGGCCGGGGGGCTGACCGCCGAGGAGGCCCGCGACGCGGGCCTGGTCGCCCGGGTCGTGGACGACGACGCGCTGCGCGACGAGGCGCTCGCCGTCGCGCGCGGCGTGGCCGCCGGGCCGGTGCGGGCGCTGGTGCGCACCCGGCAGCTCGTGCGCGGCGCGGCGGCGCGGGGGCTCGTGGAGCACCTGGACGAGGAGGGGCGGCTGATCGCCGAGTCGGCCGCCGACGCCGAGGGGCGCGAGGGCGTGCGCGCCTTCGTCGAGAAGCGGCGTCCCGACTTCCGCGCGGGTTGACCGCCACGCGGGTCACGGCCGCGAGTCGGTGACCTGCCCGGTGACGGCGTCCCACATCAGCGAGCCGCCCTCGAAGTCCGACCGGCGGCCGCCGGGCACCGCGTACTCGTCGCTGGTCGGGTAGCCGAGGAACGACTCCTCGCGGCCCAGCTCCGCCCACCGCGCGCCGATCGCCCCCTGCACGGCGTGCGCGCCGGTGCGCCGCGTCCAGTGGATCGACGCGGCCGGCGCGGCGAAGTCGTTGTAGCGACCGACGCGGTCGGCGGCCCTGAGCTCGTCGGTGGTCGGCGCGCCCAGCACGGCGTGCCCGCCGAGGGCGAGGTAGGCCTCCAGGACCGGGCCGCGGACGAGGCGCACGCCGGTCGCCGCCGTCCAGTACAGCCGGCCCCGCTCGTACTCCCGCCAGCGGACCCCGCCGTCGGTCACCTCCTCCGCGACCGGGGCGCCCAGCGCCTCGCGCACCGCGGCGTCCCCGGCGTGGCGGGCATCGATCGGCGAGCCGTAGACCGCGTGCAGCGTGACGTCGGCGTCCGGCATGACGCGGTCGTGCTGCCGCGGGGAGCCGTCGTCCCACCGCTCGAACGCGGAGACGCCGTCCGCGGCGACCTCCGCGGCGGCGACCGAGACCCGGGCACCGACGGTGACCTGCGCCTGGGCGCGGACGGCACCGTTGATCGTCACGTCGGCCGGTGACGTCGAGGTGACCGCGAGGGTGCGCAGGAGGGGCGCGGCGACGAAGCGGGTCTCGGTGCGGGCCCCGTACCGGTCCTCGGCGCGGACCCGGACCTCCAGCCGGGTGTCGTCGCCGTGGTCCTCGAAGGTCCGGGAGTAGGAGCGGCCGGTGGTCGACTCGCCCGGGTGCTCGTGGCAGTACCCGCCGCTGCAGTGCACGAGGGTCTCCGACCAGGTGATCCGCAGCCGCCCGTCCTCGGGATCGACGGCCGAGGCGGTCGCCTCCACCACGTCGCCCACGGCGAACAGCCGGTCCGGTGGCGGCGGCGAGACCTCCAGCACCGGAGCGAGGTTGGCCGGCACGACGGTCACCGACGTCCGGCCGGAGGCGCCCTGCGGATCGGTGACCGTCAGCTCTACCGTCACCGGCTCGGTGCCGGGGGCCGCGTACTGGTGGTCGACGCGTGCGCCGGTGCCCGAGGTGCCGTCGCCGAAGTCCCAGGTGAAGGTGAGCGGGTCGCCGTCCAGGTCGCGGGACAGCGTGGCGTCGAAGGTGACCGTCCGGGTGGCCGGGTCGACGGTCGCCGTCGCGCTCGCCGTCGGCGGCCGGTTGCCCGGCAGGTAGACCAGCCGCCGCAGCCGGGAGCCGAGCAGGTCGGCCCAGACGACGTCGCCGTCGGCCGCCGTGGCGAGTCGGACCGGCGCGCCCTCGTCGGCGGCGAACCCCTCGGTCTCGGGCTCGCGCACCACCCTCCCCCGCTCGTCGTAGCGCAGCGTGTAGAGGCGCTTGGAGGTGAAGTCACCGAAGAAGTAGGCGCCCCGGTACTCCTCGGGATAGCTGGTGCCGGTGTAGACGACGCCGCCGATGATGCTCGTCCCGAGCGATCCGTGCCGGTAGGCCCACATCGGCGCGGTGTTGCCGACCCCCCGGCAGCCCGGCAGGTCGCTGTAGCCCGGCGTGGGCCCGTCGCCCTCGAAGCAGGGCCATCCGTAGTTGGCGCCCGGCTGGACGTGGTTGATCTCCTCCCACCCCAGCCAGCCGACGTCGCCGACGACCGGCGCGCCCGTCGCCGGGTCCAGGCTCAGCCGGAACGGGCTGCGGAAACCCGTGGCGTAGGTGCGGCTGCGCCAGGAGTCGGGAGCCGCCGGGTCGTAGCCGGGATTGGTCTCCACACCCCGTCCGTCGGGGTGGACGTGGTGCAGCTTCCCGTAGCCGGTGTCGGGGTCCTGCACCAGCAGCGCCGACTCGTCGACGAACCGGAAGTTCCCGGCGTCGCCGACGCTGACCCACAGCGTGCCGTCGGCGGCGGCGACCAGCCCAGTCATGGCGTGCGCGTCGGAGTCGGTGGGCAGGTCCCAGAGGACTCGCTCGTCCTCGAGCGACGTCGGGACGCCGGTGCCGCCGACCCGCCAGGCGCTGAGCCGCATCGCCCATCCGGCGTCCACCGCGAGCGTGCGGGCCGTGTACACCGTCCGCGACGTCGCGTAATCCGGCGCGACGGCCACTCCGGTGAGCCCCAGGTCCTGCACGCTGACCACCGGCAGTTCGGCCAGCGTCCGCACGTCGGTCCCGTCGGCCGACACCCAGGCGACCCGGCCGTTCTTGCCGGCGGTGAACCAGCTGCCGTCGGGGGCGAAGGCGAAGTCGGTGAGCAGCTCGTCCTGGCCGCTGGGCAGGTCCTGGACGACGAAGCCGTCCGGCAGCGCCGCCGCCCGCGCCGGCACGGGCGCCGCGACCGGCAGCGCGACGGCCACGAGGACGACGAGGACCGCGGCGGCAGGCCGCCGGACGGCGCGGGACAGACCGCGCCGGACGTCGTCGTACCACCCGCTCCCCCGTGACACGCGCCGCAGCCTGCTGAGGGCCGAGCCGCGGCACAAGGACCCCGACCGGCGTCGGGGCGCCGCCCCGGCCGGCGCGCACGGCCCCCCGACGCGTCACCGCCGCACGTGAGCGGGGCGCGACGCTGGGTAGCACAGCTCCACATATCAGAGCGCTCGGTGGCACAGCGCCCGGGTAGCACAGCAGAGCCGGCGCGGCGCGACCGGACACCCCCCTCAGGGGGAGGTGGCTCAAGCGGCTGCGGAACGGATCCGACCTACCCCGCATGAGCGCACCGACCGAGCAGGCCCCGACGCCCGTCCGCACCGGACGGGGCTTCCGGCTCACCTCCCGCGTCTTCTGGGACCTCGCCGTCTACATGGTGGGCCTCGGCCTCGTGGTCGGGCTGGTCTTCCCGCCGTTCGCAACCCTGCTGGGCGTGCCTGGAGCCGTCGCGCACCGCCCGATCTTCCAGGCCGCCTGCCTGGTCGCCGGCTTCATCGTCGGCGCGGTGAACTACGCGCTGTGCCGCGGGGTCGTCGGCGGTCGGCTGGCCGAGCTGGGCACCCACCTCCGGTCGGTGGCCGACGTGATCGCGCGGGCCACCCGCAGCGGTGACTGGTCGGGCGCGGTGATCAACCGCATCCGGGTCGACTCCGACGACCAGATCGGGCACACCGCGCAGGCGTTCAACGACCTGCTCGTGGCCGTCGAGGGCCGCAAGGAGCTCGAGGACCGGCTGCACACCCAGGCCTTCTACGACCAGCTGACCGGGCTGCCGAACCGGGCGCTGTTCATGGAGCGCCTGCGCGAGGTCGAGGCGCGCTCGGACAGCTGCACGCCGTCGGCCGTCCTCTTCCTGGACCTGGACAACCTCAAGACGGTCAACGACAACCTGGGGCACGAGGCCGGCGACGGCCTGCTCCGGGCGGTGACCGAGCGCGTGGTCGGCTGCGTGCGCGGCGAGGACACCGTCGCCCGCCTCTCGGGTGACGAGTTCGCCGTCCTGCTGATGGGGCCCGGCAGCGACCGGGCCGCGGCCGTCGTCGCCGAGCGCGTGCTCGCGTCGCTGCGCGCACCGGTCGTCATCGGCAGCCACCTGGTGCGCGCCGGGGTGAGCATCGGCCTGGCGACGTCGGAGACGTGCGCGGCGATCGGCATCTCGCTGCTGCGCGCGGCCGACATGGCCATGTACGTGGCCAAGACCTCGGGCAAGGGCCGGTGCGAGGTCTTCCTGCCCTCGCACCACACCGCCGCCCTGGAGCGCGACCAGCTGCGGGCCGACCTGCACGAGGCGCTGGACGCCGGCCAGCTGGTGCTGCACTACCAGCCGATCGTCGACCTGGGCCAGCGCGAGGTCGCCGGCTTCGAGGCGCTGCTGCGCTGGCAGCACCCCCAGCGCGGGCTGGTGCCCCCGCTGGAGTTCATCAGCCTGGCCGAGGAGACCGGCCTCATCGTCCCGATCGGCCGCTGGGTGCTGCAGGAGGCGACGAGCCAGGCCGCCGCGTGGCAGGAGCACGCGCCGCTGGGCGGGCTGCGGATCAGCGTCAACGTGTCGGTGCGCCAGTTCCAGCACCCCGACCTGCTCGGTGACGTCGCCGAGGCCCTGCGCAGCTCGGGCTTGCGGCCGGAGCTGCTGACCCTGGAGATCACCGAGTCGCTCTTCGTGCAGGACACCGCCGACACCGCGCACAAGCTCGAGGAGCTCAAGCGGTCCGGCGTCCGGCTGGCGCTCGACGACTTCGGCACCGGCTACTCCTCGCTGAGCTACCTGCGGCGCTTCCCCATCGACACTCTCAAGATCGACAAGTCGTTCATCGACGGTGTGGCCACCGACTCGGAGGCCTGCGCGGTGGCCGCCGCCATCGTGCAGCTGGGGCAGACGCTGCGGCTGGAGGTCGTCGCGGAAGGGCTGGAGGACGCCGACCAGCTGGAGACGCTCAGCGACCTGGACTGCCCGCTGGGCCAGGGCTACCACTTCGCCAAGCCGCTGCCGGCCAGCGAGGCCCGCGCCCTGCTCCGCCCGGAGACCGCGGCGCTCCAGCCGGCCTGATCGCCGGGAGCCCGGTCCCGGCGAGTCGGACCTACGAGCCCGGGACGGCGTCCGCTACCAGGACGCCGTCCCGGGCTCGTACGTGCCGAAGCTCCACTCGATCCCCTCCGGGTCGAGCAGCCGGCAGCGCCGGCTGCCCCATTCGGTGTCCTCGGGCGGGAACACGGACGCGCCGCCGGCGGCCAGGGCGCGGGCGTACCGGTCGTCGACGTCGTCGACCAGCAGGTACAGACCCTGGCCGGTCGAGCGGCCGACCAGCGGCGCCCGGCCGTAGTCGGCGTCGTGGCTGGCCACCATGAGGACGGCGTCACCCAGCCGGACCTCGGAGTGCAGGACCCTGCCGTCGTCGCCGTCCTGGCGGACGGTTGTCGCGAAGCCGACTGCCTCCAGCCAGCGCAGAGCGGCCGGGGCGTCGCGGTAGCTCAGGTAGGCGAATAGCCGGGAGGGCACGGGCGCAGGCTAGCGATGCCCCGCGCGCGGCGGCCGGTCGCCGGACGCACGGACGCCGCCGGGGCGGGATGCCCCCGGCGGCGTCGGTGTCGGACAGGGTGGAGCTGAGGGGATTTGAACCCCTGACCCCCTCGATGCGAACGAGGTGCGCTACCGGACTGCGCCACAGCCCCTCGGCCAAGAGACTACCGTCCGCCCGCTCCGGCGCCGCACGGGGGCGGCACCGGAGCGTCGCGTCGTCCCGGCCAGATGCCGATCAGGTCGTCCCGATCCGGTCATCCCGGCCAGGCCGTCCCGCTCAGGCGTTGGCCACCCGGCGCGGCTGGTACTCGTCGATGTCGGCGAAGCCGATGTCGTCGTCGTCCAGGCCCACGACCGCGCTGTTCTGCCAGCCGGCCGGAGCCGGCGTGCGGGCGGCGACCACGCGGCCCGGCCGCAGCGGGTGCACCGGCGCGAGCGGCACGCTGGGGTGCGGCAGCCGCTCGGCGGCGACGGTCGAGTGGCCCCCGGCGACGTCGTCGTACCCGCGGTCGTCGTACCCGTGCGACATGGCCGCCACCGCCCGCTCGACCCGCTCCGGCGCCCGCGGCGCCGGGGAGCGGAGGGCCGCGCGGGCCGCCGCGCGGGCGGCCCGGCGCGCCGCCATGCGCTCGCGGCGGGCGGCCCGGCGCAGCACCAGCAGGTAGCCGAGGACGGCGAGGTCGAGGAAGACCTGCGGCGCCCACATCCACGCGCGGAAGAGCAGCGCGCCGGCCAGGGCCACGAGCGCGAGCGCCACGAGGCCGGCCAGCGTGCGCCGCCGCAGCGCGTGGACGTCGATCTCCAGCTCACCGCTGCTCACCAGCTGAGCGCGGTCGATGGCCACCCGCTCGGTGTCGGCGGCGGCCGACCGGTCGGGAGACCGCCGGCGCTGCAGCGTCCGACCCGAGTCGGCCAGCTCGGCCCGGCCTCCCCGGCTGTCGCCGCGGGTCACCACCATCGGCACCAGCACGACGAACCAGAGGACGACCAGAGCGGCGAGGAGCACGCCCGATCCCATTCGCACACCACCCGTCACATGAGTCACTCGCGAGAGCAGGCTAAGCACGGACGTCCCCCGGACGAGGGAGGCGCGCGGTGTGTCCTGAAGTGTCGTGAGGCCGGTGTGACGACCGACGGCGTGTCGCGGGCCGCCACCGCCCGGGACGCGGGAACAGGTGCTACTACGGGCCGCCGGTCAGCGACCGCCAGCGGCCGAGCACGCTGCCGGGCACCTCGTCGGCCAGCAGCGCGTAGGTGTAGTGGTCGCGCCAGTCGCCGTCGATGTCGAGGTAGCGGCGCAGCAGCCCCTCCCGCCGGAACCCCAGCCGCTCGACCAGGCGCTGGCTGGCCAGGTTCTCCGGGCGGATGTCGGCCTGCAGCCGGTGCAGCCCGGCGCGGCCGAACGCGTGGTCGCAGACCAGCGCCACGGCCAGCGACGCCAGCCCCCGACCCGTGACGGCACGGTCGATCCAGTAGCCGAGGTGCCCGGAGCGCAGCGCGCCGCGGACGATGTTGTCGACGGTCACCTGCCCGGCCAGCCGGCCCTCCACGCGGACGGCGAAGGGCAGCGAGGTACCGGCGCGGGCCCGCTGGGCCGCCGCGCGCCGCATCGCCCGGAACGCCGCGGGGGTGTGCCGGGCCGCCCACGGGGCGGGCGCCGTGGGCTCCCAGGGCGCGAGCCACTGCTCGTTGGCCAGCCGGACCCGGCTCCACTCCGCGGCGTCGCGGCGGCGCAGCGGCTGCAGCTCGACCGGCCCGGACGCCAGGCGGGCCGGCCAGCCGGGGTGGAGCAGCGGTTCCAGCTCAGCCGCCGAGGAGCAGGGGCATCACCGTGACCAGGCCGCCGGCGGCGATCTCGGTGACGTCCTCGTCGATGACGATCAGGCAGTTGGCGCGGGCCATGCGGGCCAGCAGCGCCTCGGTGCCGTCGCCCACCGGCTCGACGACGTAGCCGCCGTCGGGGTGGCGCATCACGGTGCCGTGCAGGTACTGGCGGTAGCCCAGCGGCGAGAGCAGCTGCTGGCCGGCGATGGCCTGCACGGTGCGGCGGAACAGCTGCCGCTTGCCCAGCATCCGCCGGATGGCCGGACGCACGAACACCTCGAAGGAGACCAGCGCGGCCACCGGCTCACCGGGCACGCAGATCACCGGAACCGCGTCGCGGCCCAGCCGGCCGAAGGCCTGCGCGGGACCGGGGTGCATGGTCACCCGGGCGTGCTGCATGTCGCCGAGCTCGGCCATCACCTCCTGCACCACGTCGAAGCCGGTGCCGCCGAGAGTCCCGGCGAGCACCAGCAGGTCGCTGCGCAGCAGCTGGCTCTCCAGCACCTCGGCCAGGCGGCGGCGGTCGGTGGGCAGGATGCCCGACCGGTAGGCGTCGGCCCCCGCGTCGCGGGCGGCCGCGGCCAGCGCGTAGCTGTTGACGTCGACGACCTGCCCGAGCGCGGGCGGGGTGCCGATGTCGACCAGCTCGGTCCCGGCGCAGACCACCGAGACGCGCGGGCGGGGGCGCACCCACACCCGGTCGCGGCCCACAGCGGCGAGCAGGCTGATCTGGGCCGGCCCGATCGGGGTGCCGACCTGCACCGCGGGGTCGCCCGGCGCGACGTCGTCCCCGGTGCGGCGCACGTAGCCGCCGGTCGGCGGCGCGGCGTGCACGGCGACCCGCGCCGCGCCCTGGTCGGTCCAGACGGCGGGGACGACGACGTCGGCGCCGGCCGGGAGCATCGCCCCGGCGGCCACCGCGAGCGCCAGCCCCGGCCCGATCGACGACGGCGCGGACATGCCCGCGACGCTCTCCCCCACCACGGCGAGCTCCACCGGTGCGTCCGGGCTGGCCCCCTCGACGTCCTCGGCGCGCGCCGCATAGCCGTCCAGCGCGGCCTGGTCGAAGGCCGGCAGCGCCCGGCGGCTGACCACGTCCTCGGCGCAGAGCAGGCCCTGGGCGTCGAGGACGGCCAGCTCGATGGGGTCGGGCTGGGGCACCGCGGCGAGGATCTCGTCGAGGTGCTGCCCGACGCTGCGGACGCTCTCCTCGGCGACGGGCGACCGGCGACCGCCCGGCTCGCGCGGCGCGGGCGGCGGGGGTGGCGGCACCTCCGGGCGCGGGCGCACGCCGACGTGCGCCGTGTCCCGGTACCCGACTCCGCCGTCCTCGGTCCTGCTCACCACGGTCGCTCCGCCCCCTCCGCGCCCCGACCGCCGGTGCCGGCCGGGCAGGGGCGGGCCGGTCCGGCGCCGCGGCGGTGCGCCGCGGCGCCTGGGATCGTCCCCCGGCGACGCCCGGTCAGGACGGCGACGCGCCCTCCGCGGGCAGGTCGGCGACGAACTCGCGCAGCCACGCCCGCAGCGGCGGCCCCAGGTCGTCGCGCTCGCTGGCCAGTCGGACGACGGCCTTGAGGTAGTCCAGCCGGTCGCCGGTGTCGTACCGGCGGCCGCCGAAGACGACCCCGTGCACCGGCTCGCCGCGCTCGACCAGGGTGGCCAGCGCGTCGGTCAGCTGGATCTCGTCGCCGCGGCCGGGCGGGGTCTCGCGCAGCACGCCGAACACCTCGGGGGCCAGCACGTAGCGGCCGATGATCGCCAGGCTGCTGGGCGCCTCGTCGACCGGCGGCTTCTCCACCAGGCCGGTGATGCGCACGACCTCGTCGCCGTCCATGGCCGCGTCGTCGGCCGGCTCGACCGCGACCGCGCCGTACTTGTCGATGTTCTCCCGGCCCACGTCGAGCAGCGCGATGACCGACCCGCCGTGCGCCCGCTGCACGGTGAGCATGTGCTCCAGCAGGTGGTCGCGGACGTCGATCATGTCGTCGCCCAGGAGCACCGCGAACGGCTCCTCACCGACGAACGACGCCGCCTGCAGGACGGCGTGCCCCAGGCCCCGGGCCTCGCCCTGGCGGACGAAGTGCACCTGCGCGATGCCGGTGGACTCGCGGACGGCGGCCAGCCGCGACTCGTCGCCCTTCTTCTCCAGCAACGCCTCGAGCTCGGGCTGCCGGTCGAAGAAGTCCTCGATCGCCGACTTGCCGCGGCCGGTGACCATGAGCACCTCGGCGAGGCCGGCCCGGGCTGCCTCCTCGACGATGTACTGCAGCGCCGGTCGGTCGACCACCGGCAGCAGCTCCTTCGGCACCGCCTTGGTGGCGGGCAGGAAGCGGGTGCCCATGCCGGCGACCGGGATGACCGCCTTGCGGGCGGCGCGGCGGGACTCGGCCGAGGCGGTCGGGGAGGTCGGGGAGCTCACGCGCGAAGCGTAGCCACCGGGCGCGGCGCGCTCGTCGGCACGGCACCCTTTATAGGGAAGGCTTGGCTAGCCTGCGAGCCGTGGGTTCCCCGTCCGCGGCCGCCGCCGCCAAGGAGGCGCTGCGCGAACGGGTGCTGGCCCGCCGTGCCGCGCGGCCGGCCGGCGAGCGCGCGGCGGCCGCGGCCGCGGTGGCCACGACGCTGCTGCGCGGGCTGTCGGGGTCACGCACCTTCGCGGCCTTCGTGCCCGAGGAGACCGAGCCCGGCCACGGCCGCCTCCCGGCGGTCTTCACCCGGCTCCGGGCGCGCGTGCTGCTGCCGGTGGTCCCGCCGACGGGCCGCGAGCTCGGCTGGGCCGTCGACACCGGCCGGCTCGCCCCCGGGCGGTTCGGCCTGCTCGAACCGGTGGGCCCCCGGCTGGGCCCGACCGCCATCGGCACGGCCGACACCGTCGTCGTGCCGGCGCTGGCCGTGGCGCGCGACGGGATCCGGCTCGGGCGCGGCGGGGGCTACTACGACCGGGCGCTGCGGCACGCCCGCCCAGGCGCGACGCTGGTGGCCGTCGTGTTCGACGACGAGCTGCTCGACGAGCTGCCGGCCGAGGAGCACGACCACCGGGTGACCGCCGTCGTCACGCCGTCCGGCGGCTGGCAGCCGCTCGGCTGAGCCCGTCCCGGGGGCCGAGGTCGCGCGGCCCGGGGGGGGGTCGGGGTCGCGCCGCCCCGGCGGGCCGTCGATCATGTCCGGTGGCGCCCGCCCTTCCCGGCGCCGCCGGCCCGAGCCACCGATCCGCCCCATCCTCCGCCTACGACAGCCAGGAGATCCGCGTGCCGCCCCCAGCCCTCCCCCGCCCGGCCCCTGCAGGCCGCACCGCCCGCCCGGTCGCCCCGGGAGCGCGCGCGTGAGCGGCCCGCTGGACGGCGTCCTCGTCGTCGACCTGACGCGGGCCCTCGCCGGCCCGCACGCCGCCATGATGCTCGGCGACCTGGGCGCGCGGGTGATCAAGGTGGAGAGCCCCGGCAGCGGCGACGACAGCCGGGGCTGGGGCCCGCCGTTCGTGTGGCCCGGGGGCGGCGGGGCGGGCGAGGACGGCGCCGGTGACCGGGAGTCGACCTATTTCCTCTCGTGCAACCGGAACAAGGAGTCGATCGCCCTCGACCTCAAGGCCGACGACGACCGCGCGGTGCTCACCGACCTGGTCCGCCGCGCCGACGTGCTGATGGAGAACTTCCGGCCCGGCACGCTGGCCCGGCTCGGCTTCGGCAACGAGGTGCTCGCCGAGCTCAACCCGCGGCTGGTCGTGCTGTCGATCAGCGGGTTCGGGCACGACGGGCCCGAGGGTGGCCGCGCGGGCTACGACCAGATCGCGCAGGGCGAGGGCGGCCTGATGTCGCTCACCGGCTCCGGACCCGACGACCCGCAGAAGGTCGGCGTCCCGATCAGCGACCTGCTGGCCGGTATGTACGGCGCCTACGGCGTGCTGGCCGCGCTGCACGAGCGCGAGCGCACCGGCCGCGGCCAGGTGGTGCGCACCTCGCTGCTGGCCGCCGTGGTCGGCGTGCACGCCTACCAGGGCACCGCGTGGACGGTGGGCGGCCAGGTCAACCGCGCGCAGGGCAACCACCACCCGTCCATCGCGCCATACGGCCTGTTCCACTGCAAGGGCGGCAGCGTGCAGCTGTCCTGCGGCAGCGAGGGCCTGTGGCGACGGCTGTGCGGCGAGTTCGGCCTCGACCCGCAGGCGCCCGGCCTGGCCACGAACGGCGAGCGGGTGGCCCGCCGCGACGAGGTGATCGCGCTGCTCGAGGAGACGTTCGCCGACATCGGCCCGGAGGAGCTGCTGGGGCGGCTGGACAAGGCCGGCGTCCCCGCCGGCAAGGTGCGCAGCCTCGACGAGGTCTACGGCTGGGACCAGACCCTCTCCCAGGGCCTGAAGATAGACGTCGAGCACGCCTCCCTGGGGCAGGTGTCGCTGCCCGGCCCGCCGCTGCGCTTCTTCACCGCCGGTCCGGACGGCGAGACCGAGACCACCCGCCGCGACCACCTGGCCCCGCCGACCCTGGACGGCGACGGGGCGAGCGTCCGGCAGTGGCTGCGCGCACCCGAGGGCGTGCCGCAGCCGGCCGGCGACGACGCCGAGGACGGCCACGCGACGTGACCGCGCCCGCGAGGAAGCCGACGCGGCGGGACGCCCGCAGCCTGCGCGACCTGGTGCTCGACCCCGGCTCGTGGATCTCGTGGGACCGGCCCATCCCGGCGCCGGCCGACGACGACGGGTACTCCCGCGAGCTGGCCGAGGCCGCCGAGCGCAGCGGTCAGGACGAGGCGGTGCTCACCGGCGAGGGCCGGCTGCGCGGACGGCGGGTCGCGGTCATCGCCGGGGAGTTCGGCTTCCTGGCCGGGTCCATCGGGATCGCCGCGGCCGAGCGGCTGATCGCCGCGGTCGAGCGGGCCACCGAGGAGGGGCTGCCGCTGCTGGCCGCGCCGGTCTCCGGCGGCACCCGCATGCAGGAGGGCACCGTCGCCTTCCTGCAGATGATCGGCATCACCGCCGCCATCGCCCGGCACAAGGAGGCGGGCCTGCCCTACCTGGTGTACCTACGCCACCCGACGTTCGGCGGGGTGCTGGCCTCCTGGGGCTCGACCGGCCACGTCACCATCGCCGAGCCCGGCGCGTCGATCGGGTTCCTCGGCCCGCGGGTGTACGAGGCGCTGTACGGCGAGAAGTTCCCCGAGGGCGTGCAGACCGCCGAGAACCTGGCCGAGCACGGCCTGATCGACGCCGTCGTCCCGCACGAGGAGATCGCCGAGGTCGCCGACCGCGCGCTGCGGGTGCTCAGCGCCCGGCGGACGTGGCACCTCGACGTCCGGGACGCCGAGCGGCCGCGACCCGACGACGGCACGGACGCCGACGACCCCGAGGACCACCGCAGCGCCTGGGAGGTGGTCACGGCCTCCCGGCGCGAGGACCGTCCGGGCGTGCGCCGGCTGCTGCGGACGGCGGCCACCGACGTCGTGGGCCTGTCGGGCACCGGCGCCGGGGAGCGCGATCCCGGGTTGCTGCTGGCGCTGGCCCGGTTCGGCGGGGCGCCCTGCGTCGTCCTCGGCCAGGACCGGCGCGGGCAGTCGCTGACCGCGCCGCTCGGCCCGGCCGCCCTGCGCGAGGCCCGGCGGGGCATGCGGCTGGCCGCCGAGCTGCGGCTGCCGCTGGTGACGCTGATCGACACCCCCGGCGCGGCGCTGTCGCAGGAGGCAGAGGAGGGCGGGCTGGCCGGCGAGATCGCCCGCTGCCTGCAGGACCTCGTGATGCTCCGCGCGCCGACGCTGGCGGTCCTGCTCGGGCAGGGCACCGGCGGCGGGGCGCTGGCGCTGGTGCCGGCCGACCGGGTGCTGGCCGCGGCCAACGGCTGGCTGGGGCCGCTGCCGCCGGAGGGCGCGTCGGCGATCATGCACCGGACCGTCGACCGGGCGGACGAGATGGCCGCGCACCAGGGCGTGCGGGCCACCGACCTGTGGCGGGCGGGCATCGTCGACCGCGTGGTGCCCGAGCGGCCCGACGCCGCCGACGAGCCGACCGAGTTCTGCCGGCGGCTGGGCCGGGTGCTCGGCGAGGAGCTGGCCGGGCTGCTGGGCCGCGACGACGGCGAGCGGCACCGCCGCCGGCTGCACCGCTACCGCCACCTGGGTCGCTGAGGCGCGACCCCTGCGTCGCGGTCGCCGTCCTCACCGTGCGGTCGCCGTCCGCACGGTCCACCTCGCCCACCCGGCGGTCGCCGTCCTCACCGTGCGGTCGCCGTCCTCACCGCACAGGGTGGGGACGGCGACCACACCGCGCGGATGGCGATCATGGTGCCGCGTCGACGGCTGTCCTGGCTCACGGGCGACGGTGGCTCCGGAGCGGGACGGACGGCGGCGTCAGGCCGCCGCGGAGCCCGGCGCGGCGGACAGTCCCCACGCCGCCGCCACCAGCTCCAGGCTGCGCACCCGCTCGGCGACACCGTGGGTGGACGCCGAGACCATCAGCTCGTCCGCGCCGGTCTCCTGGGCGAGCCGGCGCAGGCCGGCGACGACCACGTCGGGGGTGCCGACGATCGCGTTGCTGGGCATCGACTCCGCGGCGGCGCGCTCCGGGTCGGCCTCCGCCTCGGCCGGCGAGGGCACCGGCCGCAGCCGGTTGGTGCGGATCGCCAGCCGCATCAGCTGCCCGGGGAGGGCGAGCCGGCGGGCCTCCGCGTCGGTCTCGGCGGCCAGCACGTTCGCGGTCACGATCGTGCACGGCCGGTCGAGGACGGGCGAGGGGCGGAAGGAGTCGCGGTAGAGCCCGACCGCCGCCACGGTGTGCGGACCGCCGAAGTGGTGCGCGTACGCGAAGGGCAGCCCGAGCGCGCCGGCGAGCTGGGCGGAGAAGCCGCTGGACCCGAGCAGGACCACCTGCGGCGCCGACTCGGCGGCCGGCGTCGCGCTGAACCGCTCGGCCAGCCCACCCTCGACCCGCTCGTCGCCGAGCAGGCCCAGCAGGTCGAGCAGGTGCTGCGGGAAGTCGTCGGCCGAGAGCGCCGCCGGGTCGCGGCGCAGCGCGAGCGCGGTGTGCTGGTCGGTGCCGGGTGCCCGGCCGATGCCCAGGTCGATCCGGCCCGGGTGCAGCGCCTCGAGCAGTGCGAACTGCTCGGCGACGACGAGCGGCGCGTGGTTGGGCAGCATGACGCCGCCCGAACCGATGCGGATGCGTTCGGTCACGGCGGCGAGGTGGGCGACGAGCACCGGCGGGTTGGTGCTCGCCACGGCCGGCATGTTGTGGTGCTCGGCCACCCACAGGCGCCGGTAGCCCAGCCGGTCGGCCGTCCGGGCGACCTCGGTGGTCGCGGCGAGCGCCTCGGCGGTCGACTGACCGGAGCCGACGGTGGCCAGCTCGAGGACGGACAGCGGCAGGGGCGACTGCTCGGTCGACTGCTCGGTCGGCGGCTCGGTGGTCTGCGCGGTCATCGTCGTCGGCAACGCCGTCCCGGGCGGCCGGCTTCCCGCCGGCCGTCCCGTCCCGGCGAAGGCCTTCCCCACCGGCGTCCCACGAGCGGAAGGCCGCGGCTCGTCCGGGGCCGTCCCACCCGGTGGTCAGCCGCCGGTGCGGGCCCGGTAGCGGGCGGCGCGCCTGGCGGCGGCGGCCCGCTTCCGCTCGGTCTCCTGCTGCTGCCGGACCAGCGCTGCCCGTTCCCGGTGCGCGGTGGCGGTCCCCGCCGGGAAACCGGCGCGGACCACCCGGTTCTCGGTGGTCTCGGGCATGTACGCGAGGGAGAAGATGAGCCCGAGGAGGACGCCGCCCAGGACGGCCATGCCGCGGATCCAGAACGGCCCGGGCAGCAGCCAGAGGACGAGCGCGATCGGCACGGCCATCTGCAGCAGGCTGCGCGCCACGTGGCGCAGCGCCCAGGTGCGCGTGCTGGTGTCGTGCAGCACCCAGCCGCGGTACCGGTCGGGCAGCCGGCCGCCGAACGCGTACCACAGCCAGCGGTGCGGTCCCGGTCGCCGGACGACGGCCGCGGAAGCGACCTGGTCCCGCCGGTCAGCCACCCCGGCGTCGTTCCCGGGCTCCCTGCTCACCCGTGCATGTGTACGCGATCGCCGCGCCTCCGCGGGGGACGTGTCAGCGGGTGCGGAGCGGCGCGAGGGCGGGAGCGCGGTGACCCCGTCGCCGGTCAGTGCGTGACCTTCAGGCCGATGACGCAGCCGACGATGCCCAGCAGCAGGAACACGCGGAGCACCGACACCGGCTCCTGCCCCGACCACATGGCGTATCCGGCAGTGAGGGCGGCTCCGATGCCGACCCAGACGGCGTAGGCCGTGCCGAGCGGGATGCCACGCATCGCGTAGGCGAGGCCGGCCATGCTCGCGGCGAGCCCCAGCAGGAAGACGACGGTCGGCGTCAGCCGGCTGAAGCCCTCCGATCTGTCGAGCGCCGCCGCCCACACGGCCTCGAGGACACCGGAGACGACGAGGACGAGCCAGTACACGGGATCTCCTGGGAACGCCGTCTTGTCGCTGTCCGGGTACGGCGCCGCTCGTCCGGGAGTCCTGGTCGGGACCCGTTCACACGGTCTCACGCCCTCCCGCGCCGGGCACCCGGTCCTGGCGGTGACACCGGCCACCGCACGGTCCGACCGCGCTGATCCGGTCGGATCGGCGCGGTCCGGCGCGGCGCGAGCCGGCCGGGACCCGGTGCTCGGCGGGCACCCCCGATGTGGCGACGAGGGTGCCGTCGCCGCCAGGCCGGACCTCGCCTCGCTCCCACGGGCCGGCTCTGGCTCGAGCGAGCACGACGCGGAAGACGTTGTCCAGACGCACCGACGCGTCCGGCTGCACGAACTGCTCCAGGACCGCCGCGACGGTGCTGCGCACTCGGTCGACCCCGACCCGCTGCACCGCCGCCTGGGCTGGACCCGACGACAGGCTGGCGCGCACGCCGGTGGCGACGTCGGGGTACAGGAAGGGCGCCGCAACCCCGATGGCCCGCTCAGCGCTCAGGTGGGCGCTCTCGACGAGGGCCTCCAGCGCGCCGGGACGGGCGAGCGCGAACGGCCCGCCGGCTCCCGGGGGCGGTGGCGGCAGCAACGCCGCGATCGCCGCGAGCATGGCCCTCGCTTCGCACCGCTCGGGGTCGCCCCACGTGGTGACCGTGACCGCCGCTCCGGCGGTCGCCACCCGTTCGATCTCGCGCAGCGCACGAACCGGATCGGACGCGTACTGCACCGAGTTGAAGGCCGTGACGGCGTCGAAGGAGTCGTCGGCGTACGGCAGCGCCTCGACGTCCCCTTGCCGCAGGTCCGCCCCGTCCAGCCGACGACGGGCGACCTCGAGCAACTGCGCGGAGGCGTCGAGGCCGGCGACATCACCGCTTCGCCCCGGACCGAGGTTGTCTGCTCGGCCCCGGTGGACTGCCCGACAGGCACGAGGCCGGCCAGGGCCGGCAGCCACGGTCGCACGTCGTCACGACGCAGGACGCTGTCGGCTCCGAGGCCCGCCAGCGCCTCGGCCAGCGGCCCGAACGCGTTGGCGCTGGAGGCCGGCACGGCCCGGCCCCGCAACTCCAGGACTCCCCGCTCCGCTGCGACCGACGAGATCTCGCGCACGAGACGCGTCTTGCCGATCCCGGCCTCGCCGAGCAGGAACACGACCCGGCCGCAGCCACCGCATGCGGCGTCCAGAGCGGCGACGAGCGCAGCCAGCTCCGCGGCCCGTCCCACCAGGACCGGACACGGCACGACCGGGACCACCTCCTGATCCTCACCCCGGTCGGCCCGGCCGCTCCACCACCGCGTGACCGGAGAACCGTCGATCACAGCCGAGGCACGGTCGGGTGCGCTGCGGCGACACGCACAGCCTTGTCGACGTACGAGGTCGCGACTCCTCGTCGACAGACGTGGACGGACCGTGGACCGCGAGGCATCATTGGCACTCGACAGGTCCGAGTGCCAACTCGCGACCGCCCCGCACAGCCCAGGGAGCGCCACCGCCGTGCCCACCTACCAGTACGTCTGCAGCAACCCCGCGACCAAGCACGAGTTCGAGGTCGTGCAGTCCTTCAGCGACCCGTCGCTCACCGAGTGCACGCAGTGCAGCAGCCCGGTGCGCAAGGTCTACGGCTCGGTCGGCGTGGTGTTCAAGGGCTCCGGCTTCTACCGCACCGACAGCCGCGGCAACGGCAAGGCCGGCGACGGCAAGCCGGGCGAGGGCACGAAGGCCGGGGATGGCAAGGCCGGGAGCGGGGGCACCGGATCGCCGGCCGGCGCGGGGTCGACCGGGGGCAAGGAGAAGGCCGCCACGTCGTCCAGCGGATCGACGGGCGGCTCCTCGAGCGGCGGCAGCACCGCCGCCTGACCCACGGACGGCGGCCGTCCACAGGCCGTCGGCGCGTCCACATATCCCGACGGCGAGGAGCGGGACGACGTCCCGGCGGCCAGGCTGGCCGCATGCCGCGCCTGCGCCGTCCCCGCTCACCGGTGCACCGGCTCCGCCAGGCGGCGGCGGGCCTGCTCGCGGCGCTGGCCCTCGTCCTCGCGCTGGGTCCGGCCGACCCGGCGCCCCCGCGCGGGCCGGAGACGGTCGACGTCGTGGTCGCCGCCGCCGATCTGCCACCGGGGCGCGTCCTGGCGTCGGGCGACCTGACCGTCGCTCCCTTCCTCGCCGCGACGGCGCCGGCCGGGGTCGTCGCCGGCAGCGGGCCGCTCCTCGGACGGGTGCTGGCCGGCGCTGTGCGGGCCGGGGAACCGGTCACCGACCACCGACTCGTGGGTGCCGGCCTGACCGCCGCGCTCCCGCCCGGTCAGGTGGCCGCGCCGGTGCGACTGGCCGACCTCGCCGTGGCCGCGCTCGTCCGGGCCGGTGACCGGGTCGACGTGCTGGCCACGGCGTCCGGGGCGACCGACGCGGAGGTGGTCGCCGCCGCGGCGCTGGTGCTCTCCGCCGCCGGCCCGGCCGGCGGCGACGCCGGGCCGCTCAGCGCCGACCCCGCCGCCGGATTGCTGCTGCTGGCCGTCGACGAGTCCACGGCGGCTCGGCTGGCCGCGGCCGCCACCACGGCGACGCTGACGGTCAGCCTCCCGGCCCCGCAGCGACCCGGATGACCCGGGGGCCAGCGGGTCGCGTGGCCGGTCCGGCACCCGTGTGGCTGGATGACCCGGTGATCAATGCGCCCCTGGGCCTCCGCGACGTGCGCGAGGTGCCCGGTTTCGAGCAGCTGTCCGGGTTCAAGAAGTTCCTGCTCCGCGGCAACGTGGTCGACCTCGCCGTGGCGGTGGTGATCGGCACCGCGTTCACGATGGTCGTCAACGCCTTCGCCGAGTCCTTCCTGACCCCGTTGATCGCGCTGGTCAGCGGCGGCGGGGAGCTGGGCGGCGTGGTGGTCGTCGACGGGCAGGAGTTCACCTACGGCCGGTTCATCAGCGAGGTGATCACCTTCGTCCTGACCGCGGCCGTCGTCTACTTCGTCGTGGTGCTGCCGATGCGCACGCTCCTCGACCGGCGGGCGAAGGAGGCTCCCGTCGTCCCGGCGGTGCCCACGGAGGTCGAGCTGCTCGTCGAGATCCGCGATCTGCTCCGCGCCCAGCAGGCCGGCGCCGGCCGGGCGCCCGGGACCTGGCCACCGGCCGCCGGTTGAGCACACCGGTACGGCCGGCCGGGCCGCCCCGGGCGAACGGACGACCGGCCGGGCCGCGCCCGCGCGACAGCGCTCCCGAGACCCTCAGTCGCTGCCCCAGTGCGGCGGCCGGTCCTCCAGGTAGCGCCGGTCGTCGTCGGCAGGCCGCTCGCCCCAGCCGAGGTCGCTGTCGTCGGGTGCGCGCTCGACGACCGGGCCGGCCGGCGGCGCCGGCCCGTCGTCCGGGAGCGGCAGACCGAGCCCGCCGAGCACTTCCGCGGCGGGGAGGGCGGCGAGCGCCGCGCCGCGTACGGCGAGCTTGCTGCCCCGGATGCCGGACCCGATGACGACCCAGTCGGCGGCGGCGACCGCGGCGTCCACGAGCACCGGCCACTGCGGCGGCAGCCCGACGGGCGTGATGCCCCCGTAGGCCATGCCGCTCTCGGCCACGGCGACGTCCTGCGGTGCGAAGGAGGCCTTGCGCGCGCCGAGGTGGCGGCGGACCAGCCCGTTGACGTCGGCCCGCGTGGTGGCCAGCACCACGCAGGCGGCGAGGTTGGTCTGCCCGGCCCGGCGGGCCGCCACCACCACGCAGTTCGCGGATGCGGCCAGCGGGACGTCGTAGGCCTCCGAGAACGCCGCCGTGTCGGCCAGCTCCTCGTCGATCGCGGCCACCCACGCCTCACCCAGCGCCGGCAGCGCTGCGTCGACCGCAGGGGCCAGCAGGTCCGGCGCGTCCGCGACCGGGCGCCAGGTCAGCGACCCCAGCTGCGGGGCGCTCACCGCACTCCCCGGTCGCGGCGCGGGAGACGGGTCGTCGGTTCCGGTGTCGGGTGCGGCACGTACCGATCCTGCGGGAGCGCCCGACGGCGGCACAGCCCGGGGGCGCCCGGCGGACCCGGCGGGGCGGACGCCAGGATGTCGGCATGATCGGCCAGCTGCACTCCGTCGTGATCGACGCGCCCGATGCCCACGCGCTCGCCAGCTTCTACGCGCGGCTGCTCGGCATGGAGGTCACCAAGGGCGGCCCCGGTGACGACTGGGTCGTGATCACCGGCGCGGGTCACCGGCTCGCCTTCCAGCAGGCACCCGACCTCCGGCCGCCGGCCTGGCCCGATCCCGACCGCCCCCAGCAGTTCCACCTCGACGTCCGCGTCGCCGACGTGGACGCGGCCGAGCCGGCCGTGCTGGAGCTGGGCGCGCGGCGGCTACCCGGTGGCGGTGGCGACTTCCGGGTGTTCGCCGACCCCGTCGGCCACCCGTTCTGCCTGGTGTGGGACGCGTGAGCGACGAGCGGCCGGGCACCGCGGCGATCCCCGACCTGACGACCGCCAACGCGTTCGGCGCCGCGACCGGCTTCCGCGCGAGCGGCGTGAGCGGCGAGCGGGTGACCGGCACGGTGGAGCTCGGCCCGGAGCAGCACACGCCGTGGGGCGTCGTGCACGGCGGCGTCTACTGCGCCGTCGTCGAGGCCGCGGCGAGTCTGGGCGCGAGCGCGGCCGTGGCCGACGAGGGCAAGTTCGCCGTCGGCGTCAACAACAGCACCGACTTCCTCCGCTCCATGACCGCCGGGCGGCTGGAGGTGCTGGCCGAACCGGTGCACCAGGGCCGCACCCAGCAGCTGTGGCAGGTCCGGCTCACCCGCGCCGACGACGGCAAGCTGGTCGCCCGCGGCCAGGTGCGGCTGCAGAACATCCGGCTGCCCCGCCGCTGACCGGGCGGCGCCGGTACGGTCGCCCGACGCCGAGCGCCGCCGGGGATCAGAGGACGGCGGGGTCCACGACCACGGTGAACAGGGCGCGCGGGTCCTGCAGCGTCGCCGGCGGGCGCGCCGCCGACCGCGGGACCACCCGGTCCCACCGGGCCGGACGGCGGTGCGGCAGCAGCTCGCGCCCCTGGAACAGGTAGTCGCCGGCCACCTCGCCGAGCAGCAGGCCGCTGCCGTGCTCGACGGGCAGCGCCACCGGGTCCCCCGGCTTCACCTCGTCGAGGAAGGCCGACAGCTGGCGCAGGTCCTTGGCGGGCCGGCGCCCGGAGAGCTCCTTCGACAGCGCCCGGAGTTCGCCCGGCGACAGGCCGGTCGCGTCGACGTCGACACCGGACTGCACGCCGAGCCCGACGACACCGGCGGCCAGGCACGCCCCCAACTCGGCGTGCGCACGGGGTCGCACCACCCACAGCCGGACGCCGTCCGGCGGGGACGGGGGCGGCACGTCGTCCGGCTCCGGCCACACGTAGGGCAGGTCGTCGGGTTCGGGGCCGAAGCGCTCGGCGAATCGGGGCCGGTAGAAGTCGGGGTCCTTGGCCAGCAGGTTCGACCTGTGCGAGCGGTGCAGCGCCTCGTCGCCCACCCAGGAGGGCAGCAGGGCGGCCGCCGCGAGGTCCTGCTGCCGGGCCCCGACGACGTCCGGGGCGAACTCCGCGATGAGCGTGTCGGTGGTGTCGGCGAAACCGCGGGCCCGCCACTCGCGGACCATCTCCAGCCCGTAGACGACCAGCGCCGCCGTCCGGCCCCGCCACATGCGGACGACGGGGTGGGAGACCCAGCCGTAGTCGGGCAGCTCCAGCGCCCGCAGCACCTGCAGCGTCTCGACCCGCTGCTTGCCCAGCCGCGGGGAGTCCAGCAGCCGCGCGCTCTCGGCGAAGTCGGCGACGGGCAGGAAGGTCTGCATCGCCGCCCATCCTCGCCGACCGCGGCCCGGGCCGCCGGGGCGGTGCCGGCCGGCCGGGCCGCAGGCCCACCGCCGGCCGGCCGCGCCGACCGTCGGCCGGTGCCCGACCGGCGGTCGGGGTCAGCCGCGCCCGCGGACGTCCCCGTCGAGCCGCGCCAGCGCGGACTCCCAGCGGGTGCGCCGCGCGTCGGCGTCCTGCCCCCACCACGCCGGCCCGCGCTCACCCAGGCCGGTCTTGGCCAGCCGGACCCGCTCCCGCGCCTCGGCCACGGCGACCTCGTCCCCGGCCCGGCCGGCGGTGCGGACCCGGGACCGCGCGGCGCCGAGGTGGTGCAGCAGCCGCGCTCGGACGTCGTCCGGGAGGTCGGGGTCTGCGGCCCGCCACCGACGCCCGTCGACCACCAGCCAGCGGCCGTCGCCGGTCCGCTCGACCGACCGGCCGTCGCTCACGCCGCCGCGCGGCGGGCCAGTTCCGGCAGCACGGCGCCGAGGGGGGCGTCGATCCGGACGTCGGCCTTCGCGTCACCCCGGGTCGGACCGACGTTGACGATCGCCACCGGGATGCCCAGCTTGTCGGCCCGCAGGACGAACCGGTAGCCGCTCATGACCGTCAGGGAGGAGCCCAGGACGAGCAGGCACGCCGCCTCGTCGACCAGCTCGAAGCACCGGTCGACCCGGTCGCGCGGCACCGTCTCGCCGAAGAAGACGACGTCGGGCTTGAGCGGCCCGCACCGGCAGGCGCCGCAGTCGACCATCGCGAAGCCGTCGAGCACCTCCTCGGGCAGCTCGACGTCACCGTCCGGGTTGACCTCGTCGGTCCGCGGGCCGAAGCCGGGGTTGGCGGCCCGCAGCCGCTCGTCGAGCTCGCCGCGGTCGGCGACGTCCCCGCAGGCCAGGCAGACCGTGCGGTCGAGGCCGCCGTGCAGTTCCACGACGTCGCGCGCA
This sequence comes from Geodermatophilus sp. YIM 151500, assembly GCF_025716945.1. Classification (GTDB taxonomy): domain Bacteria; phylum Actinomycetota; class Actinomycetes; order Mycobacteriales; family Geodermatophilaceae; genus YIM-151500. Next base: position 247,460 of record NZ_JAOVZT010000004.1, read on the forward strand.
CCCCCGGCCTGGTGCAGGCCGTCGACGTTCTGCGTGATGACCCCGGCGAGCAGGCCCGCCGCCTGCAGGTCGGCGACCGCGCGGTGGCCGTCGTTCGGCCGGGCGTCGCGGACCTGCCGCCAGCCGACGAAGCTGCGCGCCCAGTACCGGTGCCGGCCGCGCGGGTCGCGCACGAAGGTCTGGTAGGTCATCGGGGTGTGCCGGCGCAGCGATCCCGAGGCGCCCCGGTAGTCGGGGATGCCCGAGTCGGTGGACAGCCCGGCGCCGGAGAGCACCACGACGTCCCCGTCGGCCACCAGGTCGACCAGCGCGTCGGGGCAGACGGCCGGGACGGCGGAATGCGGCAGCACCGGCGCGAGACTCACCGGCCCATGGTGCCTCGCGATCGCCGGCCGCGCCGCCGACGTCGCGCCGGCCGCCTGCCGCGGGCCCGATCAGCCGCCGGCCAGCTCCCGCTCCAGGCGATCGAGCAGGTCGTCGTAGACGCGGCGCAGCCCGCGCGGGGCGAAGGTGCGCTCGAAGAAGCCGCCCACCCCACCGGCGCCCTCCCAGGTCGTGCGGACGCGCACGGTGGTGACGCCGGCATCGGCCGGCCGGACCGTCCAGGTCGTCACCATCGACGACCGCGTGTCCGTCTCGACCAGGGTGTCGGGGGTGGGCTGCGTGATTTCCAGCACCTGGTCGCGGACTCGCTTCGACGTGGCGGCGAACCGCCAGCGCACCCGCGTGCCGGCACCCTGGCCGCCCTCTTCCACCCGGTAGTCGCTGAACTGCTCGGGCAGGATCCGTGACCGGACGCCGGGGTAGTCGGCGAGCGCCTGCTGCACCCGCTCGGCGGGGGCGCGGACGACCCGCTCGGCGGTGGCGACGACCTGGCTCATGTCCTCATCCTGCCGTCGCCTCGGGGCTCGCACCCGGCCGGTCCACCAGGCGGTGCGGGACCGGGTGCGATCACCAGCGCGGTCGCCGCCGCGGTTCCCAGTTGGCGCAGCCCTGGGACGAGCGGCGGCCGACGCCCGCGCACGGCGGCCGGGGCGCCGGCCAGATCGGCTCGCCGTCCTCGCCCGGTACCTGCAGGTCCGGCCGGAGACCCCACCCGTTCAGGAAGATCTCGCAGTCACAGAATCCGCCGCGGGCACCGAGGCGCCGCTCGAGGCCGGTCGCACCGGGCAACCGGACGTCGCGCCAGCGGCAGGCCCAGCGCAGGGTGGTGTCGCAGCCGAAGCGCTCCAGCATGCGGTCGACGTAGCAGAGCACGCACTCGCCGACCGCCGGGGCGGGCAGCGCAGTCGGCGGCGCCGTGACGCGCGGCTCCCGGTCGTCGGGCGTTCGGATGTCCATGGGTCCTCCTCGCTCGTGAGGAGGCCGGTCTATCCGGGCGCGACGACAGCGCGGTGCCCGCCGTCCACAGGGGTGGGCCGCCGTCCACAGGGCGGGCTGCCGGACCGGCTGATCAGCCGGCGGCCTCCTCGGCGTTGAGGTAGTCGCAGCGGTAGCGGGCGGAGGCCATCAGCTCCGTGAAGCGCGCCTCCCACGCCGGGTCGTCGGACGGCACCGTGGCGAAGACCCGCTCCTCCAGCACGAGCGGCCAGCCGTCCGGACCGGTGCACGACCGGCGCAGCAGCACCCGGGTGGCGCCGTCGACCTCGTCGTGCGCGGCCGACCAGCGGGCTGCGTGGATCGCGGCGGCGACCTCGGCCCGTCGGCGCGCGGGCAGCCACCCGCCACGGCCGTCCGGCAGCGCCGTCCGCACCGTGGCCCGCGCGACCAGGACGACGAGACCGGCGAGGGCCACCAGCAGCGCGACCGCCACCAGCGCACCGACCATGCATCCACGGTAGGCGGCGGCGGCCGGCCGCACCGCTGGTCGAGGCGCGGTGGACCGCCCGGCGAGCCGATGCTGCAGGCCGGTGACGACTTCGTGGCAGGTCGCCGTCGGAGCGGTGCTCCCACCGCGGAGCGGGGCACCGTGGGGTCGTGCGGACGACGCGGCCTGCGCTCGCGGGTCGCGAGCCAGGGAGGTGGACGGCGATGCGGACCATCGGCCCGGCGGCATCCGCCGGCGAGCGAGGAGGCGCCGCACCCGGGGACCGGGGAGGGACGACGCCGGACGTCGTCGGCGACATCCTCCGGGAGGCGTGGCGACCGGACGTCCCCGCACCGGTCAGCCTCCACGTCCGGCCCGAGGTGCACGCGCGGATGCTGGCGCAGGGCTCTCCGAGGACCGATGAGGTGGGTGCCGACGTCCCGGTGGTCGTCGACGACGAGATCCCCGCCCAGCCGGGCTACGAGATCCACCGCGCGCCGCCCCCGGGGGCGGCGGCCTGAGCCGCCCTGTCGACCCAGCGATCCGGCAGACGGCCGCAACGGTGGCCGCACGAGCGGTAGCCCCGAGAGAATCGAACCTCCACACGGTCCAGGACTTCCCCAGCGTCGGACCTGGCCCGGTGGAACGGTGCAAACACGACATTCTGGAGCAAAAGGCGCGGCTCGAATGTCGGAACGCTGCCCAGGTGGGCCCTGTGGGCGGACACCTCACGCACCCCGGCACCGCCCGACAGCAAAGTGCACGCTCCCATCACCCGGTCCGGACCTGAATCCTTCGAACAGGCGACCCGCACCACTCTCGGGCCTGGCCTCCCGTGGACGACGCGGTGACGCTGAGGTGACGCGCCCGTCTCTAGGGTCCACGGCGAGGGCATTAGCGCCGTGACCTCTGGATCCTTAGGGGCTACCGCCACGTATGTGACCCGCCTTTGGGCGGGTGATCGGCTGCCGCACGTCGGAGGGGCCATGGACACATCGTCGGACGGGTCCGAAGGAATCCGCGCGGCGGGATGCCATCTCTACTCAGGGCACACCAGTCGCTCAGCCCGAGACCGAGCAGGGGCCGCGGGAGCACATGGCACGACGACGCCACACCGATGACATCCGAGGAGACGAGGCATGAGCCAGCATCAGCGCCTGGGAAGAGAGGACGAGCCCTCACCACGACCCGAGACCGCTAGGCCATCACCCCAGAGGCGACTACGGGGCGTCTATGGGCGGTCCCGATGGTTTGCAGAGCGGCTCGGTCCCCGAGCCGGAGTAGGCCGCCTGCTCGGGGCCATCCGGGCTGCGGCGGAAGTTCCCGATCTTGAGGGACGAGCACGTCGAGCCGTCGAATCCGGACTGGTCCTCTTGCAATTCTTAGATGTGGACGCCGAGACGCTAGAAGAGCCATTGCTCTTAGATCAACAAGGCCGACGGTTGCCTCTTGATACGGTCGCTGACGATCCCATTGCGGGCAGGGTAGGACCGCCACTGGCCGTAGGTGAGACTGCTGGTCGCGCGCATCTATTCGTGCCGGTGCGGTGGAGCCAGGAGACCGGGGACGTCGACCTCACCCGAACCGCAATAGTTCGCCGGCAGGAGGATGGTGGCTGGCGAGCCGTCGAGGGAGCCGGCATGACGGCCGCCGGGGACTTGCTCGTGGCCGACGTGGTGGAGCCTGGGCGATACGAGCTGTATGCGCAGCCCAACGACCGCTGGCTCCAGGCGACGATCGCGACGGTCGATGAGCAGTGGCGCTGGATCTCTGCGCAGCTGGAGCTGTTCGGAAGGGCCGAGCTGGGTCGACTTCCCGGCAAGATCTGCAATCTCATCCTGTGCGCGGCCGAGTGGCGCGGTGCGCCACATGCGGCCCTCGAGCGTGCGGGATTGGGACGGCCAGGGCCCTGGCCAGGCATCGGCGGCAACATTTGTGATGCCTGCTTCGGCGTCATTGCTCCCGTGGTGCGTGATGACGGTATTGTTCTCAAGCCTCCATTGGTGGAGCTGGCCCCGCACTGGAGACCCCGCAGCTGCGGATGGCGGCCTTTGGGGCCCACGCCTGTCACGGGCTTCGCCGGCATTGGCCGCGTCACTCAGATTGCTCTGCATCCTACCGACGTCAATGACGTGCTCGCGGCCGCCGCGGGAGGAGGTGTTTGGCGCACCCGTGACGGTGGGCACAGCTGGACATCCCTCATGTCCGATCAACCCACTCTCACGATGGGCGCTGTAGCCTACGCCCCGTCCAACCCGGCGGTTATCTACGCGGCCAGTGGAGAGGACGGCGGCGGATGGGATCCGGGCTGGCCGGGAGCGGGGGTGTACCGCTCCACCGATTCCGGCGGCACGTGGACCTTGACGAGCACCACGACTTCGGATCGATTCTCGGCCATCGTCGTACATCCTAAGAATCCGGATCTCCTCTATGTCGCAGGTAACCGCGGACTGCACAAGAGTCGCGACGGCGGCGTCACATGGCGTACGAACCCTGGCCAGAGTTCAATCTTGGACGGACAGATCACCGACGTCGTCCTCGCCCATGACGAACCAGATCGAGTTTACGCTGGCGTCCGCGGTAGCGGGGTCTGGAGCTCCACCGTCGGCGGGGAGGCCGCCGGCGCAACCGCGGCTTTCGCCCGGTTGGACGGGCCGAGCCAGCTACCCTCTGCTGCAGGGGTCGGCTGGATAAAGCTCGCAATCGGACACACTGGCGCCCATGGCTCGGATTTCTTGCTTGCCAAACTCGGTGCGGACGGCGGCCGGCTATTCAGCACAACCGACGGCGGTGCGACGTGGACCGAACTTGCCCCGGGCATTGCAACGGTGACATTCGACGAGTGGTGCTCAATAGTCGCCGTCCGCCCGGACGACGAGGCGACAATCTTGGTAGGGACGCAGGCGCTCGCTCGCACGACCAACGGCGGCGCTGTGGAGGCTGACTGGACTACGGTTGCAGCTGTCCACGCGGATCAGCAAGATCTCGTATTCAGCACCGTCAATACCGGGATTGGGTATCTGGCCAACGACGGCGGGGTGTACCGGACCTCCGACGGCGGAGCCAGCTGGACGTTTCGTTCCGGGGGCATGCAGATCACACAGTTTTACGACATCTCGGCCGCCCGCGTGTCCGGAAGCGCGATCGCTGGTGGCGCCCAGGACAACGGAATTTATTACCGCAATTCCGTGGGTCAATGGCGCCAGACCGAGTGGGGCGACGGCACGGGCGTCGCCGTGGACCCGACCGATCCAACCATCGTCTACTTCTCCAGCCAGAACGGGGTGCCCAATAACCTGCGCAGATCGACGGACGGCCTGCAGTCCCATCAAGCACTTCCGAACACTGGGCTCAGCGGGTCCTCACCATTCGTCACCATCCTCAAACTCGACCCGACCCACCCGATTACCGACCCGGCTGCCTCTCGAACGGTGATGGTTTGCGGCACCAACCAACTCTTCCGCTCAACCAACGGAGGCCAAGCCTGGCAGCGCGTCGAGGACCAAAATGGGAGTCCCCTCATTACGGCTGGGACCATCACAGCGCTCGAGTACGCGCTTTCTGACCCGCGGATCCTCTACTTGGGGACCACGACCGGGGACGTGTACCGGGCTGCGGGTGGAGGCGGGTCCGCCGGCGATTGGACTCTACTCTCGCCGGCCGGTTCCCCCACCGAGGCGTTGTTCCCCGACGTCCCCATTCATGCCATCACCGTCGATCCACGGGACCCGAGGCACGTCTGGCTCGCCTTCGCAGGCCTTGGCGTCAACTTCACTACCCGGTGGAACCTCGCGAACCCCCTCGGAGTCTCCCACGTGTATCGCAGCACCGACAGTGGCGCTACGTGGCAGGACGCATCTGGGCGGTTCTCCGGGCTGAGCCTTCCGGACGTGCCAACCAGCGCCGTCGCCTTCCACCCGGACGACACCTCTACGCTGTTCGTTGGGACGGATGTGGGCGTCTTCCGCACTTCCGACAAGGGCGTCACGTGGGTGCGCTACAGCGAGGATCTGCCGCGGAGCCCGGTGACTGATCTCAGCGTCGGTGGCAATCGTCTCTTCGCCGCAAGCATGGGCCGAGGGATCCACTTGATCGACATCTGACGCCATCGTTAGGACAAGTGCCGTTCAGTGACGACGGGATAGTCGCTCTCTCGTGGCCCGAACCCTTGAGTCGACTCGAGGGATCCTGATATCCGGCCCTCATGCCCTGAGGAAGTCGTGACTCCGCTCCTTGGTCGAGTCTCGACGTCCTAGCCCCCATCTTCGACTGTGGCCCCGAGAGGATTCGAACCTCCGACACACGGTTTAGGAAACCGTTGCTCTATCCCCTGAGCTACGAGGCCGGGATGCCGGCGTAGCGCCGTCCGACAGCGCCATCCTGGCACGCCGCCGCAGGCGGCCGACGCGTCGGGCACCTCCGGTGGCACTCGGCGTCCCCGCGGGGACGGACCGGACGAGGCCGGGAGAACTTCGCACGTCGGGAGGGGACCGCGCCGATCCGGGAACATCCCGGCTCCGCGACGCGTCGGTACCGGTTGGACGATGCGGGGACGCGTACGGGTTAGCGTTCCCGGGCACAACGCTTCGCCCCGGCAACGGCGCCGGGCGACGGAAGGTGGACACGCGATGCACACGACGGTGGTGGACGTCCCGGAACGGGGGCGCTTCGAGATCCGGATCGGCGAGAAGGTCGTCGGCCTGGCCAGCTACCACGTCGAGAACGGCACGATGACGCTGCCGCACACCGAGGTCGACCCCGGTCTGGGCGGCCGAGGCCTGGGCACGGCCCTGGTCGCGGGCGTGCTCGACGCCGCCCGCGAGCGCGGCCTGCACGTGCTGCCCTACTGCTCCTTCGTGCGCCACCACATCCAGCGGCACCCCGAGCTGGTCGACCTCGTCGCCGAGGCCGACCGGCCGCACTTCGGCCTGGCCACGGCCGACCGCTGACCTGCGGGAGGCGGGCACTGCTGCCTAGGCTCCGCCGGTGCCGACCTCGCTGCTGTGGTTCCGCCGCGACCTGCGGCTGAGCGACCACCCGGCCCTGCTGGCCGCCCGCGACGACGCCGGCCCCGACGGCTCGGTGCTGCCGGTGTTCGTCGTCGACCCCCGCCTGTGGGAGCCGGCCGGGGCGCCGCGCCGCCGGTTCCTGCTCGACAGCCTGGCCGACCTCTCCGCCGCCACCGACGGCGCGCTGGTGCTGCGGCACGGCGACCCCGCCGAGGTGGTGCCCGCGCTCGCCCGCGAGGTCGGCGCCGCCGGTGTGCACGTCTCCGCCGACACCGGCCCCTACGGGCGCCGCCGCGACGCGGCGGTCGAGGCGGCCCTGGACGGGATCCCGTTCGTCCGCACCGGATCGCCGTACGCGGTCACCCCGGGGCGGGTCACCAAGGACGACGGGACGCCGTTCCGCGTCTTCTCCCCCTTCGCGCGCGCCTGGCGGGCGCACGGCTGGCGCGATCCGGCGCCGCGCCCGCGGTCGGTGCCCTGGCAGCACGGCGTCCGGTCCGACGACCCGCCGCCGGCGCCGGAACCCACCGCCCGCATCCCGCCGGCCGGCGAGGCGGCCGCCCGCGCCGCCTGGCGGCGGTTCCGTGACGAGCGGCTCGGCGGCTACCGCGACGGGCGCAACACCCCGTCCGCCGACGCCACCAGCCGGGTCTCGGTGTACCTGAAGTACGGCCAGCTGCACCCCCGCACCCTGCTGGCCGACCTCGCCGACGCCGACGCCCCGGCCACCGACGTCAGCAGCTACGCGAACGAGCTGGCCTGGCGCGAGTTCTACGCCGACGTCCTCTGGCACCGGCCGGAGACCGCGCGCGAGACCTACGACCCGCGCATGGCCCGGCTCGAGTACGACACCGGCAAGGACGCCGACACGCACTTCGCCGCCTGGGCCGAGGGCCGCACCGGCTATCCCATCGTCGACGCCGGGATGCGCCAGCTGCTCGGCGACGCCTGGGTGCACAACCGGGTCCGCATGATCGTCGCGTCGTTCCTCACCAAGGACCTGCACGTGGACTGGTGGCGCGGTGCCCGCCACTTCATGACGCACCTGGTCGACGGCGACCTGGCCAGCAACAACCACGGCTGGCAGTGGGTGGCCGGCACCGGTACCGACGCGTCGCCCTACTACCGCGTCTTCAACCCCGTGACGCAGGGGAAGAAGTTCGACCCGGACGGCGAGTACGTCCGCAGGTGGGTGCCCGAGCTGCGCGACGTCCCCACGAGGTACGTCCACGAGCCGTGGCTGGCTCCGGACGGCGTCCCGCCCGGCTACCCGGACCCGATCGTGGAGCACGCGCACGAGCGCCAGGTGGCCCTGGCCCGCTACGAGAAGGTCCGCGGCCGTGCCTGAGGGCCACACCCTGTTCCGGCTCGCGAAGCAGCAGACCGGGCTGTTCGCCGGCCGCCCGGTGCGCGTGACCAGCCCGCAGGGCCGCTTCGCCGCGGGCGCCGCGCTGCTCGACGGGCGGGTGCTGGAGGGCGTGTGGTCGTACGGCAAGCACCTGTTCGCCGACTTCGGCCCCGACACCCTGCACGTGCACCTCGGCCTGTACGGCAACTACGCAGGTGGAACCGGCGACCCGCCGCCACCACGCGGGGCGCTGCGGATGCGCTGGACGGCGGACGGCCCGGACGGCGCCGGTGTGTGGACCGACCTGCGCGGACCCACGGTCTGCGAGGTGCTCGCCCCCGAGGAGGTCGACGGGATCCTCGCCCGGCTCGGCCCCGACCCGCTGCGCCCCCGAGCGGACGGCTCCCTGGCGCACCGGCGGATCGGGCGCAGCCGCACCGCCATCGGTGCGCTGTTGATGGACCAGTCGGTGCTGGCCGGCGTGGGCAACGTCTACCGGGCGGAGATCCTGTTCCGGCACGGGGTCTCGCCGTTCCGGCCCGGCCGCGGCGTCGACGAGGGCCTCTGGACGGCGATCTGGGCCGACCTGGTCGCGCTCATGCGGGCCGGCGCCCGGCTCGGCCGCATCGTCACCACCCGGCCGGAGCACCGCTCCCGCCGCCGCGGGGCGGTGGCGCGGCTGGACGCGCACTACGTGTACCGGCGCACCGGACTGCCCTGCCGGCTCTGCGGGACCGAGGTCCGCACCGAGGTGATGGTCGGCCGCAACCTCTTCTGGTGCCCGGTCTGCCAGGCGGCGTGACGGCCCGCCTCGGTACGGCTGCGACAACCGTGCGTAGTGGTCTGACTCCCGAGTGTGGGTGAATCTCACGGCTGGTTGGTTCCGCGGAAAGGTCACGACGAGGTAGCGTCGGTTTCGATGGTGCGGATGCTGCGGGTCCTCGGGACGGCCCTCGCCGTTGTGGCGGGGGTCCTCGCCGTGCCCGCAGCCGCCTCGGCCGCGACTCCCGACGTCGGGTACGACATCTCGCACCCGCAGTGCAGCAGCGCGACGCTGCCGGAGGAGCGGGCGTTCGCGGTCGTCGGCGTCAACGGAGGCCTGGCGACGCGCACCAACCCGTGCCTGGCCGACCAGCTGCGCTGGGCGGCCGACTCGTCCGGCTCGGTCGACGGGCAGCCCGAGGTCCAGCTGTACCTCAACACGGCCAATCCCGGAGAGGTGCGCGAGTTCGTCGTCACCTGGCCGTCCGAGGGCGACACCCCCTACGGCGGATGCACCGGCGACAACGACGAGGCCTGCTCCTGGCAGTACGGCTACGAGCGCGCCCAGAACAGCGTCGTCTCGTTCTTCAAGCCCGCGGCACGGGCGGCCCGGATCAGCACGCAGCCCGAGCGCTACACGTGGTGGCTCGACGTCGAGACCATGAACACCTGGCAGTCCGGCTCGTTCGAGGCCTTCGCGCGCAACCGGGCCACGCTGGAGGGCATGGTCGCCTACCTCGAGTCGGAGGACGCCGAGGTCGGCCTCTACTCGACGTCCTACCAGTGGACCCGGATCGTCGGCCGGGTGCCCGCCGACAGCCCGCTGATCGGGCTGGACAGCTGGCTGGCCGGGGCGACGTCGCTCGAGGAGGCCCGCGACAACTGCCGCAGGGACCCGCTGGTGCCCGGGGGTGAGGTCGTCCTCACCCAGTACGTCGTCGACCGGCTGGACCGCAACCACAGCTGCGCCTGAGCGCACGAGGCACGCAGCGCACGAGGCGCGCGAGGCACAGGTCGTGCCCGGCCCCTGTGCTCTGGGTGCGCCGGGCACTCAGAGCACGACGTCGGCCGAACACCGGACACCACCCCCTCGCGCACGAGCAGTCGCCGGACGGGTCCGGCCTGGCGCCGACGGGGTGCGCCGGGTCAGGATGCCGGACGTGCCGGACGACGGAGTCCCCGAATCCCGACCCACCCCCGGGCCGCTGCGCGTGGCCGTCGTCGGCGCCGGCCCGGCCGGCATCTACACCGCCGAGGCGCTGAGCCGGCAGTCCGACGTCCCGGTGGCGGTCGACCTGCTCGACCGGCTGCCCACGCCCTTCGGCCTGGTCCGGCACGGCATCGCGCCCGACCACGCCAAGATGCGGGCGATCCGCGACACCCTGCACCGGGCGCTGGACGCGCCGTCGGTGCGGTTCGTCGGCAACGTCGAGGTCGGCCGCGACCTGACGCTGGCCGAGCTGCGGACGCACGTCGACGCCGTCGTCTACACCTACGGGGCGGCGCTGGACCGGCGGCTGGGCATCGACGGCGAGGAGCTGCCGGGCAGCGTGGCGGCCACCGACCTGGTGGCCTGGTACTGCGGGCACCCCGACGCCGACCGTGCCCGCATCGAGTCGGCCCTCGCCGGCGCCCGGAAGGCGATCGTCGTCGGCGTCGGCAACGTCGCCCTGGACGTCGCCCGGGTGCTGCTGCGCACGGCCGACGAGCTGGAGCCCACGGACATGCCCCAGCACGTCCTCGACGCGTTCGCGGCCGCCCCGGTCGAGGAGGTCACCGTGCTCGGCCGGCGCGGCCCCGCGCAGGCGACCTTCACCACGCAGGAACTGCGCGAGCTCGACACGCTGGCCGGTGCCACGGTGCTGGTCGACCCGGCCGACCTGGCCCTCGACCCGCGCAGCGAGGAGGTCGCTGCGGCCGACCGCAACGTGAGCCGCAACCTCGCCGTGCTGCGCGGCTGGGCCGACCACGTACCCGAGCCCGGCCGCGGCCGCCTCCGGCTGCGCTTCTTCACGCGCCCGGTGCGGCTGCTGGGCACCGACCGCGTGACCGCGGTGGAGGTCGAGCGGACGGCGGTCGACGCCGAGGGCCGGGCCGTGGGCACCGGTGAGGTCGAGGTGCTCCCCGCCGACCTCGTCGTCCGGTCGGTCGGCTACCGCGGCACGCCGCTGCCGGGGCTGCCGGTCGACGGGCGGACGGGCACCGTGGCGCACGAGGCCGGCCGGGTGCTCCGCGACGGCGTCGTCTCCTCCGGCGAGTACGCGGCCGGCTGGATCAAGCGCGGGCCCACCGGCGTGGTCGGGACCAACAAGCACGACGCCCGCGAGACCGTGGCCAGCCTGCTCGCCGACGCCGCCGAGGGCCGGCTGGTGCCCCGCGGGGAGGCCGACGACCTGGTGCGCACGCTGGTCGACCGCGGCGCGCAGCCGGTGCTGCTGGAGGACTGGCGGGCGATCGACGCCGCCGAGGTGGCACTCGGGGCCACCCGGGGGCGGGCCCGGACGACGCTGCACGAGCGCGAGTCGCTGCTGGCCGCAGTCCGCGCGGCGGCCGCGGCGGCGCGGTGATCCCGGCGGCGCCGTGACCCCGGCGGCGCGGTGACCACGGGGGCCCTCGCCGGGGCGGAGGACCACCCGGCGCGGGCCGGGCTGGACGACGTCGACGTCGTCTTCCTGGTCTGGCGGGAGGAGCCGGAGCTGCTGGCCCGGCACCACGAGGCGGTGGCGGCCGCGACCGGCCCCGGGTGGCGCGGCCGGGCGGTCCTCGTGGAGAACGCCGCGCTGCCGGGCACGTCGACCGCGGCCCGCGCCGAGCTGCGCCGGTGGTACCCGCACGCCGACCGGGTGGTGCTCCGCGCGCGGCGCAACCTCGGTTTCGCCCGCGCCATGGACCTCGCGCTCGACGCCTGCCGGGGCGAGTACGCCGTCCTGGTCAACTCCGACGGCCGGCCGGCACCGGACATGCTGCGCCGCCTGGCGGCGGAGCTCGACGCCGACCCGCGGGCCGTCCTGGCCGCCCCGGCCGTGCACGGCCCGGGCGAGGACGACGTCCCGCCCGGACCGCCGTACGACGACGCGGAAGTCGGGGGGACGGCGGTGCTGGTCCGTCGCACGGAGTTCCTGGCCGCGGGTGGCTTCGACCCGCTCTACTACTTCTACAACGAGGACCGGGACGCCTGCCGGCGGCTGCTCGCGGCCGGCCTCCGGCTGGTGCGGGTGCCGGCGACCCGCTTCCACCACGGCAAGGAGGGTCGAACCGCGCGGGGGATGCTGCGCCGGGAGTACCACTACGCGCGCACCGTGCAGATCCTGGTGCACCAGCACGCCGACCGGCTGCTGCCCGCCGTACCGCCGTTCCTGCTCCGGCGCGCCCGGTCCGTCGCCGCCCACGTGCGCGACGGCGACCTGCCCGGCGCGCTCGGCATCGCGCTGGCCACGCTCGAGCTACCGCGCGGTCTGCTCGCGGCCGCGGCTCGACGCCGGCGCCCGTGGGACGGCGACCGGCTGGCCGCCTGGCTGGCCACCGCCCGGCGCGACGTGGAGGTCGTCCCGCTCCGGTGAGCCGCCCGCGGTGATCGCCGTCCGCGCGATGCTGCCTCCGTCGGCGCGGTCGGCGGCGCGGACGGCGGCATCGGCGAGAGGATGGTGATCATGGCCGGGACGGCGGGCGGAACTCCCCGCGGACACCGGGCGGGCCGCGCCTGGGCGGCGTTCGGCGGGGCGGCGGTGGTCCTCCTCGTCGTCCTGGTCGTGCTGGGCACCGTGCTGCCGGAGCGGGTGCCGATGCACTTCGGCGCGTCCCGAGAGGCCGACGAGTTCGGCGACCGGGCGACGTTCCTCGCGCTGGCCGCCGGTGCCGGTGCGCTGCTCGCGGCGCTGTTCGGCGGCGCGGCGGCGCTGGTCGAGCGGGTGCCGCTGACGGTGGTGACCGTGCCGCACCCGGATTACTGGAAAGCGCCCGAGCGCGCCCCGGAACTGCGCCGCCGTCTGCGCACCGACCTGCTGGTGATCGGCGCGCTCACCCTGCTGCTGCTGGCCGTGGTGTTCGCGTTCAGCGGCGAGGCGGCGGTGCGCGGCGGCCCGCTGTCGGCGTGGGTCCCGGTCGTGCTCGGCGGCTACGTCGCCGTCGTCCTGGCCTACTGCGTGCACCTGGCCACCCGCCGGTACCGACCGCCGTCCGGCCGCTGAGCGACGCGGCCTCGGGCAGGACCTGGCCCGCGGCCGGTCAGCCGCTGTTGCGCAGGGCGGTGGCGACGCCGTTGATGGTCAGCTGGATGCACCGGCGGACCAGTTCGTCGTCGTCGCCCGCGCGCCGGCGGCGGAGCATCTCCACCTGCAGGTGGTGCAGCGGCTCCAGGTAGGGGAACCGGTTGCGGATCGAACGGGCCAGCGACGGGTTGTCGGCGAGCAGGTGGTCGTCGCCGGTGACGGCGAGCAGCATCCGGCAGGTGCGCTCGTGCTCGGCGGTGATCGCACCGAACACCCGGTCGCGCAGCTCCTCGTCGGGCACCAGCGACGCGTAGCGGGCGGCCAGGTCCAGGTCGGTCTTGGCCAGCACCATGCCCATGTTCGACAGCACGGTGCGCAGGAACGGCCACCGGGCGTGCAGCGACCGCAGCCGCTCCAGCCGCTCGGCGGACCCGCCCACCCACGACTCGAGCGCCGTGCCGGTGCCGTACCAGCCGGGCAGCATGATCCGCGCCTGCGACCAGCTGAACACCCAGGGGATCGCGCGGAGGTCGGTGATCCGGTCGCCGGCCTTGCGCGACGGCGGGCGGCTGCCGATGTTGAGCTCCGACAGCTCCCGGATCGGCGTCGCGGCCCGGAACCAGTCGACGAAGCCGGGCGTCTCGTGCACCAGCTCCGCGTAGGCCCGCCGCGCCCGCTCGGCCAGGTCGTCGAGCAGGGCGTAGGCGTCCTCGGCGTCGTCCCCGAGGCCCTCGACGTCGAGCAGGGTCGCCTCCAGCGTCGCCGCCACCATCGCCTCGAGGTTGCGCCGCGCCCGGTCCGGCTCGCCGTACTTGGCCGCGATGACCTCGCCCTGCTCGGTGATCCGCAGCGCCCCGGCGACCGCGCCCGGCGGCTGGGCGCGGATGGCCTCGTACGACGGCCCGCCGCCGCGGCCCACCGTGCCCCCGCGGCCGTGGAACAGCCGCAGCCGGATGCCGCGCTCCCGGGCCAGCTCGACCAGGGCCAGCTCCGCCCGGTACAGCGCCCAGTTGGCGGCCAGGTAGCCGCCGTCCTTGTTGCTGTCGGAGTAGCCGAGCATGACCTCCTGGACACCACCGCGGCCGTCCAGCAACGCCCGGTACAGCGGCTGGTCGAGCACCGCGGTCATCGTGTCGCCGGCACGCCGGAGGTCCTCGATCGTCTCGAACAGCGGCGAGATGCCGACCGGGCAGCGCGGTCCGCCGTCGGCACCCGGGTCGAGCAGGCCGACCTCCTTGAGCAGGACGGCGACCTCGAGCACGTCGCTCACCGACTCGCACATGCTGATCACGTAGTTCGGGATCGCCCGCGGTCCGAGCAGCGCCACCTGCTCGGCCGCGGCGGTGAGCAGGTCCAGCTCGCCGCGGGCCAGCTCGGAGAGCTCCGCGCCCGGCCGCAGCAGCGGTCGGCGCATCCGCAGCTCCCCCACCAGCAGCTCGACCCGGGCCGGCTCGTCGAGAGCGGCGTAGTCGGCGCAGACACCGGCCCAGGCCAGCAGCTCGGCGAGCACCTCCTCGTGGACGGCGGAGTTCTGCCGCATGTCCAGGCCGCAGAGGTGGAAGCCGAACACCTCGACGGCATCGCGCAGCCGGGCGAGCCGGTCGTCGGCGAGCGCCCCGGCCCCGTGCCGGCGCAGCGACCGGTCGACCACGTCGAGGTCGGCCAGCAGCTCGTCGGGATGGTCGTAGGGCCCGGCGGCCGGCGGCTGCCCCAGCACGCGGGCGCGGGTGGCGGCCAGCCGGGCGAGCATCCCGGTGAGGGCCCGCCGGTAGGGCTCGTCGGCTCGGAAGGGCGAGTCGTCGCCGGACGCGTCGGCCAGCGCGTACAGCTCGTCGGTGGGCGTGACCAGCCGGTCGGACATCGACAGCTGGTCGCGCAGCGCGGTCAGCTCGGCCAGGTGGTGGTCCAGCGCGGTCTCGGCCTGCCGGGTGGTGGCCCGCCGCACCGCCTCGGCGGTGACGAACGGGTTGCCGTCCCGGTCACCGCCGATCCACGAGCCGGGCAGCAGCATCGGCCGGCGCAGCAGCCCCGCGTCGGGCCAGCGGGCCTGCAGCTCCCGCCGCAGCTCCCGGTTGATCGCCGGGACGACCTCGAACAGCGACAGCTCGTAGTAGCGCAGCGCCTCGTCGATCTCGTCCTCCAGCCGGAGCCGGGACAACCGCAGCAGCGCGGTCTGCCAGAGCGTGAGCACCGCCCGCCACAGGGCCGCCGACCACGCGCCGTCGTCGACCTCGCCGGCGGCGGCGCGGTCGCGCTGCCGGATCAGCGCGCCGACCTCGCGCTGCACCTGCGACACCGTGCGCCGGCGGACCTCCGTGGGGTGGGCGGTGACCACCGGGCAGACCAGCGCGCCGGCCAGCTCGCGGGCGACGACGTCCGGGCCCGGCCGCGCCCGGTCGAGCTGGGCGAAGGTGGCCGCCAGGCTGCCCGGCTGGGGCGGTGAGCCCTCGCGCCGGTGGTGGCGACGGCGGCGCTCGTGGTGGATGTCCTCGGCCAGGTTGGCCAGCAGGGAGAAGTGGCTGAAGGCCCGGATGACGTGGTTGGCGTCGCGGACGTCGAGGCCGGCCAGCCGCGCGGCCAGCTCGGCCCGGTCGACCTCCGACCGGCGGATGCGGAACGCCTCGACCCGGGTCGACTCGACCAGCTCCAGGACGTCGGGGCCGGCCTGCTCGCCGATCACCTCCCCGAGGACGCGGCCCAGCAGGCGGATGTCGTCGCGCAGCGGCGCGTCGTCCGCCCGCCCGTCCCCGTCGAGGGCCTTCCCGGCGGAACGGAGGTCGGCGACGTCCACGGTGGCTTCGGACATGGCCGGAGTATCAACCGTCGACGTGTCGGCCAGGTGACGCGGGGCCCCCGGGCGGACAGGGCAGCCCCCGGTGCCTCAGGCACGCTCGGCGCGCAGCGCCTCCCGCAGCCGGGTCCGCCCGCTGGTGCGCAGCAGGGCGCCGGCGTAGATCCGCCCGCCGACGCGGACGACGGCGGCGATCGCGACCAGCATGATCGCCACCGACAGCGCCACCTCCCAGCCGGCGGCCTGCCCGGCGGCCGAGCGCACCGGCATGACCAGCGGCGACAGCCCCGGGGTGAAGCTGGTCACCGTCGCCATGGCGCCGGCCGGGTCGGCCGCGGCCTGGAAGGCCACGATGAACGCGGCCACCAGCAGCAGGGTGGTCGGCGTCAGCACGCTGCCGAGGTCCTCCTGCCGGCTGACCAGCGACCCCGCGACCGCGAAGACGGCCGCGTAGAAGGCGTAGCCGAGGACGAACCACAGGACGACGGCGACCACGGTGCCCACGAGGTCACCCGGGACGTCGACCAGGTCGAACACCAGCGCCCCGGCCACCCCGAGGACGGCGACGACCAGGATCTGCCCCAGCCCCAGCGCACCGAGGCCGATGATCTTGCCGGCGAGCAGCTGCCAGGGGCGCATGGTGACCAGGAGCAGCTCGACGACGCGGCTGGACTTCTCCTCCACGACGCCCTGCGCGATGAACTGGCCGAAGAGGACGAGCAGCCCGTAGAGCAGCGCCGTACCGATGAGCGCCACGACCAGTCGCTCGTCACCGGCGTCGACCTGGGGGTCGAGGGCGCGGACGACGACGTCGGGCACCGGTTGCGGCTGCACGCCCGCAGCGGCCAGCTGGTCGCCGACGACGATCGAGGCGACCGCGCCCTGCGCCACGGTCAGCAGCGAGGGCGTCGCGCCGCTCTCGACGAGCAGGGCGGGTTCGCGGCCCCGCCCGCCGACGAGGACGCCCTCGACCGCCCCCTCCGCGAGCGCCGCCCGGGCCGCCTCCTCGTCGGCGTAGCGCTCGACGACCAGGTCGATGCCCAGCGCCCGGCTCTGCACCTCGAGCGCCGCGGCGACCCGCACGTCGTCGGTGGGCACGCCGATGCGCGTCTGGTCCGACCCGCTGTTCAGGACGATCTGGAAGACCAGGACGCCGACCAGCAGCAGCAGGATGAAGGCCGAGCTGATCAGGAAGTTGCGGTCGCGCAGCCGGGTGCCGGCCTCGCGGGCGGCGACGAGACGGACCAGAGCGGCGCTGCCCGGGGTGCGGGGTGCACGCCCGGAGGTCATCGCCGTGGTCATGCCGCCACCTGTGCGCCCTCGTCGGCGACGGCCTCGCGGAAGAGCTCGACCAGCGACGGCTCCCGGCGGGCGAAGTGGGTCACCGGGCCGGTGCGCAGCCCGGCGGCCAGCACCTGCTGGTCGTCGGCGTCGGCGTCGAGCTCGAGGAGGGTGTCACCGCCCTGCTGGGCGACCACCCGGACGCCCGGGAGGCCCCCGGCCCAGCCGGGCGGGGCGTCGGGGACGACGACGCGCAGCAGCCGCCCCGCCTCCCGCTGCCTGAGGTCGGGCACCGGCCCGCTGGCCACCATGCGGCCGCGGGCGAGGATGCCGACCGAGTCGCACAGGCGCTCCACGAGGTCGAGCTGGTGGCTGGAGAACACCACCGGCACCCCGGCGCGCACCTGCTCGAGCAGCGCCTCGGCGAGCGCGTCGACGCCGACCGGGTCCAGACCGGAGAACGGCTCGTCGAGGATCAGCACCTCCGGCCGGCCGACCAGGGCCGCCGCCAGCTGCACCCGCTGCTGGTTGCCGAGCGACAGCTTCTCGACGGCGTCCCTGCGGCGGTCGCCCAGGCCGAGCCGGCCGGTCCACTCGTCGGCGGCCCGGCCGGCCGCCGCGGCGTCGAGGCCGTGCAGCCGCGCGAAGTACGCCAGCTGCTCGCCGACGCGCATCTTCGGGTAGAGCCCGCGTTCCTCGGGCATGTAGCCGATCCGCCGGCGGGCGTCGTCGTCGAGCGCCCGGCCCTGCCAGCGCACCTCCCCGGCGTCGGGTCGCACGAGGCCCATCGCGATGCGCATCGTCGTGGTCTTGCCCGCGCCGTTCGCCCCGCAGAACCCGAACATCGAGCCCGCGGCGACCGTGAAGCCCACGCCGTCCAGCACGTGGTCGTCGCCGTAGCTCTTGTGCAGCCCGTCGAACTCGAGCACCGCTCCCCCTGGGTCGCCCTCCGGACCGGACGGTATCGGCTGCCCGTCTCGCGCCCGTCGTCCCGGTGCGGTGTCATCGACCCGTGGCCGTGAACACCATCGCGCAGCCGCCGTCCGGGGTCGGGCTCGACGAGCTGCGACAGGCGGCGGCCGGCTGCCGCGCGTGCGAGCTGTGGGAGCCGGCGACCCAGACCGTCTTCGGCGAGGGGCCGGCGACCGCGCGGATCGTCTTCGTCGGGGAGCAGCCCGGCGACCAGGAGGACCGCAAGGGCGAGCCGTTCGTCGGCCCGGCCGGCCGGCTGCTCGACCGGGCGCTCGCCGACGCCGGCATCGACCGGCGCGACGCGTACGTGACCAATGCGGTCAAGCACTTCCGGTTCCAGCCGACGCCGAAGCGGCGCATCCACCAGACACCGGGGCCGGAACACCTGCGGGCGTGCCGGCCCTGGCTGGAGGCGGAGTTCGAGGTGCTCAAGCCCGAGGTCGTGGTCTGCCTGGGGGCGACGGCGGCCAAGGCGCTGATCTCGCCGTCGTTCCGGATCACCAAGGACCGCGGGCGGCTCATGCCGTGGACACCGCCGGGCGTGACCCGCGCGGAGGCCGGCGACGACGGCCCCGCGGACGACGACGAGGACGCGCCGCACCAGACCTGGATGCTGGCGACCGCGCACCCGTCGGCGGTGCTGCGCGTGCCCGACGAGAACCGGGCCGCCGCCTACGACGCGCTGGTCGCCGACTTGAGCGTCGTCGCGGGCGCCCTGGCGTAGCAGCGCGTCAGACGCGGTGCGCCGACCGCGAGGCGCGGAACGACCGGAACGAGGGGACGGCGACCGCCAGCACCGCCATCGCGACCACGACCACGACGCCGCCGGACACCATCGCCGCGCTGACGCCGACCGCGCTGGCGACCGCACCCGCCCGCAGGTCGCCCAACCGGGGCCCGCCGACGACCACCACCAGAAAGACGCCCTGCATCCGGCCGCGCATCTCCTCGGGCGCGGCCAGCTGCAGCATCGAGGAGCGCAGCACCGCGCTGACCATGTCGCCGGCACCGGCGACGGCCAGGCAGAGCACGGCCGGCCCCAGCGACGGCGACAGGCCGAACCCGACGATCGCCAGGCCCCACACGGCCACCGCCGCGAGCACCACCGCGCCCTGGCGGTCGACCCGCGACACCCAGCCCGAGGTGAGCCCGGCGGTCAGCGCGCCGATCGAGATGCCCGCGAAGAGCCAGCCCAGGCTGTTCGGCGAGTCCGCGTACCGCCCGCCGGCCAGTTCGGGGAACACCGCCTGCGGCCAGGCGAACAGCATCGCGATCCCGTCGACCACGAAGGTCATCAGCAGCACCGGCTGGGTGCGCAGGAACGCGAAACCCTCGCCCACCCCGCGGACGGCGGCGCCGACCCGCAGCGGCCCGGCCACCCGGCCCGGCGGCAGGGCGGGCAGCCCACGCACCAGGACGGCGGCGACCAGGAAGCCCAGGGCGTCGACCGCGTAGGTGAGCGGCAGCCCGCCCAGGCCGATCAGCAGGCCGGCGAGCAGCGGGCCCGCGATGACGCCGGCCTGCCGCACGGTCATGAGCAGGGCGTTGGCCGCCGGGACGCGAGCGGCGCCGACGACCGCCGGGATGACGGCGCTGCGGGTCGGCTGGTTCACCGCAGCGAAACCGGAGACGGCGGCGGTCAGCAGCCACAGCAGCGCCAGGTGCCCACCACCCGGCAGCAGCGCCTGGAGGGCGAGCAGGGCGCTGGTCCCCGCGGCGCCGACGGACGTGACCAGCAGCAGCCGGCGGCGGTCCACGGCGTCGGCGATCGCGCCGCCGAGCAGGCCGAAGACGACCAGCGGCACCAGCCCGACGACCGAGGTCAGGCCGACCAGCAACGACGAGCCGGTGAGCGCGTACACCTGGTACGGGACGGCGACCAGGGTCATCTGCTGGCCGAGCATGGTGGCCGCCACGCCACCGAACAGCCGCCGGTAGGCCGGGTCCCGCAACGGCTCGGTGTCCAGGGCGAACAGACGGCGGCGCGGCGCGCGCGGTGCCGGCAGCGGCACCGGCTCCTCGACCGGGCCGCCCCCCTCGACCGGGTCGACGGGGCTGCTCACCGGTCGGTGCCCGCGCGCGCCCCCGCGGCCACCGTCACGGGGCCAGCCGCTCGACGACCCAGCCGCCGCCCTCGTCGTCGTCCCTGCGGAACCGCAGCCGGTCGTGCAGCCGGTCGGAACCGCCCTGCCAGAACTCGACACGGTCGGGCACGACCCGGTAGCCGCCCCAGACCGCGGGCCGCGGGACCGCAGCGTCCGGGAAGCGCTCGGCGAGGTCGGCCAGCCTGCGCACGAGCTCCTCGCGCGAGTCCACGACCGTCGACTGCACCGACGCGGCCGCCGCCAGCTGCGCGCCGCGCGGCCGCGGGTCCCACAGCGCGTCGGAGGCGGCGTCGCCGATCCGCTCGACGCGGCCGGTGACGCGCACCTGCCGCTGCATGGCGTGCCAGGGCAGCACGAGCGCGGCCCGCGGGTTGACGGCGAGCTGGGCGCCCTTCGTCGAGGCGTAGCTGGTGGCGAAGACGAAGCCGCTGACGTCGTAGCCCTTGAGCAGCATGATCCGCGCGTCCGGCGCGCCGTCGGCGTCGGCCGTCGCGACGACGACCGCGTTCGGCTCCGGCAGCCCGGCCGCGACGGCGTCGGCGAACCAGCGGTCGAACTGCTCGACCCAGGTCGGGGCCAGCTCGTCCTCGCGCAGCGGCGCGTTCTCGTAGTCCCTGCGCATGCGGGTCAGGTCGGGCACGCGGCCATGCTGGCACCGTGCCCGGGAGCGGTGCAGCCGCGACCGGCGGACCGGCGCCGCCGTCCCGGCCGCGGCGGCCCTGGGCGGAGGCCGCCGACGCGCACGGCCTAGGGTCGGCCGCGGGCGCGCGGCGGCGCGCGCACGGGACGGGGCCCCGCCGTCCCCACGGCAGGCCCCGCGACACGACCAGCAGGACGACGACCGGCACCCGCCCGCCGTCCGCACCACACCGAGAGGCCCCCGGATGAGCATCTCCATCCCCGCCGAGCTCCTGCCCGCCGACGGCCGCTTCGGCTGCGGCCCGTCCAAGGTCCGCGCCGAGGCGCTCCGGGCGCTGGCCTCCGACGGGGCGGCGGTCATGGGCACCTCCCACCGGCAGGCGCCGGTGAAGAACCTGGTGCGGCAGGTGCGCGACGGGCTGCGCGAGCTGTTCGATCTGCCCGACGGCTACGAGGTGGTGCTCGGCAACGGCGGGACGACGGCCTTCTGGGACGCCGCCATCTTCGGGCTCATCCGCGAGCGCAGCGCCCACGGCAGCTACGGCGAGTTCTCCGCGAAGTTCGCCTCCGGGGTGGCCGAGGCGCCGTTCCTCGCCGATCCCGTCGTGGCCAGGGGCGAGCCGGGCACGCTGGCGCTGCCGCGGGGCGAACGGGGCGTCGACGTGTACGCCTGGGCGCACAACGAGACCTCCACCGGCGTCATGTCGCCGGTGGTCCGCCCGCACGGCGCCGACGCGGACGCGCTGGTGCTCGTAGACGCGACCAGCGGCGCCGGCGGCCTGCCGGTCGACATCGACGAGACCGACGTCTACTACTTCGCCCCGCAGAAGTGCTTCGCCTCCGACGGCGGGCTGTGGATCGCGCTGATGTCGGCCGACGCGCTGGACCGGGTGGCGCAGATCAAGGCGTCGGGGCGCTGGGTGCCCGGCTTCCTCGACCTGTCGATCGCGATCGACAACTCCTCGAAGGACCAGACCTACAACACCCCGGCGGTGGCCACGCTGTTCCTGCTGGTCGACCAGATCCGGTGGCTGCTCGACCTCGGCGGGCTCACCGGCGCGGTGGAGCGCACGCGCGAGTCGTCGAGCCGGCTGTACGGGTGGGCGGAGAAGTCACCGTTCGCCACGCCCTTCGTCGCCGACCGCGACCAGCGCTCCTACGTCGTGGGCACCGTCGACTTCGACGACTCCGTCGACGCCGCGCAGGTGGCGACGGTGCTGCGCGCGCACGGCGTCGTCGACGTCGAGCCGTACCGGAAGCTGGGCCGCAACCAGCTGCGGGTGGGCATGTTCCCGGCCGTCGACCCCGACGACGTCAGCGCGCTGACCGCCTGCATCGACCACGTGGTCGAGCGCCTCTGAAGAAGGACCCCGTCCTCCCCACCCCTCGCGAGCTCGGGGCGGGACCCGGGACGGGGCCGCGGCGAGGTGCCGGGCGCGGGTACCTTGCCTGGGGCGTCGGACCGACCGCGGTCCGCTCCCCCGCCCCGCGCCCGAGGCCGGCCCACCGCCGGCCCGGGACCGTCCGGCCCGCGCCCGGACGCCGTCCGCTCCCCCCGGCAGGAGGTCCCGGTGCCCCCCGATCCGTCGCCAGCTCCCCGTCGGGGCGACGTCCCTCCGGGTGGCACCTCGTCCGCCGACGACGTCTTCTCGGGCGGCGGGGAGGCCGGCCGCCTCATGGCGGCGGTGGACTGGGCGGCGACGCCGCTCGGCCCGGTCGCGGCGTGGCCGGCGGGCCTGCGCAACTCGCTGCGCACGGTCCTGGCCTCGCGGTTCCCCATGGTGCTCACCTGGGGCCCGGAGTTCCGGCAGTTCTACAACGACGCGTACGCGCCGCTGATCGGGGCGAAGCACCCGGCGATCGGCGAGGACATCCGGGTCACCCTGGCCGAGGGGTGGGACGTCCTCGGTCCCCCCGTGGAGCACGCGATGGCGGCGCGGGAGGCGTCGTGGCTGCCGCGGCTGCCGCTGCTGCTCGAGCGCGCCGGCTACCGCGAGGAGACCTACTTCACCGTCTCCCACGCGCCCGCCTTCGACGACGACGGGCGGGTCGGGGGCATGCACGCGGTGTGCACCGAGGTGACCGGGGAGGTGCTCGCGGCGCGGCGGCAGCGGCTGCTGCACGACCTGTCGACGGCGGCCGGCGGGCTGTCCGGCGAGCGCGAGCTGGTGCGGC
The DNA here is from genome assembly GCF_025716945.1 of Geodermatophilus sp. YIM 151500. Lineage (GTDB taxonomy): Bacteria > Actinomycetota > Actinomycetes > Mycobacteriales > Geodermatophilaceae > YIM-151500. The sequence goes on from NZ_JAOVZT010000004.1 coordinate 270,557, forward strand.
GCATGTGCCGGACGCTGGCGGACGCCCCGCTCGACGTCCCGTTCGCCGCCGTCTGGCTCGCGACCGGCGAGGGCCGGCCGCTGGAGCGGGTGGCCGGCGCCGGCTGCGACCCGGCCGCGCTGCCGCCCACGCTGCCCGCCGGGCTCACCGCGACCACCGGCCCGCTGAGCGTGGACGGCGCGGGCTCCGCCGGTCCCGACGGGGCCGCGGTGCTCGCCCGCGCCGTCCGGGAGCTGGGGCTGGTGGGCGGGCTGTGGCAGGACCCGGTGACCGACGCGCTGCTGCTGCCGCTCGCGGCCGTCAGCGGCGGCGCGCCGGTGGGCGTGCTCCTGGCCGCCCGGAGTCCCAACCGGGCCCTCGACGAGGAGTACCGCTCCTTCTACGAGTTGTTGGCGGCGCAGTTCGCCGGCGCGGTGGCCAACGCGCGCGCGTACGAGACCGAGCGGCAGCGGGCGGAATCGCTGGCCGAGCTCGACCGCGCGAAGACGACGTTCTTCTCCGACGTCAGCCACGAGCTGCGGACGCCGCTGACACTGCTGCTGGGCCCGGTCCGCGACGTCCTCGACGACCCGGACCAGCCGCTGCCGGGCGCCGTCCGCGAGCAGCTGGAGCTGGCCATGCGCAACGGCCAGCGGCTGCAGCGGCTGGTCAACGACCTGCTCGACTTCGCCGGGATCGAGGCCGGCCGCGCCCACCCCGTGCGGGTGCGGACGGACCTGGCCGCGTTCACCGGCGAGCTGGCCGGCATCTTCCGCGCGGCGGCCGAGCGGGCCGGGCTGCGCCTGACCGTGGACTGCCCGCCGCTGCCCTCGGCGGCGTACGTCGACCCGCGGATGTGGGAGAAGGTCGTCGTCAACCTGCTGTCCAACGCGGTGAAGTACACCTTCGTCGGCGGCATCGACGTGGCCCTGCGGGCGGACGGCGACCGCATCGCGCTGACCGTCGCCGACACCGGCGTGGGCATCCCCGCCGAGGAGCGGCCGCACCTGTTCCAGCGCTTCCACCGGGTGTCCGGCGCCACCGCGCGCACGCGCGAGGGGACCGGCATCGGGCTGGCGCTGGTGCACGAGCTGGCGGCGCTGCACGGCGGTGGGGTCACGGTCGAGAGCGAACCCGGCAGCGGCAGCCGCTTCACGGTGCGCCTCCCGTTCGGGGAGCCCGACGCCGCGCCCGAGGTCGCCGGCGGACCCGGCACGGCACCGACCCCGTCCGAGGCCGCCCGCGGCGAGGCGGCGAGCTGGGAGGAGGACACCGCGCGCCCGGTGGGCGCGGCGGCGTCGCCCGCGGCGCAGGCCGTCCTGGTCGTCGACGACAACGCCGACATGCGCGCCTACCTCACCCGGCTGCTGGCGCCGCTGTGGCGGGTGCGGACGACGGCCAACGGCGAGGAGGCGCTGGCGGCGATCGCCGAGGAGCGGCCGGACGTCGTGCTGACCGACGTGATGATGCCCCGCATGGACGGCTTCGAGCTGCTGCAGGCGCTCCGGGCCGACCCGGCGACCCGCCCGCTGCCGGTGGTCGTGCTGACCGCCCGGGCCGGCCAGGAGGCGGCGGTCGAGGGGCTGGAGGCCGGCGCCGACGACTACCTGGCGAAGCCGTTCCGGGCGCCGGAGCTGATCGCCCGGCTGCGGGTGGTGCTCGACCGCGTCGCCCGGCGGGCGGAGGCCGGCGCCGGCCCGGACGCCGGGCCGGCCGCCGTCGGGGCGTTCCCGCCGTCGGACGAGGCGGCGGGCACGGTCGACGCGGCGCGGACGGACGACGCGGCGCGGACGGACGACGCGGCGGGGGTGGACGACGCGGCGCCGGCGGTCGACGCGACGCGGATGGAACCCGGCCGGGGCCGGGCCGACGTCGGCGCCGCGGCGGACGCCGTCGACCCGGCCGACGGGCGGGTGGCCTGGCGGCTGCCGTCGGATCCGCGGTCGGTCCCGGTGCTGCGCCGTCGCCTGCGCGGCGTCCTGCAGGAGGCCGGTGTCGACGCCGACCACGCCTACGACCTGCTGCTGGCCGCCTGCGAGGCGGCGACGAACGCGATCGAGCACGCGCAGGAACCGATCCAGCCCTTCGTCGACGTCACGGTCGAGGTCGACGAGGAGGACCTGCGGATCACCGTGCGCGACCACGGCCAGTGGCGGGAGCGGACGGCCAGCCTGGACCGCGGGCGGGGCTCGACGTTGATGAGCGCCGTCGGCGAGATCACCGCGACCCGCAGCCCGGAGGGCACCACGGTGGTCATCCGCAGCGCGCGGGACGGAGCGGCGCCCGCCTCGACCGCCTGCTGAGCCGCCCGGGTGGTCAGGGCCGCCCGGCGGCGTCCAGGTAGGCGAGCATGCGGTCGAGCAGGCCCGCGGCCCGGCGCAGGTCCGCCGAGGCGTGGGACGGCGCCCCGAGGAGGCGCTCGTCGAGGCGCCGCGCGACGTCCGGCGCCGAGGTGCGGACCACGCCGGCGCCGATGCGCGCCGCGTCCCGGACGACGACGGGGTCGACGCTCCACACGGTCTCGAACCTGCGCGCCGCGTCGGGCACCCCGTGCTGGCCGGGGGGCTCCCACGCGGCGACGCACGCCGCCCGGTCGGGCGCGTCGCAGACCAGCACCCACTCGCGGCGCAGCGGAGCCGTGGCCGGGACCGGCACCTGCACGGGCAGGACGCCGGGCGGCGAGGGACCGGCGAAGTCGGCGAGGACGACGGCGACCTCCGCGGTCCGGGCCAATTCCTCCCAGCGCGCCTGCGAGTGGCGGTAGTACCGCCCGCGCTGGAAGCCGGCGAGCAGCACCGGCCGTTCCGCCCGGGCGCAGCACTCGTCCTCCATCGCGCGGGTGAGCGCGAGCAGCGTCGTCTTGCCGAGCACCTGCGGCTGGAGGCCGGGGTGGCGACGGCGGAGCCCGGCGAACACGGAGCTCTCCGCGTCGCCGGTCCGGTCAGCGGCGTCCCGGATCGCCGTCGGCAGGCCCAGGCCGGCCGCGCGCAGCCGGAGCACGTCCTCGACCAGCGCGACGTCCCGGTCGGAGTACCGGCGGTGCCCGCCCGGGAGCCGCCGCGGGAGCGGGACCCCGTAGCGGGCCTCCCAGCTGCGCAGCGTCGCCTGCGGCACACCGGTCCGCTCGGCCAGATCCCGGATGGAGAGGCCGGTCCGGTCCTGCTGTCCGGCGATCGACTTGCTCCTCACCGTGCGGAAGTTAGGGTGCAAGGACTGTCGAAGTAGCTCGATGAGGAGCGTTCGCGTGGGAAGTCCTCCGTCCTCGGCCACGGGCACCGCTCCGTCGGGCCGACTGTCCAGCGACCGGCGCGGCACGGTCAATCCGACTCACCCGGACGGTGGCGCGTGACCGGGCCCGGGCGCCGCGTGGGCGTCGCCGTCGTCGGGCTGGGGGGTGCGGTCGCCACGACGGCGGTCGCCGGTCTGGAACTGCTCCGCCAGGGCAGCGTGTCCGCGGCCGGTCTGCCCCTCGCCGACCTGCAGATCGCCGGGCGGCCGGTGGAGGAGGCGACCGGGCTGGTCCCCTACGAGTCGCTGGTCGTCGGCGGCTGGGACCTCGACGGCAGCGACCTGCGCAAGGCCGCCGAGGTGCACGGCGTGCTCGACCCGCGGCAGCTGGCCGACGCGGCCGACGGGCTGTCGGCCCTCACGCCCTGGCCGGCCGCCGGTGACGCCGACTTCTGCCGGAACGTGACCGGGGGCAACGTCGTGCTGGCCGAGAGCCGCCGTGCCCAGGTGGAGGCCGTCCGCGCCGACCTGCGTCGCTTCCGCGAGGAGCAGCGGCTCGACGGCCTCGTGCTGGTCAACCTCGCCTCGACCGAGCGGTGGCCCGACCCGGCCGCGCCGGTCCTGCAGAGTGCGGCCGCCTTCGAGCAGGGGCTCGACGCCGACGACCGGGCCATCACCCCGGCGATGGTCTACGCCTACGCCGCGATCACCGAGGGCGTCGGCTACGTCAACTTCACGCCCTCGCTGGCCGCCGACGTCCCGGCGCTGGTCGAGCTGGCCACGCAGCGCGGCGTCCCGGTGGCCGGCAAGGACGGCAAGACCGGGCAGACCATGGTGAAGACCGTGCTCGCGCCGGCCTTCCGCAGCCGGGCCCTGCAGGTCGAGGGCTGGTACTCGACCAACATCCTGGGCAACCGCGACGGCCTGGCCCTCGAGGACCCCAACTCGCTGGAGAGCAAGCTGTCGACCAAGGGCAGCGTGCTGGACTCGATCCTCGGCTACCCGGTCGAGGACCACCTGGTCCGCATCGACTACTACCGCCCGCGCGGCGACTCAAAGGAGGCGTGGGACGCCATCGACCTGGTCGGCTTCCTCGGCCAGCGGATGCAGATGAAGATCGACTTCCAGTGCCGCGACTCCATCCTCGCCGCACCCCTGGCCGTCGAGCTCGCCCGCCTGGTCGACCTCTCCCAGCAGCGCGGGCAGGGCGGCGTCCAGGAGCACCTCGGCTGGTTCTTCAAGGCGCCGATGACCGCCGACGGCGGCGTTCCGGAGCACGCGCTCCACCGGCAGGAGGCCGCCCTGCTCGGGTGGCTCGCGTCCGGCACCCCGGACGGCGGGAGCGGCGCCGCGAGGTGACGCTGGCAACCTCGCTGGAAACGCTCGCGGCGCTGCGCCCGCTGCTCGCGGAGATCGGCGACGCCAAGCGGGTCCGCGTCGCGTCAGCCCCCGGCTCGCTCGCCGAGCAGGCGTTCGCGCGCGCCTGGGCGCGCCTCGTCGAGGGCGAGGACGCCGGCGACGTGGCCCTGTCGGAGACCGCCGCCGCCGTCGCGCGCGCCCGGTTGGCCGGCATCGACGCGGGCGTGCTCCGCGCGGCCGGGCTCGGCGACGACGAGGCCGCCGCCGTGCTCCGCCGCAGCTTCGACGAGGTCGCCGGTCCGGTCGACGGCGTCCTGGCCGACCGGCTCCGCGCCGCGCTGCCGGCCGTCCGCGACACCGGACCGCCGCCGGGGCCGGCCGTGGCGCTGGCCGTCACGCTGGCCCGTCAGCCACGGGCCGGCGCGACGGCACCCGGGCGCGCCCGGCTGGTGGTCGAACCGCCCGAGAGCCACGCCGACCACTGCCTGACCGTCGCGGTGTACGGCGTCCTCGTCGCGCCGCTGTTCGACGCCGACCCGGTACCGCCGTTCCTCGTCGGGCTGGCCCACCACCTGCACAACGTCGTCCTGCCCGACGCCGGCTTCGCCGGCGAGGTGCTGCTCGGCGGCGCCCTGCCGCGGGTGGTGGCCACCCTGGAGGAGCGCGAGCTGGCCGGGCTGCCCGCCGTGCTGGCCGGCACCCTGCGCCGCCTCCTGCCGCTGCGCGACGACGCCGCGGCGCCGGAGTCGCGGGCCTTCCACGCCGCCGACGTGCTCGACCGGGTGCTCCAGGTGCACCACCACGCCCGGGCGGCCGCGTTCACCGCGAGCCAGGCCCTCGACGACCTGGAACTGGTGCACGCCGGCCCGGTGCAGTCGTTCCACACCGCCGTCCTCGCCGCCGCGGGCCTGTAGGCGTGCGTCTCCCGGCCGACGTCCCGGTCGTCGACGGCATCCCGTACGCCCGCGGCGGGCGCGACGAGCTGCGGACGCGGGTGTGCGACCTGCTCGCGGACGGCGACGTCGACGCGGCCCGCACCGCGCTGCTCGCCGACGCCGACGACTGGTGGACCGAGCCGGCCCCGCCGCCCCAGCAGCTGGCCCGGGTGCCGGCGGCCACCACCCTGCGGGAGGCGATGGAGCTCCTCGGCATGGGCCGGGTCGGCGACTACTTCGCGCACCGCTGGTCGGACCCCACCCACCTGGCCGGGCTGGCGCTGCTGCAGCAGCACTGGCCCGGCGGGCGCCCGGTGGTCGACGTCGCCTGCGGCATCGGCACCCACCTGCGCGAGCTGGCCCGCCGGGGCTGCACCGACCTCGTGGGCAGCGACGTCGTCTGGGCCAAGCTGTGGCTGGCCCGGCGGTTCGTCTGCCCGGAGGCCCGCTACGTCTGCGCCGACGTCGCCGCCGGCCCCGACCTCGGCACCGACCTGGGCACCGACTTGGGCGTCGCGCGGCCCGCGTACGTCATGTGCCACGACGCCTTCTACTTCTTCCGCGACAAGCCGGCGGCCGCCCGTGCGATGCGCGCGCTCGCCGGGCCGGGCGGCACCGTGGTGGTCGGGCACGCCCACGTCGCCGACCGGGTGTCGGCCGGTGAGCCGCTGCCGCCCGACGCCTACGCCGACCTGCTGCGGGACCCGGACGGCGGCGCCGAGCCGCTGCTCTACGACGACGCGGAGCTCACCGCGGCGCTGGTCGAGCGGCGTCCGCCGCGCCCGGCCGCGGCCGCCGACCTCGCCGGCAGCGAGGCGATCGCCCTGGTCGCCGGCGACCCGCGTGGCCCCGCACCGGCCGACCTCGGCGAACCCCTCGGCCCGCTCGCGCCCAACCCGCTGTACGCCGATGGCCGGCTGGTCTGGCCGAGCGAGCGCTACGCCCGCGAGTACGGGCCGCGCTCCCCGCTGCCGGAGACCTGGCCGGACCCGCTGCCGGCCGACGCCGCCCGGCGGCGGATCCTCGTCGATCTCCCGGAGCGCTGGTGAGCACCGTCGGCCGCGGCAGCCCCCGCACGAGCACGGTCGGTTGGGGCGTCGCGGGCTGCGGCTGGGTCGCCCGCGACCACGCGCTGCCCGCGCTGCGCGCCGTGCCGGGCGCCGAGGTGGTCGCCCTGCACGACCGCGACCCGGCCGCCCTGGCGCGCCTCGACGGCCGGGTGGACGACGGCGCGGCCCGGCACACCGATCCGGAGGCGTTCCTCGCCACGCCCGGGCTGGACGCCGTCTACGTCGCCGCGCCGAACGCGGCCCACCGCCCGCTGGTCGAGGCCGCCGCGGCGGCCGGCGTCGCCGTCCTGTGCGAGAAGCCGTTGGCCGCCGACGTCGACGACGCCGCCGCGCTGGTCGCCGCCTGCGCGGAGGCGGGCGTGCTGCTCGGCACCGCCTACGACCAGCGCTGGCACCCGGCCCACGCACGGCTGCGCGAGCTGCTGCCCGAGCTCGGCACGGTCACCGCCGTCCGGATCGTCTACTGCTGCTGGCTGCCGCCGGACTGGACCCCCGACGGGCGGCCGCACGACAACTGGCGGGTCGACCCGGCCCGGGCGGGCGGCGGCGCGGCCATCGACCTGGCTCCGCACGGCCTCGACCTGGTCGGCGTGCTGCTCGACGACGACGTCGAGACGCTCACCGCGGTGCTGCAGACCCGCGTGCACGCCTACCCGCCCGGCGTCGACGACGGCGCGCTGCTCACCGGCCGCACCGGCGGCGGGGTGCTGGTGCAGCTGCACGTCGCCTACAACACCCCCGACGCGCTGCCGCGGCGGCGGCTGGAGGTCGTGGGCACCCGCGGCCTGGCGGTCGCCGTCGACACGATGGGGCAGACGGCGGGCGGCTCGCTCGCGCTGCACCGCCCCGCGCCGGTCGACGTCCCGTTCCCGGGCACGGGGCCCTTCGAGGCGCAGTTCGCCGCCTTCACGGCCGCGGTCGCCGGCACGGTGCCGTGGCCCCACGAGCCCGGCCGCGACCTGCGGCTGCACACGCTGCTGCTCGACGCGCTGCGCCGGGCGGTCGAGACCGGACCCACCCGCACCCGACCGGCCCACCCCCGTCCGGCCCGCACCCGGGCGACCCACCCCCACCACCCCGCCCACGCCGGAGGAGGCGCACCGTGACCGACGCCGCCACCAACCCCTACCGCGGCCTGCTGCCCGACCTGCCCGCCTACGCCTGCACCAACTGCGGCCACTGGCAGCGCTGGCCGGCGCCGGGCCCGCAGGTCTGCCCCGTCTGCGCCGACGTGCGCAACGCGCTGCCCGAGCACGGCTTCGAGTTCCTCACCGACAAGCAGGTCGACGAGCTGGTCACCGGCACCTGGCGCCCCGGCCCGGTGGCGGGTGTCACCGAGTTCGGCACCACCCCGCGGTTCGGCCTGGACAGCAAGGGCTGGGTGATCGAGAGCGACATCGGTCTGGTCGGCTTCGAGTGCGCGCCCTGGTACACCGCCGAGATGCTCGCCGAGCTGCGCCGGATGGCCGACGAGCACGGCGGCTTCCCCGTGCTCGCCTCCAGCCACGTGCACGGCTACGGCGGGCTGTGGCAGCTGCAGCGGGAACTGGAGCCGCGGGTCGTCTGCGTCGGCGTCCGCGACCTGGAGTGGACGAAGGCCTTCCGGGTCACCTGGCCGGCCGACGACGTCACCGTGCTCGCGCCCGACCTGACCCTGCACCGCACCGGCGGGCACTTCCCCGGCCACTCGGTGCTGCACGACCGCCGTCGCGGGGTGCTCTTCTGCGGCGACTCGCTCAAGGTCGACCTCGACGACGCCGGTGAGCCGGTCGGGCTGTCGGCGCACAAGGCCTTCCACGCCGGCATCCCGCTCTCGCACGGCGAGCTGCGCGAGTACCTGGCGGTCATCGCCGCGCTGGACTTCGGCACCGTCGCCACCCCGTTCGAGTGCGTGCCCGGCGTGACCACCGACCACGTCGTCCACCTGGTGCGGCGGCTGCTGTCCGGTCCGCCGGACGCCTCCCCCGTCCCGTTCGACGAGCTCTGAGGGGACCCGCCGACCGTGCTCGCCGTCGCGCCCGCCGACCGCCACCCCACCGCCTCCCCCGCCGAGCGCTACCTCGCCTCCTTCCCCGCCGGGGTGCAGGAGTTCCCGGTCACCGGCATCGATCCCGCCGTCGACGTGCCGCTGCACAGCGCGGTGCTGCCCGCGTCGGCCGCCCACCCCGGCGGCAGCGGCCTCGGCTACGGCGCCTCGCCCGAGGAGGCCCGCACGGGCGCGCTCGGCGAGATGGCGGAGATGGCCCTCTCGGTGCGCGCGCACGCGAGCGCCGTCCGGGTGACCGGCTCGTACGCCGAGCTGCGCCGGGAGCACGGGCCCGACCGGGTGGCCGACCCGCGGACCCTCTGCCTGGAGGCCGGCAGCCCCTACGACGACGACCGGCCGCTGCAGTGGCTGCCGATGACCCGGCTGCGCGACGGCGAGCGGGTGCTCGTGCCCGCCGAGCTGGTGGCGTCGGTGCCGCAGGACCTGCCCGGCGACCCGCCGCCCGGCGGCTGGCTGACCACCGTGATCACCAACGGCCAGGGTGCGGCGTTCGACGCCGACCGGGCGATCGCGCACGCGCTCCTGGAGGTGCTGCAGCGCGACGGCAACGCCACCACCTTCCGCGCGATGGACCGCGGCGTCGTCGTCGACCTCGACGGGCTGACCGACCCCGACGCGCTGGCCCTGCTCGACCGGCTCGACGCCGCGGGCGTCGACGTGCTGGTGAAGCTGGCGAGCACCGCCTTCGGCGTGGTCGACGTGTACGCCGTCGGCTGCTCCCGCGACGGCTCCGAGCCGGTCCCGGTGATGGCCACCGCGTGCGGCGAGGCGGCCCACCCCGACCGCGACACCGCCGTCCGCAAGGCGCTGCACGAGTTCGCCGCCGCGCGCAGCCGCAAGGCCTTCATGCACGGCCCGCTCGACCTGGTCGCCGCGGCCACGCCCCCGGGCTACCTGGACGGGTGGCGCGCCGGGCACCCACCCGAGCGGCTGGCCGAGGAGGACCGCGCGCTGGCGGCGATGCTCCGCTGGACGCGGATGGGCACCTCCGCGCTGGTCGACCTGCTGCGGGGCAGCGTGCTCTCGCACCGCGTCACGGCCGCGCTGACCGACCTGCCCACCTGGACCGGCGACGACCTCTGCGGGGAGGTGGTCGCCCGGCTGCACGCGGCCGGGCACGACGTGCTGGTCGAGCTGCAGCCCTCCGCCGGCGAGGCGGTGGCCGCCAAGGTGCTCGTGCCCGGCCTGGAGGTGGAGACCATGTCGTACGGGCGGATCGGCGAGCGCGGCGTGCGCCGGCTGCTCGACTTCGACACGGGATTGGCCGCGGTCGGGCCCGACCCCGGCGGCTGGGCCCGGGTGCACCTGACCGCCGAGGCCGAGGAGCGGCTCGGCGGGCCCGCCTGGTTCGACCGGGTCGGCGCCGACGCCCGGGTCGGGCCGCTGTACGCCCTCTACCGGGAGCCCGGGCGGCACGTCGTCGCCGAGGTGCTGGCCCGGTGACCGGGGGACCCAGGCTGCGCTACGCCTACAACACCAACGGGCTGACCTCGCACCGGCTCGACGACGCGCTGGCCCTGCTCGCCGACACCGGCTACGCCGGCGTCGCGCTCACCCTCGACGTGCAGCACCTCGACCCGTTCGCGCCGGACGCGGTCGCGCAGGCGGAGAAGGTCCGGGCCCGCTGCGACGAGCTGGGCCTGGACGTCGTCGTCGAGACCGGCGCGCGCTACCTGCTGGACCCGCGGGTCAAGCACGAGCCGACCCTGGTCACCGGGGACGCCGACGGGCGCGCCCGGCGGCTGGGCTTCCTGCGGCGGGCCTGCGACCTGGCCGGCGTGCTGGGCGCCGAGGCGGTCAGCTTCTGGGCCGGCGTGCCCCGGGACGTCGACCGCGAGGCGGCGTGGGGCTGGCTGGTCGACGGCGTGCGCGCGCTGGTCGACAGCCACGGCGGCCGCGGCTACGCCCTCGCCGTCGAACCCGAGCCGGGCATGCTGGTCGACGACTGCGACGACTGGCTGCGCCTGGCGCACGCGGCGCCCGGGATCGCGCTCGCGCTGGACACCGGGCACTGCGTGGTGAGCGGCCGGTACGCGCCGCACGAGGCGGTGACCGCGTTCGCCGACCGGCTCGGCACCGTGGCCGTCGAGGGCATGCGCCGCGGCGTGCACGACCACCTGCCGCTCGACGAGGGCGACGTCGACCTGCCCGCCGTCCTGCGGGCGCTGGCCGACGCCGGCTACGACCAGCTGGTCACCCTCGAGCTCTCCCGGGACGGGCACCGGGCGCACGAGATGGTGCCGCGGGCGATGGCGACCCTGCGCGCGGCCGAGGCCGCGGGGGTGCGGTCGTGAAGGTCTGCTTCGTCAGCCGCCGCTACTGGCCCGCGGTCAGCGGCATGAGCGTCTACGCGGAGAACCTGCTGCGGGAGCTGGTCGCGCTCGGCCACGACGTCACGATGGTCAGCCAGTACCGGGACGACGAGGCCGGCACCCGGGTGTACGGCGGCGGCCCGCCCCCGCGCCGCCGGGTGCCCGACGGCGTCCGGGTCGTGGCCCGGCCCAGCCGGGGCGAGACCGTCGTCCCGGCCGACTTCGAGGGCGACGTCGACGACCTCGTCCGCACCGTCGTGGCCCTGCACGAGCGGGAGCCGTTCGACGTGCTGCACGCCCAGTACGGCTACCCGCCGGGTCTCGCGGTGCTCCTGGCCGCCCGGGCGACCGGTGTCCCGACGGTGGTGAGCATCCAGGGCGGCGACGGGCACTGGGTCGGCACCTGCTGCGCCACCCACCGGGCCGCGATGACCACCGTGCTCGACTCCGCCGACGCGGTGCTCATCGGCAGCGCCAGCTTCCGCGACGAGGTGGTCGGCAACCTCGGCACCGACCCGGCGCGCTTCCGCATCGTCCCCGGCGCCACCGACACCGCCCGGTTCACCCCGGTTCCCGGCCGGCCGCTCGGCGCGCTCCAGGACCCGCCGGTGCTGCTCTTCCACGGCCGGGTCGACCGCCGCAAGGGGGTGCTCGACCTGCTCGAGGCGCTGCCCGACGGCGTCCGCCTCGTGATCAGCGGCATCGGCCCGGACCTGGACGAGGCGAAGGCGCGGGCCGACGGTCGCACCACGTTCCTCGGGTACGTGCCGCCCGAGGAGGCGCCGGCGGTCTACCGGACGGCGGACGTCTTCGTCAGCCCCACCTACAGCGAGGGCTTCAGCAACACCCTGCTCGAGGCCATGGCCAGCGGGCTGCCGATCGTCAGCACGTGCAGCGTCGGGGTCGTCGACTGCCTGGCCGACGGCGTCGACGGGCTGCTGCACGAGCCCGGCGACGTCCCGGCGCTGGCCGCGGCGCTGCGCCGGCTGCTCGCGGACGCGGAGCTGCGCGGCCGGCTGGCGGCGACCGCGCTGGAGGAGGTGCGCCGGCTGTACTCCTGGCCGGTGCTGGCCCGCAGCATCGACGCGGTCTACCGGGAGCTCGCCGGCACCACCCCGGACCTCGGCTGGTCGCCACCCCGGGGCGTCGACCCGTCGTGCCGGTTCCGCGCGGCGGCGCACCTGCTGTGATGCGGCGTCCCGTGCTGCGGGCAGCGGTCCGGTGACGCGGGTCCCCGCCCCGTGATGCGGGTCCTGGCCGTCAGCCCGCACCTGGACGACGCCGCCTTCTCGGTCGGCGGCACGCTCGCCGCGCTGGGCGCCGCGGGCTGCGCGGTCACCCTGGTCACCTGCTTCACCGCGAGCGTGCCCGGCCCGGCCGGCTTCGCACTGGCCTGCCAGCTCGACAAGGGCCTGCCCCCGGACGTCGACTACATGGCGCTGCGCCGGGCGGAGAACCGGGCCGCCGCGGCCGTGCTCGGCGCCACCCCGGTCGACCTCGACCTGCCCGAGGCACCGCACCGCGGCTACACCAGCGCGGCCGACCTGTTCGCCGGTGTGCACCCCGACGACGCCGGCACCGCCGCCGGGCTCGCCGCCCGGCTGGCGGCCGTCGCCGCCGACCTGGACGCCGACCTGTGGCTGGCCCCGCAGGCGCTCGGCGGGCACGTCGACCACCTGCTCGTGCTGCGCGCGGTCGCCGCGCTCGACCGGCCGACCCTGTGGTGGCGCGACAGCCCGTACGTGCTGCGCGACCCGGGCGCGCGCCCCGGCCCGGAGCTGCCGGCCGGCCTGGCGCCCGTCGAGCTGCCCCAGGACCTCGCCCGCCGCGCCGACGCGTGCGCCCGGTACACCACGCAGCTGGGCTTCCAGTTCGGCGGCGAGACCGCGATGCGAGCCGCGCTGGCCGACGTGGGCGAACCGCTGCTGGCCGACGCCCGGGCGCTGGCGCTGCTCCCGCGGTGAGGTTCAGGGCACCAGCCAGGTGTCCTTGGTGCCGCCGCCGCGGCGCACGTCGGTCTCCGGCGAACCGGCCGCCGCCACCCGCGTCAGCGGCGCCGGCAGCGCGCGCACGCCGTCCGGCGTGGCTACCGACAGCACCCGCAGGTCGACCGCGCGCGGCTCCAGGCGCCCGTCGACCACCGTCGGCAGCGTCGTCGCCCGCACCGGGTCCCGCGCGACGAAGCGGTGCGGTGCGGCGGCGACCTCGGCCTGCAGCTCGGCCAGCTCGGCGGCCGAGCAGTCGGGTCCGGCCACCACCCGGCCGCCCCCGTAGGCGTCGAGGGGCGTCAGGACCAGCTCGTGCAGCCGGTCGCGGACCTGCGCCCACTGCGCCGGATCGGCCAGCACCCAGGTGGGCGCGCCGGACAGCAGCGGCCGCTCGCCGAGGTAGTGCTCGATCATCGCCGGCACGAAGCACTGGACGACGGCGTCGTCGGCGACGGCGTTGCCCGGCACGTTCGCCAGCCCGAGCCGGCCGGCGCGCACCGCCTCGGCGAGCAGCCCGGTCAGGGACGGTCCGGCCGGCGTCCGGTGCGCGCCGAGCTCGGCGTCGTCGAAGCGGCGGTAGAGGACGTCGACCGGGAGGCGGTCGCCATCGACGGTGGCGGCGATGCCGCCGTCCACCCGCGGCCACAGGTCGCCGGCCTGCACCAGCGGCGCGCCGAGCGCCTCGGCGAGCAGCCGGTGCTCGGACCAGTGACCGTCGGTGCGGCCGGCGCTGAGCACGGCGATCCGCGGCTCGCCGGCGCAGGCCGGCGGAGCCGTGGCGGCCAGGGCGGCGGCCAGCAGCGGCACGGCGTCGCCCGGATCGGCCGGCCGGACGGCGGCGGGCAGCAGCTCGGGTGCCGCCGCCCGCACCCGCGCACGGGCGGACAGCGCCAGGCCCAGCCCGGAGGGCACGCGCAGCGAGTCGCCGCGGACCGTCCAGGTGCCCGCGGCCGTGCGCACGACGTCGACGGCGGCGAGGGCCGCCCGCGCCTGGCCGGTCCACGCCAGGCCGACCGCGCCGGGGTCGCGACCCGGGCTGTGCGCGACCACCCACCCGGGCAGCACGCCGGCCCGGACGACCCCCGGTTCCCGGTCGGGGTCGCCGCGCCGCCGGCCGGCCGCGCGGTAGACGTCGGCGAGGAAGGCGTTGAGCGCGCGGTGCCGCTGCTCGACGCCGGCGGCCAGCCGGGCCCACTCGGCCGCGTGCAGCACCCGGGGCACGGGGTCGAGGGGGACGACGCGCTCGGAGCGCTGCCCGTCGGTCCAGCTGCCGACCACCGGCCCGCGCGCCCGGCCCTCCGCGGCCAGCGCGGCGGCGGCAGCCAGCAGCCCGGCGGTGCCCAGCCGCTCGAGCACCGGCCCCAGGAGCTCGCCGCCGGCGCGCAGGCGTCCGTCCGGACCGACCAGCTCGTCGGCGTCGGACCCGGGATAGCCCGCGAACAGCCCGGCGGCGGAACTCACAACCAGGTATCGAACCAGGCCGCGACCCTCTCGCTCAGCTCCACGACGTGCGGGTGTCCCACGATGGTGTGGCCCTCTCCCGGCAGCAGCAGCAGCTCGGCGACCGCTCCGCGGGCCGTCAACGACCCGTGCGCCTGCACCGACTCGCCGACCGGCACGTTGGTGTCGCGGTCGCCGTGGGCCAGCAGCACCGGCGCGGTGACCCGGTCGAGCGCCGTCATCGGCGACAGGCGGGCCAGCAGCTCGCCGTCGGCGACCGGGTCGCCGTACTCGGTGACCGACGCCGCGGCCATCCACGGCTCGGTGCCGGCGAAGAAGGTGCGCAGGTCGCTCATCCCGGCGAGGGTCGCGCCGGCGGCGAACAGGCCGGGCCAGCGGGTCAGCGCGACCAGCGTGAGGTAGCCGCCGTACGACCAGCCGTGCGCCCCGATCCGGCCCGGCTCGGCGACGCCCGCGGTGACCAGCGCCGCCACGGTCGCCGGGACGTCGGCGAAGGAGGCCTCGCGCGCGGGACCGTCGTCGGCGCTGACGAACGCCCGGCCGTAGCCGCCCGAGCCCCGCACGTCGGGGGCGAAGACGGTGAGCCCGGCGGCGACCAGCGACTGCGCCACCGGCGACCAGGCCGGCCGCTCCTGCCCTTCCGGCCCGCCGTGGAAGCTGACCACGGTGCGGGCCGGACCGTGCACATCCGGTGGCCGGTAGAGCCAACCGGCCAGCGGGAGCCCGTCCGCGCCGGCGTACGTGCAGCGGACGGGCTCGACCAGCGGCGCCGGGTCGGGGCGGCGCAGCCCCAGCGGCACCGGCGCCGGCCGGCCGCGACCGGCCAGTGGCACCCGCCACAGCGCGCGCGGCGCCTTCGGGCCGGTCAGCTCGGCGACCAGCGTCGCCCCGTCGGCCGCGAGCGACCAGCCGGGCAGCACCGGCTCGGGCAGGGCCACCTCGCGCAGCAGCGCGCCGGTGGCACCGTCGTGCAGCGCCAGTTCGGTGACCCCGTCGACGGTCCACACCGCGAGCACGGTGCCGTCGGGGCGCACGGCGTAGCCGTCGAGGTCGGCGTCCGGCCGGGACAGCAGCACCCGTCCCGCGCCGGGCGCCCCGTCGGCGTCGAGCGGGACGACGACCAGCCCCGCCCGGTCGGCGAACGGCGGGCCGGGCAGCGACGCGCGCAGGTACACCGACCGGCCGTCGGGACCGAACCGGCCGTCCTCCGAGGCCACCCCGCCCGGCGCGCCGAGCGGCAGGACCCGGCGCTGGGCGCCGGTGGCGACATCGACCAGGACGACGTGGCGGTGCCCGCGCGGCCCCCGCCGGGCGAGCAGCGTCCGCTCGTCGGCCGACACCGCGGTGACCGAGAGGAAGCCGCCGCGGGCCAGGGTGCGCAGCTCGCCGCCGTCGACGTCGACGAGGACGACGTCGGCGTCCGGGCTCGTCCCGTCGGCGATCGAGCAGGCGTAGCGGCCGGGCGCGGTCCAGCCGCCGGCGAACACGGTGGCCCGCGGATCGCCGCCGGCCAGCAGCCGCGGCGCGCCGCCGTCGGGCCGGACGGCGTGCAGCTCGGCGCGGATCGACCCGCCCGGGCTGACCAGGTAGGCCAGCTCCGCTCCGTCGGGCGACCAGGCGACCGAGACGACCTCCTGCCCGGGGGTGGACACCACCGCCGGCGGCGCCGAGCCGTCCAGCGGCGCCACCTCCAGCCGCGGCGTCCCCGACCGGTCGGTCACGTATGCGATCCGGTCGCCCGCGGGCGAGAGGGCGGGGCACCAGGCCCCCGGCGCGGTGGCGACGTCGGCGATGGCCGCGCGGACGCCGCCGGGCAGGCCGTCGGAGAGGCCTGGGCGCAGGTCGACAGGCGGCGCCGTCGCCAGGGACGCCGCCGCGGTGCCGGCGTCGACCGCCGTCCGGGGCGCGTTCGCCGCCGGTGCGGTCACCGCCAATGGACCGGTCATCGCCCCTCCCGCCTGCTCTCCGGCCGCCCACTGTGCCGTGTCCGTGTTGCGTCCAGGTGTCCTGGCCGCGCGCGACCGGGCCGCTCCGTGCGGTGACAATCGGCAGCCGCGCGGCGGGCCGGAACGCGCCGCGCCGGGCGAGCCTTCCGGCCGCCGTCCGGGGCCCCGGCTAGCCTCGCTGCAGAGGACTCTCCGCGGGTCCGGTCAGTCGTCGGGGGAGGTGTCCATGCGCTCGGTGCGCCTCGTGGGCCTCTCCGACGACGGCAGGAGCCTGGTGCTCGCCCTCGACGACGGCGACGAGCGCCTCACCCTGCCCGTCGACGACCGGCTGCGCGCCGCGGCCCGGGGCGACGCGCGTCGGCTCGGGCAGATCGACGTCGGCCTGGGCAACGACCTGCCGCCGCGGGTGATCCAGGCCCGCATCCGCTCCGGCCGGACTCCCGAGCAGGTCGCCGCCGAATCGGGCACCAGCGTCGAGCGGATCATGCGGTTCGCCCACCCGGTGCTGCAGGAGCGCGCCCGGGTCGCCGAGCAGGCCCGCAGCGCCCGGGTCCGGCTGTCCGAGAGCACCCCGACGGTGGCGCTGGAGCAGTTCATGTCCGACCGGCTGCGGCTGCTCGGCACCGACGTCGACGACGTCACCTGGGACGCCTACCGCAGCGACGACGGCAGCTGGCAGGTGACCGGCGCGTGGCGGGCCGGTGAGTCCGCCGGCACCGCCTGCTGGACCCTCGACGTGCAGGCCCGCACCGTCACCCCGTCGGACGCGGCCACCATGGACTTCGCCGAGGGCACCCGGCTGGTGCGCGTCGTCCCCGACGTCCCGCACGGCCCGGGGCCCGCCGGCCGCGGGATGTCGGTGCTGCGCGAGGCGTCGGAGCCGGCCGCGCCCACCGGTCCGGACTCCGACGACCCCGCCGAGCACGACGCCGGCGCCGGGACGGCACCCGGGGACACCGCTCCGGACGCCGCGGCGCCCCGACCCCCCGCCGACCCGTACGACCCGGCCTACCTCGACGAGCTCGCCGAGCACGACACCGTCGTCCTCGGCCGCGGCGGCCAGGAGCCGGACGACGACGATCCCCGCGTCCGCATCCCGGCGTGGGAGGACATAGTGTTCGGCGTCCGCCGCCACCGCTGAACCCCCGCCGTCCGCGGCTGTGACGCGGCTCGCGCCGCTCCGGCGCGTATCCGCACCGGCGGCGCGGGTACGCCCTGCCCGGAACGGCGCAGCCGGGTCCCCCGACGTCCGGCCGCCGACGACGGAGGGAGGGAGCACCGTGCCAGCATCGGTGTCGATGCCGCTGGGCGGCGTCCAGGTGGGCACCTTCGACAGCTACGAGCAGGCCCAGGCCGCGGTCGACCACCTGTCGGACCAAAAGTTCCCGGTCGAGAACGTCACCATCATCGGGTCCGACCTGCGGATGGTCGAACGCGTCACCGGTCGGCTGACGTGGGGCCGCGCGCTGGGCGCCGGCGCGGCCGGCGGTGCCTGGTGGGGGTTGTTCGTCGGGCTGCTGCTGGGCATCTTCGCCGCCGACGGCAACGCCTGGATCGGCTCGATCCTCACCGGGCTGCTCGTCGGCCTGGCCTTCGGCGCCGCGTTCGGCGGCATGGGCTACGCCGCGACCCGGGGCGAGCGGGACTTCACGAGCACCAGCCGGATCGTGGCCAACCGGTACGACATCATGTGCGCGCCGCCGCAGGCCGAGCAGGCCCGGGAGATCCTCGCCCGCTACGCCCTCCGCGGCTGACAGAGGACCCTCCTGCCCCCCACCGCTCGCACGCTCGCGGCGGGACCCTGCAGGAGGGCCGATCAGCGGAGGGTCGCGGAGGTGGAGGACGGGGCCATGGCGGGGGGCAACGGGGTCCTTTCTCAGCGGAGGGTCGCGAAGACGACGGCGGCGGCCGCGGCGACCCCGAGCGAGTCGACCCCCTCGCGCATCGGGATCCGCGCCCGCACCCGCGCCGCCCGCTGAGCCTCCGGTGTGAGCCCGGGACCCTCCGCACCCAGCAGCACCGCCGTCCGCGGGTGGGCCCGCGGGTCGACGCCGGCGAGGTCGACGGCGTCCGGCGCCGGGGTGAGCGCGACCGTCAGGTAGCCGGCGGCGTGCAACCGGTCGAGCTCACCCGGCCAGTCGGCCAGGACGGCGAACGGCAGGGCGAGCACGTGGCCCATCGACACCCGCACCGCCCGCCGGTACAGCGGGTCGGCGCAGCGCGGGTCGAGCAGCAGCCCGTCGATCCCGAGCGCGACGGCCGAGCGGGCGATGGAGCCCAGGTTCTCCGCGTCGTTGAGCGCCTCGAGGACGGCGAGCCGCCGCGGCGCGGCCGGGTCGGGGCCGGCGAGCAGGGCGTCGACGTCCGCGGGCGGGCGGCGGTCGGCGGAGGCGAGCACGCCCCGGGTCAGCCGGAAGCCGATCACCTCCGACAGCACCCACTTGTCGGCCTCGAACGCCGCCACGCCCTCGGGCAGGTCCAGCTCGACCAGCCGGCCGGGCACGCCGAGCACCGCCCGCACGCGGTACGGCGAGGCCAGCAGCCGCCGCACGGCGGGCACGCCCTCGACGATGACCGGGCCGCTGCCCCGCGGGGTGCCCGGACGGCGGTCCCCCGCCACCAGGTCGCGGAAGTCGGCGAGCCGATCGTCGGCGGGATCGGTGATCGGCACGGGCACCGCCCGATGATGCCGCCCCGCCTCCCCGCCGCCCCTCCTGCGCCCCTCCGCCGGGCGGCACCGGAGCGCGCCCCGCAGGATCGAGCCCATGGACGCCCCCGTTCCCGTCGTCGGCGCCGGCATCGCCGGGCTGGCCTGCGCCCGTGCCCTGTCCGACGCCGGCGTCACCGTCCGCGTGCTCGACCGTGGACGACGGCCGGGCGGGCGGATGTCCTCCCGCACGATGCACGGCCGCCCCGTCGACCTGGGCGCCTCCTACCTGACCGCGCGGCCCGGCTCCGTCTTCGCCGCCGTCGTCGACGGCTGGCTCGACCGCGGGCTGGCCCGGCCGTGGACCGACACCTTCGCCGTCGCGGGGCCGGACGGCGTCCGCGAGCGGAAGTCCGGACCGCTGCGCTACGGCGCGCCCCGCGGGCTGCGCTCGCTGGTCGAGGACCTCGCCGCCGGGCTCGACGTCGTCCAGGAGCGGACCGTGGAGCGGGTGACCGCCGGCCCGGCCGTGGACGGCGACGCGGTGCCGGCCGCCGTGCTGGCCATGCCCGGTCCGCAGGCCGCCCGACTGCTCGACCCTGGTTCGCCGGCCGCGCGGCTGGTCGCCGCCGAGCGCTGGGACGCCGCGCTGGCCGTCGTCCTCGGCTGGCCGGAGCGCCGCTGGCCGGCCGACCTGCACGGCGCCTTCGTGCACGACTCCCCCGACATCGAGTGGGTGGCCGACGACGGCGACCGGCGCGGCGACGGCGCACCCGTGCTCGTCGCGCACACCACGCCGGAGCTGGCCGCCCGGCACCTCGACGACCCGGACGCCGCCGCGCCCGGGGTGGTCACCGCGGTCACCGCCGCCCTCGGCATCGACACCCCGCCTGAGTGGACGGCGGTGCACCGATGGACCTTCGCCAAGCCCGCCGACCCCCGCGAGGAGCCGTTCGGCCTGGTCGACGGCGTCGGGTTGTGCGGCGACGGGTGGCACGCGCCGTCGAAGGTCGAGAGCGCGTGGTCGTCGGGCGATGCGCTGGGGCGGGCGCTGACCGCCGAGCTGCGCTGACCGCGAGGCCGCCGGGGCCCGGCGGCCCCGACCGGCCGGCGTCCCGGCCGCACGGTCTTCAGCGCGGGGCGCGGGCGAGCTGGCGGCTCTGGGCGACGAGCCGGCCGGTGCTGTCCCAGATGCGGTAGTCCTCGTCCAGCCAGCCGCCGGCGACCTCGCCGGCCCGCGCCTCCACCAGGCACCAGCCCGGCGCCGGCAGCGCGCGGACCAGCACCTGCAGCTGCACGGTGGGCGCCCAGCCGATCACGCCCATCGCCCACATGGTGGGTGGCAGCGAATCGGCGAAGGTGATCAGCGCGAACGGGTCGGGGTCGCGGCCGTCGGCGAGGCGCACCCAGCCGCGCACCACCGGCTCGCCCGACGGCCGGCCCGCGGTCCACCCGGCGGTGGCCGGGTCCAGCCGGGTCTCCACCCGGTGCCGGATGCCGACGTCGGGGACGGCGACCGGAGCGCCCGCCTGCCCGGCCGCCGGGAGGCAGTCCTCGACCGGGGCGGCGTCGGGCGGGGGCACCGCGTGCAGCGGCTCGTCGGCCCCGAGCGTCGCCGTCGTCGTCTGCACCGACAGGCACGGCCCCTCGCCCCCGGCCAGGACGACGTGCGCGTGAGCCAGCGTCCGCCCCGCCCGCCCCGGCGTGACCGTCAGCGTGGCGGGACCGGACCGCGTCGCGCGCAGGTAGCCGGCCGACAGCGCGACCGGGTGCGGATGGGGGCTGTCGAGCACGGCCGCGCGGGCGACGACCGCCAGCAGGTAGCCGCCGTTGAGCACGCCGTCGCCGACGTCCCACCCCGGCCGCAGGTCGGCGACCAGCCCACCGCCCTCGGCCCGCCGGACGGCCGTGGCGGCGTCGAACTCGCTGCCCGGCTGCTCGTTCTGCGGCACGTCGCCCAGGGTGCCAGGGTCGGTCGGCGTGGAGTACACGCACCTGGGACGCAGCGGCCTGTCGGTCAGCCGGCTCTGCCTCGGCACCATGAACTTCGGCTGGAAGACCGAGGAGGCCGACGCGCACGCGATCCTCGACCGCGCCCTCGAGGAGGGCGTCAACTTCCTCGACACCGCCAACGTCTACGGCTTCGACGCCGGCAAGGGCCGCACCGAGGAGGTGCTCGGCAGCTGGTTCGCCCAGGGCGGGCAGCGCCGGGAGAAATGCGTGCTCGCCACCAAGGTGTACGGCTCGATGAGCGACTGGCCGAACGACACGTTCCTCTCCGCGCGCAACCTCGTCCGGGCCTGCGACGCCTCGCTGCGCCGGATGCGCACCGACTGGATCGACCTCTACCAGTTCCACCACGTCGACCTGCGCACGCCGTGGGACGAGATCTGGCAGGCCTGCCAGACGCTGGTCGCGCAGGGCAAGGTGCTCTACGTCGGGTCGTCGAACCACGCCGGCTGGCAGCTGGCGGCGGCGAACGAGGCCGCCGCCAAGCGCTCCTTCACCGGCCTGGTCAGCGAGCAGTCGCACTACAACCTGCTGACCCGGCACGTCGAGCTCGAGGTGCTGCCCGCCGCCCAGCACTACGGCATCGGGATCATCCCGTGGAGCCCGCTGGCCCAGGGATTGCTCGCCGGCGTGCTCGAGGAGTCCGGCGGCGACCGTCGCGGCTCGGAGCGCAACCGCGAGCTCGTCGAGCGCCACCGCCCCGCGCTGCAGGCGTACGAGGCCTTCTGCCGCGAGATCGGCCGGGCCCCCGCGGACGTCGGGGTGGCCTGGCTGCTGCACCAGCCGGCCGTGACCGCACCGATCGTCGGCCCCCGCACGATGTCGCAGCTCGAGGGCAGCCTGCGCGCGCTCGAGGTCCGCCTGGACGACGACCAGCTCACCCGCCTCGACCAGATCTTCCCGGGGTACCGGCCGGCGCCGATGGAGTACGCGTGGTGAGGTCGTGTGATCTGTCGCGCTCCGCGCTCCAACCGCGGCCAGGTGCCGTCCCGGTCGCGCGGAGCCCGCCCGTCGCTCCTCGGGGGACCCTCCGGGCCCCCGCTCGCTCGCGACCCACCGCGGCCAGGTGCCGTCCCGGTCGCGCGGAGCCCGCCCGTCGC
>NZ_JAOVZT010000004.1:292738-323770 GCF_025716945.1 Geodermatophilus sp. YIM 151500
TCCTCGGGGGACCCTCCGGGCCCCCGCTCGCTCGCGACCCACCACGGCCACGTGCCGTCCCCACCTGCGTGGGGCCGTGCCCAGGTCCTCGTCGGGGAGGCCTCCGGCCCCCGCTCCTCGGCCCTGCCGCGCAGGGCGGCTCACTTCTCGACCGGCCAGCTCGTCACCAACTCGTGCCGGGGCGACGGACCGAGGAAGCTTTCCATCAGACGCACCTCGCGGACCGGCCAGGCGGGGCCGCGGTAGCCGGCCAGCCCGTCGGTCAGGTCGCCGTCCGCCGGCGCCCCCGGCCGCCACCGGCCGAGCGTGAGGTGCGGCCGGAAGGGGCGGTCCTCGACCGGCAGCCCCAGCCGCCGCGCGGCGCGGGCCAGCCGGCCGGCGAGGGCGGAGAGCGCCGCGATGTCGCCGTCCAGGCCCGCCCAGGCCACCTGCGGACGGCGGCGCGACCCGAAGCGGCCACCGCCGGCCAGCCGCAGGGTCATGGCGGGTGCACCGGCGACCGCCTCCGCCGACGCGGTGACCAGCGCCGGCACGTCGTCGTCCGACACGGCGCCAAGGAACAGCAGCGTCAGGTGCCAGCGCTCCGACGCCGTCCACCGGGGCGCGCCCGGGCACGCCCGCAACGCGGACACGGCGCGTT
This sequence comes from Geodermatophilus sp. YIM 151500, assembly GCF_025716945.1. Classification (GTDB taxonomy): domain Bacteria; phylum Actinomycetota; class Actinomycetes; order Mycobacteriales; family Geodermatophilaceae; genus YIM-151500. The sequence continues at coordinate 293,379 of NZ_JAOVZT010000004.1, forward strand.
CGAGGTCGGCCCGCGCGTCGTCCGGCGGGTCCACGGCGATGAACAGCCGACGGCCCCGCCCCGTCAGCCGTCCACCACGAGGCCGGCGGCCTCCAGCGCGGCCAGCAGGCGCAGCCGCTCCACCTCCCGCGACCGGCCGTCGGGCGTGCTGTCGAGCGCGTGCGGTACCTGCAGCAGCTCGGCGGCCTCGATGAGCACGTCGTCGTAGGCCGCCCACAGCGCGCGGCGGCGGACCATCGGCGCGCCGGCCGGCACCGCGGCGACCCGGCGGCCGAGCCGGCGCACGTCAGCGGCCACCGCCTCCAGCGGTCGGTGCAGCGGCGTGGGCTCCTGCGCGGCGCGGCGGCGGCGCAGCAGGCGGTCGGCGAGGAAGTCCTCCCCGGCCAGCCACTTCAGGAACAGCCGGAAACCGGCGGCCGTGGCGGCGAAGGCCACGACGGCCCAGAGCAACTGCGGGAGCCAGTCGGCCACCTCGCCTCCCCAGGCGCCGTCGACGGGGGACGGCTCCGACGGTACGACCGCGTGCCGCCGGTCACAATGCGCCGTCCGGTGACGCCGACCGGTGCGGGCCCGGCCCGTGCCGCGCGGCGGGGAACGGGAGCGGTCAGCCCGATCGCAGCGGCTGCGGGCCGTCGGCGACGGGGACGGGGACGGCGGGCGGCGCCGTCCGCCGGTCCAGCCGGCCGCCGGCCAGCCAGGCCGCGGCGGACAGCCCGGCCGCCGCCGCGACCGCGCCGCCGAGCAGCAGGCCCCACGGCGGGCCCAGGCGCTCGGCGACCCAGCCGACCAGCGGCGCGCCGAGCGGGGTGCCGCCCATGAAGCACATGAAGTAGAGGGCCATGACCCGCCCGCGCATCTGCGGGTCGACGCCGAGCTGGACGAAGCTGTTGCAGGCCACGCTGAAGACCAGCGCCGCGGCACCGGTGGGCACCAGCACCACCGCGAAGGCCGCGGCGGTGGGCATCAGCCCGCTCGCGATCGTCAGCAGGCCGAAGCAGGTCGCCGCGCCGGCCAGGAAGCGCGGCCGCGGGCGGGCGCTGCGCCGGGCCGAGAGCAGCGCGCCGGACAGCGAGCCGACGGCGAACGCCGTGGAGAGCAGACCGAAGGCGGCCGCGCCCAGCCCGAACTCCTCGCGGGCCATCAGCGCGATGGTGACCTGGTAGTTGAAGGCGAAGGTGCCCAGCAGGAGGGCCAACACCATCGCCAGGACCAGATCCGGGTGCGCCCAGGTGTAGGCCAGCGCGGCCCGCAGCTGCCCCCGGCCCCGCGCCACGGGAGTGCTGGGGTGCAGCTGGTCGGGGCGCATGCCGGCCAGCGCGACGAGGGTGACGACGAAACTCGCCGCGTTGATGAAGAAGGCGGGCGCGGTGTCGCCGCCGGCCGCGCCGATCAGCGCCCCGGCGAGCGCCGGACCCACCAGGCGGGCGCCGTTGAACATCGTCGAGTTCAGCCCGACGGCGTTGGCGACCAGTTCGGTACCGACCATCTCGGGGACGAAGGACTGCCGGACCGGGACGTCGACCGCGGCCACCGCGCCCAGCCCACCGGCCAGCAGCAGCACGTGCCACAGCTCGACGACACCGGTGGCGACCAGCACCCCCAGCGCCAGGGCCAGCAGGCCCATGCACGTCTGGGTCACCAGCAGCGTGCGGCGCTTGTCGTAGCGGTCGGCGAGCACACCGCCGACCATGCCGAGCAGCAGCGAGGGGCCGAACTGCAGGGCGGTGGTGATGCCGAGGGCGACGCCGTTGCCGTCGGAGAGCTGGAGCACCAGCCAGTCCTGGCCGATCCGCTGCATCCACGTGCCGGTCTGGCTGACCAGGTTGGCCGACGCGTAGCGCCGGTAGGCCGGCACCCGCAGCGCCCGGAACGTGCCCCGCTGCCCGGACCCGCGCGAGCGGTCCGGCCGGCTCACCCGCTCGCCAGCTTGTCGATGATCACGGCTGCGTCGCGGAGCACGTCGCGCTCCTCGGCGCTCAGCGCCTGGAGCCGCGCGCTCAGCCACGCCTCGCGGGCGCGCGCCTCGGCGGTGAGCAGCTCGTGGGCCGCCGGCGTGAGGTCGATGACCACCTGCCGGCCGTCGGTGGGGTGCGGCGTACGGGTGACCAGGCCGATGCCTTCCAGCGCGACCACGACCCGGGTCATCGAGGGCGGCTGCACCCGCTCGTGCGCCGCCAGCTCGCCGGGGCTCATCGGTCCGTGCCGGTGCAGCGTGGACAGCGCCGCCAGCTGCGTCAGCGTCACCGAGGTGTCGACCCGCTGGCCGCGCAGGCGGCGGGACAGCCGCATGACCGCCAGTCGGAGGTCGTGGGCCAGCGCCGCGGTGTCCAACGTCGTCCGGCCCACGATCTTTAGCTTAGCTCAGGATGCGGCCCGGCGCCGTCCAGAGGCTCGCCGCAGGCCCCGTCCCGCTCCGAGCGTGCGAGGGGTGAGGAGGACGGGGTCCTTCTCAGAACAGCTGCTGCAGCGGCTCGAGGGCGAAGTAGATCGCGAACATCGCCGCGATCACCCACATCAGCGGGTGCACGTCCCGCGGCCGGCCGACCGCGGACCGCAGCACCACGAAGCTGATGACGCCGGCACCGATCCCGTTGGTGATCGAGTAGGTGAACGGCATGAAGGCGATCGTCAGGAACGCGGGGATGACCAGCGTCAGGTCGTCCCAGACGATGTCCCTGACCTGGCTGATCAGCAGCGCGCCGACGATGACGAGCACCGGCGCGGCCGCCTCCGACGGCACGACCTGCACCAGCGGGCTGAAGAACATCGCGACGACGAACAGCAGTCCGGTGGCCACGCTGGCCAGGCCGGTCCGCGCGCCGTCGGCCACGCCGGACGCGCTCTCGATGTACGTGGTGTTCGACGACACGCTGCCCGCACCGCCGGCCGCCGCGGCCAGCGAGTCGACCAGCAGCACCGGCTGCGACCGGGGGAGGTTGCGGTCCTCGTCGAGCAGGCCACCCTCGGCGCCGACCGCGGTGACCGTGCCGACCGTGTCGAAGAAGTCGGCGATCATGATCGAGAAGACGATGAGCAGCGCGGCGACCACACCGATCCGCTCGAAGCCGCCGAACAGCGAGAAGGCGCCGATCAGCGAGAGGTCGGGGACACCGACGATCTGGTCCGGGAGCGTCGGCACCTGCAGCGCCCAGCCGCGGGGGTTCACGCCGTCCTCGGTGAAGGTCGGGCCGACCTGGGCGATCGCCTCGACGACGATCGCCAGCAGGGTGGTGCCGACGATGCCCAGCAGCAGCGCAGCCTTCACCCGGCGGACGACCAGCACGCTGGTGAACAGCAGCCCGAAGACGAACACCAGGATCGGCCAGCCGGCCAGCTGACCGTTGATGCCGAAGGTGATCGGCACGACGCCCTCTTCCGCGCGGCGGATGAAGCCGGCGTCGACCAGGCCGATGATGGTGAGGAAGAAGCCGATGCCGACCGCGATGGAGGTCTTCAGCTGCGGCGGGATCGCCTCGAAGACCGCCTTTCGGAAGCCGGTGAGCACGAGCACCGTGATGAGCAGGCCTTCCAGCACCACCAGGCCCATGATCTCCGGCCAGCTGAGCTGCGTGGCCGCGAAGACGGCCACGATCGCGTTGATGCCCAGGCCGGTGGCCAGCGCGAACGGGTAGCGGCCGACGACCCCCATGAGGATCGTCATCACGCCGGCGATCAACGCGGTGACGGCGGCCACCCCGGCGAAGGGCAGCGTGGTCCCCTCGACGTCGGCCCCGGTCAGGATGATCGGGTTCAGCACCACGATGTAGGCCATCGTGAAGAACGTGGTCAACCCACCGCGCAGCTCTCGCGTGGTCGTCGACCGCCGCGCGCTGATGCCGAAGTAGCGGTCCAGCGCGTTCTTCGGCCGCACCCGGGGGCCCTCGCTGCGCCGCGGAGCGGCTGCGGTGCCGGCGACGTCGGCCGGTGTGCCGGTGTCGACGGTGGGCACGTCGCCGCGGCGGGACGGGCGGGACTTGTCGGTCATGCGGGCTCCCGGGGAGGGCGCTGACCAGGCCGGACGGCGCGGACGCCGACGGCCCGGCCGGTGTGGGCGGTCTCGAGCGGCGTCAGAGTGCCACATGATCGTTACGGTTGGACGTCGTCGCGCTCCGGGGTGCCGCAGCGGCCTCCGCAGCCACATCCCCGCCGGATCCGGTGCCGGAGGCGGCCGGTCGCCGCCTAGGGTCGGTCCTCGTGGCCCGCCCCAAGCGCCCGGCCCCGCCGCCGCTGCGGGTCGACACCGTCCGAGTGGTGCTCGCCGGCACCGGGCTGTGGGCGATCGCCCTCGTCGTCCTGCTGCTGCTCGGCGACCGGGTCGACCGGGTGTGGGTCTGGACGTGCGTGGCGGGCATCGCCCTGTCCGGTCCCGGGCTCGCGCTGATGCACTGGCAGGGCCACCTGGGGCGCGACCGGCGACCACCGACCCGCTGACCAGCGGAGAGGGATCGTGCGCGTCACGCGCACGATCCCACTCCGGTCAGTCGGTCAGGACGTCGAAGTCGGAGGTGTCGTAGCGCGCCGAGGTGACCACCTCGGTGTCGTCGCGGACGACCAGCGTCGCCTGGCTGTGCGCGCCGCAGCCGTAGTCGACGGCGACGACGCGACCGTCGGCGGGCGAGTAGGCGTTGCCGCAGGCGCCGAGCCGCCCGCGCAGCGAGCCGGCCAGCGGCAGCCAGAAACCGCAGGTGCCGCACGGCCCCGGCGCCTGGCGCGCCATCGGCGCCCGCGGCCCGAACTCCCCGGCCGACCAGCGCTCGACGGCCTCGATGCGCCCCTCCCGGGACATCACCCGCTCGCGGCCCAGCGCGAGTTCCACGGCCGCCACCGCGCCCTCCGGGTCGTCGGCCGCGTCGTCGGCGGCGGTGTAGGCGGGCACCAGGCGCGGATCGTCCTCGGTGGCCGGCAGGACGTCGCCGACCGACAGGTCACCCGGACGCAGCCGCTCGTGCCAGGGCACCCAGGCCGGCGCGAGCAGCGCCTGCTCCCCGGGCAGCAGGACCACCTCGTCGACGGTCACCTCGCCCGAGCCGGGCACCCGGGCCACGGTCACCGCCCAGTGCCACCCCACGTACCCGGGCAGGGCGCTGGCGAAGGTGTGGGTGACCGCCTCGCCCAGCACGGCCGCGCCGTCGCCGGCCAGCTCCGGCTCCCGGCCGGCCCCCAGGTGCTCGCCGACGAGCCCGGCGTCACCCGCGGTCTCCACGGCCGCGGCCCGCGCCTGCTCGACCGCGGCGGTCAGGACGTCGCCGGCGGCGTCACCGCCCGGTGCACCGGCCGGCGGGGACGGCGGGAGGAAGTCGGACACCCGGCCATTGTCGCTGATCGGTCGCCTCGCCGGCACGGCCCCCGGACGGCGGCGGCCGCGCGCCCCCGACGTCCTCGGCCCGCGCACGCCACGTCGTCCCGGACCCGGTGGGGCACCATGGGGCCGTGCCCGCCACCCGCCGACCGCCCGGCCCCCGCCGGCGGAACGGGCTGCGCGGCCGGTCGGCGGCGGTGCCGGTCGACCGGCGGGACACCACCCCGATGGGCACGGTGGGCGCAGCCGACGGCGCCCCGCGGACCCGCGGGCCGGCGACGCTGCCCCTGCCCGCCGCGGGAGACGGCCTCCCGCCGGGCGCGGAACCGCCCGCCGGCGGCCCCCCGCCGGACGACGGAGCACGCGGCGGCGGCCCCAGGCGGCCGGAGAAGCTGACCGTGACCCGGGTGGCCGCGCTGCGCTCCCGCGAACTCACCGCCGCCGCGGTGCAGAAGGTGCGCGCCGCCAGCCGGGCCGACGGCGCCGCGGAGAGCGGCCTGAGCCAGCTGCTCACGGTCAACGCGTTGCACATGGCCGGCGACGCGATGATCGCCGTCTCGCTGGCGGGCACCCTGTTCTTCGCCGCCGCCGCCGACGCCCAGCGCGGCAACGTGGCGCTGTACCTCCTGGTGACGATGGCGCCGTTCGCCGTCCTCGCGCCGCTCATCGGACCGGTGCTCGACCGGCTGCACCGCGGCCGGCGGTGGGCGCTGGCGGTCAGCATCCTCGGCCGGGCGGCGCTGGCGCTGGTGCTGGCCGCCCACCACGACGACCTGTTCCTCTACCCGGCCGCGCTCGGCGTGCTGGTCCTCTCCAAGGCGCACAACGTGCTGCGCGCCGCGGTCGTGCCGCGGGTCCTCCCGGCCGCCCTCCCGCTCACCTCGGCCAACGCGCGCCTGTCGGTGTTCGGCCTGGTCACCGCGGGCGTGCTCGGCGGTCTCGGCGCCGGCGTCGCGGCGCTGCTGGGCCTGACGGAGCTGCTGTGGGCGGCGGCCGCGGTCTTCGTCGTCACCGGTGTGCTGGCCCTCCGGCTGCCGCGGCACGTCGACGTGCCCGCCGGCGAGGAGCCCGCCGTCGTCCTGCCCTCCGCCGCCCAGCTGAGCGGTCCACGGTGGCGGCGCCGGGTGGTCAGCCCGCACGTCAGCACGGCCCTGCGCGCCCAGGCGGCGCTGCGCGGCCTGGCCGGCTTCCTGACGATCTTCTCCGCCTTCCTCGTGCAGGCGACCTTCGCCGACGGGTGGGCGGCCTCGCTCGCGCTCGGCACGGTGGCCGCCGCCGCGGGGGTCGGCAGCGTCGTCGGCACCGGCATCGGGTCGCGGCTGCGCACGGCGACACCCGACCGCGTGGTGCTGGTGTCGGCGGGTCTGGCCGCGGCCATCACCGTGGCGGCGGCGGTCTTCTACAGCGTCGCGACGGCCGCCGTCGTGGTCGCGGTCGCCGCGGTCACCAACGCGCTGGGCAAGGTGGCGCTCGACGCGATCATCCAGCGGGAGGTCCCCGACCGGCTGCGGGCCTCGGCGTTCGCCCGCTCGGAGACCGTGCTGCAGCTGTCGTGGGTCATCGGCGGGGCGGTCGGCATCGTGCTGCCGCCCACCGGCTGGCTGGGCTTCACCGTCGCCGCCGCGCTGCTGGCGCTCGCCGTCGGGCTGGTGCTCTACGGCGTGCTGCGCGGCCGGTCGCGCGCCCCCGAGCCGGCCGCCGAGGGTCCCCGGTCGTGACCCGCCCCTCGGTCGGGGGCGGCCTGCCTGCCGCTGCCGCCGTCCTGATGCTGGCCGGGTGCGGCGCGGAGCCGGGAACCCCGCCCGGTGTCCGGGTGCAGGCCGGGCCCCAGGACGTCGAGGTCGCCCCGACGCAGTACTGCCTGGACGGCGAGGGACGCCGCTACGGCACCACCCCGCCGGTGCTCGAGGTGTCGCCCGGCACTGCGGTCACCCTCACCGTCGACGACGAGGTCGCCGAGCGGGGCTGGGCCGTGCAGGTCTTCGACGACGCGCTCGAGGAGCAGATCGGCGCGGTCGACGTCCCCGACGGCGAGGCCGTCTTCACGGCCATCAACACCTCCGACGTCGTCCCGCCGGCGTTCTACCTCGTCGTCGTGGAGGACGCCGTCGCCGCGTGCGAGGGCTTCTCGGGCGCGTGGCCGGTCGGCTTCATCCGCGCCGGCGGCTGACCCCGCGGCGGCGAGCCAGGGATCGCTGCTAGGCCTCCAGGTCGGCGGCCACCGCCCGCAGCACCGCGGCGACCTTGCGCGACTCGGCACGGTCGGGGTGCCGGCCGCGCCGCAGCCCGTTGGAGACGTCGTCGAGCAGCTTGATGAGGTCCTCGATGATCGGCACGAGCTCGTCGGGCTTCTTGCGGTGCTGGGCGGCCACCGCCGCCGTCACCGAGGGCAGCGGGTCCAGGACGCGCACCTGCAGCGCCTGGTCGCCGCGGCGGCCGGCGACGATGCCGAACTCCACGCGCTGACCTGGCTTGAGCTCACCGGTGCCCGACGGCAGCGCGTCCTTGTGCACGAACACGTCGGGGCCGTCCTCCCGCGACAGGAAGCCGAACCCCTTCTCCGGGTTGAACCACTTGACTCTGCCGGTGGGCACGCTGCATCCCTCTGTGTCGCTCGCGGTCGATGGGCCCCTCGGGCCTCGGACGGCGGGTGGCGCTGTCGGCCGCCCTGGGGAAAGCCTAGTCCGCCGCGGCGGGGGGCCGGTCCGGCCGCCCGCCCCCGTCCGGCACGGGCTCGATGACACCGAGCCGCTCCAGCAGGTGCAGGAAGACCACGGCGAAGTCGTTGGCGGCCACCGTCGCGCGCACCACCGACCAGTCGACCTGCTCGCGCAGCGCCCGGGCGACCGGCAGCAGGCGCGCGAAGTCGCAGTAGTGCTCGTCGAGCGCGGCGAGCTTGCCGGCGACCACGTCGGTGGCCGGCATCACCGGCATCTCCACCGACAGGACGGGGAGGGTCTCGGCGCGCGCGACGACGTCGATCTCCACCGGCTTGCCGCAGGTCCGCCACAGCACGTCGACGAAGGCGCCCTCGGCCACCACCTTCACCAGCCAGTCCTCGGGCGGGTCGACCACGTCGAGGCCGCTCTCGGCGAGCACCGCGGCGGCGCGCCCCGCCTCGGCCTCGGGGACCAGGAAGTCGGCGTCGTGCTCGGGCTCCGGGGCACCGCGGACCCAGGCCGCGTACCCGCCGCACAGGGCGAACGGGACGTCGGCCTGCTTGAGCGCGACCGCCGTCCGCTTGAGCAGGTCACGGACCACGTCCTGGGAGTGCTGCACCGGAGCCTGCTACCCGCAGTTCCGTAGCGCACGCATGCGGTGCATCGGGTAGGGAGGCGGTGTGCGCATCGCCACGTTCAACATCCTGCACGGCCGCTCGACCGTCGACGACGTGGTCGACGTCGACCGGCTGGCCGCGGCCGTGAAGGGCCTCGACTCCGACGTGCTGGGCCTCCAGGAGGTCGACCGCGACCAGCCGCGGTCACAGGGAGCCGACCTCACCGCGGTCGCGGCCGAGGCGATGGGCGCGGTCGACTCGCAGTTCGTGGCCGCACTGCACGGGACCCCCGGCGGCACCTGGATGGCCGCCACCGGCCAGGAGCAGCCCGGGTCGGCCACCTACGGCATCGCCCTGCTCTCCCGCTTCCCCGTCGTGTCCTGGCGGGTCGTGCGGCTGCCGGCTCTGCGCACCCGGGTGCCCCTGTGGTTCCGCGGCGCCCGGCGGCCGGCGCTGGTCGGCGACGAGCCGCGGGTGGCGGTGGCCGCCGTCCTCGACGGGCCGTACGGCCAGTTCACCGTGGCCAACACGCACTTGTCGTTCGTGCCCGGGTGGAACTCCGTGCAGCTGCGCCGGCTGGTCCGGGCGCTGACCGGCACGCGCGAACCGCTCGTTGTGGTCGGCGACCTCAACATGGAACCGCGTCAGGCCGCGCGCGTCAGCGGCCTGCGGGCCCTCGGCTCGGCCGCGACCTTCCCCGCGGGGCAACCGGTCCGCCAGCTCGACCACGTGCTGGCCCGCGGCGGCCTGCGCGCCACCGGCCCGGCGACGGCACCGGAGCTGCCGCTGTCGGACCACCGCGCGCTGGTCGTGCCCTGCGGGCCGGTCTGACCGCCCGGCTCAGCGGCGCGGGCGCTCCCCGGGTCAGCGGCGCGGGGGCTCCCCGGCCATCTTCCCGGCCCGGTTCGGCTTGCTGGTGGGGTGCGCGTAGCGGATCCGCTCGGGCGGCAGCGGGAAGCTGTGGTCCTCGCCGAACGGCGACAGCGGACCGGCCGCCTCGCTGGTGAGCTCGGTCAGCGGGGGGCCGCCGTCCTCGGACCGCCCCCACGTGGGCTCCACCAGGTGCTCGTTCCTCGGCTTGCGCTTGGCCATGGTCCCTCCGGTGCCGGTCGGCGGCGCCGCCCGGCGCCCGGGGATCATCTTGGCCGACGGCCGCGGCGCGGGCACGCCCGTCCCCCTCCCCCGGGCCGTGTCGTGATCAGTCGCGGCGGCGCACCGTCCGCGCGCCGAAGAGCGTGTCGATGCCGTCGGCGGTCAGCACCCACTCGGCCGGGCCCACCGGGGCGGCGCGCACCTCGGCGCCGTCGAGGGCCTGCACCGCCCGGGTCCGCCAGATCGCCGTGCTCAGCAACCGCAGCTGCACCGGCGCCACACCCCGGCCCCGCTCGTCGACCGGGTCCAGCTCGTCGTAGCCGTCGGGCTCGAACGCCACGACCGCCGGGCCGGCGATGCGCAGCCGGCCGGTGCGCCACCCCGTCTCCTGCAGCGCCCGCCGCCAGCGCAGCGAGCGCAGCAGGCCCCCGGCGCCGGCCACGGCCGCGGCCAGGCCCGCGGCCACGAGCGCGACGACCACCAGCCCCACCGCGGGGAGGCGGCGGCCGGTGCTGCCGGCGATGGTCACCGCGGCCACGCCCAGGAGCACCCCGAGGACGACGGCGATCACCCCGCCGCCCAGCCAGCGCAGCGCGCCGGCCTGGTGGGCGGCGAGCGCCGACGTCGTCCGCGGATCGTCCGCTGCCGGTGGCACCCCTCCATGCTGGCAGCCGCGGCCGGTGGGCCCGGCTCGCGGCGGCGTCGCTCGCCGCAGCGACGTAGCGTGGACCGGATGTCCGCGTCCGCTCCCGCCACCCTGGCCGCCTGGCTGCGCACCCGCAGCGACGAGCAGCTGGCGGCGCTGCTGGCGGCCCGGCCGGACGTGGCCCGGCCCGCCCCCTCCGACGTCGTGGCGCTGGCCAGCCGGCTGGCGGTGCCGGTGTCGGTCGACCGGGCGCTCGACGAGCTGGACGCCGCGACCCTGCAGGTGCTGGACGTGGTGCTGCTCGTCCCGACCGACGGGGTGCCCGCCGCGGAGCTGGCCGGCGGGCTGCCCGAGCTGCCCGACGACGTCCTCGACGCCGCGGTGGGCACGCTGACCACCCGGGCGCTGCTGTGGGGCGACGAGGTCCTGCGGGCGCCCGACCCGGTGCGCCGCGCGGTCCGGCACCCCGCCGGCCTGGGCCGGCGGGCCGCGGAGCTCGGCGTCGCGCTGCCTTCGGACCTGCGCGCCGTCGTGGCCGAGCTGCCCGTCGAGGAGCGCGCGGTGCTGGACCGGCTCGCCGGTGACCGCCCGGTCGGCCACCTGCCCGACGCGCCCGCCGACGGGAGCCGGTCCCCCGCCCGCCGGCTGCTGCAGCGCGGCCTGCTGGCCCGCATCGACGCCCTCAACGTGGAGCTGCCCCGCGAGATCGGGTTGCTGCTGCGCGGCGACCGGCCGTACGGCCCGCCGCGGTTGCGCCCCGAGCCGGCGGTCACCACCCGCGAGGTCGGGCTGGTCGACCGCCAGGCGGCCGGGGCCGCCCTCGAGGCCGTCGGCCGGGTGGGCGAGCTGCTGGCCCTGCTGGAGGACGAGCCGGCCGGTCTGCTGCGCAGCGGCGGGGTCGGCGTCCGCGACCAGAAGCGGCTGGCCCGGGCCCTGCACGTGGCCGAGCCCGACGTCGGGTGGTGGCTCGAGCTGGCCTTCCTCGGCGGACTGCTCGACGTCGGCGGGCCGCACCGCGACGAGTGGCTGCCCACGCGTGCCTACGACGTGTGGCGCGAGCAGGGCCTCCCCGACCGCTGGGCGGTGCTGGCGGCCGGCTGGCTGGGCGGGGTGCGGCTGCCCTCGCTGGTGGGGCAGCGCGACGTCGCGGGCAAGGCGGTCAACCCGCTGTCGCCGGACCTGGTGCGGCACACCGCCCCGGTGATCCGCCGCTCGGCGCTGGCGGTGCTGGCCGAGCACCCGCCCGGCGCGGGGATGGCCGCCGACGACCTGGTGGCGGTGCTGCGCTGGCGCACGCCGCGGCGGGCGGACCGGCTCGCACCGGTGCCCGACCTGCTCGCGGAGGCCGCGCGGCTCGGCCTCGTGGTCGGCGGGGTGCTGTCGACCGCCGGGCGCGGCCTGCTCGTCGACGGGGAGGACGGCGCGGCCGACGGCATGCGCGGCCTGCTGCCCGAGCCGGTCGACCACGTGCTGGCCCAGCCCGATCTCTCGCTCGTCGCCCCCGGTCCGCTGGTGGCCGAGCTGGCCGACACGCTGGCGGTGGTCGCCGACGTCGAGTCCTCCGGCGGGGCGACGGTGTACCGGGTCTCGGAGGGCAGCGTCCGCCGCGCGCTGGACGCCGGCTGGTCGGCCACCGACCTGCGCGAGTTCTTCGGCCGCGCGTCGCGGACGCCGGTGCCGCAGGCGCTGGAGTACCTCGTCGACGACGTCGCCCGGCAGCACGGCCGCCTGCGCGTGGGCGCGATCGAGAGCTACGTCCGCTCCGACGACCACGGGCTGCTCTCCCAGGTGCTCAACGACCGCCGCACGGCGGCCGCCGAACTGCGCCGGCTGGCGCCTGGTGTGCTGGTCAGCGGGCTGGGCGCCGACGAGGTGCTCGCCGTCCTGCGCGAGTCGGGGTACGCGCCGGCGGGCGAGTCCCCCGGCGGCGCCGTCCTCACCCGGCCGCCGGGTCGCCCCAGGTCCGCCGGGCGGCGCGGGACCGAGGTCTCCCCCGGGCCCCGGCCGCTCACCGCGGCCGAGCTCGCCGGCACGGTGCGCGAGATCCGGGCGGGCGACGCGGCGCTGGCCGCCCGGCGCGGCGAGGCGGTGCGCCAGGTGCCCGGGGTGACCACCGCCGGCACGCTGGAGCTGCTCTCCCGGGCGGTCCGCGAGGGGACGCCGGTGTGGCTGGGCTACGTGGACGCCCAGGGCAGCGGCAGCCAACGGGTGGTCCGGCCGGTGTCGCTGGTCGGCGGCTTCCTGTCCGGGTACGACGAGCGGCGCGGGGAGAACCGGACGTTCGCCGTGCACCGCATCACCTCGGTCGCCCTCGTGGAGGAGGAAGCTCCCGCGACCGGCGGTGGTTGACCCTCGTGGTTCGTGCCGCGCGGCGCCCACCGGGGCCGCGCTCCCCCAGCTCCCGCCCAGCCCCAGCCCCAGCCCCAGCAGAGAGGCGACCCGTGCCTGACGGCCCCCTGATCGTCCAGTCGGACAAGACCCTGCTGCTCGAGGTCGACCACCCGCTCGCCCGTGAGTGCCGGGCGGCCATCGCCCCGTTCGCGGAGCTGGAGCGCTCCCCCGAGCACGTGCACACCTACCGGGTGACCCCGCTGGCGCTGTGGAACGCGCGGGCGGCCGGGCACGACGCCGAGCAGGTGGTCGACGCGTTGGTGCGCTACTCCCGCTACCCGGTGCCGCACGCGCTGCTGGTCGACGTCGCCGACACGATGGACCGCTTCGGCCGGCTCACGCTGGTCAACCACCCGGTGCACGGGCTGGTGCTCGCCACCTCCGACCGCGCGGTGCTCGAGGAGGTGATCCGCTCCAAGCGGGTCTCCCCGATGCTCGGCGCCCGCATCGACGGGGACACCGTCGTCGTCCACCCCTCCGAGCGCGGCCGGCTCAAGCAGGCGCTGCTCAAGGTCGGCTGGCCGGCGGAGGACCTGGCCGGCTACGTCGACGGTCAGGCGCACGCGATCGACATGCGCGAGGACGGCTGGGCGCTGCGCGACTACCAGAAGGAGGCCGTCGAGGGCTTCTGGTCGGGCGGCTCCGGCGTCGTCGTCCTGCCCTGCGGGGCGGGGAAGACGCTGGTCGGCGCGGCGGCGATGGCCGAGGCGAAGGCGACCACGCTGATCCTGGTCACCAACACCGTCGCCGGGCGGCAGTGGAAGCGGGAGCTGCTGGCCCGCACCTCGCTGACCGAGGACGAGATCGGCGAGTACTCCGGCGAGCGCAAGGAGATCCGGCCGGTCACCATCGCCACCTACCAGGTGATCACCACCCGGCGGAAGGGCGAGTACCGGCACCTGGACCTGTTCGACGCGCAGGACTGGGGCCTGATCGTCTACGACGAGGTGCACCTGCTGCCCGCGCCGATCTTCCGGCTGACGGCCGACCTGCAGTCCCGCCGCCGGCTCGGCCTCACGGCCACGCTGGTGCGCGAGGACGGCCGCGAGGACGACGTCTTCTCCCTCATCGGCCCGAAGCGCTACGACGCCCCGTGGCGCGACATCGAGTCGCAGGGCTACATCGCGCCGGCCGAGTGCATCGAGGTGCGGGTGTCGCTCGACGACGACGAGCGGATGACCTACGCCGTCGCCGAGCCCGAGGAGCGGTACCGGATCGCGGCGACCGCGTCGTCCAAGCTGCCGGTGATCCGCCGGGTGTTGGATCGGCACCCCGACGAGCAGAAGCTGGTCATCGGGGCCTACCTCGACCAGCTCGAGGAGCTCGGCCGGGCCCTGGAAGCCCCGGTGATCCAGGGGTCGACCACCAACCGGGAGCGGGAGAAGCTCTTCGACGCCTTCCGCTCCGGCGAGGTGCAGACCCTGGTCGTGTCGAAGGTGGCCAACTTCTCCATCGACCTGCCCGAGGCGGCGGTCGCCGTCCAGGTGTCGGGCACCTTCGGGTCGCGGCAGGAGGAGGCACAGCGGCTGGGCCGCGTGCTGCGGCCGAAGTCCGACGGCCGGCAGGCGCACTTCTACACCGTGGTCAGCCGCGACACCCTGGACGCCGAGTACGCCGCCCACCGGCAGCGCTTCCTCGCCGAGCAGGGCTACGCCTACACGATCGTGGACGCCGCGGACCTGGCCGGCCCGGGCGAGGTCGGCGGGCCCGAGCGACTGGACGAGCCGGCGGACTGACCGGGACCCCTGACTCCACCGCGCGCGAACTCGAGCTTACCCCTGCTGGGGACGGAGTTCGCACGAGTGCTGTGGCACGACTCAGCCCGCCGTGGCATCTTCATCTTGTGCATGCCACAGTGGTGCTGGGTCGACAGGGACGGCTCGTCATCCCTGCAGAGGTGCGCGCTGCCCTGGGGCTCTCCCCTGGTGACCAGCTGCACCTGCGTCTCGTCGGGCACAGCCTGGTGCTCGAACGTCAGCAGGATGCTGCCGCCGAGCTCCGAGGCCTGGCGTCGGAGGTGCCGAGGAACAGGTCGCTGGTCGACGAGCTCCTCGCAGAGCGTCGCCTCGCAGCCGCTGCCGGCGAGTGATCGTCCTCGACGCGTCGGCCGTGCTGGCGCTCGTGCACGACGAACCGGGGGCGGAGGTCGTCGCCGAGGCGCTCGGATCCGCATCCCTGGGCGCTGCCAACCTCGCCGAGGTGATCGGCAAGCTGGTCGACGCCGGGGTCGACGCCAGCCGTGTGCGGGAACTTCTCACTGCCGCCGGCGTGGTCATCGAACCTGTCACCGAGGCGGATGCGGAGCTCGCCGGCGCCATGCGGTCGCTCGAGGGAGGCACCCGGCTGTCACTGGGCGATCGATGCTGCTTGGCGTTGACGGTCCGCAGCTCCCCAGCCGAGGTGATGACCGCAGATCGTGCCTGGACCGATCTCGATCTGCCGATCCGAGTACGCCTGCTGCGGTAGTCGATCCGGCTCGATGAGTCCGGGCCGCCGGGCCGGTCGACAGGAGCATGACCGAGACCCGGCAGCGCACCGTCACCACCCACACCGTGGGCGAGGGCGACGACACCATCCACTTCGACGTGCACGGCGACCTGTCCGCCGCGACGCCCGAACGGCCCGCCCTCCTGGCCTTCGCCAACCCGATGGCTGCAGCCGCGTTCGCCGCGCTCGCCGCCGAGATCCGGGACCGGCCGGTCGTGACCATCGACCCGCGCGGGGCGGGTCGCAACCCGACCGGCACCGGGCCGATGACGCCCGAGCTGCACGCGGCCGACCTGCACCGCGTCGTCGAGGCGCTCGGGGTGGGCGCGGTCGACGCGTTCGGCTCCAGCGGCGGGGCGATCTGCCTCCTGGCGCTGCTCGAGGCCCATCCCGGCGACGTCCGCCGCGCGGTCGTGCACGAGCCGCCGTTCGTCGACGTGCTCGCCGACGGCGACGTCGTCCTCGCCGCCTGCACCGACATCCGCGACACCTACGAGCGCGCCGGCCACGGTCCTGCCATGGCCAAGTTCATCGCGCTCGTCATGCAGCCCGAGCCGTTGCCGGCCGACTACCTCGACCGCCCGGCGCCCGACCCGGCCGCGTTCGGCATGAGCGCCGACGACGACGGCGACCGCACGAACCCCCTGATGCGCAACATGCCGGCCTGCAACGCCTACGTGCCGGACTACGCCGCGCTCGCCGCCCTCGGCGAGCGGGTGCACGTGGCGGTCGGCGCCGACTCCGGCCACGAGGTCGCCGCCCGCGGCGGTCACGGCCTCGCCGAGCGGCTGGGCCGCGCGGTGGACGTCTTCCCGAGCCACCACGCCGGCTTCACCAGCGCCGAGGGCGGCTTCCCCGGCCGGCCGGAGGCGTTCGCGGTCAAACTCCGCGAGGTGCTGGCCTAGCGCCAGGAGCAGCAGGGGCGCGCTTTCCGCGCCGTGGCACTCCGCCCGCCCGCTCCCGCACCCGCCGCCGTCCGCGACCACCGCGGTGCGGATCCGGCTCCGCGGGACGGGCGTGGCCGCTACGGTCCGGCGGCATGGTGCCCCCCGCGACGGCCGGCGGGCCGACCGCCGCCACGGCCGGTCGGGGCCTGCGGGCGTTCACGCTGCGCAGGCCGCTGACCGCCTTCCTGCTGCTGGCCCTGCCCGCGGGGTGGGTGCTGCTGGCGGTGCCCGCCCTGGCGTTCCACGGGGTCCTCCCGGGCGGCCGGCTGCCCGCCGAACCGTTCGCCCTCGCGATGACGCTGCTGGTCATGCTCCCGGCGGCCCTGTGGGTGGTGTCGGTGACGGAGGGTCGCGCCGGGGTCCGCGCCCTCCTCGCCCGCACCTTCCGGTGGCGCTTCGGGCTCGGCGGATGGGCGGCGGTCCTCCTCGCCCTGCCGGTGACGACGGTCGCCGTCGGGGCCGCGCTCGGGCGAGGGGTCCGGACGGCGGACCTGCCGTCGGTGCTCGCGACGGAACTGCTCGGCCTCGTCGTCGCGGTGGTCGTGATCAACCTGTGGGAGGAGACCGTCTGGGCCGGCTTCGTGCAGACCCGGCTGGAGCGCCGGCACGGGCTCGTCGCCGGGGCCGTGCTGACCGCGCTGCCCTTCGCCGCCGGTCACCTGCCGCTGGCCTTCGCGGAGGACGTCACCCCGTCGTCGCTGCTCACCGCGCTCGCCTACCTGCTCGTCGCCGCGCTGCTGTTCCGGCTGCTGGTCGGCGTCGTCCTGCGGGGGGCGGCGGGCAGCGTGCTCGCCGTCGCCGTCCTGCACGCCAGCTGGAACACCAGCAGCGGCTCCGGCGGCCTCGCCGACGACCTGCTCTCCGGCGGGCAACCCGTGACGTCGGCCCTCGTGGCCGTCGCCCTGGTGACGCTGTGCGTGGCGCTGGTGGTGCGGCCGCGGCTCCGGCCGGGGGCGCGGGAGGAGGTACCGGCGGGACCTGCCGGGGCCGGCGGGACGGGACGGCCCCTCCGCGAGACGTGACGAGGACCGCACCCGGCGCCTGACCCGCACCGGAAGCGCAGGTCAGCGGGCTGCCAGGAGGGTCCATACGTCGTCCCGGGCGGGGCGCGCGGCAGGCGGCCGGTTCGGCGTGTTGCTCCTCGGCCGGGCAGGATGGCCCCGACATGGGCAGTGCAGCACGCGCGGAGGCGGTCGCCCCGCAGACGGCCAACCGACCGCTCCGGGCCTGGCAGCAGGAGGCCCTGGACCGCTACGAGGAGAGCTCGCCGAAGGACTTCCTGGTCACCGCGACCCCGGGCGCGGGGAAGACCACCTTCGCGCTCACGCTGGCCGCCCGGCTGCTGCAGCGCCGCGAGGTCGCCCGGGTGGTCGTGGTCTGCCCGACCGACCACCTGCGGCTGCAGTGGGCCGACGCGG
Source organism: Geodermatophilus sp. YIM 151500 (assembly GCF_025716945.1). Lineage (GTDB taxonomy): Bacteria > Actinomycetota > Actinomycetes > Mycobacteriales > Geodermatophilaceae > YIM-151500. The sequence continues at coordinate 310,936 of NZ_JAOVZT010000004.1, forward strand.
CCGACCGGATGGGCATCGTGCTCGACCCCGGCCTGACCAACGCCGTCGGCCCGGTGCGCGCCGGCACCCAGGGCTACGTGACCACCTACGCGCAGGTCGCGGGCAAGCCGATGCTGCACGCCGCCCGCGCCACCGCCGTCAAGACGCTGGTGGTCCTCGACGAGGTGCACCACGCCGGCGACGGCCTCTCCTGGGGCGAGGCGATCGAGGAGGCGTACGGCTTCGCCGCCCGCCGGCTGTGCCTGACCGGGACGCCGTTCCGCACCAAGGCCGACGAGCGCATCCCCTTCGTGCGCTACGAGGAGGACTCGTTCGAGGGGGACGACGGCGAGGGCGGCGTCGGGCTGGTGAGCCGCGCCGACTACACCTACGGCTACAAGGAGGCGCTGGCCGACGCCGTCGTCCGGCCCGTCGTGTTCGCCGCCTACACCGGGACGTCGCGCTGGCGGAACTCCGCCGGCGAGGTGGTGGCCGCGTCGCTGTCGGAGGCCGGCACCCGGTCGGTCGAGATGGCCGCCTGGCGCACCGCCCTGGACCCCGGAGGCCAGTGGGTGCCGCACGTCGTCGCCGCGATGGACGACCGGATCACCCACCTGCGCGAGAACGGCATGCCCGACGCCGCCGGGTTGATCCTCGCCAGCGACCAGGACGACGCGCGCGCCTACGCGAAGATCGTGCGCCGGGTGACCGGCAAGGCGCCCGAGCTGATCCTCTCCGACGACCCGAAGGCGTCGAAGAAGATCGAGCGGTTCGCCACCGGCTCGGCGCGGATCGCGGTCTGCGTGCGGATGATCTCCGAGGGGGTCGACGTCCCGCGGGCCGCCGTCCTGGCCTGGATGACCTCCTACCGGACGCCGCTGTTCTTCGCCCAGGCCGTCGGGCGCGTGGTGCGCGCCCGCGCGCCGCACGAGACCGCCACGGTGTTCCTGCCGGCGGTGCGGCCGCTGCTCTCCCTGGCCGCCTCCATGGAGGAGCAGCGCAACCACGTCATGCCACCACCGAAGACGGTGCAGGGCGACGAGCTGGACCTCGACCCGCTGCCGACGCCCGAGCGGGAGAAGGACGGCCTGCCGCAGTGGGAGGCGCTGGAGGCCGACGCGCGCTTCGCGCACGTGCTGCACGGCGGGACGGCGCACACCGGCGATGGCGCTCCGGTCCCGGTGGGGGGCGAGGACGAGGAGTTCCTCGGCATCCCGGGCCTGCTCACCCCGGCGCAGACCGCCGAGCTGCTGGCCAAGCGCGACGAGGAGCTGCGGTTGCGCATCGCCCAGCGGCACGCCCACGACGACGAGGACGACGGCCTGTTCCCCGTCGAGGACCACCCCGACGAGGACCTCCTGGACGGGGCGGCCGGCCGCTCCTGGCGTGACGCCGCGGAGCTGCGCCGCGAGATCAACCGGCTGGTCAGCCGGGTGGCGGCCCGGACGTCGCAGCCGCACGCGGTGGTGCACACCCAGCTGCGCCAGGCGGTGCCCGGGCCGCCGTCGGCGTCCGCCTCGGTCGACGTGCTGCGCGCCCGCCGCGAGCGCCTCCGCACCATGTTGTGAGAGGAGCCGCCTGTGAGGGGAGCCGCCGTCGTGAGGAGTGACCGACCACCGTCCCCGGGCGCGCTCGTGCGCGTCTTCGCCCGGCCCGTCGTCGTGCGCACCGCGGCCCTGCTCGCCGTCTCGGTGGCGGGTTCGTCCGTCGCCGCCGCCGACGGCTCGTCGGACGCGGCCATCGGGCTCGGGCTGCTGCTGCTCGCCCTCCCGGTCGCCGTGGCCGTCGTGTGGGCGGGCGTCGACGGCGTCCGCACCGGACGCCGGGCCCGGCCGGCGACCCCGGTCGTCCGCGTCTGGATCGTCACGGCGATCGCCACGGGCGTGGTGCAGGCGGTGCAGGTGCCGGTGGCCGCGGCGCTCTCCGGCGGAGAGCCCACGGTCGCGGTCCTGGTCGACGCCCTGTTCGGGCTGGCGCCCTTCGTCGCGGTGACCGTGGGCGTGCCGGCGCTGGTGACCCTCGCCGTGGCCCGCACCGTGAGCATCCCGCGGGACGAGGACCGCTCACCCCGCTGACCCCGCGACCTCGCGTGGATCAGCTCTCCGGGACGGCGCTCAGCAGCCCGCGGCGGGCGGCGACGGCCACCGCCTCGGCGCGGCTGGCGGCGCCCAGCTTGGCCAGCATGTTGCTGACGTGCACGCTGGCGGTCTTCTCGCTGATGAACAGCTCGGCACCGATCTGCCGGTTGGTGCGCCCCCGGGCCAGCAGCGCCAGCACCTCGGCCTCGCGCGGGGTGAGCACCGACGGATCGGCCGGTCGCGCGGCGCCGGGCAGGTCGACGTCGAGGCGGCCGCGACGGGCCAGCGCCTCGACCGCCGCGCGCAGCGGCGCCGCGCCCAGCCGCACGGCCACCCCGTGCGCCGCCCGCGCCTGCTCGGCGGCGCCCGCCCGGTCGTCGGCCGCCAGCAGCGCCTCGGCCAGCCGCAGCCGCGAGCGCGCCTGCTCGAACGCGTGGCCGTAGCCGAAGGCCTCGACCACGGCCCGCCACCGCGCCGGCTCGGCGCGGCCGTGCAGCCGGGCCTCCTCGGCCTCCACCCGCAACCGCCAGGCCCGTCCCTCCACGCCCATCGTCTCGTCGCCCATCGCCTCGTGGGCGGCGACCGCGGCCCGCGCCTCGTCGGCGAGGGGAGCCGCCTCGGCGATCCAGCGCCGCTCGGTCGCGGTGTCGGCGACCAGCCGCGCGGCCGCCGCCGCGTCGGCGGCCGCCCCGAGGGCGAGGGCGACCAGCCGCAGCGTCGCCAGCCGGTCGGCCCCCCACAGCTCGGTCAGCCGGCGCACCGCCTCCCCGGCCCGGGCCAGCGCGGTGCCCGCGTCGCCGGACTCCGCGGCCAGTTCGATCTCCGCGGTGGTCGTGGCGAGCAGGAGCAGCACGTGCGAGTCCAGCCGGGCGGTCAGCGAGGACGCCCAGGCCAGCCGCTCCCGCGCGGCCGGGTCACCGCGCCCGACCAGCACCAGCAGGGCCGCCGCCCGGACGTGCGCGGCCACGTCGGGCACCCGGGCCAGCCGGTCGGCCATCTCCAGGCTGCCGTCCCAGTCGCCGCCCACGTACCGGACGACGACGGCCAGGTGGCGCAGCTCGGCGGCGTAGAAGGACCACTCCGCCCCCAGCTCGGCGGCCCGCTGCAGCGCGGTCTCCGTGCGGGCCACCGCCCCGGCGACATCGCCCGCCGTGTAGGTGACCGTGGCCAGGTTGAACAGCACCCGCATCTCGACGTCGGCGTCGCGCGACCGGCGGGCGCGGACCAGCGCCTCCTCCAGCCGGGCGGTGACCGCGGGGAGCGCCCCGCCGCGGACCCGGGCCAGCGAGACCGCGGTGTCGGCCCAGGCGCTGTCCAGGCCGAGGGCGTCGGCCGCGGCCAGGGCCTCCTCCGCGGCGGCATCGGCCTCCGCCGTCCGCCCCGCCGTGTAGCAGGCGCGGGCGTGCGTGGCCGCCGCCCAGGTCCGCTCCGGCGACGGCGGGTCGGCGGGCAGCAGCGCCATGGCCGCGCTGCTCTCGCGCAGCGCCGCCGCGGAGTCCTCGATCCGGCCGAGCGCCTGGGCCAGCGTGTAGTGGACGCGGGCGCGCTGCACGGGGTCGCCGTCGGGGCCGAGCAGGTCCAGCGCGGCGCGCAGCAGGGCGACCGCGCGGTGCAGCTCCCCCGCCCGGCGGGCGGCCGCCGCGGCGCGGAGCAGCAGGCCGGACTGCGGGCGGCCGGCCCGCGCGGCGGCGTCGGGCACCCGGGGCCACAGCGCGAGCACCGCCTCCAGGTGCTGCAGCTGCTCGGCCGGCGCGCCGAGGCACCGGGCCGCCTCGGCCGCCTCCAGCGACGCGGACAGCGCACCGGGCAGGTCGTTGCTCTCGCGCAGGTGGTGCGCCCGCTCCGCGGGGGTACCCGCGCCCGGCACGGCCGCGAGGTGGGCGGCCACGGCGGCGTGCAGCCGCACCCGCTCCCCCGGCAGCAGGTCGGCCAGCACGGCCTCCCGCAGCAGGGCGTGCCGGAACCGGTAGGACCCGTCGGCCGAGACGACCAGCAGGTGCCCGTGGACGGCGTCGGCGAGCCCGGCGTCCAGCTCGTCCGGGTCGAGGTCGCCCACGGCCGCCACCAGCTCGTGCCGGACCTGCCGGCCGGCGACCGCCGCCACCCGGAGCACCCGCTGCGCGGCGGGCGGGAGCTGCTCGACGCGGGCGAGCAGCACGTCGGTGAGCCCGAGGGGCAGCGACTCCCCGCGCAGGCCTGCGGCCAGCAGCTCCTCGGCGTAGAAGGCGTTGCCCTCGGCGCGGGCCACGACGTCGTCGACGGTGCCCGGCGGCACCCCGCCCGTGCCCGCGGCCAGCGACCGGACGAGCTCGCCGACGTCGGGGTCCGGCAGCGGGCCCAGCTCGAGCCGTTCCACGCCCGGCAGCCGCACGAGCTCGGCCAGCAGGGGGCGCAGCGGGTGGCGGCGGTGCAGGTCGTCGGAGCGGTAGGTGGCCACGATCGCGACGGGCTCGTCGGCCAGCCGGGCCAGCAGGTAGCGGAGCAGGTCGCGGCTGGAGCGGTCGGCCCAGTGCAGGTCCTCGAGGACGACGAGCAGCGGCGTGGACGCGGCGAGCTCGCCGAGCAGGGCGGCGACCGACTCGAACAGCTGCAGCCGGTCGTCGTCGACCCGCACCGGCACGCGGCGCGCGACGAGCGGCCGGCCGATGTCGGCGGCGTCCTCGACCTCGGCCAGCCCGGCGCCGGGACGCCCGGCCAGCAGGCCGGCCACGGCCGGGTGCCGGGCGGCCTCCGGCGCGAGCCCGGGATCGGCGGCGACCGGGCGGAGCAGGTCGACGAAGGGCAGGTACGGCAGGCCGACCTCGCCGAGGTCGACGCAGTGGCCGGTGAGCACGCGCACGCCGCGACCGGCCGCCCGGGTGACCACCTCGTCGAGCAGCCGCGTCTTCCCGACGCCCGCGTCGCCGGCGACCAGCACCGCGCAGGCGCGTCCCGTCGCCGCCCGCTCGACGTGCGCGAGCAGGCGGGCGAGCTCCTCGGTCCGCCCCACCAGCGGCCGGTCGTCCCAGCGCGGCACGGCGCCGATGGTGGCACGCCGGTCCGACGGGACGGCCGCCTCGGGCACGGCGGTCACCGCGGTGGGCCCGGCCGCGCGGTGGCGGGCGCGGGCACCGTCAGCGGCTGCGCCGCCGTCCCCTCGACCAGCGGCCGCGGCGGCCGTTGGCCGAGCGCCCGATGGCCTGCAGCAGCTCCCGCCGGTAGGCGAGCTCGGCGTCGAGAGCCGGGTCGCCGTAGTGGATCGTCATGACCGTCGCCTCCGCGTCATCCCTGTGGACAGGGACGACGCTCGTCCTGAGGGGCCGCCCCGGGCATCGGGAGATCGGGCAGTCCCGGGGGAAGTCGGCGGGCCGGCTCCTCTGAGGTGGCGGTCGACGCGCCTGAGGTGCCCCCGGTCGCCCGGGAGGGGGTCCCGATCGCCCGGGGGGAGGTCCGCGCCACCCGAACGGGGGACGGCGGTGCCGCTCCCGGTGGCGGCGGAGCAGCGACTTCCGCACCGTCGTCGCTGCGGCGTGCGCCGCCGGTCGGCCGTGCCTTCCTGCCAGGAGGCCCCCGGCCGAGGAGAGAGGAGCTCTCGCATGCGGCTCGGAACTGCGATCGTCCTGCTCGCGCTCGGCGCCATCCTCACCTTCGCGGTGCGGGTGGACCTCGCGGGCGTCGACCTGCAGGTCGTCGGCTGGATCCTGATGCTCGTCGGCGCGCTCGGCATCGTGCTGGAGCTGGCCGTCTGGGGTCCGCGCTCGCGGCGGCGGGTCACCACCACCGACACCACGGCCGACGGTGCGCCCGGCCGCCGGACCACCACGGACGAGACCTACTGACCCGACCTGCCGACCCGGCCTCGGCCGGTCGCGCGTCAGGGTCCGGACCGGGCGCCGGCCGCCTCGCGGCGAGTGGCACACCGCGGCTCCGGGCCCCCGACCGAGGTCGGGGCGGTGTTCCGCGGCGGCGATATCCAATTGGCACCCGGGGGCACGAAGCACCCGGCCCGGACGTCCTCGACGCTACCCGCGTCCGGCGGCCGACACGCGCGGGCGCCGGAACTTCCTCCTCCGCACCCGCGGACGGCGGTGCCGGTCGTGCCGACCGTGCCACACTCCGCGCCGTGGCAGCCGACCTGACCGACACCGAGGCACGCGTCCTCGACGCCGTCGACGAGGCCGCGTCGGTCGACCTGCTGCGCCGGCTCGTCGCCATCCCCTCGGTGGGGGGCACGGCCGCCGAGTGCGAGGTGCAGCACGCCGTCGCCGACGAGCTGGAGGGCCTGGGGTGCGCGGTCGACCGGTGGCGGATCGACCTGGCCGCGGCCGCGGTGGCACCCGACGCGCCCGGCCAGGAGGTGGTGCGGAACGAGGCGTGGGGCGTCGTCGGCACGGTCCCGGCCGCCGAGGACGGCGTCCCGGCGCTGGTGCTGTGCGGGCACAGCGACGTCGTCCCGCCCGGCGACCGCGACCTGTGGCCCGCGGACCCGTTCGTCCCGCGGCTGACCGACGGCGAGGTGCACGGGCGCGGCACCTGCGACATGAAGGGCGGCCTGGTCGCCGCGCTGGCCGCGGTGGCGGCGCTGCGCGCCGCCGGCGTGCGGCTCACCCGGCCGCTGGCCGTGCACAGCGTCGTCGGCGAGGAGGACGGCGGGCTCGGCGCGTGGGCGACGCTGGCCCGCGGCCACCGGGGGGACGCCTGCGTCATCCCCGAGCCCACGGACGGTGCGGTCGTGACCGCCGCCGCGGGCGCCCTGACCTTCCGGCTCGAGGTGACCGGCGCCGCGGCGCACGCCGCCATGCGCGACCGCGGTGTCAGCGCGGTCGAGCTCTTCGCCGAGGTGCACGCCGGGCTGCTGGCCTTCGAGGCGGAGCGGCAACCCGGGGACGACCCACGGTTCGCCGGCGAGCCCTACCCGTACGGGCTGTCGGTCGGGAAGGTGGCCGCCGGCGACTGGGCCAGCACCGTGCCCGACCGGCTGGTCGCCGAGGGGCGCTACGGCGTCCGGCTGGGCGAGCCGGTGGCCGAGGCCCGGGCGGCGTTCGAGCGGCGGGTCGCCGAGCTGTGCGCCGGGCACCCCTGGCTGGCCGACCACCCGGTACGGGTGGCCTGGACCGGCGGCGCCTTCGCCAGCGGTGAGCTGCCCGCGGGCTCGCCGCTGCTGCCGGCGGTGCGGGACGCGGTCGCCGACGCCGGCGGCGGCCGGTGCCCCGAGCGGGCGGTCCCCGCGGGCACCGACATGCGGCTCTACGCGGCGGCCGGGGTCCCGGCGCTGCACTACGGCCCCGGCGACCTGCACCTGGCCCACCAGCCGGCCGAGCGGGTGCCCGTCGCCGCGCTGGTCACCTGCGCCCGAGCGCTGGCCCTGCTCGCCGTCCGCTCCTGCGGCCCGCGGTGACGGCCTCGCTCGTCGGCTTCGACGCCTGGGCCGCGCTCGCCGGCGACTCCCCCACCTCGCGCACCGAGTGGGCGGCCCTCGTGGCCGCTTGGAGCGAGCCGCACCGCCGTTACCACGACCTCGCCCACCTGGCGGCGGTGCTCGGCGTGGTCGGGTCGCTCGCCGACGCCGCCGGCGACCCGGACGCCGTCCGGCTGGCGGCCTGGTACCACGACGCCGTGTACGACCCGCGCCGCGACGACAACGAGCGGGTCAGCGCCGACCGGGCGCGCGCCGGGTTGCGCGGGCTGGTCGCCGACGAGCGGATCGCCGAGGTGGAGCGGCTGGTGCTGCTGACCGCCGGGCACGAGGCCGCCCGGGACGACCCGAACGGCGCGGTGCTCTGCGACGCCGACCTCGCCGTCCTGGCCGGGCCGCCGGAGAGCTACGCGACGTACGCGTCCGCGGTGCGCGCCGAGTACGCGCACCTCTCCGACGCCGCGTTCACCGCCGGGCGGATCGCCGTCCTGGAGCGGCTGCTGGCGCTGCCGGCCCTGTACCGGCTGCCGGTCGTGGCCGCCGACTGGGAGCCGCGGGCCCGGGCCAACCTCAGCGCCGAGCTGGCGCTCCTCCGGCGGCGGGCGGGCGCGGCCGGGCCAGCCGCAGACCCGCCGTCCGCAGCCGGGCCAGCAGCTCCCGGCAGCTGACCGGCGCCGCGCCGGCCGCCACCGCCCGCGCGTACAGCTCCTCGGGGACGTCGTAGTGGTCGCCTTGGAACGCCCGGCGCGGGATGCCCAGCTCGGCGGCGACGAAGGCGTGCAGCTCGTCGTAGGAGACGTCGCTGACCAGGTGCGACCAGCGCCGTCCGCGCCACGGCCACACCGGGGGGTCGATCAGCACGGCCACCCGGCCCATCCTGCCCGGCGGCTAGCGTGACCCGGTGAGCGACATCCGCTGGGGCATCGTGGGACCGGGCCGCATCGCCGAGAAGCTGGTCGAGGACTTCGTGCACGTCGACGGCGCGCGTCCGGTCGCCGTCGCCTCGCGGTCGCTCGACCGGGCCCGGTCGTTCGCCGAGCGGCACGGTCTGGAGCGTGCGCACGGCTCGTACGCCGACATCCTGGCCGACCCGGAGGTCGACGTGCTGTACGTCGCCACCCCGCACCCGCAGCACCACGCGATCGCGCTGGGTGCGCTGCGCGCCGGCAAGGCGCTGCTGGTCGAGAAGGCGTTCACCGCCACCACGGCGGGCGCCGCGGAGGTCGTCGAGCTGGCGCGGGAGACCGGGGTCTTCGTCATGGAGGCGATGTGGACCCGCTTCCAGCCGGCGGTCGTCGCGCTGCGGGAGCTGATCGCCGAGGGCGCGATCGGTGAGGTGCGCTCGGTGCAGGCCGACCTGGGCGTGGCGCGCGAGTACGACCCGGTCGACCGGCTTTTCGCGCTGGAGCTCGGTGGCGGGGCTCTGCTCGACGTCGGCGTCTACGTCGTCTCCTTCGCGCAGATGCTGATGGGTGCGCCCGACCGGGTCATGGCCACCGGCTCGATGTTCCCCAGCGGTGCCGACGCCGAGGCCGCGCTCCTGCTGGGATGGGACGATGGTCGCAGCGCCGCGCTGACCACGTCGCTGCGGTACGCCCTGCCGGGCCAGGCCCGCGTGGTGGGCACGGAGGGCTGGATCGACGTCGTCCCCCGGTTCCACCACCCCGACACGATCGTGCTGCACCGCGCCGGCGCCGAGGCCGAGACGATCGTGCGGCGCCCGGTGGGCGGCGGCTACTCGCACGAGCTGGTCGAGGTCACCGAGTGCCTGCGCGCCGGGCGCACCGAGAGCGCGGTCATGCCGCTGGCCGACACGCTCTCCGTGCAGGCCGTGCTGGGCGAGGCCGCCGACCGGCTGGGCATCCGGCACGCCGAGGACCCGACCCCGGTGTGACCCGGTCCCCGGTGCGACCGACCCCGTCCCCGGTGCTCAGGGAACCTGGTCGACGTCGCGGGTCCAGGCGGTGCCTGTCGCCTCGTCCGGCGCGGGGACCCGGGACGGGGTCCGGCCGGCGCGGCGGACGGCGTCGGCGAACGCCGTCGCGTCGACCACGGCCGCGCCGCCCGGGTCGTTGTTGAAGTAGACGAGCACGTCCTCGGCAGGGCCGTAGGCGCCGGCCAGCCGGTCGGCCCAGACCTGCAGCGCGCCGGGCGGGTAGCCCCAACCCTCGGCACCGGTGTGCAGCCGCAGGTAACCCCACCCGGCGGTGCGCCACAGCGGGGTAACCGGGCGCTGGGCGCGGTCGGCCCAGCACAGCGCCGCGCCGAAGCCCTCCAGCAGGGCGCGCACCTCGTCGGTCCACCACGACTCGTGCCGCGGCTCGACGGCCACCCGCGCCCCGGGCGGGAACTGCGCCAGGCAGTCGCGCAGCAGGCCGGCGTCGGCGCGCAGGGTCGGCGGCAGCTGGAGGAGGACGGTGTCCAGCTTGTGCTCCAGCCCGGCGGCTCGTTGCAGCAGCCGGGCCACCGGCTCGGCGGGCTCGCGCAGCCGCCGGACGTGGGTGAGGAAGCGGCTGGCCTTGACGGCCCAGCGGAAGTCCGGTGGCGTGCGCTCGCGCCAGGCGGCGAAGGTGGCGTGCTCGGGCAGGCGGTAGAAGGCCGCGTTGCTCTCGACGGTGGCGAAGTGCTGCGCGTAGTGCTCCAGCCACGCCTTCTGCGGCAGGCGTGTGGGGTAGAAGCGGCCGCGCCAGTCGCGGTACTGCCACCCCGACGTCCCGATGATCACCGCCACGGACGGCCGCCTACCCTGCGGTGCCGTGACCGACGCACCCGCCCGTTTCAAGGACCTCTGCCTCGACGCGAACGACCACCAGGCGCTGGCCGACTGGTGGTGCGCGGCGCTGGGTTACGTGCGCCGCGACGAGGTCGAGCCCGATCCCGACGGCTGGGTCCGGCCGCGCGACTGGCCGGTCCCCATCGTCGACCGCGCCGGCTCCGGCCCGCTGATGTGGATCGTGCCCGTGCCCGAGCCGAAGATCTTCAAGAACCGGGTGCACTTCGACGTGGTCGGCGACACCGAGGCGCTGCTCGCGGCGGGGGCCACGCTGCTGCGCCCGCGCGACCCGGAGTCGGTCACCGAGGAGGCCGGCGGGATCGAGTGGGACGTGCTGGCCGATCCCGAGGGCAACGAGTTCTGCTGCTTCTCCCCCGGGTGAGTGGCGCGCCGCCCGACGGTGCCACCTGTGCGGAAACGCCGACAGGGGCGGCCCGCCGAAGCGGACCGCCCCTGGTGACGTCCTGGAAACGGCCCCCTCGCAGGGACCCGGAGCGCGCGGAGCGTGTTCCGGGGAGCGAGGGGGTCCTTCCTCAGAAGTCCATGCCCCCCATGTCACCGGCGCCGGCGCCGGCCGCAGCCGGGGTCTTCTCCGGCTTGTCGGCGACGACGGCCTCGGTGGTGAGGAACAGGCCGGCGATCGACGCGGCGTTCTGCAGCGCCGAGCGGGTGACCTTGGCCGGGTCGATGATGCCGACCTTGACCAGGTCCACGTACTCGCCCGAGGCGGCGTTGAGGCCGGTGCCCACCGCGGCGTTGCGGACCTTCTCCGCCACGACGCCGCCCTCGAGGCCGGCGTTCACCGCGATCTGCTTCAGCGGCGCCTCGAGCGCGACGCGCACGATGTTGGCGCCGGTGGCCTCGTCACCGTCGAGGTCGAGCTTCTCGAACGCGACGGTGGTGGCCTGCGCGAGAGCGACGCCACCACCGGCGACGATGCCCTCCTCGACGGCGGCCTTGGCGTTGCGCACCGCGTCCTCGATGCGGTGCTTGCGCTCCTTGAGCTCGACCTCGGTCGCGGCGCCGGCCTTGATGACGGCGACGCCACCGGCCAGCTTGGCCAGCCGCTCCTGCAGCTTCTCGCGGTCGTAGTCGGAGTCCGACTTCTCGATCTCGGCGCGGATCTGGTTCACCCGGCCGGCGATCTGGTCGCTGTCACCGGCACCCTCGACGATCGTCGTCTCGTCCTTGGTGACGACGACCTTGCGGGCGCGGCCCAGCAGGTCGAGGCCGGCGTTCTCCAGCTTGAGGCCGACCTCCTCGCTGATGACCTGGCCACCGGTGAGGATGGCGATGTCGTTCAGCATGGCCTTGCGGCGGTCGCCGAAGCCGGGGGCCTTGACCGCGACCGACTTGAAGGTGCCGCGGATCTTGTTCACGACGAGGGTGGCCAGGGCCTCGCCCTCGACGTCCTCGGCGATGATCGCCAGCGGCTTGCCCGACTGCATGACCTTCTCCAGCAGCGGGAGCAGGTCCTTCACCGAGCTGATCTTGCTGTTGACCACGAGCACGTACGGGTCGTCGAGGACGGCCTCCATGCGCTCGGCGTCGGTGACGAAGTACGGCGAGATGTAGCCCTTGTCGAAGCGCATGCCCTCGGTGAGCTCGAGCTCCAGGCCGAAGGTGTTGCTCTCCTCGACGGTGATGACGCCTTCCTTGCCGACCTTGTCCATCGCTTCGGCGATGAGCTCGCCGATGGCGGTGTCGGCGGCGGAGATCGACGCGGTCGCCGCGATCTGCTCCTTGGTCTCGACGTCCTTGGCCGTCGAGAGGAGGTACTCGGTGACCGACTCGACGGCCTTCTCGATGCCCTTCTTCAGGGCCATCGGGTTGGCGCCCGCGGCGACGTTGCGCAGACCCTCGCGGACGAGCGCCTGGGCCAGCACGGTGGCGGTGGTGGTGCCGTCACCGGCGACGTCGTCGGTCTTCTTCGCGACCTCCTTGACCAGCTCGGCCCCGATCTTCTCCCACGGGTCCTCGAGCTCGATCTCCTTGGCGATGCTCACACCATCGTTGGTGATGGTGGGCGCGCCCCACTTCTTCTCGAGTACGACGTTGCGGCCCTTGGGGCCGAGGGTCACCTTGACGGCGTCGGCGAGGGTGTTCATGCCCCGCTCGAGGCCACGGCGCGCCTCTTCGTCGAACGCGATCATCTTGGCCATGTGGTGATGTCCTCCATCACGTTGATCGCTGCACGGCCGGGTTCGGCGCCCGCGACGGACGACGCCGGTGCTGCGGACTCTCCTGCGGCCCGCGACCGGCGCCTCACCGTTCCGACCTGATTGGCACTCACAGGGTAGGAGTGCCAACCGGAAGTCTGGCACTCACCCCCTGCGAGTGCAAGAAACGGGGTGCGGACCACGGCTGTTCCCGCCCGCCGGCGCCCGACGCGACCAGATCGCCGATCTCGCCGGCCTCCGCCCCGGGACGCGACCACATCGCTGATCTCGCCGCCCGGAACGGCCGCAACATGAGCCGAGGCCCGGCCCCTTGGGGGGACCGGGCCTCGGTAGAACTGCTGAGTGGTTCTCCGGCGCTGTGCCGCTGCTCGCCTTCGCGAGCTCGGGCGCTGTGCCGCTGCTCGCCTTCGCGAGCTCGGGCGCTGTGCCG
>NZ_JAOVZT010000004.1:323870-341582 GCF_025716945.1 Geodermatophilus sp. YIM 151500
CTGCTCGCCTTCGCGAGCTCAGGCGACGCGGACCCCGTCGGCCTGCGGACCCTTCTCGCCCTGGACGACCTCGAACGAGACCCGCTGGCCCTCGTCGAGGCTCTTGTACCCGTCCATCTGGATGGCCGAGTAGTGGACGAAGACGTCCTGCCCGCCGTCGACGGCGATGAAGCCGAAGCCCTTCTCGGCGTTGAACCACTTCACGGTGCCCTGTGCCACGTGTGCTCCCACGTTTCGTGCGTGCGGACGACCCCTCCGACGTGGCGGGGTCGGGTCTAGCTCTTCCGCCCGTCGAACACGAACGTGGAACTCGAACCGCGCGAGACGGTACAACAGAACGAGGCGCGGAGCAGCAATCCTGGGCAGGACGGACACCCGGATCGGATGACGATCCGGTGACACGGGCCCGCCCGCCCGGGCGCGACGTCCCCGAGGGTAGCCCTCAGCCGATCAGGCCCGCCGCCCGGACCGAGCGCAGCGACGGCTCGACCCGGTGCGTGGGACCGACCACCGGCTCCAGCGGGGAGAGCGTCTTGAGGCCCTCGCCGGTGCTCAGGACCACCGTCTCCTTGGTCGGGTCCAGCCGACCGTCCGCGACGAGCCGGCGCAGGACGGCGGTGGTGACCCCGCCGGCGGTCTCGGCGAAGATCCCCGTCGTCCGGGCCAGGTCGCGGATGCCCTGGACGATCTCCTCGTCGCCGACCCGCCCCACCGCGCCGCCGGTGCGCCGGATCGCGTCGAGCGCGTAGGGTCCGTCGGCCGGGTTGCCGATGTTGAGCGACTTGGCGATGCCGAACGGCTTGACAGGCTTGACGACGTCCCAGCCCTGCTCGAAGGCGGTGGCGATCGGGTCGCAGCCGGCCGACTGCGCGCCGTACACCGTCCAGGGGGTGTCCTCGACGATGCCGGCGGCCGCCAGCTCGCGCCACGCCTTGTCGACCTTGGTCAGCAGCGAGCCCGACGCCATCGGGATGACCACCTGGGCGGGGATGCGCCAGCCGAGCTGCTCGGCGATCTCGTAGCCCATCGTCTTGGAGCCCTCGGCGTAGTAGGGCCGGACGTTCTGGTTGACGAAGGCGGTGTCCTCGAACTCGTCGGTTTCGGCGAGCTCGCTGGTGAGCCGGTTGACGTCGTCGTAGGAGCCGTCGACGGCGACCAGGGTCTGCCCGTAGATCGCCGACTGGACGACCTTGCCCGGCTCGAGGTCGGCGGGGATGAAGACGAACGACGGGATGCCCACCCGGGCGGCGTGCGCGGCGACGGAGTTCGCCAGGTTGCCGGTCGACGCGCAGGCGATCTTTCGGTAGCCCAGCCCCCGGGCCGCGGTGGCGGCCAGGCTGACCACACGGTCCTTGAACGAGTGGGTGGGGTTGGCCGAGTCGTCCTTCACCCACAGCCCGGCGGTCATGCCGAGCTCGTCGGCGAGCCGGTCGGCGCGGACCAGCGGGGTCAGGCCGGGGTCGAGGGTGACCCGCTCGGCCGGCTCCTGGCCCACCGGCAGCAGGGCCGAGTACCGCCAGATGTTCTGCGGGCCGGCCTCGATCTGCTCGCGGGTGACCGCCCGCAGCAGTTCGCGGTCGTAGTCGACCTCCAACGGGCCGAAGCACTGGGCGCAGGCGTGCTCGGCGATCAGCTCGAAGGTGGTTCCGCAGTTGCGGCACACGAGACCGCGTGCGGGGTTGGGCGGGACGGGGCCGCCGGCGGCGCTGTCGGCCTGGACGGAGCCGGGAGCGGTCAGGGTCATGCGACGACTACCTCCTCATCTTCCCCGCGCCGGGCCGTCGAGCCGCGCGGGACGGAATTGGCACCCTTCCGCTCGTGCGGCGGTTGCCGGGGCTTCACCGGGCCGTGTCCCTCTGCCCCTCTGGATGAGTGGAACGCCCAGACTGTACCCGGGAGCGGGCGGCACCCCGCCGACCGGCCAGGATGGGCCGGTGCGCGCGCGGATCGTCTACACCGACCTCGACGGGACGATGGTCGGGCCCCGGGGGTCCTTCTGGCACACCGCCGACCGGGAGCTGACCACCGACCCGGCGGCCGCGCTGGCCGAGCTGCACCGCGCCGGGGTACCGCTCGTGCTCGTCAGCGGCCGGACGCACCTGCAGCTGGTCGAGGCGGCGCGGATCTTCGCCGCGGACGGCGCCATCGCCGAGCTGGGCGCGCTGGTCAGCTGGGCCGGCGGCCGGGAACTGCACCTGCTCCGCGGCGAGCTGCCGGCCGAGCACGCCGGCCGCGCCCCGATCGAGGTCATGGCCGAGCTCGGCCTCGTCGAGGCGCTGATCGACGAGCACCCGGGGTACCTGGAGTGGCACGCGCCCTGGCACGTCGACCACACGGCCGACGCGATGCTGCGCGGCCGGGTCGACCCGCTCGCTGTCGACGCGTGGCTGGCCGAGCGGGGCGCGGGCTGGCTGACGCTCAAGGACAACGGGGCCATCCCGGCGACGTCCCGGATGCGGCTGTCGGCCGGCGCGCTGCCGCCGCGGGTCTACCACCTGATGCCGCGCGGCATCTCCAAGGGCGCGGCCGTCGCGTGGGACCTGGAGCGCCGTGGGCTCGCCGCCGCCGACGCCGTGGCGATCGGCGACAGCGTCAGCGACCTGGAGATGGCGCCCGCGGTGGGCCGGCTGTGGATCACCGCCAACGGCGCCGCCGTCGACGGCATGGCGGGGCTGCTGGCCGCCGTCCCCAACGCGTCGGTGACCCGGGCCCCGCTCGGCGAGGGCTGGGCCCAGGCCGTGCGAGCCAGCCTGTGACATCGCGACCCTCCGGGCCGCACTGCGGCCACGTGCCGCCCCGGGTGGCGCCGAGCCGCTGCGTCGCGCCTGCGCGGACCCCCTCCGGGGGCCCACTCGGCACGACCCACTCCGGTCAGGAGGTGACGTCGCGGCGGGCGAAGTGGCGGAAGGCCAGCGCGGTGAAGACCGCCGCGTACACGAGCGACTGGACCACGCCGCGGAACAGGTCGCCCGAGTCGACCGGCGTCTGCAGCAGGTCGGTCCAGGCGTACTCCTCCGCGGTCGGGAACCAGTCGCGGATGCTGCCCAGCTGCTCGACCTCGTCGAGGATGGCGAACACGAACATCGTGAACACCGCCCCGCCGACCGCGGCCAGGGGCGCGTCGGTGACCGTGGAGAACCAGAAGGCCAGCGTGCCGACGACGAGCAGGTGGACGGCGAGGTAACCGACCATGCCGGCCAGCCGGAGCAGCCCCTCCCCCTGGCCGAGGGTGACCCCGACCGGCGTCCGGATCGCGTCGAAGCCGAACGCGACGCCGCCGGCTACGACCGCGACTGCCACCAGGGTGAGCAGCGCCCCGACCGAGAGCACCAGCGCGGCGTACCACTTCTGCCGCAGCAGCCGGGCCCGCGGCACCGGCGTGGCCAGCGTGTAACGCAGCGAGCCCCACGCCGCCTCGCTGGCCACCGTGTCGCCGAAGAACAGCGCGTAGACGACGACCAGGAAGAAGTTGGTCGTCGCGAACAACACGAAGAGGGTGAAGTTGAGCCCGCTGGCGGTCGCGACGTCGACCAGGTTGATCCGCTGGTTCTCGGCCGCCTCCTCGTCGCCACCCAGCTGCAGCGCGGCGATGAGCAGCAGCGGCAGGGCCACCATCATCACGAGGACGCCGACGGTGCGCCGTCTCTTGAACTGGCGCCGCAGCTCCACCGACAGCCGCAGCGTGCGCTCCGGTCGGTAGCCCGCCACCGCCCCGGTGGGCTGCACGTGGCCGCCGGTCATGGCCGTGTCCGACGTCCGGTCCGTCGTGCTCACGCCTGCTCCTCCCCCACGAGCGCCAGGAAGGCGTCCTCCAGCCTCCGGCGCGGCAGGAACCGGTCGACCGGGATGCCGGCCTCCACGAGTGCCTGCAGCGCGCGGGCCCGGCTGGTGCCGTCGAGCTCGGCGACCAGGCCCTCGTCGGTGCGCTCGACGGCCACCCCGGGCAGCTGCTCGAGGACGGCGACGGCCCGGTCGGTCTCCGCCTCGTCGGCGGCACCGGGGGCGAGGCCCACCAGCACCGCTCCCCCGCTGCCGACGATGTCCTCCACGGTGCCCTGCGCGATCTTCTGGCCCTTGGCCATCACGACCACGTGGCTGCAGGTCTGCTCGATCTCGGCCAGCAGGTGGCTGGAGACGATGACCGTGCGGCCGGTGGCGGCGTAGGAGCGCAGCACCTCGCGCATGGCGTGGATCTGCGGCGGGTCCAGCCCGTTGGTCGGCTCGTCCAGCACCAGCAGGTCGGGCAGGCCGAGCATGGCCTGGGCGATCGCCACCCGCTGCCGCATGCCCTGGCTGTAGCTGCGCACCCGCTTGTCGATGGCCGCGCCCAACCCGGCGATCTCCAGCGCCTCCTCGAGGTGGGCGTCCTGGGCGGGGCGGCCGGTCGCGGCCCAGTAGAGGGTCAGGTTGTCGCGGCCGGACAGGTGCGGTTGCAGCCCGGTGCCCTCGACGAAGGAGCCCAGCCGCGACAGCACCGGGGCGCCGGGGCCGGCCGCGTGCCCGAAGATGCTGATCCGCCCTTCGGTCGGGCGGATCAGCCCCATGAGCATGCGCAGCGAGGTGGTCTTGCCCGCCCCGTTGGGGCCGAGCAGGCCGAGCACCTGGCCGCGGCGCACCTCGAAGGACAGGTCGCGGACGGCGACGAAGCCGTCCTTGTAGGCCTTGGTCACGCCCTCGAAGCGCAGCGGCACCTCTTCGCCGTCCGGCTCGACGACCGACACCCGCCGCCGCCGGCGGCGGCCGAGGAGCAGCGCGGCGCCCCAGCCGGCCAGGCCGAGCGCAGCAAGTACGCCGAGGAGCACCCACCACCGCGACGTGGCGGTCTCGGTGACGGCCCGGCCGTCGACGGTCGGGACGGCGAGATCGGCGGCGGTGGCCCCGTCGCCCGCGCTGCCGGCCAGCCCGACCGCGTACACGGCGGCCTCGGGGGGCAGCGCGTAGGCCTGGTCGGTCGACGAGACCACGACCCGCATGGTGTGCCCAGCCTCGAAGCGGTGCACGATCCCCGGCAGGGTGACCGCCACCTCGGTGGGCGCGGTCGGGTCGGTCGACAGGCCGGTGAGCGACACCGGGGCGACCAGCCCGGCCGGGAGCGTGAGCGCGCCGCCGGGGCCGACGTCGTAGAGCTTGGCGAACAGGGTCGCGCTGCCGCTCGCCGAGGAGACGGCCAGGTCGACGGTCGGCGCGCCGACCACCTCCACCGCGGCGGTCAGCGGCTCGCTGTCGAAGGCGGCGAACTGGCCCGGGATCTCCACGGTGGTGCCGGCCAGCGCGGCTCCGAGGCCGCCCAGCCCGGGCACGGTGGTGATCGCCGCCGGTGTGCCGCCGGCCGGGTTCACCACGGGCTGGGTCGGACCGCTCAGCGCGACGGCGGCGCGCCCGGCCGGAGCGGTGCCGTCCAGGCCGGGGTAGGCGTCGGTGACGACGGTCTGCGTGCCGCCCTGGACGCTGAAGTTCCCGCCCAGGCCGGTCGGCGCGGGGAACTGGAAGCCGGTGCCGGGATCCTCCCCGTCGCCGCGCAGGTGCCAGTCGAACCAGCCCGCGACCTCGTCGCGCAGCGCCTCGGCCTCCCGCTCCGAGGCGGAGGTGTCGTGCCCGCCGCCGTACCAGACAACCTTCACCGGCGCGCCGGTCGCGGCGATCCCCCGGGCGTTGGCGTCGGCCTGGCCGAGGCCGAACAGCGAGTCCTGGGTGCCCTGCACGAGCAGGGTCGGCACGTCGATCCGGTCGAGGACGCCGGCCGGGCTGCTGCGGTCGAGCACCGCGGCGACCTCGGGCGTGAGCGTGCCGCTCGCGGCGGCGGACTGGTACGCGACGCACACCTCGGCACTGAAGCGGCCGCAGGTCAGCGCCCGCTCGACGACGGCTGGGTCCGCGGAGGCCGGGCCGAGCTCCGAGAGCCGGCCGGCGAGTGCGGCCGGGTCCGGGGCCGCGGCGGCGCTCCGGTCCGCGGACGTCTCGTCCGTGCTGCCGATGCCCCCGCCGGCGTCCCCGCCGCCGAGCCCGCCGAGCAGGCCGGCGGTGGGCAGCGAGCCGACGCCGAAGAACAGCCCGGCCCAGAGCTTCTTGTAGACGCCGGAGTCCTCCGGGCCCGGGGTGGCCGCCACGGTGCCGGCGTCGGTGACGCCCTCCTGCGAGGGGAACAACGCGGCGGTGAGCGAGTTCCACGTGATCTGCGGCGCGATGGCGTCTACCCGGTCGTCGTAGGCGGCACCGAGCAGCGCGAGCGCGCCGCCGTAGGAGGCCCCGGCCACGCCGACCACGGGGTCGCCCGCGGCGTCGAGCGCGACGTCCTCCCGTGTAGCCAGCAGGTCGAGCAGAGTGCTCAGGTCGGCGACCTCGAAGCGTGGGTCGTTGAGCCCGATCACCCCGCCGCTGCGGCCGAAGCCGCGGGCCGAGTAGGCCAGGACGACGTAGCCGCGCTCGGCCAGGTACCGGGCCTCCTCGGCCATCGAGTCCTTGCTTCCCCCGAAGCCGTGCGCGAGCACGACGGCCGGCGCCGGGTCCCCGCCGGCCGGCAGGTAGAGGGTGGTGTCGAGCTCGACGGCGGCCGCGCCGGCGCCGGAGGGCACGAGCGCCTCCTCGGTGCGCACGCTCTCGGCCGCGGTGGCCGGCGTCGGGAGCAGCAGCAGCAGCGTGCTGACCAGCAGGGCGGCGAGGACGGCGGACGTCGCCCGTGCGCCGGGGCGCGGCCGGAGACGCACGCGCGCTGGAACGGGGCGCACGACGTCAGCCAACGGACGACGGCCGTCCGGTGTTCCGGACGGCGGTGCGGGGTCCGGTCAGGGGCGCCAGTCGCCGGTGGCCACGACGACCAGACCGGGCGTCGGGACGTCGGGGACCTGGAAGAACCGCGGCGCGGGACCGGCGAGGCCGGGGAACTGGTCGACCAGCTGGACGGCGGCCTGGCGCTGCGTCTCGTCGCCCTCGGTGAAGAAGACCGTGGTGGTGGCGACGTCGGTGCCCGGGTACGCCCCGACGGCCGGTGCCTCCCACCCGCCGGCCACCACGGCCGCCGAGATGTCCGCGGCCAGCCCGTTGATGCTCGTGGCGTTCAGCACGGTGACCGGGACGCGGACCGGAGCGGCCGGCGTCGCCACCGGGACGGGCTGCAGCTCTAGCGGCGGCAGGGCCGCGGTGGCCGGGCTCGCGGGCGCGGTGCTGGCGGGAGCCGACGTGGCCGCGGACGCCGCGCCGTCCACCGGCTTGCCCGACGAGGTCTCCTGGGTGCCGGGCGACACGACCGTGTGGACCCCGAGCACGCCGAGCGCGATGACGGCCGTGGCCACCAGACCCTGCAGGACCCGGCGCGGCCGGCGGTCGGTGGGCCCGTCGGCGTCGCGGGAGCGCTTGGCGGCCTTGACGCGGGCGGCCTCGGCGGCCTGCCGCTGGGCGCGGAGTGCCGCGCGGCCGCCGACGACCGGAGTGCTCCCGGTGTGGGCTCCGGCGGCGGCGCGCTCACCGGTGGCCGGCCACCGGTCGTCGTCCGCGGCGGGCAGCCGGGTCGGCTCGTCGCGGCGACCCCCGGTGCCGGCCGGCAGGTCCTCGTCCCCGTCCGCGCCGGCGCGGACGCGCCAGGAGTCGACGTCCCGCTCGGGGATGGCGGTCGTGGCCGGGGCCGGGGGCGGGCGGTCCCCCGCGCCCGAGGGCTTGGTCCAGTCGCCGTAGGACGGCCGATCCGCGGCAGCCGGGGGGAAGGCGGCGGGCGCCGCCAGGGCGGCCAGCCGCGGCGCGGAGCCGCGGTCGGCGGCGCGGGCGGCGGAGGCGCCGCCGGGCCGGCGCCCGGGGACAGCGGACGTGGGCGGGTGCACCGGGTCCTCGAACGCCCATGCGGCCGACGGGCCCGCGCCGGCCGACCGCGCAGCGGGCGCCGGGGCGGGATTGCTGGCGGAGGATGCCGCCCGACCGGATGCGCCGGCCCGGGTCGGGGCGGGCGAGCGTCCGCCGGGGAGCTCGGGCGACGGGACGGCGCGGAACGGCGCGGCCGTGGTGCGCGGGCCCGCCGGCGCGGCGCCACGAGGCGCGGCCGGCGCGGCACCGGACGGGCCGGCACCTGCGCCCCGAGGGCTGCCCGGTGCTGTGCCCCGGGGGCCGGCGGGCGGTGGGACGGGCGGGCGGGAACGGCCGACCGGGCGGGCGTCGTCGGCCGGGCGGGAGGAGCGGCCGGTCGACCCGGCGGGTACGCGGACGGCGCGCGCCTCGGGTCTCACCAGCGGACGACCGCCGGAGGGACGGGACGGCGAGCCGAACAGCGCGTCGCGACGGCGGTCGGTCGGCTGGTCGGCGGGCGCCGGCGACCCCCCGCGCCACAGGGCGTCGGGGCCGTCGGTCCGGCGGCGGCCACCGGCTACCGGGGCACTCCCGGGCCCGGCTCCGTCACTCCCCGACGCCGCGTGCCTGCCCACGGTGAGCGAATGTAAACGGCTCAGCCGCCGTTGCCCACTACCTCATCGGCACGTCGCCGGTGACGCGCCGTGCGGACCCGCCGGAGCCGCCGGACGAGCAGCGGATCGGCGGCCAGCGCGTCGGGCCGGTCCAGCAGGGCGTTGAGCGTCTGGTAGTAGCGCGTCGGCGTGACGTCGAAGCACCGGCGGATGGCCGTCTCCTTGGCGCCGGGCCGGCGCCACCACTGCCGCTCGAAGGCGAGCATCTCGTGCTCCCGCCGCGTCAGCCCGGCGGTCGGGGGCCGTCCGGCGGACTCCCCCGACCCGTCGGGCCGGAGCGGGGAGACTCCGGCTGCGGGATCGCTGGTCATGGTGCGTGGTGCCCTTCCTCGGTCGTACGGCCCGGATCGGGCGGTACGGGACGAACGCTAGACCCGGCCACCGACAGTTCCGAGCCGCTCGCGCGCGCCTCCCTCACCGTTCCGGGCTGCGCTCAGACCGGTTCGGGCACGACCTCCGCCAGGGCGCGCCGGCGCACCGCCCGCGCGTTGCGGAGGCTGTCGACGGTGAAGACCGCCAGCGCGACCCAGACGATCGCGAAGCCGGCCAGCCGGGCCGGCGGCATCGGCTCGCCGTACAC
Organism: Geodermatophilus sp. YIM 151500; assembly: GCF_025716945.1. Classification (GTDB taxonomy): domain Bacteria; phylum Actinomycetota; class Actinomycetes; order Mycobacteriales; family Geodermatophilaceae; genus YIM-151500. The sequence goes on from NZ_JAOVZT010000004.1 coordinate 332,895, forward strand.
GAACACGCCGATCGCGAGCTGCATCAGCGGCGTCAGGTACTGCAGCAATCCCACCGTCGACAGCGGCACCCGCCGGGCGGCGGCGGCGAACAGCAGCAGGGGCACCGCCGTCGCCACCCCCGAGCCCATCATGAGCAGCAGGTGACCGGTGCCCTCGTCGCCGGTCGCGGCGAGGCCCCGGGTGTGCAGCAGGGCGAGCACGACGACGGCGGGCAGGGCGACGAGCGCGGTCTCGAGGAAGAGCCCGGGCGCGGACTCGACGCGGACGAGCTTCTTCAGCAACCCGTACAGCGCGAAGGTGACGGCGAGCGACAGGGCGATCCAGGGGGGTCGGCCGTAGTCGACGGTCAGCACGGCCACGGCCACCGCCGCGATGCCGACCGCCACCCACTGCAGCCGGCGCAGCCGCTCTCGCAGCACGACGACGGCCAGCAGCACGCTGACCAGCGGGTTGATGAAGTAGCCGAGCGAGGTCTCGACGACCTGCCCGGAGTTCACGCCGTAGACGAAGATCAGCCAGTTACCAGAGATGAGCAGCGCGGCGCCGACGAGGATGAGCACCGTCCGCAGCTCGGTGACCGCCGCGCGCACCAGCCGCCACCGTCGGGCGACGGTGAGGACCAGGGCGACGAACACCAGCGACCACAGCACCCGGTGCGCGACGATCTCCAGGCCCCCCGCCGGCTCGAGCAAGGGGAAGTAGAGGGGGAACAGCCCCCACAGACCGTAGGCGGCCAGCCCGAAGGCCACCCCCGGGCGACGCTCGTCCACCGCCGCACCGTACGCCCGGCCCGTGGTGACCTACTGGAACGGCCCCTGCAGGATCCCGCCGCGAGCGTGCCGGTGGCGGGGGCAGGGGGTCCTTCTCTAGACGGTCTGGATGTAGTCGACCAACTGCTTGCGCTCGGCTTCGAGCTCGTCGAGGCGGGCCTTGACGACGTCGCCGATGGAGACGATGCCGACCAGCGCGCCGTCGTCGACCACCGGCACGTGGCGGACCCGGTGGTCGGTCATCAGCTGCGCCAGGTCGTGCACACCGGAACCGGGCGTGCACGTGTGCACCTCGGCGGTCATCACCCTGCTCACCGGCTCGGCGAGCAGGCCGGCGCCGTGCTCGTGCAGCCCGCGCGCGATGTCACGTTCGGAGAGGATGCCGTCGATGCCGCGTCCGTCGGAGGAGACGACCAGCGCGCCGACCCGGTGCTCGGCCAGCAGGCCGAGCGCGGTGCGCACGCTGGCGCTGCCGTCGACGGTGGCCACGTCGTGGCCCTTGCGGCGGAGCAGCTGGCTGATCTGCACGACGGTCTCCTTCCGCTGGCTGGACGGCAGTGTCCACCCCCGGTCGCCCGCTCGGCAACGGCCGCACCCGTCCGGGTGGCGGACCGCCGGCCGGGCACGGAGGACGCCGCCGCGCGAGCCCGGACCCGGGGCGCCCGGCACGGCCTACCGTGGTCGGCGTGCGCGAGCAGCTCCCGCGGCCGGGCCCGCTGCAGTGGGTGTGGTACGCGCTCGGTGGCGGCCTGCCCGCGCGGCTGGCGCCGTGGGTGCTGGCCGACACGACCGGGCCGGGGTGGGTGTGGCGGCACCTCGCACGGGCGCTGGTGCAAGTGGCTCCCCTGGTCGTGATCTGCCTCGTGGTGGTGCCCGTGCCGTTCGCGTACCGGGTGTCCGCCGCCGGGGGCGGCCTGCTGCTCGGCCTGCTGTTCTCGGTGGCCTTCATGACCGAGACCACCGAGCACCGCGTGGTCAAGGCCGGCTACCCGCCGGGCACGGCCGGTCGGGTGCGGGCCGAGCGCGCCGAGCGGGCCCGGCTCGAGCGGCACGCCCGGTACCGGCGGGACGGCGCCGGCAGCTTCGACTGATCGGGCCGGCGCGTCCGACCCCTGAAGGCCGACCCGGTCAGTCCTCGACCCGGAAGCCGATCTTCAGCCGCACCTGGAAGTGCGCCACGTCGCCCTCGACCACGTGACCGCGGATCTCCTGGGTCTCGAACCACTCGACGTGCCGGACCGTCTCAGCGGCCTTGCGGATCGCGTTGCGGATCGCGTCGTCGACACCGGTCGTGCTGCTGCCCACGATCTCGCTGAGCCGGTACACGTGGTCGGTCATCAGGCCTCCTCGGCGCACGGCGCCGCCCCGTCGCGGCACGTGCCGCCGACCATGGCAGAGGACCGGCCGCCAGGCAGCACCAGGTCGCGCGGGCCGGGAAGGACGGCGGCGTCGCTGGGAGCCGACGGGGGGACTCGAACCCCCAACCGCCCGATTACAAGTCGGGTGCGCTACCAGTTGCGCCACGCCGGCGGGACACGGGAACACGTCCCGGGACAAGGATAGGGACGACGCCAGCGGACGACGCCAGCGGACGACGCCAGCGGACAACGCCAGCGGACAACGCCAGCGGACGACGCCAGCGGACGACTCCGCGGAGTCGGGCCGCCGGCCGTGCACGCGCGACCGGACCAGGGACGGGGTCCAGGCAGAGCCAGCGCGCGCCGCCGCATCCGCTTGCGGTGTTGCGCGCGCTCTTGCGGCGATGCACCACCGCAAGAGCAGGAACAGGACCGCAAGAGCGCGGTCGGGGGGATGACCGGGTCGTCCCGAGCGCCACGCCGGCGACCGGCCGCCGAGCGCGGGCGGCCTCGACCGGGCGCCCTGGGGCGCTCAGGCCGCGTCGGTGCCGGCGGCCTCGCCGCCGCCGACGAATGCGGCCGGGTCGCTGCCCGACTCCGGCCCGGCCGCGAGCCACCGGGCGAACCCGTCGGGGTCACGCCGCTCCAGCTCGTCGAGCGCCTCCTGGCGTCGGCGCACCACCGACTGACGGACGGACGATTCCAGCGGGCCGGCCAGCGCGGCGGTCGAGTGCACCCACTCCTCCCCCAGCGCCGCGGTGCTGAGCTCCGACACGGGCGGGAACAGGCGCGCGGCGGCCGGGGCGGCCGGGTCCCTGCGAGACGTCGCCGCACCGATCACGTCGGCCCCGCCCATCCACCACGGGACCCGGCCGGAGCCGCTCGGCGCGGCCGCACGAGGGCCGGCCTCGGCCGGCGAGCGCACCATCCAGAACACGATCCCCGCCGTCGCGACGAGCCCGGCGAGCACCGCCGCCGCGATGCCGCCGGCGAGCACCGACACGCCGGAGAGCGCGAGGAGCACGCCGACCGTCCAGGCCGCCGCCAGCACCGCCACCTCGGCCGGCGAGCGGCGGGCCCGGGCGGGCGCCTCCGCCTCCCGGGCCATCCCCCAGCCGAGACAGCCGGCCAACGCCCCCGCGACACCGACGGCGACGACGCCCGGACCCCTGAGCGCCACACCCCCGACGATCGCTACGAGGCCGCCGGCCGACAGTGCGGCGACGACCAGCGCACGGGTGATTCCACGGGTGGGCACAGGTGTTCTCCTCGGACGTGCTCGACGGATCGCGCGGTGACCGCCGCAGCACGCCATGCTGCGCCGGCTCCACCGCCGCTCACCTCCTACCCCGCGCACCGGTCCGTTGCACACGACGAAAACGTGTCGTCCCGGACGACGCCCCCGGGGGGTCTTCCGCACGCGGCCTCCGAGGAGGAGCCTCGGCGGGGAGACGGCAGGTCCTGGTTCGCGGAGGTGTTTCCGTGTCGACGTCCACCCCTCTCGCCCCCTCCGGCCCGGACGACGGCGACGTCCTCGCCCGGCAGGAGTCGGAGCCCCGCACCCGCACGCTGGGTGAGGGCTGGACCGGCCGTGAAGTGGTGGTCGGCGTCGACGGCAGCGAGTGCGGCCTCACCGCCGTCCGGTGGGCGACCGAGGAGGCCGCCCGCCGCGACGCCCCGCTGCGCATCGTGCACGCGGCGCCCTACCTCGGCCGACGCGACGTGAGCGGGCCGGTGCCCCCGCCGGAGCTGCCGCGGGCGCGGCGGATCACCGCGCAGGCCTACACGCTGGCCCGCCACACCGAACCGGGCGTGCGGGCCGACACCGAGGTGGTGCCCGGCGACCCCACGGCCGTCCTGCTGCGGGCCTCCTCGGAGTGCCAGCTCGTCGTCCTGGGCATCTCCACCACCGGAGCTCCGGACGAGATGGTGCTGGCCCCGGTTCCGCAGCGGGTGGCGGCCCGGGCGACCACCCCGGTCGTCGTCGTGCCGCGCCCGCACGGCGCGGAGCCGGCCGGCCGGCCCGTCGTGGCCGTGCTGGGTCTCGGTGACCACGCGGACGACGAGCCGGTGCTGGCCTACGCCGCAGACGCGGCCCGGCGCTCCGACGCCCGGCTCCGGGTGGTGCGGGCCCGCTCCCGGCGCTCGACCGGCGGTCCGCCCCCCGACGAGTCCGGCCTGACGAGCCGGGCCGACCTCGAGGACATCGTCGTCGAGGAGCGGCAGCTGCCCGGCGGCGCGCCGGGTGACGTGCTGACCGCGGCCGCCCACACCCCCCTGCTGGTCATCAGCTCCGGGCACGGCGGCTTCCTGCACCGCACGCTCGACGCCCCGCACCGCTGGCTGCTGCGGCACTGCACCTCCCCGATGGCCCTGGTCCCCCCGGCCCGGCGGCCGGAGCTGGAGCCGCGGGAGGAGATCATCGCGGTCGGCTGACGCGCCCGCGCCCGCGCCGGCCCGGCCGACCGCCGACCACCCGTGACCGGACGGCGACCCGGCAGGATCGCCCGTCGTGGGCACCTCCGTGGTCGACGTCGGTCCCCGGCTGGCCGTCGTCCTCCTCCTGCTGACGGCGCTGGCCGCGGCCGGCGGTCGACTGTCGGGCCTGGGCCAGGAGCGGCCCGTCGTGACCGCGGCGCTGCGGGCCGCCGTCCAGCTCTCGGTCGTCTCGCTGGTGCTGTCGGCCGTCGTCGGGTCGCTGTGGCTCTCGGCCGGTTTCGTGCTGCTCATGGTGGCCGTGGCCGCGGCCACCGCCACCGGCCGGGTCACCGGCCGGTCGGCCACTGCGGCCGGGGTCCGCCGCCGGGTGCCCGTCGCGGCGCTGCCGATCGTCGCCGGCGCCGCGCCGGTCGTGGCGCTGGTGCTGGCCAGCGGCACCGTTCCGCTGCGCGGCATCGCGGTCATCCCGGTCGCCGGCATCCTGATCGGTGGGGCGATGACCGCGACCTCGCTGGCCGGGCGGCGGCTGCGGGAGGAGCTGACCCGGCGGCGGGGGGAGGTCGAGGCCGCGCTGGCCGTGGGCCTGCTGCCCCGAGAGGCGGCGTTGTTCGTCGCCCGTCCGGCGGCCGCCACCGCGCTGGTGCCACCGCTCGACCAGACCCGGACCGTCGGGCTGGTCACCCTGCCGGGGGCGTTCGTCGGCGTGCTGCTCGGTGGAGGCGGCCCGGTGCAGGCGGGCGCCGCCCAGCTGCTGGTCCTGGTGGGGTTGCTCGCCACGGAGGTCGTCGCCGTCTGGACGGTCACCGAGCTCGTCGCCCGCGGCGCGCTGCTCGACGACCTGCCGCGCTGAACCGGGGACGTCCGGGAACAGTCCGCCGCGGCACGACCTTCGCACGGAGGAACCCACCCAGCAGACTCACAGGCACCGTCCAGCACGGCGCCAGCGGCCGGCCGGAGAGTGGAGTTCGCCGCGGCCGGACGGGTCGCGCCCGAGGGAGGACCCAGCAGTGACTGACCAGCAGCGCCCCGACCCGACCCCGTTCGGTCCCGACGGCGCCGGCACGACGGAGCCGGTGTCGGGCACAGCCGCCGGGCCCGCACCCGCCGACCGGGGCACCACCGGTCCGGCCGACGTCGGTCCGCCGCCCCCCGCGCCGTCGGGCACCGACCGGCCCGTGCCAGCTCCGGACGGCATGCCCCCCCGCGGCGCGCCCGTGGACGGTCGGCCGACGGCCGCCGGTCCGCACCCGAGCCCGTGGGCTCCTCCGGCCTGGGGCCTGCCCGGTGCGCGACCGCAGCACACGGCCCCGTTCCCCGGGCAGCCCGGCCAGCCGGGGCAGCACGGTCAGCCGGGGCAGCACGGCCAGCCGGGTGGCGGCTTCGGTGACGCCCCGGTCTTCGGGCCGGGCCTTCCGCCGGACCCCGCAGCGGTCGGCGGACCCTACGCGCCACCGGCCCGGCGCCGCGGCGGCCGGATGCGGCTCGGGGTGGCCGGCCTGGTGCTGGGCGCGCTCATCGGCGGCAGCGCCGGCGCCGGCACCGTCGCGCTGCTCGACCGGCCCGGCACGGTCACCGGCGCGGCCGCGCCCGCCCAGGAGGTCGTCATCCGCGACCCCGAGACCGCCACCACCGCGACCGCCGCCGCGGCCAAGGCCGCGCCGAGCGTGGTCACCCTCTACGTGCAGAGCGGATCGCAGTCGGGCAGCGGCTCGGGCGTCGTCCTGACCGAGGACGGCTACGTGCTGACCAACAACCACGTCGTCTCGATCGAGGGCGGCGACGCGCGGGTGCAGGTCCGGGACTCCGCCGGCAATCTCTACGAGGCGACCGTGGTGGGCAGCGAGCCGTCGGCCGACCTGGCGGTGGTGAAGCTCGAGGGAGCCTCGGGCCTGGTCCCCGCCGAGTTCGCCGACTCCGACGACGTCCAGGTCGGGGACGTGGCCGTGGCCATCGGCTCGCCGCTGGGCCTGGACAACACGGTCACCGACGGCATCATCAGCGCGACCAAGCGCGCCGTGGCCACCGGTGGGGGCAGCGACGAGGCGACGGTGATCGACGCCATCCAGACCGACGCGGCCATCAACCCGGGCAACTCCGGCGGCGCGCTGGTCAACGCGGCCGGCGAGGTGATCGGCATCAACACCGCGATCGCCACCGTGCCGACCGGCCTGCCCGGGGCGGGACAGGGCGGCAACATCGGGGTGGGCTTCGCGATCCCGAGCAACACCGCCGAGCGCATCGCGACCGAGATCATCGAGACCGGTCAGGCGCAGCAGGCCTTTCTCGGCGTGAGCGCCACCACCGAGGGCGACGCGGGCAACTCCGGCCTGGGCATCGGTGCCCGACTGGTCGCCATCGAGCCCGGCACCGGCGCCGCGGAGGCCGGTCTGCAGCCCGGCGACGTGGTGACCGCGGTCGGCGAGCGGCCGATCACGACCTCGACCGAGCTGACCGCCGCCATCCGGAGCCGTACGCCGGGCGAGGGGATCACCCTCTCCGTCCGCCGGGGCGGGAGCACCTCCACCGTGGAGGTCACGCTCGGCGCCACCGACTGATCGAGGCCCCGCGACGGCCGCGGCACCTCCGGGGTGCCGCGGCAGTCGCGCGTGCGCGGGCGGTCGGGCTCGCCGGATCGGTCCGCCGGGTCCGACCCGCTCCGTCCGGACGGCGACGCCGGCCGATCCCTACGCTCGGACTCGTGCCGCCATCCCCCGCGACCGCGCCCCTGGCCTCCTCGCTCGACGAACCGGCGCGGGCCCGCGACCTCGCTCGGATGAAGCGCCTGGCCACCGGGCTGTTCCTGGTCGCGGCCGCGGTGTTCGTCGTCTGCGCGCTGCTCGGCGACGAGGCCGGCGCCTGGGTCGGCTACGTCCGCGCCACCGCGGAGGCCTCGATGGTGGGCGCGCTCGCCGACTGGTTCGCCGTCACCGCACTGTTCCGGCACCCGCTGCGGCTGCCCATCCCGCACACCGCGATCATCCCGCGCAAGAAGGACCAGATCGGCGCCAGCCTGGGGTCCTTCGTCCAGCAGAACTTCCTCACCAAGGCCGTCGTCGAGCACACCCTCGACGGCGTCGACGTGCCCGGCCGGCTCGGCGCCTTCCTGGCTGCGCCCGGGCGGGCGGAGCGGCTGGCCGGTGATGCCGCGGTGGCGCTCAAGGCGGTCACCGACCTGCTGCGCGACGACGACGTCCAGCCCGCGGTGTCCGCCCTGGTCGACCGGCGGCTGCACGAGACACCGGCGGCGCCCATCGTCGCGCGCGCCCTGGAGGTCGTGGTCGAGGGCGACCGGCACCAGGAGGTGCTCTCGGCCGCGTTGCGGGGCCTGGCCCGCTTCCTGCAGGACAACCGGGTGGTGTTCCGGGCGCAGCTGGGGGACGCCTCGCCGCCCTGGGTGCCCGACTGGGTCGACGACCGCGTGTTCGACCGGGCGTTCCGCGGCGTGCTGGACTTCCTCGACGAGGTGGGCGACGACCCCCGCCACGAGCTGCGCCGGGTGTACGAGCGCAAGCTGCGCGCGTACGTGCACGCGCTGCGCACCGATCCGGCCACCGCGGCGCGGGTCGAGGAGCTCAAGAAGGAGCTGATCGAGCACCCCGCCGTCCGCGCGTGGTCGACGTCGCTGTGGACGAACGCGAAGAACGCCGTCCTGGCCGCCGCCGAGGACCCGGATTCCGAGCTGCGGACCCGGCTCGTGGCGATGGTCCACGAGGTCGCCGGGCGGCTGCAGAAGGACGCGACGGTGCGCGAACTGGCGCAGCGGCAGGCGCAGCGCATCGCCGGCTACCTGGTGGAGCGCTTCGCCGGCGACCTGGCCCAGCTGGTCGGGACCACCGTCGCCCGCTGGGACACCGACGAGACCAGCCGCCGGATCGAGCTGCAGATCGGCCGGGACCTGCAGTGGATCCGGGTCAACGGCACGGTCGTCGGCGGCCTCGCCGGCCTGGTCATCTACACGATCGCCCAGCTGCTGTCGTGAGGAGCGGGGGGCCCGGAGGGTCTCCGCGATCGAGCGACGCAGCGGCTCACCGCGACGGGGGGACGGCTCCTGGCCGCGGTGCGGGTCGCGAGGAGTGGGGGCCCGGAGGGTCTCCGCGATCGAGCGACGCAGCGGCTCACC
>NZ_JAOVZT010000004.1:341682-375476 GCF_025716945.1 Geodermatophilus sp. YIM 151500
GCGACGGGGGGACGGCTCCTGGCCGCGGTGCGCTCCGGAGGAGCGCAGTCTGGTAGAGCGCGATGCCGGCCGCGACGCTGACGTTGAGCGACTCGGTGCCGCGGGTGATCGGGATGCGGACGACGACGTCGCAGCGCTCGCGCACCAGCCGCGACAGGCCCGTGCCCTCGGCGCCCACCACCAGCGCCACGGGATCGGCGAACCCGTCGTACTCGTGCAGGTCCATGTCGCCGTCGGCGGCCAGGCCGACGGTCTGCAGCCCGGCGCCCTGGTAGCCGGCCAGCGCGCGGGGCAGGTTGACCGCGCGGGCCACCGGCAGCCGGGCCGCGGCCCCGGCGCTGGTGCGCCACGCCGAGGCGGTCATGCCGACCGCCCGGCGCTGCGGGACGACGACGCCGTGCGCGTCGAACGCGGCCGCCGACCGGACGACGGCGCCGAGGTTGCGCGGGTCGGTGACGCCGTCCATCGCCACCACCAGCGCCGGCCGGCCGGAGTCGCGGGCGGCCTCCAGCAGGTCGTCGGGGTGGGCGTACTCGTAGGGCGGCACCTGCAGGCCGATGCCCTGGTGCAGCGCGCCGCCGGACATCCGGTCGAACTCCGCCTTGCCGACCTCGAGCAGGGCCAGCCCGCGGTCGGCGGCCAGCTGCACGGCCTCGGTGATCCGCTCGTCACCGCGCCCGGTGTCGCCGGTGACGACGTACAGCGCGGTCGCAGGGATGCGCGCCCGCAGCGCTTCCACCACCGGATTGCGGCCGAGCAGCAGCTCGGGGGCCTCCTCGGCGCGCTGGCGGGCCCGCGTCCGCTCCGCCCGCTGCCGGGCCTGGGCCTGGGCCCGTCGCTGCGCCGGGTGGCCGGTGCGCTGCTCGGCGGGCGGGGTGGCGCCGCGCCCGGCCAGCGCCCGGCGGCCCTTGCCACCGGTGCCGGTGGTCGCGCCCTTCTTGCCGGCGCCGCTCGTGCGGCCCCGGCGCCGGCTGTTGCCGGCCATCAGCGGGTCAGCTCCCAGCGCGGGCCGGCCGGGGTGTCCTCGACCTGGACGCCGAGCGCCTTCAGCTGGTCGCGGATGGCGTCGGCAGCGGCGAAGTCCTTGCGCGCCCGGGCGGCTTGACGCTGCTCGAGCGCGAGAGCGACCAGCCCGTCGGTCACCTGTCCCAGCCGCTCGTCGGCCCCGGCGCCCCACCGCGGGTCGAGCGGGTCGAGGCCGAGGATCCCGAGCATGGCGCGCACCGACCCCAGCGCGCCCGCCGCCGCGGCGTCGTCGCCGGCCGCCAGTGCCGTGTTGCCCTCGCGCACCACCTCGTGCACCGCGGCGACCGCGGCCGGCGTGGACAGGTCGTCGTCCATCGCCTGCACGAACTCCGTGCAGGCCACCGGCGACCCGGCGTCCGGGCCGACCCGCTCGGCCGCCCGCCGCACGAACGACTCCAGCCGCCGGTAGGCGGCCCCGGCTTCGCCAAGCGCGGCATCGGTGAACTCGATGGTCGAGCGGTAGTGCGGCGCGACCAGGTAGTAGCGCAGCTCCACCGGGCGCACCCGCCGGACCACCTCGTCGACCAGCGCGGTGTTGCCCAGGGACTTGCTCATCTTCTCCCCGCCGAGGGTCACCCAGCCGTTGTGCACCCAGTACCGGGCGAAGCCGTCGCCGGCCGCGCGGGACTGCGCCTGCTCGTTCTCGTGGTGCGGGAAGCGCAGGTCCAGCCCGCCGCCGTGCACGTCGAACTCGGCGCCGAGGTACCGGCCGGCCATCGCCGAGCACTCCAGGTGCCAGCCGGGCCGGCCGCGGCCCCAGGGGGTGGGCCAGGACGCCGTCTCCGGCTCGCTCGCCTTGTGCGCCTTCCACAGCGCGAAGTCGCGGGGGTCGCGCTTGCGGTGCTCGGTGTCGGTGTCGGCGGCCGGCTCGAGGTTCTCCAGTTTCTGGCCGGTGAGCGCCCCGTACTCGGGGAAGGAGCGGACGTCGAAGTAGACGTCACCGTCTACGGCGTAGGCGTGTCCGCGCTCGATCAGCCGGTCCACGAGCGTGACCATCTCGGGCACGTGCCCGGTGGCGCGCGGCTCGTAGGTGGGCGGCAGCACGCCGAGGACGTCGTAGGCGCGGGTGCAGGCCAGCTCGTTCTCGTACGCCCACGCCCACCACGGCACGCCGGTCGCCTCGGCCTTGGCGAGGATCTTGTCGTCGATGTCGGTGACGTTGCGGACGTAGGTGACCTCGAGCCCGCCGTGCGCCAGCCACCGGCGCAGCACGTCGAACGCCAGCGCCGAGCGGACGTGCCCCACGTGCGGCGGCCCCTGGACGGTGAGCCCGCAGACGTAGACCGACGCCGTGCCCGGCCGCAGCGGCACGAAGTCGCGCACCGCGCGCGCCGCGGTGTCGTAGAGGCGGAGGCTCACTTCCCGGAGTCTACGGAGGGTGCGCCGGTCCCCCGCCTGGCTCCCGTCCAGGTCGGCACGCGGAAGCCGTCACCTCCCCCCGTTGCGGTCGTTCATCCGGACGTGTTGCGGCTCCGGCCACGACGTGCGAACCAGCTGTCAGACGCATACCGTCCGTAATCAGCAGTGGTCAACGGCGCGACCGGACGCGTGCGGCAGGGGGAGGCCGATGGCCGAGCGTGCTTCGTCCGCCCTGCCGGGCGCCGTCCGGGACGCCGGGGAGCGGCCCGGCGGCCGGCCGGACGACGGACCGGCCGGGCGGCGCCATGCCCGGACGTCCGGACCGCCGGGCGGCACGGTGGTCCGGCTGTGGCTCGTCGACCTTCGGGCCGACGCCGCCGTGGAAAACCTGGCGGGCAGCCACCTCGCCGAGGGCGAGCGGTGGCGGGTGCACCGGGGCACCACGGCGGTCCGCCGCCGCCGGGTGCTGCTGCGGGCGGCGCTGCGCGAGGCCGCCGGCCGTCTCCTCGGCGTCGCACCGCCGGACGTGCCGCTCGTCGAGGTCGCCGGCCGCCCCGTGCTCGCGGACGGGGGGCGCGATCTGGGGATCAGCTGCTCGGCCGGCGGCCGGGTGGGCCTGGTAGCGATCACCGAGGACACGCCGGTGGGCGTCGACGTCGAACCGCACCGGGAGGAGGACTTCGCTAGCGTCCTCGACGAGGGCTGGCTCGCCCCCGCCGAGGCGGACCGGCTGGTCACGCTGCCGCCGGCCCTGCGGGTCGAGGCCATCACCCGCTGCTGGACCCAGAAGGAAGCGGTGCTGAAGGGACTCGGTCTGGGTCTCCACCGGCACCCGGCCACCGTCCGGACCCCGCGCGACGCCGCGGGCCGGATCGACGAGTGGGCGGTCGACGCCGTGCCGGTGCCCGCCGGGCACGCGGCCAGCGTCGCCGTCCGGACCGAACGAACGGGGATCGAACTGGTGATCGAGGATCTGGCGCTGGAGGGGCTGCGATGACCCGGCCGAGCACCGCCGCCGACGGCGCTACCGCCACCCGGCGGATGCCGCAGATCGCCGAGTTCCGCCAGCTGTGCGAGCAGCGGGCCGGTCACTCCCTGACCTCGCCCGCGGAGCTGCACGGGTGGTCGGTCGAGCACTACCAGGACTTCTGGCGGCTCTTCCTGGACTGGTCCGGCCTGGCCTGGGAGGGGGCGGCGACCCCCGTCTGCGTGGGCGAGGGGATGGAGCGGGCCGCCTTCTTCCCGCGGGTCCGGCTCAACTACGCGGAGAACCTGCTGCGCCCCCTCCCGGGGGTCGACGACGACGCCCCGGCGCTGACCTCCGTGCACGGCTCCGGCGACGTCGAGCGGCTCACCCGCGCCGAGCTGCGCGCCGCGGTGAGCGCCACCGCCGGGGCCATCCACGGATGCGGGGTGGGGGTCGGTGACCGGGTCGCGGTGATCGCACCGAACTCGGCGCGCACGGTGGTGACCGCCCTGGCCCTGGCCGCGCTGGGGGTGCCCATGGCCAGCGCGACGCCGGACATGGGCCCGACGGCGCTGGTCGGCCGGCTGGAGCAGGTCGAGCCGGTCCTGCTGGTCGTCGACCGCACCGGCATGCGCGGTGCGGGCGCCGGTCCCGACGACGCGCTCGCCCGGCTGCTCGACGAGCTGCCCACCGTCCGGCAGGTGCTCGTGCTCGACGACGGACCGCTACCGGAGGACCCGCCGGTGCCGGCCGAGCGGCTGGGCCGGCTGGTCGACCGGACCACGGCGGACGGCGGGCCGTCCTGGCCCCGGCTGCCGTTCGACCACCCGCTGTGGGTGATGTTCTCCTCCGGCACCACGGGGCCGCCGAAGGCGATGGTCCACGGTGCCGGCGGCTCGCTCGTCGAGCACGTCAAGGAGCACCGGCTGCACGGCGACCTCCGCGCCGACGACGTCCTGTACTTCCACACCACCACCGCCTGGATGATGTGGAACTGGCAGCTCTCGGCGCTCGCGGTGGGCGCGCAGGTCGTCCTCTACGACGGGCCGGTCGCCGGCGCCGCGACGCTCTGGCAGCTCGTGGCCGACCACGGCGTCACCGTCTTCGGCACCAGCCCGGCCTACCTCCAGCTGTGCCAGGACGTCGGCTACCGCCCCGCCGCCAAGCACGACCTCGGCCGGCTGCGGGCGATCCTGTCCACCGGCGCGGTGCTGCACGACTGGCAGTTCGACTGGGTGGCGCGCGAGGTCGGCCCGCTCCCCCTGCAGTCGATCTCCGGCGGCACCGACATCGTCGGCTGCTTCGTGCTCGGCCACCCCGAGCGGCCGGTCGAGCGCGGCCGCTGCCAGTCGCTGGGCCTCGGCCTCGACGTGGCCGCGGTCGACGCGGGCGGCGTGCCCGTCCTCGACGAGGTCGGCGACCTGGTCTGCCGGCGGCCCTTCCCGTCGCGCCCGGTGTGCTTCCTCCGCGACCCCTCGGGACGGCGGTTCCACGACTCGTACTTCGCCGAGCACGCGGGCGTGTGGACGCACGGCGACCGCATCGAGATCGACCGGCACGGCGGGTCGCGGATGCACGGCCGCGCCGACGGGGTGCTCAACGTGGACGGCGTCCGGATCGGCCCCGCGGAGATCTACCGCATCCTGCGCGGGATGCCTGAGATCGACGACGCGATGGCCGTCGAGCAGCGGACGGCGGACGGCTCCCGGCTGCTGCTGCTCGCCGTGCTGCGGCCCGGGCACGCGTACGACGACGACCTCGCCACCCGCATCCGCGCTCGGCTGCGCGCGGAAGGCTCGGCCGCGCACGTGCCCCAGGTCATCGCCGTCGTCGACGAGCTGCCGCTGACGCACAACGGCAAGCGCTCGGAGCGGGCCGCTCGTGACGTGGTCAACGGCGATCCGGTGCGCAACCTCGCCGCCCTGCGCAACCCGGCGGCTCTCGAGGGCATCGCTGCGGCCGTCCGCGCCGCGACGACCGATCCCGCGGGCGAGGGGGCGCCGGACGAGGACGCCGCGGCGCCGGCGCCGGACGAGGACGCGCTCACCCGCGCCGTCTCCGTCGCCTTCCGCGAGGTGTTGGGCCGGCGATCCCTGCCCCCCACGGCGAACTTCTTCGACCTGGGCGGCACCTCGCGCCAGTGCATGACGATCCTGCGCCGGCTGCGGCTGGAGCTGCGCCGTCCGGTGCCGCTGGCGACCTTCCTCGCGGCGCCGTCGATCGCCGGCCTGGTCGAGGCGTTGCGCGGCCCGGCCGGACCGTCGTCCCGTTTCGTGCAGCTGCGCGCCGGGGACCCGGGACGGACGCCGCTGTTCGTCGTGCACGGCGTGTACGGGGACGCCGACGCCTACCGCTCGATGGCCGAGCACCTGGGCGTCGACGTCCCGGTCCACGGCATCGAGGCCTCGCTGATGCACGACGACGGCCGCGCCAAGACGGTGGCCGAGATCGCCGCCGAGCACGTCGCGGAACTGCAGCGCTTCGTGCCGACCGGGAGGCTGAGCCTGGCCGGGTACAGCTTCGGTGGTCTCGTGGCCCTGGAGATGGCCCGCCAGCTCGCCGCGGTCGGCCGGCAGCCCGCCCACCTGGTGCTGCTCGACGTGCGTCCGCCCCGGGCCAGCCTGACCCCGGCGCAGCTGCGGCTGCGCCGGTTGTCCAGCACGGTCGCGATGCTGCTGCCGGCCTTCCGCGACTACACGGTCCGGCAGGCGCTGTCCGACCGGGTCCGCCGGCGGGGGCCCTCCTCGGACCGGAAGGCGCTGCGCGGCGGGGTGCACGTCTTCCACGACTACCGGTGGGGACGGTACGAGGGCCCGGTGACCTACTGCCGGGCCCGGACGAGGGTGCCGGTCATCATGAACCAGCTGTTCGCCTGGCGAACCGTGCTGCCCCGGATGACCGTGGTCGACGTGCCGGGCGCGCACGACGACCTGATGGCGGGCAAGCACGCGCCGACGCTGGCCGCGCAGGTGACGGCGGCGCTGACCGGGTCGGCGGACCGGCCGGCCGGAGTGCGCACCCGGCCTCGGGCGACCGGGTGACGGCCGCCCGCCGCCCGGCAGCGGTCAGCCGGCGGGGATCACCAGCGCGGTCGCCACGGCGGCCCGACCCTCCCCACGGCCGGTGAGGCCCAGCCCGTCGGTCGTGGTGGCGGTGAGGCCGACGGGGGCGCCCAGCACCTCGCTCAGGACGGCCTGCGCCTCCGCCCGCCGGGGGCCGAGCCGCGGGGTGGTCGCCACGAGCTGCACGGCGGCATTGCCCACGGCCCAGCCGGCGGCGGCCAGCGCTTCCCGGGCGTGGGCGAGCACTGCGGCGCCGCTGACCCCGGCCCAGCGCGGGTCGTCGGTGCCGAGCAGGGTGCCGATGTCACCCAGGCCGGCGGCCGACAGCACCGCGTCGACCAGCGCGTGCGCGACCACGTCGCCGTCCGAGTGCCCGGCGCAGCCGTCGGCTCCGGGCCAGTCCAGCCCGGCCAGCCAGCACGGGCGGCCGGCCTCGATGGGGTGGACGTCGGTGCCGATGCCGACCCGCGGCGTGCCCGCGCTCACCGGCGCACCTGGAGCTCGGCCAGCTCGAGGTCGTGCGGCACGGTGATCTTGGCGGCCCGCTCGTCACCGGCGACGGTGACCACCTGCACCCCGGCGGCACGCACCACCGCGGCGTCGTCGGTGAGCTCGGCGTCGTCGCCCAGCCGGTCGTAGGCCGCGGCGAGCGTCGCGTGCTCGAAGCCCTGCGGGGTCTGCACGCGGCGCAGCGTCTCCCTGGGCACCGTGTCGGCCACGGCGCCGGAATCGTCGACGACGACCGTGGTGTCGACCACGGGCACCACGGGGACGACGGCGCGGGCCCCGCCCTCCAAGGCGGCGAGCACCCGCGCCACGGCGTCCGGTGGGGTCAGCGGCCGCGCGGCGTCGTGCACGAGGACGACGTCGGCCCGGCCCCGGACCGCGGCGAGCGCCGCGCGAACCGAGGCCGTCCGCGTCCGGCCACCGGCGACGAGCCGGACGTCCATCGGCAGCACCGTCGCGAACAGGCTCTGCTCCCGCACCGGCACCGCCACCACGACGTCGTTCACGCCGCCGTCGCGCAGGGAGTCGACCGCCCAGCAGACCAGCGCCCGTCCGCCGAGCTGGACCAGCGCCTTGGACCGACCCGCCCCCAGACGCAGACCACTCCCGGCCGCTGCGACGATGCCGACAGCGTGCACGGGAGTGGTCGGTGTTGCTGGGTGCGCGGGCGCGGCCGCGGTCAGCTGGCGAGGACCTCGTCGAGGAGCACCTCGGCCTTGTCCTCGTTGGTGCCCTCGGCGAGGGCCAGCTCGCTGACCAGGATCTGCCGCGCCTTGGAGAGCATCCGCTTCTCGCCCGCTGACAGGCCGCGGTCCTTGTCGCGGCGCCACAGGTCGCGCACGACCTCGGCGACCTTGTTGACGTCGCCCGAGGCGAGCTTCTCGAGGTTGGCCTTGTAGCGACGCGACCAGTTCGTCGGCTCCTCGGTGTGCGGCGCGCGCAGCACCTCGAAGACCCGGTTGAGGCCCTCCTGACCGACGACATCGCGGACGCCGACGATCTCTGCGTTGTCGGCCGGCACCCGCACCGTCAGGTCACCCTGGGCGACCTTGAGCACGAGGTAGGCCTTCTCTTCACCCTTGATGACCCGCTTCTCGATCGCTTCGATCAACGCAGCGCCGTGGTGCGGGTAGACGACGGTCTCGCCGACAGTGAAGCCCATGTGTATGTGACCCCTTTCGCTGACACAAGACTAGCACGGCAGACTGACGGGCGGATCCGGTGAGAGCCGTAAATATGCAGGTCAGGGGCGTGGTGAAGTAGTCGGGAGGGGTTGACAGCGGCATGGGTGGTGTGCCTGCACCCGTGCCCGGCCGCCGCGCTCTCCCCGCCCTGGTGCGGGCCACGCACGCCGGTCCCACGGTCGCGGTGACCACCGTGGCCACCCTCCTGGCGGTCGCAGCCGACCTGTCGGCCGCCCGCACGACCCTCCTCTGCGCCGCCGTCCTCGCTGGTCAGGCGTCCATCGGCTGGAGCAACGACTGGCTCGACGCAGACCGCGACCGGGCGGTCGCGCGGGCCGGCAAGCCCGTCGTCCAGGGCGCCGTCCGGCCCGCGACGCTGCGCCGGGCGGCGCTCGTCGCGGCCGGCGCGGCCGTCGTCCTCTCCCTGGCGCTCGGCCCGCTGCCCGGCCTCCTGCTGCTCGTGCTCGTGGCCTGCGGGTGGGCCTACAACCTCGGGCTCAAGCGGACGGCGGCCTCGGCGCTGCCCTACGTGACCGGGTTCGGCGCGCTGCCGGCGGGCGTGGTCGCGGCGGCGCCCGGCACCCCGGTGGCGCCGTGGTGGCTGGTCGTGGCGGGCGCGGCGCTGGGCGCCGCGGCGCACTTCGCCAACGTCGCACCCGACCTGGAGGACGACACGGCGACCGGGGTGCGCGGCCTGCCGCACCGGCTGGGTGCGACGGCTTCCGCGGTCGCCGGCGCGCTGCTGCTGGGCGCGGCCACGCTGGTCCTGGTGCTCGGCCCCGACGGGGCGCCGGACGCGGTCGGCCGGCTCGGACTGGTCGTCGCGGTCCCGGCCGTCGCCGTGGCGGCGCTGGCGGGCACGGCGCGGTGGCGCCGGTACGCCTTCCCCGCCGTGATGCTGCTGGCCGTCCTGGACGTCGGGCTGCTGGTCGCCGGCGGCGCGGCCCTCGGCTGACGCCGGACCGCCGGAGCGGACATCCGGCCCGTCGGAGGGGATCCGCGGCCCGTCGGCGTCAGTCGTCGCCGTCCTTTGCCTTGCCCTTGCCGTCGCCGCCGCCCTTGCCGTCGCCGCCGCCCTTGCCGTCGCCGCCGCTGCTGCCCGCGTCGTCGCCACCGCCGGCGGCCGTGTCGGCCCCGGCCTCCGCACTCCTACCGGTGTCGTCGTCGTCCGCCCCGTCGGCCGGCTGCTCGGCGGCCGACGACTCTTCGGCCGCGGCGGCCTTCTTCGCCTTGCGCTGCTCCTTCTTCGCGTGCGCTTCGGCGCTGATCTGCCGCCCGTCGACACCGCCGTCCCGGGCGTCCGCGCTGACCCGGGCGCCGAAGTTCGCACCCTGGGGCAGCGACGCCGGCTCCTCGTCGACGTCCTCCGGGACCGCCCCGACCGGGTCGGACACCTCGGTCGGCTCGGCGACCTCGCTCGGGTCGGCGGTCCCCGGCGGGTCGGACACCTCGGTCGGGTCGGCCACCTCGGTCGGGTCGGCGACCTCGGTCGGATCGGCCACCCCCGTCGGGTCGGCGACGTCCGTGGGCTCGGCGACCTGCTCCACCGTTCCCTCCGTCCCGGCCTCGGCACCGACGACGGCGGAGAAGGTCTGCTGCACCCGGTCGGGCAGTACGCCGGCCGCGCCGGCGCCGGCCACCACGACCACGGCGATGCCGGCGCCGGTCGCGGCCTGCGCGACCGCTCCGGCGGAGAGGAACTTGGCGATGAGGGCGGGAAGGATCACGCGACGTCTCCTCGTTCGGGCACGGAAGCCCCCCGGGCTCCCCTGCGGTCCGGCCGCGCGGGCGGCCGGGCTCGACTGGTCCATGAGCAGACCGGTGGCCAGCAGTTCGGCCAGCGCTGCGTTCGGCCGCCCCGGCGGGGAGGCCGCACCGCGCACCGCCTCCGCGAAGGCGGCCAGTCCGGCCTCCTCCTCGGGGACGGGCCGCCCCGCGAGGGAGGCCTCGAAGGCCCTCTCGACGGCGCGGTCGTCGGCTGCTGTGGTCATCTCGTGCCTGTCATCGCAGGAGCGGCCGGCAGGGGTACGGGGTCGGCCAGGATCTTTTTCAGCGCCCGCAGACCGCGCCGCTGCAGCTGCTTCACCGAGCCGACCGACCGCCCCATGACCTCGGCCACCTGCTCGACGGTGAGGTCGGCGAGGATGCGCAGCAGCAGCACGGCCCGCTGGTCGTCCGACAGGTGCGCGCACAGCCGCCGGACCTCCTCGGCGCCGAGGCGCGCGAGCGCGTCGTCCTCGACGTCCCCGCCCGCGTGGACGGCGAGGTCCCCGGGGTCGTCGACCGTCTCCGGACGGCGGCTGCGTCGGCGCCGGTCGTCGACCAGGCGCCGGTGGGCGATGGTGAAGACCCACGCCCGCAGTCCGTCCTCGTCCCCGCGGAAGCCGGGCAGGCCGGTGAAGACCTGAAGGAACGTCTCGCTGGCCAGGTCGTCGGGATCGGCGGCGCCGTGCAGGCGGAGATAGCCCGTGACGACCGGCGACAGGTCGCGGTAGAAGACCTCGAACGCCCAGGCCGCACCGGCCTGCGCGGCGGCGAGCACGTCGTCGAACGGCAGCCCCGTGCGCACCCACCCTCCCCAGGTCGACCGGCGTCCCCCCTCTCATCGGCGTACCGGGCCGGTGACCTGACGTGGTCCCCGTGAGGTTCAGATCGGGGCGGTCCCCCGCCGGGCCTCCTGCTCCACGACCTCCGGGAGGTCCCTCAACCGGTCCAGCCCGGCGAGGGCGCGACGCATCCGCTGGTTGCCGGCCAGCCGGCTCCGGACGCGGTCGAGGAAGGCCCAGTAACCGCCGGTGAACGGGCAGGCGTCGTCGCCCAGGCGCCGCCGCGGGTCGTACGGGCAGCCGCCGCAGTAGTCGCTCATCCGGTCGATGTATGCGCCGCCGGCGGCGTAGGGCTTGGTCGCCAGCAGCCCACCGTCACCGTGCTGGCTCATGCCGACGACGTTGGCGACCATCACCCAGTCGTAGCCGTCGACGAAGCTGCGGTGGAACCAGTCGGTCATCGCCTCGGGGTCGATGCCGCGCTGCAGGGCGTAGTTGCCGAGCACCATCAGGCGCGGGATGTGGTGCACCCAGCCGTCGCGGCGCAGGTCGGCCAGCACGTCGGCCAGGCACGCCGCGTCGACCCGCGTGGCGTCGAGGTCGGCGAGCCACCCGGGCACGGGCTCGCGGGCGCGCAGGAAGTTGGCGTGCCGGAAGTCGCGGCCGAGCCACCAGTACACGTGCCAGACGTAGTCGCGCCAGCCCATCACCTGGCGGACGAAGCCCTCGACGCTGTTGAGCGGCAGCGGGTCGCCGTCCGCCACGCTGTCGCGCCAGGCCTGCGCCGCCCGGTGGACGACGTCGAGCGGGTCGAGCAGGCCGAGGTTGAGCGACGGCGAGAGCAGCGAGTGGGCCAGCCAGCGCTCGCCGGCCAGCATGGCGTCCTCGTGCGGTCCGAAGGCCCGTAGCCGGTGGTCGAGGAAATCGTCCAGGCGGTGCAGCGCCTCGCGCCGGGTGACCGGGAACAGGCGCGGTCCGTCGTCCCCGACGAAGGCGACCTCGCCGTCGGCTTCCCAGCGGTCGAGGTCGGCGCGCACCTGCTCGTCGATGTCGTCCTCCTCGGGCCACCACGGCTCCGGCACCGGGGAACGCCCGTCGGCCGGGGGCGGCTCGCGGTTCTCCTCGTCGAGGTTCCACCGGCCGCCGACCGGGTCGGCGCCGTCCATGAGGACGTCGTGCCGGCGGCGGGCGTCCCGGTAGAAGTCCTCCATGAGCAGCCGACGCCGCCCGCGTCCCTCGGCCCACGAGGCGAACTGCGCCTGGGTGGTCACGAAGCCGCGGGCGGCCAGCACGCGGACGTCGCCGCGGCGCAGCACGTAGTCGCGGCTGCTCCACGTGGTGGGTGCGCACACCGACAGCGGGTCGCGCACCTGATCGAGCGCCTCGGCGTAGGTGGTCACCTGGTGGAACTCGACCTGGTCGCCCAGTTCCGCGGCCCGGTGCCGCAGCGCCGACAGCACGAGGTGCGCCTTCTGCCGGTGGAAGCGCCGCCGGGCGAACACGGCCTTCGATTCGACGAGGAGCACCGGTTGGTCGGGGGCGTCGAGGAAGTGCGGGCCCAGCTGGTCGGCGAACAGCCAGCGCCTCGTCCCCGGCGCCCGCGCGGGGAAGTCGGCCACGGCGGGATCGGTCCCGGCGCCGTCCGGGCGCGGGCGAGCGGCCACCGGCCTCACCTCCCGGCGGACATGGTGGGCCGCCCGTTAGGCTCGGCGCGACCCGGGCCACCGATCGTGCGGTGGCCGGCACGTCCCTGGAGGTCGACCGCTGTGAACCGCGCGCTGCGCGCCGCCACGATGGGTGCCCTGCTCCTGACCCCGGTCGCACTCGGCGCCTGCAGCGCCGGCCAGGTGACGCAGACGGAGACGCAGGAGCGCGACAAGGTCGGCCCGATGGCCGACGTCAACAACGTCACCCTGCGCCAGGTGCTCCTCGAGTACCCCAACGGGGGCCGCTACGAAGCCGGCGACGACGCCGCGCTCATCATGGCCGTGGTCAACAACGCGCCGGACGCCGACGTGCTGATCGGCATCGACGGCGAGGGCTTCGAGGGGATCCAGGTCGACGGCCAGGACGCGTCAGGGCAGCTCGACATCGAGATCCCCAGTGACAGCACGGTCTTCGTCGGCGGCCAGGACGGGCCCGAGATCGTGCTCACCGGCCTGGGCGAGGAGCTGACCCCGGCCCAGGGCATCCCGCTGACCTTCACCTTCGAGGACGCCGGGCCGGTCGACGTCCGGGCGGTCGTCTCGAACCCCACGCGCGCCCTGTCCCGCGGCGAGCCGTTCGACTTCCACGGCGGCGAGGAGGAGCTCGGCGAGCCCGGCCTCGTCGAGGGCGCCGGCGAGGTCGGCGGCGAGGGCGGCGGTGAGGGTGGCAGCGAGGGCGGCGGGCACGGCGGCTAGGAGCGGCCCGCGGGCCGCCCGCCTCGGGTCCGCCCGACCGCAGGGTTCCGCGTAGCACTCCCCCGTCGGTGGCCACCCGTCGACGGACGCCGTCCCCCTCGACGGTCCGCGCCCGCCGCCGTGGCGCCCCGGGAACTGTCACCGCCGCGGGTTAGCGTCGCCCCCGTGCCGTCGTCGACGAACCGGACCGCCCGCCCCGCGCACCGCTGCACCAAGTGCGGCTACGCCTCGGCCAAGTGGGTCGGCCGGTGCCCCGAGTGCCAGGCCTGGGGGTCGGTGGCGGAGGTGGGCGCCCCCGCCGCCGCCCTGCGCGCGGTCGCTCCCGGCCCGGTCAGCGCGCCGGCCCGCCCGATCGCCGAGGTGGCGCTCTCCGGCGCCCGGGCCGTGCCCACGGGCATCGCCGAGTTCGACCGCGTCCTCGGCGGCGGTCTCGTCCCGGGGGCGGTGCTGCTGGTGGCCGGCGAGCCGGGGGTCGGCAAGTCCACCCTCCTGCTCGAGGTCGCCCAGCGGGTGGCCGCGACGGGCGGCCCGGCCCTGGTCGTCTCCGGCGAGGAGTCCGCCGCCCAGGTGCGGCTGCGCGCCGAGCGCATCGGTGCGCTGCACGAGCGGCTCTACCTGGCCGCCGAGACCGAGCTGTCCGCGGTGCTCGCCCACGTCGAGGCGGTGGCGCCGACGCTGCTGGTGCTCGACAGCGTGCAGACCGTCCGCTCCCCCGCCGTGGAAGGCACCGACGGCGGCGCCTCCCAGGTGCGGGCGGTCGCCGGCGCGCTCACCGCCGTCGCGAAGAGCCGGGGGATGACGACCATCCTGGTCGGCCACGTCACCAAGGACGGCGCGGTCGCCGGGCCGCGCACCCTCGAGCACCTGGTCGACGTAGTCGTCTCCTTCGACGGCGAGCGGCACTCGACCCTGCGGCTGGTCCGGGCCACCAAGAACCGCTTCGGCCCCGCCGACGAGATCGGCTGCTTCGAGATCGGTGACTCCGGCGTGGTCGGCGTCCCCGACCCGTCGGCGCTGTTCGTCTCCCGGCGGGCCGCCCCCGTCCCGGGCAGCTGCGTGACGGTCGCCCTGGAGGGCAGCCGGCCGCTGCTGGCCGAGGTGCAGTCGCTCGTGGCACGGGCCGCGGGCGGCTCGCCACGGCGCGCGGTCAGCGGGCTGGACCCGGCCCGGGTGGCCATGGTCAACGCCGTCGTCGAGCGGCGGGGCGGGGTGCAGCTCGCCGAGGCCGACGTGTTCGCCGCGTCGGTGGGCGGGGTGCGCATCGCCGAGCCCGCCGCCGACCTGGCCCTGGCCCTGGCGATCGCCTCGGCGGCCAAGGACCGCCCGCTGCCCGGCAGCATGGTGGCGCTGGGAGAGGTGGGGCTGTCCGGGGAGATCCGCCGGGTCGGCGGCACCGGGCGCCGGCTGGCCGAGGCGGCGCGGCAGGGCTACCGGTTCGCCCTCGTGCCGCCGGACGCGGGGGCCGCCCCGCCGGGGATGCGGCTGGTGGAGGTGCCCGACCTCGGCGCGGCGCTCGCCGGGCTGCTCCCCGACGGGTGAGCCGCGATCCGCGTCACAGTCGCCTGGGTACCGGCGGCGGTCGGTGAGAGCCCGTGCCACGTAGACTCAGCCGCCGTACCACTCGACCGTCAGGAGCGCTCGTGCCCGCCGTTGTGGATCCCGAGGCCGCGCTGCGCGACCTCCTCGGCCGCATCGCTCCCGGCACGGCACTCCGCGACGGTCTCGAGCGCATCCTGGCCGGACGCACCGGCGCTCTCATCGTGCTCGGCTACGACCGGGTCATCGAGTCGCTGTGCACCGGCGGTTTCGCGCTGGACGTCGCGCTGTCGGCCACCCGGCTGCGCGAGCTGGCCAAGATGGACGGCGCGGTGATCGTCTCCTACGACGGCACCCGCATCGTGCGCGCCGGCGTGCACCTGATGCCCGATCCCACGGTGCCGACCGAGGAGTCGGGCACCCGGCACCGCACCGCCGAGCGGGTGGCCGTGCAGACCGGCTTCCCGGTCATCTCGGTGAGCCAGTCGATGCACATCATCAGCGTCTACGTGGCCGGACGCCGCTACACCCTCGAGCACCCGACGACCATCCTGGCCCGCGCCAACCAGGCACTGGCCGCACTCGAGCGCTACAAGCTGCGGCTCGACGAGGTCGCCAGCACGCTGTCCGCGCTGGAGATCGAGGACCTCGTCACCGTCCGCGACGCGATGAGCGTCAGCCAGCGGCTGGAGATGGTCCGGCGGATCGCCGACGAGATCGAGGGCTTCGTCGTCGAGCTCGGCACGGACGGCCGGCTGCTCGCGCTGCAGCTGGACGAGATGCTGGCCGGCGTGGAGGAGGACCGCGGGCTCCTGGTCCGCGACTACCTGCCCGACGGCGGCCGTCGCCCGCGCACGATCGAGGCGGTGCTCACCGACCTGCGGGCGCTGACCGCCACCGAGCTGCTCGACCTGTCCGCCGTCGCCCGCTGCTACGGCCTGCCCACCTCCCCCGACGCGCTGGACTCACCGGTGAGCCCGCGCGGGTTCCGGCTGCTCGCCCGGGTGCCCCGGCTGCCGTCGGGCATCATCGACCGCCTGGTCGACCACTTCGGCGGCCTGCAGAAGCTGCTCGCCGCGACGATCGAGGACCTCCTGGCCGTGGAGGGCGTCGGGGAGGCCCGTGCCCGCGGGATCCGCGAGGGACTGTCCCGGCTCGCGGAGACCTCCATCCTCGACCGCTACAGCTGACCGCCCGAGCGGCGCGGCATGCGAAGCATCCCGCGCTTCGCCCGGGCGGAACAGGTAGGCGCTCGGCGAAGCCGAGGCGACACACACCGAAGGTGGGCCACCGAAGGTGGAGCACCGAAGGTGGGTCCGGCGGTCCCGCGTGCCGACCCGCTCCTGCGGATCAGCCGATCCGGAGCCCGGCGTCCGGCGTCGTCTTGGTGTCCAGACGCCCGCGGACGACGTAGTCGCCCGCCGGTGGCGTCGCGCGGGCTGCCGAGCAGCTCGGCTCGCTGGTCCGCCCGCTCCACGCCACGGGGAAGGTGACCGTCTCCCCGGGCGCGAGGGTCCGCGTGTCGTCGCTGCTCTCGGGGATGCAGTCGTGACTGCCCCACACGCGGTTGCCGCCGGCGTCGACCAGGACGAGCTCCTGCAGCTCCTTGTCCAGCGCCCGCGTGCACGGCACCGGCGAGGTGTTGGTCACCACGAGCTCCAGGGTGGGCCCGTCGCCGACGGCGATGCTGCCCGGCGTCCGGACCTCGAGGCCGATCATGTCGTCGCTGCACGGCCCCCCGGGGCTCGGAGCGGCCTCGGCGGGCGCCTCCTCCGGCGCCCGTTCCTCGGGCGGTGCGACGGTGGTCCGCGCCCCGGGATCGGGCGTGCGGACACCGGCCAGCGAGGGCAGCACCCGCTCGAGCTGCGGCGGTGCCGCTGGGGACCGGGACGCTTCGGGCGACGTCCCCGCGGCGGTCGCTCCGCCGTCGTCCCCGCGGGAGGTGGCCGCGAGCACCAGCCAGCCCGCTCCACCGAGGAGCGCCAGCAGCACGATCAGCACGAGCGCCCTGCGCCGCCAGTAGACGGCGGCGGGCAGGTCGCCGACCGGGTGCAACACCCCGGGAACGGTAGTCCGCGGCCCTCGGCGGCGCGCACCGGCACGCCGCCGGCCCCGGACGGCACACTGGGTACTCGTGAGCGGCTCGGCGGCGTCGTCCGCACCTTCCTCCCGTGCGGACGTCGGCGACACGATCGTCGACTGGTACGCCACGGCGGCCCGCGACCTGCCCTGGCGGCGGCCGGGGGTCGACGCGTGGGCCGTGCTGGTGAGCGAGGTCATGCTGCAGCAGACGCCGGTGGCGCGGGTGGAGCCGGTCTGGCGGGAGTGGATGGCGCGCTGGCCGACGCCGGCGGCGCTGGCGCAGGCCTCCCCCGCCGACGTGATCCGCGCCTGGGGCAAGCTCGGGTACCCGCGGCGGGCTCTGCGGCTGCATGAGACGGCCGTGGCGGTCACCGAGCGGCACGGGGGCGCCGTCCCGGACGACGTCGCCGCGTTGGAGGCGCTGCCCGGGATCGGCACGTACACCGCGCGGGCGGTCGCCTGCTTCGGCCACGGCCGGCCGCACCCGGTCGTCGACACCAACGTCCGGCGGGTCGTCGCCCGGCTCGTGCACGGCCGCGCCGAAGCAGCCCCGGCGCGGACGGCCGACCTCGCCGACGTCGCGGCGCTGGCCCCCGCCGAAGCCGACCGGGCGGTGCGCTTCTCCGTCGCCGCCATGGAGCTCGGCGCTCTGGTCTGCGTCGCCGGCACCCCCCGCTGCGCCGCCTGCCCGGTGCGCGATCGCTGCGCCTGGCGGCTGGCCGGCAGCCCGGCGCACGACGGCCCGCCCCGGAGGGTGCAGCCATTCGCCGGCACCGACCGACAGGTGCGCGGCCGGCTGCTCGACGTCCTGCGCGCGGCCGCCGATCCCGTACCGGCCGCGGAGCTCGACGCGGCCTGGGACGACGCCGTCCAGCGCTCCCGCTGCCTGGACTCGCTGCTGACCGACGGCCTGGTCGAGCAGACCAGGGAGGGGGACTACCGACTGCCCACGTGAGCCGACCTGCGAGGATCGTCCCGCGGGGCGGGGCCACGGACGACGACGCAGCGGCTCAGGGTGGATGGGGAACGGCACGTGGCCGCGGTGCGATCCGGAGGATCGCGATGTCACAGCGACAGGGGCCGCCCCCACCTCGCGGTGGGAGCGGCCCCTGTCGCCACGCCGGAGGACGCTACTCGGCCTTGGCCTGCGGACCCTCGCCGCGCTTGTCCTCGCCCTCGGCACCGGACAGGGCCACCGGCGGGGTGTCGGGCAGGTCGATCGGCTTGGGCTCGCCGCGGAAGGTGAACTTCTGCGCGGCGCCCTCGGCCTCGTCGACGTCGACCACCACGATCTGACCGGCGGTCAGCTCGCCGTACAGGATCTTCTCCGACAGCGCGTCCTCGATCTCCCGCTGGATCGTCCGGCGCAGCGGCCGGGCACCCAGCACCGGGTCGAAGCCACGGGCGGCCAGCAGCTTCTTGGCCGCCGGGGTGATCTCCAGCGCCATGTCCTTGTTGGCCAGCTGGCCCTCCACGCGCGACACCATCAGGTCGACGATCTGGATGATCTCCGCCTCGGTGAGCTGGTGGAACACCACGATGTCGTCGATGCGGTTCAGGAACTCGGGCCGGAAGTGCTGCTTGAGCTCGTCGTTGACCCGGTTCTTCATCCGCTCGTAGTTCGACTGGTTGTCGTTCCCGGCGGAGAAGCCCAGACCGACCGCCTTGGAGATGTCCCGCGTGCCGAGGTTCGTCGTGAGGATCAGGATCGTGTTCTTGAAGTCCACGATCCGGCCCTGACCGTCAGTGAGCCGGCCGTCCTCGAGCACCTGCAGGAGCGTGTTGAACACGTCCTGGTGCGCCTTCTCGATCTCGTCGAAGAGGACCACCGAGAACGGCTTGCGGCGCACCTTCTCGGTCAGCTGGCCGCCCTCGTCGTAACCCACGTAACCGGGAGGGGCCCCGACCAGCCGGGAGACGGTGAACCGGTCGTGGAACTCGCCCATGTCGATCTGGATGAGCGCGTCGTCCTCGCCGAAGAGGAAGTTGGCCAGCGCCTTGGCCAGCTCGGTCTTACCGACGCCGGAGGGGCCGGCGAAGATGAACGAGCCACCGGGACGGCGCGGGTCCTTCAGGCCCGCCCGCGTCCGCCGGATCGCCTGGCTGACGCTCTTGATGGCCTCTTCCTGGCCGATGATCCGCTTGTGGAGCTCCTCCTCCATGCGCAGCAGCCGGGAGGTCTCCTCCTCGGTCAGCTTGAAGACCGGGATGCCGGTCCAGTTGGCCAGCACCTCCGCGATCTGCTCGTCGTCGACCTCGGCGACGACGTCCATGTCGCCGGCCTTCCACTGCTTCTCGCGCTCGGCCTTCTCGGCCAGCAGGGTCTTCTCCCGGTCGCGCAGCGACGCGGCCTTCTCGAAGTCCTGCGCGTCGATCGCCGACTCCTTCTCGCGGCGGATGCCGGCGATCCGCTCGTCGAACTCGCGCAGGTCCGGCGGGGCGGTCATCCGCTTGATCCGCATCCGGGCGCCGGCCTCGTCGATCAGGTCGATCGCCTTGTCGGGCAGGAAGCGGTCGGAGATGTACCGGTCGGCCAGCGTCGCGGCGGCGACGAGGGCGCCGTCGGTGATGCTGATCCGGTGGTGCGCCTCGTAGCGGTCGCGCAGCCCCTTGAGGATCTCGATCGTGTGGGTCAGCGTCGGCTCGCCCACCTGGATCGGCTGGAAGCGCCGCTCGAGGGCGGCGTCCTTCTCCAGGTGCTTGCGGTACTCGTCGAGCGTGGTGGCGCCGATGGTCTGCAGCTCGCCGCGGGCCAGCATCGGCTTGAGGATGCTGGCGGCGTCGATCGCGCCCTCCGCGGCCCCCGCCCCGACGAGGGTGTGGATCTCGTCGATGAACAGGATGATGTCGCCGCGGGTGCGGATCTCCTTGAGGACCTTCTTCAGCCGCTCCTCGAAGTCACCGCGGTAGCGGGACCCGGCGACGAGGGCACCGAGGTCCAGCGTGTAGAGCTGCTTGTCCTTCAGCGTCTCCGGGACCTCGCCCTTGACGATGGCCTGGGCCAGGCCCTCGACGACGGCGGTCTTGCCGACGCCGGGCTCGCCGATGAGGACCGGGTTGTTCTTGGTCCGGCGGGACAGCACCTGCATGACCCGCTCGATCTCCTTGGCCCGCCCGATGACCGGGTCGAGCTTGGAGTCGCGCGCGGCCTGGGTCAGGTTGCGGCCGAACTGGTCGAGGACCAGCGAGGTCGACGGCGTGCCCTCGGCGGGGCCGCCGGCCGCGGCCGGCTCCTTGCCCTGGTAGCCGGAGAGCAGCTGGATGACCTGCTGGCGCACGCGGTTGAGGTCGGCACCCAGCTTGACCAGGACCTGCGCGGCGACACCCTCGCCCTCGCGGATCAGGCCCAGCAGGATGTGCTCGGTGCCGATGTAGTTGTGGCCGAGCTGCAGCGCCTCGCGCAGCGACAGCTCGAGGACCTTCTTCGCCCGCGGCGTGAAGGGGATGTGGCCGGACGGCGCCTGCTGCCCCTGGCCGATGATCTCCTCGACCTGCTGCCGCACGCCTTCCAGCGAGATGCCGAGCGATTCCAGGGCCTTGGCGGCGACGCCTTCACCCTCGTGGATCAGGCCCAGGAGGATGTGCTCGGTGCCGATGTAGTTGTGGTTGAGCATCCGGGCCTCTTCCTGGGCCAGGACGACCACCCGTCGGGCTCGGTCGGTGAACCGTTCGAACATGCGCTGCTTCTCCTCTGACCGGCTGGTCCGGCACTGCTCTCCCCCTGGGGCGGGAAGGAGCACCCGACGTGATCCGTCGGCGCGCTGGCGCACCGGTCTTCCACTGTAGTCGCGGACCACCCGGCACCGTCGCGCTCGGCAGCGGTGCGGTGGATGGTTGTCCGGTCCAACCGATGGTCCGGGAGGGCTGTTCCGGAGCCGTTACGCCGTCAGCGGACGGCGCGCGTCGACCCCCGCTCGTCCCTCCGGTCCGCATACGCCGGCGGCCCGGCCCTCCGAGGAGGGACCGGGCCGCCGGGTCCAGCGCGATGATCTGTCTGCAGGGCCCCGCCGCGAGCCTGCGAGCGGCGGTCCCCGCTACGGGGTCCTTCAGTGAGCGGCCTCGTAGGCCTCGACGACGCTGGCCGGGATGCGGCCCCGGTCGCTCACCGCGTGACCGTTCTTGCGGGCCCATTCGCGGATCGCGCCGGCCTGCTCGCGGTCCATGCGACCACCGGTCGCCCGGGAACGGCCACCGCCGGACGCCCGCCCGCTGCCACGCCCGACCTTCCGCGCCGCCGAGACGTAGCGGGAAAAGGTCTCCCGCAGTTCCTTGGCGTTCTTCTCGGCCAGGTCGATCTCGTAGCTGGTGCCGTCGAGGGCGAAACTGACCGTCTCGTCGGCGGACAGGCTCTCGTCGAGGTCGTCGCTCAGGATGACCTGGACCTTCCTCGCCATGTACGCACTCCATTCTTCGCGACGACCGCGGTACCGGTCGAAAATACCGCCCCTACTCGGCGGCGACCCCATTGCACCACACCGGCGCGCCATTCGCCCAATGGCCCGGCGCGTGCCCTTCCATCGGGTGATGGAGTTTCCGTACGATCAGGTAGCGGTAATGGGCCGGACCAGCGGGAACAGGATCGTCTCGCGGATTCCGAGACCCGTGAGCGTCATCATCAAACGGTCGATGCCCATCCCCATGCCGCCGGTGGGCGGCATGCCGTACTCCAGCGCCTCCAGGAAATCCTCGTCGAGCGCCATGGCCTCCGGATCGCCGGCGGCGGCCAGCGCCGCCTGCGCGGTGAACCGCTCCCGTTGGGCGACGGGGTCGACCAGTTCCGAGTATGCCGTACCCCGCTCGATGCCACCGATGTAGAGGTCCCACTTCTCGGCCAGGCCCGGCAGGGATCGGTGCGCCCGGGTCAGCGGCGACGTGTCGAGCGGGTAGTCGACGACGAAGGTCGGCGCCTGCAACGTGTGCTGGACGAGCGCCTCGAACAATTCCTCGACCACCTTGCCCGGAAGCCATGCGGGATCCACGCCGACCTCGTGCCGGTCGGCCAGCCCGTGCAGGCGGTAAATCGGCGTGTCGGGGCCGATCTCCTCTCCCACCGCCTCCGACACCGCCGAGTAGAGCGGAACCTGCGGCCATTCACCCGACAGGTCCACCTCGGTGCCGTCGTGGTGCCGGGCGACCAGGTCGCCGAAGAGGGCGTTGCAGCATTCCTGTATCAGTTCGCGGGTCAGCGTCGCCATCGCCTGGTAGTCGGCGTAGGCCGCATAGGTCTCCAGCATCGCGAACTCCGGCGAATGGGAGCTGTCGGCTCCTTCGTTCCGGAAGTTGCGGTTGATCTCGAAGACGCGGTCCAGCCCGCCGACGATGCACCGCTTGAGGAAGAGCTCCGGTGCGATGCGCAGATAGAGGTCGAGGTCGAAGGCGTTCATGTGCGTCCGGAACGGCCGGGCCGCGGCGCCGCCGTGCACCGTCTGGAGCATCGGCGTCTCGACCTCGAGGTACCCGCGGGAGGTCAGCGCGGTCCGCAGGGTGGCCATCACGGTCGACCGCTGCCGGACGGTGCGCCGCGCCTCGTCGCGCACGATCAGGTCGACGTAGCGACGGCGGACCCGCAACTCCTCGCTCATCGGCTTGTGCGCGACCGGCAGCGGCCGCAGCGCCTTGGCCGCCATCTGCCAGGTGTCGGCGAACACCGAGAGCTCCCCGCGGCGCGACGTCCCGACCGCGCCGCCGACCATGACGTGGTCGCCGAGGTCGACGTCGGCCTTCCAGGCCGCCAGGGCGTCCTCGCCCACGCGGTCGCGCGAGAGCATGACCTGCAGCTCGGCGTCCCCCTCGCGCAGGGTGGCGAAGCACAGCTTGCCGGTGTTGCGGGAGAAGATGACGCGGCCGGTGACGCCGACCCGTTCGCCGGTCATGGTGTCCGGCGGCAGGTCCGGGTGCGCGGCGCGAACGGCGGCGAGGGCGGTGGTCCGCTCGACGGTCACCGGGTAGGGGTCGACCCCGGCCTCGCGGAGGCGGTCGAGCTTGGCGCGGCGGACCCGCATCTGCTCGGGGAGCTCGTCCCCGCCGCCCGGCTCCCCGGGCAGGTCGGAAGGTTCGTCCGTCACGGGCGCCGAGCCTACGGGGAGGCCGGCCGGCGCCTCGGCACGTGCTGCCGGGCCCCCGCGGGGCCGGCGGCGGCGTGGTGGTGGCGGCCGTAGGCCAGCCGGAGACCGTGCACGGTGAGGTCCGGCTCCCGCTCACCGATCGAGCGGCAGCTGCCGGCGACCAGCGACGCCAGCCCGCCCGTGGCCACCACGACCGGCTCGGTGCCGAACTGGGCGACGAGCTCGGCGGCGATCCGGTCGACCAGGCCGTCGACCAGCCCGGCGAAGCCGAGCACCAGGCCGGACTGCAGCGCCGCGACGGTGTTCTTGCCGATGGCCTGGGGCGGCACGGTGAGCTCGACCGACCGGAGCTGGGCCGCCCGCGACGCCAGCGCCTCGAGGCTGACCTCGACGCCGGGGGCGAGCGCGCCGCCCAGGAACTGGCCGTCCGGTCCGACGGCGTCCACGTTGGTCGACGTCCCGAAGTCGACGACGACCACCGGCCGACCGCCGCCGTCGGGCAGGCGGCCGAACAGCTCGTGCGCGGCCAGCGCCGTGACCACCCGGTCGGCGCCGACCTCGCGCGGGTTGTCGACGTGCAGCGGGACGCCGGTGCGCACGCCCGGGCCGATGAGCACGACCGGGACGTCGAGGGAGTCCAGCAGCTCGCGCAGGGCGGGCAGCAGCGCGGGCACCGTCGAGCAGGCGGCCACGCCGGTGACCTCGGTGTCCCGCAGCAGGCCGCGCCACGTGAGCCGCAGCTCGTCGGCGGTCGCGCGCGGTGCGGTCGTGACGCGCCAGCAGCCGAGCCGGCGGTCGCCGTCGAAGGTGGCGAGGACGGTCTGGCTGTTGCCGACGTCGACGGTCAGCAGCACGGTGGGCGACCGGAGCTCACCGGGCAGTCCCGTCGCCGCGGACCTGCCCCCGGACGCCGGGCGACGGCGCGGCGGGGTCACCGCCCAGCTCGACGATCCGGTTGGCGCCGTCGACGTGCACGACCTTCGGGATGCAGCTCTTCGCCTCGGTCTCGTCCATGATGCCGTAGCTGATCAGGATGACCAGGTCACCGGGGTGCACCAGGTGCGCGGCGGCGCCGTTGATGCCGATGACCCCGCTGCCCCGCTCGCCCGGGATGACGTAGGTCTCCAGGCGGGCGCCGTTGGTGACGTCGACGATCGCGACCTGCTCGCCGGGCAGCAGGTCGGCCGCGTCGAGCAGGTCCTCGTCGACGGTCACCGAGCCGACGTAGTGCAGGTCGGCCTGGGTGACCGTGGCGCGGTGGATCTTGCTCTTCAGCATCGTGCGCATCATCGGGGGCCTCCGGAGGGCTGCGGGGCCGTCAGGACGACGGCGGTGTTGTCGATCAGACGGGTCGCGCCGGCGCGGGCGGCGACCAGCAGGCGGGCGGGGCCGGCGTCCGGTGCCGGGCCGAGGTCGGGGTCGGTCAGCGCGAGGTAGTCGACCGACAGGTCGGGGGCGGCGGCGAGGACGGCGCGGGCGGCCACGAGCACGGCGTCCGCCCCCTGCGCTCCCGCCTCCGCCCCGGCGCGCAGCGCCGCGGGCAGCGCGGCCGCGAGGGCCCGATCGCCGGGCGACAGGAAGCGGTTGCGGCTGGAGAGCGCCAGGCCGTCGTGCTCCCGGACGGTCGGCACGCCGACCACCTCCACGCCGAGGGCGAGCTCGCGGGACAGGGCACGGACCAGGGTCAGCTGCTGGTAGTCCTTCTCGCCGAAGACGGCCAGATCGGGCCGCACGAGGCCGAAGAGCTTGGCGACGACGGTGAGCACCCCGGCGAAGTGGCCGGGCCGCACCGCGCCCTCGAACACGTCGCCCAGCGGGCCGGGGTGCACGCTGACACCGCGTGCCCCGGGGGGGTAGACCTCCGCGACGGTCGGGTGGAAGACCAGGTCCGCCC
This sequence comes from Geodermatophilus sp. YIM 151500, assembly GCF_025716945.1. GTDB lineage: Bacteria > Actinomycetota > Actinomycetes > Mycobacteriales > Geodermatophilaceae > YIM-151500. Next base: position 366,313 of record NZ_JAOVZT010000004.1, read on the forward strand.
CCTCGTCCGCCAGCGCGGCGAGATCGTCGGCCCAGGTGCGCGGGTAGCGGTCGAAGTCCTCACCCGGGCCGAACTGCGTCGGGTTGACGAAGACGGAGACGACGACCGCGGCGGCCCGTTGCCGGGCCGCGCGCACGAGTTCCCGGTGCCCGTCGTGCAGCGCGCCCATGGTGGGCACCAGCGCCACCGGCGTGGGCAGGTCGGTCCGCCGCTTGCGCAGGTCGGCGACGGTGTCGGCGACGCCGGGGGCGGTCATCGCGGTACCGCCGGTGGACGCCCCACGGTCAGCCCTCCGCCCGCCCGCTCGCGAGGGAGCCCGGACCGTGGGCTGTGAGCAGGTCGAGCAGCGGTGCGCCGTCGTGCCGCTTGAGCCGGCCGGAGGCGAGCGCGCGCTGGGTGGTCCGCTGCGCCATGGCCACGTAGGCGCCGACGGAGTCCGGTGCCCGCTCGGCCAGGGTCGCGAGGTGGTCGCGGACGGTGCCGACGTCGCCCCGGCTGACCGGGCCGGTCAGGCCCCGGTCGCCGCGGCGCAGCCCGTTGTCCAGGGCGGCCGACAGCAGCGGGGTCAGCACCCGGGCGGGGGCGTCGACGCCGGCGGCGCGGAGCAGGTCGGCCGCCTCGGCGACCAGGGTGACCAGGTGGTTGGCGCCGGTGACGAGGGCGGCGTGGTACAGCGGCCGGTCCTCCTCCGCCACGAAGAACGGCTCACCGCCCATCTCGAGGACCAGGGTCTCGGCGACGGCGCGGTGTGCCGGGCGGCCGGTTACGCCGAAGGGAGCGCCCGGCAGCCGGTCGACGTCCTCCGCGGCGCCGGAGAAGGTCATCGCCGGGTGCAGCGCGAGCGGGAGGACGCCGGCCCGCTCGGCGGGCTCGAGCACGGCCAGGCCGTGGGCGCCGGACGTGTGGAAGGCCAGCTGCCCGGCCCGCCACCCGTCGGTGCCGGCCAGCCCGGCGATCAGGCCCGGCAGCGTGTCGTCGGGCACGGCCAGGACGACGAGGTCGGCGGCGGCCACCACCGAGTCGGCGGGCAGCAGCGGGACGCCGGGCAGCAGGCGCGCCGCCCGCTCGGCCGAGTCGGCGGAGAGCCCCGCGGCAGCCACGACCTCGTGGCCGGCGGCGGCGAGAGCGGCGCCCAGGACGGCGCCGACGCGGCCGGCCCCCACGACGCCCACGCGCAGGCGGGCGGGGGCCTCGGCGGCGGGCGGCAGCCCGGCGGCGCGGGGGATCCTGCGGGCAGCAGGCATCGGTGCACCTCTCGTTCCAGTCCCTCGCGGGTACCGGACTCGGGTCGCGCGGCCCCTCGTCGGGGCCGTCAGGGGTGGTACGGCACTTCGGCGGGCGCCTGACCTGCTGCAACCGCGTGTGTCACGCAGGTGTGCTCCCGATGGCGAGTCTGGAACTGCGACGGGGGCCGTGCAACGTCATGGGCATGTGGTCTGGGTCACCTCCCGCCGAGCCGGCGGCGGACGGGCGGAGGACGGCCCCTACGGTGAGCGACGGCACACCGGACGAGGAGGCGCCGCATGCGGGGACGCACCGCGCTGGTCACCGGGGGCAGCCGCGGCATCGGGCTGGCCATCGCGCGGAGCCTGGTCGATCGCAGCGCGCGCGTGGTGCTGACCGCCAGGAAGCCGGAGGCGCTGGACGAGGCCGTCCGGTCCCTGGGCGGGCCGGAGGTGGCGGTGGCCGTGCCCGGGCACGCCGCCGATGCCGACCACCGCGCCGCCGCCGTCCGCACCGCCGTGGAGCACTTCGGCAGCCTCGACATGCTGGTCGGCAACGTGGGCGTCAACCCGGTCCGCGGGCCGCTGATGGACATCGACCTCGACGCCTTCCGCAAGGTCCTCGACACCAACGTGGTCGCCACGCTGGGCCTGGTGCAGGAGGCCTGGCGCGCGTGGATGGCCGGGCACGGCGGCTCCGTGCTGGTCGTCGCCTCGGTCGCGGGCCTGAAGTCGTCGCAGGGCATCGCCGCCTACGGCGTCAGCAAGGCGGCGCTGATCAACCTGACCACGCAGCTGGCCGTCGAGCTCGCCCCGACCGTGCGGGTCAACGCCGTGGCGCCCGCGGTGGTGAAGACCCGGTTCGCCGGTGCGCTTTTCGAGGGCCGCGAGAGCGAGCTGGCCGGGCAGTACCCCGCCGGCCGGCTGGGCGTCCCCGAGGACGTGGGCGAGGCCGCGGCCTACCTGCTCGGCGACACGGCCGGCTGGGTGACCGGGCAGACGCTGGTGCTGGACGGCGGAGCGCTCTCCCGCGGCCCGATCTGACCCGGCGGACGCGGATCGATCCGACCTGACGGACCCGCGGCCCGATCCCACCTGTGGGATCGGACCCTGTGGCCGACCACCGGAGGCGTCAGCCGCCGCGCAGCACCCGGGAGAGGACGTCGTCGGGCTGGTCCTCCTCGCGGTACCGGCGCCGCCGCCGGCCGCCGGTGGACTCCCGGACGCCGTTCTCGGCGAGGATCCGCGCGAGCCGGTCGTGCCCGGCGGGCGGCGAGCCGTGTCCTGGCGGGGGCGACGCGCCGTTCCCCGCGGGGGACGCGCCGTCCGCCACCGGTGGCCCGACCTCGGCCGGCAACGGCGGTCCGAACGGATGGGCGGTCGCACTTCCTGCGGCCCGTGCGGCCCGGTGCTCGGTCGTCCGCAGGTCGTCGGGGCCGACCGCGGCCGGCAGGTCCTCGTCGCCACGCCGCCGGCGGGGTGGGAGGTCGGACGCCGCCGGATCCGCCGGATGCCCGGCCGGGCGGGCCGAAGGCGTGTCCACGAGGTCGCGGCGTGCCAGCCACTCCAGCGGCGTCTCCAGCGGCCGGGGACCGCCTCCGGGAGGCAGCGGCGGGAGCGTTTCGGCGGCTGCGTGCCGGGATCGGCCGGGCCCGGCGCGGTCGCGCGGAGAACGGCTGGGCGGCGTGCGGTCGTCGGCCGCGGCGTGCCGGGAGTGGTCCACCGGTGGCGGCTGCACGGGCGCGGCCGCGGTGCCCGGCGCGGACGCCGGCCGGGATCCGGCCGCCGGAGGTGGTGCCACCGGCGCCACCGCCGTGTGCGGAGCCGCGCCCTCCTGCTGGACGGCGGCCGCCTGCGGCCCACGGTCCGTCCGCGGGGCGGCGACCACCGCGCCGTACGTCGCCGTCCCCGGTGGCTGGGAGGCCGGGGCGGAGGTCACGGCGCCGTACGTCGCCGTCCCCGGCGGCTCGGCGGCCGCCGCGTGGGTGGACGCCGCCGGCGGCACGGGCACCGCCCGGGTCCGGGGTGCCTGGACCCACGGCCGCGGCGGAGCCTCCTGCCACGCCTGGGACGGCGTCGCATCCCACGGCAGCGGGGGCACCGGTCGGTGGGCCCGCACCCGCTCGTACTGCTCCGTGCGCACGTCGTGCGGCTCGTCGAGACGGACGGCCGGCCACCCGCCGGTGAGCTCGCGCGGCGGCTCGTCGTCCCAGTGGCCGGCGTCCAGCGGCGCCTGCTCGCCGGAGGTCGGCAGCCGGCTGGCCTGGGTCCGCATGACGATGCGCTCCACCAGCATCTCGCTGGACAGCTGTTCCACGATCTCGGTGCGCAGCCGCGCCACGTCGGCGCGCAGCTCCTCGATCTGGCCCAGCTCGGCGCGGAGGGTGGTGAGCGCGTTGACGTCGTCCCGCAGCCCGGCGAGGGCGGCGACGTCGCTCCGGAGCGCGGTGAGCTCCGCCACGTCGTCGCGCAGTGCGGAGATCCGGCCCACCTCGTCGCGCAGGGCGGTCAGCCGGGCGACGTCCTCGCGCAGCCCGGACACCTGCGCGACCTCCTCGCGCAACTCACCCAGCTTGGCCAGGTCGGCGCGCAGGGAGTCCAGCTGCGTGCGCAGCGCGCCCTCGGTCTGCCTGCGCAGGTCGCTCTCGAGCTCGAGCTCGTACTGGCGGCGAGCGGTGACCTCCCGGTCGAGCTCGCGCTCGTAGACCCGGTGCAACTCGGCTTCCCGCTCGGCGGCCGCCTCCTGGTCGGCGCGCCGGCGGCCGGCGGCGAAGGTGGCCAGCACGAAGGCCCAGCCGGCGGCGACCACGGCGACGCGGAGCAGCTGCGGGTTGTCGGTGAGGAAGACGGCGAGCGTGGCGCAGGCCGCGAGCACGCAGCCGGCGGCGAGCAGCAGCGCCCGCGGGCTCGACGGCAGCCGGGAGCCGCGGGACGGCCGATCGCCCTCGGCGCGCCAGGAGACGTCGTCGTCCTGGCGGCGCGGCATGGTGCCAGGGTAGCGGCGGAACCGCCCGCGACGCGGCAACTGCGGTCACAGCGCGGCACCCGCCGGTCACCACCCGCGGCCGGCCGGCGGCGTGCCCGTCCTGGCAGAGTGGCCGGGTGAGCCTCTCGTTGCTCGACTGGCGCCGCCGCACGACCGCGATCTGGGCTGCCGCCCGCTCCGCCGAGGACCCGGAACGGGGCTGGCGCGCCTGGCGCGACGGTCGCGACGAGCTGTTCGCCGGCCACGCCGAGTCCCCGCTGTCCCCGGCGGCGCGCGAGGCCTTCGCCGGCCTGCCGTTCGCCGCCTACGACGCGGCGTTGCGCCACGAGCCCGAGCTGGCGCCCGCACCGGCGCAGCGGCTGGAGGTGCCCACCGCGGACGACGGCGTCGTCCGGTTGGACCGGATCGGCACCGTCGCCCTCGGCGACCTCGGCCGCGTGGACGTGTGGTGGCTGGGCGGCTACGGCGGTGGGGTGTTCCTCCCCCTGCGCGACGGCAGCGCCGGCCGGCGCACCTACGGCGGCGGCCGCTACCTGCTCGACACCGTCAAGGGCGCCGACCTCGGTGGCAGCGGCACGCGGCTGGTGGTCGACCTCAACTTCGCCTACCACCCGTCGTGCGCGTACGACCCGCGGTGGTCCTGCCCGCTCGCGCCGGAGGGGAACCGGGTGACGCCGTCCGTGGCCGCCGGTGAGCAGCTCCCTCCCGGCGGCTGGTACTGATCGTCGGCTCGTCCCGGTCCCGCGCCGAGCGTGGTGACGTGCGGGAGCGGCCACCCTTCAGGGGCCCGCGCCGAGCGTGGTGACGTGCGGGAACGGCCACCCTTCAGGGGCCCGCGCCGAGCCTGCGAGGCGTGGGGGGAAGGGTGGTCCTTCTACTGGGCGAGCGCGCCGTCGGAGCTGAACACCAGGCCCAGGCTGATCTCGCCCTGCTGGAGCGCGGCCTTGGTCAGCGGGCCGCCGGCGTCGAGCTCGCGGAAGCTCTCGAACTCCAGGGCGTAGGTCTCCTCCAGCCCCGGCTGGCAGAACGGTCGGTCAGGGCACTCCTCCGGACCGCCGAGGACCAGGCCGCTGCTGCAGACCTCGGCCAGTTCCGACAGCGTGGTGACGCCGTACTCGTCGGCGAAGGCCTGCGTGACCGCGAAGGCGTTCTGGTCGGCGGCCTCGGCCGGCTGGCCGAACACCAGGCCGGCACCCTCGGCCAACGGGGTGAGCGCTTCGACGGTCTGCTGGACGTCGCCGGACGCGACGACGTTCGCCTCGTCGCCCTCGAGCGCCTCGGTGACCGTGGCCAGGTACTCGGGGAAGACCTGGATGTCTCCCGTGCGCAGTGCCTGGAGGTACAGCTCCCGGTTGCCGACCTCGCGGACGGAGGCGTCGAAGCCCGCGGCGCTCAGCACGCCGGCGTAGATGTTGGCCAGGATCGTCGACTCGGTGAAGTTGGCGCCGCCGACGGCGATCGGCCCGCTCCCCTGCTCGAGGGTCGCGGTGTCGACGTTCTCCGCGATCCAGGAGGCGGCCACGTCGGCGGGGTTCTGCCGTTGCAGGTCGACCGCGGCGTTCATCTGGATCAGCTCGTCGGTGGTGAGCTCGACCGACACCGCGTCGAGCACCGGCACCAGCGCCGGGTTCGCCGTCGCGGCGGCGGCGTTGACCGCCGGGATGATGTTGTCGGCGTTCTGCAGCTGCTGGTCGTCCTCGAGCACGGTGAGCTGGTCGCCGGGCACCGGGGCGCAGCTCTCTCCGGCGGTAGCCGTCCCCTCGCTCCCGTCGGCGTCGGCCCCGCCTCCCGTGCCGGACGAGCCGGACTCGCCGCAGGCCGCCAGGCCCAGCAGCAGCACCGAGGTGGCCAGGGGGGTCAGGATCCGGTTCCGCGTGCGCATGTCGTCGCCCGCCTTCTGTGTCCCGTGCGGCCGTCGGCCGGCACGCGTGTCTGGCGGGAGGTCTCCCGCGCGGGACATGCAACCCCTGTCCGACGGGCACGGCAACGTCGAGCGCGATGCGTTGCGCTTCCGTTACGCGGGCCGGCCCGCTCAGACACGCACAGCGGCCGCCCGGGGACCGCGCGTGCGTCGCTGGGTCCGGGGCAGCGACAGGCGCCGCTGCCCCGGGGTGAGCAGCGCCGAGACGACGACCAGCAGCAGCTCGGTCAGCAGCGCGAGGACGGCGACCAGCACCGCGCCGGCGATGATCTGGGCGTAGTCCTGCTGGCCGAAGCCCAGGTTGATGATCCGGCCCAGCCCGCCGCCCCCCACGAGCGCGGCCAGCGTCGCGGTGGCGACCACCTGCACCCCCGCCGTCCGGACGCCGGTCATGACCAACGGCAGGGCGAGCGGGAACATCACCCGGGCGACCACCTGCCGGCGGCTCATGCCCATGGCCGTGGCCGCCTCGCGGACGTCGCGGTCGACCTCCCGGAAGCCGACGAACGTGTTCGTCAGGATCGGCGGGAAGGCGAAGATCGCCAGCGCCAGGACGGTGGCGGTGTCGCTGAAACCGATGGGCGTGACGGCGAAGACGGTGAGCAGCGCCAGCGTGGGCACCGCCCGGCTGACGTTGGACAGGACGACGACGGCGCCGCTGCCCCGGCCCGAGACGCCCAGGGCGGTGCCGACGGGCAGGGCGAACACGGCCGCGGCGAGGACGGCGAGCACCGAGACCGTCACGTGCTCGCGGGTGAGGTCGAGGATGCCGCCGGGCCGGACCCAGTTGAACGGATCGTTGAGGTAGACGAAGGCCTCGCCGAAGGCGTTCACGCGTCCTCCTCGCCGGCGGTCGCGGGCCGCGGGACCGACGCAGCTGCGCCCGTGCGTGGCTTCGCGGGCCGGCTCACGTGCGCACCGCCCGCGTCCACGGCGTCAGCAGCCGCTCGGCCCCGGCCAGCAGCACGTCGGCGACCAGGGCGAGCACGACGCATCCGAGCGCGCCGGTGACGATCTCGGCCCGGTAGAAGTTCGAGTTGAAGCCGCCGATGATCAACTGCCCGAGCCCGCCGTTGCCCGTGATGACCCCGACGGTGACCAGGGCGACGGTGGAGACGGTGGCGATCCGCAGGCCGGCCATGAACGCCGGCAGCGCGAGCGGCAGGTCGACCTGCAGGAACAGCCGGACCGCGCCGTAGCCCATGCCCCGGGCGGCCTCGCGCACGTCGCCGGGCACCGCCTGCAGTCCGGCCAGGAAGTTCCGCACCAGGATCACCAGCGTGTAGAGCGTCAGCCCGACGAGCACGGTGGTCGCCGACAGCGCCCCGGTGAACGGCGCGAGGAACGCGAACATGGCCAGCGACGGGATCGTGTACACGATCGACGAGATGCCGAGCAGCGGCCCGGAGAGCAGCCGGGAGCGACGGGCGAGCAGCGCCATCGGCAGCGCGATGGCCGCGCCCAGGACGACCGCGCCGACGGTCAGCCGGACGTGCTGGCCCAGGTAGCCCACTATGGTGGGCCAGTTGTCGACCACGTAGCCCGCGTCGAACCAGGGATTCGGCGCCGCATCGACGGCCAGCACGTGCGCGCCGGCCGCCCCGTCAACGACCGCGTTCAGCACCGAGCGCGTCCCGGGAGGGCCATTCCGTGAACGCTACCGACGACGGACGACCCTCGCCCGGTCCTGACGCCCCGTCCGGCCGGGCGCAGGAGATCCGGCTGGACGGCGTCAGCAAGGTCTACGCCGACGGGACGGTCGGCGTGGCCGAGTTGGACCTGCGCTTCGCGGCCGGTGAGCTGTCGGTGCTGGTGGGCCCGTCCGGGTGCGGCAAGACGACGACGATGAAGATGATCAACAGGATCATCGAGCCCAGCACGGGGCGGATCCTGCTCGACGGCGAGGACGTCACCCGCGTCGACCCCGACCGGCTGCGCCGGCGCATCGGCTACGTCATCCAGAGCGTCGGGCTCTTCCCCCACCAGACCGTCCGGACCAACGTCGGCACCGTTCCCCGGCTCCTCGGCTGGGACCGGCGGCGCATCCGCGACCGCGTCGACGAGCTGCTGACCACTGTCGGCCTCGATCCCGCCGTCCACGGTGACCGCTACCCGGCCCAGCTCTCCGGCGGGCAGCGGCAGCGGGCCGGCGTGGCCCGGGCGCTGGCCGCCGACCCGCCCGTGCTGCTGATGGACGAGCCCTTCTCGGCGGTCGACCCGGTGGTGCGCGAGCGGCTGCAGTCGGAGTTCCTCCGGCTGCAGGCTTTGGTGCGCAAGACGATCGTCTTCGTCACCCACGACATCGAGGAAGCCGTGCGACTGGGCGACCGCATCGCGGTGATGAGCGAGGGCGGCCACGTCGAGCAGTTCGCCCCGCCGGGCGAGATCCTCGGCCGGCCGGCAAGCCCCTTCGTCGCCGACTTCGTCGGGGCCGACCGCGGCCTGAAGCGGCTGGCGGTCACCGGGATCGACGTCGCCGACCTGGAGCGGCCCCCCGTGGTCCACGTGGCCGACGGGCTGGCCGACGCCCGCGCGGCGCTGGAGCGGGCCGGCGCCCGCTGGGCGGTCGTGCTCGACGACGACGACAACCTGCGCGGCTGGCTGTCGGCCGACCGCGCCACCGGCGCCGGCACGGTCGGCCCGGCTGCCCGGCGCATGGAGGCCTGGGTGCCGGTCGACGCGTCGCTGAAGACGGCGTTCGCCACCATGCTGCAGCTGGACGCCGGCTGGGTCGCGGTCCTGGACGGCGACCACTTCCTCGGCGTGCTGACCCCCGAGTCGCTGCACGCTGCGCTGCGCCGCTCCGTCGAGGGCTCGGCCCCGGAGACGGCCGGAGCTGTGTGACCGGTCGTCCTCCGGACTCCAACCGCGGCCAGGTGCCGCCCTCCGTCGCGCCGAGCCGCCCCCGCCGCTCCTCGGGGGACCCTCCGGGCCCCCGCTCGTCCCGACGACCGCGGCCGGGTGCCGCCCTCCGTCGCGCCGAGCCGCTCCCGCCGCTCCTCGGGGGACCCTCCGGGCCCCCGCTCGTCCCGAC
>NZ_JAOVZT010000004.1:375576-381041 GCF_025716945.1 Geodermatophilus sp. YIM 151500
GACCGCGCCCGACGACCTCAGCCCTTCGGCGCCGGGGGTGGCTCCTCGTCGTCGCCGCCGGGGGGCACCCGGCAGACGGACTCCAGGAACAGGGCGGCCGCGACCAGACCGCCGGAGCACAGCACGCCGATGACGCCGGCCACGGTGTCGCCCGAGGCCGCCTGCAGCCGGCCGACGGACGGGCCGACGTAGAGCAGCAGACCCGACCACACGCCGGTGAAGACCGCCCCCACCCAGGCGCTGGCCTGGGCCAGCACCGCCAGGCGGGCGACCAGCATCGGCTCGACCGGACGCAGCCGGGCGGGGTCGGGGCCGGCCGACCCGGTGCCCCGGCCCGCCGAGCGGGCCGACCGCTGCGCGGCCAGCCGCACGCGCAGCGTTCGGGCACCCAGCGCCTCGACGACGGCGAGCACCCCCAGGGGCGCGGGCAGCCACCAGTCCAGCGGAGGCAGCACCCCGTACGCCGCCCGCACCACCAGCCAGGCCGCCACCGCCAGGCCGAGGGCGAGGACGGCGAGGTCGCGCCGGCGGACGGGGGTCACCGCTCCGCCTCCGCGGAGGCCGCCGCGGCACCGGTCCGCGCCGTAGGCCGGACGTTCACGTCAGGTGCTCCCAGCGGACGACGCCGGCCACCTCGTCGGGGGGCAGCGCGGCGACCAGGTCGGCGACCCGCCCGCGGCCGGGCAGCTCCGCGTTCGGGTCGAGCGCCAGCCACGGCACGAGCACGAAGGCACGCTCGTGCGCCCGCGGGTGCGGCAGGGTCAGCTCCCGGTCGTCGGAGAACACCGGCGTCCCGTCGTCCCCGGTGACGGAGACGACGTCGACGTCGAGCGTCCGGGCGCCCCAGCGCACCTCGCGGGTGCGCCCGGCGGCCCGTTCGAGCTCCCGGGCGCGGGCCAGCCAGCCGGCCGCGTCGCGCTGCCCGCGGAGGATCGCCACCGCGTTGAGGTAGGCCGGCTGGTCGACCGGCCCCCAGGGCGGCGTCTCGTAGAGGGACGACCGCGCGACCAGCCCGTCGGCGCGCAGTGCGCCGAGCGCGGCGCGGAGGGTTCCGGCGCGGTCGCCGAGGTTGGCACCGAGCGAGAGCACCGCCCTAGTCATCGGCGGTCGGCCCGTCCCCGGGGCCCGCGGCGAGCTCGCGAGTCGTGGGGAGGGACGGGTCCTTCTGCCGCCGGATGCTCACCGTCACGTCGTCGAAGGGGACGCCGAGGTCGGCCTCGGGCTTGTGCACGGTGATCTCGACGGCCTCGACGAGCGGATAGGCCAGGCAGACGTCGGCCAGGCGCTGCGCGAGGGTCTCCAACAGGTCGACCGGCTCCCCCGCCAGGACGCCGTAGAGGCGTTGCGCCAGCTCGGCGTAGTTCACCGTGCGCCCGAGGTCGTCGGTCTCCGCCGCGGGCGCGGTGTCGACCTCGAGGACGGCGTCCAGCCTGAAGGTCTGCCCCTGCCGTCGCTCGACGGCGTAGACGCCGTGGTGGGCGTAGGCGGTGAGCCCGCGGACGGCGATGCGGTCGGGGCGGCGGTCGGGGCGGCGGTCGGGGCGGGGTTCAGCCACGGCTCCCCCTCGCGGCCCGGGCGGAGCGGACCGCGGCCACGGTGCGGACGGCGTCGGCAGAGGCGGCCGCGTCGTGCACCCGGACCCCCCAGACGCCGGCCTCGGCAGCCAGCACGGTGGTGGCCAGCGTGGCCGCGTCGCGCTCCTCGGCCGGCCGCGTCGTGCCGTCGGGCGCGGCCAGCAGCCTGCCGAGGAAGGTCTTGCGGGAGGCGCCGACCAGCACCGGCAGGCCGAGGCCGACCAACCGGTCCAAGCCGGCCAGCAGCGCCCAGTTGTGCTCGGCCTTCTTGGCGAAGCCCAGCCCGGGGTCGAGCACCAGCTGCGACGGGGCCACGCCCGCGGCGACGACGTCCTCGACCCGGGCGGTCAGCTCGGCGCAGACCTCGGTGACCACGTCGCCGTACTGCGCCGCCGCGTACATCTCGCGACTGTGCCCGCGCCAGTGCATGAGCACCCACGGCACACCGGCGCCCGCGACCAGCCCGGCCATGTGCGCGTCGGCCAGGCCGCCGCTGACGTCGTTGACCATGGCCGCGCCCGCGGCGAGGGCGGCCTCGGCGACCTCGGCGCGGGTGGTGTCGACGCTGGTGCGGACGCCGGCGGAGGCCAGCTCGCGGATGACCGGCAGGACCCGGCGGCACTCCTCGTCGGCATCGACCCGGTCGGCGCCGGGCCGGGTGGACTCGCCGCCGACGTCGACCCAGTCGGCCCCGGCGGCGGCCATCGCCCGGCCGTGGGCGACCGCCTCGGCCGGGTCGGCGAAGCAGCCGCCATCGGAGAACGAGTCCGGCGTGACGTTGAGGACCCCCATGACCACGCAGCGGCCGGGGTGCGCCAGCAGCGGGTGCCTCACGCCCACGGCCCGGCTCCCGACGCGCTCGCAGACCTCCCAGCGGTGCTCACTCGCCGGTCGCCCCCGTCATCGCCCCAGGACCAGGCTCATCGCCTCGTTCCGGGTGGCCACGCTGTCCCGGAAGATGCCGCGCACGGCCGAGGTCACCGTGGTCGCACCGGGCTTGCGGATCCCCCGCATCGCCATGCACAGGTGCTCGGCCTCGATGACCACGAGCACCCCGCGCGGCTTGAGGACGTCGGCGAGCGCGTCGGCGATCTGGCTGGTCATCCGCTCCTGCACCTGCGGGCGCCGGGCGAACACCTCGACCAGCCGGGCCAGCTTGGACAGCCCGGTCACCCGGCCGTCGTCCCCGGGGATGTAGCCGATGTGCGCGACCCCGTGGAAGGGCACGAGGTGGTGCTCGCAGGTCGAGTACATCGGGATGTCCTTGACCAGCACGAGCTCGTCGTGGTCTTCGTCGAACGTCGTCGCGAGGATGTCGTAGGGGTCCTGCCAGAGCCCGGCAAAGGTCTCCGCGTAGGCGCGGGCGACCCGGGCCGGGGTCTCCTGCAGCCCGGGACGGTCCGGGTCCTCCCCCACGGCGATGAGCAGCTCGCGGACGGCGGCCGCCGCCCGGTCCTGGTCCACCCCGCGGGCGGGCGGCAGGGCTACGTCCGCGGGCTCGGCGGGCACCTCGCTCACGACGGGGCTCCGGGTGGCCGGCTCAGCGCTGCACCGGGGCGCCGACGTCGCCGACCGGCGTCTCGTCCGCGGCCGGGCGGCCGTTGGCCGCGCCGTTGCCCGCCTGCTCGGCCGGGGTGAGCACCGGCGGCCGGTCAGAGGGTGTCCGCTTGCCGAAGCCGTTGTACGGGGCGAGCGAGGGCCGCTTGCGGACGCCGGTGCAGATGCGTGCCATGTCCTCCTTGGACAGCGTCTCCTTCTCGATCAGCTCGAGCACCAACTGGTCCAGGACATCGCGGTACTCGACGAGGATCTCCCACGCCTCGTCGTGCGCCGCCTCGATCAGCGCGCGCACCTCCGCGTCGATGTCGGCGGCGACGGCTTCGGAGTAGTCGGGCCGGGTGGCCATGTCGCGGCCGAGGAACGGCTCGGAGTGGTCGCTGCCGTACTTGACCGCGCCGAGTTTGGCGCTCATCCCGTACTGGGTGACCATGGCCCGGGCCATCGCGGTGGCCTTCTCGATGTCGTTGCCCGCGCCGGTGGTCGGCTCGTGGAAGACCAGCTCCTCGGCCGCCCGGCCGCCGAGCGCGTACGCCAGCGTGTCGATCATCTCCGACCGGGTCTGGGTGTACTTGTCCTCGGTCGGCAGCACGAGCGTGTGCCCCAGCGAGCGGCCGCGCGGCAGGATCGTCACCTTGTGCACCGGGTCGAGGTTGGGCAGCGCGTGCGCCACCAGCGCGTGCCCGCCCTCGTGGTAGGCGGTGACCTTCTTCTCCTTCTCGCTCATCGCCCGGGTACGGCGCTCCGGGCCGGCGATGACGCGGTCGATGGCTTCCTCGAGCTGCTCGTCGGTGATCACCGAGCCGTTCGTGCGGGCGGTGAGCAGGGCGGCCTCGTTGAGCACGTTGGCCAGGTCGGCGCCGGTGAAGCCGGGCGTGCGCCGGGCGACCGTCTCCAGGTCGACGTCCGGGGCGAGCGGCTTGCCCGACGCATGGACCTCGAGGATCCTCTTGCGGCCCTCGAGGTCGGGACGGTCGACGGCGATCTGGCGGTCGAACCGCCCGGGGCGCAGCAGCGCCGGGTCGAGGATGTCGGGCCGGTTCGTGGCGGCGATCATGATGATGCCGCCCTTGACGTCGAACCCGTCCATCTCGACGAGCATCTGGTTCAGCGTCTGCTCGCGCTCGTCGTGCCCGCCGCCCATGCCGGCGCCGCGGTGACGGCCGACCGCGTCGATCTCGTCGACGAAGATGATCGCCGGGGCGTTGTTCTTCGCCTGCTCGAACAGGTCGCGCACCCGGCTGGCGCCGACGCCGACGAACATCTCGACGAAGTCCGAACCGGAGATGGAGAAGAACGGCACGCCGGCCTCACCGGCGACCGCGCGGGCGAGCAGGGTCTTGCCGGTACCGGGCGGGCCGAACAGCAGCACGCCCTTGGGGATCTTCGCGCCCACGGCCTGGAACTTGACCGGGTTCTGCAGGAAGTCCTTGATCTCGTGCAGCTCCTGGACCGCCTCGTCGGCGCCGGCGACGTCGGCGAACGTGGTCTTCGGGGTGTCCTTGCTGACCACCTTGGCCTTGGACTTGCCGAAGGCCATGACCCCGCGGCCGCCGCCCTGCATCGAGTTGAACAGCCAGAACAGCAATAGCAGGAGGATGAGGAACGGCAGGAAGCTGACCAGGATGCCGACGAGCACGCTGTCCTGCGTGACGTTGGTGTCGAAGTCGACGCGCTCGCCGTCGCCGAGCCCCGACACCAGGTTGAAGACCTCGTCGGACGCGCCGATCGGGTAGGAGGTGGTGATCTCCTCGCTGCCCTCGACCGGCTCCGCGACCCGGATGTCGAGGGTCTGCTCCTTGTCGTTGATCGTGACGCTCTCGACGTTGCCCTGGTCGAACTGCGCCAGCGCCGTGGACGTGGACACCTGGGTGCCGCCGCCGTCACCGCCGACCAGCGAGGAGAAGGTCAGGGCCAGCAGGACGACGAGCACGACCCAGAACCACACGGAGCGGAAGATCTTCTTGCGTTCCATACACCGATGCCGGGCGGCCGGAGGACCCGGCACCTGCCCGTCGACCCTCCTGATCGTCCGGGGACGCCCCTTGCGACCCGGGCGGGCACCCCGGCGCTCGGTGCAGCGTCGTCGGGATCGACGGTACACCGGGGGACCTGTGCGATCCCTGGACGAGAGCCGGGAACGGGCTGCGTCTCCCTCGGGCTGGGGGGACGGCCTCGGCTGTCTCGTCGGCCGGCGAGCCGCTCTGCGGGATCGGCGCGCCGAGTGGGGGCCGGAGGCCCCCCCTAGACGGGCCGAGGCGGGGCTCCGCGCGGCCGGGGAACGGCACGTGGCCGCGGTCGTCGCCGGGACGAGCGGGGGCCCGGAGGGTCCCC
>NZ_JAOVZT010000050.1 GCF_025716945.1 Geodermatophilus sp. YIM 151500
CCTCGGTGATCGTGTCGGTCACCGACGTCGAGGGGCCACCGCGTGAGGCTCTGCGAGAACCCGCCAAGGAACTCGCAGAAGAGGACTCACACGATGGCCCTGGATCAGTCTGCCCTGCTCGAGCTGAGCGAGGCACTCCGCAGCGCGGACGGCGGCGAGCTGATGCGCCGCCTGCTGCACACGATGCTGCAGGCGGTGATCGACGCCGAGGCGACCGCGCACATCGGCGCCGCACCCCACGAGCGCACCGAGAGCCGCACCACCCAGCGCAACGGCACCCGGGACAGGCTGGTCGCGACCACCGCCGGGGATCTGACGGTGAAGATCCCCAAGGTGCGTTCGGGATCGTTCTTCCCCTCGCTGCTGGCCCCGCGCCGGCGCATCGACGTGGCGCTGCACGCGGTGGTGATGCAGGCGTGGGTGGAGGGCGTGTCCACCCGCAAGGTCGACGACCTGGTCGCCGCCCTG
>NZ_JAOVZT010000051.1 GCF_025716945.1 Geodermatophilus sp. YIM 151500
TCACCGCCGGCTACGAGACCACCTACCACCTGATCAGCAACGCGGTGGTCACCCTGCTCGACCACCCCGATCAGCTCGCCCTGCTCCGCGAGCGGCCCGAGCTGATGCCCGGCGCCGTGGAGGAGGTGCTCCGCCACTCCGGCCCGGTGCACGGCACGAAACCGCTGACCGCCGCCGAGGACGTCACCTGGCACGGCGAGACCATCCCCGCCGGGGCGATCGTCGAGCCGCTGATCGCCTCGGCCAACCGCGACCCCGGGGCGTTCCCCGACCCGGACACGTTCGACATCACCCGCTCGCCCAACGACCACCTCGAGTTCGGCTCCGGCGTGCACCTGTGCCTCGGGGCCAACCTGGCCCGGATGGAGACCCGGGTCGCCCTCGGCGTGCTGCTCGACCGCTGCCCCGGGCTGCGGCTGGCGGTGGACCGCGCCGAGCTCGAGCTGGAGCCGCTGCCG
>NZ_JAOVZT010000052.1 GCF_025716945.1 Geodermatophilus sp. YIM 151500
TGCGTGAGGTGTTGAGCTCGGTGGTGTCCTCGGCGGATGCGGTGGCGGCCTCCAGTGAGGAGTTGTCGGCCAGCTCGGCGCAGATCTCGGCGTCGGCGGAGGAGACCTCGGCGCAGTCGGGGGTGGTCGCCGGTGCGGCCGAGGAGGTGTCCCGGAACGTGCAGACGGTGGCCGCCGGGGCCGAGCAGATGGGTGCGAGCATCCGGGAGATCGCCTCGAACGCGGCCGAGGCCAGCGAGGTGGCCGCCCGGGCGGTGGCCGCGGCGGCGAGCACGACGGCGACGGTGGCCAAGCTGGGCGACTCCTCGGCGGAGATCGGCAACGTGATCAAGGTGATCACCTCGATCGCGGAGCAGACCAACCTGCTGGCGTTGAACGCGACCATCGAGGCGGCCCGGGCCGGGGAGGCCGGCAAGGGGTTCGCGGTGGTGGCCAACGAG
>NZ_JAOVZT010000053.1 GCF_025716945.1 Geodermatophilus sp. YIM 151500
CAGGTCCGCAGGAACACCATGTCCTCGGCGAAGGCGCGGCGGCACTCGTCGTCGACCATGGCGTGCCCGCCGTACTTGACCACGATCACCCGGCCGCTGAACTCCCGCAGCCACGGCAGCGCCCCGGTGAGGACGGCCGCCTTGACGCGGTCGCCCTCCGGGTCGTAGGTGCGCATCACCCGGCTGCCGCCGATCCGACGGCGCGCCGGTCGGGCGGGCGTCTCGTCGACCCAGATGTTCTCGTCGACTCGGACGCCCGACGGCACGTCGTCCACCCGGGAACCGAACGATGCCTCGTCCACCCGGACTCGGGGGAAGTTCTCCTCGAACCGGAAGCGAGGCGGCACGGGATCCTGCGCTGCACTCGTGTGCGTCGGGATGTGGGCGTTGTCGGTGCTCATGTGGAGTAGGCCGAGTTCTCGTGCACGTAGGC
>NZ_JAOVZT010000005.1:0-315543 GCF_025716945.1 Geodermatophilus sp. YIM 151500
GCTCGTTCCTCGCTGCGATGCTCCCGCGGCTGTCAGCGGACGATGACCACGTGGTCCTGGCGCGGCACGAACTCGCCGATCACGGGCGCGCCGGGGACCTCCCCGCCGAGCAGCAGCCCGCCGGAGGTCTGCGCGTCGGCCAGCAGCAGCGCCTCGCCGTCCGGGATCCGCGAGAGGTCGGCGTGCGGGCGCACCCAGTCGAGGTTGCGGCGGGTGCCGCCGGAGACGAAGCCCTCCGCCAGCGCCTCCCGGGCACCGGCGAGGTACGGGACGGCGGCGGCCTCGACGACCGCGGTGACCCCGCTGGCCCGGGCCATCTTGTACAGGTGGCCGAGCAGGCCGAAGCCGGTGACGTCGGTGCCCGCCCGGATGCCCGCCGCGACGGCGGCCCGGGCGGCGTCGCGGTTGAGCGTCGTCATCGACGCCACCGCCTGCTCCGACACCTCACCGGTGGCCTTGTGCCGGTTGTTGAGCACCCCGACGCCGAGCGGTTTGCTGAGCGACAGCGCGGTACCCGCGGCCGCGGTGTCGTTGCGGATGATGCGGTCGACGTCGACCAGCCCGGTCACGGCCATGCCGTACTTGGGCTCGGGGTCGTCGATCGAGTGCCCACCACCGACGTGGCAGCCGGCCTCCTGGGCGACCTCCAGCCCACCGCGCAGCACCTCCGCGGCCAGCTCGGCGGGCAGCACATCGCGGGGCCAGCCGAGCAGGTTCACCGCGACCACCGGGGTGCCACCCATGGCGTATACGTCGGACAGCGCGTTCGCGGCGGCGATCCGGCCGAAGGTGTGGGCGTCGTCGACCACCGGCGTGAAGAAGTCGGTGGTGAGCACCAGCCCCTGGCCGCCGGGGATGCGCACGACGGCCGCGTCGTCGCCGTCGTCCAGCCCGACCACCAGCTCGCCTGCCGGGTCGACCGGGCCGGTGCGCACCAGCCCGGCCACGACCGCCTCCAGCTCGCCGGGCGGGATCTTGCACGCGCACCCTCCGCCGTGGGCGTACTGCGTCAGCCGGATCGCGGCCGAGGGCCTCGTCGGTGCCGTGGTCACCTGGCCGATCGTAGGTGGATGACGGGGGCCAGCCCGCGGTCGTCGTCGGCTCCGGAGCCGGTTCCGGCGGCCGCCGGGCCAGCCGCGCCGGTGAGCCGGCGGCCGGCGGGGTGGGCCGCCCCGGGGAGCCGGCGGCCGGCGGGGTGAGCCGGGCTCCGGCGTGGGCGGACCGGGTGGGCGTCGGGCGGCGGCGTGCCGAAGGAGGCGGGGTCGCGCTCGGCCGCGGCCTCGGGCGTCAGGGCGGCGCTCTCGACCCGGTCGCAGCGAAACCAGCGCGGAGCGTCCCGCTCCAGGCACCAGGCGATCAGGTACCAGTGGTCACCGGTGCGGACCAGCATCTGCGGTTCCACGCGCCGCCGCGTGACCCGGCCGGCGCCGTCGCGGTAGCCGATGACCACGACGCGGCGCCGCGACAGCCCCTGCTCGACGACCGAGCGGACGCCGGACGCCTGCCCGGCCGGTGTGCGCACCCACACCCGCTGGGCGAGCAGCTCGACCCGCTCCCGGCCGCCGGGGTCGAGCACGTCGAGGACCTTCTCGAGGGCCACCCGTCCGTCGGTCGCGAACGGGCCGTCGGGCTGGGTCGCCAGGGCGACCGCGATGGCGGCGGCCTGTTCCGGCGTGAGCGTGACCGGCGGCAACGTGGCCGCGGCGTCGAGGACGTAACCGCCGCCGGGGCCGGACCGGGCCCACACCGGCAGCCCGGCCTGCTGCAGCGCGGACACGTCGCGCTTGACGGTGCGGACGCTCACCTCGAGCCACGCGGCCAGCCGAGCCGCGGTGCGGCCGCGCGAGCCCGCGCGGCGCAGCTCCTCGGACAGCGCGTGCAACCGGTCGGTGCGGTTCATGCCCGGAGGGTGGCAGGACCCACCGACATTTCTCCGGGGACGGTGACAGGCCGCTGTCACCGGGGCCGCGGGACCGTGGTCCGCATGACCGATGTCGCGCTGTTCCACTCCGCCCTCGGCGTCCGGCCGGGAGTGCTCGACGCCGCCGAGCGGCTCCGCGCCGACGGGCACACCGTGCTCGTCGTCGACCAGTACGACGGCCGGGTGTTCGACGACCAGACCGAGGCCGGCCGCTTCGTCGACGAGGTCGGCTTCCCCGAACTCATGCGCCGGGCCGTGGCGGCCGCCGAGCCCCTGGCCGACGGGTTCGTCGCGGCCGGGTTCTCCAACGGCGCCGGCATGGCCGAGCACGTCGCCACCACGCGCCGCTGCAGCGGGGTGCTGCTGGTGTCCGGAGCGCTGCCGCTGGCCGTGCTCGGCGGCCCGGCGTGGCCGCGCGGGACCGCCGTGCAGATGCACAACGCCCTCGGCGACCCTCTGCGGCACCAGGACTGGCTCGATGCCTTCGTCGGGGAGGTCCGGGCCGCCGGTGCCCCGACCGAGACCTACGAGTACCCGGCGACCGGCCACCTGTTCACCGACCCGAGCCTGCCCGGCGAGTACGACGCGCAAGCGTCCGAGCAGCTCTGGGAGCGGGCGCTGCGCTTCGTCCGGACGGCGCCGGACGGGGCGGCGGCCACCGGCACGTAGCATCGCCGGCGGAGGCGTCAGGGTGCCTGGTGGCCCCCGCGGCCTCTAAAGCCGACGTGGCCGAGCATCTCGGTCAGGCGGGTTCGATTCCCGTCCGCCTCCGCCAGCCCTGCCCGCGGCCGGCCGGGCACCGCCCCGGCCGGTCGCGGCGTGCGCCCGAAGTGGGTGACGCGCGATCCGGTTGCCCGCTATGGTCCGGTTGCGGCGTGACCCCGCTCACTCAGCGCCGCTGCGCCGGGCGCCCGGGCCGCCCGGGCGGGACCCAGGGGAGACACCCATGACCGCACCTCCGGAACCGGTCGGCACCGTCCACGTCGTCGACCCCTCGCCACTGAACTGGTTGTTCATCACCTGGAACACCATGGAAGAGCCGATCCGGATCGACCAGGACGGCCGCACGGTCTACTCCCTGGCCGAGTCCTCGGAGTGGCTGGACGACGGGACGCTGGAGCTCGAGCTGCGCCGCGGCGTCCGCTTCCAGGACGGCGAGCACTTCACCGCGCACAACGTCAAGCAGAACTTCGACGAGATGCAGCGCTGGGCCGCCCCGCACCCGCCGGGCACCTGGCTCAACTTCCCGGCGCCGGAGTCCACCGCCGAGGTGGTCGACGACCACACCCTGCGCTTCCACTTCCCCGGTCCCGACGGGCTGGCCATCGGCAAGTTCCGCGGCTTCCACATAGCCAGCAGCGCCTTCTGGGACGGCCCGGACGCGCCGGGGTTCGGCTACAAGAAGCACGGCTCCGGCGAGGGGCACTGGTAGGTGATCGACGAGCCGGGCCCGTGGGGCACCGGTCCGTTCACCCTGGTCCAGGGTGCTTCGTCCATCACCACCCGCCACGTCCTGATGGCCGCCGAGCCGTACACGTCCAGCTGGCTCATCGAGAGCGAGCAGCGCGATCCGCAGGTCGTGCTGGAGGCCAACCGCGACCACTGGAACCGGGCCGACCGCGGCCCGCGGATCGAGCGCGCGGTCTTCCGCAACGACGTCGACCCCGCCGAGGCGCTCCGCCTGGTCTGCGACACCGAGGGCGAGGTCGACATCGTCACCGAGGTCTCGCCCGCCGACGCCCGGCGGGTGCAGGACTCCGCGCACGCCCGGCTGGTCGTCTCCGATGCCAACCGGGTGCTGGTCGGCATCGTCAACCGGGGCAGCGACGCGCCGCTGTCCGATGTGCACGTGCGGCGGGCGCTGAACATGGCCATCGACCGGGAGGCGGTCGTCCGCGACGGCCTGCACGGCTACGCCTCGGTCATCCCCGCGATGACCCCGCCCTGGTGCAGCGGCTTCCCCGAGGGCGCCACGCCCTACGAGCTCGATCGGGAGAAGGCGCGGGAGGCCTTCGCGACGGCGTCCTGGCCGGCCCGCCGGCCGCTGCGGATCGCCGCCGGGGAGAACTTCGCCGAGATCGCGCACATGCTCGCCGCCGGCATCCGCTCGACGCTGGAGCTGAAGGTCGAGGTGCTCGTCGTCCCGGCCGACCAGCTGCCCGCAGGTGCGCGGGCGCTGGTGGAGAAGAAGCTGGACCTGCCGTGGGACGTGCTGGTGCACGGCTGGTTCGACCTCTCCTCCGAGGCGCCCCCGGCCGCGGTGCACCGGGAGTACTTCGGCCGGGACGGTGCCTTCCGCGCCGGGCCGCCGGACGAGGGCTTCGACGCGCTGTTCGACGAGATGAGGGTGCAACTGGGCGGCGAGGCGCTGGTCCGCGTGGCCGAGAAGATCGACGCCTACGTGCACGACCAGGCGCTCGCGCTGTTCGTGTGCGCCCCGCAGGCGCTCTACGCGGTCAACGAGCACGTGCAGTTCTCGCCCTACCGGACGACCTTCGAACTCGCGGAGGTCACCGTCGGAGAGCGGCACTGGTCGCGCACCGGTGGCGGCGGCGCGAGCCCGTCGGACCGCATGGCACCGGGGACGGCCACGGCCAGGCCGGGCTTCGCCGGCGCGTCGGGCAACGCCTGCTGACCGGCGGCCGTCCGGGGTCCCGGGGCCGGGCAGTCCGGCCCGGCCCCGGGACCACGGGTGCACCCGGTGCACCCGGTGCACCGCCTCCTACGCTCGGCGGCGATGACCGACGATCCGCGGCGGCTGGTGCCCCGCACCGACGCGCTGCTGGCCGAGCCACCCGTGGCGGCCGCCGCGCTGCGGCTGGGCCGCGACCTGGTCAAGGCCGCGGTGCAGGCCGCCCAGCAGCGGGTACGGGACGGCGAGCTGCCGCCGGACGGCGTGGTCGACGCCGTGCTGGCCTCGCTGCCGCAGCGGCCGAGCAGCCTGCGGCCGGTGCTCAACGCCACCGGCGTCGTCGTGCACACCAACCTCGGCCGGGCCCCGCTGTCGGCCGCCGCCGTCGAGGCGGTGGTCGCCGCCGCCGGCACCACCGACGTCGAGCTCGACCTCGCCACCGGGCGGAGGGGTCCCCGCGGCGAGGGCGCGCTGGCCGCCGTGCGCGAGGCGGTGCCCGCGGCCGAGGCCGCGCTCGTGGTGAACAACTGCGCGGCCGCGCTCGCCCTGGTGGCCACGGCCCTGGGGCAGGGGCGCGAGCTCGTGCTCGCCCGTGGCGAGCTGGTCGAGATCGGCGACGGGTTCCGCATCCCCGACCTGCTCGTGGCCACGGGCGCCCGGTTGCGCGAGGTGGGGACGACGAACCGGGTGACCCTCGACGACTACCGCGACGCCCTGCACGAGGAGACCGGTGCGGTGCTCAAGGTGCACCCGTCGAACTTCGTCGTCCGGGGCTTCACCCGGGCCGTGCCGGTGGCCGAGCTCGCCGTCGCGCTGGCCGGCAGCGGCGTCCCGCTGGTCGCCGACATCGGCTCCGGCCTGCTGCGCCCGCACCCCGCGCTGCCCGACGAGCCGGACCTGCAGACCACCCTGACCGCCGGCGCCGATCTGGTCCTGGCCAGCGGGGACAAGCTGCTCGGCGGACCGCAGGCCGGCCTCGTGCTGGGCCGCGCCGACCTGGTCAAGCGGCTGCGCCGGCATCCGCTGTACCGGGCGTTCCGGGTCGACAAGACGACCCTCGCGGCGCTCGAGGCCACGCTGCGCGGGCCGCAGCCGCCGGTCCTGCGGATGCTCGCCGCCGACGCGGCCGGGCTGCGCGCCCGCGCCGAGGCGCTGGCCGCGCGGCTGGCCGCCGAGGGCGTCGACGCGGCGGCGGTCGCCTCCGGGGCGCGGGTGGGCGGGGGCGGGGCCCCCGAGCAGCCGCTGCCCAGCGCCGCCCTGGCGCTGCCCGCCACGTTCGCCGAGCCGCTGCGCCTGGGCACGCCCCCGGTGGTCGGCTACCTCGCCGACGACCGCACGCTCCTGGACCTGCGCAGCCTGCCGCCGTCGGACGACGACGCGCTCGCCGCCGCGGTGCTGGACGTCGCCCGGCGGTGCACGTGACCCCGACGGCGACGGGCGGCATGGACGTCATCGCGACCGCCGGCCACGTCGACCACGGCAAGTCGGCGCTCGTGCGCGCGCTCACCGGCATGGAGCCCGACCGGTGGGAGGAGGAGCGCCGCCGCGGGCTGACCATCGACCTGGGTTTCGCCTGGACGACGCTGCCCTCGGGCCGGCGGCTGGCGGTGGTCGACGTCCCCGGCCACGAGCGGTTCGTCGGCAACATGCTCGCCGGCGTCGGCTCGGTGCCGGCGGCGCTGGTGGTCGTCGCCGCGGACGACGGCTGGTCGGCGCAGACCGCCGAGCACGTCGCGGTGCTCGACGCGCTGGGGGTGCGGCACGCGCTGCTCGCGGTGACCAAGGCCGACCTGGCTGATCCCGCTCCGGTGCTGGCCGACGTCCGGGAGCGGCTCGCCGCCACGTCGATGGGTGCGGTGCCCGGGATCGCGGTGAGCGCGCTGACCGGGGCCGGGGTGCCGGAGCTGGTCGCGGCGCTGGAGCGGCTGCTCGCCGGCCTGCCCCCGGCCGACCCGGCCGCGCCGGTGCGGTTGTGGATCGACCGCGCCTTCACGATCCGCGGCGCCGGAACGGTGGTCACCGGCACGCTGGCCGCGGGCACCGTGAGGGTCGGCGACCGGCTGCTGCTCGGGGACCGCGACGTGGTCGTGCGCGGTCTGCAGTCGCTGGGGGAGCCGGTCGAGACGGCCGCGGCCACGGCCCGCGTGGCGCTCAACCTGCGCGGGGTCGCCGTCGAGGACCTCCGCCGCGGCGACGCGCTGCTCACCCCGGGCGCCTTCCGCCGCACCTCGCTGGTCGACGGAACGCTGGCCGGGCGGGCGGCGGGCCGGCTGCCGGCCGAGCCGGTGGTGCACGTCGGCTCCGCGGCGGTGGGTGCGCGGCTGCGCCCGCTGGACGGCGCGGCCGTGCGGCTGCGGCTGGCTGCGCCGCTGCCGCTGCGGGTGGGGGACCGGCTGCTGCTGCGGGACCCGGGTGCGCGGCGGGTGGTCGGCGCCGACGTCCGGGACGTCGACCCGCCGGAGCTGCGGCGGCGCGGCGCGGCGCGGGTGCGGGCGGGCGAGCTCGCCGCGCAGGAGCCGGGCGCCGCCGGGGCGGCGGCCGACCTGGCCCGCCGCCGGGTGGTGCGCGCCGACGACTTCTCGGCGATGGGCTGGCCGGTGCCGGACGGGGCGACCGCGGTCGGGCCGTGGCTGCTGGCCGCGGGCCTGGTCGACGAGCTCGCCGTCCGAGTGCCGCCGCTGGTGGGCGCCTACCGCCAGCGGCACCCGCTGGAGCCGGGGCCGCCGGTCGAGGTGGTGCGCCGCGAGCTCGACCTGCCCGTCGCCGAGCTGGTCGCCGCCGTGGTCCGCCCGCCGCTGGCGCTGCGAGACGGTCGGGTGACCGCAGCGAGCGCCGCGCTGCCCGACAGGGTGCAGAAGGCGGTCGACGCGGTCCGGGCGCGGCTGGCCGCCGATCCGTTCGCCGCGCCGGAGGCCGGTGAGCTGGGAGCCGCCGGCCTGGGGGTGCGGGAGCTGGCCGCGGCGGTGCGCGACGGCCAGCTGCTGCGCATCGCCGAGGGCGTCTACCTGGCGCCGGACGTCGAGGCCGAGGCGCGATCGCGGCTCGCAGGGCTGCCGCAACCGTTCACGCTCAGCCAGGCCCGCCGGGCGTGGGGGACCACCCGCCGGGTGGCCGTGCCGTTGGCCGAGTGGCTCGACGCCCGGGGCGTCACGCAGCGGCTGCCCGACAACACCCGCCGCCTGCGCTGATCCCCCGGACCGCCGGCTCGACCCGGCCGTCGCACGTCGCGGGTCATCAGACGCGCCCGGGGACCACCGTGACGAGCTCGCACCGGATCGAGGCGCCGGACCTGCCGACGCGGCCGTCGGCAGTCAGCAGTGCAGTGGCGTGGCGTTCGGCGGCA
Source organism: Geodermatophilus sp. YIM 151500 (assembly GCF_025716945.1). Lineage (GTDB taxonomy): Bacteria > Actinomycetota > Actinomycetes > Mycobacteriales > Geodermatophilaceae > YIM-151500. The sequence continues at coordinate 7,897 of NZ_JAOVZT010000005.1, forward strand.
GCGACGTAGAGCCCGTCCGCGTACCGCATCGACCCCTGGAGAGCCCATGCGCGGTGGACGTCGGACCACGGAGTGCCTTCGATGACTACTTCCAGCGACTCGGCAGCCGCAAGCGCCGACGGGACGTCGGCCGGTCGCAGCGGGTGCCCGGGACGGTGCGCCGCGGCTCGCAGTCCGGACATGACCTCGAAGGCGAAGTGGCCGGGTGCGATCAACGGCTCGGCGGCCGGTACCGCTGCGAGGGCCGACCGTGCTGCCGTGCCCCGCGGGCCGGCGTCCGCGACGGCGTCGATGACGACCGACGCGTCGACGATCACGGCTCCGGCCGGAGCAGGTCTTCGGCTCGCTCGTCGTGCGCGGTGTCCATCACGTCGAGGACGGCCTGTCGTTCGCCGGCCGGCACCCCGGGGCCGCACCTGGGTCCACCGACTCCTCGTGCCGTGGGTGCCACGGGCACCCACGGCACGAGCGCGACGGACACGTCCCTCGGCCGGGGCCTCAGCCTTCCGGCACCCAGCGGGGACGGCGCTTGTCGCGGAACGCGGCGATGCCCTCCTGCCCCTCCTCGCCGGCGAAGCGCCGGGCGGAGATCTCCAGCAGCTCGTCGACGTCCAGCCGCTCCTGCCCGCCGCGCAGCAGCCGCTTGGTCTCGGCGAGGGCGGAGGGTGCCCCGGCGGTCAGCTCGCCGGTGAGCCCCGCCGCCTCGGCGTCGACCTCGTCGTCGGCCGCCACCAGGTCGACCAGCCCGCCGGCCAGCGCCGTCGCGGCGTCGAAGACCTGGCCGGTCAGCATCAGCCGGTGCGCCACGTGCCGCACCATCCGCGGCAGCACCACGGCCGAGATCACCGCCGGCACCAGCCCGAGCCGCACCTCGGAGAAGGCGAAGGTCGCCGACCTCCCGGCGAGCACCACGTCGCAGGCCGCGAGCAGGCCAACCCCGCCGGCCCGCGCCGACCCGCGGACGACGGCGACCACCGGCTTGGGCGCCGACCAGATGGTCTGCAGCAGCTCGGGGAACTCCCGCACCCCCTGCTCCTGCGCCGATCCGCCGGCGGCCTCGCGCAGGTCCATGCCGGAGCAGAACACCCGCCCGGTGTGGTCGAGCCGGACCACCCGCACCGCGTCGTCGGCCAGCGCGTCGGCCAGCGCCGTCCGCAGCCGCGCGCGCATCGCGCGGGACAGCGCGTTCCGGTCGGTCGGGGAGTCCAGCGTCAGGGTGGCCACGCCCCGGTCGACCGTGACGTGCAGCACCTCGTCGTCGTCCATCCCGGCATCGTGCCCGGTGGCCCCGGGCTCGCGGCCCGGCCGAGCGCGGTCGGCGCACCGTCCGACCGCGGCGGGGGACACTGGGAGGCCCATGGACGCGCCCGTGCCGCTGCTACCGGCTCCCGCTGCCGCGGATCGGCTCGGACCGGACTGGCTCCCCGGGCCGGCGCGCGAGGGGCTGACCTCGACGCCCTTCGGCCTCTACGTGCACGTCCCGTTCTGCGCGACGCGCTGCGGCTACTGCGACTTCAACACCTACACCGCCGACGAGCTGGGGCCCGGCGCCGGCCGCGCCGAGTACGCCGGGACGGCGATCGCCGAGCTGCGCGCGGCCGCCGACGTGCTCGGCCCCGACCGGCCGACCGTCTCCACCGTGTTCGTCGGTGGCGGCACGCCGACCCTGTTGCCGGCCGACGACCTGGCCGCCGTGCTGGCCGCCGTCCGGGAGCTGTTCCCGGTCGCCGACGACGTCGAGGTGACCACCGAGGCCAACCCCGAGTCGGTCGGCCCGGCCTCGCTGGCCCGGCTGCGGGAGGCCGGCTTCACCCGGGTCAGCCTCGGCATGCAGTCCGCGGCCGAGCACGTGCTGGCGGTGCTCGACCGCCGGCACACCCCCGGCCGGGCCGTGGCGGCCGCCCACGAGGCCCGTGCCGCCGGCTTCGAGCACGTCAACCTCGACCTCATCTACGGCGCCCCGGGCGAGACCGACGCCGACTGGACCGCCTCCCTCGACGCCGTCCTGGCCGCGCCGGTCGACCACGTCTCGGCCTACGCGCTCATCGTCGAGCCCGGCACGCGGCTGGCCCGCCGGGTCGCCCGCGGCGAGCTGCCGATGCCCGACGACGACGTGCTCGCCGACCGCTACGAGCTGGCCGACGCGACCCTGCGCGCGGCCGGCTTCGAGTGGTACGAGGTGTCGAACTGGGCCACCTCCCGCACCGCGCGCTGCCGGCACAACGAGCTCTACTGGGCCGACGCGCACTGGTGGGGGATCGGGCCGGGCGCGCACAGCCACGTCGGCGGGCTGCGCTGGTGGAACGTCAAGCACCCGGCCGCCTACGCCGACCGGCTGGCCCGCGGCGAGAGCCCGGCGGCCGACCGCGAGCTGCTCACCGACGCCGACCGGGCGCTCGAGGCGGTGATGCTCGGCCTGCGGCTGCGCGACGGCCTGCCGCTCGACCGGCTGTCGGCCGCCGGCCGCGCCCGGGCCGCCGAGGCCGTCGTCCGGGGGCTGCTCGAGCCCGGCGCGCACCAGGCGGGGCGTGCCGTGCTCACCGGTCGCGGGCGGCTGCTCGCCGACGCCGTCGTCCGCGACCTCAGCGACTGACCCCGACCGCGGGGTGCAGGGGAGCCGCGCTCCCGCGCCCCGCTACCAGCGGCGCGCGCCGGGCACCGGCGGCTGGGCGGGGATGGCCTCGGTGCTGGGACCGGCGGCCGGGTCCGCCGCGCCCGCGGCCGCCGCCGAGCCGCGGGAGTCGGCGCCGCGGGTGTCCATGTCGAACACCCGCACGTGGATCACGGTGCGCTGCTGCAGCGCCGAGCGGAGCGCGCGGTGCAGGCCGTCCTCGAGGTACAGCTCGCCCTGCCACTGCACCGCGTGCGGGAACAGGTCGCCGTAGAAGGTCGAGTCGTCGGCCAGCAGGGTGTCGAGCGCCAGCTCCCGCTTGGTGGTCACCAGGGTGTCCAGCCGCACCTGCCGCGGCGGGATCGCGGCCCAGTCGCGCGTGGACAGGCCGTGGTCGGGATAGGGGCGGCCGTTGCGTACCGCTTTGAAGATCAGGGGGACGACCTCCGTGCTCCTGCCCGGACCCGGGCGCGACGTCGTCACCCTAACGGGCAGAACGACCCCGTGCCGCTGTCCTCCCGTCGTGCCGCACGTCGCTCCGGGATCCGCGACGGGACGGCCCACCGGTCGTATGCTGGGTTGGCACTCTGTCCGTGCGAGTGCCAGCCCGGAACCGGGCTCGGCCGCTCCGTGAGGTGCCGCACGGCACGTCGACCGGTCCGGGGAGGTGTCCGCGTGGCGCACGAGGAACGCCGGCTGGAGGTCCTGCGGGCGATCGTCCAGGACTACGTCTCGACCAACGACCCGGTGGGCAGCAAGGCCCTCGCCGAGCGGCACGACCTCGGCGTGTCGCCGGCCACCATCCGCAGCGACATGGCGGTGCTGGAGGAGCAGGGCTACATCACCCAGCCGCACACCAGCGCCGGCCGGGTGCCCACCGACAAGGGGTACCGGCTCTTCGTCGACCGGCTGTCGGCGGTCAAGCCGCTGTCGATGGCCGAGCGGCGGGCGATCGAGCGCTTCCTCGACGGCGCCGTCGACCTGCACGACGTCCTCACCCGCACCGTGCGGCTGCTCGCCTCGCTCACCCGGCAGGTGGCCGTCGTCCAGTGGCCGACGCTGTCGCGCAGCGCCGTCCGGCACCTGGAGGTCGTGCAGCTGACCGCGTCCCGCCTGCTGCTGGTGCTCATCACCGACACCGGCCGCGTCGAGCAGCGGGTGGTGGAGAGCCCGGTCGAGATCGACGCCGACGCCGTCGCCGAGCTGCGCAGCCTGCTCAACGCCACGTTCGGCGGGGCCCGGCTGGGCGAGGCGGGTGGCAGGGTGCCCGAGCTGCTCGAGACCGCGCCGCCGCACCTGCGCGGCCTGCTCGCCGTGCTGAGCGCCGCCCTGGTCGAGACGCTGGTCGAGCCGGGGGAGGACCGGCTGGTCGTGGGCGGCACGGCGAACCTCGCCCGCACCAGCGGGCTGGACTTCGCCGGCACGGTGCGCCCGCTGCTGGAGGCGTTGGAAGAACAGGTCGTGGTCCTGCGGTTGATCGGTGAGGTCGACGCGGGGACGGTGCTGGTGCGGATCGGCGAGGAGAACGCGCACGAGGCGCTGGCCGGCGCGTCGGTCGTGTCGGTGGGCTACGGCTCCGGCGGCCGGTCGTTCGGCGGTCTGGGCGTCGTCGGCCCCACGCGGATGGACTACCCAGGGAACATGGCCGCGGTCCGAGCCGTGGCCCGCTACGTCGGCCACCTGCTGGCCGAGAGCTGAGGCTGAGACTTCTCGATGGCAACCGACTACTACGGCGTGCTGGGCCTGGCCCCCGGGGCGTCCGACGGCGAGATCAAGCGCGCCTACCGGCGGCTGGCCCGCGACCTGCACCCGGACGTCAACCCCGACCCCGGCGCCAAGGAGCGCTTCCAGGAGGTCAGCCGCGCCTACCAGGCGCTCAGCGACCCGGAGAAGCGCCGGATCGTCGACCTCGGCGGCGATCCGTTCGACAGCGGCGTCGGCGCGGGTGCGGGCGGCTTCTCCACGCAGGGCTTCGGCGGCCTCGGCGACATCATGGACGCCTTCTTCGGGGGCGCCACCGCCCGCGGGCCGCGCAGCCGGGTCCGCGCCGGCCGCGACGCGATGATCCCGGTCGAGCTCGATCTGGACGAGACGGTGTTCGGCACCACCAAGGACATCACCGTCGACACCGCCGTGTTGTGCGAGACCTGCACCGGCGGCGGCACCGCGCCAGGCACCCACCCGACCACCTGCACCACCTGCGCCGGCCGCGGCGAGGTGCAGAGCGTGCAGACGGGCCTGCTCGGCCGGATGGTCACCAGCCGGTCCTGCCCGAGCTGCGGCGGCACCGGGCAGGTCATCCCCGACCCCTGCCCGAAGTGCGGCGGTGACGGCCGGGTCCGCGCCCGGCGCACCATCCCCGTGAAGGTGCCGGCCGGCGTCGAGGACGGCATGCGCATCCGGCTCACCGGCCACGGCGAGGTCGGCCCGGGCGGCGGCCCGCCCGGCGACCTGTACGTGGAGATCCACGAGCGCCCCCACCCGGTCTTCACCCGCGACGGGGAGGACCTGCACTGCCAGGTCACGCTGCCGATGACGTCGGCGGCGCTCGGCACCACGCTGCACCTGGAGACGCTGGACGGCGAGGAGGACATCGACATCCGCGCCGGCACGCAGTCGGGCAGCGTGCTCACCCTCCGCGGCCGCGGCGCGCCGCGGTTGCGCGCCACCGGCCGCGGCAACCTGGTCGTGCACGTGGCGGTCAGCACGCCCACCCGGCTGGACGGCGAGCAGGAGAAGCTGCTGCGCGAGCTGGCGGTGCTGCGGGGCGAGGACACCGCCGGCGGCACCCGCGAGGGCCAGGGCGGCCTGTTCTCCCGGGTCCGCGACGCCTTCAACGGGCGCTGAGGACGACGATGACCGCTGCCGACGTGCCCGCCCTGGCCGGCGCCCCGCTGTTCCTCCTCGACGCGGTCCCCGAGGTCGAGGAGCTGCTGGTCGACGGGCCGGAGGGGCGGCACGCCGTCGACGTGCTGCGCCTGGCGCCCGGCGAGCGGGTGCGTGTGGGTGACGGCCGCGGGGTGGTCGCCGAGGGCGACGTGCTGGACGCCGGCCCCCTCGGGCTGCGCGTGCGCGTGCTCGCCCGCCACGAGGTGCCCGAACCCACGCCCGAGTTCGTCCTGGTCCAGGCGCTGCCCAAGGGCGACCGCGGGCCGCTGGCCGTCGAGCTCGCCACCGAGCTCGGCGTCGACCGGATCGTGCCGTGGACGGCGGCCCGCTGCGTCACCCGCTGGCGCGACGACCGCACCGCCAAGGGCCTGGCCCGGTGGCGCTCGGCGGCGCGGGCGGCGGCCAAGCAGTCGCGTCGCGCGCGGCTGCCGGAGGTCGGCGAGCCGATGAGCACCCGCGAGGTGTGCGGCCTGCTGGGCGACGCGGACCTGGCCGTGGTGCTGCACGAGCAGGCGCGCCGGCCGCTCGCCGGTCTCGACGTGCCCGGCTCCGGCACGGTCGCCGTGGTCGTCGGGCCCGAGGGCGGGCTCACCGACGGAGAGGTGGTCGCGTTCCGGGCCGCGGGCGCGCACGCCGTCCGCCTCGGGGCGGAGGTGCTGCGCACGTCGACCGCCGGCGCCGCGGCGCTGGCCGCCCTGTCCGCGCGCACCCGCTGGGCCTGACCGCCCCTCGTGAACCCGGCGGCGGCGCGGCCGGGCCGGGAGGTGCCCCCGGCCCGGCCGCCCCGGCGTCAGCGCCCGCCGGTCCGCAGGGCGTTGAAGAGCCAGCTCAGCACCTTGTGGACCACCGCGGGCACCCAGGAGGGGGTGGCCGGGGTGCTCGGCGCCGGTGCCACCGACCCCCCCGTCACCGTGACCGTGGTGGTGGCCGCGACGCCCTCGCCACCGGCGTTGCCGGCCACCAACCGGACCGTGTAGGTGCCGGCCCTGCTGTAGGTGTGCGACGGGCTCTGCTCGGCGGACGTCGTCCCGTCGCCGAAGTCCCACGCCCACGACGTCGGCGCGCCGGTCGAGGTGTCGGTGAACCGCACCGGCAGCGGCGCAGTGCCGCGCGTCGTCGACGCGGTGAACGACGGCGTCGGGGCCACCACCTTCGCGGCCGGGCGCAGCGCCGCGACCCAGCCCCCGGCCATCGCGGGACCACCGAGGCTCCAGGTGACCGATCCGGTCGGGCCGGCCGCGGACGCGCCCTGCTGCACGAACTGTGCGACCTGGCCGCCGGCGCTCTCCCACACCTCGGTCCAGCCGGCCGGCTCGGTCACCGGCACGCTGGTGCTGTTGAGGCCGATCCCGCCGATCAGCACGGTGCCCGGGGTGACCGTCGTCGGCCCGGTCAGGGTGAGCGACGCGGCGGTGCCGCTGGTGTCCACGCGGGTCGCGACCGCGGCGTCGAACGGCGCGCCCAGGTCCACGCCGGAGAACGCGGTGATGCCCGCCCCCCAGCGCTCGGCCGGCGCCAGCCGCCAGGTGTAGGCGGCCGGCTCGGCCTCCGGCAGGCCGACCACCCGGTAGTAGGCGAACACCCGCGCGCGGTTGCCGATCGCCAGCGGAGCGTCGAGCAGCGGCGCCCACCCGGCCGGTGCGACGCCCAGCGTCGGCGCGTTGTCCGCGGTCAGGTGCGCGACCAGGACGTCGCCGGCGCGGACGCCGTCCGGCCGCGGCACGGTGATCTCCGCCGTCGGCACGGTGCTCGTCGCGCTCGCCGAGCCGCCGACCGTGATCACGCCGGTCCCCGTCGGCGCGGCGCCCACCATGACGGTCGTGGTGGCCGGCGTGCTGGTGCCCGTGGCGTTGCCGGCCCGCAGCGTGACGGTGTACGCGCCCGGCTTCGCGTAGGTGTGCGCCGGGTGCTGCTCGGACGAGGTGGAGCCGTCGCCGAAGTCCCAGGCCCACGCGGTCGGCGCACCGAGGGTGGTGTCGGTGAAGCCCACCGGCAGCGGCGCCACGCCGCTCGTGGTCGACGTGGTGAACGACGCCGTCGGCACCACCGGCTGCGGCACCCCGCCGCTCAGGTCGGCGTGCCAGTACCGCTGCGTGGCCTTGTTGCTCGCCAGCACGACCAGCCCGCTCTCGGCGGTGACGCTCTGCTTGGTCGACGTCGCGTCGTTCATGCCCGGTGCGGTGACGTCGCGGATGACCGGCGTGCCGCGGCCCGGGGCGAACACCGGGTCGTCCAGCGACGCGGTCTTGGCGTAGATCGTGCCGGGCGCGCCCGAGTGCGGGCAGCCGCCGCTGCTGGGCGCGGTCGCGAACACGTGCACGCTCTTGCGGTGCTCGTCGAGCAGGAGCAGCGGCCGGGTGTGGCAGTCGGCCACGGTGCCGACCGTGGTCACCCGCCACTGGCCCTTCGACGGCTTGAAGCTGAGCAGCTTGATCAGCGCGGCCGACTGGTCGGTGGCCGGGTCGTCGGCGCCGGTCTTGACCACCGCGAACACCCGCCCGGAGGCGTCGGCCTGCACCGACTTGATGTTGACGTGGTCGTCGGCCGTCCGGTTGCCGCGGACCGCGGGGCTCCCGGTCCACGCCGAGGTCGCCGCGCCGTCGCGGTGCACCGCCCAGTGGACGGCGTCCTCGCGCTGGTTGCTCCAGATGATCCCGATCCGGTTGCGCCCGAAGGAGACCACGCTGGAGATGTCGTCGGGGGACGCGGTCGCGCCGGCGACGGGCAGCGCGAACGGCGTGCCCCAGGCGGTGTCCGCGCCGGTCGTCGCGTTGGCGAAGACGGTGCTGACGGTGCCGGTCGGGGTGCTGCTCACCTGCGTCCAGGTGGCCCACAGCGTGCCGGTGGAGTCCTTGGCGATGGTCAGTGACTCGCTGGAGTTGTCGTTGATCGCGACCGGGAACCCGGCGTCGAGGCGGTAGCCCGATCCCGTCCAGCTGTACCGGTACAGCCGGGCGGGGCTGCCCGTCCTCGACGGCGTCGCACCCGACTCGCCGGAGATGGTGACCACGTGCGAGGCGACGTACAGGTGCGTGCCGTCCCACAGGACGTCGGCGAGCGTGTTCCGCCGGTCGTCGAGCTGGACGCTGGTGTCCACCCAGGTGCCGGTCGCGCGGTCGAGCCGGAAGATGTGCCAGGTGCCCGAGGCGGTGTCGAACATGTCGGCCCACCACGACCCGTGGGCGTGCCACAGCTTGCTCTGGGCCTTGTCCGACGTCGGGACGTAGCCGGCCCCCGCGTAGGAGGGACCCTGGTACCCGGCGTCCCCGGGTGCGGCCGCGGCGCCGGGGGCGGTGACCACCCCCATGCCCACCAGGACGGTCGCCAGGACGGCGGTCAGCAGACCGCGGACGTGCGTGATCACGGATCCCCCCATGTCGGCGCCGGCCGGAGCCAACGCCTGTCCCCCTGGGCCGGCAGCATCCGGCCCTTGGTGACAGACAGTGAAGGAGGAACCGGATCGTTCCCAGCCGCGGCGGCCGGATGCACCCCCGATGGGGCAGACCGAGCGGCTCCGGTCCGCACTCGCTACCGTGCGTGACACCTGATCGGGTGAACGCGGGCCCGGGCGACGGCTCGCGCGCGCCGGGGCGGCCCGCCCGGGTGCACGATCCGGTGCTGGGCGCGGGCGACGCCGCCCAGGTCCTAGGGTCGGCGGCGTGCCCGACTGCCTCTTCTGCCGCATGGTCGCCGGCGAGGTGCCGGCCGACGTCGTCCACCGCACCGACCGGGTGCTCGCCTTCCGCGACATCAACCCGCAGGCGCCCACCCACGTGCTGGTGATCCCGCGGGACCACCACCCGACGGCCGCCGCCCTCGCCACCGCCGATCCGGGCCTGCTCGCCGAGGTGGTCACCGCCGCGAACACCGTCGCCCGGCAGGAGGGGCTGGTCACCGACGACGGCACCCAGCCCGGTTACCGGCTGGTCACCAACACCGGTCCGGGGGCCGGGCAGTCGGTGGACCACCTGCACTTCCACCTGCTCGGCGGGCGCGGCCTCGGCTGGCCCCCCGGCTGACGGCCTACGGCCCGGCCTCGCGGGCCTCAGCACAGCCCCGCCTTGCGGGCCCCAGCCCAGCCCCGCCTCGCGGGCCTCAGCCCAGCCCCGCCTCGCGGGCCCGCACGATCGCCTGCGCCCGGTCGGCGACCTGCAGCTTGGCGAAGATCGCCGAGATGTGGTTGCGGACCGTCCTGGGGCTCACGACCAGCCGCGCGGTGATCTGGGCGTTGCTCAGCCCCCGGGCGATGAGGTCGAGCACCTCCCGCTCGCGCGCCGTCAGCTCGGGGAAGGCGCGCGGCGGAGCGGCGGGGACCCGTCCGGAGAAGAAGGCCAGCACGCGGCGGGCGACGGCCGGGCTGAAGATCGCCTCGCCCCGGGCCACCGCACGGATGGCGTCGAGCACCTGCTCCTCGTCGGTGTCCTTGAGCACGTAGCCGCGGGCGCCGGCCCGCATCGCGGCGAACACCGAGTGGTCGTCCTCGAACATCGTCACCACGAGCACGCCCGCCGCCGGGTCGGCCGCCACGATGCGCCGGGTCGCCTCGATGCCCGAGAGGCCGGGCATCTGCAGGTCCATCACCACGACGTCCGGACGCAACTGCGCGGCACGCTCCACCGCCTCGGGACCCGACGCGGCCTCGCCGGCGACGGTCAGCCCGTCGACCGCGGTGAGCAGGGCCCGGAGCCCGCTGCGGAACAGCGGGTGGTCGTCCACGACGAGCACGCGCAGCGGGTTCACGACGGGTCCGTCCCGAACGGCAGAGCCGCCCGCACGGTCGTGCCCGCACCGGGCGCCGACTCGAGCGTGAGGGTGCCGCCCAGCTCCTCGGCGCGCTCCCGCATCGAGCTCGTCCCGACGCCGGGTCCGGCCCGCGAGGGCAGCCCGGCACCGTCGTCCGCCACCGACACGAGCAGCCGCGGCCGGTCGGGGGGACCGTCCAGGCGGAAGCGCACGCGGCAGGTCCGCGCCGCGGCGTGCCGGGCCGCGTTGGTCAGCGCCTCCAGGGCGATGCGGAAGGCGGCCACCTCCACGGCGGCCGGCAGTGCCGGCAAGGGCGTCGCGACGACGTCCACGCGCAGGTCCCCGGCGTCCTCGGCGCCCGCCAGCCGCTCGGCGGCGTCGGTGACCGCCGCGACCAGGCCGAGCTGGTCGAGCACGGGCGGACGCAGGTCGTAGGCCAGGGCGCGCACGCCGGAGACCGTCGTCCGGACGTCCTCGCGGACGACGCGGAGCAGGTCGTCGGCCGGTGACTCGGGCGGCAGCATCCGGCGGACGGCGCCCAGCTTCAGCACGGCGCTGGACAGTGCAGGGCCTACGTCGTCGTGCAGCGTCCGCCGCAGCCGGCGGCGCTCCTCCTCCCGGGCGATGACCAGCCGCTCCCGCGAGCGCTGCAGGTCGCCGGTCAGCCGGACCGCCTGGACGGCGACTCCAGCCGACCGGGCCAGCTCGCCGAGCAGCCTCCGGTCCGCCGCGTCGAAGGACTCCCCGGGTCCCCGCGGGCTGGCCACGATCCGGCCGAGCGGCTGCCCGGCGTAGGAAAGGGGGAGCACGAGCGGCCGGCCGACCGGGGTGCCGACCTCGGCGCCGCACTGGAACCGCTCGCCGACCCGCAGGTCGACGGCGGCGTGCGGCAGCCGCAGCGCCCGGGCCACGCTCTCGGCGACCGCCTGGAGGACCGCCTGCGGCCCGGGCGCGGACTCCACCTGGCGGTTGAACCGCGCGAGGACGGCATAGGGGTCACCGCGGTCGCCGTACATGAGCCGGTTGACCGCCCGCTGCAGTCGTCCGCGCAGCGGGGCGAAGGCGACGGCGACGACGCCGGTGGCCACCAGGGAGACCGCCAGTTCCGCCGCTCCCGACACCAGGGCGCCCACCGTCGCGACGGCCGCGACGTAGCAGCCGGTGACCACGGCGACCAGCAGGCCGTAGACGACAGCCCGGTTGAGCACGAGGTCGATGTCGTGCAGGCGGTACCGGAGGACGGCGATCCCCGTGGCGACCGGGATCGCCGGCACCACGAGCAGGCCCGCCAGGACCAGGCCGGCCTCCACCGATCCGCCGTCGGCCGCCGGGAGGGTCACCAGCGCGATGGCGTAGACCAGGCAGAGGACCACGGCGGCCAGGAACCACGTCATCTGCCTGCGCCCGGCCCCGTCCGCTCGACGCAGCCGGGCCGCCAGCGACAGGAGTGCGCCGCACGCGGCCAGGAGCAGCAGCGGGACGGCGACGGTGTCCAGCAGCAGCACCCACCGGGGGGCGAGCGCCTCCTCGGCGTTCCCGTCGACCAGCAGCAGCGCGGAGGCCCGCTCCGGCCAGAGCGGCACCGCGAGCAGCGCCGTGCACAGACCGATGGCCCCACCGCCCACCCAGCCGACCGACCACCACCGTCGGGACGTCGGGTGACCGTCGGGGAACAACAGGGGCAGGAACACCAGGATCAGCCCGAGCCCCGGGGCCCAGATCCACTCCTTGAGCCACGAGGCCTCCGCCCCCAGCGGCAGCGACCCCGGCCGCGTGCGCAGGGCGTAGAGCGCGTACTCCTCGGCGAGGACGACCGCGCCCTGGCAGACGGCCGCGGCGCAGAACAGCCAGCCCAGCGGGTTGCCCGGCCGCCGGGAGGCCAGGAACGCGCCGACGACCGCGAAGGACACCGACAGGACGGCGAGCGTGGTGATCCCTTGGTCGAGGACGATCCACGCGGCGGTCCGCCCGTTGAGCACCGCCAGCGCGACCGTCGTCCCGGCCATCCCCGCGCACAGCAGGGCCGCGGACCAGGCGAGCGGGCGCCGCAGGTCCGGCGTCCGGCCGGGGCCGCGACGGGCGGCCGCCGGGCGGTCGGCACGGACGTCACCGCGGTTCCCGGTGCCGTCCGTCCCGACCACCATCGGGGCCTCCTGATGCCGACCCGGCGCGGAGCCTAGTCCCCGTGCGGGGTCCGGGGAGCCGGTCGCGACCGGGCCGCACGCACCGGCACCGGTCCGCCGGAGCCGGCGGAGCGCAGGGCGGCTGAGTGCAGGGCGTAGGCCACGCCCAGCAGCGGCAGGCCCACCAGCGCCCGCACCTCACCGGCCTGGTCGACCGCGAGGAAGGCCGCCGTGAAGACGACGGGGTAGCCGCCCACCAGGGCCGCGCACCACCGGGGCAGCAGCCGGGCGCGGAACGTCGCGAGGCCGAGCAGCGGCAGCCCCGCGTACCACCCCAGGAGCCAGCCGTTCTCCAGGACGGTGAGCACGACCCCGTCGGTGAGCCGGGGGACGTAAAGCAGGTAGGTCCCGATCGCGCTGAGGGCCCCGGCGGCCGAGAGCGCGAACCCCACCGTCCCCAGCCGGCCGTGGTGCGGGACCTGGCGGGCGTGCAGTCCGATCAGGGCGAGCAGGGTCCCTGCCACGGCGATCCCGTCGGAGGACTCGATCAGGTACCACGACAGCGATCCCTCGGGCCCCATGTTGCGGACCCCGAAGGCGAAGGCGAGGAGCCCCGAGAGGATCCACATCGCGCCTCCCAACAGGGCGCCGCGCGCCCCCCAGCGGACGGCCCGCGACCTGGCTGCGGGTGGAAGGGCGGTCGTGGACGACATGGCAGGTCTCCTTCCGGTGCTGCCGGACCGGCGAGCCGGTGCGGGCAGCGTCCGCCCGCGGCAGGGGTCCCGTCCTGGGAGCGGCGTCCTGCTTCCGGTCCCATCCCCGCTGGGACCCCGCCCACCGGGCCGGTCGAGCCGACGGCCGGGAGCTGCCCGAGGATGCACGGATGACCCAGACCGCCGCGCCCGTCCGGATCGAGCGGGACGGCGAGGTCGCCGTCGTCGTCCTCGACGCCCCGCCGCTCAACCTCTTCGACGAGGCGGTGTTCGCCGGGTTCGAGCGGGCCGTCGACGAGCTGGCCGCGCTGAGCGACCCGGCGCGGCCCGACCGCGCCCGCGCGGTGCTGCTCGAGGCGCGCGGCAAGGTCGTCTCCGGCGGGGTCGACGTGGACGTCTTCCGCGACATCGCCGAGGGGCCCGACCCGGCCGGGCGCGGCCGCGCCCTGTGGGAGCGGCTGCTGCGCATCCCGCAGGCCCTCGAGGACCTGCCCGTGCCCACCGTCTTCGCCGCGCACGGGCTGTGCCTGACCGCCGCCTTCGAGCTCGCGCTGGCCTGCGACGTGCTGCTGGCCGCCGAGCGGGCCAGCTTCGGGCTGGTCGAGATCGTCGTCGGGCTCACCCCGTCGATGGGCGGGCCGCAGCGGTTGGCGGAGCGGGCCGGCCCGGCGCGGGCACGGGAGCTGGTCTTCACGGGTGAGCGCTACCCGGCCGCCGTCCTGGAGCGGTGGAACGTGGTCAACCGGGTGCTGCCGGACGACGGCTTCGCCGAGGCCGCCCGGGCGTACGCGCGGCAGGTCGCGGCGGGGCCGACCCGCGCGCACGCGGCGACGAAGCGGCTGGTGGCGGCGGGCGTGCGCGAGGGCGCCCGGGCCGCGGACGCCGCGGTCCCGGCGGTGTCCGGTGCGCTGTTCGCCACCGACGACCTGCGCGGCGCGGTGGCCTCCTTCCTGCGCGAGGGGCCGGGCAAGGCGACCTACTCGGGCAGGTGAGGGTTGCGCAAAGCACGGGCTCGGGGGGTCTCCCGCGGGTAGACTTGCCGGGGTCCGAGCTCCGTAGCAGGAAGGCAGGGTCGAGGGTTCTTGCCCGACACCTCCCCAGGCGTCCCAGCGCCCAGCGCCCACTTGTCCCGTGCGGCCGCGGCGGGGGCCGCAGCGGCGGACGGTGCGGCAGCGGACGAGGCGCCACCTCCCGTCCGCACCACGATCACCGTTCCCGACCGGGTCTCCATGGTCGGCCTGCTCGGCTCGGCCGACGAGCTGCTCCGGCTGGTCGAGGCCGAGGTCGACGCCGACGTCCACGTCCGCGGCAACGAGATCGCCATCACCGGTCAGCCGTCCGACAACGCCTTCGCCGTCCGGGTGTTCGACGAGCTGATCGCGCTGCTCGGCACGGGCCAGCAGCTGCGGCCCGACGCCGTCCGCCGGGTGATCGGCATGCTGAGGGCCGGCGGGTCCGAGCGCCCGGCCGACGTGCTCAGCCTCGACATCATCAGCCGTCGCGGCCGGACCATCCGGCCGAAGACGCTGAACCAGAAGCGCTACGTCGACGCGATCGACGCGCACACCGTCGTGTTCGGCATCGGCCCGGCCGGCACCGGCAAGACCTACCTGGCCATGGCCAAGGCGGTGCAGGCGCTGCAGACCAAGCAGGTCAACCGGATCATCCTGACCCGTCCGGCGGTCGAGGCCGGCGAGCGGCTGGGGTACCTGCCGGGCACGCTCAGCGAGAAGATCGACCCCTACCTGCGGCCGCTGTACGACGCGCTGCACGACATGATCGATCCCGAATCCATTCCGCGACTGATGGCCGCCGGAACGATCGAAGTCGCGCCATTAGCATTTATGCGCGGTCGCACGCTTAACGATTCTTTTGTCATTCTCGATGAGGCACAAAACACCACGGCCGAGCAGATGAAGATGTTTCTCACCCGGCTCGGTTTCGGCTCGAAGATCGTGGTCACCGGTGACATCACGCAGGTCGACCTGCCGGGCGGGGCGCAGAGCGGGCTGAGGATCGTCCGCGAGATCCTCGACGGCATCGACGACGTGCACTTCGCGATGCTCACCAGCTCCGACGTCGTCCGGCACCGGCTGGTCGGCGACATCGTCGACGCCTACGAGCGGTGGGACGCGGCGCGCCAACCGGCCCGCCCGGCCGCCGGCCCGCCGGTGCGCGGCCGCGCGCGGCGGCAGGGGAGCTGAGCGGCGTGCCTGTCGAGGTGGCCAACGAGAGCGAGATAGCCGTCGACGAGGCCGAGTTGGCCGGCGTCTGCCGGTACGTGCTGGCCGAGATGGGGGTCAACCCGCAGGCCGAGCTGTCGGTGCTGTGCGTGGACACCGACTACATGAGCAGCCTGCACGAGCGGTGGATGGGGGAGAAGGGTCCGACCGACGTGCTGGCCTTCCCCATGGACGAGCTCGACACCGCCCGACCCGACGACCCCGAGCCCGGGCCCGCGCTGCTCGGCGACGTCGTCCTGTGCCCGGCGGTCGCCGTCCGCCAGGCCCGCGCCGCCGGGCACTCGATGGACGACGAACTGGTGCTGCTGGCCACGCACGGGGTGCTCCACCTCCTCGGGTACGACCACATGGAGCCCGACGAGGAGAAGGAGATGTTCGGCCTGCAGAAGAAGCTGATCGACGGCTGGCACTCCGCGCCGCGCGAGCCGATCACCGGCGCGCCGGCCAACCGCCGGCCGGGCCCCCGATGAGCGCCGTCGCGATCACCGCGCTGGTGATCGCCATCTGCCTGGTGCCCCTCGCCGGGCTGTTCGCCGCCATGGACGCCGCCCTGCAGCGCGTGTCCAAGGCCCGGGTCGACGAGCTGCGCCGCGACGGGGCCCGCGGGGCGGTCGCCCTGGCCGAGGTGGTGTCCGAGCGGGCCCGGCACATCGCCCTGCTCCTCCTGCTGCGCATCGCCTGCGAGATGGTCGCCGCGGTGCTTCTCACGCTGGTCCTGCTGGGCCTGCTGCCCAGCACCTGGCAGGTCGTGCTCGTCGCCGCGGGTGTGATGACCGTCGTCAGCTACGTCCTCGTCGGCGTGGGCCCGCGCACGCTGGGCCGCCAGCACGCCTACGGGACGGCGCTGGCGACGGCGGGCGTGATCCGCTTCTTCGGCCGGTCGCTCGGTCCGGTCGCCACGCTGCTGATCCTGGTCGGCAACGCGATCACTCCCGGCCGGGGCTACCGCGACGGGCCGTTCTCCTCGGAGGTCGAGCTGCGCGAGCTGGTCGACATGGCCGAGGAGCGCGGCGTCGTCGAGACCGGCGAGCGCAACATGATCCACTCGGTGTTCGAGCTGGGCGACACCATCGCCCGCGAGGTCATGGTGCCGCGCACCGACGTCGTCTGGATCGAGAAGCACAAGACCGTGCGGCAGGCGCTGGCGCTTGCCCTGCGCAGCGGCTTCAGCCGCATCCCGGTGATCGGCGAGAACGTCGACGACGTGGTCGGCGTCGTCTACCTCAAGGACCTCGTCCGCCGGTCGCAGTCAGCGGGCGACGCACGCAACGGTCCCAAGGTCGAGGAGCTCATGCGGCCGCCGACGTTCGTGCCGGAGTCCAAGCCCGTCGACGAGCTGCTGCGCGACATGCAGGCCGCGCGGATCCACATCGCCATCGTCGTCGACGAGTACGGCGGCTTCGCCGGGCTGGTCACGATCGAGGACATCCTCGAGGAGATCGTCGGTGAGATCGCCGACGAGCACGACCGCTTCCAGCGGCCGGAGGTCGAGGAGCTGCCCGACGGGTCGATGCGGGTCACCGCCCGGCTGCCGGTCCAGGACCTCGCGTCGCTGTTCGACGTCGAACTGCCGCTGGACGACGACGTGGAGACCGTCGGCGGGCTGCTCGCACGGGAGCTCGGTGTGGTACCGATCGAGGGCTCCGAGGCCGTGGTCGGAGGGCTCAAGCTGGTCGCCGAGTCGCTCGGCGGCCGGCGCAACCGGATCGACACGCTGCTGGTCTGCCGGGTCGACGAGCCCGAGGAGGTCACCGAGGGCGAGACCGCGACCGCCGATCCCGCCCGGCTCGAGGAACCGGCGGTCGTGGAAAGCTGAGCCCCCGTGCCAGCACCCACTCCCGAGGCCGGGCTGTCGGCCGAGGACGCCAAGCTCGTGACCCTCGCCCGCTCCGCCCGCGGCCGCACCGGCGCGCCCGAGGGGGCCGCTGTCCGCGACGGCGACGGCCGCACCTACCTGGCGGCCACGGTCTCCCTGCCGTCGCTGTCCCTGTCCGCGCTGCAGGCCGCGGTCGCCGCCGCCGTGTCGAGCGGCGTCGGCCGGCTGGAGGCGGCGGCGGTCGTCTCCGAGGCCGCGACCGTGGAGGAGGCCGGGCTGGCCGCCGTCCACGACCTGTCGCCGTCCGCCCCGGTGCACCTGGCCGGCCCCGACGGCTCGCTGCGGACGACGGTCGACTGAAGAAGGACCCCCCTGCCCCCCGCCACTCGCACGCTCGTGGCGGGGCCCTGCAGGGGGGCCGCCTGCCCCCCGCCACTCGCACGCTCGTGGCGGGGCCGTGCAGGGGAGCCGCCCTACCCCTGGACGAGGCCGTACCGGGAGCGGGCGGTCATCGGTCCTCGGCGTGCTGGGCCCGGGCGGCGGCGCTGATCTCCTTGTCGTTCGCGAGGAAGTGGTCCCGCGTGTCCAGCGCCTCCCGGACGTAGCGGCCGACGGCCTCGGCGTCGACCTCGGCGCCGCGGGGGAAGTCCCAGGTCTTCTGCGTCGACGTGCCCGCCCGGAGCACGCCGAGCGGGTCGTCGAGGAGAACGCCCCAGAGGAAGCGCAGGTTGACCGCGTCCTTCGTGGTGCTCAGCGCCACGACCCACTGCCGCCAGCGGCCGTCGAGCGTGTAGGTGGGCATCCGGTACTTGATCGCCGACTCCAGCTCGGGCGCCGCCCGCCGGATCGCGGCGTCGAGCGCGCGCAGCGTCGGTGCCGCGGCGTCGTCCACGGTGCGCAGGTACGCGTCGAGCGGCTCGGTCCGGTCGTCGTCGGGCACGTCGTCTCCTCCGGTCGTCGTAGCCCAGGGGCGGACGGCGGGGCGCCGCTCCCGCGGGGTCCTCCGTACTCCCGCGCCGTGGGAGTACCGCAGGAGTGTGCACGGCGCCGCACGAGCCGGGTGGCGGCGTCCGCACCGGTCGCGTCGGTGCCGGGTGGGAGACTGTCCGGCGTGGACGTGAACGACCAGCAGCCGTACCGCAGCGGCTTCGCCTGCCTGGTCGGGCGTCCCAACGCCGGCAAGACCACGCTCACCAACGCTCTGGTGGGCACGAAGGTCGGCATCGTCAGCAACCGGCCGCAGACCACCCGGCACGCCATCCGGGGAGTGGTGCACCGGCCGGGTGGGCAGCTGGTGCTCGTCGACACCCCCGGGCTGCACAAGCCGCGCAGCCTGCTGGGCCGGCGGCTCAACGACGTCGTCCGCGACCAGCTGGCCGACGTCGACGTGGTGGTGTTCTGCGTTCCGGCCGACGAGCCGGTCGGCCGGGGCGACGCGTTCATCGCCCGCCAGCTCCGCGACGTCCGGGCGCCGGTGGTCGTGGTCGTCACCAAGACCGACGCGGCGTCGAAGAAGCAGGTCGCCGAGCAGCTCGTGGCCGCCAGCCAGCTGGTCGACGCCGCCGAGGTGGTGCCGGTGAGCGCGGTCAGGGGCGACCAGGTCGAGCTGCTGGAGGACCTGCTGGTCGGGCTGCTGCCCGAGGGCCCGCCGCTGTACCCCGAGGAGCAGACCACCGACGACGACACCGAGCGGCAGATCGCCGAGCTGATCCGCGAGGCGGCGCTGGAGAAGGTGCGCCAGGAGGTGCCGCACTCGCTGGCGGTCACGGTGGAGGAGCTGGTCCGCCGCGCCGACCCCAAGCGGGCCGGCGCGGAGCTGGTCGAGGTGCACGCCCTGCTGCACGTCGAGCGGCCCAGCCAGAAACCGATCGTCCTGGGCCGGCAGGGCGCGACGATCAAGCAGATCGGCACCGAGGCCCGGCTCGGGCTCGAGCAGCTGCTCGGCTCGCGGGTGCACCTCGACCTGCACGTCACCGTGCTGGGGGAGTGGCAGGACGACCCCAAGAAGCTGAACCGGCTGGGGTACTGACCGTGGCCACCGTCCACAAGTCGCTGTACCGCGACGAGGGCATCGTGCTGCGCACGCAGAAGCTGGGCGAGGCCGACCGGATCGTCACCGTCCTGACCCGCCGGCACGGCAAGGTGCGCGCGGTGGCCAAGGGCGTGCGGCGGACGAAGAGCAAGTTCGGGGCGCGGCTGGAGCCCTTCAGCCACGTCGACCTGCAGCTGTGGACCGGTCGCAGCCTCGACATCGTCAGCCAGGCCGAGTCGATCCGCGCCTACGGCTCCGGCATCGCCGCCGACTACCCCGCCTACACCGCCGGCACCGCGGTCCTCGAGACCGCCGACCGGCTGACCGTCGAGGAGAAGGAACCCTCGCTGCGGCTGTTCCTGCTCGTCGTCGGCGCGCTGCGGACGCTGACCGAGGGCACCCACGCGTCGGGCCTGGTGCTCGACGCGTTCCTGCTGCGGGCGATGTCGGTGGCCGGGTGGGAGCCGGCGCTGGGCGACTGCGCCCGCTGCGCCGAGCCGGGGCCGCACCGGCACTTCTCCGTGCCCGCCGGCGGCACCGTGTGCCCGGCCTGCCGGCCGACCGGCGCGGCGACGCCCAACCAGCTGACCATCGAGCTGCTGGAGGCGCTGCTGTCGGGCGACTGGAACATCGCCGACGCCAGCCAGCAGGCCCAGCGCCGGGAGGGCAGCGGGCTGGTCGCCGCGCTGCTCCAGTGGCACCTGGAGCGCGGCCTGCGGTCGCTGGCGCTGGTGGACCGCTCGTGAGGTGGCCGGTCCGGGCGCCCGACCCGCACCCGTCCGGCGTCCGGCCGCCGCCGATCCCGGCCGACCGGGTGCCGCGGCACGTCGCCATCGTCATGGACGGCAACGGCCGCTGGGCCAAGCAGCGCGGGCTGCCCCGCACGGCCGGGCACGAGGCGGGGGAGCACTCGCTGTTCGACTGCGTCGAGGGTGCCATCGAGCTCGGCGTCCAGGCGATCAGCGCCTATGCCTTCTCCACGGAGAACTGGCGGCGCAGCCCCGAGGAGGTCCGCTTCCTCATGGGCTTCAACCGCGACGTCATCCGCCGGCGGCGCGACGAGATGCACGAGCTGGGCGTGCGGGTGCGCTGGGCCGGCCGCCGCCCGCGGCTGTGGCGCAGCGTCATCCGGGAGCTCGAGATCGCCGAGGAGATGACCCGCGACAACGACGTCCTGACGCTGACCATGTGCGTCAACTACGGCGGGCGGGCGGAGATCGCCGACGCCGCGGCCGCCCTCGCCCGCGAGGTCGCCGCCGGCCGGCTCGACCCCGACAAGGTCGACGAGTCGACCTTCGCCCGCTTCCTCGACGAACCCGACCTGCCCGACGTCGACCTGTTCGTCCGCAGCTCGGGTGAGAACCGCACCAGCAACTTCCTGCTGTGGCAGTCGGCCTACGCGGAGTACGTGTTCATGGACACCCTCTGGCCCGACTTCGACCGGCGCCACCTGTGGGCCGCCTGCGAGCAGTACGCCGCCCGGACGCGCCGCTTCGGCAAGGCCTGACCCGGGGTCCCGCGGTGCGTCAGGCGCTGTCGCGGGCCGGAGCGGTCGTCGGCGCGACGGACCGGCAGGCCGCGCACGTGCCGAAGATCTCCAGCGTGTGGCTGACGTCGGCGAAGCCGTGCTGTTCGGCGACGCGGTCGGCCCACTGCTCGACCGCCGGGCCCTCGACCTCGACGGTCCGGCCGCACGCGCGGCAGACGAGGTGGTGGTGGTGCCGCGGGCTGCACCGCCGGTACAGCGCCTCACCCGAGTCGGTGCGGATCGAGTCGAGTTCGCCGTCGTCGGCCAGCGACTGCACCGCCCGGTAGACCGTCGACAGCCCGACCGGATCGCCCGCCGCGCGCAGCCGCGCGTGCACCTCCTGCGCGCTGTGGAAGCCGTCGAGGTCGGCGAAGACCGCGCGGACGGCGGCGCGCTGACGGGTGGTGCGGGCCATGCACCCATGGTGACAGGCCGTGGCGGCCGGCCGCCGCGACGATCGTCGTCCGGTCGTGGCACCGTGTCGTCGGGCAGGTGCCGGCGCGGTCGTGCCCTGCCGGGCAGGCACGGCGGAAGGGGACGGGCGGGTGTTCGCGGTGACGCGCCTGCGGGTGACCGAGGCGGACGGCGGGGTGCTGCCCGCGCAGGCGCGGGCGTTGCTCGCCGCGCTGGCCGGGCGTCCCGGCTACGTCGACGGTCGGCTCGGGCGGTGCGCCGACGACCCCGGCCTGTGGGCGCTGGTCACCCGGTGGGACGGCGTCGGCGCCTACCGCCGGGCGTTGTCGGCCGCGGACGTCAAGATCGCCGGTGCTCCGGTGTGGGTGCACGCCGTCGACGAGCCGAGCGCCTACCTCGACCTCGACGAGGGCGGCTGACCCCGGTGCGCCGCGGGTTCGTCCCGACCAGGCGTAGGCCGGTCCGGGCCGGGCATCCCGGAGGGGCCCGGTGCCGCCGTCCGGCCGGCGGAGTCGCGCGGCCCGGGCTCCGGAGGGGACGCCGATGACCGACCGACCGCAGGAGGACCGCGGCCGCCGGCCCGCCGTCGGCGACGTGGACGCACCGACGTCCGACCTGTCGCTGCCGCGGGTGCCTCCACCGCCCCGGGACGACGGCACGCGGCCGCCGCGACCGGCGACGTCGACAGCGACGGGACCGGCGGTGGCGACGGGCTCGGCGGCGGACGGGTCGACCGGTGCGCCGGCCACCCCGCCCAGCCCGCCGCAGCGCCGCCCGTCGGTGGACCCGGTCGCGGACCAGCCGACCGATCGGCTCGCGCCGCGAACCGGGCACGGCCGGAAGAGGACCCTGACCTTCGCGCCGGTCGGTCCCTCCGGCGGGCACGCGGCGACGCCCGACGGCACCGCCCCCCGGCGGCCGGGGGCTCCCCGACCGCCCGGCATGCCCTCGGTCGTCCCCCGGCGTCGACGTCGGCGGTGGCCCTGGGTGCTGCTCACCCTGCTGCCGTTCGTGGTCATCGCCGGGGCCGGCGCGGTCCTGGCCGTGCTGCTGCTCGGCGGCTGACCGCCGGGCGCACCGCCGGTGGCGGGTCGCGGTGGCGAGGCTCCGACGTCCGGCCGGAGGTCCCCGCCGGGGGGCCTCTACCGTGGACGGGTCAACCCCGCCGACCGCCAGCCGGATGGAGCCCCCGTGGCAGCGCCCGTGAACGAGACCGCCCCGACCACCACCTCGACGCACGACCCCGCGCGCCTGGACAAGGTGGTCAACCTCTGCAAGCGGCGGGGCTTCGTCTTCCCCTCCGGGGAGATCTACGGCGGCACCCGCTCGGCGTGGGACTACGGCCCGCTCGGCGTCGAGCTCAAGGAGAACATCAAGCGGCAGTGGTGGCGCACCGTCGTCCAGAGCCGCGACGACATCGTCGGCCTGGACTCCTCGGTGATCCTGCCCCGGCAGACCTGGGTGGCCTCCGGCCACGTCGGGGTGTTCACCGACCCGCTCACCGAGTGCCAGAGCTGCCACAAGCGGTTCCGCGCCGACACGCTCGAGGAGGAATTCGAGCAGCGGAAGGGCCGTGCGCCGGAGAACGGGCTGGCCGACGTCCCCTGCCCCAACTGCGGCACGAAGGGCGCGTGGACCGAGCCGCGCGACTTCAACATGATGCTCAAGACCTACCTCGGCCCGGTCGACGACGAGTCGGGCCTGCACTACCTGCGGCCGGAGACCGCGCAGGGCATCTTCGTGAACTTCACGAACGTGATGGGCGCGGCGCGGATGAAGCCGCCGTTCGGGATCGGGCAGATCGGCAAGTCGTTCCGCAACGAGATCACCCCGGGCAACTTCATCTTCCGCACCCGCGAGTTCGAGCAGATGGAGATGGAGTACTTCGTCGAGCCCGGCACCGACGAGACGTGGCACCAGTACTGGATCGACCAGCGCACCGACTGGTACGTCGACCTCGGCCTCTCCCGCGACAACCTGCGGCACTTCGAGCACCCCAAGGAGAAGCTGTCCCACTACTCGAAGCGCACCGTCGACATCGAGTACCGCTTCGGCTTCCAGGGATCGGAGTGGGGTGAGCTCGAGGGCATCGCCAACCGCACCGACTTCGACCTGTCGACGCACACCGAGCACTCCGGCGTCGACCTGTCGTACTTCGACCAGGCCACGAACACCCGCTGGGTCCCGTACGTCATCGAGCCCGCGGCCGGCCTCACCCGGTCGCTGATGGCGTTCCTCATCGAGGCCTATGCCGAGGACGAGGCGCCGAACACCAAGGGCGGCGTCGACAAGCGCACCCTGCTGCGGCTCGACCCGCGGCTGGCGCCGGTGAAGGCCGCCGTCCTGCCGCTCTCGCGCAACGCCGACCTCTCACCCAAGGCGCGCGACCTCGCCGCCGCGCTGCGGCAGAACTGGAACGTCGACTTCGACGACGCCGGCGCGATCGGCCGCCGCTACCGGCGGCAGGACGAGATCGGCACGCCGTTCTGCGTCACCGTCGACTTCGACACCCTCGAGGACGACGCGGTGACCGTGCGCGAGCGCGACACGATGACCCAGGAGCGGATCGGCCTCGGCCGGGTCGAGGGCTACCTCAAGGCGAAGCTCCCCATCTGCTGACCCATCGCCGGTCTTACCGGGCGCGGTGGCGCAACCTCAGCCGCGCCGGCGGTAGAGGTCGCGCAGCAGGGCGATCTCGGCGCCGTGGTGGATCACCTCGCGGTTGATGTGCAGGACCAGCATGGCGATCGGCGCCTCGGCGTACGCCCCCTCGGCCGGGCCGCACGTGCGCCGCAGGTCCTCGACGGACAGCCCGCGCACGCCGGTCGTCCACGCCGCGTACGCCGCGTCGAGCTGCTCCAGCGCGCCGGCGGCGTCGCCCGCGTAGTGGTGGTGGACGTAGTCCGCGGGCGGTCCGCCGAAGTGGCTGGCGGCACGCTGCCCCAGGACGCCGACGATGACGTGCCCGAGCCGCCACGCGATGGTCGTCACCGGCGGCGGGTCCGGCTCGGGATAGGCGAAGTCGATCGTGAAGTCGCCGCCGCCGGCCGCCATCGGCGCCGTCGCGGTGCCCCGAGGCCGGACGCTCCAGGCGCCGCCGACCGGCTCCCACAGGTACTCGTCGTCGGTGAGCCCGTCCAGACGGGGGCGCAGCTGGTTCCGCCAGTGCCAGTCCAGCTGCTCGGCGAGCTGGCCGGTCCAGTCGAGCGGCGCCGCCAGGGTGGTCTCCATCCCGCCACGGTAGGGACGGCTCGCCCCGGTGATCCACGACTCCGCGGTCGCTGCGGTGGCGCTGCGGCACGGCGTGCCCGTGCACGCGAGCGTGTGCGCCGACGCCCTTCGCCGCCCTCGAACCGGGCCCCGGCGCACACGCTGGCGGGGAGCAGCCGCCGCCTACCCTGGGTGGCGTGACCAGCACGCTCGCCGCGACGACGACGGCCGCCCTCCCGGCGTTGAAGTTGGGCGCGCTCGCCGTCGACCCCGCCGTCGTGCTCGCGCCGATGGCCGGCATCACGAACCCCGCGTTCCGGACGCTGTGCCGGGAGTTCGGCGCCGGCCTCTACGTCTGCGAGATGATCACCACGCGGGCGCTGGTCGAGCGCAACGAGAAGACGCTGCAGATGGTCCGCGCCACGGCCGACGAGCGGGACGCGTTCTCCGTGCAGCTGTACGGCGTCGACCCGGCGACCGTCGGCCGCGCGGTGGAGATGCTGGTCGACGAGCAGGTCGCCGGCACCCGCCCGGCGCACGTCGACCTCAACTTCGGCTGCCCGGTGCCGAAGGTGACCCGCAAGGGCGGCGGCGCGGCGCTGCCGTGGCGGCGGCGGTTGTTCCGCGACATCGTGCGCGCCGCCGTCCGCGCCGCCCGGGACGTGCCGGTGACGGTCAAGACGCGGGTCGGCATCGACGCCGAGCACGTCACCTACCTGGAGGCCGGGCGGATCGCGCAGGACGAGGGCGCCGCCGCGATCACGCTGCACGGGCGCACCGCCGACCAGCTCTACAGCGGCACCGCCGACTGGACGCACATCGCCCGGCTGGTCGAGGCCGTCGACGTCCCGGTGCTCGGCAACGGCGACGTCTGGGAGGCCGACGACGCCCTGCGGATGGTCGCCGGCACCGGCTGCGCCGGGGTGGTGATCGGCCGCGGTTGCCTGGGCCGGCCCTGGCTGTTCGGCGACCTGGCCGCCGCGTTCGCCGGCCGGACCGAGCGGGCGCTGCCGACCCTGCGCGAGGTCGCCGGGGTGATGCTGCGGCACGCGCAGCTGCTCAGCGAGGAGCAGGGCGAGCTGCACGGCTGCACCGATTTCCGCAAGCACGTCGCCTGGTACCTCAAGGGTTTCGCGGTCGGCGGCGACGTCCGGCGGGCGCTGGCCATGGTCAGCGGCCTCGACGAGCTGGCCGGGCTGCTGGCCCGCATCCCCGACCAGCCCTATCCGGCCGACGTCCTCGGCGCGCCGCGGGGCCGGACCAGCCCGCCGCGGCCGGTCGCCCTGCCCGAGGGCTGGCTGGCCGACCGCGACGACCCCCGACCGCCGGCCGGGGCAGAGCTGCTGGTGGGGGGCGGATGAGCACCGCGAGGACGACGGCCGAGGGAGCATCGCAGCGGGATGCCCGGAGCCGACAGCGAGTGAGCATCGCAGCGAGCGCCAGCGAGCGAGGAGCGGAGCGAGCGCGGAGGCGACCCGCGGCGTCGAGCGAGGAGCGGATCGAGGCCGGAGTCGGACCATGAGCACGGGCCCGTACCTGTACGACGACGACCCGGCGCCGCTGCACACCGGCACCCCGCGGCAGCGCCCGTGGCTGCTGGTCGGCCTGCTCGTGGGCACGGTCGTCGTTGCCGTCGCCATGGTGGTGACGCTGCCGCTGTTCCGCGGCAGCCCGGGGGAGCAGGCCCGCCAGAGCGTCACCGTCTTCCTCGCCGCGCTCGCCGCCGACGACACCGAGACGGCCTACGGCCTGCTCTGCGAGGCGGAGCGCGACCGGATCGACGAGGCCTCCGTCGCCGAGGAGTACCTCGGCGACGGGCCCGGCCGGGTCGTCTCCTCCGCCGACGAGGGGGCGGTGCAGGCCGTGCGGGTCGAGTGGGGGGACGGCGCGTCGTCGGAGTTCACCGTGGTCAACGAGGACGGCGCCCGCGTCTGCGGCACCGCCCCGGCGGGCTGACGCGGGAGGGTCGACACCGGACGGCTGACACCGGTCACCCGTCCCGCGGACGCGGACTCGCGTGTCGCCGTCCGGCGCGCCACGATGCCACCGAGGTCCGGCAGCGTGGCCGTGCCCGCGTCCCGGTCGTCCCGCGAGGGGTGGTCCGACCGGCGTCCGTGCGGCACCGTCTCGACCATGCCGGCCCCGGCTGTCGAGCGCGGAGGTGTCGAACGTGTCCAGCGGTGCGTCCACCAAGTGGGTCTACGACTTCAGCGAGGGCAACAAGGACCAGAAGGACCTGCTCGGCGGCAAGGGCGCGAACCTCGCCGAGATGACCAACCTGGGGTTGCCGGTGCCGCCCGGCTTCACCATCACCACCGACGCGTGCCGCCACTACCTGGAGCACGGCAGCATCCCCGACGACCTGGCCGATCAGGTGACCGAGCACCTCACCGCCCTGGAGAAGGCGATGGGCAAGACGCTCGGTGATCCGGCCGACCCGCTGCTGGTGTCGGTGCGTTCCGGCGCCGCGGCGTCGATGCCCGGGATGATGGAGACCGTCCTCAACGTCGGCCTCAACGACGAGTCGGTGCACGGCCTGGCCGAGCAGTCCGGCAGCCAGCGCTTCGCGTGGGACTCCTACCGCCGGCTGGTCCAGATGTTCGGCAAGACGGTGCTCGGCATCGACGGCGAGCACTTCGACGAGGCCTTCGAGGAGGTCAAGCGGGAGCAGGGCACCGAGTCCGACCTCGACCTGGACGCCGACCACCTGCGCGACGTCGTCGACCGGTTCAAGGCGATCGTGCGCGAGCACGCCGGCCGCGAGTTCCCGACCGACCCGCGGGAGCAGCTCGACCTGGCGATCAACGCCGTCTTCGACTCGTGGAACGCCGAGCGGGCGGTCCTCTACCGCCGCCGCGAACGCATCCCCGGCGACGCGGGCACGGCCGTGAACGTGGTGGCGATGGTGTTCGGCAACCTGGGCATGGACTCCGGAACCGGCGTCGCCTTCACCCGCGACCCGGGCAGCGGGGAGCAGGGCGTCTACGGCGACTACCTGCAGAACGCGCAGGGGGAGGACGTCGTCGCCGGCATCCGCAACACCGTGCCGCTGCCCGACCTGCAGCGCATCGACGAGGCGGCCTACGACGAGCTGCTCGACACCATGTCGCGGCTGGAGTCGCACTACCGCGACCTGTGCGACATCGAGTTCACCGTCGAGCGCAACAAGCTGTGGATGCTGCAGACGCGGGTGGGCAAGCGGACGGCGGGCGCCGCGTTCCGCATCGCCACCCAGCTCGTCGACGAGGGCCTCATCGACATGGACGAGGCGGTGCGCCGGGTCACCGGCGACCAGCTGGCGCAGCTGATGTTCCCGCGGTTCGTCGAGGGCGGGGACGCGCAGCAGCTCACGCAGGGCATGAACGCCTCGCCCGGCGCCGCGGTGGGCAAGGCCGTGTTCTCCTCGGAGACCGCGGTGCAGTGGGCGGGCCGGGGGGAGAAGGTCGTCCTCGTCCGGCGGGAGACCAACCCCGACGACCTCTCCGGGATGATCGCCGCGCAGGGCGTGCTGACCAGCCGCGGCGGCAAGACCTCGCACGCCGCGGTCGTCGCGCGGGGGATGGGCAAGACGTGCGTGTGCGGCGCCGAGGAGCTGCAGGTCGACACGAAGGGCAAGAAGTTCACCGCGCCCGACGGCACCGAGGTGACCGAGGGCGACGTCATCTCCATCGACGGGTCCACCGGCCGGGTGTGGCTGGGCGAGGTGCCGGTCGAGCCGTCGTCCGTCGTCCGCTACTTCGAGGGCGAGATCGACCCGGAGTCCGACGAGACCGACGACCTGGTGCGCAGCGTGCACCGCATCCTCACGCACGCCGACGGGGTGCGCCGGCTCGCCGTCCGCACCAACGCCGACACCCCGGACGACTCCGCCCGGGCACGGCGGTTCGGCGCGCAGGGCATCGGCCTGTGCCGCACCGAGCACATGTTCCTCGGCGACCGGCGGCAACTGGTTGAGAAGCTGATCCTCGCCGAGAGCGACGAGGAGAAGCAGCAGGCCCTCGACGCGCTGGCGCCCCTGCAGAAGCAGGACTTCCTGGAGATCTTCGAGGCGATGGACGGGCTGCCGGTCACCGTGCGGCTGCTCGACCCGCCGCTGCACGAGTTCCTGCCCGACCTGACCGACCTGTCGGTGCGGGTGGCCGTCGCCGAGGCCGAGGGGCACCCGGACGAGGCCAACCTGCGGCTGCTGGCCGCCGTCCGCCGGCTGCACGAGCAGAACCCGATGCTCGGGCTGCGCGGCGTCCGGCTCGGCCTGGTGGTCAAGGGGCTGTTCGCCATGCAGGTGCGGGCGATCGCCGAGGCCGCCTGCGAGCGCAAGCGCGCCGGGGGTGAGCCGCGGCCGGAGATCATGATCCCGCTCGTGGGGGCCGTGCAGGAGCTGGAGGCCATCCGCGAGGAGTCCGAGCACGTGCTGGCCGCGGTGTTCGAGGAGTGCGGCGTCACGCTCGACGTGCTGATCGGCACGATGATCGAGGTGCCGCGCGCGGCGCTGACGGCCGACGAGATCGCGTCGTCCGCGGAGTTCTTCTCCTTCGGCACCAACGACCTGACCCAGATGACCTGGGGCTTCTCCCGCGACGACGTCGAGGCCGCGTTCTTCCACGCCTACCTGGACAAGGGGATCTTCGGCGTCTCGCCGTTCGAGTCGCTGGACCGCCCGGGCGTCGGGCGGCTCGTCGAGATCGCCGCGGAGAAGGGCCGGGCGGCGCGGCCGGGCCTCAAGCTCGGCATCTGCGGCGAGCACGGCGGTGACCCCGAGTCGGTGCACTTCTTCCACGAGGTCGGCCTGGACTACGTGTCGTGCTCGCCGTTCCGCGTGCCGGTCGCCCGGCTGGAAGCCGGCCGGGCGGCGCTGGGGGCCGAGCACGTCGGGAGCTGACGCCGGCGTCGATCACCCCCCCACCCGGCGTTGATCATCGTCGTCCGGCTGCCGCCACCGGCGTGTCGGGCAGCCGTACGGCGATGATCAACTTCGGGTGACCGGACCACCCATCCCACCCGTCCCGGACGGTCGGCGGCCCGTGGTACCCATGACCCGTGGGGGTGCGCACGGGGAGCCTGGTCGGTCGGGTGGTGGTCGCCGCCGTCTTCGCGGCCGTGCTGCTGGTCGTGGCCACCGCCGCCGCGATCTGGTGGACGGCGCGGCAGGACGCGCGGCCCTCGTCCGACGCGATCGTCGTCCTCGGATCGGCGCAGTACGACGGCGTGCCGTCGTCGATCTTCGAGGCGCGGCTGGAGCACGCGCTGGCCCTGTACGAGGCCGGCGTCGCGCCGGTGGTGGTGACCGTGGGCGGCCGGGCGGACGGCGACCGGTTCGCCGAGGCCGAGGCCGGTCGCGACTACCTGGCCGGCGCGGGCGTGCCCGGCGACGCCCTGCTCGCCGTGCCCGAGGGCGTCGACACCCTGCAGAGCATGCGCGCGGTGTCGGCGGCGTTCGGCGAGCGCGGGTGGCGGAGCGCGGTGCTGGTCACCGACCCGTGGCACGTCATGCGCACCGAGCGGATGGCCGAGGACGCCGGCATCGCCGCCGAGAGCTCGCCGACCCGCCAGGGCCCGTCGGTCTACAGCCGGGCCACGCAGTTCCGCTACATCCTGCGCGAGACGGCGGCCTACCTGCTGTACCGCGCGACCGGTGAGAGCATCGCCGGGGCCCCGGGGATCGGCTGAGGGAGCTCGGATGCTGGAACTCGGCAAGCCCGGCTCGACCGGGACGAAGGGCGAGACGCCGGTGCTGCGCGACGGGGTCGTCGTCGCCACGCTGCGCGCGTCGAGCTGGAAGGAGGCGGCCACCGCAGTCGTCGGCGGCCGCGAGTGGATCTTCACCAGGCGGAAGGGCGAGCTGACCGCGCGCCGCGGCGTCGACCCGGAGCACGCCGTCCGGTTCCGGGCCCGGCAGACCTCGTGGTGGAAGGGCAGCTGGGCGGTCGACCTCGAGGGCAGCTCCGTCGAGGTGGAGAAGGCGTCGATGTGGAAGGGCACGCACCGGTACTCCTCCGGCGGCCGGCCGGTGGCCGAGAGCGGCAGCACCGGCGGCTGGTCGCCCCGGCCCACCCTCGCGGTCCACGGTGACCTCACCGACGACCAGCAGGTCTTCCTGCTCTGGCTCGAGCTCGTGGTCAGCCGGCGCCACCAGGCCGCCATGACCGCGGGCATCGGCGCCGCCGTCGTGGGCGGGAGCAGCTGATGGCCGGGCGCGGGCGCCGCCTCCCGCCGACGGCGACGGGGGAGAGATGGCGGTGACCGGGGGGACCGTCCTGGAGCTGGGCGAGGCCGGTGTCGGGGGGGTGGCCGTGCTGAGCGGTGGTGCGGTCGTCGCCACCCTCCACCTGTCGCCGTGGCGGACGTCGGCGACCGCGGTCGTCGCCGGTCGCGACTGGGTGTACGGCGCTCGGCGGCGCGAGCTGACCGGGCGGCTGGCCGCCGAGCCGGCGGGGACGGCGCGGCTGCGGGCCTGGCCGACCTCGTGGTGGCGGAGCCGGTGGGCCGTCGCGCTCGACGGCACGGTGCTCGAGGTGCAGCACGCGGCCAAGGGGCCGGGCGCTCGCCGCTTCCTCTCCGGCGGCCGGATCGTCGCCGCGAGCGGACGGACCGGCGGCCGGCCCGCGCTGCCGACGCTGCACGCTGCGGACGGCGTGCCGCTCGACCACCAGGTCTTCCTGCTGTGGGTGGGGATGGTTCTCGACCGCCGGTCCGGGTCGTCGGCGGACGGGGGCGGCGGCGAGTTCGGTGACGACGGGGGAGGCGACGGCGGGGGAGGAGGCGACTGATGGCCGGTCGGGGACGCATCCGGGCGGCCGACATCGCGCTGGTGCGCGAGCGCAGCCGCATCGACGAGGTGGTCGGCGAGCACCTGCAGCTCAAGCGGGCCGGCGGGGGCAGCCTCAAGGGCCTGTGCCCGTTCCACGACGAGAAGTCGCCGTCCTTCCACGTCACCCCGAGCCGCGGGCTCTACCACTGCCTGGCAGGTGAGACGGGCGTGCTCACGGAGGACGGGACCGTCCCGATCCGGGAGCTGGCCGGCCGGACCGTCCGGGTGCTCAACGGTGACGGCGGCTGGGTCGAGGCGCCGTTCAGGTCCTACGGCGTGCAGCCGCTCATGCGGCTCACCCTGACCCGCAACGGTCGAACCAAGGTCATCCACGCGACCGACGAGCACCGCTGGTTCGTCCCCACCGGTCGGCTGCGCCAGGACCGCTGGGAGAAGCTCACCAAGGAGTTGTGTGCGGGCGACGTCCTGTCGCCGTCGTTCCCGATGAGCCGGGTCCTCAACCCGGCGACGCAGCCCTCGCCGTTCGGGATCGCCCGGGGCATCGTCTTCGGTGACGGGACGCGTGCCGGCGCCGGCTCCATAGCTGTGCTGTTCGGTGAGAAGGACGCGGAGTTGAGCCACTTCTTCGAGGGTTGCCGCTCGTGGTCGGAGGAGCGCGGGACGCGGTACTACGGGCTGCCCGCCTACTTCAAGGAGGAGAGGCCTGCGCTCGACGAGGACGGCGCCTACCTCCTGGGATGGTTGGCCGGCTACTTCGCCGCTGACGGGTGCGTCGCGGAGGACGGGGACACCATCCTCAATTCCGCTGACGTCGAGAACCTCGAATACGTCCGGCGGCTGTGCACCAGGCTCGGCGTCGGCACGTACGGCATCGCCAAGCAGAACCGAGTGGGAATCGACGGGGTGCCGAGCGACATCTACAACCTCCGTCTCATGACCAAGGGCCTGCCCGACTCCTTCTTCCTCCTGTCCCAGCACCGTGCCCGGATCCTGGCCAACCGCAAGAACTACGAGCGCAAGCGGTGGGTCGTGCGGTCGGTGGAATGGAGCGACCGCGTCGAGGAGGTCTTCTGCGCCGAGGTCCCCGGTACGCACGCCTTCACGCTCGAGGACAACATTCTCACCGGGAATTGTTTTGGTTGCGGAGTGGGCGGCGACGTCATCTCCTTCGTCCAGCAGATCGACCATCTGTCCTTCTCCGAGGCCGTCGAGCGACTGGCCGCGCGGGCGAACGTCGAGCTGCGCTACGAGGACGACGGCGGCCGCCCCACCGCCGCGCCCGACCGCGCCGCGGTCGGCCAGCGGGCGCGGCTGGTCGCCGCGAACACCGCCGCGGCCGCCTTCTACGCCGAGCAGCTGGGCACGCCCGACGCCGCGCCGGCCCGGCAGTTCCTCGCCGACCGCGGCTTCGACCGGCAGGTGGCGGTCGACTACGGCTGCGGCTTCGCCCCGGCCGGCTGGGACGCGCTGACCCGGCACCTGCGCGCGAAGGGCTTCAGCCAGCAGGAGCTGGTCACCGCCGGGCTGGCCAAGGAGTCGTCGCGCGGCACGCTGATCGACCGGTTCCACCGCCGGCTGCTGTGGCCGATCCGCGACCTCACCGGCGACGTCATCGGCTTCGGCGCGCGCAAGCTCATGGACGACGACCCGGGGCCGAAATACCTGAACACCCCCGAGACGCCGCTGTACAAGAAGAGCAGCGTGCTCTACGGCATCGAGCGGGCCAAGCGCGACATCGCCCGCTCCCACCAGGCGGTCGTCGTCGAGGGCTACACCGACGTGATGGCCTGCCACCTCGCCGGGGTCACCACCGCGGTCGCCTCCTGCGGCACCGCCTTCGGCCCCGAGCACATCGCCGTCCTCCGCCGGCTGCTCATGGACCAGGACGAGTTCCGCGGCGAGGTGATCTACACCTTCGACGGTGACGCCGCCGGCCAGGCCGCCGCGATGAAGACCTTCAAGGAGGACCAGCGCTTCGTCGGGCAGACCTTCGTCGCCGTGGAGCCCGACGGCCGCGACCCCTGCGAGCTGCGGCAGGCGCACGGTGATGCCGCCGTCCGCGACCTCGTCGCCCGGCGGACGCCGCTGATCGAGTTCGTGCTGCGCACGCTGCTCGCCGAGTACGACCTCGACACGGTGGAGGGCCGGGTCGCCGCGCTGGAGCGCACCGCGCCGCTCGTCGCGCACATCAAGGACCACGCGCTGCGCCCGGCCTACGCCCGCCGGCTGGCCGGGCTGGTCGGCAACACCGACGAGGCCGAGGTGGTCGAGCGGGTGCGCCGGCTGACCGGGGAGGGTGGTCGGCCGGCGCAGGCCCGCGGCCGCGTGCCGCGGCGCAGCCCGGACGACGCCGCGGTCGCGGTGGAGCGGGAGGCGGTCAAGGCGGCGCTGCAGGTGCCCGAGATCGCCGGCCCGTCCTTCGACGCCGTCCCGGCCGCCGCCTACACCGATCCCGACTACGCGGCGGTGGCCGCCGCGGTGGCGGGCGCTGGGGGAGCGGCGACGGCGACCGTGACCGGTCCGGCCTGGCTGGACCAGGTCGCCGCGCACTGCGAGCGGGAGACCGCGCGGGCGCAGCTGACCGCGCTCGCGGTCGAGCCGCTGCGCTCGGTGGGGGAGGGCGACCCCGCGTACGTCGGCGCGGTGCTGGCCCGGCTGCAGGAGATGGCGACCGTCCGGCGGGTGGCCGCGCTCAAGGGCAAGCTGCAGCGGATGAACCCGGTCGAGGACCCCGACGGCTACACCAAGGTGTTCGGCCAGCTGGTCGCGCTGGAGCAGGAGGCCCGGTCGCTGCGGGAGCGGGCGATGGGCGGGCTGACACCATGAGCCTGCTCGACGCGGTGAAGCGGCGCCTCGCCCGTCCGCCGGAGCCGGTGCGGTCTGCGATCGCGGCCACGGCCGACGCCGACGAACGGGTCCTCGCGTGGGGCGGGCTGGTGGCCGGTGAGGGCTGGCTGGTCGCCACCTCGCGCGGGCTGCGCGTGGTGGCGACGGCCGGCACCGAGCGGACGGGCGCGCACGTGCGGTGGCACGAGGTCGGGCACGCGCGGTGGGCCGGCACCGCCGACGGCGGCGGCACGTTCACGGTCACGCCGCTGACCGAGGTCGAGCCGGGGGTGCAGGCGCGGCTGCCCGCGGTGCGGTACGTGCTGGACGAGGCCGGTGACCTGCCCGCCGTCGTCCGGCGGCGGGTCGACCAGACGGTGGTGGCCAGCCAGCGCTACCCGCTGCCCGACCGGGGCGGGGTGCTCCTGGTGGCGCGGCGGGTGCCGGGGCAGGCAGCGAAGGAGTGGACCGTCGTCTTCGACGACGACGCCGACCGGGACGACCCGGCGGCCCGGGAGGCCGCCCGGCAGCGCCTGGCCGACGCGGTCGCGGCCGAGCAGCCCGGCTGACCGCGATCCCGGTCCGAGCGGCGCCGGCAGCCGGGCCGGCGCGCCGGCGGTGCTTCAGCGCGCGGTGGTGTCCGGCGCGTCGCTGCCCATCTTGGTGCGCACCGAGGCGAGCGCGTCGTCGGCCCGGGCCTGCGCCATCCCCGCGACGCTCTGCAGGCGCGGGTCGTCCTTGGCCCTCGCCCAGGCGCGGCGGATCTGCTCGTAGCGCTCGCGGCCGGCGCGGGCGCCGAGCACGTAGCCGGCGCCGAAGCCGAGAAGGAAAGGCAGCTTCGCCACGGAGGACCTCCTGGTGAGGTGGGGCCGATGGGGCTGATCACGCTACCTGCGGCGGGCGTGACGGCCCCCACCGCGAGCCGGTGCCGGGTCGGCCATGTGCGTGGGGTAACCTCGTCGGGCGTGCGGGTCGCACCCGCCGATCCCCCGTAGCTCAATTGGCAGAGCATGCGACTGTTAATCGCAGGGTTATTGGTTCGAGTCCAATCGGGGGAGCAAAACCACAGATCAGAGGGCCGCCAGCTCCTTGAGCGTCCGAGCGGGCCATGAAGAACCCATGATCTAAGTGCGAATCCTGGCGCCTCCGCGGGCTGCGGTCGGATCAGCGCAGTCGCGGAAATCGATGGGCCAGTCGATGCCGGACGCCAGGCAGCCGAGGTGCCGGGGCGGATCAGGCTCAGCTTGGCGGGTCGGCCGTAACGGCCCAGGCGGTCTTGACGGCCCCAGGTCACGCGTACCGGTATCGCCCCAGCACACCGTCCTCCTGTTCACCTCCGGTATCTGCGCCCGCAGCCCACCCGTCTGGCGCACGGCCGCCGGTCCGGTCATGTGGTCTTCGAGTGCACGGCCGAGTCGCGCTGGGTGAAGAGGCGTCATGGGCTGCGGTGGGCGCTAGGGTCCAGCGCCACGGCGGATGTCCACCAAATGCGCTGGCCGAGCTCGATGCGGTCATCGCACAGGCGTGCCGGCCGTGGGCGCACCAGGTGGAGCTGCTGCAGACGATTTTCGGAGTGGGGCCGAAGGTGGCCCAGGTGATCCTGGCCGAGACCGGCGGGGACATGTCCCGCTTTCCGACCGCCGAGCACCTAGCCTCCTGGGCGGGAGTGGCGGCAGGCGTGCACGAGTCGGCCGGCAGGCGCACCCCGGTCGGGGCGCCGCACGGCAACAAGTGGCTGACCGCGATGCTGGTCGAGGCGGCCGGCTCGGTAGGCCGGATGAAGGGCCGGAACTACTTCTCGGCGCAGTTCGCCCGGCTGGCCACCCGCCGCGGGATGAGCCGGGCCGCGGTCGCGGTCGCGCACGGCGCGGACCGGGGCCACCGCGTGCACCTCTGCCCACCGCGTTAGTGGCGGCTCGCTCGCCATCCCGACCTGCCAATCGGCGCGCCGGAGTCGGCCGCCGACCTGCGGGACGCCGACCACGACGTCCACCGCCGGAGGTCAGAGCGACGGTCGGCAACCCGGGGCGGGAGGGGTCAGGGCCGGACCGCGAGCTCCCGCAGCGGCCCTAGAGTGCTTTCCGAGGGCTTCCCTCGCCAGCAGGTGACCCTCGTCCGTGGCGTCCAGGACGGACGGGCACGTGCTTATTAAACCTGCGGCCGCAGTGCGGCCAGCGCTGGGGAGGAGCGGACGGTGATGGTGAGATCGACCAGTGCCGAGCCGTGGGTGGCTGCAAGGGCTGCGCTGTCCTCTGTGAGGGTCTTGCGATCAAGAAAGCCGGAGTGGTCGAGGTACAGCCCGGGGGCGAGCACCTGGACAGCGAAGAACCCCGCGAGTACGCCCCGAAGGTCGTTGACCGCCAGGAAGTGGTGGCCGCTGGCGCCGGTCAGGACGACGGCTGCGGCCTTGCCCTGCAGCGGGGCGCGGGTCTCTCCCCACTTGCCGCGTTCGGTGCCCTCGAGCACGCCCTTGAGCAGGGCGCTGTACGTCGCCCGGTAGACGGGGCTGCCGAACACGACGGCATCGGCGCCCTCGATGGCTTCGACGACCTCGGACAGCGCGGTCCGGCTGAGTTCGAGGAGTCCGGTCTCGGCGCCGCGGTCAGCAGCTCCGGCGAGGATGCCTGCGACCGCCGTGGCCGTCCGGCCGCCCACCTCCGGTCCGCCGGCTAGTCCGAGGACCCTGGTCATCCGGCTTCCCGCATCCGGTCCGGCACGAGGAGCGTCTCGTCGGGACCGGTGAAGGTCTGGACGAGCTCGCCGATGCCCTCGACGTGGCTGCGCAGCACGTCGCCCGGACCGAGAAACCGCGGCGGGGTCCGGCCCACGCCGACACCGGGAGGGGTCCCGGTGAACAGGACGTCTCCGGGACA
Organism: Geodermatophilus sp. YIM 151500; assembly: GCF_025716945.1. Lineage (GTDB taxonomy): Bacteria > Actinomycetota > Actinomycetes > Mycobacteriales > Geodermatophilaceae > YIM-151500. The sequence goes on from NZ_JAOVZT010000005.1 coordinate 44,687, forward strand.
GAGCTCGACAGTGCGGGAGAGGTAGGCGACCAGGTCGGGCACGGAGAAGATCATCTGCGAGGTGCGGCTGCGCTGGACCACCTCGCCGTTGATCGTGGCGCCGAGGTCGAGGTCGTCCGGGTTGTCGAGTTCGTCGATCGTCACCAGCGCCGGACCGATCGGCGCGAAACCGCGATGCGACTTCGCCAGGCTGAACTGCGGCACCGGGCCGGACATCTGACCGCGGCGCTCGGACAGGTCCTGTCCGACGGACAACCCGGCGACGGCATCCCAGGCACGAGCGGCGGGGATGCCGCGGCCCCCGCGGCCGATCACGACCACGAGCTCGACCTCCCAGTCCACCGACCCGGGCGGCAGCGACACGGTCGTGACCGGGCCGGAGATCGCCGAGGCGAACTTGGTGAAGATCACCGGCGTCTCGGGTCGAGCGATGCCGGCCTCGGCGGCGTGGTCGGCATAGTTCAGTCCGACGGCGAACACCTGCCGCGGCCGCGGCGACGGCGCCCCGAGCCGGACAGGGTCGAGGTCGCCGGTGTCGGTCGGCGTCAGATCGCCGGCGCTGGTCTCGCACCAGGCGACGAACTCCTCCCACCTGTCGTAGACGTCCTGCGGGCCGGAGGAGAAGTGGCCGCGGCTGGCCGCCGCGACGTCGACGAGGCCACTGGCGGTCGACACCTGCAGGCGGCCATCGAGGTTGAGCAGACGCACCTGGGCTCCGTTTCGTCCGTGAAGCGTGCTGGGGATGTTCGATCGGTCGACCGGCGCGACTGACGGTCCGACGCGGGATCAATCGCCGGCCGAGTCCTGCCAGAAGACGTCGACCAGTCGATCGACGATGTCCTGCATCTGCTGCAGGGCCTCCGGGATGCGGGCGCGTCCGAAGCGGTAGCGGGGACCGTTGAGGGTCAGGACCGCCACCAGGGTTCCGGACGAGTCCCGCACCGGCCGCGACAGGGAGATGAGTTCTTCCTCGAGCTCGTTGTCCATGACCGCGAACCCCTGTTCCCGGACCTGGTCCACTTCCCTCAGCAGGACTGCCCGGTCGGTGATGGTGTGCGAGGTGTAGGCCTCGAGCTTCTCGGGGAGCAGCGCGACGACCCTCTCGGTCGGCATCTCGGCGAGCAGCACCTTGCCGGAGGAGCTGGCGTGCAGCGGGTACCGCTGGCCGACCATGTGCTGGGACATGCTGCTCCGGATGCCGACCAGGTGCGAACCGAAGGCCTCGGCGACCAGATCCAGCCCGTCCTGAGCATTCGGTACTGACAAGGTCGCTGACTCGTTGAACTTGTCCGCCAGTTCCTGGACCAACGGCTGCGCCCTGGCGACCAGTCCGACGTAGGGGTCGGCGTGGCGCCCGAGCCGGGCCATCTCCCACCCCAGGATGTAATTGTGGTCGATCCGGTCCACCAGTCCGGTTCGCTCGAGGCTGTAGAGCAGGCGGAAGGCGGTGGGACGAGAGATGCCCACCGCCTTCGCCAGCGTGGTCACGGTGGCCCCGGTGCGCGGTTGGGCAGCCAGTTCCCGTAGCAGCCGCACCGCCTTCGTCACCGACTTGTTGGCCATGTCCGCAGGTTCAGGTGCCTCGCTCATGCCGCCCTCTCGTCCCGTTGTCCGACGTGTCCGCGTCGCGGCGCGTGCGCCGGCATCGCCGACTAAGTGTATCGGCGTGTTCAGATAGTGGACACCGCGTGGGTGAGCGTGGCCGCCATGGAGTGTGGCGGAGCGACAGAGGTGGACCTCCTCAGGTCGAGGTGCCGACGGGAGCGGCGGTTCGGAAGTGGGCGGTGCGCAGTGCGCCGGTGATCTCACGGGCCGCGCGCAGACCGGTCTCGATGGCGCCGTCGATGAAGCCGGCCCAGAGGTTCGCGATGTCGCTGCCGGCGAAGTGGAGGACGCCCTCGGGAGCCTGCTGCGCGGCCAGGTAGCGGGTGACCTGCCCCGGGCGGTTCATGAGCCAGGTCTCCCGCGAGTACGGGTCGCTCATCCAGTCGTGACCGGTCACCTCGAGGACTTCGAGGTCGTCGCGCCACACGGCCAGTGCGCGCTGGACGGCGTCGCGGTCGGTGACGTCCAGCCGCGTCGAGTCGGCGCCGAATCCCACCAGGACCGCGTCGTCGTCACCGATGTACTCGGTGCGGACCACCGACAGCGGTTCCGCGCCCCGCGAGTAGGCGAAGAAGGGGCGGATCGGGCCGCGCACCCGGATCCAGACCTTGGTGCCGCGTGAGGCGGTCTTCTCCCGGCTCGCGGCGAGCTTGCCCTCGTTCAGCGGAGGGGAGACGTCGAGGTCGCCGAGGATGTTCATGGGCAGGGTGAGGACGACTCGCCCCGCTGCGACGGTCTGGCCGTCGGCCAGGTGGACGCGGGCGCCGTCCGGCTGGTGCTCGATGCGCCGGACCTCCGCGCCGGTGCGGATGTCCGCGGCCGTGTCGGCGGCGATGGCGGCCACCAGGGCCTGGGTGCCCTCGGCGAGCCGGAAGACGGCGGAGGCCTCGTGCATCAGGTGCCAGGAGCCGGCGGTGGCGGCGGTCCAGCGCAGTGCCGAGCTGAAGGCGCCGTCGGTGAGCGGAGCGTTGAAGTGCCCGACCCAGGCGGCCTCGTTCGCGTGGTACTCCTCGACGCTCAACTGCAGCTCGTCGAGCTTTTCCTGCACGCTGTACCGGTCGGCCTCGGCAAGCTCCGGGGCCGCGGTGGGGGCGTCCGGGCGCGGAATGAACCGCATCGTGTCGGCGAGCAGCCGGCGCATCCCGGGGTCGATGAGCCGCATGAACTCCTCGAGCGTTCCCCGGCGGAGCTGGTCGCCGGCGAGCCAGTACGCCTCCTCCGGCCGTGGGCCGCGGGTCACGCCCAGTCCGTAGCGGGTGACCTCGGCCCACGCGTGCGGCTGTACCCAGTGCAGCCAGTTCCCCCCGATCTCGAGATCGCGGCCGAGTCGACGGTCGGTGAACACCCGTCCGCCGAGCCGGTCGCGCGCCTCCAGGACGATCACGCTGAGACCGGTACGGGACAGCTCACGAGCGGTGATCAACCCCGCTATGCCGCCACCGACGACGACCACGTCGGCCTCCCTGTCGATGCTGCTCGCCATAGCCTGCTCCTCGCGGTTCCGAAGGCGGTGGGACGCGTAGACCTGCGCCGGCGAGGCGCTCGTCCACGTCCATTTTCTGAACGAAACGTTCAGGAAGAGAGCCTGAGCTGTAGGTCACAGTCTGTCAAGGCGTCCAGCGCCCGGCTCGCCCTCCCCACGCTCGTCGCCGCGCGAGCCGGAGATGTCCCACAGGGGGTCGGCGTGCTGCCTCGGCGGCGGTCCGGCGACCCCGGTGGCCGGTCGGGTCGCGGGTCATCGGTTCCCCCATGGTGACTGCCATTCCCGCCTCAACTGCGGATTCGCGGTTCGGCTCCCCCGGGGGCGTCGAAGGGGAGGTGTCACGACGCCTCGGGCGGCGTGGCGACGGGCCGTCGAGGCGCGGCGCATCCCCGCGTCGAGGTCTTGTGGCGGTCCGCACGAACAAGTTCTTGACGAGGCCTGAGGCGCCTGTCACACTTTGGACGCAACGTTCACAAATTGAACGACGGGGATCGCGACTCTGTACCGACGGTGATGGCATCACGTGCGACCAGCCCATCGCCGAACATCCGTTCATCCGCTGGCGACCGTCCGTCGCCTCCTCGTCGTCCGAGACCACGACGACGACGGCCGTGCCCCTTAGGAGCGCTGGTGTCAACCAACAACAGATCGGTCGGAAAGATCCGCACGCCGGAGGCCAAGCGGCGTTTCCTGATCCGGCTGGCCGCCGTCCTCGTCGGCGGGATGTTCATCGACGGCTACATCCTCGGGATCATCGGCACGGTGATCGGCACGATCGGGACCGATCTGGAGATCACGCCGCTCTACGAGGGGCTCATCGCGGCGTCCGCGCTGCTGGGCATCTTCATCGGCTCGCCGCTGGGCGGCTGGGCCGCCGACAAGTTCGGCCGCAAGCCGATGTTCATGGTGGACATGGGCCTGTTCGTCGTCGGGTCCGCGCTGCAGTTCTTCGTCGACTCACCGTTGCAGTTGTTCCTGGTGCGGCTGCTGATGGGCATCGCGATCGGCGCGGAGTACTCCGTGGGCTGGCCGCTGATGTCGGAATTCGCTCCGGCCCGGCTGCGCGGGACGCTGTTGGTGCTGAGCGAGGTCGGCTGGTACGTCGGCTTCATGGTGGCCTTCATCGTGGGCTACGTGCTCACCGAGTACACCAACGTGGATTGGCGGGTCGTCCTCGGCACCAGCACCGTGCTGGCCGTGATCCTGCTCATCGCCCGACTCGGCCTGCCCGAATCGCCGCGCTGGCTGTTCAACGTCGGCCGTATCGACGATGCCCACGCGGTCGCGCACGAGTACCTGGAGAACCCCCGCGACATCACCGACATCGACCACGAGGACCAGCGCAAGGGCAGCTTCGGGATGCTGTTCTCCCCGCAGTACTGGCGGGCCACGGTCTTCATCTCGGTGTTCTGGTTCTGCGCCGTCACGCCGTACTTCGCCATCGCCACCTTCGCCGCCAGCGTGCTGGAGGACTACGGCCTGGCGTCGGGGCTGGCCGGCGGGGTCGGGCTCACCGCGCTCGCTGCCCTCGGGGTGGTGGTCTCCACGATCCTGGTCGACCGGGTCGGCCGCCGTCCGCTGACCAACCCGCCGCAGTGGCTGTGTGCCGTTCTCCTCGCCGTCATCGGCCTGTGGGTGGGCGCGCCGCCGGTGGTCGTGCTGATCCTCTTCCTCGCCTTCTCCTTCTTCAACGCCATGTACACCGCGCTGACCGGGGTCTACCCGGGTGAGATCTTCCCGACCGAGGTCCGTGGGCTGGGCACCGGCTTCGCCGCCGCCGTCAGCCGGATCGGGGCCGCCGCGGGCACCTTCCTGATCCCGACGTCCCTCGAGCAGCTCGGGGCCGGGCCGACCATGCTCATCGCCGCCGCCATCGCCGCCATCGGTGCCGCGGTCTCCCAGGCCCTGGCCCCGGAGACCAAGGGGCTCAACCTCAGCGACACCTCCGCCGGGCTGGAGCACGGGCACCACCTGGTCCGCGAGGCCGCATGACTCCCGCTCGGGCACCGGCCGATCTCGGCCGGTGCCCGAGCTGGTCTCGATCCGGGCGGAGCGTCCGCACCGACGACCCACCGCGGCCGCTCCGCCCGGATCGGCTCGACACCTCACCGACGTCCGCGCCGAGGAAGGAACTCTGCAGTCATGTCACCTCTCACCGCCGCCGTCACCGCTCTGGCCAACGGGGGCATGGTCCTCGTCGTCGACGACGAGGACCGGGAGAACGAGGGCGACCTCATCATGGCCGCGGAGTACGCGACCACCGATGCCGTCGCCTTCTTCCTGGAGCACACGTCCGGGTTCCTGTGCGTGGCCGTCGACGAGGCCCGCGCGGACGCCCTCGGCCTCGAGCTGATGGTTCCGGACAACACCGAGGCCCACCGGACGGCGTTCCTGGTCAGCGTCGACTACCGGCGCGGGACCACGAGCGGCATCAGCGCCGGCGACCGCGCGGCCACCATCCGCGCCCTGGCCGACCCGGCCCTCGACCCCACCGACCTCGCCCGACCCGGGCACGTCATGCCGCTGCTGGCCAGGCCCGGCGGCGTGCTGGAGCGCCCAGGACACACCGAGGCCGGCGTCGACCTGTGCCGCATGGCGGGGCTGAGCGGTGCGGCGCTGCTCTGCGAGATCGTCACCCCCGACCGGCGCGACATGATGCGCGGAGACGACCTGGCGCGGTTGGCCGCCGAGCACGGGATCCCGATGATCTCCATCGCGGACCTGCGGACGTGGCGGGAACGGGCCGAGCGGGCCGTGACCCGGGCCGGGCAGAGCTCGCTGCCCACCGAGATCGGGCACTTCGACGCGATCGCCTACTCCTCGCCGAGTGACGACGTCGAGCACCTGGCCCTGGTCATGGGTGACGTCGCCGCCGCCGATGCGCCTCTGGTCCGTGTGCACAGCGAGTGCCTCACCGGGGACCTCGCGGGCTCGCTGCGCTGCGACTGCGGCAGCCAGTTCCGGTCGGCGCTGAGCGCCATCGCCGACGCCGGCACGGGGATCCTGATCTACCTCCGCGGGCACGAGGGCCGCGGCATCGGTCTCGGCCACAAGCTGCGCGCCTACGAACTCCAGCAGTACGAGGGCCTCGACACCGTCGACGCCAACGTGAGCCTCGGCCTGCCGGTGGACAGCCGGGACTACCGCGCCGCCGGCGAGATCCTCGACGACCTCGGCGTGTGCAGCGTGCGGTTGATGACCAACAACCCCGACAAGGCGCGGGCACTGACCGACCACGGCATCACCGTGGCCGGGCGCGTCCCCCACGAGTCGATGCCCAACCCCCACAACTGGTCGTACCTGGCCGCCAAGCGCGACCGCATGGGTCACACCCTGCAGCGACTCAGCTGATCCAGCTGCGGACCGTCGCACAGCGGCGATCGCCGGCGCCGCACCGCCGTGCCCGGCCGCCGACCACACACACCGACACCGATCGACCTGTGCCAGACACAGGGGAGGATCCCTCATGTCGTTGCCACGAACGATGGCCGCCGTCCTCCTCACCGGCCACGGCGGGTTGGAGAAGCTCGAGTACCGGACGGACGTACCCGTTCCCCGCCCCGGGAAGGGGGAGGTGCTCATCCAGGTCGCCGCCGCCGGGATCAACAACACGGACGTGAACACGCGGATCGGCTGGTACTCGAAGGCGGTCAGCTCCGCGACCGGAGAGGGCGGAGCAGCGGGGTTCGACGCCGTCGACGACGTCGACGCCACGTGGTCGGGCACGGCCCTCGAGTTCCCCCGCATCCAGGGTGCGGACGTCTGCGGTCGGATCGTCGACGTGGGGGAGGGGGTCTCCCAAGACCGCATCGGCGAACGGGTCCTCGTCCGCACCATGCTCCGCGCGCCGGTCGACCACCGGCCGTTCGAGTGCTGGACCTTCGGCAGCGAGTGCGACGGTGGGTTCGCGCAGTTCACGGTCGCTCCCTCTCGGGAGACGTATGCCGTGCGCAGCGACTGGAGCGACGAGGAACTCGCGGCTGTGCCCTGCGCCTACTCCACGGCGGAGAACATGCTGCACAGAGCCGCCGTGGGGGCGGAGCGGGTGCTGGTCACGGGCGCCTCGGGGGGAGTGGGACTCGCCGCGGTGCAGCTCGCCAAGCGCCGGGGCGCGACGGTCACCGCGGTGTGCTCGGCCGCGAAGGCCGCCGACGTGACCGCACAGGGCGCTGATCGGACCGTCGATCGCGGCGAGGACCTGGTCGGCACCCTCGGCAGGGCATCCGTCGACGTCGTCATCGATCTCGTCGGCGGTCCCCAGTTCCCGGAGTTGCTGGACCTGTTGCGGCCAGGTGGTCGATACGCCATCGCGGGCGCCATCGGAGGACCGATCGCGGAGATCGACCTGCGCACGCTGTACCTCAAGGACCTCTCGCTCTTCGGCTGCACGTTCCAGCAGGACGAGGTCTTCGAGAACCTGGTCGGCTACGTCGAACGCGGCGAGATCCGACCGGTCGTCTCGCGCACATACCCCCTGGAGGAGATCGCCTCCGCGCAGGAGGCCTTCCTGACCAAGGGGCACACCGGGAAGCTGGTGCTTGTCCCGCCCGGTTCGGCGGCCTGACCACACCCACGTCCGTCAGTCCACCGAGGGGAGAGGAACACGTGAAGATCTCGCGGATCGAGCTCTACACCACCACGTTGCCGTACTCGGGCGGGGTGTACCGGCTCTCATCCGGCCGGACGTACGAGTCGTTCGACGCCTCCATCATCCGCATCACCTGCGACGACGGCACCGAGGGCTGGGGGGAGAGCACGCCGTTCGGATCGACCTACATCGCCGCCCACTCGCTGGGGACGCGCGCCGGCATCGCCGAGCTGGCGCCTGCGCTCCTGGGGCGGGACCCCCGGCAGACCGACCGGATCGCCGACCTGATGGACAGCACCCTGGTCGGTCACAACCACGCCAAGACCCCTTTCGACGTCGCGTGCTGGGACGCCTTCGGCAAGTCGGTCGGCCTCCCGGTGTGCGACCTCCTCGGTGGCTCCACGGACGTCCCGATGCCGATGATCTCCTCGATCCACGCCGGCGATCCGGAGGAGATGCGCGCACGGGTGGCCGACCACCGCGGCAGGGGGTACCGGGGTCACTCGATCAAGATCGGCGCTCTGGACGCCGAAGGCGGCCCCTCGCTCGATGCCGAGCGCATCACCGCGTGCCTAGCCGACCGGCGCCCGGGGGAGTTCTTCCTGGTCGACGCCAACGGTGGGCTCCTCCCGGAGACGGCGCTGCGCATGATCCATCTGCTGCCCTCCGGCCTGGACTTCGTCCTCGAAGCGCCGTGCGCCACGTGGCGGGAGACGATCTCCCTCCGCCGCCGGTGTCCGTTCCCCATCGTGGTCGACGAGCTGGCCCAGCTCGACGGGGACATCGCCCTGATCGCGGCACAGGACGTGGCCGACGGAATCGGGCTGAAGATCTCCAAGGCCGGCGGGTTGACCCCGGGTCGACGCCACCGGGACATCGCCCGTGCCGCCGGACTCACCGTCAGCGTGCAGGACACCGTCGGGTCGTCGATCGCCTTCGCCGCGATCGTCCACCTGGGCGCCACCGTGCCGACGCGACTGCTCCGGTGCGTCCTGAACTGCGAGGACATGGTCAGGCTCAAGACAGCGCACGTCGACGCCCAGTTCACCGAGGACGGTGTGCTGCCCGCCGGTTCACCAGGTCTGGGACTCACGGTGGACGAGGACGTCCTCGGCGATCCGGACATGACCTGGGGCGACTAGGGGCTCGTCCCGGACGCCGCGCACCCGGCGGCTGCCAGGAGCACCCTGGTCCCCGCGGTCGTGGCCTGGACCCGACTCGTCGGGGTCGCCGACGTCGGCCTGGCCCCACAACAAGGGTTCGGCTGCGGCGCTCCTCGAAGCCGGTGGACACAGCGGGTCAACTGGGTCCCGGTGTCAGCGGTCGTCCGGCAGGCAAACGGTGCGGCGTGGGCGTCCAGCTCGGCGGTGTGCGGTCCTCTGGCCTTCACCACCTTGCGCGTGCCAGGGCGAGTCCGCCCCGATCCGGAGGAGTCCGGCGGCTGGACATGCCATGCCCGCGCCCGTCCAGAACACCGAGTTCTCCGACGGACCGGGATCAGACACGGCCGGACGCATCGGGCCCGGCGGTGAACGCACCGGCGACACGAGACCTGGGACGGCGTGGCCTGCGGGCCGGCGGTGCTCCCGTCGCGACGCTTCGCGTCCGCTGGCCAACGGAGCGCCGCGGGGGTTCTCGCTCCCCTGGATCATCCCGACCACGCGGGCCCAACCGGCCGGACCGGCACGTTTCCTGCCGTCCGGTCATGCAGTGGCCGGCCGGGGAGCGACGCGACAGGTGTGTTGACGGCCACACATCCCATCTCTACAGTTGTGTTCACCACATGGACGCGGTGTTCATCATTTGAACGGAGCTTGACGATGACTCGACGCATGGCGCTGTTTGCCTTCGACTTCCAGGGGCCGGCTCACCTGTCGGCGGGTCTCTGGCGGCACGAGCAGGACCAGGGGCACCGGTACACGGACCTGCGGTACTGGACCGACTACGCCCGGCTGCTCGAGCAGGCCCGGTTCGACGGCATCTTCTTCGCCGACAACGTCGGCTACCACGACGTCTACGAGGGCAAGGCCGATGCGGCGCTCGCCGACGCCGCGCAGATCCCGGCGAACGACCCCCTCCTGACCGTGTCGGGGATGGCCGCTGTCACTGAGAACCTCTGCTTCGGCGTGACCGGGTCGACCTCCTACGAGCACCCGTACGCGCTGGCCCGCCGGTTCAGCACCCTGGACCACCTCACCAACGGCCGGGTGGGCTGGAACCTGGTGACCTCCTACGCCGACAGCGCCGCCCGCAACCTCGGCACGGGGCAGCAGGTCCCCCACGACGAGCGGTACGACATGGCCGCGGAGTACCTCGAGGTCTGCTACAAGCTGTGGGAGGGGTCCTGGGAGGACGACGCCGTCGTCCGCGACCGGGCCAAGGGCGTCTACGCCGACCCGCGCCGGGTGCACGACATCGCCCACCACGGCAAGTACTTCACCGTCCCCGGGTTCCACCTGTGCGAGCCCTCGCCGCAGCGCACCCCGGTGATCTTCCAGGCCGGCGGCTCCTCGAAGGGGCAGCGGCTGGCGGCCAGTAGCGCCGAGGCGGTCTTCGTCAACGCCGTGTCCATCCCCGCCCTCAAGCGGCAGGTCGACAAGCTGCGCGAGCTGGCCGCCGAGGCCGGGCGTGACCCGCAGAACGTGAAGGTGCTGCAGATGCTCAACGTCGTCTGCGCGCCGACCGACGAGGCGGCCCACGCCAAGTTCGAGGAGTACCGGAAGCTGGTGAGCTACTCCGGGGCGATGGCCCGCTACAGCGGCTGGACCGGCCTGGACATGTCCCAGTTCGACCCCGACGTGCCGCTCAAGCACGTGAAAACCAACGCCGGGCAAACCATGGTCGACCTGTTCTCGAAGATGGACCCCGACAAGGAGTGGACGCCCCGGGACATCGCCGAGTTCATCGGGATCGGCGGCACCGGTCCCACCATCGTGGGTTCCCCGAGCACGGTGGCGGACGAGCTGACCCGGTGGATGGACGAGACCGGCATCGCCGGCTACAACCTCGGCCACGCGGTCAAGTACCGGGACATCGCCGACTTCGTCGAGCTGGTCGTCCCCGAGCTGCAGCGCCGCGGGACCATGTGGACCGAGTACGAGGGCTCCACGCTGCGCGAGAAGCTGTACGGCCCAGGCGCCGTCCGCCTGCGCGACGACCACCCCGGCCACCGCTTCGCCGCGCCCGCCGTCGGCGCCGCGCGCTGAGACCACTGCCGGCACCCGCCTCCCGCCCTGCTCCCCGCGCACCAGCCGCGGGAGCGGGGCGGGAGCGACCCTGGAGGGACCCACCGATGCAGACCACCGAGCTCCACGACGTCGCGGCCGCCCTGCGCACCGCCCGAGCGACCGGCGAACCGATCCCGGCACCCACCAAGAACTGGCCAGCCCTCGACGCCGACGCCGGCTTCGAGGTCCAGCGCATCAACGTCGACGACGCCGTCGCCCACGGCGACCGCGTGGTCGGGTACAAGCTCGGCAACATCGCGAAGGTCATGCAGGACGCCTTCGGGCTCGACCAGCCCGACTACGGGTACCTGCTCGCCAGCACCTTCGCCTACGAGGGCACCGCACTCGCGCGCGAGCGGTTCATCGAACCGTTCGTCGAACTCGAGCCGGCCTTCGTCCTGCGCGGCAGGCTCGGGGGCCCCCACACCACCGTCGCCGACGTGGTCAACGCGATCGAGTACGCAGTCCCCGCGATCGAGGTCATCGACTCCCGCGTCCAGAACTGGGCGATCAGCCTCCCGGACACGCTGGCCGACAACGGGTCCACCGGGGCGGTCATCCTCGGCGGGACCCCCCGGCACATCACCGATCTCACCCTGCGCGACACCCGGGGCACCCTGTACTTCAACGGGCGCGAGGTCATCGCCGGGAACACCGGCAACATCCTCGGGAACCCGCTGTCCGCTGTCGCTTGGCTCTGCAACCGGCTCGCCGCCTACGACGTCGAGTTCAACCCCGGGCAGGTGATCCTGCCGGGCAGCTGCCTGCAGGCGGTCCCGATGAAGCAGGCCGGGCGCTGGTCCGGCACGTTCGAGGGCTGGGGAACGGTCGAGTTCGACGTCTCCTGACTCCGGCGGCGGAGGGGGTCGGCATCGTCCAGCCCCCTCCGCCGAGCCGACCGTTCCGTATGAGGAGTCCATGACCGAGTCGGCAGAGCTGGCGTCACCGGGTTCACCAGAGACCGTGGACGCGGACCGGCACCGGCTGTCGATGACGATCCTGATGACGCCGGACATGTCCAACTTCGCCGGCAACGTGCACGGCGGCATCCTGCTGAAGTACCTCGACCAGGTCGCCTACACCTGCGCCACCCGCTGGGCCCGCGCCTACGCGGTCACGCTCTCGGTGGACCAGGTCGTCTTCCGCGAGCCCATCCACGTCGGCGAGCTGGTCACCTTCGACGCGAGCGTCAACCGCACCGGCCGCACGTCGATGGAGGTCGGCGTGCGGGTGACCACGCAGGACCTCGTCTCCCAGACGGTCCGGCACACCAACAGCAGCTACTTCACGATGGTCGCCATCGGCTCCGACGGCAGGCCGGTGCCGGTACCGCCCTGGCAGCCGCGGACGCCCGAGGAGCGTCGCCGGCACGACGCCGCCGAGCGGCGCAGCCGGCTGCGGCAGGAGATCAACCGGGCTGGGACGGAAATCAAGCAGACCTCGTACGACGAGGAGATGGCAGGTCAGGGGTAGTCGCGCCGCCCGCGGCGTCGCTCGGAGCAGACGCCCGGGGAGGCCGTACCGCGCGTAGCGCCCGCCCCCATACGACGCGCGGGACAGGGGAGCGGCCGCTGTGCGCAGCCCTCCATTGTGCGCAGCCCTCCATAGCTGGGGAGGTGCCGAGTACCCGCCGCGTCGGGTGTGCCACGTACGTGGGCCCAGTGCGGACGACGGTGTCCGGCCGCGACCTACCGGCCAAGCACGGGAAGCGCGCCCTGTCCAGCTGCCGCGCCGACGCCGCCGATACGAGTGAACCGACTCTTGACTGCGTGATGAGACTCACGCTACCGTAGTTCATCCAGTGAACGGCGCGTCCAATTAACGAACGTGTAGCCCCACGCGAAGTGGATGCAATTCCTAGCGCTCGCGCTGGATCCCCCTTCACTGCCCAACTGGAGTCAGACCATGAGCAACCTGACAGCACCCATCACTCCCGAGCACTACCGCAAGGTGATGGGGCGCCTGCCCACCGGGGTGGTGGCCATCACCGGGGTGGACGACGACGGCAACGACCTCGGGTTCATCGTCGGGACCTTCGGTGCCCTGTCCCTAGAGCCGCCCATCGTCACCTTCAGCGTCGGGCACACCTCCTCAAGCTGGCCGAGGATCCGCCGCCGGCAGGTGTTCACCGCCAACGTGCTCTCCAGCACCCAGGTCGGCGAGTGCCGAGCCCTGGCGGGCAAGGGGCCGGGGAAGTTCGAGTCGGTCGCCTACACCGCCGGCCCGCTCGGCGCGCCCCGCCTCCGCGACTCGATCGCCTGGATCGACTGCACCGTCCAGGCCGAGGTCCTCGTCGGCGACCACTTCATGGTGATCGGGACCGTCGGGGCCATGGAAGCCGCGGACGGCGAGCCCCTGCTGTTCCAGGCCGGCCAGTTCGGTACCTACCAGCCGCTCGGCCCCGTGCCGAGCCCCGCAACGACAGGAGCCTGAGGACATGGACAAGAACCGGACCGAGTTCGTCCTCGACGCCTGGCGAGCCGCCTGGGGCAACGGCGAGGTTGACGCCTTCGAGCGGATCCTCGCCCCCGGGTACGTGCGGCACACGAAGTCCGGGGACGAGGACGTCGAGAAGCTGCGCCAGGCCATCAACGACTCCCGGGCGGCCTTCCCCGATCTCGTCACGGAGATCCTGCAGAGCGTCGAGCAGGACGACATGGTCGCAATCCGTTGGACCAGCCACGGCACCCACACCGGCTCCTTCATGGGAGTGCCCTCCACCGACCGGACGGTCACCGTCTACGGAGCCAGCTTCTGCCGGTTCGCCGACGGGCTGCTCGCCGAGGAGTGGGTGGTGTGGGACCCCCGAGAGCTTCTCAGCGCCATGAGCATCCTGACCGTCCCCCATGAGTGATGCCCTCACCGACGCCGAGCACCGACCGTGCACCGCAGCATTGGAGGAGATCCGCATGTCCGACGTCGTGAGCTTCGAACCGCGCACCGGGGAGGTCGCGGAAGTCGTCGCGCCGGAGACGACCGGCGAGGAAGTCGACCGGCTCTGCGCTGCGGCGCTGGCCGCAGCGCCCGCCCTAGACGAGTTGGGCCGGGCCGGCCGGGCCGCGCTGCTGCGGGCCCTGGCCGACGCTGTGGAGAGCCGGCGCGACGGAATCGTGACCGTCGCTGACCGGGAGACCGCACTGGGCGCCACCCGGCTCAACGGCGAGCTCACCCGAACCTGCTACCAGCTGCGGCTGTTCGCCGAGGTGCTCGAGGAGGGCAGCTACCTCGAGGCGGCCATCGACCACGCCGGGGACACCCCGATGGGGCCACGCCCGGACCTGCGCCGGATGCTCGTCCCGATCGGCCCGGTCGCCGTGTTCGGGGCCAGCAACTTCCCGCTAGCCTTCTCCGTGCCCGGCGGCGACACCGCCTCGGCGCTCGCGGCCGGCTGCCCCGTCGTCGTCAAGGCGCACAGCTCGCACCCGGCCACGTCCCGGCTGTGCTTCGACGTGATGCTCGCCGCCGCCCGTGAGGCCGGCGCGCCCGACGGCACGCTCGGCATCGTGTTCGGCCAGCAGGCCGGCGCGGACCTGGTCGCCCACCCTGCTATCCGCGCCGTGGGTTTCACCGGCTCGGTCGGCGGCGGCCAGGCGCTGCTGCGGATCATCGACCAGCGCCCCGACCCCATCCCCTTCTTCGGCGAGCTCTCCAGCCTCAACCCCATCGTCGTGACGCCGCAGGCCGCCGCCGAACGCGGCGAACAGGTCGGCCGCGAGCTGGTCGGCTCCTTCACCCTCGGCGCCGGCCAGTTCTGCACCAAGCCCGGTCTGGCCTTCGTGCCCGCCGGCCCCGACGGGGACCGGCTGGTCGACGCCATGGCCGAGGCGGTCCGCGGCACCGGGGCGCAGGTTCTGCTCAACGAGGGCATCGCCGCCTCCTACGGCCGCATCTCCGATGGCCTGGCCGCGGCTGCGGGGGTAGAGGAGGTCGCGCGTGGCGGGGACCCCTCCGGGCAGGGGTTCGAGGCGGTGCCGCGGCTGCTGGTCGCCTCGGCCGGTGACCTGCCGCACGAGGTCACCGAGGAGTGCTTCGGCCCGGTGTCGGTCGTAGCGCGCTACGACGGGGAGAAGGAGTTGTTTGCCGCGCTGGACGCCATGCCGTCCTCGCTCACCGCCACCGTGCTGCGCGGCGAGGAGGAGACGGACCTGCCGCTGGCCGTCTCGCAGGAGCTGCGCACCCGGGCCGGCCGGCTTGTCTACGACGCCTACCCGACCGGGGTCGCGGTGTCCTGGGCGCAGCACCACGGCGGGCCGTGGCCGTCGACAAACTCGCAGCACACCTCGGTGGGGACGACGGCGATCCGGCGGTTCCTGCGCCCGGTCACCTGGCAGGGGGCGCCGCCAGAGGTGCTGCCGGCCGAGCTGACCGACGACTTCCGCGGCATCCCGCGCCGGGTCGACGGCACCCTCAAGCTGCCCCGGTGATCGAGGCGGCCGCCGAGGACGTGATGGCGATCCGTCGTGTGATCGACCCACCCGTGTGGGGGCAGGGTGACGCGATCGACCGGCGTCCGAGAAGGACCAGCACTCCGGCTATCGCGGTCAGGCCAATGGCGCGCGGCCGGGCATGGCTAACCAGAGCCTAGAAGCCAGCGATCCCGGCCGACGCGGCCAGCAAGACGAGCTGTAACGCAAATGCAGGGTGCAAAAATTCTCGGAGGCTCGGGCGCTCTAGGTCTGCCCGGCTCCTCAACCTTCCCAGCTCGTGAGTGAGTCCAGATCGAATGCCGCGGGGTCAGCTACCCGCAGACGTCGGCATGCGTTGCGCAGGAATGCGGCTGTATCCGGCAGTCGAGAACTCAACGAAAGAGAAGGAACATGACTGGGACACATCAAGAAGGCGCCTCCAAGCTCGGATCCGTGTTCTACATCTCGAGCGGTATAGCGCTCCTGTTCGTCGTGTGGGGTGTCTTCTTCTCGGAGAGCATGGAGGCTTTCAATGCGGCAGCCATGTCCGCCGTGACAGGCGCATTCGGCTGGGTGTACTTGATGGCCACCACCCTCTTCATCGTGTTTCTGGTCTTCCTGGCTCTCAGTCGCTTCGGGAGGATCCGGCTGGGCAAGGACGACGACCGGCCGGAGTTCAGCACCGGTGCATGGCTGGCCATGCTCTTCAGTGCCGGCATGGGGATCGGGCTCGTCTTCTACGGGGTCGCCGAACCCATGACGCATTTCGCCGCGCCGCCGCCGTTCGGTGCGTCCGAGGGAGGTACGCCGGAAGCCGGACGGCTGGCGATGCAGTACACCTTCTTCCACTGGGGCTTGCATGCTTGGGCCATCTACGGCTTGGTCGCCCTCGCCCTCGCCTACTTCCAGTTCCGCAAGGGAGCTCGTGGCCTGATCAGTTCGGCCTTCTACCCCCTACTCGGAGATCGGGTCAACGGACCCATCGGCAAGGCGATCGACGTGCTGGCCATCTTCGTCACCGCGCTGGGCGTCGCCACCTCGTTCGGTATCGGTGCCACGCAGATCAACAGCGGGATGAACTTCGTGTTCGGTGTCCCGGAGAACATCCCGGTGCAGGTGGTCATCATCGTCGTGGTGATGCTCCTATTCCTGACGTCCGCGGTGTCGGGGCTCAACCGTGGCATTCGGTATCTGAGCAACACCAACATCGCCCTCTTCGTGGCGCTCATGCTCTTCGTCCTGGTGTTGGGGCCCGGGCTGTTCATCCTGAGGACCTTCACCGAGTCGATCGGAAACTACCTGCAGAACTTCCTCACCATGAGCTTCAACTCGGGGGCTTTCACCAGTGCGGAAGGGGAGACCTGGCTGCAGGGTTGGACCATCTTCTACTGGGCGTGGTGGATGATGTGGGTCATGTGGGTCGGCACGTTCATCGCACGGATCTCCAAGGGGCGGACGATTCGCGAGTTCGTCGCCGGCGTGCTGTTGGTTCCGTGCCTGTTCAGCTTCCTCTGGTTCTCCGTGATGGGGGGTGCGGCGCTCGACCTGGACCTCTCCCAAGGCGCCGACATCGGTGCCGCCGTGGCGGACAACATCAACACGGCGTTGTTCGTCACCCTGGACGAGTTCCCGTTCGGAACAGTCGTCTCAGTGGTGGCGATGATCCTCATCGCCACGTTCTTTATCACCTCGGCCGACTCTGCCGCCTTCGTCCTCGCCATGCTGTCGACCGACGGGAACCAGAACCCCGGATGGCGGATCAAGGTCATGTGGGGCGTCTTCGTGGCCTTCTTCGCCTTCGTGCTGCTCCTGGCGGGAGGGCTCGAGGCCGTGCAGCAGGTCGCCATCATCACGGGCGTGCCATTCACGATCCTCCTCATCGGCATGGGCGTGTCGTTGTACAAGGCGGTGTCCGAGGAGGTGCTGCCGGAACGAGGGGGCGGCGCTGATCCTTCTCCTGACGGGCGTCCCGTGAGCCGCGAAGCCGCCCACTCGAAGTCCACTGTCGAGCCGTCGCGGGCTGAGTGAACGCCTCCTCGACAGAAGCAGAAGGTGAAGGTCGGCCCCGCTCGCAGCCCGTGGTCATACTGCGCCGAGGGATGCGCGTCGGCGGGAGATGGTGCGCTTGGTCGCGCCGAGCTGGGCAGCGGTGTCGCGGTTGGACGTGCCGCGGGCGCTGAGGCGGCGGATGACCTCTTGTTGTTCGACTGAGGTGAGGTCGTCGTAGGTGATGTTGTCGCCGGCGAGGGCGCGTTCCACGGCGATCTCGTCAATGTCGTCCCGCTGGGGAAGTCTGGTGGCCGGTGCTGGCGGTGTGGGGTCGGTGTCGATGTCGTCCCAGGCCAGCGGTGGCTGCCACCCTTGTGTGGCGGCGTGTGCCCGGGCGGCGTCGGCGGCGGCGCGCTGCCCGCCGGTCAGCCGTGGTGACGGGACATCCCATAGCCGTTGGTAGAGGGTCGCGACGTCGTGGGCGGTGCTCGCGGTGACCGACTCACCGGTCATGCTGCGGTGCAGGCTGTTCGGGCGACGGCCGAGGTGGGCTGCCAATAGCTCGGCTGGCCAGCCGATGGCGATGAGCGCTTGCAGGCGTCGGCGGGTGCCGGTGGCGTCCACGCGGCTGTGCGGCGTCCGGCTCGTGTCGTTGATGCCGATGGCCAGGATGCGGGTGGCCGTGCTCGGGCGGACCCGTCGCGTTCCTAGGGTGTCGCCGTGGCTGTGCTCGGCCAGTTCGCGGAGATACCTGACCGAGGGGCCGGCAAGCTGGGCGATGCGCACGACGCCTGTGCCGGCCGCGCGCAGTGCGGCGATGTGGTCGCGGACGGGGCCGGCGTCGACGTAGGGCTGCCAGCGGCCGTAGGTGCGTTCTCGGGTGGCGGTGCGGCTGGCGGCGGTGTTGGCGGCGGTGCAGTCAGCACAGCGGCAGCGGTCCTTGACGTAGGCGGCGCGGGTGCCGTGCCGGTGACGGGCCTGTGGATGGGAGCACTCCCGCGGCACTCGCGACTGGAGGCGCTCGGCTCGGCGCGCGACTCGCTCGAGGCCGCCCCGGTGCTTGGCGCACGAATGGCGCCGATGGTGCGCGTCGGCGAGTGGTGCGCTGCCGTAGTCGGCGGTGTAGCCGCAGGACAGGCAGGTACGGCTGACCCTCATCGCCGCCTCGGCTGCCGCGATGGCCCTGACCTGCCGGTGGCGTGCAGGGTGAAGCCGGGGACGCCGGCGCGGTGGAGTCTGTCCTCGATCCAGTCGGTGCGCAGGGTGCCGGCCTCACCGACGTGTTCGTCGAAGGCCATCGCGGTGAACTGGGCGGCGAGCGCCGACCACTCGCCGTCCGACAGCGGCCGCTCGAGGTGGGCCTCGACGGTGAGCCGGTCGACGTAGGCGACGCTCGCTCCGAGGGCATCGGCCAGCTCGGTGAGCAGCCGGTGGGTGTTCCCGCCGTAGGCGGCGACGAGGGCCTCGATCGCCCAGGAGCGCGCGACCTGCCCGACCGGGACGACCGAGTCAGCGGGTCGGGGCCGGCGATGGTCGTTCGAGTTCACGGTCGGGCTCGGGTCGGCGACGGCGGCTGCTGGGTCCTGCCTCGACATCGGCCCTCCCACCGGGTGGCTGGTGCTCACACCGGGAGAAGGCGTCGTTTTCGGCCGTTTGGTGACACCCTCGGCGAAGAAATCTCAGCGGCGCCGACACTGCGGCCCGCGTCGAACCCGGGAGCCTGCGACCGTGTGCGCTCACGACGGCGGGCGCGGGTGTCAGCACCGACCGGCAGGCTGATCGGCGTCTGGGACGTCGGGAGGTCCGTGAATGGGGAGCAGCGGGTCCCGGCCATCCGGGAGCGCCCGGGGTCAGAGCGCCCGGTTCGGGCTGTGGCGGGCGATCGCCGCGACGCCGGCCATGATCGGCAGCCTGCTGCTGCTGTCGGTCGTCTTCGGTGCACTGGGTCGGTGGGCGGGACTGGTGCTGCTGGTCTGGGTGGCCTGCGGAGCGGCCCTGGTCACCCGGGTCGGTGAACGGATCGCCGTCCGCGCCGCGTGCCGGTTCCGCAGCCTCAGCCCGGCGCAGGCCGTGGCGCTCCAGCGGCCGTGGTCGACGGCCCTACGGATGACCGGAACCGCGGCCGGGGCTGTCGAGCTGTACGTCCAGCCCGCTCAGGTGCCCAACGCGTACGCGACCGGCGGGCGCAGTGTCGCGGTCACCAGCCGGGTCGTGGAGGACCATAAATCCGGTCGGCTGCCGGAGGACCAGCTGGTGGCCCTGCTGGTGCACGAGCTGGGCCATCACGCCACCAGAGCGACCCGGCCGATGCTGCTCGTGTCGCTCCTCGCCGCGCCGTGGCGCCTGGCGGCGAGATTGCTGACCGGCATCGGGCTCGCTCTCTCCGGCCGCCAGCCCCGGCGCGGGCTGATCCTGGCCATCGTCGCCGGGGTGGCCGTGGCGGTGACGCGCGCCCTGTTCCAGGGGCAGGTGCTGGCCGGGGGAGTACTGACCGCCGTCGCCTTGGCCTCGGTGGTCTGTCCGCTGGCTGACGCCGCGGTCAGCCGGCGCGCCGAGTTCGCTGCCGACCGGTTCGCCGCCGACCACGGCCTCGCGTCGCAACTGGTCTCCGCGCTGTCGGCGCTGGATGACGCCCGACGCGCGGGCCCCGGATGGCCAGCACGGCTCCTGGCGTCGCACCCGACCACCGGCCGGCGGATCAGCGCGCTCGTGATGACAACGGCGCATTTGCATGTCTGAGCCAAGGGGGACGCAGCTGCCGGGCCGTCCCCCTCCCGCCGGGTGCTCGCCGTTGCTCGGCAACTCCTGGGAAGAGGCAGAGCCGCGGGCGCAGGAGGGGCGGCGCAGGTGCCACGCCCAGCACACGAGTCGAGGCCATGCATCACCTACTCATCAAATACGGTCGAACGCAGCCGTCCCCAATCAACCCAACCAACGCCCTGACGGCTCTCTGAGCTGCATGTTCAGCGCCAACCAACGACAGCCAACGGCTCAAGATCAAATCGCAGGGTTATTGGTTCGAGTCCAATCGGGGGAGCAGCACCGCGTCCCTACTCAGCGGTGACGCCGAGCGGGGGTCCTCCGTTGCCTCCGTCGGAGGGGCAGGCGCTCCGCCAGGCCGACGCGGCGAGCCGGTGGCGGGCGGTCTCCATGGGGCCGGCGTAGCCGCCACCCGCCGGAGGACAGGCCGCCGTCAGATGCGGCCCGCGATGAGGTTGGCCAGGTCGACGGCCATGGCCTTGGGATCTCCGCTGACGGACAGCACCTGCAGGCTGAACACTGCCGCTCCCGTGTCGACCAGCAGGAGGCTCAGATCGTCGTCCCAGGCGGCTGCCTCCCCGACGTCGACCTGCTCGTCGTCGGGCTGGGCGACCGTCGCGAACTCATCGGGTAGGTAGTTGGTGTCGACGGAGATCTCGATCGGGATCTCGGTCGGGTCCTCGACCTCGCCGGTCCAGTAGCAGCTGCCCCCGCCGGCCACCGTCTCCTCCGGTGGCCGTCCGGTTGCGGCGGCGATCTCGTCCGGGGTCAACAGCGCGCAGGCATCGTCCGTCGTCTGCCCCTGATCGGTGGCCGTGGGTGCCTCCTCGAGCTCGTCCAGCGCGGCGGCCGCATCGGAGGCGGCCGGGTCGGCGCCGCAAGCGGTGAGCAGCAGCGCCGTGAGCAGGAGCGCCGGGACGATGCGTGGGTTTGGCATGGGCGGGCACCTCTCGGCGCGGTCGGACGGGATCGGAGCTGGGACGGCAGGATAGGGGCCAGCGCATCCGAAACAGGCGCCGTCGTCCACGGCCAGCAGCGCCGACGGACGATCCTGCGCGCACCGGGTCGCTGCGCAGGCTGCCTGGTGGGCAGCTGTTCATCGGTACCGGCGGCCATCATCGGCGAGTGATCGACTGCCATCGACTCCGCGGACATCGAAAACGGGCAAGGGCGGTCACGACCACGACCGAGCGTCCGGACGAGGCGGCCGGGGCGTACGCGGAGGACTAGGTGTCGCGTCGACGCGCGCTGCCGAGGTCGTCGGACCGTCCCGCCTCCACGCGGGTCCACTGGGCGATGGGGCGTGCGCCGCGGCGGTAGGGGTGTCCGCCCCCGGCTCCCCAGTGCTGCGGCCAGCCGGCCGGAGACTCCTCCCAGGGCTCCTGGCGGCCGTACACGGTCAGGTCCAGCAGGCCATAGGTGTTGTCGAGCGCCTCGACCCCACGGTTCTCCGTCCAGTAGGTCTCGAAGACGCGATCGCCGTCGCGCAGGTAGCAGACGAGGTGGAACACGCCGATCCGGCGGCCGACGAGCAGCGTGTCCAGGGAGGGCTGCGCCGAGTACCACGGCATGTCCCAGCCCATGAAGTCGCGGTAGCGGGCACTCGGCTCGTAGGGCCCCTGGCAGAGCACGGCGAAGGTGGCGTCGCGGGAGTGCACCTGCGACAGCTCGCGGACCTGGCCGGTGTACCAGGTGCAGCCCTCGCACTGGTCTGCCGCGGGCTGCCCGGTCGCCCACATGAAGTAGTACGCGATGAGCTGCCGGCGTCCCTCGAAGACGTCGAGCAGCGTCAGGGGCCCGCGGGGACCGACGAGGGGCAGGGTCGGGTCGACCTCGACCATGGGCAGCCTGCGTCGGGCGGCGGCGATGGCGTCCCCCTCTCGGGTGTGCGCCTTCTCTCGAACCCGCAGTTCGTCCAGCTGGGTGGTGAAGGTGGCCCGGTCGACGACCGCTGGGCGGCCGTGCTGGGATTCGTCGCTCATGACGGATTCCTCTCCTGTACCAGGGTCGAGCGAGCACCGGTCAGCGGGTTGCCGGACGTCGACCGTTCCGCGCGAACCCGACGGCGGCGGTGAGGATGCCGAGGAGCGCGAGCAGGGCGACGAAGCCGAAGGCGGTGTGGAAGCCGTCGAGCCCCGAGCCGGCGACGAGCACGGTCGACACCGCCGCGACGCCCACGGCGCCCCCCGGTCGTGGTCTGCACGAGCCCGGCCGCCGACGGCCCAGATGGTCGGCCAGCCGCCCACCGAGCAGGAGAAAGCCACCGAGCAGCAGCGCATAGGCGACGACGACCCACTGCAAGGTGCCCGGACCGGTGCCGAGGTCGCGCTGCATCGACGCCAGCGCCACGTTCAGGACGGCTGTGTCGATCCCCGTCATGGCCGTCGCCGCGCACGTCAGGGCGAGCACGAGCCCCTGGTCGGGCCGGTCGTTGCGGAGGGCGGTGGACAAGGGCATGGTCGCCGCTGTCCGTCGGGGCCGTCTGGATCGTCATGTCGATGCTTGCCTTCCGGCGGAGACGAAGCGGGGTGTCGCGGGCGCCCTCGGGTGCGGCGCAGGGATCAGCGGCGGGACGACCCGTCGGGGTCGGGGCGCTCGGCCAGCTCCTTGATCCGCAGCAGCCGGGCCTCCCAGGACCGGCCGATCCGGTCGAGCTCGCGGGCCAGTGCGCCCAGCCGGGCGCCGACGGCGACGTAGACGACCTCGCGGCCGCGCCGCTCGGGCACGACGAGCCCGGCCTCGCGCAGCACGTCCAGGTGCTTGCCGATGGCCTGCCTGCTCACCGGCAGCAGCCGGGCCAGCGCCGACGCCGACTTCGCGCCGGTCCCAAGCTGGGTGAGGATGTCCCAGCGGGTCGGGTCACCGAGCGCGGCGCACATCGTCGGGAGGTCCGTCGCGTTCACGACCCGCTGGTCGCGCGGGACTCGACGAACTCCTTGGCGGCCGCCAGCTCGAAGGTCCAGCCGCGGTCGTTGCCTGCCCGCTCGCGCAGCCACACGGCGGGGTCCTCGGACAGGCCGGAGAACCCGCTCTCCAAAACCCGCAGGGTCACTCCGCCCTGGGGCCGATCGCGGACCCAGAATTCCACGAGCGTGCCCGGGGACGAGTTCCGCGACGGGGTGCCCAGCCAGCGGAAGGCCGCGTAGCGCGGCTCGTCCAGCGCCACGGTGCGGAACCGGTACTCGCCGGTCGAGTCCGTGACGACCGCGACCTCGTCCTCGTAGCGCAGGTCGGGCTCGGCCTCGACCGCGCCGTCGTTGGCCCACCAGCCCGGCCGGGAGATGAGCTCCCAGACCCGTTCGGCCGGTGCGTCGATGTCGATCTCACGGGAGATGCTGTCCAGCGCAGCCAGCTCCGCGTCGGTGTACGCGACGTCGTCCTCCATGGCGCTGCTCCCTCGTCGGTAGAAGTGCAACCATACAATTGCACTTATCGGCGTCTGGTGCAACCCCGGTATTGCAGTTCGTGGTCTTGGCGCAGCCGCCTCGTCTCCGCCGCCGGCTCGGTCATCCGCGGAGGTGGTGCCGAGGCTCCTGGAGCCGCTCAACGCGTGCGGCGGGCGGTCCCGGCCTCCCCGGATCCGCAGGCGCCTCCTGATCGGCGCCCACGGTGATCTGCACCAACTCCTGGGTACAGCGGGTCAGCGCGACGTAGAGAGCGTTCCAGCCGCGAGACCCCGCGGCGATCCCGTCGGGGTCGACGACGACGGTGGCGTCGAACTCCAGGCCCTTCGCCGCGGCGGGGCTCAGGACGGGGACGTCCTCGCCCACGGACTGCTGCAACAGGAGCTGTCGGCCGGGTGGGCTGATGACCCCGACCGTGCCGCCTCGGTACCGCGAGCGCAGCAGCCGGACGGCGTCACGCACGTCATCGGTCAGGGCGTCCTCGGCCGACGATCTGCACGACGGCTCGATCCCGGTGGAGCGCACCGCGCGCGGCGGCCGGTTGGTGCTGCCTGCTCGGTCCAGCACCGTCCCGGTCAACGCCATGACCTCGCGCGGGGTGCGGTAGCAGATGGTCAGCTCTGCCGCGGTCCAGCGTTCGCCGAAGGCCGGCCGAAGCGCATCGGCCCAGGTGGCATGGGCATGCGGGGCCTCGGTCTGGTCGACGTCCCCGACGGCGGTGAAGGATCTCGTGGGGCAGCGCCGCACCAGCATCAGCCACTGCATCGCCGATAGCTCCTGGGCCTCGTCGACCACGACGTGCCCGTACACCCAGTCCCTCCGCCCGGCCGCCCGCTCGGCCGTGAAGCCCCCCACGGGCCGAGTGGGCGGACCGTCCCCGAGCAGGTCGGCGACGGCGTCGAGCAGCGGGATGTCGCTCGGTGCCCAACCCGGGGGCTGTTTCGCGACGACGCCGATCTCGGTCGGCGTGAGGTCCGGGGCGAAGCGACGCAGCAGACGCGCGTCAGCGAGAAACCGCGTCAGTACGGCACCGGCGTCGAGCGGTGTCCACCAGGCGGCGAGGGCGGCGGCGACGCCGCGGTCGCGGGTGATGCGACGGCGCAGGACCTCCACGTCCTCCTCCGACAGGACGCCGTCGACATCGGAGCCGCGAACCCCGAGCGGGACGCCGCGGTCGTCCGAGCGAGCAAGGCTGGCGTCCACTCCGGCCAGCACGTCCTCGTACCCCTCCTCGGCCTGCGCCAGGAGTTCCTCGGCGCGGTCGGCGACGGAGTCGGCGAGCATCTCGTGCACCTGGTCGACGAAGATGCGCCGCGCCGCGTGGTACGGCCGTCCGTCCGACCGCGCCGCGAGCAGCGCGCTGGCCACCCGCCGCTCGGGCAGCGCGTACTCCTCGCCGTCGAACACCAGCCGCACGGCCCGCCCGCGGGGGTACAGCGTGTCGACGTAGGCGGTGAGCGCCGCCTGCCACAGCGCCCGACCCTTGATCTCCGCGGCCTCGCGGGCCTCGGTCCGCGTGACGACGGCGCCGGGCACCAGCCTGTCACAGGTCGTCGCGACGACCTGGGTCTCGCCGAGTGCGGGCAGCACCTGGCCGATGTAGTCCAGGAAGCGGGTGGACGGCCCGATGACGAGCACTCCGCGCTCGGCCAGCGGGCGGTGGGTGAAGAGCAGGTAGGCGACCCGGTGCAGGGCCACGACCGTCTTGCCCGTGCCCGGACCGCCTTGGACGACGAGCGCGCCGGTCGCGTCCGCCCGCACGACGGCGTCCTGTTCGCGCTGGAGCGTGGCGACCGCCACGCCCATCCGGCCGGTCCGGCGCTGGGCGAGGGCGTGCAGCAGCGCCCCCTCACCGACGAGATCACCGTCCCGCGCCGACGGGTCGAGCGGCTCGTCGTCGACACCGACGACGCGGCGCCTCTCCGTGCGGATGTGGCGTCGCTTGGCCTGTCCCTGCGGATCGACCGGGGTCGCGGTGTAGAACGGCCGGGCAACCGGTGCGCGCCAGTCGACGACGAGCGGTTCGGCGTTGCGCTCCGCGATGCCGACGCGGCCGAGGTACCGGACCGTCCCGTCGAGCCCGTCCAGGCGGCCGAAGACGAGCCCGGTCTCGGCTCCGTCCAGTTCGGCGACGCGGCGGCGTAGATGCCCAGCTCGTGGCCCGGGGCCCTCCGGGAGCCCGGCGCTGTCGGGGCTGAGGTCGGCCAGGTCGCCGTGGAGCCGGTGGAGTAGCTCCTCGCGGAGGGCGTAGGCGGCGTCGACCGCGGCTTGCTCCTGGGCGATCGCGTCCCGTCGCTCGGTCATCAGCTCCGGTCCTCGTAGTGGGGCGGGGTCGGCTCCGGTTGCACCCCGGTGCCCGGACGGGGGTGCAACCGGAGCTGGTCGGCCGGTAACAGGGTGTGGTGTCGGTGAGGACGACGGGTCCGACCGACCGGGCCGCCGGTGGCAGCGCCAGCACCTCGGCGTCCTGGCGGCCGGGCGAGGCTCGACCTCGCCGCTCCACCGCCCGGCGCTCCCTCGTCGAGGCTTTGGGTCGGGCGGTCGCGTCCGTCAGCCCCTGGCCGGGATGACTCGAGGCGCCGGTGCTCCCGCGGGCGGTTCGGACATGGCCGGGTAGTCGGGCGCCGGCCTTGCTGCCCTCACCGGGCGGCCTGGAGCATGGCCGGTCGGCTCATCGTCCCCGCCCTGGTGCCGGCTCTCCGGGGAGGGCGTTCCAGTCGACCAACTGGACGATCACCCCATTGGGGTCGCGGACCTGGAAGGCACGCTCGCCCCACTCCTCGGGGGTGAGCGGCATGGTGATGTCGACTCCCTCCGCCTGCAGCCGGGCCAGTTCCCCGTCGAGGTCGTCGACGACGAAGGCCAGGATGAGCCCGGCCGCGTGCACGTCCCGCTGGTCGTCGGGCAGGGTCGGCAGACCCCGGCGGAGGAACACCACGTTCATGCCGACGTCCTCCCGCGTCAGGGAGGCGAAGCCGTCGGCCGCCATCTCCTCCGTGAACCCGAAGTGCCGCTGCAGGAAGCGACTGGACGCGGCGGCGTCATCGACGTTGAGCGAGACCGCGGACGAGCTGATCTTCACTGCATCCTCCTCGACCACCGAAGTGGTGTCGTACTTTGTACGAAGTACGGGTTGGAAATTACTCCGTATGGTGTACGTAGTGCAAGCGAGCGGGAGGTCGCACAGTGGTCAGGCCCCGTACCAGTGGAGGAGATCCCGCGCGGACCCTGGCGCTGCTGTGGCGCACGCCTGCGGCGACGCCGCGACGAGGTCCGGAGCGGCGCCTGGACCTCGACGCGGTCGTCACCGCGGCCACGGCCCTGGCCGACGCGCGGGGCTTGGAGGCGGTGACGATGCGGGCGGTGGCGCAGGCGGCCGGCACGGCCCCGATGACGCTGTACACCTACGTGCCGGGCAAGGCCGAGTTGCTCGACCTCATGCTCGACGCCGCCTACGCCACGATGCCCCGCACGGACACCAGCAGCCGGCCGTGGCGCGAGCGTGCCGCCGCGATCGCCGAGGAGAACTTCGCCCTGCACCGGGCACACCCGTGGACGGTCGACGTGTCGACCCTGCGACCTCCGCTCGGCCCCGGGGCGATCGGCAAGTACGAGCACGAACTGATCGCCTTCGACGGCCTCGGCCTGACCGACGTCCAGATGGACGACTGCCTGACCTACCTGCTCGATTTCGTACACGCCGCCGCCCGCGCCACGATGGACGCCGCCGCGGCGCGGCAGGAGAGCGCCACCGACGATGCCGCGTGGTGGGCCACCGCCGGACCGCTGCTCGCCCGCGTGCTCGACCCGGACACCTACCCCCTGGCCGTCCGTGTCGGCGCCGCGGCCGGGGCTGCCCATGGAAGCGCTCAGGACCCCACCCACGCCTACGAGTTCGGGCTGGCTCGCACCCTCGACGGCCTCGCCGCCCTCATCGACGGCACCGTCAGCACGTCCCTCCCGGCCGCCCGGCCTTGAAGGGGTGGTGGCGAGAGGTCGGCCACGGCCGGCCGCCGGCCACGAGCACGGCTCCCCGCTTGGTGACGTCCACGGGTGCACGGAGCTCGCGCGCCGCCGCCAGGGCGGTGGCGAGAGGGGCCCGCCGGCCGACCAGGTAGTCGCGGACTGCTGCGGCGTCGGGCAGTGTCACCAGCGGCGCGTCCCACGGGAACACGGCGACCGAGTCGAAGACCCGTGCGAGCAGGCCCGGTGCGTCCTCGGCGTCGAAGCTCGTCGCCGGCCGGCTCCAGTACGCCGAGAGCTCCGGGGAGTCGGTCCGCGCGATCGTCGCCGCCACCAGGTGCCCGTCGGAGTGCAGGACACGGCGGGCTTCGCGCAGGGCGGGCACCGGGTCGGCCAGGTGGTAGAGGACGTTCAGCGCCGTGACCGCGTCCAGGACACCGTCGCGGATGGGCAGCCGCGCGGCGTCGGCACGGACGACCGGAGCCGGGTGGTCGCGCAGCAGGACGGCGGACACGTCCACGCCGACCAGCCAGGGGCCTGACCCGGACAGCGCGGCGCGCAGCGGGCCGTCGGCACACCCGACGTCGAGGACGGTGCGCGCGCCCAGTTCGCCGAGCAGCCGCGCCACCTGGCCGTACAGGTCGGCCGCGGTGTGCGCCCGCGCGCTGCGCACGCCCAGCCGGTAGCGGTCGGGGTCGGTGTCGTAGTCGCACGGAACGCCCACCCGACCAGCCTGCTCCTGTTCCGGTGCCATCCGGGCCCTCCGCTCCCTGCCTCGGCCGGTGGTCCATTCCATCCTCGGTGGGGACGGTCGCGGTGGAGGCGGACGTGCCGGCCCGCCCCACCGCGCGGACGAGGGCGCTCAGCGGCCGTAGGCCGAGACGTGGGTGAGGCTGCGGCTGTCGAAGGGTTCGCCGGTCCAGCCGCCCCACCGGTGCAGGAGGCGCAGACCGGCGAGGCGGGCCATGAGGTCCAGCTCCCCGGGCCTGCCGTAGCGCAACGCGAGGGGGTCGAGCGGCCGGGCCGTCGCCGGCGAGCTCGGCCAGCCGGGTGACCGCGGCCGCCTCGTCGCCGCGCGGGTTGGCGTCGTAGGCGGCGGCGACGCGCCGGCCGAAGCTGCTGCGGGGATCGAAGGGCATCGGGTCGAAGTGCACGGGACTCGTTCCTCCTGGGGTCGTCACGGTGCGGGCTGCGCGTCGCAGGGCCGGGTCGGCGGTGGGCTCGCAGGTGGGCCTGCCGTGTCCTGCGTGCTCCGCTCGCCCGCGTCGCCGGCTCGGCGACGGCCCGCCGCCGGGGCCGGCGTCGTCCGGCCCGTCGGAGGCCGGTGGAAGGGGGTCCTCCTCGCTCGGTCCCGCCGCCGCCGGAGCCGACGGGTCACCCATGCGACGGCCGCGGCGTCGACCAGCACGAGGACGACGGCGAAAGCCGTGGGAGCCCACGGCCAAGCCGGCCCGTCGAGCACCAGGCCCGTGGTGGGTAGTTCGAGCACCTTCGCCGTCCAACGGGCGGTCGCGACGTCCACGGTTGCTGCGAGGTCGCGCAGCGAGGTGTCGAAGGCGAAGCCCGGCGGGTCGTGCAGGTACTCCGGTGCCGGCCCTCCGGCCGGCGGCTCCACGGCGTGCGCGGCTGCGGCGCTGACACCGGGCACGAGCAGCCGGTCCAGCCCCGGGGCGGCGTCGGCCAGGTCGGCCCGGGGCAGGAAGGTCAGCCCGTGCCGGGAGCGCACGGGGCCGCCGTCGACGGTGACGGCGAGCGTGCGGTGCGCCAGCGACTGGCCGTGCACGTCGAACACCGACGCGAGCTCGATCTCGCCGACCCCGTCGGTCAGCATCACGCCGATCGTCGGCGGGTTCCACCGGAAACCGGCGTTGACGATCGCGGCCGGGCCGGGCACACCGACTCCGGTGGCCACGGGCACGTCCTCGCCGTAGTGCCGCCATCCGACGGTGTCGGCGGCGTCGGCGGCGACCGACGCGCCGGCCAGCCGCCCGACGACGTGCAGCGTGCCGTCGATGCTGGACAGGATGCCCGCGGTGCTGACGACGTCGCCGTCGTCGATGTAGCGCTGCCCGCGCACCCAGTCCACCTGCGGGTACGCCTCCTCGAAGGAGCCGATGCGCAGCCAGTGCGCGGCCGCGGGCCGGCCGTCGAGCAATCCGGCTGAGGCGAGCACCCCTGATCCGTTGCACACGGCCAGCAGCAGCACGCCCGCGGCGTCCTGCGCGCGCAGCCACTCGGTGACCGGGGCCGTACTGCGCTCGCCGACATCGGGCAGCGCCGGTATGACCACCAGGTCCGGGCCGCCGCTTCCCGTCCGAGCGGCGAGGTCGTCGAAGGTGAGATCGGGAACGAGGTCGAGGCCGCCGGTCAGCGGCACCGGCTGTCGCTCCGGCGCCGCGGTGTAGACGTTGAACCGGCCGGTCGCGGCCAGGATCTCGTAGGGGGCGAGGACGTCGGAGACGACCGCGCCGCGGTTGCCCACCACGACCACCGCGGTCGGCCTGGTCGGGTCATGCGTCGACGGCAGTGCCGCCGGCACGGGGCGGTCGGGTCCGGGCGCGTAGAGCGCGCCGAGGGTGGCGACGGCGGAGATGGTCGCACCGACGGCGGGGACGAGGAGAACGCCGAGCACGGCGGTGATCACGAATGCGAGGCGATGGAGGACCGGGCGCACGGTCACCACGACGAGCCACCTCCCGCGGAGCAAGAAGCCTGTGCGGACGCGTCGACGATCCGTTCGCCGTCCGGCCCCTCGCATCGGGAGAATCGCCAGTGTCCAGGACGCCGCCCCCTGCGACTGCTGGCGCACCGAGGACCGGGTCCAGTCCGGTCTGGCCGGTGATGACCGGGAACAGCGTCACCTGCAGGCGGTCGGGGACGTCGACACCACGGTGGCCGGCAGGTGGACCATCCGCTGCTCCTCGCCGTACAGGGCGCGGCGGCGGTCGAGCAGCTCGGGCCTTGCTTGCCCTAGTAGCCGGTCCAGTCGCCGCCGGCGGCGCCGAAGCCGTCGAGGCTCGTGAAGCCGTCGAAGGTGTAGGCGGCGGTCACGACGTGGTCCTCCTCGGCTGTGCTCGAGCGGGCGTCGGGGGGTGGATCGGCCTGGTGGAGGCGATGGCAGTCGGCTGCAGCGCGAGCATCGCCGCCGCGACGCGGTCCGCCGCCTCATCGGGGAGAGCGGTCGCGGCCTGCTCCAGCACCAGGAGCCGGGCTGCAGGGATCTCGCGTGCGAGGGCCTCGCCGTTGCCGACCGGGAAGAACGTGTCGCGGCGACCGTGCACCACCAGGGTCGGCAACGCGAGCTCGGGCAGACGCTCGCGCCACCGGGGTGTGCAGTCGAGCTTGGCGAAGCCCGTGCCCAACTGGTTGGCCATCTGGACCGCGGGCGCCGCCCGCGGCGTGCGGTCGAAGATGCGCTCGGCGGTGCTCCGTGCCGCGGCGGGGTCGTCGCCGACGATCTCCGCGCGGGCAGCGGCGAACTCCGCCACGGCAGCGCGGTCGGACCAGTCGGGCATCGTGAGCGCGACACGCCGCTTCATGGTCGCCGCGTCGTGGTCGGGCAGGTCGCGGTCGACCCGACCCGGTGCGACCGGTCGCGTCCCGATGAGGGTGAGTGCCGAGAACGCGTCCGGGTGGTCGAGCGCGGCGACCTGGGCGACCAGTCCGCCGACGCCGATGCCGGCCAGGTGCGCGGGCCGGTCGTCGAGTCCGCGGGCGAGCGCGGCGGCGTCTGCGGCGAGGTCGCGCAGCGTGTAGGCAGGCGCAGTCGGGTCGACGGTCGTCGACGCGCCGGCGTCGCGCAGGTCGTAGCGCACGACGTGCCGGCGGCTGCGAGCGAGCGCCACGCACAGCGCGTCGGGCCAGGAGAGCATGGTCGGGCTGCCCACGAGCAGCGCGAGGGACGCCGTCCCGTCGCCGAAGTGCTCGACGCCGAGCGTGACACCGTCGGGCGTGCGGAACGAGGCGATCGTCGAATGCATTGCGGACCTCCTGAACAGCTGCGGAACGGCGCGGAGCGCGGCGTCGTGGGCGTCGGCGTGGACCCTCCGACCGTGCGGCCCGGTGCGGCGGTGGTCGGTTCAGGCACGCCGCCGGGCCGTCACCCGGATCTCCGCGACCCCGGCCAGGGCGCGGGAGACCCCGCAGCCTGCCTCGGCCGCCTCGACGTGCTTCTGGAGGGCGTCTGCATCGATGCCCTCCACGTCGACGGTGGTGTCGAGCTCGACGAGGTCGATGGTCGGCACCCCGTCGACGGGGCGCAGGCGCACCCGGGCGCTCGTGGCGACGCTGCGGGGGACGCCGCCGGCCTGCGTCAGCAGGTGCGTGAGCGACAACGAGAAGCAGCCGGCGTGCGCGGCGGCGAGCAGCTCCTCGGGGTTCGTGCTGCCTGCGGTGTCATCGGAGAAGCGGGAGCGGAAGCTGTAGGCGGCTTCCCAGCGCTGTGGGCCGACGACCAGTTGACCACTGCCGTCCCGTAGGTCGCCGGTCCAGGTCGCGCCCCCGGTGCGTGCGGCCATCCTCGGAATCCTTCCTGGAAGGGCGAACTCGGGCTTCGGGGGGAGTGGACCGGCGACGGCGGCGGAACTCATCGCTCGCTCCTCCGCGCCGCGTCAGTGGTGGTGGGCGTACTCCTCGACCCGCAACGCCATCGCGCCGGCCATGGTGAACAGCATCAGGATGTGGCCCCCCAGGTACATGCCGCCGGGGGAGAGGACGCCGGCCCACATCGGGATGAACAGCACCAGGAAGGGCAGGTACATCGCGGCGGCCATCTCGGCGCAGGCTCGCCAGCTGTGCCGGCGCCAGCGCATGAGCAGGGTCATGCCGAAGGTCATGTTGGTTGCCATCACCAGTGCCATCGGCTCGGGCCGGTCGAGCACCGCGCCGGCGCCGGCGGCGTCGAAGGCCAGTCGCCAGACCCACCCGAGGGCGCCCATGCCGAAGCCCATCGCGGCGAGCATCTCCAGGTAGTGGACGACGAGTCGCCGGTTGCGGCTCCGTGCCTTCGTCGGCGCCGCGTCGACGGCGACGGGAGTGGTGGACACAGCGGGCCTCCTGAGACGGGGGTCAGGGCAGCAGGGTGTAACCGGCCGTGGCGAGCGCCGCGGCGATGTCGGCCCGGTCGACGGGGGAGTCGACAGTGACGGTGACCGTGCCGGTGGCTCGGTCCACGCGGACCTCGCGGACACCGCCGACCGACCGGATCCGGTCGACGATCGCCGGCCGGTCGGGCGCGTTCGTCGGGCCGGTGACGCGGAAGGACGTCGTCCCGACGAAGGTGCGCGGCGTGTCGCTCAGCATGGCCGACCCCCCGGCGGGCGTGGACGGATCAGGACGGCCCGACCATTCCTGTGTGGCTGCGCGTCCCGCATCGGTGAAATCACCGGGATCCCCGAGCCGACGGGGTCGAGGTGTGCATCCCCCGCAGCCGGGCGACCGGGTGAGTCGGATCGGTGGGATCGCCGGGGTCGGGTGGGACGTCTTCCATGATCGCGAACGGCGGGCGCCGAGTACGCTGCCCGGCGTGCTGCAGGGCCGAGGACGGGAACGAGCGGCCCTCGGCGCGATGCTCGCCGATGCTGCAGCGGGCACCGGTGGGGTGCTGGTGCTCCGCGGCCTGCCCGGGGTAGGCAAGTCGGCGCTGCTCGCCGACGCTGCCGTGCGAGCCACCGATGCCTGCATGACCGTGCTGCGGACGCAGGGTGTGGAATCGGAGTCGCCGCTGGCCTTCGCCGCGTT
Source organism: Geodermatophilus sp. YIM 151500 (assembly GCF_025716945.1). Lineage (GTDB taxonomy): Bacteria > Actinomycetota > Actinomycetes > Mycobacteriales > Geodermatophilaceae > YIM-151500. The sequence continues at coordinate 77,851 of NZ_JAOVZT010000005.1, forward strand.
GCAGCGGCTGCTCCGGCCGATCATGTCCCGCGCCGAGCGGCTGCCGGCTCCCCAGAGGCAGGCGCTGCGCACCGCGTTCGGGGAGGCCACGGGGGGCGAGCCCGACCGGTTCCTGATCTTCCTCGGGGTTCTCAACCTGCTCGGGGAGGCGGCCGAGCAGGCGCCGGTGCTCGCCGTCATCGACGACGCGCACTGGCTGGACGAGGCGTCGGCGGCGGCGCTGCTGTTCGTCGGGCGGCGGCTCGCCAACGAGCGGGTGGTGATGCTCCTCGGCGCCCGCACCGGGGACGCGGTCACCATCGAGGGGACCGACCTGCCGACGCTCGACCTGGGCGGTATCGACCGCGAGGCCGCCGGCGCGCTGCTCCGAGAGCGTGCGGGGGTGCCGGTTCCGGCGGAGGTCGCCGGGGCGCTGCTCGCCGCGACCGGCGGGAACCCGCTCGCTCTGGTCGAGCTCGCGGCGACGCTGTCTGCCGAGCAGCTCGCCGGCGCCGCTCCGCTGCCCGAGCGGCTCCCGCTCACGCAGGGCGTCGAGCGGGCCTTCCTGGACCGTCACCGGCGGCTGCCGGCCCAGGCGCAGGCGGTGTTGCTGGCCGCCGCGGCCGACGACTCCGGACGCGCTGCGGTGGTGCGCCGAGCCGCCCGGGAGCTGGGCGCCGGTGACGAGGCGTGGGAGGAGGCGGAGCGGTCCGGCCTGCTCCACGTCCGCGACGCCGCAGTCGAGCTGCGCCACCCGTTGGTGCGCTCGGCGGTCTACGGGGCGGCGACGAGCGCCGGCCGGCGGCGCGTGCACCGGGCCCTGGCCGCGGTCCTGGACCGTCCGGAGGAGGTCGACCGGCGGGCCTGGCACCTGGCCGCGGCGGTGGAGGAGCCGGCCGAGGACGTCGTCGCCGCGTTGGACTCCGCCGGCGAGCGGGCGGCGGCCCGCGGCGGGTACGAGGCCGCCGCGGCCGCCTGGGAGCGGGCCGCCGAACTGTCACAGCCGGGGGAGGCCCGTGTTGCGCGCCTGCTCCGGGCCGCGCAGTCGGCCTCGCTGGGCGCGCAGCCGGCACGCGCCAGGGCGCTGGCCGACGCCGGTCTCGCCATGGCCGTCGAGCCACGGCTGCGGGCCGAGCTGCGCAGGTTGCGGGCCTACCTGGAATTCCACGGGGCATCGCCGGAGGAGGCCCACCGCATGGCCCTGACGGCGGCAGCAGAGCTGGCGCCCTGGGATCGCGGGCAGGCCGCCGACCTCGCCATGCTGGGGGCGGGGCTGGCCGCCTTCGGAGCACGCTCGGCCAGCCCTGTCCGGCCGGTCGACCTGCTGCCCCCCGCCGGCCCCGAGGCACCGGTCCGGAGCCGGTGCCTGGCCGTCCTGGTGCGGGGGCTGGACGCGGTGCCGCGCCGCGACTGGCAACGGTCGACCCCGCTCCTGCGAGAGGCGGTCGACCTGGCCGATCGGCTCGACGTCGTCGCCGATGAGGACCTGCTGATGAACCTCGGTGTCGCCGCCTGGCACCTGGGCGACGACGAGGTGGCGATGCGGCTCCAGGACCGGCTGCTCGCGCATGCACGGTCGACCGGCGCAGTCACCATGATCGTGCACGCGCTGACCCGCCGCCACGTCCCGGAGCTGGCCACCGGCCGGTGGGTCGAGGCGGCCAGCGGCGCCTGCGAGGCGCTCGCGTTGGCCGAGAACGTCGCCCAGCCCGTGCTCGCCGCTTGGCCCACCGCCACGCTCGCCGTCCTCGCCGCGCTGCGGGGGGACGAGCAGCGCGCCGCCCGGCACCTGGCCGATGTCGACGCCCTTGCAGCGACGACGGCCCTCGGCATCACCACCGACCTGGTCACCGACCTCGCGCGGTGGGCCCGGGGGCTGCTCGACACCGGCACCCCGGCGGCCGCGCTGCGGCCTCTCGAACGGATCCGCTCCGAGCCCGTCGGACACCTGGCGGCGGTGGACCGCGTCGAGGCAGCCGTGCGCACGGACCGCTCCGACCTGGCCGAGCAGTGGGCCGCGGAGCTCGAGGCTTTCGCCGACGGCACGGGAGCGGCCTGGGCGGCGGCGGCCGCTGCGCACGCCCGGGCGGTGCTCGCCGACGGCGACGAGGCCGAGAAGCACTTCCGGGACGCCCTGGCCGCGCACGGGCGATCCCGGCGACGGCCGGCGCGCGCCCGCACCCAGCTCGCCTATGGGCGTTTCCTGCGCCGCCGCCGACGGCGGGTCGACGCCCGTCCGCACCTGCGGGAGGCGATGGGCACGTTCGAGGAGTTGGGCGCGGCGCCGTGGGCCGAATCCGCCCGCCAGGAGCTCCGTGCCTCGGGAGAGGCCGCACAGCGGCGAGACGCCGCGGCCGGAACCACGGAACTCACCGCGCAGGAACAGCACGTGGTCCGGCTGGTGCGCCGGGGGTTGCCCAACCGGGAGATCGCCGCACAGCTCTTCCTGAGTCCGCGCACCGTCGACTACCACTTGCGCAACGTGTTCACCAAGCTGGGCATCACCAGCCGCACGCAGCTGGCGGCGCTGCCGATGGAGCCGTCGTGATCGGGAACTGTGGCCGCCGACAGAGGACACGCGCCATCTCGACCGATGGCTGCGTGGAGCCGATGCGGCACTGAAGAGAACGAGTGCCGCGGACCCCGGAGGTGTGCTGTCCGCGGCAAGCCGATCCGCGCGTGGGGAGGCGAGAGGAGGGCCACTGACGATGGCGTCCTGCGCTCCACCGATGGAGGGCCACGGGTCGCCTTCCTGCCTACGGGCTCGGTCCAGCCGAGGGTGCGTCTCGCCGCCTCTCGCCGAGATGGCGCCCTTCACGTGCCCGTCTAGCTACGCGGCGCCGATGGCTGCGCGTCGTCGGGAGACCGTTCGCTTTGTCGTCCCGAGCTGGGCAGCGATGTCCCGGATCGAGCTCCCTCGAGCGGTGAGACGGCGGACAACCTCCTGTTGTTCGGCCGACGTCAGGTCGTCGTCAGAGACGCTGTCACCGGCGAGGGCGCGTTCGACGGCGATCTCGTCGATGTCGTCTGGCGCAGGCGACCTTGTGGTCGGCGGCGGGGTGGGATCGGTGTCGATGTCATCCCAGGCCAGCGGCGGCGGCCAACCTCCCACGGCGGCACAGGCTTCAGCGGCGTCGGCGGCGGCACGCTGCTCGAGGGTCATCCGTGGCGGTGCAAGTTCCCACAGCTGCTCGTAGAGGGCAGCGACGTCCTGGGCGGTGCGGGAGGTGATCGTCCCGCTGAACACGGAGCGGCACAGGCTGCTCGGGCGGCGGCCGAGCTGGCCTGCCAGCAGCTCGGCCGACCAGCCCATGGCGAAGAGCGCTTACAGGCGACGGCGCGTGCCGGTGGCATCGACGCGGGCGCCCGGCGCCCGGTTCGGTCCTTCGCCGGGCCGGCGTGGAAGACGGGGGTGCGGATGCACTCGGTCTTGATGACCAACGAGGGTCAACGGCCTGGAAGGCCCTAACCAGCACGTTCAGCGGCGATCAACCCATACCAACTCGCAGGGTTGTTGGTTCGAGTCCGATCGGGGAAGCCCACCCGAGCAGCAGCGCATGGCCTCGCCTGTGCCAGCGAGCGCCCGACGAACGGTCGGGATCCCGGCGTCTGGAACGACGGCATGCCACAGCAGCCCAGCGCCTCTCTCTCGACGGCGGAACGCTGATCGCAGTCGCCGGTGACCGGATGTCCCCTGCCCTCGACATCCAGGTAGGTGCTGTCCCGTTCCGCGTCGACGTCCCCGAACCCGACGAGCCCGCGGCACAGCGGGCCTGAGACTCGGGGAGCCGCAGGGCCTCGTCGGTGTCCGTGTGCCACGCCGATCCGGAGGTTGTGCGCCGGCCCCGCCCAACCCATGTCAGCCGCCCCGGTGTCGATCCTCGACACATTGCCGGTTGTCGGAAAGGTGCGGCCCGGTGGGTTCGCCGGTGGCCGCCCTTTCCGCCGCACTGCTCGACGGGCATGGTCAGGTCACGAGTTCGGAAATCCGCCGCGGGGAAGGGGGTGATCGTTGTGTCCGCTCGCCCGCCGATCGCCATCGGTGGGTCCATGCGACCGGGCACCGGTCGAGGCCCCTCGATGCTCGGGCTCCTGTTCTCACCGCTGACCGGCGGGGGACTGCTGACTCTCCCGATCGAACCGCGTGCTCGTGGTTTGCGCGGTCGGGACGTGCTGCGACGCCGACAGGGCCGAGCGCCGCCGGAGGTCCACTGACCACATCGCAGTGTCAGCAGTCCTCGAGGCGCGCCCCACCCGTCGGTGGCGCGCCTTCTGTGTCTCATCGCCCGACAGGAGATGCACCATGTCCATGACCGTGAACGTGCCGGCCGCGACCGCCCCGACTCCGGCGACCAAGTGGGACTCGTTCCGGGTGCTGCTGGACGACCAGCGCGCCGACTGCGTCCGCCAGCGGGAAGTCGCCCTGGCCGAAGCGGCCACCTCGATGCCGGATCCGGTCGCCCTCAGCCGCGCCGCCAGGCTGTTGCTGACCATCGACGAGATCGACGCGGCGCTCGACCGCATCGCCGACGGCACGTACGGGATGTGCACGCAGTGCGGCGTCGAGATTCCTCTCGAGCGACTGGAATTCCGGCCGTTCGCGGCCGGCTGCGTGGCCTGCCAAGCATCGGCCCGCTGAGCGGCCGACACCGGCGCCGGCCTCTCGGCTGCGCCGGTTCTCCTCGTACCCATCCCCCGGACGTCCACCGGTCCCACACGGCTGACCGGCACGGGCGCACGCCCGACGCGTGCGCCAAGGTCTGGGCCGATCCCGCTGGCAGCAGACGGCGGAACAGGAGCAAGCATGTCCTTCGAGGAGGAGTACTTCCCATCCGGGCGGGCATCCGCCACCGGCGCCCCGCGGCAGGTGGCCGTGATCGGCGCCGGCATGGTCGGCCTGTCCTGCGCCTGGTTCCTGCAGGAGACGGGTGTGCAGGTCACCGTCTACGAGCGTGACCGCATCGCCGCCGGCGCCTCGTGGGGCAACGCCGGCTGGATCACCCCGGCGCTGACCGCGCCGCTTCCGGAGCCGGTGGTGCTGCGCTACGGGCTGCGGGCGGTGCTCAACCCTCGGTCGCCGGTCTACCTGCCGCTGCGTGCCGACGCCACACTGGCCCGCTTCCTGACCGGCTTCGTCGCGCACAGCACCGAGCGAGCATGGCGGCGCGGCATGGCCGCGTACGTGCCCCTGAACGAGCGGGCACTGGAGGCGTTCGACGTGCTCGCCGCGGGCGGGGTGATGGCCGCCACCCACCGGGCGGAGACGTTCCTGGCGTGTTTCCGCCGCGAGCGCGAAGCCGAGCGCCTCTGCGCCGAACTCGAGCACATCCGCGACGCCGGGCAGACGGCGAACTTCCACGCGGTCACCGACTGGCGGGTGGGCGCGACGGAACCGGTGCTGACGGACCGGGTCGGCGCCGCAGTGCAGATCCACGGGCAGCGGTACCTGCACCCACCGGAATTCGTCACCAGCCTTGCCATGGCCGTGGAGGCTCGCGGCGGCCAGATCGTCCAGGCAGCCGAGGTCACCGACCTGCAGCACCGCACCGGTGGCGTCACCCTGGTCACCGCGGCCGGGGAGCGACCGCATCACGATGCCGTCGTCGTCGCCACCGGAGCCGACCTGAGCCGGTTGACGCGTCGATTCGGGGTCCGGTACCCGGTGCAGGCCGGCCGCGGCTACAGCTTCAGCGTCCCGGTGGACCGCATGCCGCGCGGCCCGCTGTACTTCCCGACCCAGCGGGTGGCCCTCACGCCGCTGGGCGAGCGGCTGCGGATAGCCGGGATGATGGAGTTCCGCCGCCCCGGCGATCCGCTCGACCCCCGGCGTATCGGTGCCATCGTCGACGCCGTCCGCCCCTTCGTGACCGGCGTGGACCTCGACGACCGGCGCAACGAGTGGGTCGGCTCCCGCCCGTGCACCCCCGACGGGCTGCCGCTGCTCGGCGCGACCGCGTCGCCACGCGTGTTCGTCGCCGGTGGTCACGGCATGTGGGGCATCGCGCTCGGTCCCATCACCGGGCAACTGATCGCGCAGACCGTGCTCAAGGGGGAGTCCCCACCCGAGCTGGCGCCCTTCGACCCGCTGCGCTGACCCGCCCGCGCACCCGTGCCCGTCGACGGCGAGCTCTTTGCCTCGCCCCCGGCGGGCCAGGTCTTCCCGCATGGAGCCCTGCGTGCTGCACACGCCCAACCACCGGTCCGTTCCCGCCCCCGGCCAGCTGTTGTCGGTCACGACCCTGCCCGACCCCCGCCCCGGACGAGTGGTCGTCGAGGTCGTCGGCGAGGTCGACTCCTACACCGCGCCGGTGCTCGAGATCTGCCTCCAGTCGCAAGCGACCCGAGCGGGTCTGCATGAGCTCGTCGTCTTCCTGGGACAGGTCCGGTTCCTCGGTGCCGCCGGGGTCGAGGTCCTGGCCCGGGCGGATGAACGTTGCCGGATGCGCGGCGCCCGCCTGGTGATCCGCACCGGCGGTCGCCGCTGCGTCCTCCGTCCACTGGAGTTGACCGGCCTCACCGCCGTCGTCGCCGTCGACCCGGCCGACGGCGAGCGCACTCAGCTGCGCCGCTCGCGAGCGGGCGGGCCGCCGCGGACGAGCCCACGCCGCCCGCCGGCACGGCGTCCGCGGCGGGTGTGCGGGTGAGCACAGCCGGCCGTCAGCCCGTGTCGAGGCACGCCACGGCTCACCACAGCCGCTCGGCCCCCCGGACGGCTGCGGCGGGGCGGCGCCGGGGTTGCTCACCGTGCGGCCGCGTCAGGAGCGGGCGGCCTTTGCCGTCCTGCTCTTCCCGCGCGGCTGACCGCCCTGACCGGCTCTCGCCAGGTGCCGCCGGTGGCTACACGAGGGCGCGGCAGGCCAGCAGCTCGATGCACCGCCGAGCGGTAATCAGGCCCAGCAGCCGGTCCGCGTGGTCGACCACGGGGACGGCCTCGGTGTCCGCGGCAAGCATCGTGCGGGCAACGGCGGCGAGGTCGTCGGAGTCGCGCACCCGTGGGGTGTACCCCCGGACCAGCCGGCGCAGCGGTACGCGTTGCGCGCCCAGCGGGCCGGGAGGCCACGCCAGGGCGAGGTCATGCTCCTCGAGCACGCCCAGCGGCCGCACCTGGGCGTCGATGACGACCAGGTGTCGTTGCTCGGGGCCACGCAGTCGCGTCCACGCGGTCCAGAGCGAGGTGTGATGATCAGCGACCGGAGGACTCCGGTGCATCACCTGTCCTGCCGTCGGTGCGCCGTACCGCGCGCACCTGGCGGCGGCGACAGACGTGAGCAACTCCCGCTGGGCCGGCGCGGGGGCTGCTAGCCCCGCGGCGATCGCTGCATCGGTGCTCGCCGGACGGCGGATCATCGCGCTGCTCCTCTCGGTGCCGTGGCTGTTGGCAGGTCATCCGCCCGACGAGCGCCACAGGCGTCGCTCCCTGATGTCCCCGCCGACCGGCGCCCGACCGATCCGGTTCGCCGCTGGTGGGCCGGCCTGGGCACCGGCACCTCCTCGCCGCCGTCGACGATGCCGCCTTCCGACGGCAACGCGCCACGGCCGCCGACGGTCATCTGAGGCAAGGTGGTGTTGCCGGTCGTCGGCAACGGATGCGGGGTCCGCGTGTCGAGCCGTCGCACCGGTGGGAGGGTGACCATGATCCGCCGTGCCGAGGAAGTGCACCGCGAGAGGGGTTCGACGGCGACGCCGGACTGGTTGGCCGCAGTCGGCGACGCGGCGGCGTCTGCTGCTCGGGCACCGGCCGAGCTGCTCGGGGAGTACCTGCCGCTGCTGGCCGACGCCGCGATCCACGGCCGCCGTCCCGACGCCTGGGAGCTCGACGCGGTGCGGGAGCTGGGCCGACGGGCGGCCGCCGACGGCGTCGGCGCCCGCCGCGCTGTCGACCTCTACCTGTCGGCGGCCTGGCGGCTGTGGCGGCAGCTTCCGGTCGTCGTGCGCTCCTCCGACCCGGAGAAGGTCCGTCGCGCCGCGGAGGCCGTCCTGCGGGTGCTCGACGACGCCATCGGCGTCCTGGTCGACGGCCACCAGTCCGAACGGCGGGACATGATCCGCCGCGAGGAGACGCTGCGCGCGGAGTTCGTCGATGATCTGCTGCGCGGCGACGCCGACGTCTCGGCGATGGTGCAGCGCGCCGAGTTGTTCGGCATCGACCTGGGCAAGCCCCACCACGTCGCGCTGGTGGCCCCCCGAGACCCCGACTGCGACGTGAGCCGGGCCGCCGCTGTGCTGGAACGCGCCGTGGTGGACCGGTTCGGCGATCGCGAGGTGCTCGTCGCCACCAAGGACGGCCGCGTGGTCGTGCTCGTGCCCAGCGCGGCCACACCCGCCGGCGCCGCGGCGCGAGGCCTGGACATCGGTGAGCTGCTGCGCCAGGACCTGGAGCGCTTGCGCATCGTCGGCCGCTGGCGAGTAGCAGCCGGGCGCGCGTTCCCCGGGGCCTACGGCGTCGCCAGGTCCTACGAGGAATGCCGGGAGAGCCTGGCCTTCGCCGACCGGCTGGACCTCGACGACGAGGTCGTCCACGCCCGCGACCTCCTGGTGTACCGGGTGCTCGGCCGGGACCAGGCCGCGATCGTCGATCTGGTCCGCGACGTGCTCGGCCCGCTGGCGCAGGTCCGGGGCGGGCCGCAGGTGTTGCTGGAGACGCTGCAGGCCTACTTCGGCGCCGGTGACGTCGCCACCGAGGCCGCCCGGCGGTTGCACGTCTCGGTGCGCACGGTCACATACCGATTGGCCCGCGTCGCGCAACTGACCGGCTACAGCGTGACCCGGCCGGATCAGCGGTTCTCGCTGCAGGCCGCCGCGCTCGGCGCGCGGCTGCTCGAATGGCCCGCGAGACCGTTGCCCGCCGAAGGGTGACCGCATCCCGCACGGTGGTGGGCAGGGGGCGGTCCTCCGGCGCGGCGGACGGACGGCGGACGCTCCAGCCCGAGCGCCGCGAGGAGCACCGGGCCGGTCGGTCGGCCTTGGAGGTGTACCGGCGAAGCAGTGCGTCGGTGTTCTTGTCGGTGCCGGGCAGCGACGGACTGGCTCGAGGGGCGAAGAAGATGCCTGTCCAGTCGTCGTCGACAGGCGTGGACGTCGACCCCCTCACCGGAGGGTCGCCGTCCGGCACACGACGAGGTGGACGCCACCCGTGCCCGGCCCTCCCGTGGGGACTGCGAGGATGGGCACCACACTCGACTCGAGGGGGACCCGCCAGACATGCCGAGAGCTCTGCTGCTGGAGAACATCGACCCGGTGGCCAGGGAGCTGCTGTCGGCGGCGGGGTACGAGGTGGAGTCGCGGCGCGGAGCGCTGGACGAGGCCGACCTGGCCGCCGCGCTCGACGGCGTCGACCTGCTCGGCATCCGGTCGAAGACACAGGTCACCGGTGCCGTGCTGGACCGCCGTCCGGGCCTGGCGGCGGTGGGCGCCTTCTGCATCGGCACCAACCAGATCGACCTCGTCGCGGCGGCCGCGGCCGGGGTGGCGGTCTTCAACGCGCCGTACTCCAACACCCGCAGCGTCGTGGAACTGGCGATCGCGGAGATCATCAGCCTGGCCCGGCGGCTGAACGACCGGGACCGGGCGCTGCACGCCGGCATCTGGGACAAGTCGGCGACCGGCAGTCACGAGATCCGCGGGCGGACGCTGGGCATCGTCGGCTACGGCAACATCGGCAGCCAGCTGTCGGTGCTGGCCGAGGCGCTGGGCATGCGGGTGCTCTTCTACGACCTCGAGGACAAGCTGGCGCTGGGCAACGCGCAGGCCTGCGGCAGCCTGGAGGAGCTGCTCGAGCGGGCCGAGACGGTGACGTTGCACGTCGACGGGCGGGCCGGGAACGCGGGCCTGTTCGGCGCCGAGCAGTTCGCCCGGATGCGCCGGCGCAGCCTGTTCCTCAACCTCTCCCGGGGATTCGTCGTCGATCACGAGGCGCTGCGCGAGCACATCGCGAGCGGCCACATCGCCGGGGCCGCGGTGGACGTGTTCCCCGACGAGCCGCGGGAGCAGGGCGCCCCGTTCGAATCGGTGCTGCGCGGGCTGCCCAACGTCATCCTCACGCCGCACGTGGGCGGGTCGACCCAGGAGGCCCAGTACGACATCGGGCGGTTCGTCGCCGGCAAGCTGGCCGACTACACCCGCACCGGGACGACGACGCTGAGCGTGAACCTGCCCGCGGTCGCCCTGCACGGCTCCTCGGCGGCCCGGTTCGCGCTGCTGCACCGCAACGTGCCCGGTGTCCTCGCCCGTGTCGACGCGCTGGTCGGCGAGCACGGGCTCAACGTCGACGGACAGGTGCTGGCCACCCGCGGCGAGCTCGGCTACGTCGTCACCGACGTCAACGGCGACCTGCCCCCGGCCCTGCTGGCCACGCTCGGCGCGCTACCCGAGACCGTCCGCCTGACGACGTTCCCCCAGCACCCCTGACAGCCGGTGGCCGGTCGGCCAGGATGCCGTCCCGCGTGCCCGTGGCCTGTCCCACCTCGAGCAGGTAGGCGTCCGGGTCGAGCAGGTGGCCCCGCAGCTCGGCCGTGCAGCCGGCGTGGAAGTCCCGGGAGACCGCGACGCCCCGCACGATCGCGAAGTGGGTGAGCACGAGCCCCTGCTCCGGATCCGGGAGGTCTGCTCGGTTCGTCATCCGGACGTCCTCTCGGTCGTGCCAGCTGTCACCGATGCCTGTCCAGTCGACGGGGGTCGTCCTCCAGGGCCGCCCGGTCCCAGCCGCCGCGCACCGCGGCGGCCTCGTAGGTGCTGTGCAGGAACTCGGCCACCATCCGGTCGGGATCCGCCGCAGCGGCCACCACCTCGTAGGGCAGCAGGAACTCGCCCTCGTCCCGGCTGTAGAACGCCTCGGACGGACCGATCGGGTGGTCGGCGTAGCCGTCCGGTTCGGGATAGGCGTAGGCGTAGAAGGCACCCTCGGCACCGCCACCGGGCCAGAACCCGGCGCTGGCCAGCTCGCCCGAGTAGCCCTCCACCATCACCCAGTCCCCGCAGTTGGGGACCCCGCCGGGATGCGGCGGGGCGGGTCTTCCGGAGAACCTGGTGCAGGCCAGGTCCATGGCGCCCCAGAAGAAGTGCACCGGGCTGACCTTGCCGGTGAAGTGGGAGCGGAACTCACCCAGGACGCGGTCGGCCTGCAGCAGCTGGCGCCAGAACAGGTGGGCGGCGGGCGCATCGTAGGAGGCGTGCTCGTGATCCCGGGCGAACGGGATCGCCGGGTCCACCTCGTTCGGCCTCGCCTGGATCGGGGCCTCGATGCCGAGTCCGCCCAGCGCGTCCATGGTCTCGGCGTAGAAGGCGGCCACGGGCTTGGGCTCCAGCGCCACCGTGCGGATCCCGCCGTCGCTGCTGCGGATGCGCAGCAGGTGGTCGACGAAGTCGAACTCGATGTCGAAGGCGCCCTGCCGGTACGGGACGGCGGACGTGGTCAGGCCCCGCGGCGTCACGTACAGCGTGACCTGCCACCAGTGGTTGAGCAGCGGAGCGTGGGCCAGTCGGATCTTGCCGACGACCTGGGTCCACATGTGGAGCGTGTCGCGGGTGTCGGTCCAGTCGAGGACCCGCAACCGGGGCCACCCACCGGCCCCCGCCGCCCTGTCCTCGGCCATGCCGCCTCCCATCGGGGACGCGCTGCCGACCCTGCAGGCATCGCCGCTCGGCCGCTTCGCCGACCGTACCGGGCAACGGGCATCGACGACCGCGAGCGGTGCGAGCCGGTCTCGGGGCGAAGCGCCGGCGACTCGATCCTCGATCGTGGAACCCGCGCCGGATCCAGGTCGGGGCTGGGGCAGCGGCGCGCGGGGGAAGCGGGCAGGGTCGATACTGCTCGGAGCGGTCATCGCGTCGGTCTCTCGTGGAGGACTGCGGATGGTGCACACACGTTCACGCGGTGGCCGTCTCTGCGTGCACGGCCCGCTGGTCATCAGGGCCGTCGCACAACACCTCGGTGGACGCCACGTGGTCGTGTGTCCGCCGCGGCGGGAACCGGGCCGTCGTGCACGAGCACATGGCCGAGCCGACCGGCGGGCCCCGACCGTCGATCCACCTCGTCCCTCCGACATGACGCTGAGTCCGGTCGGAGGCGAACTGTGCGAAGAATCACGGGGAGGCCTTGTCTGACAGGCGACCCTCTGGTTCCCTCATGCGAAGTCAGTCTCGGATGACGCAACAGGGATTGGGGAGTGTCATGGAGCAACCGCGCAGCGAGGAAGCCTCGCCCTCCCGTCGATCGACCCGCTCGGAGGCCGTCGAGGCCCATCCGACGTCCGCCGGCGGCGGAGGCGGAGCAGGGGAGGGGCGATCGGCCGTCACGGCCGAGGAGGTGTCCGTGGCCGGGACCCACCCCGCCATCGCCAAGCCGCCGCCCTGCGTCGCCGACCGGCACTGGGCCGTCGACAGGGTCCTGTTCGCCGTCGCCGCGGTCATGGCGCTGGGCTTCGTCGCCTGGGGCTTCGCCACGCCCACCGGCCTCGGCACCGTGAGCGGTTCGGTCCTCAACTGGATCACCGGCAATCTCGGCTGGCTGTTCGTGCTGCTGGCCTCGGCCTTCGTCGTGTTCGTGATCTGGCTGGCGGCCGGGAAGTACGGGCGGATCCCGCTGGGGCGTGACGACGAGCGACCGGAGTTCCGCACCATCTCCTGGATAGCGATGATGTTCAGCGCCGGCATGGGCATCGGGCTGATGTTCTTCGGCGTGGCCGAGCCGCTGTCGCACTTCGTCTCCCCACCGCCCCTCACGAGCGAGGCCGAGACGTCCCAGGCGATCCAGACGGCGATGGCGACCACGCTGTTCCACTGGACCCTGCACCCGTGGGCTCTCTACGCCGTCGTCGGGCTGGCCATCGCCTACGGCACCTTCAGACGGGGCCGCCGTCAGCTGATCAGTTCCGCCTTCGTCCCGCTGCTCGGCGAGCGGCGGGCCGCCGGCCCGGCCGGCCGGGTCATCGACGTCCTGGCCATCTTCGCCACGCTGTTCGGGTCGGCGGCGTCCCTCGGCCTCGGGGCCCTGCAGATCGGCAGCGGGTTCGAGATCCTCGGTTGGGCCGGAGACCTGGGCAACGGCATCCTGGTGGTGATCATCGCCGTGCTGACCGCCGCCTTCGTCGCCTCGGCCGTCTCCGGCATCGCCCGCGGGATCCAGTGGCTGGCCAACACCAACATGGTCCTGGCCCTGCTCCTCGCGGTCTTCGTCTTCGTCGCCGGGCCGACGATCTTCATCCTCAACCTGATCCCCGACGCGGTCGGTAGCTACTTCTCCGACCTCGGTGAGATGGCCGCGCGCACCGAGGCCACCGGCGGTGATCCGATGGCCGCCTGGCTGCGCGGCTGGACGGTCTTCTACTGGGCCTGGTGGATCAGCTGGACCCCGTTCGTCGGGTTGTTCATCGCCCGCATCAGCCGCGGCCGGACCATCCGCCAGTTCGTCACGGGCGTGCTCCTCGTGCCCAGCCTGGTCAGCCTGCTGTGGTTCGCCGTGTTCGGCGGGGCCGGCATCGCCACCCAGCGCGACGGTGTCGACGTCGCCGGCCAGGGCACCACGGAGGGGCAGCTGTTCGCCGTCCTGGACCAGTTCCCCCTGGCCACCGCCGCGACCGTGCTCGTGATGATCCTCGTGGCGATCTTCTTCGTGTCCGGTGCGGACGCGGCCTCGATCGTCATGGGGTCGCTCTCGCAGCGCGGCACCCTGGAGCCCAGCCGCCCCGTCGTCGTCTTCTGGGGCGTGGTGATGGGCTCCGTGGCAGCCATCATGCTGCTCCTGGGGGAAGACGGTGCCGCCCTGACGGGGCTGCAGAACCTGACGATCATCGCGGCACTGCCGTTCGCCCTGGTGATGGCGGCCATGGCGGTGAGCCTGGTCAAGGACCTCCGGCGGGACCCCATCGTGCTGCGGGGCAGCTACGCCACCGTGGCCATCGAGCAGGCCGTGGTCGACGGCATCAGCCGGCACGGCGACGACTTCGTCCTCGTGGTGGAACCGGCCCGGAGCCCCGGCGCACCGGACCCCGCGGCCGTGGCGGTGCCGTCCTCCCGGACGAGCCCGGAGCCGGGTGACCGGCTGCCGAACGGCCCGGAGCCGGGTGGCCGGCTGCCGACCGGCCGGGGCGGCAACTTCGTGGCGCCGGCCGGTGACGCGTCCGTCCCTGCGCAGAGTCAGCCCACGGCGGAGGCCATCGGCCGTCCGCAGGATCCGCGCGACTGAAGTCCCGCCCGCAAGGGGGGGCCTTCGGGTACCGGAGTCGCCCCGTGCCGCTCCGGTACCCGAAGGCTCTCCGCGTTCGGATGCGCGCTCGTCGCGCTGCCGGGTTCAGGCGGAGGAGCGGACCCGAGGCAGCCGGCCCGCCAACCAGCCCGCCGCCATCCGCCGGGCGCGCGTCACCGGGTCGCCGGTGTCCAGACCCGAGGTGGCCGCCTGGCGCGCGAGGCGGGCCAGGGCCCCGTCGTAGAAGGCCAGCAGGCCGTCGGCGATCTCGGTGGGATCGTCGGCGCCGGCATCCTCGGCCAGCCGGTGGAGACGCTCGGTCAGCAGCCGCGAGTCGGCGGCCAGCCAGTCCTGGCCCGGATGGCCCGGCGGCAGTTCGGTGGCAGCGGCGAGGAACGCGCACCCGCGGCGGTTGCCCTCGGCCCGGCGGTACCGCACGACCGCGTCGAAGACCGACAGCAGCCGGTCGACCGGGTCGGACTCCTCGTCGAGGACCTCGTCCCAGACCTGCTGCCAGTGCCGGTAGCGGCGCTCCAGGTAGGCCGCCACGAGCCCGTCCTTGCCGGCGAAGTGCGCGTACAGGGTCGCCGGTGAGACGTGGGCGCGGGCCAGGACGGCGTCCACCCCGGTCGCGGCGATGCCGGACTCGTAGAACAACTCGCCGGCGGCGTCGAGCAGTCGCTCCCGGGCCGGTCGACTCGCAGCGGTGGTGCGCACGCGCCTAGTATAACGGTCGTTATGGTGAAACGATCGTTACGGTGGAGTACGAGCCCTGCTGACCGGTGGGCGCCGCACCCGCTGGTGGTCAGCGGGCTGCTGGTCATCGCCGTGACCTACGGCCTGACCCGGTACGGGATCGGCCTGTACCTGCCCCAGTTCAGGGCCGAGCTGGGGCTGACCTCCGGCGTCGCCGGCGTCATCGGCGGGAGCAGCTACCTCGCCTACTGCGTCGCCGCCCTCCTGGGCCTGCGGCTGGTCGACCGGGGCCGGGCACGGCGGGCCCTGTGGTGGGCCGGCGGGAGTGCGGCCGCGGGTTCGCTGGTGGTCGCCTGCGCGGAGGCGGCACCGGTCCTCGCGATCGGGGCGCTCGTCGCCGGCAGCGGAGCGGGGGCCGCCAGTCCGGCCCTGGTGGCCGCCGTGGCCGGGACGGTGTCGCCGCCGGCCGAACCCCGGTCCCAGGCGGTGGTCAACAGCGGCACTGGCGCCGGGGTCGTCGCGGGCGGCCTGGTGGTGCTCGCCTGGCCCGTGGAGTGGCGGTGGGCGTGGCTCGGCTTCGCCGCCAGTGCGCTGCTCGTGACCTGGTGGGCCGACCGGTCCGCCTGCTGGCGCCCACCCGCCGCCGCCGCGGGTCGGCGGGGTTGCGGACGGCGGCCGCTGCGCCTCGTCCGCCCGCTGACCGCGAGCGTGCTCGCGGGGGCCGGCGGGGCCGGGGTGTGGACCTTCGGTCCCGAGGCGACGGCCGGGAGCGGACTGTCCACCCAGGTCACCGGGCTGCTGTGGTGCCTGCTGGGCGGGGCCGCCCTCCTCGGCGGCCTGAGCGCGACCCTGGTGCGCACAGCGGGCCTGCCCGCCGCCTGGCTGGTCTCGGCGGGGACCGCCGCCGTCGGCACGGTGCTGCTCGCCTGGCGACCGGGCGCCGTCGCGGTCGCCGCGGTGGCGCTGGCGCTGTTCGGCGGCGGCTTCGTGGCCCTGAGCGGCGTGCTCATCGCCCTGGGCGGCCGGCTGGCGCCCGAAGCGGCCGCACAGGCCACGGCCCTGCTGTTCATCGCACTGACCACGGGCCAGGCCACCGGTGCCGTCCTGCTCGGCGCCCTCGCCGACGCCGCGGGAACGCCGGCCACCCTCGTCGCCGCGGCGGCCCTGCTGGCGACCGCCGCAGTCGCCGTGCCGTCCGAGCGCTCGTCAGCGCGACCGGTAGCCGCCGGCGGTCCGGATCGGCCCGAGGCTCAGGACGCTGCGGCCACCGCCGAGCGCAGCTGCCGGCGCCAGCGGGTGAAGAGGCGGGGCTGGTTCATCCCGAGGACGGCCACGGGGTGCCCGTCGCGCTCGTAGACCACGAGGAAGCTGCGGTCGGCGCAGCTGCCCTCCACCACACGCGCGACGTCGCCCTCGCGGCGCAATCCCGCGAACTGGATGCGGGCTCCGTACTGGTCGGACCAGAAGTAGGGCACGGGTGGGGGCACCGGCTCCCCGGCGCCCAGGAGGGCGGCGACCGCCGTGGCCGGCTGCTCGAGTGCGTTGGTCCAGTGCTCGGTGCGGACGTGCCTGTCCGCGGCGGCCGACCACGTCGCGGCGCAGTCGCCGACCGCGACCACGCCCGGGATGTTCGTCGCGCCGCGCGCGTCGGTGAGGACGCCGTTGCCGAGGGCCACGCCGGACCCGGCCAGCCACTCGACGTTGGGTGCGGCACCGACGCCGACGACCACCACGTCGGCGGGCAGGAGCGTGCCGTCGGTCAGTTCGACGGCTTCGACCCGGCCGCTCCCGACCAGTCCGGCGACCCCGGTGCCGGTCAACAGGCGGGTGCCGTGGTCGGCGTGCAACTCGGCGCAGACCGCGCCCATCGCGGCGCCCAGCGGGCCGGCCAGCGGGACGGGCTGGGTCTCGACGACGGTCACCTCCAGCCCGAGTCCGCGGGCCGTGGACGCGACCTCAGCCCCGATGAAGCCGGCGCCGATCACGACGAGCCGCTCGGCGGCGGTCAGCTCCTGCCGGAGCGTGATCGCGTCGTCCAGGGAGCGCAGCACGTGCACGCCGTCGAGCCCCTCGCTGCCGGGCAGGCGCCGGGCGCGGGCACCCGTGGCCAGGACCACGCCATCGGCCCGGATCCCACTGCCGTCGCTCAGCAGCACCGAGCGGCCGAGGTGGTCCAGGCCGATCGCGGTGGTACCCAGCCGCCACTCGAGTCCGAGGTCCTCGTCGTCGGGGGTGCCCAGTGCGATGTCCTCGAGCGAGGCGGTGCCGGCCAGGAAGTCCTTGGACAGGGGCGGGCGGTCGTAGGGGAGGTGCACCTCGTCGCCGATGACCACGATCCGGCCGTCGTAGGACCGGTCACGGAGCGCTCGCGCAGTCGACAGGCCCGCCAGGGAGGCCCCGACCACGGCGACCGTGGGGCTCATGCGGCACCGTCCGCGGCCACCCCGGGCTGCACGTAGATCGTGCCGTCCTGGACGACGACCCGGTGCGTGCGGACCGGTGTCTTGGCCGGCGGGCCGGACACCTTCCCGGTGCGCAGGTCGAAGCAGGAGGCGTGCAGGGGGCACTCGATGGCGCAGCCGTCCAGCCAGCCGTCGGCCAGGGAGGCGTCCTGGTGGGTGCACGTGTCGTCGATCGCGAAGAACTCGCCGTCGACGTTGAAGACCGCGATGGGCTCGTCGGCCTCTACTCGGGTCGCCTCGCCGGGCGGCAACGCGGTTGTGGGGCAGACCGGGATCATGGGCGCTCCAGGCTCCGTGAGTGTTGCGGATGTCGCAACCTCGTGCCGATAGCGCAACAGCATGGCCGGTCGTCACCCGATCGTCAAGAGGAGAAAGCTGCACTGCACGAGGGCGCCCTACGCTGAAGTCATGAGCGAGCCGCAGGGTGAGAGCGCAGAGCGGGGGTCGGTCGCCGTCGTCCAATCCGTGGACCGGGCCTTGAGCGTCCTGGAGATCCTGGCGGCACAGGGAGAGGCCGGCGTCACGGAGGTGGCCGCCGAGCTCGGGGTGCACAAGTCCACGGCCTTCCGGCTGGTCGCGGCGCTGGAGAGCCGGGGCTTCGTCGAGCAGCTGGCCGATCGAGGCAAGTACCGGTTGGGCTTCGGGGTCGTCCGCCTGGCCGGCGCGGCCGCCGCTCAGTTGGACATCGCCCGTGAGGGGCGGCCGATCTGCGAGGCGCTGGCCGCCGATCTCGAGGAGACGGTCAACATCGCCATCCTGGACGGCGACCGCGCGGTCAACGTCAGCCAGACCCGCGGGCCGGCGGCGCTCAGCACCCACAACTGGGTGGGGCAGGGCACCCCCTTGCACGCGACCTCGAGCGGCAAGGTGCTCCTGGCCCACGCTCCCGACGCCATCCGCAAGGACGTGCTCTCCCGGGAGTTGCCGCGGTTCACCCAGAGCACGATCACCGATCCCGAGGCGCTGCGACACGACCTCGACCGGATCGTGGAGCAGGGCTGGGGCTCCACCGTCGAGGAGTACGAGATCGGGCTCAACGCCGTCGCCGCGCCGGTCCGGGGCGGGGACGGCGACGTGATCGCGGCCCTCAGCGTCTCCGGGCCGTCCTTCCGCATCGACCCGCAGGACTTCCCGAGGCTCGTCCGGCGGGTCGTGTCGGGCGCCGGCGAGCTGAGCCGGAGGTTGGGCTTCTTCACCCAAGCCCGTTGACGCGCCCGCCGTCCGCGGATGAACGGACGGATGCACGTCGGGCGCGTGAGGTTGTTGCGTCAGGCGCGACCCGCTGAGTAATGTGCAACACATCGGTCGTCCTGAGTTCGGTGACGGACGACGACCGTGGTCGACACAGACCTGCGTCGCCCGACTTCCGGCGCGTCCCTCCACACCGCCCGACGGAATCCCCGAGGTGTCGAATGACCACCACCGACCTGCCCGCGAGCCTCATCTCCACGCTGCCGGGCCAGTACTACACGGACCCGGCCATCTTCGCGCTGGAGCAGTCCCACGTCTTCGAGAACATGTGGCTCTGCGCCGTGCGCTCGAGTGACCTTCCCACGCCCGGCTCCTTCAAGAAGGTCCAGGTCGGGCGGGAGAGCGTGCTCGTGGTCCGCAGCCGGGACGGGCAGCTGCGGTCGTTCCTCAACATCTGCCGGCACCGCGGTGCGCAGATCTGCACCGAGGACTCGGGAGCGGTCAAGCGGGCCTTCCAGTGCCCCTACCACGCCTGGACCTACGACCTCGAGGGCAAGCTCGTCGCGGCCCCCAACCTGACCAAGATGCCCGACATCGACCGGGTCGAGTACGGCCTGGTGCCGGTGGCGCTGCGCGAATGGCTCGGCTACGCGTGGGTGTGCCTGGCGAAGGAGCCCCCGTCGTTCGAGGAGGACGTCGTGGGCGCCATCGTCGAGCGCCTCGGGGACGTGGACTCGATCGACCACTACGAGCTCGATGCGCTGTCCGTGGGGCGCCGCATCACCTACGACGTCAAGGCCAACTGGAAGCTCATCATCGAGAACTTCATGGAGTGCTACCACTGCGCCACGATCCACCCGGAGCTCACCGAGGTGCTCCCCGAGTTCGCCGACGGGTACGCGGCGCAGTACTTCGTCGGGCACGGCGCGGAGTTCGGGGACGACGTCAAGGGCTTCACCGTCGACGGCAGCGAGGGCTTCGACCGGCTCCCGGGCGTCGACGAGGACCACGACCGCCGCTACTACGCCATCACGGTCAGGCCGACCGTCTTCGTCAACCTGGTGCCCGACCACGTCATCTTCCACCGCATGTTCCCGGTCGCGGTCGACCGGACCATCGTGGAGTGCGACTGGCTCTACACCCGCGAGGTCGTCGAGTCCGGCAAGGACGTGACGCGGTCGGTGGAGCTGTTCCACCGGGTGAACGAGCAGGACTTCGCCGCCTGCGAGCGGACCCAGCCGGCCATGTCCTCCCGCGCCTACGCCAACGGCGGCGTGCTCGTGCCCTCCGAGCACCACATCGGCGCCTTCCACGAGTGGCTGACGCAGCGCCTGACGAGCTGACGGAAGGACCCTGTCCTCCTCGCCGCTCGCAGGCTCGCGGCGAGCCTCTGGACGGGCCGGTACGGGGCCGGGAGGACGACGTCCTCCCGGCCCCGCGGCTGCGATTCGCCGCCGGCCGCGGACGTCGCTACCTCGGCACTGCGTCGGACAGGCGAGCCAGCCATTCCTGCCGCCACGCCTCCGTCCGCGCCACCTCGTTGAACGTGAACAGGTGGAAGCCCTCCAGGTTGTGCTCGAACCGCCCCAGCGCGGGCGCCAGGCCCTGGACGAGACGATCCGGTCGGTAGCCGTGGGGCAGGAAGAAGCGCCAGACCATGCTGTGCTGCTTCAGCAGGAACCGGGCCGACTGACCGAGCCCGAGCCCCGCCGAGATGCGCACCAGCTTCTGGCGCGTCACCGCGCCGGGGAGCCCGATCCGGATCGGGAGGTCGACGCCCCGCAGCTTGACCTGCCGCGCCCAGGCCGTCGTCGTCGCGGCGGAGAAGCACAGCTGCGTGATGACGTGCGTGGCGTGCGGTGCCTTGCGCTCGAGGGCGCGTTCGATGTGCTCCGGGCTGATGTGCCCGTGCCCCTCGGGATAGCCGCCGATCCCCACCCGCCGGAACTGGTGGCCGACGACCTCCAGCGCTTCGAGCAGGCCGAGGGCGTCGGGGAACGTCCCCGCGGGCTCGACGGCGTCGCCCCCGATCACGAACACGCTGTCCACGTCCGCGGCACGCAGGCGGGCGACGACGTCGGCCAGGTGCGATGCGTCCCGGACCAGCCGGGCGGCCAGGTGCGGCGTGGCGGTGAACCCGTGGCGGGACAACCGCTCGGCCAATTCGATGGTCGGCGTCAGGCCCTTGGCCTCGGTCACCGTCACGGTGAGCGGCACGGTCCGGGGGACGTGCTCGACGATCGACTCCTCGGCGCCGCGCAGCGGCAGGACCTCGTAGCTCGCCTCGCGCAGCGCCGTTTCCAACCGTTCCCGTGGTCGACGCCGAGACGGCGGGCTGTCGGCCGAGCTCGCCGGGACCGGGCCGTCCGGTGCGGTGGCGACGCGTCCCTCAGCCGGCATGACGCAGCTCCGCGGCGATGGTGGTGTCGTCGCCGTGCCCGGTCCGGACGACGGTGTCGCCGTGCAAGGTCAGCAGCTGCGACCGGATGGAGGCCAGGATCGTGGGCTCGTCGCTGAACGACCGGCCGGTGGCGCCCGGTCCGCCCCGGAACAGGGTGTCGCCGGTGAAGACGGTGGTCAGCTCGGGAGCGTGGAGGCACGTGCTGCCCGGCGAGTGCCCGGGCGTGTGCAGCACGAGCAGTTCGGCGCCGGCGACACGGAAGCGCAGGTCCGCGTCGAGATCCCGGTCCGGCGCGATGCCCGGATGGGTCATGTCCCAGAGCATCCGATCGGCGGGGTGGAACCAGATCGGGGCGTCGACCGCCTCCCGCAGCGCGGGCGCGGCGGTGATGTGGTCGTCGTGCCCGTGGGTCAGCACGATCGCGGTCACCCGCCGTCCCCCGACCGCTTCGACGATCGGGGCGGCGTCGTGGGGCGCGTCGACCACCAGCACCTCGTCGTCGTCCCCGACCAACCAGACGTTGTTCTCGACGTCGAAGGCCTGCCCGTCGAGGCTGAAGACGCCGGGGATGACGACCTTGTCGATGCGTGCACTCACTTGTCCAGCACCACGACCGAGCGCAGCACCTCGCCGCGGCGCAGGTTGTCGAAGGCCTCCTCGACGTCGTCCAGGCCGATGGCCTCGCTGACGAAGTCGTCGAGCGGAAAGCGGCCCTGGCGGTACAGGTCGACCAGCATCGGGAAGTCGCGGGAGGGCAGGCAGTCGCCGTACCAGGAGGACTTGATCGCCCCGCCGCGGCCGAAGACCTCCAGCAGCGGCAGGGTGATGGTCATGTCCGGGGTGGGGACGCCGACCAGCACCACCCGGCCGGCCAGGTCGCGGGCGTAGAAGGCCTGCTCGAACACCTTCGGGTGGCCGACCGCGTCGATCGCGACGTCCACCCCGAAGCCGTTCGTGTGGCCCTTGATCGCCTCGACCGCGTCGGTGTTCTTGCTGTTGACGGTGTGGGTGGCACCGAACGCCCTCGCCCACTCCAGCTTCCGGTCGTCGATGTCGACGGCGACGATCGTGCTGGCACCGGCCAGCTTCGCGCCGGCGATCGCGGCGTCCCCGACGCCGCCGCAGCCGAACACCGCCACCGACTCGCCGCGGCGCACGCCGCCGGTGTTGATCGCCGCGCCGACGCCGGCCATCACGCCGCAGCCGAGCAGGCCGGCGGCGGTGGCCGGGGCCTCGGGGTCGACCTTGGTGCACTGGCCGGAGTGCACCAGCGTCTTCTCCACGAACGCGCCGATCCCGAGGGCCGGGGACAGCTCCGTGCCGTCGGCCAGGGTCATCTTCTGCGCGGCGTTGTGGGTGTCGAAGCAGTACTGCAGCTCGCCCTTCAGGCACGCCCGGCACTGGCCGCAGACCGCCCGCCAGTTCAGGATCACGTAGTCGCCGACCGTGACGTTGGTGACCCCCTCACCGACCGCGGAGACGACGCCGGCAGCCTCGTGGCCGAGCAGGAACGGGAACTCGTCGTTGATGTTGCCCTCGCGGTAGTGCAGGTCGGTGGCGCAGACCCCGCAGGCCTGCACGTCCACGACGGCCTCGCCGGGACCGGGGTCGGGGACGACGATCGTCTCGACGGTGACCGGTGCTCCCTTGCTGCGGGCGACGACGCCCTTCACCTCGTGCGCCATGACGGTGGATCTCCTCTCCGGATGTACGGACCTGACCCAGCGGCCTCCCTGCAGGGCCCCGCCGTGAGCCTGCGAACGGCGGGGCAGGCGGGTCATCCGACGGTGGGGGCGGGGAGGTCCTTCTCGGCCCTCTTGACCCCGGCCGGCACCCACCTTACGGTGCTACACGACTGATATACCAGTCCTCGGCTTTGGTTCATGACAGAAAGGGACTGCGGCATGGTCGTCCTGGTTGAGGGAGCGCCACAGGCATCGGCCGCTCCGGGCCGCGTGCTCGACCGATCGCTGGCGGACACCGACCGCGAGGTCTTCGACGCGATCTCCGCCGAGCTGACCCGCCAGCAGACCACGCTGGAGATGATCGCCAGCGAGAACTTCGCTCCGGTGGCGGTCATGCAGGCACAGGGCTCGGTGCTCACCAACAAGTACGCCGAGGGCTACCCGGGCCGGCGCTACTACGGCGGCTGCGAGCACGTCGACGTGATCGAACAACTGGCCATCGACCGGCTGAAGGCGCTGTTCGGCGCCGAGTACGCCAACGTCCAGCCCCACTCGGGCGCACAGGCCAACGCCGCGGCGATGTCCGCCCTGCTGGAGCCCGGCGACACCATCCTGGGCCTCGACCTGGCCCACGGCGGCCACCTGACCCACGGCATGAAGCTCAACTTCTCCGGCAAGCTCTACGACGTCGCGGCCTACCACGTGGGCCGCGAGGACCACCGGGTCGACATGGCCGAGGTGGCGGAGCTGGCACAGGAGCGGCGGCCCAAGCTCATCGTGGCCGGCTGGTCGGCCTACCCCCGCCACCTGGACTTCGCCGGGTTCCGGCGGATCGCCGACGAGGTCGGGGCCTACTTGATGGTCGACATGGCCCACTTCGCCGGGCTGGTGGCCGCCGGGCTGCACCCGTCGCCCGTCCCGCACGCGCACGTGGTCACCTCGACCACCCACAAGACGCTCGGCGGCCCGCGCGGCGGCGTCATCCTGGCCACGGGGGAGCTGGCCAAGAAGTTCAACTCGTCGGTGTTCCCCGGTCAGCAGGGCGGCCCGCTCGAGCACGTGATCGCCGCCAAGGCCGTCGCGTTCAAGCTGGCCGGCGAGCCGGCCTTCCGGGAGCGCCAGGAGAGCACGCTCGCCGGCGCCCGGATCCTCGCCGACCGGTTGCTGGCCCCCGACTCGCGCGAGGCCGGGATCAACGTGGTCAGTGGCGGCACCGACGTCCACCTGGTGCTGGTGGACCTGCGCGAGTCGGAGCTGGACGGCCGGCAGGCCGAGGACCGGCTGCACTCCATCGGCATCACGGTCAACCGCAACGCCGTCCCCTTCGACCCGCGCCCGCCGATGGTCAGCTCCGGGGTCCGCATCGGCACACCGGCGCTGGCCGCCCGCGGGTTCGACCGTGACGACTTCGCCGAGGTCGCCGACGTGATCGCCGCCGCGCTGCGGCCCGCGGCCGGTGAGGAGCTGCTCGCCGGGCTCCGCACGCGGGTCACCCGGCTGGCCGCCCGCCACCCCCTCTACCCCGATCTGACGGAGGTCCCCCGATGAGGCCTCGTTCCTCCACCCCCCGCACCCCCGGCGCGGACCTGCCGGAGCACCCGGACTTCCTGTGGCGGAACCCGGAGCCGAAGCGCTCGTACGACGTGGTGATCGTGGGCGGCGGCGGGCACGGCCTGGCCACCGCGCACTACCTGGCGAAGAACCACGGCATCACGAACGTCGCCGTCCTGGAGAAGGGCTGGCTGGCGGGCGGCAACATGGCCCGCAACACCACGATCATCCGGTCCAACTACCTGTGGGACGAGAGCTCGGCCATCTACGAGCACGCGCTGAAGCTGTGGGAGGGGCTCGAGGAGGACCTCGGCTACCCGATCCTGTTCAGCCAGCGCGGCGTGCTCAACCTCGCCCACTCCCTGCAGGACGTCCGCGACAGCGTGCGCCGGGTCGAGGCCAACAAGCTCAACGGCGTCGACGCGGAGTGGCTGGAGCCGGACGAGGTCCGCAAGATCTGCCCGATCGTCAACACGTCGACCGACATCCGCTACCCGGTCCTGGGGGCGACGTACCAGCCCCGAGCCGGCATCGCCAAGCACGACTACGTGGCCTGGGGCTTCGCCCGCCGGGCCGACGAGGCCGGCATCGACCTCATCCAGGACTGCGCGGTCACCGGGTTCGCCACCGACGGCAACCGGGTCACCGGGGTGCAGACCACCCGGGGCACCATCGGCGCCGGCAAGGTCGCCCTCTGCGCGGCCGGCCACACCTCCGTGCTCACCGATCTGCTCGGCATCCGCGTGCCGGTGCAGAGCCACCCGCTGCAGGCCCTGGTCTCCGAGCTGCTCGAGCCGGTGCACCCGACGGTGGTCATGTCCAACGCCGTGCACGTCTACGTCTCCCAGGCGCACAAGGGCGAACTGGTCATGGGCGCCGGCGTCGACTCCTACAACGGCTACGGCCAGCGCGGTGCCTTCCACATCATCGAGCGCCAGATGGCCGCCGCCGTCGAGCTCTTCCCGGTGTTCGCCCGGGCGCACCTGCTGCGCACCTGGGCCGGCATCGTCGACGTCAGCCCCGACGCGTCACCGATCGTCGGGCGGACCCCCTACGACAACCTCTACCTCAACTGCGGCTGGGGCACCGGCGGGTTCAAGGCCACCCCCGGCATCGGCTGGGCCCTGGCGCACACCATCGCCTCCGACGAGCCACATCCGTACGTGGCGCCGTTCAGCCTCGACCGCTTCGTCACCGGCGCGCTCGTCGACGAGCACGGCGCGGCCGCCGTGGCCCACTGACCCCAGGGAGTCCCCCGTGCAACTCATCGCATGCCCGTGGTGCGGCCCCCGCGAGGAGGTCGAGTTCCACTACGGCGGCCAGGCCCACGTCCCGTACCCGGACGACCCCGGCGGGCTCTCCGACGAGGAGTGGGCGCACTACGTCTTCTACCGCGACAACCCCAGGGGCCGCTTCGCCGAGCGCTGGAACCACAGCGCCGGCTGCCGCCGCTGGTTCAACGCGGTCCGCGACACCGCCACCTACCGCTTCGAGCGCGTCTACCGCCTCGATGACCCGAAGCCGCTCGCGACCGAGCTCGCGACGTCACGGAGGAACACAGCCCGATGACGAGCCCGTTCCGCACGCCCCAGGGCGGCCGCGTCGACCGCGCCACCACCGTCGAGTTCACCTTCGACGGGCAGGCCTTCACCGGCCACCCCGGCGACACGCTGGCCTCCGCGCTGCTCGCCGCCGGCCGGCACCAGATCGCCACGAGCATCTCGCTCGGCCGACCGCGCGGCATCGCCGCGGCCTGGGCCGAGGACCCCGGCGGCCTGGTGCAGGTCGAGGAGCCGTTCCCCGAGCCCATGCTGCTGGCCACCACCGTCGAGCTCGCCGACGGGCTGGTCGCCCACGGGCTGCCGGGGCAGGGCCGCCTCGCCGAGATCCCCGACTCCGCTCGCTACGACGCGGTCCACCACCACGTCGACGTGCTGGTCGTCGGGGCCGGGCCCGCCGGGCTGGCCGCCGCGCTGACCGCCGCCCGGGCCGGCGCCCGTGTCGCGCTCGTCGACGAGCAGTCCGAGGCCGGCGGCTCGCTGCTGGCGGGCACCGAGCGGCTCGACGACGCTCCGGCGCTGCAGTGGGTCGCCGCGGCGGTCGCCGAGCTGGCCGACCACCCGGAGGTGCTGCACCTGCAGCGCGCCACCGCGTTCGGCAGCTACGACGACGGCTTCGTCCTGGCGCTCGAGCGGCGTACCGACCACCTCGGAGCGGCCGCACCCAGGCACCTGTCCCGCCAGCGGGTGTGGCGCTTCCGGGCCCGCTCGGTCGTCGTGGCGACCGGAGCCCACGAGCGCCCCGTCGTCTTCGCCGACAACGACCGCCCGGGCATCATGCTCGCCGGCGCCGCCCGCACGTTCCTGCACCGCTACGGCGTGCTGCCCGGTCGCGAGGCCGTCGTCTTCACCACGAATGACAGCGCCTACGACTCCGCCCTCGACCTGCACCGCGCGGGCGTGCGGGTGCAGGCGGTGGTCGACGCCCGGCCGGAGGGCTCGCCGCGCCGGCGCGAGGAGTGCGAGCGCGCGGGGATCCGGGTGCTCGCCGGGGCCGTCGTGACCGGCACCCGGGGCGTCGAGCGGGTCACCCACGCCCTGGTCGCCCCGTTCGCGGACGGCGAGGTCGGCGCCGGGAGCGCGATCGCCTGCGACGTGCTCCTGGTCAGCGGCGGCTGGAACCCCGCGGTGCACCTGTTCAGCCAGGCCCGCGGCCGGCTCCGCTACGACGCGGCACTCGGCGCATTCGTCCCCGGTGAGGAGCTCGACGGCCTGTCCGTCACCGGCTCGGCCGCCGGCGTCCCCGACCTGGCCGGATGCCTGGCCGACGGGCAGCGGGTGGCCCGCGCGGCACTGTCGGCACTGGCGATCGCGCCGGCCGCGGACGACCGCCTGCCGGCCGCCCCGGAACCCGTCGTCCCGTCCGCGCCCCTGGTGCTGTGGCGGGTGCCGGACACCTCCGGCGCCGAGGGCAGCACGTCGTTCGTCGACCTGCAGCGCGACGCGACGGTCGCCGACATCGCCCGCGCGGTCGGCGCCGGCCTGCGCTCCATCGAGCACGTGAAGCGCTACACGACGATCGGGACGGCCCACGACCAGGGCAAGACCTCCGGCGTCCTCACCTCCGGGATCACCGCCGAGCTGCTCGGCGTCCCGGTGCAGGACACCGGGACCACGACGTTCCGGCCGCCCTACACCCCGGTCGCCTTCGCCGCGCTGGCCGGCCGCGACCGCGGCCGGCTCTTCGACCCCGAGCGGGTCACCGCCCTGCACGACTGGCACGTCACGGCCGGGGCGGTCTTCGAGGACGTCGGCCAGTGGAAGCGTCCCCGCTACTACCCGCGGCCCGGCGAGGACATGGAGGCCGCCGTCCTCCGGGAGTGCGCCGCCGCGCGGACCGGCGTCGGGATCCTCGACGGCTCCACGCTCGGCAAGATCGACGTCCAGGGCCCCGACGCCGCCGTCCTCCTGGACCGGCTCTACACGAACCTGATGAGCAGCCTGAAGGTCGGCTCCGTCCGCTACGGCGTCATGTGCGGCGTCGACGGCATGGTCATCGACGACGGCACGGTGCTGCGCCTGGCCGAGGACCGCTTCCTCGTCCTCACCACCACCGGCGGCGCGGCGAAGATCCTCGACTGGATGGAGGAGTGGGCCCAGACCGAGTGGCCGGACCTGCGGGTCCACTGCACCTCGGTCACCGAGCAGTGGGTCACCTTCCCCGTCGTCGGTCCCCGCTCCCGGGACGTCGTCGGCGCGGTCTTCCCCCAGGTGGACGTCGCCAACGAGGCCTTCCCGTTCATGACCTGGCGGGACACCACCCTCGACGGGGTGCCGGTCCGGCTGGCCCGGATCAGCTTCTCCGGCGAGCTCGCCTTCGAGGTCTACGTCAACCCGTGGTACGCGGTCGCGGTGTGGCAGCGGCTGCTCGAGGCCGGCCGCCCGTACGGCATCACGCCCTACGGCACGGAGACCATGCACGTCCTCCGCGCGGAGAAGGGCTACCCGATCATCGGGCAGGACACCGACGGCACCGTCACCCCGCAGGACCTCGGCATGGGGTGGGCGGTCTCGAAGAAGAAGCCCGACTTCGTCGGCAAGCGCTCCTTCGCCCGCGTCGAGAACCAGAACCCGCTGCGCAAGCAGCTGGTCGGGCTGCTGCCCGTGGACCGGCGGACCGTGCTCCCGGAGGGCTCGCAGATCGTGGAGTTCCGCGCCGACGGGCAGCTGCCGCCCCCGCCGGTCCCGATGCTGGGCCACGTCACCTCCAGCTACCGCAGTGCCGCGCTCGCTCGCCCCTTCGCCCTCGCCCTGGTCAAGGGAGGCCGGTCGCGCATCGGCGACACCGTCCACGTCCCCGTCAACGGCACCCTCGTCCCGGTGGAGGTCACCGGCTCGGTGCTGGTCGATCCCGAAGGAGCCCGTCGCGATGGCTGAGCTGCTGCGCACCCACCCGCTCGAGGCGTGGAGCACCGCGTTCGAGCGCCTGCCCGACACCGTCGGCATCACCGTCGAGCCGTTCGTCGCGATGGTCGACGTCCGGCTCCGGGCGGTCGGCGCCGAGGCGTCGGCGGCGCTGGGCGTCGACCTGCCGACGGCGCCGAACACCTGGGTGCCGTCCGGCTCGGGGCGGGCCGTGTGGCTGGGCCCCGACGAGTGGCTGCTCAGCAGCACCACGGAGACCCCGGAGGAGCTCGAGGCGCGGGTCCGCGCCGGCGTCCTCCCGCTGGGCGGGTCCGCGACGGACGTCTCCGCCCAGCGGATCGGTCTCCGGCTGACCGGTGCGCGCGTGCGCGACGTCCTGGCCAAGGGCTGCTCGATCGACCTGCACCCCCGCGTGTTCGGCCGGGGGAGCAGCGCGCAGACGACACTCGGCCAGGCGGGCGTGGTCTTGCTGGCGCAGTCCGACGCCGGTGACGACCACGTCGTCCTCGTCCGGTCGTCCTTCGCCGGCTACCTCGCCGACTGGCTGCTCGACGCGGCCCTCGAGTTCACCACCACCAACTGATGAAGGACCCTCTGCCCCCGCCCCTCGCACGCTCGCGGCGGGTCCCTGCAGAGGCGCCGACCATGATCCTCCGGCAGTCAGGAGCAGCGCAATGTCCACCACCCCTCGTGTGGTCATCATCGGAGCGGGGATCGTCGGGGCCAACCTGGCCGACGAGCTGACCGCCCGCGGCTGGGACCGGGTCACCGTGGTCGACCAGGGCCCCCTCCCGCTGACCGGGGGCTCCACGTCGCACGCACCCGGGCTGGTCTTCCAGACCAACGCCTCCAAGACCATGACGGCGTTCGCCAGCTACACCGTGGAGAAGTTCCTCGACCTCGACGTCGACGGCGCCTGGTGCTTCAACCAGGTCGGCGGCCTCGAGGTGGCGACCACGCCGGAGCGGCTCGCCGACCTGCACCGCAGGCAGGGCTGGGCCACCTCCTGGGGCGTCGAGGCGCAGGTGGTCGACGCCGACGAGTGCGTGCGGCTGCACCCCCTGGTCGACCGCGACCGCATCCTCGGTGGCCTGCACATCCCCACCGACGGCCTGGCCAAGGCGTCCCGGGCGGTCGTCGCCCTGGCCCGCCGCGCCGAGGCGCGGGGCGCCCGCTTCCAGGGCTCGACCCGCGTGATCGGCATCGAGCAGGCCGGCGGCCGGGTGACCGGCGTCCGGACGCCGGACGGCGTTCTCCCCGCCGACGTCGTGGTCTCCTGCGCCGGCTTCTGGGGCCAGGAACTCGGCGCGATGGTCGGGATGGACGTGCCGCTGCTGCCGCTGGCCCACCAGTTCGTCTGGACCGGCCAGGTGCCCGACCTCGTCGGCCGCAACGACGAGCTCGGCGAGGCGAGCCTGCCGATCCTGCGCCACCAGGACCAGGACCTCTACTACCGGGAGCGCGTCGACCGCCTCGGGATCGGGTCCTACGCCCACCGGCCGATGCCCGTCGACCTGCGCGAGCTGCCCCAGGGGGACGACGTCCGGGACTCGTCGATGCCCTCGATGCTGCCGTTCACCGAGGAGGACTTCGCCCCGGCGTGGGAGCAGAGCCAGCTGCTGCTGCCGTCGCTGCGCTCGTCGAAGATCGACTCCGGCTTCAACGGGGTCTTCTCCTTCACCCCGGACGGCGGCCCGCTGGTCGGGGAGTCCGCCGACGTCGAGGGCTTCTGGATCGCCGAGGCGGTCTGGGTGACCCACTCCGCCGGCGTGGCCCGGGCGGTGGCCCAGCTGCTCGTCGACGGACGCAGCGAGCTCGACCTGCACGGCTGCGACGTGCACCGCTTCGAGGACGTCCAGCTCGCCCCCGAGTACGTCAGCGAGACCTCGCAGCAGAACTTCGTCGAGATCTACGACGTGGTCCACCCGCTCCAGCCGCGGCTGTCCCCGCGCGACCTGCGGTTCAGCCCGTTCCACGCCCGGCAGCAGGAGCTCGGCGCGGTCTTCCTCGAGGCCGGCGGCTGGGAGCGTCCGCACTGGTACGAGGCCAACGCCGCGCTGGTGGAGGACCTCCCCGCGGAGTGGACCCCGCCGGCGCGGGACCCGTGGAGCGCGCAGTTCCACTCGCCCATCGCGGCGGCCGAGGCGTGGAAGACCCGCACGGCCGTGGCGATGTACGACATGACGCCGCTGAAGCGTCTCGAGGTCAGCGGCCCCGGCGCCCTCGCCCTCCTGCAGCGGCTGACGACCGGGGAGATGGACAAGTCCGTCGGATCGGTCACCTACGCGCTCGCCCTGGACGAGGCCGGCGGCATCCGCAGCGACCTCACCGTCGCCCGGCTGGGCGAGCAGGTGTTCCAGGTCGGCGCCAACGGCCCCCTCGACCTCGACCACTTCCGGCGCCAGGCGCCGGACGACGGCAGCGTGCAGGTCCGGGACATCACCGGCGGCACGTGCTGCATCGGCCTGTGGGGACCGCGGGCGCGCGACCTCGTCCAGCGGCTCAGCCCCGACGACTTCTCCAACGAGGCCTTGCGGTACTTCCGCGCCAAGCGGGCGCGGATCGGGGGAGTGCCGGTCACGGCGATGCGGCTGTCCTACGTCGGCGAGCTCGGCTGGGAGCTCTACACCAGCGCCGACAACGGCCAGCGGCTCTGGGACGTGCTGTGGCGCGCCGGCCAGGACCTCGGCGTGATCGCGGCCGGCCGGGCCGCGTTCAACAGCCTCCGGCTGGAGAAGGGCTACCGCGCCTGGGGCCACGACATGACCACCGAGCACAACCCCTACGAGGCCGGTCTCGGGTTCGCCGTCCGCATGCAGAAGAAGGCTGACTTCGTGGGGCGGCGGGCCCTCGCCGGGATCGAGGACGACACCGTGGACCGGCGGCTGTCCTGCCTGACGATCGACGACGGCCGCAGCGTCGTCCTCGGCCACGAGCCGGTCCTCGTCGACGGCCGGCCGGCGGGCTACGTGACCAGCGCGGCCTTCGGGCACACCGTCGGCCGGCCGATCGCCTACGCCTGGCTGCCCGCCGCGGCGACCGTCGGCACGAAGGTCGAGATCGAGTACTTCGGTGCCCGCATCCCTGCCACCGTCGCCGCCGAGCCGCTCGTCGACCCGGAGATGACCCGACTCCGCGGCTGAACCCGCTCACGCCCATCCACGAGGACTCCCATGCGTTCCGACACCATCGAGACCTTCCTGGCGCAGCTCGCCGCCAGGGTGCCCGCCCCCGGAGGAGGGGCCACCGCCGCACTGCACGCGGCCCAGGCCGCGGCCCTGGTGGCGATGGTCGCCCGCTACAGCGACTCGGCGAAGTACGCCGACCACGCCGAGGAGATCGCCACCATCACGGTCACCGCCGACCGGCTGCGGCAGGACGCACTGGGTCTGGCCGAGGAGGACGCCGCGGCCTTCACCGCGGTCACCGAGGCCTACGGGCTCCCGAAAGGAACACCGGACGACGCCGCGGCCCGGTCGGAGGCGATCGCGAAGGCGCTCGTCGGCGCGGCCTCCGTGCCGGCGGTCGTCGTCGCCGTCGCCGACGAGGTGCTGGGCCTGGCCGAGCGGATCCTGCCGATCGGCAACCGCAACGTGATCAGCGACGTCGCCGCCGCCGCCGAGGCGGCCCGGGCTGCAGCGACGACGGCCCGGGTCAACGTGGAGGTCAACCTCGGTGGCATCACGGACCCGGCGACCTCGGGAGAGCTCGCTGCGGTCGCCGGCACCGTGGACGACCTCGTCCTGCGGGCGGAGAAGGTCACCGCCGCCGTCCGGGACGGGTTGGTCCGATGACCGCGACGTTGGGCGGGACCGAGCTGGCCGCCGGCATCCGCGGCGAGGTCGCCACCGCGGCCGCGGAGCTGGCCGCCGCGGGGACGCCGCCCGGGCTGGCCGTGGTCGTCGCGACGGCGGACGAGTCCAGCGCCTGGTACGTCCGCTCCATCGCCCGGGCCGCGGAGAGGACCGGCATCGCCTGCTCGGTCGTCGACCTCGGGGAGACGGCGACGCCGGACGAGATCCGGGTCGAGCTGGCCGCGCTCAGCGGGGATCCCGCCGTGCACGGCATCATCCTGCAGACCCCGCTGCCGGCCGACGCCGTCGTCGAGGACCTCGCCGCGTCGATCGACCCGGCCAAGGACGTCGACGGCGCCAACCCGCTCAGCCTGGGACGTCTCGCCGCGGGCCTACCCGCCTTCGCGCCGGCGACCGCCGAGGCCGTGCTGGCTCTCCTGGACCACCACGGGATCCCGCTGTCCGGCGCGCACGCGGTCGTGGTCGGGCGGTCCACCGTCGTCGGCAAGCCCGCGGCGCACCTGCTGCTGCAGCGGGACGCAACCGTGACCGTCTGCCACAGCCGCACCAAGGAGCTGGCCGAGGTGACCCGGTCCGCGGACGTGCTCGTCGCGGCCGTCGGGCGGCCGGAGCTCCTCACGGCCGAGCACGTCGCGGAGGACGCCGTGGTCATCGACGTCGGCACCAACCCGACACCCGACGGCGGACTGGTCGGGGACGTCGACGCCGGGTCGGTCACCGGACGGGCGGCCGGGCTGACCCCGGTACCGGGCGGGGTCGGCCCGGTCACCACCGCGCTCCTCCTGCGGCACACGGTCGCCTCCGCGCGCGGCTGAGCACGACCGTGGTGGACGTCGCGCACCGTCCCCCCGGGGGCGCCCGCACCTCGACGCAGCCCCTCGGCCGGGCGCTCGCGGGGAGGCGGCCGCTGGTCTGCGGCATCCTCAACGTCACCCCCGACTCCTTCTCCGACGGGGGGCGCTTCGACGGCGTCGACCGGGCCGCGGAGCGCGGATGCGCCCTGGCCGGCGAGGGCGCCGACCTCGTCGACATCGGCGGGGAGTCGACGCGACCCGGCTCGCGCCCGCCGACCCTCGCCGAGGAACTGGACCGCGTCGTCCCGGTCGTCGAGGCCCTGGTCCGGCGGGTCGCCGTGCCGCTGTCCGTGGACACCTCGCGGCCCGAGGTCATGCGGGCGGCCGTGGCGGCCGGGGCGAGCATGATCAACGACGTGCGGGCGCTGCGGTCGCCGGGCGCTCTGGAGGCCGCCGCGGAGCTGGGGGTGCCGGTGTGCCTCGTGCACATGCAGCGCTCGCCGGAGAGCATGCAGCGGGATCCCCGCTACCAGGACGTCGTCGCCGAGGTGCGAGCCTTCCTCGCCGAGCGGACGCGTGCCTGCCTCGACGCCGGCATCCCGCCGGAGCACCTGGTGGTGGACCCCGGGTTCGGGTTCGGGAAGACGCTGTCCCACAACGTCGCGCTGCTGGCGTCCCTCGATGCGCTCACCGGCCTGGGCGTCCCGGTCATGGTGGGGCTGTCCCGCAAGTCGATGCTCGGGCAGCTCACCGGGCGGGCCGCAGGAGACCGGCTGCCCGGGTCGCTGGCCGCGGCCGTCATCGCCGCCCAACGAGGTGCCGCCGTGCTGCGCGTGCACGACGTCGCCGCCACGCGGGACGCCCTGGCGGTGCTGGACGCCGTCGGCCCGGTGTGAACCAGGCCTCTCTGCCCGTCCGCGAGCCCGGTGACGTACTGGAACGGCCACCCTTCAGGGTCCCGCGGCGAGCCTGTGAGGCGTGGGGGAAGGGTGGTCCTCTTTCAGATCACCGCGCGGATCGCCCGCTCGAAGCCCAGGACGTGCTCACGGGCGAGGTCGTCGGCACGATCCGCGTCGCCCGTGGCGATCGCGCGGAGCAGCTCGACGTGCTCCCCGACGTGCTCGTCCACCATGGGCAGCCGGTCGAGGAACAGGCAGAAGATCCGCGTCGCCAGGTTGTCGTAACGGATCAGGACGTCCTCGAGGTGCGGGTTGCCGGCCGCCCGGTAGATGGCACGGTGCACGGCGAGGTCCCAGCGCATCAGCTCGGTCCGGTCGATGCGGGCGATGTCGAGCTGCTGGATCCGCGAGGCCAACTCCTCGAGCTCGGCGTGCGCCGCGCGGACGGCTCGCTCGGCGGCCCGGCGGGCTGCCAACGGCTCGAGCTGCGCGCGGATCTCGGAGATGTGCGCCAGATCGGAGATGTCCATACCGGTCGCGAACGTCCCACGCCGCGGGTAGGAGATCACGAGCCGGTCGCCCTCCAGGCGTTTCAGCGCTTCGCGGACCGGGGTGCGGCCCACGCCGAGGTCCGTGGCCAGCGCGTCGTCGTCGATCGGATCGCCCGGACGGATGTCGAGCATGATCAGCCGGTCCCGGATCGCCACGTAGGCCCGGTCCGCCAGGGACGCGGCGGCAGACGAGTCGAGATCCAAGGGGGCGACGGTCACCGTCGCATCGTAAGGGCTGAAGGCCACCAAGGCTTGCCTCCATGTGGGTATCGACATACGCTTACTGTACCTCTGGTATATCAGTTGAGTATCGCGCACCTGACCTCCACCCCGCGCGACGGAGAGGCACGCATGACCATCAGCGCCTTCGACCTGTTCAAGGTCGGGATCGGCCCGTCGAGTTCGCACACGGTCGGCCCCATGCGCGCGGCCTGCACCTTCGTGTCCCGGCTCCGGGACCGGGGCCTGCTGGGGAGGGTCGCCGGGGTGCGCTGCGAGCTGTTCGGGTCGCTCGGGGCGACCGGGCACGGGCACGGCAGCGTCAAGGCGGTCGTCCTCGGTCTCGAAGGGGAGCAACCGGACCTGGTCGACCCGGTCGCGGCCGAGCCCCGCGTCGACGCCGTCCGTCGCGAGGGCAAGCTGGCCCTGGCCGGTGAGCACCCCATCGCGTTCTCGGTGGACGACGACGTCGTGCTGCACCGGCGCAAACGGCTGGAGTTCCACAGCAACGGCATGCTCTTCCGGGCGCTGGACGCGGACGGCGGCGAGGTCGACCGGCGCGAGTACTACTCGGTGGGCGGCGGATTCGTCCTCGACGAGGACGACGCGGGCAACCCGGCCATCGTCGAGGACCCCACGCCCGTCCGGTACCCGTTCCGCACCGGCGAGGAGCTGCTGTCCCGGACGCGTGGGACGGGGCTGCGGATCAGCGACGTGATGCTGGCCAACGAGCTCGCCTGGCGCAGCGAGACGGAGGTCCGCGACGGACTGCTGCACATCTGGTCGGTGATGCAGGAGTGCGTGGAGCGCGGCACCCGGACCACCGGCGTGCTGCCCGGCGGGCTCAGGGTCCGCCGGCGCGCGGCTGCTCTGCGCGCCCAGCTCGAGGAGCACCCGGACGAGGCCGACCCGCTCCGCGCGATGGAGTGGGTGACCCTCTACGCCCTGGCGGTCAACGAGGAGAACGCGGCCGGCGGCCGGGTGGTCACCGCGCCGACGAACGGCGCCGCAGGCATCGTGCCGGCGGTCCTGCACTACTACCGGGAATTCGTCGACTCCTTCTCCGAGGACGGCGTGGTGCGCTTCCTGCTCACGGCTGCGGCGGTCGGGCTGCTCTTCAAGGAGAACGCCTCCATCTCGGGCGCGGAGGTGGGCTGCCAGGGCGAGGTCGGCTCGGCCTGCTCCATGGCCGCGGCCGGCCTCGCCGAGGTCATCGGGGGAACTCCGGAGCAGGTGGAGAACGCCGCCGAGATCGGCATCGAGCACAACCTCGGCCTCACCTGCGACCCGGTCGGCGGGCTCGTGCAGATCCCCTGCATCGAGCGCAACGCCGTCGGTTCGGTCAAGGCCATCACCGCGGCCCGCATGGCCGTGCGCGGCGACGGCCGGCACCACGTCCCGCTGGACAAGGCCATCAAGACGATGCGCGAGACCGGCGCGGACATGAAGGACAAGTACAAGGAGACCGCCCGCGGCGGGCTGGCCCTCAACATCGTCGAGTGCTGAGGAGGCACCCGTGTCCCACCCGTTCACCCTCACGCTGAGCTGCCCCGAGCGTCCGGGCATCGTGCGCGCGGTGAGCTCGTTCCTGTTCGAGCACGGCTGCGACATCGTCGAGCACCAGCAGTTCGACGACGCCGTCCGCGGGCAGCTGTTCCTGCGCACCGAGTTCGTCTGCGCCGAGGACACCGACGCCGACCGGCTGTCGGCGGACTTCCGGGCGGTGGCCGACGAGTTCGGCATGCTCTACCGGATGACCGGTGACCAGCCGCAACGCGTGCTCGTCATGGTGTCCAAGCTCGGTCACTGCCTCAACGACCTGGTCTTCCGCTGGCGCGCCGGCAGCCTCGGCGCGGAGCTCGTCGCCGTGGTGTCCAACCACGAGGACCTGCGCCCGATGGCGGAGGCGGCCGGCCTCCCGTTCGTCCACGTCCCCGTGACGCCGGCGACCAAGCGCGAGGCCGAGACGCGGCTGCTCGAGCTGGTCGACGAGTACCGGGCCGACCTGGTCGTCCTGGCCCGCTACATGCAGATCCTCTCCGACGAGACGTGCGCGGCGCTGCACGGCCGGGCGATCAACATCCACCACTCCTTCCTGCCGGGGTTCAAGGGCGCCAAGCCCTACCACCAGGCCTTCGACCGCGGCGTGAAGCTGGTCGGGGCGACCGCCCACTACGTGACCCCCGACCTGGACGAGGGGCCGATCATCGAGCAGGAGGTCATCCGCATCGACCACACCTTCGATCCGCGCGCGCTGGCCACCGTCGGACAGGACGCCGAGGCGCTCGCGCTGTCGCGCGCCGTCCGGTGGCACAGCGAGCGACGGGTGCTGCTCAACGGCCACAGCACGGTCGTCTTCCGGTGAACCGGCCGCCGGAGGCCTGATGACGACCGGGACGGCGGGCCTGCCGGCGCCCGTCGGCGCAGCCTCGTCCCGGGCCGCGCTCGACCGCGTCCGCCGGTACCTGTACGAGGAACTCGGCCCGCAGCGGGGGCCGGCGGGCGCGGGGCTCGCGCGCGCCCGTGCCCTGTTCGGGGCGCTGGGGGATCCGCAGGACCGGTTCCGCGCCGTGCACGTCGCCGGGACCGCCGGCAAGGGCTCTGTGAGCACCGTCGTCGCGAGCCTGCTCCGTGCGCACGGGTTCCGGGTCGGCGCCCACGTGTCGCCGCACGCCTACTGCCTCCTCGAGCGTTTCCAGGTCGACGGCGCTCCCGTGAGGGCCGACCTCGTCGACGCCGAGCTGGCCCGGATCCGGCCGGCCGTCGAGGCGGTGGAGCGAGCCGGGCACGGGCGGCCGTCCTTCTTCGAGGTGACCAACGCCCTCGCCTTCGGCCTGTTCGCCGACCGGGTGGACCACGGCGTGATCGAGACGGGGGTCGGCGGGCTGCTCGACTCCACGAACACGATCACCCGCGCGGACAAGCTCGCGGTGATCACGCCGATCGGCCTGGACCACCAGGACCTCCTCGGGGCCACGGTGCGGGAGATCGCGGCCCAGAAGGCCGGCATCCTGCCGTGCGGCGGTCGGGCGGTCGCGGCTCGCCCGCGGAGCGCCGAGGTCGAGGACGTGCTGAGCGCGGAGGCGGCCCGCCGCAGCTGCGATCTCCGGTGGGTGGACCTGGATCCCCCGGCGGTGCGGTCCTGGTCCGGGCCTTCCGGCACCGAGCTGCAACTGCGGGGCCAGCCACCCCTGTCCCTGGGGCTGACCGGCCGGCACCAGGCCGGCAACGCCCACCTCGCGCTGCGTGCCGTCGAGGCGATCGCTGCGCGGGACGGGTGGTCCCTCGACGCGGACGCCGTCTGGCTGGGGATGCGGAGCGCCACGCTGCCCGGTCGGTTCGAACGCCGTGCGATCGCCGGCCGGCCCGCGGTCCTCGACGGCGCGCACAACCCGATGAAGCTCGCCGCGCTGGTGGCGACGCTGCGGGAGGTGCACCCCGGCGTCCGGTTCCCGTGGGTCCTCGCGTTCAGGCAGGACAAGGACCTGGAGGGAGCCCTGCACGTCGTCGCGCCGGTGGCCTCCCTGGTGGTCGCGACGGAGTTCCGCGCCGACGGCGGCGACCACCCCGCCGGCGCCTCCGTCCCGGCCGAGCTCGTCGCCGCCGCGGCGGCGCACCGGGGCATCCCGACGGCGGTGGAGAGGGACCCGGTGCGTGCGGTGGGCCGTGCCGGAGAGCAGGCGGACGAGGCGGTGCCGGTCGTGGTGAGCGGCTCGTTCCACCTGCTCGCCGCCGTCCACGGCGCCACGGTGCCGGGGTGACCCGCACCGTGGCGTCGGCCGGCGGAGGGGCGCGGTTCGACGACCTCCGCGCCGGAACGGCGGTCCGCTGTCCCGCTCCCGACCGCATCCTGGTGGCCGAGCGCGCCGACGAGGTCGCCGGCGTGCTCGCCGAGGTCGAGCGGGCCACGGAGTCCGGTCGGTGGGCGTTCGGGTACGTCGCCTACGAGGCCGCCGCCGGGCTGGATCCGCACCTCGCGGTGCACCCATCCCCGCCCCTCGGCATGCCGCTGGCCTGGTTCGGGATCTGCGACGAGCCGGTTCCGGTGCCGCCGCTGCACGCGCCCGGCCCGGCCGACGCCGGTCCGGCCGCGGCCGCGCGCTGGCACCCCACGTGGACGGCGGCCGGACATGCTGACGACGTCGCCCGGATCCGGGAGCGGATCGCCGCCGGGGACACCTTCCAGTGCAACCTGACCGTGCGGATGGCCGGACGCGTGGTGGGGGACCCCTTCCTCCTGTACCGGGATCTGGCGCTGGGGCAGCGTGGGGCCTACAACGCCTACCTCGACCTCGGTCGCTTCGCCGTGGCCAGCGCCAGCCCCGAGCTGTTCTTCGAGCGCCGCGGCGACCAGGTGCTGCTTCGCCCCATGAAGGGGACGGCGCGGCGAGGACGGGACCGGGACGAGGACCGGCGCCGGGCCGACGAGCTGCGCTCCAGCCCCAAGGAGCGCGCGGAGAACGTGATGATCGTGGACCTGATGCGCAACGACGTCGCCCGCGTCGCGGAGGTCGGCAGCGTCGACGTGCCCGCGCTCTTCACGGTCGAGAGCTACGAGACCGTGCTCCAGATGACCTCCGACGTCACGGCCCGGCTGCGCCCGGGCACCGGCCTGGTGGACCTGTTCCAGGCGCTGTTCCCCTGCGGTTCGGTCACGGGAGCGCCCAAGGCGAGCTCCATGGGGATCATCCGGTCGCTGGAGGCCGACCCGCGCGGCGTCTACTGCGGAGCCATCGGTCTGGTCGGCCCACCGGACGCGCCGGTCCGCGCCCGGTTCAACGTGGCCATCCGGACCGCCGTGGTGGACACGTCGTCGGGGGAGGCCGTGTACGGCACCGGCAGCGGGATCACCTGGGGGTCGGCGGCGCCCGCCGAGCACGCGGAGGTCCTCGCCAAGGCGGCCGTCCTGGCCGCCCGGCCCCGTGCGTTCGAGCTGCTGGAGACGATGCGTCATGACCCGCGGAGCGGTCTGCACAACCGGGACCGGCACCTGCAGCGTCTCGCGGCCTCGGCCGAGCACCTGGGCTTTCCGTTCGACCCGTCAGCGGCGCGGCGCGTGCTGGCGGTGCGGCTGGCGGGGGAGCCGGCGGCCCGCGTGCGGGTCCGGCTGCGCCGCGACGGGACGCTCGCCGTCGACGTCGAGGCGCTGCCCGCGGTGTCGGCCGGCCCGGTGCTGCTCGCCCTGGACGACGATCCGGTCGACCCCGGGGAGAGCTGGCTGTACCACAAGACGAGCAGGCGGGAGCCGTACGACCGGCGCCGCGACCGGCGACCCGACGTCGACGACGTGATCATGCTGAACGACCGGGGCGAACTGACCGAGACCACCCGGGCCACCCTGGCGCTGGAGCTGGACGGGCGGTGGTGGACGCCGCCGGTCGGTTCGGGGTGCCTCCCCGGGGTGGAACGGGCACGCCTGGTGGACCTGGGGGTGCTCCGCGAGCGGGTGCTCCGGCGGGACGACCTGCACCGGGCGACGGGGCTGGCGGTCATCAGCTCGCTGCGCGGATGGCGCGAGGGGAGGCTGCGCGAGGAGGCCCCCGTCTCCGTCGCGGGGACGCGCCCGGACCCGGCGCCGGCGGGCGGGCTCGACGACCTGAGCCCGAGCTCCAGGTGGGTGTCGATGACCAGTCCGGTCCCGTAGGCACGAGCGCCGAGCGGGTCAGTCGGTGGTCATGGCCCGTCGGCGGACCCGCTCGTCGTAGCGGTCCCGCGCCCTGCTGATGGGGCGGCCCAGGTACTCGCCCAGCGTGACGCCGGCGGCGAGGGCGAGCCCGACGGCGCCGGCGCCCACCAGGGCGGCGAGCCCACCTTCGAT
Source organism: Geodermatophilus sp. YIM 151500 (assembly GCF_025716945.1). Taxonomy (GTDB): domain Bacteria; phylum Actinomycetota; class Actinomycetes; order Mycobacteriales; family Geodermatophilaceae; genus YIM-151500. The sequence continues at coordinate 118,518 of NZ_JAOVZT010000005.1, forward strand.
GTCGGCGTCCACGACGATCGCGAACAGGCCCCGGTAGATGGCCAGCCCGGGCAGCAGCGGGACGATGCCGCAGACGGCGACGAGCTGCGCCGGAACCCGGAACCGTTCGGTCAGCACCTCTCCGCAGAACCCGAGGGCCGCGGCGGCGACCCCGCTGGCCAGCGCGGGACCGGCACCCAGTGCACCGGCCGCCCAGAACGCCGTCCAGGACAGCGCGCCGGCCATCGCGGCGAGTCCGACGGCGCGCGGGCGGGCGTGGCAGGCCAGGGCCCAGCACCCGGCGATGCCGGCTGCCGCGGCCAACGTGACGGGAAACGGCACGGGCGTGGGCGAGGGGTCGACGATGGTCAGCGGCAGCTGTGCGCGCTGGGCCAGGTCGAGCACGCCGGCGATGCCCACGACGATGCCGGCGGTCAGCGTCACCACCTCGAAGGCCCGCCCGCCGGCGGTCACCGGGAACCCGCTGATCGCGTCCTGGGCGGCGCTCACCAGGGACAGCCCGGCGAGGAGCACCACGATGCCGGCGGCGACGACCAGGGAGGTCCGCACGTCGACGTCCAGGACGAGCAGGAGGACGGCGACCCCGGTGGCGAGCGCGGCCCCGGCGGCCTGCTGGAAGAACATCGGCAGGCTCTGCCGGCCGAGGACGCGCATCACCTGCGCGATCAGGGCGGTGGTCAGCGCCGCGAAGAGTGCCTCCAGCCATCCGCCGCCGAGGAGGAGCCCGACGGAGCCCGCCAGACCGGCCCAGGCCAGAGCGTGCACGGTGTGGCGGTACGTGGGCGGTGCCGCGACCACACGGTCGAGCCGTCGGTGTGCGTCCTCCACGTCGAGCTCGCCCGCGCCGACCGCGCGGGCCAGGTCGGTGATCCCCTGCAGCCGGGTGTAGTCGATCCGACTCGTGCGCACGATCCGCATCGCGGTGAGCGGCACCGCGTTCTCCCGGTCGTAGCTGACCGTGATCGACGTGAACGTGATGTCGGCCTGGCAGCTGGTCAGCCCGTAGGCGGCGGCCACCCGCAGCACCGTCGCGGTCACGTCGGCCGCGGGCGCCCCGACGGCCAGCATCGACTCCCCGATGCGCAGGGCCAGCCCCAGCGCGGCGTGGGCGGTGAGGTCGTCCATCCGGCTGGGCTGGGCGCGCAGGCTGATCGGCGCGGTCGGCGGGTCGCTCCCCGCGATGGCCCGCCAGGCCCGCTCCGGGATGCGCGCCTGTGACCTGCGGCGATTCCGGGGCCAGGTGGGCACGCCACCAGGCTATGTCCCGGTCACCTGCTGACCGACCACCGAGCGGGCAGCCGTCCCGGGACGTCCCCGGCTCGGGACCGGCGCGTCCCGGCGGACCGTCCCGGCTGGCACGATGCGACCGTGGCGTCGACGCGGGGGCCGGCCGGCCGGGGCGGTACGGCGTTCGTCCTCGGCGGCGGGGGACTGCTCGGCGCGGCCCGTTGCAGAGGTGTGCGCAGCTTCGGGCTCAGAGGTCAGCGTGCCAGCCCCGGTCGTGGGACAGGTGGGCCTCGGTCAGGCCGTTGCGGAAGAAGCGCTCGTAGTAGGGCTGCTCCACGTGGTGCACCTGGAGCCACACCCCGGGCACGTGAATCGCCTCGACATGCGCCGGGAACCGGCCGTGCGTCTCGTGGATGTAGGTGCAGATGTCGGTCGCGCAGGCGATGACGTCCGCGTCGTAGTCGCCGGCCTGATCCAGGTACTCGGCGCCGTAGTCGCCCTTGTAGATGCGACCGAACACCGAGGCGTCGGAGTAGATACCTCCCGGACCGAACTTGTCGGCGACCACCGCGTCCACCGCCGCTGTCATGCTCGGATAGTTCGGTGGGCACATCGCCTTGATCAAGTGCTCCCCGCCGTGCCGGAGCCCTACCGGATGGGCGCGGAGGACCGACAGGCGGGGGAGCGGGACCTGCCAACGCAGGGCGTCGACCGGCTTCCACCTCGGCGTCACCCAGTCGAAGCCGAGCATCGGTCCGTAGCCGTCGCGGAACTTGGGGTCTCCGAGCAGGACGGGTGGGGAGATGGTGGCGTGGATCCATGCGCCCAGGCCCATCGCGTCGGCGGTGAGCATGAGATTCTGGAGCAGCAGGTCGGCCTCGATCTGGGTCCGCATGCCCCAGATCGCCCCGAGCGGCAGCTTGACGTCCTCGTTGAGGAAGCCGCACCGCACCCAGCGCTTGACGCCCGCGAGGCGGTAGAAGTTCCGGTCGTCGACGATCGTCGGGCGCGCGCCCGACGGCTGGGTGAGCAGGTACATCATGCCGTTGATGTACTGCCGGGAGAGGTCGACCACCGGGAGCAGGATCGTCGTTCCGGGCAGATTGGACAGAAACCGGTTGGAGTCCAGGTAGGCCGGGAAATCGCGGTTGCCGTCCGGGACGTCGATCCGATGCTGCAGCAGCCGGACCTTCGCCTCCTCCGCCCGCGCCAGCAGCAGCTCCGGGTCGAAGGGGGAGCGCACGTCCCCCACCGGGGGCAGCTTGCGGACGAAGTATGTGCCGCTGTCGTTGATGAGGAAGAAGTGGGTGCCCTGGGCGTTGTCCGGGCTGCCCGCCGTCCGGCCGGCCATGGTCAGGTTCGGTTTGGCCATGATCGGGTCGTCATTGCGCGGGTCGTTGAACGGGCGGTCGGGCATAGTAAGGCCGCTGCACCCCGTCATCGCGATGAGGACGGCCTCCTCGAGGTCGGTGAGCGGCTCGCGCGGTGCGGCCGACTCGTAGCTCATCGAGCCGGCCCGCACCGAGCTACCGCGGCTGACCCGGTGGGTGCGCCGCCGCCAGACCACGTCGAGCAGCGAACGCTCGGCTAGCGCGTCCAGCCCCGGGTGTCCGGTCCGCGTCAGCTGCTGGGTCATGGGTCCGTCCCTCTCCGTCGAGGTCAGCGGAGTCGTGCCGTCATCGGACGCCGACCGGTCGCCACGGCGCGAAGGCGGTGCGGTCGCGCGGCAGCACCCCTGCCAGCTCCGGGCAGTGCCGCAGGATCACGCTGGTCATGCTGTTCCGTTCGATCCAATCCATGCCCAGCGGCGAGTAGACCTCCGGCCGGAAGTCCACGGTCAGGAAGCGGTCGCTCTGCAGCCGTCGGGAGGCCATCAGGATGAAGATGCGGAACGCCGTGTCGGAGAAGCCGAACCCCGGCGGTGGGATCTCGGCGAACAGGCCGACCATCGTGTCGACGTCGTCGATACGGCCACGGTAGACCTGCCGCAGCAGCTCGGCGTCCTGCGGGTCGGCCGTGAGGTCCTCCCAGCGCTTGACCCGAGGCCGGTGCAGCCCGACGCGGAACTCGTTGTAGCGGGGGACGCCGCGCATCCGGGTCCGCACCAGGTCGACGACCGACAGGTCGATCCGTTCGCCCTGGCGCTCGGAGTCGGTGAGCGCTCGCGGGTAGTTGTGCAGCGTGATGGCGCCGGGGTGGGCGCGACCGAACGAATAGAGCGTGTCGACCAGGCCGAGGGTGCGCATCTGTTCATCGGCCCGGGGCCCCTGGATGTCTCCGAAGGCGCACCGTCCCGTCACATCGCCTGTGCGGTGGTCCAGGAAGGTGTACTCGTCGGGGATCAGCGGGTGCATCCGGTAGACGGTGACGAAGTCCTCGGTCAGCGAGTACGGGACCCGGTGGTGGTCCGGCTTCGTCTTCGGGATGCCGACGGAGGCGTGCTCGTCCAGGAGCCACACCGACAGCCGGGTGAGCCAATCACGGGCCGGCGGGCCGCTCCAGTTCGCCTTCATCCCGACGTCGAGGGTGCGCGTGCCGAGGATCGCTGGGGTCCACTCGACGGTGTGGATCTTGGCGATGAGGGCGGACACGATCAGCCGGGCCGTCTGATAGACGCGCTCGTCGTCCCACCTGGGGTACTGGGACCGCAACGCCTCGCACACGACGTTGTGCTCGCGGGCGAAGAGGGTGTGCATGCCGCTGAGGCCCAGCCACCAGCTCTCGTTGAACCCGGTGACCTCCATGCCGGAGACGTCCTCGGGCAGGTAACCGCCCTCGGTGAGCTTCAACCCGGCGCCGTCGCGGAGAGAACGGGCGATGTCGGGGTCGCTGCCGTAGACCTCCGAGCCGTCCCACCAGTGCGAGGCATCGTTGCCGAACGGCTGCTGGTCAGCACCCGGGGCGTCGCCGCGGGTCTGGTTCCCGGCGATCCTCATGCAAGGCTCGGGGGCACCGCCGGGCACGTTGACCCAGCCGTCCATGCCCTTGGGCAGAGGAACCCGGACGTCGTGGGTACCCAGCGGGTGGCGGGCGTGGTTGACCCAGTCGTGCACCTGGAATTGGATCCAGGCAGCGGCCAGCACGTTGAGCGAGCTCGCCGGGATGAACTGGTTCCGAACGAGGAGCTCCCGGCTGACCGTGATCGGGTTCGGCTCGTTGACCGCCTCGGGGTGGTGCACCGGCCGGAGGTTCCGGCCGAACGTCGCCCCCACCTTGCCCATCTCGGGGTCGGACAGGTCGTTGGCCCTGCCACTGAAGGTCCGGAAGACCCGGTCGTCCTCGGACGGCTGCGGCGGCACCGTCCGGGCCCGCGGCGGAGCCTCCCGCTCCTCGGTGTCGATGAGATTCTCGCGCCGCAGGACCTCCCGGAAGACGGTGAGGTTCAGCACGCTCAGCCGCAGGGGTAGCCGGTGCCACGAGATGACCCGGTTGACGGTGCTGAACACCCGGTCTGCGGCGCCCAGGAGGACCCGGTTGCGCAGCGGCGGGTCGGTCCGCCAGCGCTCCCCACGCCGGTGCGCGGCGGCGGCGTCGTAGGCGGCCTTGCGGGCTCGGTTCAGGTTGCCCAGCGGCTTGAAGTCCTCCGTGGTGTTCCAGGGGTTGAAGGCCATCGCCTCGACCAGCCCGGCCTGCGCCCGCTCCTCGGCGGTGGTGACGTCGCGCCGGCGGATCGTCAGCACGGCGACCGGCTCGGGTGGCGACCCCTTCTCGTTCCACTCGATCGCGGTGTCCTCGATCGGCGTCGACCGCCGGTCCCGGTACCGCTGAACGCACAACTCCATCCGGATGTCGCCGTCGGCGAGCCGGCGGGCGACCTCGTGGGACAGGTGGGCGGGGTCGGTGCGGGAGGGGCTGGGCGCCGGCGGCGTCCCCTCGGCCGGGCGCAGCAGGTACCGGACGGCGAGGGGCCCGCCCCACCGGATCGCGCCCCGGCTCCAGTAGCTCTGGGTGGCGACGCTGCCGATCCGGGTCCGTCCCCTTCGGATGTTGCCGAGCATGCGGACGGTCTCCCGGAGTCCGCAGCGGAATACCAGTAGCACCAGCCCGACCATCTGCGACAGGCGGCCGCCTGCCGTCGCGACGGCGAACTCCACGAACTGCTGGGCATTCCGGGCGTGGGACACGGGGTAGTTGGTCATCAGCAGGTCGTGCTGCTCATCGTCCGAAACGGTCATGCGCAGCGCCACGCCCCGCAGGTCCTTGTCGTAGTCGGGGCGGCCTGTCCCAGCGGCGTTGGAGAACCGGACGACGGTGGAGTACTCCGCGCCCGGTTGGGCGAACCCAGCCTGCAGGTCCTCGGGCAGGTCATCGCGGAACCGCAGCTCGGCGTCCGCGACGGCCAGCGTGGCCTTGGCGTGGAAGGCGCGGTCCACCCCGTGTGGGACGCCGCGGGAACTGGCAGCTCGCTGGTTCTTCCGCTGGACCCGCATGATCTCCCGCGCGAGGTCGTCGAACAGCTGGCGCTCGGCCTCCGGGCTGCCGCCGGCGTACTCCTCGGTCCACGGGGCGGTCATCGCGCTCGTCGGGACGGTCCTCGTGGCGCTCATCAGTCCTCCGATGTGCGTGGTGTGCTGCGAAGGGGACGCGTCGGGGGTTCACTCGTCCCGGAACCGCTCCTCGATCATCTCGACCAGACCGTCGATCACCCCGTCCGGCGAGGGGCTGTAGTGCGGCACGGCCCAGCGGGTGATCCGCGCGTCGATCACCGACGGTCGGCCGGAGGCCAGTGCGGCGGCGAACGCCTGCTCGAACCCGTCCTCGTCGTCGACCGCGTAGCCGTCGGCACCACAGGCGCGGGCGTACGCGGCGAAGTCGGGGTTCTGGAACTCCACCAGCGCGCTGCGGCCGTAGGCCGACAGCTGATAGAGCCTGATCAGCTTGAACTGGTTGTCGTCGAAGATCACCCAGATGACTGGAATGTCGTGTTCCACAGCGGTCATCAATTCGAAGCCGGACAGCGAGTAGCAGCCGTCGCCGCAGCCGACGACGACGGTGCGGTCCGGCTGAGCCACCTTCACCCCGAGCGCACCGTTCGTGTGCCCGGCCATCGGGCCGAACTGCCCGGCCTTGCGGAAGTTCTGCCCCTCCTCGAGCTCGACGTAGTAGCCGAGCCAGGCGAGGTGGGCGCCGGCATCGGCCAGCAGGACGGCGTCGCGCGGCAGCATCCGGCCGACGATCCGCGCGAGCTTCCCAGGGTGAATGGTCTCCGGCGTCGGCAGCCGGATCCGCCGGGCCTCCCAGTCGCGCCCCAGGACCTCGCGGCGGGGAACGGGGCCGACCTTCCGGTCGAGAGCGTCGGTGAGGGCGGCGACTCCCCGCCGGGCGTCGGCCAACAGCGTGTAGGCGGGCTTGTAGCCGCTGCGGCCGAACTCGGACTCGGCGATGTTGAGCTGGATGAGGACCTTGCCGTCGAACAGGTCCTCCCGGTAGTTGAAGGTGGCGTGCTGGGCGAGTGAGTTTCCGATGGCCAGCACCACTCGAGCCTGCTGGAACGCCTTCCACGCGCTGGCGTGACCGCTGTCGGCGAACACGCCGACCGACAGGGGATGGCCCTCGGACACGATGCCTTTGCCGTCCAGCGTCGTCAGGAGCGGGATCTGGAACCGCTCGATGAACCGCTGCACCTCCGCGCCGGCGCCGCTGCGGATCGCGCCGAAGCCGACCAGCGCCACGATGGAGTCGTCGCGCTCGATCGCCTCGGCGAGGACCCTGGCGATGGTCTCCAGCCGAGCCGGATCGGGCAGCACGTGCGGCACGCGTGCCCGAACGTCGTGGTAGTTCTCGACCTCCACGCCGCGCTCGGTGAGGTCCTCCGGGACGTGCAAGTGCACTGGGCCGGGTTTGCCGGAGAGCGCGACATTGACCAGGTCCTCAACGACGTCGGAGGTGTCGGCGACGTCCTCCAGGAGGATCGACTTCTTCGTCGTCGCCTCGAACATCCGCCGCGAGTCCGGCGTGCCACCGAGGCCGGAGGTCTCGTTGAGCGATCCCCGTCCACTCCATTTCCGGTCGGCGTATCCGGAGACGGCGAACACCGGATAGGAATCTGACATCGCCATGGCCAGGCCGGAGACGAGATTGAACGCGCCCGGTCCGGCCGTGGCGAAACAAAAGCCGATCTTGCCGGTGAACATCGCGTGGCCGCATGCCATGAACGACGCGGCCTGCTCGTTCCTGGTGATGATCGGGCGGATCTTCTCCGATTCGTTCAGGGCGATCATCAACCCGGCGGCGTTCTCACCGGCACCGCCGTAGGCAGCCTCGACACCGGCCGATTCCAGTCCCTTGACGATCGCCTCGTACACACGCACGGTCTGCGCCTCCTATCTCGTCTGGGGCTCGCCCGCCGTGGCAACGCGCGCTCCGAATGGCAGAAACGGCTCGAGGACATTTCCGCCGGGCCACGGCCGGTCCATTCCGGACTCCACCGCGGTCGCCGCGTCTCACGCAGGCAGCGTGCCCGCCTCCACGGGGACACCTGTCGGGGGAGTCGGCCGCCCGCACAGGCAGCGGTGCCGTTCGAGTCCAGTGTCATGTCGTGGTCGCTTCAGGCGCCGAAGCAGACGCTCAGTGGAGTTCGATGAAAGTCATCTCACCGGGCTCGTGGCCCAGCGACGCTGGCTCGTGGCCCGGGTGTGCCGGGCCAGCACTCCTGGCTCCGGGGCATTCGTCCACCTCTCGTCCGCGACACCGGGGACAGGCTCCATGTGTAGTGAGGCTCAGTGCCGCGTCGACCGGAGTGCCGGTCGCTGCGATGTGCGGCTCGGCGACGAGCGGACGGAGCACGTGCAATCTCGTCGCAACGTACGGAGGAGGCGTCACCGGGCCGTCACCGTTGCGTCAAGAGGTTTCTGTGGAACGTGCGACACCGCTGGTCCTGCGTCCCGGCCGAAGGACCGACACGAAATGACTCGTGGGTGTGGCGGAGCGGACCCGCGGCGATCAGCCGCCGCGATCTGGTGCCGGGTCAGGCAACCTTCGCCCTGGTGACGGCTGAGGCGCGCTTGATCACCTTCCGGAGCTCGGGATCCGTGGCGTGCTGGTTCCGCCAGGCGATGTAGCGGCGCGGCGATCTTGGCCACCGGCATGCCCTGGGCCGAGAGCAGCACCATCTGCGCCCGGCGCCAGGTCACCACCGAGCCGGTGCCCCGGCGCACAAGCGCAGCAGCCGGTTGCCCTCGTCGTTGCTGATCGGGCGCACCTGCACGGGTTGAGCCGTCGCGCGCCTGCGGGGAAGTCAGGATCGAACGAGACGACCGTGACAGCCTCACCCTCAGCGAGAAGCCGATCGTTCACTACCCGGCGAAGGTTCGCAGCCGCGGCACTGGCTGCCGACTCCTGGAGCGCATGGGGCACGGGGCGGGCTGGCTGGCGGCCCCAGCTGGCTGGGCACCGCACCGCGTTCGGGACGCCGGATCCGCGCCGGCTGCCCTTCGGCAATCCGTGCCTGGTCACGAACCTGTTCGGCGCCGCCCGCCCGCGCCGGCGCTGCTTCGACCGTCATTGGTGTCAGCGGCCGCCGTCTGTCGGTGGCTCGGGCTGGGCTGCGGTCGGGGGGCTTCGGGCGGCCACGCCGTCGGCGGTCCTGGCGGCCTCGGCGCCAGCTTCGGAGATGAGTTGGCCCCACTGGCCGATCTCGCTGGTGAAGATCTCCTCCACGCGGTCGACGTCGTGTTCCAGGTCTGCGTCGGGTGTGCGGGTGGTCCAGTCGATCTCCGCCTCGGCAAGATTGCGCGCGGCGTCGGTGTACAGCTTCGTCAGGTGCGGGAACCCGATCAGGGCCTCGAAACCCGTGACGGCGACGGCCAGGGCCCCGAGCACCGCCGCGACGACGGCCAGCGCGCCACGGACGGTGGGACCGGTGAGCTGCCCGGCGACGCTCGCGAGGGCTGCCAGGACGAGCAGTGCGTTTCGGACGACGACGGTCTGCCGATGTGCCGCCTCGTACTCCGTGCGGCGGTCGTCGTAGTACTTCTTCTGGTCCTCGATCCGCAAAGCGAGATACAGGGCCTGGAACTCATCGTCCCGATCGGTCATGTGGGCTCCTTGCCGAACCGGATGGCGACGACGGCGCGCCGTAGGTCGGCCTCTCGGTCGGCGCCGGCGTAGGGCCCGGTTCGGGACAGGAAGAGAAAATGCAGAGCGCGGAGCCGTTCGGCCTTGACCCGCTCGGTCAGGTAGCCATTGAGGTCGTCGAGTTCGCGGGTGGCGCGGCCGGTCGCCGCGAGGAGGACCCCGAGCACCGCCAGGAGCAGGCCAGGCCAGTGCTGATCGGCGCAGAGAGCCTGCAGTCCGCCGAGACCGGTGAGCGCCGCGGAGCCGAGCAGGATGATCACCTGCTGTCGCCGGTAGCGATTCTGGCGCCGGAGCGCGGCCAGGTCCGCTTCGACGAAGGCCGCCGTCACCTCTCGGTCGAGCACCTGGAAATCCGGGGCCAGTGACGGATACGAGACCCGCTTGTGGTCGGGGATGACCGGCCAGGACACCGCCGGGGCGCGCACTGTGGGAAACCGGACGAGCATCCGCGGTCGCATCGCACCTCCAGCGATGAGCGCCTTTGCCCTGCGTCGCCTGAGCGGAGAAGCGGCCCGATTGTTCAACAGCGCGGCGGCCTCGGGACCAGTTCGGGTACGCGGCGGCGACAGGTCATGCGTGGCCGGCGGAGGATGACTGCCTCAGCACCGCCCGCAGCGTCCGCGTGAGCACCTCGGGATCGCTCACGTCGACGATGCGGGTCAGCGGGGAGGCGGCGATCCGCACGGCACGGGGATCCGCCATCTCACCTGCCGCCGCCGCGGCCACGGCGTCGGCTGTGCGCCCGGTCCCGGCCAGCACGAGGACCGGCCGGCCGCCGGCCAGGCTCTGCTCGACGTCGGCGTAGGTGATCTCGCCGCCATTGACGACGAGCGTCGCGGACGGTTCCTCGCCGGCGATCGCGGAGGCGACAGCGGCGAGCCAGGGCGACTCGTCGCCCCAGGACCTCCCGGGCACGAGGAGCAGGTGCGTGTGGTGCGGCTCGAGCTCGGCGGTGTCCCCGCCGTTCGGCTGGGCGCCGCCCAGTGCGGCGACCGTTCCTTCGGCGACCACCCCGACCAGCGGGAAACCGGCTCTGCACACCGACCGGGCCTGGCCGATGACCCGCATGATCCCCGCATCGGTCCCGCCGTCGACCACGGCACCTCGGCAGCTGTCGACGACCGGGATGACCGCCGAGCGAAAGACCTCGTCGACGAGCTCGAGGTGCGTGTGGTCCATGCCGGCTGCGCCGCCGACCAGCGCGAGCACCGGGCGGCTCCGCGAGATGCCCAATCGGGCCAGCGCCGTCGGCAGCGCCGCGACCGCATCGACCCGTGCAAGCGGGATCCCTGGCCCCACGGCCTCCTGGCCGCTCATCACAGCCTCCTGCGCAGGTGCGGCCATCCCGCCTCCCTCCTGCGCTGGTCCCCGCCCGAGGCGGTCGCCGCGCGCAGAGTACGGGCGCCCGGTGCACGGCGGGGGACCCATGGTTCCGACCCATCGCGGTGCGCCGACTCCGCCACCTCGCGCGGAGGCGCGGCCAGCGGTGGAGCGATGGCTGCTGCCACGGGTTGCCTCTGGCTGGCACGGGTTCCGCGTCGCGAGGTGGCCTGAGAAGGTCGTTTCGGATCATGCTTGGCGGCAGGTCGCCAAACCGGGAGCATCGACGGCGAGCTCGCCGGTGACGGCGAGCCCGCCGAGATGAGCGTAGAAGGCACTCTGGAATCGATCAGTATCCGGGGCTGGAGAACGTGACGAGCAGGAAGAAGACGCCTATCACGATACCGATGATATCGATGACAAGTGCGAGATTCGACGCCTTCCGTGCTCCTGCAACATCCCCCGCGTTCCATCTTGTCGTCACCTGACTGGAGAAGTAGAGGCCGATTGCGCCGAAGAGAAGCGAGCACACCAACGCCGCGATCGACAGCGCCATGTGGTTCGGCGGCTGCTTCTCGCCGGTGTACATGGGATTCGCACCGACATACATGGGGGTCGCACGGGTGTACATGGGATTTGCGCCGGTGTACATGTGGGCGACAGGTGATGTGGGCGGGGGTGGCGGCGGAAATTTCGGCGCACCGTGGGCGGCGCCGTTCCGGCTCGGCTGCAGGGGATTCTGCGTGGTCATGGTCGCTCCTTCGTGGGGGGCACTTCTCTTGCTGATGTTCAGAAGTTGGGGTCGTCGACGACCGTGCCGTTGTCCGAGGCGTAGGGCGTCCAGTCACCGTCGAACCAACGCAACTGATGCCGTCCGGAGGGGTCCGGGTACCAACCGGGAGGACACATCGACTCGTGCTCCTGCATCGGAACGGGCTGCACTGCGTCGTCTTCGGGAATCGTCCACTCCCGCTGCACTAGTTCGTCGAGCTCCTGCCAGGTTGCGTGGTACAGGTCGGGCCGACGTCGAAGCGTCCGCACCAGTTCCAGCGCGGTTGCTCTTTCCCGCGCCCGAGTGATCTCGTAGCGGAGGGAAGCCACCAATGCGAGCTGCTCCTGGAGCGAGAGGTGCTGAGCGCCGAGTCGCTGCGCCAGCTCGGCGAGGGGCGGCACCGGGCGCGGGGGAGGCTCGGGCAGCGGCTCGGGCAGCCGCGGTGCCGATGGGACGGCGGCGAGGGCTGCCGCGAGCTGGAAGCCCGTCATCGGCCCCGGATTCGTGTAGTCCACGATTTGCAACGGAGCGATGTCAGGCGGCAGGAGTTCGGGCAGAACCGGATCCACCTGCGCTGGTAGCAGTGGTTTCCCCAGGAGACGCGCGTACTCGCGTTCTTTGACAGCAGCGTCGGATTCCAGCAGAGCCGGGGAGACGGCGATGATCATCACATCGCACTCGCGGATTCGTTGCAGGATCCGGTCCCACCAGTCCTGTCCGCCGTTGAGCCGCTGATCGAACCACACCTCGTGGTTGAGCGTCTCGAGGCCGTCGCGCAGCGTGCGCAGCGCTGTACTGTCCTCCCGCGCGTAGGAGATGAAGGCGTGTAGTCGCTTGCCGATGAGCGCCTGCTGGGGAGCAGTCATCATCATGCCTCTCGACGCATCAGGTGACCCGGGCATTGGAAGCATCCCGAGAGCCGGAACAAACCTGAGGTCCATGCTGCGGACCAGCGCGCTCTTCGCCGGCACGGATCCGACATCCCTATTGAGCGTTGTCCCGTCGTCCTGATACTGGCTCGAGGATGTGGACCTGGGTCTGCCCTCCGACCGGAGAGCCAGCAGCACAGGCGGCCGGAAATGCGACCATTGTGGGGGAGGTAGTGCGAGGTGCGCGATCAACGGTACGACGCGACACGTGGGCGGTTCCTTCTGATAGGGCTCGTCGGATCCGGACGATCCGGCGATGGCCTGCGACAAGTGTTGAGGGGCGTCCACTCCGTCGATAGCCACCCTGGGTGGCGAGGATCTCCACCTGGGTGTCGACGATCCACACCTGCGACGCGCGACGGACGCGACGCCGGCCACCCGGAACGACCACTGACGACTGTAGGTGTTGAAAGCCGCCTTTCAGGGCGACCAGCGAAACGCACGTGTCGAGGGCCTCGAGGACCGCGGCGCGCCGGTGGTGCCAACTCGGCGCCGGACGGCGGCCGCCCCCAACCTCTACGTGCCGACCTCGAGGTCGATGGCGTTCCAGGACACGGTCTCGCCGATGCGCAGCCCTGTGGCCATCAGGAAGGCGACCAGGACGGGCTGATCACGGGCTATGACGCGGTCGTCGTAGCTGGGCGTGGCGCGCAGCTGCCGCAACCTGCGGCACGGTCGGCGCGCGCGGCGCCTTCTTCCCGGCCGTTCACCGGGCCGAAGGCCCGCACCGTGTTCTGGGCCGAGGCGCCCCGGCGAGCGGCCAGCGTGCACATGCCCGAGGGCACCGAGTGGCACATCCGCCGCGTGATCGCCGTCCTCGACGCGAGCCCGACGCGGGCGGTCTGCTGCAGGACCGCCGGGTAGTTCACCGCGCTGATCGTGGCGTCGTCGCCTGCCGTGGCGCGGACCCCGACCTCCCGGCTGAGCTTGCGGTTGATCAGGCTCAGCGGGGCGGAGACGTCGAGGACGATCACTCGCCGCCATGGTCGTCGCGGAAAGCCGGGCACGGTCGGCGGTCGGCGGTCGGCGGTCGGTGACCAGTCGGTCGTTGGAGGCGGACTTCGTCAGCAGCCCCCCGGAACCGCTGTCAGTGGCGTTCCTGGGAGGCGCGGCGCCGGGTGTCCCACCTGGAGCCAGGGCGTCCTCGTCCGTCCCACGCTGCCTCGTGACGTCACACGGGAGTCGCCAACGGCAAGACTTGGACGCCCCGCAGCGACCGCGCCGTCGCTGCCCCTGCTCCTGGGACTCAGACCGGGAGGATCCGGATGGAGGTCCCGTAGCCGGGGATCACCCGATCCCCCCCTGCCAGCAGACGCTGGAACGCGCCCCTGGCGGTCGGGAGGCCCTCCTCCTGCATCGTGCGGACGATGGCACCGACGATCTGGGGGGCCGCGAAGGACGTTCCGCTCCAGGTGGCCCACGAGTTTCGCGGGAAGGTGTCGGGCTGCTGCTTGTCGGCCGCCGGCGACTCCGTCCCGACGACGTAGGTCGAGACCACCCCCTGACCCAGGGTGGAGCAGGTCACCCAGTCGCCATGCGTGGACCACTCTGCGCCGACGACCTCGTTGTCGTTCTCGTAGTCCAGGCGCAGGGCCGCGACCGAGACCACGTGGTCGGCGAACTCGGGATCCCGGCAGAACGTCGCCGGCCAACAGGGGCGCTCGTCGCCGTAGTTGCCCGCGGCGCAAACCAGGACGAGATGCTTGCCGTGCTCCTCCTGGGCGACTCGGATCGCGCAGCGGATGGCCTCCTCCAGTGCGACGGGCGGCCGGTCCTCGGCAGTGACGAATCCGAGCGAAAGGTTCACGATCTCGGCGCCGTCCCTCGCGGCACTCATGATCTCGCGCGCGACCTCCACTTCGTCCCCGACCCCGTCGGTGTCGAGGGCGCGGCGCACCTCGATGCGGGCGACCGGCGCAACCTGCTGCACGATGCCGGCGGCGAAGGTGCCGTGGCCGGCGCCGAGGTCGAGATAGTCGTCCCGTGGCACGACGTTCAGCAGGTCGAGGTTGTCCGCGCGGGCGAGCCCGGCCAGCCATCCGTCGGCGCGGTGTTCGGCGCTGACCCCGTTGTCGATGATCACGACGAGGGGTCCGGCGTCCCGGTCGTCCGCACCCTCCATCCGCCAGAGTTCACCGCTCGGCGGACCCGAGGGCTCCGGGCCGCCCTCGGCCTTGCGGACGGCACCCAGGAGGACGACGTAGCTCGGCACTGCCCGGCCGTCCAGGGCTCGCGCGACGCTCCCGGAGGCGCGGAGGCGGCGCTTGCCTGCCCCGATGTCCTGCAGCACACAGATCTGCTCCAGTCCCGGGATCGGGACCTCCTGTGTCGCGTACTCCTCCTCGAGCGCCCGCATGACGGCGGCCGCGTGGGCCCTGCGCACGAGCAACCGGTTCGGGGCGACCGGGAACTCGTCCCGGTCGAGCTCGAACGGCGTTGCCCGGCGCTCCCGCAGGGCGGTCAGGGCCTGCGCCTCTGCGGACTGGCGCTGCGCCGCGTCGGCCATCTGAGCAACCCACCGTTCGATGTGCGCGCGCACCGCCGCGCGCTGAGCCTTGATCTCCGGCTCCGGGCGCCGCTCCGGGGGGGCGTACCGGAATTCGGGGACAACCGCCATCTGGCATCTCCTCCTCGATGCGCCGGGGTCCGGGCAGAATCCTTTCGGTGACCGTCGTTGCACGGGAAGAGTCGGCCACGACGCTCCTGATACGTGCTCAGGAGGCCTACGACGGAGTGGCGGGCGACCCTCGGCGGTACGCCCCGCTCGCCGCGGACCTCGTGGCGGAGGCCCGGCGCGCCGCCGACCAGGAGGCGCTGGTGGTGGCGCTGCGGGCGGTGGCCTGGGCGGCCCGCGCGCGGCGGCACAACGGCCAGGCCCTGCGGCTGCTCGACGAGGCGATCCGTCTGGCCCGCCGCGCCGGCATGAGCCAGCGGCTCACCGAGCTGCTCGTCACCCGGGCGGCGACCGTCCTGGAGCTCGGGCGGGTCGCCGCCGCCGTCCGTGACCTCGACCGGGCCGCGATCGGCGGAGGTCGCCCCGCACCCGAGATCGAGTTCATGCGCGCCGTGCTGTTGCACAACCTCGGACGCCTGGAGCCGGCGGCGACCGCGTACCGCCGCGTGCTCGCCGACCCGTCGGCCTCCCTGGACAACCAGGGGAGCGCGGCGAACAACCTCGCCCTGGTGGCCGCCGCTCAGGGCCGGTTCGACGAGAGCCTGCGCTACTTGACCCGCGCGGACCAGCTGGCCGCCACCGTCGGGCCGTCGCTGTACGCGTTCGCAGCCCACAACCGGGGGCTGGTCCTGGCACAGAGCGGGCGGCTCGCCGAGGGTCTGGCGGAGCTGGACCGCTCGACCCAGCTCTTTGCGCAGACCGACGTGCCGCTCGGCGAGTACTACATGGAACACGCGGACGTCCTCACCGAGCTCCGGCTGCTGCCGGAGGCGCGCGAGCTCGCGCGGCGTGCCGTCGCCGAGCTGGATGCGCAGGGCGTCCTGCTCCTGGCCGCCGAGGCCCGGCTGACCTTGGCCCAGACGGTGATGCTCACCGGTGACGCAAGGGCGGCGAGAGCGGCCGCGACCGAGGCCGAAGCGCTGTTCCGCCGGCAGCGCCGGACCGCCTGGGCCGCCCGGGCATCGGTCCTCGTCGCCCAGGCGGCGCTCGCTGACGGAACCGCCGACGTGGATCTGCTCCGCCGTGCGTCACGGGCGGCCGGGGTGCTCGACCGGTCGGGCATGCCGTCGGTGGCCGCGGCCGCACACCTGACCGCGGGCGAGCTGGCAGAGCGGCTCGGCCGTCCCAGCATCGCGCAGCGGTGCTTCGGAGCGGCCCACGACCGGAGCCGCCAAGGGCCGGTGCTCGTGCGCGTGCGCGGACGGCTCGCCGCCGCTCGAGCCGAGCGGCTCGCCGGGCGCGACGACGCCGTCCTGCGGCACTGCCGCGCAGGCCTGGCGGACCTGGCACGTCACCGCGCCGCGCTGGGTTCGACGGAGCTGCGGGCGCTCGCCTCCGGCCACGGCGTGCAGCTCGGCCGCCTGGGATTCGAGACCTTGCTGCGCACCGGCTCCGCGCTCCGGGTGCTGGGCTGGATGGAGCGGACGCGCGCCGCGGCGCTGCTCACCGTGGAGCCACCGGCACCGGACGACCTGCAGGACGAGTTCACCGAGCTGCGGCTCGTGCAGGCCGAACTGGCGGAGGCGCGCCGCGGCACCGGCGAGGAACCCGTGGAGCTCCGCACCCAGCAGGCCGCCGTCGAGGCGCGCATCCGGCGCAGCATGTGGCGGCGCGCGGGACCGGGCGGCGATCCAGCCCCCTGCTGCTCGCCCGGCGAGCTGCGCCGGCGGCTCGACGGGCGCGCCCTGGCGTCGTTCGCCACTGTCGACGGCGAGCTGGTCGCGGTCGTGATGCACGGACCCCGCAGCAGCCTGGTCGGGCTCGGCCCGGCCGACGCCGTGCGGTCCGAGTGCGACAGCCTGCTTTTCGCCCTGCGCCGGCTCACCCGCCCCGGTCGGGCGGCGACGGCGGCCGCCGCGCGCGCGGGAGCGGAGTACGGACTGCGGCGGCTCACCGACCTCCTGCTCCGGCCGCTGGACCTCCCCGCGGATGCGCCCCTCGTGGTGGTGCCGGACGCGCGGACCTACCGCGTGCCGTGGTCGGCGCTGCACGCCGGCCCCGTCTGCGTCGCGCCCTCCGCCGCGCTGTGGGCACGCACGCGGGTATCGGAGCCCGGTGGCGCCGGTCACGTGGTGCTGGTCGCCGGACCTCGACTGCCCGGCGCCGTCGCCGAGGTGGCCGCAGTGCGCGCGCTGTACGACCGGCCCACCGTCCTGGCCGCAGAGGCGGCGACCGTTGCGGCGACCACGGAGGCGCTGGCCGGGGCCGGGCTCGCCCACCTCGCGTGCCACGGCCGGCTCCGGTCGGACAACCCGACGTTCTCCGCGCTCGAGCTGGCCGACGGCCTGCTCACCGTCCACGAGCTGGACCGGCGCAGCATCGCTCCGGCGCGGGTGGTCCTCGCCGCCTGCGACTCGGCCGCGGACGTGACATATGCGGGCGACGAGCTGCTCGGGTTCGTCAGCGCCCTCCTGGCACGGGGCACGGCGGGCATCGTGGCGAGCATGATCGCCGTCGGTGACCTGGAGTCCGTCGGCCTGATGGCGCAGCTGCACCACGGGCTGCTGGCCGGCCGTTCGATGGCCGAGGCGCTGCACGCCGCCCGGGCCACGCTCGATCCCGCCGACCCGCTGCAGTGCGTCAACTGGTGCGCCTTCGCCGCCTACGGGGGCGGGTGATACGCGGGGTCGGTATCACGGGCGGCCGGATGGCCTCCGTCATGTGCAGGGGTCCGAGGAGCCGGATCCGAGATGTGCTGGCGATCCTCGCCCTGGGGATGGACGATGCGGCCGCAGGCCGGAGGGCGCGAGAGGAAGGCGACCGTCGATGACAGCGCCAGGGCGCGACGAGGATGACGTCCTCCTCGAGCAGTTGCGCGCGGCTGTGCGCCAGGCGGGCCCCCCCACCCCGACGATGACCGCCGCCGGCTACGCCGCCTACTCGTGGGCCACCGTCGACGCGGAACTCGCCGCGCTGACCCACGACTCCCTCGTCGACGAGCCGGCCGGCGTCCGCGGTGCGTCGGGACCCCGGGATCTCGTGTTCGAGGGCGAACGGCTGTCAGTAGAACTGGAGCACGACCAGGACTGCCTGGTCGGCCAGCTCGTCCCTCCGGCCCCCGGGGAGGTGATCCTGCTCCGCCCGGACGGCGCATTGGCCAGGTCGGCGGCCGATGAGCTGGGGCGCTTCCGGTTCCCGGGGCCCGTCGCCGGTCTCGTCCGGCTGCGCTGCGACACGCCCTCGGATGTCCTGCTCACCGACTGGATCCGTCTGTGAGCGGACCCATCCTCAGACGACGGTCAATGCCTGAACCGCCCCGTGCGCGCGGATCCGGGTGAGCGCGCGGGCCCTCGTCGGGCCGATGCTGCCCACGGGCATGGCGAGCCGCCGGCTGATCTCCTCGTACGACAGCGGCGGGTCCTCGATGAGCAGGAGCAGGAGGGCGCGCTGCCGCTCGGGGAGTTCGGCGAGGGCGATGAGCAGAGCCTCGTGCCGCTGCGCCTCGAGCAGGTTGCCGGCGAGGTCGGCCGCGCCGTCCCCCTCCGGTTGTCCTCTCTCCTGGAGGTCCGTGGGGGAGACGAGGTGGTGGCCCCGGAGCACGCGCAGGCACTCGTGCCGGCCGGTGGTGGCGATCCAGCCGGGTAGCGCCTGCGGATCCCGGATCTCGCCGAGGTGCTCGACGAGGCGCAGCCACACGGTCTGGACCACGTCCTCGGCGTCGCCGCCCTGGAGGCGGTGCCGGCGGACGATCGACAGCACCAGGGGCGTGTACCGGTCGACCAGGCGGTTCCAGGACGACTGATCCCCGCGGAGAGCCTCGGCGACCAGCTCGGGAACGCCCGCGTCCGCATCGGGAGACAAGTTCATCCCCTTCCCCTGCGGGGGCGCCACAGCAGAGGTCAGCGTAACGGCGGCCGCGCCAACTTCTAGCCTCACAAGTGCCGCAAGGGGTGCGAACCGTCCCAGTCCGCGCTGCCGTTCGCTGGATGTCCGAGGTTTGTGCTCGTATTCGGCGGACGCCGGAGGGAACGCGATGCGAGACGTCGGACCGGATACGCGTCGCCCTGCTCGGGGGTTCCGGCTGATCCGTGGCGAGACCGTCGGCCGACCCGGCCCGGGGCTGATCGACGTCCGGGAGACGGCTCACGCCCCCGGCTCGGCAAGCGGAAGGGCCGCGGGCCTGCCGTGAGACGACGCGTGGCCGCGCGCATCACGGGGCCCCGCGCGTCGCCTCCGGCAGACATGCACCTCCGTGCGCAGCCAGCTCACCCGTCCTGCGGACGTCGACGCCCGAGACCCCCCTACCGCAAGGAATCCCGGATCGACGGGCGGACCACCAGCGTCCGCCGTCGTACGTCGGTGCGCTCGAGGCCGCCGATGCCCTCGGCCGCACCGACGGCCTCCTCGCCGCCGAACTCGGATCGCCCGAGGAACCGTCGGCCGTGGGTGCGACGTGCGGGGGACGCGACCCTGAGGACTTCGCCCGACTCCCGTGGGGGCGCGGACCTGGGCCGCCGCCGTCCGGACTGCGGATCAACGCCCCGCTCTGGAACGCGCGGGCTTCGGCCTCGCCGTCGCAGAGCAGCGGGTGGCACCGTCGTTCCGGCCGGAGCCGTGACACCGCCCGGGCCGGGAGGCATCCGACGCGCGGCCGTGCGTCGACTGGTCACGGCCTCGTCACGACGTCGTCGTGACGGGGCCGTGACGGCGGTGGCCGTACCGTCGGGCGCCGTGGCTCCGGGGCGGGCGACCCTCGCACTCACCTGACATCCCGACGTGGAGAAGGTCATGCGTCATCTCATCGTCTGCTGCGACGGCACGTGGCAGACACCCGACAACCGGACGAACGTGCACCGCTTGGCGCAGGCCCTGGAACCCACCGATCCCGATGGTGTCCCGCAGGTGCGCCAGTATTTCCCGGGAGTCGGCGTCGCAGGGTCCCTCTGGTCGCGGATCGCCGGTGGGGTGGCCGGGACGGGGCTCTCCCGGAAGGTGATGGAGGCCTACCACTGGACGGCGACCCACTACCGCGATGGCGACCGGGTCGCCCTGTTCGGCTTCAGCCGGGGGGCGTACACGGCGCGCAGCCTCGGCGGGATGATCAGCGCCTGCGGGCTGCTCGACCTGAGCGACACGACCGACCCGGAGGCGCTCGACCTGGTGGAGCGCGTGTACCGGGACAAGTACCGGGCCGGCAACGCGGCGACGCCGGGCTGGCGGCGGGGGCTCCGCTTCCGGTTCGATCCGGACGACAAGGCGGAGATCCCGATCGGGTTCATCGGGGTCTGGGACACGGTCGGGTCCCTCGGCATCCCGGACCACATCGCGTTCGCCAACGTGATCGATCCGCCGGCCCGCTACCGGTTCCACGACGTGACTCTCAACCCCTTCATCGCGCATGCACGCCAGGCCGTCGCGCTGGACGAGTTCCGCGGCCCGTTCGCCCCCACTCTCTGGAGCGAGCCCGCGGAAGAACAGGACATCCGGCAGGTCTGGTTCCCCGGCGACCACAGCGATGTCGGCGGCGGGCGCCCGGCGACGGGCCTGAGCGACGGCGCCCTGCTGTGGATGATGCGGGAGGCCACCGACGCCGTCGGGCTCGCCTTCGACAAGACCACGACGGACGACATCCGGCCCGACCCGCTCGCCGACCTCGGGGACGGCGACACCCTGCCCGGTCCCGCCGGGGTGATCGCCGACGCGCTGTTCCAGCCCCGGCCGCGGGCCGTGCCCCTGATCAACCCCGAGGAACCGGCCGATCCCTCGGTCCACGAGTCCGCCTACCTCCGCCAGCGGAGCTGGGCGCAGGACGGCCGGCGGTACCGGGCCACCCGGCGGCTCGACGCCGGGACGTCGGTGTCTCTCGAGGTCTCGGCGCGCGAAGGCTGGAACGAGACGGGTCTGTACCTGGAACGAGGCATGCACCGCTTGACGGCGGAGGGCAGATGGCGCAGTGGTGCCGTCCGTTCGGGCCCGGACGGGGTGAGGGGCCCCCGCCTGCTGCAGCCGCGCGCCCTCGGCCAGGTGCTGGGCACCGTCATCGGCCACGCGGAAGGTCTGCTCCGTCGGCTGAGCGGGAATCGCGCAGCCGAGTTCTACGGCGCCCGCCGCGAGGAGCGGTTGCCCTGGATGTCGCTGGTGGGCGTCGTCGCCAACGAGACGCCCGACGCAGCACCGCGTCGCGCTCGGCCGCACGAGGTGATCGGCATCGGCGCCGGAGTCGAACACGACGTGGCCCGCCCCGGCTACCTCTACGCCTTCGCGAACGACGCCTGGGGCTTCTACCGCAACAACTCCGGCACGGTCCGGCTCACCGTGACCCGGCTCCGATGACCAGACCCACCCTTGGAGCCCGATGACCGTGTCCACCGTCCCCGCGCAGCAGGGCACCGACCTGACCTTTGACGCCGCCGACCGTCCCCGCGGGTTCACCGTCGACACCCGCGTCCCCCGCAGCAGCATCTCCGACCGCATGGACAACTACGACGGCAGCGGGACCATCGCCCGCGTCAACTGGGAGGAGCGATTCGCCCGCGGCGGGGTGGGGGTGATTCCGCATGTGCTCGATGTAGCGCCGCAGCATCTCCCGCAGCGAGTCGCGGCGGTCCAGCGGCTGCTGCTCGTCGTCGATGCGGTGGAACGTTTCCGCCTGCCATTCCGCTCCGTTGCGGTAGGTGGTGCGGCACCGGGTCCTCGATCACACCGGGGACCCGGTGCTCCACCAGCAGGTGCGGCTTGCCGCGGTGGATGTCGTACATCTGGACGCCGGCGATGCACTGCGCGGCGTTCCAGGTGGCCGCGTAGTCCTGCGGGCTGACCTGCAGGTGGAACTGGACGCTGGTGCAGGCCGCCTCCGGCGCGATCGTGTCCGCGCGCATGGAGAGCCGCTCGGTGCCGTCGATCTCGATGTGCAGGTCCTCGCCGCGGGCGGCGAAGATCTGCTCGTTGAGCAGCGCGTACCGCGCGTCGGCGGTGAGCGACGCCCCGGTGAGGTGACCCGGTGCGGCGTGGGCAACCCTGGCTGAGGCGTCATCGCCCTGATCAAGCGTTCTCGACCCGTGGATTCGGATGGACTTGTGGGGGCCCGGAGAGAAGGCCTCGCGCCGATCGCGTGGCGAGGACAGCACTGCGTGCCACCCAGCTCCGCGACCTGACCCCGGCAACCACCTGTGCTACCGCCGGACCGCCGGTGACGTCCTGCGCCGCTGCCAGGGCTCGATACGTCCGGGCGGATCGTCCCGGCTGGCACGATGCGACCGTGGCGTCGTCGGGGGGGCCGGCCGGCCGGGGCGGTACGGCGTTCGTCCTCGGCGGCGGGGGACTGCTCGGCGCGGCCGAGGTCGGGATGTTGCGGGCCCTGTTCGAGCACGGGATCCGCCCGGATCTGGTCGTGGGCACGTCGGTGGGCGCGATCAACGGTGCGTTCGTCGCTGCCGATCCCGCGCCGAGCGCGGTCGACCGGTTGCGCGGGGTGTGGGAGGAGCTGGCGTCCACGGGGATCTTCGCCGGGTCCGTGCTGGGCCGGGTGCGCACCTTGGCGCGCACCCGCACCCACCTGCACCCGCGGGAACCACTGAGGGACCTGCTGACGGCACACCTGCCGGTGCGGACGTTCGCCGAGCTGCAGGTCCCGTTCCAGTGCGTCGCGGCCAGCATCGAGCGGGCCGCGGAGCAGTGGTTCACCGAGGGCCCGCTGATCGAGGCGGTGCTCGCCTCCTGCGCGGTCCCCGGGCTGCTGCCGCCGGTCGAGCTCGACGGCGAGCACTACCTGGACGGGGGGCTGGTGCACAGCATCCCGATCGGCCGGGCGGTGGCCCTCGGTGCCGACACGATCTACGTGCTGCACGTCGGGCGGATCGACCGTCCGCTGCGCCCGCCGGCCCGGCCGTGGGAGGTCGCCCAGGTCGCCTTCGAGGTCGCCCGTCGGCACCGGGTCGCCGCCGACCTGGCCGCGCTGCCACCGGACGTCACGGTGCACGTGCTGCCCTCGGGCGAGGCGGCCCCGCCCGCGGCCGGCGACCTGCGGGACCTGCGCTACCGCGACTTCTCCGGCGTGCCCGACCGGATCGAGCGGGCGTACGGCGCGGTCCGCGGCTACCTGCAGCGGACCGGCCGGTCCGGGGAAGGACCGGCCTGACGTGCTGCCCCCGCGCCGCGTGCGACGCTTCGCCGCCCCGCTGCTCGTCGGTGCCCTGGTGGCCGCGGTCGTGTCGCTGCCCCTGCTCGTCGTGGTCGCGGTGATCGTCTCGATCTGGTTGCCGGGACGCTGGTACGCGCTGCGGCTGCTGTGCTTCGCCCTGGTGTACCTGGCGCTGCAACTGGTGGGGCTCGTGGTCGCCGCGGTGCTGTGGGCGCTCAGCGGCCTCGGTCGCCGGGTGTCCGAGCCGGCGTACCGCGCGGCGCACTACACCGTGCTGCGCCTGCTGCTGGACGTGCTCGTGCGCGTGGCGCAGCGGCTGTTCGCGCTGCGGCTGGTCACCGACGGCACGTCCTGGTCACCTCTGGACGACGGGCAGCCCGGCTCGACCAACGCGATGGTGGTGCTCTCCCGGCACGCCGGTCCGGGCGACTCGGCCATCCTCGTGCACACGCTGATGAACCGGGACCACCTGCGCCGGCCGCGGATCGTCCTCAAGGACGTGCTGCAGCTGGATCCGTTGATCGACGTGTACCTCAACCGGTTGCCCAACCACTTCGTGTCGGCCGGTGCGGGGGACGGCGCCGTGGCGGCGATCGCCGACCTGGCCCAGGGTCTGGGTGAGGAGGACGCGCTGCTCATCTTCCCCGAGGGGGCGAACTTCACCGTGCAGCGCCGATCGCGGGCCATCGAGCGACTGCGCGACCGGGGGCTGGCGTCCGCCGTCCGCCGGGCCGAGGCGATGCGGCACCTGCTGCCGCCGCGTCCGGCCGGGGTGACGGCGGCGCTGCGCGCAGCCCCGCACGCCGACGTCGTCTTCGTCGCGCACACCGGGCTGGAACACCTGGACACGGTGCGGGACCTGTGGCGGAGCCTCCCGATGGACAAGACCCTGCACCTGCGCTGGTGGTTCGTCCCCGCCGCGGACGTGCCGCGCGACGAGACCGAGCAGACCGACTGGCTCTACCACTGGTGGGAGACCATCGACGACTGGATCAGCACCACGCGGCAACGGGAGTCGGGCGAGGGCGGGGACGAGCGACCGGCGGAGCGTCGGGTCGGCAGGGGCCGGCCGGCCCGCCGCCGGACGCGGTGGCGCCGCACCTGACCGCCCCGCGACCTGCGGCGGTCAGGTCGGTCCGGGGCCGGGGTCACCGCCCGGCGGCGTCGGCTCCGGTCGGGCCTCGCGCTCGTTCTCGGGCCGCGCTCCCGGGGTCTGCTTGTCCAGGCGCTCGAGGCGCTGGCGGATCGCCGCGACGTTGAGCGCCAGGTCCTCGAGCGCCTCGACGGCGCGCGTCGCGAGGGCGGACGTGAGGTGCTCGACCTGCCGCTCCGAGCCGGGTCCGCGGCCGCCCTGGGTGGTCCCGGAGCGCTCCTGCCAACGGCGCGTCGCCTCCCCCCACGGCTCGTCCTCGCGGCGCGGGTCGCCGAACAGCTCGCGCAGCATCCGCTGCGCCAGCTCGAGGAACTCGCCCGGGTCCGGCCGGTTGGTCGCCATCCGGTCCCCTCTCGACAGGTGTGGGCCCGTGGCCCGGACCGGGGGACGTCCGGTCCGCGACCGCACGACCAATCTACGACCCACGGAGCGCCCCAGCAGGCGGAACGGCCGACCAGGCCCGGGTGTGGCGGGGAATCCGCTCCTCCACTGCCTCGCTCGCCCGTCGCGGCCGGATCGACGCCGCCCGGCCCTTCCGGCGCGGGCGGGTGGGGGCCAGGATCGGCGACGGCGCTGACGCGGGACCGCAGCGACCTGCCGCACAGGACCTGACCCTGGAGGCGAACGTGGCCAGCTACACCGCCACCGCGATCTGCGAGGGCGACCACTGGGTGATCGACGTCCCGGGTGTCGGGACCACCGAGGCCGGCAGCGTCGACGACGTCCACGAGATGGCCGTCGACCTCGTCGTCGCCATGACGCACGTCGCGGCCGAGGACGTGCGGGTCGACGTCCGCATCGTCTGACCCGGTCGGCGCGCTCGGCCGGGGCGGGTCAACCCGTCGGCCAGGTGTGCACGGGTTCGTTGCTGTGCATGTGCTCGATGTAGCGCCGCAGCATCTCCCGCAGCGAGTCGCGGCGGTCCAGCGGCTGCTGCTCGTCGTCGATGCGGTGGAACGTCTCGGCCTGCCACTCCGCTCCGTTGCGGTAGGTGGTGCAGCGCCGCTCGATCACGCCGAGCAGGTGGTCGCTGACGGCGGTGTCGACGTCCCAGGCGGCGAGGCCCTCCTGGGCGATCGGCAGCAGCCGCCGGAGGACCAGCTCGGTGGCCGGAACGGTGCCGAGACCCGGCCAGTAGAGCTGGGCGTTGATGCCGTGCCGGGCGGCCTGGAAGAAGTTGTCCTCCGCGGTGGAGAACGACATCCGCGACCACAGCGGCCGCTCCTGGGCGGCGAGCACGCGCAGCAGGCCGAAGTAGAAGGCGCCGTTGGCGAGCACGTCGACGACGGTGGGTCCCGCGGGCAGGACCCGGTTCTCGACCCGCAGGTGCGGTCTGCCCCGGTGGATGTCGTACACCGGCCGGTTCCAGCGGTAGATGGTGCCGTTGTGCATCCGCAGCTCGGGGAGCCGGGGGACGTCTCCGCGGGCCAGCACCTCCGCGGGGTCCTCGTCGTCGCAGACCGGCAGCAGGGCGGGGAAGTAGGTGACGTTCTCCTCGAAGTGGTCGAAGACGGAGGTGATCCAGCGCTCGCCGAACCAGACCCGGGGGCGGACGCCCTGCGCCTTGAGCTCCTCCGGCCGGGTGTCGGTGGCCTGTTCGAACAGCGCGATCCGGGTCTCCCGCCACAGCTCCTTGCCGAACAGGAACGGTGAGTTGGCGCCGAGGGCGACCTGGACGCCGGCGATGCACTGCGCGGCGTTCCAGGTGGCCGCGTAGTCCTGCGGGCTGACCTGCAGGTGGAACTGGACGCTGGTGCAGGCCGCCTCCGGCGCGATCGTGTCCGCGCGCATGGAGAGCCGCTCGGTGCCGTCGATCTCGATGTGCAGGTCCTCGCCGCGGGCGGCGAAGATCTGCTCGTTGAGCAGCGCGTACCGCGCGTCGGCGGTGAGCGACGCGCCGGTGAGGTGGGCCGGTGCCAGCGTGGGCAGGGTGCCGATCATCACCAGGTGCGCCCCGACGGCCCGGGCCCGCTCGTCGGCGTCGTTGAGGCTCGCGCGCAAGGCGGCCTCGAGGTCCGTGGCGGCCGCCCCGGCGAGGGACCCGGGACGCACGTTGAGCTCGATGTTGAACTGGCCCAGCTCGGCCTGGAAGACCTCGTTCGCGATGGCGGCGAGGACCTCCTCGTTCCGCATCGCCGGCTCGGCGTCGTCGTCGACGAGGTTGAGCTCGATCTCCATGCCGGTGAGCGGCCGTTCGAAGTCGAACGTCGACTCGGTCAGCATCCGGCCGAAGACGTCGAGCGTGCGCCGCAGCTTGTCCCGGTAGCGCTGCCGGTCCGCGCGCGAGAAGGCCCGAGCCGCGACCCGTTCGCCCACGGCGGACCTCCCCTCGCTGCCGATCCGCTGAGAGTCGCACAGAACCCGCCGCCGCGCGTCGTCCGCGCGCCACCGCCCCGCGGGAACTCCCCGCGGGGCGGTCGCGTGCGCCCGGCTGCGGTTACCGCTGCTCCGCCGCGGGCACCAGCCGCGCGGCCGGCTCGACCGCGGGCGGCGGAGCCGCCGCGCGGCGCCGGGCCAGGGCGGCCCTGCTCTCCGCCGTCGGCACGAGCAGCGTGAGCAGGCTCCCGACGACGGCCAACGCGGTCAGCACGTAGAAGATCGAGTTGAGGGCGATGCCGGACGCCACGAGCAGGCCGCCGATGAGGGGACCGCCGATGCCGCCGAGCCGCCCGAAGCCCGCGCACCAGGCCACGCCCGCGCTGCGCACGTTCGTGCGGTAGTAGGTGGCGACGAAGCCGTAGATGAGGATCTGCGTCCCGCTGGTACCCAGGCCCACGACCGCCACGAAGGCCAGGAGGACGCCGAGCGGCAGGCTGACGGTCAGCAGCGCGATCGCCGCGGCGCCCAGCACGAACGACGCCGCGACCACGGGCTTGGGCCCGAACCGGTCGGCGACGCGGGACGCGGCCAGCGCGCCCAGCACCGCGCCGCCGTTGAGCACCAGCAGGAACGCCAGCGACCCGTTGGTGGAGAACCCGGCCCGCCCCATCAGCTCGGGCAGCCACGTGTTGAGGGCGTAGACCAGCAGCAGGCCCGTGGCGCTGAGCAGGCCGAGCAGGATCGTCGGCAGCAGGTAGACCCGGGAGGCCAGCCCGGCGAAGCCCGCCCGGCCCCCGGCGACCGGGTCGACGGTCGCCGGGCCCCCGGTCACGGCCGCGGTCGGGTGCTCGACCGGGGCCTCGGCCAGCTCCACGCCGGTCCGCGCCGCGACCGCCCGCGCCTCGTCGAGCCGGCCGCGCGAGGCCAGCCAGGCCGGCGATTCGGGCATCTTGGCGATGGCGAGGGGCAGCAGGGTCACCATGGGGAGGGCGCCGATCCAGAACATGCCCCGCCAGCCGATCGCGTCCAGCAGCAGGATGGCCAGCAGCGCGGCGAGCAGGCTGCCCAGCGGCACACCCGAGTAGGTGATCGCGTTGGCGAGGTTCTTCTTCCCGCGCGGGGCGAACTCGGCCACCAGCGCACCGGTGGTGGCGACCAGCGCGCCGACCCCGATCCCGGTGACGAAGCGGAGCAGCCCGAACGCGGTCGTGGTCGTGGCGAGCGCGGTGAGCGCCATGCCGACGGAGAACCACGCGTACGCGGTGAGCATGACCTTCCGGCGGCCGATGACGTCCGCGACGCTGCCGGCCAGCAGGGCGCCGACGAGCACACCGACGAGGGCGTAGCTGCCGAGAGCCCCGGCCACGGCCGGGGTGAGCGCACCGATCTGCTGCGGGTCGCGCAGGAAGAGGGGGACGACGGTGCCGTAGACGACCAGGTCGTAGCCGTCGAACACGAGGCCCACCGTGGCCAGCGAGACGATCCAGGCGACGGACCTGCGGCGCAGCGCGTCCTGTCGGGTTGATGCCACTGCTCTTCTCCTCGGGAGTTGGCGCTGCCACGGCCGGCGGCCGTGCCAGGGCAGGGGACACCCGGCGAGCGACGTCGCCACGGGTGGGGGAGGGGGACGCGCCGGGCGGAGTTGTCGGACGCCGGGCGGTCGGGTGGTGCAGCGGTGCGGTTCGTGCGGGTGATGCGGTCAGCGGTTCGTGCGGTCGTCGTGGTTCAGTGCGAGGACGCGTCACCTGCAGCGGGGGCGTCCGGCACGGGGAGCCGGCTCACGCGGGATCGAGCGCGAAGTCGTAGGTGACCTCCCGGCCCTGCCCGGACGCGGCCGGAGTCGGGTCCAGGACCAGCTCCGGCTTGACGGCCTGGGCGACGTCGTCCCGGACGTGCTCGCCGCCCGCGAAGTAGAGCTGGGTGGTCACCAGCTGCTTGCCGGGCGCGGACACCTTCAGGTGCAGGTGGGCCGGGCGCCAGGCGTGCCAGCCGGCCGCGGCGATCAGCGCGCCGCAGGAGCCGTCGGTCGGGATCTGGTACGGCGCGGGCTCGATCGTGTGGAAGGCGAAGCGGCCGTCGGGCCCGGTCACGACGGTGCCGCGCAGGTTCCACTCGGGGATCCCGGGCGCGAACTGGGAGTAGTAGCCGTCGTCGTCGGCGTGCCACAGCTCGACCCGCGCGTCCTCGAGCGGGGTGCCGTCCAGGTCGGTGACGGTGCCCTGGAACACGAGCGGCGTCCCCTTCTCACCGTCGCGCATCGGCAGGGTGGCCTCGCCGCGGAACTCCGGCGAGCCCGGGATGTAGTACGGGCCCTCGATGGTGCCGACGGCGCCCTTGCGGTCGGCGTGGGCGACCTCCTCGACGACGTGCTCGATCCACACGTCGAGGAACAGGGGCCACTCGCCGTCCTCGCCGACCCGGATCAGCCACGCCTTCAGGGCGTCGTACTCGGCGTAGGTCACCCCGTGCCTGCGGATGACCTCGTGCAGTGCCGCGATGGCGTCGGTGGCGATGGCCGACACGCGGGCGTGGTCGACGGTGCCGGCGCTGCGCTCCTTCTGGGCGAACCGCTCGGTGGCGTTGCGGCCGGAGCCGGCCGCGGTGGGAGTGACGTCGGTCGCGGTCATGGGATTCTCCTTCGTGGGTGCGGATGGGTCTGGTGCGGTGCCCCGCCGCGTTCCCGTCCCGGGTTCCGGCCTGGGCTTGCGGAGGTCGGCTGGGACGGGGTGGTGCCGCGGCAGGGCAGGGAGGACCTCGTCAGGTGTCCCGGCGGTAGTGCGCGAGCTTGTCGGGGTCGACGTCGACCCCGATGCCCGGACCAGAACGGACGGCGAGCTCGCCTCCGGAGATCTCCAGCGGCTCGGTGAGCAGGTCGTCGCTCATGTCCAGGAAGTTGGAGAGCTCACCGGCGCGTCGTGACGAGCTGCGGTGCGCGGCGCCGAAGGCGACGGTGCAGGCGGTGCCGAGCTGGCCGTCGATCTGGTTGCCCATGACGACCTCGGCACCGAGACCCTCGCACTGGTGCAGGATCGCCTGCGACCTGCTGAACCCGGTGCGGGCCGTCTTGATGCTGACCATGGTCGCCGCACCGTCGAGCAGCTCGCGGGTGACGGCGCCGGGCGTCGGAGCGCTCTCGTCGGCGACGGTGGGCACCGTCGTCTGCGCGGTGAGCCAGCGGCGCCCGAGGACGTCGTCGGCGGGGCAGAGCTCCTCGGACAGCGTCAGGTCCAGGTCGGCCATCGCGCGCAGGGCTCGCGCCGCCTCCGACGGCGTCCAGCCGCGGTTGCCGTCGACGTAGAGCTCGACGTCCGGGCCCAGCGCCACCCGGAGCGCCCGGCAGGCGCCGACGTCGAGCTCCACCGGACGCCGGCCGACCTTCACCTTGAACACCTGGATGCCGTATGTGTCGCGGACCCGTTCGGCCTCGGCGACCATCTCGGCGTCCGGGGCGAACCCGACCATGTGGGACACCCGCATCCGGTCGGTGAAGCCACCCAGCAGCTGCGAGACCGACAGGCCCAGCGTGCGACCCAGCGCGTCCCAGATCGCCATGTCCACGGCTGCCTTGGCGGCCGGGTTGCCCACGGTCCGGTCCATGCGTGCGTGGGCGGCCTCGCGCTCGAGCAGGGTGAGCCCTCGCAGCTCCGGCGCGAAGAGCTTGTCGATCACCGCGACGATGGACTCCTGGGTCTCGCCGTACGTGTACGGCCGCGGCGGCGCCTCCGCGACGCCGACCACCCCGTCGTCCGTGTGCACCCGCACCAGCACGTGGTCGGCCACGTGCACTTCGCCGCTGGCGAAGCGCAGCGGCTTGCGGTACGGGATCGCGAACGGGATCGCCTCGATGCGAACGACCTTCAACGGGTGCCTCCCAGCGGTGCTGTGTCCGGTGCGGTCGGGGCGGGGGACCCCTCGCCGGGCACGAGGAAGCCGTTGGCATCCAGCGCGTCGAGCAGCCGGGCGAGGGCGGGGGAGCGGTCCTCGCGGCGCCATGCCAGGGCCAGGTCGACGAACACGTCGTCGGCGAGGGGCACGAAGCGGACCCCGTCGACGCGCAGGGCCAGCACGGACTCGGGCAGCAGGGCCACCCCCAGCCCGGCCGCGACCAGCGTGAGCACGATCGAGGTCTCGGCGGCCTGGTGGGTGCGCCGGGGCAGGAAGCCCTCGGCGAGGCAGGCCTGGATGACGACGGTGTTCACGACGGAGCCCTCGGCGCCGTAGACGACGAAGTCCTCGTCCCGGAGGTCGGTCAGCCCGACCGGCTCCTCACCGGCGAGCCGATGGCCGCCCGGCGCGACGAGGACCAGCCGCTCCCGGGTGATCAGCCGGGACGACAGCCCCGTCCGGCGCAGCGGTGGACGCAGCACGGCCAGGTCGATGCGGTCCTCCTCGAGGGCTGCCTCCTGCGCCGGCGTGAGCAGGTCGGGGTGGAAGCGCAGCACGAGGCCCGGAACCTCCCGGGCGGCGATCCGGGCCAGGCGGGGCAGCTGGCGGAGCGCCGCCAGCCCGGTCGTCCCGACGCGGAGCAGACCGCTGCTGCCGGCGCCGATCAGCCCGACCCGGGTCCGCGCGGCCTCGATCGAGTCGAGGATGCGCTCGGCGTCCTGCAGGAGGGCCTCGCCGGCGGCGGTGAGCTCGACCCGCCGCGTCGTCCGGGTGAACAGGGTGACCCCGAGCTGGTTCTCCAGCTGTCGGATGGCCTGGGACAGCGGGGACTGGGCCATGTGCAGACGCTCGGCCGCCCGACCGAAGTGACGGGTCCGGGCCACGGTGACGAAGTAGTGCAGTTGGCGGATCTCCACGTGCCCTCCCATCGCTCCATCGGGCTCTCTCAGGCGGACACTCGTGCTCCGCCTGCCGTGTGATTCGCCCAACATAGGGGCGCCACCGTGTATGTACAAAGACTCTGTTTCGACGCTCTGAGATGTAGAGCATCTCAATGACACCCTGGTCAGGACTAGGCACATTGCTGACGCGAACGTGATGCGCGCCACTCAGAGTGGGTGGAGCGCACTCGAACCACCATCGCCGAACCGGAGGTCCGCCATGGCAGTCGACGCCACCCAGCTCCGCAGCGTCCTCGCCGACGCCGTCATCGACGACCCCGAGGCCGGGATCTACCGCGCCAACCGTCGGATCTTCACCGACGAGGAGATCTTCGAGCTGGAGATGACCCACATCTTCGAGGGCAACTGGGTCTACCTGGCGCACGAGAGCCAGATCCCGAACCCGGGTGACTACTTCACCACCTACATCGGCCGCCAGCCGGTCGTCATCACGCGGGGCAAGGACGGTGAGCTGCACTGCCTGATCAATGCCTGCGCGCACCGCGGCTCGATGCTCTGCCGCCGCAAGACCGACAACCGGATGACGCTGACCTGCCCGTTCCACGGCTGGACGTTCCGGAACGACGGCAAGCTGCTCAAGGTCAAGGACCCGGACGGTGCCGGCTACCCGGAGAGCTTCGCCAAGGACGGCTCCCACGACCTGGTCAAGGTCGCGCGGTTCGACAGCTACCGCGGATTCCTGTTCGGCAGCGTCAACCCGGACGTGAGCACGCTCACCGAGCACCTCGGTGACACGACCAAGGTCATCGACATGCTGGTCGACCAGTCGCCGGAGGGGTTGGAGGTGCTGCGTGGCTCGTCCACCTACACCTACGACGGCAACTGGAAGGTCCAGGCCGAGAACGGTGCCGACGGCTACCACGTCAGCGCGACCCACTGGAACTACGCGGCCACGACCTCGCGGCGCAGCACCGGCGAGTCGAAGAACACCACCAAGGCGTTGGACGCCGGCGGCTGGGGCAAGTCCGGTGGCGGCTACTGGTCCTACCCCAACGGGCACCTGTGCCTGTGGACGTGGGCGGCCAACCCGCAGGACCGGCCGCTGTGGGACCGCATGGACGAGCTCAAGGCCCAGTTCGGCGACGCCAAGGGCGAGTTCATGGTCAAGGGCTCCCGCAACCTGTGCCTGTACCCGAACGTCTACCTGATGGACCAGTTCAGCACCCAGATCCGGCACTTCCGGCCGATCTCGCCCGAGCAGACCGAGGTCACCATCTACTGCATCGCCCCCAAGGGCGAGAGCGCCGAAGCCCGGGAGCACCGGATCCGCCAGTACGAGGACTTCTTCAACGCCTCGGGCATGGCCACCCCGGACGACCTGGAGGAGTTCCGCTCCTGCCAGCTCACCTTCCGGGCGACCGCAGCCCCGTGGAACGACATGAGCCGCGGTGCCGAGCACTGGCTCAACGGGCCGGACCCGGTCGCCGCAGCCCTCGGCATGGACGACGTCATCTCCGCGGGGCAGCGCAACGAGGACGAGGGGCTGTACCCGATCCAGCACGGCTACTGGTTGCAGACCATGCGCGCCGCAGTCGAGAAGCAGACCGCCGCGACCACGAAGGGCACAGACCGATGACCACGACGCAGAACCCCCTGAACACGGTTGCCGAGGCGCCCGCCGGCGGGAAGCTCATCACCCAAAACATGATCGAGCAGTTCCTCTACCGTGAGGCCCGCTACCTCGACGACCGCGAGTTCGAGAAGTGGCTGGAGTGCTACGCCGACGACGTCGTCTTCTGGATGCCGTCGTGGGCCGACGACGACCGGCTCACCGAGGACCCGCAGCGGGAGATGTCCCTCATCTACTACCCGAACAAGGGGGGCCTCGAGGACCGCGTCTTCCGGATCCGCACCGAGCGCTCGAGTGCGACGTCACTGCCCGAGCCGCGGACCAGCCACAACATCAGCAACGTGGAGGTCATCGAGCGCCGCGGCGACCTGGTCGACATCCGGTTCAACTGGCACACCATGTACTTCCGGTACAAGACCGTCGACCCCTACTACGGGACCTCGTTCTACACGATCGACTTCTCGGGGCCCGCGCCGCTGATCCGGCGCAAGACCGTGGTGCTGAAGAACGACTACATCCACCACGTCGTCGACGTCTACCACCTCTGAGCAGCGGCTCCTCCAGCCCGTTCCCCCGCAAGCTGCTGTTCCGCCGAGACGACGGAGATCTCCATGGACCACCGCGTGGCACTCGCGTTCGAGGACGGGGTCACCCGTTTCATCACCTGCCGGGACGACCAGACCGTCGCCGACGCGTCCTACCGGTCGCGGATCAACATCCCGCTGGACTGCCGGGACGGCGTCTGCGGCACCTGCAAGGCCTTCTGCGAGTCGGGCGAGTTCGACATGGGCGGCTACCTCGAGGACGCGCTGTCGGACGACGAGGCCGGCAGCGGGTACGTGCTGACCTGCAGCATGCGGCCGCGCTCGGACCTGGTGCTGCAGATCGCGTCCACCTCGGCGGTGGCCAAGACCAGCGCCGCCACCCACCGCGGTCGGATCACCGCGCTGGACCGGCTGTCCCCGACGACGGTCGGGCTGGCCGTGGAGATCGACGACCGGGACGCCCTGGCGTTCCTCCCCGGGCAGTACGTCAACATCGCCGTCCCGGGGACCGAGGAGTCCCGGTCGTACTCCTTCAGCAGCGCTCCGCAGGACGAGGAGCTGACCTTCCTGGTCAAGCTCACGCCCGGCGGCGTCATGTCCACCTACCTGGAGGAGCGAGCCCGGGTCGGGGACGAGATCACCTTCACCGGTCCGCACGGCAGCTTCTTCCTGCGCGAGTCCGACGCCCCGCTGCTGCTGCTGGCCGGCGGGACCGGGCTGGCGCCGATCCTGTCCATCCTGCGGACGCTGGAGAGCGACGGCATCGCCAACGGCCGGCCGATGCACCTGGTCTACGGGGTCACGACCGACGACGACCTGGTCGAGATGGCGGCCATCGAGCGGCTCGCCGGCGGCATCGAGGGGCTGACCTGGGACTACTGCGTCGCCGACCCCGCCACCACGGCCCCCAACCAGGGCTACGTCACCGGCCTGTACGGGCCCGAGCACCTGCACGACGGCGGTGCCGCGGTGTACCTCTGCGGCCCACCGGCCATGGTGGAGGCGGTCCGCAAGCACGTCTCCGGGCTCGGGGTGGCCCCCTCGGGCTTCTACTACGAGAAGTTCGCGCTGGCCGCGGTCCCGACCGAGGCCGCCGAGGAGGTCGTCGCGCCGGAGCCCGAGGCGGTCGTGCCGGAGGTCGTGCCGGAGGCCGCGCCGCAGCCCGAGGCCGTCGCCCCCGAGCCGCCGCCGGTCGTCGTCCCGGACACCGTCGCCGAGCTGCTGGCCCTGGGCGGCCGGGAGGGCAGATCCGCCGCCGGGCAGGTCCTGTTCCCGCCGGTCGAGCTGGGCGCTCTCGGCGCCGACGGCGCCGGACCGCGCTCGGAGTCGGCGGCCGACAAGTGGCGGCTGGCGGGGCAGCAGCTGGGGGAGCCGACCGCCGCCGGGGACGTCCTGCCGGTGGGCGACGCCGAGGACCTCGTGCCCGCCGTCGGTGCCCGCGCCGTCGCCGGTCAGCAGATGCTGCCCGCGGTGGAGCTGGAGCAGCTCGTCCCGCCGGCGCCACCGGCGCCACCAGTGCTGGCCGGCCGGCCCGACGCGGAGGCGCAGCCGGCGTCGACCCCCGACGGCCGCGCCATCACGGCCGACGGGTACGAGATCGGCGAGGAGCACCCGTCGGTGCACGAGTCCGACGCCATCTTCGACGCCCGCCGGGCGTTGGAGCTCGGTGCCCTGGAGCTCACCATCGGTCGCCTGACGCACCAGCAGCTCATCGGCTACCGGGTGCTGGCCGAGGCCACCGTGCCCTACGTCGAGGGTGACCGGTTCGTCGACGCGGCGGCGTACACCGAGACCAACGCCGCCTTCCACGACTACCTGTTCACCCTCACCGGCAACGAGCACCTGCTGCGCGCCTACCAGGCGCTCGGCGTCAAGGGGCACATGGAGGAGTCGCTGCGCTCGGCCACGTGGGTCCACCCGCGCTGCGCGCAGGACCACCTCGACATCGTCGAGGCCTTCCGGGACGGCGACCGCGAGCGGGCCCGGGTGCTCATCACCGAGCACGCGGAGCGGTCGAAGGAGACCACCCGCCGGGCCATGCACGACGTCGCCACGGGACGCCGTCCCCGCTTCGTCACGCCGGGCCGGTTCGCCGGCCAGGTCGTCCTGGTGACCGGGGCGGGTCAGGGGATCGGCGAGCGCACGGCCCGGCGGATCAGCGCCGAGGGTGGGACCCTGGTGCTGGCCGACCGCGCCGAGCTGGTCCGCGACCTCGCCCACGAGCTCGGGCAACCGGGCGCCGAGGCGCTCCCCGTCGTCGCCGACCTCGAGACGTGGGACGGCGCCAAGTCGGTCGTGGACGCCGCACTGCAGCGGTTCGGCCGCATCGACGTCGCCATCCACACCGTCGGCGGCACGATCTGGGCCAAGCCGTTCGAGCACTATCCGCCCGACCAGATCCAGGCCGAGGTCAACCGGTCCCTCTGGCCGACGTTGTGGTGCTGCCGTGCCGTCGTGCCGCACATGGTCGAGCGTGGTCGGGGCACGATCGTCAACGTGTCGTCGGTGGCCACCCGGGGGCTCAACCGCCTGCCGTACGCCGCGGCCAAGGGCGGGGTCAACGCCATCACCAGCGCGCTGGCCCTGGAGATGGCACCGCACGGCGTGCGTGTCGTGGCCACCGCCCCCGGGGGCACCGACGCGCCCCCGCGCCGTACGCCGCGCGGCCCCGCGCCGGACTCGGAGCAGGAGAAGGCCTGGTACCGGACGATCGTCGACCAGACGGTCGAGTCCTCGCTGATGAAGCGGTACGGAACCCTGGACGAGCAGGCCGCGGCCATCACCTTCCTGGCGTCGGAGGAGGCCTCCTACATCACCGGGACCATCCTGCCCGTGGCCGGCGGCGATCTCGGCTGAGACGATCTCGGCCGAGACGTCAAGCGGGTGGCTCGGACCGGGGAGCACGCCGCCGCCCGGGCCTACGGTGTCGACGTGAGCCCGCCCGACGAGGACCTCCACGTCGTCGGGCTGACCGCCGAGACCACGCAGCTCGAGGCCCTGCTCGACCAGGCCCGGGCAGGCGGGCCGGCGGTCGCCCTCGTCGAGGGCCCGGCCGGGATCGGCAAGACCACCCTGCTGCGCCGGTTCCTCCGGCGGCATCCGGAGCTGCCGACGACGACGGCCGCCGGCTTGCCGTGGGAGAACCGCCGGGCCGGTGCGCTAGCCCGGCGGCTGCTCGACGACGTCCCCCACGACGCCTCGCCCGAGCCGGCCGGTGACGACCCGGTCGACCTCGGCGTCGCGCTCGCCCGGCACTGGGCCGCCCGGGCCGGGGAGCAGCCGCTTCTCGTCGTCGTCGACGACGCCGACTGCGCGGACCCGGTGTCCCTGCAAGCGATCGGCTCCGCGGTCGCCCGCGTCCGCCGGAACCCCGTCGTGCTGCTGCTCACCCGTACCACCGGGTGGCCGGAGACCGGTGACCCCGGGGCCGGTGCCGTCCTCGACCGGCTCGCCGCCGTCTCCGTGCCCGTACCGCCGCTCGGACCGGCCGAGATCCGTCTGCTCGCCGCGCGGGTGGCGGAAGTCGACCTCCCGGGGCCGGTCGCCCGGCGGCTCTCCGAGCACACGGCCGGCATCCCGCGTCAGGTCCTCGAGCTGATCCGTGACACGCCCCGGTCCCGCTGGTCGGACCGGCACCTCCGGATGCCGGCGCCGGCCGGCATCCAGCGCCGCGTGCAGCGGGCGCTCGACCTGTGCTCCCCGGAGGCCCGGGCGCTGGTCCAGGCGGCGGCGGTGCTCGGCCAGGACCCCGTGCTCGCCGACGCCGCGGCCGTGGCCGGCCTCACCGATCCCATCGCCGCTCTCGAGGAGGCCTGTGCCGCGGACCTTCTGGTCATCGCTGCCGGCCACGGCCTGGACGCGCTCGCCTTCCCGGCGCGGCTCGTCCGCACCGCCGTCCAGGGGACCCTGTCCCCGCAGGCACGGCACGATCTGCACCTGCGAGCGGCAGCCGTGGTCACGGACGACACCGAGCGCCTCCGCCACCGGGTCGAGGCGGCACCCCTCCCGGACGCCGACCTCGCCGACGAGCTGGTGGAGCTGGCGCGGCGCAAGGCCGACGAGGGGGCGTGGGCGGTCGTCGCCCGCACACTCGTCGACGCCAGCCGGATCAGCCCTACCCGGGTCGTCCGGGAGGACCGCCTCATCGAGGCTGTCGACGCGCTGGCCGGCGCCGGCCTCATCGGTCAGGCCGTCGACGCCCTCCCCGAGGTGGAGGCGCTGCCCGCCGGTCCCCACCGGGACGCCGTCCTGGCACACGTCGCCATCCAGCGGGGCCGCCGGACCGAGGCCGCCATCCACCTCGACGCCGCCTGGCGCCGACGCGGCCCGGACCGGCGCGCCGCCGCGGTCGTGTGCCAACGGCACGTGCTGCACGCCCTGGCCGACTGGGACGGGGAGGCGTTGGTCCAGTGGGCCGGCCGGGCGGTCGAGCACGCCGAGCCCGGTACGCCCGCGGCGGTGGAGTCACGTGCCATCGTCGGCCTCGGGCATGCCGCCCGCGGCGACGTGGCCGCGGCGTTCACCGCGTACCGGCACGCCGTGGCCGAGAGCCCGACCGGACCCCAGCACCAGCGGGCGCGCATGGGCCTGGGCTGGCTGTCCCTCGCCCAGGACGATCCCGAGGCCGCGCGGCGCGAGCTGGAATTCGCCGTTCCCACCGCCCGGCAGGCCGGCTCCAACCGCATCTCGCTGTGGGCACTGGTGTGGCTGGCCCGCACCCGCGTCGCGCTGGGGGACTGGCCCGGGGCCCTGGACGCGGTCGCGGAGGGGGAGGCGCTGCTCGGCACCACCGGGCTGGACCTGCTGCGGCCCCTCGTCCACTGGACCGGCGCGCAGATCCGGGCGCTGTGCGGTGAGCCGGAGGCGGCGGAACGGCACCTGCGGCTGGGCGGCGCGGGCGAGCAGGACTACACGGTCATGACCGTGCCCGCGTTGCTCGCGCGGGCGCATGCCGCCGAGGCGGCGTCGGACCATCCCGCCGTCGTCCGTCACCTTGCCCCGCTCACCACCCGGATGCCGCGAGGTGGGCTCGACGAACCCGGCTTCTGGCCCTGGCACGAGGTCTACGCCGAGGCCCTCGTCGCCACCGACCGGCTCCTCGAGGCGGAGGAGTTCCTCGCTCCGGTCGAGGCGGTGGCGCAGCTCCGGGGGCACCGCTCGGCGAGCGCCCGGCTCGGCTACGTCCGTGGCCGGCTGCTGGCCGCACGGGGTGACATCGCGGGCGCGGAGGCGGTCTTCGAGGAGGCGAGGTCCCGGCTGGCGGAGCTGCCGCTGCCGTACGACCGGGCGCGCGGGGACTTCGTCCATGGCCTCACCTTGCGTCGGGCGGGGCGGCGCCGGGACGCCGCCGCCCTGCTCACCACGGCACGGCAGGTCTTCGCCGCGCTGGGCGCGCAGGTCTACGTCGAGCGCTGCGATCGCGAGCTCAAGACGGGCCGTCCCGCACTACGGGGAACGGACGCCGGCGCGCACGGCCTCACCGAGCAGGAGCGGAGCGTCGCCGAGCTCGTCGCAACGGGCCTGACCAACAAGGAGGTGGCTGCGTCGATGCTGCTGTCGGTCAAGACCGTCCAGTTCCACCTCACCCGTGTCTACACCAAGCTCGGGGTCCGGTCCCGCTCCGAGCTCGCCGCGCGCTTCTCCCGCGAAGCCGCTCTCCGTGGGGACGGAGGCCGCGGCCGGGGGGCCGGTGCGGTGCCCGGCGGTGACGACCGGGGCGCCCGGCCCGCCGCACGGCGCGGCTGAGGACCGCGCGGCGGAGCCGCCCGGGCCGCCGGCCGTCCGCGACGGCGTGCAGGCGCGCGCGGGCACGCGGCCCTCGGCCCGGCGCCGTCGGCGAGGGTCCGGACGCCTCGACGTCCGGCGGCCGCCGCGGCGTTCCACGAGCGGCCTCACGGGTTGGCCGACAGCGCCGACGGGTGCTCGGTCAGCGGGGTCACCGTGATCGTCATGTACGGGAACAGCGGGAGGCTCCACAGGATCTCGTGCAACTCGTCGCCGGAGTCGACCTCGAAGACGCTGATGTTGCTGTACTGGCCGACCACCCTCCACAGGTGCACCCACTTGCCGCTGCGCTGCAGGTCCAGAGCCCGGGCCTTCTCGGTGGTGACCAGCCGGGTGCGCTCCTGCGGGTCGATGTCGTGCGGGACGGCGACGTCCATGCGGACGTGGAAGAGCATGGTCAGTCCCTCCTGGACCGGGCGACGGCGGCCGGATCGAGCCCCGCTCCGGCCGGACGCGGCGTCTCGCTGACCGGCCCGGGTGCGGCGGTCACGCGGCTCGGGCCGCCTCGTGGCGCTCCAGTGCGAAGTCGTACTCGACGCGTCGGGTGCCGTCGCCCTGGTCCTGGGGGTCGAGGACGAGTTCAGGCTTCACCGCGGAGGCGACGTCGCTGTCGAGCCACTCGCCGCCGCGGAAGTAGAGCTGGGTGGTGATGGCCCGGTGGCCGGGTGCACTGACGATGAGGTGCAGGTGCGCGGGGCGCCACGGGTGCCAACCGGCGGCCTCGATCAGCTTGCCGGTCGGCCCGTCGGTGGGGATCTGGTAGGGCGCGGGCTGAATGGTGCGGATCTCGAACCGGCCCGCGTCGTCGGCCACGACCAGGCCGCGAAGGTTCCCCTCGGGGAGGTGTGGGGCGAAGCCGGAGTAGTAGCCGTCGGCGTCGGCCTGCCAGATGTCGATCTCGGCGCCGGGGACGGGGTTGCCGTCCACGTCGCGGACCCGGCCGGCGAAGACGAGCGGGGTGCCCTCCTCGTCCTCGCGCATCGGCAGGGTGGTCGGGGAGAGGAGCCGCTCCTGGCCGGGCAGGTAGTAGGGGCCGAGGATGGTGCCCTTCGTGCCCTGCTGGGTCTCGGCCTGGACCTCCTCGACGACGTGTTCGACGAAGACGTCGAGGAACAGCGGCCACTCGCCGCCCTCGCCGACCTGGATCAGCCATGCCTTGGCGGCCTGGAACTCCGGGTAGGTGACCTTGTGCTCGCGGATGGCCCTGTGCACGCCGTCCAGGACGGCCAGGACCACCGCGTCGACCCGCTGCGGGGACACCTGGCGGGCAGCCTCGTACATCTCGGTGGTCAGGAACGACTCCGTCGCGCTGGCGCCCGAACCGGCCGCGGTGGGGCTCTGCGGGGTGTCGGTCATGGCTGCTCCTCGGATGTCGGCGCGGTGCTCGACCGCGCTTCGTGGGTCGGACCTGCGATTCCGGGATGGGGGATGCCATCGTCGCCGACGCGGCAGGAGCCGTCCAGCCGTCGGGTCCGCGATCGGCTCCGGCCCGGCCGGTCGCCACGACGGCCACGTCAGCTCGTCTGTATGCGACGCCTTTGTGCGGAACCTGCGTCCGGGCCACGGATGGAGACCCGGTGGCATGGCGACACCTCTACGCTGCAGGGATCCAGGTCACACCATCGCGCTCTCGCGGGCCTTCGGAGCGAGTCCGTACCCCGGGTCCCCGGCGGGGCCGCCGTGGGACCGGATGCGGTGCCCGCGACGGCAGCTGGCTGCACCAGCTCGTGCCAGGAGGTCGGCAATGTCAACCGCCACCGCCAGCTCACCGGACGCCGTCACGGGGCCGACCCCGGAGCAGGAGGCCCGGCGCCGACGGACCGTGGCCTGGGTCGTCGCGCTGGCCACCCTCGGCCTCATCTTCGACGGGTACGACCTGGTGGTCTACGGCACCGTCGTCCCGCTGTTCCTCGCCGACGCCACCCAGATCGGGCAGGTCACACCCCCCGTGGCCGGGGCGCTGGGCAGCTACGCCCTGTTCGGCGTGCTGGTGGGGGCACTGCTCGCCGGCAGCGTCGCCGACATCGTCGGACGCCGGAAGGTCATGCTGACGGCGTACGCGTGGTTCAGCGTCGGCATGGGCGCCACCGCCGTGATGAGCAGCATCGGCGGGTTCGGCCTCATGCGGTTCGTCACCGGCATCGGCGTCGGGGCCCTGGTCGCGACCACCGGCGCCCTGGTGGCCGAGTACGCGCCGGCGGGGAAGAAGAACCTCGCCAACGCCATCACCTACTCGGGCGTGCCGATCGGGAGCCTGATGGCCGCGCTGTTGGCGATCCTGCTCCTGGAGCAGATCGGCTGGCGTGGCATGTTCTGGATCGGCGCGCTCCCCTTGCTGACACTTCTGCCGCTGGCCTTCTTCCTGATGCCCGAGTCGCCCAGCTGGCTCGCGTCCCGCGGTCGGCTGGAGGAGGCCCGGGAGGTGTCCGAGCGCACGGGCGTGCCGATCATCTCGGCGTCCGCCCCCGCGGCCGGCGACGCCACGGCGCCGGTCCGGCGCGAGCGGGCGGGCTTTGCGGGCCTGTTCGGGCGGCAGTACTGGTTTCCCACGCTGGTGCTGGGGCTCATGAGCGCGACCGGGTTGATCCTCGTCTACGTGTTGAACACCTGGTTGCCCGAGCTCATGGGCCGTGCCGGGTACTCGACGCAGGGATCGTTGTCCTTCCTCCTGGTGCTCAACGGCGGGGCGGTCGTCGCAGCCCTGGTGGCGTCCCGCCTCGCCGACAGGTTCGGGCCCAAGCCGGTGGTGGTCGCGTCGTTCGTGTGCGGGGCCGTCTCCCTGTCGCTGCTCACCCTGAACGCGCCGCTCGCGCTGCTCCTGCTCTTCGTCGCGGTGGTGGGTGCGGGGA
This sequence comes from Geodermatophilus sp. YIM 151500, assembly GCF_025716945.1. GTDB lineage: Bacteria > Actinomycetota > Actinomycetes > Mycobacteriales > Geodermatophilaceae > YIM-151500. The sequence continues at coordinate 160,663 of NZ_JAOVZT010000005.1, forward strand.
CGAGCGGCACCCAGATCTTGATCTACGGCTTCGTGGCCAACTACTACCGCACCAACGTGCGCAGCGCCGGCGTCGCCTGGTGCGCGGGGTTCGGGCGCCTCGGCGGCGTCGCGGGCCCCATGGTCGGCGGGCTCCTCGTGGCCGCGGGGCTCGGGCTGGAAGCCATCTTCTACGTGCTGACCGGGCTGGCGACCTTCGGTGCGCTCCTCACCCTGCTCGTTCCCGTGGCCCGGGGAGCCGCCGCGGCCAGGACCGTGCCGGTGGAGCCGACCGCACCGGCGCAGCAGTCCGCCGGGCGATGAGCACCGTTCGCGTCGAGCTGCTCCGCGGAGCGGGTGGTCCGTCCCGGACCTGTTCCTCCGAGGAGGCGAGCACCCATGTATGAGCGGATCCTCGTGGCGATCGATGCGCGTCCGACGGACGAGAACGCCTCCGCCATCCGGCGCACCGAGCAGATCGGCACCCTGACCGGGGCCACCGTGCACGTGCTCCACGTGGCGCGGGGGCACATCATCCCAGAGGACATCACCGGCGGATCGGCGCGCCTCGGGGTCTGGGCCGCCGAGGACGATCCCGAGGACGCCGACCGGGCCGCGGTGCAGCAGCTGGTCGACCGGCTCTGCGCTGCAGGCATCGACGCGCACGGCGAGATCGTGACCGCCACCGAGCACGACGCTGCCGACGTCATCCTGCGGCGGGCCGACGAGCTCGACGTGGACCTCCTCGTCCTCGGTCACCAGCACCACCGGGGATCCCGGACGGCCGAGCGCGTGATCCACAAGCACCCGCCGTACTCGATCCTGCTGGCCCGGCCACCCCAGGAGGAGCGGCGATAGCGGTTCCGCCGGTCGATCGCCCGAGCTCGACCCGCAGGCCCGTGCCTGGCCTCGACCGAGCGGCGACCGACCGGGAACGGAGCACATGAGACCTCAGCGCGCCGATGGGAACGCCCAGACCGCATCGGCGGTCCACGAGCACCTGTTCGAACGACCCGTCCGGCCCCTGCCGGGCCCGCGCCGCCTGCTGCGGGACGCAGGAGGTGTCCACGCCGCCAACGGCCTCATCGGACTGGTCTTCGCGGCCACCGGCCCGGTCGCGGTGATCCTGGCGGTGGGCGCACAGGGCGGGCTGTCCCAGGAGGAGCTGGCCTCGTGGATCTTCGGCGCCTTCTTCCTCAACGGCGTCCTCACGGTCGTGGCCTGCTGGCTCTACCGGCAGCCGTTGGCCTTCTTCTGGACGATCCCGGGCACCGTGCTCGTCGGACCCGCGCTGACGCACCTCGCCTGGGGCCAGGTGGTCGGGGCCTTCTTCCTCACGGGTGTGCTGGTCCTGCTCCTCGGACTGACCGGCTGGGTCCGGCGGGCCATGGCCGTCGTCCCGATGCCCATCGTGATGGCCATGGTCGCCGGTGTGTTCCTGCGCTTCGGCGTGGACCTCGTGCGTTCGCTGCGCGAGGACGTCGCGATCACCGCGCCGATGATCGTGACGTTCCTGGCGCTCAGTGCGCTCCCCGGGCTCGGGCGCCGCGTGCCCCCGGTCCTCGGGGCGCTGGCCGTCGGCGCGGTCGCCGTGGGGTTGTCGGGTCGGTTCCGACCCTCGGCGTCCGGGACCGAGTGGTTCGCCGCGCCGGTGGTGCAGGTGCCGCAGTGGTCGGTGCAGGCCGCGCTGGAACTCGTCGTCCCCCTGGCCATCACGGTGCTGGTGGTCCAGAACGGTCAGGGTGTCGCAGTGCTGCGCGCGGCCGGGCACGAGCCGCCGGTCAACACCGTCACCATCGCCTGCGGCGCGTGGTCGCTGCTGACCGCCACGGTCGGCACGGTGTCCACCTGTCTGACAGGTCCGACGAACGCGTTGCTGTCGGCATCCGGCGCGCGGTCCCGGCAGTACACCGCCGGCATCGTCTGCGGCCTGCTGGCGATGGTCTTCGGCCTCCTCGCGCCGCTGGTCACCGGCGTGATGCTGGCCACACCGGTCGCCTTCGTCGCCACTCTCGGCGGGCTGGCCATGCTGCGGGTCCTGCAGGCGGCCTTCGTCACGGCGTTCAGCACGCACTTCACCCTCGGGGCCCTCGTCACCTTCGTGGTGACCGTCTCCGACGTGTCGGCGTGGAACGTCGGCGCTCCGTTCTGGGGACTGCTCGCCGGGCTCGCCGTGTCCTGGTTGCTCGAGCGTCCGGACCACTCCGACCGGGGCTCCGTCGACCGCAGCGCTCCCGGCCGGTGAGGAGGACCGCGGCTCGACGCGCTCCCCGGCGACGGGTCGGCACGACGGCGGGGCACCGCTCCGCGACCGCCCGGCTCGGCTGCTGGCCGGGCGGGGTGACCTGCCCGGCGCGGAGGAGGCGTTCGAGGGCGCACGGGCGCGCCTGGTCCCACTGCCGCTGCCGTACGAGCGAGCGCGCTGTGGACTTCGCCCACGGCATCACGCTCCGCCGGGCGGGGCGTCGACGAGACGCCACCGCGCTGCTCACCGCGGCGCGCCAGGCCTTCGCCGCGCTGGGCGCGGAGGTCCACGTGGAGCGCTGCGACCGCGAGCTCAAGACGGGTAGCCCGACACCCCGGGGGGCCGACTCCGGTGCCGCCGCTCTCACCGAGCAGTAACGGACCGTCGCCGGCCTCGTCGCCACCGGCCTGAGCAACAAGGAGGTGGCGACGTCGATGCTGCTGTCCGGCACCACGGTGACGACTCTGCGGCCCAGGCGACTGGCGGCGGCGTTGGCGCGGTCGTTGCTGACGATGACGGCCGGTCGGCGCTTGGCGGCCTCGCTGCCGCGTACCGGCTCCAGGTCGGTCAACCGGATCTCACCGCGCAGCATCGGGGAGTCCGTCGCCGGCCGTCGTCTCCCAGGCTGCCTGCTCGCCGGAAGCCTCCCACTCCCGCCAGGCGGCGGCGTAGTCCTCCTCCAGACCGGCATGGCGGAGCAGTCGGATCGCGTGCCGCAGCGCCGCCGACCGCGAGCGCAGACCCGAGGCGCGGGTGTACTCGTCGAGCAGGACGACGTCTTCCTCCGACAGGCTGACGCTGGGCTTCACGCCGGCAATGCTCCTCCGGTAGCAATCGAGTGGTAGTAGAAGGGCGGGTTCGACCGAGCCCCTCCAGCCGTTGCCGAGGACACGGGGAGGCACCCGGGGCGGACGGGTGCCGGCGGCGTTGCCCGCGAGCCGGGCCAGCGGCCACCATCGGGGAACCCGCGTCCCAGGGAGCTCCGATGCCCGCTTGGCACCGTCCACCCACCCGCCTCGCCGCGTGGGGCGCCGCTGCGGTTCTCGGGCTGCAGGCCGCGTCGGCCGGTCCGCCGCGCGGCGGCCGCGGACCCGGTGACGGTGCGGTGCACCGGCGGTCCACTCCGGACGACGCGGTGCACGTCCCGGGCGCGGAGCGAACCGACACCGCGTGCCTGCCGGACCTCACGACCGCCGGGCTGCTGCAGGCACCTGCGGGTCGGTTCACCGACCAGACGGACTGGCTCCCCCTCCACGCGCCCGGCGCCTGCAACCCGACCGGCGTGCCCGGGCTGCAGGTCGACGGCTGCTTCCCGGACACCTCCACCTCCAACGCCACCCACGGCTGGGACCACGACAGCCAGTTCGTGCTGCGTATCCCGGACACCTGGAACGGCGGCCTGGTCCTGACCGGCGCGCCGGGCGTCCGCAAGCAGTACGCCTGCGACTTCCTCGTCTCCGACTTCGTCCTGGCGCGGGGCTTCGCCTACGCGTCCACGGACAAGGGCAACACCGGCCCGGACTTCTACCGCGACGGCGAACGGCCGGGCGACGCGGTGGCCGAGTGGCACGAGCGGGTGACCCAGCTCGCGATCGCCGCGCGGGACGCGCTGCGCGACCACTTCGGCTCCTCGCCGCAGCGCACCTACCTGGCCGGCATCAGCAACGGCGGCTACCTGGTGCGCTGGCAGCTGGAGAACCGCCCCGAGCTCTACGACGGCGGCGTCGACTGGGAGGGGACCCTGTTCACGCCCGACGGGCCCAACCTGTTCACCTACCTGCCGACGGCCGTGCGCTACACCCTCGGCCAGGCCACCGCCGCGGACATGCACGCCGCCGGCTTCGCCCACGGCTCCGAGCCGCTGTGGCCCTTCCACCAGAGCTTCTACTGGGGGGTGACGCAGAAGACCTACCGGGCGGAGTTCGACCCGGCGTACGACCCGGCCTGCCCCGGGGCGACGGCGGGCACGAGCCTGCCGGAGATCCTGGCGCCGTGCCCGAGCGACGCCGCCTACGACGCGTGGTTCGCCGATCCGCGCTCCCGGCCGGTGCACGAGGCGCTGGCCCGGATCAGCCTGTCCGGCGCGATCGGCAAGCCGCTGCTCACCCTCCACGGCACCCTGGACACCCTGCTCCCGATCGGCCTCCACGGCGACGTCTACGCCCGGATGATCGCCGATGCGCAGCGGGGTGGGCTGCACCGGTACTACCGCATCGAGGGCGGCAACCACGTCGACAGCCTGATGCACCTGGACCCCGAGCGCCTGCGTCCGATGCTGCCCTGCTTCCGGACCGCCTTCGACGCCCTGACCGCCTGGGTGGAGGACGGGGAGGAACCGCCGGCCAGCGCGACCGTCCCGCGCCCGGTGGGCAACGGCGCGACCGACCCGGAGTTGCTGAACTCCTGCTCGCTGCGCTCCGGGGGCTGACCGCCGGGGCGGCCTGCCGCAGTTCGCCGGCGACGGGCCTCACGGCCGGCCGATCGCGTCGCACGTCGACGCCGGCGTCCGTGCTGACGCCCATCCGTCGTACGTCGAGGAGCGACGCCGGTCTCGCCGGCAGGCGGCAGACCCGAGGGGACGGCGGACCTAGCGTCGCTGGGCGACGGCGCCCCGCCCGGGCGTCGCGTCGATCAGCGGAAGGACCCCACCGAGATGGCCCGCACGAGACTCACCACGGCGGCGCTCGTCGTCCTCGTGTGGACGGCGATGCTGTCCTTCGGCGGCGTGGCCGCCGAGACCGTGGTGCTCTACCCGAACATCTTCGACGATCCGCCGGCGTCGCTGGACCGGGCCCGGGAGTTCCTCGTGGCGGGCAGTCCCCATGACTACTTCCCGCCGCTGGGTGCCTCGGTCGTGCTGAGCAGCCTCGCCGCGGTGGTGCTGACGTGGCGGGAGCCGCGGCTGCGGTGGTGGGTGGTCGGCGCGGCGGCGGTGTTCGTCGCCTGCGAGTTCCTGTTCTCGGTGGCGTTCTTCTGGCCGCGCAACGCGGTGATGTTCGTCGACCCGGTCGGCACCCACTCCGCGGAGTACCTGCGTCAGGTTGCCGAGGAGTTCGTCGCCGGCCACCGGGTGCGCCTTGCCGGTGGCGGGGTGACCGCGGCCCTGGCGTTCACCGCGCTGCTGCGCTGGGTCCGCGTCACCGCTCCCGCCCCGGCCGAGCACGTGGAGGCCGGCCGATGAGCACCGCCCGCCGTTCGCTGGGGTTCTCCTGGCCGGTCCTCGTCGGGCTCGCCGCCCTCGCGGCCCCACGGGTCGTCCTGCACGACCTGGGCGTCATCGAGGAGGGGAGCGTCGTCAACGGGTTGTTCGTCTTCGTCCCGCCGGTCTGCTGGATCGCCGTCGTGCTGTGGAAGCGGCCACCGCGCCCGTTCGCCACGGTGGTGGTGATCGGCGTGCTCTACGGCGTGTTCCTGGCGGTCGGGCACCAGGTGCTGTGGGCCGCCGCCTTCGCCGGGGACCCGCCGGTCCTGGGTGGGAACCTCGCTGGGATCGATCCCGCCACGCAGGAGGTGGTCCTCCGCACGGCCGCGGTCCTGTCCAGCCTGGTCACCGGCGCCCTCGTCGGAGTCGTCACCGCCGTCGTCACGACGGCGCTCCGGCGGGCGCTCCGTCGCCTCGTGCCCACGCGGTGGGGCACGTCGTTGCGTCCGGCGCGAGCCACCCATCCGCCGACGGTGGGTCGCGCGTCGCCGGAGGCCGCGGAGGGGCGGGCGACCCGGTCGGTGGACACGACCGGGATCGGCAGGAGGGCCAACGGCTCGTCGTGCGCACCCGTTCCGCACGGGTGAGCGCGATCGCGACCATCCCGGGGCAGACGAACACCGCCGCACCCGGCGGGAGCCGAATGGAGGTCCAGCGGCCGCAGCACGCCCTTCCGGGTCGGCGCCGGCGCGGGCAGCCTTCCCCTGGTGCGGACCGGCCGGAGGGGGGGAGCAGCGGTGCCCGTGACCGAGTACGACGTCGGCCCCGGCGCCTACGGGGTGGCCGTCGGAGCGGACGGCGTCGTGTGGACGACCCTGGTCGAGCGCGGCGAGCTGGCCCGGCTCGCTCCCGACGGTCGCGTCACCAGGATCCGCGTGGACGGCGACGACAGCCGGCCGATGGTGCCGACCATCGGGCCCGATGGCGCGGTGTGGTTCAGCCGGGGCGACGGCCGGATCGGACGCGTCGACGCGTCCGGGACGGTCTCCTCGGTCCCCGTGCTCACGCCGGCGGGAGCTCCGTACGGGCTCTGCGTCGGTCCCGATCGGGCCCTCTGGTACACCCTGCTGTCCGCGGACCGGATCGGTCGGCTCGCCCTCGACGGGACGACCGACGAGTTCCCGCTGGCCCCGGGTGGGATGCCGTCCATGATCACCGCCGGGCCGGACGGCGCGCTGTGGTTCACCCTCAACCGCGCCGACGCCATCGGCCGGATAGCACCCGGCGGGGACGTCACCACCCGTCCGCTGCCCACGCCCGGCGCGGCACCGGTCGGCATCCACGCCGGTCCGAGCGCCGTCTGGTTCGCCGAGATCGGCGCCGGCCGGATCGGACGCGTCGATCCGGACGGGACGATCGAGGAGTTCCCCCTTCCCGACCCCGCGAGCCGGCCGCACGCGGTCGCCGCGACCGACGACGGGGGGTGCTGGGCGACGCTGTGGGCCAGCAGCTCCGCCGTGCGGCTCGACCGGCACGGCCGGGTCGTCGACGACGTGGTCTTCCGGCCGGGGGCCGAGCCGCACGGCTTGGCCGTCGCGGCCGACGGGTCGCTGTGGGTCGCGCTCGAGGCGGGCTCGCTCGTGCGCGTCACCCGTGCGGCGGATCCCCCCACGGTCCCGGAGCAGCGGGCCCACGCGTGACGACACGGACCGGAGGCGCACCGGCCGCGGACGGTCCCCGCCCCTCGTCCCGGGCCGACGGGCGTCGTCGCCTCCAGGCGACCCGGTCGGTCGACCCGGAGGGGATGTCCGACCGGCGGCAGTGTTCCTAGGCTGGCGGCGTGTCCACCGCCAGGGACGCGCCGGCCGGCGGGGTGGACCGGCGGCTCACCGACCTGCTGCTGGCCACCGCCCAGACGCTGGGGGTGGCGCTGGTCATCGCCGCCGACCTGCAGGGGACCGGCCGCGCGACGGCCGGCGCCTACCTGTTCGCCGTCGGCTTCGGTGTCCTCGTGCTGGCCGCCCGATGGGCGCCCGCGACGGTGCTGGCGCTGACCGTGCTGGCGATCTTCGCCTACTACGCGCTCGACCTCCCACCGATCGGCATCGCGCTGCCCGCCGTGGCCGCGCTCTACCGGGCGGCCGACGTCGGTGCCCTCCGCGCGGCGGTGGGGGCCGGTGCGGTGCTGGTCGCGGTCGCCGGCTGGGCCCGGGTCGCCGAAGGGCTGCCGACCACCTACCTGCTCAGCTACGAGCTGCTCACCAACGTGGCGCTCGTCGCCGCGGCGATCGCGCTCGGGGTCAGCGTGCGCGCCCGGCGGGAGACCCGCTCCTCCCAGGAGCGGCTCCGCGAGCTGACAGCGGCCGAGCACGCCCGGGAGGCCGAGCGCCGGCTGCAGGCCGAGCGGGTCCGCCTGGCCCGGGACCTGCACGACTCGGTGGGGCACGCGATGTCGGTCATCGCGCTGCACAGCAACGTGGCCGCCGAGGCCATCGGTCGCGACGACGGTGCCGCCCGGCGCGCGGTCGAGCAGATCGGTGCCGCGACGTCGGCCCAGCTGCGCGAGCTGCGGGCCACCGTCAAGCTGCTGCGCTCGCCGGCGGTCGACGTCGAACGCGGAGCCGTGGGGCTGGCCGGTCTGCACCGGTTGGCCGAGGGCGCCCGCGAGGCCGGTGTCGCGGTCGACCTGGACGTCGACGTGGCCGACGGCTGCCTGGACGGGGCGATCGAGGCGGCCGCCTACCGGATCGTGCAGGAGTCGCTGACCAACGTGCTCCGGCACTCGGGCGCCACGCACGCCGCGGTCACCGCCGGCATCCGCGGGGACCGGCTGGAGCTGGTCGTCGTCGACGACGGTGCGGGTACGTGTCCCGACGACGACCAGGGCAGCGGCTCCGGGCTCGTCGGCATGCGGGAACGGGCCGCCATGCTGGGCGGGCAGGTGACCGCCGGCCGCGGCGACGGCGGCTTCGTGGTCCGTGCCGCGCTGCCGACGAGGCTCGACACGTGATCGGCATCGTGCTCGTCGACGACCAGGAGCTCGTCCGCACCGGGCTGCGGGCCCTGGCCGAGCGCGACGGCGACATCGCCGTGGTGGGGGAGGCGGGCACCGGCCGGTCGGGGCTCTCCCGGGTCCGGGAGCTGCACCCGGACGTCGTCCTGATGGACATCCGGATGCCGGACATGGACGGCCTGCAGGCGACTCGAGAGATCGTCGCCGATCCCCGGCTGGACGACGTCCGGGTGCTGGTGCTCACGACGTTCGACGAGGACGAGCACGTGTTCGAGGCGATCCGCGCCGGCGCCGCGGGTTACCTGCTCAAGGACGTCTCACCGACCGACCTGCGGCAGGCGATCCGCGTGGTGGCCGACGGAGGGTCGTTGCTGGCGCCGTCGGTGACGCGCACCGTCATGCGGACGCTGGCCGACCGGCTGCGCACAACGGTGGACGACCGGCCGCTGCGCGAGCTGACCGAACGCGAACGGGAGGTGCTCGCCCTCGTCGGTCGGGGCCTGTCCAACGAGGAGATCGCGCGGGAGCTGTTCCTCTCCCCTGCGACGGCGCGCACCTACGTCTCCCGGTTGCTGGCCAAGCTCGGCGCCCGGGACCGCGCCCGCCTGGTGGTGCTCGCCTACGAGACCGGCCTCGTGGTCCCCGGGTCGTGAGCGGAGCCTGGTCGACCGTGGCGGAGCGGATGCTGGTCAACTTCTTCTACGCCCAGCCGGTCGGGCATGCCGTGGAGGCCCTGCACTACTGCCACGGGCACGCGGTGGCCGTCCCCGGGCGGGAGGTCTCGCTGGCCCTGAACGCGGCATCGGCCCCCGAACTGGCCGGCCTCTGCCCGTTCGTCACCGCCGCGCACGCGATCGACCACCCCTTCCTGGAGCCGTGCGCGGACTCGCTGTCCCGGTTGGGCGCCGTGCCCCGCGACTGGGACTGGATCGTCGACGACGGCCGGAGGCACCAGCCGTTCCAGCTCGAGATGTTCCCCGGCATGCGCGACTACTACGCGGCCTCCGACGTCCACCTCCGGGGCCGCCGCGGCCGCTCGGTGACCGGAGCGCAGCGGGCCGGCTACCTGCCGCACCAGCCGCTGCGCTTCGTGCTGCCCCCGGCCGCCCGCGCCGCCGCGGCCGCGCGGCTCGAAACCGGCCTCCCGGTGAGCGGGCGGATCGCGCTGCTGCCCGCCGGGTCGAGCGATCCCTCGCTCTACCCGTCACCCGGCTCGTGGCAGCTGGTCCTCGACGCGCTGACCGACGCCCTGCCCGGCGTCCAGATGGTGCTGGTCGGCCGCACGGCGCGCGACGAGCGGACGAGCACCGCCCTGGGGCCGGACGGCCTGCGGCGTTTGCTGGCGCACCGGTCGGCCCCGGTCGACTGCGTCGACGTGCCGCTGGTCGAGCAGCTGGCGGTGGTCGAGGCCTGCGACGTCTTCCTCGCCCCGCACACCGGCTTCGGCCTGGCGGCGCTCGCCGTCGGCACGCCGTGGCTGTCCCTGTCGGGCGGGCGCTGGTTCGAGTACTACTTCAACCACGTGCCGTTCCGCTCGATCCTGCCCGACCCGGACCGCTATCCGAGCTTCAGCCAGTTCGACCCGGCGGTCACCGCCCCGGACGGCGACGAGGGGCCGCGGACACCGAGCATGAGCCGCGCCCGCATCCGCGACGACCTCGACCGGATCGTGGCCGCCGCGGGAGAGCTGCTGGCCGGCTCGCTGAGCTACGACCAGGCGCTGCGCGACTACTTCCCGGCCCTGCGTGCCGCCCACCACGGCGATCCGACGGCGATCTGGTCGATCGACTCGGTCCACCTGGACCACCTCTGACTCTCGGTCCACCTGGACCACCTCCGACAGAGCGTCTGCGCCGACGCCGTCGACGGGGGCGCGTCAGTGGTGGTGGCCGTGCCGGCCGAGGGTCTCCACGGGGGTCGCGCCGGGGCGGGTCCACTGCGGCACGGGGCGGCTGGTCGGCCCCCAGGTGGCGTTCCCGTCGGCGTCCGAGCGCCAGTACCAGCAGATCGGCGCGCCGTGCCCGCCGACCGGCGCTTCGGTGACCCGGGGGGCCTCGGGCCAGCCCCCGGGGACGTCCTCCCACGCCTCGCGGCGGCCGTAGGGCGTCATGTCGAGCAGGCCGAGGGAGCCGTTGGCCGGCTCGTTGCCACGGCCCGTCGTGGCGTAGGTCAGGAACACGCGGTCGCCGTCGCGCAGGAAGCAGGTGAGGGAACCCATGTCGTCGCCGACCGGCGCGTCCACGTCGCGCACCGAGTACCAGGGTTGGGTGTAGCCCATGAATTCGACGTAGGAGGCCACGTCGTCCCACCGGCCCGTGGTCAGGATGGCGAACGACACGCCGCGGGCGTTGAGGTAGACGGCGTCCCTCAGGTGCCAGGCCGTGGTGGTGCAGCCCTCGCACTGCCCCTGGTGCGGCGCGCCGTCGTACCACATGTGCTTGTAGACCACGAGCTCGTCGCGGCCCTGGAACAGGTCCAGGAACGGGACCGGGCCGTCGGGTCCGACGACCTCGACCGTCCCGTCGAACTCCACCATCGGCAGCCGGCGGCGGGCCGCGGCGAGGGCGTCGCCCTCGCGCGTGTGGGCCTTCTCGCGGACCAGGAGCTCGTCCCGGGCGGTCTGCCAGGTGGCCAGGTCGACGACGGGCGGGCGGCCGGGCAGCGCGGTGATCGGGTGGTCCGGCGTGGTCGTCATGGTGTCCTCCGGGTGCCTCGCGGTGTCCTCCGGGTGCCTCGCGCCGGGCGGCGTCGTCCGACGTCCGACCACGGTCACCGGAACGGACCGGCGACCCGGCCGGAACTCATCGCGACCGGGGGCGCCTGCGGTCGGGCCGGCCCCGGGGGCCGGCTCGCTCCAGCCGCGTCAGAGCACCGAGAAGCCGGCCGGCAGGCCCGGACGGCCGGTCGCGGCGAGCAGCAGCGGTCCGGCGCGGCCATCGGTGACGGCGAGCTCGGTGATGATCCGCAGCGCCTGGGCCGCGGACGTCGCCGGGACGTCCAGGGGGACCTGCAGTGCGGTGGCGAGGTCGGACGTGTGGACGGCGAGCTCGAAGGAGCGCGTCGGCAGGTAGTCCGCCAGCCGCATGCCGCCCGCGATCGTGGTGACCAGTTCGGTGCCGTCGCAGCCGTCCAGGCGGGCGAGCACGCGGTCGGCGATGTCCGCGACGGCGGCTGCGGGATCGGCGCCCAGCGCGGCGCCTGCGTCGCGTCCGCGCGCCGCGACGGCCGGGCCGGCGGCGATCGCCCGCGTGGCGCGGACGTACTCGGCGGGGGAGGGGATCTCGACGGTGGCCGCGGGTTGGCCGAGGTAGTTCTCGACGGTCAGCAGCGATCGGCTGGTGTGCCCGACCAGCGCGCGGACGTCCCACTCGCCGAGGCCGGGGCGGTCCCACCGGTCCCCGACGAGGGCCGCCGTGCGGACGAACCACCGGGCGCCGTCGGTGAACGCTCGACGCGAGTCGGCCCACGAGAACGTCATGCCCGCGAGGCTAGACACGCCGCCGTGGCCGCCGGCCGGCCGCCTCCGGCGCAGGGGGTGCGGTTCACGGTCCGACCGCCGCCGCCGCCGGCGAGCGGGCGGCCCCGATGCTGGCGACGACGACCAGGGCGACCGCCAGCAGCTGGAGCGGGGTCAGCAGCTGTCCGAGGACGAGCAACCCGGCCAGTGCCGCCGCGGCCGGCTCCAGGCTCATGAGCACGCCGAACACCCGGCTGGCCAGCGCCCGCAGCGCGGTGAGCTCCAGCGCGTAGGGCACCACCGACGACAGCAGGGCCACCGCCAGGCCGACCAGCAGCACGTCGGGGGCCGCCAGCGCCGGCCCGGCCGAGGCCAGGCCGATGGGCAGCACGAGGACGGCGGCCAGCGCGCTCGCCAGGGCCAGCCCGTCGAGGCCCGGGAACCGGCGCCCGGTCCGGGCCGACAGCAGGATGTAGCCGGCCCAGCACACGCCCGCGCCGAGGGCGAAGGCGACCCCGACCGGGTCCAGCCCGGTCAGCGAGCCGTAACCCAGCAGCAGCACGCCCGTCGCCGCCATCAGCACCCAGCCGACGTGCCGGAGCCTCCGCGACAGCACCGCGGCCAGCCCGAGCGGCCCCAGGAACTCGACGGTGACCGCCGCGCCGATCGGCATCCGGGCCAGCGCCTCGTAGAACAACGCGTTCATGGCGGCCAGCGAGACGCCGAAGGCGCCCACGACGGCCCAGTCGGCCCGCGAGTGGCCCCGCCAGCGGGGGCGCACCAGCAGCAGGAGCACCAGGGCGGCCCCGCCCAGCCGCAGGGTCACCATGCCGGCCGGGCCGGCCCGGTCGAACATCGTCGCGGCCAGCGCGCCGCCGAACTGGACCGACAGGATGCCGCCGAGCACCATGCCGACCGCACCGCCCCGCCCGGGCGCCGACCAGCGGCTGGCAGCAGGTGCACGGGTGCCGGCGGAGCCGGTGGCCGGTGGCGAGGTGCTCATGGCGGGAGGCGGTCCCCGGGGACGCAGCGGGTGGGTGGTCACCCCGACGCTAGGCACCGACCGGCCGTCGAGGGAAATGCCGATCCGCCGGGATCTATGCTCTCCGGGCATGGAGCTCGAGCTCCGCCACGTCCGGGCCTTCCTGGCCATCGCCGAGGAGCCGACCATCACCCGGGCCGCGGCCCGGCTGCACATCACCCAGCCCGCCCTGTCGCGGACCCTGCGCCGGCTCGAGGAGGAACTCGGGACGGTGCTGGTGGAGCGCTCGACCCGGTCGCTGCGGCTGACGCCCACCGGCGAGGCCTTCCGCGACCGCTGCCGGGCCGTCCTCGCCGCCGTCGACGACGCCCTGGCGGTGGCGGCCCCGCTGCGCCCGCTGCGGCTGGGGCACGCCTGGGCCGCGGCCGGCGAGCACACCACGGAGCTTCTCCGCGCGTGGTCGCGGGCCCATCCGGACCGCCCGCTGCAGGTGGTCCGGGTCACCGACCGCACCGCCGGGCTCGCCGGGGGTGCGGTCGACGTCGCGCTGCTCCGCGGCCCCGTCGACGACCCTGGTCTGCACGTCCGGATGCTGCGCGAGGAACCGCGCGTCGCCGCCGTGGCAGCCGACGGTCGGCTGGCCGACCGGGACGAGGTGACCCTGGCCGACCTGGCGGAGGAGCCCGTCGTCCTCAACCGGCAGTACGGGACGACGACACTGCAGCTCTGGCCGGCCGGGGGACGGCCCGCCCGCACCGTCGACGTCCTCGACACCGAGGAGTGGCTGACCGCCATCGCCATGGGCCGGGGGGTCGGCGTGACCCCGGTGTCCACCGCCTTCTTCCACAACCGGCCGGACGTGCACTACGTGCCTGTCCGGGACGCACCTCCCGTGCCACTGGTCCTCGCCTGGCGCACGTCGTCGGCCCACCCCGCGCTGCCCGACTTCCTCCGGCTGGCCGCCGACACGCTCGCCACCGACCCCGGGCGCGCGCACGAGCTCGGGAGGCATGCCCCGGCGGCGCCCTGAGCGGCCGTCGGCCGAAGGCAGGGCTCCACGCCGATCCAGCCCGTGGCTCGCACCCTCGGCCACGCCGTGTCGTGCTGGCGTCGCGTGGTCGCTCCCGTGCGCCGCTGCCGCCGTGCCACCCGTCGACCCGCTGACGATGGGGTCCAGCGCCCGGTCGTTCGGCCGCCACCGGGAGGTGGCCGACGCCCTCGGCCGGGCCTTCGTCCTCCGTCTGGGGTTGGGAGGCAGACCAGGCGCCGTCGCGGCGGCGGGCACGATGCCGCGCCGGGCACGATGCCGCGCCAGGTGCGGGCGACGGCCACCGCGGCGACCCGGTCCCGCGCGATCGGCTCCCGCGGCCAGCCGCTCGTAGCCGTCCGCGACGGAGTCGTAGGAGCCCACCCCCCGGGCGCGCCCGTACCAGCGGTACCGGCGGGGAGGCGGGTGCCCCGTCCGGGCCGCCTGCCCGCCGGTCGTGCAGCGACGTCGTGGTGATCAGCGACGTCGTGGTGATCAGCCGCCCTCCCTATCGCGCGGTGACGAGCACCTCCTGGATCGCGTTGTTGCCGTATCCCAGGCGGTTCCACTCCGGTCGTTCGGGCTGTGACCGCCCGGCGAGGTCGGTGGCCCGCGCCCGCAGGCTCACCGCCCCGGTCGCCTCCAGACGGGTGCGGAGCTCCCACCACTGCCAGCTGTGCCGGCGGCGCTCGCCCACCAGCCGGGCCTCCTGCCACGGTCGGGCGTCGATGCTCACCTCGACCCGGTCGATCGCGGCCGCCCCCGACCAGGCCACTCCCCGGACGGTGAGCTCGCCGGGGTCGACCTCGTCGTCCGGGGCCGGGTCGGTGATCAGGGCGCGGACCCGCTGGAGGGTCACCGGCTCCGACCGCGGCCGGTCCGCACCGTTCCACTCGTAGCGGTACTTCTCGGTCTGGAAGTACCCCTCGAACGGGCGGTCGGTCAGCTCGATCTCCGTCAGCCACTTGACCGACGCCACGCCGTACCAGTCGGGCACCACCAGGCGCACCGGGTAGCCGTGCCGGCGCGGGATCGGCTCGCCGTTCATGGCGTAGGCGAGCAGGACCCCCGCCTCCCGGACGACGTCCAGCGCGAGGCTCCGCTCGAAGCGGATCGGGTCGGCGCGGCCGTCCACCGTGCCGTGGTCCGCGCCGCGGAACACCACCTCCCGCGCTCCTGTACCCACGCCGACGCGGTCGAGGACCTCGGCCAGCGGGACGCCGGTCCACTCCGCGGTGCTCACCGCGCCGTGCCGCCACTGCTCGCCGGGCACCGCGGGGTCGAGCAGGAACCGGCCGTTGCCGGCGCACTCCATCGTGACGACCGTGCTCTGCGAGCGGTACGCGCGCAGCTCACCGAGCGTCAGACGCAGCGGCCGCTCGACCCGCCCCACGACCTCGAGCCGCCACGCCGACGGGTCGAGCAGCGGGATCTGGAAGTGGTTGCGCACGTAGAAGTGGGCATTCGGCATGACCACGCCGCCCAGGAGCGCCGGGATCGAGGTCTCCCCGTTGAGCGGGTGCGCCCGGTGCACGACCAGCCCGGCCTCCATGGCGTCCTGGCAGACCTCCTCGGGGTCCGCGGCGGGCGTGCCCGGGTCGGTCACGGGCAGCGCGGCGCACCCTCCGCTCGCCACGACCCCGGCGCAGGTCGAGGCCGGGAGCACCTCGACCGTGCCGGCGCGGGCGAACGGCTCGAGGAAGTGTCGGACCCGGTCCTCGGCGTCGGCGGAGACGATCATGTAGAGCGCGTGCGCACCCTGCGCGACGGCTTCTCCGTGGATGTCGATGCCGTGGCGTCTCGTGTTCACCCGGCTCAGGTGGTTGAGCAGCAGGGCGCCCATCGCGGGGTCGGTGGCGGGGCAGTGGTCCGCGCGGTGTTCGTGGCGGACGATGAACAGTCCCATGGGGGTCTCCTCGGTCAGCCCGCCCATGCTCCCAGGGGCCGCGTTCCCTGACCGATCCCCGAGGCGGAGCGGGCGGACCGGGGGACGCCCGGCCGGGGGCTTCCCATCCACGGTGACGTGCACGCGCTCGTGCTGACCGCTCACGCGCGACGAGCTTCGACAGGTGCGCCTTGGCGTCGGCCAGGGACGACGTCGTCATGGCCCGGAGCACGACCAGATGCCTGCCTGGGCGTCCCGCGTCGTCCACTCCGGGCGCCAGCGGAGGTCTGCTCCCCGCGCCGCGGTTCACACCGACGTCCCGGCCGGTTCCCAGCTCCGCCCCAGGAACAGCCCCGAGGCTCCTCCCCAGCGGCCGGAGGTCCCGGTCGCCGGCGAAGGAGTGACCCGTGCGCAAGAAGCTCATCATCGGCGTGACCGCCGGTGCCCTCACCCTCGGCGGGCTGGCCGTGGCGGTGCCGGCGGTGGCCGCCTCGGACACCGGTGCGGATGCCGCGGCGTCGGCCGTCGAACGGATCCGGAACGCGCTCGACGGCCTGGTCTCCGACGGCACGTTGACCGAGGAGCAGGCCGACCGGGTCGCCACCACGCTTCGCGACGCGGGCCTCGGTGGGCACGGCGGTGGCCACCGCGGCGGCTTCCCGCTGGCGACCGCGGCCGAGGCGCTCGAGATGACCGAGGACGAGCTGCGCACCGCCCTGGAACCGGAGGGCACCACGCTGGCCGACGTCGCCGAGGCCCAGGGCGTCCCGCTGGAGACGCTGGTCGGGGCGCTGGTCGCCGCGGCGGAGGAGCGGGTCGCGCAGGCCGTCGAGGACGGGCGACTCACCCAGGAGGAGGCCGATCAGCGGGTGGCCGACCTCGAGGAGCGCATCACCGACCGGATGACCAGCGCCCTCCCGGACCGTCCCGCGGATGGCCGGGGCGGACCGGGCGGCCGGGGCGACGCCGGCGGGAACTGACCTCCGCACGGCCGCGCGGCGCCGTCGTCCGACGGGCGACGGCGCCGCCGCGCGCCGGCCGGGTCAGGCCCGGGTACCCCCCGATGTCGCCGCCGGGACGTCGGGTCCGGTGGGAGTGCGCGCGGTCAGGTTCCCGTCCGGGTCCAGCCGCCGCAGCAGCGCCTCGCCGATCCCGGCCAGCTGGCCGATCTGCTCGGGGGAGAGCGCGTCGATCACATACCTGCGGACGGTCGCCACGTGCCCCGGCGCGGTGTCCAGGATCTTGCGCCACCCGCCGTCGGTGAGGCGGGCGTTGGTGGCGCGGGCGTCCTCGGGGCAGGGGAAGCGCTCGACCAGCCCGCGCTCCTCGAGCCGGCGGACGACGTGCGACAGGCGGGGGAGCGTGGCATTGGTCCGCGCCGCCAGCGCCGTCATGCGCAGCGTCCGGACCGGCGCCTCGGACAGCATGG
Organism: Geodermatophilus sp. YIM 151500; assembly: GCF_025716945.1. Taxonomy (GTDB): domain Bacteria; phylum Actinomycetota; class Actinomycetes; order Mycobacteriales; family Geodermatophilaceae; genus YIM-151500. The sequence continues at coordinate 177,821 of NZ_JAOVZT010000005.1, forward strand.
CGAGCACGTAGTACTCGTAGTGGGTCAGCACCGCGTCCCGGCGCAGCTGGCCGTCCAGGACGCCGGGCAGCAGCTCGACCACGGCGATCAGCCGGACCCACGCGGCCCGTTCGTCGTCGGTCAGCCACTCCACGCCCACGGCACGAGTGTCGCAGACAAATGGTTGACGCGACAACGATCCCCCCGTACCGTCCAGTTGTCGCTACAACCATCGAGGGGCCCCCATGACCTCCTGTCGCACGGTCCACCCGGCTCCGGTCGGACGAGCGGTCGACAACGGGCCGGGCACCGCCCCCGCCGTCCGGCGGGGGGTGCCGGCGGCGGTGCGCACCCGGGTGACCGTTCCGCTGCGCTTCCCCGACGGGTACGCCACCACGGCCGACGTCCTCACCTTCACCGGCCTGGCCGACGGGCGGGAGCACCTGCTGGTCGGGCTGGGCGACTGGCGGGGCGCGCTCGGCCGCGCGGCGGCAGGGGGCGCCGCCCCGCTGGTGCGGCCGCACAGCGAGTGCCTCACCGGCGACGTGTTCGGCTCGCAGCGCTGCGACTGCGGCCCGCAGCTGCGCGAGGCGGCCGAGCGGATCACCGAGGCCGGCGGGTTCCTGCTGTACCTGCGGCAGGAGGGCCGGGGCATCGGCCTCTACGCCAAGCTCGACGCCTATGCGCTGCAGGACGCCGGTCTCGACACCTACCAGGCCAACCGGGCGCTGGGCCATGGCGAGGACGAACGCGACTACACCGCCGCGGCGCAGATGCTGCACGCCGTCGGCGTCGACCGCATCCGGCTGCTGAGCAACAACCCGGACAAGGCCGCGCAGCTCGGGTTGCTCGGCGTCGCGATCACCGAGCGGGTGCCCACGGGCGTGCACCTGTCGGAGGCCAACGCCCGCTACCTGACCGCCAAGCGCGACCACACCGCCCACGTCCTCGACCTGCCCGCGGCCTGAGGCCGAGGCTCCGTCCACCGCACGGGCCGCCCGTCGACCGGAGCCGGCCCGACCGCGTCAGGGATCGCCGGCACCGTCACCGCCGCAGCCGTTGCGCGCACCCGGGGCCGCCCCCGATCCTGCAGTCACCGGTCCGTGAGGGGGGAGCCGCGTGGACCCCATCGTGCTCGCCGACGCGGCGGAGAACCTCTACCCGGCGCGGATGCAGATGGCGCTGTCCCTGGGCTGGCACATCGTCTTCGCCTGTTTCGGGATCGCCTTCCCGCTGATCACCGTCGTCAGCGAGTGGCTGGGCCACCGCCGCGGCGACGGCACGCTGACCGACCTCGCCCACACCTGGGCGAAGGCCATGGGCGTGCTCTTCGCGGCGGGCGCGGTGTCCGGGACGCTGCTGTCCTTCGAGATGGGCATCCTCTGGCCGGGGCTGATGGACCGCTTCGGGGAGGTGTTCGGCTTCCCCTTCGTGCTCGAGGGCTTCGCCTTCTTCATCGAGGCGATCTTCGTGGGCGTCTACCTCTTCGGCTGGAACCGGCTGTCCCCGCGTGCGCACATGCTCAGCGCGGTCCCGATGATCGTCTCGGGGATGGCCGGCGCCTTCTTCGTCGTGGCGGCCAACGCCTGGATGAACAACCCGACCGGGTTCCGCCTGGACGCGGACGGCCGGGTGGTCGACGCCCAGCCGTGGGCGGCGATGTTCGGGCCGTCGACCTGGCCGCAGGTGGTGCACATGCTGCTGGCGGCGTACATGGTCACCGGCTTCACGGTGGCCTCCGTGTACGCCGTCGGGATGCTGCGCGGACGCCGTGACCGCCGGCACCGGGCCGGCCTGCTGGTGCCGCTGGCGTTCGCGGCCGCGCTCACGCCGGTGCAGATCGGTGTGGGCGACTGGATCGCCAACACCGTGGCCGACAACCAGCCGGTCAAGCTGGCCGCGATGGAGGCGCAGTACGAGACGACCGCGGGCGCCCCCCTGTCGCTCGGTGGCATCTACCAGGACGACGAGCTGCGCTGGGCGCTGGAGATCCCGAACGGGCTGTCCCTGCTCATCCACCACGACCCCGACGGCGTCGTGCCCGGCCTCGAGGAGGTCCCGCCCGACGAGCGGCCGCCGGTCAACGTCGTCCACCTGGCCTACAACGCGATGGTCGGTCTCGGCTCCGCGCTGCTGCTGCTGGCCGTCGTGTCCGGCTGGACGTGGTGGCGGCGCCGGGACATCCCGCGGACGCCGTGGTTCCTGCGCGCGGTCGCGGTCTCGGGGATCGCCGCGATCGTGGCCATGGAGGCCGGCTGGGTCACGACGGAGGTCGGCCGCCAGCCCTGGATCGTCCACGGCCTCCTGCGCACCGCCGACGCGGTCAGCCCGGCGTCGGGGCTGTACCTGGGCCTCTACGGCGTGGTGGCGGTGTACGCCGTGCTCACCGTGCTCACCGCGATCGTGCTCCGGCGGCTGGCCCGGAGTCCCGACACACCCGCCCCGCAGGAGGCGGACGCCGGCACCCCCGACCGCGCCGCCGGCGAGGTGGCCGTCCGATGACCCTCGCGGAGGTGCTGCTCAGCTGCATGTTCGTCGGGCTGGTCGCCTACGGCCTGTTCGCCGGGGCCGACTTCGGCGCCGGGATCTGGGACCTGCTGGCCGGCGGCACGCGCCGCGGTGCCCGGCAGCGCCAGCTCATCGAGCACACCATCGCGCCGGTCTGGGAGGCCAACCACGTCTGGCTGATCTTCGTCCTCGTCGTCCTCTGGACGGCGTTCTCCGGGGCGTTCGCCGCGATCGTGACCACCCTGTACATCCCGCTCACCCTCGCCGCCTTCGGCATGATCGCGCGGGGGGCGGCATTCGCCTTCCGCAAGAGCATCACGACGCTCCCGATGCGCCGCTTCCTCGGCGCCGCCTTCGCCCTGTCGTCGCTGGTGACCCCGTACTTCCTCGGCAGCGTCGTCGGCGCCGTCGCGTCGGGCCGGGTCCCGCCCGGCATCGCCGCGGGCGACGTGCTGACCAGCTGGCTCAACCCGACCTCCGCGCTGGGCGGGGTGCTCGCCGTCCTGGTGTGCGCCTACCTCGCCGCGGTGTTCCTCGGCGCGGACGCGCGCCGCGAGGGGGCCGACGACCTCGCCGAGCAGTTCCGCACCCGTGCCCTGGGGACGGCGGCGGCAACGGGTGCGCTGGGCATCGCCGGCCTCTTCGTCCTCCGCGCCGACGCGCCGCTGCTCTTCGACGGCCTCACCGGCCGGGGACTGCCGCTGGTGGTCCTGTCGGTCGTCGCCGGCCTCGTCGCGCTCGTGTTCCTGTGGCGCCGGCGGTTCCTGCCGGCGCGGGCGGCCTCGGCGCTCGCCGTGACCGCGATCCTGCTGGGCTGGGCGGCCGCGCAGTACCCCTACGTCCTCCTGCCCGAGCTGACCATCGAGGAGGCCGCCCGCGGCCGGGCCACGCTGGTCGCCATGCTGGTCGCCCTGGCCGTCGGGGCGCTGGTGCTCGTGCCGGCGCTGGCCTACCTCTACGCGCTGTTCCAGCGGTCACCCGGCGGCGAGGTCCGCGAGGGCCCGACAAGTGCACCCGGGCCGCGCGCCGGCGCGACCTGACACCGGTCGGGAGCCGTCGGCACGCCCCCGGCGGTACGCGCGGCCGTCGGCACCGGCCGCACCCCGGCCGCCGTCAGTCCAACGCGTCGACGAACGCGGAGCCGACGACGACGGCCAGGAAGGTCAGGAGCAGCACGACCGCGACCCGACCCGCCCGCAGGCGCTCACCCCCGTCACCGCCGAGCGACGACCGCAGCTGCGCGACGGTCAGCGCGGCCAGCGCGCCCCACCCCGGCGGCGACGGCGAGGACGGCGCCGGTGGGAGGTCGGCCGTCAGCGGGCGCAGGTCCCGGCGGTGGACGGCGGCGAAGGCGGCGGCCATCCGCTGGTCCGCCTCGTCCGTGCCGAGCAGCCCGCGGGCGACGGCGTCCTGCAGGACCCGGACCGTCTCCGCGCGTTCGGTGTCCGACGCCCGCAGGGGCGGATGGATGCGGGATGGGTCGGACGGGGACGGATCGTCCCAGTCGGCCGAGGAGGTCATCCCTGCTCCTCTCCGTCGTCAGGGGCGCACCCGGGAAGCGCCGTGCTCGCGAACCGTGCGCAGCATCGTGCCCCACGACGTGCCCGGGCGGGCGGCTCGGCGCCGCGGTTCCGCGGACGGTCCCGGGACGGGCCGGGCGCCGAGGGGGAGGGGCGGCTCGGGCACCCTGTCGCTGACCGCCCGCCCCAGGGCCACCCGCACAGCCTGCACCCGGAGGACGACCGTGCCCGGAACGACCGACGACATCCCGCGCAGGCTCCTCGTGATCGCCGCACACGCCGGCGACTTCGTCTGGCGGTCCGGGGGCGCCATCGCCACCGCGGTCGCCGCCGGCGGCGAGGCCCGCGTCGTCGCGCTCTCCTACGGCGAACGCGGCGAGTCCGGGGAGCTGTGGAAGGTCGCCGGGCAGACGGTGGAGGCGGTGAAGGAGGTCCGGCACGCGGAGGCGACCAGTGCGGCGGGGATCCTCGGCGCGTCGTTCGACTGCCTCGACCTGGGCGACTACCCGCTCCGGTTCGGTGAGGAGGTCGTCGACCGGCTGCGCGACGTCGTCCTCGACTTCGCGCCGCACGTGCTGCTCACCCACACCGAGCGCGACCCGTTCAATCCCGACCACCCGGTCGCGCACGCCGCCGTCGTGCGCGCCCGGCTGCTCGCCACCGGTGCCGGCGTGGCCGGCGCCTTCCCGACCGTCCCGCCGTCCGCGCTCTTCTTCTTCGAGCCGCACCAGCCGGAGCGGTGCGGCTTCCTGCCGGACACCTTCCTGGACATCACGCCGGTGGTCGACCGCAAGATCGCCGCGATGGCGGCCTTCGCGTCGCAGTCGTACATGGGCACGCACTACGCGCAGCGGGCCGAGCACCGCGCCTGGCACGCCCGCTACGCCAACGGCGACGCGTCGGTGCGGCACGCCGAGGCGTTCCAGCGCGCCGTGCCGGCCGTCGTCCGGCAGCTCTGAGCCCGCGGCGGACCACGGTGGGACGGCGCGTCGCCCGGCCCGGCACCGGCGCCCGTCGTGCGTGCCGGTGGAGCGGTCACTAGGGTCTGCCGGTGGCGTGGCGGCGGGCGGTGTTCGCGTTGTTCGCCGTCGCAGCCGGCACCAACGTGCCGACCCCGCTGCTGCTGGTCTACCAGGACCGGCTCGACCTCTCGCCCGAGGTGCTCACGGCGCTGTTCGGCAGTTACGCGGCCGGGCTGGTGCCCGCGCTCTTCCTCGCCGGCCCGCTGTCCGACCGCTTCGGCCGGCGCCGCGTCGCCCTCCCGGGGATCCTCCTCTCGGCCGCGGTGTCGCTGGCTTTCGCCGCGGCCGGCGACGCGCTCGCGCTCCTCTTCGTCGCCCGGTTCGTGCAGGGCGTCGTCAGCGGTGCCGTCTTCGGCGTGGTCAGCGCGTGGGTGGGGGAGCTGTCCCACGCCTCCGGCGAGGGTGCCGGTGGTCGGCGCGCGGCCTTCGCGATGACCGCCGGGTTCTCGCTCGGGCCGCTCACCAGCGGGCTGCTCGGCCAGTACGCCCCGGCCCCGACGGTGCTGCCCTACCTCGTGCACGTCGTCCTGGCGCTGGCCGGCCTGGCGGCCGCGGCGGGGCTGCCCGAGACCGTCGCCGTCGCCTCGCGCGGCGGCGGCGACCACGGTGGTCCCGAGTTCCCGCCGGCACCGCTCGTCCGGCCCGGGGACGGCTGGCTGGCGGCGACCGTCCTGGCGCCCGTGGCGGTCTGCGTCTACGCCTTCCCCAGCACGATGATCTCGGCGGTGCCGCTGCTGGTCGAGCTGCCCGCCGCCGGTGTGGCCGTCACCGGCGTGCTCGCCGGGGGCACGCTGGGCGCGGGCACGCTGGTCGCCGGGCTGCAGCGCCGGCTCGGGCCGTGGACCGCCGTCGTGGCCGCGGCGTCGGGCGCCGTCGGCTTCACCGCCGCCGCGACCTACGCCCTCACGACCGCGCTGCCGTGGCTCTTCCTGGCCGCGGTCGCCCTCGGGTCGGGCGGCGGGCTGGCGCTGGCCGCCGGCCTCACGCTGACCGCCCGGCTGTCCGCGCCCACCCGCCGTGGCGAGCTCACCTCGCTCTTCCTGGCGTGCGCCTACCTGGGCTTCGCCGCGCCGTTCCTCGCCGCGGTGACCGCGCGGGCCAGCGCGCCCGCGGTGCCGCTCGTCGCGGGCGCCGTCCTGACCGGGCTGCTCGCCGTGCGGCTGCTGCCGGTGGCCCGGACCGGGCGGGCGTAGGCCGCGCCGGCCGGCGCACGCAGAACGGCGCCCCCTCCCGCCGGGGGAGGGGGCGCCGTCGCGGGGGTGCGGGGTCAGCCCCCGGCGACCGCCTGGGCCAGCTCGCTCTCGAAGGCCTCGGCCGCGACCGTGGCGCCGCCCGGGACGTCGGCCGGCCGCAGCACGAAGCTGGACAGGCTCGGCGACCGGCCGACCTCGAAGCCCTGGATGGGGACGATGAGGCCGCCGGTGTCGACCTCCTCCAGCGAGGTGAAGGCTTCGAGCACACCCGCGCGGGTGAGGTCACCGTTCTCGCAGGCGGTGTCGAGCACCTGCTTCATCGTCTCGCTCATCCCGAAGCCGAAGACGACGCCGAGGCTCGGCACGGAGTCCGGGTAGGCCTCCTGGTACTGCCGCAGCAGATCGGGGTGCTGGTCGAAGGCGGAGATGGGCGAGGCGATGTAGAGGTCCTCCTTCAGCTTGCCCGCCGCCGGGCCCTGCAGGAGGCCGGGGGCGAACACCGGGTTGCTGCCGAGGATCGGCACGTCCAGGCCCTGGGCCTGGGCCACCGTGGCCACCGACGCCAGCTGCGTCGGCGCGACGGTCAGCACGATGGCGTTCACCCCGGCCGAGGCGAACTGGGTGACGATCGCGCTCATGTCCTGGTCGGTGGCCTTGATCTGGGCCTCGACCACCTCCAGACCGCGCTGCTCGGCGACCGCCCGGGTGCCCTCGAGGCCGTTGGCGCCGTACTCGCCCTCGAAGTAGATGTGGCCGACGGTGTCGCCCTCGGCGAGCAGTCCCTCCTGGAAGAGGTAGTCGTAGCCGTTGGCGATCTCCACGTCGTAGGTGGCGCCGAGCACGCCGGTGCCGGGGATCTGGGTGAGCGTCTTGGACCAGGCCGACGGGAAGTTCACGATCTGGTCGGACTCGTACTCCGGCGCCAGCGCGGTGTTGATCGGCGAGCCGATCGTCTGCTGCATGGCCAGGACGCTGTCCTGGATGCTGCTGTACAGCTGCACGCCCTGCTGCGGGACGTAGCCGGTGTCCTGGATGTTCAGCTCGACGTCGTAGGTGTCGCAGACCTGGTTGTTCTGCCAGAACAGCGTGTTGGCGTTGGTGATGTCGTTGCCCAGCGCGGCGAACACACCGGTGAGGTCGGTGAGGACGCCCAGGGTGATCGTGGTCCCCTCGACGCCGACGTCGGTGAGGACGTCGGCGGCCTCGCCTCCCCCGCCGCCACCGCCGCCGGAGGACTCCGGTGCCCGCGTGCTGCACCCGCTGGCCACCGCGACGACGGCGGCTGCGGCCAGCACCGTGGCGGTGCGCGGCTTCCTGGACTGCTTCATGTGGTGGTGCTCCCTTGTGCTGGTCGGTCCGACGGGTCGGGACGGGTGGAACCTTCGGGGGAGTCCGGCGGCGGCGGGGTCGTCGTCCCGCCGCCGGGCCGGGTCAGGCGGCGGCGGAACCGGTGCGCGAACCCGGCCAGCCCGGCCGGCTCGAAGAGGATGACGAGGATGATCGCCACGCCGAAGAGGAAGCGGGCGGCCTCACCGGGGGCCAGCCCGGCCTCGCCCGGGCCGCCGACGAACGGGACGACGTCGGCGTAGCGCTGGAAGACCAACGGCAGGGCGACGACGAACGCGGCGCCCAGCGCGGCCCCGCCCACCGAGCCCAGGCCGCCCAGGACGATCATGGCCAGGTAGAGGATCGACAGCTCCAGCCCGAAGGACTCCGGCGCGATGCTGCCGATCGACAGCGCGAGCATGACGCCCGACAGCCCGGCGTACATGGAGCTGATCATGAAGATCCGGGCCTTGTAGCCCTGCACGTTGACGCCCATGACCGCGGCCGCGACCTCGCTGTCGCGGGCGGTCTGCATCGCGCGGCCGGGGCGGGAGCGCAGCAGGTTCCGGGCGAACACGTACGCACCGATGGCCAGGACCAGGCCCAGGTACCACAGCCGCTCGGCCTCGCGGTACGGGACGCCCAGCACCCACAGCTGCGGGTCGGTGTTGCCGAACGTGAAGCCGAACAGCGAGAAGTCCGGAGCGGCGCGGCCGTTGAAGCCGCCGGTGACCGGCGTCCAGGTGTTGAGCAGGTGGATGCCGATGAAGACCAGCGCCAGGGAGGCGACGCCGAGGTAGATGCCGCGCAGCCGGGCCGCGATGGGGCTGAAGATCAGCCCCGCCAGACCCGCGAGCAGGACGCCGACGACCATGCCGACCAGCGGCGGCAGGCCCAGCCCGTCGAGCTCCGCGACGCCGAGCCCGCCGGGCTCCCCGGACACGTAGACGTAGCTGGTCGCGCCGACGGCCAGGAAGAAGGCGTGCGCGAGGGAGAGCTGGCCGGCGTTGCCGACGAGCAGGTTGAGCCCGATGGCACCCACGATCGCGCCGAACACCGCGAAGCCGGTGCGCAGCCAGAACTCCCCGAAGTAGAGGGGGAAGGCCAGCGCGACGAGCAGCAGCGCGAGCAGGACCACCAGCCCGACCAGCGAGCGCACGCCGCGGCGGCGACGCGCGGGAGCGGGCCGCGTCCCGCTCCCGGTGGCGCCGCCGGCCGGCGCCTCGGTGGTGCGTGCGGTCGGGCTAGACACGGGTCAGCTCCTTGGTCCCGAACAGTCCCGACGGCCGGACCAGCAGGACGGCGATCATCACGATGAAGGGCACGATGGCGCTGAACCCGCGGCCGAGGAACAACAGCTGGTCCTGGTAGCCGGCCGCGAGGGCCTCGGCGATGCCGATGAGCAACCCGCCGACCAGCGCCCCGCCGGTCGAGTCCAGGCCGCCGAGGATCGCCGCCGGGAATGCGCGCAGCGCCACGGCGTAGTTCGCCGGCGTGACCCCGGGGGTGGGGGAGCCGACCAGGAACAGGGCCGCGACCCCGGCCAGCACCCCGGCGACCACCCAGGACACGGCCGAGACCCGGCCCTGGCGGATGCCCATCAGCGCGGCGGTCTCACCGTCCTCGGCGGACGCGCGCATCGCGACCCCCCAGCTGGAGTACTTGAAGGCGGCGAAGAAGGCGGCGATGAGCGCGCCGGCCACCAGGATGGCGATCAGCCGGTTCTGGCTGAGGCCGACCGGGCCGATCCGCACCGACTGCCCGCCCCACGGGTGGGGAACGTTGAGGATGTCCGAGCCGATCCGCCGGACCAGCTCGGTCAGCAGGATGATGTCGACCCCGATGGTGACGATCGCCAGGCTGATCACCGCAGCTCCGCGCAGCCGGTTGATGATCAGCCGCTCGACCAGGAAGGCGGCCACCGCGGTGATCAGCAGGCCGGCCAGCACGGCGAGCCAGAAGCCGAGCGGTCCGGACAGCCGGGCGATGGAGTAGGCGCCGAGCAGCAGCAGCGAGCCGTGCGTGAAGCTCACCACCTCGCTCGACTTGAAGATGATCACGAAGCCGAGGGCGATGAGGGCGTACAGCGCGCCCAGCGAGACGCCGTTCAGCAGCAGCGACAGGAACTGGTTCACGAGGACGTCCCGGGAGCGTCGGCGGGGTGGTGGTGGGCGGCGGCCGCGTCGGGGCTGACGTCGTCGCCCGAGCCGAGGTAGGCGCGGATGACCTCCGGGTCGCGCTGAACCTCGGCCGGAGTGCCGTCGGCGATCCGCCGTCCGAAGTCGAGCACGGTGACCCGGTCGGCCAGCGACATGACCATCCCCATGTCGTGCTCGACCAGGACGATCGAGATCCCCAGGGCCGACCGGATCTCCAGGATGGCGTCGGCCATGCGGCTGGTCTCGTCGGCGTTCATGCCGGCGACCGGCTCGTCGAGGAGCAGCAGGCGCGGCTCGGTGCACAGCGCCCGGGCCACCTCCACGCGCTTCTGGTCGCCGTAGGAGAGCACGCCCACCGGGACGTGCAGCTTGTCGCCCAGCTCGAGGAACTCGGCGATCTCCGCGACGCGGGCGCCGTGCCGCTTGCCCTCCCGGGTGGCCCGGGGCAGCCGCAGGCCGGCGGCCAGGAAGCCGGCCGTGGTGAGGTGGTGGCGGCCGAGCATGAGGTTCTCGGCGACCGACTGCGTGCCCGAGAGCGCGATGTTCTGGAACGCGCGGGCGACCCCGATGCCGGCGATCTTGTGCGGCCGCATGTGGTCGAGGCGGTGCTCGCCGAAGCGCACCTCGCCCTCGGCGGCCTTGTAGACGCCGGAGAGGACGTTGAACATCGTCGACTTGCCGGCCCCGTTCGGGCCGATGATCGCATGGATCGTGCCCGGCTCCACCGTGAACGAGACGCCCGCCAGCGCCTTGATGGCGCCGAACCGGACGCTGACGTCGCGGACCTCGACCGGCGGGATGTCGTCGCGGACGGTGCCCGCCCCCACGGGTGCCGCGCTCACGCCGTCCACCGGGACAGCGTGCGGCCCGAGGTGGCCCGGCGACCGCGCTGGTGGTCGGCGTCGTGGCCGAGGTAGAGCCGCTGCACCTCGTCGGTGCCGGCCAGCACGCCGGCCTCGCCCGACAGGGACACCTCACCGACGTCGAGGACGTAGGCCAGGTCGGCGACGCCCAGCGCCATGGTCGCGTTCTGCTCGACCAGCAGCACCGACGTGCCCTGCCGGTTGATCTCGGCGATCACCTCGCCGATCTGGCCGATGACCCGCGGTGCGAGGCCCAGCGAGGGCTCGTCGAGCAGCAGCAGCTTCGGGCTGGCCATCAGCGCCCGGCCGATCGCCAGCATCTGCTGCTCGCCGCCGGACAGCAGGCCGCCCCGCTGCGAGCTGCGCTCCTTCAGCACCGGGAACAGCTCGTGCACGCGCGCCTGGGCCGCGGCCCGCGCGGCGCGGTCGCGGTTGCCCATGGCCCCGGCGCGCAGGTTCTCCTCGACCGTCAGCCGGCCGAAGATCCGCCGGCCCTCCGGCACCTGCACCACGCCCGAGCGGACCGTCTGCGCCGCGTCGCGCGCCAGCAGGTCGGTGCCGTCGAGCCGGACCGAGCCGGACTCGACCCTGCCGCGGTGCAGCTTCAGCGTTCCGGAGACGGTGCGGAGGAGAGTGCTCTTGCCGGCGCCGTTGCTGCCGAGGACGGCGACGACCTTGCCGTCGGGCACCTCCATCGAGATCCCGCGGAGCGCCTGCACGGCCCCGCCGTAGGTGACGCGCAGGTCCTGGACGGTCAGCACGGGGCGCCGGGCCCGCATGCCGACGCGAGCGGACGGAACGGGGCAGGACGACCCAAAGCAGAACCTCCGGTGGCCAGGGCCCGACTCGGCGCGAGCGTGCGAGCAGTGTGTGCGGGCTCACAGTAGTGGGCCACGTGCTCCACGCCGATCCGCACCCGAATCGTTGTGAAGCGTCCGCCGTCCGCCGTCCGCCGTCCGCCGTCCGTGGTCCGCGGTCCGCGGTCCCCGGGTGCACGCCGCGCGCGGGCGGGTGAGCCGTGGTCGTCGACGGGCCGGGCGCGCCGGGCAGGGCGACGGCGCTGCTCGTGGGCGGTCTCCTGCTGGGCGTCGGCCAGCCGCTGACGACGAGCCTGGTCACCCGGGCGGTGCCGGACGACGCGCGCAGTGCGACCGCCGCGACACCGCATACGCGGCGCTGTTCCTCGCCTCCGACGAGGTCCGCTTCGTCACCGGCACCGAACTGGTGGTCGACGGGGGCATGTCGGCCCGCTGCGACCGACGGAGTGGATCCGTCGTGGTCACTGCGACGGCTCCACTCCGCACAGGTTCCTCCCAGGTCGCGGTCGCATCATCGGGGACGACCCCGGGGAGGTGCGGTGCGGACGGATGCGGTGGTCGGGGCGGCCCGTTCCGCGGGGCCGGATCCCGCCGGCCGGGGCCGGACGCTCGTCGTGGTCGGCGGGCTGCCCGGCGCCGGCAAGACGACGTTGCTGCGCCGGTTGCTCGCTCAGCGGCCGGCGGGCGTGGTCGGACTGGACTCCGAGGACGTCGCCGCGCGGCTGACCGCGGCCGCCGGTGGGCTGCCCTACCGCGCGCTGCGGCCGCTCGTGCACGTGGTGCACCGCGTGCGGGTGGTCGCGATGACCCTCGGCGGTGCGCCGGTCGTCGTCCTCACCGACCCGTGGACGAGCCCGTGGTGGCGGGCGGTCGTGACGGCGGCCGCCCGACGGGCCGGGCGGTCGGTGCGACTGCTCCTGCTCGACGCCCCCCAGGACGCGGCGGAGGACGGCCAGGCAGCCCGCGGGCGGGTGGTGCCGGAGCGGTCGATGCGCCGGCACGCCGCTCGGTGGGCCCGGCTGCTGCGGCGGCTGGACGCCGACCGCGACGTCGACCCCGGCGCCGACCGCGACGTCAACCCCGGCGCCGACCCGTCGACGATCCTGCGCGTCGACCGGGCCGGCGCCCGCCGGCTGACGCTGGACGGCGTGCTCCGCGGTCGGCCCGACGACCCGCCGCCGGCCTGACCGCCGTCGCGCTCAGGGCTCCACGGTGACCTTGATCGCCTCGCCCTTCGCCACGATGTCGAACGCCTCCAGCGCGCGCTCCAACGGCAGCCGCACGCTGATCAGGTCCTTGACCGGCACCTGGCCGCTGGAGATGTACTCCAGCGCGCGCTTGTTGTGCGCGGGCGCCGAGCCGTTGGCGCCCATGATCATCAGCTCGCGGTAGTGCACCAGGTTCGAGTCCAGCTGGATGAACGGGTTGGTCTTCGGCAGGCCGCCGAAGAACGAGATACGCCCGCGCCGCGCCGCCATCCGCACCGCCTGCTCCTGCGCGACGTTGGCCGCCGTCGCGGTGATCACCACATCGGCCCCGCGCCCGTCGGTGAGCTCCATCACCCGCTCGACCACGTCGACCTCGCGCCCGTTGAGCACCTCGTCGGGCTTGACCGCGTCGGCCGACATCGCCAGCCGGTCGGCGAGCACGTCGATGAGGAAGACGCGGCTCGCGCCGTTGGCCCGCGCCAGCCGGATGTGCAGGCAGCCGATCGGGCCCGCGCCGAACACCACGACCGTGTCGCCGTCGCCGACGTGCACCAGCTCCTGCGCGTTGATGGCGCAGGCGAAGGGTTCGGCGACCGAGGCCTCGTCGAAGCCGATGTTGTCGGGGATCCGGTTGAGGCCGTCGACCTTGAGCACCTGGCGCGGCACGATCAGGTACTCGGCGAAGCCGCCGTCGTACTGGTAGCCGACCGACGTCTGGTTGGCGCAGACCGCCATCCAGCCGCGGCGGCACTCGTAGCACTCCCCGCAGGGCACCGCGGCGATGACCTGGGCGCGGTCGCCGACCGACCAGCCGTCGACGTCCGCGCCGACCTCGACCACCTCGCCGGCGATCTCGTGCCCGATGATCCGCGGCGGGCTGAGGTTCTGGTGCCCGTTGTGCAGGATCTTGACGTCCGTCCCGCAGGTGGAGCAGTTGCGGACGCGCATCTTGACCTCGTCGCGACCGCAGGCGGGTTCCGGGGCGTCCTCGTAACGGACGTCCTCGGGTGCGTAGAACCGCAAGACCTTCATCCGTTCCCGTCCTCGTCCTCGTCGTCCTCGGTCCCGGCCGCACCGGGCTCACCGATCGGCGTCACTCCTCGTTGACCGCGTGCAGGAGCTGGTAGAGCTCGTCGGCCGATCCGGCGTCGAGCAGCTTCGCCACCTCGTCCTCGTCGGAGAAGATCATCGCGATCCGGCCCAGGATCTCCAGGTGCCCGCCCTCCACGCCGGCGATCCCGACCGAGAAGCGGACCTCGTTGCCGTCCCAGTCGATCGGCCGGTCGTAGCGGACGACCGAGAGGGCCGAGCGCCGGATGGTGTCCTTCGCCTCGTTCGTGCCGTGCGGGATGGCCAGGTAGTTGCCCATGTAGGTGGACACCGACTTCTCCCGCTCGAACATCGCGTCGACGTACGCGGGGTCGACCGCGCCGGCGTCGACCAGGAGCTGCCCGGCCTCCCGGATCGCGTCGTCCTTGTTCGTGGCGCTGCCCGGGACCTTGATGTGCGCGGGCGCCAGGATGTCGCTCACGGTGCCGGCTCCTCCGATCCTCCCGGCCGCTCGGGCCCCGACGGCTCAGCCCTGCGAGGTCGCACCGCGCGCATTGGTCTCCTTCAGTTCCTCGACGATGGCGTCGTACTTGGGACTGTTCATGAAGTTGTCGACCGACACGTGCTGGGCCGAGGGCGACATGCTCTGCGCGCGTGGCGTCAGGTCCCGGTGGGTGACGATCAGGTCGATGTCGTCGGTGAGGTTGGCGATGGCCAGGTTCCTGACGTTGACGTCCTCGAAGCCGGCCTTCTTGATCTTGTTGCGCAGCACCGACGCACCCATCGCGCTCGACCCCATGCCGGCGTCGCAGGCGAACACGATGTTGTGGATCGGCGTGCGGCGCGACCGGGCCTCGTGGGCCTCCTCGGCGGCCTCGGCCTCGGCCTCCAGCCGCTCCTCGGGGGAGAGGACGCCGGCGACCGAGCTGCGGCTGCCCTTCATGGCCTCCATCGAGGCGGTGGCCTCGGCCAGGTCGCCCTCCTTCCGCTTGCTCAGCCGCAGGAGCAGGGAGCACACGAGGAACGACGTCGCCGCCGACAGCAGCACCGAGAGGATGACGCCGAGGAAGCTGCTGGCCGGCGTCTGGGCCAGCACCGCGATGATCGAGCCCGGCGCCGCCGGCGCCCGCAGCCCGGCGTCGAAGATGGTGAGGGTGGCGATGCCGACCATCCCGCCGGAGATCATGCCCAGCAGCAGGATCGGCTTCATCAGCACGTACGGGAAGTAGATCTCGTGGATGCCGCCGAAGAAGTGGATGATCGCGGCGGCCGGGGCGGTGCTGCGGGCCATGCCCGTCCCGAAGACCATGTAGGCGAGCAGCAGCCCGAGGCCCGGGCCCGGGTTCGCCTCGAGCAGGAACAGGATCGACTGCCCGTCCTGCGCCGACTGCTGCACGCCCAGCGGGGTGAGGACGCCGTGGTTGACCGCGTTGTTCAGGAACAGCACCTTGGCCGGCTCGATGAGGATGCTGGCCAGCGGCAGCACGCCGTTGTCGACCAGCCAGTCGACGCCGTTGCCCAGCGCCCGGGAGAGCGCCTGCACGAACGGCCCGAAGGCGAAGTAGC
The DNA here is from genome assembly GCF_025716945.1 of Geodermatophilus sp. YIM 151500. Lineage (GTDB taxonomy): Bacteria > Actinomycetota > Actinomycetes > Mycobacteriales > Geodermatophilaceae > YIM-151500. Next base: position 193,033 of record NZ_JAOVZT010000005.1, read on the forward strand.
CGACGACGGCGAGCCCGGCGCCCGCGATGCCGGCGGAGAAGTTGTTGACCAGCATCTCGAAGCCCGGCTTGATCTTGCCGTCCCAGAGCTTGTCGAGATGCTTCATGACGTAGGCCGCGAACGGACCCATGATCAGCGCGCCGAGGAAGGTGGGGTCGGGCACGCTGATGATCACGCCCATGGTGGCGACCACCGAGACGACGCCCCCGCGCAGGCCGTAGACCATCCGGCCGCCCTGCATCGCGATCAGCAGCGGCAGCATGTAGCGGATCATCGGCCCGACCAGGCCGATGTTCGGGTCGCCGGCGGCATCCTCGCCGAACCCGCCGAGCCCGGGGACCGGCGTCCAACCCGTCTCGATGAAGAACGCCGTGATGATCCCCCACGCGATGAACGCGGCGATGTTCGGCATGATCATCCCGGACAGGAAGGTGCCGAACTTCTGGACGGCGATCCTGGCTCCGGAACCCCTGGTCGGCGCGTCCGAGGCTGTGCTCACTGTTGGCCCCTGCTCCTCGTCGGTCGCGGGCCCCGACCCGGCCCGGTGCTCTGGACCTGCTCACGCTCGTCGCGGGGCCGGCCGGCGTCCCCGGTACGGGCCGGAGGACCGTTCGCCGACTCCGGGGCCCGGTGGGACCGGGCGGGGGGCGGGACGACGGCGGAGCGGGCGATCGGCTCGTGACCCGTGCGCGACGAGTGTCGTGACCCAGGTCACCCGCGGTCAAGTCAGACGTGGCAAAATGCGCGCCAGGCGCTCAGATGAGCGCACGGTCGGGCGGTCGGGACGCTCGCCAGCGGGAAGCTCGGTGCAGGAGGTGGATGACCGTGCCTCCGGTGGGGCCGGCGGCCCTCGTGCTGTCGGCGTCGGTCGCGCGCCGGTACTACCTCGACGGGCGATCCAAGGTGGAGATCGCCGAGGAGTTCGGGCTCAGTCGCTTCAAAGTGGCCCGGCTGATCGACGGAGCCCGGGACAGCGGCCTGGTCCGCATCGAGATCGGGCACCACGGCGTCGTCGACGTCGACCTGTCGGCCCGGCTCGGCGAGCGGTTCGCCCTGCAGCACGCCGTCGTCGCGGCTGCCGAGGACGAGTCGACCGACGCGCTGCGGACCCAGGTCGGCCGGGTCGCCGCGGAGCTGCTCGCGGAGATCGTCGGACCGGACGACGTCCTCGGTGTCGCCTGGTCCCGGTCGGTCGGCGCGATGGCCCGGGAGCTGCCCCGGCTGGCCCCGGTCCCGGTGGTCCAGCTCACCGGCGCCCTGGCGATGCCCGACGGCGATGCCAACGCCATCGACATCGTCCGCGACGTCGCCCGGGCCGCCGGCGGCCCCGCCTATGTCTTCTACGCCCCGTTCACCCTGCCCGACGCGGCCACCGCCCGGGCGCTGCGGCGGCAGCGGGAGGTCGCCCTGGCCTTCGACCAGCTGCCCCGGGTGACCAAGGCGGTCGTGGGGATCGGGCTGTGGGCGCCGGGGCGGTCGACCCTGTACGACACGGCGGGGGAGCGCGACCGGACGGCGCTGCGCCAGCTGGGCGTGCAGGCGGAGATGTCGGGGGTCTTCCTCCGGGCCGACGGTGAGCCGGTGGCCGCCGAGCTGGCCGAGCGCATGATCGGCATCGGCGCCGAGCAGATGCGCGCGATCCCCGAGGTGGTGGTCCTCGCCTACGGGACGGCGAAGGTCCCCGCCGCCCGGGCGGCGCTGCGCAGCGGGCTGGTGGGCGGCCTGGTCACGCACCGCTCGTTCGCGCAGGCGCTGCTCGACGAGGCGTGAACGGGCGCGCCCGCGGGGCCGGGCCCGGGGACGACGGCGACCGGGAGGTCCCGTTGCCCGGCGGCGTCGCCAACCGGGGGCGGGTCGTCCGGGTCGGCGACACGGTGCGCCGTCCGGTGCGGAGCACCAGCCCGGCCGTCCACGCCCTGCTCGGCCACCTCGAGGCGGTCGGTTTCGACGGGGCGCCGCGCTTCCTCGGCATCGACGCGCAGGGGCGCGAGGTGCTCAGCCACGTCCCCGGCGAGGCGGTCCTGCCGCCGTACCCCCGGTGGGCGTTCACCGACGAGGCGCTGACCAGCGTGGCGCGGTTGCTGCGCGCCTATCACGACGCCGTCGCCGCTTTCGACCCCTCTCCGCACGCGTGGCACGCGCCGCTGCCGGCGGAGTTCTCCGGAGGGCTGGTCAGCCACAACGACCCGAACCTGGACAACGTCGTCTTCCGCGACGGCCGCGCCGTCGCACTGATCGACTTCGACCTCGCCGGCCCCGGGTCACGGCTGTGGGACGTTGCCTGCGCCGCCCGCCTGTGGGCGCCGCTGCGACCCGAAGCGACCATCCACGACGCCCGCCGCGGCCGCTCCCTGCACCGGCTGGGCCTGTTCCTCGACGGCTACGGGGCGGACGAGGTCGACCGGAGCCGGGTGCTCGCGGCCGTCGAGGCGAACCAGGCGTGGTTCTGCCGGCTCGTCGAGCGCTACGTGGCCGCCGGTCACGCCGCGTTCGCCGAGTACTCCAAGTCGGACGTGCGCATGCAGGCCGAGCAGTACCGCCGCTGGCTGGCCGACAACGACGCGGCGCTGCGGGACGCCCTGGAGCCGTGACCGCAGCGGCCGGGCCGGCCGGGAGGATGTGCTGGTGGGCGGTCCGCGCCGCCGCCGCAGCGCGTGCCCGCGCCGCGCGTCCTCGGTACGGTCCTGCGCCATGGTGAGGGCGGGCCGATGGGTTGGCTGACGCCCCAGCTGGCAACGCTGATGGCCGCCCTCGTGGCCCTCGTCGGCGTCGGGGTGACCGTCCTCCAGAAGTGGCGCAGCGACCGGCGCGACGCATGGTGGCAGCGGGCGCAGTGGGCGATCGACAAGAGCTACAGCCCCGACCCCGACCAGCGCGAGATCGGCAACCGGTCGATGGGGGTGCTCAACCGCGACAGCTTCGGCATCTGGGACGCCGACCGTGAGGTGTTGAGGATCGCATTGCGGCGGTCCTTCGAGGACGCGGCAGCCTCCGCGGCCGCGCGGGAGCGGGTGGCAGCCGGGCGCTCGGACGCCGTGCAGCGCGCTCGCGTCGCGGCGGCGCAGTCGCTCATCGCGGTCGACGACCGGCTCGGCAGGGAGACGGACCCGGAGGTCTACGAGGTCGCCGGCGTGGATCCTGAGGCGCCGGGCGCCACCAGGCCGGGGCTGCTGCGTCGGATCACCAAGGCCCGCCGCGGCAGCTGACCACCCGCAGCCCGCCCCGCACCGGACGGTGACCCGGCCCGCGTGGTGGGCCGACGTGGACCGGAACCGCCGTCGGCAGGTGCACCGACGACGGCATCGGCAGCCGGGCGGCGGAGCCGGGCAGGCTCAGGCGCCCGGATCGGGAGACCGCGGCGGCAGCGCGAGGCCGTAGTGCGCGATCTTGCGGTAGAGGGTGGCGCGCCCGATGCCCAGCTCCTCCGCAGCGCGGGTGGCGGTCGCGCCGGGGGCCATGAGGGCTCGGGCGATCTCGTCGCGTTCCAGCCGCTCGAGCCGGGTCAGCGGCCGGGTGCCGCCGTCGAGCACCTCCGGGGCCAGGTGCGCGACGTCGACGACGTCGGTCCGGGACACGGCGTCCCGGACCACCCGCCGCAGCTGCCGCACGTTGCCCGGCCAGGAGCAGTTCTCAAGCACCTGCGCCGCGCGCGGCGTGAAGGCCACCTCCCGGTGGCGCTCCTCGCGGGCGACCGCGCGCGCGAGCGGCAGGACGTCGTCCGCCCGGCGCCGCAGCGGAGGCACCTCCACCACGGCGTCCACCAGCGCCGCCATCGACGCCGGTACCGCGGCGAGGTCGGGAGCGGTGAGGACGAACGGCTGGGGGCGGCCGTCCCCGCGCCGCACGCCCCCGAGCGTGGCGGCGAGCTCCTCGGCCACCCAGGCGGGCAGCCGCTCGACGCCGGACACGACGACGCAGCTGTCGGCGTCGCGCAGCGCCGGCGTCCACAGCTCCAGCCAGGCCGCGACGTCGGCCGGCTCCGGGGCGCGGGCGTGCAGGATCCGCTCGCGGCGGGCGAGCCGGCGGCGGGCCAGGGACGCCAGCGCCGCCTTGCCGGCGCCCGGCTCGCCGACCACGACGAGCACCCGACCGGCCGCGGTGGCCGCCTCCGCGGCCGCCACCGCCCGGCGCCATCCGGCGGAGACGCACGGATCGCCGTGCCCGGGCGCCAGCGGACCGCCGACGACGTGGAAGACCTCGCCGCGTGGCACGGGCCGCACCGGGCGCCCGGTCGACCGGGCCAGCATCAACGCGCTGGTGGCGCCGGCCGCGGCCTGGGCGAGAGCGAGCAGCAGGTCGGGGGAGGAGTCCGACCAGGTCGTGAAGTTGATGGTGCCGGCGAGGTCGCCGTCGACCGGGTCGAGCACCGGGACCGCCGCGCAGGTGTACCCGCGCAGCACCGTGCAGTAGTGCTCCGAGGCGCGGACCAGCGAGGGCGCCCGATCGGCGAGCGACAGCCCGAGACCGTTGGTCCCGGCGGTGCGCTCGGAGTAGAAGAAGCCGGGGGCGAGGTGCACCTGGTCCAGCGAGCGCCGGATGTCCCGGTCGTCACCCAGCCGCGCGAGCACCAGGCCGTCGCGGTCGGCCACCATGAGGCTGACCGGTTCGTTGGTGATGGTCCGGTGGAGGCCGGTGAGCACCTCGTGGGCGCACTCGTAGAGCAGCGACCCGGTGTCCACGGAACCCGTGAACACCGGCAGCACCTCGTCGGGCGGCACCCCGTACCGCGCGCTGCGGCGCCAGGACGCGCGCAGCCGCGGCGCTGCGTCGCGCGCCTCCAGCTCCGGGTCCGGCAGGGGCGCCGACGGGGCCGCCGGGGCGGCAGGTGCGGGATCCACGGGCAGCCTCCACACGTCGTCGTGCGGTCGGACGCTATGGCCGGGTCCGGCAGGGGGACACCGGTCCGTCGTCCCAAAGTGAGACAGACCACAGCTTTTCGGTGGTGCGCAACATACCTAGCGTTCCGGCCAGAAGGACACCCGTAGCTCGACGTGGCCCGGAGGGACGCAGATGTACACCAAGGACGGCGAGACCTACTTCATCGTCGACTCGCACATCGCGCTGTGGGACGGACGTCCCGAGAACCAGCGCAACGTCCACGGCAAGCAGTTCATCGACTGCTTCTACGACTACCACCGCAACCTCAGCCCCGAGTCCGAGGTCTGGTCGTACGAGGAGTACCTGTACCAGGGCGGCGAGCGCCTGATGCGGGACGTGTTCGCCGACGGCATGGTCGACCACGCGATCTTCCAGCCGGCCCGGCTGGCCGAGTTCTACCACCGGGGCTTCGGGCAGACCGAGGAGGCCGCCGCGCTCGCCGCGGCGCACCCGGACAAGCTGACCTACAACCACTACTGGGACCCGCGGGACGGGGAGAACGGCCTCGACGCGCTGCGCGCGGCGGCCGAGCGGTTCGGCCTCAAGGGCGTGAAGCTGTACACGGCCGACTGGCACGGCGAGTCGCGCGGCTGGAAGCTGACCGACCCGATGGCCTACCGGTACTTCGAGGCCTGCCGCGAGCTCGGCATCCGCAACATCCACATCCACAAGGGTCCGACCATCCGGCCCCTCGACCGGGACGCGTTCGACGTGGCCGACGTCGACCACGCTGCCACCGACTTCACCGACCTGACCTTCGTCGTGGAGCACTGCGGGCTGCCGCGGCTCGAGGACTTCTGCTGGATCGCCACGCAGGAGCCGAACGTGCACGCGGGTCTGGCCGTGGCCATCCCGTTCATCCACACCCGCCCGCGCTACTTCGCCCAGATCATGGGCGAGCTCCTCTACTGGGTCGGCGAGGACCGCATCATGTTCGCCAGCGACTACGCGCTCTGGACGCCGCAGTGGCTGGTGAAGCGCTTCGTGGACTTCCAGATCCCCGAGGACATGACCGAGTACGCCCCGATCACGACCGCGCAGAAGAAGAAGGTGCTCGGCCTCAACGCGGCGAGGCTCTACGACATCCCGGTGCCGGCGCACCTGCGGCTGCCCGACGCCGGCGAGCCGGCCACCGGTCCCCGCGAGCCGGCCGCGGCCGACCTCGCATCGGTGTGAGGGGCGTGTGCCGATGACCGCCGTCCTGCCCGAGCTGGCCACCTCCGTCCTCGGGTCCGACGTCCGCGCCGCTCTCGGCTCCGTCGTCGACCCCGAGCTCGACGAGCCGATCACCGACCTCGGCTTCGTCCGGTCGATCTCGATCGACGGCGACCGGGTCGAGGTGCACCTGCGGCTGCCGACCTCGTTCTGCGCGCCGAACTTCGCCTACCTCATGGCCTCCGACGCGCTCGACGCCGTCCGTGCGGTGCCCGGGGTCGCCACCGCGGTGGTCGAGCTCGACGACCACCACGACTCCGACCTGATCAATCGCGGCCTGGCCGCCGCCGCGGGCTACCGCGGCACGTTCGGGCACGAGGCCGAGGACTCCCTCGACGAGCTGCGGGCCACCTTCCACCGCAAGGCGCACACGGCCGCGATGGAGCGGGCGGTCACCGCCCTGCTGCGGAGCGACCGGTCGCTCGGCGAGGACGACGTGCACCGTCTGGTGCTCGCCGACCTGCCGGCCGGAACTCCGACCACGGAGTCCCTGCTGCGCCGCCGGGCGGCCGTCGGCCTGCCGCTGGACGGTTCTGCGCCGGTGCTGGTCGACGCCCACGGCGGCCGGCCCGATCCGGCGACGGCGGCGTTCTTCCTGCGGAAGGCCCGCTCCGTCCGCATCTCGATCGACGGCAACGCGCACTTCTGCCGCGGGCTGCTGCGCACCCGCTACCCGGGCGCCGAGCACGACCAGGTCGTCCGCGCGGACGACGAGACCGCCGTCCGCCCGCTGCTCCCGCTCCTCACCACCGCGAAGGGGATCCCGTCATGAGAGCTGTCCGCGTCGTCGGCTACCACCGGCCGCTGGAGATGGACGACGTCCCGGCGCCGGAGATCACCGGCCCGCACGACGTCATCGTCAAGATCGGCGGTGCGGGGGTCTGCCGCACCGACATCCACATCCTCGAGGGGCAGTGGGCGGAGAAGTCCGGCGTCCAGCTTCCCTACACGATCGGCCACGAGAACGCCGGCTGGGTGCACGCCGTCGGCAGCGCGGTCACCAACGTCGCGGAGGGCGACAAGGTGATCCTGCACCCGCTGATGACCTGCGGGCTGTGCCGCGCCTGTCGTTCCGGCGACGACGTGCACTGCGAGGACAACGCCTTCCCGGGGATCAGCACCGACGGCGGGTACGCCGAGTACCTCCGGACCTCGGCGCGCAGCGTGGTGCGGATCGACGACCGGCTGGAGCCCTCGGACGTCGCCGCGCTCGCGGACGCGGGTCTGACCGCTTACCACGCCGCGGCGAAGGCGGCGCGCAAGCTCCGGCCGGGTGACCGGTGCGTGATGATCGGCGCCGGCGGCCTCGGCCACATCGGCATCCAGGTGCTGGCCGCCCTGTCGCCGGCCGAGATCGTCGTGATCGACCGCAATCCCGAAGCGGTCAAGCTCGCGGAGTCGATCGGCGCGCACCACGGCGTGGTGGCCGACGGCAGCCAGGTGGAGCAGGTGCTCCAGTTGACCGGTGGGCACGGCGCCGAGCAGGTCGTCGACTTCGTCGGCGAGAACGGCTCGACGGCCGAGGGCATCGCCATGACCCGCCGGGCCGGCGACTACCACGTCGTCGGCTACGGGGAGAACGTGAACGTGCCGACGATCGATCTCATCTCGACCGAGATCAACATCATCGGCAACCTGGTCGGCTCGTACAACGACCTGGTCGAGCTCATGGCCCTCGCCGCTCAGCACAAGGTCACGCTGCACACCGCGAAGTACCCGCTGGACCGGTTCCAGGACGCCATCGACGACCTCTCGGCCGGCCAGGTGCGTGGCCGCGCGATCCTGGTGCCCTGAGGAGCCCGTCGTGAAGCGACTGATCGCCCTGGGCATCTCGATCGGCGTGCTGGCCGGTCTGTGGACCGTCCTCGCCTCCTCCGTCCCGGCGATCGGCGGGTGGGAGGCCCCGCTGGTCGTCTGGATCGGGTTCGCCGCCTGGGCCTGCTTCTACGCGGCCGGCGGCCGGCTGCCCGGCCTCACGAAGGGTCTGGCGTCCAACGTCAGCGGCCTGCTGTGGGGATTCGCCCTCCTGTGGGGCGCGACCGCGGTGCGCGAGGGATCCGTGGCCGTCCTCGGCCTGTTCGTCGCGCTCGCCGCCTTCGGCATGTGCGTGCAGGCCGCCTGGTCGCCGCTGGCCTTCATCCCCGGGGCCTTCGTCGGCGCCGCCGCGTTCTTCGGCAACGCCGGGGTGTTCTGGTCGACGTTGGCCTCCCTCGTCGCCGGGGCACTGCTGGCCTACGCCTCCGAGCTGCTGGGTGACCTGGTCGAGAAGGCCCTGCCGTCCCGCGGGGCCGCCCGGCCCCTGCGCGCCACCACGAACGTCTGAGTCAGAAGAGGACGACCCCGATGATCTTCATCACCGCCAAGTTCCCCGTCCGCCCCGAGTCCGCCGACGACTGGCCGAACATCAGCAAGGCGTTCACCGAGGCCACCCGCGCCGAGCCCGGCTGCCTGTGGTTCGACTGGTCGCGGAGCCTGGAGGACCCCACGGAGTTCGTGCTCGTGGAGGCCTTCCGCGACGACGAGGCGGCCAAGGCCCACGTCACCTCCGACCACTTCTACGCCGCGCAGAAGGAGCTGCCCCCGCACCTGGCCGCGACGCCGCGGATCGTCAACTTCACCGTTCCGCAGGACGACTGGTCCGAGCTGGGCGAGCTGCGCGTCGAGTAGGTCCCCCGCCCAGGGAACGGCGCCGGCCGACCGGCGGGTCTCCCTAGGCTCGCGCGGTGCACGCGGCGGCGGTGGTCCTCCCCGAGTTCGCACTCCTCGCGCTCGGCCTGCTGCTGCGGCTGCGGTTCTGGCGGGCTCCCGGCTTCTGGGTCGACCTCGAGCGGCTGGTCTACTTCGTCCTCTTCCCGGTGCTGCTCTTCCGCACCACGCTGGCCGCCGATCTGGGCACGGCCGGCACGGGCGCGGTGCTGCTGGCGGCGGTCGGCGGCACCCTGGCCGGAGCCGTGCTCGGGTCGGTGGTGTTCGTGCTCCCGGGTGGCCGGACGGCGGCGGCCTCGGGGTGGCAGACGGCGTTCCGGTTCAACTCCTTCCTCGCCCTCGCCCTCGCCGACGACGGCGGTCCGGCCGCCCTGGCGCTCATGGGCGTGCTCCTCGGCGTCAACGTGCCGCTGGTCAACGTGCTGGCGGTGACGGCGCTGGCGCGGGCGACCGCGAGCGGGGCGGGACGGCGGCGCGGTCGGGTGCCGGCCGCGGTCGCCCGCAACCCGCTCGTCCTCGCGACGGCGGCCGGGCTGGCGGGCAACGCGGCGGGTCTCGCGCTGCCCGGTCTGCTCGACACCACCCTGGCGCGCCTGGCCTCCGCCGCCGTGCCGCTCGGACTGCTCGCCGTCGGGGCAGCCCTGCGCATGGCCGGGCTCCCGCGAGACCGCTGGCCCGCGGCCGCGTCGCTGGCCGTGGTGAAGCTTCTCGCCGTGCCTACCGTGGCCCTCGGGCTGGCGGCCGCCCTCGGGGTGGGTCGCCCGGGGGCCGCGGTGGTGCTGGCGTTCGCCGCCGTCCCGCCCGCGACGTCGTCCTACGTGCTCGCCGCCCGCATGGGCGGGGACGGCCCCTTCGTCGCGGCCCAGACGTCCCTGACGACGGCCGCCGCCCTGGTCACCCTGCCGCTCTGGCTCGCCCTGACCGGCTGAGCTCGGGCCGGCCGCGACCGGACCTCGTGCGGCGATCGCCGCCCGCACCGGACCCGTCGATGTGGGCGATCTCCCTACGCGCGGTAGCGCTGCGTCACGACCGGCCGGGCCGGCCGCAGGACACGCCGCGGTCCCCGGTGGCACCGCGTCCGGACCGGGTGCGCGCGTCGAGATCGGACCGTTAACTTGCGGGCCGGTGCCGGTACCATGGGGGACCGGTCGGTGGCTCCAGAGAGACCGCGATGGCCCGCAGCGCAGGCGACGTCGACCGAGCCCGTGTGCCCCGGGGCCGTGCCCCGGCGGGTTCGCCGGGCCGATGAGCGCGGGACGCCGGCGGCGCAACCTGCGCAGGCGGGCCGCCGTGGGTCTCGCCGTGGCCGCCGTGGCCACGGCCCTCCAGGCGGAGGGCGCGGTGCCCGGCCCGGGCGCACCCGCTGCGACGTCCGGCAGCGGCTCGGCCGAGAGGGAAGACGGGACGCACGAGCCCACCGTGCTGGTGGCCGACGTCCTCCTGCTGGCCCGGGACGCCGTCACCCGGAAGGCCCCGTCGGCGACCGCCGCCGCCGAGGCCACCGCCGCCCCCGCCGCCGCGGTTGCACCCGCGGAGCCCGGCACGCAGGCGGCGCCTCCAGCTCCGGCGGAGGGCTCGCCGGCGCCCCCGGCGCGGGTCGCCCCGTCGGGGATTGCGTCGACGCTGGCAGCCAACGGGATCCCGTCGACCGCGCTGGAGGCGTACCAGCGGGCGGCCGCCGGCGCACCCGCCTCCTGCGGGATCACCTGGTCGCTGGTGGCCGCGATCGGGCGCGTGGAGTCCAACCACGGTCGCTTCGCGGGGGCGGTGCTGCACACCGACGGACGTTCGTCGCCGCCGATCGTCGGCATCCAGCTCAACGGCAACGGCACCGCGACCATCCGCGACACCGACGGCGGGCGCCTCGACGGCGACCGCGCCTTCGACCGCGCCGTGGGTCCGATGCAGTTCATCCCGTCGACGTGGCGGCTGTACTCGGCCGACGGCGACGGTGACGGCCGGAGAGACCCGTTCGACATCGACGACGCCGCCGCTGCGGCGGCCCGGTACCTCTGCGCCGCCGGCGGCGACCTCTCCTGGGAGGCCGGACGTCGGCGGGCCGTCTTCGCGTACAACCACTCCGACCACTACGTGGCCACGGTCCTCACGCTCGCCGCGGCGTACGCCGGCACGCCACCGCCGGTCCTGCCCACGACGCCGGGGCCGGCGCCCGAACCGACCGTGCCGCCGGCCCATCCGGCTCCGGCCCCGGCCCTGCCGGTGCTGCCGCCCGCGACCGTCGAGCCCCCGCCCGTCCAGGTGGCCACCGCGGAGCCGGCCCCGCCGGTCGGCCAGCCCGCGCCGGCGGTCCCGGCACCCGGTGACCCGCCGTCCGCCGCGCCGGCCGATCCGCCGACGACGCCCGCCGAGCCGGCGGCGCCGACGCCGACCGAGCCCCCCGCCGGGACGCCGAGCCCGTCACCCGCCGAGCCGGCGGCTCCGTCACCGTCCGAGCCCGTCGGGACGACGCCGCCCGGCGAGCCCTCCGGAACGCCGGCACCGTCGCCGACCGAGCCCCCGCCCTCCTCGCCGGCGCCTTCCTCGCCGGCGCCCTCCGAGCCGGCGCCCTCCGAGCCGGCGCCTCCGTCGGATCCCACAGGAGGACCGGGACCGTCGGAGCCGCCCGCGCCTTCCGAGCCGCCGCCCCCGCCAGCGCCCGCGCCGCCGCCCCCGCCGACCCCGGAGCCCCCGCCTCAGCCCGAGCCCGCACCTGCGCCCGAGCCGCCTCCGCCTCCACCGGCGCCGGAGCCCGCACCCGCTCCGGAGCCCCCGCCTCAGCCCGAGCCAGCACCCGCGCCCGAGCCGCCTCCACCTCCGCCTCCGCCTCCGCCGGCGCCCGCACCCGCTCCGGAGCCGCCGCCCCCACCGGCCCCGGAGCCCCCGCCCGAGCCCGCACCCGCGCCCGAGCCGCCTCCGCCTCCGCCGGCGCCCGAGCCCGCACCCGAGCCCGCACCCGCGCCGGAGCCGCCGAACGAGCCCGCGCCTCCGCCGCCGACGGAGCCGCCCGCGCCGACCGGGACGGCCGCCCCGGTGCCCGGGCCGCCTCCGGTCGCCCCGACCTCCGGGTGCAGCGGCGAGCCCCTCGCGGGGGCGCCTACCGTCGTGCACGTGCACGACGGCTCCGGTGATCCGGCGGTCGCCGCCGAACTCGCCGCGCGCCTGGCCGCCGCGGGCATCGCCGTCGGCACGGTCACGCCGGTCGAGTCCGCCATCTCCGCCGTCCGGTCCGCCGAGGCGCAGCGGCCGCAGGCCGAGGCGCTCGCCACGGTGCTGGGGCTCGCCGGGGTCGAGCCGGACGGGGCTGCCGGGGCGGTCGTCCTCGTCGTGGGCCGGGACGACCACGCCGTCCTGCTGACCGGCGATCCGGGCTGCTGAACCGGCGTCCCACCGCTCGCTGCACGAGCCGGGGTGCAGAACAGCTGGCACGATCGGGTCGTGCCCAACCCCGTCGCGCTACCTGCTCTGGCGCGCCAGGCGTTCCGCGCTCGCGTGTCCGGCGACCCGACGGGCGCCCCGCCGTGGGTCCGGGAGATCGCAACGGTGGGGGAGGGGCCGGGGTGGTTCGAGCCCGACGGCATCGTCTGGCGGGTGCACGGCGACCTCTCGACGCTGGTCGGCGGGGTCGCCGCACTGCTCGGGCAGGCGGCGCACCCGCTCGCCCTGGTGGGCGTCCAGCGCCACTCGGCCTACCGGGAGGACCCGTGGCGGCGGCTGGCCGGCACCGCCCGCTGGCTGGTCGTCAGCACGTTCGGCTCGGGCGAGCTGGCCGAGCGGGAGGCCGGCCGCGTGCGCCGCATGCACACCCGGGTCCGGGGCAGCGCGGACGACGGCCGCCCGTACTCGGCGGCCGACCCCGACCTGCTCCGCTGGGTGCACCTGGCCTTCACCGATGCCTTCCTGGCCGCCCAGCAAGCGGTGGGCCACGACCTGACGCCCCGCTTCGGCCGGCGGTGGCCCGACGCCTACGTGCGCGAGTGGGCGCGCGCAGCAGGGGCGCTGGGCACGACCGACCTGCCGTCGTCCGAGGCCGGGCTGGCCGAGGCTCTGGCGGCCTTCCGACCGGTGCTCGCGCCGGTGCCGGCCGACCTGCGCGCCTTCCTGGCCGCCCCGCCCGGGCTGAGCCGGCCCGAGCAGCTGTTCTACCGGGGGCTCGCCGGGGCGGCCGCGCACCTGCTCTCGCCGACGACGGCGCCGTTCGCGCACATGCCCGGCCGGGGCGCCGGAGGCGCGGTGCGGGTCGCGCTCACCCGCGCCCAGCTACGCGGCCTGCAACTCGCGCTCGGCCCGTACAGCCCCTCGGAGCAGTCCGCGCGCTGGCGGCTGGGCCTGGGTCCGGCTCCCGCCTGGATGGGGCGGTCCCCGGCGGCCTGACGCGCGGAGCTCGTCAGGCGCCGTCCCGGGCGGGCTCGGGCGCCGGTTCGATCGGGGTGATGACGTCGACCAGGACGCCGTCGGGCGCGGCGAGGATGAAGTGCCGCTGCCCGAACGCCTCCGACCGGAGCGGCACCAGCGCCTCCAGGCCGCCGTCGGTCACCAGCCGCCGGTACTCCGCGTCGACGTCGTCGACCTCCAGGTTGAGCAGGACCCCGCCGGCCGTCCGTCCGCGGTAGGCCGCGGGCACGGAGTCGTGGTCGGGGTCGAGCACGGCCAGCTCCCACCGGTCGCGCCGGAGGCTCACGTACCAGTCGGACTCGAACGTCGGGTCGAACCCGAGGCGCTCCCGGTAGAAGCGCGCGGTCCCTTCGACGTCGGCGCTCATCAGGACGGGGTACACGCTGGTCGGCACCATCACCGCTCCTTTGCATACGTGCTGTACGTATAGTGGGGACGCTATACCTGCACGCTGTACGTAACAAGGGGTGACATGCCACGGTCCTCGCGGCTGGAGGCCGCGCGCACGGAGGCGCGGGTGCGGTCGACGGCCCGGTCGCTGTTCGCCGAGCGCGGCTACGCCGCCGTGGGGCTGGAGGACGTCGCCGCCCGGGCGGGCGTCACGCGCGGTGCGGTCTACCACCACTTCGCCAGCAAACGCGGCCTGTTCGAGGCGGTGCTGGCCGACGTCCTCGGTGCGGTCGGTACCGCCGTGGCGCGGGCCGCCGGCCCGATCGACGAGCCGTGGGAGAGCCTCGAGGTGGGCTGCCGCACCTTCCTCGCCGCCGTCCTCGACCCCGGCGTGCGACGCATCGCCCTGGTCGACGCTCCCGCGGTGCTCGGCTGGAGCACCTGGCGCGGCGCCGACGCGGCGAGCTCCGGCCGGCTGCTCGACCAGGTGCTGCACCGGCTCGCCGACGACGGTCGGCTGGCCACGACCTCGGTCGCGGCCGCGTCGGCCCTCCTGTCCGGCGCCATGAACGAGGCCGTCCTGTGGGCGGCCGGCGCGGACGATCCGCGGAAGGCCCTCGGGGAGGCGGAGGAGGTGCTGCTCCGGCTGCTGCGGGCCCTGCGCGTGTGACGCTGCGCGGAGCGCCGTCCGCGTCCGATCACGGCCCGGTCGGCCGGGGTCCGACAGCGCGGTGGTGCGGTGGCGAGGACGGCGTCGAGGCGGTCGGGCGGGGCTGCGGATCAGTCGACCGGCGGCAGGACGCGGGGGACGAACACCTCGTCGACCGGCATCGGACCGACGTACTGGCGGCACGTGCAGGGCACCCAGGTGTGGCCGGCGAAGCGGCCCTTCTTGTCGTAGGTCTCGCGACGCAGCTCGGCGTAGCAGGTGCTGCGCTCGCGGTCGTGCTGGCTGAGCACGTGCCCGCAACCGCACACGGGCGTCACCGGGCGCGGCGTCGAACGGCGCCGGCCGAACCGACCGGCCGCGAAACCGGTCACCAGCAGGGCCGCACCCACCAGCAGGCTGATCGGCTCCATCGTGCCTCCTCGCGGTCGTCGCCCCGAAGGTAGCGCGCCCGGGGACGGGACGCCGCCGTCGAATCGACAATCAGGGTTCACCCGGATGCCATGGTTTCTCGGATGTGACGCAGGGCACTGTGATGATCGTGAACGCCTACGCCGTCGGATTCTCGCGCCCGGACCGATGGTCGGCCACGCACCCGGCGGAGCACACCTACCCGTGGCACGCCGTGGAGGCGCACCGCCCGGCCGCGGAACTGGACGGGGAGGTCGAGCTCGCGGTGTGCGGGGCCATCGTCCAGGTGTGGGGGTCCCAGGCCTGGACGCGCGTCGGGGTGGGCCGCACGGCCTGCCCCGAGTGCCAGCGGATCACCGCGGTCGCCGAGCCGGTGGGCAGCCGCCGCTGAGCCCCGTCGGACGCACGCCACCGCCCGGCGCCGTGCCGGTCGAGGGCGGGCCGGTCGGGGTCGGTCAGGGTCGCGCGCGCGAGCGCGGGTCCGCACGGCGTCCGCTGATCGCCGACAGCCCGGTGATCTCCCGGCCCACGATCAGCGCCTGCACCGAGTCGGTGCCCTCGAAGGTGAACACCGCCTCCATGTCGGCGTGGTGCCGGGCCACGTGGTGCTCCAGCAGGATGCCGTCGCCACCGAGGATGTCGCGGGCGTCGGCGACGATCGTCCTGGCCTTGGCGGCGCAGTTCATCTTCGCCAGCGAGGCCATCGCCGCGGTCATCCGGCCGGCGTCGGCGAGCGTCGACAGCCGCCAGCACATGAGCTGCATCGTCGTGATCTCGGCCAGCATCCGGGCCAGCTTGTCCTGCACCAGCTGGTAACCGGCGATCGGCGAGCCGAACTGCTCGCGGCGCAACGCGTGCGCCAGGGCCAGCTCGTAGGCCCCGGTCGCGGTGCCGAGCGCGCGCCAGGCGACCGTGTACCTGGTGCGGTCGAGCACCGTCGAGACGTCCTTGAAGGAGGTGCAGCGTGCCAGCCGGTTGTCCGCCGGCACCCGGACGCCGTCCAGCGTCAGCTCCGCCTGCCACACCGCCCGCAGCGCCGTCTTGCCGGTCATCACCCGCGCCGAGAAGCCCGGCGTGCCCTTCTCGACCACGTAGCCACCGACGGCGCCGTCCTCGCCGCGGGCCCAGACGAGCACCAGGTCGGCGATCGAGCCGTTGCCGATCCACTTCTTCTGCCCGTCGAGCACGTAGGAGTCGCCGTCGCGGCGCGCCGTCGTCTCCAGCCCGACGGCGTCCGACCCGTGCGCGGGCTCGGTGAGGCCGAAGGCGCCGATCTTCTCGATGCGGGCCATCTCCGGCAGCCAGCGCTCGCGCTGCTCCTCCGAGCCGAGCATGGCGATCGACTGCATCGCCAGGAAGCTGTGCACGCCGTTGAAGGTGCCGATCGAGCCGTCACCCCGGGCCAGCTCGGCGGCCACGAGGCCGGCGGCGACGTTGCTCATGCCCGGGCAGCCGTACCCCTGGATCGTCCCGCCGGCGATGCCGAGCTCGGCCAGCTTCGGCACGAGCTCGGAGGGGAACTCGGCGCGCTCCCAGTAGTCGTTGATCCGCGGGGTGACCTCCTTGTCGCAGAAGGCGCGGACCCGGTCGCGGATCTCGACGTCGGCGGGCTGCAGCAGGTCCTCGACCACGTAGAAGTCGGTGGCGGCGTCGTCCATGGACCGACGCTACGGCCGGCGGCGGACGACGGCGAACCCGCGTCGCGGCAGGGACGAAGGACCCTGTCGTGCGGACGACGCGGGGCGCACCATGCCGCCATGACGGAGCGCGCCCCCGGCGCGCCGGTCGACGCTGCCGATCGGCCGCTGCTCCTCGTCGACGTGCGCCCCTCGGCGTGCGGCTACCAGGCCCTGCTCTGGGCGCTGCGCGAGGCCGAGCGCCGCGACGCCACCCTGCTCGCGGTCACCGTGTGGCCGGGGGATCCCGGACAGCCCGACGAGGGCCGCGACGAGATGGCGCGGGCCCTGGCCGCCACCGTGCAGCGGGCCACCGACGAGACAGGGGTGCACGGCCGGACCCGGGTCGACGTGGTCACCGGCCCGGTCCGGCTCGGCGAGCTGGCGGAGTGCTCCGGCGCGGAGCTCATGGTGGTGCCTTCCGAGGAGGTCGCGTCATGACCGAGCAGACGGTCGTCCCCGAGCAGAGCGAGCCGGTGCCGCACCCCGGCGAGGCGGAGCACCGCGGTCACCGCGTGGTGGTGGGTGTCGACGAGTCCGAGGGGGCCCGGGCCGCACTGCTGTTCGCGCTGCAGGACGCGGCGCGGCGCGGCGTGCCGGTGGAAGCGGTGAGCGCCTACCGGCCGCCGGAGTACTGGCTCGACTTCAACGCCGTCGGTGAGTGGTCGCAGGACAGCATGCAGCGGTCCGCGGAGGACCGGGCGCGGCACCTGGTCGACGAGGTCCTGGCCCGGGGGCCGCAGCCGCCGCCGGAGCTGCACGTGAAGGCGGTCATGGGGCTGCCGGTCGACGTGCTGCTGCACGAGTCGCAGGGGGCCGACCTGCTCGTGGTCGGCAGCCGGGGACGCGGTGAGTTCGCCAGCATGCTGCTGGGCTCGACCAGCATCGAGTGCGTGATGCACGCCCCCTGCCCGGTCACCGTCGTCCACTCGCCCGAGGCGCGCCGGCACCGGCTGCACCTGCACCGCGAGCGGCGGGCCCGCCGTCCGGTGGGCGCGCACATCCAGGCCGGCTGACCCGTCGGGGGCATCCCCGCAGGTCGCGAGGCACCCGCGGCGCGGACACCGCGGTAGGTTGCGGCGTCCCCTCCGGCGTCGCGGGAGCCTGCCGTGCCCATCCTCATCCGGCTGGTCCGCAGCCTGCGGCTGGCCGTCCGCGGGTGGCGGCTGCCGCTGGCCGTGGCGATCGGCGTCTTCCTGACCAGCTGGCTGCTCATGTGGCTGGTGGAGCCGGTCGGCAGCGAGCTGGTGCGGCCGGGCGTCTACTGGTGGTACTTCGTCGTCACCGCCGCGACCGTCGGCTACGGCGACTTCTTCCCGGTGTCCACCGGGGGCCGGCTGGTGGGCAGCTACGTCATCGTCGGCGGCATCGTCACCCTGACGCTGCTGTTCACCCGGCTCGCCGACGTGCTGCAGTCGCTGAGGAGCAAGCGGTTGAGAGGTGTGGTGACCCTGGACCTGCGCGACCACGTCGTCCTGCTCGGCTACTTCCCGGGTCGCACCGAACGGCTGGTGGCCGAGCTGACCGCCGAGGGCCGGCAGCAGGTGGCGCTGTGCGCCTGGGACGACGTCGCCGAGGACCCCATGCCCGAGCAGCAGGCGGTGCACTTCGTCCGCGGCGACCTCACCCACGCCGACGTCATGCAGCGCGCCGGCGTCGCCCGCGCCCGGACGGCGGTCATCGACGGCCGCGACGACAACGAGACGCTGGCCATCGCCGTCGCCGTCGACCACGCCAACCCGGCCGTGCACATGGTCGCGGCGCTGCGCGACCTGACCCGGCGTGACAACCTGCGCTACGTCAACGCCGGCGTGCAGGTGGTGCAGTGGCACATGCCCTACCTGCTCACCGAGGAGGCGAACGATCCGGGCATCACCCAGATCTACAACGAGCTGATGACCCACGGCGGCAGCGGCAACACCTACTCGGTCACGCTGCCGGACGGGTACGCCACCTTCGGCGACTGCCAGAGCCACTTCGGCCGCGCGTTCGGGGCCGTCGTGCTCGGGCTGCGGGCCGACGGCGGACTGGAGGTCAGCCCGTCCTGGGACCGCCCCGTGCCGCCCGGGACCACGCTGTACTACGTGGCGCGCCGGCGCATCGACGCGGCGGGGCTGCGCGCCGCGCGCTGAGCGGGGCGGCCGCTCGCCGGAGCCGGTCAGATCCAGCCCAGCAGCCAGCCGAGCAGCGCGACGCCGGCAGCGAGCACCAGCAGCGTCACCACGAGCGCGGCCAGGGTGGGGACCACCACCCACCGCCGCTTGAACCGCCGCCGCGCCGGGGGCGGCGGAGGCGGCTCGGGCCGCCGGTGCTCCGGCCGCCGGTGCTCCGGCCGCCGGTGCTCGCGCCGCCGCTCGGCCACGTACCGCGCCGAGCCGCGTGCCACGGAGCCCAGGACGGCGCGCGACGCGTGGGCCAGCCGGTGCAGGTCGTCGGCGTCGAAGCGGTGCACCGATCCGGCGGGAACGGGACCGGGCCGGGGCGGCGGATAGGCCGGCGGCTGCTCCCGTGCCGGGGGGCCGGCCGCCCCGTCGGGCGACGGCGCACCGTCCGACCGGGGCGGAGGGGGGCCTCCCGGCGCCTTCGGCGGCGGACCCGGGGACCCGGCGGCCGAGGACCCGGCGGCCGAGGGCCGGGCGGCCTGGTCCCCGGCGGCCGGGGGCGGGGCGGCCGGGGTGCCGGCCGCGGCGTCCGGCCGCGCACCGGCCAGCACCGCCTCGAGGTCGCGGCGGGCCTGCGCGACGGTGGCGCGGCGCGCCGGCTCCTTGGTGAGCAGCCCGCGCAGCAGCGGCTCCAGCGGGCCGGCCCGGTGCACGGGGGCCGGGTCCTCGTTGGCGACCGCCATGAGCGTGGCCATCGCGTCGCCGCGGTCGAACGCCAGCCGGCCCTCGACGGCGGTGTACAGCGTGGCCCCCAGCGACCACAGGTCGACCGGGGGCTCGGGTGTGCCACCGGTCGCCCGCTCCGGCGCCATGTAGGGCGGCGAGCCGATGAACGCCCCCGAGGTGGTCAGCGAGGCGTCCCCGGTGCTGGTGGCGATGCCGAAGTCCGTCAGCCGCGCATGGCCGTCGTGCACGACGAGCACGTTGGCCGGCTTCACGTCGCGGTGCACGATGCCCTCGGCGTGCGCGGCCTCCAGCGCCGCGAGCACGTCGAGGCCGATGCGGGCGACGGCCTCGGGGGACAGCGGGCCGTCGTCCTCGACGATGCGCTGGAGGCTGCGGGCGGGCACGTGCTCCATGACCAGCCACGGCTTGCCCTCCTCCTCGACCACGTCGAAGACGGTGGTGACGCAGGGGTGGTCCAGCCGGGCGGCGGCGCGCGCCTCGCGCAGGGTGCGCTCGCGCAGCACGGCGCGCTCCTCGTCGGTGAGGTGCACCGAGAAGGTCACCTCCTTGAGCGCGACCCTCCGCTGCAGCACCCGGTCGGTGGCCAGCCAGACGGTGCCCATGCCGCCGCGGCCGAGCACGTCGGCCAACTCGTAACGGTCGGCGATGACCCGGCCCCGCGGCCCGGCGTCGAGGCCCATGGGCGGAACCTACCCGCGCGGTGCCCTCCTCAGCCCTCCTCCGGGCGCTCGTCCGGCTCGCTCAGCTCCTCGAGCGCGGCGGCCTGCTCGGGGGTGACCTGCTCGAGGGCGATGTCCCGGGGCTGCGGCGGCCCGGCGTCGGACGGCGGTGGTGCGGAAGGTGTGGTCATGGCGCGAGCCTGCCGCAGCCGGGGCGACGCCCGCGCGCGGGGACCTCGTCGCCCGGAGGACCCCCGTCGTGCCGTCCGCGGCCGGTCCTGTGAGCATGGACGGCGATGCATTTCCCGACCGCCGCCTCCACCGAGGACGACGGCACCTTCGTCGAGGACGCGATCACCCTCGCCGAGGGCGTCCAGGCGACGGCGGTCTTCGTCGCCGCGATCCTGCTCGCGATCCTCCTGCGGCGCCTGCTGGTCAAGGCCCTGGACCGCGACGCCGACCGGCACGCGGGCCTGCTGATCGGCCGCTTCCTGTCGATCCTCGTGGTCGCGGTCGGCCTGGTCTACGCCCTCGACCTGATGGGCGTGCGGATCGGCCCGCTGGTGGGCGCGCTGGGCGTCGGCGGCATCGCGCTGGCCTTCGCCGCCCAGGACCTGCTGTCCAACTTCATCGCCGGCATCCTGCTGCAGATCCGTCGTCCGTTCCGGGTCGGCGAGCAGATCAGCAGCAACGACCACGAGGGGACGGTCGCGGACGTCAACCTCCGCACGACGGTGCTGCGCACCTACGACGGCCTGGTCGTGCACCTGCCCAACGCCGAGGTGCTCAAGGCCGCGATCGTCAACTACACCCGCACGCCGCTGAGCCGGACGTCCATCACGGTCGGGCTGGGCTACGAGACCGATCTCGCCCGCGTGCGCGACGTGCTGCTCGAGGCGTGCCGGTCGGCGGACGGGGTCGTCGCCGACCCCCCGCCGGAGGTGTGGATCGAGACGTTCGGCGAGTCCACCGTCGACGCCGCCGTCCGCTACTGGCACGCGGCGGACATCGCCAGCCGGTGGCGGGTGCGCAGCGAGGTGGCCATCGCGATCAAGACCGCTCTCGACCGCGAGGGCATCACCATCGCCTTCCCGCAGCGGGTGCTGTGGTGGGGCCGCGAGGACCCGGCGGCCACGTCAGGCGAGGGCTAGCTCGGTCCGGACGGCGTGGACCGCGGCCGCGGGGGAGGGCAGGCCGCCCGAAGTGATCACCCGGCCGTCGACCAGCAGCGACGAGACGGCGAGGCCGGCGCGGACCGACCGCCGCAGCGGGCCGCCGCGCAGGCCCGCGCGGCGGCCGCCGGCGACCAGTTCGGGGAGCAGGAAGATCCAATTGGACGGCGCGACGAGCTCGACGTCGACGTCCGGCGGCAGCGCCCTCCGCAACGCGCGGTAGACAGCCGCCACGTCGTCGTCCGCCGCCGGCCCGGCGGCGCAGGCCGGCGCGTCGTGCGCGTGGCCGCCGCCCTCGTCGAACGGGCGCACGTCGGCGCTGCAGCACCCGCCGCCGCCCCCGCCCGCGGACCGGGGTCCGCGGACGAGGACGACGCGGTGCCTCACCGCCGGCCGTCGTCCGGGCGACGCTCGTCGCCCCGGCTCTCGACCGGCGACGACGGGTTGGCCTTGGACACCGCCGACGGGGCGCCCGTGCCGGTCGGGCCACCGCCCGACGGAACCCGCGGCTGCCGGTAGGCGCCACGCAGGGCCAGCGCGGCCTCGACGACGAGCCAGACGGCCAGCACGAAGATGATCGCGTCGAGCGGCGCGAGCACCCACTGGCCGGCCTGGACGAAGTTGCGCAGGTTGACGACCAGCGCCCATGACGTCATCACCAGCAGGAACACCAGCGGCACGAGCACGGCGACCGGGTTGCGCCCGCCGCGGACCACCCAGACGGCCACCACCGCGAGCGCCAGCCCGGCGGTCAGCTGGTTGGTCGTGCCGAACAGCTGCCACAGCACGCCGAACGTGTAACCGGCCTCGCCGCCGCCCGGCAGCAGTGCCATGACCAGTGGGATGACCACCGCCACCGTGGTGGCCAGCGTCAGGTTGCGGGCCAACGGCTTGATGCCGGCCAGCTCCCCGATCTCCTGGACGACGTAGCGCTGCAGCCGGACGCCGGTGTCCATGGTGGTCGCGGCGAAGCTGATGACCACGACCGCGGCGAAGATCGTCGCCAGGTCGAGCGGGATGGCCAGGTTGTTGGCGAACTGCGCGACACCGTTGACGAAGTTTCCCGCCGCGCCGCCCGACGCCGTGGCGAAGTCGGGGTAGAGCGCGTCCCAGTCGGCCTGCGAGGCCGCGACGCCCGCGGTCGCGGCGAGCACCGAGCCGGTGGCGAGGGAGCCCTCGCCGACGGCGCCCATGTAGCCGACGTAGCGGGCGTCGGTCTCCTTGTCCAGCTGCTTGGACGACGTCCCCGACGACACCAGCGAGTGGAAGCCGGAGATCGCGCCGCAGGCGATGGTGATGAACAGGAACGGGAAGAAGTTCGGCGAGCCCTCCGGCACGTCGTTGACCACCGGCGCCTGGATGACGTTCAGGCCGACGATGATCCCCAGCGCGATGACGCCGAGGGCGATGAACAGCTGGTGGCTGTTGATGTAGTCGCGCGGCTGCAGCAGCACCCACACCGGGATGCGCGAGGCGATCCAGGTGTAGGCGAACAGCAGCACCACCCAGACGTTGCGGGTCTGCTCGACGCCGAGGGCCTCGGCCAGCCCGTCGAGGGAGATCGGGAAGGCGTTGCCGACGAGGATCAGGGCGTACAGCACGAGGACGCCGACGATCGAGGGCAGCAGCGCCGACGAGCGGGTCTTGTAGATGTACTGCCCGATCCCGATGGCCAGCGGGATCTCCAGGACGATGGGGATGACCGCGCCCGGGTTGGCCACGAACAGGTTGCCGATGACGACGGCGAACACCGCGTTCACCAGCGTCAGCAGGAAGAAGATGATCACGAGGAAGAGCCGGCGGGCGCGGCCGTTGATCACCTCGCCGGCCAGCGTGCCGATGCTCTTCGCCTTGTGCCGGGCCGACACGACCAGCGAGCCGAAGTCGTGCACGCCGGCGGCGAAGATGGTGCCGAGCACGATCCAGGCCAGCGCCGGACCCCAGCCCCAGAAGACGGCGATCGCCGGGCCGACGATGGGGGCGGCGCCGGCGACCGAGGTGAAGTGGTGGCCGAAGAGCACGTGCTTGTTGGTCGGCACGTAGTCGTTGCCGTCGTTGAACTCGTGCGCCGGCGTCACGAACGCCGGGTCGAGTGCGTACACCTTCCTCGCGAGGTACCTGGAGTAGTAGCGGTAGCCGAGGAAGAACAGCACCCCGACGACCGCGGCCACGACGAATGCCGGCACGGTCTCTCCCCACGTCCGTGGCGGCCGCCGTTGGCCGCCCCCTGTGGAGTAGACAACTGGCTGATGGACAACTCAAGTCACGGTCCGGCTATCCACTCGTCAGGTATCGCCGAACTGATCTGGCGGGTGCCCGGGGCGCCACCGCGGGCGATCGGCGTCGTGCCGCTGCTCATGGACGCGCGCCCGGCCGTGGCGCTGCCGTGGGCGTTCGTCGACGACGCCCGGGCGGCGGCGGCCAGTCCGGGCGCTGCGCTGGTGCTGTCCGATCCGCGGCTGAGCGGGCCCGGCTGGCGGCCGCTGGTCCTCGCCGGCCGGATGCAACTGGTGGAGGACGGCGACGGCAGCCTGTTCCGCGACGACCTGCTGCGGCAGGAGGTGCGCAAGCACCCGCCGGCGCGGGCGCTGGTCGACTCGCCGGTGCTGCGCCGCGAGCACTGGTGGTACCTGCCGCGGCTGATCCTGCTGCTCGACCCGGTCACGGTTCGCGACGGCGGCCGCCGCGACGGCCCCGCCGACGCGGTCCTCGCGGTCGACGACGACGGTCTCGAGGTGCGGACAGTCCGGGTGCCCGACTGGGACGCCCGGCCGCTGGCGGTGACCGGCGGGCCTGCTGCGCGCGGGCCGGCCGTGCTCGTCGGGCAGGAGGTCTCGGTGCCCGACGCCGAGCGGTGGACCGTGCACACCACGACCGGCTCCTACGCCGAAGGTGCGCTGACCGGGGTCGAACCGGCGGCGACCCGGGCGCTCGAGCCGACTCCCGGGCTGCTGGCCCGGATGCGGCGCGAGCGCGCCCTCGAGAAGGCGTGCGTGTCGGCGCTGCGGGCGGCCGGTCACGGCTGACCGTGACCGGCCCGGGTCGGCGCCCTCCGCGCGGGGTCACTGGGCGCGGCGCAGGTGGTCCTCGTCGCCGGGGGTCGTCTCGGTGCTCCACACCAGCGAGGCGGCGTGCTCCCGGCCATCGGGCAGGATCACGAGCAGCAGGCCCTGGTGCATGTCGTCCGCGGGACCGTGGCCGGCCGAACCGGTGCAGCGCACGACGCGGCCGGGCGTGACCGTGACGTACGAGGGGCAGGGGACCCGGCGCACCGAAGCGGCTCCTTCCGCGGACCAGCGGCTCCCCCTTCCGCCAGCGTAGGACACCGTGCCCCTGCCGGTCGCGGGTTCCGGGACCGCGGCTACCGGAATCCCCCCGGTGGTCGACAGCGTCCTCGCTCCGGCACCTCGCGCCGGGGAGCGATTCCGCGCTCGCCGGCGCTCGCCGCGATGCTTACGGGTCCGTCGTCAGGCGGGCGCCTCGTTCTGGTCGAGGCACATGACGTTGCCCTCGCTGTCCTTGAACCAGGCCGCCTTGCCCATGCCCTTGATGACCGCGACGTCGCCTTCCCACTCGACGCCGGGCATGTCGTAGTGCTCGAAGCCGACGCCCTTGGCCTTGAGCTCCTCGACCTCCGACGCGATGTCGTCGACGTGCCACTGGGCGATGGTGTGCCCGGCCTGACCGGCATAGGTCGTTCTGTAGACGTTGAACCGCGTCCCGGACTCGGTGCGGTAGGCGAGGGTCTCCCCGGCAAGCTCACGGGCGGGGGTCAGGCCCAGCTTGTCGGCGTAGAAGGTGCGGGCCCGGTCGAGGTCGGCCGCGGGGATGTTGGCCTCGACCCGGCTGGTCTTCAGCATCGTCGCCTCCGGAACCGCTCAGTCCCCCGCTCCGATGATGGCGGGCAAGCTAGACCCGGCCCGAGGACGCGGACAAGGAGCACGGACGCGTGCCGGTTCCCGGGCACGGCGGCGCGGGTACGGCGCAGCGGCATGAGCGGCAAGTCGGCGAAGGACTACGAGAAGGACTACACGGAGCCGGAATTGCGGGAGCGGCTCAAGGAGGAGATCAAAGCGGGGGACCGCGGCGGCGAGCCCGGGCAGTGGAGCGCCCGCAAGAGCCAACTGCTGACCACCGAGTACGAGAAGCAGGGCGGCGGCTACGAGCACGAGGGGGAGCGCACGGAGTCGCAGGAGCACCTGGAGGAGTGGGGCGAGCAGGACTGGAAGACCGCCGAGGGCGGTGCCGACGCCCGCGGTGACGACGGCACCGCGCGCTACCTGCCCGACGCCGCGTGGCAGCTGCTCGGCGAGGACGAGCGGAAGGCAACCGACCGCAGGAAGAAGCGCGGGAACCGGCAGCACGTGCCCAACACCGACGCCGCGAAGGAGGCCCGCAAGGCCGCCGAGCTGCTCGACGTCGACGCGGCCGAGGCGCGGAGGAAGGTCGCGAGGATGGACGGCGACTCGCAGCTCGACCGCGCGGAGAAGGCGGAGGAGGAGCTGGGCTCGGGCCGCAAGACGGTGCTCGAGGCGATCGAGAAGCAGCGCCCGGAGGACTGACCCGCAGGAACGCCCGGGCCGCCCGGAACCGTGGCGCGCCGGGTGCCGCGGCGTCCGCGCGGCACCCGGCGGCGGACGTCAGGGCAGCACCAGAGCGGCCTCGTACAAGGTGGTCACCTCGGCGTTCGGGTCGTCGGTCGGCGTGATGTCGAGCAGGGCCACCTCGCCGGTGGCGCCGGAGAAGTCGCCGGTCCCGCCGGTGACGGCGATGTCGAGCTGGAAGGGGTCGGTCTCGTTCTCCGGCGGGGTGGAGAAGTCGACGTGCACGGTGCCGTGCAGCTGCGACCCGCTGTCGAGGACGAAGGCGATGTCGCAGACCAGGTTGTCGGGCACGGCCTGGCCCAGGCACTCGATGTGCGTCCGGCCGATCTCGTCGCCGAGGGTCTCGCCGTCGTCGGTCGCGTACAGGGCTTCACCGATGAACACCTGGGTGCCGGGCTGGATGCCCTCCTCCGGTGGCGGGGCCTCCTCGTCGCCGGTGAAGGTCTGGCCGTCGGGCAGCACGAGGGCGAAGGTGTCCTCCACGCCGATCCACTGGTGGTCGACCCCGGGGTCCGCCTCGGCGGCGACCGCGGCGCTCGAGCCGGTCAGGCCACCGGCGAGGACGAGGACGGACAGGACGGCGATGCGGCGCATGGGGAACTCCCTCGGTCAGGTGGACGTGCTCGGTCGACGCCGTGACGTGGACCGGCCCGGTGCTGCCTCGACGACGTCACCGCCGCCGCGTCCCCCGTGCCGGTACGTGCTCGTCTGAGCACGTCACCGGGGCTGTTCCGCCACGCCGCGGGATGCTCCTCGGGGGCCGAGGGCGCCACAAGTGCCGTGTGCGCGACGCAACGGGGGGTTCGGGGCGGTGCCTCGACGCCCTCGCTACAGGCATGCCGGACCGCCGGACGGGCGGATCGGGCGTGGCGCGGAACCACCGACGGAATCGTCGTGCGTGCGACCC
Organism: Geodermatophilus sp. YIM 151500; assembly: GCF_025716945.1. GTDB lineage: Bacteria > Actinomycetota > Actinomycetes > Mycobacteriales > Geodermatophilaceae > YIM-151500. Next base: position 219,559 of record NZ_JAOVZT010000005.1, read on the forward strand.
GGCGGGCCGCCCGACCGGCCAGTCGCCCACGGCCGGAGCGCGTCGGACGGTCCTCCCGCACGGTGCCCGTCGTTCGGGCTGGTGACCGTGGACAATGGGCACGGATCGTCAGGCAATCTGCGGAGTGGGGCGATGCGCGTGCCGGAGGCGGCGGCCGTGACCCTGAGTGGCGGGGCCGTCGTCCCTCCACGCTGCGGGAGGAGGTCTCGACGCGGATCCGGCGCGCGCTCCTCACCGGTGAGCTGCGACCGGGACAGCGCATCAAGGAGGTCCACCTCGCCGAGGCGCTCGGCGTCAGCCGCCCCACCCTCCGTGAGTCGCTCCAGCAGTTGATCCACGAGGGAGCGCTCGTCCAGGTGCCCTACAAGGGCATCCGCGTCGCCCAGCCGACACCCGACGAGCTGCCTGACGTCGCCGAGGTGCGAATGCCGTTGGAGACGATGGCGGCACTCCGCCTGGCACGCGACCCGCAGGGGCCCGCCATGGACGGCGTCCGTGAGGCGTTGCGGGTGCACCTGGATGCGATCGGGTCCGGGGACGACCTGCAGGCGCACATCACCCACATCGCGCTGCACAGGGCGATCTGGGACCTCGCGGACAGCCCGACCTTGCGCAAGATCTGGCCGCTGGTCGGATCGCAGATCCACATAGCGCTCACCGTGGACCAGGCGGTGCGGCACGACCCGGAGCGGGACGCCACGATGCACCGCCGGCTGGTGCGCGTCATCGAGGAAGGCCACGAGGCGACCATCGCCGCCGAGGTGGAGGTGCACATCAGGCACAGCGTCGACGAGGTGCTGCGCCGGCTTCCCTAGCCGCACGCCCATGGACCTGCCGACCCGCGACGCCGCTACGGGATGTCGGGCCGGCGGCGAAGAGCGATACAGACCGTCTGGTGACTGCGGGGGCAGGTGTCCGCAGACTCGTGTCGTGTCGACGATGACCGGGGCCGACGCCACGGGCCGTTCGGGCACGCGCAACCTGCATCACCGAGCGGCGCCGATCCGAGCGGACCGGGCAGTCGCTTTCCGATGTGACGAATCCGGCCACGGGCGGGAGCGGCAGTCCGCACGAGCTGCCCGCGACATCCGACGCCCCGCTGGACCGAAGCCGCAAGGGAGCCTGGGATGACCACCTCGATCGAGCACCCCCCGGCCGGCGTACCGGACGTGACAGCGGCCCGCGCCGCGGACCACCTCTGGATGCACTTCGCCCGCCAGGGCCGTCACCCGGAGACGCCCGTCCCGGTCGTGACCCGGGGGGAAGGTGCCTACATCTGGGACAACCGGGGGCGGAGGATCCTCGACGGCCTGTCCGGGCTCTTCGTCGTCCAGGTCGGGCACGGGCGCCGGGAGCTGGCCGAGGTGGCGGCGAGGCAGACCGCCGAGCTGGCGTACTTCCCGGTGTGGGGCTACACCACACCGGTGCAGGCCGAGCTGGCCGAGCGCATCGCCGGCCTCGCGCCCGGCGACCTGAACCGCGTCTTCTTCACCACCGGCGGGGGAGAGGCCGTGGAGTCGGCGTGGAAGGCGGCGAAGCAGTACTTCAAGCTCATCGGCAAGCCGCAGAAGCACAAGGTGATCAGTCGTGCGGTGGCCTACCACGGCACTCCGCACGGCGCCTTGGCCATCACCGGACTGCCCGCGATGAAGAAGGATTTCGAGCCACTGACGCCGGGCGGCTTCCGGGTACCCAACACCAACCTCTACCGCCACCCCGAGTTCGCCGACGACCCCAAGGCCTTCGGCCGCTGGGCGGCCGACCGGATAGAGGAGGCGATCCTGTTCGAGGGCCCGGACACCGTCGCCGCGGTGTTCCTGGAGCCGGTGCAGAACTCCGGGGGCTGCCTCACACCACCGCCGGGCTACTTCGAGCGGGTCCGCGAGATCTGCGACAAGCACGATGTGCTGCTGGTGTCCGACGAGGTCATCTGCGCCTTCGGCCGGCACGGCGCGACGTTCGCCTGCGAGAAGTTCGGCTACACCCCCGACCTGATCACCTGCGCGAAGGGGATGAGTTCGGGCTACGGCGCCATCGGCGCGATGATCGCCTCGGAGCGCGTCGTCGAGCCGTTCCTGCGCCCCGGCGTGGCGTTCCCGCACGGCTACACGTTCGGCGGCCATCCCGTGGCGGCGGCACTGTCCCTGGCCAACCTCGACATCATGGAGAACGAGGGGCTCAACCAGCGCGTGCTGGACAACGAGGCGGCGTTGGGTGCCACCCTGGGCAAGCTGCTGGACCTGCCGATCGTCGGCGACGTCCGCGGCAACGGCTACTTCTGGGCCGTCGAGCTCGTCAAGGACAAGGCCACCCGGGAGACCTTCGACGCCGCCGAGCGAGAGCGGCTCATCCGCGGCTTCCTCCCCGGCGCGCTGTTCGACAACGGCCTGTACTGCCGCCCCGACGACCGCGGGGACGTCGTCGTCCAGGTCGCTCCGCCGCTGATCTGCGGCCAGGCGGAGTTCGACGAGATGGAGCAGGTCCTGCGGCACACGCTGACCGAGGCGCAGGAGCTGGTCTGAAGCGGGACCCCTCGCCCCCACCGCACCGACCTGACCGGAGGAGACACGTCATGAGCACCCTCGTCGTCGGAGTACCGAGCGAGATCAAGGACAACGAGAACCGGGTGGCACTCACGCCCGACGGCGTCGTGGAGCTGGTGCACGACGGTCACCAGGTCGTCGTGCAGGCCGGTGCCGGTGCCGGGTCCCGGTTCGCCGACGACGAGTACGCCGCCGCCGGGGCCAAGGTCGTGCCCGGCGCGGACGAGGTGTTCGACGCAGCCGACCTGATCGTCAAGGTCAAGGAGCCGGTGCCCGCGGAGTACCACCGCTTCCGCGAGGGCCAGCAGCTGTTCACCTATCTGCACCTCGCCGCCGACCGGCGGCTGACCGAGTTCCTGCTCGAGCGGCGGATCGACTCGATCGCGTACGAGACCGTGCAGACCACCGACGGCAAGCTGCCGCTGCTGACCCCCATGAGCGAGGTCGCCGGCCGGATGGCCGTGCAGGCCGCCGCGCACCACCTGGAGAACCCCGCCGGGGGAGCGGGGATCCTGCTCGGCGGCGTCCCCGGCACCCCCGCCGCGAAGGTGCTCATCATCGGCGGCGGGGTGGCCGGCACCGAGGCGGCGAAGATCGCCCTGGGGATGCGGGCCATCGTCCGGGTCCTCGACACCAACCCGAGCCGGCTCGCCTACCTGTCGGACATCTTCGGCGGGCGGCTGGACCTCGTCGCTCCCAACCGGGCCCGGACCGCGGCCTATGTGGCGGAGGCCGACGTCGTGATCGGCGCGGTCCTCGTGCCCGGCGCGAAGGCGCCCAAGCTCGTCACCAGGGACATGATCGCTGCGATGCGCCCGGGCAGCGTGGTCGTCGACATCGCCATCGACCAGGGCGGTTGCTTCGAGACCAGCCGGCCGACGACCCACTCCGACCCGACCTACGTCGAGGAGGGCGTCATCCACTACTGCGTGGCCAACATCCCCGGAGCGGTGGCCCGCACCTCGACGCTGGCCCTGACCTCGGCCACGCTGCCGTACCTCGTCCGGGTCGCACGGCACGGCGTCGTCGGTGCGGCGAAGGCCGACCCTGCCCTCCGCCTCGGCCTGAGCACCCTCGGTGGGAGGCTCACCAACCAGCCGGTCGCCGAGGCGCATTCGCTGCCCTTCACCGACCCCGCGGAACTGCTCGCGCCGCGGTGAGGTCCCCTGCGGTCGGTCGGCACGCCGCGTGCCGGCCGCCCCTCGTCGCGCGGGACGGCGGTGCGACGGTGGACGACGGACGGAGGGGGACACGATGAAGGTCCTGCTGGTCGGGGCGACAGGTCGGCTCGGTACCGCAGTGGGCAAGGCGCTCGTCGGTCGCGGTCACCAGGTCGTGACGGTCGGGCGCACGGCCGGTGACATCCGAGCCGACGTCGCCGACCCCGATCAGGTCGCCCGGGTCTTCGCGCAGGTCGCCGACCTCGATGCGGTGGCGAGCGCCGCGGGCGCCGTCCCGTACAAGCGGGTCGTCGACATGACGCCCGGGGACTACCTGAGCGCCTATCGCGGCAAGGTCGCCGCCCAGATCGAGCTCGTCCGCCAGGGCACGCACCACGTCGCCGCGCGGGGGTCGTTCACTCTGATCACCGGCGTGCTAAACCGGGAACCCATCGTCACCGGGAGCGCGGCCGCGATGGTGAACGGGGCCGTGGAGGGCTTCGTGCGCGCCGCGGCGATCGAGATCGCACCTCAGCGCATCAACGCGGTCAGCCCCACCGTGTTCGCGGAGAGCATGGAGCAGTACGGCGACTCCTTCCCGGGCATCACACCGGTCGGCGTCGACGTGGCCGCCGCGGCATACGTCCGCTCCATCGAGGGCGCCGAGACCGGCCGGGTCTTCCACGTGCCGTGACGCCTCGATCCGGCTGCGTCGGTCCGGGCTGCCGTGGCGCAGGTTGCCAGGCCCCTGACCGCGCGCTTGGACCGCGCACCCTGACCGCGCACCGCGTCGGTCGGGATGCGCCTGCTCCGCAGCGGGCGGTTCAGGCCAGCGGTGCGCCCCGGAGCTCCGGGACGTACCTCGCCTTGTTGGCCATCCTGCGCTGGACGGCGAGGATCTCGCCGATCGCCTCGTCGAGGACGCTCGCCTCGATCGTCGACGTGTCGCGCAGCCTCATCGCGTCGGAAGGGGTCTGGCCCGCCACGAGCTGCTCGAGCTGGTGGCGCAGTCGCACGTGCTGGACGATCTCGAAGACGTCGAGAAGCGTGTCGGCGTCCTCCGCGGTCATCATCCGTGACCCGGCCGCGGCCCGGAGTCGCTCCTGCGTCTGCAGCGCGGAGGAGCCCACGCTGAGCGCGGCCCACCGGGCGATGTTCGCGATCGGCAGCAACGCCTCCCGCTTGAGGTCGATCTTCGTGCGACGCCACCGCCGCCCGCGGAGCGCGCCGGACCGGTCGACCGAGATCGCGAGGAGCATCTTCATGGTCGAGAGGTGGAGGCGGAGGTTGCCGAAGACGCGGGCGACCTCGGGCAGGGTGAGGTCGCCGTGGATCGGTCGACCGTCCACGAGCAAGCAGGTCTTGATGACCGCGTCGTCCTTTCGGTGGCCGCCCTCGCGCCAGCCTCAGAACCACACCCTCTGCAGTCCGGCGCGCACAGGGAGGTTCGGACGGCAGGTCGAGCCCATGCCCGGACGACGCACACGCGGCGCTGCGGCCAGGGGACGTGTCCGTGACCCGCAAGGGCCGCAACCCGCACCGATGACCAGCTGCACGGATCCTCCTAGCATCTGCGTCCCAGGCTTCAGGAGGCCCCCTGTGTCGCTCGCCCCGGGAGACACGATCGCCGGATACACGGTGATCCGGCAGTTGGGCAGCGGAGGGATGGGCGCCGTCTACCTGGTGCGCCATCCGCGGCTGCCGCGGTCGGACGCCCTGAAGCTCCTGCGTCCCGAACTCGTGGCCGACCCGGACTTCGCCGAACGGTTCCTCCGCGAGGCCGACCTGGCGGCCAGGTTGTCGCACCGCAACATCGTCCCGGTGCTCGACCGCGGCGAGGACGACGGTCGGCTCTGGCTGACGATGCAGTACGTCGACGGCGTCGACGCCGAGAGGGCGCTGACCATGTCCGGTGGCCTCTTCCCGGCGGAGCGGGCCGTGCGCGTCGTGAGTGCGGTCGCCGCAGCCCTCGACCACGCGCACACGAGGCACCTGCTGCACCGGGACGTGAAGCCGGCGAACGTACTCCTCGCTCCCGGCCCGGACGAGGACGAACCCGAGTCGGTGTTCCTCACCGACTTCGGCATCGCCAAGGCACTGGACGGCGGCACGGGGTTGACCCGGACCGGAGCGGTGGTCGCCACGCTCGACTACGCGTCACCGGAGCAGATCGAATGCCGGCCGCTCGATGCCCGCTCCGACATCTACTCACTGGGCTGCCTGCTCTACCGGTTGGTCACCGGCAGCGTTCCCTATCCGGGGTCCACCGTGGCGGCCGCCTTCCACGGGCACCTGACCCAGCCCCCGCCGCGGCCGTCGGCACTCGTCCCGTGGCTCCCGCCCGCCCTGGACGACGTCGTGGCGCGGGCGATGGCCAAGGACCCGGACGAGCGCTTCGCCTCGTGCCGGGACCTGGCGGCGGCGGCCAGGACGGCGCTCGCCGACTTCCCCGCGGTGCCGGACCCGCCGTACAGCATCACGCTCATCCCCGGTCTCGGTGGCACGGGAGCCGTCGTCGGCCCGATCCGCACCGAGGCACTGCCGCCGCACGAGGCGGAGCACCTCGTCGACCTCATCCGCCGCATGCGCTTCTTCGCCCTGCCCGAGATGCTGCCCGCGGGCAACGGACAGACGTGGGGCGCGCCGACGACCATCGAGGTCGCGTGCTCCGCGGTCACCCGGCGCGTGGCCTTCGACCTCGCCGCAGCCCGCCGCCCGCCGGAGCTGGACGACCTCGTGGACGCGGTGATGACATCGGCTCCGGAGACCGGCGGGGACGAGCCGGAGCGCCCCCCGACCGAGCAGGGCGGACCGACCGGACCGACCACGCCGCACGAGCCGGACCGTGGGCGGCGCCCGACCCGCGGACGTCACCCTCTGCTCGTACCGGGCGCGGTGGTGATGGCCATTGCGGCAGTGGTCGTCCTGGCGACGGTCCTCCTCGGCGGCTTCCGCTCACCGGATCCCGACCCTCGCGCCGGCAGCCCGACCTCGGCTCCGACGACGCCGGCTGCGCCGACCCCTGCTCCGACGACGCGTGCTCCGACGACGCCTGCTCCGCCCGCTGCTCCCGGCCTCGCCGACCTCGACACGGTCGAGCCCGTCGTCCTCGAGGCTCCGCCGTTCGACCGGGAGCCACCGTCCCTGAGCGACGCGGCTGGCCTCGCCGTCGTCTCGCAGGAGCCGAACCAGATCACCGACGTGGATGCTTGGCTACGAGCGAACCAGTTGTCCCTCCCCGGGGATCTGGAGCCTGTCGGCGCACCGGCCGACCCCGCGCCGGCCGGCGTGCCCACGACGTACCGAGGTCGTCCGCTGGCGCGGGTGCTGGATCTTCCGGAGGCGACGTTCCTCCTCTACGGGGAGCGCGCGGCGCCGTCCGTGCTGGTGGCCCTGGACCCGACGAACGAGGAGGTGCGGTACGCATACGACTTCCAGCGCTTCGTCATGGCTCCCGAGTTCGCCGAGGGCGAGCAACCGTACGTCGCCCAGGGGATCCGCTGGGCCCGCGAGGTCGACGGCGTGCTCTACGTGTCGCACGCCCACCGGACGTACTCCGCGTCGTCAGCGGGGATGAACGCCTACATCACCGCGATCGACCTCACGAGCGGGCAGCGGCTCTGGCGGAGCCCGCCCCTCGTGGCCAACTCGGAGAACTTCGAGATCCTGCAGGACCGGATCGTCACCGGCTACGGCTTCACGAGCGAGCCGGACTGGCTCTACGTCCTCGATCGGGGGACGGGCGCTCCGACCGGTGCGCTGGAACTGGCTTCGGCACCCGAGTACCTGGTGGCCAAGGACGGATCGTTGTTCGTCCGCTGCTACGACGTCGACTACGTGATCCGTCCGTGACGTCGGAAGACTCGGCTGGCCACTCGTGCGCCGGCGGGGCCGCGCGACAGCGATGCAGACCGGGTCTCCACGCCGACGGCCAGCGCCGGTCGGTACGTCGGGGTCGAGATCCTCGTCTCGCCGTGACCACGGGCCCGGCTCGGCTCAGCCGGGCAGGCCGGCGAGGAAACGCTCCGCCTGTTCCCGCCCCATGTCGAACAGCCGGCGGAGGAACGCCGGCCGGCGGTCCAGCTTGCTGGCCAGGTCGAGGTCGCGGTCGAGCGTGATCTCACGGATCCCGATGCGCCGGTACGGGGCGCCGAGCCGGTCCGCCCACTCGTTGACCTTGCGGATGAAGTGCAGCTCCTGCTCCAGCGAGAGGTTGCCGGCCAGCTCGTTGCGCCGGTCCGCGATGTCGCCCACGGTCGTCGGCTCCGTGGCCCGGCGGCGCGGGTTGATCCGGATCACCCAGATCTCTTCCGGGCCGGCGTCGGGCAGCTCGCGCACCGGCGGGTTCTGGCTGAACAGCCCGTCCCAGTAGTACCGGCCCTCTTCCTCGACGGCGCGGAAGAGCAGCGGCACGGCGGCCGAGGCCAGCACCGCGTTCACGGTGATCTCCCGGCGCCGGCTGGAGAAGGCCTTGAAGTCGCCGGTGAGGACGTCGGCGGCGCCCACCAGCAGGAGGGGCTGGTCCTCCGGCGGCGACTCCTGCAGCCGCGCCAGCCGGTCGACGTCCACGTGGCGGGTGAGCAGATCGGTGAAGGCGGCGCCGGCGACGTCCGGGTAGGCGTAGGGGCTCACCGTGGGAAGCGAGACCCGCCCCTCCAGCCGGGCCAGGCCGACCAGCCAGGCGTTCAGCGCCTTCCCGCTCAGCGTGGTGGCCGCGGTGGCTTGCCAGAAGCGCTCCAGCAGCCTGCCGGCCTCGGCCGGCCCGCCGGTCAGCAGGCCGTACCAGGCCAGCAGGGCGCAGGCCGCGCCGCCCGAGGTGCCGGACAGCGCGACGACCCTGTGGTCCCCGTCGGCCAGCAGACGCTGGAGCGCACCGCCGGTGAAGGCCGTGTGGCTACCGCCGCCCTGACAGGCGATCGCGACCGTCCTCATCCGTGACACCTCCCGCGGATGGAGGTGTCCACCTTCTCGCAGCCGGGCGGTTCCTGCCGCGTCAGTGCTGGGGGCGGGGGTTCAATCTCCAGCGATACCCCCGTCGGCGATTGCTACCGAGAAATTGCGGCTCGGTGAGCACGTGGGCGGCTCGGTCGTCACGGCTCGGGAGGTCCCGGGGCGCCTCGACGGCGGACGGCCGTGCGGCTCTCACACCCTCGCCGCGGACGCCCCGGCCGCGTCGGGCGATCGCCGCCGCCCGCGCCGTGGCCCGCAGAAGGGCCAGGGAGTGGGCTCGCGGCCAGTCTCCCGTCCACGAGGTCGACGCCTCCGCGCCGCTGGTGATCGACGTCTACGTCACCCTGATCGTTGCCCACTCGGAGGAGGCCGCGGCGCCGACGTGCGAGCGCAGGCTCGGACAATCCCCGCTGGGGGCGTTCGTCGACCGCGGGGACGAGGGCACCGCAGAGCCGCTGGTGCTCCTGCTGCGCGCGGGCAACGCCGGCCCCAACCCCGTGGTCGACCGTAGGGCGGTCATCCGCGCCGCACTCGCGCAGTTGCCCGGCGGCACGGCCGGGCACGAAGGTGCTGATCCGCATCGATGGCGCCGGTGGCAGGCATGAGCGGTTGGCCTGGCTGACCCGCCGCTGGCTGTCCAACTCGATCGGCCTCCCCTGTCCGGCGGCCCGGTCTCGATCCAGCAGACGCTGGCCGCGATCCCGACCACCGCGTCGGAGCCGGCCTACGACGCTGACGGCCGGCCCCGCGCCGCGGCGCCCGTGCCGAGGACCGCATCGGCTGCCTCAAGGACACCGGGCTCGCCGACCTGCCGCTGCACGACATCGCGGAGAACCAGATCTGGTGCGATCCTCGCCCTCGCCTGCGACTCGCTCGCCTGGACACAGACCCTCGGGCCGCGCGGGCATCAGGCCCGCCGATGGAAGCCGAAGCGGCCGCGCCTGCAACTCTTCTCGACCCCGGCCCGGCCCGGCACGTGCACCGCCCGCCGCCGGCTGCTGCACCTGGCTGCGATCGCCCTGTTCACCCGGCTCGTCCTGGACGCGCTGGACGCACCTCACGCCCACGCTGGACAAGAACCCCGACGACGAACCCGATGATCTAGCTCGTGAAAGATCCGCGCCAAGGGCTACTTTTTCTCGAGATCTAAGGGCCAGATTGCAGCCTCCCGCAAGCTCCGCCGTGACGGCATGGTGATGCCGCGGTGACATGTCCGCCCTAGTCTGGGCCTGCGCTCGTGGCATCTGCGACTGGTGGTCGGCATGTTTCGGGCTCGACCACCCTTCCAAGCAGAAGGAGGGCGATGCGACGGACAGCGCGAGCTGCAGTGACCCTTCTGGAGGTCTCCCGTGACAACCCCCCTCCTCCTCGGCGTGAACAACACCGCTCCCGGCGGGACCGTTACGCGACTCATCGGATCAACTTCGGTCGGAGCAGCATTTGAGGCCTCCAACTCTTCGGTAGGTGGTCTGACGGGCGGTGCCGGCATCCAGGCATCGGGTGGTTCGAATGGCGTCGTCGCGTTCGGTGGCAGCCTCGGCGTTCAGGCATTTGCCAACGGTGGCGCTTCCCGCAGCTTCGGCATCGGAGTGAGAGGTACCGGTTCAAGCTTGTCCGGGGTCGGGGTCGAGGGAATTGCCACCGGGCTGTCGGCCCCCGGGGGCAGCGCCGGGATCGGCGTCAGGGGGATGGGAAACCGGATCGCTGTCGACGGGGTGGGTGTGAGCGGACAGGCTCATACCGGTGTCGCAGGAGCTGGACGGTGGGGGGTGCACGGTGTCAGTCGCGCCCAGGACGGCGCGGATGCATCTGACTTCGGTGTGATGGGATTTGCCCAACAACTGAATGGTAATGGTGTCATCGGACAGGCCGACAGCGGCTTCCTGGCGTATGGCGTATGGGGCCGCAGCAGCACTGGCTTCGCCGGCAACTTCGACGGAAATGTCCGGATCTTCGGCAACCTGACCAAGACCGGAACGAACATGTTCCAGATCGACCATCCACTCGACCCCGAGAACATGTACCTGCGCCACGCTAGCGTCGAGTCGCCTGAGGTGCTGAACGTCTACAGTGGCAATGTCGAGACGGATGGTGATGGGAAAGCGTCGGTTGGACTGCCTGACTACTTCGAGGTGTTGAATCGTGATGCTCGCTACCAGTTGACGGTAATCGGTGAGCCAGCCGTCGCGGTTGTCTCGAGGGAGGTCAGGGATAACCAGTTCGAGATTCGCACCGACCGGCCGGGCGTAAAAGTGTCGTGGCAGGTGACAGGTGTCAGGAACGATGCATTCATGCAACGCAATCCCCTGGCTGCGGAAGAGCAGAAGTCGCCCGAGGATCGAGGTACATACCTTGCTCCCGAAGCCTTCGGGCAACCCGCTAGCCGTGGTGTCGAGTATGCCCTGATCCAACAACTGGAAGCTCGCCTGGCAGAGTCCTCGACGGGGCAAACACCGCCGCAGTGATAACTCGGTAGCTCTGTCGCCCTCTTGACGCACGAGCGGCGATCACCCTCGACTTCTACGCCCGCCTCGTCGACGACGACCTCGGCGCCGTTGCCGAGCGCAGCTGGCCACCCATCCCACGGAGCATCGTGTGGGCGCCAGACAAGGTCAGCGATTCCAGCCCGGCGCCAGCGGCGCCTTGACCGGCGAAGGTGCGAGTGGGGCGGGTGGGGCTCGAACCCACGACCCAGGGATTATGAGTCCCATGCTCTGACCGGCTGAGCTACCGCCCCGCATGACAGCCTGCCAGACGCCGGACGCCCCGTGGCTGGCATCCCCGCGTTACCAGAGAGGCGCACGAGGCGATCCGTTACCCCCCTGTGGCATCCGATCGTGTGCGAGGTAGCTTTCCGCCCGGCTCCGCCGAGCCCCGCTCCTCGACCCCGAGGGCCTCGGCAGGGCCCCGCCGAGCCGTGCCCGGCCGCGAGGTCGGGCATGGGCCGGGGACCCACCGTTCCCCGGGGTGAATCCGGCCCGTCCGGGCCGGTAGGGCGCATCGCGGCCCGAACCCGTCAGCTGACCCGGTAGGCGGTCGCGAGAACGGAGACGCGTCGCTTGGCGACCCCGCACCACCCCGGCACCACCGCACCACCGGCGCGATCCCCGCGCCCCCGTCCCCGGCTCCGCCGGGTCGTCCTCCTCACCGTCGCGCTGGCGGTCGGGCTGAGCGCGCCGCCGCCGCTCCCGGCCTCCGCGGCCCCCGGCGGGGCCGCCGCCCGCGATGCGCGCGACGCGCTGGCTGCCGAGGTGTCCGCGCTGGAGCGACGGGTCGCCGAGGCGGAGACGACCCTCGAGCGGCTGACCATCGAGGCGGAGGCCGCCAGCGACGTCCTGCTCCGGGCGCAGGCCGAACTGGAGCAGGCACGGTCCGTCGCCGAGGAGCGGGCGGCCGCACTGGCCGACGCTCGTGCCGCGGCCGACGCGACGCAGGACGACGTCGCCGCGCTCGGCCGCGAGGCCTACATGGGGGAGGACGCCTACGGCGGCGCCGCCGTCCTTCTCGACGCCGACGGACCCCGCGGGCTGCTGCAGCGCGCGGCCACCCTGGAGCTGCTCGGCGAGGAACGCTCCCGCACCCTGGAGGCGCTCGAGGTGGTCGAGCGCCGCGAGGTGCAGGCCGACCGCGCCGCCCGCGGGGCCGTCACCGAGCGCGACGGGGCCGCCCGGGCCGCCGCCGGCGCCGAGGCGGAGGTGCGGGCGAGGCTGGACGACGCCCAGGCCACCTTCGACGCGGTCACCGCCGAGAGGGCGGTTCTCGACGAGCGGCTGCGCCGGGCCGAGATCGAGCTGCTCGCGCTCGAGGGCGCGCCCGACCCGGCCGCCGCCCAGCAGCAGCGGCGGGCCTCCGCCGCGGCGGCACGGCAGGCGTTCGCCGGCGTGCCGCCCGCCGGTCCGGGCGGCGTCGCGCTCACCCGCGGCCGGGTGACCTCCTGCTACGGCCCGCGGTGGGGGACCGTGCACCAGGGCGTCGACATCGCGGCGCCCATCGGCACGCCGATCCAGGCCGCCGACGCCGGCGTGGTGCTGGAGGCCGGGCCGGCGAGCGGCTTCGGCCTGGCCGTGTACGTGCAGCACGCCGACGGCTCGATCACCCTGTACGGCCACGTCGACCGGTTCTTCGTGTCCGCCGGCCAGGTCGTCGCGGCCGGGCAGGTCATCGCCGAGGTCGGCAACCGCGGGCAGTCGACCGGCCCGCACCTCCACTTCGAGGTGCACGAGGGCGGGCTCTACGCCGACCGGACCGACCCGGTCCCGTGGCTGGCCGCGCGGGGCATCTCGCTCGGCGGCAGGTGCGGCTGACGTCCTCCGGTCGCTGACGTCCTCCGGCGGCTGACGCCGGAGGACGTCAGCGGAACAGCCGGCCGAGCACGCCGACCGGCCCGGCCATGGCCCGCGTGGCCATCCGGAGGATCGGCCCGCCCGGGATGCCGGGAACGTGCTGGACGATCGGGGCGAGCGGCAGCAGGCCCCGGGGGTCGTGCACGCGCAGCCGGCGCTGCGCGGCCGCCGGCACCGCGTTCGCCCGGCCGGAGGCCACGTCGAGGAGCAGCCCGGCGGGCGCCTCGACGCCCGCGCCGTCGGGGCTGCCGGGGGGCACGCGGCGCACCGTCCACCCACCGCCTCCGGTGGCGAAGGCCCAGCCACCGTCGGGGCCGGTCAGCGTGGCCCGGCCGGCGATGCCGTGGGTGGCGGCCAGGGCGCCGGTGACGTCGACCAGCGCGGCCAGCCCGGCCTGCAGGGTGGACGGCGGAGGTGGCGGCGCCCCGCAGGACACCAGGTCCAGCCCGTGGACGGCGAGCTCGTAGGCCTGGCCCAGGACGACGCTGAGCAGCGGCACCCCCCCGACCACCGACAGCGCCGCCGCGGTGTCCAGCTCGACCGGCTCGTCGGCCAGGTAGCGGGCCGTGGCGTCGCGGTGCCGGCGCAGCGCGGCCAGCACCTCGTCCCGCGGCGCGTCGCGGTGCGCGGCGGTGACCCGCGCGTTCACCGCGTCGGGGTCCGGCGCCCGGCCGGCGGCGCCGCTGCGCGCGGACGCGATCAGGTCGGCGAGGGCGGTGTGGTCGTCCCAGCAGCCGAGGTGGACGCAGATCTCCTGGGCGCGCCACCGGGGCAGCCGCGACGGCCGCTGCAGGTCCACGGCCGCCGCCTGGTCGAGGAAGGAGTCCCAGGCGCCCAGCACCAGCGGGCCCACCTCGTCGCGGCCGGCGTCCGCCATGCCCCGGTCCGTGTGGTCAGCCATGCCGTGCCCCCGTCCGCGCCGTCGGAGCCCGGGCCCTACCCGCACGGCAGCGAGGGCAGGCGTGGCGCAGGTCACGGTCGGGCCCCCGCCGCAAGGTCTCTCCCCCGAACGGGGTGGGCCGGCGTCAAGTCGGCAGGTCCGCGCGCCGAAGGCAGGAGCGTGGATCAAGCCGCAGCTACGCCCCGCCGCCGGGCGACGGACGTTCCGCCGTCCGGCGTCCGCCGGCGGCTGGGTGCGCTGCGCCGGGGCCTCTACCGGACCCTCGCCGAGGACGACGACCGTGCCGCCTACTGGGTGCGGCACGTGCGCATCGGTGTGGTGCTGACCGAGGTGGCCGCGGCAGCCGGCCTGGTCTACGTCCTGCTCACCCCGACGCCCGTCGGCCGGAACCCCGTCGTCGTGGCCGTGGCGGTCGGCGTCATGCTGCTCGTCCCGGCGATGCTCAGGCTCCCGCTCCGGGCGATGATGCGCGACCGGCGCGGGCCGCTCCTCTTCTACGCCTGGAGCATCGGCGTGACCCTCATCGTCGTCGCCGTCGCCATCCTGGACGGCGCCTCGACCAGCCCCCTGCACTCGCTGTTGTTCCTCGCGCTGGGCTTCCTGACCGTCGCCTACCCGCCCTACGGCGTCGTCGCGATGGGTTCGCTGATGACCCTGTCCTACGTGCTGGTCGTCGCCACGGACGAGGTCACGCTCGGCAGCCTGTTCATCGCCGTGGTCATGGGCATGTTCACGGTGCTGTGCGCCGTCGCCTCGGCCAACTCCTGGGCCGCCCACGACCGGCAGGTCGCCCTCATCCGCCAGCAGGAGGTGCTGGCCACCACCGACGAGCTCACCGGCAGCCCGAACCGCCGCGCGTTCCTGGAGCGCGTGGGGGAGGCGATCGCCGAGGCCGCGGCCGGTCGGCCCTCCACGGTCTGCCTGGTCGACCTCGACGGGTTCAAGGCGGTCAACGACACCGGCGGCCACCGGGCGGGCGACGCCGTCCTCAAGGCCGTGGCGGCGGCGCTGAGCGGCGCCGTCCGCGACACCGACACCGTTGCGCGGCTGGGCGGCGACGAGTTCGCCGTCCTCGCCGAGCGGACGCCCGACCTGCCCGCCGAACGGCTGGCCGAGCGGCTGCGCGCCGCGGTCGCCGCCGCCGGCGCGCGCGCCGGCGTGACGGCGAGCGTCGGCACCACCGAGGTCCGCGACGGCGACGACCTCGAGGCGCTGCTCCACCGCGCGGACGAGGCCATGTACCGGGCGAAGGCCGAAGGCGGCGACCGGGTCGTCGCTCCGCCGGCCCCGGGGACGACGGAGCACCCGACGCCGGTCTGAGATCACCCCCGGCGCGCTGGGGCGAACTCCCGGTCGGAGCCGTCGGCGTTCGATATGGTGACTGTGCGTCAACTCTCACGGGAATCGGTAGCGCGCTGCGCAGCCCCCCGTTCGCTCCGCGACACGCCGGTGCCGCGCTAGGACGGAACGCGCCGTAGCCGCTGGACGGCGCGCCATACGGCGTGGTATGGGGCGTTGACCAGCGATTAGTTGCACCACGGGTGATCTCGCGTCACATCCGACCCAATCGCCCCACCCCCACTGGCGCGCCGAGGGTCGCATCGTGCAGACTGTTCGACGGGAGCCCTGCTCCACCGTTGCCGAACACGGTGCGTCACCGAATCGACAGGTCCGTAGGGGAAGACGAGACCAGTCGAGTCGATGGAGGTGCCTCGTGCAGCGACGGTCTACCCAGGGTGTCGTCTTCGTGCACGCCTGCCCGAAGGCGCTCTGCCAGCATGTCGAGTGGGCGCTCGAGCGCGTCGTCGGCACGCCGGTCTCCCTCACGTGGGTCGACCAGCCCGCGGCGCACGGGTCCTACCGTGCCGAGGTCGCCTGGACCGGTTCACCCGGCACAGGTGCCAAGCTGGTGGCTGCCCTGCGGGCGTGGCCGATGCTGCGCTTCGAGGTGACCGAGGAAGCCAGCTACGGCAACGACGGCGAGCGCATGTCCTACGTGCCCGGCCACGGCGTCTACCGCGCGCCCACCAGCGCCAACGGTGACCTCGTGGTGACCGAGCAGCAGCTGCGCCACCTGGCCGCGACCGCCACCTCCATCGAGGCCTTCCGGCACAAGATCGACGAGCTGCTCGGCGCGGCCTGGGACGCCGACCTGGAGGTCTATCGCCATGCCGGCGACGGCCAGCCGGTCACCTGGCTGCACCAGGTGGTCTGAGGAGCCGCATCGGCCCAGGTCACGATACGACTACGACGACCCGTGCCAGCGCGCTCGATGGTCGTACCCTGAACCCGGTCGTCCGGACGCCGTCGGGGAAGCGGCGTCCGGACGATCGTCTTCCGGCCCCGCAGCCCGTCGGTCGGGCCGCTGATCGCGCCGGGCTCACAGCGGGATGTTGCCGTGCGCGCCGCGGCCGGCGGGGGCCGCGGTCAGCGCCTCCACGAGCCGGCGCCTGGTCCGCCGCGGCTCGACCACCTCGTCCACGACGCCGATCTGCAGGGCGCGGTTCACCCCGCCCGCGATCCGCTCGTGCTCCTCGGCGAGTCGGGCGTGCAGCGCCTCGCGCTCCCCGGGCGGGGCGGCGGCCAGCTTCTTGCGGTGCAGGATGCCGACGGCGGCCTTCGCGCCCATGACCGCCACCTCGGCGCCCGGCCAGGCGAAGACCGTCGTGGCGCCCAGCGCCCGGGCGTTCATCGCGATGTAGGCCCCGCCGTACGCCTTGCGGGTCACCAGCGTCACCCGCGGCACGACCGCCTCGCCGAAGGCGTGCAGCAGCTTGGCGCCGCGTCGGACGACGCCGTCCCACTCCTGGCCGACGCCGGGCAGGTAGCCCGGGACGTCGACCAGCACCACCAGCGGCACGCCGAACGCGTCGCACATCCGCACGAACCGGGCGGCCTTCTCGGCCGACGCGGAGTCCAGGCACCCGCCCAGCCGCAGCGGGTTGTTGGCGATCACCCCGACCGTGCGCCCGGCCAGCCGGCCCAGCGTGGTCACGACGTTCGGCGCCCACCGGGGGTGCAGCTCCAGGACGGGCCCGTCGAGCACGCCGGCGACGAGCGGCCGAACGTCGTAGGCGCGGTTGGTTTGCTCGGGCAGCAGCGCGCGCAGTTCGACGTCCGGCTCGTCCCGGACCGACGCGAACTTGCCCTGGGCCGCGAGCAGGTCGACGGCCTGACGACCGGTGGCCAGCGCGGCGTCCTCCGAGTCGGTGACGACGTGCACCACGCCGCTGCGCCGGCCGTGCGTGTCGGGTCCGCCGAGGCTCTCCATGTCGACGTCCTCGCCGGTGACCGAGCGGACGACGTCCGGACCGGTCACGAACACCCGCCCGGCCGGGCCCATGATCACAAGGTCGGTGAGCGCGGGGCCGTACGCCGCGCCGCCGGCGGCCGGGCCGAGGACGACCGAAACCTGCGGGATGCGACCAGAGGCGCGCACCATCGCGGCGAACACCTCGCCGACGGCGTGCAGCGCGGTCACGCCCTCGGCGAGCCGGGCACCGCCGGAGTGCCAGATGCCGACGACGGGCAGCCGTTCACGCAGCGCGGTGTCGATGGCGTCGACCACGTGCCGGCAGCCGTCGACCCCCATCGCGCCGCCCATCACGGTCGCGTCGGTGCAGTACGCGATCGCGGGGGTGCCGCCGACCGTGCCCCGCGCGGCGTGCACGCCGGAGGTGTCGCGGGGCACGAGCGCCTGCACCGAGCCCGGGTCGAAGAAGCGCTGCAGGCGGTCCTCCGGGTCGCGCGGGTCGGACACGGGCAGGCTCGGCGCGGTCTGGACGGCGGTCACGGCTCTCCTCGCGGGCGTGTCGGCCGCGGGACCGACGGTCGGACGGTGACGGCGCGGACGGGCGGCGGTGCCCGGGCGGGGGGCCGCCCGGGCAGGAGCTCGGTCCCGTCCGGAGACGCACCCCGCGCCCGTGGGTGAGCGGGACGGGGTCCTCGGTGCTCAGGTGGTCGTGAACACCAGCGCGATGTTGTGGCCGCCGAAGCCGAACGAGTCGTTGACCGCGGCGGAGAAGGAGGCCGTGCGGGGCCCGTGCCGCACGATGTCCAGCGCCTGGACGGCGGCGTCGTCGTCCGGGTCGTCGAGGTTGGCCGTGGCCGGTACGACCTGGTCGCGCAGCGCGAGCACGGTGAAGATCGACTCCAGCGCACCGGCGGCGCCGAGCAGGTGGCCGGTCTGGCTCTTGGTGGCCGTCACCAGCACGTGCTCTCCGATGGCCGACCGGATGGCTGCGGCCTCGGCGGTGTCGCCGACCGGGGTCGAGGTGGCGTGCGCGTTCACGTGCCCGACGTCGGACGGCGACAGGCCGGCGTCGCGCAGCGCGGCGCCGATCGCCCGCCCGGCGCCCTCGCCCTCCGGGTGCGGGGCGACCAGGTCGTAGCCGTCGGCCGTCGCGCCGGCCCCCGCCAGCCGGGCGTGGATCGTGGCGCCGCGGGCCCGGGCGGACCCGGCCCGCTCCAGCACCAGCGCACCGGCGCCCTCGCCGAGCACGAAGCCGTCGCGGGCCTTGTCGAACGGTCGCGACGCACGCTCCGGCTCGTCGTTGCGGGTCGACATCGCCCGCATGGCGGCGAACCCGGCCATCGGCAGCGGGTGCACGCACGCCTCCGCGCCGCCGACGAGGACGACGTCGGCCCGGTCGAAGCGCAGCAGGTCCAGGCCCCAGCGGATCGCCTCGGCGCCCGAGGCGCAGGCGCTGACCGGGGCGTGCACCCCGCCCTTCGCGCCGATCGCCAGCCCGACCGCGGCGGCGGGCCCGTTGGGCATGAGCATCGGGATGGTGAACGGGGAGACCCGCTTGGGGCCCTTCTCCTCCAGGACGTCGTCCTGGCCGAGCAGGGTCAGCGCCCCGCCGATGCCGGTGCCGAAGACGACGGCGACCCGCTCGGGCGCGGCGCCGGCATCCGCGGCGCCGGAGGACTCCCACGCCTCCTGCGCGGCGACGACCGCGACCTGCTGGCTGCGGTCGAGCCGGCGGGCCTTGACCCGGTCCAGCCGGCCGACCGGGTCGTCGGTCAGCCGGGCGACGAGCTGGGCCGGGAACTCCTTGACCCAGTCGTCGGTGATCCGGCTGACCCCCGACCGCCCGGCCAGCAGGGCCTCCCACGTGCTGGCGACGTCCCCTCCGAGCGGGGTGGTGGCACCGAGGCCGGTGACGACGACGTCGGTCGCTGTGCTGCTCATGGGTCTTCCTCCTGGAACGACGGCCGGGCCAGGCCCCCCTGCAGGGTCCCGCCGCGGGCCCCGTCCCGAGGCTCGCCCCGAGCTTGCGAGGGGTGAGGTGGACGGGGCCCTTTCACGGTGGGGGGCAGGGGGGTCCTTCGACCTCTTACTGGTTCTTCTCGATGTAGTTGATCGCGTCCCCGACGGTCTTGATGTTGCCCAGTTCGTCGTCGGGGATGGCGACGCCGAACTTGTCCTCCACGGCCGTGGCGATCTCGACCATCGACAGCGAGTCGACGTCGAGGTCCTCGGTGAAGGACTTCTCGGGGGTGGCGTCGGCCGGCGCCACGCCGGCGACCTCCTCCAGGATCTCGGCGAGACCGGACTGGATGTCCTCGCGGCTCACTTGGCCTCCTCGCTGGCGCTCGTCGGCTGCGTTCGCCGGGCTGCTGTGCTCATCGGTTCGCTCGCGAGCTCGCTCACGCGGGGGGTCCTCTCTCTCGGGGTGGGGCGGGCTTTCCGCCGTCGGGGCCCGGGTGTCCCGGGGGCTTCGGGGGTGCTCAGGGCAGGACGACGACCTGCCCGGCGAAGGTCAGGCCCGCGCCGTAGCCGAGCAGCAGGGCGACGTCGCCGCTCTTGGCCTCACCGCTCTCCAGCAGCGCCGAGAGCGCGAGCGGCACCGAGGCCGACGAGGTGTTGCCGGAGCGGACGATGTCGCGGGCGATGACCGCACGCTCGGGCAGCCCCAGCCGCTTGGCCATCATCTCGATGATCCGCAGGTTGGCCTGGTGCGGCGCGAAGACGTCGATGTCGTCGGGGCCGACGCCGGCCCGGCGCATCGCCTCCACGAGGGTGTCGGTGAGCCGGGTGGTCGCCCAGCGGTAGACCGCCTGGCCGGCCATGCTCATGTGCTGCTCGCCGTCGGGGATGGCGATCGCGGTGTGCAGGTCGCCGTCGCTGCCCCACACGGCCGGCCCGACCTGCGGGGTGTCGGAGGCGGTCAGCACGGCCGCACCCGCCCCGTCGGCGAAGATCACCGCGGTCGCCCGGTCGTCGAGGTCGGTGTACTGGGTGAGCTTCTCCCCGCCGATGACCAGCGCGTTGCGGGCGGTGCCCGCGCGGATGGCGTCGGCGGCCGCGCTCAGCGCGTAGCACCAGCCGGCGCAGCCCGCGTTGAGATCGAACGCGCCGGGCCGCAGCGCGCCGAGCTGGTGCGCCACGCGCGGGGCGAGGCCGGGGATCGCCGTGGGCGGGCTGGTGGTGGCCAGCAGCACCAGGTCCATCTCGGCGGCGTCCAGTCCGCTGGCGGCCAGCGCCTTGCCGCCGGCCGCGACGCTCATCTCGACCAGCGTCTCGTCGTCGTCGGCCCAGCGGCGCTCGGCGATGCCGACGCGGCTCTGGATCCACTCGTCGTTGGTGTCCATCCGCTCGGCGAGCTCGGCGTTGGTCACCCGCCGCCGGGGCCGGTAGCTGCCGAAGCCGAGGATCCGCGCGCCGGGGGCGCCGGTGGTGAGCTGCAGGGCGGTCATGGCTTCTCCTCGCTTGCGCGGCGGTCCGCTGCGGGCCCGCTCACGACGACGTCCCGGGGTAGAGGCGGGCGATCGGGTCGCCGGCGTCGACGAGGTCGCCCTCGTGCACCAACCACTCGGCGAGGACGCCGTCGTACCCGGCCGAGACGTTGACCTCGTCCCGCCGGCTGCGGACGCGGCCCAGCGGGGTGCCGGCCGGCAGGTGCGACCCTTCCGGGACGTCGGCCGGGCTGACCGTGCCGCGCACCGGGGACACGACGACCCGCCAGTCGGGCTGGTGCTGGGCCTCGGCGCGGCCGCGCTCGGCGTCGATCAGCTCGCGGGCGCGGTCGAGATCGGCCGGGCGGGCCAGCGCGAGCAGCTCGACGTCGGCCCCCTTCCACTCGCGCTTGGCCAGGCCCACCAGCGCGCCGGCCGGGGGCAGCTCGATGACCGCGGAGACGCCGAGCTCGCGCATCGTCGCCAGGCACGCGTCGAAGCGGACCGGGCTGGTCACCTGGCTGACCAGGCGGGCGAGCACCTCGGCGCCGGAGTCGACCGCGGCGCCGTCGGCGTTGGACAGCAGCAGCCGGCTCGGGTCGGCGGGGCGCAGCCCGCTGATCAGCCCCTCCAGCTCCTCGCGGGCCGGCTGCATGTAGCCGGTGTGGAAGGCGCCGGCCACCGGCAGGGGCATGATCCGCGCCTTCGCCGGCGGCTCGGCCTTGAGCGCGGCCAGGCCCTCGAGCGGGCCGGCGGCCACCACCTGGCCGCCACCGTTCGTGTTCGCCGGCACCAGGCCGTGCTTGTCGAGCACGGCGAGCACCTCGTCGGGGTCGCCGCCGAGGACGGCGGACATGCCGGTCGGCGTCCGGTCGCACGCGGCGGCCATCGCCCGGCCGCGGACGGCGGTCAGCGCGATCGCGGCCTCGACCGACAACACCCCGGCCAGCGCCGCGGCGGTCAGCTCGCCGACGCTGTGCCCGGTGATGACGACGTCGCGGCCGGCGTGCGGGGTGTGCGCGACCGGGCCGGGCAGGCCACCGAGCTCGCGGGCGACGAACAGGCTCATCGCGACGACCAGCGGCTGGGTGACCGCAGTGTCCTTGATCGCCTCGGCGTCGCCGGTGGTGCCCAACCCGAGCAGGTCGGCGTCGGCGATCGCGCCGGCCCAGCGGAAGAACGGCTCGGCGCCGGGTAGCTCCAGCCAGTCGGTCAGCATCCCGGGTTTCTGGGCACCCTGTCCGGGGGCGAGGACGGCCAGCACACTCCCACCGTGCCTGATCCGGCGGTGGCGCGCGGCTGGTCTTCGGCACGAACCACAGCAGTGCGTTTTGGAGGATCCCTACAAAATCGCGGCCGCCGACGTGCGGTTACGGCGCGGCGAGTGGTAGGGACCGCACTCCGAGCGGAGGAGATCCGTGCGCGCACCGCGACGTATCTCCGCCATCAGTGCCACAGCGAGCGGGCGGCGTCGAGGTCGGAGAGCGCCAGGGCGACCTGCAGCGTCCAGCTGCCGCGGGGGTCGGTGGCCGACAGCCCGGTGAGCTCGGTGACCCGCTTGAGCCGGTAGCGGACGGTGTTGGGGTGCACGAACAGCGCCCGCGCGGTGGCCTCCAGGTTGCCGCCGCTGCCGAGCACCGCCCGCACGGTGTCGAGCACCTCGCCGCCGGCAGCGCGCAGCGGACGGGCGACCCGGTTCTCCAGCGCGGTGCGGGCCAGCGGGTCGCCGTCCAGCGCCCGTTCGGCCAGCAGCGCGTCGGCCCG
The DNA here is from genome assembly GCF_025716945.1 of Geodermatophilus sp. YIM 151500. Taxonomy (GTDB): domain Bacteria; phylum Actinomycetota; class Actinomycetes; order Mycobacteriales; family Geodermatophilaceae; genus YIM-151500. The sequence goes on from NZ_JAOVZT010000005.1 coordinate 241,901, forward strand.
CACCGGCCGGGGTGCCGCCGGCCACGCCCGTGCCGCCCGCAACCCGGCCAGCGCCACCGCCGCCGACTCGGCGGCCCGGGACAGCCCGTCGACGACGGGTCCGGTCACCACCGGGCCGGGGCCGCACTCCTCGGCCACCCGGTCGGCCACGGCCTCGAGGTCGTCGTGCCCGCCGAGGACGACGACGAGCTGCTCGGCGTGCACGCCGACGAGCACCTCGCTGCGCATCGACCGGGCGGCCCGGCGGACGGCGGCGTGCGGGTCGTCGGCGCCGGCCGGGGTCGCGCCCACGAGCACCAGCACCGGGTTCATCGTCGTCCAGCCGAGCGCGGCGGCGCGGCCGGGCAGCTCCTCGGAGCGCTCGCCGCGCACCAGGGCGTCGACGACCAGCGCCTCCAGCCGGGCGTCCCACGCGCCGCGGTTCTCGGCGAAGCTGGCGTAGACGTGCGCCGTGGCGAAGGCGACCTCGCGGCTGAACTGGAGCACCGCCACGCGCAGCGCGTCGACGTCACCGGGCACGGCGATGGTGCCCACGTTCTCCTCCACCACCTCGACGGTCACCTTGACCAGGTCGACGGTCTGCTTGAGCGGCACGGCGCGGACCAGCTCCCGCGGGGCGGCGCCGAAGACCTCGCCGGTGAGCCGCGGCGGGTGCTGCGGATCGCGGCACCACTCCACCAGCGAGGCGATGCCGGCCTGCGCCACCAGCATCACCCACGACCGCTGGTCGGCCGGCATGGCGCGGAACCACGACAGCTGCTCGTCCATGCGCGCGACCGCGCGGGTGGCCAGGGCGCCCGAGGCGCGCTCCAGGGACCGCAGCGTGGCCGCGGTGGGCCGGCGGTCGTTCACCCGGCTGGTCACGGATCCCTCCTACTCGGCACCCGACCGGTGCACCAACAGCGTTACACGGGAGGCGCCGTCGGGGAGAGTGGGCGGGTGGACCCTGCTGCCGAGGCCCGGGCCGCGCGCACGAGGAGGCGGGCGATCGCCGTCGCCGTCGTGGCCGTGGTCGTGGTCGCGCTGCTGGGTGCCGGCGTCCGCGCCGACTTCGCCCCGCAGATGGACCTCGACGCCGCGGTCAGCGAGGCGGTCTACGCCGGCGACGACCGGGCGGCCTTCCTCGGCGGCCTGCTGGAGGTGCTCACCGCCCCGGGGTCGTGGGTGTTCCGCCTGGCGGTGCTGCTGCCCGTCGTGATCTGGCTGTTCCTCACCCGCGCCTGGCCGTCGTTCGTGTGGGTGCTGCCGGCGGTCCTGCTGGTCGGGCCGCTCACCACGCTGCTGAAGGAGTTCTTCGGCCGGGTGCGGCCGGACTTCGAGGGCGGCGGCGCCCGCTACGAGTCGCTGAGCTACCCGAGCGGGCACTCCTCGGGCATCGCCACGCTGGTCACCGTCTCGCTGCTGCTCGCCTGGCCCTACCTGTCCCGGGCCGGCCGGCGGTGGGCGGCCGCGGGCGGGGCGTTGCTCGTGCTGGTCGTGGGCCTGACCCGCATGTGGCTGGGCGTGCACTTCCTGTCCGACGTCGTCGGCGGGTGGGCGCTCGGCCTGGCCTGGTCGCTCGCGGTCGCGCTCGTGCTGGGCGGGTGGCCGCCGCACCGCCTGCCGCCGCGGGTGCCCTTCCCCGGCCCGCCCGGCGCGGAGGTGGCGGGCCCGCCGCGCGACGGGCCCCCGTGACCGGGCTCGACCAGCACGTCGTGCTCGCCGCGGGCGACGGCTCCCTGGGTCCGCTGCTCCGCGTCGCCGACGACCGGCTGGCACCCGGCGCCGGGTACGGCCGGCACGCGCACCGGGCGGTCGACGTCGTGGCGGTGGTGCTCGCCGGGGCGCTGCGCCACGACTGGACGGGCGGTGCAGCGCTGGGGGAGGGCGACGTCGCCGTGCTGCGCGCCGGTGCCGGCCTGGAGCACGACGAGCGGGCCGGCGACGGCGGCGCCCGGGTGCTGCAGTGCTACCTGCGCGGCGCGGCGCCGACCGACCCGCCGTCCCACGCGGTGCAGCGCTCGGCCGCCGGCTGGGTCGACCTCGACCGGCCCGACGCGCGGCTGTTCCTAGCCCGCCTGGACGCCGGCGGGTCGGCGGTGCTGCCCGCGGGGCTGGTCGTGCTGGCGGACTCCGCGGGCGCCCGCGCGGAGGTCGGGTCGCCGTCCGGGCGGGTGGTGACCGCCGAGCGGCCGCTGACCGTGCTGGTCTGGCAGCTCGACACCACCCGCCCCGCCTGGGCCACCGGCTGAGCCCGGGCTCCGCCGATCCGCCGTCCGCCGTTCCGCCGGTCCGCCGGAACGGCGGGCGGGCGGGGTGCCGGCACGCCGGGTGGCGGGGCGGCGTCCGGTGGTCAGACTGGTGCGATGCCGATCCGCGCCGCCGACCTGCTCGCCGCCGCCTACTCCGACGCCGACCGCACCATCGACCTGCGCCGCCGGCTGCACCGCCACCCGGAGATCGGCCTGCACCTCCCGCGCACGCAGGCCACGGTGCTGGAGGCGTTCGAGGACCTGCCGGTCGAGGTGCGCACCGGCCGGACGACCACCTCGGTGGTGGGCGTGCTGCGCGGGGCGCGGCCCGGGCCGACCTACCTGCTGCGCGCCGACATGGATGCCCTGCCGGTGCACGAGGACACCGGCCTGCCGTTCGCCTCCGAGGTGCCCGGCGCGATGCACGCCTGCGGCCACGACACGCACGTGGCGATGCTGCTCGGCGCGGCCCGGCTGCTGGCCGAGCGGCGCGACGAGCTGACCGGCCAGGTGCTGTTCATGGTCCAGCCGGGGGAGGAGGGCTTCCACGGCGCCCGCTTCATGCTGGAGGAGGGCCTGCTGCACGCCGTCCCGGAGGCCCCGGTGGCCGGCGCGTTCGCGCTGCACGTCTCGTCGAACTTCGCCAGCGGCACCGTCCAGGTGCGGCCGGGACCGATGATGGCCGCCGCCGACCAGTGGAAGGTGACCGTCCGCGGGCGCGGCGGGCACGCCTCGATGCCGTGGAACGCCGCCGACCCGGTGCCGGTCGGGGCGGAGATCGTGCTGGCGCTGCAGGCCCTGGTCACCCGCCGGGTCGACGTCTTCGACCCGGCCGTGGTCACCTGCGCGCACGTGGAGGCGGGCTCGACCAGCAACGTCATCCCCGACACGTGCTTCCTCGAGGGGACGATCCGCACCCTCTCGCCCGAGCGGCGGGCCGAGGTGGTGGGGGCGGTCGAGCGGGTCGCCACGCACGTCGCCGCCGCGCACGGGCTCACCGTCGACTTCGAGCACTTCGAGGGCTACCCGGTGACGGTCAACGACGCCCGGGTCGCCGCCCAGGTGGCGGAGGTCGCCGCCGAGCTGCTGGGGCCGGATGCGAGCGTGCCGATGGCCGCCCCGCTCATGGGTGCCGAGGACTTCTCCTACGTGCTGCAGCGGGTGCCCGGGGTGATGGCGTTCCTCGGCGCGTGCCCGCCGGGAGCGGACCCGGGGACCGCCGCGCCCAACCACTCGAACCTGGTCGTCTTCGACGAGGAGCCGCTGCCGGCCGGCGTCGCCCTGTACGCCGCGATGGCCCTGCGCAACCTCGCCGCCTGACGGAGTGCGAGCGGCGAGGGATCCTGCGCTCCCGCACTCCGCTACGGGCGGGCGGGTCCGCTACGGCGGGCGGGCGTCTCCTCCCGCTGCACGATCGCCGCGGCGAACACGGGGTCGGTGGGGGAGAGCACCGCGCCGACCAGCAGCGCCTGCAGCCAGTCGAGGTCGGTGAGCAGCACGGTGAGGGCGGCGATGCCGAACGCGGTCAGCGGCATACCGATCACCAGCGCGCGCCCGGGCAGGCGGGCGGTCTGCCGGACCAGCCCGACCGGCAGGTGCTGGCGGTCGGTGGACAGCACGGTGCGCGAAGCCAGCCCGGAGAGCAGGGCGGCCACCGCGAGGACGACGCCGAAGACCGCCAGCAGCTCCACGACCGGAGGCCCTACCGAGGCCCGACCGCGCTCGACCGTCCCGTGGCGGAACTGTCATGTGGGGTGGATCCGTGCGCGTCACCCGCGCGCATCGACTTGGGTCACACGAGCGCGGCGACGTCGGCGGCGCAGCCCCAGGAGAGGGTGACGCCCGCGCCGCCGTGCCCGTAGCAGGCGACCACCGGCCGCCCGTGGTGCACCACCCGCTCCAGCCGCACCGTCGGCCGGCCGGGCCGCAGGCCGACCGCGCGCGACAGAACCCGGGCGCCGCGCAGGGCCGGCACCAGCGCACAGGCGCGCCGCAGGACGGCGGCCTCGACCGCCGGATCGGGGTCGGTGCCGGTCGCACCCTCCACCGCGGTGCCGCCGCAGACGACGTCCGATCCGCGCGGCACCACGTAGGTCAGCCCGTCGGGGTGCTCCTCGTCGAGCAGCCAGCCGGTCAGCCCCGGGTCGCTGAGGCGGACCACCTGGCCCTGCACCGGCACGCAGCTGGCGTCGTCCAGCAGCGGACCCGAGCGCAGGCCCGCGGCCAGGACGACGACGTCACCGGGCACCGCGTCGAGGTCGGTGACGCGGCACCCCTCCAACTGCACCCCGGCGTCGGCGCACGCGGTCAGCAGCCAGGGCAGGTAGCGGGCCATGTCGACCACGGGAAGCGTGCAGCGGGTGCCCGCCGGGGCGCCGGGTGGCAGTTCGTCGTCCGTGGCGGGCCGGTGGCCGGGGACGCCGGGCGACCACCACAGGTCCGGCTCCGGCGTCCGGTGGACGACGGTGCCCGGCCGCAGCGCGACGCCGGTGGTGCGGTCCTCGGCCAGGAAGGTGAAGACGTCGAGCGACAGCGCGGCCCAGCGCAGCACCGCGTCGACCGGCCGGGCGCGATAGGGGAACCACAGCGCCGCGGCGACCGCCGACGTCGTCGCCGCCACCGGGTCGGCGGTGAACACCCGCACCCGGTGGCCGGCGCGGGCCAGCTCCAGCGCGCACGTCAGCCCGACGACGCCGCCGCCCACGACGGAGGCGTCGAGCGGGGTGGATTCGTACGCGTCATGCGTACGGATCCACCCCGCTCGGTCGGTCACGCCCCGGGCTGCTGGTCCGGGTCGGTGGTGGTGTCCTCCGGCGCGGCCTGGACGTCGTCGATCCGGTACTTGTCCAGCGCCTGCCGGGCCACGTCGCGGTCGAGCTCCCCGCGGTCGGCCAGCGCGGCCAGGGTGCGGACGACGACCGACTCGGCGTCGACGTGGAAGTGCCGGCGCAGCGCCGGGCGGGTGTCGGACAGGCCGAACCCGTCGGTGCCCAGCGTCGCCATCCCGCCGGGCACGTGCGGCGCGATCAGGTCGGGGACGGCGCGCATCCAGTCCGACACCGCCACGACCGGGCCCTCCACCCCGTCGAGCTTCTCGGTGACGTACGGCCGGCGCGGCTCCTCGCCGGGGTTGAGCAGGTTCCACTGTTCGACCTCGTCGGCCTGCCTGCGCAGCTCGGTCCACGAGGTCACCGACCACACGTCGGCCGAGACGCCCCAGTCGTTCGCGAGCAGCTCCTGCGCGCGCAGCGCCCACGGCACCGCGACGCCCGAGGCGAGGATCTGCGCGCGCTTGCCGTTCTCCACCTGCGGGCCCGGCGCGTAGCGGTACATGCCGGCGAGCAGGCCCTGCACGTCGAGGTCCTCGGGCTCGGCGGGCTGGTTGAACGGCTCGTTGTAGACCGTCAGGTAGTAGATGACGTCGGGCGACCGGTGCCCCCCGAGCGGCGCGCCCGGGTCCTCGCCGTACATCCGCGCCAGCGAGTCCTTGACGACGTACCCGACCTCGTAGCCGAACGCCGGGTCGTAGGTGACGACCGCGGGGTTCGTGTGCGCGAGCAGGATCGAGTGGCCGTCCTCGTGCTGCAGGCCCTCGCCGTTGAGCGTCGTCCGCCCCGCGGTGGCGCCGAGCAGGTAGCCGCGGGCCATCTGGTCGGAGGCCGCCCAGATCGCGTCGGCGGTGCGCTGGAACCCGAACATCGAGTAGAAGATGTAGATCGGCACCATCGCCTCGCCGTGCGTGGCGTAGGCGGACCCGGCCGCGGTGAACGAGGCCACCGAGCCGGCCTCGTTGATGCCCTCGTGCAGGATCTGGCCGGCCTGCGACTCCTTGTAGGCCAACATCAGTTCGCGGTCGACCGAGGTGTAGCGCTGCCCCGCCGGGTTGTAGATCTTCTGCGACGGGAACAGGGAGTCCATCCCGAAGGTCCGCGCCTCGTCCGGGATGACCGGCACGAACCGCGGGCCGAGCTCCTTGTCCTTGAGCATCTCCTTGAGCAGCCGGACGAACGCCATCGTGGTGGCGACCTCCTGCTTGCCCGAGCCCTTCTTCAGCAGGTCGAAGGCCTTCTCCTCGGGCGCCTTGAGCGGCTTGGCCTCCGCCCGCCGCCGGGGCACCGCCCCGCCCAGCTGCCGGCGCCGCTCGAGCATGTACTGCATCTCGTCGGAGTCCGGGTCGGGCTTGTAATAGGGCGGCAGGGTCTTGTCCAGCGCCTCGTCGGGGATGTCGAGGTAGAGCCGGTCGCGGAAGTTGGCGAGGTCCTCGGCGGTCAGCTTCTTCATCTGGTGGGTGGAGTTGCGGCCCTCGAAGTGGCTGCCCAGCGTCCAGCCCTTGATGGTCTTGGCGAGGATGACCGTGGGCTGGCCCTTGTGCTCGACCGCGGCCTTGAAGGCCGCGTACACCTTGCGGTAGTCGTGCCCGCCGCGCGACAGGCCCCAGATGTCCTTGTCGCTCATCTTCTCGACGAGCTTCTTCGTGCGCGGGTCGCGCCCGAAGAAGTGCTCGCGGACGTAGGCGCCGTCCTCGGCCTTGTAGGTCTGGTAGTCGCCGTCGGGTGTCTGGTTCATCAGGTTGACCAGCGCGCCGTCGCGGTCGGCGGCCAGCAGCGGGTCCCACTCCCGGCCCCATATCACCTTGACGACGTTCCAGCCGGCGCCGCGGAAGAAGCTCTCCAGCTCCTGGATCACCTTGCCGTTGCCGCGGACCGGCCCGTCCAGCCGCTGCAGGTTGCAGTTGATGACGAACGTGAGGTTGTCCAGCTCCTCGCGGGCGGCCAGGCCGATGGCGCCCAGCGACTCGGGCTCGTCCATCTCGCCGTCGCCGAGGAACGCCCAGACGTGCTGGTCGGAGGTGTCCTTGATGCCGCGGGCATGCAGGTAGCGGTTGAACCGGGCCTGGTAGATCGCGCTGATCGGCCCCAGCCCCATGGAGACGGTGGGGAACTCCCAGAACTCCGGCATCAGCCGCGGGTGCGGGTAGCTCGACAGCCCGCCGCCGGGGTGGCTGACCTCCTGCCGGAAGCCGTCCATCTGCTTCTCGGTCAGCCGGCCCTCGAGGAACGCCCGGGCGTAGATGCCGGGGGAGGCGTGCCCCTGGAACCAGATCTGGTCGCCGCCGCCGGGGTGGTCCTTGCCGCGGAAGAAGTGGTTGAACCCCACCTCGTACAACGACGCGGACGACGCATAGGAGGAGATGTGCCCGCCGACGGCGATGCCCGGCCGCTGCGCCCGGTGCACCATGATCGCCGCGTTCCAGCGGATGTAGGCGCGGATGCGGCGCTCGACGTGCTCGTCGCCGGGGAACCAGGGCTCCCGCTCCGGCGGGATCGTGTTGATGTAGTCGGTGCTGCGCAACCCGGGCACCCCGACCTGCTGCTCCCGGCTGCGCTGCAGCAGCCGCAGCATGAGGTAGCGCGCCCGGTCGCGACCCGCGTTGTCGACGACGGCGTCGAGCGACTCCAGCCACTCCTGCGTCTCGTCGGGGTCGATGTCGGGCAGCTGGCTGGGCAGCCCGTCGGTGATGATCGCGCGGGGGGTACCCGCGTCCCGGGCGGACTCGCCGCCCTGCTGCGGAGCGCTCATGTCCCCATGCTCTCGCGCCGGGGGGTCCCACGTCACGCCGAGGCCCGCGGAACTGTGCCGTGGACCGGCGCGAACCCTGAGCGGCCCGGGCGCGGCCCGGGCGCGGACCGCGTGCGGACCGCGTGCGGACCGGGTGCGGGCCGGGTGCGGGCCGGGTGGGAGCCGCGTCGACGGGGCCGGTCACGGGTCCGCGTCCGCCCGCGGAGGCTTGCGCGGGCGGCCTCATGCCCTACGCTTCGCCCGCAGGTGGCCCGGGTGCAGCCGGTTGCCTCGGCGTCGGGTTCGCGTCCGGTCGAGGCGGCGGGCCGGGTCGTGGGGACGAGAGGGGTGGCATGGCCGGGGTGCGGGTGGCCCTCCCGCCGGCCGTGTCCGGCGCGGGCGCCGCGCCGGGACCCCGCGCGGTGACCGTCGTCCCGAGGTCCGCCGCCGTCCCGGCTGCCGTCCCCGGACCGGGCGCCGTCCCGGCTGCCCGCGCGGTGCGCCCGCCGACAGGGCACCATCCACCCCACACCCGGTCAGCAGGACCTTGTCTGGAGGAGCAGCGGTAATGAGCGTCGACAGCGCCGGCATGGCGGCCCGGCTGGGCATCAAGCCGGGCATGGTCGTGCAGGAGCTCGGCTGGGACGAGGACGCCGACGAGGACCTGCGCGACGCCATCATCGAGGCCTCCGGCAGCGAGATGGTCGACGAGGACACCGACGAGGTCGCCGACGTCGTCGTCCTCTGGTGGCGCGAGGACGACGGCGACCTGTTCGACGCGCTGACCGACGCGCTCACCTCGCTGGCCGACGACGGCGTCGTGTGGCTGCTGGTGCCCAAGTCGGGGCGGCCCGGCCACGTCGAGCCGGGTGACGTCACCGAGGTCGCGCCCACCGCCGGTCTGTCGCAGACCTCGAGCATCTCCGCGGCCAAGGACTGGTCGGGCATCCGGTTGGTGACACCGAAGGCGGCCCGTTCCCGCCGCTGACGGAGGGCCACCCTTCCCCCCACGCCTCGCAGGCTCGGCGCGGGACCCTGGAGGGTGGCCGTTCCATCCCGTCACCACGCCTCCGGCAGCATGGGGGCATGAGCATCTCCGTCGGCGATCGCGCCCCCGAGTTCAGCCTCCCCGACCAGGACAAGCAGGTCGTGTCCCTCGCCGACCTGCGCGGCACCCCGGTGCTGCTGGTCTTCTACCCCTTCGCGTTCTCCGGCATCTGCACCGGTGAGCTCTGCCAGTTGCGCGACGAGCTGACCGCGTACACGGAGGCGGGGGTGACGGTGCTGGCGATCAGCACCGACCCGGTGTTCTCGCTCAAGGCCTTCAAGGCCGCCGAGGGCTTCGACTTCCCGCTGCTGTCGGACTTCTGGCCGCACGGGGAGGTCGCCAGGTCCTACGGCGTGTTCAACGACAAGGCCGGGATGGCGCTCCGCGGCACCTTCCTGGTCGACGCGGACGGCACCGTCGCGTTCACCGAGGTCAACGCGCCCGGTGACGCCCGCGAGCAGCAGGGCTGGAAGGACGCCGTCCAGGAGCTCGCCGCCTGAGAAGGGGTCCCTCCCGGGGCGTCCCCCGGCACGGTCGGGACGCCCCGGAGAGGCCGCGCGCCGAGGGCACCTACCCTGGGCGCGCCGGGCGCGTAGCTCAGCGGGAGAGCTCTCGCCTTACAAGCGAGCGGTCGCAGGTTCGATCCCTGCCGCGCCCACCTGTGCAGAACCCCGCCACGGGAGTGCAACGTCGCGGGTCGACCCGTCGCCGGGCGGCGGACCCGAGCGGGGGTCGGGCGGGCGTCGAGGGCCGTGCCGGCCAGCCCGCCCGTTCAGGCGGCGGGGGCGTCGGGGAGGTCGCGCGGGGTCGGCGCGGCCGGCCGGGGGAAGGCCGGGCGGAGGAAGAGCGGCGGGCGGAACGGCGCCCAGGTTCCTTCCGGCTGCGCCAGCCGGTCGGCGATCGCCCAGATCGCCGCGGGGTGGTGCCCGAGGCCCAGGTGGCTGGCCATCACGGCGATGTTCTCGGCCCGCTCACCGGGGGTGTCCAGGCACGCCTGCCAGGCGACGATGCCGTCGAAGTGCGAGTAGATCGACGTCGCCGGTACGGGCAGCGGCGCGGCCCCGCGCTCCAGCGGCAGGTCGAGGTGCTCGACGTGCAGGTGCGCGTACCGCTCGTAGGCCCGAGCGGCCCGGCTCTGGTCCTGCGAGCTGAGCCGGAACGGGCTGCCCAACGTGATCACCTGGCGTACCGCGTCGGGCGTGCGGCGGGCCAGCGCGCGGGCGTAGATGCCGCCGAGGCTCCACCCGATCAGCGAGATCGGGCGCCCGTAGCGGTCGTGCAGGTCGTCGATCCGGTCGCGCATGCCGCGGAAGGCCCGCGCGGTCGGCCCGAAGTTGCGGCCGCAGCGCCAGCCGTGCACCCGGTAGTCGAGGCGGCGCAGCACCGTCCGCAGCACCCGCGTGGACGTGTCGTCGGCGAGCAGCCCGGGCAGCACGAGCACCGGGTGGCCGTCGCCGTGGGGCAGCAGCGACTCGAACGGCCGCGCGGCGAGGTACATCCCGTAGTCGGCCAGTGCCCGGCCGGGTTCGCTCAGGTACAGCGGGAGCGCCGGACCGCCGGTGTGCTGTCGTGCCACGTCGTCCTCCTGACCGCTGGCCGCCGTGGCCGCTGCGGGCTCTTACCACCCTGCGATCCACGTCACACCCTGTCCAACGCACACGCTGCGTCACCGGTTCCATTCTGCCTGCGGTCGCCACTCCCGGCGCAGCGGTCCCAGGGGGCGCGCCCCGGCGGTCGCCCGGGCGCCGAGCCGTGCGACGGTGGCGGCAGCAGCCGCAGGGAGGAGCACGGATGGACGACGCAGCGCGCGCCGCGTGGGGCTCCGTCGTCGACCTCGGCGGCCCGGTGCACTACGTCGACTACGGCGGACCGGACGGCGGTGGCGCGGCGCCGGGCGCGGCTCCGGGGCGCGAACCCGACGCCACCCGGCCGCCCGAGGACCGGGCGCCCGGGGACCGGCCGCTCACGGCGCGGCCGCCCGTGGACCGGGCGCCGTCCGACGGGCCCGACCGGCCGACCGTCGTCCTCGTCCACGGGCTGGGCGGCTCGCACCTCAACTGGGACCTGCTGGCCCCGCTGCTCACCCCGCACGCCCGGGTGCTGGCCCTCGACCTACCCGGCTTCGGGTTCAGCGAGCCCGGCGAGCGGCGGGCCACGGTCCGGGCCAACGTCGCGGTGCTGCAGCGCTTCCTGGCCGAGGTCGCCGGCGGCCCGGTCGTCCTCGTCGGCAACTCCATGGGCGGGATGATCTCCATCCTGGCCGCGGCCGGCGCGCCCGGCTCGGTCGACGGGCTGGTGCTCGTCGACCCCGCCGTCCCGGGGCCGCGGACCCGGCCCGACCCGCTCGTCGCCGCCACCTTCGCCGTCTACGCGCTGCCCGGGCTGGGGGAGCGCTTCATGTGGTGGCGCCGGCACCGGCAGACCCCCCTGGGCCGGGCGCTGAGCCTGCTGCGCCTGTGCGGCGTCGACCCCGACACCCTGCCGCCGGAGGTCATCGACCGGTCCGTGCTCATGCTCGAGCAGCGGCAGGACGTCGTCGGCATGGACAAGGCCTTCCTCACCGCCGCTCGGTCGCTGCTGGCCGTGCTGGCCGAGAAGACCCGCTACTACGCGGCGATGGGCTCGCTGCGCGTGCCGGTGCTGCTCGTGCAGGGCGACGCCGACCGCCTCGTGCCGGTCGAGGCCGCCCGCGACGTCGCCCGGCGGCACCCGCACTGGCGCTACGTCGAGCTGGCCGGCGTCGGCCACGTGCCGCAGCTGCAGGTTCCGCAGCGGCTGGCCGAGGAGATCCTCGGCTGGCTGCCCAGGCCGAGGGGTCAGGCCCGGGGGCGCAACGTGTCGCGGAGCGCCTCGAGCCCGGTGTAGCGCGGGCGCCAGCCCAGCTGCTCCCGAGCCTTGGTGGTGTCCATGACCGCCGGCCGCGCGGCCGCCTCCACCCACTCGGCGACCGGCGGCAGGAACGGCACCCGGGCCAGTGCCCGGGCGGCCAGCTGCGCCGGCGCGGCCGGCACCCGCACGGGGAGCGCGCCGAACTCGCGCGCCACGTCGCCGGCGGTCAGCACGCCGTCCCCGGCGATGTTGTACGCCCCGGGCGGCCCGGCGCCGACGGCGCACAGCAGCAGCGCCGAGCCGACGTCGTCCTGGTGGACGAGCTGCAGCGGGTGCTCCGGCACCACCACCGGCACCGGCAGCGGCAGCCGGCGGGGCCGGCTGAACAGCCACCGGCCGACCGGCGCGAGCGGGCCGGGCAGCACGTCCTTGCCTCCGACGGTGTCCGGACCCAGGACGACGGACGGGCGGAGCACGTAGAGGTCGGGCCCGCCCCCGGGCGCGGCCTCGGCGGCCAGCAGGTGCTCGAGCTCGGCCTTCTCCTGCGCGTAGAACAGCCGGGCGGCCGGGCGGACCGGCCACTCCTCGTCCATCCGCGCGGGGTTGTCGGCGTGGAAGCCGTAGGCGGCCACCGAGGAGGCGTACACGAAGCGCCGGGCGCCGACCGCGGCGGCGGCCCGGTAGACGTTGAGCGTGCCGTCGACGTTGATCGCCCGCGTCGTCGCGCGGGGGGCGTTGCCGGTGATCAGGAAAGCCAGGTGCACCACGACGTCGGCGTCCCGGAACGCCTGCCGCAGGGCCTCCGGGTCGCGCACGTCGCCCTGCCGGTAGGTCATCTTCGTCCAGCCGCGCTGTGCCGGGTCGAACGGCCGCCGGGCGATGCCGACGACGCGGGCCACGCGGGCGTCGTCCTGCAGCAACGGGACCAGGCCGGAGCCGAAGGTGCCGGTCGGCCCGGTGACGGCGACGGTGAGGCCGGGACCGGTGGGCGATGCCCGGCGCCCGCGCGGGCGGCCGCCGCCGGGCCGGGGGGAGCGGCCCCGGGCGCGGGGCGCGCTCACGGCGCCGCCGAGGCGGCCGACGGCTGGTCCCGCGCGAGCTGCTGCAGCTCGTCGACGCCGTTGCGGATGCCCCGGGACAGGGTCTCGACGTCGGGGAAGGCGTCGAAGTCGGCGTTGATGCCGAACGTCATGGTCTTGAGGTAGGAGATGATGCCGATCGACAGCCGCATGCCGGCGCCGATCGGGACGTAGGCGTGCACCGAGCGCATCCGCCGGCCGAGCACGTAGAGCGGCACGCGCGGGCCCGGGACGTTGGTGGTCACGGCCTGGGCCCACAGCTGCCCGGCCTGCAGCGCCGCGCGGACGCCGAGGGAGAGCAGCGTCGGCGCGACGTAGTCGCCCATGGCGATGATCGAGCGGGCGTCGAGGGCCTGCATCGCGCGCTTGTACTCGTCCATCTGGCGGCGGACGGCTGCCAGCCGGGCGAGCGGGTCGGGCTCGCCGACCGGGAGGTCGACGAAGACGGCGGAGATGCGGTTGTCGAGCGCGCCGCGTTCACCGGGACGCCGCACCGACACCGGCACCATCGACCGGACGACGAGCTTCTCGCTGGACAGCTCGCCCCGGCCGGCGAGCAGGTCGCGGAACCCCCGCGTGATGGCGGTCAGGACGACGTCGTTGACCGTGCCGCCGAGCGCCGTCCGCACGGTCCGGAACTCGTCGAAGCCCGCCTCGGTCCACGCCCACCGCCGGTGCGGACCGATCGGGCCGCTGAGCGAGCGCGCCGTCGGCGTGACCGCCTGGCGGGCCATCGACGGCACGGTGGTCGCGAGCGTCCGGCCGGTCGTGACCAGCCGCCGCGCCTGCCGGCCGGCCGAGCCGAGCGAGGGCAGCGAGGTGAGCTGGCGCACCGGGTGCGTCATCGCCTCCTGCACGGCCCCGGCGACGAGGGTGAGGCCGGAGGGGCTGCGCTGCGGGGTCCAGTCGCCGGGCTCGCCGTGCGAGGCCGCCGGGTCCAGGTCGAAGATCAGCTGCATCAGGTCGGTGCCGGCCACGCCGTCGACCATGCAGTGGTGGACCTTGGAGATGAGCGCCCAGCGGTCGTCCTCGAGGCCCTCGACCAGCCAGACCTCCCACAGCGGCTTGGCCAGGTCCAGCCGCTGACCGAGCACCCGGCCGGCGAGGTTGCGCAGCTGCTCCTCGCCGCCCGGCGCCGGGACGGCGGTGTGCCGCACGTGGTAGAGGATCTGGAAGTGCGGGTCGTCGACCCAGACCGGCCGGCCCAGCTGCATGGGCACCGGGCGCACCCGCTGGCGGTAGCGCGGCACCAGCGGCAGCTTGCCGAGCAGCAGCCGGACGAGGTCGCCGTAGGCCGGCGCCGGGCCGTCGAAGACCGTGACGGAGCCGACGTGGAGCGGGGCCTCCTCGCTCTCGGCGTAGTAGAAGCCGGCGTCGGTCGAGCTCATGCGGTCCACGGGGTCTCCTCGCCGGCCCCGGGCCGCCACCGCCTGGCCGGGGGCCTCGTCTCCGTCGTCGGTGATCACGAAGCTAGGTGCGCCCGGGGCGCCGGGGCAAGCCGATCATCCGGCGTCCGGCACCTCCGGGTGGGACGCGCTCCACCGGCCGCGTGATCGCCGCCCGCGTGATCGCCGCCCGCGTGATCGCCGCCCGCGCCCGGTGGTGCCCGCCCTCACCCTGCAGCGCGAGGACGGGCACCACGGCGCGAGGCCGGCGGGTCGTCGCCAGCCGGGCGGCTCCCGTCAGCCGGGGCGGCGGTCGGGCGCGCTCTCGCGCACCAGCCGGCGGGCGGTGTCGACCTCGCGGGCCACCGGGGCGAGCACCCCCTCGGCGAGGATCTCGGCGTCGTCGGGCGGGCGGTGCGCGCGGACGTCGTCCTCCAGCTGCCGGATCGCCCGCCGCAGGACCGAGACCTGGGCCAGGTCGGGCGCGGGCTCGCCGGAGCGCATCGCGATCACCGCCTCGGTGACGGCGTCCGACGTCCGCTCCAGCTGCACGATCACCGGCCACCAGGCGGCGGCGCGGCTGCTGATCGGCGGCGGCTCGGCCAGCCGCCGCTGCAGCTGGGTCTGCAGCTCGGTCAGCGCCCGGTAGCTGCGCCGGCGGGCGCGGCGGATGTCGGCGTCGTCGCCGGTGAACGCCGCCTCGACGAACGCCTCCAGCGCAAGGGTGGCGTCGCGCAGCGCCTCGTCGAGCGGTGCCCGCCAGGTCTGCGGCCACAGCAGGTAGCCCAGCACCAGCACGATCGCGCAGCCGACCAGCGTGTCGACCAGCCGCGCGCCGACCACCGGACCGCCGGGCTGGGCCAGGTCGAGCAACAGGATGATCACGGGTGTCTGGAACACCGAGAACAGCCCGAAGTTCGCGTTGCGCGCCCACGGCAGCACGGCGGCGGTCGCGGCGAGGGCGAGCAGCACCCAGCCGTCCGGGACCGTGGCCAGCAGCGCGAGCAGCGCCGAGCCCATGACGACGCCGACCAGCGTGCCCGCGCCGCGCTGCACGGCCCGGGCGAACACCGACCCGAAGTCGGGCTTGAGCACCAGCGCGACGGTGAGCGGGACCCAGTACGGCCGCTCCAGCGGCAGGTGCTGGCGGGCGAGCTCCGCAGCGGTCATGCACAGGGTCAGGCGGACGGCGAAGGCGCGGGTGTCGGGGCTGGCCAGCGTCCGGTCGGCGAGCTCGCGCAGCCGGGTCCGCCGATCGGGTCGCGAGCGCGGCACCGCCGCGCCGGCCCGCCGCTCGGGATCGCCGACGACGTCCCACACCAGCCGCAGCCCGTGCCGGACGGCGCGGGCCGCGGGCGGACCGGTCTCCCGGGCCGGTGGGCGGTCGGCGGGCAGCGGCTGGTCGCGCGCGAGGGCGGCGGCGAGCGTCCGCACGGCGGTCACGTCGTCGGGTTCCGCCGGCGCACCCGCCCGCGTCGCGGCGACCGCGCCCTCGACCAGCGGTGCCGCGGCGTTGAGCACGCCGGCCAGCTCCGACAGCTCCCGGGTGCGCCCGGCCGTGCGGGCCCGGCTGCGGATGACCCGGTCGTAGCCCTCGTTGAGCGCGCCGGTGAGCGCGCGGCGTGCCGCCTCGGCGCCCGGCGTGCCGGAGGCGGCGAGCAGGTCGGCGATCCGGGCGAACACGGCGGCCACCGCAGCGCGGTCGGGGTCCTCGCGCTCCGTCCGGGCCTGGACGGCGACGGCGAGCACCGCCCAGGCGCCACCCGCCGCGAACCAGCCGACCTCGGCCGCGACCGGCAGCGGGGTGGTCAGGCCGGAGGCGAGCGCGGCGAGCAGCAGCAGCTGCAGGGCGCCGTTGCTCGTCGCCGCCCCGATCGCGGACAGCTGCGCGGCGACGACCGACAGGACGGCGAACAGCGCGACCGCCGTCCAGCCACCGCCGGTGGCGTACTGGCCGGCGAGCAGCCCGACCGTGCCGAAGCCGGCCGCCGCGACCGCCCGCCGCAGCCGCTCGCGCAGCGGCCCGGACTGCGGCGCGAGGCTCGCGTTGAGCGTGCCCACGGTGGCCAGGACGCCGGCTCCGAGCACCGCCTCGTCGTCGAGCGCCGGGCCGCCGCCGGCCCGGGCGAGCAGGGCGACGGCCAGCGGCGCCGGCACGGCCACGGCGAAGCGGACGACGTCGCGCCACGGCACCGGCTGGCGGCCCGTGCGCACCAGCTCTTCCAGCCAGGCCGGGGCCCGCAGCCCGCGCTCCCGACCCTCCACCGCCACGCCGCGGAGCCTGCCAGCCCGGCCGCACCGCGCCGCGCCGCCGCCCGGCCGGCCGCCCCGGCGCGTCCCGCAGCTGACCTAGAGTCCTGCGACGTGGCGATTCCCCCGGAGCCGGGCGACGCACCCGACGGCGCGGCGCCGGTGGGCGGGTCGCCGGCGCCCGGCGCTCCGCTGGCCGAGGTCGTGGCCGCGCTCGAGGGGCGCTACGACCCGGCGCTGGCCGAGAGCTGGGACGCGGTCGGCCTGGTCTGCGGCGACCCGCAGGAGACGGTGCGGCGGGTGCTGTTCGCCGTCGACCCGACGGCCGCGGTCGTCGACGAGGCGATCGAGTCCGGTGCCGACCTGGTGGTCACGCACCACCCGCTGCTGCTCACCCCGGTGCACGGCGTGCCGGCGAGCGATCCGAAGGGCCGCCTGGTGCACCGGCTGGTGCGGGCCGGCGTCGGGCTGTTCGTGGCGCACACCAACGCCGACCGGGCGGCCGAGCACGGCGTGAACGACGCGCTGGCCGCCGCCTTCGGCCTGACCGGCACCGTGCCGCTGGACCCGGTGGCGGACGCGGGCACCGAGAACGGGGCGACACCGAGCAGGGCGGGGCTGGGCCGGCTCGGCCGCCTGCCCGGACCGATGACGCTGCGCGAGTTCGGGGCGCTGGCGGCCGCCGTCCTGCCGGTCACCGCCGGTGGCATGCGGCTGGCCGGCGACCCGGACCGCCCGGTGCGGTCGGTGGCCGTCTGCGGCGGCAGCGGCGGCTCGTTGCTCGGTGCCGCCGCGGCCGCCGGAGCGGACGTGCTGCTCACGAGCGACCTCAAGCACCACGCGGTCTCCGAGGCGCTCGAGGCCGGCGGTCCGGCGCTGGTCGATGCGGCGCACTTCGCCACCGAGTGGCCGTGGCTGCCGACGGCGGCCGAGCTGCTGCGGTCCGACCTGGCCGGGCGGGTGGGCACGGCCGTGTCGACGTTGCGCACCGACCCGTGGACCGGGCACGCGCCGGGAGGCGCCGGTTCGGGCTCGCCGCCCACCTGGCGGCGAGCGTCGCCCGGGGCGGACCCGGAGACCGGTGCGCGGCCCCGGGCGGACGGCGGCCCGCAGGTAGGTTGAGCGGGTGAAGGCCGACCACTTCGAGCAGCAGAAGCTGCTGGACCTCGCCGCGGAGGACGTCGCGCTCACCCAGCTGGCGCACCGACGGCGCACGCTGCCCGAGGCCGCCGCCGCGGAGACCGCCGCGGAGACCGAGCGGACGATGGCCGCTGACGTCGTGCGGGCCGAGACCGAGGTGCGCGACCTCGACCGCGAGCAGACCCGGCTGGAGGCCGACGTCGAGACCGTGCGCCAGCGCGAGGCCCGCGACGCCAAGCTGCTCGAGTCCGGCGGCGTGTCGGCCAAGGACGCGACCAACCTGCAGCACGAGCTGCAGTCGCTGCAACGACGCAGGTCGGACCTGGAGGACCAGGTGCTCGAGCTGATGGAGCGACGGGAGGTCGCCGACGCCACGCTGGAGGCGGCGCGGGCCGGGCAGCAGCAGGCAGCCGCCGATCTGGAACGGGCGGTGCAGGCGCGGGACGACGCCCTGGCCGACATCGCCGACGCCACGAAGCGGCACGAGGCAGCGCGGGCGGCGGTGGCCGCGGCGCTGTCCGAGCCGCTGCTGGCGCTCTACGACCGCATCCGCGCGCAGACCCGCACCACCGGCGCGGCGCTGCTCAAGGCCCGTCAGTGCCAGGGCTGCCGGATCGAGCTGTTCGGCAAGGAGCTGGCCGCCGTCCGGACCGCCGACCCGCACGAGGTCGTGCGCTGCGACGAGTGCGGCCGGATCCTGGTGCGCACCGCGGAATCCGGCCTGTGAGCGGGCCCTGCGGCGGCGGGCGGCGCGCGGGGACCGCGGCGTGAGCCGGCGGCTGGTCGTCGAGGCCGACGGCGGCTCGCGCGGCAATCCGGGTCCGGCCGGCTACGGGGCGGTGGTGCGCGACGCCGACACCGGCCGGGTGCTCGCCGAGCGGGCGGCCTCCGTGGGGCGGGCGACCAACAACGTCGCCGAGTACGGCGGCCTGGTGGCCGGGCTGCAGGCCGCGCTCGACCTGGACCCCACCGCCGAGGTCGAGGTGCGGATGGACTCCAAGCTGGTCGTCGAGCAGATGTCGGGCCGCTGGAAGATCAAGCACCCGGACATGCAGCAGCTCGCCCTCCAGGCCCGCGCGCTCGCCCGGCAGCTCGGCGGGGTGCGCTACACCTGGGTGCCGCGGGCGCAGAACGGCGCCGCCGACGCGCTGGCCAACGAGGCGATGGACGGCAAGCCGGTGCACCGCGACCAGGCCGCCGAACCGGTGCTGTCCGGCGACGACGTGCAGCCCACGGAGCCCGCGCCGGTGGTCACGACGGTGACGCACCTGCTCCGGCACGGGAGCACGGAGCACAGCCCGGAGCGTCGCTACAGCGGCCGCAACGATCTCCCGCTGTCGCGGACCGGGCGGGCGGAGGCGGAGGCGTCCGGGGCGCGGGTGGCCGGGTTGGGCGTCGAGGTCGTCGTGGCCTCGCCGCTGCGCCGCACCCGGGAGACGGCGGAGATCGTCGCCGGCGTCCTCGGACTCCCCGTCGTGCACGACGACGACCTGGTCGAGCTCGACTTCGGCGACCTGGAGGGCCTCACCGCGGCGGAGGCGCTCACCAAGCACCCGCTGGCCACGCGGCGGTTCATGGCCCAGGTGTCGGTGGCCGCACCGGGCGGGGAGTCCGTGCTCGACGTGGCCGCCCGGGTGCGCCGGGCGCGGGCGCGGATCCTCGACCGGCACGCCGGAGGCACCGTGCTCGTGATCAGCCACGTGACGCCGATCAAGCTGCTGCTCGCCGCCGGACTGGGAGTCGGCGAGGACGTCGTGCACCGGATGTTCCTCGACGCGGCGTCGCTGTCGACGGTGAGCTGGTCGTCCGACGGACGCTCGTCGGTCCGACTTGTGAACGACACGTCACATCTGGGATAGCTGCGTCGCCGTCGCGGGGGCCGGAGAACTCCCGACGGGAAGGCAGCGGCTCCACGTCACGGGGGACGGCACGTGGCCGCGGTGCCGTCCGGAGGACGGCGGTGTCAGAGCCGGCCGGCGTCGATGACCCTGGACAGGAACCGGCGGGTGCGCGGCTGGACCGGGTCGCCGAGCACCTGGGCCGGCGGGCCGGACTCGAGCACCACGCCGTCGGACAGGAACGCCACGGTGTCGGCGACCTGCCGGGCGAAACCCATCTCGTGCGTGGCCATCAGGATCGTCATGCCCTGCGCGGCGACCTCGCGCACCAGGGCCAGCACCTCGCCGACCAGTTCCGGGTCGAGCGCGCTGGTCACCTCGTCGAGCAGCAGCACCCGCGGTCGCACCGCCAGCGCCCGCGCGATGGCCACCCGCTGCTGCTGGCCGCCGGAGAGCCGGTCGGGGTACTCGCCGGCCTTGTCCGCGAGCCCGATCCGGGTCAGCAGCGTGCGCGCCTCGTCGACCGCCTCGGCCTTCGGCCGGCCGTGCACCACCGTCGGCGCCAGGGTCACGTTGTCGAGCACCGACAGGTGGGGGAAGAGGTTGTAGGCCTGGAAGACCACGCCCAGCCGCCGGCGCACCTGGTCGGCGTCGACGCGCGGGTCGGTGACGTCCTCGCCGTCGAGCAGGACCTGCCCGTCGTCCACCGTCTCCAGCAGGCTGGCGCAGCGCAGCAGGGTGGACTTCCCCGAGCCCGACCCACCGATCAGCGCGACGACCGAGTGCTCGCCCACGGGCAGGTCGACCCCGCGCAGCACCGCGACCCCGCCGAAGACCTTGACCACCCCGCGCAGCTCCAGGACGGTGCCCGGGTGGCCCTGCCCAGGGGCCCGCCCCGAGCCTGCGGGGGGTGGGGAGGGCGGGGTCCTTCTCACAGCAGGCCCCCGGCCTGCTGGCGGCGGCGCGCCCGGGCGGTCACCGCGTCGGCCAGCCGGGCCGACGGCACCGCGAGCAGCACGAACAGCAGCCCGGCGACCACGTAGGGCGTGAAGTTGAAGGTCTGCCCGACGGCGATCTGCGCGGATCGGACGGCGTCGACCGCGCCGAGAACGGAGATGAGGCCGACGTCCTTCTGGAGCGCGACGAAGTCGTTGAGCAGCGGTGGGGTGACCGTGCGCAGCGCCTGCGGCAGGACGACGATCCGCATGCTCTGCCGGTAGCTCAGGCCCAGCGACCGCGCGGCGGCACGCTGGCTCGGGTGCACCGACTCGATGCCGGCGCGGAAGACCTCGGCGACGTAGGCGCCGTAGGTCAGCACGACCGCCACCGTGCCCAGCACGAACGGCGAGGTGGGCACGCCCTGCAGCCGGAGCGCGGGCAGCCCGAAGCCGACCAGGTACAGCACGATGATCAGCGGGACGCCGCGGAACAGGTCGACGTAGGTGGTGGCGAGGATCCGCAGCGGGGCGAAGGCGGGACCCCGCACCGTGCGGGCGAGCGCGACCAGGAGGCCGACGACGAGCACCAGCACGCCGCCGACGACGAGCACCTGCAGGTTGAGCCAGAGGCCCACGAGGATCTCGGGGAGGTGCTCGACGGCGACGGTGGGGGAGAAGAACGTCGTCCGCACCCGCGGCCAGCCGGGCGCGCGCGTGACCACCAGGTAGGCGACCGCCGCGAACAGCAGCGTGGAGGCCAGGGCGACGACCGTCGAGCGCCGGCCGCGGGCCCGTCGCCAGGCCCGGCGGGACAGCTCCAGCTCGCTCGGCGGCGGCACCGGGTGCCGCTCGGCCGCGGCCGGCCCGGCGGAGGTGCGCGTCCGGGGATCGTTGCCGGGCAGCCCGCTGCCGGGCAGGCCGGCACCGGGCGGCTGCCCTCCTGTCATCGAGGCGTTCGGCGTCCGGCCGTCACCCGAGCACCGGCGCGTCGGCGACGTCGGCCAGCCACTCCTGCTCGAGTGCGGCCAGGGTGCCGTCCTCGCGCAGCGCGTCGACCGCCCGGCTGACGCAGTCGGTGAGCGGGCTGTCCTTCTCGAGCAGCAGGCCGAACTGGTCACCGGTGCCCTCGGGGGTGGCGACCTGCCCGACGATCACGCCGTTCTCCAGCTCCGCCGCGGTGATGTAGAAGGCGGTCGGCAGGTCGACGACGATGCCGTCGACCTGCCCGTTCTGGAGCGCCAGCTTGGCGTCGTCGTTGGTGTTGAACACGACGGGCTCGGTCTCCGGCGCGATCACCTGGGTCAGCGCGTCCAGGCTGGTGCTCGCCACCTGGGCGCCGAGGCGCAGCCCGCGCAGGTCCTCGAGGCTCGCGGCCCCCTCGGCGGAAGAGCCGGCGACGGTGATGACCGCCTGGCTGACGGTGTAGTACGGCGAGGAGAAGTCGACGGCCTGCCTGCGCTCCTCGGTGATGGAGAACTGGTTGATGTCGAAGTCGAACGGCCGCTCGCCGGGCTGGATGGCGGCGTTGAACGGCACGCGGGTCCAGGTCACCTGGTCCTCGCCGTAGCCGAGTTCCCCGGCGACGGCGTAGGCCACCGCCGCCTCGAACCCCTCCCCGGTCTCGGGGGCGTCGCCGACCACCCACGGCTCGTAGGCGGGCTCGTCGGTGGCGACCGTGAGCGTGCCGGGTTCCAGGGTCTCCAGCTGCTCGGGGGTGCAGGCACCGCCGGCTCCGTCCGTCGCCGCGCCCGTGCCGGCGGCCGGCGGATCGGTGGACTCCTCCTGCGGCGCGCACGCGGCGACCACCAGGGCGGCGGCGAGCAGGAGCGGCGGACGGGTGCGGCGGCGCATGGTTCCTGCCTCGTGAGCCGGGATGTCGCAGCTGTGTTCGGTGCGAGGCGCGATCCTACGGTCCGCGCGCCGCGGCGATCCTCACTGTCAGGCGCGGACGAAGAGGTACACCGAGACGAGCACCCCGAACAGCACGATCAGCACCCGCAGCGGGGTGGTCGGGATGACGGTGGCGATCCGCGCGCCGAGGAACCCGCCGAGCAGGCTGGCCGGGGCGGCGACGGCGACGGCGAGCCAGTCGACCGGCCCCCAGATGCCGAAGATGATCACGGTGACCGTCGCGGTCACCGCCGAGAGCGCCGACTTGAGCGCGTTGGCGAGCTTCAGCCGGTGCAGGCCCAGCCCGAGGACGGCGACCAGGATGACGCCCAGCGCCCCGCCGAAGTAGCCGCCGTAGACGGTGGCCAGGAACAGCACGATGTACAGCCAGGCCGGGTCGCGGTCGCGGAGGTCGTCCTCGGCCCGGCGCAGCCGCACGGTGAGCAGCGGCTGGGCGGCCAGCAGCAGGCTGGCCATCAGCACCAGCACCGGGACGACGAGGTCGAAGGCCCGCGCCGGGGTGGTCAGCAGCAGCACGCTGCCCGCCGTCCCGCCGAGGACGGCGACCAGGCCGAAGCGCAGCAGCCGGCCCCGCTGCCCCTTGTACTCGGGGCGGAAGCCGAGGACGCCGCCGAGGTAGCCCGGCCACTGGGCGATCGAGTTGGTGACGTTGGCGGCCACGGTGCCCAACCCGAGGGCGACCAGCGTGGGGAAGAGGATCAGCGACCCGCCGCCGGCGATGGAGTTGATCGCCCCGGCGCCGAGGGCCACCCCCGCGACGATGAGCAGGTCGACGGCGGACACGAGCGGGCAGCCTACGGTGGGCAACGGGCCCCGGACGGCGACGCGCCTCCGCGCCGGTTGCCCCGGTGGTCGGCGGGGCACAGCCCGGTGGTGCGCAAGTGGTTCCCGCTGGTGGCGATCTGCACCGGCACCTTCATGCTGCTGATCGACGTCACGATCGTGAACGTCGCGCTGCCAGACCTGGCCCGCGACCTGGGCACCTCCTTCACCCAGCTTCAGTGGGTGGTCGACGTCTACGCGTTGGGCCTGGCCTCGTTCGTGCTCGGCGCGGGATCGCTGGCCGACCTCTACGGTCGCCGCCGGGTGTACCTGCTCGGGCTGGTCGTGTTCGCGCTGGCGTCGCTGGCGTGCGGGCTGGCGCCGTCGGCGGGCTGGCTGATCGTGGCGCGGGCGGTGCAGGGCCTGGGCGGGGCGGCGATGTTCGCGACGACGATCGCGCTGATCGGCACCAGCTACGAGGGCCGCGACCGGGGGACGGCGTTCGGCGTGTGGGGCGCGGTCGTCGGCGCGGCGGCGGCGCTGGGACCCATCCTGGGCGGCGCGCTGACCGAGCTGTCGTGGCGGTGGATCTTCTTCGTCAACCTGCCGCTGTCCGCGGTCGGCGTGTGGCTGACGCTGGCCGTCGTCGAGGAGTGGCGGCGGGCGGGGGCGCCGCGGCCGGACGTGCCGGGCATCGCGCTGTTCACGCTCGGCGCGGGCGCGGTGGTGTTCGGGCTGGTGCAGGCGGCGGCCGGCGGCTGGGCGCGGCCGGCGGCCTGGGGTCCGCCGGCCGGTGGGCTCGTGGTGCTCGCGGTGTGGGTGGCGGTGGAGCGCCGCCGGAGGGCGCCGATGCTCGACGTCCGGTTGTTCGGCTCGCGGTCGTTCAGCGGGATCATGCTCGGCGCGCTGCTGCTCAACGCCGCGGCGTTCGCGTCGCTGATCTACACGTCGCTGTGGCTGCAGTCGATCGAGGGCCTGTCGCCGTTGGAGGCCGGGCTGGTGTTCATCCCGCTGTCGGCGATGAGCTTCGTGGTGGCCGCGTTCGCCGGGCGCCGGCTGCAGGAGCGCCCGCCGCGGGTGGTGCTGGCGGCCGGTCTGGTGCTGGTCGGCACCGGGGCGCTGCTGCTGGCGCGGGTCGACGCCGGCGCGAGCTGGACGGTGCTGGTGCCGGGGTTGGCGGTGCTCGGCGTGGGCGTCGGGACGGCGAACCCGACGCTGGCCTCCGCCGCGCTGGCGACGGTGCCGCGCGAACACAGCGGCATGGCCGCCGGCGCGGTCAACACCTCCCGGCAGCTCGGGTTCGCGGTCGGCATCGCCGTCCTGGGGTCGCTGTTCACCACGGGCGCGGCCGGGGCGCTGCGGGACGGCGGCGTCCCGGAACCGTCGGCGACCGCCTCGGCGCTGTCGGCCGGGCAGGCGCCGCAGCTGCTCGCCGACGCGCCACCGGAGGCCCGCGCGGGTCTCGCCGACACCTTCGGGCTCGCCTATGCCGACGGCCTGAGCTGGGTGTACCTGGCGTGCGGCGCGCTGGGCATCGCCGGGGGGCTCGCGGTGGCGGCGCTGGTGCGGGCGGCGCCGTCGAGCGCGCGGTCCGGGGGCGGCTCGTCGGCGGAGGCGCCGGCGGGGGAGCGGACGGGGGCCGCAGTCCGCCGCTGACGTCGTCCCCCGGGGGCAGACTGCCGCCATGACCGAGCCTTTCCGGAAGCCCATGCCCGACGACTGGCGGCGCGCGCTCGTCGTCGCCGCCCATCCCGACGACATCGAGTACGGGCTCGCCGCCGCCGTCGCCGCCTGGACGGCGGCGGGCAAGGAGGTGCACTACCTGCTGGCCACCCGGGGCGAGGCGGGGATGGCCGGCGTGCCGCCGGCGGAGGCCGGCCCGCTGCGCGAGGAGGAGGAGCGCCGGTCGGCCGCCGTCGTCGGGGTCAGCGAGGTGGAGTTCCTCGACCACCGGGACGGCGTGCTCGTGGCCGGGCCGGAGCTGCGGCGCGACCTGGCCGCGGCGATCCGCCGGCACGAGCCGGAGCTGGTCGTCACCGGCTACTTCGGCGCGACGTGGACGCCGCCCGGCGTCTCGCCGGCGTACGTCAACTCCGCCGACCACCGGGCGCTGGGCCAGAGCGTCGTCGACGCGGTCGCCGACTCCGGGAACGAGTGGATCTTCACCGACCTCCCCGAGGAGCCCTGGCGCGGCGTGAAGTACATCGCCGTCGGCGAGCTCCTGGACGCCCCGCACGAGGTGGACGTCAGCGACCAGGTGGAGAAGGCGGTCGCGTCGCTGTGCGAGCACCGCCGGTACCTGGAGCTGCTCTCGGACGAACCGGTCGACGTGCAGGCACGTCAGATCGTCGACATGGTGACGATGACCGAGGACGGCCGCCGGAGGGTCGGCTTCCGGCTCTTCTGGGGCTGAGCCGCGGCTACCGGACGTCGCCGCGCCGCCGGGCCCAGAGGTAGAAGGCCAGGACACCCACCAGCACGGGCAGCGCGAGCAGGAACAGCGACAGCAGGACGAGGCCGAGCTCGAGGAGCCCGACGCCGCTGGCGGTGACGAACGCGAGGACGGCCAGGGTGGCGGCGAGGGCGACAACGGAGGCCGGCCGGGGCGTCATGGCGGCAGGGTAGCGGCGGACACCCGGGGAAGACGGCGCCTCGCCGCCGGATCACTAGGATGGGCGGCACGACGGACGAGTCGGCCGGGCGGTCGCGTCGGCGGGGGAGACCCCGCCGCCGAGGAACGTCCGGGCTCCACAGGGCAGGGTGGTCGTTAACGGCGACCCGGGGTGACCCGCGGGACAGTGCCACAGAAAGCAGACCGCCAGCGCGCGCGCTGGTAAGGGTGAAACGGCGGTGTAAGAGACCACCAGCGCACCGGGTGACCGGTGCGGCTCGGTAAACCCCACCCGGAGCAAGGTCGAGAGGGACGGCGGTCCGCCGCCGTCCTGCGCAGGCGTTCGAGGGCGGCCCGCCCGAGCCTGCGGGTGGACCGCTCGAGCCCGCCGGCAACGGCGGGCCTAGATGGATGGCCGCCCACCGGGACGCCGCGAGGCGCCCGGGGACAGAACCCGGCGTACAGGCCGACTCGTCCGTCGCCCGTCCCTGACCTGCTCTTGTGGGTTCAGTGGACGGCGTCAGTCCGCAGGGAGTCCGCAACTCGACCGAGCACGGCGTCGACGGCGGCTCTGGTCCGGTCGTCCGAGTCGGGCCAGAGGTGGCTGTAGGTGTCCAGCGTCTCGGCGGCGCTGGCGTGACTCAGCCGCGCCTGGACGGTCTTCACCGACTCGCCGTGCCGGATGAGCAGGCTGGCGCAAGAGTGCCGCAGGGAGTGCATGTTCACGCCGCTGAGCCCGGCACGCCGACCGCCGGTCGCCAGACGGCTGCGGAAAACGCGGGCGGTGGATGGGGCCGCCGATTTCGGTGGTGAAGACGAACTCGTCGGTGGGCCAAGCGGCCAGGTGGGCCGCCAGCGCATCGACGACGACCTGCGGGAGCGGCACCGCCCGGACGGACGCCTGCGTCTCGGGCGGCGCGAGGTGGGGCGCCCGTCGGGAATGGTCACGAGCTGCCGGTCGACGGTGAGTTGCCGGAGCAGGAAGTCGACGCGGTCGACGGTGCGGCCGAAGGCCTCGCCCTGGCGGAGCCCCGTGCGTGCCGCGAGGGTGGCCGACGCCCGGTACTTCTCCGGCATGGCTTCGGTCAGTGCCTAGGTGACCGCGGCGACGTGGCCGGCAAGCCGCGCGGCGACCACCTCCGGGGCGCGTCGGCGCAGCAACGAGGAGGCGACGTCGTGTCGAGGACGACGACGCTCACGAGACGTTGGACCGCCGGGAGGCGTAGAGGTCGGCGAGGAAGTCCGCGTGCTCGTCGTCCGACGCGAAGGGATCGTCGGTGGCCACGTCGTTCGCGGAGGCGATGGGGTGAACTCCCTGCTGGCGAATCAGCTCGTCGGTGGGAACGACGTCGTCATCCGCTTTGCGCTCAGGCTGCTTCGGTGTCGTGGTCAGGCGATTCACCTCCCCGGTCCATGGTGACAGTTCTGCTGATCTCTCGGTCGAGGACAACGACCCACTCTCCTCTGCAGGGGTGGTCGCTCACCTGCCCGTTGACTGTGCGCCGCGCTGCTCGGCGACCCAGCGGTCCAGATCTTGCCGTCGGTACAGGACTCGGCGCCCGAGGCGGAAGCCGTCCGGTCCGATGCCGAGGTGCCGCGAGTGGCGCAGCGTTGCGACAAGCCGTGGAACCCGCCCGCCGTCAGGGGGTCAGTTCTCAGGCGCCGTCGACAGCAGTCACAGGGCGGCGTCAGTCCGCACTGACATCGCCTGGCTGTCACGCTCGCCGTTTCCCCGAGGTCGCTACGCGGCGGCGGACCTCGTCGACGATCTCCGCCGCTCCGTCCTCGGTCAGCCGGCTTCCGTCGGGCAGCCCGGACGTCCTCGGCCTCGAGGTCTCGTCGGGGCCGATGCGCGTGGCGAGGGTGACGGTGGGCCGGGTGCGGTCGGCCATCGGGAACATCCTCGAAGCAAGGTGGGCATGACGGGGATGACGAGCAGGTACGTGCTGTGCGGCCTCGGCGGTGTGGTCACGGCTGGGAGTCCGCTCGCGCAGCCGCCGTCACGGCATGGGGATCCTTCACCGGTGCAGCGGACGAGCGAGCCGACCGGCGTCGGCGCAGCCGCAAGTCTGCAAGGGTGCCGCGGTGACCTCTCCCCAGACACTCAGCGAAGCTGCACGGCGAGAGGTCGCGATGTGGGCCGCGGACTGCGCCGAGCACGTCCTCTCGCTGTTCGAGGCGGAGGCTCCGACAGACGACCGCCCTCGTGAGGCCATCGCCCGCGCCCGGGCTTTCGGTCGGGGTGACCTCGACGCTGCGGGTGAGATCCGCAGACGCTTCGTCGCCGTCCGCGCAGCCAGTGCCGTCAGCTCGCCCGCGGCCGCTGCGGCAGCCAGAGCGGCTGCACAGGCAGCCGCCGTCCCGCACATGGGAGCGCACGCCTTGGGTGCGGCCGCGTACGCCGCGAAGGCCGCCGGGCTCGCAGCACCCGACCATCCGCAGGCCGTCCACGACGAGGTCACGTGGCAGCTGGGGCAGATGACAGCACGGACCCGAGCCGCGCTTCGGCTGCTGCCGCCGCTCGGAGAGGACCCCGCGGGTCCTCTGGGCGCCGGGCTCCTGGCATCCGGCGTCCTTGCCTCGGTGATCCGTGAGATCCAGGCGGAACTGGCTCCCTCGTGACCGTCTGCGCTGAGCGCGACGCTCGGATGACTCCGTGTCCGGATGAGGAGTTCCGCGGCACGGTGGCTCCGGCCGACGGGTCTCGGACGTGGCCGGAGCGGGCTCGTCGAGCGGCCGCTGTCAGCGCCGCCAGAACAGGTGGTGCACCACGCCGCTGGGACTGGGCACGACGTCACAGTGGTAGCGGTCCAGGAGCTCCTCGGGGGAATCCCACAGCCGCGACCCGCCGCCGAGCTCCACCGGGGCGACGGCGACGTGCAGGGTGTCGATGAGATCGGCGTCGAGGAACTGCCGGATGGTGTTGGCGCCGCCCCCCAACCGGACGTCCTTTCCGTCGGCCGCCTCGAACGCGCGCTGCAGCACTGTGGCGGGATCGCCGCAGACGAAGTGGAAGGTGGTGTCGGACAGCCGGAAGGAGGGCCGGTCGTGGTGGGTCATGACGAAGACCGGCGTGTGGAACGGCGGCTGCTGGCCCCACCAGCCCTGCCAGTCGTGGTCGGCCCAGGGCCCACGCTGCGGTCCGAACTTGTTGCGGCCCATGATCTCGGCGCCGACGTTGCGGTGGAAGTCCCGGACCATGTAGTCGTCCAGACCACGGCTCCCTCCTGGGTCGCTCCGGTTGGGCCAGCTGGCCGTCGCGAAGGCCCAGGCGCCGAGCTGAACGGGGTCGGCGTGGCCGAACGGGCGTTCCAAGCTCTGTCCTTCACCGGCGCCGTAGCCGTCGCTGGAGACCATGAAGTTGTGCACTCGGACCATCTGCGTCACGGCTGACCCCTCATCGGTTGCCTTCGTTCGATGAGTTCGACTGCACCGCGAGGGCGGACTCATCGCGCTGTCTCGTGACCCCCGTATCGAGACGTCCGGTGACGGATCCCCGTGTGGTGACCGCGACCGGTGAGCAGAGCGCATCCTTCGACCCGTGGGTCACTGATGCCCATCCACACCGGAGTGGGGTGTCACTCACGATGCGGTTCAGACGGCCCCGACCATGCGCCTGCAGCCCGCAGCCAGTCCGCAACTCACCCGATCCTGACCGTTGCCTGCCAGTCGCGTCCAACCCTGGATCCGCAGCTCAACAGCCGTTTTCGTCGATCCCCATGATCAGCCGAACGCCGGCATGCCGTTGCAGGCGTGCCGGCCGACTCGTCCGTCGCTGATCTCATGCCGCTCCGGTCCGGCGCGGACGCAACCGGAGCAGGGAGGCGCCGAGGAGGATGAGCCCGGCAGCGGCGGCGTCCCACCACACGAGCTGCTCGCCCACGAGCACCCAACCGATCGCCAGCGCGACGACCGGCGGGATGTAGCTGGAGCTGGAGGCGGTCACCGCGCCGAGGCGGTCGACGACGAAGTAGTAGAGCAGGTAGGCGACGCCGGTGCCGAGCAGTCCGAGCCCGACGACGAGGGCGACGGCGGCGCGGACGTCGTCGCGGACGTCGTCGCGGATGTCACCGATGCCGTCGAGGTCGGTGACGAGCAGCAGCGTCAGCAGAGCGAGGCCCATCTGGTAGCTCGTCAGGGCCTCGGGTGGCAGCCGCAGCGGGGTCAGGAAGCGGCGGTCGTACACGAAGACAAGCCCACGCTGATCGAGCCGAGCAGCATGTGGAGGACCCCGGCGGTAGGCACGGCTCCGGTGGCGTCCCAAGGTCGGGCGATGAGCAGAACGCCACCGACTCCGAGGACGATGCCCAGGGTCCTGGCCCGGGTGATCGGTTCGGTGCGCAGCAGCAGAGCAGCGCTGATGAAGGAGACCAGCGGGATGGCGCCACTGAGAGCGCCGGCGATGCCGGAGGGCAGCAGCGCCGTCCCGGCTGCGAACGCGAAGTAGTAGACGCTGGTGGCCAGCAGGGACATCGTCAGGAAGTGGTGTGCATGACGCCCGTGCGACCACCGCAACGCCCGCCGGGCCAGGGCGAAGACCAGCACGGGCAGGAAGCCGAGGAGCACTCGCAGCAGGGTGATCGGCCCGGCGGTGAGCGTGTCGGCGGCCCACTTCGAAGATGAAGTTGGAACCCCAGATGATTCCGAGCGCGGCGAAGGCGGCTGTGGCCGGGCTGATCGTCACGGCACCCCTTCGGTCCTCGCGGATCGAGCCGGTGCCCCGGCGCCGAGCACGGCCGTTGTGTTGCGTCCTGCACGATAGGGCCGGGCGCGCCGACTGTGGCACCGAGCCGTGGGCACCGGGCCGTCGATCGCCGTAGCGTCTGACCGGTCCGGCGCAGGCCTGACAGGTCTGGCGCGGGCGGGCCGCGGTGCGGTATCGGGTCGGGAAGACGCTGGCGTGACGTTCCAGTGACGCTGCCCGGAAACACTGAGGGCGTTCGCCTGGTGCCTCGGGCCGGTCCTAGCCTAGGAGGCTGCATGAGGTCTGACCCCGGTTCCGGCCGGCACGCGACCATCACGCGGCGGATCGCCGCCTCAACAACACCTGGCACCTGGATGGAAGGTGCAGTGCCATGACGGTTACGGACACCCCCGTGAACGCCCGCGACACGCAACAGTCAATTCCTAATCACCGAATCACCGACGAGCGATCATTCGAAGCGGTGACGAGGGACCCGCGGCAGGTTGCGGGCGCCTACTTCTATCTCCAGATGGACTGCTTGGTGGCCTACGCGTACCAGGTCTCGCTGGACTTCTTCCGACGCCCCCAACTTCACACCGACCTGGGGCGGGGAACCAGGGAACTCGTGGCGCGGTTGCGGGCCCGGTACGGGAATGACGAACGCGTTCCCTCCCAGGAACAGCGCGACGAGATATTCCAGCCGCTGTTCGGCCAGTCGAGTGGGTCACCGCCCGACGGTCAGGGAGATTTCCCGCGTCTACGAGATGACCTGGTCGGCGCGGCCGCCGCATTTGCCGAACGGGTCTTCGACACGGGCGAGGAAATGCTGCGCGAGCGAGTGCGGACCACTCATCGTCCCTTCAAGGACTATCTTCTCGGGTTGCAGGGTGACTCGTTGATATGGAGCACCGATGACGCGCTGAGCGATGTGGCTCGGAGGCTGGCCTACCCCATACTCCACAGCCCAGGGGTATCCGCGGTCTTCGGCATCTCGAGCCCCCCGCGGGACCAGTGGCC
Organism: Geodermatophilus sp. YIM 151500; assembly: GCF_025716945.1. Lineage (GTDB taxonomy): Bacteria > Actinomycetota > Actinomycetes > Mycobacteriales > Geodermatophilaceae > YIM-151500. The sequence goes on from NZ_JAOVZT010000005.1 coordinate 273,183, forward strand.
CTTCGCTGAGGATGCCAATGCCGACAAGTTAATTGAAGAAATTTCGAAACGCGTGCTGGCTCGGATGGACCATACGGGCCTCACGCGCGAAGGCATCAGCAATCGTCAGCGTGCGGCACTGCGAGGCGCCGAGGCGCTGGCAACGATCCTGGACTTCCGTGAAGAGAATGCCGATGACCGGGACCTCGATCTGCTGATCACCAAGTGCTACACGTGGGGCTCTGCACTGAAGAGCCTCGGCGGGCAGCCGACTGGCCTGGCGTCCGCCCAACCGGCCTACATGGGGTGACGCGGGCCGAAGCGGGAGGCGCGCCAGATCCATCCGATCCTGCGTTGAAACGTCGACGGATGCTCGGGGCGCGTGGTCGCCGAAGTGCCGCGATGAGTCCGAGTTCCCGGCGGAGCGAAGCACCCGACATCCGTAGAGCCACGTAGGGGTCGGCAGATGGGCCTTCAGACCGGCAGCGTGAGCATGGTCTCCCTCGGGGTGGGGGCACATCCGCATCTCCGGCCGGGGATACACCTCCGCTGGTTCGTCGATCCCGACCTGGGGTTCCCGCCGCTCGGTTTCGACGTGTTCCGCCGCTCCGCCTGGACCGGCGATCCGAGGTCGCTGAACTTTGCGGACGCGTCTGAGGGCCAGTTGTCGCACACCTTCTCCCGAGGCCCGACGACGTGGAGCACCGCCCCTGGGCAGAGCCCGTCCGAGATCTTCACCGAGACCACCGGACAGGGGTCCGTCCGCCTGCTCCGCCCATCCCGCACATCCTCGATCACCTGCCGGTTCGACCCGTCCGAACGTCCGGTCCACCGGATCGAGGTCGAGGTGGTCCACGCCGCTCCTGGAGCGCTCGTCAAGCTTCCCGTCACGTTCGCCGTATGGGGAATCGCCGGAGACGCGCGGGTCGCCATGGGTGCCGTCACCCTGACCCAGCAGAACGCACGGACGCCGGTGACGGTGACCGTCACTGGCGACGCACTCGAAGGCTTCCAGATCGAGGGTCGCCGGAGCATCAGCAACTACTACGGGATTCTCAAAGTCCGCTGGAGCCCCGTCGCCGACGGAGCCGTCACTGGCTGGGGAACGGCACTCAACACTCGGCGAATCGGGTTCCCGGTCACCGTGCCCGGCTATCTCGTCACCCACAAGCGCGGCCCGGATCAAGGGTCGGGGGCGCAGGACTGGCTCGAGGCCGCCGACCGCCTGAGCCCCACGGGTGCGGCCGCCGACGTCCCGGCCGTCCTCGCCCAGCGGTTCGGCCCGCCGGCCTTCGCCGGCACTCGGCAGGTGCTCACGGAAGCACTGGCCCGCCGGCGCTTGACCAAGGTCGGGAGTGGCACGCAGGAGCCGAACATCACGCTGGACGCGGTGCGACTGGTCCTGCTAGGTGCGCTAGACCCCGACTTCGCTCGGCTCGCGGGTCTCGGCCTGGTCGACGGCTCCGCCGTCCCCGGCCAGCGGTACGACTACCGGGTCGTGGGTTACTGGCCCGGCCAGCTGCGGCCCCAGCTGGTCTGCATCGACGTCCCCAACGGCGGCGGTCACATCCCCGCCGGCGGAACCGTCACCCTTCCCGGCGGGGGTGGGGGCACCACGGTGGTCACCGCTGGGACTGTCCTCGAGCCGCCGGGCTACCTGAGCACTCTCGGCGTCTCAGGTGTGACGGGAGCGGGCTGGAAGCCGGACGGCCGCCAGGTCCTCACCCGGACCAGCGATGGACGTGCGCTGATCTTCGACAGTGTCGAGGGCGTTCAAGTCATGGAGCTGCCGCACGGCGCGATGGTCCGTGGAGCGGCCTGGAGCCCGGCGGACCCCCAGATTGTGACCTGGGGGGACGACCAGGTCGCCAGGACGTGGGACGCGGACACAGCCGCTCGGCGGCAGGCGCTCAAGCACCCCCAGCCCATTCTCGGAACGGTCTGGAGGCCGGACGGCCGGCAGATCGCGACCTGGGCCGAGGACGGCTACGTGCGGGTCTGGGCCGTCGACGGAAATGGCGATCCACTGGTGCTATGGCCGGTGCCCGGCTGCTTGGGGGTCGCGTGGGCGCCGGACGGCCGGCAGCTCCTGACCTGGGCCGAGGACGGGTGCGTTCAGGTATGGGCCGCTGCGGATGCGACAGCCGTGTCGGCACGGTTACACCCCTCGCGACCGCTCGGGGCCGCATGGAGCCCCGACGGGCGGTGGGTCCTCAGCTGGGCTGGGGACGGTGATGCGTGGATCTGGGCAGCTGACGGGACGGGCGATCCACGCGTCCTGCGGCATCCGTCCGGGCGCGTCGGCGCGGCGTGGGGCCCGCGCGAGCATCTCGTTCTGACATGGGGCACTCACGGTCCGCTGCGCCTCTGGGACGTCGACAGCGGGAGGCAGGTTCGAATCTTCCCCCACGACGGTGGGGTGGCCGGCGCCGTATGGAGTCCGGACGGGAGCCGGGTGCTGAGCTGGGGACCGGACGGAGTGGCTCTCGTCTGGGAGGTGGAAGGGGACGCGTCGCCGCGGGTTATCCCGGACACCGACCCGGTGGTCGGTGCCGTTTGGAGCAGCGGTGCGCGGCAGGTGGTCACCTGGTCCGCCGGGGGCACCGCGACGGCCTGGACCGTGTCCGCTCGCGTTCGCTCTCTCAACGTAACCCTGCCGACCGCATCCGACCGGGTTCGCTTCACCGGTCGCTCAGCGGGCCCGGACCCGCTGCTGATCCGTGCCTTCAGCGGGTCACAGCTGGTGCGCACGCAATCCGTCGCACCAGGGGCGGTGGCCACGGTCACCGTCGAGGCGCCGGGCACGACCTCGGCGACCGTCACCGGCGTCCAGTTGACCGTGACCGAGATCTGCTTCCTGCAACTGGTGCGGGACCAGGACCGCCAGGAGGCCTGGATCTGCTTCGGCGCGACACCTGGCCCGATCCCGGTGCTCACGCCGCCGACCGAGTTGACCGCGACCGCGATCCCCGGGTTCGCCCGCGAGGGTGCGGCCGAGCAGATGGTCGGCTTGGTCATCGAGCCGCATTCGTCGGCGCGTCCGGCCACCGAGCTCCTGCCGCGCGCCCGGAGCGTGCACGACCCGATCTCCTACGAGGTGCGGCGCCGGGCGGACGGCGCACAGCCGCTCGCCGACCCTGCCGCTGGGCTCTGGCTCGACCTCATCACCGATCCGGCAACGGGAGAGCCGCGCTGGGCCGACCTGGCCTCGGAGCCGCTCGTCGGCCAGGTCCGGCCGGTGCTTCGCTCCACCTTCCGGCCGGCCTTGCACACAAGCCCCCAGGGATGGCCGGCCGCTGCCCAGGACCTGCTCGACGGCCGTCTAGACCTCAGCGTCCGCCACTACAGCTATCGCATCCGCGGTCGGGACCTGTTCGGCCGGGTGAGCGACTGGTCGGAGCCGGTGACCGTCGACGCGGCCGACCGGGTCCCGCCACCCGCGCCGGGTGCGCTCACCGCCCGCTGGGTCGACCGTATCGACCCCTGGCTGGAGCTGGGTGACCTGGCCGAGCTGGACGTGGCCGGGGTCGACCGTGCGGTGGTGGTCCGCTGGTCGTGGCCGCTGCCCCGGCGTGAGCAGGCACCGGACACCCACGGGTTCCGGGTGTACTGGCACGGCAGACCGTTCTCGACGCTTCTCACCACCATCACCGTTGATCCGCAGCCGGCACCGACCACCTACACGGTCTCGGTCCCGCTTGGCCTGGGGATAGCACCTCCCACAGATGCCTTCCGGGGCGATTGGCTGCGGCAAGGCGATCGGCAGTATTCGATCCGGGGCAGCTCGGCCGCCGATCCGACCACCCTCACGTTGGACGCGACAGGTGTCCCCGCCCCGGTCCGGGGGCCCTGCGCCGTGTCGCTCCGGTCGCCCGACCCGCAGCATCTCGACCTGCTCGGCAATCCTCTGCGGCCGGACCCCGCCCGGGCGGCGGTCTGGGAGCACCGGGTCCGGCAGGGACCGCTGACCACCGTCGAGAGCGCGATTCTCCAGCGGACACATGGCGTGGCTGTCTCCTGCCAGCAGGTCCAGGCCGATACCCCTCGACCTGGTATGGCCACCGTGATCCTCAGCCCTGGCTGGCACTGGTCGGGGGCACTCCCGGAGCCTGCCGAGTTGGTCACCGGGACTGCGGACCCGTGGACCATCGTCGGCTGGGCACTCGGGCGAAGAGCCTCCCTGCTCCTCGATACCGCCAAACGGCAGGCGCCCATGCCGGGACCTGCGCTCGTGCGGACGGCGGACGTGCAGACCGTGACGTTGGACGCGTCCCTGCCAACCGCTGCGCCGTTCAGCGTCCTCGGCGGGACCGTCCGCGCTGACGGACTCACGCGGGACGTGCTCGCTCACGCCTCGTCCCCGCTACGCCTGGTCCTGGCGCAGGGCACCGGTGCAGGCCGGCTCGTCTGGTTCCCCGACCACCAGGTCGTCCTGGCCGATGTCACCCTGCCCGTGAGCGACGCCGCACCCCAGGCCACCGGGATGGTGGGGGTCAGCGCGGTGGACGGGCGGCCGTGGACGGCCGACACCCGCGCCCGGCCGAGTGAACCCGGCGGGCCCGGCAACGAGGGGCCGGTGGCGAGCGTCGCGGTCCGGCGGGACCACCTGGCCGTCCCCACGACTATCACGGCGCCGGCCGGCGCGACGGGTCCCGGTGAGCTGTGGGCGCCCGTTCCCGACGAATTCTCGGGGGCGAGCCGCTTCCCGCTGCGCTGGCAGGCGGCCGGCGCCACGCGTTTCCAGATCGAGCATGCCACGCTCGATGCCGTACTGGACGCCGACGTCGCTGATCGCACTGCGCGGCGGGGCGCCTACGTCGGCCTGCCCGTGCTGGACCCAACCGGTTTGGCCCAGTGGCGTGCGGCGCAAGCCGCATTGGGGGCCGCCGACCTCCAGAAGCTGGCCACCGCGCAGTCGGCGGTGTTCCTGCCTCTGGGCGGCCCGGTCGCGGCGACCGATCCGCTCGTGGCCGATCCACAGCCCGGCTGGCTGCGCTGGCCGGCCCCGCTGGACGGGAGCGCATCCGGACGCCACTTCCTGCGCGTGCGGGTGCTCGACGCGGCCGGCAACGTGGGGCCACCGGGTCCCGCGACGCTGCCGATCGTGGTCCCCGACGCCCGCCGCCCCCCGACGCCGCAACTGCGCCGGGTGGTGGACGCGGACCGCGCCGTCTGGCTGCAGTGGGACGGGACTCCGGGACTAATCGGATACCGCATCATGCGGGCCGAATTGCCTGCCGGTGCACAGCCTGACGTCCGGGACATGACCCTCGTCGCCACGCTAACCGAGACAGGCTGCCCGGAGCCGTTGCCGGTCACGGGCGGCGCGGTCCGGCTGCCCGGCGAGCCGCCCCACTCCATCGTCGCCGTCTACCGGGCCGAGGAGTACGACCTCGCCTTGGGTCCGGAGGCGCAGACGGAGGGCTGCGTCCCGGGTCCGCCCGTCCTGTCCGGAACGAGGGTGACGGGCCTAGGCGCCCTGCCTGACGGAGCTCTCGTGTTCGTGGTTGGCCGGGAGTCCTCAGAGGCTCCACCACGCCTCCTCACCGGTGGTGCCGGCCACGCTTGGCGGGACGCGACTGTGGCTGCAGATCGGCGCTACCAGTACCGCGTCCTGGCGGTGAGAACGGCGACGGTGGGGCCGGGCGTCGCCACCGAGATCCGCTCGCTGCCCAGCGACGTGGAGGAGGGGGCCCCATTCGACACGAGCCCGCCGGTGCCCCCGCCGGGCGCGGCCGTGTGGGATGCCGCCGCCGCGGCCGTCAGGCTCACCTGGCCCACGGCGGGGCTGGTTGCCGGGCTCGAGCTGCTACCCCAGCGCATGGACGCCGCGATCGAGGAGTGGGTCGGCGTCGCAGGTTGGACGAACGGTGCGACGGGCTCCGTGAACGATCGGGGCGTGCAGTCGGGTCATTCCTACCTGTACCGGCTTCGCGTACGGGTGGGCAATCGTACGAGCGAGGCGGAGCCGATGCTCGGGCCCGTCACTATTCCCTGAGGCCATGGCAATGCGCAATTTTCTCCGCTTCCCGTTGTCGACGACCGATCAAGCGGCAATCGTCTCGTCTCTGAAGATATCTGAAGTGCCACCCGCTGTGAAACCACCCGCTGGGCAGCCGTTTCCTCAGTCGCTGCAACTAGACTTCTCCTTGCCATCCTCTATTCCCCAGATTCGCGCTCTCTTTCCCGGCTCAATGACTTTCTTGGCCTCCTCGGGTGCGCAGGGCAGTCTTCCCGACTGGAAGGCAGTGAGTCGCAGCGACTACGCTCAGTACAAGACGGTCGGCACACTCCTGGTTACTCTGGTGGCTGACAGGAAACTGTGGCCAGACTTCCTTTCGCACACCATTGCGCTACCGGTGCAGCCGAATCGGGTGTGGTATTCCCCGGTGCGGATCACCGAGGAATTCCTGTTCGACACTCTCCCGAGACTTCCAGGGGTCCTCACCTACAACGGCCACCCGGTGCCGGCAAGTACAGACCGGACCAAGCATGCTGTGGCTGCATTCCTGCGCGGCGATTTTCACCCCGAGTTGCGTTTGGGCGCCACTGCTGGGGACGACGCCGTCGCGAAGTTCTCGATGCCCGTGGTCTACGCGAGCGCTGGTCAGGCGACGTTGCTCATCACGATGGCGGCGGGATGGCGCCCGCAGGACGCATCAGACAGCAATTTCGACACTCTCACACGCGAGCTGGTCTCGACCCAGACAGAGCGGACGAGTCCGCGCCATCTGCGCAACGGTTCCCTTCCCGCCCGCTGGGTCTTGAAGGGGCTGCAGCCGAATCTTATCGACGGAAATGGGTCAGTCGCCACGGCGGTGGCAGGCGGAGCCACGCCGGTGCGATACGTACCCCTTCGCTTCACGCGTGCCTGGACATATGCGGTCGATTCGGCCGCCTACCCCCCGCGGAGGAACGTCCGCACGTGTTCGACCCACCTCCCGACACAGACCATGCAGGTCAAGGACGTCTCCGGTGTCGTCATCCACGAGCAGCGCCTGCCCGCCCACGGCCTCGTGCTGCTCGAGGAGCCGCCTTCAAAGATCACGGTCACCCTGGCCGGTGGTTCGCCCTATCTCGCCGGTGGCCCGAATGCCTGGCATACCGAGGCGGGTGTGGCGCCGCTCTCATTCGATCTCGCTCAGAACCCAGAACCCCACATCATCGTTCGCCGGACGATTCCCCAAGAGATGCTCGCCGACACGACCCGTCCCGAGGCCCTGCCCGAAGCCGAGGACACCTGTACGTACTGGTCACTTCGGCGAACCGTACGCGGATTGGTCGACCACTACCTCACCGGTGGCAGGCTCAACTGGGAGGCTCAGTCGAAAGTGCGGCGGGGGCGCGCGACAGGAAAGTCGTCCGCGGACGTCATCGACCTGCTGAAGACGGCGTGGGGCGGCAACCCGGACGAGCGTCTTGTCACCCACGGTGGACCGAGCCTGACGGTAAAGAGCAAAGCGGATGTACGCGCCGAAGCCGGCAAATTGAAGAGCATTCTCCAGGCGCTGTTCCCCGGGCCAGCCCCTTGGGACCCGTCGGTACCGGCGTCCGGGTCGAAGATGACACAGGGCGAGGTCTTCTACAACCTGTGGCAGTCCATCGTTGAGGAGTTCGCGGCCGCGTCGACGCGTGGCTTCTACCCTGACCATGTTATCGGCCGCGGTTCCGGAGGGGCGGCCATCAGGCAAGGGCTGGCCACATCAGCGTTCGACCCGACGCGCTTTCCTGGCGAGGCACCGGCTGTGTATGCCGATCGGATGGTAGGGCAGTTGCTCGGCGGTCTTCGCCCGGGTGACCTGCTGCAGTTCTGGACCAACGTCACCGATTTCGAATCGTTGAGGGCGCGCCAGTCGCCGCATGGCTCTGGGCACTCGCTGATCTTTCTGCATTACCTGATCTTCAGCGGGGAGGTGCGCGGCATCGTGGTCATCGATGACAACGGCGACGACGGCAGTGGCGGCACGAAGTGTCCGCTCGTGGTCGACGATAGCGGACGGCGTAGTCTCGAATGGAACGACGACGTGCGTGAGGCGTGGATTGCCGCCAGGTGGAACTGAGGACAGATCATGGCCTACGACCTGAGCGGCCACGCCCTCTATCCGCTCAGCGACCTGCTCGACGGCGCTGATTTCCTGCTCGTCGACTTCCTGACGGACGCCGGCATCTTCGAATCCATCTACTACACGGACGTCGAGACCTACGGTGACGGCGACACCTACTGCGTCAGTGGCCGGTTGGCCTTCGAGTCGGAGCTCGTGCTGCGGGTTCCCGGTACGGACGCAGTCGAACTCGTCATCGCGTCCGGTGGCCAGGGCTGGAGCTCCTTCGAGGTCGAGTTGGTCACCGGCCCCCAGCCCTCCCTCGCGCTCGTGGAGGTCCCGCTGGCGCTTCGCTTCTCGGAGGACGTCCTCCGGGACGTGGCGACCGGCGGCCCCGCGCAGCTCGGGTTGGAGGCGACACTGCGCCTGAGCGGTGACCTGGGGATGAGCATCGAAACCACAGCCGGGCTGTCCCTGGACGAGTGTGAGATCGCCGGCAGCGGCGTGACGCTCGAGGCGCAGAATGTCACCTGGAACTTCACTCCTGGAGAGACCCTTCCCGACGCGGTCAGAGCAGGACTCCCAGGCGAGTTCATCGGGATTGCTTTCCGCGAGACGACCGTCAGGTTGCCTGCCGACATCGTCGACGGCCCTGAACTGACCTTCGACTACTGCTGCATCGGTACCAGCGGGTTCACTGGCGGCGTCAGCCTTTCGTTCCAGACCCCGCCCGCCTGCACGCTCGGCGGCTTCTCGATCGAACTGGAGCGGGTCGGGATCCGCTTCTTCCAGTCCTCCCTGGTTCTCGGCGAGATCGAGACGGTCGTCAAGGACGTCGACTTCTTCGATACCGATGTCGCGGTGGACCTGCAGCTCTCCGGGAACGGTCGACTGCGGTTGGCGCTGGCCACCGCTGCCGACCGCATGCGCGGCGGTGCCGAATTCACCGACGGGCTGGTCACCCTGCGCAAGCCCGACGTGGTCGCCATGACCCTGACTAGCGTGGCTGTCGAGGTTGGCCCGACCGGCGGCGCGCTCACCCTCGGTGGGCGCGTCCAGCCGGAGATCAGCCTGCCCGGTGGGGGGCCGCTGCCCGGATTCGAGGTCGAGGCGTTGACGATCACCTCCAGGGGGCAGGTGAGCCTGGCCGGCGGTTGGATCGACATGCCTGAGGCGGTCCGGGTCGGACTGGGGGGCTTCGGGCTCGAACTGACGCGGGTGGGCATGGGCTCCGAGCCCAACGGCGAGCGCTGGATCGGCTTTTCCGGCGGGCTCAGCCTGGTCCAGGGCGTCGCGGCCCAAGCGGCAGTGGACGGGCTCAAGATCCGGTGGGACGCCACGGGCTTCAAAGGTGTCGAGCTGTCCGGCATCAGTTTCGGCCTGATGGTGCAGGACGTACTCGTCCTGCAGGCGGAGATCCGCTACGTGGCCGAGCAGCAACGCTTCGAGGGGGCGGGCACGCTGCAGCTGGTCGCTGTCAACCTCACCGTCAGCGTCCGCGTCGTGATCGGCAAGCGCGCCGACTACACCTACCTGTACGTCTATCTCCTGGTCCAGCTCCCGGCCGGGATCCCACTCTTCAGCACCAGCCTCGGCATCTATGGCTTCGAGGGCTTGTATGCGCGCAACATGGTTCCGGACAAGGAGTCCGCCGAGCGCTGGTACCGGGACTGGTACCGACGGCCCGAGATCGGCGCCGCCGACCAGAACAAGTGGGCCGACGAGCGCGGCAGCCAGGCCTTCGGCGCCGGTGTGATCATCGGGACGGTGGCGGACACCGGTTACAGCGTGGCGGTCAAGGGTCTGCTCGTGATCGTCGTGCCCGGTCCGGTCCTCATGCTCGATGTGCGCGCCAACCTGCTAAGGAAGATGTCGGAGATCGCAGCGCCTCAGGCTCAGGCTCTTTTCGGCTCGCTGATCGTGTTCGACGGCCGGGCGGGGACGCTGGAACTCGGCATCGAGCCGCACTATCTGTACCCCGGGAAGGGCGAGCTGGTCGACGTGACCGGCATTGCCGAGGCGTTCTACAGCTTCAACGATCCCCGCGCCTGGTACCTCTACCTTGGCCGGCGGGAGCGCGAGCAGCGCATCCGGGCGAGCGTGCTGAAGCTGTTCGAGGCCAACGCCTACCTGATGCTCGATGCCAACAGCATCGAGCTCGGCAGCTTCATCGGTTTCGACGCCCGCTACGACATCGGGCCCGTAAGGCTGACGCTCCAGGCGTGGATCGATGGCTTCGCCTACGTGTCATGGCGGCCCAAGCAGCTCAAGGGCAAGCTGAGCCTCCAGGGCGCCGTGGGCCTGTCGATCTTCGGGATCGGGCTCGGTCTGTCGGTCTCGGCGATGGTGGCCGTGCAGTCACCCCAGCCGTTCATGGTCGACGCCCAGCTCGACGTCCGGCTGGACCTGCCGTGGCCTCTCCCCGATCCAGGGGTCACCATCCCGTTCCACTGGGAGGATCCAGGACCACCCCGGGTGACCGCACCCCTGCAAGCGGCCGGTGTCGAGCACCTGCGGACGACCGCCAGCTGGTCCTTCGAGACCGTCCCGACAGTCCCCCTCGACGGTCGCATCAGCCTCGCCTTCGAGCGTCCGGTCGAGGACGCGGTCGAGGCGGCTCCCAACGCGGAGTCACCGGTGGACCTGACGGTCGGCGACCACATCCTCCGTTCCCGCCTGACCGGGCTGCAGCTCGACGTCGAGGACCCCGCCACCGGAGCGTTCGTTCCCTTCGCCGGTCCGAGCGGCAAGCCGCGCCCTCTGTACGGGATGTGGCAACGCCAGGCAGGTGATCCGGCATCCGGCAACCGTCGGCTGCTGCTCCACGTGCGCACGCCCTACGAGTGGACTCGGGCCCAGACGGAGCCGGCCGTCACCCAGCTGGAGCAGGCGGAGGGCTTCGACCCGTGCCAGCCGAGCCTCCCGACCGAGGTCATCGACTTCCACGACGAGCCCGAGCGGCAGCTCCCACCACTCGCACCGATCGACGCGGGGACGGTCACCTGGACCGCCGGGCGTCACGGCGCCTCGATCACCCAGCTCGTCGCGGCCACATTAGGGAGGGACGTCCGTCAACCCCCGCCGAGGCCGTACGACCGTTGCCTGTACGTACCCGACCAATTCGCGCTCGCCCCCGGAGGCGGGGGGTCGTCGCCGAGCACCGGTGCAGGGCCGCCCACCGCGTCCGCGCCGCCACTGGCGATGGAGTTCGACGGTCCCCTCAAGGGGCTCGTTGTGCTCGCGCTCATCACCGACCGCTGGTCCCTACAGGCGTTCGACGCATCCGGGGCCAGCCTCGGCAAGGTGACCGCACCGTCACCACCGGCACCCGGTCAGTTCCACGCCTCGCAGCTCGTGCTTCGTGCGCCCGGCATCCGACGCGTGGTGCTCGACTGCTTCCAGCGATCGGTCGTGCTCGCGCTGGCCGTCGAGAGGGCACCCACATCGGCCCAGGTCAGTGCCAGGCGGGTAGCGCTGGAGCAGGCTCTGGAGCGCTTCAAGGGGGAGGAGCCGATCTTCGAGCCGAATCGGCACTACCGGCTCACGGTGACGACCCAGGTCGTGGAAACCGGCGGGCGGTCGCTCGAAGGAGCCGAGGTCGACCAGCCCGACGGCGCGATGACCACCATCCACGGAGCTACGTGCACGGTGGTCCAGGCGTTCGAGTTCTGCACCGAAGGACCGCCGGGAGCCGCGAAGCTCACCGCACCGGGGCCCGGCGGTGACGCGGCCGCTGGTCTCGACACGTTGGAGCCCTACGTCCGCGAGATCACGCCTCCTCGCGGTGCCCCGGCGGTGTACCGGGGGCATGACCTCGGCGTGGCGTTCAACTCGGACTACGTCGACCAGATGTACTGCGTGGACGGGCGCGCGCTGGTGCTGCGCGCGCGCAACGACGGTGGTTCCGACGTGACGCTGACCAACACGATGGGCAAGGGCACCGAGCTCGTCCTCCGCCGCGAGGAACGCACCTGGTTGGCGACTCTGGACCGGGCGTCCTGCCATCTCACGGTCGACGAATCGGCGCTGGTGCGAGAGAGCGTGGTGAAGGCTCGACTCCCCGGCTCGGGACCGCTGGATCCGCGTCGTCGTTACGACGTCGAACTCCTGGCCGAACCCGTCCCCGGTCGCGGAGGTGTGGCCACGCCTCCGCTGTACCGGTGGTCGTTCGTCACCTCGGCCTACCGGAATTTCGCCGATCATCTGCGGCTGACCGGGCCGATCCGGCTCGCGTCCGTGGGGGCGACCTGGGCGCAGTGGAGCGGCGTCGTAGCGAAGGGTCTCGCGTCCGACGACCCGTGGACGGCCGATCCGGGACGCCGCGACCAGCTCCGCGTCGTCGAAGCCGCCGTCTTCGATGAGCTGATCGGGGCCGTCGACGTCGACCGCTCGCTGCCGGCCGCCGTGGAACTGCACGTTGCCATGGCCGGGGGGGAGACCTGGGCGATGCTGTTGGCCAGCCCTGAGCCCTTCGACTGGGAACGCGTCCGGATCGCCCTGACCCACCGCGTGACTCAGCCGGACGCCGGCCGTCCGACGTGGCTCCGCGTCCCGGTCCCACTCCGGCTCATCCGTGATGCAGACGGAACCCGCGCTCTGCTGGTTGCGCACGACGGCCCGTCCACGGTGGCTCTCGACGCCGGCGAGTACCTGATGCGAGCCACCTACAAGCGCGATCTCGGCAGTGGGCGGCCGGTCCTCTCCGAGCGGGGGAGCACGCTTGACGAGCACGTGGTCCTCGACTGGACGTTGCCGGTCGCCTGAAGAAGCGGTCCACGATCACCGGGAGGATGGGGACTGTCGGCTGACGGCGCTGCCTGAACATGTGGCGCCCGTCCGGTGGTCGACGCGACGCAGCGTGCTGTTCGAGAGGGCCTGCTGGCCAGGCGACGTGCTGGGAGAAGGGAGATCGTGGTCCCCACCTTGTGCTGGTGCATCACGCGCCAAGGCAGGTCGCGCACTAGCCACGGGACGGCCCGAAAGGGAAGGACCGTCGTCCCGGGGCGATGACACGGTGACGTTGCTCGACGTCGCACCGGACGCGTGGTCCTCGTGGGTGACTGGGACGGAGACGGGGCGGACCCCTCGCGTCGCGGCGGGGCAACGACTGCTATCTCCGCGAGACACGCCATCGGCATCCGGCCACGCGATGACGTTTGGTCGGCGTGCGGGCCGAATCGTCCGTCGCTCCGTCACCGGCAGGCTCAGAGCATGCGGGCGAGGTGGCGATTGCGCCGGAAGACGGTGTTGTTGAGCACCAGACCCACGTGGCAGGCGACCGCGGCGAGGAAGGCGAAATGCGCGGCGACCTGCACCGCCAGCCAGCCGTCCCCGCCGGCGACGAGCAGGAGCCCGGACGCCGGGACGACGACGAGCAGGGCGAGCATCACCTTCTCCAGCCGGCCCTCGAGCCGTCGCTCGCCGGCGCTCAGGTGCTCGGCCGACGGCGGCAGCGGCGTGGTGCGCCGCCACAGGATCCGCGTCAGCGCCAGCGCGATGACGAACAGCCCGAGCAGCACGTGCAGCTCGGGCAGCGACAGCCCGTCGGCGAACGCGTCGCCGGTCACGACGTCGCCGAACACCGCGGACGCCTCGTCGTCCCTCCTGGCGTCGACGGCGGCCTCGAGCCGCTCGGGCTCCGCCTCGGCCCGTTCCTCGGCGGCCTCCCCCTGCTGCTCAGCCGCCTCCTCCCGCCGCTCGGCTTCCGCGTCGAGCCGCTTCCGCTCGCCATCCGGGGCATGGTCGACGTCCATGGCGTAGCCCACGAAGACCTGGGTCCCGAGGGCGGCGACGGTCAGCCAGCGCAGCGCCTCGGTGACGACGCCGTACCCGTGGGCGCCGGTGCGGAGGTGCATCCGATCTCGCCGTCGGTCAGCCGTCGTACGGGATCTCGGTGCGCCACCCGTCGTCCGCCTGGCGCGCGGCGGCGTGCAGCGCCTCGGCGACCCGGTCCGGCGTGAACGGTCCCTCCGCGGACAGCGTCCCCCGCACGGTGACCGAGACCGCGCGGATCCCGTCCGCCTTCACGGTCGCGTCCAGGCTCTGCACGAGGTTGCGCAACCCCGCCTTCTGCACGCCCAGCGACGCCGCCCGGTGCGACGGCTCGTCGGCGGCCACGCTCCCGGTCACGGTGATCCGGGAACCCGACCGCAGGTAGGGCCGGACCGCCTGCACGGCCGTCAGCAGCGCGCCGACGCCGAGCGCCACGTCGGCGAGGAGCTCCTCGACGGTCAGTTCGAGCGGGGTCTTCTCCCGGTACGCGCTCGGGTTGAAGTGCAGGACGTCGACGTGCCCGAACGCCGCACCCATGGCCGACAGGGCCTCGGTGGTCGCCTCGGTGTCGGTGATGTCGAGGACGGCGCTGCGCACGTCGGTGCCGGACCCCCGCAGCTCGGTCTCCAGCTCCCGCACCCGCTCCTCGTTGCTCCCGATCAGCCCGACGGTGCACCCGTCGCGCGCGTAGCGGCGGGCCAGCGACCCGCTGATCCCCGGGCCGGCACCCACCACGACCAGGACGCGGCTGCTCACGTCGCACACGGTAGGGCCGGCGGCGCCGTCCTCACGTCCCGCCGGCGCCCCATCGGTGCACCCGGCCGCCGGAACCGGGCCTCACGGGCGTTTGCGCGAAGAAGCCGACCGCTGCGTGCTCACCCGATCACACCACGTTGCGGACATGGCCTCGCGCCGTCGGTGCAGCCGGACCATCGATCGGGTGACCGTTTCCCCGAGCCAATGCCGTCGTTGGGCACATGCGTAACGCTGGTGATCCGGATGCGCAGTTTGGTGAAGCTTTGACCACGGGGGGTAATGGTTTGCTGCGACGCAGAGGACGGATGATCGGGTCGTCGCTGGCCGGTGCTGTCATCGCCTCGGGGGTCGTCGTCGGTGCACCAGGGGTGTCTGCGGCCGCTCCTGGCGACGTCGGGGTCGAGGGTGCCTCGTTCACCGGAGCCGGGGGACTGGGCTACTCGGCCAGCTCCGACAAGCCGCAGAGCAAGCTGTGGCACGTCAGCGGCACGTGGTTCGCCACGATGTTCGACCCGGGCTCGGGCACCTGGAACATCTTCCGCCTCGACGGGGAGACCTGGACGAACACCGGGGTGCGGGTCGACCAACGGCCGGACACCCTGTCCGACGCCCTGTGGGACGGCGAGCACCTGTACATCGCCTCGCACGTGGTCACCGTGCAGACCAGCGACACCGGCGCGTTCGGGGTCAGCCAGCCCCGGAGCGAGCCGGCGCAGCTGCGCCGCTACAGCTACGACGACACGACGAAGTCCTTCTCGCCGGACGCCGGCTACCCGGTGCGGATCAACGGCAGCTCCAGCGAGTCGCTGTCGATCGCCAAGGACTCCACGAACCGCATCTGGGCGACCTGGACGCAGGTCGCGCCGGACGGCGCGGGCGGGTACGTCAACGAGGTCTACGTCAACTCCGGCCGCGACGGCGGCGCCTGGGGCACGCCGGCCGCGCTGGGGGTCGCCGGCGCGGAGGTCGCCCCCGACGACATCTCCGCGATCGTGGCCTTCGACGACCAGGTCGGCGTCCTGTGGAGCAACCAGGTCGACGACCGGATCTACTGGGCCACGCACGACGACGGCGCGTCGTCCGGGAGCTGGTCGGGCGGGGTCGCGTCGTCCGAGCCGCGGGACGCCGACGACCACATCAGCATCAAGACGGTGCAGTCGGACGCGGCCGGCCGCGTCTACGCCACGGTCAAGACCAGCGCGGACGTCGGGGGGCCGCCGTCCGCGGCGCAGATCAAGCTGCTGACGTTCACCCCGGACACGGAGCGGTGGGCCAGCGCGACGGTCTCCACGGTCGCCGACTGCCACACCCGGCCGACGGTCGTGCTCGACGAGACCAATGAGACGGTGCACGTCTTCGCGACCGGCCCCGAGCCCGGCGCCGCCTGCGGCTTCTCGGGGCAGGCCGGCACGATCTACCACAAGTCCGCGCCCATGGACGCGCTCGGCGACTTCCAGCCGTCGGGGCGCGGGGAGCCGGTCATCCGCGACTTCGACTCGGCCGGGATGAACGACCCGACGTCGACCAAGCAGAGCGTCACCGGGGCCAGCGGGCTCGTCGTCCTGGCGAACAACCGGCTGACCGCGCGCTACTGGCACGCTCGTCTCGACCTGGGTGGCGACACGCCCCCGCCGACGGCGCCGGTGGCCGGCTTCACCACCTCGGTGGCGCAAGGAGCCGCGCCGCTGCAGGTCGGGTTCACCGACACGTCCACGGGCGAGCCGACGTCCTGGTCGTGGGACTTCGGGGACGGGACGGTCAGCGTCGAGCAGAACCCCGTGCACACGTACACCACCCCCGGCGAGTTCACGGTGACGATGACGGCCACGAACGCCGCGGGCACCAGCGCACCCACGACGACGACCGTCACCGTCACGCAGCCGGGGGCGCCCCCGACCGACCCGGGCACCCCGCCGACCGAGCCGGGCACCCCGCCGTCCGAGCCGGGTAGCCCGCCGACCGGCCCCGGTCCGGCGGCGCCGCCGACCGGCCCGGTCGACCGAGCCGGGTCCTGGTTCTACCTGAACGACCGGAACACCGGTCAGGCCAACACCGTCCTGGAGTACGGCGACGCGCCGGACGAGGTGCTCGTGGCCGACACCGACGGCCGCAACGGGGACAGCCTGCTGATCCGCCGGGGCAACCGGTACTTCGTCCGGAACAGCCTGACCAGCGGCGTCGCCGAGTACACCTTCGACTACGGCAACCGTGGCGACGTCGTCCTCGTCGGTGACTGGGACGGCGACGGGCGGGACACCCTGGTGGTGCGGCGCGGCAACACCTACTACGTCAAGAACGACACGACCACGGGGGTCGCGGACTTCACCTTCGTCTACGGCGACCCGGGGGACACGGTGCTCGTCGGCGACTGGGACGGCGACGGCGTGGACACCCTCGTGGTGCGGCGCGGCTACCAGTACCACATCCGCGACACGCTCAGCAGCGGGATCGCCGACCGGGTCGTCGGCTACGGCAACCCGGGCGACGACGTCCTCGTCGGCCGCTGGAACGGGCGTGCCGACAGCCTGGCCGTCCGGCGTGGCATCGACTACTACCTGAAGTACGAGCTGAGCTCCGGCGTGGCCGACGTCGTCTTCGCCTACGGCAACCCCGGCGACGAGGTGCTGGTCGGGGACTGGAACGGCGACGGCACAGACAGCCTGGGCGTGCGCCGCATCGGCTGACGACCCGGGGTGGATCCGTGCGGGTCACCCGCACGGATCCACTCCGGTCAGGAGCGGGTCATCAGGGCCTCCGGGTCGGGGAACGGTCGGAACCCGTACCGCGCGTAGAGGTCGTGCGCGTCGGCGGTGAGCAGCAGCTGCAGAGAGGCGTCGACGACGGCGGGGTGCGCGAGCGCGGCCTCGACGAGCGCACCGGCGATCCCGCGGCGCCGGTGCTCGCGGAGCACGAAGACGTCGTCGAGCCAGGCGTGGGTGACCGTGTCGGTGACCACCCGGGCGAAGCCGACCATCGTGGGCGTCGCCGTGGCCAGGTGCACCGACAGCGGCAGCGACATCCGCACCGCGGTCGCGACGCGCTCCCGCGACACGCCCCGGCGCCAGTACGACTCGCGGGCGAGGAACCCGTGGACGACGTCGAGGTCGACGCGGGCCGGGTCGTCGGTGATCTCGTAGGCGCCCAGCCACCGCAGCGTCGACGACGTGGTCAGCAGCGAGGCGAGGTCGGTGGAGGTCGACATGGCTGCTCCTGGTGAGGGGGCACCCAGTGCACCACGGCGGCCTGCTCCGACCCTGTTCCGACCGCCCCCGCGGACGGCGCCGTCTCGGTACGCTCCGCGGCGTGGACTTCTCGGTCCTCGGTCCACTGCAGGTGCGGGCCGGCGACGAGGTCGTGCCGGTCCGCCGGGGGCTGCCGCGGGTGCTGCTGACCTTCCTCCTCCTGCACCCCGGCGAGCCGGTGCCCGGCGCCGTCCTGGCCGACCGGGCCTGGAACGGCCGGCCGCCCGACGACGCCGGCAACGCCGTGCACCGCGTGGTGTCGTACCTGCGGCGCACGCTGGCCACGCCCGAGGAGCTGCCGCTGCGCACGACCTCCGGCGGCTACCTGCTCGACGTGTCGCCGGTCGCCGTCGACAGCACCCGCTTCGCCCGGCTGGTCCGCGGCGCGGACGCGGATCCCGAGCGGGCACTGCGCTCGCTGGACGACGCCCTGCGGCTCTGGCGGGGTGACCCGCTGGCCGACGCCGCCCACCTGCCGTGGGCCGTCCCGTTCGTCACCGAGCTCGACGAGCTGCGCGTGCAGGCGCAGGAGCGGCGGCTCGCCTGCCTGCTCGAGCTCGGCCGGCACGCCGACGTCGTCCCCGAGGCCCAGGGGCTCGCGGCGGCCCATCCGCTGCGGGAGGGCCTGCACGCGTCGCTGATGCTGGCGCTCTACCGCAGCGGCCGGCAGGGCGAGGCGCTCGCCGTCGGCGCGGCCCTGCGGCGCGCCCTCGCGGCGGAGCTCGGGCTCGACCCGGACGCCGCCGTCGTCGACCTCGAGCGGCGCATCCTCGCCCACGACCCGGGCCTGGCCGCACCCCGTCCGGCCGCGCCCGCGGCACCGGCACCGTCCGGCCGGGCAGCGGAGGACCCCGAGGGTGGCCGCCGCGGACGTCCGCCCCGTGCCCTCACCTCGCTGGTCGGCCGGGGCGAGGAGGTCGCCGCCGTGGCCCGGCTGCTCGACCGGGCCGGACTGGTCACGCTGACCGGGCCCGGTGGCACCGGCAAGACGCGCCTGGCGATCGCCGTCCTCGAGCGGCGGCACGGAGCGGTCTGGTTCGCCGACCTGGCCGGCGTCTGCGACGACGCCGCGGTCGCCGGCGCCGTCGCAGGCGCCACCGGCGCCCCGACCGCACCGGGCACCGACGTCGTCGCCGCCGTCGTCACCCACCTCGGCGACCGCACGGGCACGCTCGTGCTGGACACCTGCGAGCACGTCGTCCGCGGCGCCGCCACCGTCGCCGCCGCCGTGCTGCGCGGCTGCCCGTCGGTGCGCCTGCTGGCCACCAGCCGCCGGCCGCTCGGGGTCACCGGCGAGTCGACCTGGCCGGTGCCGCCGCTGACCCTGCCCCCGGACGGCGCCGACCCCGCGGACGCCGACGTGCGCGGCGCGGCCGCGGTCGAGCTGTTCCGGCAGCGCGCGGTGGCGGTGCGGCCGGACTTCCGGATCGACGACGGCACCGCCGCCGACGTCGCGGCGATCTGCCGGGCGCTGGACGGGCTGCCGTTGGCCATCGAGCTCGCCGCCGCGCACGCCGACGTGCTGAGCCCCGCCCGGATCCGCCGCCGGCTCGACGACCGCTTCGCGCTGCTGGTCTCCGGGAGCCGGGACGTCGTCGCGCGCCAGCGGACCCTGCGCGCGGCGATCGGCGCCGGCGTCGACCTGCTCACGCAGGACGAGCGGGCCCTGTTCGCCCACCTGGCGGTGTTCGCCGCCACCTTCGACCTCGACGCCGCGCTCGCCGTCGCCCCGCGCTCCGCGGGGACGACCGACGACGACGCGTTCCGCCTGCTCGCCTCGCTCGTGCGCCAGTCGCTGGTCAGCCGGGCCGGTGCCGACCGCTACCGGCTGCTCGACTCGGTGCGGACCTACGCGCTCGAGCTGCTCGAGGCGTCGGCGGCAGCCGGGGACGTGCGCCGGCGGCACGCCGAGCACCTGCTGGCGCTGGCGGAGGCGGGCGACCGGGCGGTGCGCACCGACGCGCAGCGCCCGTGGCTGGCGCTGCTGCGCGAGGTCGGGCCCGATCTGCGCGCCGCGCTGACCTGGTGCCTGGCGGGCGGCGCCCCGGGGCTGGGCGCCCGCCTGGCAGGCGCGCTCGCCTGGTTCTGGACCCTGGAGGGTCAGCTCGCCGAGGCGCACGCCTGGCTCGACCGGGCAGCGCGGGCCGACGTCGCCGACCCGCGGGTGCGGGCCCGGCTGCTCCTCGGCAGCGGGCTGGTCGCCGCGCCGCTGGGCCGCCTCGCCGACGCGCGGGACGCCTGCGCGGAGGCCGCCCGGATCGGCCGGTCGCTCGGTGACGACCGGGGCACGGGTGACGCGCTCATCACCCTCGGGGTGGCGCTGTGGGGCCTGGGCGACCTGGACGCCGCGGCCACCGCCCACGACGAGGCCGTGCAGCGGCTGGCCGCCGGCGAGGACGGCTGGCGCCGCGTCGTCGCCGCCGTCCTGCGGGCGCGGACCGCGGTCGACCGGGGGGAGGCCGACGCGACCGACCGGGTCGGCGCCGCCGTGGCCGCCGCCCGGCGCAGCCGGGACGCGCACCTGGTGGGGCTGGCGCTGACCCAGCAGGCGCGGGACGCGCTGCGCACCGGACGCGGCCGGGACGCCGTGGTCGCGGCCGGGGAGGCGCTGGAGGCCTTCCGCCGGATCGGCTACCGCGAGGGGGAGGCCGCGGCGTCGACGGTGCTCGCCCGAGCGCACCTCGCCGACGGGGGAGGCGAGGCCGCCGCCGGAGCGGTCGCCGCCGGCGCGGCCGGCCGGGCGCTTGGACTCGCGGCGGCGATCGGGCACCGCGGAGCGCTGTGCTCCGCCGTCGAGGCGCTGGCCGACGTCCGCGCTGCCGGCGGCGACGACCGCGGGGCCCTGGTCCTCCTGGCGGTCGCCGACGCCGAACGCCGCGCCTGCGGGCTGCCCGAGGCACCCGTCGAGGCCGGGCGCACGGCCGGGCTCACCGCCACGCTGCGCGCCCGGCTCGGCGCGGACGCGGCGGCGGCGGAGCGCGAGGCGGCCGGGCTGACCGTCGACGACGTCGTCGCGCGGCACCGCGACGTCCCGGCGGGGCCGGTCACCGCGCTCGTCTGACCGGCGACAGGTCCGGAGCAGACCCGGGACAGCCGCGACCGCTGCACTGGTCGTCGCCGGCCCGAGCCGGGCCGGCGACGACTCCGAGGAGGCGACCGTGACCTCGCTGATCGCGCCGCGCGGGCCGGACGCGCCCGCGCCGGCGCCCGTGCTCGACACCGACGCCCACCTCGCCCGCGCCGAGCGCGTGATCCCGCACGGCGCCTCGGCCGGCGGCCGCCCGCTGTTCCACGAGGTCGTCGTCCGTGCGCGGGGCGCCCACCTGGAGACCGCCCGCGGCAGGCGGTACGTCGACCACCTGCTCGCGTACGGACCGATCGTCCTCGGCCACGCCGACCCGCACGTCAACGCGGCGGTCCGGCGGACGATCGACACCGTCGACCTGAACTGGGTCGGCCCGCAGGCCGGCGAGGTCGAGCTGGCCGAGCGCATCGTCGGCCTGGTCCCGTCGGCCGAGAAGGTCGTGCTGCTCAACACCGGCACCGACGCGCTGCAGCACGCGCTGCACGTGGCCCGGGCGGCGACCGGACGGCAGCGCATCCTCAAGTTCCACGGCCACTACCACGGCTGGGCCGGCGAGCTGGGCACCGGCGCCAACTTCGACGTCGAGCCCGGCCGCGCGCCGGCACCCGACGCGCCCAACTCCGGCGGCGCCTCGCCCGACGCGGCCGCCGGCGTCGTCGTCGTCGACTGGAACGACGCCGACGCCGTCCGCTCGGCCTTCGACGCGGTGGGCCGGCAGATCGCCGCCGTCTTCACCGAGCCCTACCTGCACAGCTACACGAACTGCCCGCCCGCGCCGGGCTTCCTCGAGCTGCTGCGCGACCTCACCGCGCGGTCGGGGGCGCTGCTGGTGTTCGACGAGGTCAAGACCGGATTCCGGCACCACCTCGGCGGCTACCAGGCGATCGCCGGCGTGACGCCGGACCTGACCGCGCTGGGCAAGGCGCTCGGCAACGGCTACACGATCGCCGCCCTGGCCGGCCGGGCCGACCTGATGGACCTCCTCGGCGAGGTGGTCACGGTCGACGGCACCTACTACGCCAACCCCTACGCCACCGCCGCCGCGCTGGCCACCCTCGACCGGCTCGCCGACGGCGGCATCGACCGGCTCTGGACGCTCGGCCGTCGGCTGCGCGACGGGCTCACCGCCGCGATCGCGGACAGCGGCGTCCCGGCCAACGTCACCGGCATCGGGTCGGGCTGGATCATCAACTGGCGCGCGGAGCCGCCCACCACCTTCCGCGAGGCGGTCGACGCCGACTTCGACCGGGGCGAGGCGTTCCGGACGGCGATGCTCGACGCCGGCGTCCTGCTGCCGCCGTACGTCATCACCGACGCCCGCATCTGCGCCGCCTTCACCGAGGACGACGTCGACGCGACGATCGACGCCGCGCGGCACGCGCTCGCCGCCGTCCGGTGACGACCGGCGGACCGGCATGACCCTGCCGCCCGGGCGGCGAGAACGGCCACCGCCCCGGGCTACCGGGCCCCGACCGTGCTGGTGGAGGACGGGCCCACCCGGTCGGCCAGGAAGTCCGCCCAGGTGCGGCGGCCGACCGCGTCGTCGGGTGCCAGGTTCTCGCCGGCGCGGATCGCGGCGGCCGCCCGGCCCGGCACCCGCACCGGCAGCACCGGGCGGTACCGTCCGCGCGCCCGCTGGTACTGCCGGAGCAGGTCGGCCATGCCGAGCACCTGCGGTCCACCGAGGTCGGGCACCAGGCCGGCCGGCGTACCGAGCGCGAGTTCCACCAACCGGTCGGCGACCTCGTCGGCGGCGACCGGCTGGAAGCGGAAGCCGGTCGGCACCGGCACCACGGGGAGCCTGACCATCTCCCGCGCCATCGTGAGCAGGAGCTCGTGGAACTGGGTGGCGCGCAGCGTCGTCCACGGCAGGCCGGACCCGGCCACGACCCGCTCCGCGGCGGACTTGGCCGCGTAGTAGCCGAACATCGCGCGGTCCAGGCTGCTCACCACCGGCACCCGGTCGGCCCCGACCACCGAGACGAAGACCAGGTGCCGCACGCCGGCTGCCTCCGCGGCCCGCACGAGGTGCCGCGCCTTGACCTCGTCGCCCCTCGCGGTGCCCGCCAGGTGCAGGACCGTGCCGACTCCGGCCACGGCCGGGGCCACGCCCTCACCGGTGGCCAGGTCGCCGGTCACGTGCTCGATGTCGGCGGCGCCGGCGCCGCCGGCGTGGCCGGCGTGCCTGCCCCGGCTGAGCACCCGGACGTCGTGCCCGGCGGCCCGCAGCCGCGGGACGACCAGCCGTCCCAGGGTGCCCGTGCCGCCGGTGACCAGGATGGGTGTCGTCATGGTCCGTTCCTCCGTCACATCCGTCCTCGTTCTGGGGTCACCTCCTCGACACCCCGCGGCGAGAGGATGTGACCGATGGACGGGCAGGAGTGGCTGGCCGACCGGTTCGAGGAGCACCGACCGCGCCTGCGGGCGGTGGCCTACCGGATGCTGGGCTCGCTGCCCGAGGCCGACGACGCGGTCCAGGAGACCTGGCTGCGGCTGAGCCGGGCGGGCGGCGACGAGGTCGACAACCTGGGCGGCTGGCTGACCACGGTCGTGGCCCGGGTCTGCCTCAACGTGCTCCGGTCGCGCAGGGCGCGCCGCGAGGAGCCCCTCGACCTCCGGCTGCCCGATCCCGTCGTGCGGCCCGAGGAGGGACCCGACGAGCAGGCGGTGCTGGCCGACTCCGTCGGCCTGGCGCTGCTCGTCGTGCTTGACGCGCTGTCACCGGCCGAGCGGCTCGCGTTCGTCCTGCACGACATGTTCGGGCTCGACTTCGACGAGATCGCGGGCCTGGTCGGCCGGTCGTCCGCCGCGGCGCGGCAGCTCGCCAGCCGGGCCCGGCGCCGGGTGCGGGGGGCGGAGTTGCCCGCCGCCGACGTCGACCGCGCGCGGCAGCGCGCCGTGGTCGACGCCTTCTTCGCCGCCGCCCGCGGCGGTGACTTCGACCGGCTCGTCACGCTGCTCCACCCGGACGTCGTCCTGCGGGCCGACTTCGGCGGCCGACGGCCGAAGGCGCCGAGGGTCGTCCGTGGCGCGGCGGCCGTGGCCCGGCAGGCGCAGATCGGCGCGCTGCCGGCGGCCGAGCTGCACCCCGTGCTGGTGAACGGCGCGGCGGGCGCGGTCGTGACGGTGCGCGGACGGCCGTTCGCCGTCCTGGGGTTCACGGTGGTGGGCGACCGGATCGCCGAGATCGACGCGATCGCCGACCCCGAGCGGGTCGCGCGCATCGCGGCGCCCGTGCTCGGAGCGCCCGGGCACGGCCGATGAGGAGGGAGGACGCGGGAGCGAGCCCCGTCGGGCGCCCCGGCTCCGAAGCCCACGACCTCGCCCAGGATCCCGGAGGCGGCCAGCGAGCGGACGGTGCGGAAGTCGGAGTCCTCCCGCCGGTTCTGGTACGGGGCCAGCGCCTCGTCGGTGAGCGCGCTGTGCGTCGCCGCCGGCGTCGAGACGGCCACCGCCTCCGCCCCGGCGTGGGAGCGCCGAGAGCGAGTCAGCGGGCCGTGGAAGTGCCGGCCGCCGAAGCTGTAGCCCACCAGCCGGCCCCACCGCGTCGTCCGTGGGCACGCTCATGGGCGCAGGCTGGCGGCTTCGCGGGTCAGCTCGCCGGTCTCCCGGACGCCGAGCAGCTGCATCGTCCGCTCCAGCTCGGCGCGCAGGATCGCCAGCGCCCGGTGCACGCCGGCCTCGCCGCCGGCCATCAGGCCGTAGAGATAGGCCCGGCCGACGAAGGCGGCCGAGGCGCCGAGTGCCACCGCGGCGGCGACGTCGCCCCCGCTGCGCACGCCGCCGTCGAGGAACAGCGTGGTCGCGTCGCCGACGGCGTCGCGCACGGAGGGCAGCAGGTCGAGCGGCGCGGGCGCACGGTCGAGCTGCCGGCCGCCGTGGTTGGACACCACGATCCCGTCGACGCCGACCTGCACCAGCTCCGCGGCGTCGGCGACGTCCTGCACGCCCTTGACCACGATCCGGCCGGGCCACTCGCCGCGGATCCACTCGATGTCGGGCAGGGTGACGCTCGGGTCGAACATCGTGTTGACGATCCCGGCCAGGTCGTCGGGGGCGCCGCCGACGGTCGCGAAGGCCAGCGGCTCGCTGGTGACGAAGTCGAACCACCAGGCCGGGTGGCGCACCGCCTGCAGCGCGGACCGCCAGCGCAGCGACGGGGGGATGGTCATGCCGTGCCGGACGTCGCGCAGCCGGGCGCCGGCGACCGGCACGTCGACGGTCAGCACCAGCACCTCCATGCCGGCGTCGCGGGCCAGGGCCAGCACGTCCCGGGTCCGCTCCCGGTCCCGGACGACGTACAGCTGGAACCAGTTCCAGCCCTCCGGCGCCGCGGCGGCGACCTCGGCCGCGGTCGTCGTGCCCATCGTCGAGAGGGTGTACGGCACCCCGGCGGCCGCCGCGGCGCGCGCGACCGCGGGCTCGCCCTCCCGGTGCACCATCCGGGTGAAGCCGGTCGGCCCCAGCACGAGCGGCATCGCGATCCGCCGTCCGAGGACCTCGGTCGCCGTCGAGACGGTGCGGACGTCGCGCAGCACCCGCGGGTGGAACGTCACCCGGTCGAACGCATCGACCGAGGCCCGCAGCGAGCGCTCGGCCTCGGCGGCGCCGTCGACGTAGTCGAACACCATCCGCGGCGCCCGCCGCCGGGCGAGGGCCCGCAGGTCGCCGATGTCGGCCGCCAAGGCCAACCGCTGCGCCGTGGTCGGCAGCGCCGGGCGCGGCGGGAGCAGGCCGCGGAGCTCCGCCAGCCGCGGGGCGCGCCGCCGGCCGGGCGGTGCGGCGCGGCGGCCGGTTGCGGTGGTCGGGTCGACCGTGCGTGTCATGCACTCTCCTCGAGGACTCGGCGCGGGGTCATAACGATTGCGGAACGACGACCGACCCCCGGCCGGACCGGGTCGCGGGCGTGCCTACTGTGACCCGGTCAACAGGCGAGCTCCGCAGTGGGGTGGCGGGGCAGCGACCCGGGTGCGACCCGTCCGCCCGTCCCGGGACCGGCAGGCCGGCGCTGGTCGCCGGAACCCCACCACGGGGCGTCGCATCCGGCGCCGTCGCGCGCACCAGCACGGGAGAGACATGCGTACGAAGAGCACCACCGTCGCGATGGCGACCGCGACGGTCCTCGCCCTCGCCGCCTGCGGTTCGGGCGACGGCGGTGGCGGCGGCCAGGCAGCCGCCGAGGGCCTCACCGGGGAGGGCACCGGCGCGGACTGCACCATCGACCAGCCGGTGCCCCTCGCCGCGGTGCTGAGCCTGACCGGTGCCGCCGCCAGCTACGGGCGGTCGCAGCAGCAGGGGCTGGAGCTGGCGCTGGCGGAGCTCAACGAGCAGGGCGGGGTCACCTACGACCTCACCATCGAGGACGACGAGACCGACCCGCGGCAGAGCATCACGCTGTTCGACCAGTTCACCGGGCAGGATCCGGTCAGCCTGATCATCGGGCCCACGCTGTCGAACGCCGCCGTCCAGGCCGACCCCATCGCCCAGGACGCCGGGGTGCCGGTGCTGGGCATCTCCAACACCGCCGAGGGCGTCACCGAGATCGGCGACTTCATCTTCCGCAACTCGCTGACCGAGCAGGCGGTCATCCCGCAGACGATCGCCGCGGCCAAGGAGGAGTACGGGCTGCAGCGGGTCGTCGTCATGTACAGCAACGACGACGCGTTCACCGAGTCCGGCTACGAGGCGTTCGCCGCGGCGCTCAAGGACGAGGGCATCGAGGTCGCCGAGACGCTGACCTTCTCCAAGAGCGACACCGACTTCCGGGCGCTCCTGACCCAGGCGCAGGCCGCGAACCCCGACGCGGTGGTGGTCTCCGCGCTCATCGAGGCGGCGATCCCGCTGGTCACCCAGGCCCGGCAGGTCGGCATCGACGTCCCGATCATCGGCGGCAACGGGTTCAACAACCCGCAGCTCATGGCCGAAGCCGGCGAGGCCGCCGAGGGCGTCGTCGTCGGCGCCGCCTGGAACTCCGCCTCCGACAACCCGGAGAACCAGGAGTTCCTGCAGGCCTTCGAGGCCGAGTACGGCAGCCAGCCCGACCAGTTCGCCGCCCAGGCCTACGCCGGGCTGAAGCTGGTCGACCAGGCCGTCCGCGCCGGCTGCTCGGCCGCGGCGGAGGACCTGCAGCAGGCCCTCGGCGACCTGCAGGGCGTGCCGACGGTGCTCGGCGAGTTCTCCATCGACGAGAACCGCAACGCCGACCACCCGGCCACCGTGCAGATCGTGCAGGACGGGCGGTTCGCCGTCCTCCAGTGACCGGCGGACGGTGACGCGTCCCGGTGGTCCGGCCCCGTGCCGGGCCACCGGGACGCCGCCGTGCGGGACGGCGCTACCTTGCCCACGCCACGTCGACCGGCCGGGGGCGTCCTCGGCGGCCTCGCGCGGCCGCCCGGGCGCGCCGCCCGGGGACGGACGACCAGACAAGGACGGCTCGTGCAGCAGTTCCTCAACGGGATCTCGATCGGCTCGATCTACGCGCTGTTCGCCATCGGCTTCACCCTCGTGTTCGGCATCCTCGACCGGCTGAACCTGGCGCACCCCTCGGTCTTCGCCGTCTCGGCGTTCGTCGGCATCGAGCTGGTCGAGCGGGTCGGGCTGTCGATCTGGACGGCGCTGCCCGTGGTGTTCCTCGTGGGCGGGCTGCTCGGCCTGGTCATCGAGCGGGTGGCCTTCCGGCCGCTGAAGAACCGGCCCGACGCCCACTTCGCCGGCCTGATCTCCTCCATCGCGATCGCCGGCATGCTCATCGCCCTGCTGCAGTGGCGCTACGGGCCGGACACCCGGCGGTTCCCCCCGGGCTCGTTCCCCGGTACCGACTTCGAGGTCGTCGGCGCCCGGGTGACCCTCGTGCAGGTGGTCATCGTCGCGGTGTCGATCGCGCTGATGGTCGCGCTGACCTACCTGGTGACCCGGACCCGGCTGGGGCGGGGCATGCGCGCCATCGCGGAGAACCCGACCGCGGCCCGCGTGCTCGGCGTGAACGTCGACCGGGTCACCGCCTGGACCTTCGCGATCTCCTCGGCCCTCGGCGCCGTCGCCGGCGTGCTGTTCGCGATCAACGTGAACACCGCCCAGCTGGGCATGGGCGCGGCGATCGAGCTCAAGGGCCTGGCCGTGATCATCGTCGGCGGGATGGGCTCGCTGCCCGGCGCGCTCATCGGCGGCCTGCTGCTCGGGCTGGCCGAGGTGTTCGCCGTCGAGTACGTCGGCTCCTCCTGGCGCGACGTCATCGCGTTCGGGCTGCTGTTCGCCATCCTGCTGCTGCGCCCGCAGGGCCTGCTCGGCGCCCGGAAGGTCCGGGAGGTCTGATGCTGCTGCAGTACTCGACGACGCTCACCTTCGTCGCGCTGGCCGCGATCTTCGCCTACTCGTTCTACGCCGTCCTGGTCGCCGGGCAGCTCAGCCTCGGCCAGGCCGGATTCGCGTCGCTGGCCGCCTTCAGCGCGGTATCCCTGGCGCCCGACCCCGACGCCGTGGGCGACGTGCCGGCCCTGCTCAGCGCCGTCGTCGTCGGCATGGCGGTCGGCGCCCTCGCCGCACTCGTGCTCGGCCTGCCCACGATGCACCTGCGCGGGGTGTTCCTGGCCATCGCCACGCTCGGCTTCGGCGAGGCCGTGCGGGTCATCCTGCTCAACCAGGAGTGGACCGGCGGGGCGCAGGGCCTGCCGGTGCCCCGGGTCGTCACGCTCGGCATGGCCTGGACGGCGGCGGTGCTCGTGGCCTACTGGTTCTGGCGGATGGGCAGCTCCCGGTACGGGCGGGCGCTGGAGGCGATCCGGGAGGACGAGCTGGCGGCCCGGGCCATGGGCATCGACGTCGGCCGGCACCGGCTGTCCGCCTTCGTCACCGCGGGGGCGGTGGCCGGTCTCTACGGCGTGCTGCTGGCCTACTACATCCGGCTGATCGTGCCCGGCGACTTCGGGTTCACCGCCGCCGTCGAGGGCCTGGTCACCGCGGTGCTCGGCGGCTCGACGATGTTCCTCGGCCCGCTGCTGGGCAGTGGCTTCCAGACGATGATCCCGGAGGTCCAGCGGGCCGTGGGCATCGAGGCCGGCTGGATCCGCCCCTTCCTGTCCGGCCTGCTGCTGCTCGTGGTGATCCTTTTCCTGCCCGGCGGTCTGGCCAGCCTCATCCCGCGGCGGAACCGGCTGCCCGCGCTCGGCGGCGACGACCGGCGTCCCGACCTCGGCGGCGTCCGGCAGCACCCGCCGGCCGGTGAGACCGTCGTGTCGGCGACCGGGCTGTCCAAGGAGTACGGCGGGGTGCACGCCGTCCAGGACGTCGACCTGGAGATCCGCAGCGGCGAGGTGGTCGGCCTGATCGGGCCGAACGGTGCGGGCAAGACCACGCTGGTCAACATGCTCACCGGGCTGGTACCGCCCAGCGCGGGCCGCGCCACGGTGCTCGGGGTCCCGATCGGGACGACGCCGGTGCACCGGGTGACCGCGGCCGGCGTGAGCCGCACCTTCCAGCACTCCAAGCTGTTCGCCCGGCTCAGCGCCCTGGAGAACGTGCTGGTCGGCGGGCACCTGGCGAATCGGCCGACCTTCCTGCGACGGCTGGTCTGGCTGCCGTCGGCCCGCCGCGACGAGCGGGCCGCGCTGGAGCGCGCCGCGCGGTGCCTGCACCGGGTCGGGCTCGCCGAGAAGGCCGGGACCCGCGCCTCGGCGCTCTCCTACGGCGACCAGCGCCGGCTGGAGATCGCTCGAGCGCTCGCCGCCGATCCGACCCTCCTGGTGCTCGACGAGCCGGCCGCGGGGATGAACCACGTCGAGGCGGAGGCCCTGTCGGCGTTGATCCGGTCGCTGGCCGCCGACGGGCTGACCATCCTGTTCATCGAGCACAACGTCGGGATGGTCCTGCGCACCTGCAGCCGCATCGTCGTCCTCGACTTCGGCGAGGTGCTCGCCACCGGCACGCCGGAGGAGATCGCGGCGAACCCGGCCGTCATCGACGCCTACCTGGGCGCCGAGGAGGCCGACGACGTCCACGGCGGGGCGGCCGCCGCGGCCGGGTCGCGCCCGGCCGGCGACGGCGGGACCGCCGATCCGGTCACCGAGACGCGGCCCAGCCGGGCCGGCACGCTCGATCCGCCCGACGCCACCGGCCCGACCGCGAGGGACGTCACGTGAGCGGACAGCATCGCAGCGAGCGCCGGCGAGCCAGGAGCGGAGCGCTGCGCGGGAGCGGACGGATGACGTCGTGAGCGAGTCGATCCTGGGTGTTTCGGACCTGCGGGTCCGTTACGGGCGGGTGGAGGCCGTCCGCGGGGTCTCCTTCGAGGCCCGCCGCGGGCAGCTGGTGACCCTCGTCGGGGCCAACGGGGCCGGGAAGTCTTCGGTGCTCAACGCCGTCTCCGGGTTGTTGCGGCCGGCCGGCGGCCGGATCACGTTCGAGGGCCAGGACGTCACCCGGGTGCCGGCGCACAAGCTGGTCCGGCGGGGCCTGGTCCAGGTGCCCGAGGGCCGGCAGATCCTGGCCACGCTCACCATCGAGGAGAACCTGCGGATGGGGGGCTGGCACGCCGGGGGCCGGGCGCGCGAGGCCATCGACGCCATGTATGCCCGGTTCCCGGTGCTGGCCGAGCGCCGCGGCCTGCCGGCCGGCAGCCTGTCCGGCGGGGAGCAGCAGATGCTCGCCATCGCCCGCGCGCTGGTGGCCGGGCCCACGGTGATGCTCATGGACGAGCCGTCCATGGGGCTCGCGCCCAAGATCGTCGACGAGGTGTTCCGGGTGATCGAGGAGATCCGGCGCTCCGGGACGACCGTCGTCCTGGTCGAGCAGAACGCCCGCCGCGCGCTGCGCGCGGCCGACCACGGCTACGTGCTGCAGACCGGCGAGGTGGTGCAGTCCGGCCCGGCCGACGAGCTGCTCGCCGACGAGCGGATCATCGCCGCGTACCTCGGGGGAGACGGCGCCGTCGACCAGCGGTGAGGGCGTCCCGGCCCGGCGCGCCGGCCGGCACCTACCATCGCCACCCGTGCGGCCGTTCCTGCTCCTGGCCACGCGCGCCGAGGACCTGGCCGCGGACGGCGAGTACGAGTCCTTCCTGACGCTGACCGGCCTGCGCCCGCACGAGCTGCACCGCGTCCGCCTGGAGGCCGGGCCACTGCCGCCCATCGACCTCGACGACTACGCGGGCGTCTTCGTGGGCGGCGGCCCGTTCAACTCCAGCGACCCGGAGGAGGGCAAGTCGCCGGTCCAGCGCCGGGTCGAGGCCGAGCTGCGCCCGCTGCTCGACCGCATCGTCGCGCGGGACTTCCCGTTCTTCGGCGCCTGCTACGGCGTCGGCACGCTGGGCGTGCACCAGGGCGGGGTCATCGACCGGACCTACGGCGAGGCGATCGGTTGCGTGCCGATCACGCTGACCGCCGAGGGCCGCGCAGACCCCGTGCTGGCCGGCCTGCCGGGGACGTTCGCCGCGTTCGTCGGGCACAAGGAGGCCTGCCGCACGCTGCCGCGGGGCGCCGTCCTGCTGGCCTCCTCGCCCGCCTGCCCGGTGCAGATGTTCCGCATCAAGCGGAACCTGTACGCCACCCAGTTCCACCCCGAGCTCGACGTCGCCGCCCTCGTGACGCGGATCCACGTGTACCAGCACGCGGGCTACTTCCCGCCCGCCGAGCTCGAGCAGCTCGTCGCCCGGGTCGAGACCGCCGTGGTCACCGAGCCCGGCCGCATGCTGGCCAACTTCGTCGCCCGCTACGCCTGAACCGGGACCACTGACCCGCGCGGGATCTGCGCCGCGGACCCCCGCGAGCGGGTCGCCGCGGTTCCCGAGCGGAGCTGCCGACCATCGGCGTCACGCAATCGTCATGCACGCAATCAGGTCGCTTGCGTCCTGGTGGTGAACCACCGAGGCATCTGGCGACGAACGTCCTGCAGGACGGTGCGGCAGCCGGCACGCGCTCGGCAGGGGAGCCGCCCGTCCGGCACGGGTCCTTCCCCGGCCCTGGACACCGGCAGCCGCCCGACGCGTCTGCCCGCACGACCGGGTCCGGTACCGCACCAGTCCCGCGGCGCCGCGGAACAGCGGCGGCGCCGACCCACGACCGCGAGGAGTTCTCTTGCGCAAGGCATTCGCCATCCCGTCCGTCGCCGTCGCCGCCGCCGCCTTCCCGCTGCTCACGATGACCGCTGCCTCCGCCGCCCACGACGGCAGCTACCAGGCCCAGCTGGGCGCGCTGAACGGCTCGGGCGCGTCCGGTACCGGCATGGTCACCCTGGAGGGGAACTCCGCCACGGTGATGATCGAGGCCCAGGGCCTGCTGCCGGGCTCGCCGCACGCGCAGCACTTCCACATCGGCGCCCAGGGCAGCTGCCCCACCGACGCCGATGACGCCGACGGTGACGGATTCGTGAGCGTCACCGAGGGCGCGGGCTACTACGGGGCGATCGGCACGTCGTTGACCACCGAGGGCGACACCAGCCCGGACAGCGGTCTGGCGGTCGATCGGTTCCCCACGGCTGCCGGCGGCTCGATCAGCTACGAGCGGACCTTCGACATCCCCGAGGACGTGCAGCAGGCCTTCGCCGCCGGCACCGCGGTCTTGGTCCTGCACGGCGTGGACAAGGACGGCAGCGGGCAGTACGACGGCGACATCGCGAGCGACCTGGACCCGTCGCTGCCCATGGAGGCCACCGCCCCGGCCGCGTGCGGCCCGCTGGCGAGGGCCCAGATGGGCACCGCGCCCAGTGGTGGCGCGGACACCGGCGCCGGCGCCACGTCCGGCATCGAGCAGCAGGCGGCGATCGGCGTCGGTGCCGTCGCGCTGTCCGGTGCCGCCGCGGCCGGTGCCGTCGCCTACCGCCGCCGGTCGGCCGCCGACCAGGCCTGATCCGCCCCGGCCCGGTTCCGGGCCGGGAGCGCGCTCCCGCGTCGCGCAGGGGACACCGACGTCCTCTGCGCGACGCGGGCCCGACGGGCGGCGGCCCTGACCCCGCCGCCGCCACCCACCGTCCCGAGGAGCACCGCCCGTGACCGAGAGCCCCCGGCCGTCCGCGCGCACCTGGGCGGCGATCGCCGTGGCCCTCGCGGTGGTGGGGCTCGCCGCGGTGGTCGTGGCGGTCACCGGGCAGCAGCGGGCGCCGCAACCGCCGGCGTCGGACGCGGCTGCGACCGCGTCGACGGCGCCCGCGCCCTCGAACGCCCCCACGCCGCTGCCGCCCGGCCCGCCGTCCGGTCCCGGCGCCGAGCCGGCACCGCCCGCACCCGTCGCCGACCCGGTCGCCCTGCGCATCCCGTCCATAGGGGTGTCGAGCGATCTGGTCCGGCTCGGACTGCGGGACGACGGCACGGTCGAGGTCCCCCCGCTCGTCGAGGACGACCGGGCCGGCTGGTACCGCCGCGGGCCCGCACCCGGCGCCCGGGGCCCGGCGGTGCTGCTGGGCCACGTCGACTCCGCCGAGCACGGCCCCGGCGTCTTCTTCGAGTTGGGGGCGCTGACGCCCGGTGCCGAGGTGCAGGTCGCGCGGGCCGACGGCACGGTCGCGGTGTTCGCCGTCGACCGGGTGGCCCGCTACGCCAAGGGGGACTTCCCGACCCTCGAGGTCTACGGCAACACGGACGGGGCGGAGCTCCGGTTGATCACCTGCGGGGGCGACTTCGACCCCGCCGCCCGCAGCTACGAGGACAACGTGGTCGCCTTCGCCTCCCTGGTCGACGAGCGGGCCGCCTGACGGTCACCGCAGCAGCAGGCCCTTCCGCCAGACGTCGCCGGTGACGCTGTGCCAGGTGGTCGGGCCGAACACCCGCTCCACGTGGCTCTCCCCTCGCTCGTCGACCAAGACGATCAGCTCACCCCCCGCCCCGACGTGGTAGCCGTACAACCCGCCCCGGTCGGGTGGCAGGCTCACGTCGTCGAAGGACAGCACGCCGGCCGGTTCGCCGTGCAGGACGACGTGGACGCTCATCGCTCGACCTCCCCGCGACCGCGGCCGGTCGCCTGCCGCGGACCGTAGCCCGCCGCGACCCCTCCGGCAGGCCGTCCGACGACGGTCAGCCCCGGTTCCGCCGCCGCGTGACCAGCCGGTACGCGCAGCCGGCGCCGACCACGGCCACGCCGCCCACGACGGCCGGCCACGGCAGCGTGGCCGCCAGCGCCAGGCACCCCGCGACCCCGGCCACCTGCAGCGCGCGCGGCCACCGCCGCCGGTCAGGGGTCTGGGTGGCGGCGGCCAGGTTCGCGACGACGTAGTAGAGCAGCACGCCGAACGACGAGAAGCCGATCGCGCCGCGCAGGTCGACGGTCAGCACGAGCGCACACGCCGCGGCGGCCACGGCCGACTGGGCGCGGTGCGGGACCTGGTAGCGCGGGTGGACGGCGGCCAGCCACCGGGGCAGGTCGCCGTTGCGGGCCATCGCCAGGCCGGTCCGCCCGACGCCGGCGACGAGCGCGAGCAGCGCGCCGAGCGAGGCCGCGGCCGCTCCGGCCCGGACGACCGGTCCGGCCGCCGCCCACCCGCCGGCCTGCGCCGCCGCGGCGAGCGGGTCGGGCGCGGCGGCCACGCCGCCGGGGCCGAGCACGAGCAGCACGGTGACGGCGACCGCGGCGTAGACCGCCACGGCGATGCCCAGCGCCACCGGGATGGCGCGCGGGATGGTGCGGGCGGGATCCCGGACCTCCTCGCCGAGGGTGGCGATGCGGGCGTACCCGGCGAAGGCGAAGAACAGCAGCCCGGCCGACTGCAGGACGCCGTACCAGCCAGCGTCCGTCCCGCCTCCGGACAGCCGGTCCGGATCGGCGTCGCCACCGACCAGCGCGGCGGCGACGCCGACGGCCAGCGCGGCCAGGACGACGGTGACGAGCACCCGGGTCAGCCCGGCCGTGCGCGTGATGCCGCGGTGGTTCACCGCGGTCAGCGCCAGCACGGCAGCGACCGCGGCCGGCCGCTGCCAGCCGGCCGGGACGGCGTAGGCGGCGAACGTCAGCGCCATCGCCGCGCAGCTCGCGGTCTTGCCGACCACGAACGACCAGCCGGCGAGGAACCCCCACCACGGCCCCAGCCGCTCGCGGCCGTACAGGTAGCTGCCGCCCGAGCTCGGGTACTGCGCGGCCAGCTGCGCCGACGAGGTCGCGTTGCAGTAGGCCACGACCGCGGCGAGGGCGAGGCCGGCGAGCAGCCAGCTGCCGGCGGCCGCGGCGGCCGGCGCGAAGGCGGCGAAGACTCCCGCCCCGATCATGGAGCCCAGCCCGATCACGACGGCGTCCGCGGTGCCGAGGCGGCGCGCCAGCCGGGGCTCGGTGATCACCCCGCGCACGCTAGGCGCCCCAGGTGAACGCCCGGTGCCGGGAGCCGCGATCCACAGCCTCCCGGGTGGACGGCGGATCGTGTGACATCGTTCCCGCCGTGCCCGCCGCCAGGTTCCCGCGATGACCGTGCTCGTCGCGGTCTGCGCACTGCTCGGGCTGGTCGTCGGGGCGGCCGCCAACCGGGCCGCGGGGGCCTTCCCGTGGGCCGGCACGGCCGCGGCCGGGGAGCAGCCCGCGGCCGGGGGAGCCACCGGCAGCGGGGTGCGCGTGGCGTCGCCCACCCGGGTCGCCGTCCGCCGGCCGCTGCTCGAGGTCGCGACCGCGGCCCTCTTCGCCCTGACCGCACTGCGCCTCGGCCCCGCGGCCGACCTGCCTGCGTTCCTCGCGCTGGCGGGCACCGGTGTGCTCCTCACCGTGATCGACCTGCGGCACAGGTTGTTGCCCAACCGGGTCGTCGGGCCGGCGTTCGCCGCCGGCGCGCTGCTGCTGGCCGCTGCGGCCCTGGTCACGGGGGAGTGGGCGGTACTCGGCCGGGCCGCCGCGGGCGCCGCGGTGCTCTTCGCCGGCTACCTCGGGCTGGCGCTGCTCTCCCCGGGCGGGCTGGGCATGGGCGACGTCAAGCTCGCCGGCCTGCTCGGCCTGCACCTGGGCTGGCTGGGCTGGACGGCGCTGGCCGCCGGCGCCGTCCTCGGTTTCGTCGTGCAGGCCGCGCTCGCACTGGTGCTGCTGGCCGTGCGGAGGATCGGGCTGCGCGGCGAGCTGCCGTTCGGCCCGGCGATGCTGGTGGGCGCCGCGCTGGCCGTCTGGGGGGCCGTGCCGGCCGGTTGACCGTCACGCACGGTGATCTCCGGGCGGCGACGTCGCCCGGAGGCGTGCCGGCTGTCGCCCGTCCGGGTGACCAGCGCTCAAGCCGGCTGGAGGCCCGCACGATCCAGCTCCCACAGCCGCACGGCCGGATCAGCCGACCCGGACCACGCCGGCCGACACCCCAGGGAGCCACCGTGATCCACCCCTACGCCACGATCGCCACCCTCGTCGCCTTCGCCTCCGAGCGCCTGCGCCGCGAGGAGAAGGGCGCCACCGCCGTCGAGTACGGCCTGATGGTGGGCCTCATCGCCGCCGTCATCATCGCGACCGTCATCACCCTCGGCGGCCAGCTGGACGGGCTGTTCCAGGAGATCACCAACCAGCTCGGCGGCGCGGAGGGCGCGGCCGCCGGTTCCTGACCTCACGTACCGGTTGCGGCTGCTCGGTGCAGCGGCCCCGCACGTGGGGGCCGCTGCACCGCTGCACGGCAGGGGAGGGATCGATGCGGGCACGGCAGCGGGCACGCCTGGCCGACCAACGCGGCGCCACCGCGGTCGAGTTCGCCTTCCTCGTCCCGATCCTGCTGACGCTGCTGCTGGGCATCGTCGAGTTCGGCCACGCCTTCCAGGTGCAGGGCACGCTCTCGGCCGCCGCCCGGGAGGGCGCGCGGGCCATGGCCCTGCGCAACGACCCGGCCCAGGCCCGGACGGCGGTGCGCGAGGCGGCCGCCAGTCTCGACCCGGCGATCACCGATGCCCACATCGCCATCGCTCCGGCGTCCTGCCCGGTGGCGGTGAGCGACACCGACGTCCGGCTGACCATCACCTACCCGATGCCCTTCCTCACCGACTTCTTCGGCGACGGGCTCGAGCTGACCGGAACGGGGGTCATGCGGTGCAACGGCTGACCCCCCGCCGGCTGACCCGCCGGTCGACCCGCGGGCCCGGCGTGGCCCGGGACGGCGAGCGCGGCGCCACGGCCGTGCTGCTCGCCTTCCTCATGGTGCCCGTGCTGGGCGTCGCCGCCCTCGCCGTCGACATCGGCGCCCTCTACGCCGAGCGGGCCAAGCTGCAGGTCGCCGCCGACGCCGCGGCGCTGGCGGTGGCCGCCGACTGCGCGCGCGGCGCGTGCGGTGACATGCAGGCCACCGCCCAGGAGCTGGTCACCGCCAATCTCGGCACCGCCGTGGCGGCGCCACCGCAGCTGTCCGAGAACCCGACGAGCGTCACCGTCACCGGCAGCACGCCCAAGCAGCACTGGTTCGCGCCGGTGATCGGGCACGACGCGACCGCGGTGTCGGCGACGGCGACGGTCGCCTGGGGCGGCCCCGGCGGCGGCACGGCGGCGCTGCCGCTGATCTTCTCCTGGTGTGAGTTCCTGGCCCAGACGGGCGGCGGGCTGCCCTCGGGCACCACGCAGCGCACCATCCGGCTGCCCAAGAAGTCCGACGCCGACTGCCCCGGTCCCAAGTCCGGCAACCCGGTGCCCGGGGGTTTCGGCTGGCTGAAGACCGATGGCAACACCTGCCGCGCGACCACCCGGATCGGGCAGGAGGCGGAGTCGGAGCCGGGCAACAACCCGTCGAAGGGCTGCGAGCCGGAGGACTTCGAGGCCCTGCGCAACCGCACCGTGCTGCTGCCCATCTACGACCAGGCCGGAGGCAACGGCAACCACGCCTGGTACCGCGTGTACGCCTACGCGGCCTTCACGATCACCGACTGGGACTTCTCCGGCCAGTACAAGGGCCAAGCCTGCGACGCCGGCAGCGGCACCGGCACTAGCGCCGGCACCGGCACCGGCACCAGCGCCGGCGCCGGGGGCGGCAAGGACAAGGGCAACGGCAAGGGCGGCGACGGCGGCACGGACGACGGCGGGGGCGCCGGCGGCAGCGACCGGTGCATCCGCGGCTACTTCACCCGCTTCGTCGAGCCCACCGACGGCTTCTTCTACGACTCCACCGCGCCCGCGCTCGGCGCCTGGATCCTCCGACTCATCCGATAAGGGGCGCCGAAATCATGCGACGTCGACTGATCGCCGCGGTGGCGGCGCTGGCCCTGCTGGGGGCCGGCACCGTGGTCCTGCTGGCCTACGTGCGCGGCGCGGACGCCCGCGCCCTCGCCGGGGTCCGCACCGTGGAGGTGCTGGTGGCCGACCGGCCCGTCCCCGCCGGCACGCCGGCTGCCGACCTGCCGGGTCTGGTCCGCACCGACCTGGTGCCGGTCAAGGCCGCCCTGCCGGGGCGGGTCACCGACCTGGCCGAGCTGGCCGGCCAGGTGGCCACCGTCGACCTGCTCGCGGGCGAGCAGCTGCTGCTCGCGCGCTTCGCCGCACCCGCCGACCTGGGCACGCCGGGCACCGTCGAGGTCCCGGCCGGCCTGCAGGAGGTCAGCGTGCTGCTCGAGCCGCAGCGTGCGGTCGGCGGCCGGCTGGCCGCCGGTGACACCGTCGGCGTCCTCGTCTCGCAGTCCGGCGACGCCGGTGGGCAGACCCACGCCGTGCTGCACCGGGTGCTCGTGACCCAGGTGCAGGGCGCGCCCGCGCCCGCCGACCCGGCGCAGTCCGGCGATCCGGCGACCGCCTCGGCCGGCACGGCGCTGCCGTCGACCAGCCTGCTGGTCACCCTCGCGGTCACCGCCGCCCAGGCCGAGGCGGTCGTCTTCGGTGCCGAGCACGGCAGCCTCTGGCTCTCGCTCGAGCCGGAGGGCGCCGCCGTCGACGGCACCTCCGTCCTCGACTCCGCCACCGTCTACGAGAAGGACCTGGGATGAGCCGCGTCGTCCTCGCCGGAGCCGAGGAGGACCTCGCGCTCCGCGTCAAGCAGGCCACCGACGGCGACGTCCACGTGCTGCCGCCCGGCCGGCTGCCCGGCGACCCGTCCCGGCTGTTCGAGCAGCTCCCGGACGGCGAGCTGCCCGACGTCCTGCTCGTCGGCCCGCTCGCCCCGCCCGACCAGGTGCTCACCCTGGCCGCCCGGCTCGACGTGCAGAGCCCCGGCATCACGGTGGTGCTCATCGCCGAGGCCTCGCCGCAGATGTGGCAGGCGGCGATGCGCTCGGGCATCCGCGACCTGCTCTCGCCGTCGGCCGACGTGCTCTCCATCCGCGAGGCCGTCGACCGGGCCGGGCAGGCCGCGGCCGGCCGGCGTCGGGTGCTGCGGCCGGTCTCCGAGACCGACCGCTACACCGGCCGGGTCATCACGATCGCCTCGCCGAAGGGTGGCGTGGGCAAGACCACGGTCTCGACCAACCTGGCCATCGGTCTCACCGCCGCCGCGCCCCAGTCGACCGTGCTGGTCGACCTCGACGTCCAGTTCGGCGACGTCGGCTCGGCGCTCGGCCTCACGCCCGAGTACACGCTGCCCGACGTCGTCCGCGGCCCGGCCAGCGAGGACACGATGGTCCTCAAGACCTTCCTCACCCAGCACCCCAGCGGGCTGTACGCCGTGTGCGGGGCGGAGTCACCCGCCGCCGGCGACACGGTGACCGGGGACGACGTCGGCCGCCTGCTGGCCTCCCTCGCCCGGGAGTTCCGCTACGTCGTCGTCGACACCGCCCCCGGCCTGTCCGAGCAGACCCTCGCCGCCCTGGACCGCGCCAGTGACGTGATCATGCTGACCAGCATGGACGTCCCCGGCGTCCGCGGGCTGCGCAAGGAGCTCGACGTGCTGCGCGAGCTGTGCATGATCCCGGCCGGCCGGCACGTCGTGATGAACTTCGCCGACGCCAAGGGCGGCCTGTCGGTGCGCGACGTGGAGCTGGCCATCGGCACCGGCGTGGACGTCGTCCTGCCGCGGTCGACCTCGGTGCCCACGTCGACGAACCAGGGGGTGCCGCTGCTGGCGAACGGCCGCAAGCGCGATCCGATGGTCAAGGAGCTCAGGCGGCTGGTGTCGCGCTTCGCCGCCACCCCGCTGATGAGGCCCGGCCGGTACCGGGCCAAGCACCGGGCGTCGTCGTGAACCTCTCCGAGCGCCTCGCCGCGGCCCAGGGCCGACCGGCTCCGGCGCCCGCGCCCGCCGCCGCACTGTCCGGAGCGCCCGCCGTGCCGGCGCCGCGGGCCGCCGAGCGGCCGACGTCCCGCCCGGCCGCGGATGCCGTCCCACCGCCGCCCGACGCGCTCACCCGGCTCAAGGACCGGGTGGGCAAGGCGCTGTTCGAGCGCATGGGGGGCCGGCTCAACGACCCGTCGCTGTCCGAGCAGCAGCTGCGCGCGCTCGTGCTGGGCGAGCTCGACGAGGTCGTCGAGGAGGAGAAGATCCCGCTCAGCGCGGAGGAGCGGGGCCGGCTGACCGCGGAGCTCGCCGACGACGTGCTCGGCTTCGGTCCGCTGCAGCGCTTCCTCGACGACGACGCGGTCTCCGAGATCATGGTCAACGGGCCGGAGAACATCTACGTCGAGCGCGGCGGCCGGCTGGAGCGGACGGCGTCGCGCTTCACCTCCGAGGAGCACCTCCGCCGGGTGATCGACCGGATCGTGAGCCGGGTCGGACGGCGGATCGACGAGTCCTCACCGCTGGTCGACGCCCGGCTGGCCGACGGCTCCCGGGTGAACGCGATCATCCCGCCGCTGGCCTTCAGCGGGTCGTCGCTGACCATCCGCAAGTTCGCCAAGGACCCGTTCACCGTCGACGACCTGATCGGCTTCGGCACCCTCTCGCCGGAGATGGCCGAGCTGCTGGAGGCCTGCGTCGAGGCCCGGCTCAACGTGATCGTCTCCGGCGGCACCGGCACCGGGAAGACGACCCTGCTCAACGTGCTGTCGTCGTTCATCCCGGACGGCGAGCGGATCGTCACCATCGAGGACGCCGTCGAGCTGCAGCTCCAGCAGGACCACGTCGTCCGGCTGGAGTCCCGCCCGCCCAACATCGAGGGCAAGGGCGCGATCACCATCCGCGACCTGGTGCGCAACTCGCTGCGGATGCGGCCCGACCGCATCGTGGTCGGCGAGTGCCGCGGCGGGGAGTCGCTGGACATGCTGCAGGCGATGAACACCGGGCACGACGGGTCGCTGTCGACGGTGCACGCCAACTCCCCGCGCGACGCGATCGCGCGGCTGGAGACGCTGGTGCTCATGGCCGGCATGGACCTGCCGCTGCGCGCCATCCGCGAGCAGATCGCCTCGGCCGTCGACGTCGTCGTCCAGCTGACCCGGCTGCG
Source organism: Geodermatophilus sp. YIM 151500 (assembly GCF_025716945.1). Lineage (GTDB taxonomy): Bacteria > Actinomycetota > Actinomycetes > Mycobacteriales > Geodermatophilaceae > YIM-151500. The sequence goes on from NZ_JAOVZT010000005.1 coordinate 314,274, forward strand.
CGACGGCACCCGCCGGGTCACGCACGTGACCGAGGTGCAGGGCATGGAGGGCGAGACGGTCACCCTGCAGGACGCCTTCCTCTTCGACTACTCCGCCGGCGTCGACGCGAGCGGCCGGTTCCTGGGCAAGCCGGTGCCCACCGGCGTCCGGCCGCGGTTCACCGACCGGTTCGACGAGCTGGGCATCCGGTTGTCGCCGCGGGTCTTCGGCGTCGCCGAGCCGGCCGGCGCGCGGGGGTGGGGCTGATGCTGCTCGCCCTCGGCGTGGCCGCGGTCGCCGGCGCGCTGATGCTGCTCGCCCTCGTCGTCGTCCCCGCGCCGGCCCGGGTGCCGCTGTCGCGGCTGGACCCCACGGTGGCCCCGCAGGCGTCAGCCCTGGCCGGGGCCGGGGCCGCTGCCGGGGCGGCCGTCGAGAAGGTGCTGGCGCGGCGCGGGCTCGTGGCCGGCTGGGCGGCCGCGCTGGAGCGGGCCGGTATCGCCACCGCCCTGCCGGACGTCGTCCTGCTGGCCGGCCTGGGCACCCTCGGCGCCGCGCTGCTCGGCGGGCTGCTCGGCGGTCCGCTGGTCGCGCTGCTCGCGGTGGGAGCCGTCCCCCTGGGCGCGCGCCTGTTCGTCCGGTTCCGGACCGCGCGGCGGCAGGCCGCCTTCGCCGACCAGCTCGACGACTCGCTGCAGCTGATGGCCAGCAGCCTGCGCGCCGGGCACAGCCTGCTGCGGGCGGTGGACGCGGTCAGCCAGGAGGCGGCCGCACCGACCTCGGAGGAGTTCGCCCGGCTGGTCAACGAGACCCGCGTCGGCCGCGACCTGGCCGAGGCGCTCGACGAGATCGCCGAGCGCACCGGCAGCGACGACTTCGCCTGGGTGGCGCAGGCGATCGCGATCCACCGCGAGGTCGGCGGCAACCTGGCCGAGGTGCTGGACGCGGTCGGCCACACGATCCGCGAGCGCAACGCCATCCGACGGCAGGTCAAGGCGCTGTCGGCGGAGGGCAAGCTGTCGGCCGTCGTGCTGATGGCGCTGCCGTTCGGCGTGTGCAGCTTCATCGCGGTGACCAACCCGGGTTACCTGTCCGCGTTCACAGAGAGCCTGGTGGGCTACGCGATGCTGGCCGTCGCGGCGGTCATGATGCTCGCCGGCGGCCTGTGGCTGAAGAAGACCGTGGCGATCCGGTTCTGATGACGAACACACCTCCGGTGGGGAACCCGTGCTGACGCCGCTCCTGACCAACACACCTCCGGTGGGGAACCCGTGCTGACGCCGCTCCTGACCA
>NZ_JAOVZT010000005.1:315643-323976 GCF_025716945.1 Geodermatophilus sp. YIM 151500
ACACACCTCCGGTGGGGAACCCGTGCTGACGCCACTCCTGACCAACACACCTCCGGTGGGGAAACCGTGCTGACGCTCCCCGTCCCCGTGCTCGCCGCCGTCCTGGCCGTGGCCTCCGCCGTGCCGCTGCTCGGCTGGGCGCTGCTCGCGCGGCCGGAGGGCGCCGGAGACCGGGCCCGCGACAACCTGGTGCGCGGCATCGTGCTGCCCGACGCCCGGCAGCCGCGCCGCCGTCCGGCCCAGGCGCGGTTGACCCGGAGCCTCACGCCGCGCGGCACGCTGGCCCGTCTGGACCGGCTGGCCGCGACGGCCGGCCGCCCGGCGGCCTGGCCGGTGCCGCGGCTGGTCGCGGCCAAGGTGGTGCTCGCCGCGGTGGCCGGCGGCCTGGGCCTGGTCGTGGTGCTCGCCCGCCCGGGCGTGCTGACCGTCGCCCTCGCCGTCGTGGTCACCGGGGTGAGCTACGTCGTGCCCGAGCTGCTGCTCCACAGCCGAGGCCAGGAGCGGCAGGCCGCCATCGGGCTCGAGCTGGCCGACACGCTCGACCAGATGACCATCGCCGTGGAGGCCGGCCTCGGCTTCGAGGCGGCGATGGCGCGGGCCGGCAGGAACGGCAAGGGACCGCTGGCCGAGGAACTGGTGCGCACGCTGCAGGACATCGCCGTCGGGCAGCCGCGCCGGGAGGCCTACCTCGCGCTGGCCGAGCGCACCGGTGTCCCCGACCTGCGGCGGTTCATCCGCGCCGTCGTCCAGGCCGACGCGTACGGCGTCTCCATCGCCGACGTGCTCCGGACCCAGGCGGCGGAGATGCGGCTCAAGCGGCGGCAGCGAGCCGAGGAGAAGGCCATGCAGATCCCGGTGAAAGTGATCTTCCCGCTGATCCTGTGCATCCTGCCGACGCTGTTCATCGTGCTGCTCGGCCCTGCGGTGCTCGACATCGTCGCCGCGTTCGGCTGAGCGGTGACATCGTCCGAGCGATGACATCGTCGTCCTCCGGACGACACCGCGACCGGGTGCCGTCCCGGTTCGTGCAGAGCCGCCGCGTCGTCCCTGCGCGGACCCCTCCGGGGGCCCACTCGGGACGACAGCGCTGCGCGCGCCGGCCTGATCAGGTGGTCGGCGCGGGGCCGGCCGAGCCGGTGCCGCGGGGCTGGGCGGGGTTGGTCGGGTCGCCGTGGGACGGCGGGTTGACCGGCGGGGCCTGCGTCGCGGCCGACACCTTCGAGCCCGCCGCGGCGTGCACCGGGTCGTCGGCGGCGGGGGCGGCCGGGTCGCCGCCGGAGGGCTGGGCGCCGGCGCGCAGCGACTGCAGCCGGTTCTCCATGATCGTGACCACCCGCGCCCGGTCGGCGTGCTCGCGTTCGTAGGCGAGCACGGTCTCGAGCTCGGCGGCGTCCAGGGTGCGGATGCGCGAGGTCAGGCCCTCCACCGGCAGGTGGTCGTAGTCCGGCAGCGGGAGCTGGTCGTGGTGCACGGCCACGTCGATACCTCCGGTCGGTCGTCGGTCGGTCCCCTGCCGCCCTACCCGACGGTCCTGCCGCCATGCCTGGGTGTGACCGCCGGGACGGCGGGTAGGGCGACCGGTGGCCAGCCCCGCGCCCGGCCGCCCGGTGCCGCGGGGACCGCCCGACCGACGAATCCGACGAGGGAGACGGCCCATGCACGCGTCCGTGATCCAGCGCGCCTTCAACGCACCCGGCCCCTTCGCCACGGTGTGCGCCGACGTCACCCACAACACCGAGTCCGCCGGCGCCGAGCTCGAGCTGCGGGTGCGCGCGATCAGCGAGCGGCTGGCCGAGCAAGGCGCCGACGAGCCCGTCGTCCAGGCCGTGCGCGACCGGCTGCTCGAGGGGAACGAGGGGGGAGAGGCGGGCACCCTGCGCGGCCGGGCCATCGTGGCCGACTCGCGCGGCAACGTCGTCCTCGACGCCCGGCTCGCCGACGCCCCGCGCACCGAGACCACCGACTGGTCGCCGCAGCCGGACCTGCTGCCGGTGATCCGCGCCCTGCCCGGCCGGGTGCCGCACCTGGTCGTCGTCGCCGACCGGGTCGGCGCCGACATCACCATCGTCACCGAGCCCGGGCACCCCGCGTTGGAGACCACGGTCGAGGGCCAGGAGCGCTTCGTGCACAAGTTCCCCGGCGGGGGCTGGAGCGCGCTCCGGTACATGCACAACAGCGAGAACGTGTGGATGCAGAACGCCGACAAGGTCGCCGAGGTCATCGACCAGCTGGTCGGCCAGATCTCGGCCCGGTTCGTCCTGCTGGCCGGCGAGGAGCGGGCCCGCGCGGTCCTCGCCGACCGGGTGACCTCCCGGGTCAGGGACGTGCTGGTCACCATGGACGAGGGCGGCCGCGCCGCGGGCGCCGACCGCGAGCCGATCGACCGGCGGGCGGCCGAGCTCGTCGCCGAGCACGAGGCCCGCGAGGACGCGCGGGTGCTCGAGCAGGTCCAGGCGGCGTCGGCGCACGGCTTGGCGGTGACCGGCACGGACGCCGTCGTCGAGGCGCTGCGCAAGGCGCAGGTGGAGACGCTCGTGCTGGCCGACGACCTCCGCGGCGAGACGCTGCTGGTGGGCGACACCCCGCTGGTGCTCGGCGTCGACCAGCACGACATGGACGCGCTGGGCACGCACGGCACCGTCGTCCCGGCCGACCGCGCCCTGCTCGCCGCCGTGGCCGCCAGCGACGCCGAGGTCGTGGTCGTGCCCCGCGCCGCGCTGCCCGACAAGGCCCCGGTCGCGGCGGTGCTCCGCTACACCGACGACTCGACGCCGTCGGCGCGGTGAACCGCGGACGCACGGCGGCGGGGTGACCGGCCCATGCCGGCCGCCGTCGGACCGGACGCTCCCATCCGAGCAGGACGTCGCCCGCGCACCCCAGTGCCGGACACCGAGCAGGAACGGTTCTGAGATGACCACGCACAAGGAGCCCAGCCCCGAGGCCCGCGCCAACGTGACCGAGGGCAACGTCGAGACCCGGGCGCAGCTGCTGCCCGAGGAGGAGGAGCTCCGGGGCAGCGGCGCGGAGCGGACGGCGGCGGAGGTGATCCTCGCCGAGTCGGAGGAGCGGACCGTGCACCCCGACCCCGACGACGCCCAGGGTGCCCACCGTCGCTCGGAGGACACCGCCGACCTGCCGTGACGCCGTCCGAGTGGAGTGCGGGAGGGCAGGAGGACTGCGCTCCCGCGCCCCACCCGGGGTTCTTCCCCGGCTTCACCGAGGAACGGGTGGACGTCGCGGACGGCGTGACGCTGCAGGTCCGGCACGGCGGGAGCGGGCCGCCGGTCGTCCTGCTGCACGGGCACCCGCGCACGCACACCACGTGGTGGCGGGTCGCCCCGTTGGTGGCAGAGGCCGGGCACACCGTCGTCTGCCCGGACCTGCGCGGCTACGGCCGGTCGAGCAAGCCGCCGACGACGCCCGACCACGCGCCGTACTCCAAGCGGGCGATGGCCGCCGACGTGCTGGCCCTGATGCGCGCGCTGGGGCATCAGCGCTTCGCCGTCGCCGGGCACGACCGGGGCAGCTACGTGGCGCTGCGGCTGGCCCTCGACGCCCCGGACGCCGTTGCGCAGCTCACCGTGCTGGACAGCGTGCCGATCGGCGAGGCGCTGCGCCGCGCCGACGCCCGGTTCGCCGCGGCCTGGTGGCACTGGTTCTTCTTCGCGCAGCCGGAGAAGCCGGAGCGGGCGATCCTGGCCGACCCCGACGCCTGGTACGGGGGTGATCCCGCGGTGATGGGCGTGCAGAACCACGCCGACTTCCGCGCCGCCGTCCGCGACCCGGCCACCGTGCGCGCGATGCTCGAGGACTACCGGGCCGGCCTCGGCGTCGACCGTGCGGCCGACGACGCGGACCGCGCCGCCGGGCGGCGGATCTCCTGCCCGACGCTGCTGCTGTGGTCGCGCCGCGACGACCTGGCGGAGCTGTACGGCGACCCGCTCGCCGTCTGGGCCGATTGGGCACCCGACCTGCGGGGCGCCGAGATCGACAGCGGTCACCACATGGCCGAGGAGGCGCCGGAGGAGCTGGCCGCCGCGCTGATCGCGTTCACCCGATCGCCGTAGCCGGGCGCGTGACCGCGCGGGCCGGCGGGTAGCCGCCTCCCAGGAACCGCGAGGGAGGACGTCATGCCGAAGACCACCAAGGGCGGCAAGGCCAAGCAGGACGAGATCCCGAGCACGCTGCAGCGCTCGGACGACAAGGCGCAGCGCACCTTCGCCAAGGCGCACGACGCCGCCGCCGACCAGTACGACGACGCCCAACGGGCCAACCAGGTCGCCTGGGCCGCGGTCAAGCACACCCACGAGAAGGTCGGCGACCACTGGGAGCCCAAGCCGGGCGGCAGGAAGGGTCCCTCCGACTCGCAGGCCGAGGGTGGCCGCGACACGAACCGGGAGACCAAGGGCGGCGTCGACGCCAACGCGTCCAAGGAGCACCTCATGGACGTGGCGCGGAAGCTCGACGTCCCCGGCCGCTCGACGATGAGCAAGGACGAGCTGGTCGACGCCCTCCGGAAGGCGAACGACAAGAAGACCGCCGACGCCCGTACGTAGCCGGGAGAGATCCGGCGCGGTGACCGCGGCGGATCTCCTCCGCTCGGTGGGTCAGCCCTCCGCGACCGTCCCGGCGCGAGTGGGCCCGACGGCCGGCCACCGGACCGGCGCCACCCGGTCGCCGCCGGCCTGCTTGGCCGCGTACATCGCCGCGTCGGCGTGGTCGACCAGCCGCCACAACGCGTCGACGACGTCCTCGCCGTCGACCGGCCGGACCAGCGCCAGCCCGACCGAGGCGGTGACACGGTGGCCGTCCGCGCTGCGCGCGTCGGCGACCGCGCTCCGCAGGCGCTCGGCGAGCCGGCCGGCCTCCTTGCGGCCGCTGACGACGCCGAGGACGACGAGCTCCTCCCCGCCGGTCCGGGCCAGGACGTCGGCCGGCCGGACGGTCGCGGCAAGCGACCGGGCGACCGCCTGCAGGACGCCGTCACCCGCAGCGTGCCCGTGCGCGTCGTTGAGCTGCTTGAAGCGGTCGAGGTCGAGGACCGTGGCGGCCAGGTGCATGCCGTCACGCCGGGCCTGCCCCCACAGCCGCGGAGCCTGCTCCACGAGGTAGCGCCGGTTGAACAGTCCGGTCAGGGGGTCCGTCCGGGAGAGCGCGCCGGTCTCGTGCAGCAGGCGCTGGACGCGCCGGCGGAGCAGGAAGACGCCGAGCGCGGCGCCGTCGAGGACGCCGGCCCGGATGGCCACCTGGACGGCGAGGTCGAGCGCGCTGTCGTAGCTCGGCGCCAACGCCACCGCGCAGCTGACGCCGGTGGCGACCATCACGACACCCAGTTCCCACCGCCGCAGCAGCCAGGCAGCCGCGCAGACGGGCAGGAGCAGCACCAGAGGACCGGCGTACCGGGCGGGGTCGTCGATGCACAGCGCCACGACGGCATAGACCAGCTCGGCCAGCAGGACGAGGCCGAGGGCCTGCCGCGGCAGCGCCCTGCGGCGGGCGGCCACCGGCACGGCGGCGAGCATGCAGAGCAGCATCGTTCCGCCGTAGAGCCATCCGGTCAGACCTTCGCGGGCCGAGGCGTCGAGAGCGAAGGTGACCGCGCCCGTCAGCCCGCCGAGGAAGAGCACCGCGGCCAGCACGAGGGTGGCCACGCGGCGGAAGGGCAGCCCGCCGGGGGCCGGGGGACCGGGCGGGGTGAGGGGGCGGTCGGCGTCCGGTCCTCGGTGGTCGAGCACCGGAGCAGGATGCCGCACGGCGGTGACACTCGCTCGCCGTGCGTCTTCGATCGGGCACGGCGCGTCACGCGTCCGGAGGCGGAGGACACCCGGACGTGTGGCCCGGCGGGTCTCCGGTCACGGCGGGTGCGGGAGCCGGTGAGCGGGTGCGAGGCTGGCGCGCGAGGGAACCGCCGGGGCTCCGGGGCTCCGCCGACGGGACGAGGAGGGCCGCGATGGCCGAGGGACCGTGGTTCTACTGCCTCAAGCACCGCACGGTCGAGCCACGGGACGGCTGCGCCGAGCGGCACCGGCTGGGGCCGTACGCCACCCGCCAGGAGGCCGAGAACGCGCTGCAGTCGGTGGCCGAGCGCGAGGAGCGGCTCTCCGCCGAGGACCGTGCCTGGCGCGAGGGCCACCCGGGCGACTGACTGCGAGCCGTCCCGGCGCTCGATCCGCCGCACGACTCGTGCCGCCGGGTGCCCTCTCCCGCCGTCGGGCATGATCGGCGGGGCACCCCCCGCCGGGCCCGGGCGACGGCGCCGGGCGACGGCGGCGGGACGACGGCGGCGGGCGGCGGCGCCGGACACGCGGCGCCGGACGCGGGGCGCCGGACGTCGGCGCCCGGCAGCGGTGCCGGACATCGAGGAGGCGGTGTGACGGACGGGCGCTCGGTGGAGGAGCTGGTCGTCGGCGTGCTCGGCGGCACCGGGCCCCAGGGGCGCGGGCTGGGGATGCGCCTGGCCGCCGCCGGGCAGCGCGTGCTGCTCGGTTCGCGCGAGGCCGGGCGGGCCGAGGAGATCGCCGCGGAGGTGGCCGACCGGGCCCTGGCCGCGGCAGCCGGTGCGGAGGTGTCGGTGCGCGGGGGAAGCAATGCCGACGTCGCCGGCGCGGCCGACCTGGTGATCGTCGCGGTGCCCTACGCCGGGCACGCGGCCACGCTGGCCGATCTCGCGTCGCCGCTCGCGGGCAAGGTGGTCGTCGACTGCGTCGTCCCGATGGGCTTCGACGAGCTGGGCGCCTACCTGCTCGACGTCCCGGAGGGGTCGGTGGCCCTGCAGGCGGCGGCGCTGCTGCCCGACAGCACGGTCGTGGGCGCCTTCCACCACCTGTCGGCGGTGCTGCTGCAGGACCTGTCCCGGCCGACCCTGGACGGCGACGTGATGGTCGTCGGCGACGACCGCGCGGCCACCGACCTGGTGCAGGCGTTGGCCGGGCGGCTACCGGGCATGCGTGGCATCTACGCCGGCCGGCTGCGCAACGCCGCCCAGGTCGAGGCGCTGACGATCAATCTGGTCTCGGTGAACCGGCGCTACAAGGCGCACGCCGGCATCCGGGTGACCGACGTCTGAGCGAGGAGCCCGTCCCCGGGACGGGGCCGGAAGGGCGGAACCGCTGACGCTGGTCGACGACCGGGCGGCGGCCTACCACGGGCCGCCGGTGCGCCGCGTTGTCTGCCTGGTCCCCTCGCTCACCGAGGCGATCGCGGCCACCGATCGGTCCCTGCTGGTCGGGGCGACCGACTGGTGCAGCCATCCGCCCGACCTCGCCGTCCCCCGCGTCGGCGGCACGAAGTGGCCCGACCTGGACCGGGTGCTCGCCCTGGCGCCCGATGTCGTCGTCGCCAACGCCGAGGAGAACCGGGACCAGGACGTCACCGCGCTGCGGGCGGCCGGCGTGCCGGTATGGGTGACCGCACCGGCGACGGTCGAGCAGGCCCTCGGCATGCTGGGGCGGCTGTGCGCGCTGCTCGACCGGCCCGACCCGCCGTGGCTCCGGGCGGCGCGGGCCGCGTGGCGCGATCCGCCGCGGCTGCCCGACGTGGCGGCCGTCGTCCCGATCTGGCGGCGGCCGTGGATGGTGCTCGGGCGGGACACGTTCGCCGGCGACGTGCTGGCGCGGCTCGGCGTCCGCAACGTGTTCGCCACGCACGCCGACCGCTATCCCAAGCTGGCTCCCGGCGACCTGCCAGGCGTCGCCGCGGAGCTCGTCGTCCTCCCGGACGAGCCCTACGCCTTCACCCCGGACGACGGTCCCGAGGCGTGGCCGCAGTGCCGGCCGGTGCTCGTGTCAGGGAGGCACCTGACCTGGTACGGCCCGTCGCTCGCCGAGGCGCCGCGGGTGCTCCGCGCCGCGCTGCTGGGAGAACGCTGAGCCGGACGATCCGCCCGTCAGCGCAGGCCGCGGTGCGAGCTCCACAGCTGCCCGGCGCGGGTGCCCGCCTCGGCCACGAGGGCGGCCAGCTCCGGCCGGTCCGGGACGGGGAAGGAGACGTAGGTGCCGCGCCCGCCCTCGACCGGCCGGCCGTAGGCCTTCGCCGCGAGGTGCCCGTCGGGGAGCAGGCGCACGTTGAGCGTCGTCAGCCAGAATCGCCGTCCCCGGCGGACGTCGTCCCAGCGCAACTCCTCGGGAACAACCACGTTGACCGCCAGGGCGGTCACCTCGACGGCCGCGTCCGCGATCACGCCCGCATGCTGCCACGCGGAGCCGACAGCCTCCGGCCGCACGTCAGCAGGCAGAGACGGGGGCAGCGCATTCGCTCACGCGCGCAACGGATCGGGTGGGGCGAGTTCCTCGAGCCAGGGTGGGTCGGGTTCGGGGTCGTGGTACCAGCCGGGT
>NZ_JAOVZT010000006.1:0-19901 GCF_025716945.1 Geodermatophilus sp. YIM 151500
CCGGCAGACCACCATCGCCTCGGCGGTGGAGGAGCAGACCGCGACGACCAACGAGATGTCCCGGTCGGTGACCGAGGCGGCGGCGGGCACCGGGCAGATCGCGAGCAACATCGGCGGGGTGTCCGGCGCGGCCGAGGCGACCACCCAGGCCCTCGGGCAGACCCGCACCGCGGTCGACGAGCTGTCGAAGATGGCCGCCGACCTGCGGACCACGGTGGGGAGGTTCAGCTACTGACCCCATCCCCGCAGCACTGGTGAGCCCCGCAGCGGGCAGCCCCTCTCTTCCCCCGGCCGGGCCGGGTGGGAACTCCTTCCCCGGTTCCCACCCGGCCCGGAACCGTTCCCGGAAGACCCCGTTCCGCCATTTCCGGCCGACACGGCGGAAGACTCACCCGGTCGACAAGTTGATAGGGAAAAGAATGGTCGCGCCTCGATCTCACCGACACGGATCGCACATGCTCCGCGTGTTGGTGATGTGCCCTTAGTTTCTCGTCCTGCAACGCCTGTGACTCCTGGCCGCCGGGGTCGCCCGAGTGCGACGTGCGGCCTCTGGCGTCCCCCGAGCGACGTGCAGAGGGGCAAGGCAGAGCGCGGGCCGGTCGCCACCGGCGCGCTTCCTGAGCGACGTCCCTTCACGAATCGGAGATCCGCCGATGAGCACCACCGACCTCGCCGTCCTGCGGCGCGGAGGCCCCCTCGCTTTCTTTCGCAACCTCAAGACGGCCCGGAAGCTGCTGACCGGTTTCTTCGTCCTCACCGTTCTGATGGCGGTCATCGGAGTGCTGGGTCTGACGCAGCTGTCCACCGTCGAGGACGAGCTCAACAGCATGTACCGGGACCGGCTCGTCGCCGTCGACACGCTCGGCCGGATGGAGGCCCGCTTCGAGGCCCAGCGGTTCCGGCTGGTCGACCTGAGCGTCGCCCAGACTCCCGACGCCGAGCAGAAGATCGAGGCGCGCATCGAAGAGCTCGACGGCCTGCTCGACGAGGCCTTCGCGCTGTACGACGAGACCTCCATCATCGAGGACACCGAGGTCTGGGCGTCGCTCAACGCCAATCTGGCGGCGTACCGCGACGTCCGCGAGGCCGACCTGCTGCCACTCGCCCGTGAGGGACGGATCGCGGAGTTCATCGCGCTGCGCGACGAGCGGATGACCCCGCTCGCCGTGGCGATCGCCGAGGAGATCGACCAGCTGATCACGCTGGAGAACGAGGGCGCGCAGCAGGCCCTCGCTGACGCCGAGGCCGGGTACTCGCGGAGCGTGGCCCTCATCGTGGGTGCCATCGTCGCCGGCGTCGTGCTCGCCCTGGCGATGGCGATCGGCCTCGGTCGGCTGATCTCCCGCCCGCTGGCACGGACGGTCACCGTGCTGGAGGGTGTGGCCGAGGGCCGGCTCGACCAGCACCTGGACGTCGACACGCGGGACGAGGTCGGCGACATGGCCCGGGCGCTGAACACCGCGATCTCCAACATGGCCGACACGTTGCGTCGCATCGGCGGGAACGCGAGCACCCTGTCGAGCGCTTCCGAGGAGCTCTCGGCCACCTCCGGCCAGATGTCGGCCAACGCCGAGGAGTCGGCCACCCAGGCGGGTGCCGTGTCAGCGGCCGCGGAGCAGGTCTCCAGCAACGTGCAGACCGTCGCCGCCGGCACCGAGCAGATGGGTGCCAGCATCCGCGAGATCGCGGCCAGCGCCGCCGAGGCCAGCGAGGTGGCCACCAAGGCCGTGCAGGCCGCCGCGACGACCAGCGTCACCGTCAACAAGCTGGGCGAGTCGTCGGCGGAGATCGGCAATGTCGTGAAGGTCATCACGAGCATCGCGGAGCAGACGAACCTGCTGGCGTTGAACGCGACCATCGAGGCAGCGCGGGCCGGGGAGGCCGGCAAGGGGTTCGCGGTGGTGGCCAACGAGGTCAAGGAGCTGGCCCAGGAGACGGCCAAGGCGACCGAGGACATCGCCCGCCGGGTGCAGGCCATCCAGGGCGACACGACCGCGGCGGTGGGCGCGATCGAGGAGATCTCGGCGATCGTGGCGCAGATCTCCGACCGGCAGACCACCATCGCCTCGGCGGTGGAGGAGCAGACCGCGACCACCAACGAGATGTCCCGCAACGTCACCGAGGCGGCGGCCGGGGCCGCGGAGATCGCCCGGAACGTCAGCGGTGTAGCGCAGGCGGCCCAGGAGACGACGTCCGGCGCGAACAACACCTCGCAAGCGGCCGGGGATCTGTCCCGCATGTCCACCGAGCTGCAGGACCTGGTCGGGCGCTTCCGCTTCTGACGGCTGTCGTGGCGGTGTGGGGGCTTCGCCTCCACACCGCCACGATCCCGCCGATAACGACTACCGAGCCCCGTGCACCGCGCGGCACGGCATGCACGCGAACCGAGAGAGAAGGCAGTCAGTGGACGGTCTGGACGACATCGTCGAGGAGTTCCTCGTCGAGAGCCACGAGAACCTCGACCAGCTGGACGCTGACCTGGTCGCCTTGGAGCAGGAGCCCGACTCCCGCGAGCGGCTGTCGAGCATCTTCCGCACCATCCACACGATCAAGGGCACCAGCGGCTTCCTCGCGTTCAACCGGCTCGAGGAGGTCACGCACGTCGGGGAGAACCTGCTGTCCCGCCTGCGGGACGGCGAGCTGACCCTGACCCCGCGCCGCACCAGCGTGCTGCTGTCCATGGTCGACACCGTCCGCGACCTGTTGGCCTCCATCGAGGCCAACGGGGGCGAGGGTTCTGTTGACGTCGCCGCGGTCGTCGCTGCCATCACCGCGGCCATGGACCGAGAGGCCGAGCCCGCGCCGGCTGCCACCCCGGTGGCGTCGGTCGCCGACGGTACGCCGGACGGCGGGAAGGTCCCCGCCAGGTCCGCCGCCAAGGCCCCGGCCAGGAAGACCCCGGCGAGGAAGGCGCCCGCCGCCAGGAAGTCCGCGGCGCCGGTGAAGACGGCCTCCGCGAGGAAGGCCGTCGCGGCGGCGGAGCCCACCGTCCCGGACCCTGCCGCTGCGGCGACCCCCCTGCTCGAGGAGGCAGCCGTCGTGCCCCAATCCGTCGTCGCCGACACGGTCGGCGGGTCCATTGACGCCGCCGCGCCTGCGGAAGGCGACGGCGAGCACGGCCCCGCGAGCGACGGCCCCGGCGGCCCGCGCCGGGCGGTCGCCGACAGCACCATCCGGGTCGACGTCGACCTGCTCGACGAGCTGATGCTGCTGGTCGGTGAGCTGGTGCTGACCCGCAACCAGATCGTCCAGTACGTCGGGCGCACCAACGACACCGACCTCATCCGCGCCTCCCAGCGGCTCAACCTCATCGCCAGCGAGCTGCAGGAGGGCGTCATGAAGACGCGGATGCAGCCGATCGACCACATCTGGTCCAAGCTGCCCCGCGTCGTCCGCGATCTCGGCATCCAGTGCGGCAAGACGGTCCGCCTGGAGATGGAGGGCAAGGACACCGAGCTCGACAAGACCCTGCTCGAGGCGGTCAAGGACCCGCTGACCCACCTCGTCCGCAACTCCGTCGACCACGGCATCGAGGCGCCGGACAAGCGCCGGGCGGCCGGCAAGCCGGCCGAGGGCGTGCTCACCCTCCGCGCGAGGCACGAGAGCGGTCAGGTCGTGGTCGAGGTGGCCGACGACGGCGCGGGCATCGACCCGGCCAAGGTCGGGGCCAAGGCCGTCGAGCGCGGCCTGGTCACCGCCGAGGCGCTGACCCGCATGGGTCCGCAGGACATCCTGCAGATGATCTTCCTGCCCGGGTTCTCGACCGCCGCCGCGGTCACCAACGTCTCCGGCCGCGGGGTCGGCATGGACGTCGTCAAGACCAACATCGAGGCCATCGGCGGCACCATCGAGGTCGAGTCGGAGCCGGGTCGGGGCACCGTCTGCCGGCTGCGCATCCCGCTGACCCTGGCCATCGTCCCGGCGCTCACCGTCGAGTGCGCCGGCGACCGGTACGCCATCCCGCAGATCAGCCTGCAGGAGCTGGTCTCCCTGGACGCCGAGAAGGCCGCGAACGCGGTCGAGGAGGTCGGCGGCGCGCCGGTCTACCGGCTGCGCGGCGAGCTGCTGCCCCTCGTCCGGCTCACCGACGTCCTCGGCCTGTCCAGCGACCGGCACGACGGGCACGTCGTGATCGCGGTGCTCCGCTCGGAGGGACGCCGGTTCGGCCTGGTCGTCGACCGGGTCATCAACACCGAGGAGATCGTGGTCAAGGCCGTCGGTGGCCAGCTCAAGGCGATCGGTCTGTACTCCGGTGCGACCGTGCTGGGCGACGGCACGGTCGCCCTCATCCTCGACGTCCAGGCCCTCGCCCGGCGCGCGCTGCGCACCGAGACCATCGAGCGCGGCCAGGAGGCGGCCCGCGAGGCCGCGGCCCGCGCCGCGGCCGGTGGCGACGCCGACCGCCAGCGGATGCTGCTGGCCGCGATCGGCGGCGGCCGCCGGGTGGCCATCCCGCTCGACACCGTCACCCGCCTCGAGCAGGTGCGCGCCGAGTCGGTGGAGAAGGTGGGCAACCGCGAGGTCGTCCAGTACCGCGGGGCGATCCTGCCGATGGTGCGCCTCGATCGTCACCTGGGCGCCTACGGCGAGGCGGACCGCGACGTGCTGGAGGTGATCGTCTACTCCGACCACGGCCGCAGCGTCGCGATCGTGGTCGAGGAGATCCTCGACATCGTCGACGGCGGCACCGCGGTGCGCAGCGACATCGACGACATGGGCCTCCTGGGCTCCGCCGTCCTCGGCGACAAGGTGACCGAGCTGCTCGACGTCCGAGCCGCCATCCTGGCCGCCGACCCGGCCTTCTACTCCGCTCCCTTCGACGCCGCTGCGGCGCAGGGCGTCCGCACCGACCTGCTGGAGGTCTGACGTGAGTGCCCCCACGAAGAACGCCGCCCCCGCCACCGGCGGGCAGCTGGCGACCTTCCGGCTGGACGGCGACCTCTACGGGGTCGAGGTCGAGCACGTGCAGGAGGTGCTCAAGAGCCAGGGCCTGACCCGGGTCCCGCTGGCGCCGCCCGCGGTGGCCGGCCTGATCAACCTGCGCGGGCAGGTGGTCACCGCGATCGAGCTGCGCGAGCGGCTGGGCCGGCCGCCGCGGCCCGAGGGCACGGACGCCGTCGTCATCGTCGTCCGGCTGCACGGTGAGGCGGTCAGCCTGCTCGTCGACTCGATCGCCGACGTCGTGGACGTCGACGCCGCGGACTTCGAGGCCCCGCCGGACACCCTGGAGGGCCAGGCCCGCGAGCTGATCCGCGGTGCGTACAAGCTCGACGGCAAGCTGCTGCTCGCACTGGACGTGCAGAAGGCCGTCAGCGCGTAGCGATGACATCGCGGTCCTCCGGACCGCACCGCGGCCACGTGCCGTCCCCTGCTGCGACGAGCGTGCCCTCGCCGTCCCGCCGGGAGGCCTCCGGCCCCCGCGTCGGGACGACGACCTCGCACGCGGCTCCCGTCCGGCGGCGGCCACGAAAGATGAGATCAGTAACAGTGGGTCACTGACAGAGCACGCACGGTTTACGGACGCGCTCGGCTCGCCGCGGTTCCTCCCGCAATGGGGTGAGCGCGGCATGGCGGCGCGGGCCTCCTCCGGTCAGCATGGGCGGACCGACTCGAGGGGGGAGCGAGGCCGTGCCGTACTCGCTGGTCAGCGCTGCGACGCTGGGCTTCGACCTGGTGCGCGTCCCGGCCGGCCGGCAGGTCGCCGACACCCTGCTCACCGGCCTGCTCGCCGACGCCGCCATCCTGGCCCGGCTCGCCGAGGCGCACCCCGGCCGGGGGCTCGACCGCGACCAGCGCGGTGCCCTCGCCGTCCGGTCGCGGAAGGCCCGCGAGCTCGCCGCCGCGGCGCCCACCGTGCGGGGCGTGGCCGGCCCGACCACCGGAGCCGACCGCACCGCCGTGCTCGTCGCCCAACTCGAGCAGGGCACCCTCGGCGACGCGCCGACGCTGGAGCGGTTGCTGCGCGAGGACGTCCTCGGTCCCGGGCATCCCGCGGTGACCGCGGTCGAGCCGGAGGTTTCCGACGCGGCCGCCGACGTGCTCGCCGACGCGGCCGTCGGCTGGTGGGCGGCCGGCGTGCTCCCGCCCCTGGTCCGGCGCGAGCTGACCGAGCCGTTCGAGCGGGCCTCGGACGTCGCACCGCCCGCTGCGCCGATCCCCGACCTCGGCCCCGGCGGCGACCGCCTCCATGCGCTCTTCACCGCACTCGGCGGCCTCGACGACGCCGGCCGCGCCGCCTGGCGGATCGCGGTCGACGAGGGGCGGGCCGAGCGCCGCCCGTGGGCGACGGCCATGCACGAGGCGTCGTGGGCCGCGCACGTCTCCGGACGCACCCGCGCGCTCGCCACCGCGCAGCTGTGCGCCGTGCTCGCCTTCGTCGACGGCGGCTTCGGCGCCCGCGACGGCGCGCACGGCGTGTGGAACGCCGTGGCCGGGTGCGTGCAGGGCCTCGCGATGGCCGACCTGCTCGACGAGGCCTCCCTGGCCACCCTCACCGCACCGCTGGCGCGTCTCGGCTGGTGACTCGGTAGGCAGCCGGTCAGCGACCGCCGGTTGCGACCCGCGCGCGACCGTCCCGCGCCGGGATCCTCCGTCCTCCGCGAGCGGACGGGCATCTTGCGCTCAACCTTCCACGCCCTGCTGCCGATACAGCAGCGACAAGCCTGCACGGCCAGGCTTGCCGGCCGGCAGGCTCCCCAGGAGGACGCGCGTGGACCCGATCCGGGTGATGGTGGTCGACGACTCGGTCGTCGTCCGCAAGATCGTGACCGACGTGCTCTCGGAGGACCCGGGCATCGAGGTCGTGGGCACCGCCGTCAACGGCAAGGTCGCCCTCGCGAAGCTCGACCAGCTCGCGCCCGACCTGGTCACCATGGACATCGAGATGCCGGAGATGAACGGCATCGACGCGGTCCGCGCCATCCGGAGCTCGCGCAACCGCGTGCCGGTCATCATGTTCAGCACGCTGACCGAGCGCGGCGCGTCGGCGACGCTCGACGCCCTCTCGGCCGGCGCCAACGACTACGTGACCAAGCCGGCCAACGTCGGCAGTGTCGGGCAGTCGATGGAGAGCGTGCGCCAGCAGCTCATCCCGAAGATCAAGGCGCTGCTCGGCCGCCCTGTGCACGCGGGCCCGGCTTCGGCCCGGCCCGTCCGCGCCGCCATCGCGGTCCCGGCGCCCCGCAGCACCCCGATCAAGAAGCCGGCCGTGCTGGTGATCGGCTCCTCCACCGGCGGCCCCGAGGCGCTCACCCGGGTGCTGCCCGCGCTGCCGGCGTCCCTGCCGGTGCCTGTGCTGCTGGTGCAGCACATGCCGCCCGTCTTCACCCGCCAGTTCGCCCAGCGCCTCGACCGGCTCTCCGCCCTGCGCGTCGTCGAGGCGGCCGACGGCACGCCGCTCTCCCCTGGCACGGCCCACCTGGCACCCGGTGACCACCACCTCGTCGTCCGGTGCACCGGCCGCGGCGCGGCCACCGCATTGAACCAGGCCCCGCCGGAGAACTTCTGCCGCCCGGCGGTCGACCCGCTGTTCCGCTCCGCGGTGGGCGTCTACGACGGTGCGGTCCTCGGCGTCGTGCTCACCGGCATGGGCGCCGACGGGCGGGCCGGAGCCGCGGAGATCCGCACCGGCGGCGGCGCGGTCGTCGTCCAGGACCAGGCCACCTCCGTGGTGTGGGGCATGCCCGGCGCGGTCGCGCAGGCCGGCCTCGCCGACGAGGTCCTGCCGCTGGACCGGATCGCCGAGGCGATCCTCCGGCACCTGACCGGCACCGCGCCCGTCGTCCCCACGCCCCGGTCCGCCGGATCGGCCGTCCGCACGGGGGTCCGGCGATGACGATCACCGCTACCAGCTTCGACTGGGTCCGCGAGCTGGTCCACCGGGAGAGCGCGATCGTGCTCCAGCCCGGCAAGGAGTACCTGGTCGAGGCCCGGCTGCTCCCGATCGCCCGCCAGATGGGCATGGCCGACGTCGGCAAGCTCGTCGACACGGTGCGGCAGCGCCCCGACCCCGACAGCACGCGGCGCATCGTCGAGGCGCTCACCACCAACGAGACCTCGTGGTTCCGGGACGGCGACCCGTTCACCACGCTGACCTCGACCGTGCTGCCCGCGCTGCAGGCCTCCCGGGGCCCGCACGAGCGGCTGCAGATCTGGTCGGCGGCCTGCTCCAGCGGGCAGGAGCCCTACACGATCGCGATGCTGCTGGAGGATGCGCTGCCGGGCGCCGCGGCCCGCGTCTCGATCACGGCCACGGACATCTCCCGCGAGATGGTGCAGCGGACGAAGGCCGGCCGGTTCAGCCAGCTCGAGGTCAACCGCGGCCTGCCGGCACCGATGCTGGTCCGGCACTTCACCCGCGCCGGCAGCGAGTGGGAGGTCTCCCCCGCGCTGCGGCGCATGGTGACGGCCAGCACGTGCAACCTGGCCGCGCCGCTGCCGCGGATGGGTCCCTTCGACGTGGTCTACCTCCGCAACGTCCTCATCTACTTCGACCTGCCGACCAAGCAGTCGATCCTCCGGCGGGTCCGCGAGCTCATGCGGCCCGACGGGTGGCTGTTCCTCGGCGCCGCCGAGACCACCCTCGGGGTCGACGACTCCTGGGAGCGCGTCGTGCTCGGCCGCAGCTCCGCCTACCGCCCGCTGAAGGGGGCCTGAACACGTGCGTGCTCTGGTGATCGACGACTCGCGCGCCATGCGGCGCATCGTCAGCGGGATCCTCGAGGGATTCGGCTACGAGGTCCGGCAGGCCGGCCACGGCCGCGAGGGCCTCGACGTCCTCGAACAGGGCTGGGTGCCCGACCTGGCCTGCGTCGACTGGAACATGCCGGTCATGGACGGGCTGCAGTTCGTCTCCGCCGTCCGGGCCAACCCGGCCTGGCGCCAGGTGACGATCATGATGGTCACCTCGGAGAGCGAGCACACGCAGATCGTGCGTGCCCTGGCCGCCGGTGCGCACGAGTACGTCATCAAGCCGTTCACCGCCGACGCCATCCGCGACAAGCTCGCGCTGCTCGGCCTGCTCCCCGAAGGGGCCTCGCTGTGACCATGTACCAGGAGCAGTGGCTGTTCTCCGCCCCCGCCGACACCGGCGAGCGACGGCGGCGCAGCGATGCCGCACCCCTTCTCGCCGAGCTGCTCGACGAGGCGACCGTCCAGGGCATCGCCGACGAGGCGTGGCTGGCGCTGGTCGGCGAGGCCGAGGTGCTCGTGCCGCTGCCGGGCGAGCCGGTGACCGACCCGATCAGCTCCTGGGTCGAGATCGTCGGCCCCTGGAACGGCGCGGTCGTCCTGACCTGCGACCGGACCACGGCCGAGGAGCTGGCCCGCTGCCTGCTCCGCGAGCACGCGCCCGACGTCCTCGACCCCGAGGACGTCGACGACGCGCTGGGGGAGCTGGCCAACGTGATCGGCGGCAACGTCAAGGCCGTCCTCCCGGGCCCGTCGGTCCTCGGCCTGCCGGCGGTCGGCGCCGCGCCGGCGCCCGGTGGCCCCACCGACACCTGCCGGATCGACGTCCTCTGGCGCGGCCGGCCGCTGACCGTCTCCGTCCAGGGCCCCGCCGGGGCCTGACCCCCGCCCCCGACCCCCGTACCGGAACAGAAGAAGGTGCCCGTAGTGAAGATCCTCGTCGCCGACGACAGCCGCGTGATGCGGCAGATCGTCATCCGCACCCTGCGGCAGGCCGGGTACGACGACCACGACATCGTGGAGGCCGAGGACGGCCGCGACGCCCTGTCCAAGGTCGCGTCGGAGGAGCCCGACCTCGTGCTGTCGGACTGGAACATGCCGAACATGACCGGCATCGAGTGCCTGCAGGCGCTGCGCTCCTCCGGCTCGGCCGTCCCGTTCGGCTTCGTCACGTCCGAGGGCTCGCCGGAGATGCGCGAGAAGGCCGCCAACGCCGGCGCGCTGTTCCTGATCGCCAAGCCGTTCAACGAGGACACCTTCAAGGACGCCCTCGACGGGGTGATCGTGTGACCACCGGCACCGTGCAGCTCCCGGCCGCCAAGGACGTCCGGGACATGCTCGCCGGCCTGGTCGGCAAGCCCGTCACGGTCTCCCCCGGCGCGCCGGTGACCCCGACCCCCGACAAGCCGGTGTCCGTCGCCGTCTACGTCGACCCGGGCATGGCGGTGAACGCGCTCTGCGTGATGGACCTGGCCGCGTCGGCCTACACCGCCGGCGCGCTGGCGCTGCTCCCTCCGGGGGGCTGCCAGGACGCGGTCGAGGAGGACGGCGAGCTGACCCCGCTGCTGGCCGAGGCCCTGCACGAGGTCGTCAACGTGCTCTCCGCGCTGTTCAACGTCCCGGGTGCGCCCCACTCGAAGCTGCACGCCCTGCACGCCGCGGGCGACGACCTGCCCGGTGACGTCGCCGGCATGCTCGCCGCCTTCAACCGGATCGACCTCTCCGTCGAGGTCCCGGGTTACGGCACCGGCGCGCTCTCCTTCGTGGTTCCCTGACGGCCCTTCAGCGCGGACACGACGCGGCGGCCGGGTCTCCCGGCCGCCGCGTCGCGTTCGTATGCGGACGCCGGCCCGACGGGACCGGCTGCGGCGGCCTCAGCCCCGGGCGAGGGCGGCGGCGGGCCGGTGCGCCCGCTCGGCGAGGACGCTGGGCAGGCAGGCCCACACGTGCTTGGCGCCGCCGTCGACGTACCAGCCGTGCGCGACCGACATCCGGGCGACCAGGTGCAGGCCGAGCCCACCGTGCGCGGGATCGCGGTCGACCGCCGGCTCGGGCATCGCATGCGGTGCCCGGTCGCTGACGTCGAGCAGCCAGCCGCCGCTGCCGGCCACCACGGTCGCGACGACCGGGTGGCTCCCGTGCCGGAGCGCGTTGGAGGCCAGCTCGTCGAAGGCGAGGACGAGGCGCTCGGCGGCTGACTCGTCCGAGCCCCCGGGCAACCCGACGTCGGCGAGCCGGTCACGCAGGGCCGAACGGGCAGCGGGGAGCTCGGCCACGGCGGCGAGGTCCCAGCGCCACACCTCGCCGCGCCCGTCGGGGAGCGGACGCAGGGGCCACGACCGACGGTCCATGTGCTCACCCCTCTGCCTGTGCTCGGCATCCACCGCCCGCGGGGGCGGGCCACAGCGGGGGTGCCCAGCTCACCGGGCCGTCAACCACGATGCGCTGTCGTTCTGGTCCCTCCGGGGGAGAGCCGCGGTCAGGCCGGCGGCCGGCCGATGCGGACGGTGACGAGAGCGGCGTCGTCCTGCGGGGTGCCCTGCAGCATGCGGGCGACCAGCGCCTCGCACAACTCCTCGGGCGGACGGCCGGCCAGGACGCGCAGCTCGGCGACGAGTTGCGCGGTGCCCGCATCGATCGTCGCGTCCCGCCGCTCGATCAGGCCGTCGGTGTGCAGCAGCACGGTGTCACCGGGGCGGAGCAGCCGCACCCGCTCGCGCCGCCCGGCGGCCGGATCGACCCCGAGCAGCAGGTCGCCGGAGCGGCCGCCGAGCACGGTGACGCGGCCGTCCCGCCCGACGAGCACGGGGGGCGGGTGGCCGGCATTGGCCCAGCGGAGCCGGGTCCGCCCGGCGCCGGCCGGCTCGAAGCGGGCCACGGCCGCGGTGGCCAGGGTGTCGGCGTGCATCGAGGTGACCGCCTCGTCGAGACCGCGCAGCACCTCGACCGGCCCGGCGCCGCTGTAGTGGGCGATGCCGCGCAGCAGCCCGCGGAGCTGGCCCATGGCGGCCGCCGCGGCGATGTCGTGCCCGACGACGTCGCCGATCACGACGACCGGCGTCCCGTCGCGCTGGAGGAACGCGTCGTACCAGTCGCCGCCCACCCGGGCGGCCTCGGTGGCGGGGACGTAACGCACCGCCACGGACAGGCCGGGCAGGTCCGGTGGGTCGGTCAGCAGGCTGCGCTGCAGGCCCTCCGCCAGCTGGGCCTGCTGGTGCTGCCGGTGCAGCCGGTCGACGGCCAGTCCGGCGCGGGCGGCGACCTCGTGGGCGGTGAGCAGCGCGTCGGCGGTCGCCGGCCGGTCCGGGTCCTGGTACAGGGTCAGGACGCCGATGGTCCGGGCCCCGGCGCGCAGCGGCAGCACCACGACCGACGCCGAGCCGAGGGCGCGCAGCAGCTCGGCGGCCGTCCCGCACGGCATGAGCGCCAGCACGTCGTCGACGGCCGCGGCGGCCGGGGTGCCCTCCCGCAGCGCCCGGCCCACGGGGGACTCCGGGGGCAGCGTGTCCAGGCGCACCTCGGTGTACCGCTCCAGCAGCTCCCTGCGGCCGGGATCGGTGTGCCAGCTGCTGACGTCCCGTGGCCGCCCGTCCCTGTCGACCACCGTGACGATGCACCCGTCGGTCAGCTCGGGCACGACCAGCCGGGCCAGCCTCGCCAGCGCCGCCGCACCGTCGTGTTCGGCCGCCAGCTCGCCGGCCAGCCGGTCGAGGAAGGCGGTGCGCGCCGCCCCCCGCCGGAGGCGCTCGTCGGTCCGGTGCCGGTCGGTCGACTCGCGGAACGCCACCGCGAGGCCGCCGGCGCACGGCCAGGCCTGGACGTCGTACCAGCCGTCGTCCGGCCCCGGTGAGGCCGCCTCGAAGACGACCGGTTCGCCCGAGGCGGACGCCGACCGGTACGCCGCCTCGAAGACGGTGCCGACGGCTTCCGGGAAGCTCGCCCAGAGGCAGCGGCCGAGCAGCTGCGCCCGGGTCCGCCGCATCAGCCGCTCGGCCACCTCGTTGACGTAGGTGAAGCGCCACCGGGCGTCGACCTGGAAGAAGGCGGCCGGCATCCCCTCGAGGACCTCGAGCGGATCGGCGGCACGTGGGACCGGCAGGGCGGGCACGCGGCCGGAGGCCGTGGCCGTCGCCTGGAGCTGTCCGCTGTCCCGCACCGTGCCGTTCTCCCGCCCAGCGCGTCGGGGAGCCCCGGGGCTGGAGCGACACCCGCCCGACCCGACCGTTTCCGGCCGCTGTCCCCGGGATTGTGGTCAGCCGCGCCCGCCCTGCCAAGCCTCTGCGCCGCGCGGCCGGAGCTCCGGGCGGGCGGGCCCGGCGCAGGCCGGATCAACGCCAGCGGTACTCGTGCTCGGGGCGCCCGGTGCCGTACCGCGGCGTGCGGACGACCAGGCCGGTCTCCGCGAGGTACTCCAGGTAGCGCCGGGCGGTGATCCGCGAGGCCCCGATCACCTCCGCGGTCTCGGCGGCGGACAGCCCGTCGGCGCCGCGCACCGCGGCCACGACCGCCTCGAGGGTCTCCTTGCCCATGCCCTTGGGCAGCGGGGCGGGACGGGCGGCCCGCACGCCGCCGAGCATCCGGTCGACGTCGTCCTGGCCGGCGGCCGAGCCGCCGCCGCCCAGCCGGTCGAGGTACGCGGCGTAGGCGGCCAGCCGGTCGCGCAGCGCCGGGTAGGTGAACGGCTTGAGCAGGTAACCGACGACGCCGTGGGCCGCCGCCTGCCGGACGACGGCCAGCTCGCGGGCCGACGTGACGGCGAGCACGTCGACCGCCGCCCCGGCCGCGCGCACCCGGCGGCACAGCTCCAGGCCGTGCAGGTCGGGCAGGTTCATGTCCAGCAGCAGCAGGTCGACGCCCGCGTCGGCGCGGCTCAGCAGCTCCAGCGCGGCGCCGCCGGTGCGCGCCACGCCTGCGGTCACGAAGCCAGGGGTGCGGTCGACGTAGGCGCGGTGCGCCTCGGCGGCCACCGGCTCGTCCTCGACCACGAGGACGCCGATCGGCCGCCTCCCGACCGCCGGCGGGCTGCCCGCAGGGGCGCTCACGGCGCGGTCACCGGGCGGGCCGGGACGGCCGACCGCTCCGGCAGCGTCACGCGGAAGCGTGCGCCCGGCCCCGGGCGCACGGTGATCGTGCCGCCGTTGCGCCGGACGGCGGCGGCGACGAGGGCCAGCCCCAGCCCGCGGCCGGGCGAGCCGGGCACGGTGCCGTCGTCCTTGGTGCTGAAGCCGCGCTCGAAGACGTGCGCCGCCTCGTCCTCGGGGATGCCGGGCCCGCTGTCCTCCACGGTGACGGTGAGGACGCCGCCCTCCGACCACAGCAACAGGGCGACCTCGCGCGGCGGGTCGCCGGCGAGGGCGGCGTCGATGGCGTTGTCGACCAGGTTGCCGACGATGGTCACCAGGTCACCGCCGGGGATGCCGGTGGCGCCGACGGCGCTGCCCGGGTCGATGTCCAGCCGCACCCCGCGCTCGTGCGCGGCGGCGGCCTTGCCGAGCAGCAGCGCCGCGAGCACGGGCTCCTCGACGGCGGCGACGACCCGGTCGGTCAGCTCCTGGGCCAGGGCCAGCTCGGCGGTGGCGAACTCGACCGCCTCCGCCGTCCGGCCCATCTCCACCAGCGACACGGTCGTGTGCAGCCGGTTGGCCGCCTCGTGCGCCTGGGCGTGCAGCGAGGCGGCGAACGCGCGGACGCTGTCGAGCTCACCGGTCAGCGCCTGCAGCTCGGTCGAGTCGCGCAGGGTGACCACGACGCCGACCGAGGTGCCCGACGGTGAGGTCGTGGCCTGGTTGACCACGAGCACCCGGTCGCCGGCGAGGTGCAGCTCGTCGCGGACCGGCCGCTGCCCGGTGAGCGCGGTGGTCAGCTCCGCGGGCAGACCCAGCTCGGTGACGTGCCGGCCGGTGGGGTCGTCGGCCAGGCCGAGCAGCCGGCGCGCCTCGTCGTTGGCCAGCTGCACCCTGCGGTCACCGTCGACGAGCAGCAACCCCTCGCGCACCGAGTGCAGCACCGCGTCGTAGTAGTCGACCATCCGGCCGAGGGTGGCCGCACCCAGCCCGTGCGTCTGCCGGCGCAGCCGGCGGCTGATCGCCCAGCTGCCGAGCGCGCCGACGGCCAGCGTGGCCAGGCCGGTGCCGACGATCCCGGGGACGGCGCCGCCCAGGTCGTCGCCGATCGCCTCGACGGTGGTGCCCGCCGCGACGAGGGCGACGACGTCCCCGCTGCCCCCTTCGCCGCCGCTGCGGCTCGCGTCCGCGGCGAAGACCGGGGCGACGGCCCGTACCGACGGACCGAGCGTGCCGCTGTAGGTCTCGGTGAAGGTCCGCCCCTCCAGGGCCGGCCCGATGGTGCCGATGAAGGGCCGGCCGATCTGGTCCGGGTCCGGATGGGTGAAGCGGGTGCGGTCGGTCGCCATCACCGTGATGAACGAGGTGCCGGTGTCGGCGCGCACCTGCTCGACGTAGGGCTGCAGGACGGCGGTCGGGTCGTCGGACACCACGGCCGCGCGCACGAGCGGGGAGTCGGCCAGCGTCTCGGCGATGCCGCGGGCCTGCTCGGCGGCCTGGTCGCGGACGGCCTCCCGGGCCTCGACGTAGGCCACCGCTCCGGACGCCAGCACGACCACCGCGAGCACCAGGCCCTGCAGGAGTAGCAGGGAGCGGGCCAGGCTGCCGCGCTCCCGGCGCCGACCGAGCACCTCGGGGACCCGCACGACAGCGAGTCTGCCGCGCGCGCCGACCGCCCGGTGAACGAAATGAACGCATGCGTGACCGCCGTCACGGCGCCAGGCACGGTTCTGTCGTCGCCCGAGCCGGGTGGCTCCCTCCCGCCCTCGACTCCGCAGGAGCAGTCATGGCATCTCCCTCGACCGGCGCCCCGCGCCCGGACGTCGCGAAGCGGCGCGACCGCACGCACTGGCTCTACCTCTCGGTGATCGCCGCCGTCGTCCTCGGCATCGCCGTCGGTTTCCTCTTCCCCGAGTTCGCGACCTCGCTCAAGTGGCTGGGCACCGCCTTCGTCGCGCTGATCAAGATGCTCATCGCGCCGGTCATCTTCTGCACGATCGTGCTGGGCATCGGCTCCATCCGGCAGGCGGCCAAGGTCGGCCGCGTCGGCGGGATGGCGTTGGGTTACTTCCTGCTCATGTCGACCGTCGCCCTGGCGATCGGCCTGGTCGTCGGCAACGTGATCGACCCCGGCAGCGGGCTGCAGCTGTCGGAGGACCTGCGCGGCCGCGGCTCGGAGCTCGCCGGCCAGGCCGAGGAGGGCGGCGGTACCACCGAGTTCCTCCTCGGCGTCATCCCGACCACGCTGGTCTCCGCGCTGACCGACGGCTCGGTGCTGCAGGCGCTGTTGGTGGCGCTGCTGGCCGGCTTCGCCATCCAGGCGATGGGCCGCTCGGGCGAGCCGATCCTGCGCGGCATCGGGCACTTCCAGCGGCTGGTCTTCCGCGTCCTCGCCATGATCATGTGGGTCGCCCCGGTCGGCGCGTTCGGCGCCATCGCCGCGGTCGTCGGGGAGACCGGCATCGACGCGCTGAAGAGCCTCGCGGTGATCATGCTGGGCTTCTACGCCACCTGCGTGCTGTTCGTCGTCGTCGTCCTGGGCGTGCTGCTCAAGCTGGCCACCGGCATCAACGTGTTCTCGCTGCTCCGCTACCTCGGCCGGGAGTTCCTGCTCATCGTCTCCACGTCGTCGTCGGAGACGGCGCTTCCCCGGCTGATCGCGAAGATGGAGCACGCCGGCGTGAGCAAGCCGGTCGCCGGGATCGTCGTGCCGACCGGCTACTCGTTCAACCTCGACGGCACCGCCATCTACCTGACGATGGCCTCGCTGTTCATCGCGTCGGCCCTGGGTGACCCGCTGACGCTGGGGGAGCAGATCGGCCTGCTGGTCTTCATGATCGTCGCCTCCAAGGGCGCCGCCGGCGTGACCGGCGCCGGCCTGGCCACCCTGGCCGGCGGGCTCTCGGCGCACCGGCCGGACCTGCTGGACGGCGTCGGCCTGATCGTCGGCATCGACCGGTTCATGTCCGAGGCGCGGGCGCTGACCAACTTCGCCGGCAACGCGGTCGCGACCATGCTGATCGCCACGTGGACGCGGGAGCTCGACCGCGAGCAGCTGACGGCGGTGCTGGCCGGGCAGCGGCCGTTCGACGAGTCGACGATGGTCGACGCGCACGGCGACGCGGACCTGCCGGCGGACGCGGAGCTGCCCTCGGTGGCCACCGACGCCGGCCCGGGTCAGCGGGACGCCGACGCCGGCCTGCGTGAGCTGGCCGAGCAGTCGGCGCGCTGACCGTCGCACCCTCCGCCCGCCCGGGGCCGCCTCCACGCGGCCCCGGGCGGTCGGCGTCCCCGGGCCCGTGCGGACCGGATGGGACAGTACGGGGGTGACCGCCGAGGGGTCGGAGCGCCCTCCCAGAGACCTGCTGGTGCAGGCGGTCGAGGGCATGGCGCGGCCGCTGCTCGTCCTCGACGTCGACTGGCGGGTCAGCTACGTCAACCCGGCCGGTGCCCGGCTGCTGGGCCGCACCGTGGGCGGGCTGGTCGGCCGGCACGCCTGGACGGAGTTCCCCGAGGCCGCCGGCGGCCCCTTCCAGGAGCTGTACGAGCGGGTCCGGGCCACCGGCGTCGCGGGCAGCGTCGAGGAGTGGTTCGAGCCGTTGGCCTCGTGGTTCCGGGTCGACGCCTTCCGCACCGACGCCGGCGTCGTGGTCACCTACGACGACGTGACCGAGCGGCGCGCCCTGGAGGAGGAGCGCACCGCGGCGCTCGCCGCCCGGGAGGCCGCGGCGGCCGCCGCCGAGCGGGCCGGGCAGCACCTCGTGCTGATCGCCGACGTCGGGCAGACCCTGGCCGGGCTGGCCGATCTGGACGACGCGGTGCAGCGCTTCGCCGAGCTGCTCGTCCCGCTGCTCGCCGACTGGTGCGTGGTGACCGTCTTCGACCGGGGCACCCGGCGCGACATCGGGCGGGCCCACCGCGACCCGGCGCTCAGGGCGGCCGTGCACCGGTACGCCGACCTGCGCGCCGCCGCGAACACCGAGACGGCGCCGGTGCCGCGCATCATGCGCGACCCCGCGCCCGTCGTCCTGCCCGAGCTGACGCCGCAGTCGCTGGCGGCGATGGTCGCCGACCCGGCCAGCCTCGCCGCGCTCGAGCCGCTGCAGCCGACCGCGGCGGCCGTCTACCCCCTGGTCGCCGGCAGCGAACTGATCGGGGCGGTGAGCCTGGTCAACGGCCCGGACCGGGGCGCCCACACCGAGGAGGAGCTGCGCACCGCGGGGATCGTCAGCCGGCGCGCCGCACTCGCCCTGGACAACGCCCGGCTCGCGGCCGCCGGCCGGGAGGTCGCCGAGCGACTGCAGCGCAGCCTGCTCTCCCCGCCGGTGCAGCCGGACTCGCTCGAGCTCGTCGTGCGCTACCGGGCCGCCACCCGCGGGGTGCCGATCGGCGGCGACTGGTACGACGCCTTCCTGCAGCCCGACGGTGACACCGTGCTGGTGATCGGCGACGTCATGGGCCACGACGTGGAGGCCGCCGCGGCCATGGGGCAGGTCAGGTCGCTCGTGCGCGGCATCGCCTTCGACCGGTGCGAGCAGCCGGCCGGTGTGCTGGAGCGGGTCGACGCCGCGATCGCCGGCCTCGCCGTCCCGACCCTTGCGACGGCGCTGGTCTGCCGCGTGGAGCAGGACCGCGACGACCGTCGCCGCGGCCTGCGCCGGTTGCGCTGGTCGAGCGCCGGGCACCCCGACCCGGTGCTGGTCGGCCCCGACGGCGCGGTCAGCGAGCTCGGCGCGCCGGTCGGGCCCCCGCTGGGCGTCGGCTGGGACGGCCGCCGGGTCGACGGCGAGGTCGTGTTGGTCCCGGGCAGCACGCTGGTGCTGTTCACCGACGGCCTGTTCGAGCGGCGCGGCGTCCCGCTGGACGACGGG
Organism: Geodermatophilus sp. YIM 151500; assembly: GCF_025716945.1. GTDB lineage: Bacteria > Actinomycetota > Actinomycetes > Mycobacteriales > Geodermatophilaceae > YIM-151500. The sequence goes on from NZ_JAOVZT010000006.1 coordinate 18,623, forward strand.
CGTGCCCGGCTGCTCGACGTCCTGGCTGGTTCGTCGGGCCGACCGCTGCCCGAGGTCTGCGACGAGCTGCTCGCCCGCCTGGTGGGCGCCGGGGCGGAGGACGACGTCGCCGTGCTCGCCGTCCGGGCGCACCCGGAGGACCGGCCCGCGCCGTGAGCCCGGGCCGCCGCCGCGTCAGCGCGCGGCGGCGGCCCGGACGGCGTCGGCGATCTCCGCCACGCCCTCGTCGGCCCACAGGATCGAGTAGTGGTTGGTGCCGGGCACCTCGCGGGCGCTGATGCCGGCGGCCTCCGCGCCGAGGCCCTCCAGGCGTGCCCGGTCGTAGACGCCGGGGGTCTGGTCCTGCAGGCCGCGGGTGGCCCACAGCAGCGTCGCGGGCAGCGGCAGCTCGGCGGCGGCCTCGAGCACCCGCTCGTTGCCGAGGAAGTCGCCGCCGTCGACGAGGACCGCCTCCGGCACGACGGTGCTGCGCAGGCCGCCCTCGCCCTCGGCGACGTCCCGGGCCAGGTACGCGGCGACCGAGGGCACGTCGACCCACGGGCCGACCGCGGGGTGCTGCGCCCAGAAGGCCCGGACGGCGGCCAGGTCGGGGAAGGTCATGCCCAGCCGGTCCACGGTGGGGCCGAGGAAGGCGGCGAGCTTGGTCTCGACGTCCTGCCCGGGCGGCTCGGGGAAGCGCAGGCCGCCGTCGACCAGGACCAGGCCGCGCACCCGGTCGCGGCCGACGCCCGCCGCGACCATCGCCGCGACGAAGCCGCCCATCGAGTGCCCGACCAGCACGGCCCGGTCGACGCCGAGGGCGTCCAGCAGCGCGACGGCGTCCTCGGCGTGGCCCTCGATGCCGTACGGCCCGGGCAGCGCGGACGACGCGGCGCGGCCCCGCAGGTCGGGGGCGTGGACGTCGAAGTCGCCGGCCAGGGCGGCCGCGACCCGGGCCCAGGCCATGCCGTTGCCGGTGATGCCGTGCAGCAGGAGGACCACGGGGGCGCCGTCCCGGGCCGCGGGCCAGTGCAGGACGGCCAGATCGCCGCCGCGGACGGGCAGGCGGAGCAACTCGGGGTCGCGGGGCTCGGTCACGCCGTCCACCCTGCCCGGCCGCGGTTCCGGCCGCAGCCCGGCGCCGTGCTGGAGCGGCCACCCTCCAGGGACCCGTGCCGAGCCTGGTGACGTGCTGGAGCGGCCACCCTCCAGGGGCCCGCGCCGAGCCTGGTGACGTGCTGGAGCGGCCACCCTTCAGGGGCCCGCGCCGAGCCTGGTGACGTGCTGGAGCGGCCACCCT
>NZ_JAOVZT010000006.1:20112-74741 GCF_025716945.1 Geodermatophilus sp. YIM 151500
GCCGAGCCTGGTGACGTGCTGGAGCGGCCACCCTTCAGGGACCCGTGCCGAGCCTGCGAGGCGTGGGGGGAAGGGTGGTCCTTCATCAGTCGGGGTGGTCGAGCAGGTAGCGGCCGAAGTGCGGCACGGTGAAGGCGATCTGGCCGCGTTCGGCGGAGTAGACCAGACCCTTCTTGATCAGCGAGTCGCGCGCGGGGGAGAGGGAGGCGGGCTTGCGGCCCAGGGACACCGCGACCTCCGAGGTGGCCACCGCGGTGCCGCCCGGCCCGCCCAGCTCGGCCATGGCGTGCATGTACTCGCGCTCGGCGGGGGTGGCGCGCTCGTAGCGGGAACCGAAGAAGCCCACGGCCAGCTCGGCCTCGGCGACCGGCGCGGCCATGGCGACGTCCGCGGCGGTGATGGGGGAGGAGGCGGCGACGTCCCAGGTGACCTTGCCGTAGGCCTGCACGAAGTACGGGTAGCCGTCGGCGGCCTCGTACAGCGCGTCGAGCGCGGCCTCCTCGAAGCCGACGTCCTCCCGCTCGGCGGGCGCCAGCAGCGCCCGGTCGGCGGCCGGTCGGTCGAGCCGGTCGATGCGCAGGTAGCGGAACAGCCGTTCGGAGTAGCTCTTGGAGGCGCTCAGCACCGCCGGCAGGTGGGGGAGGCCCGCGCCCACGACGATCAGCGGGGCGCCCTGCTGGGAGAGCTCGTGGCAGGCGGCGCAGATGGCCGAGACGTCGTCGGTCTGCACGTCCTGCATCTCGTCGATGAACAGCGCGATGCCGCTGCCGACGTCGGCCGCCACGCCGGCGGCGTCGGTGAGCAGCTCGACCAGGTCGATCTCCATGTCGCCGGAGTCGGCGCGCCCGCTGGCCGCGGGCACGTCGATGCCCGGCTGCCAGCGGTCGCGGACCTTCGCGTCGGCCGTCTGCCGCTGCGCGAACGCCTTGACCACGCCCAGGACGGCGTCCATCGACTCCTGGTCGCCGTGCCGCGGGCCCAGCTCCCGCAGCGCCATGTGCAGCGCGGAGGAGACCGGCCGCCGCAGCGACTGCTCGGGCCGCGCCTCGATCTTGCCGGTGCCCCACCCCCGGCTGATCGCGGCCGACCGCAGCTGGTTGAGCAGCACGGTCTTGCCCACCCCGCGCAGCCCGGTGAGCACCAGGGAGCGCTCCGGCCGGCCTCGTGCGATCCGTTCGAGGACGACGTCGAAGGCCGACAGCTCGGCGTCCCGGCCGGCCAGCTCCGGAGGGCGCTGGCCGGCGCCGGGCGCGTAGGGGTTCCGCACCGGGTCCACGTCGAGCAGCGTATGGGCTCGTCTAGCGCCGTCCGTAGACGTCGGTAGAAGCAGCTAGCGCGTGTCGTCGGCCGTCGAGGGCCGTCGAGCGCGCTCTACCGATGACGCTAGAGCTGTGTAGACCCGCGCAGATGCGGCCCGACGGGCACCGCCGCCGCTAGCGTGATCACCGTGGTGGGTTTCCTGCTCAAGGTCGTCCTCATGGCCGGGGTCTTCTGGGTGACGACCCGGCTCGTGCCCGGCGTCGACGTGGTGGGCAACGAGGACGCCCCGCTGGGGGTCACCGGCACGTTCCTGTGGATCGCCCTGATGTTCGCCGTCGTCAACGCCGTCGTCGGGCCGGTGGTCCGGCTGCTGTCGCTGCCGTTCATCCTGCTGACCCTCGGGTTGTTCCTGCTGGTCATCAACGCGGCGCTGCTCGGGCTGACGGCGGCGCTGAGCGACCGGCTCACCGTCGACGGTGTCGGATCCGCCGTCGTCGGGGGGCTGATCCTGGCGATCGGCGGTTGGCTCGCCGACCAGCTGCTCGACCGCTGAAGAAGGACCCTCTGCCTCGGCCTCCCTGCAGGGTCCCGCCGCGAGCGTGCGAGCGGTGGGGGGTAGGGAGGTCCTCACTCTCGCAGGCTCGGGGCGGAGCCTCGGGACGGGGCCACCGGTTCGGCAGCGGGCCGCGTCGTCGTGACGGGCGACGGGGAGGGCGCTAGCGTGCCCTGGCATGGCCAGCACCACCGGTGCCGTCACGGACATCCCGCGACGAGACCCGGACGGCGGTGCCCCGCAGGCGGCTCTCACCGAGCTCGCCGCGCTGGAAGCCGCCCGTGACGAGAAGCGACGCCTGCTCGACCGCGCGGCCGAATCGGCCGCCGAGCTCGGCCCGCGGGATCGGCTGCCGGACGGCTGCGCGGTCGCCGACCTGCCGGCGCTGCTGCACCGTTTCTACTGGAGCGAGCCGGCCGCCGAGGTGCTCGGCCACGATCCCGACGAGCTCGCCGGGCTGGCGCTGGGGCACCTGCGGCTGGCCGAGAACCGGCCGCGGGGCGCGGTCACCATCGCCGTCGAGCGGCAGCCCGACCGGCGCGACGTGCTGCGGATCGTCACCGACGACATGCCCTTCCTCGTCGACTCGGTCACCGCGGAGGTCGTCCGGCAGGGCATCCCGCTGACCCACGTGGTGCACCCGGTGGTGGTCGTCCGCCGCGACCTCACCGGCCGCCTGGAGGCCTTCTGCGACAGCGCCGACCCGGCCGAATGCGGCGCCGACGCGCTGGCCGAGTCGTGGATGGCCGTGGTCTTCGACGGCCCCCTGGACGAGGAGTCGGCCACCGACCTCGTCACAGGGCTGCGCACCGTGCTCGCCGACGTGCGCGCCGTCGAGGAGGACGCCCAGCGCATGCGTGCCCGCGCGCTGGAGCTGGCCGACCGGCTCGACCAGCGGGTCGCGGGCCGGCCGGCGGCCGACCTGCTCGAACCAGCCGACGACCCGGCGGAGGCCGCCGCGCTGCTGCGCTGGCTGGCCGACGGCCACTTCGTCTTCCTGGGTGCGCGCGACGTCGACCTGGCGCCCGGTCGGGGCCGGTCGACCGAGCGCCCGGTGCCCGGCACCGGCCTGGGTGTGCTGCGCAGCGACACCGACATGAGCGCCGCCGTCGTCCGACTGCCCGAGGCGATCCGCGCTCCGGAGCGGCACCTGCTCACCGTCACCAAGGCCGACGCGCGCTCCACCGTGCACCGCCCGGCCTGGCTGGACCTGGTGGCCGTCAGCCTCCCCGTCGACCACGGTGACGGCGCCCGCCAGCACCGCCTGGTCGGCCTGCTCCCCACCGTCGCCTACACGGCCAGCGTGCTCGACGTGCCCGTCGTCCGGCGCACGGTGGCCGAGGTGGTCGCCCGCTCCGGCGTCCCCGCCGACAGCCACACCGGCAAGCAGTTGCTGGACGTGCTGGAGACCTATCCGCGCGACGAGCTGTTCCAGGTCGGCGCCGACGAGCTGCTGCCGGTCGCGCTGGCCGTGCTCTACCTGCAGGAGCGCCGGCAGACCCGGCTGTTCCTCCGCCGCGACCCCACCGGGCGGTTCTGGTCGGCGCTGGTCTACCTGCCGCGCGACCGGTACACGACCGAGGTGCGGTTGGCCATGCAGCAGCTGCTGCTCGAGCGGCTGGGCGGTTCCAGCATCGAGTACACGGCGCGGTCCACCGAGTCGGTGCTGACCCGGCTGCACTTCGTCGTCCGGCTGCCGGTCGGGCGGCGCGGCGCCACCAAGCCCCGGGACGTCGACGTCGAGGCGCTGCAGGCCGAGCTCGCCGCCGTGGCCCGCAGCTGGACCGACGACCTGTCCGACGCGCTCACCGGCCGGTACGGCGCCGAGGCCGACCGGATCTTCGCCCGGGTCGCCGACGCCTTTCCCGCCGCCTACCAGGAGGACTTCACCGCCGACCGGGCCGTCGACGACCTGGCCCGGCTCGACGAGCTGGCGGTCGGGCAGTCGGCGCTGCGGCTGTGGACGCCGCGGGACGCCGCGCCGGGGGAGCACCGCCTGACGATCTACCGGGTGGGGGAGCGGCTGCTGCTCTCCGACGTGCTGCCGGTGCTGCAGAACATGGGCGTCGAGGTGGTCGACGAACGGCCGTACGAGATCGACCGCATCGGCGCCCCGCCCACCTGGATCTACGACTTCGGCGTGACCGTCCCGGCCGGCGACCTGCCGCTCACGCGCTCCCTGCCCGAGCGCTTCACCGAGGCGGTGTCCGCGGTGTGGCGGGGCGACACCGAGGACGACGGCCTCGGCGCGCTGGTCCTGCTCGCCGGGCTGAACTGGCGGCAGGTGACCGTCGTCCGGGCCTACGTGCAGTGGCTGCGCCAGGCCGGGCTGAACTTCGGCCAGGAGTACGTCGACCAGACGCTGGCCGCCCACCCCGGCGTGGTGGCCCGCATGGTCGCCCTCTTCGAGACCCGTTTCTCGCCGCGGCAGCCGGCCGGACGTGAGGCGCGGCAGCAGGAGCTGGTCGAGGCGCTGCGCGAGTCGATCGGCGCGGTCGACTCGCTGGACGCCGACCGCGTGCTCACCGCGCTGCTGTCGGCGGTGCTGGCCACCCAGCGCACCAGCTACTACGCGGTGACGGGCGCCGGACCCCCGCTGCCGCTGGCGCTCAAGCTCGACCCGTCCGGGGTGCCCGACGTGCCGCAGCCGCGGCCGTGGCGCGAGATCTGGGTCAGCTCGCCCCGGGTTCTGGGCGTCCACCTGCGCTTCGGCCCGGTGGCGCGCGGCGGGCTGCGCTGGTCCGACCGCCGCGAGGACCTGCGCACCGAGATCCTCGGCCTGGTCAAGGCGCAGATGGTGAAGAACACGGTCATCGTGCCCACCGGCGCCAAGGGCGGCTTCGTCGTCCGCCGGCCGCCCGGGGAGGGCGCGAGCCGCGACGAGGTGCTCGCCGAGGGGCAGGCCTGCTACCGGCTGTTCATCGGGGCGTTGCTGGCGCTGACCGACAACCTGGTGGACGGCGCGGTCGTGCCGCCCGACCGCGTGGTCCGCCACGACGGTGACGACACCTACCTCGTGGTCGCCGCCGACAAGGGCACCGCGACGTTCTCCGACCTGGCCAACTCGGTGGCGGTCGAGCGCGGCTTCTGGCTCGGCGACGCCTTCGCGTCGGGCGGCTCGGTCGGCTACGACCACAAGGCCATGGGCATCACCGCCCGTGGCGCGTGGGAGTCGGTGACCCGGCACTTCCGCGAGCTGGACCTCGACGTGCAGAGGCACGAGTTCACCGTCGTCGGCATCGGCGACATGTCCGGTGACGTGTTCGGCAACGGCATGCTGCTGTCGGAGAAGATCCGGCTGGTCGCGGCCTTCGACCACCGGCACGTCTTCGTCGATCCGACGCCCGACGCCGCCGCGTCGTTCGCCGAACGCCGCCGGCTGTTCGCGCTGCCGCGCTCCTCCTGGGCCGACTACGACCCCGCGCGGATCAGCGAGGGCGGTGGGGTCTGGCCGCGGACGGCGAAGGCGGTGCCCGTCTCACCGCAGATGCGCACCGCGCTCGGGCTGGACGCCGCGGTCGACGCGCTGACCCCGGTGGAGCTGATCCGGGCGGTGCTGCTGGCGCCGGTCGACCTGCTGTTCAACGGCGGCATCGGCACCTACGTCAAGGCGTCGAGCGAGGGGCACCTCGACGTCGGGGACAAGGCCAACGACGCCGTGCGGGTCGACGGCGAACAGCTGCGGGTGCGGGTCGTCGCGGAGGGCGGCAACCTCGGGCTGACCCAGCGCGGCCGGGTGGAGTACGCCCTGCACGGCGGCAGGGTGAACAACGACGCGGTCGACAACTCCGCCGGCGTCGACACCTCCGACCACGAGGTCAACATCAAGATCGCCCTCAACCGGGTGGTCGATGACGGCGCGCTGGACGCCGACGGCCGCGCGGAGCTGCTCGGGGCGATGGCCGACGAGGTCGCCGCCGCGGTCCTCACCGACAACCACGGTCAGAACGCGGTCCTCGCCGCGGAGGTCTCCGCCGCGCGCAGCCTGCTCGACGCGCACGAGCGGTTCATCCGCGCGCTGGAGCGCTCCGGCCAGCTGTCGCGCGCCGTCGAGGCGCTGCCCGACGAGCGGCAGCTGCGGGAGCGCCGCCGCGACGGGCAGGCGCTGACCAGCCCCGAGCTCTCGGTGCTGCTGGCCTACGCCAAGCTGGCCACCGACGCCGTGGTGCGCAGCTCGACGCTGCCCGACGACCCGTCGCTGGAGGCGTTGCTCGTCGACTACTTCCCCGGACCGCTGCGCGAGCGCTACCGCAAGGCGGTCGTCGAGCACCCGCTGCGGCGCGACATCATCGCCACCGCCCTGACCAACCGGGCGGTCAACGTCGCGGGCACGACCGGCCTGTTCCGCCTCGCCGAGGAGACCGGCGTGCCGCTGGTCGCGGTGGTGCGCGCGCACGCGGTCGCCCGGGCGGCGTTCGGCATCGACGGGATGTGGGACGCCGTCCGGCCCCTGGACAACCGCGTGTCCGCCGCCGTCCAGGTGGAGCTGCGCACCGAGGCGACGCGGTTGGCCGAGCGCGCCGCCCGGTGGCTGCTGCGCCTGCCCGCCCTGGTGGGTGAACAGCCCGCGCCGCTGGCCGAGGTGACGGACCGGTTCGCCGCGCCGGTGGCCGCCGTCCGGGCCGGGCTGCCGCGGTGGCTGCTGGGCGCCGAGGCGGAGGCGTACGCCGAGCGCGCCCGGCGGTTGGAAGCGGCCGGCGTGCCCGCCGGGATGGCCGCCGACGTCGCGGTCGTGCCGCTGCTGCCCGCGGCGCTCGACCTGGCCGTCGTGGCCGAGCAGACCGGCGCGCCGATCGCGCTCGCCGGCCAGGTCATGCAGGGCCTGGCCGAGCGGCTGGAGCTGGTGCCGCTGCGCGAGCGGGTCATCGGGCTGCCCCGCGACCGCCGCTGGCCGTCGATGGCGCGCGCCTCGCTGCGCGACGACCTGGCCACCGAGCAGGCCGCGCTGACGGCCGACGTGCTCACCCTGCGCCGCAGCGACGCCGACGGCGCCGAGCGGCTGGTCGGGGCGTGGGTCGAGGGCTGGGACGGCGCCCAGCGGCGGGCGGCGGCTCAGCTGGCCGACATCGTGGCGGGTGACCGGCACGAGCTGGCGGAACTGCTCGTCGCCGTCCGGACCCTGCGCGGCCTCCGCCGGCGGGCGTGACGGCGGCCGCGCGTCCGCGGCCTCCCCTCGATGAGTGCCGGGAGCCGCCGCCGGGCAGGGTGGCGGTGTGGACGAGTTGCCGGTGGCCCCCCTGGAGGTGCTGCGCGAGCGACGCAGCGCCAAGTGGCGCACCTTCCCGCCCGACGTGCTGCCGCTGCCGGTGGCCGAGCACGACTTCCCGCTCGCGGAGCCGATCGCCGAGGCGCTGCACGCGGCCGTCGGCCGGTCCGACACCGGCTACGCGATGGCGGCGCCGGTCCTCGGCCAGGCGGTCGCCGGCTTCGCCGGGCGCCGCTGGGGCTGGGAGATCGAGCCGGCCCGGGTGGCCGCCGTGGGGGACGTCGGGGTCGGCGTCGTCGAGCTGCTCCGCGTGCTGGCCGGGCCGGGGCGCACCGTCGTCTTCAGCCCACCGGTGTACTCCCCGTTCTTCAACTGGGTGCCCGAGGCCGGTGCCACGACCGTCGAGGTGCCGCTCCGGCGCACGGACGACGGCTGGCGGCTGGACCTGCCCGCACTGGAGCGGGCCTTCGCCGACCGCCCCGCCGCCTACGTGCTCTGCAGCCCGCACAACCCCGTGGGCCGGGTGCACGCCGCCGAGGAGCTCGGCGCCCTGGTCGAGCTGGCCCGCCGGTACGGGGTGACGGTCGTCGCCGACGAGATCCACGCCCCGCTCGTGCTGCCCGGCGCGACGTTCACCCCGATCCTGACGCTCCCCGGGGCCGCCGACGTGGCGGTCAGCCTGGTCTCGGCCAGCAAGGCGTGGAACCTCGCCGGCCTCAAGTGCGCCGCCGTCGTCGCCGGCTCGGCGCGGACGGCGGAGCTCCTCGGCCGGCTGCCGGCCGACCTGCGCTGGCGCGTCGGCCACTTCGGCGTGCTCGCCTCCATCGCCGCCTTCACCGACGGCGAGCCCTGGCTCGACCGGCTGCTGCTGACCCTCGACCGCCGCCGGTCGCAGCTCGCCGGGCTGCTCGCGGCGCGGCTGCCCGAGGTCCGCTGGCACCCGCCCGAGGCCACCTACCTGGCCTGGCTCGACTGCCGCCGGTTCGGGGAGGGGGACGGGCCCCGGGACGCCGTCCTCGAGCGCGCCCGGATCGCCCTGGAACCCGGACCGCGCTACGGCGCGCCGGGCAGCGGTCACGTGCGGCTCAATTTCGGCACGAGCGCCGAGGTGGTCGACACCGCGGTCGCCGGCATGGCGCGGGCCCTCCGGTCGGGGCGATGACGGCGTCGAGCCGCGTCTGGCCCCGTCTAGCGGCCGCGCTAGACGCTCGTAGAGCCGGTCAGAGCGGTGGACGGCGGCGGCCGAAGCCGGTGGCCTGCTCGAACGCGTGCCCGACCTCGAGCAGCCGCCGGTCGGCCCGCGGCGCGGCGACCACCTGCAGCCCGACCGGCAGACCGTCGGGGGTGAAGCCGCCCGGTACCGAGAGCGCCGGGCACCCGGTGGCGGAGACGAGCGTGCAGGAGCGCATCCAGCCGAGGTAGTCGTGCTGCGGCACGCCGGCCACCTCGGTCGGGTACTCGACCTCGACGCGGAAGGGCAGCACCTGCGTGGTGGGGGCGAGCAGGACGTCGTAGCGCTCGAAGAACCCGACCACCTCCTCGAACAGCTTCGTGTGCGCCGCCTCCGCCCGGCCGATGTCGGCGCCCGAGAGCGCGGCACCGACCGAGGCGTTCCAGCGGATCGTCTCCTTGACCTTCTCCGGGCTGCGGCGCACCAGGTCGCCGTAGGAGGCCTCGAACGACCAGGCGCGCAGCACGCCGAAGACCTCGTCGGCGAGCGAGAGATCGGGGCAGTCCTCGTCGACCACGGCGCCGAGCTTCTCGAACACGGCCGCCGACTCGGCGAGCACCGAGACGATGGTCGGGTCGACCGGCACCCGGCCGCCCAGGTCGGGGGCCCAGGCGACGCGCAGGCCGGTGAGGGAGGACTCCAGGGGAGGGGCGAAGACGGCGCCACCGTCCTGCAGCGAGATCGGCACCCGCCGGTCGGGCCCGGCGGTGGCCGACAGCTGCAGCGCCACGTCGGCGACCGTCCGGCCCATCGGGCCCTGCACCGACAGCTGCGACCAGGCCAGCGTCGACGGCCAGGTCGGCACCCGCCCGGGTGTGGGACGCAGCCCGACCACGTTGCAGAAGGCGGCCGGGTTGCGCAGCGACCCGCCCATGTCGCTGCCCTCGGCGAGCGGCACCAGACCGGCGGCCAGGGCGGCGGCGGCGCCGCCGCTGGACCCGCCGGCCGACAGGCCGTGCCGCCAGGGGTTGTGGGTGGCGCCGAAGACCGGGTTGAACGTGTTCGAGCCGGCCGCGAACTCGGGCACGTTGGTCTTGCCGACCCGGATCGCCCCGGCCGCCTTCAGCCGGGCGACCACCAGCTCGTCGCGCGCCGGCACGTCGTCCGCGTGCAGCGGGGACCCCCAGGTCGTCCGCATGCCGGCGGTGGCGTGGGTGTCCTTGTGGGCGACGGGCAGGCCGTGCAGCGGGCCGACGGTCTCGCCGGCGGCCAGCGCCGCGTCCGCGGCGTCCGCGGCCGCCCGCGCTCCCTCGGCGTCCAGCGTGACGATGGCGTTGAGGCCGGGGTTGACCGCCTCGATGCGGGTCAGGTGCGCCTCGAGCAGCTCGCGCGCCGACACCTCCCGCCGGCGGACGAGGGCGGCCAGCTCCGTCGCCGGCCGGAAGCACAGGTCGTCGCTCACGCCGCGAGCGTGCCCTACGCCGGGTCCGGCGGGACGGTCGGGGGCACCCGCTGCGGCCCGGCCTCGGGCGGCCGCGGCGCGTCCTGCCGGTGCAGGCGGACGGCGACCAGCGCGACGTCGTCCTCCGGGCGGCCGTGCACCAGCCGCTCGAGCACCTCGTCCAGCATTTCCTCCAGCGGCCGGTCGGCCAGCTCGATCAGCGCCTCGCGCAGCCGCACCATGCCGGCGTCGAGGTCGGCGTCGCGCCGCTCGATGAGCCCGTCGGTGTAGAGCAGCACCGTCGACCCGCGGTCGAGGGTCACCACGGACTCCTGCCGGTCGACCTCGGCGTCCACGCCGAGCAGCAGGTCGCCGGTCCAGGCGGCCAGCTCGGCGACGCTCCCGTCGGGATTGATCACCAGCGGGGGCAGGTGGCCGGCGTTCGCCCAACGCATGCGGGTCAGCCCGCGCCGGCGCTCGTCGTCGGTCTGCTCGAAGCGGGCGACCGCCGCCGTGGCCAGGGTGCGCAGCTGCAGGGTGGCCATGGAGGTGTCCAGGCCGCGCAGCACCTCGACCGGGCCGGCGTCGCTGTAGGTGGCGATGCCGCGCAGCAGCCCCCGCAGCTGGCCCATCGCGGCCGCGGCGGCGGTGTCGTGGCCGACGACGTCGCCGATGACGAGCATCGTCGTACCGCCGGGCTGCAGGAAGGCGTCGTACCAGTCGCCGCCCACCCGGGCGGCCTCGGCCGCCGGCAGGTAGCGGACGGAGATCTCCGCGTGGTCGGGCTCGGGCGGCTCGGTGAGCAGGCTCCGCTGCAGCCCCTCGGCGAGCTGCTGCTGCTCGGCGTACAGGCGGGCGTTATCCAGCGCCAGACCGGCGCGGTCGGCGACGTCCTGCGCGGTCGAGACGTCGTCCTCGGTGGGGGAGTGCCCGGCGGAGTAGAAGAGGGTGAGCAGCCCGACCGTGCGACCGCGGGCACGGAGCGGGAGCGCCACCTCCGTCGCCGGCGCCAGCAGGCCCAGCAGGTCGCGGGCCTGGCCGGGTGGCAGCAGCTCCAGCACGGCGCCGCCGGAGAAGGTCGCCGGCTGCCCGGTGTGCAGCGCCCGCGCCACGGGTGCGGAGACGGGCATCGCGTCCATCCGCACGGCGGCGTAGCGGGCCAGCACCCGGCGCGCGGCCGGGTCGGCGTGCCAGTGGCCGACGTCGCGGGGCCGGCCGTCGGCGTCGACCAAGGTCACGATGCAGAAGTCGGCGAGCGCGGGCACAACCAGCCGCGGCAGGTGCGCCGTGGCCGCCTGCACGTCGAGGGTGCCCGCCAGCTCCGCGCTGACCTGGGCGAGCAACGCCAGGCGCTGCGCCGACCGCTCGGCCTGCTCCTGCACCCGCTTGCGCTCGGTGATCTCCAGGAAGTAGACGGCCAGCGCGCCGGGGGTCGGCCAGGCACGGACCTCGTACCAGCCGTCGAGCGGCGCGGGGTAGTAGGCGTCGAAGGCGACCGGTCGACCGGTCCGGACGGCGCCGCGGTAGTGGTCCTCGAACGGGCTGTTGACCGCGGCGGGGAAGGTCTCCCAGATGACCGCCCCGAGCAGTTCCTCGCGGGTGCGGCCCAGCAGCCGTTCGGCCTCGGCGTTGAGGTGGGTGAACCGCCAGTCGCGGTCGAGCTGGAAGAAGGCGGCCGGCATCGCCTCGAGCACCCGGGACACCTGCGCCTCGCCGGCGCGCTCCCCGGTCGTGTCGTAGGCGGCGCCGAGCACGCGCACCGCCCGCCCGTTCCCGTCGGCCAGCGCCCGGCCCCGCGCGTGCACCCACCGGGTCTCCCCGCCGGGCAGGACGACGCGGTACTCGGCGTCGTACTCGCCGCAGGCGTCGATGCAGGTCTGCAGGGCCTCGGTGACGCGCGGCAGGTCGTCGGGGTGCAGCCGGTCGTTGAACGCCGCGATGGTGTGCTCGAAGGTGTCCGGGGTGTAGCCGAACATCTCGATGAGCCGGTCGTCCCAGAGGAGCTCCCCGGTGCGCAGGTCCCAGTCGAACGTGCCGATACCGGCCGAGTCGATGGCCAGGCTCCACCGCATCCGGTCGCCCTCGTACTCGCTGACCAGCGCGGAGAGCTCCAGCTCGGTCAGGACCGCGGCTGCCAGTTGGCGCAGCGTCGCCACGTCGGCGTCGGACCAGTCGCGCGGCTCGGGGTCGAAGACGCACAGCGCGCCGACGACCAGGCCGGTCGACGTCCTCAGGGGCGTCCCGAGGTAGGCACCGACCTCCCCGGACCGCACCGGGGGCAGATCGCGGACGCGGTCGTCCTGCCCGGCGTCCCGCACGACCAGGGCCCCCGCGTCGGCGACCGCCGCGGTCACCGTGCACAACGACGTCTCGAGCGGCCCTTCGCTGCCGACGGCGTCCAGCGGCAACCCGGCGCCGCCGGCGACGAGCTGGGCGTCGTCGAGCAGCGAAACCTGCCCCGCGCGCGCGCCGAGGAGTCGTGTGGCGAGCTCGGCCAGCCGGTCGAGCGCGGGGGAGCTGCCGCCGCGGGGACGCAGCCGTCGGGCCTCGTGGCCGCGCGCCACATCGCGCTGCAGAGCCGCCGCCGCGCGGGCGCCCAGGGTGGCGCCACCGGCCGTCGCACTCACGGAGTAGTCCACCGAGCCTTCCTGCCCGGCGAACGGCCGGGGTACGCGGGCGGGGACCGGAGGGTTACCGGTCGCACCGCCCGGGACCTGCTTTATGTCACGTCCTGTCTGCCGTGCGCAACGAATCCGGTGCAGATCACGTCCCCGGCGTCACCCGGACGTCAGGGGACCGGGACGACGAGGGTGAGGCGGGACCCGCCCGGGTGTTCCACGTGCAACCCCGCCCGGCGCAGCAGCGCCCGCAGCCGGACGACGCCGTCCGGCTCGCCGGTCGTGGTCGCGAGCAGCCGGGCGAGCCGGCCCTTGTGCGCCTTGCTCGCGTGGCTGACCACCGTGCGCGAGCCGTCCGCGCGCTCGCCGAGCACCTGCACGGTGACCGCCTCCGGCAGCGGCGCCAGCTCGGCGTAGGACCCGCTGCGCAGGTCGACGACGAGCCCGTCGACGCCGGCCAGCACGGGCGAGAGGGCCGGCCGCCACAGGGTTCGCAGGGTGGGCTGCCCGGGCAGGGTCGACCCGGCCGAGAGCCGGTAGGCGGGGATGGGGTCGTCGGCGCGGACCAGGCCGAACAGCGCCGAGGCGATGGCCAGCCGACGGCCGGCGCGCGACCGCTGGGCGCGGGTCATGGACCGGACGTCGAGCGCGTCGTACAGCACGCCCGTGTAGCGCTCCACCGCCGGCCGGGTGGGACTGGTGAGGAGGGTGGCGTTGCGCGCGATCTCGCCGTCCTGGGCGGGGGACAGGCCGAGCGCCCGGCGGGACGCCGGGACGTCGTCCGCGAGCCCGACCAGGGACTCCGCCAGGGGCGCCCGGACGGCGGTCAACGTGTCGGCGGCCGTGAGGCCGGAGAGGTCGAGCGGGCTGCCCTCCCCGCCGGCGGCCTTGGTCTCCGACGGAGGCAGCAGCACGAGCACGGCGGGCCACGCTACGTGTCCGGCCGACGCGAGGTCGGTGGTCACCGTTGCGGCGACGTTGCACACCCTTGACCAGCGCTCGCGCGCGGTTGTGAGCTGCAGCACACGGAGGCCCGTCGAGCAGAGGGGGTGCCGCCATGGACGCCGTCCGCACCCGTCGTCCCGCCGCCCCCCGTGCCCGGCCTCCGCACCTGCCGACCGCGGTGTCCCGGTGCCACCCGCCCGTCGCCGTGCCGCCGGGGACGTCGGTCGACCGGTTCGTCGAGGTGTCCGCGCCCGTGGGCGCGGCCGAAGCGTCGCGGCGACGGGGCCGCGGGCGCTGAGATCGCAGGAGAGACAGGGGGCACGGTGGCAGGCAACAAGGCTGTGAAGTACATGGGCGCGGGCAAGGTCGAGGTGGCCGATCTCGACTACCCGAAGCTGGAACTGCAGGACGGCCCGGGGGTCAATCCCGCGAACGTCGGCCGGCAGACGCCGCACGGCGTGATCCTCAAGACGGTCAGCACCAACATCTGCGGCAGCGACCAGCACATGGTCCGCGGCCGCACGACCGCCCCCGAGGGCCTCGTGCTCGGCCACGAGATCACCGGCGAGATCGTCGAGAAGGGCCGGGACGTCGAGTTCCTCGAGGTCGGCGACATCGTCAGCGTGCCGTTCAACATCGCCTGCGGCCGCTGTCGCAACTGCAAGGAGGGCAAGACCGGGATCTGCCTGAACGTCAACCCCGACCGCCCCGGCTCGGCGTACGGCTACGTCGACATGGGCGGCTGGACCGGCGGCCAGGCGGAGTACGTCATGGTGCCCTATGCGGACTGGAACTGCCTGAAGTTCCCCGACCGGGACCAGGCGCTGGAGAAGATCCGCGACCTCACGATGCTCTCGGACATCTTCCCGACCGGCTACCACGGCTGCTACACCGCCGGGGTCACCACCGGGTCGACGGTCTACATCGCCGGTGCCGGCCCGGTCGGCCTGGCCGCGGCGGCGTCCGCGCAGCTGCTGGGCGCCGCGGTGGTCATCGTCGGCGACCTGGTCGAGGACCGGCTGGCGCAGGCCCGCAGCTTCGGCTGCGAGACCGTCGACGTCTCGAAGGGCGACCCGAAGGACCAGATCGAGCAACTGCTCGGCGTCCCCGAGGTCGACTGCGGCGTGGATGCGGTGGGCTTCGAGGCGCGCGGGCACGGTCCGGGCTCGGGGCAGGAGGCGCCGGCGACCGTGCTCAACTCCCTGATGGACATCACGCGCGCCGGCGGGGCGCTGGGCATCCCCGGCCTGTACGTGACCGGTGACCCGGGCGGCATCGACGAGGCCGCCAAGGTCGGAGCGCTGTCGATCCGGCTGGGCCTGGGCTGGGCGAAGTCGCACTCCTTCACCACCGGCCAGTGCCCGGTGATGCGGTACCACCGCGGCCTGATGATGGCGATCCTGCACGACAAGGTGCAGATCGCGAAGGCGGTCAATGCCACGGTGATCCCGCTGGAGGAGGCGCCGCGGGGCTACCAGGAGTTCGACCAGGGCGCGGCGAAGAAGTACGTGCTCGACCCGCACGGCATGGTGGGCGCCGCCTGACAGAAGACCCTTCGCCCCACCGGCCCTCTCGCAGGGGCCCGCCGCGAGCTCGCGAGCGGCGGGGGCAGGGGGGTCCTTCGAGGGGGCGAGGGGTCCTCCGTCAGGTCCAGTAGAGCAGGCGGGCGCCGGGCAGGCGCTCGGCGACCGCCCGCTCGAACCAGCCGCGCAGCTGCGCCATCGTCTCCCTCGGGTAGACGTGCTTGACCGCGCCGAACCTGCCGCGCTTCGCCGTCCGGTTCGCCTCGTCCATCTCCAGCTTGGTCCGCGGGTACCAGTCGAGCAGCGTCGCCTTGCTGCCCGGGGTGAACCGGTGGGTGATGCACTCGACCGTGAGGTCGGCGTCCCCCGCGGCCTCGCGGACGCCGTCGAGCAGGTCGGCGTACTCCTCGCGCCAGCCGTCGACCGGGATGATCGGTGCGATGGTCACGCCGACCGGGTAGCCGGCGGCGGCGACAGCCCCCAGCGCGGCGAGCCGGCCCGCGACCGGGCTGGTACCGCCCTCGAAGCGGCGGGCGACCGTGGCCGCGTTCACCGAGAAGCGCAGCCGGGTCCGCCCGCCGTGCGGCAGGGTGAGCAGGTCGGCGACGTCGTCGAACTTCGTGGTCGCCCGCAGCTGCACCGGCCCGGCCCAGTCGTGCGTGCCGACGTGGGTGATCGCGGCCGCCAGGCCGCCGGTGAGGTGCTCGATGGCCAGCGGGTCGGTGTAGCAGGACGCCTCGAACGTCGTCCCCTCCCCGCCGCGCTCGAGCGTGCCGGAGGTGACCGAGCCGCGCCCGACGTAGCCGTCGAGCCCGCTCAGCACCTCGTCGAGGTCGGCGAACACCCGGGTGATCGGCGGCCCGGAGAGCGAGCCGGCGAGGTAGCAGTACTGGCAGTGCGCCGGGCAGCCCTCGGCCAGGTCGAACCGCCAATCGGCCGACGGGGGGATCGGCTGCAGCTTCCTCTTGGAGGGTGCGCCGACGACGACGGCCATCGTGTCCTTGGCGCGCATGAACGCGGCGCGGTCACCGTCGCCGCGGAGGTTGGGCAGCCGGTCGCCCGCCAGCAGCTCGACGTCCTGGACGCCGGCCGTCTCGAGGCGGGCCAGGATCCGCTGCCCGTGCGGGCGCTCGGCGGCCGAGCGGGTGACCAGCACGCGCTTCGGCGTCCAGAGCCGGGTCGGCGGAGGAGCGACGGGGGTGGGGGACGGGGGAGCGGCGAGCGCGATGGGCATCACCACCTGCAACGACGCCGGCATCCGGTGTCTTCCGACGAGTCGGATACGTCCCATGGCCGAGATCAACTCGTCTATCGCCGTGCAACGCAAGCCCATGCACGCACCGATGAAGTTTGATCGTGGATCCGGTCCTCGACCCGTTCAGGCCGGGCGCCGGTCGTCGTCTTTCTGTTCTCGCCGTAGGGAGTCGACCCTCAACGCCTTCGACGTAGGTCGGAGACGCGCCGAGGAGTACGGGAGGGCGAGCGCAGCTGGATCCTCAACGGTCTCCGCGGCGTGGGCAAGACGGTCCTGCTCATCGAACTGCTGAGCCGGGCCAGCGAGCGGCGTTGGATCACGGCGAAGGTCGGTGCCAGTGCAGGGTTCCCCGTGGTGCTCGGCCAAGCGCTCGTCAAGGCGATGCGCACCGCCACCGGACGTCATCCCGAAGGGCGACTCCGCCGGCTCCTCGGAGTGCTCAAGTCCTTCGCGCTCACGATCGATCCCACTGGAGCCGTAGGCGTCGGCGCCGATGTCGAGCCCCTCGGTGATCGAGCGGACACGAGAGAACGTGCGGACGACCTCGCAGACCTCTGCGAACCTGCCGGCTCGCGAGCGGGGCGTCGAGTGGGACCCCCGAGGGGCTGGCTGCTGCCCTGTCGACAGCTCGTGGATACCCGTACGTCGTGGATGACCCGGCTACGGGCTTCGACCCTCGACCGAGTCCGCCCGTCGTGCTGATCGGTTTCGCCGCCGTGTTCGCCGCCACCATCTCGGGGTGCTGCGGCGGCCGGCGTTGCCGACAGCCGCGCAGGACACCCTCGTCGGCGCCGGGAATCTACTTCAACGGCCTGGTCGGGTGCTCCTGTCTGCCGTCACGAACCGATCGGCGTCCGGCACTCTGCCGAGGCGGGGCGCCGTGGTGGTCCGGGCCTCGGCTTCCCGCCAGAATTCGTCGACCCGGGTGTTCCACCGGTCCGGGATCTCCTGGAAGGGTTGGTGTGCCTCGCCCGGTAGCACCTCGAACCGGGCTCCGGGGATCGCCTCGGCGACGGCTCGGCACAACTCGGGCCGGGAGGTCGAGTCCCTGCCGCCGGCCAGCACCAGCGTAGGTGCCGTGATCCGCGGCAGGCGATCGCTGGTGTCATGGTCCAGGAAAGCGGCGAGGTACCGCTGGAGGTCCGTTGCCGACTGCTTGTGCGGGAAGGCGAGGACCTCCTCGATGAACGCCGCGACGGTGCCGTCGTTGTGGGCACGTGCGGTGTAGATGTCGAGGAAGAACGCCTCGAGGAAGGCGCGCTCGCTGGGCGCGACCTCGACCAGCCAGCCGACGAACCGCAGCCAGGAGCGCATGTAGCCGTCCATCACCGGCCAGGTGCTCTGTAGGACGAGGCTGCGGACCAGGTGGGGACGGCGCAGCGCCAACTCCTGGGCGACGATGCTGCCGCCGGAGAAGCCCGCCACGTGCGCGGACCGGATGCCGAGGGCGTCCAGGACGGCGGCCGCGTCGTCGGCCATCATCTCGACCGTCACCGGGCCGTCGGGCATCGCCGTCCGGCCGGCGCCCCGGTTGTCGAAGGCGGTCATGCGGTAGCGGTCGGCCAGCCCGTCGAGCTGGAACTGCCACGATTCGACGGTGTCGCCGCCCCCGCCGATCAAGAGGACGTCGGGTCCGTCGCCCACCTGGTCGGTCCAGATGTCGAGGCCGCCCGCGCGGATGTGTGATCCCATCTCCGGTCTCCTCTCGAAGCGTCTCCTCTCGAAGCGCTGCCTGCAGGTGCTGGTGGATTCACGCCCCGGCCGGCTCGGTGATGAAGGGGATGACCGCGTTGGCGACCAGCTCGGGTGCGGTCGCCTGGGCCATGTGACCCTGGCCGGGCAGCACGACGATCCGACCGCCGGGGAGCGCGGAGGCGATGGACCGGACGACCGACCGCTGGCCCGCGGGACTGGCTTCGCCGAGCAGCAGCCGGGTCGGGGTCGTGCAGGTGGTGTAGGGGGCGGGGTCGAAGGCCAAGGTCGCGTCGAGGCGCAACTCGCGTGGCACGGTCGCGGCCGAGCCGATCCGGGCGGTCCAGGAGGGCAGCGCCCGAAGAGCGTCCAGCTCGGCGGCCGAGACGCCGACCCGTTCCAGGAAGGCCGCGGCGAGGGCCTCGTCGGCGCGTCCGGCGGCGACCAGGGCGGTGATCCGGTCGAGCAGCCCTGCGGGGTAGTCGAACACGCCCCGGAACGCCGGCTCGTAGAGGATCAGCCGGCCGACGTCCGGGGCGCGGAGGACCGCCCCGAGGGCGCAGGTCGCCCCGAAGGAGTGGCCGAACAGGGCGACCGTCCCGCCGCTGTCCCGCGCGGCGGCGTCGACCACCGCGGCGATGTCGTCGTACTCCCGTTCGATGGCATGGTTCCGGCCGTCGCCGCTGGCCCCCCGGCCACGGCGATCGACGGCGTACACCGTCAGCCGGGACTCGAGCAGCGGCACCACCCTGGCCAGCGTGGTGTGGTCGGCCATGCCGCCGTGCACCATCACGAGCGGGGGGCCGCTGCCCGACCGCCAGTAGCCGATCCGGGTGCCGTCGCTGGATGTGACGTAGGCGGGCGCCGCCGAGGGAGGCGCAGCGATGGTGGTCATGGTGACCTCTCAGGCGTGGGGTCCAGCGGCCGGTCGGGGCAGCCAGCAGCCAGCGGTTACGGGACGAGGCGGTAGAAGCGCCAGAAGCCGAAGCCTTCGATCGGCAGCACGGCGACGGCGGCGAAACCGGCCTGCTGGGCGTAGGCGCGGACGGTGCCGGGACGGATCACGGTGCCCGTGGCGGCGGATGGCCGGTGCGACATGGCGTCGGGGAGGCAGACGAGCGTGCTGAAGCCGTAGAGCAGCCGTTCGACCTCCCCGGCCGGTGTGGCGAACTCCTCCTCCGCGGCTTCCTCCATCACCACGACCACCCCGCCGGGGCGGAGAGCGCGGCGCGCGGCGGTCAGAACCTCGACCGGGCGCGGCAGGTCGTGCAGGCACTCGAAGGCGAAGACGGCGTCGTAGGCGGCCTCCGGCAGGGCGGTGGCCGCGTCGGCTGTGGCGAAGGCCACGCGGTCGGTCAGCCCGCCCGCGCCGGCGTGCTCCGTGGCGGCTGCCGTCGACGGCGCGTCGGGGTCATAGCCCCGCACCGTGGCTTCCGGGTAGGCGCGGGCCAGCGCGATGGTCGACCAGCCTTCCCCGCAGCCGATGTCGGCGATCCGGGTCCCCGAACGGTCGAGCAGTTCATGCAGGTCCGGGACTCCGCGCAGGGCGCCGGCGAGCTTGCGCTCGTACCAGGGGCGGTTCATGTCGGCCTGTCCGGTGCGTGCGTCGCTACCGAACTGGGCCCAGCTGACGCCGCCACCCGAGCGGTAGGCCTCGGCCAGTGCCGGGAGCTGCGCCGCCGCCGCGGCGACGAACCGGGTCAGCGGGGCGAGATAGGCGAGGCTGGACGAGTCGGTGAGCACCTCCGCGGCCGGGTCGGTCAGCCGGAACCGGCGCGGGCCACCCGGCGCATCGGGCTCCACGACGACCAGCCATTCGCTGGCCGCCTGCTGCTCCAGCCATTCCCGGGCGTAGCGCTCGTTCGTCCCGCTGCGGTCGGCAAGGTCCGCCGGTGAGAGCGGGCCCGCGCCGGCCATGATCCGGTACCACCCCAGCCGGTCGCCGAGGTACACGGTGAGCGTGTCGAAGGCGCCGAGCGCTGCCGCGAGCACCCGGTCGGCGACCTCGTCGGCGGATGGTTCGGCCGCAGCAGACGCAGGCCTGGGCTCCTGCAGCATGGTCATGGTGGCTCCTCGCGTCGTCCATCCGGCGGATGCGGCCGGCTCGGGCGGCCGCTGCAGTCAGGCTCGCCTCGGCGCCTGACGGCTCGGTGACATTCCGCTGACGGCGGCCGCGTGCCACGATTGGACGCCTCGGCGCCTTCCGGAGGCGGCATGCGGTTCCGGGTACTCGGTCCGGTCGGGGTGGACACCGACGACGGGCTGGTGCGCACACCTGGCGGGGTGCAGGGGCGCGCCCTCCTCGCCGCCCTGCTGCTGTCTCCCGGCGCACTGGTCTCCACGCATCGGCTGGCCGAGGCCGCCTGGGGTGACCGGCCGCCCGTCGACGTGGACAACGCCGTGCACGTCGCGGTCGGCCGGCTGCGCCGCGCGCTCGGTCCGGCCGGCACCATGCTGGTCACCGGGCCCCGGGGATACCGCCTGGAGCTGGCCGGTGAGCCGACCGACGCCGCTCTGTTCGAGGAGGACTGCCGCGCCGCCCGCGCGCGGCTGACCAGCAGTCCAGCCGAGGCCGTGGAGCTGTTCGACCGTGGGCTTGCGCGCTGGCAGGGGTCCGCGTTCGGCGAGTTCGCCGACTCCTTCGCGCGCGCGAGCGCGGTTCGCCTGGAGGAGGAGAGGCGGGTCGCCGCGGAGGACCGGGTCGAGGCGCTGCTGCGCGCCGGTCGCATCGACGAGGCGGTCGCCTCCGGCGCCGACCTCGTGGTCGCCCACCCGCTGGCCGAGCGGCCGGTGCTCCTGCTCATGCGGAGCCTGTCGGCCGCCGGCCGGACCGCCGACGCGCTGAAGGCCTACCAGGACCACCGTGCGGTGCTGCGCGA
Organism: Geodermatophilus sp. YIM 151500; assembly: GCF_025716945.1. GTDB lineage: Bacteria > Actinomycetota > Actinomycetes > Mycobacteriales > Geodermatophilaceae > YIM-151500. Next base: position 40,656 of record NZ_JAOVZT010000006.1, read on the forward strand.
GCACCTGGGCCTGGATCCCTCACGCGAGGCGCGTGAGCTGCACGCCCGCATTCTGCGCGCGGACGCAGCCGAGCCGATCCGCCGCCCAGGCCGGGTTCCGCCCGCCCGCCTGCCGCGTCGCCCGTCGTCGCTGATCGGTCGGGACGAGGACCTGGTCGGACTGGCGGCGGTGCTGGCGGAGAACAGGCTGGTCACCCTCGTCGGCCCCGGCGGGGTGGGCAAGACTCGCCTCGCGCTGGAATTGGGGCACCGGTGGGCGGGGGCCGATCGGCCGGTGTGGTGGGTCGACCTGGTACCCGTGCCACCGCCGCGGGTGATCGAGGCGATCGCCGCGGCCACCGGCGTGGAAGTGCCTCCCGGCCCGGACCCGGTGGGTGCGTTGTCCGCGGCGCTCGCCACCGCGCGCGGCCTGCTGGTGCTCGACAACGCCGAACACGTGCTCGATCCACTGTCCGCCGTGGTCGACCGGATCGTGGAGGAGGCGCCCGACCTCGCCGTGCTGGTCACCAGCCGGGAACGCTTGGCGCTCGACGACGAGGTGGTCCACACGCTGCCGCCACTGGAGCTGCCAGTCGGGGCGGACCGCGACAACCCGGCGGTGCAGCTGTTCCTCGCCCGAATGCCACGCCTCGGCCGGCCACCGGACGACGACGAGCTGGCACTCGTCGCGCAGCTCTGTCACCGCCTGGACGGCCTGCCGCTCGCCATAGAACTCGGGGCCGCGCGGGCCGGCGGTCTCGGGCTGGCCGCCGTCGCGGATCGGCTGGCGGACCGCCTCGGCGAGCTCGGTGGTGGCCGGCGCACCGCCGATCAGCGCCACCGGACGATGCGTGCCGTCGTCGAGTGGTCGCACGACCTGCTCGGCGGCGAGGAGGCGGCCCTGTTCCGGCGGCTGGCGGTGTTCCCGGCAGAGTTCTCCCTCGACCAGGTGGAGGCCGTCTGCGCGGACGACACCGTGCACCACGGTGCCGTAGCCGGGCTGTTGGCCCGGCTGGTGGAGAAGTCGCTGGTCCAGCAAGTCCCCCCGGACCGATTCCGGCTGCTGGAGACACTTCGAGCGTTCGCGACCCGGCGGCTCGGTGACAGCGGGGAGTCCCTCCGTTTCCGGGACCGCCACGCCCGGGACACCGCCGCCCGGCTCAGCCACACCAGCCCGCGGCTGTGGACCGAGCAGGAGGACCTGGCTGTCCACACGCTGACCCGGCTGGCTCCCGACCTGCACGCCGCCTGGGAATACGCAGCCGAGAACGATCGGCGACTCGCCCTGCGGCTGACTGGCGACATCTATGACTTCGCCTACTTCCGTCAGCGGCTCGACCTACTCCGTTGGGGTCTGCCGGCGGTGAGCTGGGCGTGCGCCGACCCCGACTCCGCCGCGGCCCTGGGCACGGCCGCGGCAGCCACCTGGTCGGCGGGACGGCTCGAAGAAGCGGCCGCCATCGCCGCGAGGAGCATCGAGCTGGCCGGCGGCCCCGACGCCCTTCCGGCGGCCCTGCCGATGGGGGTCGCTGCCGACATCGCCATGTTCCTCGGCCACACCGACGACGCAGTCGCCCACTACCGGCGGCACGCCGCCCTGCGGCACGCGCGCGGCGAACCCGGGCCAGCCTTGCTCGCCGAGCTGGCCGTCGCGCACGCCCTGATCAACGGTCAGCGAACCGCCGAGGCGGCGGACGTGGTGGCCGAGGCTCTTCCGCGTGCCGTCCGCTCGGCGAACCCGACGGCACTGGCCTGGGCGCACTATCTGGCCGCCGAAGTCGCCGCCGACACCGACGCAGACCAGGCGGCGACGCATTACCGGACCGCCATCGAGTTCGCCGACCGAGCCGACTCGCGGCTCTTCAGGACCATGGCCGCGAGCTCTGCCGCCGCACTCCAGTCTCGTACCGGTTCCATGCACGCGGCGCTCGAAGCATTCCCCGGTGTGCTCGAGCAATGGGTCCAGTTGGGCAACGAAGCGGCGCTGGCCTGGACGTTGCAGCAGATCGTCGTCCTCCTCGCCCGATGCGACGCCCACGAGGCCGCGGCCGTTCTGGCCGGAGCCGTGCTCGCTCGGGCCGACATCCGACCCAACTTCGCCATCGACACCGAACGCATCGGCGAGGCGCTGCAAACGGTCCGAGATCGCCTCGGTGACCAGCCGGCCGCCGCAAGCTTCGAAGCCGGTTGCACGCTCACCTGGACCGCAACTCTCACCCATACACGGCGTGCGCTCGCCGATGCGGCGGTGCGCGTCGAACCTGCGTGACCGGACGCGGAGCGGACGGGCGGTTCACTGATCTAGTCGGCCAGGTCCACCACCACCGGGGCGTGGTCACTCGCGCCCTTGCCCTTACGCTCCTCGCGATCCACCAGCGCATATGTCGTACGCGCAGCCAGGGCGGGCGAGCCGAGCACGAAGTCGATCCGCATGCCCTCGCGGCGGGGGAAGCGCAGCTGCGTGTAGTCCCAGTACGTGTAGACGCCGGGGCCCGGCGCGTGCGGACGGACGACGTCGGCGTACCCGGCGTCCACGACGGCGCGGAAGGCAGCCCGCTCGGGCTCGGAGACGTGCGTCGAGGTGGCGAAGACGCGCATGTCCCACACGTCGTCGTCCTGGGGGGCGATGTTCCAGTCGCCGACGAGGGCGACCTGCGCACCGGGGTCGTCGGCCAGCCAGCCGGCGGCGGTCTCGCGCAGCGCGGCGAGCCACTGGAGCTTGTACTGGTAGTGCGGATCGTCCAGCGCGCGGCCGTTGGGGACGTACAGGCTCCACACCCGGACGCCGCCGCAGGTGGCACCGAGCGCCCGCGCCTCGGTGGCCGGGCTGTCGCCCCAGTGCGGCTGGCCGGGGAAGTCGATGGTGACGTCCGCGAGCCCGACGCGGGACAGGACGGCGACGCCGTTCCACTGGGAGTGGCCGACGTGCGCGACCTCGTAGCCGAGGGCGGTGAAGCGGTCCTCGGGGAACTGGTCGTCGCGGCACTTGGTTTCCTGCAGCGCCAGGACGTCGACGTCGCGGCGCTGCAGCCAGGCCACCACCCGGTCGGCGCGGGAGCGGATCGAGTTGACGTTCCAGGTGGCGAGCCGCACTGCGTCATTGTCGGCCTGCCGGCCGACACCGCCGCCAGGTGCCGCTCGCCCCGCATCGAGCCGCTGCGGCCCCGTCGCTCCTCGGGGACCCTCCGGGCCCCGCTCGTCGCTCGGACACACCGCCGCCAGGTGCCGCTCGCCCCGCATCGAGCCGCTGCGGCCCCGTCGCTCCTCGGGGACCCTCCGGGCCCCGCTCGTCGCTCGGACACACCGCCGCGTCGCTCGGACGATCAGGCCTGGCCGGCTGCCTGCGGGGTGACGTCCACGCCGGTCGACCGGCCGCGGGCGGCGGCTCGGGCGCGGGCGCGCTCGCGGCTCTCGACGAACCGGGTCGCCTGGGCGTCCAGGCCCTCGAGGAAGGCGGCCAGCTCCTCGCGCGCCTTCTCGCCGTCCGGACCGAGGTCGGTCCGCTCGAAGACCCGCCACGCGCGCAGCACCGGGCTCACCACCTCGTCGTGGTGCAACCGCAGGTCGTAGATCCCGGCCTTGGCGATGAGCGCGGAGTTGCGGCGGAACCCGGCCATAGTCGCGCCGGGCATCTCGAAGCCGGTCACCTCCTTGGTGACCGCCTGCATGGCCAGGTCCGGCGCGACGTCGAACGCCGCGTCCATCAGGTTCCGGTAGAAGATCATGTGCAGGTTCTCGTCGGCGGCGATGCGCGCGAGCAGCTTGTCGGCGATCGGGTCGCCGGTGGCCCGGCCGGTGTTGCGGTGCGAGACGCGGGTGGCCAGCTCCTGGAAGGAGACGTACGCGACCGCCTCCAGCGGGGTCTTGTCGCCGGAGTCGTAGCCGGTGGTCATGTAGTCCATCCGGGCGCGCTCCAGCTCGACCGGGTCGACGCCGCGGGTGACGATCAGGTAGTCGCGGAGCGCGATGCCGTGCCGGTTCTCCTCCGCCGTCCAGCGGCCCACCCACTGGCCCCAGGCGCCGTCCTGGCCGAAGCGGGTGGCGATCTCCCGGTGGTAGCTCGGCAGGTTGTCCTCGGTGAGCAGGTTGGTGATCATCGCCGCCTTGGCGGTCTCGTCCAGCCGGGACTGCTCCGGAGACCAGTCCTCGCCGCCGAGGAAGGCGAAGTTCCGCCCCTCGTCCCAGGGGGTGTAGTCGTGCGGGTGCCACTCCTTCGCCAGCTTGAGGTGCCGGTCGAGGTTCTGCGCGACCACCGGTTCCAGCTCGATGAGGACGGCGCTCTGCGGGGACGTGGACGGCATGGTGGACCTCCGGATCCGGGGCGACCTACGGACGCGTAACCTACGCTGCCGTAACCAACGGGCGGGATCAATGCTTCATGCCCCGGCGCGACCCAGGTCACCCGCCGACCGGCCGCTTTTCCGGCCGCGCCGTGCGACCAGCCCGGATCGGCGCCGTGCGGCACCCCCGGGAGACGGAACGGCCCGGTACGGACGACGGCCGCGCCGTGGCTCCCGACTGGTGGGAGCATGGCCGGACGACCGGGCGCCGCCGGGCGCTCCGGTCGACCACCCGGACGGCGCGGCTGAGCGGACGCCCGGAGCCCGGCAGGCCGCGGACGCGGTCGACGACGAACGGGGAGGGCGAGTGAGCGCCGGCCGCGACGCACCTCCCCCCTCGGCGCCGCCGGCACCCGCGGCCGACGTTGCGCGACCTCGCCGCTTCCCGGCGGTCCTGGCCTGGACGGTCCTCGGTGCGCTGCTGCCCGGGCTGGCCCTGCTCGTCGCCGGGCGGCGCCGGATCGGCGGCGCCGTCCTCGTCGTGTTCCTGCTGCTCGCCGGGGGCGCCGCCTGGGCGGCGACCGGTGGACGGCGCGCGGCGGTGCGGGCCGCGGTCGACACCGACGCGCTGCTGTGGGTCGCGGCCGGCGTCGGCCTGCTGGCGCTGGCCTGGGCCACCGTGGTGGTGGCCGGCTACCGCGTCCTGTCCCCGCCTGGCACCCCCCGGTGGCAGCACGTGCTCGGCGCCACCGTCGTGGCGCTGCTCGTCGTGGCCGTCGCGGCGCCCGCCCTCCAGGTCGGCCGCCTCGTCGAGGCCCAGCGCGATCTGATCGCCGGGGTCTTCGGGGAGGACGGCGAGTCCGCGACCGTGCGCGACACGCCCGACCCCTTCGGCGCCAAGGAGCGGGTCAACGTGCTGCTCCTCGGCGGCGACGCCGGCGAGGGTCGCGAGGGGGTGCGCACCGACACCGTCATCGTGGCCAGCGTCGACACCGACACCGGCGACACCACGCTGATCAGCCTGCCCCGCAACCTGCAGGACCTGCCCTTCCCCGCGGAGAGCCCGCTGGCGGAGGTCTACCCCGACGGGTTCGACGCCGGCAGCGAGAGCGAGAGCCTCCTCAACGCCGTGTACCAGAACGGCCCGGCCGCCCACCCCGACGTCCTCGGCCGCACGGCGAACCCGGGCGCCGACTTCCTCAAGCTGGGCGTCGGCGAGGCGCTCGGGCTGACGATCGACTACTACGTGCTGGTCAACCTGGAGGGGTTCAGCCGGCTGGTCGACGCGCTGGGCGGGATCACGGTGAACGTCAACTACTTCGTCCCCATCAACGGCGACCCCGGCCTGCGCATCCTCCCCGACGACTACATCGAGCCGGGGCCCGACCAGCACCTCGACGGCTTCACCGCGCTGCAGTTCGCGCGCGGCCGCTACGGCCTCACCGACTACGACCGGATGGCCCGGCAGCGCTGCACCATCGACGCCATCATCGAGGCGGCCGACCCGGTGACCCTGCTCCGGCGCTACCAGGAGCTGGCCGCCACGACCCAGGACATCGTGCGCACCGACATCCCGCGCTCGACCCTCGACGACTTCGTCGACCTCGCCTTCCTGGTCAAGGACGCCGAGATCCGCAGCCTCGTCCTCGACGACGGCGTGATCGACCCGGCCTACCCCGACTACGACGAGATCCGGCGGCTGGTCGACGGCGCCCTGCGGCCACCGCCGCCGGCAGCGGGGCCGAGCAGCGGCGCACCGGTCGGCGCGCCGTCGACGGCTCCCCCGGCCCCGACGTCGTCCGCCGCGGGGGCGACGTCCGCCCCGGGGTCGGCGTCGGCGTCGCCGACCGGGCCGGTCGACGACGTGGCCGACGCCTGCGCCTACGACCCCGTCCGCGCCGCCGAGGCGCGGGCAGCGGGCGAGCCGCCGACCCGGAACGGCTGACCCGAGGGCCTCGCCTCGCCGGGTGCATTGGAAGCTTTGCCCCCCGTTCCGGAGCGCGTCACGGGGGGCAAAGCTTCCAATGCCCTCGTCGGTGCCACAGTCAGGCGAGGGCGAGGTCGCGCCGGCGCAAGCCGCCGAAGCCGATGCCCAGCAGGACGGCGGCCACGGCGAGCAAACCGACGGTCGGGCCGGCGGCCCACGCCTCGAGCGGCATCGTGGGGACCCAGGCGATGGGGGAGAGGTCGCCGATCCAGGCCGGCCAGTCGAACGACTCGGCGAACATGGTCACCAGCAGGAGCAGGCCGACCGCCGTCCAGGCCAGCGCGGTCGCCAGCCGGGGCAGCAGACCGAACAGCGCGACCGCGAGACCGGTGACCACCCAGATCGCGGGCACGTAGGCGACCGCGGCACCGACCATCCGCCAGAACGCCGCCCCCTCGCCGAGCTGCGCCACCCGCGCCAGCCCGGTGGTGGCCCCCGACGCGGCCATGGTCAGCGCGGAACCGAGCAGGGCGACGGTGACGTGGCTGCCCAGCCACGCCGCCCGGCTCGTCGCCGGCCAGCACCGGCTCGGCGCGATCGGCGGACTCCTCGGCGCGGGCGCGCAGCACCGCCGACACGGCGTACGCCGAGGCCAGGATCGCGGTGATGGCGAACGTGGTGCCGAGGTAGGCGTCGACCAGCCGGTCGACGTCCGGGTTGCCGAAGACCAGCAGCGCCTCCTCGTTCTGGCCGATCAGCGTCTCGACCGACTCGGCGAGCGCGCCGTACACGACGCCCAGCAGCGCCAGCCCGACCAGCCACGCGACGAGCGCGCCGCGCTGCAACCGCACCGCCAGCCCCAGCGGGGAGAGCAGCGACCGCCGGGCGGTCGCCGGTCCCGGCCGCGGCTGGGTCAGCCCCGCGCCGAGGTCGCGCCGGTCCAGCAGCGCGAGGCCGACGACCACGAACGCGGCGGCGACCGCGAGGCAGAGCACCAGGGGCAGCCACCGGTCGCCCGAGTACGGGTGCGTGGCCTGCGCCCAGCCGACCGGCGAGGTCCACACCACCCAGTTGCCCTGGATGTCGCCGACGGCGCGCAGCACGAACGCGACGGCGAACAGGCCGCCGACGATGCCGTAGGCGGGCCGGGTGTGGCCGGAGACCTGGACGGCGACCGCGGTGATGCCGGTGAACACCAGCCCGCAGGCGCCGACCGCGGCGCCCAGCAGGAACGAGCCGCCCGCCGGAAGCCCGGACGCCGTGACCGCCGCGCCGATCGCCACCGCCAGCAGGACGCAGGCCAGCGCCGCCAGCAGGACGGCGGCCAGCAGGGGGGCGTGCCGGTCGACCCGGGCCGCCCGGACCAGCTCGGTGCGCCCGGCCTCCTCGTCGGCGCGGGTGTGGCGCGCGACGGTGAACATCGCCATGAGCGCGGCGATGAGCATGACGGTGCCCGAGATCTCGAAGGCGACCGCGCCGGCCACGGTGTCCAGCCCCACCGGCGGGCCGGCCAGCGCGATCGTCGCCGCGTTGGTCCCGACCGAGGCGCGGTAGGCGGCCAGGTCGGCGGGGCTGTCGTACAGCGCCTGGCTGGACACCGACTGCAGGACCACCATGAAGGTGCCGACGGCGATCCAGACGGGTAGCCGGACGCGGTCGCGCCGCAGGGCGAACCGGAACAGCGCGCCGGTGCCGGCGACGGCCGGGCCGCGCTCGGCGGGCGGACCGGCCGCGGGCCGGATGGCGGTGGCCGCGCTCACGAGCGCACCTCCGCGGGCTCGCGGACGGCGCCGTTGCCGGACAGCTCGTCGCCGTAGTGGCGGAGGAAGAGCTCCTCGAGGGTGGGCGGCGTGCTGGTCAGGCTCCGGACGCCGGAGCCGAGCAGGTGCCGCAGGACGCCGTCCAGGGCGTCGGTGTCGACGTCGAAGTGCGCCCGGCCGTCCTCGTGCCGCAGCTCGTGGACGCCGGGGAGGTCGTCGAGCCCGCTCACCGGTCGCGCGGTCTCCACGACGATCGAGGTGCGCGTGAGGTGGCGGAGCTCGGCGAGGCTGCCGCTCTGCACCGTGCGGCCCAGCCGGATGATGCTGACCCGGTCGCAGAGCGCCTCGGCCTCGGCCAGGATGTGGCTGGAGAGCAGCACCGTGCGCCCCTCGGCGCGCACCTCGCGGATGCACTCCTGGAACACCGCCTCCATGAGCGGGTCCAGCCCCGAGGTCGGCTCGTCGAGCACGAGCAGCTCGGCGTCCGAGGCCAGCGCCGCGACCAGGGCGACCTTCTGCCGGTTGCCCTTGGAGTAGGTGCGCGCCTTCTTCCGCGGGTCGAGGTCGAACCGGTCGAGCAGCTCGGCCCGGCGGCGCGGGTCGAGCCCGCCGCGGAGCCTGCCGAGCAGGTCGATCGACTCACCGCCGGTGATGCCCGGCCACAGCGTCACGTCGCCGGGCACGTACGCCAGCCGCCGGTGCAGCGCGACCGCATCGCGCCACGGATCGCCGTCGAGCAGTCGCACCCGGCCGGCGTCCGCGCGCAGCAGGCCCAGCAGCACCCGGATCGTCGTGGACTTGCCCGACCCGTTCGGACCGAGGAACCCGTGCACCTCCCCGGAGCGCACCTCGAGGTCGAGGCCGTCGAGGGCCCGGGTGGCGCCGAACGTCTTCACCAGTCCCGACACGGAGATCGCGGTCGTCATGGCGGGGACCGTACAGAACCTTCACATATTTGTGAAGTGTGTTGAATGAGCGATTCGTCCGTTACGGTGGAGGTCCACCGACAGGGAGGCTCCGTGACCGTCGCCGGCGAGGACACCGCGCGCCGCGAGCTGCTGCGCTACGTGGAGCGGTTCGCGTTGGTCCTGCGGGAGGCCGGCATGGCACCGATGCCGGCCCGGGTGCTGGCCTACGCCCTCGCCGACGACGCCGACCGGTACACCGCCGCCGACCTCGCCGAGGGCCTGCAGGTCAGCCCGGCGGCGATCAGCGGTGCGGTCCGCCAGCTGGTGCAGTGGGGACTGCTGGCGCGCGAGCGGGAGCCGGGCACCCGCAGCGACCTGTACGTGCTCGACGACCAGGACCTGTGGTCGCGCTTCATCGGGGCCGAGCTCAGCACCCTCGACCGGTTCATCGAGACGGTCGCCGCGGGCATCGACGTGGTGGGTCTCGACCGGCCGGGTGGACGACGGCTCGCCGAGACGCGGAACTTCCTCGCCTTCCTGCGGGAGCAGCTGGCCGACGCCGTCCGCCGCTGGCCGGCCGAGCGCGACCGCCGGGCCACCGACCGCTGAGCGCACCGTCGCCGCCCGGGCGGCGTGCCTGCTAGGTCGTCACCACGACGACGAGCAGCGTGCGGGGCCCGTGCACGCCCTCCACCCGCTCCAGCTCGATGTCGCTCGTGGCCGACGGGCCGCTGATCATGGTCAGCGGGCGGACGGGGTCGAGCCGGCGCAGCGCCTCGGGCACCGTGCCCACGACCTGGGCCGCCTCGACGACGCAGACCAGGCAGTCGGGCAGCAGCGACAGCGCCCGCCGGCCCGACAGCGGGGTGCCGTCGAGGACCAGGGTGCCGGTCTCGGCGATGGCGACGGCGACACCGGTGACCGAGGCGGCGACGTCGGCGAGCTGTCCCGGGGGGCGGCCGTCGTCCGCGGCCGCGCCGTCCGGGCGCCACTCGACCGGCACGCCGGGCGCCGCCAGCACGCCGGCAGCAGCCCATCCGGTGCCGAGGCCGTCGTCCAGGGCGCGCGCCACGGTGGCGGCGACGTCGCCCGGGCCGCACCGCAGCACCGAGGCCTTGTAGTCCTCGAGCCGGTCGACCAGCAGGTCCAGGAGCGCCGGGTCGCCGGGGGAGCGGTCGTCGGCCTGCCGGTAGTCGCGGGCGACGTCGGCGGGGGTGGCCCGGCCGTCGCCGAGCGCGGTGCGGATGCGGGTCAGCACCTCATCGCGCGCGCTCGTCACGACCCGTGCTCCCGGACCCATGCCTGGGTGAAGGTCTCCGCCGGCGGGGTGGGCAGGTCGCGGCTGCGGGTCCAGCCCGACAGCGGGGGCGGCATCGCCGGCAGCGTCGGCCGGCCGCGGGCGAGCAGGCGGCCGGCGCGCGCGGCGCGCTGGGCCAGCCGCCACCTCCGCGGATCGGCCATGACCTTCGCCAGCGCCCGGAACGCGACCCCCTCGGGCGTGGGCCGCTGCTGCGCCTCGACGTGCTCGGCGCGCAGGTGCACGAGGATGGACGGGATGTCGATGGCCACCGGGCAGACGTCGTAGCAGGCGCCGCACAGGCTCGACGCGTACGGCAGCGAGGCGTTGTCCTCCACCCCGGTGAGCTGCGGGGAGAGCACGGCGCCGATGGGGCCGGGGTACACCGAGCCGTAGGCGTGCCCGCCGGCGCGCTCGTACACCGGGCAGACGTTGAGGCAGGCCGAGCAGCGGATGCAGTGCAGCGCCTCGCGGCCCACCTCGTCGGCGAGGACCGCCGTCCGGCCGTTGTCGAGCAGGACGAGGTGGAACTCCTGCGGCCCGTCACCGGGGGTGACCCCGGCCCAGGTGGTCGTGTACGGGTTCATCCGCTCGCCGGTCGACGACCGGGGCAGCAGCTGCAGGAAGACCTCGAGGTCGCGCCAGGTCGGCACCACCTTCTCGATGCCCATGACCGTGACGAGCGTCTGGGGCAGGGTGAGGCACATCCGGCCGTTGCCCTCGCTCTCGACCACGGCGAGCGTGCCGGTCTCGGCGACGGCGAAGTTCGCCCCGCTGATGGCCACCCGGGCGCGCAGGAACCGCTCGCGCAGGTGCGCCCGGGCGGCCATGGCCAGCCGGCGGGGCTCGTCGGTCAGGTCGGCGTCGACCGAGGGCATCGTGCGCAGGAAGATCTCGCGGATCTCGGCCCGGTTCTTGTGGATGGCCGGCACCAGGATGTGCGAGGGCTTGTCCTGGCCGAGCTGCACGATCAGCTCGGCCAGGTCGGTCTCGAAGACGTCGACGCCGGCGGCCTCCAGCGCCTCGTTGAGGCCGATCTCCTGGGTGGCCATCGACTTGACCTTGACCACCTCGTGCGTGCCGGTGGCCTGCACCAGGCGGGTGACGATCTCGTTCGCCTCCCGGGCGTCGCGGGCCCAGTGCACCGTGCCGCCGCGCTCGGTCACGCGGGTCTCCAACTCGAGCAGGTGCTCGTCGAGTCGGGCCATCGTGGCGGCCTTGAGGGCCTTGCCCGCCGCGCGCAGCTGCTCCCAGTCGGGCACCTCGCCGACGACCGTCGCCCGCTTGGCGCGGATGGTCGAGGTGGCGTGGCCGAGGTTGGCGCGCAGCTGGCCGTCGCGCAGCGCCGTCCGGGCGGCGTCCGGGAACGGTTCGTCCCCCCGGAGGTGGCCCACGCCGCGGGGCGCCGTCGGCAGCCCGAGGAACGTCGGCGCCGGCCCCGGCACGGTCCCGGTCACGCGCCCCTCCCCGCCGTCATGCGGGCACCGCCGGCCGGGTGGTCTGGGACGGCGACACGGCTTCCTCCGTCGAGGCGAGGATCTCGGCCAGGTGCACCGTCCGCGTACCGGCGCGCAGCCGCGACAGCCCGCCGCCGATGTGCATCAGGCAGGAGGCGTCGCCGGCGGTGCACACCTCGGCGTGGGTCGAGAGCACGTTGGTCATCTTGTCGGTGAGCATGGCGGTCGAGGTGTCGGCGTTCTTGACCGCGAAGGTCCCGCCGAAACCGCAGCACTGCTCGGCGCCGGGCAGCTCGACGAGCGTCAGGCCGCGCACCTCGCGCAGCAGCCGGAGCGGACGGTCGCCGACCCGCAGCAGCCGCAGCGAGTGGCAGGTCGGGTGGTAGGTGACCCGGTGCGGGTAGTACGCGCCGACGTCGGTGACGCCGAGGACGTCGACCAGGAACTGCGACAGCTCGTAGGTGCGCCCGGCCAGCGCCGCGGCCTCGTCGGCGAGGGCCTGCTCCCCGAAGCGGCGCGCGACCGCCGCCTGCTGGTGGTGGATCGAGGCCACGCAGGACCCGGACGGCGCGACGACTGCCTCCGCACCGGCGAAGGCCCGCACGTGGTTGGCCACGATCGGCACCGCCTCGCGCCGGTACCCGGTGTTGACGTGCATCTGGCCGCAGCACGCCTGCCCCGGCGGGACGACGACCTCGTGGCCCAGCCGCTGCAGCAGCCGCGCCGTGGCGTGCGCGACCTGCGGCACCATCGTGTCCACCAGGCAGGTGGCGAACAGTGCAACCCTCACCCGCGTCCTCCTTCAGCCCGCCGCGCCGGTGCGGCGGACCATGCTCGACTCGCGGACGACCAGCGTCGGCTCGAACACCTGCTGCACGTGCCGGTGGTCCCCGCCCCGAGCTTCGTCCAACAGCAGCTCGGCCGCCCGTCGGCCCAGCTCCTGGCGCGGCTTGCGCACCGAGGTCAGCGGGACGGCGGCGGCCGCGGCGAAGTCGATGTCGTCGTAGCCCACGATGGCGAAGTCGTCGGGGACCCGGACGCCGTGCCGCACCATCTCCTGCAGCACGCCGAGGGCGAGCAGGTCGTTGGCGCAGATCGCCGCGGTCGGCCGCTCGTCGGCCGGCAGCCCGACGATCTGCAGCGCGGAGTCGCGCCCCCCGGCCACCGTGAGCGCCGGCGGCGACAGCACGGTCAGCGCGTCGTCGGTGCCGAAGGCGTCCAACACCGCCCGGTCGACGCCCTCGTGCCGCTCCTGGATCTGCGGCAGCCCGGACGAGCCGCCGATGAAGGCGATCCGGCGGTGCCCGCGCTCGACCAGGTGGGCGGCGGCGAGCCGACCGCCGAGCACGTCGTCGACCGCGACCGAGCACTGGTCGGCGGCCGGCGCGCGCCGGTCGAGCAGCACGACCGGGACGCCGCGGCGCCGCAGCGCATCCAGCGCGGGGGAGACCTCTGCTGTCGGCGTGATGAGCACCCCCTGCACGCGCTGCTCGGCCAGCACGTCGAGGTGCGCGGACTCCTTGCCCACCTGGTCGTCGGAGTTGCAGAGGATCACCGCCAGGCCCTCGGCGTTGGCGACCTCCTCGACACCGCGGGCGACGTCGGTGAAGAACGGGTTGGCGATGTCGAGCACGACCAGCCCGATGGTGCGGCTGCGTCCGGCCCGCAGGTGCCGGGCCGACTCGTTGCGGACGAACCCGAGCTCGGTGATCGCGGCCAGGACGCGCTCGCGGGTGGCGGCGCTGACGACGTCGGGCCGGTTGAGGACGTTGCTCACCGTGCCGACCGAGACGCCTGCGCGACCGGCGACGTCCCGGATGCTGGTGGTCAGTCCCCCTCCTCGGCTGCCACGGGCCGCGGATGGCACACCGCGGCGCACGCTCGTCGCCTGGATCGTGCCGCGCGATCTGAAACGTGTCAACGCCGCACCGGAGGTGGTCACGCGGGTGATGCACCGGCCGCGCAGTGACGGTTGACACACCTCCGCCCCGCTCCCTATGGTGTCCGCCACACCGCTAATGAAACGTTTCATGAATGGGTGGCACCGTGGACCGAACGCAACGACCGGCGGCATCCGGCGACGTCGTCCTCGCCCTCGAGGACGTCGACAAGTCCTTCGGGGCGGTCGCCGCACTCCGCGGGGCGCGGCTCGAGCTGCGCGCCGGGGAGGCGCACGCCCTGGTCGGCGAGAACGGCGCGGGCAAGTCCACCCTGGTCAAGATCCTGGCCGGGGTGCACGCTCCGGACGGCGGGAGGCTCCTGCTCGACGGTGCCCCGGTGCACCTCGACAGCCCGGCCGCCGCCCGGGCCGCCGGCATCGCGGTCATCTACCAGGAGCCCACCCTGTTCCCCGACCTCTCGGTCGCGGAGAACATCTACATGGGCCGGCAGCCGCTCTCCGGCGGGCGGCGCATCGACCGCAGGGCGCTGGCCGCCCGCTGCCGCGAGCTGTTCGACCGGCTCGGCGTGCACATGGACCCCGACCGCCCGGCGCGCGGCCTGTCGATCGCCGACCAGCAGATGGTGGAGATCGCCAAGGCGCTCTCCTTCGACGCCCGGGTCCTGGTCATGGACGAGCCGACCGCCGCCCTGTCCGGGGTCGAGGTGGAACGCCTGTTCGCGGTGGCGCGGGCGCTGCGCGCCGCCGGAGCGGCGGTGCTGTTCATCTCGCACCGCTTCGAGGAGGTCTTCGGCCTCTGCGACCGGATCACGGTGATGCGCGACGGCCGGTGGGTGTCCACCGCCCCGACCGCCGAGCTCACCGTGGACCAGGTGGTCCGGGCCATGGTCGGCCGCGAGGTCGCGTCGCTGTTCCCCAAGCAGGACGTCGAGGCCGGTGACGTCGTCCTCGAGGTCCGCGGGCTCACCCGCCGCGGCGTGTTCAGCGACATCTCCTTCGACGTCCGGGCCGGCGAGATCGTCGCGCTCGCCGGCCTCGTCGGCGCCGGGCGCAGCGAGGTGGTGCGCGCGGTCTTCGGGGTCGACGGGTACGACGCCGGCTCGGTCCGGGTGGGCGGCCGACCGCTGAAGAAGGGCAGCCCGGCCGCGGCGATGGCCGCCGGCATCGCGCTCGTGCCCGAGGACCGCCGCCAGCAGGGGCTGGTGATGGAGCTGTCCGTCGAGCGCAACGCCACGCTGACCCGCCGCTGGAAGCTGGCGCGGGCGGGGCTGCTCTCCACCCGCGCCGAGCGCGCCACCGCCGCCGACTGGGCGAGGAAACTGCAGGTCAAGGCGGGGAAGCTGGCCGACCCGGTGTCCACCCTCTCCGGTGGCAACCAGCAGAAGGTCGTGCTGGCCAAGTGGCTGTCGACCGAGCCGAGGGTGTTGATCGTCGACGAGCCGACCCGCGGCATCGACGTCGGCACCAAGTCCGAGGTGCACCGCCTCATGTCCCGGCTCGCCGCCGACGGCCTGGCCGTCGTCATGGTCTCCAGCGAACTCCCGGAGGTGCTCGGCATGGCCGATCGCGTCCTCGTCATGCACGAGGGTCGCCTCGTCGACGACATCCCCCGCGCCCGCGCCGACGAGGACAGCGTGATGCTGGCCGCGACCGGCCAGGGCGGGACGGCGGTGGTCCGGTGAGCGAGCGAACGGGCTCGCCCGTGAGCACGGCGGCGCAGGGGAGCCCGCCGAGCGCGCCCGCCCCCCACCTGCCGGACGTCGCCCCCGAGCTGGCCGCGCCCGAGCGCTCCGGGCGGCGCGGCTCGGCGCTCGTCCACCGCCTCGTCGTCGTCCGCGAGCTCGGCATCCTCGCGGCGTTGCTGCTGCTGGTCGTCGTCACGGTCGCGGTGAACCCGCGCTTCCTGTCCGGGCAGAACGTCCGCGACCTGCTGCTGTCGGCCTCCATCCTCACCGTGCTGGCCGCCGGTCAGACGATGGTGATCATCACGCGCAACGTCGACCTCTCGGTCGGCTCGGTGCTCGGACTCTCGGCGTACGCCTCCGGGACCCTCCTGGTCACCGCCCCGGACCTGCCCGTGGTGGTCGTCGTCCTCGCCGGGATGGCGGTGGGCGCCGCGTGCGGCCTGCTCAACGGGGCGATCGTGGCGGTCGCCAAGGTGCCCTCGCTGGTGGTCACCCTCGGCACGCTGTACGCCTTCCGCGGTCTGGACTCGTTGTGGGCCAGCAGCACCGGCCGGCTGCAGATCAACGCCGCGGACCTGCCCGCGTCCTTCAAGGCCCTCGGCGGGGCCCGCGTCCTCGGCGTCCCGGTGCTGTTCCTGATCGCCGTGGCCGTCGTCCTGGTGATGGGCTACTACCTGCGGACCTACCGCAGCGGCCGCGAGCTGTACGGCATCGGCTCCGCGCCGGACGCCGCCCGGCTTTCCGGCATCCCCGTCGGACGGCGGGTCCTCACGGCCTTCGTCGTCAACGGCGCGCTCGCCGGCCTGGCCGGCGTCCTGTACGCCGCCCGCTTCCAGACCCTCGACACCACGGCAGGCACCGGGCAGGAGCTGTTCGTCGTCGCCGCCGCCGTGGTCGGCGGGGTGGCGATCTTCGGCGGCAGCGGCTCGGTCTACGGCGCCGCCCTGGGCGCGCTGCTCCTCACCACGATCGGCACCGCGCTGCCGCAGCTCGGTCTCGACCCGTTCTGGCGCGACGCGGCGGTCGGGGCACTGATCATCGCCGCGATCGCCCTGGACCGGACCCTCACCCTCCGCCTCGCCGCCCGCCTCCGAGGGAGGAACGTCCGTGGCAGTTGACACGACCCCCCAGTCCCCCGTGGCCGGCTCGGCCGCAGGCGGCGGCCGGGCCCCGCGCCGGCCGCTCACCCTGCCCTCGGGCAGCGTGATCACGACCTTCCTGGTGCTCTTCCTCGTGGTCGCCTCGGTCGCGGTCGAGGGCTTCGCCAGCACCCGCAACGCCGGCTTCCTGCTGCTGGACGTCGTGGTCATCGCGCTGATCGCACTGCCGCTGACGCTGATCGTGGTGACCGGGGAGATCGACCTGTCGGTCGCGAGCACGGTCGGCCTGTCCAGCGCCGTCATGGGCAAGCTCTGGTTCGCCGGCCTGCCGCTGGAGACGATCATCCCGGTCGTCCTCGTGCTCGGCGGCGTCCTCGGCGCGGTCAACGGCCTGCTCGTCACCCGGCTCGGGCTGCCCTCCCTGGCGGTCACCATCGGCACGCTCGCGTTCTACCGCGGGCTGGCGTTCGTCGTCCTCGGCGACCAGGCGGTGGCCGACTTCCCGCGGGCCTGGACGACCTGGGCGATCAGCGGCATCGGCGCGACCGGCGTCCCGGTGGTCGTCGTCCCGCTGCTGGTGCTCGTGGCGATCACGGCGGTGGCGCTGCACGCCACCCCGATCGGCCGCTCGCTCTACGCCATGGGCAACAGCGAGGACGCCGCCCGCTTCAGCGGCATCGACGTCGCGCGGACCAAGTTCTGGCTGTTCGTCGCGGCCGGGGTGATCAGCGCGCTGGGCGGCGTCTACTGGACCCTGCGCTACGGCAGCGCCCGTGCCGACAACGCCACCGGCCTGGAGCTGCAGGTGGTGGCCGCGATCCTCCTCGGTGGGGTGTCGATCTTCGGCGGCAGCGGCGGCCTGCTCGGCGTCCTGGCCGGCGCCCTGCTGCTCGCCTCGGTGCGCAACGCCCTGCAGCTGGTCAACGTGCCGGCCGACGTCCTCAACATCGTCACCGGCGCGCTGCTCATCGTCGCCGTCGTCGCCCCGCAGGTGACGGCGGAGCTCCGCCGGCGGCGACCGCGCGGGCGGCCCGCAGCCGCCTGACGAGCGATCCGTCCGCGACCGCGGACGGTCCCCACAGACCCCGGCCACCGGTGCCGGCGCACCCCAGAGAGGGAACCAATGTCCAGCTTCCTGACCGGCCGTCGGCTGCGCGGCGGCCTGACCGGCGTCGCCGTGGCGGCGCTGGTGCTCACCACCGCGGCCTGCGGCGGCACCACGCGCGGCGAGGAGGAGAGCTCCGGGTCCGGCACGGACGGCGCGGCCGCCAGTGCCGACCCGAACGCGGAGATCCCCTCGGGCCTGGCCGTCGCCTTCCTGCCCAAGCAGGTGAACAACCCCTACTTCGACGTCGCCGCTGCCGGTGCCGACGCCGCGGTGTCCGAGATCGAGGGCGAGTTCACCCAGACCGGGCCCTCGGAGGCCAGCGCCTCGTCGCAGGTGAGCTACATCAACACGCTGACCCAGCAGGGCTCCGACGTCATCCTGACCTCGGCCAACGACCCGAACGCCATCTGCAGCGCGCTCGACCAGGCCCGGTCGGCCGGTGCGGCCGTCGTGACCTTCGACTCGGACACCAGCCCCGACTGCCGCGACCTGTTCGTCAACCAGGCGACCGCCGAGGGCATCGCGCAGAGCCAGGTCGACATCATGGCCGAGCAGATCGGCGGCGCCGGGCAGGTCGCCATCCTGTCGGCCACGGCCAACGCCACGAACCAGAACGCGTGGATCGAGCTCATGGAGCAGTACGCCGCCGAGCAGTACCCGGAGATGGAGATCGTGGCCACGGTCTACGGCGACGACGAGGACGAGAAGTCCTTCCAGGAGACCCAGGGTCTGCTGCAGACCTACCCGGAGCTCGAGGGCATCATCTCGCCGACGACCGTCGGCATCGCGGCGGCGGCCCGCTACCTGTCGGGGTCCGAGTACAAGGGCCGGGTCGCGCTGACCGGTCTGGGCACGCCGAACCAGCTGCGGGAGTACGTCGAGGACGGCACGGTGCAGGCGTTCGCGCTGTGGAACCCCGAGGAGCTGGGTTACCTGGCCGCGCACGCCGGCGCCGCCCTGGCGGCCGGTCGGATCACCGGTCAGGAGGGCGAGACCTTCGAGGCCGGTGAGCTCGGCGAGTACACGATCGGGGCGGACGGCGTCGTGGTCCTCGGCGAACCGACGGTCTTCACCGCGGACAACATCGGCGAGTTCGACTTCTGACCCTCGCCGTCCCAGCTCCTGCCGCCGCCGGCCGAGGCCCGGCCGGCGGCGGCAGGACCCCGCCAGCACCGACCCCGAGGAACCCCGTGCCCCGCGTCTGCTTCACCCTCCAGGTCCGGCCCGACCGGCTCGACGACTACCGCGAGCGGCACGCCGCCGTCTGGCCGGAGATGCTCCGCGCGCTGCGCGACGCCGGCTGGCGCGACTACCGGCTCTTCCTGCGCGACGACGGCCTGCTCGTGGGCACCGTCGACGTCGACGACCTCGCCGCCGCCCAGGCCGCCGTGGACGCCACCGAGGTGAGCGCCCGGTGGGAGGCGGAGATGGCGCCCCTCTTCACCGCGGGCACCGACGGCCGCGGCAAGTCCTCGCTCGACCTCGTGTTCGACCTCGACGCCCAGCTCGCGGCTCTCGGCGAGCCCGGGTCCCAGCCCACCACCGCACGCACTGGAGACCGACCGTGACCACCTCCCAGGCCCGTGCCCTCGAGGCGCTGGCCGCCCAGACCATCGAGCTGCCCTCCTGGGCGTTCGGCAACTCCGGCACCCGGTTCAAGGTCTTCGGCCAGCCGGGCGTCGCCCGGAACCCGTACGAGAAGCTCGAGGACGCCGCGCAGGTGCACCGGTACACCGGCGCCGCGCCCCGGGTGTCGCTGCACATCCCGTGGGACAGGGTCGACGACTTCGGCAAGCTGGCCGCCCACGCCGCCGACCTCGGCGTCCGGATCGGCGGCATCAACTCCAACCTCTTCCAGGACGACGACTACCGGCTCGGCTCGCTGACGCACCCCGACGAGGCGGTCCGGCGCAAGGCCGTGGACCACCACGCCGAGTGCGTCGAGATCATGCGGCAGACCGGCTCCACCGACCTGAAGATCTGGCTGCCGGACGGCACCAACTACCCGGGTCAGGACGACCTGCGGGCCCGGCAGGACCGGCTGGCCGACTCGCTGCAGCAGGTCTACGCCATGCTCGACCCCGGGCACCGGCTGCTGCTCGAGTACAAGTTCTTCGAGCCGTACTTCTACGCGATGGACGTCCCCGACTGGGGCACCTCGCTGGTGCACTGCCTGGCCCTCGGCGACCGGGCGCAGGTGGTGCTGGACACCGGCCACCACGCGCCGGGCACCAACATCGAGTTCATCGTGATGCAGCTGCTGCGGCTGGACCGGCTCGGCGCCTTCGACTTCAACTCGCGCAACTACGCCGACGACGACCTGATCGTCGGTTCCGCCGACCCGTTCCAGCTGTTCCGGATCATGAACGAGATCGTCGCCGCCGGCGCGCTGGCACCGGAGTCCGGCGTCAACTTCATGCTCGACCAGTGCCACAACATCGAGCCGAAGATCCCCGGCCAGATCCGCTCGGTGATGAACGTGCAGGAGGCCACGGCCAAGGCGCTGCTGGTCGACCGGGAGGCGCTGGCCGCGGCGCAGCGCTCCGGTGACGTGCTGGCCGCGCACGGGGCGCTGATGGACGCCTACTCGACCGACGTCCGGCCGCTGCTGGCCGAGCTGCGCGGGTCGACGGGCCTCGATCCCGACCCCTACGCCGCCTACGCCCGCTCCGGCCACCAGGAGCGCATCGCCCGCGAGCGCGTCGGCGGCCAGCAGGCCGGCTGGGGCGCCTGAAAGAGGACCCTCCTGCCCCCCACCCCTCGCACGCTCGGGGCGGGCCCCCGCAGGAGGGCCGTTCCAGTACGTCACCGATTTCCAGCACGTCACCGATGAGAGGACTTCCGACGTGACGAACCCCGTGGTCGGCGAGCTGATCGAGCGGAGCAACCGGCTCGGCGCGGACCCACGCAACACCAACTACGCCGGTGGCAACACCTCCGCCACGGGCACCGGGACCGACCCGGTGACCGGTCGGCCGGTCGAGCTGGTCTGGGTCAAGGGCTCCGGCGGCGACCTGGGCACCCTGACCGCGAGCGGCCTGGCCGTCCTGCGGCTGGACCGGCTCCGCTCGCTGGTCGACGTCTACCCGGGCGTCGAGCGGGAGGACGAGATGGTCGCCGCGTTCGACTACTGCCTGCACGGCCGGGGCGGCGCGGCGCCCTCGATCGACACCGCGATGCACGGCCTGGTCGAGGCCGCGCACGTCGACCACCTGCACCCCGACTCCGGCATCGCCCTGGCGACGGCGGCCGACGGCGAACGGCTGACCCGCGAGTGCTTCGGCGACCGCGTCGTGTGGGTGCCGTGGCGGCGGCCCGGCTTCCAGCTGGGCCTGGACATCGCCGCGATCAAGGAGAAGAACCCGCAGGCGATCGGCTGCATCCTGGGCGGGCACGGCATCACCGCCTGGGGCGCGACCAGCGAGCAGTGCGAGGCCAACAGCCTCGAGATCATCCGGACCGCGGAGCGGTTCCTCGCCGAGCGCGGGACGGCCGAGCCGTTCGGCGCCGTCGTCCCCGGCTTCGAGCCGCTGCCCGACGTCGAGCGGCGCCACCGGGCGGCCGCGCTCGCACCGGTGGTCCGCGGCCTGGCCAGCACCGACAAGCCGCAGGTCGGGCACTTCACCGACTCCGACGTCGTGCTGGAGTTCCTCTCCCGGGAGAAGCTGCAGCCCCTCGCTGCGCTCGGCACCTCCTGCCCCGACCACTTCCTGCGCACCAAGGTGCGGCCGCTGGTGGTCGACCTGCCGGCGACGGCGAGCACCGACGAGGTGGTGCAGCGGCTCCAGGAGCTGCACGCGGACTACCGCGCGGAGTACGCCGCCTACTACCGGCGCCACGCGACCCCCGACAGCCCGCCCATGCGCGGCGCCGACCCGGCGATCGTGCTCGTCCCCGGCGTGGGCATGTTCAGCTTCGGCGCGAACAAGCAGACCGCCCGCGTGGCCGGCGAGTTCTACGTCAACGCGATCAACGTGATGCGCGGCGCCGAGGCGGTCTCGACCTACGCGCCGATCGACGAGAGCGAGAAGTTCCGCATCGAGTACTGGGCGCTGGAGGAGGCCAAGCTCCAGCGGATGCCGAGGCCGGCGCCGCTGGCCGCGCGGGTCGCGCTGGTCACCGGCGCGGCGTCCGGCATCGGCAGGGCCATCGCGCACCGGCTGGCCCGCGAGGGGGCCTGCGTGGTGGTCGCCGACCTGGACCTGCAGAAGGCGCAGGACGCCGCCGCGGAGATCGGGTCGCCGGACGTCGCCGTCGGCGTGGCCGCCGACGTGTCGGACGCCGAGGCGGTGGCCGCCGCCTTCCGCGAGGCCTGCCTGGCCTTCGGCGGGGTCGACCTGGTCGTCAACAACGCCGGCCTGTCGATCTCCAAGCCGCTGCTGGAGACCACCGAGCGCGACTGGGACCTGCAGCACGACGTGATGGCCAAGGGCAGCTTCCTGGTCTCCCGCGAGGCGGCCCGGATCATGATCGACCAGGGCCTGGGCGGCGACATCGTCTACATCTCCAGCAAGAACTCGCTGTTCGCCGGCCCGAACAACATCGCCTACGGCGCCACCAAGGCCGACCAGGCCCACCAGGTCCGGCTGCTGGCCGCGGAGCTGGGCGAGCACCAGATCCGGGTCAACGGCATCAACCCGGACGGCGTCGTCCGCGGGTCGGGCATCTTCGCCGGCGGCTGGGGCGCGTCCCGGGCGGCGGTGTACGGCGTCCCGGAGGAGGAGCTCGGCGAGTTCTACGCCCGGCGGACGCTGCTCAAGCGCGAGGTGCTGCCCGACCACGTCGCCGACGCGGTCTTCGCCCTCACCGGCGGCGACCTGACCCGGACGACGGGACTGCACGTCCCGGTCGACTCCGGCGTCGCCGCGGCCTTCCTCCGCTGACGGAGCGGCGGTGACGGCCATGACCGCTGCTCGGGAGCGGACCTTCGCGGCGGTCGACCTGGGCGCGTCCAGCGGTCGGGTCATGGCCGCCCGCGTGGGCCCGGAGCGCCTGGACCTCCGCGAGGTGCACCGGTTCGCGAACCGGCCGGTGCGCACCTCGGGGACGCTGCACTGGGACGTGCTCGGGCTCTACGCCGGGGTCCTCGACGGGTTGCGCGCCGCCGGCCGGGACACCGGGGGCCTGGACGGCGTCGGCATCGACAGCTGGGCGGTCGACTTCGGCCTGCTCGACGCCGACGGCGCGTTGCTGGGCAACCCGGTGCACTACCGCGACGGCCGGCACGAGACCGCGGTCCCGGCCGTGCACGCCGCCGTCCCGCCGGAGGAGCTGTACCGGGTCAGCGGACTGCAGCACCTGCCGTTCAACACCGTCTTCCAGCTGGCCGCGGCGCGGGGGACCGCGCAGCTGGCCGCGGCGCGCACGGCCCTGCTGGTCCCGGACCTGCTGGCGCACTGGCTGACCGGGGCCGTCGGCGCCGAGGTGACCAACGCGTCGACCACCGGGTTGCTGGACGCCACGACGCGCGAGTGGGCCTGGGAGCTGGTCGACCGCCTCGGGCTCGACCGCGGGCTGTTCCCACCGCTCCGCCAGCCCGGTGACCGGCTGGGGGAGCTGCGGGACGACGTCCTCGCCGAGACGGGGCTGACCGGCCCGGTGCCCGTCACGGCCGTGGGGTCGCACGACACGGCCTCGGCGGTGGTCGGCGTCCCCGCGGCCGGCGACCGGTTCGCCTACATCTCCTGCGGCACCTGGTCGCTGGTCGGCGTGGAGCTGGAGAAGCCGGTGCTCACCGAGGCGAGCCGGGCGGCCGGCTTCACCAACGAGCTCGGCGTGGACGGAACGGTCCGCTACCTGCACAACGTCATGGGCCTGTGGCTGCTGCAGGAGTCGCAGCGAGCGTGGGCGGCGGCGGGGCCGACGGCCGAGCTGCCCGACCTGCTCGCCGCGGCCGGACGGGTGCCCCCGTTCAACGCCGTCGTCGACGCCGACGACCCGCGGTTCCTCGCGCCGGGCGACATGCCCACCCGCATCGCCGAGGCGTGCGCCGAGACCGGCCAGATCCCGCCGCGGAGCCGGGCGGAGACGGTCCGGTGCATCCTCGACAGCCTGGCGCTGGCCTACCGCCGGACGGTCCGGTCGGCGGCGGCGCTGTCCGGCCGGGACGTCGAGGTGGTCCACCTCGTCGGTGGGGGAGCCCGCAACACGCTGCTCTGCCAGCTGACGGCCGACGCCTGCGGACTGCCGGTCGTCGCCGGCCCCGTGGAGGCCGCCGCGCTCGGGAACGCCCTGGTGCAGGGGCGCGCGGGTGGGGCGGTCGACGGCGGCCTGCCCGAGCTGCGCGCGCTGCTGCGCGCCACGCAGGACGTGCGCCGGTACGAGCCGTCGGCGTCGTCCGGCGACTGGGCCGCGGCCGAGCGCCGGCTGCGCTGACCGGGCGCCGGCGCGCCGACCGGGCGCCGGCTGCGCTGACCGGGCGCCAGCCGCCGCCGGCCGGGTCCGGTTCAGCGGGGGAGCGCCGGCTCCGGCGGCTCGGCCAGCTGCCACGGGCGGACGACGGCCAGCAGCACCCCCAGCGCGAGGGCGAGCACGACCGCCATCACGGCACCCATCGCCACCGCGTCGTTGCCGAGCAGCCCGACGGCGGGCGAGACGGCGGCGCCGACGCCGAACTGCACGGCGCCCAGCAGCGCGGCCGCGGCGCCCGCCCGGTCGCCGTACTGCGCGAGCGCGAGCGCCGGGGCGTTGGGCAGCGCGAGCCCCGCGGTGAACAGCACCGCCCACAGCGCGCCGGCCACGGCCGGCAGGCCGGCGTCGGCCACCGCGGTCAGCGCGAGCGTCCCGGCGGCGACGGTGCCGGCCGTGGTCGCCGCGAGCAGCACCTGGCCCGGCGTCCACCGGCGCAGCAGCACCGGGTTGAGCTGGGTGGCCGCGATCAGCCAGAACGCGCCGGCGCCGAAGAGCAGGCCGAACTGCTGCTCGTCGAGCCCGAACTGCCGCTGGTAGACGAACGACGACCCGGCCACGTAGGTGAACAGCGCCGCCATGCCGAGCCCGGCGACGAGCACCAGCCCGAGGTAGGTGCGGTCACCCAGCAGCGAGCGGTAGGTCCCGACCGTGGCGGCGATGCCGCCGCGGCGCCGACGCCCGGCCGGCAGCGTCTCGCGGACCGCCCACGCCCCGAGCGCGAGCAGCACGACGCCGTAGCCGGCCAGGACGGCGAAGACGCCGCGCCAGGTGGTGAACCGCAGCAGCTCCCCGCCGATCGTCGGGGCGAGCACCGGCGCGACGCCCATGACCAGGAACAACCGCGACAGCATCGTGGCGGCCCGGCGCCCGGCGAACAGGTCGCGCACCATCGCCATCGCCACCACGGAGGCGGCCGCGCAGCCCACGCCCTGCAGCACCCGCAGGACGCCGAGGACGGCGATGCCCGGCGCGACCAGCACGAGCAGCGAGGCCAGCACGTGCAGCGCCGTGCCGGCGAGCAGGGGACGGCGGCGTCCGACGGCGTCCGACAGCGGCCCGATCACCAGCTGGCCGAGGGCCAGGCCGAGCAGCGTGCCGGTCAGCGTCAGCTGCACCTGGGCCGACGTGGTGCCGAGCTCCTCGCGGATCGTCGGCAGGGCCGGCAGGTACATGTCGATGGTCAGCGGCCCCATGGCCACGAACGCCCCGAGCACCAGGGCGAGCCGGGCCGTCGACGGACGGTGCGGGGCCGGGCCGGGAACGGCGGAGGGGCGGGTGGCCTGGTCGGCGACAGCGGTCACGAGGGTCCTTCGTCGGCTGGTCAACGTCGAGCGGCCGCCGTTGGCCCTCTCCGACCGGTGCCAAGACCGTCCGGGCCTGCTCCTATTCCTTCGCTCGGCGAAGGATCCCGGGTGCTCCCGCGTGTCCGGGGCGACACGCCGCTGCGCGCCGGCGTCCCGCCCTGCTGCGGGGCGGGGACGTCAGGCCGTGCAGCGGGGCCGGACGGCGGCGTGCAGGCGGGCCGCCACCAGGCCGGCGACCACGGCGCCGCTCGCGTTGAGCGCCGCATCGAGCGGCGAGACCACCCGCCCGAGCGGCAGGGCCCACTGCAGCAGCTCGATCCCGGCGGCGACGCCGACGGACAGGGCGCCGAGCCGCCCCGGTGCCGCCAGCGCGGGCCGCCGGAGCACTGCGAGCACGGCCGGCGGGACCAGGAGCAGCAGGTTGCCGAGCAGCTGCAGCACCGTGGTCGGCGAGTCCAGGCCGGTGGCGTACCAGCGCAGCTCGGCCAGCGGGGCACCCCACGCCCAGCCGGACGCGCCGGCCGGGGTGAGGGTCAGCGACGCCACCCCTACCAGCGCGGATGCGAGCAGGCCGTCGAGGGCGGGTGCGGGCCGGGCGCCGTCGTCCACGAGCCCACCGTCCCCCCGGTCCCTGGGAGGACGCTGGGACGCCGCTGGGTGCTGCATGACGGCGATCTGCGGCAGGTCGCCGCAGTGTCGTCGGGCACCGCCGTCGGTGCCCGGGTCGGGGTGACCCCGCACCCGGCGCGCCGGCTCCTCGGGTCAGCAGGCTCCTCGGGTCAGAACAGGACCGGCGCGCGGAGGACGAAGTCGCCGTGGTCGTCGAGCTCGTAGTGGCGGGCCTCCTCCGGCGTGGCGGCGATCTGCCGCAGGGCCTCGCCGAGGGCGGCGACGTCGGCGGGCGTGGTCGCCCGGTTGGCGCTGGCGCGCACCGCGCCGGGCAGCGCGTGCCGGTCACCGACGCGCACGTCGGCGTGGAACTGCGCCACCTCGGCCTCGGTCAGCGACAGCAGCCGGGCCATGTAGGGGTGGGCGCAGAAGCAGCCGCTGCGCAGGCCGATCCCGTGCTCGCCGGCCAGCCGCGCCGCCAGCAGGCCGTGCGGGACGCCGTCCAGGTTGAACGCCGCGACCGGCAGCCGGTCGCCGGTGACCGCGCCGTAGCGGCGCAGGCCGGGCACGGTGGCCAGCTCGGCGTCCAGCGCGCGGGTGAGCGCCTCCTCGTGGGCGAGCAGCCCGGACCACCCGCTCTCGGCCAGTTCCTCGGCGGCGGCGGCCAGCGCGACGGCGCCGACGACGTTGGGCGAGCCGGCGTCGTCCCGGTCGGGGGTGTCGGCCCAGACGACGTCGTCGAAGGAGACCGCGCGCACGGTGCCGCCGCCGACCAGGAACGGTTCACCGTCGGCGAGCACGGACCGCGGGGCGATCAGCGCGCCGGCGCCGAACGGCGCGTACATCTTGTGCCCGGACAGCGCCAGCGCGTCGATGCCCAGCGCGGTCATGTCGACCGGGCGGTGCCCGGCCAGCTGCGCCGCGTCGACGACGACGAAGACCCCGAGCGCCCGCGCGGCGGAGGTGAGGGCGAGCAGGTCGGGCAGCCACCCGGTGACGTTGGACGCACCGGTGACGGCCAGCACGCGCGGGGTGGGGCGCTGGTGCAGGGCGCGCACCACGTCTCCGACGTCGAACGTGCCCCGGGCGTCGACGTCCACGACGCGCAGCTTGGCGTGCCGCCGCCACGGCAGCAGGTTGGCGTGGTGCTCGACGGCCGTCGTCAGCACGACGTCGTCGGGTGCCAGGCGCAGCCGGTAGGCGAGCTGGTTCAGCGCCTCGGTCGTGTTCCGCGGGAACAGCGCCACGTGGGTGGCCGGGTCGGCGCCGGCGAAACGCAGGAGCGTGTCGCGGGCCTGCTCGTAGCGCGCGCTGGAGTAGCGGGACTTCGCGCCGGCCCCGCGGTGCACGCTCGAGTACCACGGCAGGAAGTCGGTCACGGCTCGGGTCACCGCCGCGGAGGCCGAGCTGGTGGCCGCGGCGTCGAGGTCGACGTAGCGCCGGGATCCGCCGCCGAGGACGGGAACCCGGACGTCGTCACCCACGAGGGGGGCGTGCCGGGGCGGGAGGGTGACGTCCATGGCATGGTGATCGGCCGTTCCGCGCAGTCCTTGAGCGCCTCCCGGTCGTCGTCCACCCCCCGACGGGTGAGGCCGCTCAAGTCGGCGACACCGCAGGCCGATCGGGAGGTCGTGACCGCACCTTCGACGACCACGCCGGCGCGCCGTCGCGGCTTCCGGCTGACGCCCCGGGTCTTCTGGGACCTGGCCGTCTACATGATCGGCCTCGGGCTCGCCGTCGGCCTGGTGTTCCCGCCGTTCGCCACCGGGCTCGGTGTGCCCAGCTCCTACGCGACCCGGCCGTCCTTCCTGGCGGCCTGCCTCGTCGCCGGCTTCCTCGTGGGCGCGATGAGTTACACGGTCTGCCGCGCGGTGGTCGGCGGTCGGCTCTCGGTGCTGAGCACGCACCTGCGCTCGGTGGCCGAGACCGTCACCCGCGCGAGCCACACCGGCGACTTCTCCTGGCGGCACTCCGACCGCATCCCGGTCGACTCCGACGACGAGCTCGGCGAGACCGCCGGCTCGTTCAACAGCCTGCTCGACGCCCTGGAGGCCGGCGAGCGGTTCCGCTCGCTGGTGCGCAACGCCTCCGACGTCATCACCGTCGTCGACGCCTCCGGCCGGATCGTCTACCAGACGCCGTCCATCGGCTGGGTGCTCGGCTACCCACCGGCGACCCTCCTCGGCAGCAACGTGCGCAGCCTGCTGCACCCCGACGACGTGCCGGCCTTCAGCGAGCACCTCGTCCAGGCGCTGTCCGGCTCACCGGAGCTCGCCTCCGTCGGCAGCCGGATGCGGCACCGCAACGGGTCGTGGCGCTGGGTCGAGACCGTGGCCAACAACCTGCTCACCGACCCGGCCGTCAACGGCATCGTGCTGACCACCCGCGACGTCAGCGACCGCAAGGAGCTCGAGGACCGGCTGCGGGCCCAGGCCTACCACGACCCCCTCACCGGGCTGCCCAACCGGGCGCTGTTCATGGAGCGGCTGCGGGCCGCCGAGGAGCAGGAGAAGGCCGACGGCACGCCCTCGGCGGTGCTGTTCCTCGACATGGACAACCTCAAGACGGTCAACGACGACCTCGGGCACGAGAGCGGCGACACCCTGCTGCAGGTCGTCGCCGCGAGGCTGCGCACCTGCCTGCGCCCGGAGGACACCGTCGCCCGGCTGGCCGGTGACGAGTTCGCCGTCCTGATCACCGGGGAGGACGACGTCGCCGAGGCCGGCCGCGTCGCCGACCGCGTGCTCGCCTCCATGCGCGAGCCCGTGCTGCTGGACAACCGCTTCGTGCGGACCGGCGTGAGCATGGGCGTGGCCACGTCCGAGACCGCCGCGGCCAGCGGGATCAGCCTGCTGCGCGCGGCCGATGTCGCCATGTACGTCGCGAAGAGCACCGGCAAGGGCCGCCGCGAGACGTTCCAGCCGGCCCACCACGCCGCACAGGTGGAGCGCGACCGGTTGACCGCCGACCTGCACCAGGCGCTGGACCGGCACCAGTTCGAGCTGCACTACCAGCCCATCGTCGACCTCGCCGCCGGGCAGGTCACCGGGTTCGAGGCCCTGGTCCGCTGGCACCACCCCGAGCGCGGGCTGATCCCGCCGATGCAGTTCATCGGGCTGGCCGAGGAGAGCGGGCAGATCGTCCCGATCGGCCGCTGGATCCTGCACGAGGCGTGCCGGCAGGCCGCCGCCTGGCACCGCCGCGCGCCGGAGCGGGGGCTGCGCATGAGCGTCAACGTCTCGGTGCGCCAGTTCCAGCACCCGGACCTGGTCGAGGACGTCGTCGACGCGCTGCGCGCCTCGGGCCTGGAGCCCGGGTTGCTCACGCTCGAGATCACCGAGTCGCTGTTCGCCGACGACACCGCCGACACGTTGCGCAAGCTCGAGGAGATCAAGGCGCTCGGTGTGCGGCTGGCCCTCGACGACTTCGGCACGGGCTACTCGTCGCTGGGCTACCTGCGCCGCTTCCCGGTCGACGTGCTGAAGATCGACAAGGCCTTCGTGGACGGCGTGGCGACCAATCCCGAGGACCGCGCGGTCACGCACGCGGTCATCCAGCTCGGCCGGATGCTGCAGCTGCAGGTCGTCGCCGAGGGGCTGGAGTGCCCGGAGCAGGCCGCGGCGCTCGCGGAGCTGGACTGCCCGCTCGGTCAGGGCTTCCACTTCGCCCCGCCGATGGCCGCCGCGGAGGCCACCGAGTTCGCCGCCGCGGCCTCCGGGCTGCCGGTGGGCGCGGGGATCCCGTCGCCGGCCGCCGTCCCGGCCGCGCACGGCTGACCGCGTGCCGACCGGCACCGGGCCGGGCCGGTCGCCGGCCGGGCGCGCCGTCCGGCGAGAATGCGGCACCGTGCCCACCGCCGAGGTCCGCGCCGTCCGCGAGGTGGACGGCGCCCTGCGCGCCGCGCTGCTGACCTGCTGGACCGACGTCAGCAACGCCGGCGGCGCCGTCGGCTTCGTGCCACCGGTGACCACGGACGACGTCGCGCCCGCGCTCGACGTGCTGCTGGACGGCGTCCGGCGGTCCGGGGACGCGCTCGCGGTGCTGACCGTGGACGGCGAGGTCGCCGGCTTCGCCACCGTCGTGCAGTCGACCGGGGTGCTCCGCCGGCACTGGGCCTCCGTCCTGCGCGTGCAGGTGCACCCGAGCCGGCACGGCCAGGGGCTGGGCCGGGTGCTGATGACCGGCATCCACGCGATCGCCCGGGACCGCGGCTGGGAGTTCCTGCACCTCACGGTGCGCGGCGGAACCGGGCTGGAGGCCTTCTACGAGCGGCTCGGCTACCGCGAGGTCGGCCGCATCCCCGGCGCGCTACGGGTGGCGCCCGGCGACGACCGCGACGAGATCTCGGTGGTCTGCGCCCTCTGACCGGCCCTCTGACCGGCCCTCGACCGGCCCTCGACCGGCCCTCGACCGGCCCTCCGACCGACCCCCGGACCGCCCCCGGGCCGGCGGTTGTCCGGCGCCTACGCTGCCCGACGTGACCTCACGCGGACCGACCGGCCGGGCCGCCGGCCGCGAGCGGCTGCTCGCGCTCTTCCTGCTCGGCGTCGCCGCGGTCCTGCTGCTGTCGTCACCGACCTGGTTCGGCAGCGGGCAGGCCGGGGTCGGCGTGGGCCAGCTGGTCGTCGGGGTGGTCGTCGCCGCGGCCGGGCTGTGGCTCCACCGCCGTGCACGGGCGGGCCGCCGCGGCTGACCGACCGCCGCGCGCGGGCCGCGCTCCCGCGTCTCGTCGACGAGCCGGCGGGCCGGCGCAGGGCGACCAGTGGCTCCCAGTCGGGCGGCCGTTCCGCGCCGCGTCCCGGTCACAGACCTTCGGCGGGGGTGAGCGGACCCGCCGCGACCACGGAGCCGCCGGCGTCGAGCAGCCGCACCGACCGGTCCTCGACGGGCAGCAGCACGCCCTCGGGCAACGCGCCGGAGCCCGCGCCGGACCGGAGCGGCAGGACGCCGACCACGGTGCCGCGTCGGTCGACCACCTCGGCCGCGACCGCTTCCTGCGGCCCGCTGACGACCAGCCAGGAGCCGTCGACCGGCACGGCGAGCAACCGGTCGTCGACCGGCGTGCCGGCCGGGGCGAAGGCCGTGGCGTACCAGCTCAGCGACGTGCCGCCGGCGTCCACGGGCGACGTGCCACCGCGCACCGTGTACGACGCGAGCCACGCGCCCGTGGCTCCCGACGGGAAGGTCACCCCGAGCAGGGCCACCGAGCTCTCCCCTGGGCCGCGGCCGGCGGCCAGCAGCACCGGTGCGGCCTCCTCCGCCGCCAGGTCGCGCTCGGCCAGCACGGAGGCCGCCAGCTCGGCCACCCAGCCGACGTCGGTCGTGGCCGCGATGCCCCGCGGGTCGGCCGGCGTCGTCGGGGCCGGGGTGTGCTCCCCGGTCCCGTGCAGGACCCCGAGGGAGATCGGGACGGCCACCCCTCCGGCCTCGCTCGTCTCCAGGCGGGGCCACCAGCCGCCGCCCGCGGGCGCGGGCACCACGGCGATGCCGTCGTCGACGGGCAGCCGGCGCCGTTCCAGCCGCTCGACGCCCGCGGCGTCCACCACCGGCGGGAGCTGGACGTCGACGGTCCAGCCGGGAAGGGTCACGACCACCAGCGTGCCCTCGGCCGGATCGGCCGCCGTCGGCGCGAGCAGCGCCACCGGCTGGTTGCCCGTGACCTGCTCCGGGCTGGTGGCCGCGGTCATCCCGGCCGGCCGGGCGCCGGCCGGCCCGGTGAACCAGACCGTGACGAGCCGGCCGTGCACCCGGCCGGCCAGCAGGGCGATCCGGCCGGCGGGCGTGTCACCGGCGAAGAGGACCCGGCGGTCGGCCGGCGCGGGGAGGTCGTCGACCACGGAGCCGTCGCTCGCTGCGCCGCCGTACCAGTCCAGCTCCCGGACGCCGGCCAGCCACGCCTCATCGCTCGCGAGTGACCCGCGGGTCGGCAGGTCCTCCAGGTAGGTGGGAGGGCGCGGCGCCGTCGTCGCGGGCGCGGCGGGCTGCGCCGGCCGGTCGGTCGGGAGCGCGGTGGCCACTCCGGCGAAGAGGGCGACGACGCCGGCCGCGGCCGTGGCCACGAGCAGCCGGGTGCGCCGCTGGTGCCGGTGCTGTCGCCGGACGCGCGCGGCCAGGTCGGGCGGAGCCGGCGGGGCGGCCGCCCCGCGGGCGCGCAGGTCCGCGCGGAGCAGGTCCTCGAGGTCGGTGTCGGGCATGTCAGCACTCCTCCAGCACGGTCGCGCGCTCGGCGCCGAGGACGGCGCGCAGCCGGGCGAGACCGCGGGTGGTCTGGCTCCTGACCGTGTGGACCGAGCAGCCCAGCGCCTGGGCGGTGGCGGCCTCGGAGAGGTCCTCGGCGTAGCGGAGCACCAGCACGGCGCGCATCCGGGCGGGCAGGGTGTCGAGCGCGTCGGCCACGCGATGCCGCTCGGCGACGGCGTCCGTGTCGTCCGGCCCGGCCGGGTCGTGCGCCGGCAGGTCGACGATCTCCTGCGTGACGCGGCGACGTCGCCAGCTCGCGGCGCTCGTCACCAGCACCCGCCGCACGTAGGGGTAGGGGTCGTCCGCGGTGATCCGGCCCCAGTGCCGGTAGGCCTTCACCAGGGCGGTCTGGACGAGGTCCTCGGCGTGACCCCGGTCGGCGGCGAGCAGCACGGCCAGACGCATGAGGTCGTCGGAGCGTGCGGCGACGAACTGCTCGAACGCCGACCCGTCCGCGGCTCTCATCCGGTCTCCTCCCGCCGTCACCTCCTATGACGTCGCCGGACCCGTCGCAGGGGTGCCGTCGTGACCGGATCGTGATGCGGGCGCCCCCGCCGTCCCTCCTGTTTCACGTGGCACGTCACGGGCACCACACCGCACGGACCGACCACGACGGAGGACTCATGCGCATCGACAAGGAGCGGCTGGTCGGGATGCTGCACGCCGAGGGCGACAACGACCGGGCGGAGAAGGTCGCCGCCGATCTGCCCGACGACATCGACACCGACCGCGACGCCGCGGCGCTGGAGGGCGCCGGCCTGGACCAGCAGACGCTGCTGGCGAAGCTGGCGGCCGCGGGCTTCGGCAGCAACCAGGCCATGTGAGCGGAGGAGATCCGCCGCGGTGACCGCGACGGATCTCCTCCGGTCAGCCGCGGTAGGGGCGTTCGCGGTCGAGTTCCTCGCGGGCGACCGACCGGATGTGCACCGCGTCCGGCCCGTCGACGATGCGCAGGGTGCGCGCGTGCGCCCAGAAGTAGGCCAGCGGGGTGTCGTCGCTGACCCCGGCGCCACCGTGGACCTGGATCGCCCGGTCGAGGACGTCGAGGCACACCTTGGGCGCGGCCACCTTGATGGCCGCGATCTCGGTGCGCGCGCCCTTGGCGCCGTACTTGTCGATGAGGTCGGCGGTCTTGAGCACCAGCAGCCGGGCCTGGTCGATCTCGATGCGCGACAGCGCGATGGCCTCCCGGACGGTGCCCTGCTCGGCCAGCGGCCGGCCGAAGGCGACCCGCGCCTTCGCCCGCTCGACCATCAGCGCCAGCGCCCGCTCGGCCATGCCGATGGCGCGCATGCAGTGGTGGATGCGGCCCGGCCCGAGCCGGGCCTGAGCGATCATGAAGCCGTCGCCCTCGCCGGCGAGCAGGTTGGCTGCGGGCACCCGGACGTCGGTGAACCGCAGCTCCGAGTGGCCGTGCTGGTCCTGGTAGCCGAAGACCGGCAGGTGCCGCACGATCTCGAATCCCGGGGCGTCCCGCGGCACGAGGACCATCGACTGCTGCCGGTGCGGCGCGCCCTCCGGGTCGGTCTTGCCCATCACGATGAAGATCTGGCACCGCTCGTCGGCCGTGCCCGTGATCCACCACTTGCGGCCGTTCACCACGTAGTCGTCGCCGTCGCGGACGATCGAGGTCTGGACGTTGCGGGCGTCGGAGGAGGCGACGTCGGGCTCGGTCATCGCGAAACCCGAC
Source organism: Geodermatophilus sp. YIM 151500 (assembly GCF_025716945.1). Lineage (GTDB taxonomy): Bacteria > Actinomycetota > Actinomycetes > Mycobacteriales > Geodermatophilaceae > YIM-151500. The sequence goes on from NZ_JAOVZT010000006.1 coordinate 74,311, forward strand.
CGGATCTCGCCCTCCAGCAGCGGCTGCAGCCAGCGCTCCTTCTGCTCGGGCGTACCGAACAGCATGAGCGTCTCCATGTTGCCGGTGTCCGGCGCCCCGCAGTTGATCACCTCGGGCGCGATGACCGGCGACCAGCCGGTGATCTCGGCGACCGACGCGTACTCCAGGTTGGACAGGCCGGCCAGCTCGTGGTGGAACAGGTTCCACAGCCCCCGCTTGCGGGCCTCGACCTTGAGTTCCTCGAGCACCGGCGGGGTGCCGTGGTCGTCGTGGCCGCGTGCGGCCCGCCAGGCCTCGTAGACCGGCTCGGCGGGGAAGACCTGCTCGCGCATGAAGTCCCACATCCGGCCGCAGACGTCCTCGGCTCGGGCGGAGAGGGCGAAGTCCATGCCCGCAAGGTAACGGCGCGGGCGACCGGCGTCGCCCCGGGG
>NZ_JAOVZT010000006.1:74841-92547 GCF_025716945.1 Geodermatophilus sp. YIM 151500
GCCGTCGTCCGGCACGACCGGGCCGTCGTCCGGCACGACCGGGCCGTCGTCCGGCACGACCGGGCCCGCCGCCCCGGGGGAGGACGGCGGGCCCGATCGGTCGGAGCGGCAGCCGCGCCCGTCAGGTGCGGGTCCGCTCCCCGGTCACGGCGCTGCGGACCGGCCCCACGGCGATGACCAGGCCGGCGAGGGCGCTGACCAGGTGCAGCCAGTTGTCGGCCCAGTTGATGCTGAGGAAGTTGAGCGGCTCGTCCTCGTCCACGGCGAACAGCCCGTAGACGAACGTCGCCCCGTAGGCGACCGCCAGCAACCAGCCGTAGAGCCGGGCGGAGCTCAACGTCCGGCACAGCGCCACCCCGACCACGCCGACGAGGACGTGCACGATGTTGTGCAGCGGGTTGATCGAGAACCCGAGCAGCGTCTCGTCGGGGGTGTGCGCGGCGAACTCGTCGAAACCGGTGACGAAGAAGCCGACGACGCCGACGACGAGGTACGCGGCGCCGATGATCAACGCCAGGAACTGCGGCCAGGTACGGGCCGGTCCGGTGGTGGTTCCGTCGGGGGCCATGGTGGCTCCTCCAGGGCAGGATCCGCCCGTCGCGCCTTGACGGGCGACATCCGGTCTACGCCTCGGAGTCGTCGGTCGGCAGCTTCCTCCGTGCCCTGGGGGTTTTCGTCGTCGAATCGTGACATTCGTTCGACGGTGTTCCGCTACGGGTCAGCGGCGCGTGGTGGGCCGGGGCCGGCGGACGACGAACGGACCGATCGCCAGCAGGTCGACCGGTGCGGAGCCGAAGCACTCCAGGGCGTCGCGCGGATCGTCGACCATCGGCCGCCCGGCGGTGTTCAGGCTGGTGTTGACCACCACGGGGAGGCCGGTGCGCCGTTCGAAGCACTCCAGCATGCGGGCCACCAGCGGCTCGTCGCGTCGGTCGACGGTCTGGATGCGCGCGGTCCCGTCGACGTGCGTGACGGTGGGGATCCGGTCCTTCCAGTCCGGCGCCACGTCGTGCACGAAGAGCATGTACGGCGAGGGGACCGGGCCGCGGCCGAAGATCTCGCTCGCCCGCTCGGCCAGCACCATCGGCGCCACCGGGCGGAACTGCTCGCGGCCCTTGACGTCGTTCATCCGCTCGAGGTTGGCCTCATGGCCGGGGTGGGCCAGCAGCGACCGGTGCCCCAGAGCCCGCGGCCCGTACTCGCTGCGGCCCTGGAACCAGGCGACGATGCCGTTGTCCGCCAGCACCTGCGCGACGGCGTCGGCGACGTCGCGCGGCCGCTCGTAGTCGATCGCCGCCGTGGTCAGCCAGGCCTCGATCTCCTCGTCGGTCCAGCCGCGGCCGAGATCGGCGCCGGGCATGGGGGCGGTGTCGTCGCCCAGGTCACGGGCCACCGACAGGGCCCCGCCGAGCGCGGTGCCGGCGTCGCCGGCGGCCGGCTGCACCCAGACCTGCTCGAACGGCCCCTCGGCGTGGATCCGGCTGTTGGCCACGCAGTTGAGCGCCACGCCGCCGGCGAGGGTCAGCGCCGTGTCGCCGGTCCGGGCGTGCAGCCAGCGCACCAGGTCGAGCAGCGTCTCCTCCAGCCGCAGCTGCACGCTGGCGGCGAGGTCGGCGTGGTCCTGCGTCCACCCGTCGCCCTTGCGCAGCCGGGGCGCGAACTCGGAGAAGTCGACCTTCGCCGTCCGGAAACCGCCGTCGCCGGTGGCGTGGACGAACGGTTCGAGCGCGGCGGCGAAGCGGGGCTTCCCGTAGGAGGCCATCGCCATGACCTTGTACTCGTCGGAGCTGCGCAGGAACCCGAGGTGGTCGGTGAGGTCCTCGTAGAGCAGGCCCAGCGAGTGCGGCAGCGCCTGGCTGGCCAGCACCTCCAGCCGTCCGTCGGTGTACCGGCCGGCGAGGTGGCTGACCGCCTCGCCGCGGCCGTCGAGCACCAGCACCGAGTTGGTCGGGAAGGGGGCGGCCAGGCCGGCGGAGGCGGCGTGCGCCACGTGGTGCGGGACGTAGACGACCTTCTCCGGGGCCAGCCCCGGCAGGTGGTGGGCGAGGAAGGACGGCGCCTGCTCGGCGTACGTCTTCCGCATGGCGTCGCCGGCGTCGTCCAGGCCGGTGTCCTCGGGCGCCTGCATCAGCCGGGGGTCGAAGGAGTAGGCGACGGCGTCGAGGTCCTCGGGTGCGAGCCCGGCGTCGGCGAGGCACCACGCAGCGGAGAGCTCCGGCAGCTCCCACGCGCTCCACGGCAGCGGCCGCTTGCCGTGCTTGCGCCGGCTGAACCGCTCCTCCTCGGCCGCGGAGACGACCCGCCCGTCGACGACGAGCGCCGCCGCCGGGTCGTGGTAGAGGGCGTTGATGCCGAGGACCTTCACGCGCGGGCTCCCTTCGCCGGGCACCGCGCCCGGGCCCGCTGATCATCGGGGGAGCCGTGCGGGGCCGCACGTCGAGACGGCGCGCCCCCGCGGACGACGTCGCCCGGTCGACCGATGGGGAGCCTGCGGCCGGATGCGCCGGGACCGCGCGATCCCACGCCTCCGCACGCGGCAGCGGCGGCGCGATCGCGCGGTCCCGGCCGGGGTGGCGAGCGGTCAGCCGCCGCCGACGAGGTTGCCGAACTGGTCGACGAGCAGGATCACGGAGAAGAAGCCGTAGAACAGCACGGCCCAGACCAGCGCGCCCAGCCGCACGCCGCCGGTGCGGAACTCGGCCGGCAGGGTGCGCCGGTTGAGCTGGATGAGCAGCGCCGAGTACACGAACATCACCAGGCCGTTGAGGGAGCTGGCGATGACCAGCAGGATCAGCGGCTGGGTGACGCCCGACAGCAGGATGACCGACCCGAAGACGATCTCGGCCCAGACGATCGCGAAGTAGATCTTGCTCTCGCTCCACGTCGTGCTGTTCCGGAGGGGACCGGTCTTCAGCACGTCGGCGGTCACCCGGCCGACCATGTCGAGCACCGCGAGGTTGGTCGAGAAGAGCACCACGCTGCCGATCAGCCAGAAGGTCGTCGACAGCCACGAGCCCTGGGCGTCGCCGAGTGCCTCACCCTGGGCGCGGATGAAGTCGAAGCTCTGCGCCTCGGTGGTCCCGACCCCGATGGTCGAGTAGGCGAGCATCATGAAGGTCAGCAGCGCGATCAGGCCGATGACGAAGAAGGTCACGAACTGCTCGCGGTCCGCGACCCGCCACCAGTCGCGCCACCTGCGCATGTTGGCCTCGTCCCGGCGGCACATGAACCCGGTGGTGGGGGCGGCGATCTCCTCGCCCGTGAACGGCGAGACCACCTTGGGCAGGCGGGCCCCCATGGCCAGGCCCTTGTCCCGCACCCAGTTCGACTGGGCCAGGTTCAGGGAGCCGCCGGCGCCGGCGAAGGCGATCGCGCCGAGGAGGGTGGCGGTGCCGATCGTGCTCACGGCTCCGGGCAGCTCGCCCACCGAGACCAGGCCCTCGCCCAGCCCGGCGTAGCCCTCGCCGCCGACCAGGAAGAGCAGCGCGTACACCAGGAACAGCACGATCAACCCGACCATGAAGAACTGGATCTTCTCCACGGTGCGGTACACGACGGGCGAGGCGGTCAGCACCGCGCCGATCAGGACGAGGACGCCGATGGTGATCCAGGGGATCGCGTCCTCGCCGAAGCCGAGGACGAAGCCCAGCGTCGTCGTCCCGCCGGTGGCCCAGCCCGGCCACATCCACGGGACGACGGTCATGATGATGAACAGCCAGCTCCAGGGCTTCCACAGCCGGGTGAACCCGGTGACCGCCGTCTCGCCGGTGACCAGCGTGTACCGCTCGATCTCCATGTTGAGGAAGTACTGCGTGAGCACCCCGATGATGACCAGCCAGACGACGGCGAGCCCGACCTGCGAGGTGATGTAGGGCCACAGCACGAACTCCCCGGACCCGATCGCGCCGGCCAGGAGCAGCACGCTGGGGCCGAGGACCTGCTTGAGCCGGAGCGGCTCGGGCAGGTCCGCGTACGGGACGGCGGGCAGGGCCTTGCTCGGCAGCTCGGTCGCGAGGTCGCCGCCCTGCGGCCGGGGGGAGTCCACGGACATTGCGTCTCCTGGTGGACCGGGGGCGCGCCGTCGCGCCCCGTGGTGGCGCAGAAGGTAGGACCGCCGCGCGGGCGCCACAACCCCGCCACGCCTTCGCGTGACCCTGGCGTGACCCCACCGTGACCAGCGGAGAGGCCGGCCGGTCGGCCCGCCACCCGGCCGATCGGCCGGGTGGCCCGCCCGCCGGTTCCGCGGTGCTCCTCGCCGCGTCGACGTCGGGTCAGGACGGGCGCGGGCGGAGCAGGCCGTGCTCGGTGACGGCGGCCAGGGCGAGGGTCTTGTAGCCGACCTCTTCGAACAGGACGACGAGCCGGTCGTCCTCGACGCGCATCACCATGCCGGGGCCCCACTCGCGGTGCTCGACGGCGGTCTCCGGGGGGAAGGGCGTGTCGGCGTCGTCGTCGCGGTCGGTGGCCGTGCCGTCGGAGCAGGTGTCGCAGTTGCCGCACGGCTCGTCGAGCTGCTCCCCGAAGTAGCCGAGGAGGAACTGGCGGCGGCAGTCGGTGGTCTCGGCGTAGCCGCGCATCATCTCCACGCGGCTCTGGTCGACCTTCTCGTGGTGCTCGGCCAGCTCGTGGGCGGCGGCCGCCGCCTCGGCGGGACCGGGGGCGTCCTCGGCCGGGTGGGCCGCGCCCTCCTCGTCGAGGACGACGGCCGACACCTGCTCGAGCAGGTTCAGGTCGCGGGCCAGCGGGGTGGCGCCCCGGCCGGTCTCCTCGCGCAGCGCCGTGACGTCGACGCCGTCGTCCACGCCGGCCGCTGGAGCCGCTGCCACCAACCCGGCCACCTGCTGCAGCTCCTCCTCGGCGGGGATGCCCGCGGCGAAGAAGCGGCGCAGGCCCAGGTCCTCCTGCCGGTACACGAGCACGGCGAGCGCGGGCTCCCCGTCCCGCCCGGCGCGGCCGATCTCCTGGTAGTAGCTGTCGAGGGAGTCGGCCGGCTCGGCGTGCACCACGAACCGGGTGTCGGGCTTGTCGATCCCCATGCCGAAGGCGGTGGTGGCGACGACGACGTCCAGTTCGTCGTCCATGAACGCGCGCTGGGTGTCCTCGCGCTCGCTCTTCCGGAGGCCCGCGTGGTAGGCGCGGGCGCGGAGCCCGCGCTCGGTGAGCGCCGCGGCGACCTCCTCGGTGCCGCGGCGGGTGGCGCTGTACACGATGCCCGGCACGTGCCCCTCGCCCACCTCGGCGAGGACGCGGTCGAGCACGGCGGCGTCCTTGGCGGCCGCGTCGGCGTGCTGGTCGACCTCCAGCCGGATCTCGGGCCGGTCGAACCCGGCGACCACCACCTCGGGGTCCCGCATGCCGAGCCGCTCGACGATCTCCGCCCGCACCGGCGGGGCGGCGGTCGCGGTGAGCGCGAGCACGGTGGGGTGCCCCAGCTGCTCGATCACGCCGCCGAGCCGCAGGTAGTCGGGCCGGAAGTCGTGCCCCCAGGCGGAGACGCAGTGGGCCTCGTCGACGACGAACAACCTGGGGCCGGCCTGCTCGATCTCGTCGACGACCTCCGGCTTGGTCAGCTGCTCGGGTGCCAGGAACAGGAAGCGGACCGTTCCTTCGCGGAGGCCGTCGAGCGCGTCGCGCTGGTCACCGGCGGACAGCCCGGAGTTGAGCATCGCCGCGCGGCCGGCCTCCGGGATCTCCGCCAGGCGCTCGACCTGGTCTCGCTGCAGGGCGATGAGCGGGGAGACCACCAGCACCGGCCCGTCGAGCAGCTGCCCGGCCACCTGGTAGACGGCGGACTTGCCGGCGCCCGAGGGGAGCACGGCGAGCGTGTCGCGCCCGCCGACGACGGCCTGCATCGCGCGCTCCTGCCCGGGGCGGAACTCCGCGTAGCCGAGGACGTCGCGCGCGACCTCGCGGATCCGGCGGGTGCGGACGGCGGCGGTCGCGCCGGCCGGGTTGTCGTCCGATGTCCTGCTGCGGGCCACGGGCACCGACCGCGACTGCCCGGGGCCGGTGATCGGCAAACGGCGGGCCGCCCACTGCGACGGCCGCCGCGCTGTCACCGGCGCCGTCCGGAGCCCGTCCGGGCGGTGTTCACGGCGGCGTCCACGGCGGCCGGACCTCGCCCGTGGTGCCCGACCTCGTGCTGCAGCGTGAGGTCGGGCACCGTGCCGGGAGGACCGCGGGCCCGCGCTCCACCGTCGTCCGCTCGTGCGGAACATCCGACGCTTGCCGACGCCGCAGTTGCGGATCTACCGTGGGGTGCGTGCCTGCCGTCTACCGCATCGCCGAGGCCGCCGCGCTGCTCGGCGTCAGCGACGACACCGTCCGGCGCTGGATCGACAGCGACCGGCTGCCCGCCCGTCGCGAGGGCGGAGGGCCCGCCCAGGTCGACGGCGCCGACCTCGCCCGCGTGGCGGTCACGCTGCACGAGCCGCCGGCGCCCGGCGCCACCCGATCCTCCTCGGCCCGCAACCGGCTGGCCGGCATCGTCACGCGCGTCGTCCGCGACACGGTCATGGCGCAGGTCGAGATCCAGGCCGGTCCGTTCCGGCTGGTCTCGCTGATGTCGCGGGAGGCGGCCGACGAGCTGGGCCTGGAGGTGGGTGTGCGCGCCGTGGCCACGGTCAAGGCGACCCAGGTCAGCGTGGACGTGCCATGAGACGGACGGCGGCCCTCGCGGTCCTCCTCTCCCTGGCCGGGTGCGGCGGCGGAGGAGGCCTCACGCCCGCGGGCGAGGCGGAGGTGGCGGCCGACCCGACGGGCGGTGACGAGGGCCTCACCGGCACGCTGACCGTCTTCGCCGCAGCCTCGCTCACCGACGTCTTCACCGGCCTCGGGGAGCGCCTCGAGGTGGAGCACCCGCAGCTCGACGTCCGCTTCAACTTCGCGGGCAGCTCCGCCCTGGCGCAGCAGATCGCGCAGGGTGCCCCGGCCGACGTCTTCGCGTCGGCGGCCGAGGGGCCCATGGCCACGGTCACCGACGCCGGTCTCGCCGAGGACGCCGAGGTCTTCGCGCGGAACCCGCTGGTGCTCGCCGTCCCCGTCGACAACCCGGCGGGCATCGAACCGCCCGCAACCGCGGGTCTGCCCGGCCTGGCCGACCTGCTCGTGCCCGAGCACACCGTCGCCGTCTGCGCTCCCGAGGTGCCGTGCGGTGCGGCAGCTGCCGAGGTGCTCGGTTCCGCCGGTCTCGCCGACGCCCCGGACACCTACGACGACGACGTCCGCGCCGTGCTCACCAAGGTCGAGCTGGGCGAGGTCGACGCCGGGCTGGTCTACGTCTCCGACGTCCGCGCGGCCGGCGACGCCGTCCTCGCCTACGCCTTCCGGGAGTCGGCGCGGGCGGTGAACGCCTACCCGGTGGCCGTGCTGGCCGATGCGCCGAACGCGGAGGCCGGGCGGGCCTTCGTCGACCTCGTGCTCTCGGAGGAGGGCCGCCGGGCGCTGACCGACGCCGGCTTCCAGCAGCCGTGAGCCGGCACCGGGGCGGGGTCCCGGCGCCGTTGCTGGTCCCGGCGCTGCTGGCGGTCGCCTTCCTGGTGCTGCCGCTGGCCGGCCTGCTCGTGCGGGCGCCGTGGCCGGACCTGCTGCCGCAGTTGACGACGCCCGCGGTCGGCGAGGCGCTGCGGCTGTCGTTGGTGTCGGCGACCCTGGCCACGCTGGTGTCGCTCGTGCTCGGCGTGCCGCTGGCCTGGGTGCTCGCCCGGACGCGGGCCCGCGGGCGGTCGCTGCTGCGCGCCCTGGTGACCGTGCCCCTGGTGCTGCCGCCCGTGGTCGGCGGCGTCGCGCTCTTCCTCGTGCTCGGCCGGCAGGGGCTGCTCGGCCGGTGGCTCGACGAGGCGTTCGGGGTGACCGTCCCGTTCACCACGACGGCGGTGGTCATCGCCGAGACCTTCGTCGCGATGCCGTTCCTGGTGATCAGCGTGGAAGGAGCGCTGCGCGCGGCCGACGTCCGCTTCGACGATGCCGCCGCGACGCTCGGCGCCGACCGGTGGACGACGTTCCGCCGCGTGACGCTGCCGCTCGTCGCGCCCGGGATCGCGGCCGGGGCGGTGCTGTGCTGGGCTCGGGCGCTGGGCGAGTTCGGGGCGACCATCACCTTCGCCGGCAACTTCCCGGGGACGACGCAAACGATGCCGCTGGCCGTCTACCTGGCGCTGCAGCAGGAGCCGGAGGCGGCGATCGTGCTCTCGCTCGTCCTGCTGGCCGTCTCGCTGGCCACGCTGCTGCTGCTGCGCGACCGCTGGCTGGGCCGCGCGTCGGTGTCCGCGTGAAGACGGCCGCGTCAGGACGGCGGCGTGAGGACGGCGGCGTGAGGACGGCGGCGTGAGGACGGCGGCGTGAGCCTCGCGGCGGAGGTGCGGGTGCGGCGGGGACCGCTCGCGGTCGCGCTCGACCTGGAGGTGGACGACGGCGGCGTCCTCGCGGTGCTCGGTCCCAACGGGGCGGGCAAGTCCACGCTGCTGCGGGTGCTGGCCGGGCTGCTCGAGCCCGACGACGCGCGCGTCCTCGTCGACGGGGTGGTGTGGGACGACGTCGCCGCGGGCGTGCACCTGCCGGCGCACCGCCGTCCGCTGGGCATGGTGTTCCAGGACCACCTGCTCTTCCCGCACCTGTCGGTCACCGAGAACGTCGCGTTCGGGCTGCGGTGCCGGGGCGTGCGCCGGGCGGCGGCGCGGGCCGCGGCGGGCGAGTGGCTGGCCCGGGTCGGCCTCGACGGGCTGGGTGACCGGCGGCCCGGCGCGCTGTCCGGCGGCCAGGCGCAGCGGGTGGCGCTGGCCCGCGCCCTGGTGGGCGCTCCGGCGCTGCTGCTGCTCGACGAGCCGCTGTCGGCGCTCGACGCGCGCACGCGGCTGACCGTGCGCGCCGAGCTGCGCCGGCACCTCGGCGAGTTCGCCGGCAGCACGGTGCTCGTCACCCACGACCCGGTCGACGCGATGGCGCTGGCCGACCGGGTGCTGGTCGTCGAGGACGGTGCCGTCGTCCAGGCCGGGACGCCGGCGGACGTCAGCCGCCACCCCCGCACCGACTACGTCGCCCGGCTGGTGGGGCTGTCGCTGCTGCCGGGCGTGGCGTCCGGGCGCAGGGTGCGGCTCGACGGCGGGGGAGTGGTCGCCGTCGCCGAGGAGGCCGACGGTCCGGTCTTCGCCGCCGTCCGCCCGGAGTCGGTGGCGCTGTTCCTCAGCCGGCCCGACGGCAGCCCGCGCAACGTCTGGCCGGTGCGGCTGACCGGCGCCACGCCGCACGGGGCGACGGTGCGCTGCGAGCTCGACGGCGAGGTGCCGCTGGTGGCCGACGTGACCGCGGCGGCGTTCGCCGAGATGGGCCTGGCGCCGGGCGCGCGGGTGTGGGCGGCGGTCAAGGCGTCGGAGGTCGCCGTCTACACCCGCTGAGGTGCCGTGCGGCCTGGCAGGGTGGCGGGGGTGGTCGTGCAGCCGGTCGTCGCCGCCGTCGTCCTCGCCGCCGGGGGTGGACGGCGCTACGGCATGCCCAAGGCGCTGGTGGAGCACGAGGGCAGCCTGCTGGTGGAGCGGGCGGTCCGGACGGCGCGGGCGGTGTGCGACCCGGTGCTCGTCGTCCTCGGCGCGCGCGCGGTGGACGTGTGGCGCACCGCCGACCTGGCCGGCGCCACCGTCCTGGCCAACCGCGACTGGGAATCGGGCATGGCCTCGTCCCTGCGCACCGGGCTCGACGGCCTGCGCGGCTGGCCGGGCCGGATCGACGCCGCGCTGGTCACGCTGGTCGACATGCCCGGGATGACGCCGGCGGCGCTGCAGCGGATGGCGGACCGGGCCTCCCCGGGCGCGCTCGCGGTGGCCAGCTACGCCGGCGTCCGGGGGCACCCGGTCCTGCTCGGCCGGGACCACTGGGCCGGCGTGGCCGCCGGCGCCACCGGGGACGAGGGTGCCCGCCGCTACCTGGCCGCCCACGGCGCCGACGAGGTCGACTGCACGGGGCTGGCCGATCCGACCGATCTGGACGTGCCCCCGGCACTGCCGCCCGGGTCGGGGTGACCGGACGGCGGGGTGCCGGCCGCCGGACGCGGCTCGGTGGACGCCGGGTCAGCCGCGGCGCGTCGGCGGTTCGCCCTCGGCGAGCGCCTCCTCCGCCGCGGCGCGGTCGTAGGCGCAGGCGTCGGCGACGTCGTCGGCCGGGGAGGCCGCGGAACCGCCTCCGCCCGCCGGCGCCGGGGACGGCGCGGCCGCCGAACCGGAGGCCGGTGCCTCCCCCGCCGGCGCAGCCGGCGTGCTGCCGGCCGTGGCGGTGCCCGCGGGGCTGGCCGGCGCCTCCGACCCGAGGGCCGTCTGGACCACGAACCGCATCTCGTCGTAGTCCGGGTACGCCGGCGTGATCACCGTGTCGTCGAAGACCACGCTCCGGATGCCGGCGCCCTTCACCTTGAGCGCGAGGTCGGCGAAGGCCGGGACGACGGACTGCGGGATGTCGGTGCTGACGATGTCCTGGGTGGTGGCGGCGAGCTCCTGGTACTGGCGCAGCAGGGTGACCGGGTCGGCCGCGGCGACGATCGCGTCGATCATGCAGCGCTGGCGGTCCATCCGCTGGTAGTCCGTGAGGCCGAAGCGCCCGCGGGCGAAGTGGAGCGCGCGCTGCCCGTCCATGTGCTGGTTCGGGCCGGGGGCGATGTAGTCGTCGGGCAGGATGCCGATCGTCGGCTCGCCGTTGATCGGCACCCAGTAGTTGACGTTGACGGTGATCCCGCCCAGCGCGTCGACCAGCCGGCTGAAGCCGTCGAGGTTGACCAGCACGTAGTAGTCGATGGTGAGGCCCAGCGCCTCGCCGACGCCCAGCTTGAGGAAGTCGGCGCCGGGGTTGTCGGTCGGGCCCAGGACGTCGGGGTTGTCGGCGGGGCCGTTCCGGTAGACGGCGTTGAGCAGGCTCTCGCTCTCGCTGCCCGACCAGAAGCCGTCCGGGTAGACGTCGGCCAGCGGGCTGTCCTCGGGGAAGGGCAGCTCCTGCAGGTTGCGCGGCAGGCTGAAGGTCGTCGTCGCGCCGGTGTCGGTGTCGATGCTGGCGACGATGACGGTGTCGGTGCGTACGCCCTCGCGGCCGTCGCCGCCGTCGCCGCCGAGCAGCAGGACGTTGACCCGCTCCTTGTCCCACAGCGGCGTGGCCTCGACCGTGGCCGACTGCACGTCGTCGGTGAACAGGTTCGACACCAGGTTCCGCTGGACGGCGGCCAGGTGGGCCACCTCGAAGGGCGGCGCGGCCACCCCCAGGGCCAGCAGCGTCACGACCGCGCCGCCGAGCACGTGCTGGGCGCGGGTCGTGTCGTCGGGGGCGAGCATGCGGTAGCCGGCGATGATGACCAGCGCCCAGACGACGGCGATGCCCACGGCCCCGACGATGATGAGCAGCAGGGCGGTGGGGTTGACGGCCAGCCGGACGGCGACGTCGCGGCCGGCCGTCGCCAACCAGGCCAGGACGGCGGCCAGCACCAGGGCGCCGCCGAGGACCGTCCAGCCGATCCGCCGCGCACCCGCGGCCAGCAGCGCCGTCCCGGGGAGCAGCGCGCCGAGGACGGTCCGTCCGAGCACGTGCCCGAAGCGCGGCGCGGGACCGGCGGGCACCGCGGCGGAGGACCCGCCCGCCGCGGCACGCGGCGGAGTGGTGCCCCCGCCGCGGACGGGAGGCCGGCCGGTTCCGCCGGACGGTCGTGGCCGCGGCGGCCGGCCGGCCCGTGGGTCCAGCCGCGGCGGCAGGGGGCGGCCGGAGGGGGCGCCCGTCCGCTCGCTGCGTACTCGGTCCACGGGATTCCTCACTGACGGTCGGGGCGGACGGCGCGGTCGACGACGACCGGTGCCGCGAGCGCCGCGCGGCGGTCGACATGTCGTCCCCCGCGGGGACGGTCGTCGGATCGTAGGCACGGCGGCCGGCGTACGAGGCACAACGACACGTACCGACGATCCGTGCCCGGAACGGTTCTTCCCAACGGTCGCACGGGTCCCAGCCCGGACGGTGGCGCCCGGCGAGGGGCGCGGGCGCGGCGGGCGCTCGCGGAGCGCCGGACCTGGGCGGGCGGCGGCCGCGACGCGGGTACCGTGCGGGCGTGAGCAGCCCACCGCTGATCGCGCGCGTCGTCGACGAGCCGCTGTCGATCGCCGAGCACGAGGACGCCGTGGCCGACAAGGCGGCCGGTGCCTTGGTCAGCTTTGCCGGCGTCGTCCGCGACCACGACGGCGGCCGGTCGGTGACCGAGCTGGAGTACGTCGGCCATCCCACCGCCCAGGACGTCCTCGCTGAGCTCGCCGCGGAGTTCGCCGCGCGGCCGGAGGTGCAGGGCGTCGCCGTCTCCCACCGGGTCGGCCTGCTGGGTGTCGGCGACGTCGCGCTGGCCTGCGCGGTGAGCACGGCGCACCGCGCGGCGGCCTTCGCCGCCTGCGCCGAGCTGGTCGACGAGGTGAAGAAGCGGCTGCCGATCTGGAAGCGGCAGGTCTTCACCGACGGCCAGGAGGAATGGGTCGCCTGCCCCTGAGCCCGTCGTGTGCCGGCGGGCGGCCGGCCCCCGGTCGACGGGTCAGCGAGCGCCCTGGCCGGCGAGCCCGTCGTCGTCGGGGTGGCGTCGGTCGCCGCGCCCGGTCTGCTCGTCCTCGGCCTCGGCCTCCAGGCGGTGGGCCTCGCCGGCCGCGGTCGCCGCGGCGTCACCGTGCGACTGCCCGTAGACCTCCTCGGCGCGGCCGAGCAGCTGTTCGGCCTTGGCCTTCGTCCTCTCCCAGATGCGCATCGCGCCATCCTCCCGCAGATCGTGCAGGTCAGCCGCCCGGCAGCCCCGGTCAGCCGCCGGCGAACGGGGGCAGCACGTCGACCGTCGCCCCCGGCGACAGGACCAACGCGCGGTCGCGCGTGGACGTGCCGTCGACGAGGAACGAGCACGCGGGCAGCACCCGCGCGAGCCGGTCACCGTGCGCGGCGGCGAGCGCGGTGACCAGCTCGTCGAGGGTCGCGGCGCTGCGCTGCTCGGCGTCGACCCCCGCGGCCGCCCGGGCACCGGCGAAGAACCGCACCGTCACGGGCGCCGGAGCCCCGGCGGGGGAGGAGGGGCCGGGGGACACGTCAGCCGCCGATCGCCGACATCGGCCGGGCCGGCTGCAGGAAGCTCGGGTCGTCGATGCCGTGGCCGGGCAGCTTGCCGAGGGTGGCGACCCGCCAGCGGTCGGCCAGCTCCTCGTCGGTGGCGCCCTCGCGCAGCGGCGTCCGCAGGTCGGACTCCTCCCGGGCGAACAGGCAGTTGCGCACCTGGCCGTCGGCGGTGAGCCGGGTGCGGTCGCAGGCGCCGCAGAAGCTGCGGGTCACCGAGGCGATGACGCCGACCGTCGCCGGTCCGCCGTCCACCAGCCAGCGCTCGGCGGGGGCGGAGCCGCGCTCCTCGACGTCCGGTGCGAGGTCGTGGGCCTGCGACAGCCGGGTCAGGATGTCTTCGGCCGTGACCATCTCGCCGCGGGTCCAGGCGTGGTGGGCGTCCAGCGGCATCTGCTCGATGAACCGCAGCTGGTAGCCGTGCTCGAGGCAGAAGTCGAGCAGCGGGACCGCGTCGATCTCGTTGATGCCGCGCATCAGCACCGCGTTGACCTTGACCGGGGTCAGCCCCGCCCGCTGCGCGGCGGCCAGTCCGGCGAGGACGTCGGCGAGCCGGTCGCGGTGCGCGAGCTGCTGGAAGCGCCCGCGGTCGAGGGTGTCGAGGCTGACGTTGATCCGGTCGAGCCCCGCCGCGGCCAGCGCCGGCGCCACGCGGGTCAACCCGATCCCGTTGGTGGTCAGCGAGACCTCCGGGCGCGGCGACAGGGCCGTCGCCGCGGCGACGATGCCCACCAGCCCGGGGCGCAGCAGCGGCTCTCCGCCGGTGAACCGGACCTCGCGGATGCCCAGCTGCTCGACGCCGATGCGCACCAGCCGGGCGACCTCGTCGTCGGTGAGCACCTCGACCTTGGGCAGCCAGGCCAACCCCTCCGGCGGCATGCAGTAGGTGCAGCGCAGGTTGCAGCGGTCGGTCAGCGAGACCCGGAGGTCGGTGGCGACCCGCCCGTAGCGGTCGACCAGCCCGCCGGTGCCGGGGGCGTCGTCGGCGCGCGGGCGCAGCCGCGGCGTCGGCAGCTCGGTCGAGGTCACGGTCCCGAGCGTAATAGCGGACGCCGACATCGAGCCCCTCCGGAGCCGGGATCCCCCGACCCGGCGGCTCGGGTGCCGGCCGGAAAGGACGGGCGGACCGTCGGGGGTCGTTGCTACCGTCGCGGGGCCACCCGAGAGGAACGCGGACAGAGCCCGCACTCGCCCGTGGCCAGGAAGCGCGAGCCGACCAGTGTCACCCCGCACCGTCTTCGCCCCGTACGTCCGCCTGTTCGCCGTCCCCGGCGCCCGCTCGTTCGCCCCGTCCGCCGCGGTGGCGCGGCTGCCCATCGCGACCCTCGGCCTGGGCGCGGTGCTGCTGCTCGCCGCCGAGACCGGCAGCTACGGCCTGGCCGGCACGATCGCCGGCACCATCGCGCTGTTCGGCTCCCTGGCCGGGCCGGCCTGGGCGCGGGCCATGGACCGCCGCGGTCAGGGGCGCGTGCTGCGCCTGGCGACCGTCGGCTTCCTCGCCTCGGGGACGGCCTTCCTCGCCGCCGTCCTCGCCGGCGCGCCGCTGTGGTCGTGGTTCGCCCTGGCCGCGCTCACCGGCTCCTGCGAACCCAACATCGGGTCCCTGGTGCGCGCCCGCTGGGCGTTCGCCCTGGCCCACGACGAGCGGCAACGGCTGACCGCCTTCGCGTTCGAGTCGGTGGTCGACGAGGTGGTGTTCGTGATCGGCCCGCCGCTGGTCACGCTGCTGGCCGCGCTGATCGCGCCGCCGGCCGGCTTCCTCACCGGCCTGCTGCTCGGGGTGTCCGGCGCGTTGTGGCTGTCGACGCTGCGGGCGAGCGAGCCCCCGGTCCACCCGCCCGAGTCCGACGGCCGGGGCCGGCGCGCGGCGGCGCTGGACCCGGCGGTGCTCGTGGTGGGCGTCGCCTACCTGGCCGTCGGCACCGTGTTCGGGGCGATGGACGTCGTCGTGGTCGGCTTCGCCGACGAGCAGGACGTACCGGTCATGGCCGGCGTCGCCCTCGCCGCCTACGCGTCCGGCAGCCTCGTCGCGGGGCTGGCCTACGGCGTGGCCCGGCTGCCCGGCACGCTGGCCGCGCGCTTCCTGGGCTGCGCGCTGTTCTTCGGCGGTGCGGCACAGGGCCTGCTGTTCGTCGCATCGGTGCCCGGCCTGATCGCCGCCGCCTTCGTCGCGGGCCTGGCCATCGCGCCGGTGCTGGTCGCCGGGATGTCGCTGGTGGAGACGCGGGTGCCTCGCTCCGCGGTCAACGAGGGACTGGCCTGGACGTCGACGGGGCTGACGCTCGGCGTCACGGCCGGGGCCGCGGTGGCCGGCGTGGCCGTCGACGCCTGGGGTGCCGAGGGGGCCTTCGCCGTCCCGGCCGGCGCCGCCGCCCTGGCCGCCCTGCTCGCCGTCGTGGGCACGCCCGCCCTCCGGCTGCGGCCGCGCGTCGGGTCGGCGCGGTCGTGACCGTCCGCGTGCGTCCGCTGGCCGACGACGAGCTTCCCGCGGCCTGGGAGCTCGGACGGCTGGCGTTCGGCGGCCGCCGCGAGCCGCCGCCGGAGATGCTGCGCCCGGTGCCCGGCATCCTGCGGCTGGGCGCCTTCGACGACCGCGGGCGGCTGGTCGGGAAGGCCACGGACACCGGGCACGAGCAGTGGTGGGGTGGGCGGCGGCTGGCGACCGCCGACGTCGGCGGGGTCGCCGTCGCTCCCGAGGCGCGCGGCACGGGAGTCGCGCGGGCGGTGCTGACCGACCTGCTGGCCCGTGCGCGCGAGCGCGGCGCGGCGGTGAGCGCGCTGTTCCCCACCGTCTCGGCGCCGTACCGGTCGCTGGGCTGGGAGGTGGCCGGCGAGCTGGTCGGCATCGATCTCGACGCCGCGGCATTGACGCGCGGGCGGGCGCCGGGCACCTCGGTCCGCCCCGGGCGGCCGGGTGACCTCCCGGCCGTCACGGACCTCTACGAGCGGATCGCCTGGTCCCGTTCCGGGCTGCTCACCCGTCGCGGCGGCGCCTTCGACCTGCCCTCCGACGGCCCCTGGCCGAACGGTGCCGACGGCGCCACCCTCGTCGAGCAGGACGGCGTCCTCACCGGCGCCCTGGTGTACCGGCGCGGCAGCGGCTACGGCTCCGACGCCCGGTTGACCGCCGACGATCTGCTGGCCACGACCCCCGAGGCGGCGCACGCCCTCGTCGGCGTCCTCGGCAGCTGGGCGACCGTGACGCCGACGGTGCGCCTGCCACTGCTGCGCGGTGACGCGGTCAGCGCCCTGCTGCCGCTCGAGCGGGCCCGGCCCGTCAGCCGCGACGTGTGGATGCACCGGCCGGTCGACGTCGTCCGGGCCGTCGCCGACCGCGGATGGCCGACGGCCGCCCGCGGGCGGGTCGCCTTCCGGCTCGCCGACGACGTCGCGCCGTGGAACGCCGGCGATTGGGAGCTGGTCGTCGAGGACGGCGGCGCCGAGCTGCGCGTGGCCGGCCGCGAGCCCGACCTGTGGCTCACCGTCCGCGGCTTCGCCGTCCTGTACTGCGGGGCGAGCAGCGGGTGCGCCGCGGTGCAGGCCGGACTCGCCGGCGGGGCGGACCCGGCCCGTCTGGACCTGCTCGCCGCCGGGCCGCGGGCGGAGCTGCTCGACTACTTCTGACGGCGAGACGTGCGCCACGGGTTGGCGCCGGGGACGGCGGGTAGGACCGCACCGGTCCGGTTGCGCGCGACCCGGTCCCGCGCGACACCCCCCGCACGACCCACCCGAGGAGGGCCCCGCATGGCTTCCGTGCCCACCGTCCGGCTCAACAACGGCGTCGAGATCCCGCAGCTCGGCTTCGGCGTCTTCCAGATCCCGCCCGATGACACGGTCGAGGCGACCCGTGTCGCGCTGGAGGTCGGCTACCGGCACATCGACACCGCGGAGATGTACGGCAACGAGAAGGAGGTCGGCCGGGCGGTCCGCGAGTCCGGCGTCGACCGGTCCGAGGTATTCGTCACCAGCAAGCTGAACAACGGCTTCCACGCCCGGGACGACGCGCTGAAGGCCTTCGACCAGACCCTCCGCGACCTCGACTTCGACTACCTCGACCTGTTCCTCGTGCACTGGCCGCTGCCGGGCATCGACGTCGACTACGTCGAGACGTGGAAGGCGATGGAGGAGATCTACGCGAGCGGCCGCTGCCGCGCGATCGGCGTCTCCAACTTCCAGCCGCACCACCTGCGCCGGTTGTTCGCCGAGTCGGAGGTCCGGCCCGCGGTCAACCAGATCGAGGTGCACCCCTACCTGACCCAGGACGACGTCCGCGCCTTCGGCGCCGACCACCAGATCGCCACGGAGGCCTGGTCGCCGATCGCGCAGGGCAAGGTGCTCGACGACCCCGCGGTCGTCCGCGTCGCCGAGCGCGTCGGCCGCACGCCGGCCCAGGTGGTGCTGCGCTGGCACGTGCAGCGGGGCGACATCGTGTTCCCGAAGTCGGTCACCCGCAGCCGGGTCGAGGAGAACTTCGCGCTGTTCGACTTCTCCCTCGACGACGACGCGATGGGCGACCTGTCGGCGCTGAACCGCGACGAGCGGATCGGCCCGGACCCGGACGAGTTCAACTACATACCGTGACGCTCCGCGTCACATCGCCGCCAGCTGCCG
>NZ_JAOVZT010000006.1:92647-163716 GCF_025716945.1 Geodermatophilus sp. YIM 151500
TCCCCCGGCGGCGCTGAGCCGCTCCGTGCCCCGCGGCGGGAGGCCTCCGGCCCCCGCGCCGCGGGGCACACCGCCGCCAGCTGCCGTCCCCCGGCGGCGCTGAGCCGCTCCGTGCCCCGCGGCGGGAGGCCGCCGGCCCCCGCGCCGCGGGGCACATCAATCCGTCGTGACGAAGTCGATGAGCTCCTCCACCCGGCCGATGAGTGCGGGCTCGAGGTCGGTCCACGTGCGCACCCGCGCCAGGATCCGCTGCGACCAGACGTAGCCCGTGTCGTCCTCCCAGCCGAGGGCGGTGCAGACGCCCTCCTTCCAGGGCCGACCCTTCGGCACGACCGGCCAGGCCCGGATCCCGACCACCGACGGCTTGACCGCCTGCCAGATGTCGACGAACGGATGGCCGACGACCAGGGCGTGCTCCCCGGTGACCTGGGCGGCGATGCGCGACTCCTTCGAGCCGGTGACCAGGTGGTCGACCAGCACGCCGAGCCTCCGTCCGGACGCCGGCCGGAAGTCCCGCACGATGCCCGGCAGGTCGTCGACGCCGTGCAGCGGCTCCACCACCACGCCTTCGATGCGCAGGTCGTGGCCCCAGACCTTCTCGACCAGCTCGGCGTCGTGCTTCCCCTCGACGTAGATGCGGCCCTCGCGGGCGACCCGTGCCCGGGCGCCGGTCACGTAGGTAGACCCCGACGCGCTGCGCGCCGGCCCCGCGGGCGCCGCCCGCTTCGGGCGGACCAGCACGACGGGCCGGCCGTCGACCCAGAAACCGGGCCCGAGCGGGTAGCCGCGCACCTTGCCGAAGCGGTCCTCGAGGTGGACGACGTCCTTCTCGCAGCGGACGACGGCACCCACGAAGCCGCTGCTGGGGTCCTCGACGACCAGGTCGAGCTCGGCCTCGACCTGCTGCACCGGCTTCTTCACGGTGCGCGGGTGGACCAGGTTGTCGTACGGCGAGCGGGGAGGCACCCCGAGACGCTACGCACGGCGCCTCACCCGCTCGTCGACGACACGCCGCCTACGACCGCGGCCGACGGCCCGTCACCGACCGGGTGCGCAGCGTTGGCGCCACGTCCCGAGCCCGCTTCACCGCGCTGACCTGCAGTTCCGTCCAGCAACCGAACCGAGCGACAGCAGGCGGGACCCGTTCGTCACGCCGCATCGCCCGTGCGCCGGCGTTTCCGTCCGGGGACCGCGGTCAATCCGGTACGGGCCAGTTGCAGACGCAAGCACTCCGGAACGAGGGGGATCCATGATCGGCACAGAGACGCTCGACCGCGTGATCGGCAAGGACGTCTACGACGAGTCCGGTGACAAGATCGGCGCGGCGTCCGAGGTGTACCTCGACGACGCCACCGGCCAGCCCGAGTGGATCACCGTGCGCACCGGCCTGTTCGGCACCAAGGAGTCCTTCGTACCGATCCACGACGCCGACCTGACCGACGACGGCGTCCGCGTGCCGGTGAGCAAGGCCACGGTCAAGGACGCGCCGAAGATCGACGCCGACGGGCACCTGTCCCCGCAGGAGGAGGACGAGCTCTACCGCTACTACGGCATGGGCGCCGGTACGGCCGGCACGGACCTGCGCGACGACGCCGGCACGGCCGGCACGGACCTGCACGACGACGCCGGCACGGCCGGCACGGACCTGCGCGACGACGCCGGCACCAGGACCCGCACGGACGCCGGCATCGACACCCACATGGCCGACGACGCCCGGGGCACCACCGGCCGCGACACCACCGGCCGCGACACCACCGGCCGCGACGCCCCCGATGACGCGATGACCCGCTCGGAGGAGCGGCTGGACGTGGGCACCCGCCGCGAGGAGGTCGGCCGGGCGCGGCTGCGCAAGTACGTGGTCACCGAGAACGTCACCCAGACGGTGCCGGTCTCCCGCGAGGAGGTCCGCGTCGAGCGCGAGCCGATCACCGACGCCGACCGCGGCGCGGCGCTGGACGGGCCGGCCATCAGCGAGGAGGAGCACGAGGTGACGCTGCACGCCGAGCGGCCGGTCGTGGAGAAGGAGGCCGTGCCCGTGGAGCGGGTCCGGCTCGACCGCGAGACGGTCACCGACGAGGCCAGGATCAGCGAGGACGTGCGCAAGGAGCAGATCGACACCGACGGGACGGACGCCGGCCGCCGCATCTGACGCGGCCGCCGCACCGGACGCCGCTCCCTACCCGCGGACGGGTCCCTGATCGACGGCGGCCGGCCGACCCACGACCCGGCCGGCCGCCGCTCCCCTGCGCGGGATCCGCAAGCCCACCGACATCCGGACCGTGATGCGGCGGTGTGCGGAGCTCGGCGGCACGGACCATCGGCGCAGGTGGGATGCTCGGCACCGTGAGCGAACCCGTCGTGGAGCGCACGGTCGCGCCCGTCCCGCCGCGCGCCGGAGCCGTGGGATTCGCGGGCCCCACCGAGCTCGCGGCCGCGCTGGAGTCGACCGGCTACCTCCCCGACGAGGGCCTGGCCACCGCCGCCTACCTGGCGCTGGTCATGCACCGGCCGCTGTTCCTGGAGGGCGAGGCCGGCGTCGGCAAGACCGCGCTGGCGCAGGCGCTGGCCGACGTCACCGGCCGGCCGCTGCACCGGCTGCAGTGCTACGAGGGCCTGGAGGCCAGCCAGGCGCTCTACGACTGGGACTTCGGGCGCCAGCTGCTGCACCTGCGCGCGGCCGAGGCCGCGCACGTCGGCCAGGACCCGGCCGCGCTGGAGGCCTCCCTCTACGACCGGCGGTTCCTGCTCGCCCGGCCGCTGCTGCGCGCGCTCGAGGACTCGCCCAGCGTGCTGCTCGTCGACGAGGTCGACCGGGCCGACGACGAGTTCGAGGCCTTCCTGCTCGAGGTGCTGTCGGACTTCACCATCTCCATCCCCGAGCTCGGCACCATCCGCGCGCAGACCCCGCCGCTGGTCGTGCTCACGTCCAACCGCACGCGCGAGGTGCACGACGCGCTCAAGCGCCGCTGCCTCTACCACTGGCTGCAGCACCCGGACTTCGACCGCGAGGTGGCGATCCTGCGCCGCCGGCTGCCCGAGGTCTCCGAGCGGCTCGCGCGCGAGGTGGCCGGGGCGACGGCCAGGCTGCGCACCCTCGACCTGCTCAAGCCCCCGGGGATCGCCGAGGCGATGGACTGGGCGAGCGCGCTGCACGCCCTCGGCGCCCGCGAGCTGCACCCGGACCTGGCGGCGCGCACGCTCGGCGCGGTGCTCAAGTACCGCGAGGACACCGACCGCGTGCACGCCCTGACGCGGGAGGCGCTCTTCGGTGCCTGACCAGGGCATAGGAAGCTCTGCCCCCGTCTCGGAGCCCGCCGAGGGGGGCGTAGCTTCCTATGCCCGGGGAGGCGGGCGGGACGTCGTCGACGCGGTCCTCGGCTTCGCGCGCACGCTCCGGCACGCCGGCGTGGCCGCCTCGCCGGACCGGGTCGAGGCCATGCTGAGCGCGGTCGCGGCGCTCGACGTCCTCGACCCCGGGCACGTCTACTGGGCCGGCCGCCTGACGCTGTGCGCCGGGCCGGACGACCTCGACCGGTACGACGCCGCCTTCGCGGCCTGGTTCGGCGGAGAGGTTCCCCGGGCGGTGCGTTCCGCCGGGCAGCCCCGGCTCCGGACGTCGACCGCCGCGGCCCTCGACGCCGATCCGGGCCAGGGCGAGGAGGGCGAGGCGCCGGAACTGGCGGGGCGCGCCAGCGGCGACGAGGTGCTGCGCCACCGCGACGTCGCCGACCTCACCGCGGCCGAGCGGGAGCACCTGCGCCGGCTGTTCGCCCTGCTGGCGCCCGCCGCGCCGATGCGCCCGGCGCGCCGCCGCCGACCCAGCCCGGTGGGCTCGGTGCACCCGGCCCGGACGGTGCGCCGCGCGCTGCGCGACGGCGGCGAGGTGAGCCGGCTGCTGCACCGCCGGTCGCGGCCCCGCCCGCGCCGCGTCGTCCTGCTGGTCGACGTCTCCGGCTCGATGGCGCCCTACGCCGACGCGCTGCTGCGCTTCGCGCACGCCGCCGTCCGGGCCCACCCGGCGGTGACCGAGGTGTTCACCGTCGGCACCCGGCTGACCCGGGTGACCCGGGAGATGCGGCTGCGCGACCCGGACCGGGCCCTCGCCGCCAGCGGCGCGGCGATCCCCGACTGGTCCGGCGGCACCCGGCTCGGTGAGGTGCTCAAGGCCTTCCTCGACCGCTGGGGGCAGCGCGGCACCGCACGCGGAGCGGTCGTCGTCATCTGCAGCGACGGCTGGGAGCGCGGCGGCGCCGACCTCCTCGGCGAGCAGATGGCGCGGTTGCGGCGGCTGGCGCACGCCGTCGTCTGGGTCAACCCGCACAAGGGCCGGGCCGGCTACGAGCCGCTGACCAGCGGGATGCAGGCGGCGCTGCCCTCGGTCGACGTGTTCGTCTCCGGGCACAGCCTGGCCGCGTTCGAGGAGCTGGCGGGGGTGATCGCCCGTGCGTGAAAGAGGACCCCGTCCCTCACAACCCACGCACGCTCGGGGTGAGCCTCCGGACGGGGCCACGGTGCTGCGGCCACGAGGAAAGGTGCAGTCAGGTGCGTGATGTGCTGGACGAGCTGGTCGGCTGGTGGCAGGCCGGCGAGACGGTCGGGATGGGCACCGTCGTGGGCACCTGGCGCTCGGCGCCGCGCCCGGCGGGGGCCGCGATGCTGGTCGGGCCCGACGGCACCGCGGTGGGCAGCGTCTCCGGCGGCTGCGTCGAGGGCGCGGTGTACGAGGAGGCCCGGGACGCCGTCGCCAGCGGGCTGCCGGTGCTGCAGCGCTACGGGGTCAGCGACGACGACGCCTTCGCCGTCGGCCTGACCTGCGGCGGCATCCTCGACGTCTTCGTCGAGCCGGTGTCGCGCGAGTCCTTCCCCGAGCTCGGCGAGGTCGCCGAGTCGGTCGACCAGCACGAACCGGTCGCCGTCGTCACCGTGGTCAAGGGCCCCGAGGACCGGCTGGGCCGCCGGCTCGTCCTGTGGCCGGACCGCTGCTCGGGCACGCTGGGCCTGCAGCGCCTGGACGACGCCGTCGCCGACGACGCCCGGGGCATGCTCGCCGCCGGGCGCACCGGGCTGCTGCACGTCGGTCACGACGGCGAGCGCCGCGGCGACGACCTCACCCTGTTCGTCAACTCCTTCGCGCCGCCGGCCCGCATGGTGGTGTTCGGCGCGATCGACTTCGCCGCCGCGGTCGCCCGGGTGGGCGCCTTCCTCGGCTACCGCGTCACCGTGTGCGACGCCCGCCCGGTGTTCGCCACCGAGAAGCGCTTCCCCGACGCGCACGAGGTCGTGGTCGAGTGGCCGCACCGCTACCTGCAGGCCGAGGCCGACGCGGGGCGCATCGACGAGCGCACGGTGCTGTGCGTGCTCACGCACGACCCGAAGTTCGACGTCCCGCTGCTGGAGGTCGCGTTGCGGCTGCCGGTCGCCTACGTCGGCGCGATGGGATCGCGGCGCACGCACGAGGAGCGCCTCGCCCGGCTGCGCGAGGCGGGGCTCGCGGACGACGAGATCGCCCGGCTGTCCTCACCGATCGGGCTGGACCTGGGTGCGCGGACACCGGAGGAGACGGCCGTCTCGATCGCCGCGGAGATCATCGCCGGGCGGTGGGGCGGCACCGGGGAGCGGCTCACCGGCACCGGTGGCCCGATCCACCGCACCGCCGACCGCTGAGCCGCACCACCGCACACCGCACCGCCGACCGCTGAGCCGCACCACCGCACGCCGCACCGCCGACCGCTGAGCCGGACCGCGACCTCCGAGCCGCACCGGCCGAGCCGCCGCGCGGCTCGCGGGTGCGCTTCCGCATCGCGGAAGTAGCGCCCCAGGTGGCGGGATGGACGGGCAGTGGTCAGAGTGCGTGTCGTGGCACCCGACGGCGTTCCGGAGAAGCCGGGGGTGGCCGCAGCTCACCGTCGAGCGGAACGGATGATGGCGCCATGACCGCACTGGCCGAGACCCCCGTCTCCTCGCGCACCGCCGACCTGGCCGCCGGACTGCGGGCGGCCGTCGGTGCCGAACGCGTGCTCACCGACCGCGTCCAGACCCGGACCTACGAGTGCGACGGGCTGGCCAACTTCAAGGTCACCCCGGCGATCGTCGTGCTGGCCGAGAGCCGCCAGCACGTCGTCGACTGCGTGCGGCTGTGCTCGGAGGCGGGGGTGCCGTTCGTGGCCCGCGGGTCGGGCACCGGGCTGTCCGGCGGTGCGCTGCCCAGCGCGGACGGCGTCCTGCTGGTGCTCTCCCGGCTGCGCCGGCTCGGCCCCGTCGACGCCGACAACGCGCAGGTCACCGTCGAGCCCGGGGTGATCAACCTGTGGGTCACCCGCGACGCAGCGCCCCACGACCTGCTCTACGCGCCCGACCCGTCGTCGCAGCTGGTCTGCTCGATCGGCGGCAACGTCGCCGAGAACGCCGGCGGCGCGCACTGCCTGAAGTACGGGTTCACGGTCAACCACGTGCTCGGTGCGGAGGTCGTGCTGCCCGACGGCGAGGTCGTGCACCTGGGCGGCCGCGCACCCGAGCACCCCGGCTACGACCTGCTGGGGGCCTTCATCGGCAGCGAGGGCACGCTCGGCGTGGCCACCGAGCTGACCCTGCGGCTGATCCGGGTGCCCGAGGAGGTGCAGACCATGCTGGTCGGCTACCACTCGGTGGAGGACGCGGCCGGCACGGTCAGCGACATCATCGCCGCCGGCATCGTGCCCGCCGCCGTCGAGATGATGGACGCCCTGGCCATCGAGGCCGCCGAGGCCGCGGTGAGCTGCGGGTACCCCGAGGGCGCCACCGCCGTCCTGGTCATCGAGCTCGACGGGCCGAAGGCCGAGGTGGAGGCCCAGTTCGCCCAGGTCGAGGAGATCGCCGGCACGCGCAACGCCTTCGAGGTGCGGATCGCCGCCGACGCCGACGAGCGGGCGCTGATGTGGAAGGGCCGCAAGTCCGCCTTCGCGGCCGTCGGCCGGATCAGCCCCAGCTACTACGTGCAGGACGGCGTGATCCCGCGCACCAAGCTGCCGGAGGTGCTCGCCGAGATGAAGCGCATGGCCGACGCGAAGGGGCTGCGGGTGGCCAACGTCTTCCACGCCGGCGACGGCAACCTGCACCCGCTGGTGCTGTTCGACGACGCGGTGGAGGGCCAGGCGCACGAGGCCGAGGAGCTGGCCGGCGACATCCTCGAGCAGTGCATCACCTCCGGCGGCTCGATCACCGGCGAGCACGGCGTCGGCCAGGAGAAGCGGATGAAGATGGCCAAGCAGTTCACGCCGGAGGACCTCGACACCATGCAGCTGGTGCGCTGCGCGTTCGACCCGGACGGCGTGGCCAACCCGGGCAAGGTGTTCCCCACCCCACGCCTGTGCGGGGAGCGGCCCGGCGTCCGCACGGGCGAGCACCCGGTGCAGGCGGCCGGCCTGGGCGAGGTCTTCTGATGACGGCCGCCACCGCCACCCGCCGTCCCGGGACGCCGGACGACGCGGTCAACGGCGTCGTGCCCGGCGAGGTGGTCCGCCCGACGTCGGTCGAGGAGGTCGCCGAACTGCTGAAGGCGGCGACGGCCGACCGGCGCACCGTCGTGCCGGCCGGCGGCCGCAGCAAGCTCACCTGGGCCGCGCCACCCTCGTCGTGCGACCTGCTGCTCGACACCACCGGGCTCGACCGGGTGGTCGAGCACGTGGCCGGTGACCTGACCGTCGTCGCCGAGGCCGGCGTGCGGCTGGCCGACCTGCAGGCCCGGGTCGGCGACGCCGGCCAGGTGCTGGCCCTCGACCCCCCCGAGGAGGGCGCCACCCTCGGCGGCGTGGTCAGCGCCAACGCCTCGGGCCCGCGGCGGCTGCGCTACGGCACGGTGCGTGACCTGCTGATCGGCATCACCGTCGTGCTCGCCGACGGCACGGTGGCGCACGCCGGCGGCAAGGTGGTCAAGAACGTCGCGGGCTACGACCTCGGCAAGCTCTACACCGGCGCGCACGGCACGCTCGGCGTCGTCGTCTCCACCACCTGGCGGCTGCACCCGGTGCCCCCGGCCCGACGCGTCGTCGTCCTGGAACTGCCCGATGCCTCCGCCGCCGGGCCCCTCGCCATCGCGCTCAACCGGTCGACGCTCACCCCGTCGGCGGTCGAGCTCGTGGCCGAGGCCGGCGGTGCCGGCCGGCTCGTCGTCGTGTTCGAGTCGATCGCCGAGTCGGTGTCGGCGCAGGCCAGGCAGGCCGTCGAGCTGATGGGCGGCGGCGCGGAGCTCGACGAGGTGCCCGCCGACCTCGGGCGGCGCCCGGGCGGACCGGACGACGTCCTGCTCCGCCTGGCCTACGTGCCCACCGGCCTGACCGACGTGCTGGCGGCGCTGCCCGCGGGCACGCACCTGGCGGCCTCGGCCGGCACCGGGGTGGCCTACGCCGCCGTGCCCGCCGCCGACGCGGCCGGCGCGCTGCCCGCGGTCCGCGCGGCGCTCGCGCCGCACGACGGCAGCGCGGTGCTGCTGCACGCGCCGGAGGCGGTTCGGGACCAGCTCGACCACTGGGGGCCGGTCGGTGACGCGCTGGACCTCATGCGCCGGGTCAAGGAACGGTTCGACCCCGAGCGGCTCATGTCGCCGGGACGGTTCGTCGGAGGGCTGTAGCAGATGACGGAGATCACCCCGGGCAGCCACGGTAGGGGCGACTCGCCACCGGCCGGGTCGCCCGGCGCCTCGGCCAACGTCAACCCGGTCCGGCAATCCGCCGCGGACCTGCCCGACGGCGCGTCGACCGGGACCGTGCGGGCGGCCGACGAGGCCCCGGCCGAGGTGGTCGGGGCGCGGCGGGCGCTCGACGTCGGCCAGGACCTCGACCTCCCCGCGGGCACCGGGGCCGCCACGGTGGGGGCGCGGGACGCGCTCGGCCTGGCCCGGACCGGCCAGGCGGTGCTGCCGGCCTTCGACGAGCACCACCCGCCGGACGCCGCGCTGATCGGCGACTGCGTGCACTGCGGGTTCTGCCTGCCGACCTGCCCCACGTACGTGCTCTGGGGCGAGGAGATGGACAGCCCGCGCGGCCGCATCTACCTGATGAAGGAGGGCCTCGAGGGCGAGCCGCTCGACGACTCGATGGCCCGGCACATCGACCAGTGCCTGGGCTGCATGGCCTGCGTGACCGCCTGCCCCTCCGGCGTCCAGTACGACAAGCTCATCGAGGCCACCAGGGCGCAGGTCGAGCGGCGCCACGAGCGCCCGCGCACCGAGAAGCTGTACCGCGACCTGATCTACGCGCTGTTCCCGTACCCCCGCCGGCTCAAGGCGCTGCGCGGGCCGCTGATGGCCTACCAGGCCAGCCGGCTGGGCAACCTGCTCGCCCGCACCGGCCTGATGTCGAGGCTGCCCGCCCCGCTGCAGGCCATGGAGTCGCTGGCGCCCAAGCTGGGCCGGGCTGAGCGGATCCCGGAGTTCACCCCGGCCGTGGGCACCCGGCGGCGCACCGTCGGCGTCCTGGCCGGGTGCGTGCAAGGCACGTTCTTCCCCGACGTCAACGCGGCCACCGTGCGGGTGCTCGCGGCCGAGGGGTGCGACGTCGTCCTGCCGCGGCGTCAGACCTGCTGCGGCGCCCTGCCCGGCCACGGCGGCCGGGAGGAGCAGGCCCTCGACTTCGCCAAGCGGACGATCGAGACCTTCGAGCGGGCCGACGTCGACACCGTCGTCGTCAACGCGGCCGGCTGCGGCTCGAACATCAAGGAGTACGGCCACCAGCTGCGCGACGAGCCGGAGTGGGCCGCGCGGGCGGAGGCGCTGGCCGCCAGGGCCCGCGACATCAGCGAGTTCATCGTCGAGATCGGCCCGGTGGCCGCGCGGCACCCGTTGCCGATGACCGTGGCCTACCAGGACGCCTGCCACCTCGCGCACGCGCAGGGCATCCGGCAGCAGCCGCGCACGCTGCTCCGCGGCATCCCCGGCGTGCAGATCAAGGAACTGACCGAGGCCGAGCTGTGCTGCGGCAGCGCCGGCACCTACAACATGCTGCAGCCCGAGCCCGCCCGCGAGCTCGGCGAGCGCAAGGCCAGGGCCGTGCGCGCCACCGGGGCCGAGCTGATGGTGACGGCCAACCCCGGCTGCTGGATGCAGGTGGCCACGACGCTCGCGCGCATGGGCGAGCGGATGCCGGTCGCCCACACCGTCCAGGTGCTCGACGCGTCGATCCGCGGGGTGCCCGTGGAGCAGTTGCTGGACGCAGCGCTCAACGGCCCCGGCACGGCCCTGCCCCGACCCACCGCCGCAACCCGGTGAGCGCTCCCGGCTGATCCCCCGCCCACCCGTGCGGGGTCGATCCCGCACGGCCGCACCCGACCTGCCCGGCCGATCGAGAGGCGTCGACGTGGACAACCTCGCTGTGCTCAGCCTGCTCGCCCTGGCGCCCATCCTCACGGTCGGCGTCCTGCTCGCCGGGCTGAGATGGCCGGCCAAACGGGCCATGCCCGTCGGCTTCGTCGTCGTCGTGCTCGTCGCCTTCTTCGTGTGGGACATGTCGCCCACGGCGATCGCGGCGTCGGCGGTGCAGGGCCTGCTGGTGGCGCTGACCCTGCTCTACATCGTCTTCGGCGCACTGCTGCTGCTCGAGACGCTGACCAAGAGCGGCGCGATGGCGACCATCCGGGCCGGCTTCACCAGCATCAGCCCCGACCGGCGGGTGCAGGCGATCATCGTCGGCTGGCTGTTCGGCAGCTTCATCGAGGGCGCCTCCGGCTTCGGCACCCCGGCCGCGGTCGTCGCTCCGCTGCTGCTGGCCCTGGGCTTCCCGGCCATGGCCGCCGTCATGGTCGGGTTGATCATCCAGAGCACGCCGGTCAGCTTCGGGGCGGTGGGCACCCCGATCCTCGTCGGCGTCAACGGCGGCCTGGCCGGCGCCGGCCCGGTCGAGGACCGCATCGCGGAGCTGGGCACCGACCTGCCCGGCTTCCTCGAGCGCATCGGGCTGCAGGTGGCGCTGCTGCACGCCACGATCGGCACGTTGATCCCGCTGATCCTCGCCTGCATGCTCACCGGCTTCTTCGGCGAGCGGAAGCGCTTCGCCGACGGTCTCGCCGTCGCCCCCTTCGCGCTGTTCGCGGCGTTCTCGATGACGGTGCCCTACGTGCTGGTCGCCTGGCTGCTCGGACCGGAGTTCCCGTCGCTGCTGGGCGGCCTCACCGGCCTGGTCATCGTCATGTTCGCGTCCAGCCGCGGCTTCCTCGTGCCGAAGCAGGTCTGGGACTTCCCGCCGCGGCAGCGCTGGGCGCACCACTGGATGGGCAGCCTGGTCCCCGAGGACGAGGAGCCCGTCGCCGCCCGGAAGATGAGCATCTGGCTGGCCTGGACGCCGTACGTCGTGGTCGCCGCGCTGCTCGTGCTGACCCGCACGATCGACCCGGTCACCGAGTTCCTCACCACCGGCTGGCGCGTGGTGAACGTCGAGAACATCCTCGGCGTCGAGGGGATCTCCCAGGCGCTGCAGGTCGTGTACCTGCCGGGCTTCCTGTTCATCGTCACCTGCCTGCTGACCTACGGGTTGCACCGCATGCGCGGCCCGGAGATCGCGGCGTCGTGGAAGGTGGCCGGCGGCCAGCTGGCCGGGGCCGCGGTGGCGCTGCTGTTCGCCCTGCCGCTGGTGCGGGTCTTCATCAACTCCGGCGAGACGTACAACGAGTCGGGTCTGACGTCGATGCCGCTGACCCTGGCCGAGGGGGCGGCCTCCATCGCGGGCGACGCGTGGCCGGCCTTCGCCCCGTGGATCGGCGCGCTGGGCGCCTTCGTCGCCGGTTCGAACACGGTCAGCAACCTGATGTTCTCGCTGTTCCAGTTCTCCACCGCCGAGCAGATCGGCGTCACGCCGGAGACCGTCGTCGCCACCCAGGCCGTCGGGGGCGCCGCCGGGAACATGATCACGGTGCACAACATCGTGGCCGCCTCGGCGACGGTCGGACTGGTCGGCCGCGAGGGAGACCTGATCCGCAAGACGATCCTGCCGACCATCTACTACTGCTTGCTGGCCGGGGGGCTCTCGCTGGTCACGATCTACGGCTTCGGGGCGAACGTGAGCACGCTCTGGCTCGCCCTGGTGCTGGCGGGGGTCGTCGGCCTCGTGCTGGCCATGCGCCGCGCGCCGGGCAAGCCCAACGACGAGCTGGAGCCCGCGCCGGCCGCCGCCGGCGGGCGGGGGAGCGCGGCCGGAGCCGGCGGGCGGGGGAGCGGCGGGGGCGGCAGCGGCTCGCGCGCCGGCCGCGACGGCCGGCCGCACACCGACCTGGGCCCGGACCCGGCCTCGGGGCCCGACGAGCGGTAGCGGGGAGGACGCGACGGCCGCCGCCCGGGTTGCCGCTCTCCGGCGCCGGTGCCCTGCCCACGACCGTGGGCAGGGCACCAGCGCGTCAGGACCGCTCCGCCGCGGCGGCGATGTCGACCAGGTCCTTCTCCAGCATCCGGGTCACCGCGCGCCGGCCGAGCGGCCCGGTGACCGCCCCGAGCACCCGATTCAGGGTGGACGTCGGCCTCGCCCCGAAGGTCATCGCCAGGTCGCTCCCGCCGTCGCCGGCCGGCGTCACCGCGACCGTGGACAGGTACCGGACGCCCGGCCGCACCGCCTCGGTCGTGTACGACCGCTGCGGCTCCACCGCGGTGACGGTCATCTCCTCGGTGGCCGAGCGACCCAGCATCGTGCGGGTCTCCCGCCACCGTGTCCCGACGCCGAACCCTCCCGGCGTGAGGACCTCCACCGCGTCGATGCCCCGGATCACCTGCGGGGCTGCCGCGAGGTCGGTGGCCACCGCCCACACCCGCTCCACCGGCGCCGCCACGTGCCGGCGGACCTCCACGTCCTGCATGCTGTCTCGCTCCCTCGTGGTCCTGCCGCCGCCGTGGCGGCATCCGGCCGACACCCTGCCACCGGGGGACGACGATTTCCCGCACCACCGCCGAGGGACCGCGCCGGCTCGACCCGGCCGGGTAAGCCTCGCCGTCGCTGGACGGGATAGCGGAGCAGGTATAGCGTCTCTGCTATGCCTCCGGTGCGCCGGTCGTCCTTCCCGGGCCTCGAGGACCTCGCCGGCCGCCGGCGCGAGCTGATCGAGGAGCTGGTCCGCGCCCGCCGCGAGGCGGCGCTCAGCCAGACCGAGATCGCCGCGCGGATGGGCACCTCGCAGTCGGCCGTCGCCCGGCTGGAGAGCGGCGAGCTCGACGCGCGGCTGTCCACCCTCGAGCGCTACGCGGCCGCCCTCGGTCGCGTCGTCGACTGGCAGGTCCGACCGTCCCAGGAGTCGCCATGACCGTCCCGTCCCGCGCCACGCCGTCCGCCACCGCCGTGCCGTCCGCCACCGCCGTGCCGTCCGCCACCTTCCCGCCGCTGCCGCCGCACCCGCCCGAGCCACCCCGTCCCCGGCCCCATCCCTGGCAGCCCGAGCCGCGCCCGGCGGCACCGGCCTCGGCCTCCGCCAGCGCCTTGCTCGTCGTCGGCGGGCCGGACTGGCTGGCGCAGCAGCTGCTCGACCGCCGGGTGATCGCCCTGGCCGGCCGGCTGGACGACGAGGTCGCCAACCGGACCGTGGCGGAGCTGGCCCTGCTGGACGCCGCCGGGGACGAGCCGATCGCGCTGCGGCTGTCCGGGGTGGACGCGGATCTCGGCCCGGCGCTGACCGTATTGGATGCCCTCGACCTGACCGGCGCGCCGGTGCACGCCACCTGCCTGGGTAGGCTGAGCGGCGCCGCCGTGGTCCTGCTGGCGGTGGCCGACGTCCGGACGGTCGGGTCGCACGCGGTGCTGCAGCTCTCCGAACCGCGGGCGCCCCGGCCCGGCCTCGGGCGCGAGGTCGAGCCCCTCGCCGAGGCCTACGCGCGCGACCTGCGCCGGCTGCAGGAGCGGCTGGCCGAGGCGTGCGGACGCCCGGTCGGCGAGGTCGCCGCCGACATGCGCCCCGGCCGGGTGCTCGATGCTCACGAGGCGGTCGACCACGGCCTGGCCGACACCGTCGGCCCCCCTGCCCGCCGTTGATCGTCGTCGGGCGGTCGCCCGCCGCGCCGGCGCGGGCCGCCGGGCGACCGTGACCGGCCTCGTGGGCGGCCTCCGGTACGACGTCGAGGTGGTCGGCCTGCTCGCCTCGCCCGCGCACCGCTACGCCGGGCGGCCGGGCGGCGAGGTGCCCGCGCAGGCCGGCGACCGCCGCGACCGGCTGGAGGTCCGCGCCGGCCACGGCATCGTCGGTGACCGGTACGCCGGTCACCCGGCGCACCGGGACGCCCAGGTCACGGTGCTGGCCGCCGAGTCGGTCGAGCGGCTGGCGGCCGAGCTCGGCGCCGGCCCGCTCGACCCGCTGCTCACCCGTCGCAACGTCGTCCTGCGCGGCGCCGAGGTCGAGGCGCTGCGCGGGCACACCTTCGCGCTCGACGGCGGGACAGGACCCCTCCTGTTGCGCGGTGGGCGGCCGGCGAACCCGTGCGCCTGGCTGGACGTCGTCCTCGCCGCCGGTGCGCACCGGGGCATGCGCGGCCGCGGTGGCGTGCGCTGCGCGGCGCTGTCGGACGGCGCGCTGACCCTCGGCCCCGCCGTCCTGCTCAGCCCCGTGCCGCTGGACGCGACCCGGGCCGGAGAGGCCGTCCGCCCGGCGGTCCGGACCGTGCGGTGAGCTCCGTGGCGGTCGTCGGCGCCGGCCCCGTCGGGCTGACCGCCGCGCTGCTGCTGGCCCGGCGCGGAGTGGCGGTCACCGTGCTCGACCGGCAGCGGGCGCCCTATCCGCTGCCGCGTGCGGTGCACCTCGACGCCGAGTGCTTCCGCGTGCTGCAGGACGCCGGCGTGGCCGACGCGGTGCGCGACGTGAGCCGTCCGATGGCCGGGCTGCGGCTGCTCGACCGGCGGCTGCGGCCGCTGGCGGAGTTCACCCGCGACCCGACGGTGGAGCCGCACGGCTGGCCGCCGGACGTCCTCCTCCACCAGCCCGACCTCGACCGCGTGCTGCGCGCGGCCGCCGTCGGCACTCCTGGTGTGAGCGTCGAGGACGGTGCCGAGGTCGTGGATCTGCGCCAGGACGGCGGAGGGGTGTCCCTGACCGTGCGCCACCGCGCCGGCGGGGCGGACCGGTCCGTCCGCACCGACGCGGCGCTCGGCTGCGACGGTGCCGGCAGCACGGTGCGCCGGCTGACCGGTGGGTCGATGCGCGACCTGGGACGCCCCGACCGATGGCTGGTCGCCGACCTGCTGGCACCGGACGCCGACCTGTGGCCGGGCACCCACCAGGTCTGCGACCCGCGGCGGCCGGTCACGTTCATGCCGGTTCCCGGCGGCCGGGTGCGGTTCGAGTGGCGGCTCGCGCCGGGGGAGGACGGCGCCGCCGCGGCGCCCGCGCTGCTCGAGCGGCACGGCCTCGGCGCGGCTCCCGTCGAGCGGGTCGCCGAGTACACCTTCCGCGCGCAGGTGGCCGACCGGTGGCGGTGCGGCCGGGTGCTGCTCGCCGGCGACGCCGCCCACCTCACCCCGCCGTTCGTGGGGCAGGGCCTCGGATTGGGTCTGCGCGACGTGCACCAGCTGGCCTGGAAGCTCGCCGACGTGCTGTGCGGGCGGGCGGGCGACACCCTGCTCGACACCCACCAGGCCGAGCGCGAGCCGCATGCCCGGGCGCTGATCCGCGTCGCGCAGCTGGTCGGCGAGCTGATGACCGGTGGGGGAGCCGCGGGCGCCGCCGTCCGTCGGGCGGTGCTCGCCGTCCTGCCCCGGTTGCCCGGCATCGCCGACTTCGCCGTGGCCGGGCGAACGCCGCCGCTGCGCCGCGGACCGCTCGTGGAGCGCCGCGGGCGGGCCGGGCGGCGGCTGGCGGGCGCCCTGGTCCCCCAGCCGATGGTGCGGCTGGACGACGCCGACCGGCGGCTCGACGACGTGCTCGGGACCGGCTGGGCAGTGCTGTCGCTGCTCGGGGACGACCGGATCGCCGTCCGGGCCGACGGGAGGTGCACGGAGCTGTCCAGCCCCGAGCTGGCCGGCTGGTTGCGGACCGGGCGGGCGACGTCGGTGGTGGTACGGCCCGACCGCATCGTCCGCTCCGCCCGCTGACCTGCGTCGCACCGCTCCGGCAGGACGTCCCCGTGTCGACCGCGGACGTCCCGTCCTCGAGCGCGGTCCCGCCGACGGCCCCAGTAGGACTGTCGTCACGCCTCGTGCCCTCGAGGGCGTTCCCGCGGGAACTCCCTCGGGTCATCGGCCCGGCGGGGTCGCGGTGGCGCCGACGGCGGTGCCGATGCCGGTCTCGGCGGTCAGCCGGCGGACGAGGTCGCGGTTGCCCATCAGGACGCCGACGGCCCACGGGATGTTCATCCGTTCGCCGTTGACCGGCATGGTGTCGGGCAGGCCGGCGGGTTCGCCGGCCGGGTAGAGCAGCGCGGACACCGGGGAGTCCGGACCCGGCGCCGGGTCGGGCGGCGCCGCTCGCCGGGGGAGGGCGGCCGCCGTCCGGCGGCTGCGCCGCGGTGACGCCCTCGACCGGCGGGGCCCGGTCGCCGCCCGGGGACGGTGGGCGCGCCGGCCGAGCACCCGGCGGCCCGGTCCGGCCGGCGCCGGGGACGGGCCGGCTGCTGCCGCGGGTGGGGGCGCGGGTGCGGCGGGGCGGGCCGGTCGTCGGCCGCGGGCCTGTCGTCGGCCGCGGGCCTGGTCGATCGGTTCGACGCCGATGAAGCAGTCCGGCGTGCGGTCCTGCGCCGGGGGATCGGCGTCGGCGGTCAGTGGGCCGTCCGGGGCGGTCGGCGTCTCGATCCCGTCGACCGCGCGCCGATCAGCACCGCAGACATCACGTCGGTCGTCCTAGCGCGGGGGCGCCCCACGCCAGCCAATTGGGTCGGGGCGGACACCCGGCCCGCACCGGCGGTGGTCGCGACGTCGGCCAATGCGCGCCGCACGTCCGCGTCGGCGCCCCTCGCCCGCAAGGCGGCTTCTGGTCGCCCGCTCGACAACCCTGGGCTCGCGTCACGACCACGGCGTCGCTGCGGACCAGGTGATGCGCATTCTCTTGGGGTAGTGGTAGTCCTCTTCTCGGGAGCCCCAGCGCCAGAGCATGACCAGCCGGTGGTCGGAGCCCGAGATCGTCCCCAGGTCGACCTCGCCGCGCGTCACGTCCTCGATGACCTCACGCACCACGTCGAGCGAGGGTCGCGGCGGACCCTCGTTGACGTCGATCGGCGTCGTCAGTTCGATGGGTGGGCTGTCGCTGACATAGATGTCGACCCGACCGGAACGGCCATCGAACTGTTCGTAGACCCGAATGGTGATGTCGGCTGCCCCGGGGGCGCGCGGCACGATGCACATCTCCAGGTGCTCGGGCAGTCCCGGATCCGGCTGCCCCGGGACGTGGACCTCGGTGACCTCAGCCGCTCCTGCCGGCAACCCCGCCAGGGTCTCGGCGATCACGCCTCGGATGCCGTCGACGTCGGCCGGCCCGTTCGACAGGGAGGCAAGCCGTCGAGCTTCTTCGCGTCGCTGCCGCCAACCACGGAACATCCGCCCCTCGCCATCCGTCGCGCAAGACTGCCCGAGGCTCGCGCCCCGAGAAGTGTCCCGGAGTGGGCCGCCCAGGGACACGCAGCCCGCCGCCCTCGCTGCATCGGCAGGGAGGCACGTCGGCGTCGCCGGCGACCAGTGCACTGCTCGGTGGGGCGGGCGGTCGGGCCCAGCGCAGCCGGGCGGACGGCGCGGGCAGGATGGGCCGGTGAGTTATGACGTCGCCGCCGTCCGCGCCCGGTTCCCGGCCTTGGGGTCCGGCACCGCCCACTTCGACGGGCCGGGCGGCTCGCAGACCCCCGACGTCGTCGCGCGGGCGGTCGCAGACACGCTGACCGCGCCGATCGCCAACCGCGGCTCGGTCACCGCCGCCGAGCGGTTCGCCGACGACGTCGTGGTCGGCGCGCGGCGGGCCGTCGCCGACCTGACCGCCGGCGACCCGCGCGGCGTCGTCTTCGGCCGCAGCGCCACGCAGCTCACCTACGACCTCGCCCGGGTGCTCAGCGCCCAGTGGGGCCCGGACGACGCCGTGGTGGTGACCCGGCTCGACCACGACGCGAACGTCCGGCCGTGGGTGCAGGCCGCGAGACGGGCGGGCGCCACCGTGCGCTGGGCCGACTTCGACCCGGCCACCGGCGAGCTCGAACCGGCCGCCGTCGCCGCGCTGGTCGACGAGCGCACCCGGTTGGTCGCCGTCACCGGCGCCGCCAACCTCATCGGCACCCGCCCCGACGTGCCCGCCATCGCCCAGCACGCGCACGACGCCGGCGCGCTCGTCTGGGTCGACGGGGTGCACCTCACCGCCCACGCCGCGGTCGACGTCGCCGCGCTCGGCGCCGACTTCTTCACCTGCTCGCCGTACAAGTTCCTCGGTCCCCACCTCGGTTGCCTGGTCGCCGCCCCGCACCTGCTCGACCCGCTGCACCCCGACAAGCTGCTGCCGAGCACCGGCGCCGTCCCCGAGCGGTTCGAGCTGGGCACCCTGCCCTACGAACTGCTCGCCGGGACGACGGCGGCGGTCGACTTCCTGGCCGGGCTCGACGGCGCCGCGTCCGGCGGCCGGCGCGACCGGCTGGTCGCGAGCATGGCCGCGGTCGAGGCGCACGAGGACCGGCTGCGCGAGCGCGTCGAGGAGGGCCTGCGCGCGCTGCCCGGCGTCACGCTGTGGTCGCGCGCCAAGCACCGGACGCCGACCCTGTTGGTCACCGTCGACGGGAGGGACGCGGCCGACGCGCACCGCTTCCTGGCCGAGCGCGGGGTCAACGCGCCGGCCGGCTCGTTCTACGCGATCGAGGCGTCCCGGCACCTCGGCCTCGGCGACACCGGAGGGCTGCGCATCGGCCTGGCGCCCTACAGCGACGACGACGACGTCGACCGGCTGCTCGCCGGGCTGCGCGCCTGGACCGGCTGAGGGAGCTCAGAGCTCGACGCGCTCGTTCTCCCCGCCTTCGTAGCGTTGCCCGGTCACCTTCGCCTTGGCGAAGCTCAGCACGGTGGCGATCCGGCCGCCGGGGGTGTCCCAGTACTCCGCCGACCGGCCCTCGACCTTGATCAGCACGACGCTGTCGTCGTCCGGACCCTGCGGCAGCCAGGCCTCGACGCCGCCGTTCCACAGCTCCCGCTTCTTCGCGACGTCGTCGACGACCACGGCCTCGCCGGTGAGCGAGACCCACGAGTCGTTCGACGACATCGCGACGTTGACCTGCGGCGAGCTGGTCACGTGCTGCACCTTGCGGGACCCGCGCTCGGCGAAGAACCACAGGTCGCCGTCGAACTCCACCTCCTGCAGCGCCATCGGGCGGCTCATCAGCGTGCCGAACGGGTCGCGGGTGGTGAGCATGCCGAAGCGGTGGTCCTTGACCAGCTCGGCGACCTTGCGGCTCTCGGGGCTGCTCATGCGGTCCTCCAGGAGGTCGAGGGGTGTGGGGCCTGCGTGCCCGTGGGCGGCCCGGCCGACACGTCCGGCCGGCACGTCCGGCCGGCACGTCCGGCCGAGGCTGCGCGGGACCGTCGATGGGTCGTGCGCGATCCGCTCTGGTGCGAGGGACGCCGACGGGTCACGATGGCGGCGACATGAGTGCCGACCCGCGGGGCGTGCGGTGCCGCCGACGCTGAACCCCTGGTTGGCGCTGCCCGGCGGCCGGCCGAGCCCGGCGCTGGACCGGCGGCTGCGCGCGGCGCACGAGCGGTTCGTCACCGGCGGCCCCGATCCGGGAGCACCGGTGCGGCCGGTGGTCCGGGAGTCGTGGCGGCGCTGCCTGGCCAGCGGCGTCGACCCGGACGGCGGGACACCGCCCGTCGAGCTCGTGGACGACGACCTGCTCGACTACCGCGCGGCGCACCCGCTGGCCGGCGTGCTGCCGGTGATCCGGCGCCTGCTCGTGGCCGACGCCGAGGTCGACCGCATGATCGTGGCGGTCACCGACGCGGCGGGTCGCATGCTGTGGGTCGAGGGGGACGCCCGCCTGCGGTCGCGGGCGGCCGGGATGAACTTCGTCGAGGGCGCGCGCTGGTCGGAGGAGGTCGCCGGCACCAACGCCCCGGGCACGGCGCTCGCCCTCGACCACGCCGTCCAGTTCTACGGCAGCGAGCACTTCCGGCGGCCGGTGCAGCCGTGGAGCTGCTCGGCGGCCCCGGTCCACGACCCGGTGACCGGTGCGCTGCTCGGCGCCGTCGACGTGACCGGCGGCGAGCACGTGGCCAGCCCGCAGATGCTCACCCTCATCCGCGCCACGGCCGCGGCCGTCGAGGCCGAGCTGCGCTGGCAGCGGCGCGAGCAGGTGCAGCGGGCCACCTCCGCACGGGTGCCCGCGGCCCCCGTCCCGCGCCTCGACGTGCTGGGCCGGGACCGCGCCCGCCTGGCGCTCCCCGCCCGGCGGCTGGACCTGTCGCTGCGCCACTCCGAGCTGCTCCTGCTGCTGGCCGAGGCGGCGGTCACGGGCGAGGGGCGCACCGCCGAGCAGCTCGCCGCCGAGTGCCACGCGGGCGAGGCCGCCGCGGTCACCGTGCGCGCCGAGCTGTCGCGGCTGCGCCGGCTGGTCGGCGCCCAGCTGGTCGGGTCCCGCCCCTACCGGCTGCTCGCCCGGGTCGACACCGACCTGGAGCGGGTGCGCCGGCTGCTCGGCCGGGGCGCGGTCGGCGCGGCGCTCGACGCCTACCCCGGACCGGTGCTGCCCCGCTCGCGGGCGCCCGGCGTCGCCGCGGTCCGGGAGCGGTTGTCGGCCCGGCTGCGCCACGCCGTCCTGGAGAGCCGGCGGCCCGAGCTGCTGCTGCGCTGGTCGGCCCAGCCGGAGGCGCGGGACGACGCCGCGGTGTGGCAGGCCTGCCTCGACGTCCTGCCGTCCGGCTCCCCGCGCCGCGCGGCCGCGGCGGCGCAGCTGCTGCGGCTGCGCCGTCCCGCCCGCGCCCGCTGACCCGGACCGCTCCTCCGGGCGGGATCACGCGGACCCGGCGTGCCGGATCCTGGTGGCGCAGATCACCGGACGTCGGCACGCCCGTGCGGGGAATGCAGTCGTGCGGCCGGCGCCTTGGCCCCGGGTGTGACCTCCCCGGACCGCACCCCCGCCGTCCCGGCGCCGGGCCGCGGGCACGTGGTGGCCGCCGTCGTCGCCCTCGCCCTCGGCGGCTTCGCGATCGGCACCACCGAGTTCGTGACGATGGGGCTGCTGCCCGACATCGCCGCCGGCACGGGCGTCGACATCCCGCGTGCCGGCGGCTACATCTCCGCCTACGCGCTCGGCGTGGTCGTCGGCGCGCCGGTGATCGCCGCGCTGTCGGCCCGACTGCCCCGGCGGGCGCTGCTGCTCGGCCTCATGACCGCCTTCCTCGCCGGCAACGTGGCGTCCGCGCTGGCCCCCGGCCACCTGTCGCTGCTGGCGGCCCGGTTCCTGTCCGGCCTCCCGCACGGCGCCTACTTCGGCGTGGCCTCCCTGGTCGCGGCGTCGCT
The DNA here is from genome assembly GCF_025716945.1 of Geodermatophilus sp. YIM 151500. Classification (GTDB taxonomy): domain Bacteria; phylum Actinomycetota; class Actinomycetes; order Mycobacteriales; family Geodermatophilaceae; genus YIM-151500. The sequence continues at coordinate 114,053 of NZ_JAOVZT010000006.1, forward strand.
GGTGGTCCCGCAGCTGCGCGGCCGGGCGGTCAGCTCGGTCATGCTCGGGCTCGCCGTCGCCACGCTGGCCGGCGTCCCGGCCGCCACGTGGCTGGGCCAGGCGCTGGGGTGGCGCGCCGCCTACTGGGCGGTCGTCGCGATCGCCGCGGTCACCGTGCTGTCGGTGGTCGCCGTCGTCCCGCCGTCGCCGGGCCGGCCGGGGGCGAGCGTGCGCACCGAGCTGGGCGCGCTGCGCCGCCCGCAGGTGCTGCTCACCCTGGTCGTGGCCGTCGTCGGCTTCGGCGGCATGTTCGCCGTCTACACCTACATCGCCCCGCTGACCACCGAGGTCACCGGCCTCGCGCGCGGCGCCGTCCCGATCGTCCTGCTGGCCTTCGGCGTCGGGGGCGTCCTGGGGACGGCGCTCGGCGGGCGGCTGGCCGACCGCGCGCTCTTCGGCTCCCTGGTGGGCGCGATGGTGTCCACCGGCGCGCTGCTGGCCGTGGTCCCGCTGGCCGCGCGCAGCGCCCTGACGCTGCTGCCCGGCGTGTTCGCCCTCGCGCTGAGCGCCTCGGTGCTCGTCGTCTGCCTGCAGCTGCGGCTGATGGAGGTCGCCGGTGAGGCGCAGATGCTCGGGGCCGCGCTCAACCACTCCGCACTCAACGCGGCCAACGCGCTCGGCGCCTGGCTGGGCGGGGTCGTGATCGCCGCGGGCCTCGGCTTCACCGCGCCGAGCGCGGTGGGTGCCGGCCTCGCCGCCGCCGGGCTCGTCGCCCTGGGCGCCTCGGCGGCGCTCCGGCGGCGGGAGCTGCGCACAGCGGCGATCACGGCGTGCCGCCCCGCCGCGGAGGCGCTGGCCCCCGCCCGCTGACCCCGCTCGCCCGGGGGATGCCCGGCGGAGGACCCCACGCGGCCGGGCAGGGCCCGGTTTGCGGATCCCCGTGGCCTCCGGGACGGCCGGGTCAGCCGGCCGGCTCCCGGCGCATCCGCCACATCGGCGGGCCGCCGTCCGCGAGCGGGGCGCCCGGCGCCACGAGGTCGAACCCGTGCGTCCGGTACCAGTCGACGTTGGCCGGCTTGCCGGTCTCGAGGTAGGTCACCTCGTCGGCGGCGTCGGCCGCGGCCAGTCCCTCGCGCAGCAGCCGGGCGCCGATCCGGCGGCCCTGCGCGGCCGGCGCGACGCCGAGCACCTGCAGGTAGCGCACCGGGGTCGACGGGAAGGCCCGGTCCAGAGCGTCCCCCAACCGGCGGATGGCCCGGGCCTCACCCGGCCGCCGGACCAGCAGCGGCAGCATCCGCGGCAGCGCGCGGGCCTGCCGCCACGCGGTCATCGGATAGCGCCCGGGCGGCTGCCACACGGCCGCGCCGAGCACCCGCCCGCCGGCCAGCGCGACGCGGGCGTGCCGGCCGGAGTCGGCGATGGCGACGCCGACCAGCGTGCGCAGCGCGGCCCGCCGTCCCCGCCCGTCGGGGAGGACGTGGCTCCAGGAGGGGTCGGCCGCGAGTGCTTCCACGAGCACCTCCCGGGCGTCGCGCAGCTCGGTCAGCGCCGGCGGGCGGACGGCGACGTCGTCCATACCGGGGATGATGCGCGCCCCTCCGGCGGCGCGCGCCGCTGCAACGCCGTTGCAACGTTGAGGTGTCCCGCGGCTGAGGACAGGCCACCGCGATGGACCTCCGCGGCTGCGGGAGGTGACTCGCTGACTCCCGACGGAGGAGCGGCAGCCGGACCGATCCGTCACGCCCAGCCGTGGACTCCGGGCCGCCGCGTTGCCAGACTGCGCCCAGGCCGGAGTGTGACCGGCGCCACGCAACGGAGCGGAGGACCAGTGACGCAGATCAGCGTGCGGGTCGACGGCGTGACGTACGCCGACGACGTCGAACCGCGGACCCTGCTGGTGAACTACCTGAGGGAGCAGGTGGGCAAGGTCGGCACCGTGGTCGGCTGCGACACCAGCAACTGCGGCGCCTGCACCGTGCTGCTGGACGGGGTGGCCGTGAAGTCCTGCACGGTGCTCGCCGTGCAGGCCGACGAGGCCGAGGTGACCACGATCGAGGGGGTGGCCGCCCCCGACGGCACGCTGCACCCGCTGCAGCGGGCCTTCCACGAGCTGCACGGCCTGCAGTGCGGCTTCTGCACGCCGGGCATGATCATGGCCTCGATCGACCTGCTGAGGGACCACCCCGACCCGAGCGAGACGGAGATCCGCGAGGGCATCGAGGGCAACCTGTGCCGCTGCACGGGCTACCAGAACATCGTCCGCGCGGTGCAGCACGCCGCCGGCGAGATGAGCGGGCGCGCCAGGTCCGACGGCCCCGCCTCCGACCGCTCCGCCTCCCCGGCCGACGTCGACACGGCGGCCGCTCCGCACGCGGTGGTGCGGGCATGACCGTCACCGAGGACCGGGCTGCGACCGGCGCCCCGGAGAAGGAGGTCGGCAAGCCGCGCCGCCGCAAGGAGGACGCCCGGCTGATCACCGGCCGCACGCTGTGGACCGACAACCTCGTGCTGCCCGGGCTGCTGCACATGTCCGTCGTCCGCAGCCCGGTGGCGCACGCCCGCATCACCGGCATCGACGTCAGCGCGGCGCAGCAGGCGCCCGGCGTGCTCGCGGTGCTGACCGGCCGCGACCTGGCCGACGAGCAGGGGTCGCTGCCCTGCGCGTGGCCGGTGACGCCGGACATGGTCAACCCCGGGGCACCGGCCGTCGCCGTCGACCAGGTCAACCACGTGGGCGAGGCCGTCGCGGTGGTCGTCGCGCGCAGCCGGGCTGCCGCCGCCGACGCCCTCGAGCTGGTCGACGTCGACTACGAGCCGCTGCCACCGGTGCTCGACATGGAGGCGGCGCTCGCCGAGGGCGCCGACCTCGTGCACCCGGGCACCGCGTCCAACCGCAGCTACCACTGGGTCTTCGACGGCGGGGAGGCCGGCACGGCCGCCGACACCGAGCAGGCCTTCGCCGACGCCGAGGTGGTGGTCAGCCGCCGGTTCGTGCAGCAGCGGCTGATCCCCGCGTTCATGGAGCCCCGCTCGGTCGTCGTCCAGCCCCAGGGCGACAACTACACGGTCTGGTCGGCCACCCAGGTGCCGCACATCCTGCGGCTGATGCTGTCGATGGTGACCGGCATCCCCGAGCACAAGGTGAAGGTGATCGCCCCCGATGTCGGCGGCGGCTTCGGCGGCAAGCTGCAGGTCACCCCCGAGGAGGTGCTCACCCTGCTCGCGGCCCGCCGGGTCGGCCGGCCGGTCAAGTGGACCGAGACGCGCAGCGAGTCGCTGATGAGCGCCCACCACGGCCGCGACCAGATCCAGTACATCGACATCGCCGCCGACCGCGAGGGCAACGTCAAGGGCCTGCGCTGCCGGATCCTGGCCGACATGGGCGCCTACCTGCGCCTGATCACACCCGGCGTCCCGGTCCTGGGTGCCTTCATGTTCATCGGCATCTACAAGTTCCCCGCCTACCGGTTCGAGTGCGACGGCGTCTTCACCACGAAGACGCCGACCGACGCCTACCGGGGCGCCGGGCGGCCGGAGGCCACCTTCGCCATCGAGCGGATCATGGACGAGCTCGCCGTCGAGCTGGGCATGGACCCGCTGGAGGTGCGCCGGAAGAACTGGATCAGGGCCGAGGAGTTCCCGTTCACCACGGCCGCGGGCCTGGAGTACGACAGCGGCGACTACGAGGCGGCCACGCAGAAGGCGCTCGAGCTCATCGGCTACGACGAGCTGCGTGCCGAGCAGCGCCGCCGTCGGGAGTCGGGCGACCCGGTGCAGCTGGGCATCGGCTTCTCCACGTTCACCGAGATGTGCGGGATCGCGCCCTCCCGGGTCCTCGGGTCGCTGTCCTACGGCGCCGGGGGCTGGGAACAGGCGAGCATCCGGATGCTGCCCACCGGCAAGGTCGAGGTGGTCACGGGCACCAGCCCGCACGGCCAGGGGCACGAGACGGCCTGGAGCCAGATCGTCGCCGACCAGCTCGGCGTGCCGTTCGAGGACGTCGAGGTGCTGCACGGCGACACCGCGGTGTCCGCCCGCGGGCTGGACACCTACGGGTCCCGCTCGCTGGTGGTGGGCGGCGTCGCCGTGGTGAAGGCCGCCGAGAAGGTGGTCGCCAAGGCGCGCCGGGTCGCCGCCCACCTGCTGGAGGCCAGCGAGGACGACCTGGACTTCGCCGGCGGCTCGTTCTCCGTGCGGGGGACGCCGGGCACCTCGGTGAGCATCCAGGAGGTCTCGCTGGCGTGCTTCACCTCGCACAACTTCCCGGAGGGCATGGAGCCGAGCATCGACGCCGAGGCGACCTTCGACCCGGAGAACTTCTCCTTCCCGCACGGCACGCACATCTGCGCGGCCGAGGTCGACACCGAGACCGGCAGGGTGACGATCCGCAAGTACGCCTGCGTGGACGACATCGGCGAGATCGTCAACCCGCTCATCGTCGAGGGGCAGGTGCACGGCGGCCTCGCCCAGGGCATCGCGCAGGCGCTGTACGAGGAGGCGGTGTACGACGCCGACGGCAACCTGACCACCGGCACGTTCGTCGACTACCTGGTGCCGTCGGCGGCCGACCTGCCGCACTTCGACACCGGCAACACCGTCTCGCCGGCGCTGGCCAACCCGCTGGGCGCCAAGGGCGTCGGGGAGGCGGGCACGATCGCGTCGACGCCGGCGGTCGTGAACGCCGCGCTGGACGCCGTCCGCCACCTCGGGGTCACCGACATCCGGATGCCGCTCACCCCCGAGCGGGTCTGGCGGGCGTTGCAGGGTGGCGGTGACGGCGGCGACCGGGCAACCGCCGGCACCACCGCCTACGGCGGGGCGCAGACCGAGACCACGGCGGGCGTGTCCACCCCGCAGAGCTCGCTGGGAGGTGACCGGTGATCCCCCGAGTCGACGAAGGAGACGAGCGATGATCCCCGCCCCGTTCGCGTACGCGCGCCCGACCACCGTCGACGAGGCGGTCCAGGCGATCGCCGAGGGCGGCGAGGACGTCAAGGTGATGGCCGGCGGGCAGTCGCTCATCCCGGTCATGCGGCTGCGGCTGGCCGCGCCCGAGACCGTCGTCGACCTCGGCCGGGTGGCCGAGCTGCGCGGCGTCCGGGACGACGGCGACGCGATCGTCATCGGCGCGATGACCACGCACGCCCAGGTGCTCGCCGATCCGCTGGTCCGGCAGCACGCGCCGCTCGTCGCCGCGGCGACCGAGACGGTCGCCGACCGGCAGACCCGCCACCGGGGCACGTTCGGCGGCGCGCTGGCGCACGCCGACCCGGCCGGCGACCTGCCGGCGTGCGCGCTGGCCCTGGACGCCGAGTTGGTCGTCGCCGGCCTCGGCGGACGACGGACCGTGCCGGCCGCTGAGTTCTTCGTCGACTACCTCACCACCGCCCTGGAGGAAGGGGAGATCCTGGTCGAGGTGCGCATCCCGAAGCTGCCCGGCGAGTGGGGGATGCACTACGAGAAGTTCCAGCGGGTGGCGCAGGCCTGGTCGATCGTGGCCGTCGCCGCCGCCGTCCGGCGCGAGGACGGGCACATCGCCGAGGCGCGCATAGGGCTGACCAACATGGGCCCGACGCCGCTGCGCGCCACCGCGACCGAGGCGGCGCTGGCCGGTGCCGACGCGACGGTGGAGGCCGTCGCGGCGGCCGCCGGGCACGCGGCGGAGGGGACCAGCCCGAGCAGCGACCTCAACGCCCAGGCCGACTACCGGCAGCACCTGGCGCAGGTGCTCACCCGTCGGGCGGTCCTCCGCGCGGCCGGGCTGTAGCGTCCAGAAGGACCCCGTTCTCCCCACCCCTCGCACGCTCGGGGCGGTGCACGGAACGGGGGCGGATGGTCCGTAGCCGTTCGTCGCCGGCCGGCCCGCCCCAGACCCGGGCGGGCCGGCCGGGATGCGTGACCTGGAGGTCAGTCGTGCAGCTGGAGAACTCGTTCACCGTGCCCGTGCCCGTCGACGACGCCTGGCGGGTCCTGCTCGACATCGAGCGCATCGCTCCCTGCATGCCCGGCGCGGCGCTGGACTCGGTCGAGGGCGACTCGTTCACCGGCCGGGTGAAAGTCAAGCTCGGCCCGATCAACCTGACCTACCAGGGCCGCGCGTCGTTCATCGAGAAGGACGAGGCGGCCCACCGCGCGGTCATCGACGCCAAGGGCAAGGACCAGCGGGGCAACGGCACGGCGGCGGCCACCATCACGGCGAACCTCGCGGCTGAGGGCTCGGTCACCCGCGTCGACGTGCTGACCGACCTCAGCATCACCGGCCGGCCCGCGCAGTTCGGCCGCGGGGTGATGACCGACGTCGGCAACAAGCTCCTCGGCCAGTTCGCCGATAAGCTGGCGGCCCAGCTGGCCGCGGCGCAGGACGTGGCGGTCGACCGGGTGGCCGCGGGCGAGCAGCAGGAGCCGACCGTGGCGACGAAGGCCGCCGCCGCGGCCGCCACGGCGACCGGCGCGGCCGAGGAGGTCGCCGCCTCGGCGGAGCAGGTCGGCGGCGACGGCGTCGCGGCGAAGGCGGCCCGCAAGGCCGGCACCGCCGCCAAGAAGGCCGCCGCCGCGGCCACCGACACGGTGTCGACCACCCAGAAGGTCGACACCGGCACGAAGCCCACCGAGGCCGCGCCCACCAAGGCCGCGCCCGCCGAGGCCGCGCCCGCCGAGGCCGCGCCCGACACCGCTCCGGCGGCGGCCGGCACCGCTCCCGCGGCCGCGACCGGCCCCACGGTCGCGGAGACCGCGCCGGGCGCCGCTGGTACGCCGTCCGCCCGGCCGGCCCGGCCCGGCGGGGGTCCGAGCGGTCCCACGGCCCCGCCGACCCGGCCGGCCACCGGCGCGCCGGCGCGCAGCACGCCGTCCGGCCCCACCCGGCCGCAGCCGGCCGCCGAACCGGAGCCGATCGACCTGCTCGAGGTCGCCGGCGGCGCCGCGCTGACCCGGATGGCGGTGCCCGCGGCGGGCATCGTCGCCGCGGTGCTGCTCGTGCTCCTCGTGCTCCGCCGACGGCGGCGCCGCCGCTGACCCTCGTACGGCGGCTGTCCATCGACGGCCCGGGCGTACGGCCCTCGGCTCCCGCGCTTGCTCACGCGGAACGGGTCGCTGCGCGTCAACGCAGCAGGACGGCCAGCACGTCCGGAGCGGTGAAGCTGCGGTTGTAGTTGCTCTCGTCGTACTTCGCCAGGACACCGGCTTGGACCAGCTGCCGGACCAAGGTGTTGGCGCGCACGTAGCCCACGCCGAGTCGGTGCTCGACCTGCCGGACGGTGAAGATCGGGCGAGCCAGCGAGAAGTCCACCAGCGACATGGCGGTGTCTGCTCGCATGCCTGCAGCCCTGACCTTGCGTTTCAGCTCCGCCTGCACGGTGAGCAGGTCCTCCAGCCGGGCGGCCGTGTCGTCGGCGGAAGCCGCGAGGGCCGTGGCGAAGAAGTCGACCCACGCGTCCCAGTCGCCACGCGCGCTGACGCCGTAGAGCCGTTCGTAGTACTCCCCCCTCCGCGCCTCGAACCAGGGTGAGACGGTCAGACTCGGCTCCGTGATCACACGGGCCCGAAGCAGCTGGAGGACGACAAAGAGCCGACCGATGCGACCGTTGCCATCGTTGAAGGGATGCAAGGTCACGAACTGGTAGTGCCCCATGGCCGCCGCGACGACAGGGTCGATCTCCTGGCTCGTGTCCCGGGAGACCCAGTCCAGCCAGTCCCTCACCTGGGCTTCGAGCTCGGGACCCGGTGGCCGAGGGACGAAGCGCGCGTCCTGGACCCGCGTGCCCCGGTGCGACCCGATGACGACCTGGATGTCGCGCACGCGGCCGGAGCTGGAGGTCTCGGCGGGCGTCCCCCGGACCAGGCGTGCCTGCAGGTCGATCAGCATGCCCAGCGTCAGCGGGCGCCCGTCGGCCACCCAGGCCAAGGCGTGCTCGGCTGCGCGCAGATAGTTGACGACCTCACGGAGGTTGGCATCGGGCTGGTCCTCGTCCTCGTCCGCCGCGAGCACGTCCTGCAGCGGTGCATACGTCCCTTCGAGTGCCGAGGTGCTCTGCGCCTCTCGTGACAGCGTGGACCTGCGCAGGAGCGAGGGGTTGGGCAGTCGCTTCGCCGAGCTGTCCAGTGAAGCGAGCGCTGCGCGGGCCCGCGCCGCCGCGTTGAACGTCCCCGCCGAGAGGTGGGGGGTGGAGTAGGGGAGCGGGTCGGGGATAAAGGCGACGTGCTGCCAAGGGCCGAAGCGCGGGTCCGTGCCCGTGATGGTCAGCAAAGAGCCTGTTGGGCTGCCCGTGAAGTCCTCAGCGCGCGCACAATGACACAATATGCGCCGTTCAGCGTAGATCTGTCCCGCATCAGCCGCAGGTATGACACCTACGGCACCGGACAGGGACGAGCGCTCGATCGATGCGCGGGTGACGGTCCCCCGGCGAGACCGGACGCTCCTCTCAGGACGTATCCGACGCCGCGACGAGGGTCTCGGCCAGCCAGGAAACGGCCGCGGCGGCCACCACGTGCGGGATCCTCTTCAGCGCGTGGTCACCGGGGACGGCCTGGACCGACGCGCGCGGTCGCCCGGCCAGCACGGCCGCCACCTCCTCGGGGGTGCCGAAGGCGTCGGTCCCGCCCTGGACGACGAGCACCGGGACGCCGACGCCGGTCAGCTCCTCCGCGCGGCTCTTCTCCGGCCGCCCCGGCGGGTGCAGCGGGAAGGCCAGTGCGAGCACGCCGGCCGCCTGGTGCGCCGCCGCCGTCCGGCAGGCCACCCGGGCACCGGCGCTGCGGCCCCCGAGCACCAGCGGCCCGGTGAGACGACCGTCGGCGCGCAGCCGGTCGAGCACCGCCGTCCAGCCGAGGTCGAGCCGCGGCGGTGCGGGCGCGACCCGGCCACCGGCCACCCGCCACGGCTGCTCGACGCGCAGCACCCGCCAGCCGTCGCCGGCCGCGGCGTCGGTGACCGCGACGAGGTCGGGCGCCCCGGCGCCCCCTCCGGCGCCGTGGCCGAGAACCAGGGTGCCGCGCGGCCCGCCGTCCGGTTCGGTGGCCAGCACCCGGGCCGGCCCCAGCGGGGTGGCGACGTCGGTGACCGCCACCGTCCGGGCGTCCGGTGCGGGGCTCACCCCTCGGCGGCGGGCAGGGCCAGCAGCCCCTCCACGGCGCCGAGGATGTCGTCGGCGACGACGGTGGCCGGCTCGTACACCGCCGCGTACACCCGCTCGGCGCGGGGGAACCACGCGCCCGTCAGCCCGGCGCGCACCGCACCCTGCACGTCCCAGGCATGCGCGGCGACCAGGGCCAGCCGCGAGGGCGCGACGCGGCAGGCGCCGGCCGCCCACAGGTAGACCTCGCGGTTGGGCTTCCACGCCCGGATCGACTCGCTGGTCATGGTCCGCTCGACGAGCGGTCGGATGCCGCCGCGCTCGAGGCCCGCCTCGGCGATCCCGGGGGAGCCGTGCGACAGGGTCACCGCCCGCACGCCCGCCTCGGCCAGCCGGCGCAGCGCCGGCTCGACGTCCGGGTGCGGGCTCAGCTCGGCGAAGGCCCCGGCCACCCGGGCGCGGTCGTCATCGGACAGGTCGCAGCTCTGCGCCAGCGCTGCGTCGAACGCGTCGCGGAACCGGCACCATCCGCCGGCCGCCACCGCGGCGAAGCCGGTCAGCAGCGTGCGGGCGAAGACGGCCGGCAGCAGGTGCTCGGGCTGGCCGAGCTCGACCAGCGCCGCGCGCACCGGCGCCAGGTCGAGCAGCGTCTCGTTGACGTCGAAGGCGACCACCTCCGGCCGGACGGCGGTGACCTCGGGCCGCCCGGGGCCGCCCCCGGCTGCGGCGGGCGTCACGCCCCGCTCCCCGGCCCCTGCCGCTGGGTCCGCACCTTGCGGAACCGGCGGACCACGAGGAAGGCGATCGAACCGACAACGGCTGCCACGATGAGGTAGTCGAGGACGCCGACGTACCGCTCCACCAGCTGGTACTGGGTGCCGAGCAGCATCCCGCCGCCGATGAGCAGCGCGTTCCACAACCCGCTGCCCAGCGTGGTGTACAGCACGAACTGCGGCAGCGGCATGCCCACGACCCCGGCCGGCACGGAGATGAAGCTGCGCACGATGGGCACCAGCCGCCCGAAGAACACCGCCGACCGGCCGTGCCGCTCGAACCAGTGCCAGGCCTTGTCGACGTCCTCGGCGTCGACCAGCGGCATCCGGTCGAGCACCCAGCGGCTGCGCTTGGGACCGAGCGCGCGACCGAGCCAGTACAGCGCGAGCGCGCCGAGCAGCGAGCCCAGCGTGGCGAAGAGGAAGACCGGCAGGAGGCTCTCCCGGCCGGTCTGCACCAGGTAACCGGCCAGCGGCAGGATCACCTCGCTCGGGATCGGCGGGATCACCGTCTCGAGCAGGATGGACAGCCCGACCCCGACCGGGCCGAGGGCGTCGATGGCGTCGAACAGGAAGCCTGTGATGCCGCCCGGGTCGGAGGCGGCGGCGAGAACCGGCGGCACCGGGCCACGGTACGCGAGATCGTCGTCCGCCCGTTGCTGGTGCGAGCCGCGCCGCGGTGCCCGTAGCGTCGGCGCATGCCGCGCTTCACCGCGTCCGCGCTCGTCGTCGGCGACCGGGCCGGCACCGTCGTCCGGGACGCGGTGCTCGACGTGGTCGACGGGTCGATCCACTGGGTCGGACCGGCCGCCGAGGCGCCGGAGGCGCCGGACGCCGAGCGGGTGGAGCTGCCCGGCTGGCTGCTGCCCGGCCTGGTCAACGCCCACTCGCACGCGCCCATGGCGCTGTTCCGCGGCCAGGGGGAGGGCCTGCCGCTGGAGCGCTGGCTGCGGGAGGTGATGTGGCCGCGGGAGGCGCGGCTGACGCCGGACGACGTCGAGGTGGCGATGACCGCCGCGTCGGCGGAGATGCTGCGCAACGGGGTGACGACGAGCGTGGAGATGTACTTCCACCCCGATCGCATCGCCGCCGCGGTGCGGTCGACCGGGGCCCGCGCCGTGGTCGCCGCGCCGCTGCTGCCGCTGCCGGGCATGCCGCCGCTGGAGGAGCAGCTCGCGGCGGCCGTCGACCTGGCCGCCGGCGTCGCTGCCGACGGCCACGTCGAGTACGGCATCGGGCCGCACGCGGCCTACACCGTGCCGCTGCCGGTGCTGGGCGCGGCGGGGCGGGCGGCCCGCGAGCACGGCCTGCTGCTGCACCTCCACGTGGCCGAGACCGCCACGGAGGGCGCCGACCTGCTGGCCAGGCACGGCGCCTCGGTGCCGCAGCTGCTGGCCGCGCACGACGTGCTCGGCGGGCGCGTCCTGGCCGCGCACTGCGTGCACCTGGACGACGGCGACCTCGAGCTGTGGCAGGAGTACGACGTCGCGGTCGCGCACTGCCCGGCGAGCAACGCCAAGCTGGCCAGCGGCACCGCTCCGCTGCGGGAGATGCTCGACCGCGGTCTGCGGGTCGGCCTGGGCACCGACGGCCCGGCGTCCAACGACGCGCTCGACCTGCTCGCCGACGCCCGGCTGGCCGCCCAGCTGGCCCGGCTGCGCGCCGCGGACGCGACAGCGCTGTCGGCCGGCGAGGCGTTCTGGCTGGCCAGCGGGGGAGCCGCCGCCGCTCTCGGCCGGTCCGACCTCGGGGAGCTGGCCGCAGGCCGAAGGGCCGACCTGGTGCACGTCGACGCCCGGGACCTGGCGTTCGAGCCGGTCGGTGACGCCGGCGACGTGCTCAGCCACCTCGTCTGGTCCGGCGGCGCCCGGTGCGTGCGGGAGGTGTGGGTCGGCGGGCGCCAGGTCGTCGGTGGAGGCGTGTGCACCACGGTGGACGCCGAGGCGCTGCGGCTGGAGGTCGCCGCCCGCGCCGCCCGCCTCGCCGGATGATCGGACGCGCGGGCACCGCCGCAGGACGTCGCGTGCTCGTCGTCGGCGGCGGGCACAACGGCCTGGTCGCGGCCTGCTACCTCGCCCGAGCCGGCGCCGATGTGACGGTCCTCGAGCAGGCCGACCGGCTCGGCGGCGGCTCGCGCACCGAGGAGGTGGTGCCGGGACACCGCTTCGACCTGCATTCGGCGGCGCACAACATCATCAACGCCACGGACATCGCCGCGGAGCTGCGGCTGGCCGACGCGGGCCTCGAGTACCTCGAGATGGACCCGTTCTCGGTCGCCGTCTTCCGGAACGGGACGGTCGTGCGCTTCCACCGGGACGTCGAGCGCACCGTCGCCTCGATCGCCGAGGTCGACGCGGACGAGGCCCGCCGCTACGCCGCCTGGATCCGCGGCGCGACGCCGGTCGTCACGGCGATGCGCAGCGGCATCGACGGGCGACGCGGGCCGGGCCGGCTGGCGGCTGCGGCGGTCGCACTGGCGCGCAACGGCGGACCGATGGGCCTGGCCGGGCTGCTGCTCTCGCCGTACGGCAAGCTGCTGGCGCAGCGCTTCGGCAGCGACCTGGTGCGCGCGCCCGTCTCGGCCTTCGCCGCGCACGCCTCCGCCGCGCCCGACGCGCCCGGCAGTGCGGTGTTCGCGCTCTGGCAGGCCTTCTACCACCAGGTCGGGCAGTGGCACGCCGTCGGTGGGGCGCAGGGTCTGGCCGACGCGCTGGCGCGGCGGCTGACCTCGCTCGGCGGTCGGTGGCGGACGGGCGCCGCCGTCCGCCGGATCCACCGGCGAGGTGCCCGGGTGAGCGGGATCGAACTGGAGTCGGGGGAGCGGCTCGGCGCCGACGCGGTGCTCTCGGCCGTCGATCCCGGCGTCGCGCTGCTGGAGCTGCTCGACCCGCCGCTGGACGGTCCGGACGCCGCGGCGCTGCGCGCGGTCACCCGGAGCAACGCCGTCCAGATGGTGGTGCACGTGGCGACGGACGCGTTGCCGTCGTACCCGGGGGGCCGGCCGGGCGACTGGAACGGGCTGCAGAGCTACGTCGACAGCGTGGCAGGCCTGGCCGACGGATTCGCCCAGGCCCGGGCGGGTCGGTTGCCGGACGACCCGGTGCCCACCTACGCGTTCACGCCGAGCGCGCTCGACCCGACCCTGGCCCCGCCCGGCCGGCACACGGTCTACCTGGCCTGCCCCAGCGCACCGTTCCGCCTGCGCGGTGGCTGGGCCGGGCAGGCCGCCGGTTTCGCCGATCGGATGATCGCCACCGTGGAGGCACGGGCGCCGGGCTTCACGGCGTCGATCACGGCCCGTTCGGTGCGGACGCCGGAGGACATGGCCGACGAGCTGCGCTGGCCGGGCGCCCATCCCATGCACGCCGACATCTCGCTCGACCAGCTCGGCCCGTTCCGGCCGACGCGCGCCCTGGCCCGGCACCGCACCCCGGTCGCCGGCCTCGTCGTGGCCGGTGCCGGGGTCGCGCCGGTCGGCGGCATCGCCGGGGTCAGCGGCCGGACGGCGGCCCGGGTCCTGCTGCGATCCCTCGGGTGAACCGATCGGTGGCGCACGACCGAACGGGGTGGGAGCGTCGTCGGGGAGACCGGCGCGGAACCGATCCGTGGAGGGCAGATGGCGGAGCGCACACGGCTGCGCGCGCGGTGGCGCGGATTCGTCGAGCGGACCCGCCCGGTGCACCCCGAGACCGAGCGGGTGCTCGCCGAGCGGTGGGCGGCGCTGCCCGGGCGCGTGCGCACCCCGGCGCAGAGCCTCGGCCGGCACGCGGTCGGCTGCGAGGGCACGCACGGCGTCTTCCCGAAGTGCAACCTGACCTGCACCCCCTGCTACCACTCGGCCGACGCCAACAAGGTGCGCGTCGACGGCGGGCACACCCTGCGCGAGGTGACCGCGCAGATGGCCTACCTGCGGGAGCGCCGGGGGCCCTACGCCCACGCGCAACTGATCGGCGGCGAGGTGTCGCTGCTCTCGCCCGACGACCACGCGGCCGCGCTGCGTGGGATGCGCGACGCCGGTCGCTCGCCGATGTCCATGACGCACGGCGACTTCGACCCCGGGTACCTGCGGGCGCTGGTGACCGGTCCGGACGGCGGGCTGCGCTTCGACCGGGTGAGCTTCGCGGCGCACTTCGACTCGCTGATGCGCGGCCGGCGCGGCGCCGTCCGGCCGCGGTCGGAGGCGGAGCTGGACCCGTTCCGGCAGCGCTTCGTGGACATGTTCCGCGACCTCGCCGCCGAGACCGGCCTGCGGTACTACCTGGCGCACAACATGACGGTCACCCCGGCCAACCTCGGCCAGGTGGCGCGGACGGTGCGCGCGGTGCTCCCGATGGGCTACTCGATGATGAGCTTCCAGCCGGCCGCGCACGTCGGCGACCAGCGGCGCTGGAAGGAGAGCTACACGGCGGTCGACGCCGACGCGGTCTGGGCCCAGCTCGAGCAGGCGCTCGGCCGGCGGGTGCCGCACGAGGGCGTCGAGTTCGGTGATCCGCGGTGCAACCGGCTGGGGTTCGGTTTCCTGGTCGACGGTGGCTGGCACCCGTTCGTCGAGCCGTCGGACCCGGTCGAGCTGGCCGCCCGGGACGCCTTCTTCGCGCACTTCGGCGGGGTGGCGTTCAGCGGCACACCGCCCGTGCTGCTCGTGGTCAAGGTGCTGCGGGTGCTGCGCCACCATCCCGGTGACCTGCGGGTCGCCGTCCGCTGGGCGCGACGGGCGCTGCGCCGGGTCGGCGGGCCGCGCCGCCTCGTGCGGGCCGCCCGCGCCGGCCGCGTCGGGTTGATGACCTTCGAGGTGCACAGCTTCATGGACGCCGCGCAGGTGGGTCCGGCCTGGGCGATGATGCAGCGCGGCGAGGTGGCGACCGATCCCGTGCTCGCGGCGACGCAGGAGCGGCTGGCGGCCTGCACCTACTCGATGGCGCACCCGGAGACCGGCCAGCTCGTGCCGGCCTGCGCCCAGCACTCGGTGCTGGACGTGCAGGAGAACGCGCAGCTGCGCACGCTCCTCCCGCTCACCCCGGTCTGAGTACGGCAAGGGAGGGTGACAGACGGGTCCATCTGTTGGGCTGGTTCGGGCCGAAGTGGCTGGACTACGCGTTCCGGCTCGCCCGCCCACTGACCGACCAGCGGGCGTCAGGTGGCTCCCTCGTGGCGGCCAGCCTGCGACGCAGCAGCGTCGAGGGTGCCGAACGCGGCCTCACGTGTCGATCGGGTAGCCCGGGGGCCCGCCTCACACGAGAAGCGGTGCGGCGAGGAGGATCTCGGTGCCGTCGGGACGCCAGGTGCGCCATCGGTGGCCGGGTGGGGCGGTGTCGTCGCGTTCGACGCGGAAGCCGTGGTGGACCTTGGTGTGGTGCCGTTTCGCACAGCAGACCGAGGTTGTCGACGTCGGTGGGCCCGTCGAAGATCCAGTCGAGCAGGTGATGGGCGTCGCACCACCAGGTCGGGGCCTCGCAGCCGGCGAAGACGCAGCCGCGATCGCGCAGTTCCAGGGAACGGCGCTGGGCGGGGGTGACCAGCCGCTTGGTGCGACCGTGGTCGAGCGGCACGCCGTCGGGGCCGATCACGATCCGCGAGACCTGCGAGTCGCAGGCCAGCCAGCGGGCCCGCGCGGCGGACAGGGTGGCGCCCAGGCCGGTGGTCGCGGCGGTGGCGCCGGTGGCCGGGTCGACGAGGTCGTCGATGCCGATGGTGACGACGACGTGCGGCTTCTGGCCACGCAGCACCGGCAGCTGCCCCGAGGCCAGGGCGAGGTCGGCCAGCTGCACCAGCGAGTCGGCCAGGCGCTGAGCACGGCTGCGGGTGTCACCGGCGCAGCGGGATGCGGCAGCGATCGACTCGACGGCGGTGGCCAGCTTCTCGCCGCCCACGGTGTCCAGCGCGCCGCCGAACGTCCAGGACCCGTCGCGGTGCTGGACCAGGCCGAGGGAGCGGCCCTCGGTGGGGT
Organism: Geodermatophilus sp. YIM 151500; assembly: GCF_025716945.1. Taxonomy (GTDB): domain Bacteria; phylum Actinomycetota; class Actinomycetes; order Mycobacteriales; family Geodermatophilaceae; genus YIM-151500. The sequence goes on from NZ_JAOVZT010000006.1 coordinate 129,824, forward strand.
CGGGTTCGGGTCCGTCGGGGTCCAGGGCGGCCAGGTAGTGCCCGACGGCGACCTGCAGGTCGCGGTGCGGCCGGGCCGTGGCCACGCCGAGCAGCGTGGACTCGACCTCGGTCAGGTCGATGCCCTGGTCGGCGGCCTTGTCCAGGTTGGCCGGCTCGGCGAGCCGGGCGAGCACGTCGACAGCGTCGTCGGAGAGCTGCCCGGCCGCGTACGCCGTCGCCGCCGCGGGCAGGTGCTGCAGGGCGCGGCCGTGCCGGACCAGCCGGGAGGCGGTCGCCCTGGAGAGCCGCGCGTGCCCGCGCAGCCAGGCCGGCAGGGTCGTGAGCCCGTCGTGCTCGCTGGCCTGGCGGGTGTCGGCGACCCGCACCGCGGCGGTGAGCGCCGCAGTGACCTTGTTCTGCAGCCGGACCAGCGCCCGCACCCGGTCCAGGGCCTCCCCGTCACCGGCGACCGCGGCCGGGTCGGCGGCCAGCAGCGCGTCGACGGCGGCCTCCAGCGACCCGAGCGGGTCACCGGCACCGGTCGAACACATGTACGGAGACTACCGCCGCCGGGTACCAGCCGCAACACGAAACCGCAGGTCAGGGCGGCGATCCGATCCTGTGGACAGGTGCGGGGAACCGTCAGCGGGGCCTGCTGGGCGCGCAGGTGCGACGCCCCTCTCACAACCGCGGAGGGAGCGTCCAGATCGCCGATCGCGCCGTCCCGGTCAGGCCTCGCTCGGCGACGGCACCGGCTGTGCCGGCTCGCCGGCCCTGCCGTCCACCGGAACCACCCACCGGTCCTCGACCGGCAGCCGCAGCCCGACCGTGCGGCCGGTCGGCACGTCCTGGCGGGGGTCGAGCTCGGCGTCGACCGACGCCGCGCCGGCGGGGCCGGCCACCTCGACCGTCACCAGCGACCGCAGCCCGCGCCGCCGCACGCGCACGACCGTGCCGTCGACGTCGCCGTCCCCGGCGGGCAGCACGGCCACCGCCTCGTGCCGGACGACGAGCACCGCCGGCCCCGACGGCGCGGACGACGGCAGCTCCAGCGAGCCCAGCGCCGACTCGTGCCGCCCGTCGCGCACCACGCCGGTGACCTCGGTGCGACCGCCGAGCAGCCGGCTGACCGAGAGCGAGGCCGGGCGGGCGTAGAGCTCGCGCATCGGCCCGGTCTGCAGCAGCCGTCCGTCGTCGAGGACGGCCACGGTGTCGGCGAGCGCGTCGGCCTCGGCGTGGTCGTGGGTGACCAGCAGGATCGTCGGGTCCAGGCGCATGCGCAGGTCGGCGAGCAGCTCGTGCATCTCCTCGCGCAGCCCGGCGTCGAGCGCGCTGAAGGCCTCGTCCAGCAGCAGCACCCGCGGCTCGGCGGCCAGCGCCCGGGCCAGCGCGACCCGCTGCTCCTGCCCGCCGGACAGCGCCCGGACCGGCCGGTCGCCGAACCCGCCGAGCTGCACCAGGTGGAGGTACTCGTCGGCCCGCCCGCGCGCCTGCCGCCGCGGGACCCCGCGCACCCGGTCGGCGAAGGCGACGTTGTCGCGCACCGTCATGTGCGGGAACAGCAGCGGGCGCTGGAAGACCATCGCCATGCCGCGCCGCTCCGGCGCCACCCCGGCAAGGTCGACGCCGTCCAGCAGCACGCTGCCGCTGGTCGGCTCGTCCAGCCCGGCGGTCAGCCGCAGCACGGTGCTCTTCCCGGATCCCGACGGGCCGAGGATGCCGACGCACGCGCCGCTGGGCACGTCGAGGTCGAAGCCGTCGAGGGCGGGCGGCGTGCCCGCGCCGTGCACCCGGGTCAGGCCGCGCAGCCGCAGCGATCCCCCGCTCACCGGGTCCTCCGTCCACGACGGCCGAGCACGCCCGCCGCGGCCAGCAGCGCCACCGGCGGCAGGATCGAGGCCAGCGAGACCACGGCCACCTGCGCGTCGTTGCCCGTGGCGGCCGCGGCCGAGGCCACGAGCACCGGCAGCGTGGTCAGCTGCCCGCCGCCGACCAGCACGGTGACGATGTAGTCCGACCACCCCACGAGGAAGGCCAGGAAGGCCGCCCCCGCAAGCGCGGGCGCGAGCATCGGCAGCTGCACCGAGCGCACCGCCTGCCACGGTGAGGCGCCCAACGTGCGGGCCTCGTCCTCGAAGCCCCGGTCGTGCGCGGCGTAGGCCGCCCGCATCACGATCACCGTGTAGGGCAGCGCGGCCACCACCAGCAGCACCAGCACGCCGGCCGCGGCCGGCACCCGCAGCCGCAGCAGCAGCACGTCGAGGCCGAGCGCCACCGCGAACGGCGGTAGCACGAGCGGCGACAGCACCACCGCCAGGACGGCGGTCGACGCCGGCACGAGGCGGGAGGCGAGCGCCCGCCCGGCCATGGCACCGAGCGGCGTGGCCAGCACCGCCACCGCCAGGCCGAGCAGCGTCGACCGGCCGAAGGCCGCGCCGGCGTCGCGGGCCAGCGCCTCCCGCAGGCCGCGGGTGCCCCACGCCTGCGGCAGCAGCGCCGGGAAGGCCCAGCGGTCGGCGAAGGCCCACAGCAGCAGCGGGACGACGGGTAGCACCAACCACACGACCAGCACCGCGCGGCCGGCCACCGACGCGGCCCGGCCGGCCCGGGCCCGGGCCGCCCGCGCCCGAGCCGGCCGGGCCCGGGCCGGCCGCGCCACGGGCGCCCGGACGGCGCTCATCGCTCGGCCGCCAGCCGCCGCAGCGCCCGCAGCGACAGCAGGACGACGACCAGCGCCACCCCCGCCGTGGTCACCGCCACCGCGGCCGCCTGCGGCCGCGCGGCCAGGTCGATGGAGGTGAACAGCCGGAAGGCGAGCACGGCCAGCGGCTCCGGGAACGGCCGGCCCAGCAGCGCGGCCACCTCGTACGAGCCGAGCGCGTAGACGAACGAGACCGCGGCGGTCGACCACAGCGCGGGCGCGGCCAGCGGCAGGGTCACGAACCGGAGCCTGGCCCACCGGCCGGCACCGAGCAGCGCGGCCGTCTCGCCGTACGACGCCGAGCGCGACGACAGCACGGCGGTCACCACGAGCGCGATGAACGCCGACTCCTTCCACGCGTACTCGGCGACCACCGCGATCCACAGCCGGCCGCCCACCAGCGACGGCCACGAGGACGGGTCGATGCCGAGCAGGCGGGGGAGGAACCCGGCGTCGGCGAGGAGCAGCCCGATGGCGGCGGCGCCCACCAGGTGCGGGACGGGGATGGTGAGCGACGCCAGCGTGCCCAGCAGCCGGCTGCGGCGGACGGCGGCGGTCGCGGCCAGCGCCAGGCACAACCCGACGAGGGCGGCGATCACCGTGGCGGCGGACGCGATGCCGAGGGAGATGCGCAGCGAGGTGCCCAGGTCCGCGCCCACCGCCCGCCAGGCGTCCACCGACGGCTCGGGTCGTCCCACGAGGGGCGCCAGGCCCGACGCCAGCAGCAGCGCCGATCCCAGCGCGGCGCCGACCACGGCGACCACCGGCACCAGGGCCGGCAGCACGAGCAGGACGGCGCGGCCGCGGGGCCCCGGACGCCGCGGGCGCCGGCCGCCGGCCCCTCCGGATCCGCGGACCGGGCGGGCTGACGGGGACCGTGCCGCGGTCGTCATCACCGTCGGCGCGTCAGTTCGCGGCGATCTGCCGGCGCCAGCCCTCGTCTATCGCGGTGACCCAACCGGCGTCGAGCTCGGGGTCGGCGTCCGCGCTGAGCTCCTCGTACGGCGGCACGACCTCCGACCGCGGCAGCTGCGCGAGCCCGGCCCGCACGTCCTCGGGCAGCCGGTCCTGGTCGAGCACCGGGTACTGCCCCCACACGTCGGGGTCGGCCTTGGCCAGCTGCTGCTCCGGCGAGAGCGCCAGGTCCGCCACCACCATCGCCCCGGCCTGGCTGCCGGAGGTCGAGGGGATGGCCAGGAAGCTGGCGTTGCCGATCGTGCCGTCCTCGACCAGCAGCACGCGCGTGGTCTCCGGGAAGGTGCCGTCGGCGACCAGGTCGGGCAACGTCGCCGGGCCGTAGGTCATCGTGAAGTCGACCTGCCCGTCGGCGTAGAGCGAATCGAGCTCGCCGAGCTCCTGGGGGTAGGTCCGCCCCTCCCGCCACAGCGACGGCTCGAGCTCGGCCAGCCGGTCGAACAGCGAGGGCGCCAGCTCGTCGTACGCCTCCTGCGAGAACTCCAGGGGCACGTTCTGGACGCCTCCGGACACCGCGTAGAGCGCCTGGCGCACGAACACCGAGCCGGTGAAGTCGGGAGGGGCGGGGTAGGTGAAGCGGCCGGGGTTGGCCTCGGCCCAGTCGAGCAGCTCCTCGACGCTGCCCGGCGGGTCCTCGACCCGTGCCCCGTCGTAGACCAGGGCGAACTGCGCCTTGTGCCAGGGCGCCTCGCAGCCCTCGACGTCCAGCCCGAAGTCGCTCGTGACCAGCGGGTCGTCGGGGTCGACGAGGCCGGCGTTGGGCAGCATCGACGTCCAGCCGCACAGCCACGCGCCGGCCTGCTGCCCCGTGGCGAAGTTCTCCCCGTTGACCCAGACCAGGTCGACCTCGCCGTCCTCCACGTCGGCCTGCCGCTCCGAGAGCACCCGGTTCACCGCGTCGGCGGTGTCCGCGACGGGTACCCGCTCGAGGGTCACGCCGAGCTCCGCCGCGGCCGGGGCGAGCACGTCGTCGACGTAGGCGTTGCCCTTGTCGTCGCCGCCGTACATCCACAACCGCACGGTCTGCCCGTCGGCCTCGGCCAGCACGTCGTCCCAGCTGCGCTCGGCCGCGGCGGGCGCGTCGCTGCCCGGTGCCGCGCAGGCGGACAGGGCGGACAGGGTGAGGGCGACCGCACCGGCGGCCACCGCCGGGGACCGTCCTGCGGGGCGTCGTGCGGTCATCGACCTGCGTCCTCCTGGTCCGGTGCGGGAGCGGGCGCGCCTCGAGCACCCGACGGACCTTCGGGCGGAGGGCCGCCTCCGGATGTGGTCGGTGCGGACGTGCGACAAGATCGTGCCCGGCTCATCGGAGTGCCGCCACGCGGAGGTCGCCCGTGCTCGACGCCGCCGCCCGCCGGGTGCTCGACGCCCCTCTGGGCCGGCTGGCCGCCGGTCTCGACCGGCCCGGCGTGACGCCGGACCGGCTCACCGGCCTGGGACTCGCGCTCGGCCTCGGCAGCGCGGTCACCGCCGCGCTGCAGCTGTGGGCGGTCGCGCTGGTGCTGTGGCTCGTCTCGCGCCTGGCCGACGGGCTGGACGGGCCGCTCGCCCGGCGTCGCCGCGCCCGGGGAGCGCCGGGCGACGCCGGCAGCGGCGGCTTCTTCGACATCACCGCGGACTTCTGCGTCTACGGGACGACGGTCGTGGGCGTCGCCATCGGCGCCGCGCGCGGGCACGGCGCTCCGGTGTGGCCCTTCCTGCTCGTCCTGCTGGCCTACTACGTCAACGGGACGGCGTTCCTCGCCTTCTCGTCGATCGCCGAGCGGTCCGGACGGCGGCTCGACGACGGCCGGTCGCTGTCGTTCCTGGGCGGGCTGGCCGAGGGCACGGAGACGATCGTCGTGCACTCGCTGTGGCTGCTGCTGCCGCAGCACGCCGACGTCGTCGCCGGCTGCTGGGCGGCGCTGGTCGCGCTGAGCGCCGGCCAGCGCGTGGTCGCCGGCTACCGCGCGCTGCGCTGACGGTCCAGCCGGCGACCCCTCAGGCGGACGGCGGCCCGCAGCAGGGGGCGGACCGGGAACGAGGCCAGCCGGTCGCGCACGTCGTCGAGCGCCGCGTCCACGACCGCGTCGTTGTAGGTGGGGTACGGGTGCGTCGTGCCGGCGAGGTCCGACGCCCGCAGGCCCCGGCGGACGGCGAGGGCGAGCTCGCCGAGGGTCTCCCCGGCGCGGGGGCCGACCACGGTGGCGCCCACGATCCGCCGCCGCCGATCGAGAACCAGCGTCGTGAACCCCTCGGTCCCGGCCTCGGTGACCGCGCGGTCGACGGTCTCGTGGCCGACCCGGCGGAGCGTCAGCCCGCGCGCCCGCCCGTCCTCCGGTGACACGCCGACGGAGGCGACCTCGGGCGCGGTGTAGGTGACCCGCGGGACGACGCGGTCGACCTCCCGCCGCAGGCCGAGCACGGCGTTGCTCGCCGCGATGCTGCCGTGCACCCCGGCGGTGTGCGTGAAGTACGGCGGGCCGGTCACGTCGCCGGCGGCCCAGATCCGCGGGTTCGTGGTGCGCAGCGTCCCGTCCACGACCACCCTGCCGTCGTCGGCGCGTCGCACCCCGGCGTCCGCGCACCCCAGCATCCCGGTGCGCGCCCGCCGGCCCACGGCGACCAGCAGCGCGTCGAACGCGATCCGCGTCCCGTCGGCGAGCGCGAGCTCCCCGCGCGCGACCGACGCGGCCTGCTGGCCGAGCCGCACGTCGACGCCGTCGCGGCGCAGGGCCGCCGCGACCACCGCGGACGCCTCCGGGTCCTCGCCGCCGAGCAGCCGCCGGGCGCCGTCGACCACGGTGACGCCGGCACCCAGCCGGGCGAAGGCCTGCCCCAGCTCGCAGCCGATCGGCCCGCCGCCGAGCACGACCAGCCGCCCGGGCAGCTCGGTCAGCTCGTCCCAGACCGTCTCGCTGGTCAGCGGCCGGGCGTCGGCCAGGCCGGGCACCGGGGGCAGCAGGGGATCGGCCCCCGTGGCGAGCAGCGCCGACCGGAAGGTGACGGCCCGGCCGTCCACCCGCGCCGTGTCGGGACCGGTCAGCACGGCGGTCCCCGCCAGGACGCGGACGCCGGCGGCCCGCAGGGTCGCGGGGGAGTCGTCCGGCTCGATCGTCCCGATCGCCGCGCGCACGTGCGCGCGGACCCGGGCGAAGTCGACCGACACCCGGGGGACGTCGACGCCGAGGGCACCGGCCCGTCGGGCGTCGGCCGCGGCAGCGGCGGCAGCCAGCAGCGATTTGGAGGGCACGCACCCGGTCCAGAGGCAGTCACCTCCGGTGCGGTGCCGCTCGACGAGCAGCACCCGCGCACCGAGGGCCGCGGCGGTCCGCGCGCCGACGATCCCGGCGGTGCCCCCACCCAGGACCAGGAGGTCCACCACCCCGGTGTCGCCGTCGGCCGTGTTCCCGCTGCTCGGCATGGCACTCCTCGGGGTCGTCCGCCGGCGGCTCGGCGGAGGCCCCCACGCTAGGTGGCGGGCGGCTGCGGATGGTTCAACCGGATGGTTGACGAAGGCGTGCAGGAGCGCTAGCGTCGTCTACAACCGCTCGGTTGAGGAACAGGGAGGGTGTCGTGGCGGCGGACCGGCTCTCGCGGGTGTTCTCGGCCCTGGCCGATCCCACCCGGCGCGACATCGTGGCGCGGCTCGCCGTGGGCGACGCCACGGTCGGCGAGGTGGCCGCGCCGTACGACGTCACCGTCCAGGCGGTCTCCAAGCACCTCAAGGTGCTCGAAGGGGCCGGCCTGGTCAGCCGCAGCCGCCAGGCGCAGCGGCGTCCGGTGCACCTCGAGGCGGAGGTGCTCGACCTGATGACCGCGTGGATCGAGCGGTACCGGCGGCAGGCCGAGGAGCGCTACCGCCGGCTGGACGACGTCCTCCGGTCCATGCCGGACGACGCGAGCACGTCCCCCGCAGCGCAGGAAGGGAGCCCGTCATGACCGCCACCCGGCACTCCGAGACGCAGATCGTCGTCGATCCCGATGTCCCGCTCGTCCGGATCATCCGGGAGTTCGACGCCCCGAAGGAGAAGGTGTTCCGGGCGCACGTCGACCCCGACCTGCTCGTCCAGTGGCTCGGTCCGCGTGGCGTGCAGATGCGCATCGACCGGTACGACTGCCGCAGCGGCGGGTCGTACCGCTACGTCCACACCGGCGACCAGGGGGAGGAGTACGGCTTCCGCGGCTGCTTCCACGAGGTCCGGCCCGACGAGCTGATCGTGCAGACCTTCACCTACGAGGGCGAGCCCGACGGCGTCGCGCTGGAGAAGTTGACGCTCGAGGGCGTCGGCGACGGGCGCACCCGGCTCACCACCACCTCGCTGGTCGACTCCTTCGCCGACCGCGACGCCATGGTCGCCAGCGGGATGGAGGTCGGCGTCCGGGAGGGCTACGAGCGCCTCGACGAGCTGCTCGCCCGCTGACGTCGAGTGGATCCGTGCGCGTGACGCGCACGGATCCACTCCGCACCGTCCGGGCGCGGCGCGGATCCGGTCCGGACCGACTGGTAGACAGGCGGGGTGCCACCCCGCCACCCCGTCGACGAGACCTTCCTCGCCCTGCCGCTGAACGCCCTGGCGGAGGCAGCCCTCACCCGCGCGGTCGACCTCGGCTGCGAGCACGCCGACCTGCGGGTCGAGCGGATCCGCACCCAGAACATCCGGTTGCGCGACGCCCGGCTCGAGGCGCTGGCCGACGCGGAGGACCTCGGCCTCGCCGTCCGCGTGGTGCACGAGGGCACCTGGGGTTTCGCCGCCGGCGTCGTGCTGACCGCAGCCGAGGCGGTCCGCCTGGCCGAGCAGGCCGTGGCGGTGGCGCGGGTGTCGGCCGCGCTGAGCAGCGACCGCGTCGAGCTCGCGCCCGAGCCGGTGGAGCGTGACGGGACGTGGGTCTCCGACTACGACGTCGACCCGTTCACCGTGCCGGACGCCGACAAGACCGGCCTGCTCACCGAGCTGTCGGAGCGGCTGCTGGCCGCCGACGGCGTCGAGCACGTGCAGACCACCTGCATGCTGGTCAAGGAGCAGAAGTTCTACGCCGACACCGCCGGCACCCGCACCCGGCAGCAGCGCGTGCGGCTCAACCCCGACATCACCGCCCTCACCGTCGACCGCGCCACCGGCTCGTTCGAGAGCATGCGCACCCTCGCCCCACCGGCCGGGCGCGGCTGGGAGTACCTCACCGGCACCGGCTGGGACTGGCAGGCGGAGCTGGCCGAGATCCCGGAGCTGCTGCAGGAGAAGGTCAAGGCGCCGTCGGTCGAGGCCGGGCGCTACGACCTGGTCATCGCGCCGTCCAACCTGTGGCTGACCATCCACGAGTCGGTCGGGCACGCCACCGAGCTCGACCGGGCGCTGGGCTACGAGGCCGCCTACGCCGGCACCTCCTTCGCCACGGTCGACCGGCTCGGCACGCTGCGCTACGGCTCCCCGCTGATGGCCGTCACCGGCGACCGCACGGCCCCGCACGGGCTGTCGACGGTGGGCTGGGACGACGAGGGCGTCGCCGGGCAGCGGTGGGACATCGTGCGGGACGGCGTGCTGGTCGGTTACCAGGTCGACCGCAACATGGCCCGGCTGCGCGGCATGGACCGCTCCAACGGCTGCGCCTTCGCCGACGGCCCGCACCGCGTGCCGGTGCAGCGGATGCCGAACGTGTCGCTGCAGCCCGCACCCGGCGGCCCCTCGACGGAGGAGATCATCGCCGGCGTCGACCGGGGCATCTACGTCGTCGGCGACAAGAGCTGGTCGATCGACATGCAGCGCTACAACTTCCAGTTCACCGGCCAGCGCTTCTACCGCATCGAGGGCGGCAGGCTCGCGGGGCAGGTGCGCGACGTGGCCTACCAGGCGACGACCACCGACTTCTGGGGCGCGATGACACGGGTCGGCGGGCCGCAGACCTACGTCCTCGGTGGCGCCTTCAACTGCGGGAAGGGTCAGCCCGGCCAGGTCGCCCCGGTCAGCCACGGGTGCCCCGCCGCGCTGTTCGAGCAGGTCAACGTCCTCAACACGGTGCAGGAGGGAGGACGGTGACCGCCTCGTCGAGCAACGTCCCGGCCCAGGACCTCGTGGAGCAGGCCCTGGCGGCCTCGACCGCCGACGAGCAGATCGCCTACGTGGTCGAGAGCTCGGAGGCCAACCTGCGGTGGGCGAGCAACAGCCTGACCACCAACGGGGCGATGCGCTCCCGCCGCGTCGTGGTCATCAGCTTCGTCGACGGTGGCGCCGGCATGGCTGCCGGCACCGTCGCGCGCACCGGCACCCCGGACGTCGCCCAGCTGGTGGCCGCCAGCGAGCAGGCCGCGCGCGACGCCGGGCCGGCCGAGGACGCCATGCCGCTCATCAGCGAGAAGCCGCCGTCGTCCGGCGACTGGGACGCCGATCCCGCCGAGACCTCGATCGAGGTGTTCACCGACTTCGCGCCGGCGCTGGGCCAGGCCTTCGGCGAGGCCCGCGACCGCGGCCAGCTGCTGTTCGGCTTCGCCGAGCACACGATGGAGACGGTCTACTTCGGCTCCTCGACCGGCCTGCGGCTGCGCCACGACCAGCCCACCGGCCGGGTCGAGCTGAACGGTAAGAGCGCCGACTTCGGCAGGTCCGTCTGGGCCGGCGTTGGCACCCGCGACTTCCGCGACGTGTCGGTGCCCGACCTGGCCGCCGAGGTCACCCGCCGCTACGAGTGGTCGCAGCGGCAGCTCGAGCTGCCCGCCGGACGCTACGAGACGCTGCTGCCGCCGTCGGCCGTCAGCGACCTGATGATCTACCTGTACTGGACGATGGAGGCGCGGGACGCCGACGAGGGGCGCAACGTCTTCGCCCGACCCGGCGGCGGCAACCGGATCGGCGAGCGGCTCGCCGCGCTGCCGCTGACCCTGCGCAGCGACCCGTTCGCGCCCGGCCTCGAGTGCGCCCCGTTCCAGGTGGTGAGCGGTTCGTCGGGCAGCGCGTCGGTCTTCGACAACGGCATGGCCGTCCCCGCGACCAACTGGATCGAGGACGGCACGCTCACCAACCTCGTCCGGCCCCGGGCCTGGGCGCTGCGGACGACGGCGCCGGCCACCGCGGCCGGCGACAACCTCCTCCTGGAGGACGCGGCGGCGACGGCCTCCCTCGACGAGATGGTGGCCGCCACCGATCGCGGCCTGCTGCTCACCACGCTCTGGTACATCCGCGAGGTCGACCCGCAGACGTTGCTGCTCACCGGGCTCACCCGCGACGGCGTCTTCCTCGTCGAGAACGGGGAGGTGACCGGTGCGGTGAACAACTTCCGCTTCAACGAGTCGCCGGTCGACCTGCTCGCCCGCACCGTGCAGGCGGGCCGGACGGAGCGCACGCTGCCGCGTGAGTGGAACGACTGGTTCACCCGGACGGCGATGCCGCCGCTGCGCGTGCCCGACTTCAACATGAGCAGCGTCAGCCCCGCCAGCTGAGCCGGGATGCGCGTCCCCTCTGGGTCCCGCCGGGACCCCGGGGCGGGTACCCCGGGCGTGACCACGCCGACTGTGCGGTTCCACAACAGCGGGTCCGCACGTCTGGCGACAACTGCTGGCGACAGCCGCCGTCCGCCCCCTTACGCTCGGTGCCGGAACCACCACCGAAAGCTCTCGTCGATCGGGTTGGCTCCGCAGGGCTCAACCGGAGCGGCCGTCATGCCGATACCGGATGCAGCACCTCCGCGTCCGGCCCCGGACGCCGACCCGCACCGCGCAACGCGACCTCCCGCACCGGGAGCCGTCGAGGGGAGGACTCCCGTGACCAGGAGTCGCAAGCCGTCCGTCTTCCAGATCGGCAAGGTCCGCGACGACGGCCGCACGGTGGTCATCTCCGGCTGGGGATTGGGCCTGTGCGCCGCGGCCTGCAGCTGCCACCGCCACCCCTCCGCCGGGCACCTGGCCATCGCCGAGGACCAGGCGGGCGGCAAGCTCGGCCTGGCCAGCTTCCGCGACGGCGGCTGCGACTGCTGCGAGCCGTGGACGGCCGAGGAGCTGTCCGCGATCCTGCGCGACTTCACCGCACTCTCCGGGCTGGACGCCCAGGAGCCCCTCGCCGGCTGACCGCCCCGGTCCGGCGGATGTCCCCGCCGCCCGCCGCCGGTCCCGGCCGCTCGTCACCGCCCCGGGACCGGCTCGTGTGCCCGGGCCGTTCGCGCCCGTCGGGCAGTCCTGCCCCGGCCCGCCCGCTCCGCCCGGCTCGCTCGCCCGGCGCACCGCGCGGCTCGCCCGCCGGGCGTGCCGCGCGATGTCCAGAGGTACCGGCGGGCCGGCTGTGACGACCGGGACGCCGTGCGATCGGTGTGACGCCCGGGACGGTGACGCCTCCGTCGTCCCGCGCGCCACCCGCTACGTGCAGGCGGTCTCTCCCTACCGTCCGTCCCGACGCGCCTCTCTTCCCTGCCCGGATCCCGGGCACGGGCGCCGACGGACGGAGGACGACGGTGCAGCACACGCGGACCACCCCCCGCCGCCGGACCGCCCGCGCCGCGACCGCCGTGGGTGCCGTGCTCGTCGCGCTGGCCACCGGCGTGCTCGCGCCCGCTCCGGCGTCGGCCGAGCCGGCCACCGTGGCCGAGGCCGGGGCCCAGGTCGAGCAGGCCGCGCTGCAGCTGACCCAGATCGACGAGCAGGTGCACGAAGCCGAGGTGACGGTGGCCGCCCAGCAGGCGGCCGCCGCGACCGCCGCGCAGCACGCCGCGGAAGCGCAGGCCGCGCTGGCCGCGCTGGAGCCGCGGCTGGCCGCGATCGCCCAGAGCGGCTACACGGGGCGGACGCAGTCGCGGATGGCGGCGTTCCTGACCAGCGAGTCCGCCACCGAACTCGTCCAGCAGATGACCACCCTGGACATGATCGCCGACCACACCGAGGCGGTGGTCGCCGAGGTCGCCGCCGCGCAGCGCGCCGCCGCCGAGGCGCAGGCAGCCGCCGACCAGGCGGCGGCCACCGCGCGTGCGGGGCTGGAGGAGCTGCAGGCGCAGAAGGCCCAGCTGCAGACCCGGGTGGCCGAGTACCAGGCGATCTTCGCCCGGCTGACCGCGGCCGAGCAGGCCCGCGTCACCGAGCGGCTGGCCGGCCCGGCGCTGGAGGCGCCGGCGACCGCGGAACTCCCGCCGGCGCCCAGCGGCGCCGCGGGGGCCGCCGTACGGGCCGCCCTGGCCCAGATCGGTGCACCGTACGAGTGGGGCAGCTCCGGGCCGCGCGGCTTCGACTGCTCCGGCCTGACCCGCTTCGCCTTCGCCGCGGCCGGCGTGGAGCTGCCGCACTCCAGCCGGGCGCAGGCCGGCATGGGCACCAGGGTGTCGCGCGACCAGCTGCAGCCCGGTGACCTGGTCTTCTTCTACTCGCCGATCAGCCACGTCGGGCTCTACATCGGCAACGGTAAGATGGTGCACGCCCGCACCTTCGGCCGCCCCGTCGCGGTCACCAGCGTCGACCAGCGCGGCTACGCCGGCGCCGTCCGCATCTCCGCCCCCGCCGGCTGACCGGGCCCCCGCCGGAGCCGCCGCGCTCCCACCCGGAGAGCGTCGGCGCACCGCCGGCGCTCAGTACGGGCGGCGGCCCTCCCTCAGCATCTCCACCAGCGCGCCGATCCGGCGTGCTCGGGTCGCCGGCGTGCCGGCGGTGTGCACCCGCCACAGGACGGCGTAGCGGTTGCTGCCGTCCAGCGCCTCGAACGCCCGCTGCGCCGCGGGGTCGGCGGCCAGCGCGGCGGCCAGGTCGTCGGGCACGGTCGCCTCGGCCTGCCCGGGGTAGGCGCGGTCCCAGCGGCCGTCGGCGCGTGCCGCCTCCACGGCCGCCAGCCCGGCCGGGCGCATCCGGCCCGTGGCGGTCAGCGCGGCGACCGTCTCGACGTTCTTCCGCGACCAGACGCTCCGCGGCCGGCGCGGGGTGATCCGCTGCGCCCAGAACCGGTCGTCCAGCCGCTGCGCCCGCCCGTCGATCCAGCCGAAGCACAGCACCGCCTCGACGAGCTCGGTCTGCGTCACCGACGGGATCCCGGTGCCCTTCTTCGCGAGCCTGACCCACGCGCCGGGCGCGGCGGCGTGCTCGGCCTCCAGCCACGCCTCCAGTGCGGCCCGGTCGGCGAAGTCCAGCAGCGGGAGGTCGTCGGGGACGGTCACGTCGCCGATGGTGGGCACCGCGCCGGACGGCGTCCACCCCCGTCGCCCCGGCACGGTTTGGCGCCGCGGCCGTCCGGCTATCCGTCGGCATCGGACGCCCGAGCAGGTGGGCGAGCGGCGGACGGGGAGGCGCGTGGGACGACGGGAGCCCGGCCCGGTGGCGCTGTGGCTGGTGCGCCACGGCGAGAGCACCGGCAACCTCGCCGACGTCCGGGCGCAGGAGGCGGGGGCGGGCCGGCTCGAGCTCGACGTCCGCGACCCCGACGTCCCGCTGTCCGACACCGGCCGCGGCCAGGCCGAGGCGCTGGGCCGCTGGCTCGCGGAGCTGCCGGACGACGAGCGGCCCACCGCCGTCCTCAGTTCCCCGTTCGTCCGCGCGCGGACGACGGCCGAGATCGCCGCCGGGCAGCTCGGCCTCGCCGTGCGGGTGGACGAGCGGTTGCGCGAGCGCGACCTGGGCGTCCTGGACGGCATGACCGGCACGGGCATCCGTGAGGAGTTCCCCGAGGAGGCACGCCGCCGCCGCGCGCTGGGCAAGTTCTACTACCGGCCGCCGGGCGGCGAGAGCTGGGCCGACGTCGCGCTGCGGCTGCGCAGCCTGCTCACCACCGAGGCGCTGCGGCACGACGGCGAACGGCTGCTCCTGGTCGGCCACCAGGCGGTCATCATGGTGTTCCGGTACGTGCTGGAGGAGCTCAGCGAGGAGCAGGTGCTCGACATCGACCGCCGCGAGCAGATCGCCAACGCGTCGTTCACCCGGTACGAGAGCGCCGGCGACGGGGGGCTGGCGCTCCGCGCGTTCAACTGCGTCGACCACCTCGTCGTCGAGGACGAGGACGTCACCGAGGAGCCGGATGAGCAGCTCGACGGCCGTGGCTGACGCCACGCTGGTCACCCCGCAGGTGCTCCGGGCCTGGCGGCTGCCCGAGCCGACCGGCGGCAAGGAGGCCCGCGGTTCGATCCTGGTCATCGGCGGCAGCTCCGAGACCCTGGGCGCCGTGCAGCTGGCCGCCGAGGCCGCGCTGCGCGCCGGGGCGGGCCGCCTGCAGGTGGCCACCGCCGCCAGCGTCGCCCCGTTCGCGGCCACCGCGCTGCCGGAGGCGCTGGTGCGCCGCCTGCCCGAGACGTCGCGCGGCGCCATCCGCGCCGACGACGCCGCGGAGGTGCTCGACCTGGCCGAGGCGGCGTCGGCCGTCCTCATCGGCCCGGGCATGATCGACACCGAGGAGACGCAGGCCCTCGGCGCCGCGCTGCTGCCGCGGCTGCGCGGTCCGCTGGTGCTCGACGCCCTCGGCCTGGCCTGCGTCACCGCCGACGAGGGGTGCGTGCTGCACCTCGAGGGCCGGGCGGTGCTCACGCCCAACCCCAAGGAGCTCGCTCTCTCGCTGCACCGCGACCCCGACCTCGACGACGACGACCCGGCCGGCTCGGCCCGCGAGCTGGCCGGCAGGGCCGGGGCGACCGTCGGCCTCGGGGGTGCCACGTCGTGGATCGCCGCTCCCGACGGCCGGCTCTGGCGCGACGAGAGCGGCGGCGCCGGGCTGGGCGTCTCCGGTTCGGGCGACGTCCGCGCCGGGATCGTCGCCGGCCTGCTCGCCCGCGGCGCCGACCCGGTGCAGGCGGCCGTGTGGGCCGCGCACCTGCACGGCCGGGCGGGGGAGCGGCTGGCGGCGGCGGTCGGCCGGCTCGGCTTCCTGGCCCGGGAGCTGCCTCCGGAGATCCCGCGGGTGGCCGCCGAGATCGAACTCTGACCCGCCGGGGGCGGGCGCCCGGCGCTGTGCTGGGGTGGACGGCACCCTCGACCGTCGCCCCCTCGACCGTCGTCACCGCCGATCCGGAGGAGCCGCACCGTGGACCACTTCATCGCCGAGCACGAGTTCGGCGCGCCGCAGATCCACGACGAGGCCTTCGTCGCGCCCACCGCCGTCGTCGTCGGCAGGGTGACCATGGGCCCGCGGGCGAGCATCTGGTACGGCGCGATCGCGCGGGCCGACTCCGAGATCATCGAGATCGGGGAGGACAGCAACATCCAGGACGGCAGCACGCTGCACTCCGACCCCGGGTCCCCGCTCGTCGTGGGCAGGGGCGTCACCGTCGGCCACCGCGTGGTGCTGCACGGCTGCCGCGTCGACGACGACGTCCTGGTCGGCATGGGCAGCGTGGTCATGAACGGCGCGCACATCGGCAGCGGCTCGATCGTCGCGGCGGGCGCGGTCATCACGCAGGGCACCGTGGTGCCGCCAGGGTCGATCGTGGCCGGCGTCCCGGCGAAGGTGGTCAAGCAGGCCGGCGACAAGGAGATGGCCCACATCACCCGCAACGCGAAGAGCTACACCGACCGCATCCCGGCCGCCCGGAAGGTGCGCCCGCTCGCCTGACTGGACGGTCCCCGGGTGGCCACGGTCGAGCGAGCAGCTCCGGTCGTCCACGCGGCGTGTTCGCGCGCGTCAGCGCCCACGGATGCGCGCGCTCGGTGGCAGGGCGCCCTCGACCGAGGGACCGCGTCACGTGGTCGGCGCGCCCTCCTGGGTCGGCGCCGGGGCGCTCGTGCCGGTCGGCGACCCGCCGGTGCCCGTCTGCGGCGTGGTCCCCGTGCCGGTGCCCGTGCCGGTGCGGGGGCTCGTGCCGGTCGTCGTCCCGGGTGACGTGTCCGTCGGCGTCTCCTCCGGGGACGTCGTCGTGGGGGACTCCGGTGACTGCTCGGTCGTCTCCGGCGTGGTCGGCGGGGGCGTCCCGGCCGGCGCCTCGGTGACCGGGGCCGGGGCGGCCGGTGTGCCCGCCGAACCCGTGGGCACCGGGCGGACCAGCAGGTACAGGACGGCGACGGCGACGAAGGCCACCGAG
Source organism: Geodermatophilus sp. YIM 151500 (assembly GCF_025716945.1). GTDB lineage: Bacteria > Actinomycetota > Actinomycetes > Mycobacteriales > Geodermatophilaceae > YIM-151500. The sequence continues at coordinate 146,420 of NZ_JAOVZT010000006.1, forward strand.
AGCAGCACCGTGGAGGTGCGGGCGCGGCCGAGGTGCGCGGGCACCGACCCCCACTGCCGACGCCAGCGCGACCGCGGCGGCGCGGTGCTCACCGTGGGGACGTCGACCGCCTGCTCGCGCGGGTGCTCCTCCTGCGGCGTGCTCACCGCAGCACCTGCGTCGGGGTCTCGCCCGCCTCCGCGGGCGCCTCGTCCGCCGCCGGCGCGGACGGCAGGTGCATGCCCTGCCGGCGGAACGCGAGCACCACGCGGGCCCGCAGGTCGCGGCCCACCTCGAACTGCCGGCCGGGGAGCGTCCGGGCCACCACGCGCACGTTGACCTGGTCGAGGTCGATGCTCTCCACCCCCATCACGCTGGGCGGATCGAGCAGCAGCGGGCGCATCGCCGGATCGCGGAACGCCTCGCGGCCGACCTCGCGCAGGATCTCGTTGACCCGGTTGACGTCCATGCTGGTCGGCACCGGGACGTCGACCACGGCGCGCGCCCAGTCGCGGGAGAGGTTGACGACCTTGACGATCTGCCCGTTGGGCACCGTCATCACCTCGCCGTCGGCGGAGCGGACGCGGGTGATGCGCAGCGTGACGTCCTCGATGGTGCCGTTGGCCGGTTCGGCCGCACCGATCACGCTGATGGCCACGACGTCGCCGAAGCCGTACTGCCGCTCGGTGATGATGAAGAAGCCGGCGAGCACGTCCTGCACGATGCGCTGCGCGCCGAAGCCGAGCCCGACGCCGAGCACGGTCGCCGGGGCGACCAGCCCGGTCACCGGGACGCCGATGCGGTCGAGCACGAAGAAGACCGCGATCGTGTAGATGAGCACGATGGCCGCCCAGGTGAGCACCTGCGTCAGCGAGTGACGGTGCTTGGCGGCCTCCGAGCGCACCAGGGCGTCACCGCCGGTGGCGCGGCGGTCGATGCGGTCGGTGATCCGCACGCCGACCCACTGCACGAAGCGGGTCAGCAGCACCGAGCCCAGGATGATGAGCAGGATCTCCAGGCCACTGCGGCGCAGCCAGTCCCAGAGGTCGGTGAGCGGGGTGATCGCGAGGGCGTCCATCGTCGTCCACCCTGTCGCCTCGGGCCGACCACCGCCAGCGCTAACCGGACCGGCCGCCCGACCGGCTGACCCGCCGGCGTCGTCCTGGCCGACCGGCCGACCGGCGGGCCGGACGGGCCCATGCCCCCGCGGGGTCGGTAGGTGGCATCTGCCCCGACGACGGCTACAGTGCGGCACGTGCCCCGTCCCGCCCACCCCGGCCTCGGCTACGCCTGCACGCTGGCCGCCGCCGGTTTCTTCGCCGTCAACGGCACCGTCTCCACCCTCGCCCTCGAGGCCGGGCTGCCTCCCACGCGGTTGACCGCGCTGCGCTGCCTCGGTGCCGCGGTCGGCCTGGTGGCGGTGCTCGCGCTGGTGGCGCCCGGGCGGCTGCGGATCAGCCGGCGCGAGGTGCCGTTCCTGGCGGTCTTCGGCGTGGTCGGAGTCGCGCTCACGCAGTTCCTCTACTACGTGGCGATCGGGCGGCTGCCGGTCGGCATCGCGCTGGTGTTCGAGATGACCGCGCCGGTGCTCATCGCCCTGTACGTCCGGGTCGTCCGGCGCGAGCAGGTGCGCGGGCGGCTCTGGATCGCGCTGGCGCTGTCGCTGTCGGGCCTGGTGCTGGTCGCCCAGGTCTGGCAGGGCGGCGGCTCGCTCGACGCGGTGGGCGTGGCGGCCGCGCTGTGCGCCGCGGTGTGCCTGGCCACCTACTACCTGATGGGGGAGCGCGGCACCGGCACCCGCGACCCGGTGACCCTGACCTGCTGGAGCTTCGTCGCGGCCGGGGCCTTCTGGTCGGTGGCCGCACCCTGGTGGGAGTTCGACGCCGCGGTGCTCGGCGAGCGGGTCCCGGTGTCGCTCGGCGCCCTCCAGCTGCCGCTGTGGGTGCTGGTCGCGTGGATCGTCGTGCTCGGCGCGATCGTGCCCTTCTGGCTGTCGATCGCCGCGCTGCGCCACCTGCCGCCCACGACGGCCGGCCTGGTGGCGACGACCGAGCCGGTGTTCGCGTCGGTCGTCGCCTGGCTGTGGGTCGAGCAGGTGCTCACGGGCTGGCAGATCGCCGGTGGCGCCGTCGTCCTGCTCGGCATCGCGCTCGCGCAGACCGCCCGCCGGGCGCCGGCGCCCACCCCGCTGCCCGAGGTCCCCCTGGCGCTGATCGGAGTGGATCCGTCGCGGTGACATCGCGGTGACCGCGACGGATCCACTCCGGTCACTTCTTCAGGCGGCGGCTGCCCGCGTGCCAGTCCTCCTGGGTGCCGACCTCGCCGCCCGCCACGCCGAACGCCGGTAGCTGCGGCCGCTCCCGCAGGCTGCGCTTGAGCTCGGCGAAGCCCGGGAAGGTGGCCAGGCCGACGACGTGGTCCCACAGCCGGGCGGCCTGCTCCTCGTCGGGCAGCCGGCTGATCACCGGCCCGAAGAACGCCGTCCCCTCGTCGGTGCCGGGGCGGAAGTGCAGGATCGGCGTCCCGACGTCCTTGCCGGTCAGGGCCAGCGCCTCGTCGGTCTCGGCCCGGATCTCCAGGTCGTGCGACTCGTCGTCCAGCGCGTCGAGCAGCGGGACCGGCAGCCCGGCCGCCGCCAGGATCGGGGCGACGAACTCGCGGGTGCCCCGCTCGGGGCGCTCGTCGTCGCGACCCTGCTCGAAGATGCGCTCCCCGCAGGCCTCGTAGAAGCGGCCGACCGCTGCCTGCCCGTGCTCGGCCCGGACCCGGGACGCCACCCGCAGCAGCCGCAGCCCGGCGGTGTGCCCGGCCTCGTAGTCCGGCGGGAAGTGCGTGTCGTAGTCCACGTGGGCGTTGAGCAGTCGCAGCGAGATGAACCGCCACTCGACGGTGTAGTCGCGCTGGGCGACCACGGTGCGCACCCACTTGCTGGTCATCCAGGCGAAGGGGCACACCGGGTCGAAGTAGAAATGCAGGTCGGTGTCGGCCATGCCCGCGAACGTAACCCGGGCCGCCGCGTGCCGCCGGGCGTCAGGAGGACAGGGCGACGACCGCCACGCCGACGACGAGCGGGGCAGCGAGGGTGCCGGCCACGGCCCACGGCACCCACCGCGGGACGGGGAGCATCTCCTGCCCGGTGCGCGGGTCGCGGATGACCGAGCTCCTGCGCCGGACGTGTCCGATCGTCGGGACGCCGATCGCCACGCCGAGCAGGAGCGCCGCCCACGAGGGCAGGGGGCCGGCCGGAGTGCCGCCCACCAGCCCGAGCAGACCGACGGCGACGAGGTAGCCGCCGACCCCGCTGGCCACGGCCACGAGGAGTTCGTGCCAGCCCCACCGGGACCGGCGCCCGCCGGCGAAGCCGGCCGCGTAGTCCCTGGCCGGACCGAACGCGTCCAGCGGGTCCTCCCCGGTGTCGGCGACGTGGCTCTCCACCTCGGCGACGATCTCGCCGATCCGGTCGCCGGGGACCTCCCGCATCCGCAGGGCCAGGATGAGGTCGCGGCGGTAGGTGCTCAGGGCGGTGCTCATCGCTGCGCCTCCAGGGACGGGAGCAGGCGCCCGGCCCGCTCGGCGAAGGTGTGCCACGCGGCCGTGCGCTCGGCGAGCGCCGCGCTGCCCTGCTCGGTGACGGTGTAGAACTTGCGCCCGGGACCGCCGGCGCCCTCCCGCCAGGCCGACCGCAGCAGGCCCTCCTGCTCCAGCCGGTTGAGCACCGGGTAGAGGGTGCCGCCCTTGACCGTGCCCAAGCCGGCCGCGTGCAGCCGCTGGGCGACGGCGTAGCCGTAGGTCTCCTCGGCGGCCACCACGGCGAGCACGCACAACGGCAGCGCGGCGCGCATCCACTCGGGAGGCCAGGACCCGTCGTCCGACATGAGTAGGTTGTAGCGCTGACTAGTCAGCGACGCAAGCTACCTCGCCGCCCGAACGGGTGGATCGGTCCCGAGCGGTCCGGCCGGGGGAACGCCGGTGGCCGGCGGTCACTCCAGGCTGCTCGCGTCGTCGGGGACGTCGACGGCGTGCTGCCGCAGGGCCTCGATCGGGACCACCTCCAGCGCCCGGGCGTTGGTGGCGGCCAGCACCACGCCGGCGGCCGCGCCGGCCTGGTACGCCTGCAGCCACCGGACGGCGACCACGCACCACCGGTCGCCCGGTCGCAGCCCCGGGAAGCCGTACTCGGGACGCGGCGTCGTCAGGTCGTTGCCCAGCTCCTGCTGCAGCTCCAGGAACTCGGCGGAGACCACCGCGCAGACGGTGTGGCTGCCGATGTCGTCCGGCCCGCTCGTGCAGTGCCCGTCCCGGTAGAAGCCGGTGACCGGTTCGTCGCCGCACGGCTGCAGCGGCCCGCCGAGCACGTTGCGCTGCTCGCCCGGCGTGGGCCGACCCCCGGTCACGGCCGCGCCTCCGGACCAGCCGACCCGGCGGCGTACTCGAGCAGCGGCACCTCATCGGCCGCCCACGCGGCGAGCACCGGCTCGACGATCCGCCAGCTCTCCTCGGCCTCGACGTCGCTGATCGCCAGGCTGGTGTCGCCGCCGAGCAGCTCGCGCAGCACCAGGCCGTACGCGGGCAGGTCGCCGCCGGGCGGCGTGGCGGTGAGCACCTCGCGCTCGAGGTCGAAGGGGTCGCCGGAGCCGTTGAGGTTCAGCTCCAGCGCGATGCCGTCGGGGGACAGCTGCAGCCGCAGCACGTCCGGCGCGGGCTCCTCGTCGGTGAAGGGAAGGTGCGGCACGGGGCGGAAGCGGACGACGACCTCCTTGCGGCCGGTGCCCATCGCCTTGCCGGTGCGCAGCCGGAACGGCACGCCGGCCCAGCGCCAGTTCTCCACGGTGACGGTGAACTCGGCGTAGGTCTCGGTCCCGCGGGCCGGATCGACGCCCTCCTCACCGGCGTAGTCGGGCAGCCGGCGGCCGTCGACCTCGCCGGCGGTGTAGCGGCCGCGGACGCTGCCGGCCCGGACGTCGACCGGCGGGCGGACCGCGCGCAGCAGGTCGGCCTTGCGCGAGGCCAGCCCGCCCCCGGTGACGGTCAGCGGAGGCTCCATCGCCACCAGCGCGAGCAGCTGCAGCAGGTGGTTCTGCAGCATGTCGCGCAGCGCGCCGGCCCGGTCGTAGTAGCCGGCCCGCCCCTCCAGGCCCAGCGTCTCGTCGAACACGATGTCCACCCGCTCGACGTGCGCGGCGTTCCACACCGGCTCGAACAGCCGGTTGGCGAAGCGCAGACCCAGCACGTTCAGCACCGTCGGCTTGGCCAGGAAGTGGTCGACCCGGAAGACCGACTCCTCGGGCAGCAGCCGGTGCAGCGCGGCGTTGAGCTCGCGGGCGTCGGCCAGGTCGCGCCCGAAGGGCTTCTCCACGACCACCTGCGCGCCCTCGGGCAGGCCCACCGCGGCGAGGGCGTCGACGGTCGGGCGGAAGACGGTGTTGGGGAGCGCCAGGTAGACGATCGGCACGCCGTCGGTCCGGTCGAGCGCGGCGCGCAGGTCGGCGGAGGAGGTGACGTCGCCGGGGCGGTAGCGCAGCCGGCCGACCAGTCGCTCGCGGGCCTCCTCGTCGAGGTCGCCGGCGTGCGCGGCCAGGCGGCGCCGGGCCCAGTCGCGGTACCCGTCGTCGTCCAGGTCCTCGCGGCTGACCCCGAGCAGACCGACGTCGGCCAGGTCGCCGCTCGCCTCCAACCGGGCCAGCGACGGCAGCAGCAGGCGGCCGGTGAGGTCGCCCGAGCCGCCCAGGATCACCAGCGAGCGCCGCACGGCGTCCTCCCTCCTCGGGGCGTCGTCCGCCTGGCCCTGCCCGCGCCCGTCCGTGCCGAACCCTCCCCGGCGGACGCCCGGGCTGGCAAGGTGCTGCCGTGACCAGCGCATCGACCGACACGTCCGATCCCGAGGTGCTCTGGCGACCCACGCCCGAGTCGGCGCGGGCGACCCGCGTCGCGGCCTTCGCCGCCTGGGTCGGCGAGCGGCGCGGGCTCGACGTCGGCGACCCGCCCGACTACGACGCGCTGTGGCGCTGGTCGGTCGACCACCTCGAGCAGTTCTGGGCCGACCTCGCGCACTGGACAGGCGTGCTGCCCGACGTCCCCGACGACGAGGTGCTGACCCGCCGCGAGATGCCCGGTGCCGTGTGGTTCCCGGGGCGGACGGTGAACTTCGCCGAGCAGGCGCTGCGGTACGACGGCGTGGCCCTCGTCACCGTCGCCGAGGGCGGCGACCCGGTCGAGATCTCCTGGGCCCAGCTGCGCCGCCAGGTCGGGGCGTTCGCCGCGACCCTCCGCCGGCTGGGCGTGCGGGCCGGCGACCGGGTGGCCGGCTACCTGCCCAACGTGCCCGAGGCGGTCGTCGCCTTCCTCGGCGCCGCCTCGATCGGCGCGGTCTGGTCGTCCTGCGCGCCCGACTTCGGCACCCGGGCCGTGCTCGACCGGTTCGCGCAGATCGAGCCGGTGGTGCTGGTCGCCGTCGACGGCTACCGCTTCGGCGGCAAGGAGTACGACCGCCGGCAGGTCGTCGCCGAGCTGCGCTCGGCGCTGCCGACGGTGCGGACGACGGTCGCCGTCCCCCGGCTGCACCCCGACGAGGTGCCGGACGGCGCGCTGCCGTGGGCGGACGCGGTCGCCGACGAGCAGGAGCCGGAGTTCGCCGAGCTGCCCTTCGACCACCCGCTGTGGGTCGTGTACTCGTCGGGCACCACCGGCCTGCCGAAGGGCATCGTGCACGGGCACGGCGGGGTGGTGCTCGAGCAGCGCAAGCAGCTCCAGCTGCACCTGGACGTCGGGCCCGGCGACCGCTTCTTCTGGTACGCCTCGACCGCCTGGATCATGTGGAACATCGCCACGTCGGCCCTGCTGACCGGCGCCACCGTCGTGGTCTACGACGGCGCCCCGGCATGGCCGGAGGTCGACGCGCAGTTCGCGCTGGCCGCCCGCACGGGCATGACCTACCTGGGCACCAGCGCCGGGTACCTGACCGCCTGCGAGAAGGCCGGCGTCCGGCCGGGGGAGGTGCACGACCTGTCGCGGCTGCGCGGGATCGGGTCGACCGGCTCGCCGCTGCCCGCCTCGGCCTTCCGCTGGGTGTACGACGCGGTGGGGCGCGAGGTGTTCCTCGGGTCGCTGTCGGGCGGCACCGACGTGGCCACCGGGTTCATCGGCTCGGTGCAGCTGCTGCCGGTGACGGCGGGAGAGCTGCAGCGGCCCATGCTGGGCGTGGCGGCGGCGGCGTGGGACGAGGCCGGCGAGCCGGTCGTCGGCGAGCTCGGCGAGCTGGTGGTCACCGCCCCGATGCCGTCCATGCCGCTGTACCTGTGGAACGACCCGGACGGCGCCCGCTACCGGGAGACCTGGTTCGAGCCGTGGCCCGGCGTCTGGCGGCACGGGGACTGGCTGGAGATCACCGAGCGGGGCACCTGCCTGATCACTGGCCGGTCGGACTCGACGCTCAACCGTGGCGGGGTGCGGATGGGCACGGCCGACATCTACGCCGCCGTCGAGTCGGTGCCGGAGGTCGTCGACTGCGTGGTGCTCGGGGTGGAGCAGCCCGACGGCGGCTACTGGATGCCGCTGTTCGTGCAACTGGCCCCCGGCGCCGAGCTCGCCGACGAGCTGGTGGGCCGCATCCGGACGGCGATCCGCGAGCAGGCCTCGCCGCGGCACGTGCCCGACGAGGTGCTCGCCGTCCCCGGCGTCCCGCACACCCGCACCGGCAAGCGCCTGGAGGTGCCGCTGAAGCGGCTGTTCCAGGGCGTCGACCCGGCGAGGGCGGTCAACGTCGGCGCGGTCGACGACGCCGCGCTGGTCGACCACTTCGTGACGCTGGCGCGCGACCGCCGCGGCCGCTGATCCGGAGGGGATCCGTGCGCGTCACCCGCATGCGCGTCACCCGCACGGATCCACTCCCGTGCCCGGCTCAGCCCGCAGGCGGCACGTCGGCGATGTCGGTCCAGACGGCGGCACCACGGGCACGGGCAAGCTCGACCATCTCGTCCGACCCGGCGGAGGCGCCCGGCAGGCGCAGCACCCCGTCGCAGCGGGCGACCAGTCGGCGGCCCATCGGGTGGAAGACCTCGTCGAAGGCGGCGTCGCCGACCCGGGTCGACCCGGCCAACTCCGCGAGCGGGAGGGCGAGGTCCTCGCCGTTCACCGCGAGGTGGCCGGCGCGGAACAGCTCCAGGCAGGCCTCCTGGATGCGCCGGTGGTTGACGGCGATCCTGTCCGGGTCGTCGCCGGTGCCGCCGCGGTAGGGGCCGGCGACCAGGATCATGAGAGGGCGCGCGAGATCGGTCACGGGCGGCATCCTGCCGTGCGCCCCTCGTTGCGACCCGCGCGCGCCAGGTCGTGGCCCCGCGCCCACCAGTCAGCCGCCGTGGTGCACCGCCTCGACGTTGTTCCCGTCCGGGTCGCGGAAGAAGACGCCGTAGTAGCCGGGGTGGTACTCGGGCCAGACCCGTGGCTCGTGCAGGATCTCGGTGCCGGCTGCGCGGGCTGCGTCGAAGACCGCGTCGACCGCCTCGCGGGAGGGCGCCGCCAGCGCGAGGTGCACCGGCCGCCCGCCGTCCTCCTCGAGCGGTCCGAACCACAGCCGCGGCTGGCCGTCCGGGCCGGAGAGCCCCACGACCGGGCCGGCGGGAGTGGGGAAGCGCATGGCCTCTCGCACGCCGAGCGGGGTGAAGACCCGCGTGTAGAAGGCCGTGGCGGCGTCGACGTCCGCGACCTGCAGCGCCAGGTGGTCGATCATGCGGTCGGACGTTAGCGCTGATCCGGAGGGGATCCGTGCGCCTCACCCGCACGGATCCACTCCACGTCAGCGGTGGCCGGGGGGCAGGCGGCGGCTGATCAGCAGCGCCGCCAGCGGCAGTGGGAGCAACGCGGCGAAAGCCCAGCCGAGGTCGGCGGCGTCGCCGACGGCGCCGAGCAGGGGCGTGACCACCCCGCCGGCGGAGACGGCCAGCCCCAGGGTGACGCCCGACGCGGTGCCGATCCGATTGGGCAGGTACTCCTGCCCGAGCGTGGTCTGCACGGAGAACGGCAGGTACAGCCCCAGCCCGAGCAGCACGGCCGCCGCGACGGCGACCGGGTAGCCGGGGGCGGCCACGAGCAGGCCCAGCGCCGGCAGCGTCACCGCGTAGCCGAGCCGGACGGCGACCAGCCGGCCGTACCGGTCGGCGAGCCAGCCACCGGCGAGCGTGCCCCCGGCACCAACGGCCAGGAACGTCGTCAGCGCGGCCGAGCCGGCGGCGGTCGTGGCGTCGAAGCGGTCGATGACGAAGAGCGCCAGCAGCGAGAGGGTGCCGAAAAAGAGGACCGACCGGATGACCACGAGGGTGGTGAGCCACCCGAACGCCCGCCAGTCGTCGACGGCCGTGCCGGTCCCGCCCGCCGTCCGGCGGTCCGCGCTGCGGGTGCGCCGACGGCGCTGCAGGCCGAGCAGGAACGCGGCCATCGCGAGCGCGGGCAGCGCCAGCCACGGCGTACCGGCCACGCCCTGCGCGAGGAGCACGGGGGTGACCAGCACCGGGCCGAGGGCGAAGCCGATGTTGCCGCCGAGGGCGAACCAGCTCATGCCCTGCGCCGACGGGCCTGCCGCGGCCCGGGTCGCCCGGGCGGCCGCGGGGTGGTAGGCGGCGACGCCGAGGCCGGACAGCGCGACGGCCGCCCAGGTCCACCAGTACGGCTCCGCGACGCCGGCCAGCCCGATCCCGACCCCGGCGACGAGCAGGCCCAGCGGGGTGAGCCAGGGCAGCGGCCGTCGGTCGGCGAGCACGCCGAACGCCGGCTGGACGACGGAGCTGAGCACTGTCGCGGCCAGCGTGATGCCGGTGGCCGCGGCGTAGGAGTAGCCGCGCTCCAGCACGAGGAACGGCAGCAGCGCCGGCACCGCGCCCTGGTAGAGGTCGTCGACGACGTGGCTGGCCGTGAGCACTCCGACGGCGCGCCGGTCGACGCGCCGCCCGGTGGCGGAAGCGCCGCCCGGGGGCGCGCTCCCCGCCGTCGTCGGGTCCGCGCCGCTCATGGCCGGTGCGGCCCGGCCGCCGCAGCCGTCACGGGCACTCCTGGTGATCGGGGTCGTCGACGGACTGTCCTGGCCGCCGCGGGACGTCGTCAAGTCGGCCGGTCCGGCGCGCGGCACCCGGTGGCACGCCGTCGGCGAAATGGGCTGCGAATTGTCGGTGCTCCCATCCACCATGGCGACCGACCGGGACCGGCCCGGGCCTGTCGAGGGGACGACGATGACCACCCTGCCGCTGCCGCGGGCGCTGCAGCCGCTGCGCCACCCGGCCTACCGCTGGCTGGTCGCCTCCATGGCCCTGTCCCTCCTGAGTTCCGGGCTGTGGATCGTCGCGGTCGTCTGGCAGGTGGTCGCCCTCGGCGGTGGGCCCGCGCAGCTCTCCCTGGTCAGCGCGATGTCGGCGATCGGCATGCTCGCCACCACGCTGCTCGGCGGCGCGCTGGCCGACCGGGTGCCGCAGCGGCGCATCCTGCTGGCCGTCGCCCTGGTCCAGGCCGGCAGCGTCGGTGTCGTCGCGGCGCTGTCGCTGGGCGGGCTGCTCGTCGTGTGGCACCTCGCCGCGGTGGCGCTGGCCGGCGGCCTGGCCGCCGGGCTGTACTACCCGGCCTACTCGGCCTTGCTGCCCGCGCTGCTCCCCGAGGGCGACCTGCTGGCGGCCAACGGGCTCGAGGGCGTGCTCCGCCCCGTGCTGGTGCAGGCCGCCGGCCCGGCCACCGCGGCGGCGCTGGTGTCGGCGCTGTCACCGGGTGCCGCGCTGACCGCGACGGCGCTGGCCGCGCTCTGCGCGGCGGGGTGCGCGTCCGCGCTCCCGCACACGCCGCTGCGGCGGGAGCTCGGGACGGCGGGGGGCTCGCGCGTGCGCGCCCTGCTGGTCGACGTCGGCGAGGGCTTCGCGTACCTCGTCCGGACGCCGTGGCTGCTGGCCACGCTGCTGTTCGCCTCGCTGATGCTGCTGGTCATGATCGGCCCGTTCGAGGTGCTCGTGCCCTTCGCCGTCCGCGACGCGGGAGGCGGGGCGCCGGAGCACGCGTGGGTGCTGGCCGCCTTCGGCGTCGGCGGCGCGGTGGCCTCCCTGGCCGTGGCCTCGCTGCGGCTGCCCCGCCGCTACCTCACGGTGATGAACCTGGTCTGGGGCCTGGGCTGCGTCCCGCTTGTGGTCTTCGGGCTCACGTCGCGGCTCTGGGTCATGGTCGTCGCCGCCGCCGTGGCCGGCGCCGCCTTCCAGGTCGGCATGGTCATCTGGGGCACGTTGCTGCAGCGACGGGTCCCCCCGGCGCTGCTCGGGCGGGTTTCCAGCCTCGACTTCTTCGTGTCGCTGGCCTTCATGCCGGTGTCGATGGCCCTCGCCGGGCCGGTCAGCCAGCTGATCGGGCTGGCGGCGACCTTCCTCGTGGCCGGCCTGGTGCCGCCGGTGCTGGCCGTGGTGGCGATCGTCGCCGCCCGCATGCCGGCCGACGAGCTGGCCCACCCGCTCGACCGGCCGACGCCCGCGCCGGCGCCGGTCGCCGCGGGGGACGGGCAGCTCGAGCCCGCACCGGTCTCCGCCCGGGACGGGCAGCTCGAGCCAGCTCGGGTCGCCGCGCGCGACGGGCAGCTCGACCCGGTCTGACACGGACCCGCCCGCGCCTCCTGCACCGGCGATGAGTTCGACCACCGTCGCCGGTCGCAGGGGCAAGGGCGCGATCCGCCCGATGGACGCCGGCGAGCGCCGGCCCGAGCCGAGGAGACATCACGTGCGCATGATCTTCGTCAACCTGCCCGTCACCGACCTGGAGCGGGCCAAGGCCTTCTACGCGGGCCTCGGCTTCGGGTTCAACGAGCAGTTCTCCGACGAGAAGACCGCCAGCGTGGTGATCGACGAGAACATCGTCGTCATGCTGCTCACCCGCGAGCGCTTCGCCGACTTCGTCCGGGGCGAGGTCGGCGACCCGAGCAGGGCGACGTCGGTGCTCAACGCGCTCTCCTGCTCCTCGCGCGAGGAGGTGGACGACCTGCTGTCACGCGCCGTCGCCCACGGCGGCAAGCCCTACCGCGACACCCAGGACCACGGGTTCATGTACGCGGCCAGCTTCACCGACCCCGACGGCAACGTCTGGGAGCCCATGTGGATGGACCCGTCCGCGGTGCAGTAGGGGCGGCGGCGCGAGGCCCGCGGGGGCGCCCGCCATCCGGCGGGCCGCACCGCGCGGTCGTGAGCCGGTGGGCCGGGGGCGGCCCACCGGGGCCGCTGGTTGGATGGTCCGCGGTGCCGGGACCGTCCCGGTGCGGGAAGGAGAACCGTGGCCGAGCCGCTGAGCCGACCGGACGTCGACCCGCCCACCGGGCCCGCCCCGAGCGACCTGGTCATCGAGGACCTCGTGGTCGGCGACGGCCCGGAGGCCACCTCGGGCAGCCTCGTGAGCGCGCACTACGTCGGCGTCACCCACGACGGTGGTGAGCAGTTCGACGCCTCCTGGGACCGCGGCGACCCGCTGGAGTTCCGGCTCGGTGTCGGCATGGTCATCCAGGGCTGGGACGAGGGCATCACCGGCATGCGGGTCGGCGGGCGTCGCCGGCTGACGATCCCGCCGCAGAAGGCCTACGGCGACCGCGGTGCCGGCGGGGTCATCAAGCCCGGAGCCACCCTGGTCTTCGTCGTCGACCTCGTCGGCGTCCGCTGAAGGGAGTGCGGGGGCGAGGAATCCTCGCCCCCGCACCCCGCTGGTCACACGTTGACGCCGTGCTCGGTGCTCTCGAGCTTCTTCAGCAGCTCGTGGCACCGCAGCGCCCGCTTCGAGTCCTGGTCCATGACCTCGCGGAAGAAGCCCGCTACGTCATCCAGACCCGCGTTCTCGGCGTCGCGGACGTACTGGCCGTAGTCGTGCCCGGCCTTGAGCGAGTGGTACTGCACGGAGATGAGGTCGAATGTGACGTCGGCGAAGCCGGTCTCCCCGGTGGCCATGCGCGAGCCTCCTCGATCGTGCGGTGGTTCGGACGCACCGGCAGTGCCCCGGCGCACGCCCTCGAAACGGACCGGGACGGTCTCCGTGGTCAGGCCGGCGGGAGGTCGGTGATCGCGCCGCCGGTGACGTCGCCACCCGTGAGGTCGTCGTCGGGCAGGACCCCGCCGGCGGGGTCGTCGTCGGCGCCGACGCGGTCGGCGTCCAGCTCGTCCTCGCCGGTGGCGGCCGGGTCGTCGCCGGCCGAGGCCAGGTCGGCGCCCTGGCCGAGAGCCCCCGGATCGGCCTGCGTGGTGCGCGGGTCGTTCAGCGGGTCGGGGACGTCGGGATCGGTCACGCTCATCCGGCGCGCATGCCCGCTCCGGCGTCGTCCGAACCCCTCGGCGGGAGCCGTCCGCACGCCCCTGTCCGGAGCGTCGACGGCCCGCCAGGATGGGCCGCGGGAGGACGCATGGACGAGACGGGCACACGGCGCGGCAGCGTCACCACCGAGGACGACGGGCGGCAGCGGCTGGAGTTCCGGCGCACCTGGCCGGTCCCGGCCGACGACGTCTGGACGGCGCTGACCCGGCCCGACCGTCTGGCCCGCTGGATCGGCAGGTACGACGGCGAACGGGCGCCCGGCGCCACCGGGACCTTCACGCTGACCTTCGAGCTGGAACCCGCCGCCGAGCGGGTGACGGTCGCCGAGTGCGTGGAGCAGCGCCGGCTGGTGCTCGAGTGGCCCGACCAGGAGGGCTGGCGGGTCGAGCTCGACCTCGTGACCCGGGGCGGCGGCACCACGCTGGTGTTCGTGCAGCGCTTCCCCGACGCCACCGGTCTGCCCGACTACGCCACCGGCTGGCACTGGTACCTCGACAAGCTCGACGCGGAGATGACCGGGAAGCCGCAACCGCGGGCGGCCGACTGGGACGCGTTCCTCGCCGAGGTCGGTCCCGCCTACGGCCGGGCGCCGGAGGGCTGATCCGCCCCGCCCGCCTGGGGCATAGGAAGCTTTGCCCCGGCGATCGGACCGCAACCCGCAGGCAACGCTTCCTATGCCCTCGAGCGGGGGACCCGTCAGGCGGGCTGCTCCACCTGCACCGGATCCGGCCCGGCCCACGGCCCCAGCCGGGCCAGCAGCTCCCCGCGCGAGGCCAGCCGCGGTCCGGCCTGGACGGGGTAGGTGTCGAAGGAGCCGCCGGTCAGCTCGCGGGCGGCGTGCAGCGCGAAGTTCGGGTCGTCCTGCGCCTCGCGGGCCAGGGCGACGAGGTCGGCCTGGCCCGCCGCCAGCACCGCCTCGGCCTGCCGGGCGTCGACGATGAGGCCGACCGCGACGGTGGCCACGTCGGCCTCGAGCCGGACGCGCGCGGCGAAGGGCACCTGGTAGCCGTAGCCGATCGGGTGCTGCCAGCCGTTGCCCAGGCCGCCGCCGGACGTGTGCACGGCGTCGACGCCGGCGGCCTTCAGCGCGCGGGCGAAGGCGACGGTGTCCTCCACGGTCAGTCCGTCGCGGGAGCCGTCGACCGAGGAGACGCGGACGAACAGCGGCTTGTCCTCCGGCCACACCGCGCGGACGGCCTCGGCCACCTCCAGCGGGAACCGCATCCGCGCCTCGCGCGAGCCGCCGTAGCCGTCGTAGCGCCGGTTGGTCAGCGGGGAGAGGAACTCGTGCAGCAGGTAGCCGTGCGCCGCGTGCAGCTCGATGACGTCGAAGCCCGCCGTCCACGCCCGGCGCGCGGCGGCGACGAAGGCGTCGCGCACCCCGCCCAGCTCCGCGGCGGTGAGAGCGTGCGGCGTGGGGTAGCCCGGCGCCGCCGGGACCGCGCTCGGCGCCACCGTCGGCCACGGCTCCTCCCCGGGGACGGCGTCGCCGGTCGTCACCGGCCCGCCGCCCTCCCACGGACGCCGGCTGCTGGCCTTGGCCCCGGCGTGGGCCAGCTGGATGCCGGGCACGGACCCGTGCTCCCGCAGGAAGGCGGCCACCCGGGCCAGACCCGGGATGTGCTCGTCCGACCACAGGCCCACGTCGCCGTGGCTGATCCGCCCTTCCGCCGTGACGCCGGTGGCCTCGACGAGCACCAGCCCGAAACCGCCCAGCGCGAACCGGCCGAGGTGGACCAGGTGGTAGTCGCCGACGAGTCCGTCGCGTGCCGAGTACTGGCACATCGGTGCGACGACCAGCCGGTTCGGCAGCGTCACGCCGCGCAGGACCAGGGGCTCGAGGAGTCGGGGAGCGCTCACGACAAGGGGTGAACGCGGGAACCCGGGCACGTCTTCCGTGTGACGGGTAGACGTCTTATACGTAACATGTCTCACGGTTACAAGTGCGTTCCGCGCTTGTAGCCTGTTCCGATCCCGCAGCCGCTGTTCGCAGCACCGACGCTCGGGGCCGCCCCCACGCCGGTGACGCCCGTTCCCGGCGTACCCGAAGGATGGAGACGCCGTGACCTCACTGGCCATACCCGGTCTGGACAACGCCCCCACCACGCACGCCCGGCTGCTGGCGTGGGTTCGGGAGATGGCGGAGCTGACGACCCCTGACCGGGTGGTCTGGGTCGACGGCAGCGACGAGGAGTGGGAACGGCTCACCCAGCAGCTGGTCGACGCCGGCACGTTCGTCCGCCTGGAGAAGAAGCCCAACTCCTTCTGGTGCGCCTCCGACCCCCGCGACGTCGCCCGGGTCGAGGACCGCACCTACATCTGCTCGGTCGACGAGGCCGACGCCGGGCCCACCAACAACTGGATGGACCCGGGCGAGATGAAGGCGCTCATGACCGAGCTGTACCGCGGGTGCATGCGCGGCCGGACGATGTACGTCATCCCGTTCTGCATGGGCCCGGTCGAGGCCGACAACCCGATGTTCGGCGTGGAGATCACCGACTCCGAGTACGTCGTCGTCTCGATGCGCGTCATGGCCCGCATCGGCTCGCACATCCTCGAGGCGATGGGCAGCGACCGCCCGTTCGTCCCGGCCATGCACTCCGTCGGCGCCCCGCTCGAGGAGGGCCGGACCGACGTCCCCTGGCCGTGCAACGACACCAAGTACATCTCGCACTTCCCGGAGGAGCGCGCGATCTGGAGCTACGGCTCCGGCTACGGCGGCAACGCCCTGCTCGGCAAGAAGTGCTACTCGCTGCGGATCGCCTCGGTCATGGCCCGTGACGAGGGCTGGCTCGCCGAGCACATGCTGATCCTCAAGCTGATCAGCCCGCAGCAGAAGACCTACTACGTCGCGGCCGCCTTCCCGTCGGCCTGCGGCAAGACGAACCTGGCCATGCTGGAGCCGACCATCCCCGGCTGGAAGGTCGAGACCCTGGGCGACGACATCGCCTGGATGCGCTTCGGCGAGGACGGCCGGCTCTACGCGGTCAACCCCGAGTACGGCCTGTTCGGCGTCGCGCCGGGCACCGGGTGGCACACCAACCCGAACGCCATGCGCACCATCGACAAGGGCAACTCGGTGTTCACCAACGTCGCGCTGACGGACGACGGCGACGTCTGGTGGGAGGGCATGACCGAGGAGCCGCCGGCGCACCTCACCAGCTGGAAGCACCAGGACTGGACGCCGGACTCCGACGAGCCCTCCTCGCACGCCAACAGCCGGTTCTGCACGCCGATCACCCAGTGCCCGATCCTGGCGCCCGAGTACTCCGACCCGAAGGGCGTGCCGATCTCGGCGATCCTCTTCGGCGGCCGGCGGAAGACCACGGTCCCGCTGGTCACCGAGGCGCGGGACTGGAACCACGGGGTGTTCATGGGCGCCACGCTCTCGTCGGAGACGACCGCGGCGGCCACCGGCGCGGTCGGCGTCGTCCGGCGCGACCCGTTCGCGATGCTGCCGTTCATCGGCTACCACGCCGGCGACTACCTCCGGCACTGGGTCGAGACGGGCAAGTCGCACGACGCCGCCAAGCTGCCGCGGATCTTCTACGTCAACTGGTTCCGCCGCGACGAGGACGGCGGCTTCCTGTGGCCGGGCTTCGGCGAGAACAGCCGGGTGCTCAAGTGGGTCATCGAGCGGCTCGAGGGCACCGCGGCCGCCGAGGAGACCCCGATCGGGCACGTGCCGACGCCCGAGTCCCTGGACGTCGACGGCCTGGACATGACGCCCGAGCAGGTGCGCCAGGCGCTCGCCGTCGACACCGAGGAGTGGCGCGCCGAGGTCCCGCAGATCACCGAGTGGTTCCAGAAGTTCGGCGACAAGCTGCCGAGCACGCTCTGGGACGAGCTGGAGATCCTGAAGAGCCGCCTGGCCTGAGAAAGGACCCCCCTGCCCCCCGCCCCTCGCAGGCTCACGGCGGGACCCTGCAGGGGGGCCGTTCCAGTCCCTCGCCATCCCCGCCCTCGCAGGCTCACGGCGGGACCCTGCAGGGGGGCCGTTCCAGTCCCTCGCCATCCCC
>NZ_JAOVZT010000006.1:163816-184747 GCF_025716945.1 Geodermatophilus sp. YIM 151500
GACCCTGCAGGGGGGCCGTTCCAGTCCCTCGCCATCCCCGCCCTCCCGAGGCTCGGGGCGGGACCCTGCAGCGGGGCCACGGGCCCGGGACCGCACGTCGGTCCCGGGCCCCGTGGCGTCGACGCCGTGAGGGCGGCGCGCACGCGCGGCTCACCACCGGGGCGGACGGTGGGGGCGTCGGTTAGCGTGGCGGGGCCGCACCCCCCGACGGAGGCCTGCCCACCCGTGGCCAACCCCTACCTGCACGTGCTGCGCACGCCGTGCACGCTGCCGATGGTGCTGGCCGCCTTCCTGGGGCGGCTGCCGCTGTCGATGGTCGGGCTGGGCAGCGTGCTGTTGATCGCCTCCGAGACCGGCTCCTACGGCCTGGGCGGCGCGGTCGCGGCGGTCGGCGCCGTCACGACCGCGCTCGCCGGGCCGGTGCTCGGCCGGCTGGCCGACACCCACGGCCAGCGGCGCGTCCTGCTGCCCGTGGTCGCCGTCTTCGTGGTCGCCGGGGTGGCCTTCCTCTTCTCGGTCCGCGAGCGGTGGCCGCTGTGGACGGTCTTCGCGTCCGCCGGCCTGGCGGGGGCGTGCATCCCGCCGGTGGCCTCGATGATCCGCGTCCGCTGGACCCACCTGCTGCGTGGCAGCCACCGGCTGCACACCGCTCTGGCGATGGAGTCGGTGGTCGACGAGTTCGTCTTCATCGTCGGCCCGGTGCTGGTCACGTTCCTGTCCACCACGGGGCACGCAACCTCCGGCGTCGTCACCGCGTTCGTGCTGGCCACCGTCGGCAGCCTGCTGTTCGCCGCGCAGCGGCGCACCGAACCGCCGCCGCACGGGCACGAGAGCCGGAACGGTCCGTCCGCCATGCGCACCACCGGCATGCGCGTGCTGTTCGTCGTCGGTGCGGCCGTGGGCGCCATCCTGGGCACGCTGGAGATCGGCCTGGTGGCCTTCGCCGACGAGATGGACGCCAAGCCGATGTCGGGCGTGCTCATCGCCGCGCTGGCGGTGGGCTCGATGGTCAGCGGCATCGGATGGGGGGCGGTCCACTGGCGGCAGCCGCTGCGCCACCGGCTGGTCGGCGCGCTGGCGCTGCTCTCCGTGCTGAGCCTGCCGCTGCTCGTCGTCCGCGAGGTCTGGCTCATGGTGCCGTTCGTGGTCGTCGCCGGTGTCGCCGTGTCGCCGTCGCTGATCAGCGCGTTCACGCTGGCCGAGGTGCTGGTGCCGCGGGCGGCGGTGACCGAGGCGTTCACCTGGATCGGCACCGCGCTCGGGCTCGGCGTCGCCCTCGGCGCCTCGGTGACCGGCAAGCTGGTCGACGCCATGGGCGCCAACGCCTCGTTCGTCGTGGCGACCCTCGCGGCGGCCACGGCCGCCGTCGTCGTGGGTGCCTGCCAGCGGCTGCTGCACGTGCCGGCCGAGCACGCGCCGACGCCGGTCTACGCCCGCTGAGCCGGCCGGCGTCCGCCGTGACCCGCGCCCGCCCGGCCGCCGGAGGTGGGCGCACGCTGCGCGTGCCGCCGGAGCGCCTCGACCGCTGGCTGGACGGCGTGGCCGACCGGCACGGTGCCTTCGACGCGGTGCCGGCCGCTGACGGCGCCGTCCGCATCACCTGCGCGGACACCACCACCCTGACCCTGCGCGCGCCCTTCCCCTGGGAGCCCGGTCCGGCGTTGCTGACCGGCTTCACCGCCGCGGCCCGCCGCCCGCGGCGGGCGGCCGTGCTCCTGGTGCGCCGGGGTCGCTGGGCGGTCGGGGTGTTCGACGGCGCCGAGCTGGTCGCCTCGAAGGTCGACAGCCGGCAGGTGCAGGGCCGGACGGCGGCCGGCGGGTGGTAGCAGCAGCGCTTCGCCCGCCGCCGCGGACACCAGACCGAGGCGGTGGTCGCGGCCGCCGCCGACACGGCCGCCCGCGTGCTCGCCCCCTCCGCCGACGAGCTGGCCGGGCTGTTCACCGGTGGCGACCGCGGGCTGGTCGACCAGGTGCTCGCCGACCCGCGGCTGCGCCTCGTGGCCACGCGCCGCCGAGAGCCGGCACTGGAGGTGGGGGAGCCGACGAAGGCGGTGCTGCTCGCCACCCCCCACCAGTTCCGCGCGGTCGCCGTCCACATCGTGGAACCGCACGAGCGGCCGGCCCGACCGGCCGGGTGAGCACGTCCGGGCGCCGACACGCGCCGACGCGCCGCGCGGACCGACCGCAGCTGCGCACCCGGCGGACGGCGGCGGCGCCGGGAAGCGCGTCGACGGACGACGGGTCCGGGCGTAACGTCCACCGACCGTGTCCTCCGCACCGGGCGAGGCGACCACGCCCGACGACGTCCTCACCGCCGAGCGCGCGCACCTGGCGCGCGCGGCCGACTGCCTGACCGCCATGCGCGCCGCCGCCGGCGCGGCGACCGACAGCGGGGTCGACGCCTGGGCGTCCGAGCGGCTCGGCGCCGCCCGTGCCGAGCGGCTGCGCGCCCTGGCCGCCGACCCGCACGTGCCGCCGTTCTTCGGCCGCACCGACGGCCCGACCGAGACCTTCCACATCGGCCGCCGGCACGTCCGCGACGCGGCCGGCGACCCGGTCGTCATCGACTGGCGGGCGCCGATGAGCCGGCCGTTCTACCAGGCCAGCGCCGCGGATCCGCAGGGCCTGGTCCGCCGCCGCCGGTTCGGCTTCGCCGACGGCCAGCTGACCGGCTACGAGGACGAGCTGCTCGCCGCCGGCGACGACCACGAGAGCGGCCTCCTGCGCGCCGAGATCGAGCGGCCCCGCAGCGGCCCGATGCGCGACATCGTCGCCACCATCCAGCCCGACCAGGACGACATCGTGCGCGCCCCGCTCGCCGAGTCGGTCTGCGTGCAGGGTGCTCCGGGCACGGGCAAGACGGCGGTGGGTCTGCACCGCGCCGCCTACCTGCTGTACACGCACGGCGGGCAGCTGGCGCGCACCGGCGTCCTCGTCGTCGGGCCCACCCGGGCGTTCCTGCGCTACATCGAGCAGGTGCTGCCCACGCTCGGCGAGGTCGACGTCGAGCAGACGACGATCGCCGACCTGACCGCCCGGGTGCCGGTGCGCGCCGGCGAGGACCCGGCCGGAGCGACGCTCAAGGGCGACGCGCGGATGGCCGAGGTGCTCCGCCGCGCCCTGTGGGGTGGCGTCGTCCGACCCGCGGACGACGTGCTGGTGCCGCTGGCCGGGCGCCGCCACCGCGTGCCGGTCGAGCGGCTCAAGCGCTACGTCGACGACCTGCGCCGCCGGGCCCGCACCCCCGACGACCTGCAGCTGCTGCACTACACCGCAGCCCGGGAGCGGTTGGCGATGCTGGTGGCCGCCGACGCCCGCCGGCAGGACGAGCAGGCTGGCGGCAGCCCGACCGACGTCGACACCCGGCGGGCCGCCCGCAGCGCCGAGGTGCGCGCGTTCTGCGACGCGGTGTGGCCCGCGCGGGACGCCGCCGGGTTCGTGCACGCGCTGCTCACCGACGCGCAGCTGCTCGCCCGCGCGGCGGGGGACCTGCTCACCGACGCGGAGCGGGCGCTGCTCGCCAGGTGCGCCGGACCGGTCCGCACCGCCCCCTGGACGGCGGCCGACGCCGTCCTCGTCGACGAGGTCGCCGGCCTGCTCGACCGGACGCCGGGCTACGGGCACGTCGTGGTGGACGAGGCGCAGGACCTCTCGCCGATGCAGTGCCGGGCCGTGGCCCGGCGGCTGGCGGCCGGCTCGGTGACCGTGCTCGGCGACCTGGCCCAGGCCACCAGCCCGGAGGCGGCCGCGGACTGGGAGGCGACGCTGGCCGGGCTGGGCCGGCCGGGGACCGTGGTCCGCCCGCTGACCCGCGGCTACCGCGTACCGGGGGAGGTGCTCGACTTCGCCAACCGGCTGCTACCCGTCATCGCCCCCGGGGTGCCCGCCGCCACCGCCGTCCGCACCGATCCCGGTGCGCTCGCGCTGCGCCCGGTGTCGGCGCTGGCCGGGCCGCTCGCCGAGGTCGTGGGCGAACTGGCCGCGCGGCCGGGCTCGGTCGGCGTCGTCTGCGCCGACGCCGCCGCGGACGACGTCGCCTCCGCACTGGCCGCCGCCGGGCTGCCCGCTGAGCCGCTCGTCGACGACGGCGGGGCCGCGGCCAGGGTCGCCGTGGTGCCGGCGACCCTGGCCAAGGGCCTGGAGTTCGACGCCGTCGTGGTGGTCGACCCGGCAGCCATCGCGGCCGCCGAACCGCGCGGGCTGCACCGGCTCTACGTCGTCCTGACCCGCGCCGTGAGCACCCTGGTCGTGCTCCACCGCCGCGACCTCCCGGACCCGCTCACCACCCCCGGCGGAGCGACGGACGGGACGGACGGGGCGCCCGGGACGGCCGGGGGCGCGGCCGACGTGCTTGTGAGCCGATAGCTGGTCTGTTGAGGTGGTGCGTCGACCGACGACGCGGGCGCACCGGGAGGAGGGGCATGGACCACGAGCCGGCCGGGACGACGAGCACGCTGCTCAAGCTGGCCTCCACCATCCTGCTCGCCGGGGCGCTGGTGGCCGGGCTGCTGATGCCCTGGGTCGGTGGTCCGGCGGTGGCCGCGCAGCAGTCGACCAGCCTGCTGGGGCAGCCGCCCGGGGAACTCACCGACCGCCCGCCGCCGGGCAACACCGTGCTGCTCGCGGCGAACGGTGAACCGATCACGTGGTTCTACGAGCAGAACCGGGCGCCGGTCGCGCCCGAGGCCATCGCCGAGGTGATGAAGCAGGCGATCGTCGCGATCGAGGACGCCCGCTTCTACGCCCACCACGGCCTCGACGTGGAGGGCACGCTCCGGGCGCTGGTCAAGAACCTGGCCGCGGGCAGCGTCGAGGAGGGCGGCTCCACGCTCACCCAGCAGCTGGTCAAGCAGACCCTGCTGCAGGCCGCCGAGACGCCCGAGGGGCGCCGCGCGGCCACCGAGCAGACGATCGGCCGCAAGCTGCGCGAGGCCCGCATCGCGCTGGCGCTGGAGGACGACTACTCGAAGAGCGAGCTGCTCACCCGGTACCTGAACATCGTCTACTTCGGCCGGAACGCCTACGGGGTGCAGCCGGCCGCCCGCTCCTTCTTCGGCGTCGACGCCGCCGCCCTGACGTTGCCGCAGGCCGCGCTGCTCGCCGGGCTGGTGCAGAGCCCGGCCGACGACGACCCGTTCACCAATCCCGAGGGCGCCACGGCCCGGCGCAACGTGGTCCTCGACCGGATGGCCGCCCAGGAGTTCATCACCGCGGAGGAGGCCGAGGCGGCGAAGGCCGAGGCGCTCGGCCTGGCGCCGGCACCCGCGCCGCGCCGCGGGTGCGTGGAGGCCAGCGTCGGCGCCTACGTCTGCGACTTCGTGCAGCGCTGGCTGACCCAGGAGCTGGGGATCAGCCAGCGCGAGCTGGAACGCGGCGGTTACACGATTCAGACGACGCTCGACCCCGAGCTGCAGCGCGCCGGTGACGCCGCCGTGCTCGGCACCCTGGAGATGGGGCAGTCGCTGGCCGGCATGTTCACCGCGGTCGAGCCGGGCACCGGTCACCTGCTCGCGATGAGCGTCAACCGGGTGTTCGGCTACGACAGGAACGACCCGGCGCAGGAGTCGTTCAACCTCAACGTGGCGCCCAGCCGCGGCGCCGGGTCGACGTTCAAGGTCTTCGTGGCCGCGGCCGCGCTCGCCCGCGGCTACGGTGCGTCGTTCACGCAGACGACGTCCAACCCGTACTACTCGCGTGTCTACAAGAAGGACGGCGGCCCCTACCCGGTGCGCAACGCCGGCCGCTACCGCTCCACGCTGGACCTGACCACCGCGCTCTACCAGTCGTCCAACACCTACTTCCTCGCCCTCGAGGACGCCCTCGGCAGCGTCGAGGAGCCGGTGCGGATGGCCGAGCGGATGGGCCTGTACCAGTTCGGCCCCGAGGGCCTGGCCCAGACGATCATCGACGAGAACCGCGGCTCGTTCACCTTCGGTCCGGACGCCACCAGCCCGCTGGGCCTGGCCAGCGCCTACTCGACGCTGGCGGCCAGCGGCACGCAGTGCGACGTGGTCCCGGTGACGGCGGTGCTCGACCGGGACGGGAACCCGGTGCTCGGGGACGACGGCAAGCCCCTGCCCACGGGCGACCGCTGCACCCCGGAGGCCATCCCGCCGGGCGTGGCCACCACGCTCAACCAGATGCTGCGCAAGGACGTCGAGCCCGGCAACCCGGGCGCCACCGGGGCGCGCGCCTACGTGCGCGGCCACCAGATCGCCGGCAAGACCGGCACCACCCAGGAGGGCCTGTCGGTCGCCTTCGTCGGGTACACCCCGGAGATCGCCGCCAGCGTCATGGTGCTCAACCCCCGCGAGCGCGAGCCGGTCGGCGGTTTCGGTGGCGGCAAGGGCGCCACGATCTGGCGCGACGCGATGGCGCCCATCCTGGAAGCCCGGGGCAGCGGCGCCTTCCCGCCCGCGGACCCCACGGTCGAGCGCGGCAACACGGTGCCGGTGCCCGGGTGCTCCAGCGTCTCCCGCTGCCGGGCCGCCCTGGCCGCCGCCGGCTTCGAGCACCGCACGATCGAGGTCGACAGCGCCCGGCCGCGGGGGGCGCTGGCCGGCCTCAGCCCGTCACGGCGCGCCGTCGTCGGCCAGCTGATCACCATCCTGGTCAGCAACGGGTCCGACTACCGGCCGCCGCGGCCCGCGCCCAGCCCCGAGCGGTCGCCGGAGCCGTCACCCGAGCCGTCACCGGAGCCGAGCCCGGAGGAGTCGCCGGACCCGGAGCCGTCGCCCACGCCGGAGTCCGGCGCCGACGGCGGAGGCGCCGGCGAGACCGGCGCGCCGGGCGAGGGGGCCGCTGGCGACCGCCCCGGGCCGGGCGGCGATCAGCGGGGCGGCGGCGATCGGCGGGGCGCCGACTAGCCGGGCGGGCGGTCGCCGCCTCCCGGGTCGAGCAGCTCGTCGAGGGTCTGCGTCGCGAGCCAGCCGTAGATGACGACCAGGTGGAGCACGAACATCCACAGCCCGATGGCGACCACCCCGCCGACCACGTCCAGACCCCCGAAGGGGGCACCGATGCTGAGCGGCAGGGACAGGAACAGCACGAACCCCTGCAGGAATCCCGACAGGCACGCGGCGGTGAACAGGGCGCCGGCGCCCAGCACCCACCAACGGACCCGGACGATGCCGGCGATCCGGAAGCCCCAGGCCAGCGGCACGGTCAGCCCGGCCATCACGGAGTAGAAGCCGACGGCCACCCGGCCGACCGTGGCCGCGGCACCACCCCGGGCGGCGAGGTCGGCCATGACGTCGACGGCCAGCAGCAGCGGGTAGAGCAGCACCGGGGTGACCAGGAGCAGGGGCAGCGCGGCCAGCCGGCCGCGCCACGCCGTCCAGCTCTCGTCGCGCCGGCTGCTGAAGCGCAGCAGCGCCCGGCGCAGGCCCTCGCCGTAGAAGGTCATCGGCAGCAGGGCGAGCAGCACGCCCAGCAGGTCCAAGCCCACGCCGGCCTCGACGAGCCGGTCGACCGCCGCGGGAGCGCCCAGTTCCCCGGGCAGCAGGACGGCCAGACGGTCACCGAGCGCGCGGACCCGCTCCGGGGAGGTGAGCCGGGCCGTCAGCGAGAAGGCGAGCAGCAGCAGGGGCACGACGGCGATGCCCGCGTAGAAGGTCAGCCCGGCGGCGATCAGCGCCAGGTCCCGGCCGACCAGCCGCTGGTTGATCCCGTGGAGCAGGGCGCGCGGCCGGACCCGCCACCGGCTCACCGCGGCCGGCTCACCGCGGGCCGAGCAGGGACCGGGCGGCGGCGTAGCCGCCCAGCCCGCTGACCGCGCCACCGCGGACGGTGCCCCCGGACGACGCCGCGACGATCCGCGGGTGCGCGGTGGCCACCCCCCAGGTGCCCACCTCCTCCGGCGTCCGGGCCACCGGCCAGGCCAGGTCGCCGTGGAAGATGTGCCCACCGGGCATGGCCAGCGCCGCCTCGACGTCCAGCGGCGACGCGGCCTGCAGGCACGGGCGCCCCTCGGTGTCGCGGGCCAGGCAGTCCGCCAGCGGCTCCTCGAGGTGGGCGTCGAGCTGGGCCACCACCCGCCGGACCGCCTCCTCCCGGCTTCCCGCCGGGTCGGCGCGGTACAGCTCGGCCGGCGTGTGCAGGCCGAACAGGGTGAGCGTCTGGAACCCGGCCGCCCGCTCGGCCGGGCCGAGCACCGTCGGGTCGGTGAGCGAGTGGCAGTAGACCTCGAAGGGGATGGCGTCGGGCAGCCGGCCGGCGCGGGCCTGGTCGTACGCCGCGTCGAGCTGGCCGGCCGCCTCGTCGACGTGGAAGGTGCCGGCGAACGCGGTCACCGGGTCGGCGCCCGAGCGCAGCCGCGGCAGCCGGGCGAGCACCATGTTCACCTTCAGCTGGGAGCCGGACGGCGCATCGGCCGGCGGGCGGCCGAGCAGGGCGTCCAGCACGGCCGGGGCGGCGCCGCAGACGACCACGCCGGCGTCGACGGCCGCCTCGGCGCCCTCGTCGTCGACCCAGTGCACGGTGACGCCGTCCGGGCGCGGCTCCAGCGCACGCACCGTCGCCCGGGTGCGCAGCTCCGCCCCGGCGGAGCGGGCCGCCCGTGCCATCGCGTCGGTGACCGCCCCCATGCCGCCGACCGGCACCCGCCAGCGGCCGGTGCCGTTGCCGACGAGGTGGTACAGGAAGCACCGGCCGGCGAGGCCGTCCGCGGCGTGCACGTCGGCGAAGGTGCCGATCAGGCCGTCGGTGAGCGCGACGCCGCGGACGACGTCGTCCCCGAGGTGGTCGGCCACCACGTCGGCGAGCGGCCGCTCGCGCAGGTCGTGCCACAGGGCCGCGTCGCGCAGCTCCCCGGCCAGGACGTCGGGGGCGAGCAGCGGCTCGGTGAGCGTGGGAGCGAGGTCCTCGGCGAGGGTCGCCAGCCGACCGTAGAACCGCTGCCAGCCGGCGAACTCGGCGTCGGAGCCGGTGAGCTCGCGGAAGGACGCCGCCGTCGCGGCGCCCTCCTCGCGCTCCACCAGCAGCCCGCCCGGGCGGCCGTCACGCGCCGTGGCCGTGTACGAGGCCACCGCGCGGTCGGCGAGCGTCAGCTGCAGGCCGAGGTCGTCGACGATCCGGTCCGGCAGCAGGCTGACCAGGTAGGAGTAGGCCGACAGCCGGACGTCGACGCCGTCGAACACGTGCCGGCCGACCGCCGCACCGCCGACCTGCTCGCCGCGCTCGACGACCAGGACCGACCATCCCGCCCGGGCGAGGTAGGCCGCGGCGACGAGGCCGTTGTGGCCGCCCCCGACGACGACGGCGTCGTAGCGGGCGGCGTGCGCGCTGCGGGTCACCGGCGGACGGTAACCGGCGCCGGCCGGTGGGGGACGACGGGCCCGCGCCGGCCCGCCGCGGGTGCCCGGTCAGGTGCCCTGTTCGCAGGTGGCGTCCTGCTCGTTCTGCGCCTCCTCGCCCAGCGCGTCGCAGTTGGTCTCACCGCGCTCCAGGTCGGTGTTGCTACCGCAGGCGACGAGCGAGCCGGCGAGGGCGAGCGCCACGAGTGGCTTGCGTAGGTCCATGCCAGGGGTACTGGGCACCAGCAGGACGGGCGAAACGGCACGCCGCCCATCGCCGGCGGATCGTGACGTGCCGCAGCGGCTCCCGCCGCATCCCGCCGCCCCGGCGTGCCGCGAGCGCCCACGGCGGATGCGGGAAAGCCCACAACCCGGACCCCGGGATTGTCACGGAGCGGTAACACCCTTACGGTGACCGCGTCCGACGGGTCGTTGCGCCACTGCCTGGTGGCACCCGCCGGACGCCGTCGAGCCGGTCGCCCGCACAGGTCGTGGGCGCCGGGCCGGGGACCCACCGCAGCACTGGGGTGCAGTGGAGGCGGCCGTGTGCCGTGTCCGCCGGGCGACCTCCCGCCCGAACCCGTCAGCTAACCCGGTAGGCGGCCGTGGATGGAACGGAGCGCCGCCGCACCCATGGCGACCCCTCGCGCCCTCGTGCGCAGCACACCCCGACGCCACCTCGCCCGGCGGATCGCGATCGCCGTCACCGGCGTCGTCGGCGTCCTCGTCGCCTCGCTGCCCGCGCACGCGACACCGGTCGAGAAGCCGGAGACGTCCGCCGAGGCCGCCCAGCTGGTCGCGGCCCGCGGCCACGAGCTGGAGGTCGTCGCGGAGGAGTTCAACGAGGCACGCGAGGTGATGAAGGCGCAGCAGGAGGCGGCCGTGGTCGCCGCCGCCGAGCTCGAGCGGGCCGAGGCGGCGCTGGCCGACGCGCAGGAGGCCGTCCGCGGGGTGGCGCGCAGCGCCTACACCGGCGAGGGGTTGGGCTCCTTCCAGGCACTGCTCACCAGCGAGTCGGCCGACGAGTTCGTCGACCGCGTCGCCACGCTGCAGACCATCGCCGGGCACCAGAACGGCGTCCTCGACGAGGCCGCCTCGGCCGGCGTCACCGCCGCCCGGGCCCGGGCCGATGCCGAGAAGGCGGCCACCGACGCACAGGTCCAGTTCGACGCCGTCGCCGCGGAGCAGGCCGCCCTCGAGCGGCAGGTCGCCGAGTACCAGGCCCTGTACGAGGAGTTGAGCGCCGCCGAGCGGCAGGCCGCCCTGGAGGCCGCCGCCGCCGCGCACGCGGCCGAGACCGCCGCCGGACGCGCTCCCGAGCCGCAGCGGGCCAGCCGCGGCGAGCGCTCCGCCCCGGTCCCGCCGGCACCGGTCGCGGCCGGCGGCCCCGCGGCCGCCCAGGCGGTCGCCACCGCGATGGCCCAGCGCGGCAAGCCCTACGTGTGGGCCGCGGCCGGACCCGGCTCGTTCGACTGCTCGGGGCTGGTGCAGTACGCCTACGCGGCCGCGGGGGTCACGCTGCCGCACTCCAGCAAGATGCAGGCCGGCATGGGCCGCTCGGTGTCGCGCGGCGAGCTGCAGCCCGGCGACCTCGTCGCCTTCTACAGCCCGGTCAGCCACATCGGCATCTACATCGGCAACGGCCAGATGGTGCACGCGCCCACCTCCGGCGACGTCGTCAAGGTGGCCCCGCTCGACTACATGGGCAAGATCACCGCCATGCGCCGCATCGCCTGATCCCCCGGCCGCCGCGCCGCCCTCGGCCACCGCGCCGACGGCGCGGCCGTCACGACGTGGGCGAACGACCCCGCTGGACCGATGGCTCGTGCGGTGTCGTGGTCGCGGCGCATCACCGCACGACCGCGCCCGACACCGCAGGAGCGGAGTCGGACCGCTGCAGCAGGCCCCACACGAACGACGCCTGGACGCCGCCGGGCAGGTGCACCTCCCAGCGGGTGGGCACGCCGGGGTCGACCGGGACCGCCCCGGGCAGGCCGACGACGTCGTCCAGCACGTGCTCCCACGCGCGCAGGCCCCCCGCCGCCGCCGGGGGCACCGGCGACCCCGGGGCCCGGCACAGCTGCTCGTGCAGCACCGACCCGCCGGGCCCGGAGAGCACCTCCCAGCGCAGGTGCGGCCACAGCGGCAACGGCCAACGGCGGAGCTGGACGTCGAGGTCACCGAAGCGGCGGTCCTCGAGCGACTCGGGCGGTCCGAGCACCGCCGTCCGCAGCGCCAGGCCACGCGGCGCCCGCGGCGCGTGGTGCAGCGCCTGCCAGCGCCGGTGGGCCGCTCGCGCCTCGGCGCGGTCGGCGGACAGCTGCGGCAGCGCCGCGGCCACCAGGTCGGGCCGGACGTCGGCCATCCGGCGCAGCAGCACGAGGCAGAACTCCCGCCGCGCCAGCCCCCGCACCCCGGCCACCCTGCCACGGAGGTCACACGGCCGGCGGGGACGGCGGGCCCGGTCGGGTGCGTTGTGCCCCCCGGTACCGCCGCCGTCGAGAGGACGACCGTTGACCCACCGCACCGTCGCCACCGCCTTCCGCGCCGTCGCCGTGGCCGAGGCGTTGTCCTGGGTCGGCCTGCTGGCCGGCATGTACGTCAAGTACGTGCCCGCGACCACGGAGGCGGGTGTGCAGCTGTTCGGCCCGGTGCACGGCGCGGTGTTCCTCGTCTACCTCCTGGTGACGGTCGTCGCGGCCCGCGTGCTGCGCTGGTCGGCCGGGACGACGCTGCTCGCGCTGCTGGCCTCGGTGCCGCCGCTGGTCACCGTGCTGTTCGAGCGGTGGGCCAGCCGCACCGGCCGGCTGCCCGGGCGCCAGCCGGCGACCGCCGGCTGACGCTACGGTTCCGACCGTGCCGGAGCCCGTGCTGCCCTCCACCGCCCGCCGGCTGCTCGCGCGCACCGCCCGCGCGCAGCGCGAGGGCCGGGCGCCCAGCCTGGTCGCCGGCGTCGTCCGCGACGGGGCGCTGGTGTGGTCGGCAGGCCGCGGCGCGGTGGCCGAGCCGCACACCGACGTCCAGTACCGGCTGGGGTCGATCAGCAAGACGGTCACCGCGCTGGTCGTAATGCGGCTGCGCGACGAGGGCCGGCTCGCGCTCGACGACCCGCTCGACCGGCACCTGCCGGGCACGCCGCTGGGCGACCGCACCGTCGGCCAGCTGCTCTCCCACCTCGCCGGCGCCGCCGCGGAGAGCCCGGGCTGGTGGTGGGAGCGCGTCCCCGGCGGCTCGCTCGCGGACCTGGCGCTCGGCGAGGAGCACGTCGTGCTCGGGGCGGCCCGGCGGTTCCACTACTCCAACCTGGGCTTCGGCCTGCTCGGTGAGCTGGTCGCCCGGCTGCGCGGGGGATCGTGGGACGACGTCGTCCGCGCCGAGGTGTTCGAGCCGCTCGGGATGACCCGGACGACCTCCCGCCCGGTCGCCCCGGCGGCCGAGGGCCGCGCCGTGCACCCGTGGGCCGACGTCGTCCTGCCCGAGCCGGAGCACCACGCCGGGGTGATGGCCGCCGCGGGGCAGCTGTGGGCGACGCTGGCCGACCTGGGGCGTTTCGCCGCCTTCCTCGCCGGCGGCACTGGTGACGTGCTGCGGGACGCGACGCTGGAGGAGATGGCCGTGCCGGCGGGCGTCGACCCGTCCGCGCCCGGCTGGGCGGCCTACGGGCTGGGCCTGCAGGTGCTGCGCCTGGACGGGCGCACGCTGGTCGGCCACGGTGGATCGATGCCGGGCTTCCTCGCCGGGGTCTTCGTCGACCGCGAGGAGGGCACCGGCGCGGTGTCGCTGGCCAACACGACCAGCGGCCTGGACCCGCTCGCGCCCGGGTTGCTCGCCGACCTGCGGGCGGCCGAGCCGCGCATCGTCGAGCCGTGGACGCCCACGCCGACCCCGGTACCGCTGAGCACGCTCGGCGTCTGGTTCTGGGGACCGGCGGTCCACCTCCTCCGGTCGGTGGCCGGCGGGTTGCTGCACCTCGGGCCGCTGCCCGGCCGGAACGGCCGGGCCAGCCGGTTCGCGCGGCGGGACGACGGCGCCTGGGTCGGGCTGGACGGCTACTACGCCGGCGAGCTCCTGCGCATCGCCGACGACCACCTCGACGTGGGCACCTTCGTGTTCACCCGCACGCCCTACGACCCGGAGGCTCCGGTGCCCGGTGGGGTGGACGAGCGCGGCTGGCGGCCCTGAGCCCGCGACGGGCGGGGAGGAGGGGCGGCCTCCCTGCAGGGACCTGCCGCGAGCGTGCGAGTGGTGCGGGCGGGGAGGTCCTTCAGCGGTCGAAGGCGTCCATGGTGGTCTTCACGACGGCGGCGTACGCGACGTGCGGGACGACGTCGCTGACCCAGTCCGTCGCCGACCACGTGCGCGGGTCGCTGATGCCGAGCACCGCCATCGGCCCGTTCGCCGCGACGAGCACGCCGCCGGTGATCAGCGCCGTACCGACGACCGGCTGCGACCTGAGCCCGAGCGACCGGACCAGGCCGACCAGCACGCCCACACCGACGCCGGCCACCATCCCGGTCATCGTGCCCAGCCCCTGCAGCCGGTTCTGCCGGGTCTGCTCGTCACCGGGGATCTCCACGTGCGCCTTCTCGGCGAGCTTCTCGACCGTCTGCTCGGGTGTCGAGCTGGCTCCGCGACCGCGGGCGGCCATGTCGAGGTAGGTGACGGCGTTGAGCGCCGTCGTCCCGGCCGCACCGGCGGCCGCGCCGCGGAGGACCCACCCCCAGGTGCCGATCCCGCGACGTCCCTCGTCGAACGGTCCCGTGCCGAACGTTCCCACCGGCATCCTCCTGGCCATGGGCGCGGCCCTACCCGCCGCGCGGACGGCGGCAAACCGCCTGGCGGCCGCCGTGGACAGGGCCCAGTCTGGCGGTGTGGACGACGTCGACCGCCGGCTCGAGGAGGCGATCGGGGCACTGCTGGACCGGCGCCGACGCGGCGGCTCGATCTGCCCGTCGGAGGCCGCCCGCGCCGTCGACCCGGACGGCTGGCGGGAACTGATGCCGGCGGCCCGGGCCGCGGCCGGCCGGCTCGCCGCCGCGGGCGCGGTCGAGGTCACCAGGTCCGGCGCGGTGGTCGACGTCGCCCTCGCCCGCGGGCCGGTGCGGATCCGCCGTCCGGCGTCCTGATGCCGAGGGGTGGCCGGGGCGCCCGTCCGAACGCCCGGCACCGCTCCCCGGGTGGTCAGCCGTCCCGGTCGTCATCGGCCTTGCCTGCGGCGCGCTCGAGCAGCGGCGCGGTGCGGTGGTCGACGAACCGGCGCAGGGCCAGCGCGGTGTCGATGCGCTGGACGCCGGGGATCGACAGCACCCGCTCGGTGATGCGCCACAGGTCGTCGGCGTCGCGCGCGGCCACCCGCACCAGCAGGTCGGCCACCCCCGACAGGCCGGTCACCTCGAGCACCTCCGGCACCTGCGCGAGCGCGTCGCTCACCTCGGCCAGGCTCCGCTGCGCCACCTGCACGGTCACGTAGGCGCCCAGCCGGTAGCCCAGCGCCTCCGGACGCACCCGCCGGTCGAGCGGGCCGAGGGCGCCGCTGCTCTCCAGCCGGGTCAACCGGGCCTGCACGGTGTTGCGGGCCAGCCCCAGCCGTTGCGACAGCGCCATGACGCTGGCCCGCGGATCCTCCCGCAGGGCGAGCAGCAGCCGCGCGTCGGTGGCGTCGACGTCGGGCACGTTGCTCAGTCTGACATGAGCCGGGTGCCCCGCATGCCGACTTATGCGCAATCCGATCGAGGGGTATTGCGCAGATCGATGTCGGGTGGTCTGCTCCGCGGCACGGGTTGTCGTGTCAGGATGTGTGAGTGGCGCCACACCCCGGTGCCATCAGACGTCCCGGCACCGCCGGCGGCCGGCGACCCCGGCGCCGCGGAAGAGACGAGGAGACGACGTGACCGCCTTGCGCCAGACCACCGAGGCGTTCGACCCGGTACCCGGGGCCGCCGCCCCCCACCTGCCGCAGCAACCCGACCTGGTGCAGCTGCTGACCCCGGAGGGCGAGCGGGTCGAGCGCCCGGACTACTCCGTCGACCTCTCCGCCGAGGAGCTGCGCGACCTGTACCGCGACCTGGTCCTGGTGCGCCGGTGGGACGTCGAGGCCACCGCGCTGCAGCGGCAGGGCGAGCTGGGCATCTGGGCCTCGCTGCTCGGCCAGGAGGCCGCCCAGGTCGGCGCCGGCCGGGCGATGCAGCCCGGCGACACGGCCTTCCCGACCTACCGCGAGCACGGCGTGGCCTGGACCCGCGGCGTCGACCCGCTGCACGTGATCAGCCTGTTCCGCGGCGTCGACAACGGCGGCTGGGACCCCGTCGCCACCGGCTTCAACCTCTACACCGTCGTCATCGGCGCGCAGTGCCTGCACGCCACCGGCTACGCGATGGGCGTGCAGCGCGACGGCGCCGAGCACGCCGTGCTGGCCTTCCTCGGCGACGGCGCGACCAGCCAGGGCGAGGTCAACGAGGCATTGATCTGGGCGGCCAGCTTCTCGGCCCCCGTCGTCTTCTTCTGCCAGAACAACCAGTACGCGATCAGCGTGCCGCTCGAGCGCCAGTCCCGGGTGCCGCTGTACCAGCGCGCCGCCGGGTTCGGCTTCCCGGGCGTCCGGGTCGACGGCAACGACGTCCTGGCCGTGCTGGCCGTGACCAGGGCGGCCCTGGCCGCCGCCCGCGAGGGCCAGGGCCCCACCTTCATCGAGGCGTTCACCTACCGGATGGGCGCGCACACCACGTCCGACGACCCCACCCGCTACCGGCTGGCCAGCGAGCTGGAGGAGTGGAAGCTGCGCGACCCGGTCGCCCGGCTCAAGGCCCACCTGTCCCGCGCCGGCCTCGCCGACGCCGCGTTCTTCTCCGCCGTCGAGGCCGAGGCCGACGAGCTGGCCGCGCGCATCCGCACCGGCACCACGGAGATGCCCGATCCGCCGGGCACCGCGATGTTCGACGCCGTCTACGCCGAGATCACCCCGCCCCTGGCCCAGCAGCGCGAGGAGTTCCTCGCCTACCAGGCGAGCTTCGAGGAGGGCGAGCGGTGAGGACGCCGAAGACGACGCCCGAGCGAGCATCGCAGGGAGCGCCGGTGACCGAGGGGCGGAACGAGGGCGGGGTCGAGCGATGACGCAGACGCTGACGATCGGCAAGGCGCTCAACCTCGGCCTGCGCAGGGCGATGGAGGACGACGCCAAGGTCGTGCTCATGGGCGAGGACATCGGCCGGCTCGGCGGCGTCTTCCGCATCACCGACGGCCTGCAGAAGGACTTCGGCGAGGACCGCGTCGTCGACACCCCGCTGGCCGAGGCCGGCATCCTGGGCACCGCCGTCGGCCTGGCCATGCGCGGCTACCGGCCGGTCTGCGAGATCCAGTTCGACGGCTTCGTCTTCCCCGCCGCCAACCAGATCATCACCCAGGTGGCCAAGATCCACGCCCGGTCGCGCGGCAAGCTGGCGATGCCGGTCGTCATCCGGATCCCCTTCGGCGGCGGCATCGGCGCGGTCGAGCACCACAGCGAGAGCCCGGAGGCCTATTTCGGCCACACGCCCGGGCTCAAGGTGGTCGCGGTCAGCAACCCGGTCGACGCCTACTGGGGCATCCAGCAGGCCATCGCACACCCCGACCCGGTTGTCTTCCTCGAGCCCAAGCGGCGGTACTGGGAGAAGGCGCCGGTCGACACCGACGCCACGCCCGACCCGCTGTTCGCCGCCCGCGTGCTCCGCGGCGGCGACGACGTCACCGTGCTGGCCTACGGGCCGATGGTGAAGACGGCGCTGCAGGCGGCCGAGGCGGCCGCCGACGAGGGCCGCTCGCTCGAGGTGGTCGACCTGCGCACCCTCTCGCCGCTCGACCTCGAGCCGGTGTTCGAGTCCGTGCGGCGCACCGGCCGCTGCGTCGTCGTCCACGAGGCGCCGGTGTCGCTCGGTCTCGGCGCGGAGATCGCCGCCCGGGTGACCGAGACCTGCTTCCACTCCCTCGAGGCGCCGGTGCTGCGGGTGGGCGGCTACGACACGCCCTACCCGCCGTCGAAGCTGGAGGAGGAGTACCTCCCCGACCTCGACCGGGTGCTGGACGCCGTCGACCGTTCCCTGGAGTTCTGACCCGCGATGCTGCGTCAATTCAAGCTGCCCGACGTCGGCGAGGGCCTGACCGAGGGCGAGATCCTGCAGTGGCTCGTCGAGGTCGGCGACACCGTCACCGTCAACCAGCCGCTGTGCGAGGTGGAGACGGCCAAGGCCGCCGTCGAGCTGCCCTCGCCGTACGCCGGCACCGTCACCGAGCTGCTGTTCGAGGCGGGCGCGACGGTCGACGTCGGCACGCCGATCATCACCATCGACACCGGAGGCGGCAGCGGCCCGGCACCGTCGCCCGCGGGCGCGACGGCGGAACCCGTCCCGGAGGGGGAGGGCGAGCCGGCCGCCGGCCTGATCGGCGGGTCGGCCCCGGGCGGGCGGACCGCCGTCCTCGTGGGGTACGGACCGCGGAACACCGAGGCCAAGCGGCGCCCGCGCCGCAGCGGCGCCGCGGTGGCCGCCCGCGCCACCGCGCCGCAGCCGGAGCCGACCCCGCAGCCGCCGCCCGAGCCCCCGCTCGAGCCGGAACCCGCGGGCCCGCCGCCGCTGCTGGCGACCGCGCCGGACGCCCGGGCCAAGCCGGTGCGGCACGGCGGCCTGGAGGTCGGCCGCCAGGCGGAGGCGCACGCCCTGCACGACGACGCCGTCACCGCGGTGGGCGCGGCGCACGGACGCCGGTCCCCGCGGCCGCTGGCCAAGCCGCCGGTGCGCAAGTACGCCAAGGACCTCGGGGTGGACCTCGCCACGGTCCCCGGCTCCGGCGACGGCGGGATCATCACCCGCGCCGACGTCGAGGCGGCGGCGCGGTCGGCACCGGCCGGCGGCCGGGTGCCCGGCGCCGTCGCGCCCGGCGTCGACGAGGGCACCGTCGTCCGGGGGGCCTTCGGCGCCGACCGGCCGCGCGGCGGGGAGCAGCGCATCCCGATCAAGGGCGTGCGCAAGCACACCGCCGCGGCCATGGTGGCCAGCGCCTTCACCGCGCCGCACGTCACCGAGTTCCTGACCGTCGACGTCACCCGGATGACGAGGCTGCGCGCGCGGCTGGCGAGCCGACCGGAGCTGGCCGGCCTCAAGGTGAGCCCGCTGCTGTTCGTCGCGAAGGCGCTGCTGCTCGCCGTCCGCCGCCACCCGATGATCAACAGCTCGTGGGACGAGGCGGCGCAGGAGATCGTGGTCAAGGACTACGTCCACCTGGGCATCGCGGCGGCCACCCCGCGCGGGCTCGTCGTCCCGAACGTCAAGGACGCCGACCGGATGTCGCTCCCCGAGCTCGCCCGGGCGCTGGCCGACCTCACCGAGACCGCGCGCGCCGGGCGCACGTCGCCGGCCGACATGACCGGCGGCACCATCACGATCACCAACGTCGGCGTGTTCGGCGTCGACACCGGCACGCCGATCCTCAACCCCGGGGAGTCCGCGATCCTCGCCTTCGGCGCCGTCCGCGAGATGCCGTGGGTGCACAAGGGGCGCGTCGTCCCCCGGCAGGTGACCCAGTTGGCGCTGTCGTTCGACCACCGGATCGTCGACGGCGAGCTGGGCAGCCGGTTCCTCGCCGACGTCGGCGCCCTGCTGCACGATCCCGGGACGGCGCTGGCGTTCTGAAAGAAGACCCTCGTGCCCCCCAACGCTCGCGAGCTCGCGCCGGGCCCCTGCACGAGGGCCGGGACGGAGGCTTGGTGACGTCCCTCGACGAATTGCTCGGCTTCGCCGCGCGGTCGGCGCTGCCCTCGGGCGGCTTCGGCTACCTGGGTGACGACGGGCAGGTCCTGCCGGAGCGGCCCGTCGAGACCTGGATCGTCGCGCGGATGACCCACGTCTTCGGGCTCGCCGTGCTGCTCGGCCGGCCGGGTGCGGAGGAACTGGTCCGTTCCGGGCTCGACGCGCTGGTGGACGGACCGCTGCACGACGCCGAGCACGGCGGCTGGGCGGCGAGCACGGCCGATGCGACGAAGGCGGCGTACGTGCACGCCTTCGTCGTCCTCGCCGGTGCCACGGCCACCGTCGCCGGCGTGCCGGGCGGGCGGGGGCTGCTCCACGACGCCGTCGACGTCTGGCACCGCCGCTTCCTGGACCCGGCCGAGGGGCTGGCCGTCGAGGAGTGGGACCGCGCCTGGACCCGCTGCGACGACTACCGCGGCGTCAACGCCAACATGCACGGCGTCGAGGCGGTGCTGGCCGCGGCCGACGCGCTCGACGCGGACGACGCCGCGCTCACGGCCCGCCTGCGGCGCGAGGCGCTGCGCGCGACCGAGCGGATCGTGCACGGCTGGGCGCGGGACCGCGACTGGCGGCTGCCCGAGCACTTCAGCGCCGACTGGACGCCGTTGCCCGACTACAACCGCGCCGACCCGGCACACCCGTTCCGGCCCTTCGGCGTCACCGTCGGGCACCAGTTCGAGTGGGCGCGGCTGGCGCTGCACGTGCGGGCGGCCGTGCCGGACCCGCCGTCCTGGCTGCTCGAGGACGCGGTCGCGCTGTTCGACGCCGCGGCGACCCGGGGCTGGGCCGCCGACGGGCGCCCCGGCTTCCCGTACACCCTCGACTGGTCCGACCGGCCGGTCGCCGGAGCCCGCATGCACTGGGTGCTGTGCGAGGCGATCGCCGCCGCGGCGGTCCTGGCCCGGGTCACCGGGGAGGACCGGTACGCCGAGCTGGCGGCGCGGTGGCGGGCGCACGGGGAGGAGCGCTTCGCCGATCCGGCGACCGGCAGCTGGCACCACGAGCTGACGCCGGACGGCGCCGTGGGCACCGGCACGTGGGTCGGCCAACCGGATGCCTACCACCTCGCTCAGATGCTGCTGCTCGGCGACCGCCCGGTGCGGGGGAGCGTGGCGGCGGCGCTGCGCGCCTGACGGGCGACGGCGCGGCCGGCCGAGTACCGGCTGGTCGCCTGGGTAAGGCAGCTGTCGACAGTGCAACCGACCCGAGCGAAGGAGCACGCAACCGATGGCCAGCGTTCAGGAAGCCGTCGACGTCGACGTCCCCATCCGCGTCGCCTACGACCAGTGGACGCAGTTCGAGTCCTTCCCGCAGTTCATGGGCGGGGTCGAACGCATCACGCAGATCGACGACACGCACACGCACTGGGTCACCAGCATCGACGGCGTGAAGCGCGAGTTCGACGCCGAGATCACCGAGCAGCACCCCGAGGAGCGGGTGGCCTGGACCAGCACCAGCGGCGACGCCAAGCACGCCGGCGTGGTCACCTTCCACCGCCTGGACGACACCAGGACCCGCGTCATGATCCAGATCGACTGGGAGCCGACGGGCGTCGTGGAGAAGGCGGGGGCCGCCCTCGGCTTCGACGACCGGCAGGTGAAGGCCGACGCGAAGCGGTTCAAGGAGTTCATCGAGAGCCGCGGCACCGAATCCGGTGCCTGGCGCGGCGACGTCTCGCGCCCCGACCAGCCGTAGGAAGACTGCCTGGCAGGGTCCCACGCTCGCTCGCGGCGGGACCCCGCCAGGCCGCAATTCCAACCGGACACGAGACGGCGCCCGCCCCCTTCTGCAGGGAACGGGCGCCGTCGTCCTTGGTGACCCCTCCTGGCCCCCCGAGCGGGTCAGGGGTGGGGAGGAGTGGC
>NZ_JAOVZT010000006.1:184847-236175 GCF_025716945.1 Geodermatophilus sp. YIM 151500
CCCCTCCCGGGTCCCGCCCCGAGCGGGCGAGGGGTGGGGAGGAGGTGGCCCCCTCCCGGGTCCCGCCCCGAGCGGGCGAGGGGTGGGGAGGAGGGGGTCCTTCTACTCGGCGTCGAGGTCCTGGGCCACCATGCCGGCGATCCGGTCGAGGACCTCCGGGTCCTCGCTCTCGACGACCACCTCCGCGCCCTGCTTGGCGCCGAGTGTCATGATCATCAGGGGGCTGCCGGCGTCGACGGGCATGCCGCCCGGGGTCGCCAGGGTGACCGGCACGCCGGCCTTGCCGACGGCCTCGGCGATCAGTGCGGCCGGGCGGGCGTGCAGCCCGACCCGCGACCCGACGTTGACTGTCTGACTGGGCATGCGTTCCTCTTTCCTCGACGTCGTGGGGCTGGAAGGGCAGCCTTGCAGGGTCCCGCCGCGAGCGTGCGAGTGGCGGAGGGCAGGGCTGCCCTTTTCAGGTGGTCACCGGGCGAGCCGTGTGCACGCCGGTCGCGGCGTGCGCGTGCTCCAGGTCGACGGCGTCCTCGGGGACGTCCTCGGCCTTCGGCCGGCTGATGCTCTTCGCGACGGTGACCGCCAGGGCGCCCACCACCATGCCGATCGCGATGGCCAGCAGGAACAGCAGGAAGTTGCTGATCGCGAAGAAGACGAACACGCCGCCGTGCGGGGCCCGCAGCTCGATGCCGGACGCCGCCACGATGGCGCCGGTGGTCGCGCCGCCCAGCATCATCGACGGGATCACCCGCAGCGGGTCTGCCGCGGCGAACGGGATGGCGCCCTCGGAGATGAACGACAGGCCCAGCAGCCAGGCCGCCTTGCCGTTGTCCCGCTCGGCCGGGGTGTACAGCTTGGGCCGGATGACGGTGCTGAGCGCCATCGCCAGCGGGGGGACCATGCCGGCGGCCATGACCGTGGCCATGATCACCAGCGGGGCGCCGGACCCGGCGGCGAGCCCGGTGGTGGCGAAGACGTAGGCCGCCTTGTTCACCGGGCCGCCGAGGTCGAAGCACATCATCAGGCCGAGGATGATCCCGAGCAGGATCGCGGAGGTGCCGGTCAGGCCGTTGAGCCAGTTGCCGAGACCGGTGAGCGCAGCGGCCAGCGGGCGGCCGAGGACGACGGCCATGAGGCCGCTGGAGATGAGCGTGGCCAGCAGCGGGATGATCACGACCGGCTGCAGCCCCCGGACGCCGGTGGGCAGCTTCCAGCGGCTGATCCACAGCGCGGCGAAGCCGGCGATGATGCCGCCGACCAGGCCGCCGATGAAGCCGGCGCCCACGGTCACGGACACGGCGCCGACGACGAAGCCGGGGACGATGCCCGGCCGGTCGGCGATCGCGTAGGCGATGTAGCCGGCCAGCGCCGGCACCAGGAAGCCGAAGGCCGCCTGGCCGAGGACCGTGCAGACCGCGCCGAGGTAGCCCCAGAACCCGTCGTTGAGGCCCTCGATGCCCGGGGCGCTCGGCAGGTTGAAGAACGTGTTGTTGAGCGCCCAGCTGAGCGCGTAGCTCTGGCCCTCGACGTCGGGGTTGCTGTTGACGATCTGGTACCCGCCGAACAGGAAGCCCAGGGCGATGAGCAGGCCGCCCGCGGCCACGAACGGGATCATGTAGCTCACGCCGGTGAGCAGCCAGCGCCGGATCTCGGTGGCGGTGCCCGGCCGGCTCCCGGCCGCCGCGGCGGGGGCCTCTGCGGCGGCGGCGCCGCCGGGCACCCGGCGCGCGTTCGGGTCGTCCGCGGCGGCCAGCGCCTCGCGGACCATCGCGTCGGGCTCGTTGATGGCCCGCTTGGTGCCGGACTGCACCAGCGGCTTGCCGGCGAACCGGTCCCGGTCCTTGACGCCGACGTCGACGGCGAAGATGACCGCGTCGGCACCGCGGATGACGTCCGCGGACAACGGCGTGGAGCCGGAGGAGCCCTGGGTCTCCACGTGCACGTCGACCCCGGCGGCCTGACCGGCCGCGGTGAGCTTGTCGGCGGCCATGTAGGTGTGCGCGATCCCGGTCGGGCAGGCGCTGACCACGACCAGGCTCCGCTTTCGCCCGTCGGCGGCGGAGCCGGCAGCCGCCGGAGCCGTGGCGGTCGCGGACGACGTGCCCGCGGCAGCAGCCGACGAGGTGCCGCCGGCGGTGCTCGCGGACGAGGTGCCGGCCGCCGCGGTGGCCGGGGCCGGAGCGGGGGAGACGACCTCCTGCACCAGCGCCACCACCTCGTCCGCCGATGACGCCGCGCGCAGCGACGCGACGAAGTCCGGCCGGACCAGCGCGCGGGCCAGAGCGGTCAGCAGGGTCAGGTGGTCGGCGTCGCCGTGTTCCGGTGCGGCGATGAGGAAGACCAGGTCCGCCGGACCGTCGGGTGCGCCGAAGTCGACCTTCGGCGAGAGCCGGGCGAAGGCCAGCGAGGCCTGGGTGACCGCGCCGGACCGGCAGTGCGGGATGGCGATCCCGCCGGGCAGGCCGGTCGCCGCCTGGGCCTCGCGGGCCATGGCGTCGCCGTGCAGGGCGTCGGCCGTCGTGGCCCGGCCGGCGCCGGCGACCAGGCCGGCGAGCCGGTGCACGACCGCGTTCTTGTCGACGCCGAGGTCGGCGTCGAGGGCGACCAGCTCGGGGGTGATCAGTTCGGGCATGGACCTCTCCGGGAACGGCTGACAGTCGTCAGCGGGAGTCGCGGCCGGCGGCCGGGACGGGGACGGTGCTGGCGGTGCTGGTGCCGGCAACTCCGGCGGTGACCCGTACTGCTGCTCCGTCCACCTGGGCCGGGGTGGGGACGGCGGAACCGGGGAGCGACGCGCTGGCCGCTCCGTAGGCCACGGCGGTGCGCAGCCGCTCGGCCGGCGGGGCGCCGGCCAGGTCGGCCAGGACGTAGCCGGCGAGGCTGCAGTCGCCGGCGCCGACCGTGCTGCGGACGGCGATCTCCGGCGGGTGGGCCGACCACAGCTCGCCGTCGGAGGTCGACAGCACCGCACCGTCGGCGCCGAGGGTGAGCAGCACCTCGGCGACGCCCTGCTCGTGCAGCCGGCCGACGGCGGCCGCGAGCGCGGCCGGATCGCCGGTCAGCTCGGCCTCGGGCACGCCGGTCAGCTGGGCCAGCTCCTCGGCGTTCGGCTTGAGCAGGTCGGGCGCGGCGTCGGGACCGGCGGCGAGCAGGGCCAGCAGCGGCGCCTCGGAGGTGTCGACGGCCACCCGGACGGAGGTGTCGCGCAGCGAGCGCACCAGCGCGGCGTACCAGTCGACCGGGGCGCCCGGCGGCAGCGAGCCGGACAGCACGACCCAGCGGGCGTCGGTGGCGTGCCGGTGCAGCGCCTCGGTCAGGCTCGCGCGCACGGCGTCGTCCAGGAAGGCGCCGGGCTCGTTCAACTTCGTCGTCGTGCCGTCGGGTTCGGTGAGGGTGTAGTTGGTGCGGACGGCGGCACCGACCGGGACGGTGGCCAGCTCGAGGCCCAGCGCGTGCAGCAGCGTGACGATCGGGTCGGTGTCGGCGGCGGGCAGGACCGACACGACGTCGGCGCCGGCCGCGGCCACCGCGCGGGCCACGTTGACCCCCTTGCCGCCCGGCTCGGTGGAGCTCGGGCCGAGCCGAACCACGGTGCCGCGGGCGAGGGGGCCGGGCAGGACCAGCGTGCGGTCCAGGCTCGGGTTGGCGGTCAGGGTGACGACCCGGCCGGCTGGTGCGGTGCTCATGCGATCACTACCTCGATCTCCCGGGATTCCAGTTCGCCGAGCACACCGGGATCGGCGCCGGCGTCGGTGACCAGCACGTCGACGTCCTCGACGGCGGCGAAGCGGACGAGGTGCTCGCGGCCGAGCTTGCTGCTGTCGGCGAGCACGACGACCCGGTGGGCGGCGCGGGCCATGGCCCTCTTGGTGGCGGCCTCGGTCTCGTCCGGGGTGGAGAACCCGTGCCCGGGGCTGACGCCGTTCGCGCCGAGGAAGACGACGTCGAGGCGGAGGTCGTCGAGGGCGCGGATGGTCGAGTCGCCGACCGCGGTCTGGGTGATGCCCCGCACCCGGCCGCCGAGCACGTGCAGCGTGGCGCCGGGGTTGGCCGACACGCGGGCGGCGATCGGGACGGAGTTGGTGGCGACGTACAGCCGCCGGTCGGTCGGCAGGACGTCGGCGAGGGCGGCGGTGGTGCTGCCGCCGTCGAGCAGCACGCTGCCGTCCGTGCCGGGCAGCAGGTCGAGGGCGGCCACGGCGATCTTGCGCTTCTGCTCGGAGCGGGTCCCGTGGCGCTCGCTCAGCCCGGTCTCGACGGGGGTGAGGGCGCCCGCGGGTACCGCGCCGCCGTGCACGCGACGCACCTGCCCGCCCCGCTCCAGGACGTCGAGGTCGCGTCGGACGGTCTCGGTCGTGACGCCGAACTGCTCGGCCAGCGCGGCCACCGAAACGCGGCCGCGCTCGGCGACGAGCGTGGTGATCGCGTGCTGTCGCTCCTCCGCGTACATCGTCACCTCCGTCGTCGTGGTCCCAGCCACATCCGATGTCCGATCATGTGGCTTGGCATCTGTGTTGGTGTTGTTCTACGCCCGAACGGGTTGACAAGTCAACACCTTCTCGTGATGCTCATCACGAGACGTCCCGCACCGCCACCACCGCCACCACTTCGTCGCCGCCCGTCCCCCGCCCGGCTCCCCCAGGAAGGTCCGCCATGTCCGTCACCACCGGGTCCACCAGCACCGGCACCGCGCTCCCCACCGCCGCCTCCGCGCCGATGGTGCTGACCGGTACGCCCGTCGTCCCGGGCGTGGCGGTCGGACCGGTCGTGCGGCCCTCGGGCGCCGTCCGGCTGCCCGAGCCCGGCGCCGCTCCCGTCGCCGAGGCCGACCGCCCCGCCGAGAAGCAGCGCTTCGTCGCGGCCGCGGAACTGGTCGCCGGCCGGTTGGCCGAGCGCGCGGCCGGCGCCACCGGGGTGAGCGCCGAGGTGCTCTCCACGACGGCGGGCCTGGCGCGCGACCGCGGGCTGCTCTCGGCCGTGGAGCAGCGCATCGACGGCGGCACCCCCGCCGCCGTGGCCGCGGTCGAGGCGGCCCAGCAGTTCGTGGACATGTTCACCGCCCTGGGTGGGCTGATGGCCGAGCGGGCCACCGACGTCCGCGATGTCCGCGACCGCATCGTGGCCGAACTCACCGGCCAGGGCGAGCCGGGCGTGCCCCGCCCCGAGATTCCTTCCGTGCTGCTGGCCGAGGACCTGGCGCCGGCCGACACGGCCGGGCTCGACCCGACCCGCGTCATCGGGCTGGCCACCCGGCTGGGCGGCACGACCAGCCACACCGCGATCATCGCCCGGCAGCTCGGCCTGCCCTGCGTCGTGGCCGTCGGCGGGCTCGACGACGTCCCCGCCGGCGTGACCGTGCTGCTGGACGGCGAACAGGGCACCGTGACCGTCGAGCCGGACCCGGTCGAGGCGCGTGCCCGGGTGGAGGCCGCCCGGGTGGCTGCCGAGGCGCTGGCCGGTTACGCCGGTCCGGCGACGACCAAGGACGGCCATGCCGTCCAGGTGCTGGCCAACGTCCAGGACGGTGCCGGCGCGCGGGCAGCGGTGGCCGCGCACGCGGAGGGCGTCGGCCTGCTGCGCACGGAGCTGGCCTTCCTCGGGCACGGGACCGAGCCGTCGATCGAGGAGCAGGCGGCGGGCTACGCGGACGTCTTCGAGGCGTTCGCCGGCCGCAAGGTGGTGCTGC
Source organism: Geodermatophilus sp. YIM 151500 (assembly GCF_025716945.1). Lineage (GTDB taxonomy): Bacteria > Actinomycetota > Actinomycetes > Mycobacteriales > Geodermatophilaceae > YIM-151500. The sequence continues at coordinate 190,531 of NZ_JAOVZT010000006.1, forward strand.
GCACCCTGGACGCCGGCTCGGACAAGCCGCTGGCCTTCGCCACCCTGCCCGACGAGGCCAACCCGGCGCTCGGGGTGCGCGGCCTGCGCATCGCCCGGAACAACCCCGGCCTGCTCGACCGGCAGCTCGACGCCGTCGCCGAGGCGGCGCGCCGGACCGCGTCGACCCCGTGGGTGATGGCGCCGATGGTCGCCACCGCGAGCGAGGCGGCGGACTTCGCCGCACGGGTGCGCGCGCGGGGCCTCGTGCCCGGCGTGATGATCGAGGTGCCGTCGGCCGCGCTGCACGCCGACCGGCTGCTGGAGCACGTCGACTTCCTGTCGATCGGCACCAACGACCTCTCGCAGTACACCCTGGCCGCCGACCGGCTCTCCGGCGACCTCGCCGACCTCACCGACCCGTGGCAGCCGGCCCTGCTGCTGCTCGTGCGCATGACCGCCGAAGCGGGCGAGCGGGCCGGCAAGCCGGTCGGGGTCTGCGGCGAGGCCGCGGCCGACCCGCTGCTGGCCTGCGTGCTGGTGGGGCTGGGCATCACCTCGCTGTCGTGCGCGGCCTCGGCCGTCGCGGGGGTCGGCTCCCGGCTGGGCACGGTCGACCTGGCCACCTGTCGGGAGGCGGCCGCGGCGGCCCTGGCCGCGGAGGACGCCCAGTCGGCGCGCGCGGCCGTGCGGGCGGTCCTGACCGGCCGCTGAGCGGCCGGGCGCAGCGTCCCCGGTCACCTCATGTGGTGACGAAGTGTAGGCGAAGTCTCAATTCCTCCTCGGATCCTTCGGACATAGATGCATGTGCGCCTGTGTTACTACAGGCGTCGGTCATTGCACACGCACCGGAGGAAGGACTCGAGATGAGCAACGTGACGGCCAGCTGGCGGCGGCGGCGGCAGCAGGCGCGGACCCGGCGGGCCCTCGCGGCGGCCCTGGCGCGCAGCAGCAGCCCGGCGATGCGCGACGAGCTCCTGACGCTCGCCAACAGCACGCCCCTCCGCTGACGGAGGACCCCCCACCCCGACGCGACCCCGGTCCATCCGGAGGACCGGGGTCGCTCGCTGGGCGGCGGCCTCCGGGCCCGACCCGACCGGAAGGGGTGTGCCAGGGGCCTCCGGCCCTGCTCTTGGCTGCGCAGAGCTGTCATGCTGTAGCCGTGCGTGCACGGTGTGGCTCCATGGGGACGGGTTCCCCCCGACGGGTCACCGGGCTCAACGGTTCCGGTGCCCGTGCCGATGCCCCTGCCGTGCGCAGGGGAGGGGCGCCGTGATCGCGGCGGAGGCGAGGGAGACGTCGGGGGCGACCACCGGCGTCCTCCTGCGGTACGTGCGCGGCCAGGGCGGTGACGAGGCGGTCGCCGCGGTGCTCGCCCGCGCCGGCGTGCCCTGGACGCCCGAGGAGCTCGACGACCAGTCCCGCTGGTGGAGCTACGACACCCGCATCCGGCTGTTCACCGCGGCGACCGAGGTGCTCGGCTCCCCCGACACGATGTTCCGGGTGGGAGCGGCTGCCCTGGAGAGCGGCCTGGCCCACTCGCTGGTCATCCTGCTGCGCGCGATGGGCAGTCCCCGCCAGGTGTTCCGGCAGCTGCCCCGCGCGGTGACCAAGTTCAGCACCACCTCGACCATGGAGATCCTCGACGTCGGTCCGACGTCGGCGGTCATCCGCTACCGGCTGCACGAGGGGTACGAGCACTCGCGGCTGGACTGCATCTACGCCCAGGGCCTGATCAGCACGGTGCCGGTCGTGTTCGGGCTCGCGCCGGCGCGCATCGAGCACGACGAGTGCGAGTCCGACGGTGCGCCCGCCTGCACCTACCGGCTGACCTGGGAGCGGCGGACCCGGCTGCCGCGCCGCCGCCGCGACCGGCCGGCCGTCGACCCCGAGCTGACGGCGCTGCGCGGCCAGCTGCAGACCCTGCAGTCCGCGGCCACCGACCTGGTGGCCAGCGACGACCTCGGCACCGTGCTCCGGCGCATCGTCGAGCGCGCCGCGCAGGCCGTGCTCGCGCCGGCGTACCTGCTGGCGGTGTCCGCGCCGGACGGCGGGCCGCCGCTGGTGCACAGCGCGGGCCTGCCGGAGGAGGAGGTGCCGCGCCTGGCAGCCACCCTGCTCGACGGCGGCGACCTGGGCCCCGGCGCCGTCGTCGTGGACGTGGCCTCGGCGCGCCGGGCGCACGGCCGGCTGGCCGCGCTGTACCGGCCCGGTGACGGCGCGATGGGTGACGAGGCGTCGATGCTGTCGGCCTACGCGGGGCACGCGGCGGCCGCGCTCGACCTGCTCATCGCCCTGGAGGAGGCCCGCCAGGAGGCCCAGCGCGCCGGCGCGCTGCTGTCGCTGGCGCACGAACTGGCGGCCGCCGTCGACGAGGCCGCGGTGTGCGCCGTCGTCTCCGACGCGCTGCCGCGCATCGTCGGCTGCCGGCGGGCCGGCATCCTGCTGTGGGACGCCTCGTCGGCGTCGCTGCGGTCGCGGGCCAACTCCGGCCTCGACGACCGGGCCGTGGCCCTGCTCGCGCGCAGCCCGATCCGCGCCGAGGACGCACCGGAACTGGTCGGCATGCTCACCGACCGGGCGCCGCGCATCCTGGAGGCCGAGACCAGCAGCCCGGTCATCCAGGGGCTGCTGCGGGCCATCGGGACCGCGGACCTGGTTGCGGTGCCGCTGCAGGCGGGCGGCGCGTTCCTCGGCGTCGCCACGGTGGGCTGGGAGGGCGGCGAGGCGCCGGCCTCGCTCGGCGGGGACGTGCTGGCCCGGCTGCTCGGCGTGGCCGACCAGGCCTCGACGGCGCTGCAGAAGGCCCGGCTGCTGGAGACGGTGCGCCACCAGGCCCTGCACGACCCGCTGACCGGTCTGCCCAACCGCGTCCTGTTCGTCGAGCGGCTCGAGCGCGCGGTGGAGCAGGCCGGACCCGACGCGCACCTGGCCGTGTTCTTCTGCGACCTGGACCTGTTCAAGGAGGTCAACGACAGCCTCGGGCACGCCGCCGGGGACGAGCTGCTGCGCCAGGTCGCCGCGCGGCTGCGGGCCGCCGTCCGTCCCGGGGACACCGTCGGCCGGCTCAGCGGCGACGAGTTCGCCATCATCCTGCCCGGCCTGGTGGAGCCGACCGACGTCGAAGGCCTCGTGCGCCGGGTCACCGGCTGCTTCGACGAGGCGTTCCGGCTGGAGGGCACCGACGTCACGGTGGGCACCAGCGTCGGTGTCGCCGTCCACGGGTCCGGTGGCGACCGGTCGGCCGAGCAGCTGCTCCGCGAGGCCGACGCGGCGATGTACCGCGACAAGCAACGCAACCGCACGCCCGCCGCACCCGCCGACCGACCGGCCGACTGACCGGGCGGGCCCTCGGGATCAGTCGCGCAGCCGCGCGCGCAACGCCCGCCGGTCGCGGGCGCCGAAGCCGTGCGCCTCCAGCCAGCCCAGCGGCCCGCCGTGCCGCTCGTCGAGGAGGGCCAGCAGGCGTGCCATGCTCGCGGCCCGCGGCGTGTGGCTGTCGACGTCGCGCCGCTCCATGTCCTCGGCGTAGGTCGGCGAGGCGGCCAGCTTGGCCACCAGCTCGTGGATCACGTCCGCGGTGAGCGCGTAGTCGGTGACGATCTCCTCCTGCGGCACGCCGGCGACCGCCAACGCCAGGGCGACGACCACCCCCGTGCGGTCCTTGCCCGCCGCGCAGTGCACGACGGTCGCCCCGTTGCCGCCGGTGGACAGCGCACGCAGGGCGGCGACCACCGCGTCGGCGCGGTCGCCGAGGTAGCCCAGGTAGGCGCGGACCGCGGGGTGCTCGTGCTCGTCGTGCGCGGCGACCTGCCGGGGGAGCACCGACTCGACCCAGTCGGCGGGAAGGTCGTCCAGCGGGTCGTCCTCCTCGACGGCGAAGACGTCGGTGCGGTGCCCCCGCTCGGGCAGCAGGGTGAAGTGCCGGTGCAGCACCTCGGGGCGTCGGCGCAGCGGCCCGCGGCCCTCCAGCAGGATCTCCGCCGTGGTGCGCAGGTCGACCACCTCCCGCACGCCGACCTCGTCGACCAGCCGCCGGACGTCGTCGTCCGTGAGGGTCTGCAGGTTGTCGCTGCGGAGGATGCGGCCCGGCACCGTGCGACCGCCGTCGGTCGTGGGCAACCCGCCGAGGTCGCGGGTGTTGGTCGTGCCGGCCAGCCGCACCCAGCGGTCGGTGCGCGTCGAAGTCACCGTCCGACGGTACGACGCCGGGATGGTGACCAGGCGACGTCGGCGTCGAGCAGCAGGGTGCAGACGGCGAGCAGCCGGGCGCGGAGGGCGGCGGCGCGCTCGCTGAACCGGCGCTGCGCCGCCACGTACTCCGCCTTGCCCTGCGGTGTCTCGATGCGCACCGGCGGGTGGCCGAGGTCGGCCAGGTCGTAGGGCGAGGCCCGCATGTCCAGCACCCGGATCTCGCCCGCCAGGTCGAGGCAGTCGGCCAGCAGCTCGCCGGGGACGGCGGGGGCGAGCTTGCCGGCCCACTTGAACAGGTCCATGCCCGCGTGCAGGCAGCCGGGCTGCTCGAGGTCGCGCTGGCTCTGCCGGGTCGGGCGCAGGGCGTTCAGCGGCGTCGCCCGCCGGCTGAAGAAGCGGTAGGCGTCGTGGTGGCTGCAGCGCACGCGGTGCGCGTCGACCACGGCGTCGGTGCCCGCCTGCCCGAGCCGCAGCGGCAGGTCGTGGCGCACCTCGCCGCGCTCGGGCCGGTAGACCATCGCCCACTCGTGGAGACCGAAGCAGCCGAAGTGCGCCGGCCGGCCGGCGGTGGCGCCCAGCAGGTCGGCGATCCGGACGACGGTCTCGCGCCGGCGGGCGAGGAAGGCGGGGACGTCGATGCCGACGGCGGGCACCGTGCGCCCGTCGGCGTCGACCGCCGCCACCTCGCCGTGGTGCGGCCAGGCGAGCCGCTCGCGGGCGCCCGGGCCGGCCAGCGCGACTCCCGCTCCGGGGTGCCAGCGGCGCAGCCGGCCCGGTGGCTCGGTGTAGTAGGTGAACAGGAAGTCGAGCACCGGGTGCGCCTGGCCGCGCCGGCGCCGGGCCAGGTGCGGCGCCACCCAGACGTCGATCCGCTCCCGGTGGGCCGCGGCCCGGGCCCGCCACTCGCCCTCGGCCAGCGCCACGGGGGAGGGGACGACGACCGCGATCACCGGCCCAGGGTAGGGCGGCGTGCGCCCGGCGCAGCGGCCGGAGCGATCAGTGGGCGGACCACCCGCCGTCCATCACCAGGGAGCTACCGGTGACCGAGGTGGCCGCCGGCGAGCACAGCCACAGCACCGCGTCGGCGACCTCCTCCGGCTCGATCAGCCGCTTGACCGCGGCCGGCGCGAGCATGATCCGCTCGACGACCTGGTCCTCGCTCATCCCGTGCGTCCGGGCCTGGTCGGCGATCTGGCCCTCCACCAGCGGCGTCCGCACGTAGGCGGGGTTGACGCAGGTCGACGTGACGCCGTGCTCGGCGCCCTCCAGGGCGATGACCTTCGACAGGCCCTCCAGGCCGTGCTTGGCGGTGACGTAGGCGGCCTTGTACGGCGAGGCGCGCAGGCCGTGCACGGAGCTGACGTGCACGATGCGGCCCCAGCCGCGCTCGTACATGTGCGGCAGGGCACCCCGGACGAGCCGGAAGGGTGCCTCCAGCATCAGCGTCAGGATGAGCGAGAAGCGGTCGACCGGGAACTCGTGCAGCGGGGCGACGTGCTGCAGGCCGGCGTTGTTGACCAGGACGTCGACGTCGAGGTCGAGCGCGTCGATGGCGTCGAGGTCGGTGAGGTCCACCGCGACGGCGGTGCCGCCGATCTTCTCGGCCACGGCCGCGGCGCCCTCGGCGTCCCGGTCCAGGACGACGACCGCCGCCCCCGCCCCCGCCAGCGCCTGCGCGCAGGCCCGTCCGATGCCCGACGCGCCGCCGGTGACCAGCGCGCGCCGTCCTGCCAGATCGATCGCCATGGCAGCACGGTAGGGGACGGCGGCCGCATGCCGCGGCCGCCCTCCACGGCTCCGGCCTGCGCCCGGGCCGGTCGTCGCGTGGTGGCCGGCGCCGAACCTCCTTACCGTGCACGGGGGCAGAGCGGCTGCCCACCACCGACCTCGACGAGGAGAACCCCCGGATGTCCGCCCCCGCTGCCTCCGGCACGCGCTTCGGCCGCGTCGTCGGCGCGAGCATCGTCGGTACCACCGTCGAGTGGTACGACTTCTTCCTCTACGGCTCGGCCGCCGCGCTCGTGTTCAACCGGCTGTTCTTCCCCGAGCAATCCGACTTCGCCGGGACGCTCGCGGCCTTCGCCACGTACGCGATCGGCTTCGCCGCCCGCCCGATCGGTGCTCTCGTCTTCGGGCACTTCGGCGACCGGGTCGGGCGCAAGAAGCTGCTGGTGATCTCGCTGCTGATGATGGGCGGCGCCACCTTCGCGATCGGCCTGCTGCCGACCTACGCCACGATCGGCGTCCTGGCGCCCGTCCTCCTGGTGCTGCTCCGGCTCGTCCAGGGCTTCGCGCTGGGCGGTGAGTGGGGCGGCGCGGTGCTCATCGTCTCCGAGCACGGCAAACCGCAGCACCGCGGTTTCTGGGCCTCCTGGCCGCAGGCGGGCGCACCCGCCGGGCAGTTGCTCGCCACCGGGGTCCTGGCGCTGCTGGCCGTCGTCCAGTCCGACGAGGCCTTCGAGGCCTGGGGCTGGCGGATCCCGTTCCTGCTGTCCGCCGTGCTCATCCTGGTCGGCCTGTGGGTGCGGCTGGCGGTGAGCGAGTCGCCGGTGTTCGTGGAGGCGCAGCGCAAGGCCGAGGCCGCGGCCGCCGAGTCCGGGGCGGCCGAGCAGGCGCCCATCCTCACCGTGCTCAAGCGGTACAAGCGCGAGGTGCTCGTCGCCATGGGCGCCCGGATCGCGGAGAACGTGTCCTTCTACATCCTCACCGCCTTCTCCACGGCCTACCTCACCCAGGCGCTGGGCTACGACAACTCCTTCGCGCTGAACGCGCTGCTCATCGCCTCGGCGGTGCACCTCGTGACGATCCCGGCCTGGGGCGCGCTGTCCGACCGCGTCGGCCGACGCCCGGTCTACCTCCTCGGCGCCGCCGGCATCGGCGTGTGGGGCTTCGTCCTGTTCGAGCTGTACGAGAGCGGTGCGTTCTGGCTCACGTTCGCGGGCATCGTGGTCGGCTTCCTGTTCCACGGCGCGATGTACGGCCCGCAGGCGGCCTTCTTCGCCGAGCTGTTCGGCACCAAGGCCCGCTACACCGGGGTCTCCATCGGCGCCCAGCTCGCCTCCGTGGTCGCGGGCGCCCCGGCCCCCCTGATCGCGCTCGCCCTGGTCGGTAGCTACTCCGACCCGAGCCCGGGCCGGGTGTCGATCTACCTGGCCGTCTGCGCGGTGATCACGATCGTCGCGGTCCTCTCCTACGGTGAGACGCGGATCCGTGACCTCGCCGCGGACGACGCCGTCGAGCCGGCCGGGCGGCGCACGACCGCCGCGAGGTAGCCGTCCGGCCTCCTCCAGGGCGCCCGCGAGCGTGCACGGGCCGCCCTGGAGGAGGACCCGACCTCAGGCGCCCTCGTTGCCGGGCCGCACCGGCAGGTCGTCCCGCTGCGCATCGGCGTCCGTGGTGAGCGGGCTCCCGCCCTCGCCCGCGCCCGCCGTCGGCCGGCGACCGGGTGCGCCGTCGGCCGGCTTCTCGTCCGGCGGCTGCTCGTAGCCGGTCGCCTCCGGCTCGGTCATCGTCTCCTCCTCGCACACCGGCCGCGCGGTGTCCCGCTCGCGCGTCGCTGCGCGGCCTCGTCGGATCGTCGGAACAGCCGTGCCCAGGTCGCCGCCCCGGCATGCCTGGAGGCGCGACGGCGGGCGGCTCGGCCCTCGGCCGGGCACGTGCCGAGGAGCGTCACCGCCGCCGTGCTCAGAACGCAGCCTCGTCGACCTCCATGAGCGCGTTGTCGGTGGTCTCGACGATCATCCGCTCGGCGGCCAGCCGCGGCAGCACCTGGGTGCAGAAGAAGCGGGCGGCCGCGAGCTTGCCCTCGTAGAAGTGCCGGTCGCGCTCGGACACCTCGCCGGCCAGCGCGGTGAGCGCCACCCCGGCCTGGCGGACCAGCAGCCACGCGGTCACCAGGTCGCCGGTGGCCAGCAGCAGCCGGGTGGTGTTCTGGCCGACCTCGTAGAGCCTGGTCACGTCTTCCCGGGCGGCGGTCAGCGCGCCGAACATCGCGGTCAGCATCCCTTGCACGTCGGACAGCGCGGCCGCCAGGAGCGCGCGCTCCTCCTTCAGCCGTCCGTTGCCGCCCTCGGCCTCGACGGTCGCCTGCACCTGCCCCGCGAGCCAGGTCAGCGCGACCCCGCCGTCCTTGACGATCTTGCGGAAGAAGAAGTCCTGGCCCTGGATGGCGGTCGTGCCCTCGTACAGGGTGTCGATCGTGGAGTCGCGGACGTACTGCTCGACCGGGTAGTCCTGCAGGTAGCCCGAGCCGCCGAGGGTCGGCAGCGACTCCGCGGCGAGCAGCCGCGTCGCCCGCTCGGAGCCGAAACCCTTGACCACCGGCAGCAGCAGGTCGTTGACCCGCGCGGCCAGCCGCGCCTCCTCGCCGTCGGCGGCGCCCTCCGCCTCGGCCGCGAGCACCCGGTCGCGGAGGGTCGCGGTGTACAGGTACAGCGCCCGCATGCCCTCGGTGTAGGCCTTCTGCAGCATCAGCGAGCGGCGGACGTCGGGGTGGTGGGTGATGGGAACCCGCGGCGCGTCCTTCGCCGTGGCGGTGAGGTCGGCGCCCTGCACCCGTTCCTTGGCGTAGGCCAGCGCCACCTGGTAGCCGGCCGACAGCGTGGCGATGGCCTTGGTGCCGACGAACATCCGCGCGTGCTCGATAACCCGGAACATCTGCGCGATGCCGTCGTGCACCTCACCCACCAGCCGGCCCGTGGCCGGCACGGGGCCGTCGCCGAAGGTGAGCTCGCAGGTGGTCGACACCTTCAGGCCCATCTTCCTCTCGACGTTCGTGACGCGGACGCCGTTGCGCTCGCCCAGCTCCCCGGTCGCGAGGTCGACGTGGAACTTCGGGACGACGAACATCGACAGCCCCTTGGTCCCCGGACCGGCACCCTCGGGCCGGGCCAGCACCAGGTGGACGATGTTGTCCGACAGGTCGTGCTCGGCCGAGCTGATGAACCGCTTGACGCCGGTGAGGTGCCACGATCCGTCGGGCTGCCGCACGGCCCTGGTACGGCCGGCGCCCACGTCGGAGCCGGCGTCGGGCTCGGTGAGCACCATCGTGGCGCCCCAGCCCTTCTCGATCATCAGCTCGGCGAGCCGCTTCTGGTCCGGGGTGCCCAGGTGCCACAGCGTGGTGGCGAAGTTGGGCCCCGAGCCGTACATGTACGCGGCCGGGTTGGCGCCGAGCACCATCTCGAAGGCGGCCCAGCGCAGGGCGTGCGGAGCGCCGAAGCCGCCGAGTTCCTCGGGCAGTTCCAGCCGGAACCACTCGCCGTCGGTCATCGCCCGCATCGACCGCTTGAACGACGCGGGCAGGGTCACGGAGGAGGTGGCCGGGTCGAACACGGGCGGGTTGCGGTCGGCGTCGGCGAACGACTCCGCCAGGGGACCCTCCGCGAGGCGGCGGACCTCGGCCAGCACGCCCCGCGCGGCATCGGCGTCCATCTGCGCGAAGGGCCCGGCGCCGAAACGGTCCCTGGTGTCGAGGAACTCGAACAGGTTGAACTCGAGATCCCGGAGGTTGGCGGTGTAGTGGCTCATCCTGCGCGTGCTCCCCGTGCTCCGGCCGGCTGCTGCTACCAGCGGGTAACAAACGGTATTACCGGCGAGTAGCCGGCGGCAAGCAGCACCGCACCGACGGGGCGGGGCCGGGTGCGGACCCCACTCCGGGGGAGGGAGTCCTCAAGGACGACGGCCCCCGTGCCGATGCGCCGGACGTGAAGCGACCGATCCTCGCCCTCGCCGTGTCCGCACTGGCCGTCCTCTCCGCCGGGTGCGGCACCCCCGCGGGGGCCGACGAGCCCGCGGCCACCCCGACCCGGGCGCCCGAGGGCCCGCGGACGACCCTCGTCGTCGGGTCGGTCAGCGACGACCCGGAGGAGGAGGCCGAGGTCTTCCAGCCCTTCGCCGACCACGTGGCCGCCCAGCTGGCCGACGCGGGTGTCACCGGCGGCGAGGTCGCGGTGGCCGCCACGACCGAGGAGATGGCCGAACTGCTCCGCACCGGCGCGGTCGACCTGTACGTCGACAGCATGTACGGCGCCACCCGGGTGGTCGCCGACGGCGCCGCGGCTCCGCTGCTGCGCCGGTGGAAGGACGGCACGCCCGAGTACCACAGCGTGGTCGTCGCCCGGGCCGACAGCGGCCTGACCTCGCTGGCGCAGCTGGCGGGCCGCACCGTCGCCTTCGAGGAGGACACCTCGACCGACGGCTGGTTCCTCCCGGCCGCCACCGTGCTGGAGCAGGGCCTGCCGATGGTGGAGCAGGAGCGCCCCGACGCCGAGCCGGTGCCGGGGACGGTCGGGTACGTCTTCTCCGGGGACGACGAGAACACCGTGTTCCAGGTGCTCCAGGGTCTCGTCGACGCCGGGGCGCTGAGCGAGGAGGACCTCGCCGAGAACGCGGGGTCGCGCGCCGGCGAGCTGGTCGTCCTCGGTCGCACGATCGCCGTCCCCCGGCACGGCGTCGTCGCGCGGGTCGACCTCGACCCGGCGGTCCGCGACGCCGTCGTCGCGGTGCTCACCGCGCTGCACGAGGACGCCGAGGGTCGCGCGGTCCTCGAGGAGTTCGACGGCACCGCCCGCTTCGACGTGCTGCCGCCCGAGGGGCTGGAGCCCATCCTGCGGCTGCTGGCGGTCCTCGATGCCGGCACGGCGTGACCCGGCGGGACCGGGGAGGCGCCGTCCGGGCGCCCTGCTCGGGCTGCGGGCCCGCTTCGCGCTGACCGTCGCCGCCGTCGTCGTCCCGTCCGGTCTCCTCACCACCCACCTGGCGGTCGAGCAACAGGTGGCGTCCCTGGAGCGGCACGCCGAGGAGAGCGTCCGCGGCATGCTGCTCCTGCTCGACTCCGGCGTGACCAACCTGGTCGCCGCCGGCGACGTCTCCGGCCTGCACGACGTCCTCGGTGACGTCCGCCGGCACGAGGGCGTCGTCGAGGTGTCCGTTCTCGACGAGGACGGCGTGCTGCTGGCCGACGGCACCCCCGGCGAGGAACGGCGGTTCACCGTCCCCGAGGTGCACGACTCGCTCCTGGAGCGCGTGGCCGGCGGCGGGGACGGGCCGGTGTTCCTGCGCGACGCCGCACACGGCGGCGCCGACCACATCGACGCCGCGCTGCCCCTGACCCTCGGCAGCCGCACGGTCGGTCTGGTCGTCGCGGAGTACTCGCTCGCCGGCGTTCGGGCCGACTCGGCCACGGCCCGGCGCACCGGCTTCGCCGTCGGTCTGCTGTTCACGGTGCTCGCGGTGGCGGCCGTGGCCCTGCTCGCCGGGCGCGTCACCCGAGCCCTCCACCGCATCACCGGGGCGGCCCGGGTGGCCGCCGACCGGCACCTGCCCGCCGTGCTGGCAGCCGTCCGCGAGGGCCGGGTCGTCACCGACGACCTGCTCCCCGAGCCGGTGCCGGCCGACGGCGGGGGACCCGAGGCGCGCCGGCTGGGCGACGCCCTCAACACCTACCGCTCGGTCGTCACCGACATGGCGCGCACGCTGGCCCGCCTGCTGCGCGAGACCGACGCCCGCTTCGCCAGCGCCTTCGACGGGTCACCCGTCGGCATGGCGATCCTCGACCCGGCCGACGGCCGTCCAGTCGCGGTCAACGCGGCCCTGGCCCGGCTGCTCGGCCGCGGCCCCGATTCGCTGCAGGCGCTGCCACTGCCCGACCTGGTGCACCCGGAGGACCGGGCGGCCTACGAGGCCCGCACGACCGCGCTGCTGGACGGCGGGACGCCGCCCGCGCCGTTCGAGCTGCGTTTCGTGCGCGGCGACGGCGAGGTCGTCTGGACGACGGCCAGCGTCGCCCTGCACCGCGACGAGGACGGCGGTGTCCAGGCGACCTTCGTGCAGCTGGTCGACGCCTCCGCGCGCAAGCGGGCGGAGAACGACCTGGTGCGCATGGCCTACCACGACGCGCTCACCGAGCTGCCCAACCGGGCGCACCTGCTCGACACCCTCGAGCGGGCGCTGGCCCACGCGCGACGCACGGGCGCGCCGATGGCCGCCCTGCTGCTCGACGTCGACCACTTCAAGGTGGTCAACGACAGCCTCGGGCACGACGCCGGCGACGTGCTGCTGCGCGAGGTGGCCGCCCGCCTGCGCCGCGGGGTCCGGGAGGGCGACACGGTGGCCCGCTTCGGCGGTGACGAGTTCGTCGTCGTCGCGGAGGTCGAGTGCGACGAGGACGGCGCCGCGCTGCTGGCCCGGCGGATCCTGGACGCGCTCGCCGTCCCGGTCGTCGTCGACGGCCGCGACGTGCACGTCTCGGCGAGCATCGGCATCGCCGTCTCGCGCGGCGAGACCGACGCCCGGGGCCTGCTGCGGGACGCCGACACCGCCGCCTACTGGGCGAAGGCGCGCGGCCGGGCCCGCTCGGAGCTGTTCGACGACGACCTCCGCCGCCGGGCCGATGCGCGGCTGGAGACCGAGCAGGAGCTGCGCCAGGCCCTCGAGCGCGACGAGCTGGTGCCGTACTACCAACCGGTCGTCTCGACGGGCACCGGGGAGCTGCTCGGCTTCGAGGCCCTGGTGCGGTGGAACCACCCGACCCGAGGGGTGCTGACCCCGGCCGCCTTCCTCGAGGTGGCGCTGGAGACCGGCCTGGTCGTGGCGATCGGCCGGCGGATGCTCGAGATCGCCTGCCGCGACCTGGCCGCGTGGGACGCCGCGGGTGCCGGCCGACCGTGGGTGTCCGTGAACATCGACGCCCAGCAGCTGCACCTGGACGGTTTCGCCGACGACGTCGAGCGCGTCCTGACCGAGACGGGCACCGCGCCCGACCGGCTGCGCCTCGAGCTGACCGAGAACGCCTTCCTCGACCTGGGCTCCGTGGAGGCGACCCGCCGGCTCCGGGCCCTCGGCGTGCGCCTCGCCGTCGACGACTTCGGCACCGGCTACTCGTCGCTGCACTACCTGCGCCGGCTGCCCGTCGACATCCTGAAGATCGACCGCTCCTTCCTCGAGGACCTCTCGGCCGATCCGCAGGCCGCCGCGGTCGTGCGCGCCATCGTCGAGCTCTCGCACACCATGGCCCTGACCGTGGTCGCGGAGGGCGTGGAGACCCCCGAGCAGCTGGCCGCGCTCGACCGCATCGGCTGCGACGCCTCCCAGGGGTACCTGATCGCCCGCCCGATGCCGGCGGCGGCGGTGACCGGTTTCCTGGACGCGGACCGGGTGGGCGGTGACGCGCTCGTCGGCGGAGCGGTCTGACCGCGGCCTCAGTCCTTCCGGCCGCGGCCCCGCAGGGCCAGCCCCGCGAGCCCGACCACGAGGCCGCCGAGGACGGCGGCGATGACCAGGGCCAGCACCAGCGGCGCGGTGACGTCGCCGAACACCAGGCTGACGGCGACGGTCTGGGTGTTGAACATGACGAAGAGCACGAGCAGGACCGTGACGAAGACCAGCAGTGCCGCTGCCAGCGTCAGGCCGACGCCCCGGCCCCGGCCGCCCTTGCGCTTTCCGACGCGCGACGCGGTCCGGCCGGCCGCCGGTGCCGACTTCGGCGGTGCGGAGGGCCCGCCGGACGGCGGTGCGGAGGGCCCGCCGGACGGCGGTGCGGAGGATCCGCCGGACGGCGGTGCGGAGGATCCGCCGGACGGACCCGCCGCGTTCGGGCCGGAGGGACGCGAACCCGGGCTGGTCATGCGCCGAGTGTCCTGCGCGGACGCACCCGTGGCGAGCCCGATGGATCTTCCGTGACCGAACGGTCACCGTTCCGTCGTCGTCGCGCCCCGCGTGGTCAGTCCGGCAGCCCGGGACCGGCCTCGTGCCCCGGCAGCCCCCTGGTCCGCTCGCGCTGCTTCATGCGCGCCTCGTAGACGTGCCGGTCACCGCCGGCCAGCTCGGTCCGGGCCCGCTCGTCGAACGACCGGAACAGCGACCAATAGCTCGCGTCGTAGTCCTCGACGACCTGGAAGGTCCACCGGTCGGCGATGACGTTGCGGCCGACCAGATCGCGATCGAGGTCGTCGGCCAGCCTGGTGTGCCCGGCCGCGCGGAACAGCTCCACCGCGTCCTGCAGGAGCAGGTCGGCCTTGCCCGAGTGCTGGTGGAACCCGTACAGCTGGCCGCGGGCCTGCTCGACGGTCTCCAGGGCTTCGGAGAGCTTGCCCAGCGCCTCCACGGTGGTGTCGTCGAGGTCCGGGCGGCTGCGGTCGGTCGTCACCGCCCCATCCTGCGGTCGACTGCGACCGGCCGCGACGCGGGCGCGACCGGCAGCGCGGGCGGGCCGGGACGCCTCGCGGCGCGCCCGCGGGTCGTCGTCCGCGGGTGTCGTCCGCGGGTGTCGTCCGCGGGTCAGACGCGGTCGAGGGCGACCTCGATGAGCCGCTCCGCCAGCGCCCGGCCGTGCGCGGCCGGGCCGTCGGGCCCGAGCAGACCGCCCGAGAGGTACATGCCGTCGAGGATCAGGTGGATCTGGGCCGCGAGGTCCTCGCCGCCGCCCGGCACCAGCTCCTCGGCCAGCCGCTCCAGCCGCAGGTGCAGCTCGAACTTGTAGTCGGCAGCGGCGTTCCGCGCAGGATGCTGGGGGTCGTCGTACTCGCTGCTCACGTTGGTGAAGGGGCAGCCGCGGAAGCCGGTGCGCGTGACGTCGCGCTCGACGGCCTCGACCACCGAGAGCAGCGCGGCGCGCGGGTCACCCTCCAGGCGCACCAGCTCCGCGTCGATGAAGGCCAGCACGGTGGCGGCCTTGCGCGCCAGGTAGGCGCCGACCAGGTCGTCCTTGCTCTTGAAGAGGCGGTAGACCGTCATCTTGCCCAGGCCGGTCTCGCGGACCAGCTCGTCCATGCCGACGCTGCGCGAGCTGCGGCTGGCGAACAGCCGCTCCGCGGTGTCGAGGACGATCGCCTGCCGCTCGGCACGGGTGCGACGGACCGGTGCCGAGGCGTCGTCGGCGGGGGCGAGGGAGTGGGCGGCGGTCACGGACGCGATGGTGCACCAGGAACGTGACGGAGCGGTTCGCGGCACGCCGTGGACGTCGCTCTGGGTGACGAGGGGCGGCCGGGCCGACCGGGGCGTCGGGGAAGTTTGGTACTCGTGATGCTACGCAGCGTGACCAGTAGCGCCTGGGCGGAGTGGATCCGTGCGCGTGACCGCGACGGATCCACTCCGCTCGGGCGCTCGCCCCCGAGGTGGGTCAGGCCCGGCGCACCCGGCGGGGGTTGGCCAGCAGCCGGGCGACCGGCGCGGCCGGGCCGTCCGGCGCCCGCGACTCGTCGACCTGACCGGTCGCGGGGTCGTCGGTCACCCGGGGTTCGTGCTGCGTGTCGTCCATGGCGGCCAGCCTGCCCGGCGACCGACGAGCAGAAACAGCCCCGATCCGGTGATGCTCGTCCGGCAGGGCGAGACCTTCGTCACGTCGCGGTGGCCCGGGGAACGTGGTGGGCGTCGACGAACGGGGTCGCCCGCCACCGCCGCCGTCGTCCTCGACCGGTCACCAGGAGGACCACGGCCCACGCGAGCACGGCGATCCCGACGACGAAGGCGCTCGGCGGCAGCGGCAGCACCGCGGACAGCACCAGGCCGAGCCACACCGACGCGAGCGCGAGCGTGACGGCGATGGCCGCCACCCGCCCCGGCCGGGCGGTCAGCCGCAGGGCCGTGGCCGCCGGGGTGACGACGAGCGCGAAGAGCAGCAGCGTGCCCACGACCTGGACGGCCATCGTGATGGTGAGCGCGAGCAGCACGACGAAGCCGACTCCCAGCGCGCGCACCGGCACGCCCCGGGCCTCGGCCACGGCCGGGTCGACCGACGCGAAGGCCAGCGGGCGCGCGATCCAGGCCAGCACCAGCACGACCAGCGCGGTGAAGACCGCGAACAGGCGCAACTGCCCCGACGAGATGGCCAGCAGGTTGCCGAACAGCACCGAGGTCGTCGCACCCGCGGTCGCGCCGGCCAGGGAGGCGAACAGCACGCCGAGCCCGGTGGCCGCGGCCAGGACCGTGCCGGTGGTGATCTCGCGGTCGGCCACCCGCGCGCCGGACAGGCCGATCAACAGGCCTCCGCCGACGCAGAAGACGGCCAGGCCCAGGGTGACCGGCAGCCCGAGCAGCAGCGCGCCCGTGGCACCGGGGAACCCGATGTGCGCCAGCGCGTGGGCGGCGAAAGCGTTCTGCCGGGTGACCACGAAGAACCCCAGCAGCCCCGCGGCCAGGGCGACGAGCGAGCCGCCGAGGAAGGCGTTGCGCATGAACGGCGCCTGCAGGATCTCCAGCCAGTCCGGCTGCACCGCGATCGCGGCCGGCCGGGTCACGAGGCACGCTCCGGCCGGTCCGCGGTCGGGGACGGCGTGCCGCGCGCGGGCAGCGCGCCGCGGGTGAACAGGTCCCCCTGCGCGGTGCGGACGACGCGCACCGGGGTGCCGTAGAGGTGGGTGAGCAGGTCCTCCTGCACGACCTCGCCGATCGGGTCGTGGTGCGGGTGGCCGTCGAGCAGGTAGAGCGCGTCGGTGAGCACCGGCAGCAGCGGGTTGAGGTCGTGCGCGACGACCATGATGGTGACGTCGCGCTCGCGGCGGAGCTCACCGAGCAGCGCGACGACCTCGTGCTGGTTGCGCAGGTCGAGGTTGGCCAGCGGCTCGTCGAGCAGCAGCAGTTCGGCGTCGTCGACGATGGCCTGGGCGATCGCGACGCGCTGCTGCTGGCCGCCGGACAGTTCCGACATCCGCCGGTCACCCAGCTCGGCGGCGCCCACCCGGCGCAGCGCGGCGTCCACCCGGGCGTGCTGCTCGCGGGTCATCCGCCGCAGCCCGAAGCGGGCGCCGGTCAGCGCCAGGCCGACGAGATCGCGGCAGCGGACGGCGTCGCCCAGCGCTGCGGTGTAGTTCTGCGGCACGTACCCGATTCGCCGGTCGCCCCGTCTCGGCGGTGCTCCGAGCACCTCGACCCGGCCGGCCGCCACCGGCAGCAGGCCCAGCACCACCTGGAACAGCGTGGTCTTGCCCGCCCCGTTCGGACCGATGACCCCGACCACCGAGCCCGACGGCACGGTCAGATCGCCCTGCGACCAGACGGTGTGGCCGGCGCGGGCGACCGCGACGCCGTCCAGCACCAGGGCCGGCGGGCGGCCGGCAGCAGCGCCCGTGGTGAGGGAGTCCGCGGCCGGCGCCGTCACGGCGTCCCGCCGAGCGCGGCGGCGAGGGCGGCGAGCTGGTCGGTCTGCCACGCGACGAAGGAACCCGCACCGTCAGGAGCCGATTCCGTCACCTCGACGACGGGGACGTCACCCTCCTCGGCGAGCGTGCGCACCTGCTCCGGCAGCGCCCCGGCCGTCTGCCCGTTCACCACGAGCACGTCGGCCCGCTGCAGCGCGTCCTGCATCGCCGCCAGGTCCGCGGGGGCGGGCTCGCCGCCCCCGGCGACGGCGTCTCGGAAGCCCTCCGGCGTGGCGTCGGCGAGGCCTACCGCCCGGGCGGTGCGGTCGAAGACGGGTTCGGTCGCGACGTAGCTGCGGCCCGCAGCGGCCCGCGTCAGCTCGTCGAGCGCCGCCCGGTACGGCTCGAGCGCCGTCGTCCAGGCCTGCGCACCGGCCGCGAAGGAATCCGTCGCACCGGGCGAGAGCTCGGTCAGGGCCGCGGCGACGGCGGTGGCGGTCTCCTCGACCAGGACCGGGTCGTTCCACAGGTGCGGGTCGGCCCCGCCGTGCTGGTGCCCGGCATGTTCGTCCGCGCCGGCTTCCCGGGCCGCGCGGGCCCCGTGCTCCTGGCCGGCCTCCTGCTCCTGGCCGGCCTCGTGCTCCTCGCCGGCCTCGTGCTCCTGGCCGGCCTCGTGCTCCTCGCCGGCCGCGCTGCCGGCGGGGGGCTCGAGGCCGGCCACCGCGGCGACGTCCACGACGGCGGGGGCCGGGTCCACGGCCGTGACGGCGTCCTCGGCCCAGCCGTCGTAGCCCGCCCCGTTGAGCACGACCAGGTCGGCGCCGCCGAACGCGGCCAGGTCACCGGTCGTCGGCTCGAACTCGTGCGGGTCGACCGATCCGGAGGTCAGCACGGTCGTGACCGACGCGCAGTCCCCGCCGACGGTCGCGACCAGGTCCGACCACTGGGCGACCGAGACGACCACGTCGACCACGTCACCGGGGCACGCGGCCGCGTCGCCGGGCGCGGTCGCGGCCCGGTTGACCGCACCACCGTCGGCGGCGCAGCCGGCGGCCCCGGTCACGAGGCCCACGGCGAGAGCGGGGACGGCGAGCCGGACGGCGGCGCGGGGCACGGCAGGAACCTCCACTAATGACAATGATTGTCAGTAGCAGTATGCCCCGCCGACGGGCTCCGCGGGCGCCCGGGTGCGTCCGGCCCGTGCCGCCGGCCCGTGCCGCCGGCCCGAGCCATCGGCCCGTGCCGCCGGCCCGTGTCCGGGTCAGCCGGGCGTGTCCGCTGCGGCGCCGCCGCCGACGTCCCCGCCCTCGGCCGGATCGTCGGGGCTCGGTGTGCGGCCGGTCTGCCCGCTCTCGTCGGGCGGGTCGCCCTCGGCGCGGTCGGGTGAGCGGGGCGGCCGTTCGGGCTCGGTCATGGCGGTCCTCCTCGGGTGGTGGGTTCGGCCACCCTGTGCCCGGCCGCTCGCTGCACGAACCGCCCCGCTCAGCGGCCGGACCTCCCCGTCGCCGCCGCGACCGGGGGCAGTCGCGCCAGGACGCCCGCCACCGCAGCGCCGTCGGGCAGCGCGCCGCGGGCACCCGGGCGGGTGGTGGACAGGGCGGCCGCGGCGACCGCGCGGCGGGCCGCCGCGGTCAGGTCGAGGCCCTCCGCGAGCCCGGCGGCCAGCGCGCCGCAGAAGCAGTCGCCGGCGCCCGTCGTGTCGACCGGGGTCACCGGCGGCGGGAGCTGGAGCACCGGTGGCCCGTCGTCCGGCACGACGAGCGCGCCGCGCGCGCCGAGGGTCACCACGGCGGCCCGGCGCGCCACCCGCCGGGCGAGGGCCGCGAGCCCGGCCGGGTCCGCGGGGCCGGGCGCGGGGAGTCCGCCGGTCGCCGCACCGGCCAGCTGCCGCAGCTCGTGCTCGTTGGGCACCAGCACGTCGACGCGTTCCAGCAGGTCGTCGGGGAGCGGTCGCGCGGGCGCCGGGGTGAGCACGACGGTGCCGCGGGCGGCGGCCGCCGCGGCGCGGACGGTGGCCAGCGGGATCTCCAGCTGCAGCAGCAGCACGGCGGCGGCGCGCACCGCGTCGACGTCGGCGTCCTCGGCGGTGACCCGGGCGTTGGCGCCGGGCACGACGACGATGAGGTTCTCGCCGCTGCCCCGCTCGACCGGGATGGTCGCGCTGCCGGTCGGCGTGCCCGCCGTGCGCCGCACCGCGCCGACGTCGACGCCGGCCGACACGAGGGCGGCGAGCTGGCGCTCCCCGGCGGCGTCGTCGCCGACCCGACCGACCATCGACACCGGGCCGGTGAGCCGGGCGGCGGCCGACGCCTGGTTGGCGCCCTTGCCGCCGGGCGCCAGGGTCACCTCCCCGCCGACCACCGTCTCGCGGCGGCCGGGCAGCCGGTCGACCGGCACGAGCACGTCCTCGTTGATGCTGCCGACGACGGCGACGGACACCCCTTGCTCCCCCCGGTCGCGGACGACGGCCCAGTCCTACCCGACGTCGTCGTCGGTGGTCCGGCGTTGCCGCAGCGGCACGGCGTACCAGGCGACGGCACCGGCGACGACGACGGCCACGCAGCCGGCGATCCCCGGCCACCGGCCCAGGACGACGTCCAGGACGAGCAGCACCGCGCTGCTGATGCTCACCATGAGCAGGGCCAGGGCGATCAGGAGAGCGCGGTCGGCGAACGCGACGAGCTGCTCCTTGCGGTGCCGCCGGAACAGCGTGCGGTGGAACGACACGGGCGCGATGAGCAGCACGGTCGCCAGGGCGGTGCTCATCAGCGTGATCGTGTAGACGGTCTTCGGAAAGGCGCCCAGCTCACCGAAACGGGTCGTGAAGGCGAGCGTCAGCAGGAACGCGAACAGGATCTGCACGCCGGTCAGGACGACGCGCAGCTCCTGGAGCAGCTCGTTGACGTTGCGGTCGAGCAGCTCGTCGGGTGTCACGCCGCGGGCCCGCGCCGACCGTTCCACGTCGGCCCGTTTCTGCGCCACCCCGGTGCGGTACCGCGCCGGGGACGACCCGACACCCCGGAGGGACCCCGCATGGCCGGCGACGACGACCCCGACACCATCCGCCGCGAGTTCGGCGAGGCGGTCAACATGACGGCCAAGGAGCTGGAGGAGTGGCTGGAGACCGAGGAGTCCCGGTCGGTCGGCCAGAAGAGCGGCGGCTCGGGGGAGTCGACGGGGCACGAGTCCGGGCGGCGGATCGTCGAGCTGCTGCGCGCCAGGAAGGACGACCTGACCGACGACGACTACGCGCACATGCGCAAGGTGCACGGCTACGTGCAGCGGCACCTGGCGCAGGAGCCGAAGAAGGAGGACGTCGAGTCCTCCAAGTGGAGGTATTCGCTCATGAACTGGGGTCACGACCCGCTGAAGGGATAGCCGGCGGTCGCCGCGACCGGGGGCGTCGTGACCCCACCGTGCGCCCGCGGAGGGATGGGCCCGCCGTGATCGCCGGCAGGCGAGGGCGGGTCCGCAACGACCCGGCCCAGTACGACGAGCTGGCCGACCACTGGTGGCGCCCGCACGGCGCCTTCGCGGCGCTGCACTGGCTGGCGGCGGCCCGGGCCGAGCACGTCCCGCCCGCCCTGGACCCCGGCGCCGTCCTGGTCGACCTGGCCTGCGGTGGCGGGCTCATGGCACCGCACGTCGCGCGGCTCGGCTACCGGCACGTCGGCGTCGACCTCGGCCTGCCGGGTCTGCGCCTGGCCCGAGGGCACGGTGTCCTGCCCGTCCGGGGCTCGGTTCTCTGCGTGCCGCTGGTCGACGGCTGCGCCGACGTGGTCGTCGCGGGGGAGATCCTCGAGCACGTGGACGACGACGTCGGGGTGCTCGCCGAGTGCGCCCGGCTGCTGCGGCCCGGAGGGACGCTGGTCCTCGACGCCCTCGCCGCGGGCCGGCTGTCGACGCTGGTCAACGTCCACCTGCTGGAGCGGTTGCCGGGCGGCCCGCCGCGCGGGCTGCACGACCCGGCCCTCTTCGTCGACCGCGCCCGGCTGCTGGCCGCGGCCGATCGTCTGGGCCTGGACCTGCGGCTGGTCGGCCTGCGGCCCTCGCTGCGGCAGGCGGTCGGCTGGCTGCTCGGCCGCCGGGAACTGGTGGCGATGAAGCCGATCCGCTGGACGGGCGTCGTCTTCGCAGGTTACGGGCGCAAGAGGTGAGCGCCGACCCGGTGCCCGCACGTACCGTCGACGCCGTGATGCCGCGACCGACCGCCCCCGGAGGCGGCTCGTGACGGCCGCCGTGCTCACCGGCGCAGGCTCGGCCTGGCCGGCGACGCTCGACCAGGACGCCGCGTGGGAGGGCTTCTTCGCCCGTCACTACGCCGGCGTGCGCTCGGCGCGGCGCATCTTCGCGAGCAGCGGCGTCCGCCGACGGCACGCGGTGGCCAATCCGGTCGACGAGGACCTCAGCGCGTGGAGCACCGGTGCGCGGATGGTCCGCTACGTCGAGGAGGCGCTGCCGCTCGGCAAGCAGGCAGTCGCCGGCGCGCTCGACGCGGCGGGCCTGCCCCCCGGTGGCGTCGGGATGTTCGCCGTCGCCACCTGCACCGGCTACGCCACCCCGGGGCTGGACATCCGCCTGGCCGCCGACCTCGGCATGCCGCCCGGCCTGCAGCGGCTGCTGATCGGCCACATGGGCTGCTACGCCGCCGTCCCCGGGCTCGCGGCGGTCGGCGACTACGTGACCGCGCGGGCGCGCCCGGCCGTGCTGCTCTGCTGCGAGCTGACCAGCCTGCACGTCCAGCCCGCGCAGGCCGACCTCGAGCAGGTCGTCGCGCACGCGCTGTTCTCCGACGCCGCGGCCGCGGTCGTGCTCGAGCCCGGAGCCGGTCGCGGCCGCCGGCTGGCGGGCGTGGTCGCCCGCACCGATGCCTCCACCGCCGACCACATGACCTGGGACGTCACCGACCTCGGGTTCCGGATGGGCCTCTCCCCGCGGGTGCCCGATGTGCTCTCCCGGTACGTCGGCGAGGTGGTCGACGAACTCCTGACGCATGCGGGGCTCCGGCCCGAGGACGTCGCGGGATGGGCGGTCCACCCGGGCGGCCCGCGGATCCTCGACGTCGTCCGCGACGAGCTGGGCCTGCCCGAGACCTCCGTGGCCGCCTCGCGCCGGGTGCTCGCCGAGCACGGCAACTGCTCGTCGGCCACCGTGCTGCTCGTGCTCGAGGAACTGTCGGGCGTGGACGGGCCGGTGGTCGCCATGGCCTTCGGCCCGGGCCTGACGCTCTACGCGGCGCTGCTGCTGCCGGCCTGACCAGCCTCCGCGCGGGGGTGCCGGTCGTCGTCCCCCCGCCCTACCCTCGTCCGCAGCATGCGCGCGGGGGAGGAGGTCGTGGTGCCCCAGACCTCCGGCGTGCGCGTCTTCCTCGTCGACGACCACGAGGTGGTCCGCCGGGGCGTCGCCGAGGTGCTCGAGGACGACCCGGGCATCACCGTCGCCGGCGAGGCCGGCACCGTGGCCGAGGCGCTGGCCCGGGTGCCCGCGGTCCGCCCCGACGTCGTCGTCGTCGACATGCGCCTGCCCGACGGCAGCGGGGCCGAGGTCTGCCGCCGCCTGATCGAGCGGCTGCCGGGACTGCGGTGCCTGGTGCTGACCAGCTTCCCCGACGAGGACGCGCTGGACGCCGCGGTTCGGGCCGGGGCCTCCGGCTACCTGCTCAAGCAGATCCGGGGGCCGGCGCTGGTGTCGGCGGTGCGCGCGGTCGCGGCGGGCGGGACGATGTTCGACGACCTGGGGCAACCCCAGCCCCGCCCCGCGTCGCCGGACGGCCAGGACCGCCTCGCGGGCCTGACCGAGCAGGAGCGCACGGTGCTGCGGCTCATCGGCGAAGGCCTGACCAACCGGCAGATCGGCGCCCGGATGGGGCTGGCCGAGAAGACCGTGAAGAACTACACCAGCCACCTGCTGGCCAAGCTGGGCTTCGAGCGGCGCACCCAGGCGGCGATCCTGGCGACCGAGCTGCGGGACCGCCCGCGCTGAGCGCCGCGGGTGCCCGCCGTCCTCGTCCGCCGTCCTCGTCCGCCGTCCGCCGTCCGCGGCCCTCGGTCCGCCGTCGTCCCCCGGTCCGCCGTCGTCCCCGTCGCCGGGCCCGGTCAGCCCCCGGCCGCCAGCGGGACGATCCAGCGGACCTCGGTGCCCGTCGAGCCGCCGTTCGCCGTGAGCCGGCCGCCGCGCCGCTCGGCGCGGTCGGCGAGGTTGACCAGCCCGCTGCGCGCGGCCTGCGTCGGAAGGCCGACCCCGTCGTCGGCGACGACCACGCGCACGTCCGCGCCGACGGTCACGGTCACCGACACCCGGCCGGCCCGGGCGTGCCGGACGACGTTGGTGACCAGCTCGCGGACGACGGCGACCAGATCGGGCAGCAGGTCGCGCGGCAACTCGTCCGCGCTGCCGCGCAGCCGGACGTCGCGGCGCAGCGGGTGGCCCTCGGTCACCTGGCGGACGATGTCGGCGAGCTGCTGCTCGAGGCTGGTCCCCGGTCGGCCGTCCTGCTCGTGGAGCTCGAAGATGGCCGCCCGGATCTCCTCCATCGTGCCGTCGAGCTCGTCGACGCTGCGGGCGAGCTGGGCGGCCTCGCCGGGGCAGCAGGGCGCCAGCGTCCGGCTGAGCCGGTCCAGCGACAGGGCCGTGGCGAAGATCCGCTGCACGACGTGGTCGTGCAGGTCGCGCGCGATGCGGTCGCGGTCGGCCTGGACCTGCAGCCGCCGCTCGCGCTGCTGGCTGTGCGCCAGCTCCAGCACGACGGCGGCCTGCGTGGCGAAGGCCCCCAGCAGGTCGAGGTCCTCCCGGTCGAACGGCTCGCGGCCGACCCGGCGCAGCGTCGCGACCAGGCCGAGCGCGGGCGCGGCGCCCAGGGGGACGACCATGGCCGGCCCGTACTTCCCGGCGAGCTCGTTGGACACCGCCGCCCGCGGGCCCTCGACGGGGGCGTTGGCGATGTCGTCGAGCAGGCGGGGGGTGCCGGCCCGCCAGGTGGCACCCATCGTGGTCCCCTGCAGCGGGACGCGGACGCCCTCCAGCTCGTCGGCGGCGTCACCGACGGCGGCCACGATCGTCAGCGAGCTCTCGTCGTCCGGGCTCGGCGCCATCACGCCGGCCACGTCGCCGCCGCTGAGCGCGGAGACGTGCGTGGACAGGGTGCGCAGGACGTCGTCGGGGTCGGCGCCGGACAGGAGGGCGGTCGCCATCTCGGTGGCCGCCTGGTCCCACCGCCGCCGGCGCTCGGTCCGCTCGGCGAGCCGGGCGTTCTCGATGGCCAGGCCGGCGACCGCGGCGAGGGCCTGGGCGACCTCGACGTCCGCGGGCGTGAACCGGCCTCCGGTGCGCTTCTCGGTGAGGTACAGGTTCCCGAAGACGGCGTCCCGGACCCGGACCGGCACGCCGAGGAAGGAGCGCATCGGCGGGTGGCCGGCGGGGAAACCGGTCGACGCGGGGTGGGTGGTCAGGTCGTCGAGACGCAGCGCGATGGGCTGCTCGACCAGCAGGCCGAGGATGCCCTTGCCCGTGGGCAGCCGACGGATGCGCTCCCCGTCGTCGTCCTCCATGCCGACGATGACGAACCGGTCGAGCCGGCGCCCGTCCGGGGTGAGCACGCCCATCGCGCCGTAGCGGGCGTCGACGTGCTCGACCGCCGCGGTGACGATGTCGTGCAGGGTCGCCTCGAGCTGGCTGCCGGACGTCGCGGCCAGGACGGCGGCCGCGGTGAGCACCGGCGCGGGCGGCGGTCGCTCGGTCTCGGCCGGTGCGGGAGCGCCGGGGTCCGGTGGCGCCGGGAGGTCGGGCGGGGGCACGGCCCGACCGTAGGTGTCCGAGGGCGGTGCGGGAAGCCGGAGGCCTCCTGCCCCCCGGACGTCATCCGGCGCGCGCAGGACGCGACGGACGGGTGTCCTCAGGCGCCGCGGGCCAGCCGCCGGGCGGGCGGGCGGGGCACGGCCTGCCGCAGCAGCGCCTTGCCGTTCGTGCCGACCAGGACGAGGTCGGCGCCCCGTCCGGCCGCGCAGAGGGCCTCGTGGAGGACCCGGTCGACCACGGCCGTGCGGCTGCGTCCGTGCACGCCGGTCTCCGCGATGGCCCGCAGCAGCTGCGCCTCCAGCCGCTCCCGCGCGGCCTCGTGCGCGCGGGAGGATGCGCGACCGCCCCCGCCGAGGGGGTCGCCGTCCGGGTCGTCGAGGACGCTGACCGCCACCACGGTCGCCTCGCGACGGGCGGCCTCGCGCAGCGCCCACACGAGGGCGCTGTGCGCGCCGGGGGAGTCGTCGACCTCGACGAGGAGCCAGGGGTGGTGCCGGCGGGGCAGCAGGGCCGGCAGCCGGAACGTGTCGACCTCGGTCGGGCGGGACGACCGGCGGGCGGGCGCGGACTCGGACGGACCATCGGAGCCGCCAGGACGACCGTCGGAGCCCTCGGAGCGACCGTCGGAGCGGCCGCCGGCGTCCTGGAGGTGTCGGGTCGGTGGGGGGCTCGCCTGCTCCGCCCCGGGCTCCGGCTCCGGTGCCGGAAGGGACGGACGGGTTTCGCTCATGTGACAGATCGTGTCGGCGCGGCGCCGGGGATGACAGGGACCTAGGGCCCGAGCCGGATCATGGAGCTCTTCGGCGGACGCATCCGTACCGCGTGCCGGGCGTGTCGCTGCCTGACGGATCGGCGCGGTCATGGAGAGTCACGGCCGTACGGGACCGGGCCGCGGACCGTGGAACGGGGCAGCGGCGAGGTGCAGGCTCGACGGATGGAGCAGCGCCTGACCATGGTGACACTCGGCGTCACCGATCTCGACTCCGCACGTCGCTTCTACCTCGACGGGCTCGGCTGGCGCCCGCTGCTCGACGCGGGCGAGGCGGTCTTCCTGCAGGTCGGACCGGGGATCCTGCTCGCGCTGTACGGCCGGGCCGACCTGGCCGCCGAGGCCGGCACGGTCGCCGGCGAGGTGCCGCCGCCTCCGTTCTCCCTCGCGCACAACGTGGGCAGCGAGGAGGAGGTCCGTCGCGTGGTCGAGCGCATGGTCGCGGCCGGGGGCGAGCTGGTGGCGCCACCCGCACGTGCGCCCTGGGGCGGCTTCACCGCGTACGTCGGCGATCCGGACGGCTTCCGCTGGGAGATCGCCCACAACCCGGGTCTGGTCGTGCGGCCCGACGGCTCCGTGCGGTTCGGCGCCGTGGAGGAGGACGGCCCGGCCGGTCCGGCCGTCGCGGACGCCCCGACGTCGGCGCCGGGCTGAACGCGGCGGATCACCCCGAGGGGTGCCGCTCCCGGCGGACGGCTCAAGCCGACGGCCGTTCGGACCGATCCCGGCGGCGTGGCCCTCCTCCGCCGTCTGCGCACCAGCAGCCTGCTGCTGCGTTTCGGCGTGCTCAGCCTGCTGCTGACCCTGGGCGTCGGTGCGCTGTTGTCCACGGTGCTGAGCCGGTCGATCACCGAACGGGCCCGCGAGCAGGCGGAGTGGACGGTCATCAGCACCGTCCGGCTGGGCCTCCAGCCGCAGTTGCACCCGTACGACCTGACGAACGGCTTCGACCCCGACCGGCTCGACCGGGTGCAGCGCGCGGTGCGGGCCGCGGAGGACAACCTGGACGAGGGCGGGGCCTTCGACGACCTGGACCCCGTGGCGCTGAAGATCTTCGACGCGGACGGTGAGGTGGTCTGGGCCGACGACCACCGCCTGATCGGCCAACGGTCGGAGTCCGACGAGCTCGCCGCCGCCCTGCGCGGCCACGTCGTGTCCGGCTTCACGACCGGCACGGACGACGCCGTCGAGGATCCGGACGGCGGGCGGCTGCTCGAGGTGTACGTGCCCATCCGGTACGAGGGGTGGCCGGAGCCCTCCGGCGTCATGGAGCTGTACCTGCCCTACGCGCCGGTCGAGGCGGCGATCGCCGAGGACGTGCGCACGCTCACCCTCGTCCTGGCCGGCAGCCTGGCCGTCTTCTACGGGGCTGTCTTCGACCTCGTCGCCCGGGCGTCCCGACGCCTGCGGCGGCAGACCGAGGCGCTGCGGATCTCGGCCGACCGCAACCGCCACCAGGCGATGCACGACGCGCTCACCGGGCTGCCCAACCGGGTGCTGCTGCGCGACCGCACCGAGCAGGCGCTGACCGCGGCCGCACGGTCGGCCGGCGAGGTCGCCGTCCTGCTGGTGGACCTCGACCGGTTCAAGGAGATCAACGACACGCTCGGGCACTCCTACGGCGACGAGCTGATCTGCCAGATCGGTCCGCGCATCCGGTCGGTGCTCCGCGAGGGCGACACCGTCGCGCGGCTGGGCGGTGACGAGTTCGCCGTCCTGCTGCCGACCGTGGACGGCGCCGCGGAGGCCCGCGTGGTCGCCGAGCGGCTGCGGGCGGCGCTGCACCGACGGTTCGCCGTGCAGGACGTCGCCCTCGACGTGGAGGCCAGCATCGGCATCGCGCTCTCCCCCTGGCACGGCACCGATCCCGAGGAACTCCTGCGCAGCGCCGACATCGCCATGTACGAGGCCAAGGAGGTCAAGGCCGGGGCCGTGCTCTTCGCCCCCGAGGTGCACGTCGCCGGCCCGTCCCGGCTCACCGTGCTCGGCGACCTCCGCGCCGCGCTCGAGTCGCGGGACGAACTGTTCCTCCACTTCCAGCCCAAGGTCACCCTCGACGGCACCCGGGTGGAGGGTGCGGAGGCGCTGCTCCGGTGGCGGCAGCCGGACCGCGGGAACGTGCCGCCGGCGGAGTTCGTGCCCGTCGCGGAAGGCACGGGCATCATCATCGACCTGACCGAGCGGGTGCTCGGCCTCGCGCTCGGCCAGCTGCGCGAGTGGTCGGACGAGGGTCTCGCCGTCCCGGTGGCCGTGAACCTGTCCGCCCGGTGCCTGCTCGACGCGTCGCTGCCCGACCGGGTGGCCCGGCTGCTGCGGGCGCACGGCGTGCCGGCCGGCCTGCTGCGCCTCGAGGTCACCGAGAGCGCGGTCATGAGCGACGTCGCCCGGTGCACGGACGTGCTCCAGCGCCTGCACGACCTGGGCGTCTCGCTCTCGATCGACGACTTCGGCACCGGCTACAGCTCGATGGTGCACCTGCGCCGGCTGCCGGTCGACGAGCTCAAGGTCGACCGCTCGTTCGTGCTCGGGATGACCACCAGCTCGGCCGACGCCGTCCTGGTGCGCACCGCGGTCGACCTCGGGCACAACCTGGGGCTGACCGTCGTCGCCGAGGGCGTCGAGGACGAGGAGCACGTGGCGGCGCTGCGTGCGCTCGGCTGCGACCTGGCGCAGGGCTACCACTTCGCCCGGCCGATGGCGGCGGAGGCGCTCACCGCCCTGCTGCGGGAGGCGCGGGCCGGCACGGGGCGCGCGCTGCCGGTATCCGCCGCCGGTCCGGTCGCGGTGTAGCGGTCCGGGGCCTCCTCCCGCCGGCCCCGGGAGGAGAACCGCCGGCCGGAGGGCGGCGCGGGCGGCGGTCGCGGCGATCAGCGGATCAGCGGACGAGCCCGCCGGCGGGGTCCGGCTGCGGCTCGTCCCGCCGTGCGGCCGCGGCCTCGACCGAGGCCGTGCCCTGCCGGACGCGGACCGCCAGCACGGCCCCCGTCCCGACCAGGAGGACGCCGGCGACCGGACCGATCGGGGTGCCGGGCGGCGCCACGATGCCGGTGAGGACGCCGACCAGGTGGCCCAGCACCAGCCAGCGGGGCACGCTGCGGGCGACGAGCAGCGCCGCGCCGAGGAGCAGGCTGCTCACGACGGCCGCCAGGAACCCGACGGGGATGAGGGCGAACTCCGGCGTCGCGACGAAGGCGTCGGCGAGGGCCACGGCGGCGTCGTCGTCGATCGGCGCGGTGGCGGCCAGCCGCAGGACGCTCGCCTCCGCGATGAACGAGACGGCCAGCGCGAGCGCGGCGACGACCGACACCGCGACCCCGGCCGTCGCCAGCCGCTGGATCCGCCCGCCGACCAGGGAGCGCAACCCCACGGCCGCGGGGACGAGCAGCAGCGCGCCCACGGCGGCCGAGAGGTGGACGGCGGACCAGGTACCGGGGGACTCGGCCGTTCCGTGGAGCAGACCGTGCCCGGAGAGCTCCACGGGCGGGTGCAGCAGCGTGTTGACCGCGATGAGCACGGGCTGGGCCACCACGGCGATCGCGAGCACGAGCGAGCCTCGGGACGGGACGGGATCGGACACGGCCTACCTCCTCGGGAGGTCGTCGGGGGACGGCCACACCGTCGCGGCCGACGTGTCCCGGGGGGAAGGGCGCAGGTGTCCCGATGCGACCGGGGCGAGCGGTCCCGCTCAGCCGGCCCCGAGCCCCGCATCGCGGGCCCGGGCGACGGCCTCGCCGCGGTCGGTCACGTGAAGCTTGCCGAAGACGTTGGACACGTGGTTGCGCACCGTCTTCTCCGACAGGGACAACCGCTGCGCGATCGCCGGGTTGGTCAGCCCGTGAGCAACCAGGTCGAGGACCTCCCGCTCGCGGTCGGTCAGCCCCGGGAAGGGCGCGGGAGGTCGGGTGCTCCCACCGGCGAACCAGGCGAGCACCCGGGCCGCGATGCCGGCGCTGAAGACGACCTCACCGTGGGCCACCGTCTCCAGGGCGCGGGCGATCTCCCGCCGGTCGGCGCCCTTGAGCAGGTAGCCCCTGGCCCCGGCGCGCATCGCGGCGAACACCGGCTCCTCGCCCTCGAGCATCGTCAGCACCAGCACCGCCGTCTCCGGGGCCCGGGCAACGATCGCGCGGGTCGCCTCGATGCCGTTGAGGCCGGGCAGGTTGAGGTCCATGACGACGACGTCCGGTGCCAGCTCGACCGCCCGCTCGACCGCCGCGGCGCCGTCACCGGCCTCGCCGACGACCTCGACCCCCGTCAGGGATGCCAGCGCGGTGACCAGGCCGTCCCGGTAGAGGGGGTGGTCGTCGACGACGAGCACGCGCACCGTCACGGCGCCTCCAGCGGCAGGACGACCTCCACGCGCGTGCCCGGGCCGGGCTCCCGGCGGGCCACCACGCAGCTTCCGCCGAGCTCCGCGGCGCGTGCCCGCATCGAGGCCAGCCCGACCCCGGGCACCGATGCGGCGGGGATGCCGGTGCCGTCGTCGTCCACCCGGACACGCAACGTGCCGGCGGTGCGCCGCACCTGGACCTCGATCCGGGACGGCGCGGCGTGCCGGGCCGCGTTGGCCACCGCCTCGGTGACGATCCGGTAGGCGGCCACTTCCGCGGCGGCGGGCAGCTCGCCGATGTCGGCGGCGGACACCTCGACGGTGGTGCCGGGTGCGGCGAACCGGGAGCCGAACTCGCGGAGGGCACCGCCGAGGCCCAGGTCGTCCAGCGCAAGCGGGCGCAGCCCGCTGACCACGCCCCGCACCTCGCCGACGGCGGTCTTGAGGCCGGGCACGACGCGGTCGAGCACCGCGACAGCGGCGGCCGGGTCCGCGTCGACGAGGTCGCGGGCGGTCTCGGCCTGCAGCGCCAGCGCGGCCAGTGACGGGCCGAGCCCGTCGTGCAGCTCCCGGTGCAGCCGCCGCCGCTCCTCCTCGCGGGCGGTGACCACCTGCTCGCGCGAGTGGTCGAGGTCGCGGGTCAGCAGCACGGTGCGCACGGCGACGGCGGCCTGCCGGGCCAGCCCGGTCAGCAGCCGCCGCTCCTGCCGGCGCATCCCGCCGGGGCGGACGCCGACCACCAGGCGGCCGACGTCGGTGCCGCCATAGGTGAGCGGCACGGTCTCGATCGGTCCCTGCCGCCGGCCGTGCGCGACGACCTCGCCGTCGGCGAGCTCCACGGCGACGAAGGGCAGCCGCAGCGCGGTGGCCACCGAGGCCACCAGCTCCGGCAGCACCTCGTCGGTGACCGCGTCGGCGTCGCGGGTGGCCTCCAGTCGCGCACCGAGCCGGCCGAGCAGCGCGTAGGGCTCCTCCCGGTCGCCGTGCACCAGCCGGTTCACCCCGACCCGCAGCCGCCGCAGCAGCGGCTCGGCCAGCAGCGCGACCACCGCGGTGACCACGATCGGCGCGCCCGTGGTGGGCCCGAGCAGCCAGCCCAGCAGGCCGACGACGGCGACGTAGGCGGCGAGCACGCACGCGGTCAGCGCGCCGTAGACCAGTGACCGGCTGATCGCCACGTCGGCGTCCCACAGGCCGTGCCGCAGCGCCGCCACGAGGCAGGCGGCCGGCAGCGGGACCATCGCCAGCGCGGTGACCAGCGGCCCGGCCGCGAAGCCGGCGGCGTACAGCAGCACGGTGGCGACCCCGCCCAGCAGCAGCCACTCGAGCTGTTCGCGCTCCTCGCCGGCGGACGCCCGCCAGCGGCTGAACAGGGCGGCGAAGGCGGCGGCTACGGCGCCGACGGCCAGCAGCGCCACCGGGACGGCGACCCAGCCGGCGACCACCCAGTCGGCGCCGAACGGGTTGCGCGCTCCGGCTGCGACCAGGTCCGGCGGGGCCCAGTCGTCATAGGGGGTGAGCGCCCAGGACGCCGCCGTGGTGACGACCGCGGTCAGCGACAGGGCGAGCGCCGGGCGCCAGCGCGGCGACGGCAGCCGGCCGTCGGGCAGCAGCAGCGGCAGCAGCGTGCCGAGGGCGACCAGCGACGCCGACCACAGCCAGACCGACGCCCACAGCGCCACTGCGGGGAGGGCGCCGGCCTCTCCCCGGGCGAAGGCGCCGACGCCGTACTCCGTGGTCAGCAGCGCGAGCGCCTGGGTGGCGCCGATGCCGAGCAGCAGCCACCCGGTGATCGACCGCGGGCGGGCACGCGCGAGCCAGGCCCCGGTCGTGCTGTAGGCCAGCGCCGCGGTGCCCTGCATGAGCCACCAGTCGGTGACCCCGGCGGTGATCGGCCCCGGACGGTCGGTCAGGTGCAGCACGCCGCCGGCCAGGGCGGCCAGCACCGCGGCGCCGCCGAGGGCGATCGGCACGGACCCGGAGACCCTGGGCCGGGGCGCCGCCCACCGCAGGCGCACCGCCGACGGAACGATCACCGGCCCATGGTGGAGTAGCGCGGCTCCGGCGTCACGGGACATCGCAGCGGAGCGGGTGAAGGGAATCGAACCCTCACTGTCAGCTTGGGAAGCTGATGTTCTGCCATTGAACTACACCCGCGGGTGCCCGACAGACTACCCGGCCCGCGCCGACGCCTCGACACGGGCCGGGCGGCGTCGTCAGATCGCGACGCCGGTGCAGGAGGCCGAGCAGTCCAGCGACCAGATGCCACCGAGGGCGGCGAACCGGGACGAGCGGACCAGACGCTCACCGGCGGGGCCGCTCCGCACGACGGGGCCGGCGTCCGTGCCGGGCGCCGAGCCGTCGCCGGGCTCCTGGCCCGTGTCGGGCTCCGAGCCGTCGTCGGGATCGGTCCCGTCGTCCGTGCCGGGGTCCGTGCCGCCGGTGCCCGGACCGGTGCCGCCCGGGCCGGGATCGGTCCCGTCGGCGGGGTCGCCGCCGTCCGTGCCTGGGCCTGCTCCGCCGGGTCCGTCACCCGGGGCGGGAGCGTCCTCGGCGTACGTCAGCGCCCGGCTGAGCACGGTCGCCCGCCGGTCGGCCGACCAGATCGCGACGTCGTAGGCGCCGGCCACGCGTGCGGGAGCCCGGAAGACCAGCTTCGTCGTCGACGCGCTGACCACCTCGGCGGTCGCGCTGGACCCGACGAGCACCGTCGGCTCCGCCGGCAACGCCCGGCCGGTCACGGTGACCAGCGTGCCGCCCGCGGTCGAGACGCGCGTCGGGCTCAGCGACGTGACCCGCCACTCGCCGACCTCGGGGTAGGTGCGCGTGCCGCCGTCGGCCGGCGTCCCCGGCGTCACGGGCGAGCCACCGGTGCCGGGCGGCGGGGTGGTGCCGCCGGTACCGTCCGGCGTGTCCGGTCCGGACGGCGGCTCGCCGCCGTCCTCCCCGCCGGGCCCGGTGCCGTCGCCGGTGCCGGCATCCCCGCCGGTGCCGGGAGCGCCGACCGGACCGGATCCGCCGCCCGCGCCGGGGCCGACCGGCCCGTCCGCGTCCTCGCCGTGGCCGCTGTCGTCGCCGCCGGTGCCCGGAGACGTGTCGAGGTCCCGCGGTCCTCCGGTGCCGCCGGGGGGCGTCGGCAGGGGGGATGTGCCCGGATCGGGCGCGGTCGTCCCGCCGCCCGGCGGTGTGCCGGGCACGGTGCCCGTCCCCGTCCCGGGCGGGGTGCCCGGTGACGTGCCGGGGGAGGTGTCCGGTGACGTGCCACCCGGCGCGGACGGCGGCTCGGCCGCCGCACCCACCAGCAGCGGCGCGGCGTACGTGCGACCGACCGGCTCGCCGTCACGGTGGAGCTGCACGGTCAGCACGTACCGGCCGTCACCCAGCTGCACGGTCGGCGACAGGCGCAGGCCCTCGACGCCGCTCCGGCTGCCCAGGGGGAACACCGCGTCACCGGCGTCGTCCGTCGCGACGGTGACGCCGTCCAGCGTGACGTCCTTGCCGGACAGCGCCCAGATCTCCCCGGCGGTCTCCATGCCGAGGCCCAGGGCGACCGAGTACGCGCCTTCGCCGTCCGGGCCGCTCGCGCCGATCACCGGCGACACCTCCCCGGCCGGCGCGGTCATCGACGAGAACGCGTAGCGCACCTGGGAGGCGCTGGCACCGGCCAGTGCCGCCACGGAGAGCCGGCCGCCGGTGACCGACCGGCCCGCGAACGCGGGCACGGGATCGACGTCGGCCAACAGCGCCTGCTTGATCTCCTGGGCACCCGCCGCCGGCAGCGCCGACCGGTGGAGGGCGACGGCGGCCGCGACGAGCGGGGCCGAGAAGGACGTGCCGTCCAGGAGCCCGTATCCACCGGTGTCCGTCGTGACGAAGACCTGGGTGCCCGGCGCGAACAGGTCGACCGACGTCGCGCCGTAGGCGGAGAAGGAGCTCACCGTGTCGGCGGCGGTCGAGGCGCCGACGGTGACGACGTTCGCGTCGGTGAGGCTGGCCGGGTAGGAGACCTGCGTGTCGCGGTTGGCGGAGTCGTTGCCGGCCGCGGCCACGACGAGCACGTCGTGCGCCGCCGCGTAGGCCACCGCCGAGCGCAGCGCTCCCAGCGCGGTGCCGGTCACCGCGCCGCCCCACGAGGCGTTGATGACGTCGGCGCCGTGGTCGACGGCGTAGCGGATGGCCTCCGCGCCGAGGAAGACGTCCATGGTGCGGCCGCCACCCACCACCAGCGGCATGATCGTCGTGTCCGGCGCGAGGCCGGCCAGCCCGTGGCCGTTGCCCGCTCGGGCGCCCACGACACCGGAGACGGCCGCGCCGTGCAGGCCCATGCCGCCGTTGTCGACGTCGGGCGAGTGCGCGTAGAAGTTCCAGCCGTGGCAGTCGCCGGCCTTGCCGTTGCCGTCGGTGTCGACGCTGCCGCAGGGCTCGTCCGGATTGGTCCACAGCGAGCCGGCCAGGTCGGGGTGGTCGGAGTCGAAGCCGCTGTCGATGACCGCGACCACCGTCCCCGCCCCCGTGGCGGCGTCCCACGCTTCCGGTGCGTCCACGTCGGCGTCGGCGACGGCCGGCTGCCCGTAGGCGTTGCTGCCGGTGTTGTCCAGGTGCCAGCCGTAGCCCGCGAAGTAGGGGTCGGTCACCGCGCCGAGCAGCGGCAGGGAGACGGACGGCTCGACACCGGCCACGCCGGGCACCGAGGCGAGGTCGCCCGCGGACAGGTCGTCGGTGGCCACCAGCACGCGGCCGTCGCTGAGCGCCTGGGCGCTGACGACGCCGTCCACCGTCTCGAGGGCTGCCGGCAGGTCGCTGCCGGCAGCCGTCACGACATAGCGGGTCAGGCCGTCGCCCTCGCCCAGGTCGGTGATCACCGGGACGGCGGGGCCGGCCAACGCCGCCCAAGCCGCCGCCCCGGCGTACCCCGCGACCGCTGCCGCCGTCAGCAGCACAGCCTGTGCGCGCTTGCCCCTCATGCCCGTCCTCCGGACGCGACCGCCCCGGCCCCTCCGGTGCGGGCCCGCGGTCCGGCGGGCAGGCGTCGTCCCAGCGGAGAGCGGCAGGTCGGGGACGGGACCTGAGCCGTCCGGCCGTCCGCTCACCCGTGAGGAGGAGGGACGCCGCTTCCCTACACTCCGGCGCATGCTGCTGAGCGACCGCGACATCACGGCCGCGATCGCCGAGGGCCGCCTCGGCATCGAGCCCTACGACGCGGCCCTGGTGCAGCCCTCGAGCATCGACGTCCGGCTCGACCGGTTCTTCCGGGTGTTCAACAACGCGCGGTACACCCACATCGACCCGGCGGTGCAGCAGGACGACCTCACCACGCTCGTGGAGCCCGACGGTGACGACCCGTTCGTGCTGCACCCCGGTGAGTTCGTGCTGGGGTCGACGTTGGAGGTCGTCACCGTCCCCGACGACCTCGCCGCCCGCCTCGAGGGCAAATCGAGTCTAGGCCGTCTCGGATTGCTGACGCACTCGACGGCGGGCTTCGTCGACCCGGGGTTCTCCGGGCACATCACCCTCGAGCTGTCGAACGTGGCGAACCTGCCGATCACGCTGTGGCCCGGCATGAAGATCGGCCAGCTGTGCCTGTTCCGGCTGACCACGCCCGCGGAGCACCCCTACGGTTCGGCGGTCTACGGCTCGCGGTACCAGGACCAGCGCGGGCCGACGCCGTCCCGCTCGTTCCGCAACTTCACCCGCGCGGAGACCCGCCGGCCGGTGTGACGGACCCGTCCGGTCGGGCGGACGACGCGGCGACGGTGCGCGTCACGGGGCGGCGGCGGTGGTCGGCGGGATGGTCGGCGGGATGGTCGGCGGGATGGTCCGGGGGAGCGTGCGGGGCATCCGGTGCCACACGCTGCGCTGCACGGCCAGCGTGCCGGTGGCCGCCACGACGATGCCCACGAGGTTGATGCCCAACTGGGTCGCGGCCCGCACGAACTCGCCGCCCCCGCCCAGGGCGAGCGACAGCGCCATGTCGGCGGCGGCGGGCACCGTGGTCACCGAGATGAAGACGCCGACCAGCGCCCCGCTCTTGGCCGACGTCAGGGAGAGCACGCCGGCCACCCCGGCCAGGATGGCCACCACGAGCGACCACCGGTCCGGCGACGTGATGAAGCCGGTCTCGGGGCGCTCCACGGTGAGCAGGCCGCGGTCGATCCAGCCGAGGGCCCGGGCCAGCAGCGCGGCGAGGGTGGTGAGCAGGATCGCCAACCCGAAGCCAGCCAGGAGCGACACCGCGGCACGGCGGGTCATCGCGCGCCGGCCGGAGACGACGCCGACGGCGAGGGCGGCGAGCGGTGCGAACTCCGGGCCGAGCACCATCGCACCGATGGTGAGGATCGCCGAGTCGTTCACGATCGCGATCGCGGCCAGCAGCGTCGCGATGGACAGGAACGCCAGGTAGGCCACCGACAGCGTCGACTCGCCCGCCGTCGTCCGCACCACCTGCTCCCAGACGACGGCGTCCGCACCCTCCCCGGGCGCCTCCTCCTCGGCCCGCTCGGCCGCGCGGGAGACCGCCGCGTCGACGGCCGAGATCGACAGGCCGCCGTCCCGGTCGACGTGCAGCCGCCGCAGGTCGGCCACGAGGCCGTCGGCGGACTCCCGGGCGACGTCGGCGAGCAGCAGGTCGCCCTCCGGGGCCAGCGACGCCCCGGGCAGGACGGCGACGTGCGCGGTGCCGGGGCACCGCTCGAACAGCTCGCGGACCTCGACGGCGCGGTCGGATGGCACGGTCACCCGCAGGTGGAGCAGCACGGGGGCTGTTCCTACCGGACGTCGGCCGGGGCCGAGAGGGCGCGGCGCTCGCTCAGCTCGTCGTGCCGCGGTCGACCGGGCCGCCGTGGCCGGTGACACCCGGCTCGGTCAGCGCCGACCGAGCAGAGGGGTCGTCGGCGCCCGGGGTGCCGACCTCGGCGCCGTGCTCGGTGCCCGGGGTGCCGACCGGGGCCAGCGACCGCAGCAGGATCTGGCTGACGTCGAGCACCTCGACGTGCTCGCCGGCCTCACCGTTCTGCTTCTTGGTGGTCAGCGCGTCGGACAGCATCGTGATGCAGAACGGGCAGGCGGTGGAGATGACGTCGGGGTCCAGCGCCAGCGCCTCGTCGGTGCGCTCGACGTTGATCCGCTTGCCGATCTTCTCCTCCATCCACATGCGCGCGCCGCCGGCGCCGCAGCAGAAGCCGCGGTCCTTGCAGCGGTGCATCTCCTGCGTCCGGAGGCCGTCGACGGCGCCGAGGATCTCCCGCGGCGGGGTGTACACCTTGTTGTGCCGGCCCAGGAAGCACGGGTCGTGGTAGGTCACCTTGCGGTCGACGGGCGTGACGGGGGTGAGCCGCCCCTCCTCGACCAGCCTGCCGAGGAGCTGGGTGTGGTGCACGACGTCGTAGTCGCCGCCGAGCTGCGGGTACTCGCGGCCCAGCGAGTTGAAGCAGTGCGGGCAGGTGGCCACGATCGTGCGGCGGCCGGGCTCCCGCCCCTCGAAGACGCCGTCCAGCGTGGCCACGTTCTCGGCGGCGAGCATCTGGAAGACGAACTCGTTGCCCATGCGGCGGGCCGGGTCACCGGAGCAGGTCTCGCCCGAGCCGAGGACGGCGAACTCGACGCCGGCGGTGTGCAGCAGCTCGGCGACGGCCTTGGTCACCTTCTTGGCGCGGTCGTCGATGGCGCCGGCGCAGCCGACCCAGAACAGGTACTCGACGTCGTCGTCCAGCGGCCCGTCGGCCCGCCGCACCTCGAAGTCGAGGTCCTTCGTCCACTCGTCGCGGGTCCCCGGGCTGACGCCCCACGGGTTGCCGCGGTTCTCCAGATTCCGCAGCATCACCCCGGCCTCGCTCGGGAAGCTGGACTCGATCAGCGTCTGGTAGCGGCGCATGTCCATGATGTGGTCGACGTGCTCGATGTCGACCGGGCACTGTTCCACGCAGGCGCCGCAGCTCGTGCACGACCACAGGACGTCGGGATCGATGACCCCGCCCTCCTCGAGCGTGCCCACCAGGGGGCGGTGCGCCTGCGCGTCGTTGGTGCCCGGGATGCGCGCGTACCCGCTGGTCCAGGCCTGCTCGTCGCTGGGCCGCAGGACGTCGAAGTCGGGGGCGGTCTCGCTCGCCGTCCGCTCGCCGAGCAGGTACGGGGCCTTCGCGTACAGGTGGTCCCGCAGGTCCATGATCACCATCTTGGGGCTGAGCGGCTTGCCCGTGTTCCACGCCGGGCACTGGCTCTGGCACCGCCCGCACTCGGTGCAGGTGGTGAAGTCGAGCATCCCCTTCCAGGTGAAGTCCTCGACCTTGCCCCGCCCGAAGGTCGCGTCCTCGTCGGGGTCCTCGAAGTCGATCGGCTCCCCGCCGCTGGTCATCGGCTGCAGCGGGCCGAGGGCGACGGCGCCGTCCGCCTCGCGCTTGAAGTAGATGTTGAAGAAGGCGCTGAAGCGGTGCCAGGCCACGCCCATGTTGAGCAGCCGGGCGATCACCATCAGCCAGACCAGCGAGACGACGACCTTGACGAACGCCAGGACGCTCACCAGGTCGGGGGCGTCCGGGAAGACGCCGGCGAGCGCGCTCGACACCGGGTGGCCCCAGGCGGGCGTCTCGTCGAGGCCGGAGGCGATCTTCGCGGCGTGGATGCCCAGGATGCACAGACCGATGACCAGGACGACGGCCTCGACGAAGTAGCCGCGCCCCTGGTTCGAGCCCGCGAACCGGCTGGCCCGGCCCTGGCGGCGCGGGTGGTCCTTCTGGCGCCGGTAGATCAGGTAGAGGATGCCGAGCACCGTGGCCGTGCCGATCAGGTCCACGAAGAGCGTCCACAGGAAGAAGTCCCCGATCAGCGGAACGTGGAAGCCCGGGTCCCACACCTCGCCGAAGGCCTGGACGAGGGTCAGGAACAGCCCGTAGAAGCCGACCATCACGAACCAGTGCGCGACGCCGATGGTCGACCACTTGAGCATCCGGGTGTGCCCCAGCGATTCGACGAGCAGCGTCTTCAGGCGCGTCTTGACCGGGCCGAATCGCGTGCCGTCGGGCTGGCCGGTGCGGATGATGCGGACCATCGCCCGGACGGCGCGGTAGGCGTACACCACCGCGACGACCAGGAACAGCAGGCTGACCGTGCCCAGGACGGTCTGCAACGGGTCCATGGCTCTCCCTCTCCCCGCGTCGACTCCACGGCCGTCGACCGGGGGACCGACGAGCGGTCCGGCGGGTCTCGCCGACCGACCTCTCCCGCACGATAGCTCCCGCCGGATGTCGTTACTCACGGGTAACCACCCGTCCGCGGCGCCGGGTGGTCGCCGTCCGCGGCTGGCGGGGATCACGCGTCCGCGGCGCAGGGTGGTCGCCGTGCGCGGCTGGCGGCAGCCCACCCGTCCGCGGCGCCGGGTGGTCGCCGTCCGCGGCTGGCGGCAGCCCACCCGGACCGCCTCACCCGGGACCGCGGACCCGACCACCGCGCGTGGTGCCCGACCTCACCCTGCAGCGTGAGGTCGGGCACCACGGGGAGTGGTCGGTCACGCCGACCG
The DNA here is from genome assembly GCF_025716945.1 of Geodermatophilus sp. YIM 151500. Lineage (GTDB taxonomy): Bacteria > Actinomycetota > Actinomycetes > Mycobacteriales > Geodermatophilaceae > YIM-151500. The sequence goes on from NZ_JAOVZT010000006.1 coordinate 230,183, forward strand.
GCGACGACCCGCCGTCCGGCGTGTGGCCGTGAAGCGCCGGTCCGCGGGAGGCGGACGTGACAGGGCCCGGCGCAGGTGCGCCTCGGCGCGCGGCCAACCGCGACCCACGTGCGCCCTGGTGAGGCGGACGACGCCGATGTCGAGCGCGCGGAGCTCGTCCTCGCGCCGCTTCTCGTCCCACAGCACCCGACCGGCGTCCCGCCACGGATCGGTGTACTTGACCAGACTCCTCGTACCAGGCGTCGACGACCGCGACCACCTTCCCCTCGGCGCGGATCTCCACCTGCAGCTCGTCCGGCGCGAGTTCCGCGCCGACCAGCCGCAGCCGCCCGAGCGTCTCGAGCGGCGACTCCGCCCGGCCGTCGGCGAGGTCGACGGCCCGTCTCGCCTGGGTCGCCCCACGCCACGACTGCTGGGACGTCGCCACCTGTCGCAGTCCGGCCGACGTCGTCGCCCCCGCCAGCAGGGCCGCATCCATCGCGACGACGGCGTCCTCGAGCGGCCACTCGCGTGCGCAGTCGACCAACGTCCTCGCCGCCGACGTGAGGCGGTACGGCCCGCGCTCCCACACGTGCTCCGGTGGGAGCGGCGCGCAGGCCATGCGGTAACCGGGTCGCGACCGCCACTGCGCGGGGTCGGTCAACCGGACGGTCCGGTCGAGACCCGTCCAGACCGGCCAGCCGTGCAGCCGGGCGGCCGACCCGTGGCTGATCACCGCGGTCGGCCGGTCGAGCGAGAGCTGGACGGCCAGGCACGCCGTCGCGTGGGACCGGCCTGCCGGCGTCGCGGCGAGCTCGGCGGTCGTGAAGACGCCGCGCCGCAGCCGCACCCAGGTCCCGGCCGAACAGAGGGCGCGGATCTCGTCGTGCCCGTGGCCCGCACGGCGGGCGTCGGCGGAGGTGAACAGGCCGGCCTGCCGTTCGGCGGCCGCACGCAGCAGCGGGTGCACGGTGGCAAGTGTGTCGGCCGCGCGCCGCGGGTCCGCGTGGTCGCCGGCCGCTGTGGACGACGTGGTCCTCCGTACGGACCTCGCCTGCCGGTGCCCGACCTCGCGCTGCAGGGTGAGGCCGGGCACCGCGACGTGCGGACGGCGGACGGCGTACGGCGGACGGCGATGGTCAAGAACATCGTGCGGACGGCGCACGCGTGCGGACGGCGGACCACGGACGGCAGACGCGATCCGCGAACGCATGCCGTTCGGCACCTCGGGAACACCCGCGCCGGACGTGCCGTTATCCTCGGCAGGAAAGTTGAGTGCACCCGGCGCAAGGCGGGTATCGCTCGGCTCGCTCCAGAAGCCAGCACCACCCCCGGCACACGAGAAGCACGGAAGAGAGGCCCCTCCATGGTTCGAGCGGTCGGTATCGACCTCGGCACCACCAACTCCGTCGTCACCGTCCTCGAGGGCGGTGAGCCGACGGTCATCGCGAACTCCGAGGGATCGCGCACCACGCCGTCGGTCGTCGCGTTCGCCAAGAACGGCGAGGTCCTCGTCGGCCAGTCGGCCAAGAACCAGGCGGTCACCAATGTCGACCGCACCATCCGCAGCGTGAAGCGCGAGATGGGCACGAGCTGGAAGTCCGCCGAGATCGACGGCAAGCAGTACACCCCGCAGGAGATCAGCGCCCGCGTGCTGCAGAAGCTCAAGCGGGACGCCGAGACCTACCTCGGCGAGCCGGTCACCGACGCGGTCATCACCGTTCCGGCCTACTTCGAGGACGCGCAGCGCCAGGCCACGAAGGAGGCCGGCGAGATCGCGGGCCTGAACGTCCTGCGCATCGTCAACGAGCCCACCGCGGCCGCGCTGGCCTACGGCCTGGACAAGGGCGAGACCGAGCAGACGATCCTCGTCTTCGACCTCGGCGGCGGCACCTTCGACGTCTCCCTGCTGGAGATCGGCGAGGGCGTCATCGAGGTCAAGGCCACCGCCGGTGACAACCATCTCGGCGGCGACGACTGGGACGAGCGGATCGTCAAGCACCTGGTGCAGACGTTCAACGCGTCCAACGGCATCGACCTGTCCAAGGACAAGCTGGCCATGCAGCGGCTCCGCGAGGCCGCCGAGAAGGCCAAGATCGAGCTGTCCGGCGCGCAGTCGACCAACATCAACCTGCCCTACATCACCGCCGGCGCCGAGGGTCCGCTGCACCTGGACGTCACGATCAGCCGCGCCGAGTTCCAGCGGATGACGCAGGATCTGCTCGAGCGGACGCGGGCGCCGTTCAACCAGGTCATCCGCGACGCCGGCATCAAGGTCGGCGACATCCACCACGTCGTCCTCGTCGGTGGCTCGACCCGCATGCCCGCGGTCACCGACCTGGTCCGCGAGCTGACCGCCGGCAAGGAGCCCAACAAGGGCGTCAACCCCGACGAGGTCGTCGCCGTCGGTGCCGCCCTGCAGGCCGGCGTCCTCAGGGGCGAGGTCAAGGACGTCCTGCTGCTCGACGTCACCCCGCTGTCCCTGGGCATCGAGACCAAGGGCGGGATCATGACCAAGCTCATCGAGCGCAACACCACGATCCCGACCAAGCGCTCGGAGATCTTCACGACGGCCGACGACAACCAGCCGTCCGTGCAGATCCAGGTGTTCCAGGGCGAGCGCGAGATGGCGGCCTACAACAAGAAGCTCGGCATGTTCGAGCTGACCGGCCTGCCCCCGGCACCGCGCGGCGTGCCGCAGATCGAGGTCTCCTTCGACATCGACGCCAACGGCATCGTCCACGTCACCGCGAAGGACCTGGGCACGGGCAAGGAGCAGTCGATGACCATCACCGGCGGCTCGGCCCTCCCCAAGGACGACATCGAGCGGATGATGAAGGACGCCGAGGCCCACGCCGAGGAGGACCGGAAGCGCCGCGAGGAGGCCGAGACCCGCAATCTGGCCGAGTCGCTGCAGTACCAGACCGAGAAGTTCCTGGCCGAGAACGGCGAGCGGATCCCGGCCGACAAGAAGGAAGAGCTCGGCGAGGCGCTGACCGAGCTGCGTTCGGCGCTCGGCGGCTCCGACATCGCCGCGATCAAGGCCGCGCAGGAGAAGGTCGCCCGGGTCTCCCAGGAGGTCGGCGGCGCGCTGTACGCGCAGCAGTCCGAGGCCACGGCCGGTGGCGCGACCGGCGCCGCAGGTGAGCCGACCGGCTCGACCGGTCCGACCGGTGACGGCCGGCCGGGTGCCACCAGCACGGACGACGACGTCGTCGACGCCGAGATCGTCGACGAGGACGCCGACCGCCGATGAGCGAGCCGCAGGAGGATGCGCCGCGGGTCGTCATCCGCGACAAGCGCCGCATCGACCCGATCAGCGGCGAGGTGCGGGCGCCGGCCGGCGGGCAGCCGGCCGGCGCCCGGCCCGGTCCGTCGGCCGGGGCTCCTCCCGCCGCGAACGCCCGAGAGGACCAGATGAGCGAGCAGGACACCACCCTGGCCGAGCAGCAGCCCGCGGGCGCCGAGGCCGACGGCGACCTCGTCCGGCAGTTGGCGGAACGCACCGAGGACCTCCAGCGGGTCACCGCCGAGTACGCCAACTACCGGCGCCGCGTCGACCGCGACCGGTCCCTGGTGGCCGACCAGGCCGCCGAGCGGTTCGCCGTCCAGCTGTTCCCGATCGCCGACGACATCGAGCGGGCGCGTGACCACGGCGACCTGACCGGCGCCTTCAAGGTGGTGGCCGACCGCGTGCTCGGCCTGCTCGACGGGTTGGGCGTGGAGCCCTTCGGCGTGGCGGGCGACCCGTTCGACCCGGCGATGCACGAGGCGGTCATCCACGACACGTCGACCGAGGTCGACGTCCCCACCGCGACGACGGTGCTGCGGCAGGGTTTCCGCCGCGGCGAGCGGGTGCTGCGGACGGCGATGGTCGCCGTCAGCGACCCGGCGTCGCCGGCGGCCGCGCCGGGCGGGCAGGTACCGGCCGGGCAGCCCGGCGAGCCGCCCGCCGAGCCCTCCGCCGAGCCCGCCGCCGCCCAGCAGCCGGACACCGTGCAGCCCGAGGGACCGGCCGCGCCGCCGGCCGGCGGCGCGGCGGGTGAGCGGCCGTCCGGCTGAGCGCGCCCGGCACCTGCACCGCGGGTGGGCGGCTCCGGCCGCCCGCCCGCACCGTCATGAGGAAGGGGGCGCCGGGTGAGCACCCGGGACTTCATCGAGAAGGACTACTACGCCGCACTCGGCGTTCCCAAGGACGCCGACGCCGCGGCGATCAAGAAGGCCTACCGCAAGCTGGCGCGTGACCTGCACCCGGACAAGAACCCGGGCAACGCGGACGCGGAGACCCGCTTCAAGGAGGTCTCCGAGGCCTACGACGTGCTGTCCGACGCCAAGCGCCGAGCCGAGTACGACGAGGCGCGCCGGCTGTTCGGCGCCGGGGCCCGCGGCGGGTTCCCCGGTGGCTTCCCGGGTGGCGGGGCCGGTGGCTTCCCCGGTGGGAGCCAGCCCTTCGACCTCGGGGACCTGTTCGGCGGCGCGGGCACGGCCGCCGGGGGTCGGGGGACCGGCGGGCTCGGCGACCTGCTCGGCGGGCTGTTCGGCGGCGGGGGAGCGGCCACCGCGCGGGGCCGCGGGACCGCGGCCGGCCCGGCCCGCGGTCAGGACGTCGAGACCGAGGCGACGCTCTCCTTCGAGGAGGCGGTGCTCGGGGTGACCGTGCCGCTGCGCATGCAGAGCCCGGGCACCTGCCCGACCTGCGCCGGCAGCGGTGCCCGCCCCGGTACCAGCCCGCACACCTGCCCGGTGTGTGCCGGCGCGGGCGTCACCAGCCGCAGCCAGGGCGCGTTCGCGTTCTCCGAACCGTGCCGCAACTGCCGCGGCACGGGCCGGGTCGTCGACGACCCCTGCCCGACCTGCACCGGCAGCGGCATCACGACCCAGACGCGCACCATCACCGTCCGCATCCCCGCCGGCGTGAAGGACGGACAGCGCATCCGGCTCCCCGGCAAGGGTGCGCCCGGCCGCCGCGGCGGTCCGGCGGGCGACCTGTTCGTCGTCGTGCACGTCAGCGAGCACCCGCTGTTCGGGCGGAAGGGCGACGACCTCACGCTCACCGTGCCCATCACGTTCGTCGAGGCCACCCTCGGGACGACGCTGACCGTGCCCACCCTCGAGGGCAGCGTGTCGCTCAAGGTCCCGGCCGGGACGGCGAGCGGACGCACGCTGCGGGTCCGCGGCCGTGGCGTCCCCGGCAAGGGCCGCGCCGGCGACCTGCTGGTGACCGTGGAGGTCGCGGTGCCGGTCCGGTTGACACCCGACCAGCGGGCGCTGCTGGAGAAGCTCGCCGTCGAGATGGACGAGGACCCCCGTCCGCAGATCACCGCAGCCGTGCGCGAGGGAGGTGCCCGGTGAGTGACCTTCGCGAGACGGCGCGCGCGCTCGCTGAGGACGCGCCGGTCTTCGTCATCTCCGTCGCCGCGCAGCTGGCCGGCATGCACGCGCAGACGTTGCGCCAGTACGACCGGCTGGGTCTGGTCAGCCCGGGCCGGACGCCGGGCGGTGGCCGGCGGTACAGCCCGCGGGACGTCGCCCTGCTGCGCGAGGTGCAGCGGCTCTCCCAGGAGGACGGCGTCAACCTCGCCGGTATCAAGCGGATCATCGAACTCGAGTCGCAGGTCGAGGCGCTGCAGGCCCGGGTGCGCGAGCTGCTCGCGGAGCTGGAGGCCGCCGAGAGCCGGCGGATCGCCGCCGAGACGGCGATGCAGGCGACGGTCCAGGCCGGGTACGGCCGGGGCGATCTCGTGCCGATGACCCCGCGCACCAGCGCCCTCGTCATCTGGCGCCCGGAGCGCGGACGGTAGCTGCACGACCGACGACGCCGGTCCTCCCGATCACGCCACGGCCCCCGCAGGGCAAGGCGCTCTGCGGGGTCGGGCGCGGGGACGGGCCCGGAGGGTTCTCCCCGGGTGCGGCGGAAGGGCTCGACGCACCCGGGGGACGGCACGTGGCCGCGGTGCCCTCGCCGGGCGAGGCGCTCTGCGGGGTCGGGCGCGGGGACGGGCCCGGAGGGTTCT
>NZ_JAOVZT010000006.1:236275-308797 GCF_025716945.1 Geodermatophilus sp. YIM 151500
CCCCGGGTGCGGCGGAAGGGCTCGACGCTCCCGGGGGACGGCACGTGGCCGCGGTGCGATCCGGAGGATCGCCGTGTTACGGCATGCGCGCGTAGGCGGGCAGCGTGAGGAAGTCGGGGTACTCGTCGGCCAGCGACGTCTCCACGAACAGGTCCCGTGCCTCGTCCCAGCGGCCCTGAGCGAAGGCGTCGCCGCGCGACTTCTCGATTCCCGCCATCTCCTCGGAGACGATCCGCTCGACCAGCTCTCGGGTGACCTGCTGCCCGTCGGCCAGCTTCACGCCGTTGTGCAGCCACTGCCACACCTGCGACCGGGAGATCTCGGCGGTGGCGGCGTCCTCCATGAGGTTGTTGATGCCGACGGCCCCGTTGCCGCGCAGCCAGGCCTCCAAGTACTGGACGCCGACGCTGATGTTGCTGCGCAGCCCGGCCTCGGTGACCTCACCCGGGGTCGACTTCACGTCGAGCAGCATCTCGGCCGTGACGTGCACGTCCTCGCGCTTCTTGTCGATCTGGTTCGGCCGGTCGCCGAGGACGGCGGTGAAGACCTCCTTGCAGAGCTCCACCATGCCCGGGTGGGCCACCCAGGAGCCGTCGAAACCGTCGTTGGCCTCGCGCTCCTTGTCGGCCCGCACCTTGGCGAAGGCCTGCTCGTTGATCTGCGGGTCCTTGGACGGGATGAAGGCGGCCATGCCGCCGATCGCGTGCGCGCCCCGCTTGTGGCAGGTGCGGACCAGCAGCTCGGTGTAGGCCCGCATGAACGGCACCGTCATCGTCACCGAGTTGCGGTCGGGCAGCAGGAAGTCGTCGCCGCGCGTCCGGAAGGTCTTGATGACGCTGAACATGTAGTCCCAGCGGCCGGCGTTCAGGCCCGCCGAGTGGTTCCGGAGCTCGTAGAGGATCTCCTCCATCTCGAACGCCGCCGGGTATGTCTCGATCAGCACGGTCGCCCGGATGGTGCCCTGCGGGATGCCGAGGTGGTCCTGCGCCAGGACGAACGCGTCGTTCCAGAGCCGCGCCTCGAGGTGGCTCTCCATCTTCGGCAGGTAGAAGTACGGGCCCTTGCCCTTGCCGAGCTGCTTCTGCGCGCAGTTGACCATGTAGAGGCCGAAGTCGACCAGGCTGCCCGAGCACTCCTCGCCGTCCACGGTGATGTGCTTCTCCGGCAGGTGCCAGCCGCGGGGGCGGACGACGATCGTCGTCAGCTCCTCGTCGGGGCGCAGCTCGTACTTCCTGCCGTCGGGATTGGTGAAGGTGAGGGTGCGGTCCAGCGCGTCCTTGAGGTTGAGCTGGCCGTTGACCACGTTCTCCCACGCCGGGGTGTTGGCGTCCTCGAGGTCGGCCAGCCACACCTTGGCCCCGGAGTTGAGCGCGTTGATGGTCATCTTGCGCTCGGTGGGGCCGGTCATCTCGACCCGGCGGTCCTCCAGACCGGGGGCCGGCGGAGCGACCTGCCACGAGTCGTCCTCGCGGATCGAGCGGGTCTCCTCGAGGAAGTCCAGCGTGCCCCCGTCGGCCAGCGCGCGCAGCCGCTCCTGCCGTCGGGTCAGCAGCTCCCTCCGGCGGGCGCCGAGCTCGCGGTGCAGCGTGGCGACCAGCTCGAGCGCCTCCGGGGTCAGCACCTCGTCCGCGCGGTCGACCGCTGCGCCGGTGACCTCGACGCCGTCCACACCCGTAGCCATGACTCTCCTCGCACAAAGATCTGCGCGGCCGTCGCCGCCGCACTGGTGGTCTACCGCACACCCGGCCGGCTCGCGCGTCGAGCAGCGAAGGCGCCGCCGGACGCTGACTTTCCGGATGATGGAAGGTAGTGTTCGCTCTACGGCAAGAACCTAGTCCGGCGCCCGAGACGGGTCAAACCCGCGGGATCGGGCCTGCGGTGACGCGGAGAGAGGAGCGGCGGCCATGCGTGCAGGCGCCGACGGCGTGCAGTCCCTGGAGCGGGCCTTCCTTCTCCTGGAGCTCATGGCCGAGGACGGCGGGGAGGTCGCGCTGTCGCGATTGGCCGCCGACAGCGGCCTCCCGCTGTCCACCATCCACCGGCTGGTGCGCACGCTGGTGGCCCGCGGCTACGTGCGGCAGCTGCCCTCGCGCCGGTACGTGCTGGGTCCCCGGCTGATCCACCTCGGCGAGAGCAGCTCGCGCACCCTGGGCACCTGGGCCCGCCCGCACCTGGTCTCGCTGGTCGACACCACGGGGGAGACGGCGAACCTGGCCATGCTCGACGGCGACCGCGTGGTCTACGTCGCGCAGGTGCCCTCGCGGCACTCGATGCGCATGTTCACCGAGGTCGGTCGCCGGGTCCACCTGCACTGCACCGGCGTGGGCAAGGCGCTGCTCTCCCAGGTGCCGCCGGGCACGGCCCGGGAGCTCGTGGTGCGCGGGGGCATGCCGCGACGCACACCGCGCACGATCACCGACCCCGACGAGCTGCTCGCCGAGCTCGGGGTGATCGCCGACCGGGGGTACGCGCTCGACGACGGCGAGCAGGAGACCGGCGTCCGCTGCATCGCGGTCCCGGTGCCCGGCGGGCCGGCGCAGACGGCCCTGTCGGTGTCCGGGCCCGAGAGCCGTCTCCCGCTGGAGAGCGTGCCGGAGATCGCCGCCGTCCTGCAGGCCACCGCGGCGGACCTCGCCGCCGAGCTGCACGACGACCGCGGCGGGGTGCTCAGCGGCCGGTCCAGCTGACCTTCTCCCGGGCGACGAAGGCCCGGACGCCGGCCCGGAAGTCCTCGCTGCCGAAGACCTCGCGGACCAGATCGTCGCCATCTGGCAGCGCGGCCCGGCGCAGCCGGGCCACCGCCTGCCCGGCCGCCTTCATGCTCAGCGGCGCGTGCGAGAGCAGGACGTCGACCAGCGCCCCGAGCGCCTCGTCGAGCCCGCCGTCGTCGACCACCTCGCTCACGAAGCCGGCGCCGTGCGCGTCCTCGGCGGTGAGCAGCCGGGCCCGCAGCAGCATGTCGAGCGTCCGGGCGGGGCCCAGGTGGTGCACCAGCAGCGAGTAGGTGTTCATCGACAGGCAGTTGCCGAGCGTCCGGGCGATGGGCACCCCGAACCGCGACGCGCGCGTGGCGATCCGCAGGTGGCAGGCCGCGGCGATCGCCAACCCGCCGCCGACGCAGGCGCCCTCGACAGCGGCGACGGTCGGCACGGTGACGTCCTCCAGCCGGTCGACCACGCGCTGGATGCGGGCCTCGTAGGTGATGCCGTCGTCCCCGGAGGTGAAGCCCTGGAACTGGGCGATGTCGGTGCCGGCGACGAACGCCCGCCCACCCGCCCCGCGGAGCACCAGCACCCGCACCGAGTCGTCGGCGTCGGCCTGCTCGCAGGCCTCGAACAACCCCTCGTACATGGCGAACGTCATCGCGTTGCGCTGCTCGGGCCGGTCGAACACGACGGTCAGCACCGCACCGTCCTGCGTGACCGCCAGGTCGTCGGTCACGCGCCCTCCCCGGGGGCCACGGGCGCCGGCTCCGGCAGCCGCACGGGGCCGGCCACGGCGTCCACGACGTCGTCGGGCACGCCGGCCCGGGTCAGCACCGCCCGGGTGTCGCCACCCAGCGGTGGCCCGGCATGGCTGCGGACGGCGGGGGTGGCGGAGAACCGCATGGGCGAGCCGATCTGCCGCTGCGGCGGCAGCGACGGGTGCGGGGCGTCCCAGAAGAAGTCGCGGACGCCCAGGTGCTCGTCGGTGAACACCTGGCCGTAATCGTTGATCGGCGCGCAGGGCACGCCGGCCTCGCCGAGCGCGGCGAGCAGGTCGGCGGTGCTTCGCGCGCTCGTGCGCGACTCGACGATGCCCTGCAGCTCCTCGCGGCGGGCGTGCCGCCTGGTCGCGTCGGAGTACCGCTCGTCGTCGAGCTCGGCCGCCATGCCGAGCGTGCGGCACAGGCCGGCCCAGGTGTTGGGCGTGTTGGCGCCGAGGGTGATCCACCCGTCGGCGGTGCGGAAGGCCTGGTAGGGCGCCTGGCTCTGGTGCGCCGAGCCGAGCGGTCCGCCGACCTCGCCGGTCGCGAAGTACTTGCCGGCCTCCCAGACCGCCAGGCTCACGCCGGCCTCGAACAGCGAGACGTCGATCGACTGACCGGCGCCGGTGCGGTCGCGCTCGCGCAGCGCCGCGGTGACCGCCAGGGCCAGGTACAGGCCGCACACCAGGTCGCACACCGGGACCCCGACCTTCGCCGGCTCGCCGCCGGGCGGGCCGGTGATGCTCATCAGCCCGCTGCGGGCCTGGGCCATGATGTCCAGCCCAGCCAGCGGGGCGAGCGGGCCGTCCTGCCCCCAGCCCGACCCGGAGGCGTAGACCAGCCGCGGGTTGACCGCCCGCACGTCGTCGGGGCCCAGGCCGAGCCGCCGCATGGCGCCGGGCCGCAGGTTCTCGACCAGCACGTCGGCGCCCTCGACGAGGGCCAGGAAGGCGCGCCGTCCGGCATCGGACTTGAGGTCGAGCGCGACGGACTCCTTGTTCCGGTTCAACCGCAGGTAGGGGGAGCTCTCGCCGTCCACGAAGGGTCCGCTGGCGCGGACCGGGTCGCCGGCGCGCGGGTCCTCGATCTTGACCACCTCGGCGCCGAGGTCGGCTAGCTGCATGGCCGCGTACGGCGCTGCCATGAAGACGCCGACCTCGAGCACCCGCACCCCGGTCAGCGGAGGCCGCGCGCCGGCCCCGTTCGTCGCATCGGTCCCAGTCACGTGTCCTGTCCTCCTGCCAGTGCCGGTCGGGCAGATCCTGCCCCGGACGCGACTGCGCCCCGGAGGCGGGGAGCCTCCGGGGCGCAGTCGGTCAACGGGGTCCGGTCAGAGCCAGCCGGGCACCACCAGGATCAGCCAGGTGACCAGCGGGATGGCCGCGACCATCGAGAAGCCCCAGACCATCAGGTTGCGGAAGGTCCGGTCGCGCTCGGCCTCGGTGGCGTTGGCGACCACCAGGGCGCCACTGGTCGAGAACGGGCTGGAGTCCACGATGGAGGACGACAGCGCCAGTGCGGTGATCAGGCCGATCGCACCCACCGCGTCGTCCCCCTGGAGGAACGGCACGGCCAGCGGGATGAGCGCACCCAGGATGCCGGTGGTGGAGGCGAAGGCGGAGACGACGCCGCCGATGTAGCAAATGAGCAGCGCGGCCACGAGCGGCAGGCCGAGCGAGGCCACGTTGTCACCGAGCCACTCCGGCACGCCCTGGTCCTGCATCAGGCCGACGTAGGTGACGATGCCGCAGATCAGGAGCACGGTCGGCCAGGCGATCTGGCCGACGGCCCCCTTGGCGCCGCGCGGGGCGACGATCGACAGGAGCACGCCGACGGAGACGGCCAGCAGGCCGATGTCGAGGTCGAAGACCAGGGCGCCGACCACGAGCAGCACCAGGCCGCCCAGGGTGAGGCTGCGGTCGCGGTCCAGGGTGGTGACCGCACCGTCCTGCGGCTCCTCCTTCAGCGCGACCGTCTGCACGGCCTTGGTCTCGGCGCGCTCGTCGTCCTCGTCGTGCACGTGCGCGTAGCCGTGCTCGCCGGTGTGGTGGCCGTGGCCGTGTCCGTGGCCTTCGCGGCCGTCGGCCGGCTCGGTCACCCGGCCGCCGGGGACCGCAGCACCGCCGGTGCCGGTGCTGCCGACGGCAGTCCGGCGGGCCGGACCGCCCGGGATGTCCGCGCCGGTGTCCTCGGTCGCGTCACCGGCAACCGTCGCCGCGACGAAGTCGTCGTCGGCCGGGGAGGTGGTGTCGACCCGGTTGCCGCCCAGCAGCTTGCGGCCGCCGAAGAGGAAGAAGACCAGGACCGACAGGGCGATGTTGATGACGATCGAGGCGAACCAGAGGAACAGCGGGCTGCCGGGCAGGTCGTTGTCGGCGACGACGCCGTTGGTGATGGCCCCGAAGACCGACAGCGGCGAGAAGCCGCCGGCGGTCGCGCCGTTGATGATGAACAGACCCATCAGCACCGGGTTGATCTGGTAGCGCCGGGCGAAGGACATGCCGACCGGGGCGATGATGGCGACCACGGCGGGCACGACGCCGCCGATGGCGGTCAGCGCGCCGGTGACGGCGAACATCGCCCACGGGATGGCGGCCAGGCGCCCGCCGGAGGCCTGGACGGCGAGGTGCACCAGGTAGTCGACCGTGCCGTTGTTCTTCGCGATGGCGAAGAGGTAGGTCACGCCGACCAGGACGACGAACAGGGACCCGGGGAAGAACCCGAAGACCGCGTCGTCGTACGGGAGCTCCTCGTCGAGGCCGTAGATGAAGTAGCCGGCTACGAAGGCGGCGACCAGCGCGAGGGCCCCCATGTGCACCGGCAGCACCGTGGCGACCAGGAAGACCACCAGGAGTATCAGGATCAGGACGAGCTGTACGGACACGTTGTTCCCCGAGTCGGATGGACGGGATGGGTACCGCGACGGAACTGTCTTCCGGCATGCGGAACGAGCTTCTCGCTGACCGGGGATTAGATCCGTTGGACCCTCTGGTGTCAAGGATCACAACCTGGTATCGGGCCGCCGTTGGTCCTCCGCCTGGCGGTAGGTATCTTCCGCAGAGCGGACGGAGCACGGCAGCTCGACGCGCTGACGAGAGGCGAGGCAATGCCACTGGCGGGTAGCAGCACAGGTGGACGTCACTTCCTGCAGATTCCGGGGCCGACGAACGTCCCCGACCGGGTGCTGCGCGCGATGGACTTCCCGACGATCGACCACCGTGGCCCGGAGTTCGCCGCGTTGGGCAAGGAGGTCCTCGAGGCCGTCAAGGCGCCGTTCGCGACGACCGGCCCGGTGATCATCTACCCGGCGTCCGGCACCGGCGCGTGGGAGGCGGCGCTCACCAACACGCTGTCGCCCGGCGACAAGGTGCTGTGCTTCGAGACCGGCCACTTCGCCACGCTGTGGCAGGAGATGGCCGGCAAGCTGGGCCTGGTCGTCGACTTCGTGCCCGGCGACTGGCGGCACGGCGTCCCGCCGGAGGTCGTCGAGGAGAAGCTGACCGCCGACACCGGCCACGAGATCAAGGCCGTCATGGCCGTGCACAACGAGACCTCGACCGGCGTGGCCAGCCGCATCGGCGAGATCCGTGACGCCATCGACCGCGCCGGCCACCCGGCGCTGTACCTGGTCGACACCATCTCCTCGCTCGGCAGCATCGACTACCGGCACGACGACTGGAAGGTCGACGTCACGATCTCCGGGTCGCAGAAGGGGCTCATGCTCCCGCCGGGGCTGTCGTTCAACGCGCTCAGCGAGAAGGCCATCGAGGCCTCCCGGACGGCGAAGCTGCCCCGCTCCTACTGGGACTGGCAGCCGATCCTGGCGGCCAACGCCAACGGCTTCTGGCCCTACACGCCCGGCACCAACCTGCTGTACGGCCTGCGCGAGGCACTGAAGATGCTGCACGAGGAGGGCCTGCAGAACGTCTACGCGCGGCACGCGCGGCACGCCGAGGCCACCCGCGCCGCCGTCCGGGGCTGGGGCCTGGAGGTGCTCGCCCTCGACGAGCGCGAGTACTCCGGCTCGCTCACCGCGGTGCTGGTGCCCGAGGAGCACGATGCCGACGCGATCCGCAAGCTCGTCCTCGAGAACTACGACATGTCGCTCGGCTCGGGCCTGGGCAAGCTGGCCGGCAAAATCTTCCGGATCGGCCACCTCGGCCACTTCAACGACCTGACGTTGGCCGGCACGCTCGCCGGCGTCCAGATGGGCCTCGTCCGCAGCGGCGTGAAGATCGACACCGACGGCCTGCAGGCCGCGCTGGAGGTCCTGCAGTCGTGACCGCGGCACCACCCCGGCCGACGGCGGCCGGCGCCTCCTCCGATCTCGCCGCGGAGCTGACCCGCGCGCTGGACGGCGAGGTCGCCTTCGACGACTACAGCAGGCACCTGTTCAGCCAGGACGCGAGCATGTACGCGATGACGCCGGTCGGGGTGGTCTACCCGCGGCACGCCGGCGACGTGATCGCGACCGTGCGCCTGGGAGGGGAGGCCGAGCTGCCGGTCCTCGCCCGCGGTGCGGGCACGAGCCTGGTGGGACAGACGATCACGCCGGGCATCGTCATGGACCTGTCCCGGCACATGTACGGGATCACCGAGCTCGATCCCGAGGCGCGCACCGCCCGCGTCGAGCCGGGTGTGGTGCAGGACGACCTCAACCGGGCCGCGGCGAAGCACGGCCTGATGTTCGGCCCGGACACCTCGACGTCGAACCGCGCCACGATCGGCGGGATGATCGGCAACAACTCGGCCGGCAGCGGCTCGCTGCGGTTCGGGATGACGATCGACCACGTCCTCGAGCAGGACCTGGTGCTCGCCGACGCCTCCACCACCCGCTGGGGCGTGCTCGACGAGGCCGAGATGCTGCGCCGCGCCCAGGGCGACTCGCTGGAGGCGCGCATCCTGCGCGGCCTGCCCGGCATCCTGCGCGACAACGCCGAGGCCGTCGCCACGGGCTTCCCGGAGTACTGGCGGCGGGCCGGCGGCTACCGGCTCGACCGGCTGGCCGGGGCGCCGCCCTACGACCTGGCCAAGTTCCTGGTCGGCTCCGAGGGCACGCTCGCCGTCGCCACGTCGGCCCTGGTCGGGCTGGTGCCCAAGCCGGCCAAGCAGGTCTTCGCCGTCGGCCACTTCCGATCGGTCGTCGAGGCCACCGCGGCCACCGAGGACGCGCTGTCCATGGACCCGGCCGGCGTCGAGATGATCGACAAGACCATCCTCGACCTGTCCCGGCGGAAGATCGAGTACGCCGGCCTCGGCCGGATCCTCGAGGGCGATCCCGCGGCGCTGGTGTTCGTCTCGTTCACCGGCGACGACGAGGCGGCCCTGGTCGACTCGGTCGACCGGCTCGCCGCGTTGTGGGAGAAGAACGGGCACGGGTACGCCACGATCCGCGCGATCACGCCGGTGCAGCAGGCCGACCTGCTCAAGGTGCGCAAGTCGGCGCTCGGCCTGCTCATGGCCGCCTCCGAGGGCGTCCGGCGGCCGCTGGCCTTCGTCGAGGACACGGCGGTCCCGCCGCAGCACCTGGCGGAGTACACGGCGCGGTTCCGCGACGTGCTCGACCGGCACGGGTTGGAGGCCGGCTTCTACGGTCACTGCTCGGTGGGCTGCCTGCACATCCGCCCGTTCGTCGACCTGTCCCGGCCCGGCCAGGTCGAGACGATGCGGGCCGTCGCCGAGGAGATCAAGGACCTCGTCAAGGAGTACGGCGGCGCCAACTCCAGCGAGCACGGCGACGGCCTGGCCCGCAGCGAGTTCAACCGCGAGCTCTTCGGCGACGAGCTGTACGAGGCGATGCGCCAGGTCAAGCAGCTGTTCGACCCGTCGGGCGTGCTGAACCCGGGCAAGATCGTCGACTCGCCGAAGATGACCGAGCACCTGCGCGACGCGAACCCGCCGCAGCCCGGGCCGCTGCGCACCCGGCTGACGTTCGACGTCGTCGGCGGCATGTTCGGTGCCGCCGACCGGTGCATGAACATCGGCCTCTGCCGGAAGTCGACCACCGGCACGATGTGCCCGTCCTACATCGCCACGCGCATGGAGGAGCACTCCACCCGCGGCCGGGCCGGCGCGCTGGTCAAGGCGCTGTCGGAAGGGAACCCGCACGCCGCGCTCTCCGACGAGCGGCTGCACGAGGCGCTCGACCTGTGCCTGTCGTGCAAGGCGTGCAAGGCCGAGTGCCCGCTCGGGGTCGACATGGCCGCGCTGAAGGCGGAGGCGCTGGCGGCCAAGTACGACACGACCGGCGTCCCGCTGCGCAGCCGGGTCTTCGGGTCGATCCGCACGCTCAACAAGCTCGGCTCGGCGACCGCGCCGCTGTCGAACGTCCCGGGCCGGATCCGGCCGCTGCGGGCGCTCATGGAGAAGCGGCTCGGCGTCGCCCGGCAGCGACCGCTGCCCCGCTTCGAGCGCGACAACCTGCCCCGCTGGTTCCGCCGGCGTCGCAGCGCGGTCGTCCCCACCGAGGGGCGGGTCACCGTGCTGGCCGACTCGTTCACCAGCTACAGCGAGCCGGGCATCGGCAAGGCCGTCGTGCAGCTGCTCGAGCGGGCCGGGTACGACGTCCGGCTGGAGAGCAAGGGCTGCTGCGGGCGGCCCAGCATCTCCAAGGGCCTGTTGGACGACGCGAGGAGGAAGGCCAAGGGGCTGGCCGACTCGCTGTGCGCGAGCGGGGCCGTCGCCGGGCCCATCGTCGGCTGCGAGCCGTCCTGCATCCTCACGCTGCGCGCCGAGCACGTGCAGCTGCTGCCCGACGACCCGAACGTGCGCGCCGTCGCCGAGCGGGTCAGGCTGCCCGAGGAGCTGCTGGTCGAGGCCATCGACGCCGGTCGTCTGCGGCTGCGCGAGGACAGCCGGCTGGCCGGCCGCACGATCGTCTTCCACGGTCACTGCCACCAGAAGGCCGAGGCCGGAACGGCGGCCACCGTGGCGCTGCTGAAGCGCATCCCCGGGGCCACGGTGCAGGAGCTCGACGCCGGCTGCTGCGGCATGGCCGGGTCGTTCGGGTACGAGGCGGAGCACTACGACATCTCGCTGCGGGTGGGGGAGGACCGGCTGTTCCCGGCCGTGCGCGCGGCGGCGCCGGACGCCGTGATCGCGGCGACCGGGACCTCCTGCCGGGAGCAGATCCACCACGGCACGCGGCGCGAGGCCCAGCACCCGGTGGAGCTGGTGCTGCAGGCACTGGCCGACTGATCCGGGCGGGCCCCGCGCACCCCCTAGGCTCCGGGCTCCGGATGCGGACGGGTGCGCGGGCCCGCCGTCGCCGGGCGGACGGGAGGAGCGCGGTGGCGCAGCGGCTGCTCGTGGTGGTGAATGCCGCGGCCGGGACGGCGGACGACGACGCCGTCGCAGCGGCGCTCGCCGCGTTGCGCGCGGAGGCGGACGTCGAGGTGGTCGCCACCGGGTCGCCGGAGGAGCTCGACGACCTGTTCGCCGTGGACGACGACCGTCGCGTGGTGGTCGTCGGCGGCGACGGGTCGCTGCACGCGGTCGCCCGCGCGCTCTCGCGGGCGGGCCGACTGCGGCCGGACGACCCGGTCGGCCTGATCGGCCGCGGCACCGGGAACGACCTGGCCCGGGCGGTCGGCCTGCCGCTCGAGCCGGTGGCCGCGGCGCGCGCGGTGCTCGCCGGGGTGCCCCGCCCGCTCGACCTGCTCCGCGACGAGGAGGGCGGCGTGGTCGTCAACGCGGTGCACGCGGGAGTCGGTGCCTCGGCCGGGCGGCGGGCGCACGGGCTCAAGGACGCGATCGGGCCCGCCGCCTACCCCGTCGGCGCGGCGATCGCCGGGCTCACCGACGCGGGCTGGGAACTCGACGTGCGGGTCGACGGCGTGCCCGTCGTCCCACCCGGGACCGAGGGTCCGGCGCGGCTGCTCATGGTCGGCATCTGCAACGGGCCGACGATCGGCGGTGGGACGCCGCTCGCGCCGGGCGCCGTCCCCGACGACGGGCTGGCCGACGTGGTGGTCTGCGCGGCCACCGGCCCGGGTGCGCGGGTGGCCTTCGGCGCGGCCCTGCGAGCCGGCACGCACGTCGAGCGCGACGACGTCCGGCTGGTGCGCGGCCGGGAGATCACGGTGAGCGGGGAGCCGGTGGAGCTCGACGCCGACGGGGAGGTGCGCGAGGGCCGCGGCTCGCACGCCTGGCGGGTCGAGCACCACGCCTGGTCGCTGCTCGTGCCGAGCGGAGTGGATCCGTCCGCGTGACGCCGACGGATCCACTCCGCTCTGTCACGTGAGCGCGGCGTCCAGGGTGATCGTCTCGACCGCGGCCAGCGCCTTGCTGATCGGGCAGCCGACCTTGGCGGCCTCGGCGGCCTTGCGGAAGCCGTCCTCGTCGAGCCCGTCGACCCGGCCGCGGACGGTCAGCGCGATCCCGGTGACCTTGAACCCGCCGCGCTCCTTGTCCGGGCCCAGGCTGACGTCGGCGCTGACGTCGAGCGACTGCGGGGTGCCGCCGGCCTCCGCGACGTTGGCCGACAGCTGCATGGCGAAGCAGGAGGAGTGGGCGGCGGCGACCAGCTCCTCCGGGCTGGTGGTGCCCCCGGCGTCGTCTGCTGCCCGCTTGGGGAAGGACACCTCGTAGGTGCCGACGCCCGAGCTGGCGAGCTCGACCCGGCCGGAGCCCTCCTGCAAGCTGCCGGTCCAGGCGGTGCGTGCGGTGCGTGTGGGCATGGTCCCTCCCAGGTCCTCGGTCCGGTCTCGACGGTCCACCCGGCCCTGGGGGCCGACCGGACTCCGCGAGCGACTACCCGGTCCGGTTGCGCCCAACCGACCCGATCGACCGGCTCCCCGGGCGGCCGGTCCCCGGCCGATCCGCCCGGTCGGGCCGTCAGTGGACGACGGGGGCGCTGACCCGCTCGGTCAGATGGCGCAGCCGCTGCTGCAGATCGCGGAACTCGTCGCGGTCGAGGTCGAGGGTGCCGATCATCTCCTCGTTGATCCGCAGCGCCCGCTCCTGCAGCGCCCGGCCGGCGTCGGTCAGGGCGATGGACACCGACCGCTCGTCCTCCACCCGGCGGTGGCGCGTGACCAGCCCGGCCGCCGTGAGCCGCTTGAGCAGCGGCGAGAGCGTGCCGCTGTCGAGGGCGAGCCGGGAGCCGAGCTGGCCGACGGTCTGCTGGTCGCGCTCCCAGAGCAGCATCATGACCAGGTACTGCGGATAGGTGAGCCCGATCTCCTCCAGCATCGGCCGGTAACGCGCCGTCATCGCGCGCGACGCGGCGTAGAGCGCGAAGCAGAGCTGGTCGTCGAGTGCCACGCTCGGCGACGGGAGAGCAGTCATCCCGCAAGTCTAGGGCCAACCCGATCGTGCGCTATGCAGTGATCTGCGTCCCTTCGCCACCGCGAACGGCGTCCCGGGCGGGCCCTCCGGCAAGGTTGAGCGGAACAGGCTCAACTCCTCCGTCGTTGGACATCGCGACGCACCCACCCGGTGGCGGTGGTTCCGCCGCCGGCCCGTCTGCACGAGAGGACGACGCTCCAGGCCATGCAGAGCAAGCTCACCACCCGTTCGCAGGAGGCCTTCGCCGCGGCCCAGCGACTGGCCGTCGAGCGCGGTCAGGCCGCGCTGGAACCCCTGCACCTGCTCGTCGCGTTGCTCGGGCAGTCCGACGGGATCGCCGGCCCGCTGCTGACCGCGGTGGGCGCCGACCCGGCGGACGTCCGCTCCAAGGCCGAGGCCGCGCTGCGCCGGATGCCCAGCGTCAGCGGGGCGACGGTGCCGGCCCCCTCGCCCTCCCGCGAGCTCCTGCGGGTGATCAACGCCGCCGGCGAGCAGGCGAGCGCCCTGGGCGACGAGTACGTCTCGACCGAGCACCTGCTGGTCGGGCTGGCCGGCTCGGACGGCGAGGCGGGCGCCGTGCTGACCAGCGCGGGCGCCACCCGCGACGCGCTGCTGGCCGCCTTCCGCACCGTCCGCGGCAACCGCAGGGTCACCACGCCCGACCCCGAGGGCACGTTCCAGGCGCTCGAGAAGTACGCCGTCGACCTCACCGCCCGTGCCCGCGAGGGCAGGATCGACCCGGTCATCGGCCGCGACACCGAGATCCGCCGCGTCGTGCAGGTGCTGTCCCGGCGGACGAAGAACAACCCGGTGCTCATCGGCGAGCCCGGCGTCGGCAAGACCGCCATCGTCGAGGGCCTGGCCCAGCGCATCGTCGCCGGCGACGTCCCGGAGAGCCTCAAGGGGAAGCGCCTCATGGCGCTGGACCTGGCCAGCATGGTCGCCGGCGCCAAGTACCGCGGGGAGTTCGAGGAGCGGCTCAAGGCCGTCCTGCAGGAGATCACCGACGCCGAGGGCGAGATCGTCACCTTCATCGACGAACTGCACACGATCGTCGGTGCCGGCGCCTCCGGCGAGGGCGCCATGGACGCCGGCAACATGATCAAGCCGATGCTGGCCCGCGGTGAGCTGCGCATGGTCGGCGCCACCACGCTCGACGAGTACCGCGAGCACATCGAGAAGGACGCCGCCCTCGAGCGGCGGTTCCAGCAGGTGTTCGTGGGCGAGCCGAGCGTCGAGGACACCATCGGCATCCTCCGGGGCCTCAAGGAGCGCTACGAGGTCCACCACGGCGTGCGGATCACCGACTCCGCGATCGTCGCCGCCGCCACCCTGTCCGACCGCTACGTCACCGCCCGCTTCCTGCCGGACAAGGCGATCGACCTGGTCGACGAGGCGGCCAGCCGGCTGCGCATGGAGATCGACAGCCGGCCGGTCGAGATCGACGAGGTCGAGCGCGCCGTCCGTCGCATGGAGATCGAGGAGATGGCGCTGGCCAAGGAGGACGACCCGTCGTCCCTCGAGCGCCTGGCGTCGCTGCGCGCCGACCTCGCCGACCGCCGGCAGGAGCTGGCCGAGCTGACCGCCCGCTGGCAGCAGGACAAGGGTGCCATCGAGCGGATCCAGCGGATCAAGGAGGAGCTGGAGCGGCTGCGCCAGGAGGCCGAGCGGGCCGAGCGGGACGGCGAGCTGGCCCGCGTCGCCGAGCTGCGCTACGGGCGGCTGCCGGAGCTCGAGCGCTCCCTGGCCGAGGCCGAGGCGTCGGTGCAGACCGGTGAGTCCATGCTCAAGGAGGAGGTCGGCGCCGACGACATCGCGGAGGTCGTGCAGGCCTGGACCGGCATTCCCGCCGGCCGGCTGCTCGAGGGGGAGACCGCCAAGTTGCTGCGGATGGAGGCGGAACTCGGCCGGCGCGTGGTCGGCCAGCCCGACGCGGTGCGGGCCGTCTCCGACGCCGTCCGCCGGGCCCGCTCCGGCGTCGCCGACCCGAACCGGCCCACCGGCTCGTTCCTGTTCCTGGGCCCGACCGGTGTCGGCAAGACCGAGCTGGCCAAGGCGCTGGCGGAGTTCCTGTTCGACGACGAGCGGGCGATGGTCCGCATCGACATGAGCGAGTACTCCGAGAAGCACTCGGTGGCCCGGCTGGTCGGCGCACCCCCCGGCTACGTGGGCTACGAGGCCGGCGGCCAGCTGACCGAGGCGGTCCGGCGGCGGCCGTACACCGTGGTCCTGTTCGACGAGGTGGAGAAGGCCCACCAGGACGTCTTCGACGTGCTGCTGCAGGTGCTGGACGACGGTCGGCTCACCGACGGCCAGGGCCGGACGGTGGACTTCCGCAACACGATCCTGATCCTGACCTCGAACCTCGGCTCGCTGCTGATCGCCGACCAGTCGGTCTCCGAGGAGCGGCGCCGCGACGCGGTCATGGAGGTCGTCCGGACCCACTTCAAGCCGGAGTTCCTCAACCGGCTGGACGACGTCGTCGTGTTCCGCGCGCTGGGCACCGAGGAGCTCACCGGGATCGTCGACATCCAGGTCGGCGTGCTCGCCCGCCGGCTGGCCGCCCGGCGGTTGACCCTGCAGGTCACCGACGCCGCCAAGGAGTGGTTGGCGATCAACGGGTTCGACCCGGTGTACGGCGCCCGACCGCTGCGCCGCCTGGTGCAGTCGGCGATCGGCGACCAGCTGGCCAGGGCCCTGCTCGCCGGTGACATCCGCGACGGGGACGAGGTCGTCGTCGACTGGCCGGCCGACGTCGCCGAGGGCGATGCGGGGCTGTCGGTCCTCCGCGGCTAACCGGGGAACCCGTCCTCCGGATCCGCCCGCCCGGCGGGCGGATCCGGAGAGCTCCGGTGACGGCCGGGACGTCATTCCTCCGGGTGGAGCCGCGCCGACACGCCTCCGACGTGGTGGCCCGGGCCCGGGGGACCCGCGATGATCGACACGACGGACGACGAGTGGAGGCCGGTATGACCTCAGGGCAGGGCGGGGACCGCGAGAACGGGACGCCGCAGGGCGGGGAGCAGCCGGGTCCCGGCACGTCCGGCCGGCCCGGGCAGCACCCCCCGCCGGGCCAGTACCCACCGCCGGGCCAGTACCCGCCGCCGGGCCAGCAGCCGGGTCAGTACCCGCCGCCCGGACAGCAGCCCGGTCACGGCCAGCCGGGTGCCCAGCCCGGCGCCGGCCAGCAGCCCGGCTACGGCCAGCCACCGGCCCAGTACCCCGGTTACGGCCAGCCGGGTGCCCAGCCCGGCTACGGCGAGCCGCAGCCGGGGCAGTACCCGGCGTACGGGCAGCAGGGCGGGTACGGCTACGCGCCGGCCCCGTCGTCCCCGCAGGGGTTCGGGGCGCCGGCGCCGGTGGAACGCCCCGTGACGGTCCGCGTCGGCATCGGGGCCTTCGTCGCCAGCCTCGTCCTCGGCCTCGTCGCCTCGTTCGTGACGTTCTCGGACATCGACGCGCTCGTGGCGCAGACGGTGGCCGGGTCCGGTGACCAGCTGACCGAGGAGCTGGCCCAGGGTGCCGTCCTCTTCGGGGCCGTGCTCGGGCTGGTCCTCGTGGCGCTCAACGCGCTGTTCCTGTGGTTCGCGTGGCAGGGCCGCAACTGGGCGCGCATCGTGCTCGTCGTCCTGGGTGGCCTCAGCGTCCTCTTCGGGTTGGGCGGACTGGGCGCCGGAACCGGCGCCAGCGGTTTCGTCAGCGCGGTCGGCGTCTTCCAGCTGCTGCTGACCGCGGTCGGCGTCGTCGCGCTGCTGCTCAAGCCCAGCAACGACTGGTACCGCTACGAGAAGTGGCGGCGCGCCAGCGGCGTCCCCCGCTGACCCGGCGGGCGGTCATCCGCCGCGCAGCGGCGGCACCCACTGCCCCGTCGTCCGTGCCAGCAGGCTGGTGACCGCGCCCACCGAGAGCACTAGCACCAGCAGCGAGAGCGCCGTCGCGCCTCCGGCGGTCGCCATCGACACGACCGTGAGCAGGGCCAGCCCGACAGCGCCCGCCACGCCGGCCCAGCGTGCCCACGGCCGGCGGCGGGGGAGCCCGACCGCAGCCGCGGCCGCCGCCAAGCCGATCACCACGTAGGGCAGCTGCGTTCCGACGACGAGCCGCTCGGCTTCCTCCCGCGTCACGTCCGGCTGCACCTCGGCGATCCGGTCGGCGATGGCCTCCCGGCCGAACCAGCTCAGCCCCGCGTTCACCAGGAGCAGCACGGCCAGCAGCGCCAGCAGCACCACCGCCACGCGGACCGACGCCGGCATCGGCGCGGCCACGCCGCCGCCGCCGCCGTCGTCGCCGGGCGCCGGGGGAGGGGCGGTCACGTCCACCACCCTCGCACGGGCTTCCGCCCGGACCGCGACGCGTCGCCGCTCCTGGCTGGTCGGCGCCCGGACGGGTGACGGGACGGACAGGCGGGGCACCCGTGAATCCGCGGCGGTCGTCGGTGCCGAATCCTGGGTGTGACGACGACGGGACACCGCCCGGTGGCGGACGGCGCCGGGGCGCGGGCGGAGCGGCGCGGGCGCCGGCGGCTGGCCGCCCTGGCCGGCCTGGCTGCCGCCGCGGTGGCTCTCGGTGTGGCCGAACTGGTGGCCGGGCTGACCGGTCCGTGGACCTCGCCGGTGGTCGCGGTCGGCGACGCGGTCATCACGCTGACCCCCGAGCCGGTCAAGCAGTTCGCCATCGACACCTTCGGCGAGGCCGACAAGGTGGCCCTCGTCGTCGGCACGCTGGTCGTCGTCGCGCTGTACGCGCTGGCGGTCGGGGTGCTGTCCCTGCGCGACCGCCGGCTCGGTACGGTGGGAATCGCGCTCTTCGGCCTGGTCGGGGTGGTTGCCGCGATCACCCGCCCGGCCGGGGGTCTCCTCGACGCGCTGCCGTCCCTGGTGGGTGCGGTGGCCGGAGGCCTCGCGCTGCCGGCGCTGCTCGCCCCGCTGACCGCGCCGTCGTCGGGCGGTCCGCACCCGCGCTCGACGGGGGAGGCGTCGCCGGGGCACCCGTCCCCGGCCGGGGAGTCGAGCGAGGCGTCGTCCGCGGACGCCCGCGTCGTGGACCGGCTGCGCGAGGTGCTGGCCGGCGGCGACCGGAAGGGTGCCGGGCTCGACCGTCGCCGCTTCGTCGTCGGCAGCGGCGTGGCCCTCGGCGTCGCGGCAGTGACCGGGGGTGGTGGGCGCCTGCTGCAGCGCCGCTTCGACGTCGCCGACGCCCGGGCCGGCCTCCGCCTGCCCGCACCTTCGGACGCTGCCGCTCCGCTCCCGCCCGGCGCCGACCTCGCGCCGGAGGTCGACGGCCTGACGCCGCTGTTCACGTCGAATCGCGACTTCTACCGGGTCGACACGGCCATCACGGTGCCCCGCATCGACCCCGCCGGCTACCGGCTCGCGCTCACCGGCATGTTCGACGCCCCGCGCAGCTACACGCTGGCCGACCTGCTGGAACGGGACGACCTGGTCGAGCGCGACATCACGCTCACCTGCGTGTCGAACGAGGTGGGCGGCGGCCTGGCCGGCACCGCCCGCTGGCTCGGCGTCCCGCTGGGCGCCGTCCTCCGCGAGAACGGCGTCCGGGACGGCAGCACCCAGCTGCTCTGCCGCTCCTCCGACGGCATGACCATCGGCGCCCCGACGCGCTCCGCGCTCGAGGTGCCCGACGCGATGCTCGCCGTCGGGATGAACGGCGAGCCGCTCCCGATCGAGCACGGCTTCCCCGTCCGGATGCTCATCCCGGGGCTGTACGGCTACGTCTCCGCCTGCAAGTGGCTGGTCGGCATCGAGGCCACCACCTACGAGGCCGTCGACGCCTATTGGACCCGCCGCGGCTGGGCCGCCCGGCAGGAGATCCGCGTCGCCTCGCGTATCGACGTCCCGCTGCGCCCCTTCCCGGCCGGACGCCGGCCGATCGCCGGGGTCGCCTGGGCGCAGACCCGCGGCATCACCGCCGTGGAGGTCCGGGTCGACGAGGGGGAGTGGCGGGAGGCCCAGCTCTCCCCGCAGGTCGACGCCGATCTGTGGCGCCAGTGGGTGCTGCCCTACGACTTCGCGCCCGGGCGGCACCAGATCACCGTGCGGGCCACCAGCGCGGAGGGCGAGCTGCAGACGCAGGAGCGCCGGCCCCCGTTTCCGTCCGGCTCGACCGGATGGCACACGATCCAGGTGGTCACAACTTGATGACGCACGGTTTGCCCGGCACCCGGATCGGACAGATCCCCTCGAGTTCGTCGCGGTCGCCCGGCCGACGACGTCCTCGGTCCGCGCCCGCGGACCGAGGTGACCGGCACGGCCGCCCGGCCGCCCGACCCGACAGGAGCTCCTCCGTGATCCTGCCCCGCCTCACTCGCGGCGCCGTCGTCGCCGCAGCTTCGATGCTCGCGCTGACCCTCTCCGCCTGCGGTTCCTCCGAGGAGCCCGCCGCCGACGCGGGCGCCGGCACGACCGAGGCCGCCCCCACGACCGAGGCCACCGAGTCGGCCGCGCCGACGACCGAGCCGACCTCGGACGAGCCCTTCGGCGAAGGCTGCGCCGCCGTGCCCACCGATGCCACGAACGAGGGCAGCTTCCAGGGCATGACCGACGATCCGGTCGCCACCGCGGCGAGCAACAACCCGGTGCTGTCGACCCTGGTCGAGGCGGTGTCGGCCGCGAACCTCGTCGACACCCTCAACGGCCAGGAGGGCATCACCGTGCTGGCCCCGGCCAACCCGGCCTTCGAGGCGGTCCCGCCGGACGCGCTCAACGCGCTGCTCGCCGATCAGGCGCAGCTGACCGCGGTGCTCACCCATCACGTCATCGGCGAACGGCTCACGCCCGAGCAGCTGGCCGGAGAGCAGACCACGCTCAACGGCGACACCGTGACCATCGAGGGCTCCGGCGAGGACTTCACCGTCGCCAGCACGGTGACCGGTCAGCCGGCCACCGTCATCTGCGGCAACGTGCAGACAGCCAACGCCACCGTCTACATCCTCGACCAGGTGCTGGCCCCGCCGGCCGCCTGATCGGCTTGCGATTCGGTCACGCCCGGTTTCCCGGGTGGCCGCACCGAGCAGGGGAGCACCGTCCCACGTCCGCGGTCGTCCGGCCCGCATCCGCGGGCCGGGCCGGCCCGGGCACCCCGGGACGGAAGGAGCCGGACCCGTGACCCCCTCCCGTGCCGCGCGCGCCGCGCTCGTCCCCCTCGGCCTGACCCTCGCACTGGCCCTCGCCGGTTGCGGGGGAGAGACCGAGCCGGGCGCCGCGCCCGACCCGACCGTCGAGGCTCCGCCGACCAGCGAGGCGGAGGAGCCCACCGACGCACCCGCCACCGGTGAGCCGGAGCCCGGCGTGCCCTTCGGCGAGGGGTGCGCCGGACTCCCCACCGGCGGCCCGGACAGCCTGTCCTCGCTGGTCGAGCAGCCGGTCAGCGGAGCGCTCGCCGACTACCCCGAGCTGACCGCCCTGCACCAGGCCCTCCAGGCGACCGGCCTGGGCGACACGCTCGACGCGCAACAGGCGGTGACCGTGCTCGCGCCGTCCGACGGCGCCTTCGCCGGGATCCCGCCGGAGCAGCTGCAGACGCTGCTCGCCGACCCGGCCGGGCTCGGCGCCGTCCTCGGCTTCCACGTGCTTCAGGGGCGGCTCGGCCCGGACGAGCTGGCCGGCGAGCAACCCACCCTCGGCGGCGCGACCCTCGTCGTCGAGGGCTCCGGGGAGGAGTTCAGCATCCCCGCCGAGTACACCCTCGGCGGGCGGGCGCCGGCCACCGTCGTCTGCGGGGGCATCCAGGCGGCCAACGCGACGATCCACGTGATCGACCAGGTCCTGCAGCCGCCCGCCGGCTGACCCGACCCGGCTCCTAGGGTCGGCGCATGACGGCTGCCGCTGCCCTGCCCGACCGCGACCGGCTCCGCGAGCTGATCGTCGACCTCGCCGTGGTGCGCGGCCGGGTGACGCTGTCGTCCGGCCGGGAGGCCGACTGGTACATCGACATGCGCCGGCTGACCCTCCACCACGAGGGGGCGCCGCTGGTGGGCCGGGTGATGCGGCAGCTGACCGGCGACCTGCGGTACGACGTCGTCGGCGGTCTGACGCTCGGCGCCGACCCGGTGGCCGCGGCGATGCTGCACGCGGCGGCCGCAGGGGAGGGCTTCCTCGACGCGTGCATCGTCCGCAAGGAGGGGAAGGCGCACGGCCTGCAGCGCCGGATCGAGGGCCCCGACGTCGCCGGCCGCTCGGTGCTGGTGGTGGAGGACGTCTCCACCACCGGCGGCAGCCCGCTGACCGCGGCGCAGGCATTGCAGGAGGCGGGCGCGGAGGTCATCGGGGTGGCCGTCGTCGTCGACCGCGGCGGCCGGGACGCCGTCGAGCGGGCCGGTCTCGAGTACCGCGCGGCCTTCGACCTCGTCGACCTGGGCCTCGTCTGACTGCGCGCGGCGTTACGAGGGTGGGGGTGCCGGGCCGGAAAGTGCGCACCTGGCACTCCACGGGCCGGGCGCGGGCGCGATACTGGCGCCCGACATCCCGACCGACGCCGACGTCCCCGACCGACGCACGACCGCGACGACAGGAGTGCCCCGGATGCCCATCGCGACCCCCGAGGTCTACGCCGACATGATCAACCGGGCCAAGGAGGGCGGTTTCGCCTACCCGGCGATCAACTGCACGTCGTCCGAGACGGTCAACGCGGCGCTGCGCGGCTTCGCCGACGCCGGCAGCGACGGCATCATCCAGTTCTCGACCGGCGGGGCCGAGTTCGCGTCCGGCACGAGGGTCAAGGACATGGTGACCGGCGCGGTCGCCCTCGCCGAGTTCGCGCACGTGGTCGCGGAGAAGTACCCGGTCAACATCGCGCTGCACACCGACCACTGCCAGAAGGAGAAGCTCGACTCCTACGTCCGCCCGCTGATCGCGCTCTCGAAGGACCGCGTCGACGCCGGGCAGGAGCCGCTGTTCCAGTCGCACATGTGGGACGGGTCGGCCATCGACCTCGACGAGAACCTCTCGATCGCCGAGGAGCTGGTCGAGAAGGCCGCCGCGGCCAAGATCGTGCTCGAGCTCGAGATCGGCGTCGTCGGCGGGGAGGAGGACGGCGTCGTCGCCGAGATCAACGAGAAGCTCTACACCGCGGACGGCGACTTCCTGAAGACGGCGCAGGCGCTGGGCCTCGGCGAGAAGGGCGTGTACCTGCTGGCCGCCACGTTCGGCAACGTGCACGGCGTCTACAAGCCGGGCAACGTCAAGCTGCGCCCCGACGTGCTGGAGCGCGGGCAGGCCGTCGTGGCCAAGGAGTTCGGCCTCGGCGACGGCGCCAAGCCGTTCAACCTGGTGTTCCACGGCGGGTCGGGCTCGCTGCTCGAGGAGATCCGCGAGGCGCTGTCCTACGGCGTCGTGAAGATGAACGTCGACACCGACACCCAGTACGCCTTCACCCGACCGATCGTCGGGCACATGTTCTCCAACTACGACGGCGTGCTGAAGATCGACGGCGAGGTCGGCAACAAGAAGGCCTACGACCCGCGCAGCTACATGAAGGCCGCGGAGACGGGCATGGCGGAGCGCGTCGTCCGCGCCTGCGAAGACCTGCTCTCGGCCGGCCAGTCGCAGAGCGGCTGAGGCGTGTCGCGCCCCAACCTGCTGGGTGAGCCGCCGCCGACGTTGCTGCCGGGCGACCCGGTCGCCGATGCCGCGCTCGCCGAGGGCACCCCGGCCGCCGAGGTCGCCGCCCACCACCCGACGGTGAGCGCGGCCTGGGCGGCGCTCGCCGAGGAGGCGCTGGGCCGGGCCGAGCGCCGGCTGCGCGACACCGTCGAGGCCTACGCCTACGCCCGGACCGGCTACCACCGCGGCCTGGACGCGCTGCGCCGCAACGGTTGGCGGGGCCACGGGCCGGTGCCGTGGTCGCACGAGCCCAACCGAGGGTTCCTGCGCTGCGTCACGATGCTCGCGCGGGCGGCGGAGGCGATCGGCGAGACCGACGAGCAGGAGCGCTGCACCCAGCTGTTGCGCGACTGCGACCCGGACCTGGCGCCGTGACACTCTCGCCCTCCGGGCCGCGCTCGTCGGCGACGACCGCGGCGAGGCAGCGGTCGGGTCACGATCACCCGTCGGGGCGACCGTTCGGCCGGTGCGGAGGTTCCGGCGCCGCTACCGTCTGAGCAGGGCGTCCGACCCGGACGTCCAGCTCAGGGCGTCCGACCCGGACGTCCACGGGAGATGGAGGTCAACCGTGGCCACCCTGTTGTGGATCCTCGCCGTCGTACTCGTGATCGCGGGCATCGTGGCGATCGTCCGCAAGCAGTTGCTGTGGGGGATCGTGCTCATCGTCGTCGGGCTGCTCGTCGGCCCCGGTGGGGTCAGCGTCTTCGCTTGACGTCCGCGCACCGCCTCCGGCCCCGTCGCCGCTCCCGCGGTCGACGGGGCCGTGTCGGGGCAGGGTGAGGTCGACGGGCGGCACGCGTGTGCCGGGGGCTCGCCGTCAGCGGTCCAGCTCGGGATGCGCCGCGGTGAGCACCGCCGTCAGCGCGGTCAGCTCGTCCCCGCCGGCCACCAGCCGGGTGAGGTCGGCGGCGTCGACGTCGTCCCGGGTGAGCGTGCCGGCCACCTGACCGCTGGCCAGCAGCAGGAAGCGGTCACCCACGAGGTGCGCGTAGCGCGGGTTGTTCGTCACGAAGAGCACCGCGAGGCCCTCGGCGCGCGCGGCCACGACCGACTGCAGCACCAGGGCGTGCTGCGCGACGGTCATGGGCGCGCTCGGCTCGTCGACCACCAGCACGCGGGCGCCGAAGTGCAGCGCCCGGGCCACCGCCAGGCTGTGCCGCTCCCCGGCGCGCAGCGCGCTGGCCGGCTGGTCGGGGTCCAGGCCGGTCACCCCCACGCGGCGCATGGCCTGCACGGTCGTCTCCCGGGCCGCCGCCAGGTCCAGCCGGCGCGTCGGCCAGATGCCGCGCAGCGGCTCGGCGCCGAGGAAGAGGTTCCGCCAGACCGACAGCAGCGGCGCGACGGCGAGGTCCTGCCACACGGTGGCGATCCCCGCCTCGCGCGCCCGCCGCGGGGTCCGCAGCCGTACCGGCCGCCCGTCGAGGAGCACCTGTCCCTCGTCCGGCCGGACCAGGCCGGACAGGACGGCGACCAGCGTCGACTTGCCCGAGCCGTTCTCCCCGAGCACGCAGGTGATCTCGCCGGCGCGCAGCGCGACCGACAGCCGGGTCAGCGCGGGAACGCTGCCGTGCCGGACGGTGAGCCCGCGCAGCTCGAGCACGGGAGGCGCCGTCCCGCCGTCGTCCCGGACCGGTCCCGTCACGAGCGCGGGACCGCCTTCAGCCGTCGGCGCACCGCGCCGTTGGCCAGCAGGGCCACCAGCAGCAGCACGCCGAGCAGGGCCTGGAACCACCGCAGGTCCCAGCCGGCGAGCAGGATGCCCTGCCGGGCGACCGCGTAGAGCAGCGCGCTGACCGCTGCGCCCACGGCCGAGCCGCGCCCGCCGGTCAGCAGGCAGCCGCCGATGACGGCGACGACCAGGTAGTCGACACCGGAGGCGAGCCCGGGCACGGCCGACACCCCGCCGAGGCGGAGCAGCCCCAGCGTGCCGATGAACCAGCCCGCGGTCGCGGTCAGGCAGAACAGCGCGACCGTGGTCCGGCGGACGGCCACTCCCAGCTCCCGGGCCGCGTGCCGGGCACCGCCGATCGCGAGCACCGCGTTGCCGAACCGGGTGCGCCACAGCACCCACGTGGCCACGGCGGTGATCCCGAGCCACCAGAGGACCGAGATGCGGAACCGTGCGTCACCGACGGCAACCGTGGAGCTGAAGGCCGCGGCGGCCGACGTCCAGCCGGGGCTGTCGGAGAGCCCGACGATCCCGGCCGAGCCGGTGACCTCCTCGGTGCCGACCAGGGTGACGCCCTGCAGCACGAGCAGGGTCGCGAGGGTGACGAGGAAGCTGGGCAGGCCGGTGTTGACCACCAGCACCCCGTTGACCACCCCGACCAGGAGGGCGCACAGCAGCGAAACGCCCAGCGCGGGCCAGACGGCCCACCCGGCGTAGCCGGTCAGCAGGGCGGTGACCAGGGCGCTGGCCACCGCGACGATGCCCACCGAGACGTCGAACTGCCCGGCGACCATCAGCAGCGTGACGGCGACCGCCCCGATGCCCAGCGGCGCGGCGACCTCCAGCACGGCCGCCGCGCCGGCGACGGTGAGCAGCTCGGGGGCCCGGATGCCGAACAGGACGACGACGACCACCAGGCCGACCGTCGCCGGCAGGCTGGGTCGGGCGAGCGCGCGGGTGAGCAGCCGACTCGGCCCGGGCGCGCCGCGCGTGCCGGCCATGCCGAAGCCGGGCAGGCGGTCGGTGCTCACCGGCACGGGCGCTGGGGGTCGGTCGGCAGCGGTGCCTCCTCGGCGGACGGATGCCCCCAGTGTCCACGACGAGCCGGGCGGTGCGCAGGTGCCGCCTGCCATGGAGTGGATCGGTGCGGGTCACCCGCGGGTCACCCGCACGGATCCACCCCG
Source organism: Geodermatophilus sp. YIM 151500 (assembly GCF_025716945.1). Classification (GTDB taxonomy): domain Bacteria; phylum Actinomycetota; class Actinomycetes; order Mycobacteriales; family Geodermatophilaceae; genus YIM-151500. The sequence continues at coordinate 261,503 of NZ_JAOVZT010000006.1, forward strand.
TCAGGGCTCGAGGCGCCAGCGCACCCGCTCGTCGGCGTACCACGTCCAGCGCTGCACCGGCCGGCCGTAGGGCACGCCGTCGCGGACGATGCGCGCCGGGTCGCTGGCGACCTGCAGGGCGCGGCCGCTGGTCCGTCGGGTCGGCCGCAGCGGTTGCACCATGACGGTGACGCCGATGGTGTCCACGGCGCTCCAGTCGGGGCGGACGTCGATCCGGGTGACGTCGCCGTCGGCCACCTTGATGTCGTCGTGGTAGGCGCGCAGGCCGACGCGCGAGCTCAGCCGTCCGCCGTCCGCCGACTCCAGCCGGCCGTGGTGCAGCAGCACCCCGCCGTGGTCGTCGCGCACCAGGGTGAGGTCCCGCGGTCGCCCGGTGCCCACCCCAAGCGCGTCGGCCAGGGCGGCGGACTCCTTGTCGCGGGTCGGCGCCCAGGCGACCGGCACCACCGCGTTGCGACCCGTCTTGAGCAGCAGGGCCAGGACGGCGTTCAGCGCCGCCACCGGCCCGCGGACGACGAGGGCGTCGGCGGTCTCGGCCGCCGCGAGCTTGTCCCGCCGCGGGGCCTCCCCGGGGTCCAGGCGCCGGAGGTCCAGCTCGACGGGAGGCATGCCGACTACCCTGCCACCTGCCAGCCGGTTGACCGCCGGTGCGCTGCCGCTCCGACGACGACCGAGGAGAACCCCGAACCCATGCCGGCTGTCGTGCTGATCGGTGCCCAGTGGGGCGACGAGGGCAAGGGCAAGGCCACCGACCTGCTCGGTGGCCGGGTGCCCTACGTCGTCCGCTACCAGGGCGGGAACAACGCCGGGCACACGGTGATCACCCCGGACGGCGAGAAGTACGCGCTGCACCTGATCCCGTCCGGGATCCTCACGCCGGGCTGCACGCCGGTCATCGGCAACGGCGTGGTGGTCGACCCCGACGTGCTCATCGGCGAGCTGGCCGGCCTCGAGGAGCGCGGGGTCGACACCTCGCGGCTGGTCATCTCCTCCGACGCGCACCTGATCATGCCGCACCACCGGGCGCTGGACCGCGTGACGGAACGGTTCCTCGGCAAGCGGCGCATCGGCACCACCGGCCGCGGCATCGGCCCGGCCTACGGCGACAAGGTGGCCCGGGTCGGCATCCGCGTGCAGGACCTGCTCGACCTGTCGATCCTGCGGCAGAAGCTCGAGGGCACGCTCCAGGAGAAGAACCAGGTCCTGGTCAAGGTCTACAACCGCAAGGCGATCGACGTCGACGAGGTCGTCGAGGAGTACGCGGCGTACGCGGAGCAGCTCAAGCACCGGATCGCCGACACCCGGCTGCTGCTCGGGCGGGCGCTCGACGCCGGCGAGTGGGTGCTGCTGGAGGGGTCGCAGGGCACCCTGCTCGACGTCGACCACGGCACGTATCCGTTCGTGACGTCGTCCAACCCGACCGCGGGCGGGGCCGCCACCGGCGCCGGCATCGGACCGACCCGGATCTCCCGGGTGGTCGGCATCCTCAAGGCGTACACGACCCGCGTGGGCTCCGGCCCGTTCCCGACCGAGCTGTTCGACGCCAGCGGCGAGTACCTGCGCAAGCACGGCGGCGAGGTCGGCGTCACCACGGGCCGCGACCGGCGCTGCGGCTGGTTCGACGCCGTCGTCGCCCGTTACGCCAGCCGGGTCAACGGCATCACCGACTACTTCCTCACCAAGCTCGACGTGCTCTCCGGCCTGGAGACGGTGCCGGTCTGCGTCGCCTACGACGTCGACGGCGTCCGGCACGAGGAGATGCCGATGACGCAGACCGAGTTCCACCACGCGACACCGGTCTACGAGGAGATGCCCGGCTGGTTCGAGGACATCCGGACCTGCCGCACCTTCGACGAGCTGCCGCCGAACGCGCAGGCCTACGTGCGCCGGCTGGAGGAGCTCTCCGGCGCGCGGATCAGCGTCATCGGCGTCGGCCCCGGCCGTGACGAGAACGTCCTCGTCAACGACCTGCTGCAATGACACCGCGGTCCTCCGGACCGCACCGCGGCCCGGTGCCGTCCCCCGGTTGAGCGGGAGCCCTGCGCCCGGTCGTTCCTCGGGGGACCCTGCGGGCCCCCGCTCGATCACGACGCCGCACCGCGGCCCGGTGCCGTCCCCCGGTTGAGCGGGAGCCCTGCGCCCGGTCGTTCCTCGGGGGACCCTGCGGGCCCCCGCTCGATCACGACGCCGCACCGCGGCCCGGTGCCGTCCCCCGGTTGAGCGGAGCCCTGCCACCACGTCCTCGCGCCGGGAGGCCTCCGGCCCCCGCGACGCGAGGACGAGCCCCGGCGGGCTCAGCGGGTCAGAGCCCGGCGGGGAGGCGCTCCAGCTCGGCGCGCACCCGGACGGCGACGTCGGGGCAGTCGGTGATCAGCCCGTCGACGCCCAGGCCGATGAGCAGCCGGGCTTCGCCGGCGGCGTCGCCGCGCGCGGCCGGGTGCTCGCCGCGGCGCAGGTGCGCGGGCAGGAAGCAGTTCTCCGGGCGCACCGTCCACGGGACGACGAGCAGGCCGGCGTCGTGCGCCCGGTGCACCAGGTCGGAGATGCCGACCAGCGCGTGCCCGCCGCCGCGCAGCAGGATGCGGTGCCGGCTGGGCGCGATGCCCTGGGCGTAGGTCGACACCTCGCGCAGGCCGGCGGGGGTCACCAGCGGGTCGTCGACGGGGTCGTCGTCCACCAACTGCAGGAGGCGCGGCCCGTGGTCGCCGAGGTCGGTGCGCAGCTCCCGCAGCACCACGGGGTCGAACGACTGCACGACCACGCTGCCGTCGGGCCCGGTGGCGCCGAGGCGGCGCAGCTCGGCCGCCACCAGGGCGGCCAGCCGCCGGCCGGCCGCGGCCGGCCCCGGCTGCTTGAGCTCGGCCAGCACGCGCACCGGGCGGCCGGGGGTGGAGCGCCGGCGGGCGAGGTCGACCACCTCGGCCAGGGTGAGGACGCCGAACCGGCCGTCGTAGGTGGTGTTGAGCGGGCGCAGGTCCGGCATCCGCTCGATGGCCCGGAGGGTGCGCAGCTCGGCCAGCGTGAAGTCGTCGACGAACCAGCCGGTGCACGGGCGGCCGTGCACCTCGCGGGTGCGCCGTCGGGCGGCGAACTCCGGGCGCGCGGCCACGTCGGTGGTGCGGGAGAGCTCCGCCTCGTGCCGGACGACGAGGGCGCCGTCGCCGCTCACGACGACGTCGGGCTCGATCAGGTCGGCACCGAGGTCGATGGCCAGCTCGAAGGAGGCCAGGGTGTGCTCGGGGCGGTAGGCGGGTGCGCCGCGGTGCCCGACGACGGCGGGCAGCGCCGGGCGCGTCGCGGTGAGGAGGGCCGGCGACTCGGTCGCGCGCATGCCTTCAGGGGACCCCGGCCAGGTGACGGGACGGCGAACGTCGCCCGGCGCGTTGCGCACAATTCGGGAGACGGGCGCCTGACCTGGGCGCCACCATGGCCGGTGTGACGCATCTCGCAGCGCTGGGCTGGACCCCCGACCGGGCCGCCGAGCTGCCTCCGGACAGCCGCCCGGCCCGGGTGGTACGGGTGGACCGCGGTTGGCTGCGCGTGGTCTCCGACGACGGTGAGCGGTCGGTGCCCGCGGTGGCCGCCCTGCACGAGACCGCGCCGGGCGCGGTCGCCCGGACCACCGTCGCCCGGACCACCGCCGCCCGCAGCGGCGCCGTCCTGGACCGACCCGGTCCGCCGGGTGGGCCGGCGGTCGGCGACTGGGTGGCGCTGCGCGCCGGGTGGGCCGTCGCGGTGCTGCCCCGGCGGAGCGCGTTCGTCCGCACCGTCGCCGGCCGCACCTCGGCGGCCCAGGTGGTGGCCGCCAACCTCGACGCGGTGCTCGTCGTCGACGCGCTCGCCGGTCCGGCGCGGCCGCGGCGGGTCGAGCGCTACCTCGCGGTGGCGTGGAGCAGCGGGGCGACCCCGGTCGTCGTGCTCACCAAGGCCGACCTGTGCGACGACGTCCCCGCCGCCGTGGCGCAGGTCGCCGAGGTCGCGCTGGGCGTCGAGGTGCTGCCGGTCAGCTCGGTGACGGGGGAGGGTCTGGCGGCCGTCGCCGCGGCCGTCGGCCCCGGCCGGACCGCCGCCATGGTGGGTCCTTCCGGGGTGGGCAAGTCCAGCCTGGCGAACGCGCTGGCCGGCGTCCCCGTCGCCCCGACCCGGGAGATCCGCGCCGACGGGCGCGGCCGGCACACCACCACGGCGCGCGAGCTGCACGTGCTGCCCGGCGGCGTGCTGCTCGTCGACACCCCCGGCATGCGCGAGCTGGCGCTGCACGACGACGCCGACGGGGTGGCGGCCGCCTACGCCGACGTGGCCGAGCTGGCCGCGGCCTGCCGCTTCCGCGACTGCGCGCACCGGACCGAGCCCGGCTGCGCGGTGGCGGCCGCCATCGACGCCGGCACCCTCGACCCCGCCCGGTACGTCGCCTGGCGCAAGCTCGAGGCGGAGGCGCACCGGCAGGCGCTGCGGTCCGACGCGCGGGCCCGGGCCACCGAGCGGGCCCGGGTGCGGGCCTTCACCCGAGCGCTGCGCGCCCAGCCGAACCGCCCGCGCTCGTGAAACGACATCGATGGACCACTCCGGCTCGGAGGGTGGCCGGACCCAGCACGGGGCGGGCTGAGTAGCGTCGCCGTCCGTGCGCGTGCTGGTGATCGGCTCCGGTGCCCGGGAGCACGCCCTGTGCGTCGCTCTGTCCGCCGACCCCGCGGTGCTGGCGCTGGCCTGCGCGCCCGGCAACGCCGGCACCCGGTCGCTCGCCGAACCGTTCCCGCTCGACGTCACCGACCCGGTCGCGGTGGCCGGGCTGGCCCGCGAGTGGCGAGCCGACCTCGTGGTGATCGGGCCCGAGGTGCCCCTGGTCGCCGGCGCGGCCGACGCGGTGCGGGACGCCGGCATCGCCTGCTTCGGCCCGTCGGCGCAGGCGGCCCGGCTGGAGGGCAGCAAGTCCTTCGCCAAGGGCGTGATGGCCGCCGCCGGCGTGCCCACGGCCCGGTCGTGGCCGGTGGGCGGGCGGGCCGAGCTGGAGACCGCCCTCGACGAGGCCGCGCAGCACACCGGCGGAGCGCCCTGGGTGGTCAAGGACGACGGCCTGGCCGCCGGCAAGGGCGTGCTGGTCACCGACGACCGCGCCGCGGCGGTCGCGCACGGGCGGGCGGTGCTGGACGCCGGTGGCGCGGTGCTGGTCGAGGAGTACCTCGACGGCCCGGAGGTGTCGCTGTTCGCGGTGACCGACGGGCGGACGGTGCTGCCGCTGCTGCCCGCCCAGGACGCCAAGCGGCGCGACGACGGTGACGCCGGCCCCAACACCGGGGGGATGGGCGCCTACGCGCCGCTGCCCTGGGCACCGGCGGAACTGGTCGACGAGGTGCTCGCCACGGTGCTGCAGCCGACGGTCGACGAGATGGCCCGGCGCGACGAGGCGTTCGCCGGGCTGCTCTACGCCGGGTTGGCGCTGACCTCGCGCGGCGTCCGGGTGGTGGAGTTCAACGCCCGCTTCGGCGATCCGGAGACCCAGGTGGTGCTGCCGCTGCTGGAGACGCCGCTGGCCGGTCTGCTGCAGGCGGCGGCGACCGGGGTGCTCGCCGCCCACCCGCCGCTGCGGTGGCGCGACGGCGCGGCGGTCACCGTGGTCGTCGCGGCCGCCGGCTACCCGGGTGCGCCGCGCACCGGCGACCCGGTGACCGGCGCCGACGGCGAGGGCGTCCTGCACGCCGGCACCGCGCTGGCCCCGGACGGGACGGTCGTGTCGGCCGGCGGCCGGGTGCTGGCCGTCACCGCGACCGGGTCCGACCTGGCCGCCGCCCGGCGGGCGGCCTACGAGCGGGTGGCCGGCGTCCGGCTCGCCGGCGCGCACTGGCGCACCGACATCGCGCTGGCCGCGGTCGAGAGGCGGATCGCCGTCCCGGCGCTCTAGCGCACCACCCGCGGCCGGGCCGCGCTCAGCTCGCGGTGACCGGTGAGGCGGCGCGCTCCCGCCGGGGTTCCGGCGGCCGCGGGCCGAGGTGCCGACGGCTGAGGTAGGTGCCGGCGACGTTGGCGCAGGCGACCGTGGGCACGGCGATCAGCGCCCCGAAGATGCCGGCCACGAGCAGCCCGGCCGCGATGGCCAGGACGACGGCCAGCGGGTGCACCCGCACCGCCCGGCCGAGCAGCAGCGGCTGCAGCACGTGGCCCTCCAGCTGCATGACGGCGGTGATGATGCCCAGCGCGACGAGAGCCGCGATGGGTCCGTCGGAGACCAGCGCGACCAGCACCGCGACCGTGCCGGCCAGGAACGAGCCGATGATCGGGATGAACGCGCCGAGGAACACCAGCGCGGCCAGCGGGACCACCAGCGGCACGCCCAGCACCGCCAGCCCGATGCCGATGACGACCGCGTCGAACAGGGCCACGACCGCGGTCGCGCGCACGTAGGAGATCAGCGTGCGCCACGAGCGCCGCGCGGCCTCGTCGACGTACGCGCGGGAGTCGTGGGGGAACAGCCCGACCAGCCACAGCCAGATCCCGCGGCCGTCCTTGAGGAAGAAGAACAGGGTGAACAGGGCCAGGACGGTGCCGGTGACGACCTCGCCCACCGTGGTCGCGGTGGTGAGCGCGCCCGAGGCGAGGTCCTCCTGGTTGGCCACCAGCGTGTCCTGCAGCTGGGTGACGGCCGCCTCGAGCTGGCCCTGGGTGATCGGGAAGGTGCGGACGACGAAGTCCTGGACCTGCTCGATGCCCTGGCTGACCTGCTGGGCGAGGTCGCCGAAGCCGTCCATGATCCGCTCGACGACCAGCGTGATGATGCCGGCGACGACGCCCAGCCCCACGACGAGCATGGCCAGCGCCGCCAGGGACGGCGGCCAGCCGTGCCGGATGAGCCAGGCCGCGCCCGGCTGCAGCAGCGCCGCCAGCAGCAGCGCGACGATCACCGGCACCAGGACGACGTCGACGCGGGCGGCCGCCCACAGCAAGACGTAGAGCCCGGCCACCACCACGATCAGCCGCCACGACCAGGACGCCGCCGTCCGCAGCCCCGGTGGCACGGCGGCCTCGCTGCTGGGGTGCACGGCCATGGCCGGCGGACGGCGGACGCCCGGGCGGCGACTGCGGCCGGCCTCGGGCGGTCCGCTGATGCCGCCGGGCGCGAGCGGGCCGTCGAGGTCGGGCGCGCCGGGTTCGGGGCTGCCCAGCGGCGGGCGCGACGAGCCCTCCGACCGATGGGCGCCGCCGTCCGCGGGCTCGCCGTCCGCGGGCTCGTCGTCCGCGGGCTCGTCGTCCGCGACGTCGTCGAGGAGGTCGTCGTCGAGGGGGTCGTCGTCGGCGACGCGGTCGCCGCCGGCGTGGCCCTGCGCCGTCCGCAGGAGCAGCCGGCCCCCGGCGTCGGGCCAGTCGTGCGGGTCGTGGGTCCGCGCTGCGTGGATGCGTGCCCGCGCGCGTGCCAGCAGGGTGCCCGCCCGGCGCAGCATGGCCCACCTCCCGCGCGTGTAGGGGTCGTCGATGATCACGGTAGCCCTGCGGGAGGATGTTCCCGTGGTGCGACGAGCGGACCGGCGGCGGGCGAGGCACGCATGATCGAGCGGTACACCCTCCCCGAGATGGGCCGGGTCTGGAGCGACCGGCACAAGTACGAGCTGTGGTGCCGGGTCGAGACGCTCGTGCTCGAGGCGCACGCCGCCGCGGGGCGGGTGCCCGCCGACGTCGTCCAACCGGTGCGCGCGGCCCCGCCACCCACCCCGGAACGGGTCGCCGAGATCGAGGAGACGACGCAGCACGACGTCATCGCCTTCCTCACCGCCTGGGCCGACAACACCGAGCCGCGGTCGGCGGCGGCCTACGTGCACCACGGCATGACGTCGTCCGACCTGCTCGACACGGCGCTGGCCGTGCAGCTGACCGAGGCGACCGACCTGCTGCTGGCCCGGCTGGACCGCCTGGTCGCGGCGCTGCGCGACCACGGGCTGGCGCACCGCGGCACCATCAAGGTCGGCCGCACGCACGGCGTGCACGCCGAGCCCGACGTGTGGGGCCACCGCGTCGCCGACCTGGCCTTCGCGACGGCGCGTTCGCGCGACCGGCTGCGCGCGGCGCGCGCCGCGGTGGGCGTGGTGGCCATCTCCGGCGCGGTCGGCACGTACTCCCTGGTCGACCCGTCGGTCGAGGTGGCGGTCGCCGACGCGCTCGGGCTGCGGCCGGCGGACGCCTCCACGCAGGTCGTGCTGCGCGACGGGATCAGCGAGTGGGTGTCGGCGCTGGCGATCGTGGCGACCGTCTGCGAGACGATCGCGCTGGAGGTGCGGCACGGCCAGCGGACCGAGGTGCGGGAGCTGTCGGAGGCGTTCGGCTCGGGCCAGAAGGGGTCGAGCGCCATGCCGCACAAGAAGAACCCGATCCGCTCCGAGCGCATCGCGGGGCTGGCGCGGGTGGTGCGGGCAGCGGTCGTGCCGGTCATGGAGGGCATCCCGCTGTGGCACGAGCGCGACATCTCGCACTCCTCGACCGAGCGGGTGTTCCTCCCCGACGCCGCGATCACCACCGACTACCTGCTGCATCTGACCACCGGGCTGGTCGAGAACCTCGTCGTCGACGCCGAGCGGATGCGGGCCAACCTGGAGTCGACCGGCGGGCTGATCTACACGTCGTCGGTGCTGCTGGAACTCGTCGAGGGCGGGTTGTCGCGGGAGGACGCCTACGCGCTCGTCCAGTCGGCGGCCATGGAGACGTGGAACAGCGGGACGCCGTTCCGCGAGACGCTGCGCACGCGCGCCAAGGCCGCAGGGGTGGAGCTCGACGAGCCCCGACTGGACGAGATCTGCCGCCCCGAGCGGTACGTGGAGAAGCTGGGGCCGCTGTTCGACCGGCTGGCCGCGCTGGCATGACCGCCCCCGACCTGCCCCTCGTCGCGCGCGGCAAGGTGCGCGAGGTCTACGACGCCGGCGACGACCGGCTGCTGATGGTCGCCTCCGACCGCATCTCGGCCTACGACGCCGTGCTGCCCACACCCATCCCCGACAAGGGCCGGGTGCTGACCGCGTTGTCGGCCTGGTGGTTCGAGCAGCTCACCCCGGAGCTTGAGCGGTTCGGCGCGTCGCACCACCTGCTCTCGACGACCGACGTCCCGCCGTCCGTGGCCGGCCGGGGGATGCTCGTGCGGCGGCTGGAGATGCTGCCGGTCGAGTGCGTGGCCCGCGGCTACCTCGCCGGGTCGGGGACGGCGGAGTACCGGCGCACCGGGCGCATCGTCGACGTCCCGCTGCCGGCCGGGCTGGTGGAGGGCTCGCGGCTGCCGACGCCGGTGTTCACCCCGTCGACGAAGGCGGACGTCGGCGAGCACGACGAGCCGATCGGCTTCGAGCGCGTGGTGGAGATGGTCGGCGCCGCCCGCGCCGACGCGCTGCGCGCGCTCACCCTGGAGCTGTACCGGGAGGCGGCCGAGCTCGCCGAGGCGGCCGGCATCGTCCTCGCCGACACCAAGTTCGAGTTCGGCGTGGACGCCTCGGGCGGGCTGGTGCTGGCCGACGAGGTGCTCACCCCGGACTCGTCGCGCTTCTGGCCGGCCGACACGTGGTCGCCCGGCGGTCCGCAGCCCTCCTACGACAAGCAGTTCGTGCGCGACTGGCTGACGTCGTCCGGGTGGGACAGGGTCTCGCCCCCGCCCGAGCTCCCCGACGACGTCGTCGCCGCCACCCGGGAGCGCTACGTCACCGCCTACGAGACGCTGACCGGCCGCGCCTTCACCTGAGGGGTCGCCCGCGCTCGGAGCGGCGGCCCGCCGGCGGGGAGGGCGTCCCGGGACGAGGTGGCACGCGGGGTGCCGGTGGAGCGGCTTGTACCCTCGTGCGCGTGCCGCGGGTGGTCGTCGACGTCGTCCTCAAGCCGGAGATCTCCGACCCCCAGGGCCAGGCGGTGCTCGGTGCGCTCGGCCGGCTCGGCCACGGCTCGGTGCGCAGCGTCCGCCAGGGCAAGCACTTCGTGCTCGAGGTCGACGGCACCCCCGACCGGGACGAGCTGCAGCAGATCGCCGAGACGCTGCTGGCCAACCCGGTGATCGAGGACGTCGAGCTGCACCTGCCGGGGGCCTGAGCCGTGCGGATCGGGGTGATCACCTTCCCGGGCAGCCTGGACGACGTCGACGCCGCGCGCGCGGTCCGCCTCGCCGGCGGGGAGCCGGTGAGCCTGTGGCACGCCGACGACCACCTCGAGGACGTCGACGCCGTCGTCCTGCCCGGCGGCTTCTCCTACGGCGACTACCTGCGGGCCGGGGCCATCGCCGCCCGCGCACCGCTGATGCACTCCGTGGTCGCGAAGGCGAGGAGCGGACTGCCCGTGCTGGGCATCTGCAACGGTTTCCAGGTGCTCTGCGAGGCCGGCCTGCTGCCCGGCGCGCTCACCCGCAACGGCCACCTGCACTTCCGCAACCGCGACCAGGCGCTGCGCGTCGAGCGTGCCGACACCGCGTGGACCGGCAGTTACACCGCGGGCCAGCGCATCGTCGTCCCGGTCAAGAACGGCGAGGGCCGCTACGTCGCCGCCCCGGCCGACCTCGACCGGCTGGAGGAGGAGGGCCGGGTCGTCGTCCGGTACGTCGAGGGCAACCCCAACGGCAGCTTGCGCGACATCGCCGGGGTGACCAGCGCGGACGGCCGGATCGTCGGGCTCATGCCGCACCCCGAGCACGCCGTCGAGGACCTCACCGGCCCGTCCACCGACGGCCTCGGCTTCTTCACCAGCGTGCTCACGGCCGTGGTGGCCGCGTGATCACCGTCGACACGGTCGAGCGGGCGGTCGGCACCCCCGACGAGCCGCAGCCGTACACCGAGCTCGGGCTGAAGGACGACGAGTACGTCCGCATCCGCGACATCCTCGGCCGCCGGCCGACCACCGCCGAGCTCGCCATGTACTCGGTCATGTGGAGCGAGCACTGCTCGTACAAGAGCTCGAAGGTCCACCTGCGCCAGTTCGGCGACCTGCCCAGGAGCGAGGCGCTGCTCGTCGGCATCGGCGAGAACGCCGGCGTGGTCGACGTCGGCGACGGCTACGCGGTCACCTTCAAGGTCGAGAGCCACAACCACCCCAGCTACGTCGAGCCCTACCAGGGCGCGGCCACCGGGGTCGGCGGCATCGTGCGCGACATCCTCACCATGGGCGCCCGGCCGGTCGCGGTCATGGACAGCCTCCGCTTCGGCCGCGCCGACGCCCCCGACACCGCCCGCGTGCTGCCCGGCGTGGTCGCCGGTGTCGGCGGCTACGGCAACTGCCTCGGCCTGCCCAACATCGGCGGCGAGCTGTCGTTCGACGAGTGCTACGCGGGCAACCCGCTGGTCAACGCCCTGTGCGTCGGCGTCATGCGGCACGAGGACCTCCGCCTGGCCAAGGCCGAGGGAGCCGGCAACAGGGTCGTCCTGTTCGGCGCGCGCACCGGCGGCGACGGCATCGGCGGCGTGTCCGTGCTCGCCAGCGAGACCTTCGCCGACGCCGCCGAAGCCGGGCTCAGCCCGGCCAAGCGGCCCAGCGTGCAGGTGGGCGACCCGTTCACCGAGAAGCTGCTGATCGAGGCGTGCCTGGAGATCTTCGCCGCCGGGCTGGTCACCGGCATCCAGGACCTCGGCGGCGCCGGCCTCTCGTGCGCCACGAGCGAGCTGGCCAGCGCCGGCACCGGCGGCATGCACGTCGACCTCGACCGGGTCCCGCTGCGCGACTCCACGCTCACCCCGGCCGAGATCCTGATGAGCGAGTCGCAGGAGCGCATGTGCGCGATCGTCGAGCCCGGCAAGGTCGACGACTTCCTCGCCGTCTGCCGCAGGTGGGACGTGCAGGCCACCGTGATCGGCGAGGTCACCGACGGCGACCGGCTGACCGTCGACTGGCACGGCGAGCGCATCGTCGACGTCCCCCCGCGCACGGTGGCGCACGAGGGCCCCGTCTACGAGCGGCCCGTGCAGCGCCCGGCCGACCTCGACGACCTGCGGGCCGACGACCCCGCCGCGCTGCCGCGGCCGACGACCGGGGCCGAGCTCACCGCCCACTGGCTGGCCGTCGTCAGCAGCCCGGACGGTGCGGACAAGACCTGGGTCACCGAGCAGTACGACCGCTACGTGCGCGGCAACACGGTGCTCGCTCAACCGGACGACGCGGGCGTCGTCCGCATCGACGAGGACACCCACCGCGGCATCGCGCTCGCCCTCGACGGCAACGCCCGCTACGCCCGCCTCGACCCCTACGCCGGCGCGCAGCTCAACCTGGCCGAGGCCTACCGCAACGTCGCGGTCTCCGGCGCCCGGCCGCTGGCCGTCACCAACTGCCTGAACTTCGGGTCGCCGGAGGAGCCCGCGGTGATGTGGCAGTTCGCCGAGGCCGTCCGCGGGCTGGCCGACGGGTGCCGCGAGCTCGGGCTGCCGGTGACCGGCGGCAACGTCAGCCTGTACAACCAGACCGGCGACGTGGCGATCAACCCGACGCCGGTCATCGGCGTGCTCGGGGTGCACGACGACGTCCGCAGGCGGGTCCCGTCCGGCTGGCGGGCGGCGGGGGAGACGGTGCTGCTGCTCGGCGAGACACGTGCGGAGTTCGGTGGCTCCGCGTGGGCCTCCGTCATGCACGGTCACCTCGGCGGCCGCCCGCCGGCGGTGGCCCTGCCGGCCGAGAAGGCGCTCGCCGCCCTGCTCGCCGGGCTGGTCGGCGAGGGCCTGGTCACCTCCGCGCACGACCTCTCCGACGGCGGCCTCGCCCAGGCGCTCGCCGAGTCGGCGCTGCGCTACGGCACCGGTGCCGCGCTCGACCTGTCGGCGGTGGCCGGCGACGCCTTCACCGCGCTGTTCAGCGAGTCCGGCGCGCGCGCCGTGGTGACGACGACCGACCCGGGGTCGGTCCGCGTCACCGCCGACTGGGCCGGCGTGCGGGTCACCGAACTCGGCACGACGGGCGGTGACGCCCTGCGGGTGGCCGACCTCCCGGAGCTGCCCCTCGCCGAGCTGCGCGCCGCCTGGACCGCCACCCTCCCCGCGCTGTTCGGCTCGCCCGAGGTCACGGTCGGCAGCGTCCCGGCGGGCACCGTCCCCACGAGCTAGCGGCGGGTCTGCGGGCATGGGCCCAGCGGCGCCGATCCCGGCCGCCGAGCTGCGCGCCGCGGTCGACCCGGTCCGGCCGTGGCTGGCGGGGGAGGCCGAGCCGCCGCCGCGGCCGGTGCTGGCAGCCGCGGTCAAGACGTCCGCCAGGTGGCTGGCCCAGCAGGCGCCCGGCCGTTCGGTCGAGCTGCGGGTTCCCCCGCACGTCGCCGTCCAGCTGGTGCCCGGGCCGCGGCACACCCGCGGCACGCCACCCAACGTGGTCGAGACCGACCCGGCCACCTGGCTACGCCTCGTCACCGGCGCGCTGACCTGGGACGAGGCGCTCGCGCGGGGTGCGCTCACCGCCAGCGGCAACCGCGCCGACCTCTCCCCGTACCTGCCCTTGGCCCCACTCAGGTGACCCGCATGGTCGTGCCGAGTGGGCCCCCGGAGGGGGTCCGCGCAGGCGCGACGCAGCGGCTCAGCGCGGCCGGCGGACGGCTCCTGGCCGCGGTGTCGTCCGGAGGACGACGGCGTCATTGCTCAGCCGGTGAACAGCGTGATCGCCGTCTGCACGGTGCGGAACAGCCCGTAGAGCAACGGGATGCCGACCAGCGCCCAGGCGAAGACGATCAGTGCGACCGGGGTGTGCGTGGGCTGCTGCTGCCGGTCCGACGTGGACAGGGACGAACTCATCGCGCGGCGCTCCTCTCCGGGGTGCGGGCGGTGGAGGCGGCCTCGGCCTTCTTCGGCTCGTGCCACCGGTCGTCGACCGGCTTGACCATCAGGTTGGCGAGGAACCCGACGGCGAGCAGGCCGACCATGATGAACAGGGCCGGGCGGTAGTCCCCGGCGACCAGCTGGCCGGGGGTGCCCTGGGTGTCGAGGACGCCGTTGACGATCAGCGGGCCGGCGACACCGGCGGCCGACCAGGCGGTCAGCAGCCGGCCGTGGATCGCGCCCACCTGGTAGGTGCCGAACAGGTCGCGCAGGTAGGCCGGGATGGTGGCGAAGCCGCCGCCGTAGAACGACAGGATGATGGCCGCGAGGACGACGAACAGCCAGGTCGCGCTGCTGCCCAGCGTCGCCAGCGCCACGTAGAGCAGCAGGCCGACGCCCAGGTAGACCATGTAGATGTTCTTGCGGCCGATGTAGTCCGAGGTCGACGACCAGACGAACCGGCCGGCCATGTTGAACAGCGAGAGCACGCCCACGAAACCGGCCGCCGCGGACGCCGCGATCGCCGAGGTCTCCCCGGTGCGGAAGAAGTCCTGGATCATCGGCGCGGCCTGCTCGAGGATGCCGATGCCCGCCGTCACGTTGCAGAACAGCACCGTCCACAGCAGCCAGAACTGCGGGGTCTTGACGGCGTTGCGCGCCGACACGTTCTCCGTGGTGACCAGGGCCTTCTGCTTCACGGTCGACGGGTCCCAGCCCTCGGGCCGCCAGCCCTCCGCCGGCACCCGCACGATGGCCGAGCCGAACACCATGAAGCAGAAGTAGACGATGCCGAGGGTGAGGAAGAGGCCCGCGACGGCGCCGCCGTCCGGCGTCGTGCCCGCGGTCCCGTCGTAGCTCGGGTCGTACAGGCTCATCAGCTGCCGGGAGATCGGGGAGGCGATCAGCGCGCCGCCGCCGAAGCCCATGATGGCCATGCCGGTGGCCAGGCCCGGCCGGTCGGGGAACCACTTGATCAGCGTCGACACCGGCGAGATGTAGCCGATGCCCAGGCCGATGCCGCCGAGGAAGCCGTAGCCGAAGTAGAGCAGCCACAGCTGCTCGGTCGCGATGCCGAGCGAGCCGACCAGGAAGCCGGCGGCCCAGAAGCAGGCGGCGGTGAACATGGCCGCCCGGGGGCCGTTCTTGTCGACCCAGGTGCCGAAGACGGCCGCGGAGAGGCCGAGCATGACGATCGCGATCGAGAAGATGACGCCGATCGCGGTCAGGCTGGTGTCGAAGTGGGCCACCAGCGCGGACTTGTACACGCTGGTCGCGTACGCCTGCCCGATGCACAGGTGCACCGCCAGCGCGGCCGGTGGGATGAGCCACCGGTTGAAGCCCGGTCGCGCGACGATGCGCTCCCGGGACAGGATGCTCGGCACTGCCAAGGTCGGACCTCCGGTCGTCCGGACCGGGAGCGGGGCGCAACCCGGTCGCCTGCTGGTTCCCGCACGGCCTCGGCACCCTAAGCGAGGCAAGGGCAGCCCGCTCGTCGATCGTGATCTGATCGTTGTGCACGACTCCATGGTGTGCTGCACAACACAGTGAACCCTCAACCACCGCATCCGGCCAGTCGGGACGCCGGACGAGGAGCAGGCACCCCGGGACGCGGCGGGTGCAGACCCGGGCGCCGGTCGGAGGGGAGCGCCGATCGCCGGTACCCTCGACAGGTGCCCCGAGGTGATGGACGGCTGACGCACGACCTCGACCCCGGCTCCCCCGGCCCCCAGGACGCCTGCGGCGTCTTCGGCGTGTGGGCGCCCGGCGAGGAGGTCGCGAAGCTCGCGTACTTCGGGCTCTACGCCCTGCAGCACCGGGGGCAGGAGGCCGCGGGCATCGCCGTCTCCGACGGCTCCTCGGTGGTGGTCTACAAGGACCTCGGGCTGGTCAGCCAGGTCTTCGACGAGCCGACCCTGGGCAGCCTGCGCGGCCACCTCGCCGTCGGCCACACCCGCTACTCCACCACGGGCGCCTCGACCTGGGAGAACG
Organism: Geodermatophilus sp. YIM 151500; assembly: GCF_025716945.1. GTDB lineage: Bacteria > Actinomycetota > Actinomycetes > Mycobacteriales > Geodermatophilaceae > YIM-151500. The sequence goes on from NZ_JAOVZT010000006.1 coordinate 277,222, forward strand.
CCCAGCCGACCTTCCGCACCACCGAGGATGGCACCGGCCTGGCGCTCTGCCACAACGGCAACCTGGTCAACACCGCCGAGCTGGCGGCGAAGGCCGCGGACGACGGCGTCCCGGGCGCCTTCGCGGCCACCACCGACTCCGACCTGGTCACCGCTCTCATCGCCGCCCGCCCCGACCTCCCCGTCGAGGACGCCGCCATGCAGGTGCTGCCCCAGCTGCGCGGCGCGTTCAGCTTCACCTTCATGGACGAGAACACCCTGTACGCCGCCCGCGACCCGCAGGGCGTGCGCCCGCTGGTGCTCGGTCGTCTGGAGCGCGGCTGGGTGGTGGCCAGCGAGACCGCCGCCCTCGACATCGTCGGCGCCTCGGTGGTGCGCGAGATCGAGCCCGGTGAGCTGCTCGCCATCGACGAGAACGGGCTGCGCAGCCAGCACTTCGCGCACAGCGAGCCGAAGGGCTGCGTCTTCGAGTACGTCTACCTGGCCCGCCCCGACACGACGATCGGCGGCCGCAGCGTGCACGCCGCCCGCGTCGAGATCGGTCGCCGGCTGGCCAGGGAGCACCCGGCCGACGCCGACCTGGTCATCCCCGTGCCCGAGTCGGGCACCCCGGCGGCCGTCGGCTACGCCGAGGCGAGCGGCATCCCGTACGGGCTGGGGCTGGTCAAGAACTCCTACGTCGGCCGCACGTTCATCCAGCCGTCGCAGACCATCCGCCAGCTCGGCATCCGGCTCAAGCTCAACCCGCTGCGCGACGTCATCCGCGGCAAGCGGCTCGTCGTCGTCGACGACTCGATCGTGCGGGGCAACACCCAGCGGGCGCTGATCCGCATGCTGCGCGAGGCCGGCGCCGTCGAGGTGCACGTGCGCATCTCCTCGCCGCCGGTCAAGTGGCCCTGCTTCTACGGGATCGACTTCGCCAGCCGGGCCGAGCTCATCGCCAACGGCCTGGACATCGACGGGGTCCGGGCGTCGATCAACGCCGACTCGCTGGGCTACGTGTCCGAGCAGGGCCTCATCGCGGCCACCGAGCAGCCGGCCACCCGGCTGTGCACGGCGTGCTTCACCGGCCAGTACCCGATCCCGCTGGGCGAGGCCGGCCTGCTCGGCAAGCACGTCCTCGAGGCCTCCGGGCGCACCCCGATGCCGCGCGTCGACGAGACGCGGGCGGTCAGCGGCTGGACCGGCCAGCAGGCCGGCAGCGCCACGCTGCCCGGCGGCGCCGAGGACGCGCTGTCGCGTCCGTGACGGCCGGGGACGGCTTCACCTACGCCGCGTCCGGCGTCGACATCGACGCCGGTGAGCGGGCCGTCGAACTCATGCGGACGGCGGTGCAGCGCACCAGCCGGCCGGAGGTGGTCGGCGGCCTCGGCGGCTTCGCCGGGCTGTTCGCGCTGGACACCGCGAAGTACCGGCGCCCGCTGCTCGCCTCGTCCACCGACGGGGTGGGTACCAAGATCGCGCTGGCGCGGCGGCTCGACCGGCACGACACGGTCGGCATCGACCTGGTGGCGATGGTGGTCGACGACCTGGTGGCCTGCGGAGCCGAGCCGCTGTTCCTGCAGGACTACGTGGCCTGCGGGCGGGTGGTGCCCGAGCGGATCGCGGCCGTCGTCACCGGCATCGCCGCCGGCTGCATGCGGGCGGGCGCCGCCCTGGTCGGCGGCGAGACCGCCGAGCACGGTGACCTCATGGCCCCGGACGACTACGACCTGGCGGCGACCGCGGTCGGCGTAGTCGAGGCCGACGCGGTGCTCGGCCCCGAGCGGGTCCGGGACGGCGACGCGATGGTCGCGATGGCGTCGTCCGGGCTGCACTCCAACGGCTACTCCCTGGTGCGCCGCGTGGTCGCCGCGGCCGGGCTCGACCTGCACGGCACCCCGAGCGGGCTCGACCGGCCGCTCGGCGAGGAGCTGCTCGAGCCCACCCGCATCTACGCGCCGGACTGCCTCGCGCTGGTGCGCGACTTCGGCGTCGACGCCGTGCACGCCTTCGCCCACATCACCGGGGGAGGGCTGGCCGGCAACACCGCCCGCGTCGTGCCGGAGGACCTGCAGGCGACCCTGGACCGCGGCACGTGGGCGCTCCCGCCGGTCGTGGCGCTGCTCGAGCAGCACGGCGTGCCGCGTGCGGAGTCCGAGCGCGCCTTCAACTGCGGCGTCGGCATGGTCGCCGCCGTCGCGCCGGGCGTCGCCGACGCGGTCGTCACGGCGCTGGCCGGACGGGGTGTGCCGGCCTGGGTGGCCGGCACGGTCGGGCCGCGGGCGGGCGCCGAGGCGGCCCGGCTGGTGGGCGCCTACCGCTGAGCGGCCGCGCCGGCCGCGCCGGCCTGGTCCCCCGGGCACGACGGCGCCCCCGGCTGACGGCCACCGACCAGAGGTCGGTGGCCGCTACCGGGAGCTGTCGTGGCCTGCGGATGCGACCGGGGCTCAGCGGGAGCTGGTCGCCCAGTCGTCGTCCGCGTCGTCGTCCGCCCAGCGGTCGGTGTACTCGTCGTCCTCGTCGTCGTCCGTCGCGTGGTGCGACGGGAAGGACGACGGCTGACCGGCGAGCTCGCGCTGCAGCGCGGAGAGATCGGTGTTCGGTGAGCTGTACTTGAGCTCACGGGCCACGCGCGTCTGCTTGGCCTTCGCACGGCCGCGCCCCATCGGCTCGACCCCCTCGTTACGGCGTCCGGGAGCCCAGCTCCGGGCTGGACGGCCCGCGTGGTGACCCCGACTGAGTGACTGTGTCTGGAGCGAGCTTACGACACGGATCGGCCACGGGCACGCGTCCACCCTCCGGGGGACGGAGCCCTCCGTCGCCGTCAGCGGGGGAGCCGGATGGTGGCCAGCCGGCCCACGGAGGCGATCCGTTCCTCGGCCAGCCGGTCGGCGGCGATCGCCGGCGGCACGCCTTCTTTGGTCGCCGTCTCGAAGACCCGCAGGGCGACGTCGAAGATCCCGCTCGCCTTGGCCTGCGCGCGCTGGAAGGAGAAGCCGTGCCGCTCGTCCTCGACCTGGATCACCCCGCCCGCGTTCACCAGGTAGTCGGGGGCGTACAGGATGCCGCGGTCGACCAGCTGCTGGGCGACGTCGGCGGTGGCGAGTTGGTTGTTCGCGCCGCCGCAGACGATGGCCGCGGGGAGCACGGCGACGGTCGCCTCGTCGAGGGCCCGCCCGAGCGCGCAGGGCGCGTAGACGTCGTGCGGGGTGCGCACGAGCGTCGCGGTGTCCGGGACCGCGCGCACCGACGGGTGGCTCGCGCGCACCCGCGCGACCGCGGCCGGGTCGACGTCGCTGACCACCACGTCGGCGCCGTCCTCGACCAGGTGACCGACCAGCCAGGTGCCCACCTTGCCCACACCGGCGACCGCGACGGTCCGGCCGGCCAGCGTCGGCTCGCCCCAGGTGTGCTGCGCGGCGGCCCGCATGCCCTGGAAGACGCCGTACGCCGTGAGCACCGACGAGTCGCCGCAGCCGCCGTAGGCCTCCGACCGGCCGTGCGCGTACCGGGTCTCCCGCGCGACGACGTCGAGGTCGGCATTCGTCGTGCCGACGTCGCAGGCGGTCAGGTACCGACCGCCCAGCGACTCGACGAAGCGGCCGTAGGCGCGCAGCAGCGCCTCGGTCTTGTCGGTGCGCGGTTCGCCGATGATGACGGCCTTGCCGCCGCCGAGGTCGAGCCCGGCCAGGCTGTTCTTGTAGGCCATCGCCCGCGACAGCGCGAGCACGTCGGTGACGGCGTCGTCCTCGCTCGCGTAGGGGTAGAAGCGGGTGCCGCCGAGGGCGGGTCCCAGGGCGGTCGACCAGATCGCGATCACCGCGCGCAGCCCGCTCTCGCGGTCGGAGCAGAAGACGACCTGTTCGTGCCCCTCGCGCAGTACGTCCACGTCAGGAGCCTAGTTCGCGCCGGAGCCGCGGGAGCCGCGCGCACGACGCCCGGTGCGCGGCCGGGTGCACCGCGCTCACTCGAAGGGGTTCTCGCCGGCCTCGATCTGCTCGGCGAACTCGGCCAGGGCCGCCATGTCGGGGTCGCCCCCGGCCGCGCGCACCACCGACTCGAGCGCCGCGCACACCTCCCCGGCCGGGCGGCCGGCGTGGCTGTGCCCGATCGCGGCGAGCCGGGGCCGCACCCGCTCGCTCAGCTGCTCCTCGAGACGGGCGGACGGCGGACGGAGGAACTCGAGCAGCCCGCGCTGCAGCTCCGCGCCGATCCTCGACCTGCGTGCCATGCCCGACCTCCCGCGGCCGCCGGGTCGCGGCCCGCACCCACCATGCACCGCCGGGGGTGGCAGCACCAGACCGGAGACACCCGACCGGCGCGCGGCTACGCTGCCGCGCGTGGCGGGCGCGCGGGACGTCGGGGTGGCGGTCATCGGCTTCGGCTGGATGGGCCGGGTGCACGCCCAGGCCTACGCGCGGGTGCGGCACCACTTCCCGGACCTGCCGGCGTTGCCCCGGCTCGTCGCGGTCGCCGACGAGGTGCCGGGCCGGGCGGAGCAGGCCGCCGAGCAGTTCGGCTTCCTCCGGGCGACCCGCGCCTGGCAGGACGTGCTGGCCGATCCGGACGTCGAGGCGGTCAGCGTCACCGCGCCCAACTTCCTGCACCGCGAGATCGGCGCCGCGGTCGCCGAGGCCGGCCGGCACCTGTGGATCGAGAAGCCGGTGGGGCTGACGGCCGACGACGCGCAGGCGGTGGCCGCGGCGGCCGACCGGGCGGGCGTGCGGAGCGCGGTCGGGTTCAACTACCGCAACGCCCCCGCCGTCGCCGCGGCGCGCAACCTCATCGCCTCGGGCGGCATCGGCACGGTCACGCACGCCCGGTTCCGCTTCTTCAGCGACTACGCCGCGCACCCCGAGGGGGCGCTCACCTGGCGGTACGAGCGCGCCCGGGGCGGGAGCGGCGTCCTGGGCGACCTCGCGTCGCACGGCATCGACCTGGTCCGCCACCTCCTCGGCGAGGTGAGCTCCCTGGTCGCCGACACGGCGGTCTTCGTCGCCGAGCGGGCCCGCCCCGGCGCGGCGACGGCCGGTCACGCCCGGGCGACCGGCGGGGAGCCCGGCCCGGTCGAGAACGACGACTACGTGTCGGCACTGCTGCGCTGCGCCTCCGGGGCCCGGGTCGTGCTGGAGGCGAGCCGGATCGCCGTCGGGGAGCAGAACGCCTACGGCTTCGAGGTGCACGGCACGACCGGCGCGCTCTTCTGGGACTTCCGCCGGATGGGCGAACTCGGCGTCAGCCAGGGCTCGGCGTACCAGGACCAGCCGGTCAGCACGCTCTTCGTCGGCCCCGGAGCCGGCGACTACGCCGCCTTCCAGCCCGGTGCGGGGATCGCCATGGGATACGACGACCTCAAGGTGGTCGAGGCCTGCACCTTCCTGCGCTCGATCGCCGACGGGCGCGCCCACGGCCCCTCGCTGGACGACGCCGTCGCGGCGGCCGTGGCACTGGACGCGATGGCGGAGTCCGCGGAGCGCGGCGGCTGGGTGGACGTCGTACCCCGCTGAGCCCGACCGCGTCGGACCCCGCGCCCGGCGCGCCGCGGACGACCACTCCCAACTCGTTACGAGACCGTGACCCGGCGTGGTCGCAGCCGGATCGTCGCGCAATCGACTGCGGACAGCGTCTTGACGACCGTTGTTACCGCTGTCACATTGAGCCATGTCAGTTTGTCAGGACATAGGAACCACCGCGTTGCGGTGCTCCGGTCCTGACTCCGGCTCCGACGCCCTACCGGTGGAGGCGCCGGAGCAGCACTATCTCCGCAGCCGCATGCCGATCGCTTCCCCGCGGGAGGTCCCGCACCGGCCGGCGGCCCGCCCTCCCGGTGGATCGCAGACAGGAAGGAATGGCTCGATGAGAAGTATCGGGACGCCGATGAAGGCCGCGGTCGGGTTCGCCGCCGTCGGTCTGGCGCTCGCCGCCTGCAGCAGCGAGGGCGGTGCGCGCAACCAACCCGGCGCCGCCGGCGCGGCAGGCGGCGAGGAGTACACCATCGCGATGGTCACCCACGAGGCCCCGGGCGACACGTTCTGGGACAAGATCCGCGCCGGTGCCGAGGCGGCCGCCGCCAACCACGGCATCACGTTGAACTACTCGAACAACCAGGACGCCGGCGAGCAGGCGACGCTGGTCCAGAACGCGATCGACAGCGGCGTGGACGGGTTGGCCACCACGCTGCCCACCCCGGACGCGATCGGTCCGACGGTGCAGGACGCGGTCGACGCGGGGATCCCGACGGTCGCCTTCAACGCCGGCATCAACGACTACCAGAACTACGGCGTCACCATGTACTTCGGCTCCGACGAGGACCTCGCCGGGCAGACCGTGGGCACGAAGATCTCCGAGGAGAACGCCGGCCACACCGTCTGCGTGATCCAGGAGCAGGGGCAGGTGCAGCTCGAAGCGCGCTGCGCCGGCGTGCAGAAGACCTTCCCCGACACCGAGATCCTCTACGTCAGCGGCCGCGACCTGCCGGCGGTGCAGCAGACCATCGGGGCCAAGCTGCAGCAGGACCCGTCGATCGCCAACGTCGTGGCGCTGGGTGCCGACATCGCCCTGGCCGCGAACCAGGCGAAGGCCGACTCCGGCAGCCAGGCGCAGGTCGTCACCTTCGACCTCAACGCCGACGTCGCCCAGGCGATCGAGTCGGGCGAGATCCTGTTCTCCGTCGACCAGCAGCCCTACGTGCAGGGCTACATGGCGGTCACGTCGCTGTGGTTGAACCTCACCAACGGCAACGACATCGGCGGTGGCGGCCCGGTGCTCACCGGTCCGTCCGTCGTCGACCAGACGAACATCGGCCCGATCGTCGAGTACGCGCAGAACAACACCCGGTAGTCGCACGGGGGGAGCCGGGTCCGGCCGGCTCCCCCCACCCCGTCCCGCCCCCCAGCCCTGGAGCCCTCCATGAGCTCGTCCGTCGCCACCAAACCGGCCGCGCCGCCGCCGGCCGCACCACCCCCCGGCCGCGCCCAGCGCTCGCTCTTCTCCCGCGTGCTCGGCCGTCCCGAGGTCGGCGCGCTGGCCGCGGCCATCGTGATCTTCGCCTTCTTCTACGCCGTCGCCCCGCCGTTCCGCACCCTGCCGGCGCTGGCGACCGTCCTCTACGCCTCCTCGACCATCGGGATCGTCGCCGTCGGCGTCGCGCTGCTGATGATCGGCGGGGAGTTCGACCTGTCCGCCGGTGTCGCGGTGACGACGTCCGCGCTGGCCGCCGGCATGATCACGTTCCAGTTCAGCCTGAACATGTGGGTCGGCGTGGTGGTCAGCCTGCTCATCGCGCTGACCATCGGCTTCGTCAACGGCTGGCTGGTGATGCGCACCGGCATACCCAGCTTCCTGATCACGCTGAGCACCTTCTTCATCCTCCAGGGTGTGAACCTGGGTGTGACCAAGCTGGTCACGGGCACCGTAGCCACGCCCAACACCAGCGCGCTCGACGGGTTCGCCTCCGCCAAGGCGGTCTTCGCCTCGGACATCCCGCTGGGCTTCATGACCGTGAAGGTCACCGTGCTGTGGTGGCTGCTGTTCGTCGCCGTCGGGACGTGGCTGCTGCTGCGCACGCGGACCGGCAACTGGGTGACCGCCTCCGGCGGCAACCAGGCCAGCGCGCGGGCGGTCGGCGTCCCGGTGCCCAAGGTCAAGATCGGCCTGTTCATGGGCGTCGCGTTCCTGGCCTGGTTCCTCGGGATGCACCTGCTCTTCAACTTCAGCACGGTGCAGGCCGGCCTGGGCATCGGCAACGAGTTCATCTACATCATCGCCTCGGTGGTCGGCGGCGCGCTGCTCACCGGGGGCTACGGCTCGGCGGTCGGCTCGGCGCTGGGCGCCTTCATCTTCGGCATGACCACGCAGGGCATCGTCTACGCCGGGTGGGACCCCAACTGGTTCCGCACGTTCCTCGGCGTCATGCTGCTCCTCGCGGTCATGGTCAACCTGTACATCAAGAACTACGCGGCCCAGAGGAGATGACGTGACCGACACACTGGCCGAGCACGCCGCACCGGACCTGAAGGTCGGGACGCCGCTCGTCGAGATGGAGGGCGTCGGCAAGAGCTACGGCGCCATCCGCGCCCTGGAGGGCATCGACCTGCGGGTGAACGCCGGAGAGGTCGCCTGCGTCCTGGGTGACAACGGTGCGGGTAAGTCCACCCTCATCAAAATCATCTCGGGTCTGCACCCGCACACCGAGGGCACCGTCAAGGTCGACGGCAAGCCGGTGCACTTCTCCTCGCCGCGGGAGTCCCTCGACCACGGGATCGCCACCGTCTACCAGGACCTCGCGGTGGTCGGCCTCATGGAGGTCTGGCGCAACTTCTTCCTCGGCTCGGAGATCCGCAAGGGCAAGTACCCCATGGCCCCGCTCGACATCGCGGCCATGCGGGAGATCGCCGACACCGAGCTGCAGAAGATGGGCATCGTCGTCAAGGACATCAACCAGCCCATCGGCACGCTGTCCGGTGGTCAGCGGCAGTGCGTGGCCATCGCCCGTGCCGTGTACTTCGGCGCGCGGGTGCTGATCCTCGACGAGCCCACCGCCGCCCTCGGCGTGAAGCAGTCCGGCGTCGTGCTGAAGTACACCGCCGCCGCCCGCGACGCGGGTCTCGGCGTCGTCTTCATCACCCACAACCCGCACCACGCCTACCTGGTGGGCGACCACTTCATCATCCTCAAGCTGGGCCGGCGGGTGCTCGACAAGAAGCGCTCGGAGGTCTCCCTCGAGGAGCTCACCACGGAGATGGCCGGCGGCCAGGAGCTCGCGGAACTCTCGCACGAGCTCAAGCGCTAGCCGCACAGCCGGCAGAGTGCGCGGATGGGCAGTTCCCGGCCGGGGAATCGCCCGTCCGCGCACTCTGTCGGCGCCGGCGCGGGGTCAGGCGCCCGCGTGGCACTCCTCGTGCAGGGCGCGCCCCACCGGCTCGCCGCCGGTCACCGGACGCGGGCGGCCGCCACGACCTCGCGGGCGGTGGCGGCGGCGCGTGCCGCGGCTTCCCGGACGGCGAGCCGGCGGTGCGCGGTGGAGAGGATCTCGACACCCCACGGACCGGACCAGCCGGCGGCGCGCAGCGCGGTGATGATGCCGGCCAGGTCGAAGGAGCCCTCGCCGCAGTAGCGGCGCCGGTCGACGGTGTCCTCGAACAGCGTGCCGACGACCTCGCCGTCGGCGTCGTCCAGCTCAACACCGACGATCCGCCGCAGCGGGAGCGCCGCGAGCTCGTCCGGCGGGGTGCCGGCACGCTCGACGTGCCAGACGTCGACGACGAGCCCGCCGGCGGGGTGACCGGCCTCCTCGACCAACCGCAGCGCGTCGTGGACCGTCCGGATGTTGGACCAGGGCAGGAACTCGATGCCGAGGCGGGCCCCGGCGTCGGCTGCCTGGCCGGCGAGGAGGGTGAACTCGTCCGCCCAGCGTCCCGGCTCCCACCGCGCCCCGCTGGTGTCGGGGGTGACCTTGACGTGACGGGCGCCGAGCGCCTCGGCGGCGGTCAGCAGGAACCGGCGCAGCTCGTCCGATCGCGCCCGCGCGGGGCCGCTGCTCCACCAGTCGGGCAGCCCTTCCAGCTCCACGTGGACGATGCCGTTGTCCGCCAGCATCGCGCGGACGCCCGACAGACCGTGCTCGCGCTCGGCGGTGGCCAGGTCGACGGCGAGGACTCCGAAGCCGGTGAACCCTGCGGCGGCCGCGGCCTCGATCCGCTCCCGCAGCGGGACCGGGCTGCGCCAGTCCGCCCGTGTCGGTGCGGCGTCGCCGGCCGTCGTCCAGCACGTGGCGAGCAGCTCGTCGGCGGCTGCCATGTCCTCCATCCCCGCTCCCGGCTGCCGGAAGGGCCCTCCTGCCGCCGCCCCGAGCGTCGGCGAGGGGTGGAGGCAGGAGGGCCCTTCTTCAGAATGCGTTGGCGTGCCGCTCGGCCTGGGCGGTCAGCTCGGCGTCCAGCGCCTCGGACGTCCACTGCTCCTGCAGGGCGCGCCAGACCAGCTCGGCCTGGGTCTCGGGGGCGAGGCCGCCGATCGGCTGGTCGCGGTCGAGGTTCGTGGGGAAGGCGTAGCCCTCGGCGGAGGCGGCGACCACGTTGCGCAGGGTGCGCTCGTCGACACCGGCGGCCCGCTGCGCCAGCAGGACCGGGTGGAGCGCCCGGCTCATGGCCGCGCGGTCGACGGTCTCCATGGCGCGGCCGAAGGCGGAGGACACCTGCAGCAGGTTGGCCATGCGGCGGACGTCGGTCGAGCGGTTGGTACCCGCGCCGTGGAACAGGGCCGGGTTGAAGAAGGCGGCGTCGCCCTTCCGCAGCGGCAGCTGCACGAAGTGCTCGTCGAAGTAGGCGGTGAACTCCGGCTGGTGGAAGGCGACGTAGCCGGGGGCGTACTTCTGCGAGTGCGGCAGGTACATCGTCGGCCCGGTGACCACCGGCATGTCGCAGTGCGCCACCGCGCCCTGCAAGGTCATGACGGGGGAGAGGCGGTGCACGTGGGCCGGGTAGGCGAGGGCCTGCTCCTCGGACATGAACCCGAGGTGGTAGTCGCGGTGGGCGACCTGGGCCTTGCCGCCGGGGTTCACCACGTTGACCTGGCTGGTGACCTGGTACCCGCGGCCCAGCCAGGCCTCCGAGACGAGGGCGAGCACGTCGTTGCCGTAGTACTCGGCGAACAGCTGCGGCTCGCGGACGGCGAACTTGTCGAGCGCCCCCCAGATGCGGTCGTTGGCGCCGGGCGTGGCGAAGTGGTCGCCGCCGACGACCCCGGCGGCCTTCTGCTCGGCGATCACCGCTTCGAAGACGGCGGTGGCCCGGTCGACGACGCCCGCGTCGGGGAAGGCGTCGGCGAAGACCACGATGCCGGGACCCTCGGCCAGCGCCCGGGCCAGCTCGGCCTGCACGTCCCGGCGGCCCTCCGGCGTGGTGACGTGGTTGCGCAGCCGGGATCCGTAGACGAGGACGTTCTCCCGGACCTCGTCGGCGTAGGGGTGGTCGGCGAGGTCGGTGGTCGTCTCGACGATCGCGCGGAAGTCCGCCAGCCGGCAGTCGTCCGCGGTGAACCAGCCGCGGGTGGTCGGGGGAGAGGCCAGGGTGTGCACGGCGACGTCCTTCCGGAGCGGGATGAGATGTCGTCGAGCCTGACGGGTGAGGGCGGGGATCACAAGGGTGCCGAACCATCGCAGATCCATCATTTGTCCCTCAGACTGGACGCATGCCGCACCCGTACCCCGTCCGCGAGATCGCTCGTCAGGCGGGGCTCTCCGAGGCGACCGTGGACCGCGTCCTCAACCGGCGCGGGGGTGTGCGGCAGAGCACGGTGGACCAGGTGCACCGCGCGATCGCCGATCTGCACCGCCAGCGCTCGCAGGTGCGGCTGACCGGGCGGACCTTCTTCCTCGACGTGGTGGTCGACGCGCCCGCCCGCTTCTCCTCGGCGGTGCGGGCGGCACTGGAGTCGCAGCTGCCGCTGGTCCGACCGGCGACGTTCCGGGCGCGGTTCCACCTCGCGGAGGCGCCCCCGGTCGCCGAGCTGGTGGCCACGCTCGACGACATCGCGCGGCGCGGGTCGCAGGGCGTCGTCCTCAAGGCCCCGGACCACCCCCAGGTCCTGACCGCGGTCGAACGGCTGGCAGAGGCCGGCGTCCCCGTCGTCACGCTCGTCACCGACCTGCCGACCAGCCGACGGGTCGCCTACGTCGGCCTGGACAACCGGGCCGCCGGGGCGACCGCGGCCTACCTGCTCGACCAGTGGCTGCCCGACGACGCCGCCGTCCTCGTCACCCGGGGCACCGGCTCCTTCCGGGGCGAGGACGACCGCGAGATGGGCTTCCGCGCGACCACCCGCGCCCTTCGTCCCGGCCGGCGCCAGGTCGACCTGGTCGACGCGACGGGCGACGACGACGCGCTGCGCGGCTCGGTCCGCGACGCCCTCGCCGCCGATCCGGGCATCGCCGGCGTGTACTCGCTGTACGCCACCGGCGGCAACGCCGCGACGCTCGCCGCCTTCGCCGACGCCGGGCGCAGCTGTCGCGCGTTCGTCGCCCACGACCTGGACGCCGAGAACCTCGCACTGCTGCAGGACCGGCGCCTGTCGGTGGTGCTGCACCACGACCTCGCCCTCGACCTGCGCCGCGCCTGCCACGTGGTCATGCAGGCCCACGGTGCGCTGCCCGGCGCGCCGCGGTCCTGGCACTCGGGCATCCAGGTGGTCACGCCGTACAGCATCCCTGCCGAAGCGCTCGTCACGTCCTGACCGGGCTGATGGTTTATTGAGGGATCGATGACGTTGACGCCGCTGTGGCGGCGGCCACAGCCTTGACCCCGACGCGGCCGGTACCCGCCGGCCGGACCGGGAGTCGAGGAGGGCGTCGTGACGCTGGACGTCGGGGTCATCGGGGTCGGCATGATCGGCCAGGAGCACATCCGCCGCCTGGACGGCGGCGCCGGCGGCAGCCGCGTGGTGGCCGTCGCCGACGCGGACGCCGGACGCGCCACGACCGTGGCCGATGGCCTGCCGGCGGCCAAGGTGCTCCCCTCCGGTGAGGAGCTGGTCGCGTCGGACGCGGTCGACGCCGTGGTGGTGACCTCCTGGGGGCCGACGCACGAGCCGTACGTGCTCGCGTGCATCGCCGCGGGCAAGCCGGTGTTCTGCGAGAAGCCGCTGGCCACCACCGAGGAGGCCTGCCGGAACATCGTGGACGCCGAGGCCGCCGCGGGCCGGCGGCTGGTGCAGGTCGGCTTCAACCGGCGCTACGACCCGGCGCACCGGGCGCTCAAGCAGGCGGTGGACGGCGGCGCCATCGGTGCTCCGCTGCTCGTGCACTGCGCGCACCGCAACGCCTCGGTGCCGGCGCACTACACCCGGGACATGTCGATCGCCGACACGGCGATCCACGAGATCGACGAACTGCGCTGGCTGCTCGGTCAGGAGATCGCCGCCGTGCAGGTGCTCGCCCCGCGCAGGAGCAGTCGCGGCGGTGAGCTGCAGGACCCGCTGCTGGTGCTGTTCGAGATGGCTGACGGCGTGCTCGTCGACGTCGAGGTGTCGGTCAACGTGCACTACGGCTACGAGATCCGCTGCGAGATCTCCGGTGAGACCGGCACCGTGGAACTGGCCGATCCCGCCCCGGTGACCATCCGCCGCGAGGGGACCGTCGCGGGCCTCGTCCCGGGTGACTGGCGGGAGCGCTTCGCGCTCTCCTACGACATCGAGCTGCGTGAGTGGGTCGACACCGTCGCCGCCGGGCGGCCGCCGCAGGGGCCCAGCGCGTGGGACGGCCTCGTGGCGCAGGTGGTCGCCGACGCGGCGCTGCAGTCGCTCCACTCCGGTGGCCGGGTCGCGATCGAGCTACCGCCCCGGCCGGGCCTCTACGCCCCGGCCACGGCGCCGTGACGCCGCTGCCCGCGTCCATCCCCGCGCACGCACCCACGGAGTCGCCATGACACCCCGCCCGACCATCGGCAACCGCGAGCTGCTGGCCACGTGCTGGACCTCGGCGGGGGACGCGGCGCCCGACCGCGGCGACGAGGTCAGCCCCGTCGACCTGCGGACCCGGATCGAGACCGCGGCGGAGATCGGCTGGGAGGGCTTCGGCCTGCTGCACGCCGACCTGGCGATGGCCGAGCGCACCCTCGGTCTGCGGGAGCTGCGCCGGATCTTCGACGGTGCAGGGATCGAGCACGTGGAGCTGGAGGTCCTCCCCTGGTGGTGGACCACCGACGAGCGGCGTCGGATCTCCGACCAGCGGCGCACCCTGCTGCTCGAGGCGGCCGAGGTCCTCGGCGCCCGGACCATCAAGGTCGCCGCCGAGGGCGGTGGCCTCCCGGTCGACCCGGCGCGCTTCCACGACGACTTCGACCGCCTGGCCACGCAGGCCGGCAACGCCGGCACACGTGTGGCCCTGGAACCCATGCCGATGACCAACCTGCCGACCATCCAGGCCGGCGTCGACTTCGTGACCGAGGTGGGCAACCGGTACGGCGGGCTGACCGTCGACATCTGGCACGTCCACCGCGGCGGGACCGGCTACGCCCAGCTGGAGCGGATCCTGCCGGTGGAGTACCTGTTCATCGTCGAGCTCGACGACGCGGACGAGCAGGTCGTCGGCACCCTCTGGGAGGACACCGTCAACGGTCGCCGCCTCCCCGGTGAGGGCGCCTTCGACGTGCCCGCCTTCATCGCCGCCGTCCACCGCGCGGGCTACCGCGGCCACTGGGGGGTGGAGATCATCTCCGAGCAGCACCGGCAGCTGCCCGTCCGCGAGGGGCTCGCCCGCGCCCGCGCCGCCACGTTGCAGGCACTCGCGGCCGCGGAGGACCTCGTGGCCTCGGCCGGCTGACCCGACCACCCCGACTCCACCACGGAGGCCCGTCATGCCCGATGCGCGCAGCGACACCGCGTTCTCCGCCCGGCCGGCACCCGTCCGGGCAGGCGGTGAACTCTTCACCGAGGAGCGCTCGGCCGAGGTGGTCGCCGCCAGCTTCACCGGCACCCCCGATCCGCGGCTGCGGCAGGTGCTGGGCTCACTGGTCCACCACCTGCACGCGTTCGTGAAGGACGTCGAACTGACCGAGGACGAATGGGGCGTCGCGATCGACTTCCTCACCCGCACCGGGCAGATGTGCAGTGACGTGCGGCAGGAGTTCATCCTGCTGTCGGACGTCCTCGGCGTCTCGATGCTGGTGGAGACGATCAACCACCGCACCGGCGGCACCTCGACCGAGTCCACGGTGCTGGGGCCCTTCCACATGGTGGAGTCCCCGCGGCGGGAGCTGGGCGACGACATCGCCCTCGACGGCAAGGGCACGCCGTGCCTGGTGTCGGGACAGGTGACCGGTCCGGACGGCGAGCCGCTGGCCGGGGCGGTGGTGGACGTGTGGCAGACCAACGAGGACGGCTTCTACGACGTCCAGCAGCCCGGGATCCAACCGGCGGGCAACCTGCGCGGGTTGTTCACCGCCGACGGCGACGGCCGGTTCTGGTTCCGCTCGGTCGTGCCGCGGTACTACCCGATCCCCGACGACGGGCCGGTCGGGCAGCTGCTGGCGGCCACCGGGCGCCACCCCAACCGGCCGGCGCACCTGCACTTCATCGCTTCCGCGGCCGGCTACCGGCCGGTGACCACGCACGTGTTCGTCGCCGACAGCCCCTACCTGGACTCCGATGCGGTCTTCGGGGTCAAGGAGAGCCTCGTCCGCGACGTCCCCGAGGTCGACGACCCGGACCGGTCGGCCGACGTGGGCCTGCCCAACCCGTTCCGGACGCTGACCTTCGACCTCGCCCTGCTGCCCGAGGACAGCCCTGAGGTCTCAGCACGGCCGGCGGCCCAGCCCGCGGACGGGCAGCCGACCGTGGTGCGGGGAGCGCCGTCGTGATCCGCCCGTTCACCTACCAGGCGTTGCCGATGCGGGTGGTGTTCGGCGCGGGCTCCCTGGCGAGGCTGCCCGACGAGGTGGCGGCTCTCGGCCTGACCCGTGTCCTGGTGCTCTGCTCTCCGGAGCAGGAGGCCATCGGCCAGCAGGTCGCCGCCGCCCTGGAGGCCGCGGCGGCCGGTGTGCTCCCGGAGGCCCGGATGCACGTGCCGGTCGAGATCGCCGCTCGCGCTCGGGAGCTGGCCGCCGACCTGGGCGCCGACGGCTGCGTGGCCGTGGGCGGCGGCTCCGCGGTCGGCCTGGGCAAGGCGATCGCGCTCGAGCACGGTCTTCCGGTGATCGCGGTGCCGACGACCTACGCGGGCTCGGAGATGACCCCGGTGTGGGGGCTGACCGAGGGCGGGCAGAAGCGCACCGGCCGCGACGTCCGGGTGCTGCCGCGGAGCGTGCTCTACGACCCGGAGATGACCCTGACCCTTCCCGCGCTGATGTCGGCCACCAGCGGGATGAACGCCATCGCCCACGCCGTGGAGGGGCTGTACGCCCCCGATGCGACGCCGATCGTCTCGCTGATGGCAGAGGAGGGCGTCCGCGCCCTGGCCGCTGCCCTGCCCCGGGTGGTGGCCGACGGATCCGACCTCGACGCCCGCGGCGAGGCCCAGTACGGGGCCTGGCTGTGCGGCGCGGTGCTGGCCGCGACGACGATGTCGCTGCACCACAAGCTCTGCCACACGCTGGGCGGCACGCTCGACCTGCCGCACGCGCAGACGCACACCGTGGTCCTGCCGCACGCGCTGGCCTACAACCAGCCCGCCGCACCGGACGCGGTCGCCGCGCTGTCCCGTGCGCTCGGCGGCGGGCCGGACCCGGCCCGGGAACTGTGGGAGCTCGCCGGCCGGCTCGGCGCCCCCCGCTCTCTGCGCGAGCTCGGCATGACGGAGGAGGACATCCCGCGGATCGCCGGGTTCGCCGTCGCGAATCCGTACGCCAACCCCGGGCCGGTGACCCGCGACGGCGTCCAGGCGCTGCTCCGCGCCGCCTGGGCCGGCGAGCCGCCGCGGGCCGGAACAGCTACGGCCGTCCCGACCCGCCCCACCGAGCGAAGGAGCAGGACATGACCGAGCCCGTCGTCGTAGGACTCCTGGGCATCACCCACCCGCACGCCTCCGCGCGGGTCCGCGCACTGCGCGAGATCGACGGGGTGCAGGTCGTGGCCGCCGCCGACGACGACCCCCGGCTGAAGTACTTCACGGACAAGTACGACCTCGCGCCGGTCGGCACCGACGAGCTGCTCGCCGACGAGCGCATCACCGCGGTGATGGTGCACTCCAAGAGCAAGGACATGGTCCCGCTGGCCCTTCGCGTGCTCGACACCGGTAAGGCCGTGCTCGTCGAGAAGCCCGGCGGTGCCGCGCTCGCCGACATCCGGCAGCTGGCCGAGGCCGCCCAGGCACCCGGCGCGATCGCGCAGGTGGGCTACAACGTCCGCTTCGCCGAATCGGTGACCCGCGCCCGGCAGCTGCTCGACCAGGGGCTCGTCGGCGACGTCGTGTCGGTCAGCGCCCGCGGCGCCCCGCTCGTCGGCGAGCACCTCACCCAGCACCTCAACCAGCCGGCCGACATGGGCGGGGCGCTGTGGATCATCGGCTGCCACATGCTCGACGTCCTGCTGTCGATCTACGGCCGCCCCGAGAGCGTCAACGCGCGGGTGCGCAAGTACGCCCGGCTCTCCGACGCCGCCACCCGCGAGGACGCCGCTGCCGTGATCCTCACCTACCCCGAGCGGCAGGTCGTGTTCGACTTCGACGCCCACGACCCCCTGGAGTGGTTCGAGAGCTCCCGCGTCACCTTCCACGGCACCGGCGGCCTGCTGGAGGTCGGCATCCTCCCGCAGTCGGTCCGCGTCCAGCTCCCCGAGGGCCGCGACGGCTGGAGCGCGGGCCGGACCACCTGGGAGGCCAGCCGCTTCACCACCCCGTTCGCGCGCACCGAGGAGAACAAGTTCTCCGAGCTGCCGGAACTGGACAACATCGACAACTTCCGCCCCGAGATGCGCAGGTTCGTCGACAGCATCCGCACCGGTGCGCCGGTCGCCGTCCCGGTCTCCGACGCCCTGGACGTCGCCCTGGTGGTGGACGCCTGCTACCGCTCCGAGCAGGCCCGCGGCGCCGACACGCCCCTGGCAGACCCCAGCTGACCGACGGGCCGACAGCCCACCCCACTCGAGAGAGGCCCAGCATGCGGATCGGACTCATCGGGCTCGGCAGGATCGGGGCCTTCCACGCCGGCACGCTGGTCGGCATCCCGGCGATCGAGTCGCTCGTGGTCACCGACATCGTGCCCGAGAAGACGAAGCAGATCGTCGACCGCCACCACGCGGAGGGGGTGGAGGGCGTCGACTCCCTGGAGGCGCTGGTCGCCTCCGGCGTCGACGGGGTGATCATCGCGGCCGGAACCGATGCGCATCCCGAGCTCGTCCTCGCCTGCGTCGACGCCGGGCTGCCGACGCTGTGCGAGAAGCCGGTGGCGCAGACCGGAGCGGCGGGAGCCGAGCTGCTCCGCCGGCTCGAGGGCTCCACCGTGCCCGTCCAGATCGGGTTCCAGCGCCGTTACGACGCCGCCATCGCCGCCGCCCGGGCCGCGGTCGTCAGCGGCGAACTCGGCTGGATCAACACGATCCGGTCCACCACGCTCGACCCCGAACCGCCGCCCCCGGAGTACGTCGCGGTCTCCGGAGGGATGTTCCGCGACTGCGGCGTGCACGACTTCGACGTCATCCGCTGGGTCACCGGACAGGAAGTGGTGGAGGTCTACGCCACCGGGAGCAACCGGGGCGCGGACTTCTTCCGTCGGTACGACGACGTGGACACCTCCGCGGCCATCCTCACCTTCGCCGACGGCGCGCTCGGGATCGTGTCGAACACCCGTTACAACGCGCGCGGCTACGACGTGCGGCTGGAGGTCCACGGCTCGCGGGACAGCGTCGCCGCCGGCGTCGACGACGGGTGGCCCATCCGCGCCACCGAACCAGGGGTGGCCTTCCCGGCCGGCCCGCCGCACCGGTTCTTCATGGACCGGTTCCTGCCGGCGTTCCGGGCGGAGTTCGAGACCTTCCTGGAGGTCGTCGCCGGGAACCGGCCCTCGCCGTGCACGGTCGCCGACGGGCTGGAGGCGGACTGGATCGCCGAGGCCTGCGCCCGATCGGTGACGGAGCACCGGCCGGTACGGATCGCGGAGGTGCGCATCGCATGACCGACGCCACCACTGCTCCGGACACTGCGCACGGGAGTGCCGAGCCGTCGGGACCGCCCGAACCGCTGCGGCTCGGCGTGCTGGGGGCGGCGCGCATCGCCGAACTCGCGATCGTCGAGCCGGCGCGGGCGACCGGGCACCGCCTCGTGGCGATCGCCGCCCGCGACCAGGCGCGAGCCTCGGCATTCGCGGCGGAGCACGGGGTGGAACGGGCGCTCGCGTCCTACGACGACGTCGTCGCCGCACCTGATGTCGAGGCCGTCTACAACCCGCTCCCCAACGCGCTGCACGGCACGTGGAACCTGGCCGCGATCGAGGCCGGCAAGCACGTGCTGTCGGAGAAGCCGTTCGCCGCGAACGCGGAGGAGGCAGCAGACGTCGCCGCTGCGGCCCACCGCAGCGGTGTGACCGTGGTCGAGGGCTTCCACTACCGATTCCACCCGGTGACGCGGCGGCTGCTCGAGCTCCTGGCCTCCGGGGAGCTGGGTGAGCTGGTGCACGTCGAGACGACGCTGGAGATCCAGGACCCGGGTGCGGGCGACCCGCGCTGTGGAAGGACCCCGTCCTTCTCACCCCTCGCGAGCTCGGGGCGAGCCTCGGGACGGGGCCGCCGGCGGGGCCACGATGGACCTCGGCTGCTACAGCCTGCACGCCCAGCGGGTGCTCGCGCGCTGGGGCGGTGGGGAGCCGGAGCTGGTCTCCGCCCGGGCCGGCGAGCGGCCGGGCGAGCCGGGCGTGGACGAGTGGCTGGACGCGCGGCTGCGGTTCCCCTCGGGAGCGACCGGGGTGGCCCGCTGCCACATGGCCAGCGACCGCCGGCAGATGACCTACCGGGTCGTCGGCAGCCGGGGCGAGGCGCTCGTCGCGAACTTCGTCGAGCCCCACCGGGACGACCGGGTGGTCATCCGGACCCCGGCCGGTGAGCACGTGGAACGCCACGGCACGCGGTCGTCCTACACCTACCAGCTCGAGGCGTTCGGCCGCGCGGTCCGCGAGGGCGCCCCGCTGCCGGTCGGCGTCGACGACGCCGTCGCCAACATGCGGTTGATCGACGCCTGCTACGCGGCCGCCGGACTGCGCCCCCGGCCCCGGGCGACGATCGCGCCGCACGGGGCCGGGGCGTGACCGGGCGCTACAGCTTCGCGGCCGCGGCGCGCAGGTTCTCCGCGGCGAGCGCCAGGCCCTCGAGGCGGTCGTAGGCGGCGTCCTCGTGCTCGATGTTGACCGCCATGTCCGGGTCGACCTCGGCCAACGCGCGCAGGAAGTCGGTCCAGTAGCCGACGTCGTGGCCGACCCCGACGGCGACGAACCGCCAGCCCGGGTTCTCCGGCCAGGCGTTGCACCAGAAGCCGTACCCGGTGGGCACCTTGCCGGGCGCGTCGGCCGGCACGCGGGCGAACGAGGTGTCGAGCACGCCGCGGATGTCGACGCCCGGGGTGATCATCGCGTCCTTGGCCGCGGCGTGGAACACCAGCGGGCCCAGGTCGCGGATGCAGGCGACGACGTCCATGCCCTGCCACATCAGGTGGGAGGGGTCCATCTCGGCGCCGACGTTCGTCGCGCCGACCAGGTCCACGAGCTTGCGCAGCGTGACGGGGGAGAACACCAGGTTGTGCGGGTGCATCTCGATGGCGACCCGGACGTCGTTGGCGCGGGCGAGGGCGTCGATCTCCGACCAGAACGCGGCAGCGACGTCCCACTGGTAGTCCAGGACGTCCATGTAGACGCCGTCCCACGGGTTGACCACCCACGAGGGGTACCGGGCGCCGGGGTCCGAGCCGGGCGTGCCCGACATCGTCACGACGTTCTTCACGCCGAGCAGCCCGGCGAGCTCGATGGTGCGCCGGAGGTCGTCGGCGTGCTTGGGACCCACCTGGGGGAGCGGGTTCAGCGGGTTGCCGTTGCAGTTCAGCCCGGTGAGCTCCATCCCCCGGGAGGCGAACACGTCGAGGTAGTCGCGCCGGGCCTTCTCCGAGGAGAGCAGCAGGTCGACGTGGCAGTGCGGGGAGGGGATGAAGCCGCCGGTGTTGACCTCCACGGAGGTCAGGCCGTCGGACTGGAGGACGTCGAGGGCGTCCGCCAGCGGGCGGTCGTGGAGGCAGGCGGTGTAGGCGCCGAGCTTGAGGGCCATGGGAGTGCTCGCCTTCTGGTGGTCGGGGTCCGGAGGGGTCAGGCGGGAGGTGCGGGGACGGCGGGGGCGTCGGCGGCAGTCGGCGCGGTGGCGGCCGCGGAGCCGACCTCGACGGGTGCACCGTCGGACGAGGACGACCGGACGACGGCCTGGATGATCTGCATGGTGTGGAGCGCGTCGGCGAAGGAGGCGTTGGCGGGCAGCGGATCGGGCGTGCCGGCGATCTGGTCGAGGAAGGCCCGGCACTGGTAGGTGAAGGCCTCCTGGTTGCCGATGCCGACGCCGGGGGCCTCCATGGGGTAGCCGCCGCGGAAGTAGGGCATCTGCGGGCCGACGATCACCTGGCGGACGCCGCGGGTACGGGCGTCGGGCTGGGTGTCGTCGAACAGGTACTCCGCGGGCCGGTGGAAGTCGAACGCGACGCGGCCGGCCAGTCCGGAGACGTCGAAGCCGAGGCCGTTCGGCATCCCGAACGCGGTGCGGGACACGGAGAACGACCCCGTCAGGCCGGAGTCGAACCGCGCGGTGAACATCGCGGTGTCCTCGTTCTCGACCTCGCCGACCTCGTCGCTGACCGGAGCGGTGCCGTGCCCGACGACCGCGCCGAGGGGCAGCGGGCGCTCGGGGATCTGGGTCGACAGCGCCCCGCCGGAGACCGCGACGATCGGCCCGCAGATGTACTCCGCGGCGTCGATCACGTGCGCGCCGATGTCGCCCAGCGCACCGGAGCCCGGGCCTCCCCGGAACCGCCAGGTCAGCGGGCTGCGCGGATCGCAGGCGTAGTCGCACCAGTACCGGCCGGAGAACAGGGACAGCTCCCCGAGCTCCCCGTGGCGCACGTGGTCGCGGATCGCCGCGATCGCCGGCGACCGGCGGTAGGTGTAGCCGACCGCGGTGACGACGTCGGCACCCTCCTCGAGGGCGACCATGGCCAGCCCGTCCTCCACCGAACCGGCCAGCGGCTTCTCGCACAGCACGTGCTTGCCGGCGGCGACCGCCGCCTCGGCGATCGGCCGGTGCAGCGCGTTGCCGACGACGATGCTGATCGCGTCGATCGAGGGGTCCTCGACCACCTCCTCCCAGCTGAGCACCGCCTTCTCGAAGCCGTAGCGCCGGGCCCCGTCGCGGGCGAGCGCCTCGTTGGCGTCGGCGATGGCGGCCAGCCGGACCGGCGGCAACCCCTCGCCGAAGACCGTGCCGACCTGGCGGTAGCCGGCGGCGTGGCTGCGCCCGGCCATGCCGGCTCCGATCACCGCCACCGACAGTGTTCGCTCGGTCATCGCTGTTCCTCTCGTGTGGTGGTCGCGCCGGGAGCGGCTCGTCGGTGTCCGGCCGACCGGGTGATGGATCCTCCGGTGCTCTTGGCCGCAATCCGTTAAAGCGCTTTAATCGTGGTGCAGATCGCAGCAGACGAGGTGCGGCGGTGTCAAGGGAGAGGGTGGCTCTCGTGAGCGTGGAGGAGCCGGTGCGTCGCCCGCGCCTGCAGGACGTCGCCCACGAGGCCGGGGTGTCGACGGCCACGGCGTCCCTGGTCCTGCGCGGTGCGCCCGGACCCGGCGGTGCCACGCGGGAACGGGTCCTCGCCGCGGCGGGCCGCCTGGGGTACCGGCCCGACCGCGCCGCCAGCCTGCTGGCCCGCCGCCGCAGCCGGCTGATCGGCGTGGTCATGGACGTCCGCAGCACGTTCCACGCGCAGCTCGTCGAGGAGGTGCACGAGGCGGCCGAGCGGCACGGGTACGACCTGGTGCTCAGCGCGGTCACCCGGAACCGCGACGAGGCGCGGGCGGTGGAGACGCTGCTGGACTCGCGCTGCGAGGCGCTGGTCCTCCTGGGGTCGGAGGCCCCGACCGCCCGCTTGGCCGCCCTCGACCGGCAGCTGCCGGTGGTCGCCGTCGGCCGCCCCGTGCCGTCCGCCGGGGTCGACGTCGTCCGCGCCGCCGACGACGAGGGCGTCGCGATGGCCGTCGACCACCTGGCCGGGCTGGGGCACCGCCGCATCGCCTACGTCGACGGCGGACGCGGGCCCATCGCCGCCGGTCGGCGCCGCGGATACCAGCGGGGGATGCGCCGGCACCGGCTCGGCGGGCACCTGCAGGTCGTGGCCGGTGACCCGGGGGAGGAGTCGGGGGCGCGTGCGGCGCGGACCCTGTTCCGGGAGGGGCGGGGCCCGACGGCGGTCGTCGCCTACAACGACCACTGCGCGGTCGGCCTGCTCGACGCGCTGCTGCGCGACGACGTCGACGTCCCCGGTGCGGTCTCCGTCGTGGGCTACGACGACAGCCCGCTCGCCCGCCTGGCGCACGTCGACCTGACCACGGTCAGCCAGGAGTCGGAGCTGCTGGTGCGGCACGCGGTCGAGGCGGTCGTCGAGCGGCTGGACGGCGGCCGCACGGAGCACCGGGAGGTCGTCGTGCCTCCGCGCCTGGTGGTGCGCGGGACGACGGGGCCGCCGCGGGACGACGGATCACTCTGACGCCGGCGATCCGTGCATGACAGGACAAAGCTTGACAGTGGTCCGGGTCACCCGGACTCTTGAAGCGCTTCAACCGGCGGTCGACCGCCCGACGGTCCCGCGCCGGCCCACCGCCGCTGACCACGCCCCCACGGAGACAGACATGGCCGGCACCGCCACCGCGATCGACTACGACCCGTTCGCGCCGGACTTCTACACCTCCGATCCGTTCGGGACGTACCGCCGGATGCGGGACGAGTCCCCGGTCTACTGGAGCGAGCGGTACCGCTGGTACGCCCTGACGCGTTTCGAGGACGTGCGCGCGGCCGCGCTCGACGCGGACACGTTCCTCAGCTTCGAGGGCATGGACATCGACGACAGCCGCCTGGAGCAGGTGCCGCCGGGGTCGATCGGCAGCATGGACAACCCCCGGCACGACCAGGTCCGCTCGGTGGTGCAGCCGTACTTCCTGCCGCGCCGGATCGCCGAGCTGGAGGACGGCATCCGCGCGGTGGTGCGCGAGCTGGTCGCCTCCTGGCGGGACCGCGGCGCGGGGGGCCGGGGCATGGTCGACATCGCCCAGGAGCTGGCCTGGCCCATGCCCTTCGACGTGTTCTTCCACCTGATGGGCCTGCCGAGCCGGCACGAGAAGGACCCCGTGGAGCGGGCGCGGCGCGACCAGTTGGAGCACTGGACCCACGAGCTCAAGGACCGGGTGCCCGGCACGCCGCACCTCACCCCGGTGGCCAGGGCGGCCACCGCCGGCGTCCAGCAGTTCTTCATCGACCTCCTCGAGGAGCGCCGCCGCCACGGGCGCGACGACCTGGTCACGAGGTTCGTGCACGCCGACATCGACGGGGTGCCGTTCGTGGACGCGGAGGTCACGCCGAACTCAGAGGTCAGCGGCCTGATGATGATCCTGTTCCTGGGCGGGGTGGAGTCCACCGCCGGGCTGACCGGCACGCTGTTCAAGCTGCTCGCCGAGAACCCGGACCAGCGGGCGCTGCTGCAGAAGGACCCGTCGCTCGTCCCGGCCGCGGTCGAGGAGGCGCTGCGTCTCGTCACGCCGCTGCAGCTGACCGCCCGGACGACGTCCCGCGAGGTCACGCTGCACGGAGTGACGATCCCGGCCGGCGGGCGGGTGGTCCTGATCCCCGGCGCGGCCAACCGCGACGAGCGCCAGTACCCCGACCCCGACCGGTTCGACGTCACCCGACCCCGGGGCCGCCACCTGGGGTTCGGCGAGGGCGTCCACGGCTGCCTGGGCGCGCCGCTGGCCCGTCTGGAGGCGCGGATCGCGCTGGAGGAGGCGCTGCCGGCGCTGGGTGACTACGAGCTGGCCGGCCCGCCGACGTTCTACCCGAGCTCGCCCAACATGTACGTGTGGAAGAACCTGCCGCTCACCTTCGGCCGGTCCGGACGCCGTCCGCACGTCGAGGCCGTCCACCACCGGACGACGACCGTCACCCTCGCCACCTCGGAGTTCGAGGCCGAGGCCCGGGTGGCCGCCAAGCGGGAGGTGGCCGACGGGGTCGTCACCCTGACGCTGCGCGAGGCCGGCGGCCGCCCGCTGCCCGCGTGGGAGCCGGGCGCCCACGTCGACCTCGTCCTCGACGGGGCGCCGACGAGGCAGTACTCGCTGTGCGGTGATCCCGCCGACCACTCCGGGTACCGGGTGGGCGTCCTGCGCGACGCGGACGGACGCGGCAGCTCGCGGTTCGTGCACGACGAGCTCTCCGTCGGCGACACCGTCCGGGTGCGCGGCCCGCGCAACAACTTCCCGCTCGTCGACTCGCGCACGTACCTGTTCATCGCCGGCGGCATCGGCATCACCCCGATCCTGCCGATGATCCGGGCCGCGGAGGCCGCGGGCGCCGACTGGGAGCTGGTCTACGGCGGCCGGCGCCGGGCGTCGATGGCGTTCCTCGACGAGCTGGCGCGGTACGGCGACCGGGTGTCGGTCCGCCCGCAGGACGAGACAGGGCTGCTCGACCTCGACTCGCTGCTCGGCACGCCCCGGCCCGGCACGCTCGTGTACTGCTGCGGACCCGAGGCGCTGCTCGCCGCCGTCGAGCAGCGCTGCGCCGGCTGGCCGCGCGGTGCGCTGCACGTCGAGCGGTTCGCCCCCCGGCCGCAGACCGCCCCGGTGCGGACGGAGGCGTTCGAGGTGGTGCTGGCGCAGAGCGAGCTGACCCTGACCGTCCCGCCCGACCGGTCGATCCTGTCGGTGGTGGAGGAGGCGGGGGTCGGCGTCCTCTCCTCCTGCGCGGAGGGCACCTGCGGTACCTGCGAGACCGCCGTCCTCGACGGTGTGCCGGACCACCGCGACTCCGTCCTCACCGACGACGAGCGGCAGGCGGACGACTGCATGATGATCTGCGTCTCCCGCTCGTGCAGCGAGCGCCTCGTCCTTGACCTGTGAAAAGGACCCCCTCCTCCCACCCCTCGCACGCTCGGGGTGGGCCCCTGGAGGGGGCCGAGGCGGGGCCGGGACGGGGTCCTTCACCTTTCTCGACGTGGCGGGGCGGTCGTGCTCCGGACGACGAGCCGGGGCGGCACGACCTGTTCGCGCTGCCGGACGGGGACGCCGTCCAGCCGGTCGAGGGCCCGCCGCACGGCCAGGGTGGTCAGCTGCTCGACGTCCTGCGCGACGGAGGTGAGGTCGACCGAGGCGAGCCGCGCGATCCGGCTGTCGTCGTAGCCCGTCACGCTCACCTCCCCGGGCACGGTGCGGCCCGCGCGGCGCAGCACGTCGAGCAGGCCGAGGGCGCAGCGGTCGTTGAAGACGGTGACGGCGCTCGGCAGCGGTCCGGCGAGCAGGGCACGTGCGGCAGCGGCACCGTCGTCCTCGGTGAGCCCGCCCGGCAGGATGCGCGGGGTCAGGCAGTGCCGGCGCACCGCGTCGCGGTAGCCCCGCCGCCGCTCCGCCGCGCCCGGCGCCCGGCCGCCGTCGACGTGCACCACGTCCCGGTGGCCGAGCGCCACCAGGTGGTCGACGGCCAGCTGCACCCCCTCGTCGTCGGCGGTCCGGACGACGTCCACCGCGGCGGACCGGACGGAGCGGGCGACGACGACGACCGGAAGGCGGGCCGCCAGGTCGGCGAGGGCGGTCGTGCCGGACTGGGGGCCGAGGATGATCAGTGCCTCGCAGCGGTCCTGGAGCAGGCCCGCCACGGCACGCAGCTCGTCCCGCTCCGGTGTCACGGCGCTCAGCGTGAGCTCGTACCCCACCCGCTCCGCCGCGGCGTACAGCCCGCTGACCAGGTCGCCGTGGAAGGCGTGCTGCACCCCGAACACCACGCCGAGCAGCCGGCTGCGGGAGCTGCGGAGCAGCCGGGCCCGGTTGTCGGGCCGGTAGCCGATCTCTTCGGCCGCACGGCGCACGCGCTCCCGGGTCGCGGCGCTGGCCCCGGGGACGTCGCGCATGACGATCGAGACGAGCGCCGTGGAGACGCCGGCGCGGGCGGCGACGTCGGCCAGCGTCGGCCTGCGGTCGGGACCGGTCGGTGCCACCGGACGAGCGTAGCCGTTCGTCCTAGAACGTTCTAGGGCACATCCCTTGACGGAGGGACGCCGGCCGGGCCACCCTGTGTCGTGACGCTAGAACGTTATAGGGGAGGATCGGCATGACGAGCGGATCAGTGGGAGTGGCCCTGATCGGGTCGGGTCGCATGGGCGCGTTCCACGCGCAGACGGTGGCGCGCCGGCTGCCGCAGGCCCGGCTGGTCGCCGTGGCCGATCCCCTGCCAGGTGCGGCCGAGCGGCTGACCGGGGCGCTGGGCGCGGGTCGCCCGTGCACCGACGTGGCGCAGCTGTGGGAGGACCCCGATGTCGACGCGGTCGTCATCGCCGCGCCCGCCCGGTTGCACGCCGACCTCGTCGTGGCCGCCGCGGCCGCGGGCAAGCACGTCTTCTGCGAGAAGCCGATGGCCGTCACGCTGCCCGATGCCGACCGGGCGATCGACGCCGCGCGCACCGCGGGCGTCGTGCTGCAGGTCGGGTTCAACCGGCGCTTCGCGGCCGACTGGCGGGCCGCCCGCGCGCTGCTCGAGGCCGGCACGCTCGGCACCCCGCGGCAGCTGCGGTCGCTGACCCGTGACCCGGGTGGGTTCGACCCGTCCCGGGTCCTGCCGGACACGATCTTCCTGGAGACGCTGATCCACGACTTCGACACCCTGCGCTTCCTCAACCCCGGTGCCGAGGCCGTGGAGGTGTTCGCACTCGCCGACGCGCTGGTGGAGCCGGAGTGGCGCGACCGCGGGCTGCTCGACACCGCGGTCGTCACGATCCGGTTCGACAACGGCGCGATGGCGGTGGCCGAGGCGTGCTTCGAGGCCGCGTACGGCTACGACGTCCGCGGGGAGGTGCTCGGCTCCGGCGGCATGGCGACGATGGGCGACGGCCGGCGCACCGGCATGGTCTTCTCCGGGTCCGCCGGTCAGCTCGTCGAGACCGTCCGCAGCGACCAGGAGCTGTTCCCGGAGGGCTACACGGGGGAGCTCGCCGCCTTCGTCGACGCCGTCCGGACGGGCTCGACGGCCCCGGCGACCGGCGAGGACGCCCGCGCGGCCCTGGCGATCGCCCTGGCGGCGGCCGAGTCGGTGCGCGCCGGCCGCCCGGTGCGGATCGCCGAGGTCGAGAAGTGACGGCGTACCGTCTGGCCGCCTCGGCCGAGATGCTCTTCCTGGACCTGCCGTTCGCCGAGCGCGTGCGGCGCATCGCGGACGCCGGTTTCGAGGTCGAGATCTGGGACTGGACGGTCAAGGACGTCGACGAGCTGGTCGCCACCGGGGCGACCATCACCTCGATGACCGGTTACGTCACCGGCACGCTGGCCGACGCCGACGGGGCCGAGGAGCTGCTGCGCACCGCGGAGCGGTCGCTGGCCGTCGCGGAGCGGCTGGACTGCCCGCGGCTCAACGTGCACGGGACGGGGCTGGACGGACGAGGCCTGCCGGTCGTGCCGAGCCTGACGGTGACGCCGGCGATGTGGCTGACCGCCGCGCGCACGCTCGAGCGGCTGGCCGCCCTGGGGGAGCGGGCGGGGAGGGTCTTCACGCTGGAGAACCTCAACACGGCCGTCGACCACCCCGGCACGCCGTTCGCGCGGGCCGAGGACACGATCGCTCTGGTCGAGGCCGTCGGCAGCCCGCACCTGCGGCTCAACCTCGACCTCTACCACGCGCAGATCGGGGAGGGGAACCTCGTCCAGCTCGTCGAGCGGGCGCTGCCGCTGGTCGGGGAGATCCAGGTGGCCGACGTCCCGGGCCGGTGCGAGCCGGGTACCGGCGAGATCCACTACCCGGCGGTGGCCGCCGCGCTCGACCGGCTCGGTTACGACGGCGTCGTCGCGCTGGAGGGCTGGGCCTCCGGCGACCCGGCGCAGGCCCTGGACCGGTTCCGGGACGCGTTCACGAGGACGTCGTAGGTCGGCGTCCTGCTCGGTCCGGAGGCCGCGCTGGCTCCTTGCTGACCGCGCCCGGCCGCCTACGCTCGTCCGCCATGGCGACGGTCTTCGCCGGGATGGCGGCCAGCCTCGACGGCTTCATCCGGTCGGCGTCGGGGGACCGGTCGTGGCTCGACGACGCGTTGGCTCCGGATGAGGACTACGGCTTCGCGCGGACCGAGGCGCGCACCGGGGCGTACGTCATCGGCGCCACCACCTACCGGGAGATGGGCGGCGCGGCCGGCGTCGGCGCCGTTCCGACCTACGTGGTGACCCATGACGCCGGCCTCGGCGCCGGCCGGGACGTGCGGCCGTACGCCGGCGACCTGGCGCAGCTGATCGACACCGTGCGGTCGGACATCGAGCCGGGCAAGGACATCTGCGTGTTCGGTGGCGGGCAGCTGGTCACGCAGCTCCTGGCGCTCGGTCTGATCGACGAGCTCGGCGTGGCCGTCATCCCCGTCGTCCTGGGGAGCGGCGTGCCCTTCTTCGGCGCGACGGGGTCGAGCACGAAACTCGAGCTGATCGAGTGCCGGCCGTTCCCCTCCGGCATCGTGATCCTCGACTACCGGATCGTGCGCCCGTAGCCGGATCGTGCATCGCTCCCCGGCCTCCGCCGCGGATACACGGCCAGGCCTGACCGAACTGTCGGCGTCCGTCGCCGAGCCCGTCCGCAATTCATTGCCTTCAGTTGACCGCGTTCCCGCGGGAACGCCCTATCGCGCCATTGGTCGCGCCGCCGCCTACGGGCTCGCCGTCCCGGATCCCGTCGACCACGTCGATCAGCACCGCAGGCATCACCTCGGTCGTCCGATCGCAGCGGGCGCCCCACGTGGGGCCGGATCGGGGCGGACACGCGGAAGGCGGCCTCGCTGTCAGGAGGCTGCCACGCCACCGGGATCTCGTCGTCGCCGATGCGGACCCTCACCCTGCTCCAAGTCGAGATCGATCTACCTGCGAGAACTCGGGACGTTGCAGCGCCATGGGTTTCCTCGTCACCCCACAGCGAGGCCGATGAGTTCGTGGATCCCGGCCGGTCCAGGCTCGTGACACCCGAGGAAGGACACCGCCATGTCGGAGCTTCTCGTCGATTTCATCACCTCCCTCGACGGCTACGCATCGGGAGAGGGATGGCCCGGGTTCTGGGGCCTCGAGGGCCCGGAGTACCTCGCATGGCTCGGCGAGCAACCCGAGGTCACCTACCTGATGGGAGCGAACACCTACCGCCTGATGTCGGGCTTCGCCGCCGGCGAGGTCCCGAATGGCCAGGACGAGTTCAGGCCCGAAGAAGAGGCGTCCGTCGACGCGCTCACGCGAGCGTCCAAGGTGGTGTTCTCCTCCTCACTCGAGGAGCCACTGGCGTGGGCCAACTCCACGCTCGTCCGCGACGACGCCGTCGAGGCGGTCCGCGCCATGAAGGCGAGTGGCTCGGGGCTCCTCAGCACGATCGGCAGCCTCAGCTTGTGCCGGTCCCTGCTACGAGCCGGACTCGTCGACCGCTTCCGGGTCGGGATGTTCCCGGTGATCACCGGGGCCACGGGCGCAGAACGCATCTACGACGGCTATCCGGACGTCGCCCTCGAGATGATCGAGCACCGCACCTTCGACGGCCGCATCCAGATGGTCGAGTACAAGCCCCGCGTGCTCGAGCGCCCGCCGCTCGGCGCCCATGCGTGACGTCGCCCCGTCCGCCGGTCTGGACGGCCGCCCGAAGTAGAGACCGCGGTCGACCGGCATGGTCACGAAACAGCCCAGCGTCTGACCATCGTGCTCGGCGATGATGGCGCCTGTCTCATCCGCGAGCTCGCAGGAAATGGTGGCAGCTGTCTTGCGGAAGGCGCCCGACTCGGAGCGAGCAGCGCTGTCAGCGCCCGTTGCACTTTCGCATCGGTCCTGATCGTGAGCCGGCAGATGGAGCCGCTCCACGGCACCTGAGCTTCGCTACCTCCTGTCGCCCAGCCGCTTCAGGCCCGCAACTTCCTCAGCCTTGAAGCGTGTCCCGTAGTGGGCCGCTTGGGGACACGGGCAGCTCCGCGGACCCTGCTCGGGGCCGACCCCGACTGCTCGCGGGTCCTGTTCGAGAACCCGCGCCTACGCGCGGCGGTGGTCATCATGCGAATCTGGCGTGGTGGACCGGGAGAGGGCCGTCTTCACGTTCGAAGGACCGACCGAGCTGTACGTCCACACGTCGGTCGCGGAGGCTGAGGGCTACTTCGAGGCCATCGATGTCGAGAACGACGAGTACGTCTTCTTCGGTGACGACGGCACGGTCCTCCGGCCATACGTTCGGAACGGTCGCGTCGTGCTGACGCCGACGGGCGGGAAGCGGCCCGACGAGCTCCGCCGACGGCTCCGGACCTACGTGGCTGGAACAGGAACGAGCACACAGTCGGCCCGGATGGCTCGCTCGCCTACTCGCCCGCCGCGCCACCTGACCAGATGTCGCCAGTGGCCGCTCACGGACGTCAGGGTGCGTTTGGCCTGTTCAGGTGACTGGCTGGCAGCGCGAGCGCACCGCATGATCTGAGCATGTCCGCCGCGCAGCACGACTCGTCTCAGGAGCGGAGGCGCCGCGAGGCCGCGCCCCGTGGGGTGGTGTAGCTCATCCGCGTGCTGCTCTGCGGTGGTGCTGACTATGCCGTGTGCAGGGCGGGCTGGTCGATTCCGTCGCTGGGGTCGGTGCGGCGGGGCTCGAGAGCGGTCGGTTCGGGCGGGTTGAGCAGGCCCATGGAGGCCTCGGAGAGGTAGCGGCGGTCGGAGACCTGCCACTCGTCGTGGGCCTCGATGAGCACGCAGCTGGCGAGCCGGAGCAGCGCGGTGTCGTCGGGGAAGATGCCGACGACGTCGGTGCGCCGCTTGACCTCCTTGTTCAGCCGTTCCAGAGGGTTGGTCGACCAGATCTTGCGCCAGTGGGCCTGCGGGAAGTCGGCGAAGGCGGTGATCTCCTCGCGGGCGTCGCGCAGCAGG
>NZ_JAOVZT010000007.1:0-56212 GCF_025716945.1 Geodermatophilus sp. YIM 151500
CACGCGGTGGCCCCTCGACGTCGGTGACCGACACGATCACCGAGGTCGGGGCCCCGATCTACACCACTCCAGGGGACTTACCCCGCCGCGAGGCCGGCGAGTGGGTGACGATCACATTCTCGGTTGCACTGATGCTGAACGCAGTCGAGGCCTGGACCGATCCGGACGGCGTGGCTTGGACAGCCATCAGGTGGACAGTTGCCGTCGCCTTCGCCCTCACCCTCCTGTGGTGGATCCATAGCAAGGCCATGGCTGGACAGCGGACCTCCCGGCGAGCGGGACCACGTGGCTAGCACTTGCACGATCGGTCGGTGCTCTCGGCAGTGTCGTGTGGGCCCTATCTACAACGGGTCCTGCGTGGTCCCTCGGGGAAAGGCGGAACTGCCAGACTGAG
This sequence comes from Geodermatophilus sp. YIM 151500, assembly GCF_025716945.1. Lineage (GTDB taxonomy): Bacteria > Actinomycetota > Actinomycetes > Mycobacteriales > Geodermatophilaceae > YIM-151500. The sequence goes on from NZ_JAOVZT010000007.1 coordinate 395, forward strand.
CGGATATCAGGGGTGGCCGACGCTGCGGACCAGCAGACCCTGGAAGGGCTCGCCTTCGCAGACTGGTCCGGGAGCGCCGCGCCGCGAGTCATCTCCGTGACCCTGGCAGGCAACCGCGCAGAGGTGCCGCTACTGGTCAATGGCAGCAGCGAGCACTGGATGTACTTCCAGTGCGGCGACTACGGCTGGTACGAGACCGTCTCCGGGAACGGCCCCACGGTCGGCTGGACCGATGACCATCCGGTGGGGCGACGACTCCTGAGGCGGGCTTGCGCTGCCTGTAGCGGGGACCGGCTGCCACGTCGCACAGGGCTTCCGCCTGCATCGCTTCCACCGATGAGTCGCGACGGCTCCGGGCGTCACAAGCGGCATGGACCCCGTACCCGAGCAGGACATCCGCTTCGGTGATCCGGACTCGCCTCCGACGCCCTGGGCGGAAGCCCTCCGCGTGCTCGAGACCGCCGAGCTCTTCTGGATCTCCACGGTCCGGAGCGATGGCCGGCCGCACGTCACACCGCTGCCGGCCGTCTGGTACGAAGACCGGCTCCACTTCTGCACGGGTCCGGCGGAGCAGAAGGCGGTGAACCTCGCGGGCAACCCGCACGTGGCGCTCACCACCGGCACCAACCGGTGGAAGGAGGGGCTCGACCTCGTCGTCGAAGGCATCGCGGTGCAGGTCACGGATGACGCCCGGCTGCGGACCCTCGCCGACCTCTGGCGCAGCAAGTACCACGGCGACTGGGACTTCGCCGTCGAACAGGGGATGTTCCGTCACGCGGACGGCGGTTCCGCACTCGTCTACGAGGTGTCGCCCACCAAGGTGCTCGCCTTCGCCAAGGGCCGCTTCGCGCAGACCCGGTTCCGCTTCGAGCGGCAGTCGGCCGGCACCTGAGGGCTGTCCGCGCGGCACGGATCAGCCACCCGGCGTGGCCTGCAGGTCGTCCCGGGGTGTCACCCGGACGGCGTGCAGGGCGTGCGCCCCCGCGCCGGCCTCCGCCCACTCCACCTCGACGACCTGACCGGCGCGCAGAGCGCCGCCGGCAATCGGATCGAGCACTCCTGCCTCGACCCAGCAGGCGGCCGGGAGGTCCGGCAACTCGATGACCCCCTCACCCCGGTCGCCGTCCCACCGGACGACCGTGCCCACCGCCTTGCCGCTGCCTGCCATCTTCCCAGGCTGCGCGGAGCCCGCGACGTCGGCAAGGGGTCCGGCATGGGCCGGACCCCCGGCCGCACGAGGCGTCGGCGACCCGCCGAGCGAGCTCTGGCACTGCGGGACGCCGCCCGGGGGCCACCCGTCCTGGCTCCAGTCGCCCGCGCGCCAGTGCGCACCGCAGGCGGCGCAGCGGTCGTCCGACCCCAGGGGTGCGCGGCATCGCCGGCACCCGAACCGAGGCGGGCCGTCCGGCGGCACGGTCGGTGGTGGTGATGTCGGCCAACGCCAACCCTGTCGGCGACGCCACCATGCGGGTACCGGGAGAGGCACGCCCTCCAGCGTGTCACCACCAGCACGCAGGTCGTTGACTTCTGCACCGTCATACGAGGGCGGCGTGCGATCGATCGCGGGGGATCAGCGCCGAACCGGGTCCGGCAGCTCGACCACCTGACCGGTGGTGGCGGAGCGCCGGGCCGCGTCGAGCACGTCGAGGGCGGCGACGGCGTCCCGGGGGTCGACCGGCGGCGGCGCCTCGCCGCGGACGGCCCGGGCGAGCCCCGAGTAGAAGGTGCTCCACGAGCCCACCTGCGCCGGCACGGGTTCGCTCCCGTCGTCGCGGTGCAGCCTGCCCCCCCCCGCTCTCCGGCACGGTGCCCCACGACGCCCCGTCGGAGGCCGGGGTACGGCCCTCGAGCAGCCGCTCGGTCTGGCCGTCGTCGTCCGGGGCCGCGTACGTCGCGTTGGAGCCGACGACCCGGAACCGGTTCGACGGCTCGCCGCGCGACGCCCAGCTCCCGGTGACGTGCGAGCGGACCCCGTCCTCGTGCCGCAGCGCCAGGAAGAAGCGGTCGTCCAGGCCGTCAGGCAGCAACCGAAGCTCCGCGTACACCGAGCGCACTGGGCCGAACTGCGTGAGCGCCTGGTCGACGGCGTGGCTGCCGAGGTCCAGCAGCGCGCCTCCGCCGGTGCGGGGCAGGCCGCCCGGTGGCAGTCGCTGCTCCATGCGCGACTCGAAGGAGAGGACCTCGCCGAGGTGCCCGGAGGCGACGACGTCCCGGACGGTCAGGTAGTCGGCGTCCCATCGCCGGTTCTGGTAGACGGTGAGCAGCACGCTGGCGCGCTCGGCCGCGTCCACCGCCGTCCGCGCGCTCGCCGCCTCCGGCGCGAACGGCTTGTCGGACACCACGGGCAGACCCAGCCCGACCGCCTCGAGGACGAGCGGCACGTGGGTCTCCAGCGGTGTGGTGAGCACGACGGCGTCGACGCCTGCGGCCGCGAGCTCGGACAGGCCGGCGACGGCCGGCACGCCCGGGCGGTCCCGGGCGAGGTCCGCCCGCCGCTCCTCGGACCGGACGACGACGACGGCGAGCTCGCAGCCCTCCGCGTGCTCGATCAACGGTGCGTGGAACAACCGGCCGCCGAAGCCGTAACCGACGAGACCGATCCGTACCGGGGACTGCGTCATCCTGGTCCTCTCCTCCTGTCCGCCGGCCGGACGCGTGACGCGGCCGGTGCCGGGCATGGTGCGGTGCGTCCCGGTCCGGGCAGCCGCGGGTCGCTGTCCAGCGGGCGATCGACGACGACGAGCTCACCGTCAGTCCCCGTCCCGTCCGGAGAGCGGCTCGACGGGGGGCTGGCCGCTCCGTCCGGCCGGCGACCGGCGCGGGATGCGCAGCCGTCGGGCCGCCACCCGGGCGGCGCGGCGGGAGCGGAAGGGGTCCGGCGAGGCCTCCGGACCCCGGGCGAGGGAGACCGCCTCGACCTCGTCGAGCAGCCGGTCGACGGTCGTCAGCAGCGTGGAGTTGAGCTCCCAGAGACCCGACCGGCTGCGGGGGTCGCTGATCAGGAGTTCCGCCATCAGGTCCCGGCCGCTGTGCAGCGCCTCCAGCGACCGGGAGAGCCGCTCGTGCCCATCCCCGTCCCCGTCCTGCGGGTCGGCGGTGAGCACCTGCCCGAACTCGCCGACGACGTTGCCCATGCGTTCCAGGAGGCTCGCGGCCGTGCGCCGGACGGCGTCGGCGTACTCGGCGTCCTCCCGGACACCGGTCTGCTCCCGGGTCGCGTCGTCGATGACCCGGAACAGGGTCCGCAGCGACACCGAGGTGTGCTCCAGGTTGTCCAGTCCGGTGCGCATCCCCACCCCGACGGGCGGGACCCGCAGCGCCCTGACGTTGAGCCGGCGGCTCTCCTCGGCATGGGCGAGCGCGCGGTCCACCCGGGGCGCGTGCCGGTTGAGGCGGCGGGCGTCCTCCAGCCAGCGGGTCGACTGCTCCGCGGTCACGGGCCCGGCACCCAGAGCGGCGGCCGCCTCCCGGAGGAGGCCCGCGATCTCGTCGGCGAACTTCTTGACCGACTGGGCCGCGTACCTGGTCTGCACCGCCGGCGGGAAGAGCACGTTGACGAGCATGCCGACCGCCGCACCGATCAGGGTCTCGACGATCCGCCCGGCCCCGACGGACTCCGCTCCTGCGGACCCGACGCCGAGGACCAGCATCGCGCTGATCGGCACCTCCACCAGGTGCGGACCCAGCCGGAGCAGCTGGCCCACGACGATGGATGCCGCGACGAGCGCCGCGAGGCTCCACCACGTCAACCCCGCCAGGGCGACGACGAGCACGGCCAGGGCGACGCCGGCCACGACGCTCGCGACGCGCTGCACCCCGTTGACCAGGGTGCTGGTGAGCGTCGCCTGCACCACGAGGAGTGCGGTGAGCGCGGCGATGATCGGGGGCGGGTCCCGCAACCCCACGAGCTCGGCGACCAGGAAGGCGGCCACCGTGGCGCCGGTCATCCGGGCCGCCCGGAAGGCGGCGGATCGGCCGCGCGTGCGCACCCGGAGGAGGGACTGGGCGACCGGACGTCGGGACGGCCACCCGGCTTCCCGGCTGGAAGGCATCACGTCGTCATCCTCCGCAGCCGCCGCGTCGGGGGACATCCCGTACCACCGCCCCGCGCAGGACGGCCGGCGCCGGTGGAGACCCGTCTCGCCGGCGCCGGCCGGGTCCTGCGCTGGTCAGCCCTGCTTCGGAGGTCCCGCGCCGGGGTCGTCGTGGCCGGGGTCCGGTGGGCGACTGGTGGACGTCCGCGTCAGCGACGTCGTCCCCGGAGCTCGCTGCGGTCCCGGGGTGCTGCCGGAGGACCACGTCGTCCGCGGGCCGGCCCCGGGGTGACGGTCGCGGAGCGGTTGGGAATGCTCACCCGCCACGGACGCCGACCGGGGCCTCGTGGACGAAGTGCCCGGCGTCGTGCGTGCGGAAGTCGTCCTCGAGCTCCTCCAGGGTGCGGCCGCGCGTCTCCGGCGCGAACTTGGTCACGAAGACGAGGGAGCCGGTGTTGATGAGCGCGAAGAGACCGAAGGTCAATGTGGCTCCGAGCGTGGCCACCAGCGGCGGGAAGGCGAAGGAAATGGCCGCGTTGACGGTCCACAGGACGAAGACCGCGATTCCCATGGCGAATCCCCGAATGGTCATCGGGAAGATCTCCGAGAGCAAGAGCCACACCAACGTGCCGATGAAGGTCTGCACGAAGAAGACGACCAGGAGCATCGCGGCCAGGATCAGATAACTGCGGAAACCCGATTCGGGCAGCAGGAAGGAGAAGGCGAGGATCGCGTGCCCGGCGGCCACTCCGACGAAGCCGGTGATGATGAGCGGTCTGCGGTTGATGAAGCCGAGCAGGATGATCCCGATGATCGTCCCGATGATCGCGATGACGCCGACGGTGACGGTGAGGATCAAGCTGGCACTCGCTCCGAGGCCGGTCGACTCGAGGATCGTGGGCGCGTAGTAGTTGACGGTGTTGATGCCGGTCGCCTGCTGCACCGTGGCCAGGCCGCACCCGACCCAGAGGATCCGGCGCATCCACGAGTAGGCCCGCAGGTCCCGCATCGCGGCGCCCTTGTCCTCGCCGAGGTCGCGCCGGGCGTGCTCGGCGACGATGTTGTACTCCTCCGCGGCCTCCGCCGGGGGCCGACTCAGGTCCAGCACCCGCCGGGTGTCGTCGAGCCGGTTGCGCACCGCGTACCAGCGCGGCGAATCCGGCAGGGCGAACAGACCGGCGAACAGCGCGATCGCGGGGAGGGTGGCGACGCCCAGCATCCATCGCCAGACGTTCGGGTCCTGGATGACCGCATCCAGGATGGCGTTGGTCGCGAAGGCCAGGAACTGCCCCGTCACGATCATGAGTTCGTTGATCGTGACCATGCGGCCCCGCGCGTCCACCGGCGCCATCTCGGCGAGGTAGAGCGGGACGACCGCCGCCGCGGCGCCGACACCGAAGCCGAGGAGTACCCGGCCCGCGACCATGATGACGACGTTGGGTGCCACCGCCGTGATCAAGGCGCCGAAGAGGAAGAGGGCGGCGCAGACGAAGAGCGCGCCGCGCCGGCCCAGCGCATCGGCCAGCTTTCCGCCCAGGAGCGCGCCCAGCGCCGCCCCGGGGAAGAGCAGGGAGCTGACCACGACCGCCTCGCTGAGCGGCGTGAGGTCCAGGTCGTCGCCCATGTACAGGAGGGCGCCGGAGATGACACCGGTGTCGTAGCCGAACAAGAGACCGCCGAGCGTGGAGATGACGGTCAGCTTGACGAGGAAGCGGTTGTTCGCTCTCGACCGCTTGGCTCCGCCCGTCACCTTCACGGAATGGCCGCCCCCGGAACCGTGACTCGCCGCCATCGCGCCTTCTTTCGATAGCAGGCCGGCTCTCCGGCCATTTCTCCAGGCGGACGGGACGGACTCGTGGCTCCTCCAGCCCCTCGCCCCCTACCGTGTCGAGGACATTAAGCGGGGGTTGTCGGTGGTGCAATGCGGATCCGTGTTCGGAATTGCACATCTGGCGGTCGTTCTCGAACAGTCGAGAAGTGCTCGGCGCGATGGTGGAGCGATCGGACCGGTCCGGTCTCGCACACCGGCCCTCCGGGCATCCAGCCGGCCCTCCGGTCACCCAGCCATGACGTGCGGGACCACTCCCACCCGTCGCAGCGCGCAGCCCAGCTCGCCGGGGGGCCGCCGGTCCGTGACGAGCGTCGCCAGCCGCTCCAGCGGCGCGATCCGCGCCGGCGCCGAGGTCGAGAACGCGTCGTGCGTGGCGACGACGACCACCTCGTCGGCGATGTCCATGAGCCGACGCTGCACGCTGGCCTCGGCCGGTGTCCGTGCGTACAGGCCACGGGCGTCGATGCCTGCGGGGGAGACGAAGAACGTGCGGACCCGCAGCTGGGCGACCGCGGCCTCGGTCGTCGGGCCGACGAACGCCTGGCGATCGGGCAGGAGCTCACCGCCGAGCGCGACCACCCGGTAGGACCGCCCCGAGGTGAGGAACTGCAGCACGGGCATCGAGTGGCTGATGACGCAGCCAGCGAACTCCTCGGGGAGCAACCGGGCGATCGCGTACCCCGTCGCCCCGGCGTCGATGGCGATCGTGTCGGCCCCGTCGACGAGGTGGACGGCGTGCGTGGCCACGCGCTCACGGGCCCGGACGAGCTCGTCGTCGGGGAAGGCGGACGTCCGCAGGGCGCCGGGAGTGAGGCTGGCCCCGCCGTGGACCAATCGGACGCGACCGGCCCCTTCGAGGGTGTGCAGGTCCCTGCGGATGGTCATCTGCGAGACCCCGAGCTGCCGGGCGAGATCGGCGACCGAGAGGAAGCCGACCGTCTGCAGGTTCGTGAGGATCCACGCGCGGCGCCCGGCCGCCGCCTCGGAACGCAGGCCGGTGTCCGTCACGGCGCCGGGTCCTGCCCGGCTGCCGAGGCGACGGCGCGGACCGGCCCGGTGCTCGACCGGACGACGAGCTCGGCCGAGACCTGGCGCGGGCTGCGCACGGTCACGTCGCGGCCGCGCACGAGGTCCAGCAGCATCTCGATGGCGGCGGTCCCGGCGTCCGCAGCCGGGATCCGCACGGTGGTCAGCCTCGGCGTGACCACCTCGGCGAGCTGCGTGTCGTCGAAGCCGACGACGCTGATGTCGGCGGGCACGTGGACCCCGCGGTCGGCGAGCCGGTTGATGACGCCCACTCCGATGTCGTCGTTGTAGGCCACGACGGCCGTTGCGGACGTGGCGAGGACGAGATCGGCGGCGCGCACCCCGGCCTGGAACCGTGCCGCGAAGGGGCCGATCTCGGACCCCTCCATGCCCAGCCGGCCGCAGGCGTCGCGGAACCCGCGCAGCCGGACGTCGTTGGGGTAGCCGTCCGGGCCCGCCAGGTAGACGACGGTGCGGTGCCCGAGCGCGTGCAGGTGTTCGACGGCGTGCCTGGTGGCCTCGTAGAGGTTGGTGAGCACGGCCGGGATGCCGTCGAGGAGGCGGTTGAGCACGACGACCGGGGTGGCCCCGGCGAGAGCCAGCAGGGCGTCGTCCGGCATCCGTGGCGACACCAGCAGCAGCCCGTCCACCTGCTGGACGAGCGCCCGTGCCGACGCCTCCTCGTCGTGCACGACCTCCTCGGAGCCGGCGACGAAGAGGGCATAGCCCTCCCGGCGCGCCTGCCGGTCGACCGCCTTGATGACCACGGCGGAGAAGGAGTTCGCGATGTCCGGGACGACGATGCCGAGGTTGCCGGTGCGCCCACCGGCGAGCGAACTGGCTGCCGGGTGAGGCGAGTACTGCAGCTCCTCGGCGGCCGTCATCACGCGGTGGCGGGTGTCGGCTGCGACCGCTTCCGGTCGCGAGAACACCCGGGACACCGTCGCCGTCGACACGCCTGCACGGGCCGCGACCTCGCGGATGGACATCGCCCCTCCTCCTGGTCGTGTAACAGAGTGCAAGCGTTTACACGATCAGTCAAGGGGTAGCTCTGGAGCCGCCATCAACCAGCGCGGGACACAGCCGTCGGTGGGGGCCGTGGATCGGGCGCCTCGGCCCGGGGCAGGCGGCCGGGGGCCGAGCGGAGTGGGATCGGCGCGGTCACCGCGCCGATCCCACTCCGCGTCCGTCAGGCGTTCTGCGGGAAGCCGAGGTTCAGCCCGCCGTGGCTCGGGTCGAGCCAGCGGCTGGTGACGACCTTGCCCCGGGTGAAGAAGTGCACGCCCTCGGTGCCGTGCGCGTGCGAGTCACCGAACAGGCTGCTCTTCCACCCGCCGAACGAGTAGTACGCCATGGGCACCGGGATCGGCACGTTGATGCCGATCATCCCGACCTCGACCTCGTTCTGGAACCGCCGGGCGGCGCCACCGTCGTTGGTGAAGATGGCCGTGCCGTTCCCGTACGGGTTGGTGTTGATCAGCTCCAGCGCGTGCTCGTAGGTGTCCACCCGGAGCACCGACAGCACCGGCCCGAAGATCTCGTCGGTGTAGACGCTCATCTGCGGCTCGACGTGGTCGAGCAGCGTCGGGCCGAGCCAGAAGCCGTCCTCGCCCCCGTCGGGCTGCACCTGGCGGCCGTCGACGACGAGCTTCGCGCCGGCCTCCTCACCGGCGTCGACGTAGGAGGCGACCTTGTCGCGGTGCTGCTTGGTGACCAGCGGGCCCATGTCGCAGCCCTTGCGCCCGTCGCCGGTCCGGAGGGTCCGGGTGCGCTCGGCGATGCGGGCGACGAGGTCGTCACCGACGCCACCGACGGCGAGCACGGCGCTGATCGCCATGCACCGCTCGCCGGCCGAGCCGAAGCCGGCGTTGACCGCGGCGTCGGCGGCGAGGTCGAGATCGGCGTCGGGCAGCACCAGCATGTGGTTCTTCGCCCCGCCGAGGGCCTGCACCCGCTTGTCGTGGGCGGTGCCGGTCTCGTACACGTACTTGGCGATCGGGGTGGACCCGACGAAGGACACGCCCTGGATGTCGGGGTGCTCGAGCAGCCGGTCGACGGCGACCTTGTCGCCCTGGACGACGTTGAACACGCCGTCGGGCAGCCCGGCCTCCTTCCACAGCTCGGCCATCCACAGCGACGCCGACGGGTCCTTCTCGCTCGGCTTGAGGACGACGGTGTTGCCGCAGGCGATCGCGATGGGGAAGAACCACATCGGCACCATGGCCGGGAAGTTGAACGGGCTGATGATCGCCACCGGGCCCAGGGCCTGGCGGACCGAGTGGACGTCGACGTTCGTCGAGGCGTTCTCGGTGAAGCCGCCGCGCATCAGGTGCGGGACGCCGCAGGCGAACTCCACGACCTCCTGGCCGCGGGAGACCTCGCCGAGGGCGTCGTCGAGCACCTTGCCGTGCTCGGCGGTGATGAGCTCGGCCAGCTCGGGCTTGCGGGCGTTGAGCAGCTCGCGGAAGCGGAACAGCACCGCCGTCCGCCGGGCCAGCGAGGTGTCGCGCCAGCCGGGGTAGGCCGCGGACGCGGCGGCGACCGCGGCGTCGACCTCCTCGGTCGAGGCGAGCGCGACCTCGCCGGTGACCTCGCCGGTCGCCGGGTCGGTGACCGGGCCGGTGCGGCCGCTGGCGCCGTCGCGGCGGCCGCCGTCGATCCAGTGCGGGATGTGCGTGGGCATGGCCCCTCCTCGGGTGGGGTGTCTGTCAGGGAGCGGTGTCGTCGGGGAGCGGTGTCTGCGGGAAGTTCGGCCGCCCGGAGGCGGACGGCTGCCCGGAAGCGGACGGCCGCCCGGGCGCGGACGGCCGCCCGGCCAGCGCGTCGCCGGGGAAGTGCTTGGTGACCAGTTCGCGGATGGCGGTGAGCATCCGCGTGCCGGATTCCCTGGCCTGGTCGTCCCAGCCGAACACGCAGGTGGTGAGGACACCGTCGAAGCCGATGCCGGCGAGCGCGGCGAAGGCCTCGTCGAAGTCGACGTCCCCGCGGCCGATCTCCATGTGCTGGTGGACGCGGGTGGTGTTGCCCGGCGGGTTGGTGATGTAGCGCAGCCCGTCGGACGCGGTGTGGTCCATCGAGTCGGCGACGTGCACGTGGGTGAGCAGGTCGCCGGCCGCCGCGATGATGCCGGGCGCGTCGTCGCCCTGGTGGAACGTGTGCGGCAGGCAGTAGAGGAACGACATGCCCGGCGAGTCGATCCCGCGGACCATGTCGATGGCCGGCAGCCCGAGCTCGATGAAGTCGTCCGGGTGCGGCTCGAGCGCCAGCTTCACGCCCTCCCGCTCGAACACCGGCAGCAGCTCCTCCATCGAGCGCCAGAACATCGCCTCGGCCAGCTCCGGCGCCTCCGGCCGGCCGTTGAACTCGCTGTTCATCGTGTCGACGCCGAGCTCGACGGTGATCTCGATGGCCCGCCGCCAGTACCGCACGGCGGCCTGCCGCTCGACCTCGCCGGGCCCCGACCAGCGCATCACCGGCAGCACCGACGTGATGCCCACGCCCGCGTCGGCCAGCTTCGACCGGAAGGCCCGCACCGTCGCCAGGTCCACCCGCGGGTGCTTGAAGAACGGGACGAAGTCCTCGCGCGGGGACAGCTCGATCCACTCGTAGCCCATCGAGGCCACGACGTCGGGCAGCTCCAGCAGCGGTGTCGTCCGCAGCATCTGGGGGTCGAGGGCGATCCTCACGGCGCCGTCCCCTCCTGCGACGCGGCCTCGCGCGGCTCCAGCCGGACCTCGGTGCGCCGGCCGGTGCGCAGCGCCTCGATCCCGGCGGCGCACACCGCCTGGGCGGCGTAGCCGTCCCAGGCGCCGGGGCCGTCGATGGTGCCGCGGCGGGCGGCGTCCACCCAGCGCTGGAGCTCGATGTCGTAGGCCCGACCGAAGCGCTGGCGGAAGTCCGGCGCGATCGCCGTCGACCGGCTCGCCCCGGACGCTCCGCCGCGGTGCCGCACGAGACCGAGGTCGAGGCCGATCATCGCGCTGCCGTCCTCTCCGACGACCTCGGTCCGCACCTCGTAGCCGACGCCGGTGCTGACGAAGACCTCGACGTCGACCATCCGGCCGCCGGTCGTCTCGAACAGCACCAGCAGCGGGTCGGACTGGCCGGCGACCGCGTGCCGGGTGGCCCGCGGCCGCAGCACGGTGACCGCGGCGATCTCCTCGTCGAGCAGGAAGCGGGTGACGTCGACCTCGTGCACCACCGAGTCGTTGACCATCATCTCGCTGGTGAAATGCGGCGGGACGACGGCGTTGCGGTGCGCGCAGTGCACGACCAGCGGCTCGCCGAGCTCCCCGGAGGCGATCAGCTCGCGCAGCTGCGCGTACTCGGGGTCGAAGCGGCGCATGAAGCCGACCTGGACGAGCTGCCGGCCGGTGCGCGCGGTGTACGCGTCCTCCGCCCGGACCACCGCGAGCGAGCTGGCCGCCTCCATGGTCAGCGGCTTCTCGCACAGCACCGGGATGCCGCGCTCGATGCAGGCCAGCAGCTGCTCCTCGTGGAACTGGCCCGGAGTGGCGATCACCACGGCGTCGACGCCCTCGTCGGCGATCGCGGCCAGCGGATCGGAGATCACCCGGCAGCCGGGCACCGTGGCGGCGACCTGCTCGGCCTTCTCGGCGAACGCGTCGCTGACCGCGACGACCGTGGCGCCGGAGATGCGGCTGTAGAGGCGGGCCACGTGGTCGGCGCCCATCATGCCGACGCCGAGCACCGCGACGCGCAGGTCGCGGGCCGGGACCTCGGCCATGTCCGGGAGCACCCCGGCGGAGGTCTCGGTGGTCGTCACGCCTGCTCCTCCTTCCCGGTCGTGGGGGTGCCGATCTGCAGCGACGGGAAGCCGCAGCTGGCGATGTAGCGGTGCGTGCGCTGCGCGATGGGGAAGGGCATGTCTGGCGGGCACGGGTACATGTCGTGCTCGACGATCGCGAACACGTCCAGGCCGAGCTCCTCGATCGCCTCCAGCAGCGGCGGGTAGGCCGGCACGCCGTTCGGCGGCTCGACCATCGCGCCCATCCGCACCGCCTCGGGCCAGACGATGTCCTTCTCCAGCACCTCGTCGATCACCGCCGGGTCGACCTGCTTGAGGTGCAGGTAGCCGATCCGGTCCGGGTAGCGGCGGATGAGGTCGAGGTTGTCGCCGCGGTAGTAGCTGACGTGCCCGGTGTCCAGGCACAGCGGCACGTACTGCGGATCTGTGTCGGCGAGGAAGCGCTCGATGTCGGCCTGGTAGCCGACGTGGGTCTCCGCGTGCGGGTGGAACGCGATCGACAGGCCGTACTCCTCCTGCACGGCGCGGCCGAGCCGGGTCACGCCGGTGGTCTTGGCCTCCCACGCCTCGGGGGTGAGGTGGCGGGACTCGACGTCCGCGCCGGTCTTCTGGTCGCGGAAGGTGTCGGGGATGACGACGACGTGCGTGCCGCCCATCGCCTTCGTCAGCGCCGCGACGTCCCGCACCTGGCCCCAGACCGCGTCCCAGGAGTCGGGCCGGTGCAGGTGCTCGAAGACCGTGCCGGCCGACACCGAGAGCCCGCGGGCGGCGAGCTCGTCGGACAGCTGCGCCGGGTCGGTGGGCAGGTAGCCGTAGGGGCCGAGCTCGATCCACTCGTAGCCGCAGGCGCTGACCTCGTCGAGGAAGCGCTGCCAGGGCACCTGCTCCGGGTCGTCGGGGAACCACACCCCCCACGAGTCGGGCGCCGACCCCACCCTGATCCGGCCGGTGCCGCGCTGCGGCTGCGCGGGTGTCGCCTGGCTCTGCGTGCTCATCGTCGGTGCTCCTCCAGCGGGGCTCGGGGGGGATGGGTCGGACGGGGAGTGCGTGGGTGCTCAGGCGCTCGGGTCGGACGGCGCGAGGTACGGGCGCTGGGCGGCCTTCCAGCCGTCGTAGACGGCGCGGGCCTCCTGCGTGCTCGACAGCGTCGAGACCTCGCTGACCGGCACGTCCCACCACGACCTGCTGGACGGCGCGTCGACCAGCGGGTCGGTCTCGACGTGGACGACCGTCGCCCGCTCGCTCGCCTTGGCCTTGCGCAGCGCCGCCTCGAGGCTGGGGCCGTCCTGGGCGACCAGGACGTCGACGCCCAGGCTGGCCGCGTTGGCGGCGAGGTCGACCGGCAGCACGTCGCCGTCGAGCCGGCCCGACGACGACGACCGGTAGCGGTAGCGGGTGCCGAAGCGCTGCGAGCCCAGGGACTCCGACAGCGCGCCGATCGAGGCGAAGCCGTGGTTCTGCACCAGGACGACGACGATCTTGACGCCCTCCTGGACGGCCGTCACGAGCTCCGTCGGCATCATCAGGTACGAGCCGTCGCCGACCATGACGAAGACGTCGCGGTCGGGGCTGGCCATCCGGATGCCGATGCCGCCGGGGATCTCGTAGCCCATGCACGAGTAGCCGTACTCGACGTGGTAGCCCTTCGGGTCGCGGACCCGCCACATCTTGTGCAGGTCGCCCGGCATCGACCCGGCGGCGCAGACCACCACGTCGCGGGCCGCGGAGACCTCGTTGACCACGCCGATCACCTCGTTCTGGGTGAGCCGGCCGCCCTCCCCGGCGCTGGGGGTCGCCGGGTGGTAGGCGGCCTCGACCGTCGCCTCCCACTCGGCGGCCAGCTCGGCCGTGCGCCGCCGGTGGGCGTCGTCGACCGACCAGCCGGCCAGCGCCTCGGTCAGCGCGGTCAGCGTCTCGCGGGCGTCGGCCTGCACGGTGACGCCCGCGTGCTTGGCCGCGTCCATCGACGCGACGTTGACGTTGACGAAGCGGACGCCCGGGTCGGCGAACGCGGTGCGGGAGGCGGTGGTGAAGTCCTGGTACCGGGTGCCGATCCCGATGACGACGTCGGCCTCGCGGGCGAGGGCGTTGGCCGCGGTCGTGCCGGTCGAGCCGATCGCGCCGACCGACTGCGGGTGGTCGTAGGCCAGCGCGCCCTTGCCCGCCTGGGTCTGCCCGACCGGGATGCCGGTGGCCGTGGCGAAGGCGTCGAGCGCCTCGGTGGCGTGCGAGTAGATGACGCCGCCGCCGGCCACGACCAGCGGCCGACGGGCCGACCGGATCACCTCGACCGCGCGCTGGAGCGCGGCCCGCTCGGGCACCGGCCGGGCGACGTGCCAGGTCCGCTCGGCGAACAGGTCGACCGGCCAGTCGAAGGCCTCGGCCTGCACGTCCTGCGGGAAGCAGAGGGTCACCGCGCCCGCCTCGGCGGGGTCGGTGAGCACCCGCATCGCGCCGAGCAGGGCGCCGGGCAGCTGCTCGGGCCGCCAGATGCGGTCGAAGTAGCGCGACACGGGCCGGAAGGCGTCGTTGACGGTGACGTCGCCGCTGTGCGGCAGCTCCAGCTCCTGCAGCAGGGCCCCGGCCGACCGCGTGGCGAAGGTGTCGGCGGGCAGCAGCAGGACGGGCAACCGGTTGATCGTGGCCAGCGCGGCGCCGGTCAGCATGTTCGTGGAGCCGGGGCCGACGCTGGTCGACACGGCCCAGGTCTGCAGCCGGTCCTTGGCGCGGGCGTAGGCCACCGCGGTGTGCACCACGGCCTGCTCGTTGCGGCCCAGCACGTACCGCAGCGCCCCGGGGTCGTCGAGCTCGGCCTGCAGCAGGGCCTGGCCCAGCCCGGCGACGTTGCCGTGCCCGAAGATGCCGAAGCAGCCGGCGAACAGCCGCTGCCGGTGGCCGTCCCGCTCGGTGTGCTGCTGCGCGAGGAAGCGGACGACGGCCTGCGAGACGGTGAGGCGCACGGTCTCGGTCCGTGCCGGCGGATAGGGCTCGCTCACGGTCGGGACGCTCCGTTCTGGCTCGGTCGGGCGGGTGCGTGCAGCGGCAGGCGCGGGTCGACGTCCTCGTCGGCCCACGTGCCGCGGATCCATGCGTGGTCGGGGTCGTCGACGATCCGCCAGGCCCGCTCGGGGCCGGGCCCGGCCATGACGTTGAGGTAGTAGAGGTGGTGGCCCGGGGCGGCGATCGACGGCCCGTGCCAGCCGTGCGGCACCAGGACGACGTCGCGGTCGCGGACCTCGGCGAGCACGTCGATCGGCCGCTCGGCGGTGCCGTACACCCGGTGGTAGGCCAGCCCCGGCGTGCCGGCGGGCCCGGGCGCCACCTCGAAGTAGTAGATCTCCTCGAGCTCGGTCTCGGCCGCGGAGGTCTCGTCGTGCTTGTGCGGCGGGTACGACGACCAGTTGCCGCCGGGGGTGATCACCTCGCAGGCGATGATCGAGTCGGCCTCGAAGACGTCGGCGGTGGCGAAGTTGTGCACCTGCCGGCTGCACGGACCGGCGCCGCGCAGCTCGACGGGCACCCCGCCGGCCGGCCCGTACCGCACCGGCAGCCGCCGGGACGCGCGGGCGCCGCAGAGGGCGAAGCGGCCGCCGGTGGGGCTGGCCAGCGTCGCCGTGGCGCCGAGCGGCAGGTAGGCGAAGTCGGTGGGACCGGCGAAGACGTCGGAGCGGCCGGCCAGGGTCAGGGTCTTCCCGTCGCAGCCCACGTGGAGCGAGCCGGCGAGCGGGACGACGACGACCTCGTCCGGTCCGGTCTCCAGGGTGTGCGACGCGCCGGCGGCGAGCTCCAGGACCCGCAGGCTCGAGTGACCCCAGCCGGCCGACTCGGGGGTGACCTCAAGGGAGAAGGGGCCGGAGGCGGCGGTGCCGGCGGGCAGGTGCCACGATCGCCCCGGTCGCGCGGGGGCCGGCCGTGCTGCGGTGGTCATGCTGCTCCTCGACGAAAGGGGAGGGCGGCCCTCCTGCAGGGCCTTGTGGTCGGCTGGCCCTCCTGCAGGGCCCCGCCGCGAGCCCGCGAGCGGTGGGGGCAGGAGGGTCCTTTCAGTGGACGAGGGACACGGCGGTGTCGACGGCGGCCTCGACGTCGTCGTCCGGCGGGTAGAGCAGGGTGCGGCCGACGACCAGGCCGCGGACCGCCGGTAGCGCCAGCGCGTCCCGCCAGCTCGCGTAGGTCTCCTCGGGGCGACCGGTCGGGTCGCCGCCCAGCAGCAGGGTGGGCAGGGTCGTGGCGTCCATGACCCGGGCCATCCCGGAGACGACGGGGAGCTTCAGCCAGGTGAAGGCGGAGGTGGCGCCCAGGCCCTGCGCGATGTGCACGGACTTGATCACCGCGTCGGTGCTCAGGTCGTTGACCACCCTGCCGTCCACGCGCCGGGAGAGGAACGGCTCCAGCATCGCCACGACGCCGGCCCGGGCCAGCTCGCTGATCGCCCGGCCGGAGGTCTCCAGCATGGCGACGGTCCCCGCGTCGTCGAGGTCGATGCGGTTGAGCATCTTCGCCGCGTCGAACCGGGCCGCCACGACACCGGCCACGTCGTAACCGGTCATCCGGTCGTCCAGCTCGAAGGAGGCGCCGGCCAGGCCGCCGCGGTTCATCGAGGCCACGACGACCTTGTCCTCGAGCGCGCCGAGCAGCAGCAGGTCCTCGGCGACGTCTGCGGTGGCCAGCAGGCCGTCGACCCCGGGCCGGGCGAGCGCGGCCCGCAGCCGGTCGAGCATCCCGCGGCGGTCGTGCATGGCCGTCGGGCGTCCCTGCGCCGCGAAGGCGCCCCGCGCGGGGTGGTCGGCGGCGACCAGCATCAGCCGGCCGTCGGGTGGCAGGAAGGCGGGCCGGCGCCGGCGCGCCGCCAGGGCGCGGCCGATCGCCCCCGGGTCGCGGCTGCGCAGCTCGGTGACCTCGTCGTAGCTGGTGCAGGCCGGTGCCGCGGTGCCCCGCTGCTCGGCGGGCGCGACGGGGGTGATGGTGTCAGACACGGGTGCCCTCCAGGTCCGTGGTCGCAGCGGCGTGGGCGGCGACGTGCGCCTCGACCTCGGCGGCGGTCGGCATCGCCGTGGAGCACTCCAGCCGGGAGGCGACGATGGCCCCGGCCGCGTTCGCGTTGCGCAGCGTCTGCTCCAGCGGCAGGCCGGTCAGCAACCCGTGGCACAGCGAACCGCCGAACGCGTCGCCGGCGCCGAGGCCGTTGACCACGTCGACCGGCGTCGGCGGGACGACGACCCGCTCGGTGCGGGTGCGGCCGAGCACGCCCTTCGGGCCCTGCTTGACCACGGCCAGCTCGACGCCGGCGTCCAGGAGGGCCTCCGCGGCCCGGTCGGGGTCGGTCTCGCCGACCGCGACCTCGCACTCCTCGCGGTTGCCCACGGCGACGGTCACGTGCGGCAGGGCCGCCCGGACCTGCTCGGTCGCCTCCTCGCGCGAGGACCAGAACATCGGCCGGTAGTCGAGGTCGAGCACCGTGTGCTGCCGGTGGCCGCGGGCCTCCCAGGCGGCGTGGTGCGCCGACCGGCTCGGCTCCTCCGACAGCCCGGTGACCGTCGCCCAGAACAGCCGCGCGCTCCGGACGGCGTCGAGGTCGAGGTCCTCGGGGCGGACCTGGAGGTCGGGCGCGGTCGGGCGCCGGTAGAAGTACAGCGGGAAGTCGTCGGGCGGGAAGATCTCGCAGAAGGTGACCGGGGTCGGGTGCTCGGGGTCGACCACGACCAAGCGGTCGTCGACGCCGAGGTCGCGCAGCGCTCGGCGGACGAACCGGCCGAAGGGGTCGTCGCCCACGCCGGTGACCAGTGCCACCGAGTGCCCGAGGCGGGCGGCGGCGACCGCCACGTTGGCGGCACTGCCGCCGAGGTACTTGCCGAAACTGGTCACGTCCTCCAGGCCGACCCCGACCTGCTGGGGGTAGACGTCGACCCCGCTGCGGCCGAAGGCCAGCACGTCCACGGGCTGTTCCACGGTGGTTTCCGTCCTTCCGCCGAGGCCGTCACGGGCCGGTGTCGCCGCCGGGCGCCTGTGCCCCCCGACTGTGCTCGGGACCACACCGCGCTGTCAATACTTTGTCCTGACATATGTTCATGGCACGGCCGGGTCGGGCTCACCCGACGGGGTCGGCGGGCGCCCGTTGCCGCGATCCCTTCTGCGATCATCGAGCTCACGACCCGCCCCGGCAGGGGAGGGTGCCGGTCGGGAGGAGCACCGTGGCAGCCGTGCCGGCCTTCGACGTCGATCGCTCGAGCCCCACCCCGCTCTACTTCCAGCTCGCCCAGGCGATCGAGGGCGCCATCACCGGCGGCGACCTGCCGGCCGGCTCCCGGCTGGAGAACGAGATCCTGCTGGCCCAGCGGTACGGCCTGTCCCGGCCGACCGTCCGGCGCGCCGTCCAGGAGCTGGTCGACAAGGGCCTGCTGGTGCGCAAGCGCGGCGTGGGCACGCAGGTCATCCAGCCGCACGTGCGCCGCTCGGTGGAGCTGACCAGCCTGTACGAGGACCTCGCGAGCGGCGGGGAGGCGCCGACCACCAAGGTGCTGTCGCTCCAGCGCGTCCCGGCCCCGGCCGCGGTGGCGGACGAGCTCGACCTGGCCGAGGGCGACGAGATCGTCGTCCTGCGCCGGCTGCGGTACTCGCGCGGCGAGCCCCTGGCGCTGATGACCAACCACCTGCCCGGCCGGTTCTCCCCGACCGCGGAGGAGCTCTCCGAGCGCGGGCTGTACCAGTACCTGCGCGCCCAGGGCGTGCACCTGCGGGTGGCCCACCAGCGGATCGGGGCCCGGCTGGCGCGCGCCGAGGAGGCGCGGCTGCTCGACGAGCCGCCGCGGGCGGCGCTGCTGACGATGCAGCGGACGGCCTTCGACGACCAGGGCGCGGCCGTGGAATTCGGGCGGCACGTGTACCGGGCGTCCCGGTACGACTTCGAGGCGACGCTGGTCGGTCGCTGACCGGACGGCGGGGCGGTCGCGGACCGCGGACTCCCTCCTTCGGGCGATGATCGTCACAGCGGGAAACAAGCGGACCGGCGGGGATGTCGAGATACACAGCGACGGAGCTACCGATCCCATCCCCGAGCACGGAGCAGCCATGTCCCGCCACATCCACCTGTCCGGCCTGTCGTCGCGCATGCGCCGCCGCCGCGCCGAGCGTGCCGCCCACCGCACCCTCGCCCGTGAGCTCGCCGGCCTGTCGCCCGTCGAGCGCGACGACCTGGAACTGCTGGTCAGCGCCCGGCCCGCCGCCGGAGCCGACCGCGTCGTCGCGATCCTGCGCGGCCAGGCGGAGGCGCGGCTCCACCGCGTCGCCTGACGACAGCCGCGGGAGCACCGCAGCGAGGAACGAGCGAGGAGCGGACCGCGCCGCGGAGGCAGGTCCGGGGCATCGCCTGACCAGCCACGCCGCACCGCATCCACCCGGTCGAGGGCCGGGCCCTCCGGGCTCGGCCGTCGCCGTCCGCGGACCCGGTCCGCAGGCGGCTCGAGGTGGGCCGATCCGGTGCCGATCGAGTGAGGGAGGGGTGACGGACGACATCACGTGAGGAGGACGTGCCGCGTGTTGCCTTTGTGACTCGCGGTAGCAGTGCGACCCTTCTCCGCAGTCACCCGCCGATCGAGCGACCGCACCACCGCCAGCCAGAGGGAGCGAGCATGCCGCAGCGCCGTCCGACCCCGCGCCCGCGCGCGCGGGTCCGCGGCGCGCGCGGCCGGCTGCCCCGGGCCCTGCTGGTCGGCGTGCTGACCGGCGCCGTCCTCGTCGGGACCGCCGGCCCCGCACAGGCCGTGCCACCGCCTCCGCCCAACCCCAGCGAGCAGCAGCTCGGCGACGCGCAGGCCGCGAAGGACGCCGCGGCGGCCGAGGTGGGCCGCATCGCCGGGCTCGTGGCGCAGGCCGCCGCCGAGCTGGAACGGCTGGCCGTGCAGGCGGAGGCGGCCGGGACCGCGCTCCTGGCGGCCGAGGAAGCCCTCGTCGTCGCCCAGGAGGCGGCGGACCGCGCCGCGGCCGAGCTGCGGCTGGCCGGCGAGGCCGTCACCGCGGCCGAGCGCCGGATCGCCGGCTTCTCCCGCGACAGCTACATGAACGGCAGCACGCTGACCGGCTCGGCGGCGCTGCTGGACGCCGAGGGCCCGGGCGAGCTCATCCAGCGGGCGGCGCTGCTCGACTACGTCGCCGAGACCCAGCTCGACGTGCTCGGCGCGCTGGAGATCGCGAAGGTGCGCCAGGCCAACGCCGACTCGGCGGCCCGCGCGGCCCGGGACGAGATGGCCGCGGCGGAGGCCGCGGCCGAGGCGGCCAAGATCGAGGCCGACCGCCAGGTGGCCGCCCAGCAGACCGCCTACGCCGCGGTCGAGGCGCAGAAGGCCACCTACGAGCAGCAGTTGCAGGACGCGCAGGTGCGCCTGCTCGAGCTGCAGGGCGCTCGGGACGCCTACCGGCAGTGGGTCGCCCAGAAGGAGGCCGAGGAGGCCGCCGCGCGGGCGGAGGCCGAGCGGCTCCGCCGGGAGGCCGAGCAGGCCGCGGCCCGGGCCCGGAGCCAGGGGGGCGGAGGCGGTGGCACCGGAGGCGGCCGCGGCTACGTGCGGCCCACCGGTGGCTACGTCTCCAGCTGCTTCGGCAGCCGCTGGGGCACCCTGCACGGCGGCGTCGACATCGCCGCGCCCATCGGGACCCCGGTCTACGCGGCCACGTCCGGCACCGTCGTGCGCACAGGTGCGGCGACCGGCTTCGGGCTGGCCGTCTACATCCGTGGCGACGACGGCGCGATCACCGTCTACGGCCACGTGAACCGCGAGTTCGTCCGGACCGGCGAGCGCGTCGGCGTCGGCGAGGTCATCGCCGAGGTCGGCAACCGGGGCCAGTCCACCGGGCCGCACCTGCACTTCGAGGTCCACCCCGGCGGATCGATGCACAGCGGGCACACCGACCCGGTGTCGTGGCTGCGCGCCCGCGGCGTCCCGATGGAGCGCTGCTAGACCCGCACCCACCGCAGACCAGCTGCGGTCCGCCACCTCGGGGATCGGTGGCGGGCCGCAGCGCAGGCCCCGGCGCTGTGTCGCAGCGCAGGCCCCACCCCTGATCATCGTCGAGTGGCTGCCCGCCACGCCGATCGGTGCGACCATCCGACCATGATCACCGACGTGCCCCCGCCGGCCGACCCCCGCACCGGCTGGGCGCTGCCCGCGCCCGGCGCGATGCCCCGCACCGCCCGGCTCGAGCCGTTGGTCACCCGGGTGCTCGCGCCGAACCCCTCGGGGATGACCCTCGACGGCACGAACACCTACCTGGTCGGGGAGCCGGGCTCCGGGCAGGCCGTGCTCGTCGACCCGGGGCCGGACGACGCCGCGCACCTCGCCGCCGTCGAGGCCGCGCTGACCGAGCGCGACGCGCGCTGCGTCGCCGTGCTCGTCACCCACCACCACGGCGACCACGCCGAGGCGGCGCAACCGTGGGGAGCGCACTTCGGTGCGCCCGTCGCCGCCGCGCGCCGCGACGTCGCCGGCCCGGCCGGGCGGCTGCTGCGCGCGGGGGAGCGGCTGGTCCTGGCCGGCACGGTGCTCACCGTCGTCCCGACCCCGGGGCACACCGGCGACCACCTCGCGTTCCGGCTGGAGTCGGGCGCGGTGCTCGTGGGCGACCACGTGCTGGGCCGGGGCACCTCGGTGGTGACGCATCCCGAGGGCGACGTCGTCGCCTATCTCGAGTCGCTGCGCCGGGTGCACGACCTGGGGCCCAGCGCGCTCTACTGCGGGCACGGGCCGGAGCTGACCGAGGACCCGGTGGCGGTGCTGGAGTACTACCTGGCCCACCGGGCGTACCGGGAGGTGCAGCTGCTGGGTGCCCTCGCCGGGGGCCCGCGCACGGTCGACGAGCTGGTCGCGGAGGTCTACGCGGACGTGCCGCGCGCGTTGTGGCCCGCGGCGGCCCAGTCGACCCGGGCGACGCTGGGCAAGCTCCTCGTCGAGGGCCGGGTGGAGCCGGGACCGGCGGAGTCTTTACGCCTGCCCTGAGGGCGGTGCGCGGTGGACCGGGCCGTCCCGGCGGCGCGCTGTCCGCAGCCGCCGGGACGCCGGGGTCTGGTCAGCGGATCGCGGGGATCTCGCTGGTGGTGGTGACGGGTGCCCACGCGTCCGGGTGCCGGCGGCCCACGTCGGCCACCCAGCCGGCCGAGCGGTCGGGACGGCCGGAGGCGGCGCGGTCGCCGGCGGCGGGGCGGGCGCTCAGGGTCACGATCAGGGCGAGCAGCACGAGCAGCCCGGCGAGGACACCGCCGATGACCAGGAGCGTCGAGAACATGAACAGAGAGTAATCGGGCGGACCGTTCCGTGTCACCGACCGCCGCGGGGCAGAAGTCACCGAAGTTGGCCGCGCGCTTGCACGAGGTCTGCCGGTTGACGGTGCGGATGCACCCGGGCGGACGGCGGGCCGTCGTCCCGGCGACGCCCATCCTGACCGGTGAGGAGGGCGTTCGTCATCCCTTCGGGCGCCGTCCGGGTTGGCCGACGGATCGCCGGGTAACGGAACCCCGGTGCCTCACCGGTGCCGACACCGTCGTCGTGAGCACCGCCCCCTGCCGCCGCAGTGCTCGACCGCAGGAGGAGCACGGCCGGATGACCTCCGCACCACCGTCCCGCCCGGGCGGGCCGCCGACCGGCCTCCTGCGGGTGGCGAGCATCCCGCACACCGACGCGTACGTCGACGCCGTGCTGCCCGACGGTGCGGTCCGCGTCGGGCCCGCTGCCGGACCGAGCCCCTGGCTGGACCCGACCTACCTGGAGCTGCACGCGCGGACGGTCGACGTGGTGCACCTGCACACCGGGTACGGGCACCTGACCCCGGCGCGGCTCGACCACTGGCTGGGGACGCTGCGCCGGCTCGGCGTCCCGCTGGTGGTGACCGTCCACCAGCTGCGCGACCCGCAGCAGGTGACCCGCGTGCGGCACGACGCGCACCTGGCCGCGGTGCTGACGACGGCGGAGCTGGTCCTGACCCTCACCGCGGGTGCCGCGGAGGAGCTCGCTGCGCGGTTCGGCCGGACGGCGATCGTCGTCGCGCACCCGTCGCTCGCCGTCCCGGTGCCCGAGCTGGGTGGCGAGCGCGGCCTGGTCGGGCTGCCGGTCGGCGGGCCGTCGCCGGCGGTCCCCGATCCGACGGCCGTGGTGCGGGCGGCGCTGTCGGGCGCCAGGTCGGGCGGAGGGCGGCTGCGGGTGCTGGTCGACGTCCGCGACGAGCCCGCGCTGCCGTCCGCCGTCCGCGGCCTGGTCGCCGACGGCGACGTCGGGCTCGTGGTGGTCCGCGGCGACCGGACGGCGCGGCTGCAGCAGCTGCACGTCGCGGTGCTGCCCGAGCGGTGCGGCACCCACTCCCGCGACCTCGAGGTCTGCCGCGACGTCGGCACCCGGGTCGTCGCGCCGAGCTGCGGCTGGTTCGCCGACCAGTGGTCCGACGTGGTCACCTACGGCAACGACGAGCACCGGGGGCTGGACCCGGTGTCGCTGACGGTCGCCGTCGGTGCGGCGCTGGCCCGGCCGATGCCGCGACCGGCCGACCGCGCGTGGCGGACCGAGCAGCGGGCCGCGGTGCGGCGCGTGCACGAGGAGGTGTACGCCCGCGTGGCCGCCGACCGCGTCTGGGTGTGAGGAGGCGCCGGGTGCGGCGCGGAGGGTGTGGGCAGGGGCGGGGTCGAACCGCCGACCTCTCGCTTTTCAGGCGAGCGCTCGTACCGACTGAGCTACCTGCCCCGACCGGTGCGGACCACCGGAGAGCGACCCTGACGGGACTCGAACCCGCGACCTCCGCCGTGACAGGGCGGCGCGCTAACCAACTGCGCTACAGGGCCTTGCTGGTGTTGCTGGTGCTGCTCGTGCGGTGCGTGCCCCCAACGGGGTTCGAACCCGTGCTACCGCCTTGAAAGGGCGGCGTCCTGGACCGCTAGACGATGGGGGCTCGTACGTGCCGGGGGCATGGAGAACGATACATGCCCCGCGCGGGGCGCCGGTGACCACCCCGCCGGCCGTGTCCGGGCGGGACTCGTCCGCTCCGGAAATCGCCGTGCCGTCAATCACGAACGGACCGCCTCGGGGGTGTCACCCTTCTGTGCATGTACGTCCGCCGTGCCGCGTTGCTCGCCTCCTCGCTGTCCCTGGTCCTGCTGACCGCCTGCGCCGGTTCGGGGGACCTCGGGACGGCGGCCGGCGGCGGGGACGCGCCCAGCAGCGCGCCCGCGACCGGGGGTGCGGGCCCGGCCTCGCCGTCCGCCGGCGGGGACACCAGCGCGCCACCCTTCCCGGCCGACGCGACGCCGGACACCGCGGAGCCGTCGGCCGACTCGCAGGGCACCGTGACCGACATCCGGCTCGGCCGGCACGACGGCTTCGACCGGATCGTGCTCGAGCTCGGCGGCACCGGCACGCCGGGCTGGGACGTCCGCTACGTCGACGCGCCGTCGTCCCAGGGCTCGGGGGATGCGGTCGACGTCGCCGGTGGCGCCGTGCTGCAGGTCACGCTGACCGGCACCGCCTACCCGTACGCCACCGGGGTCGAGGAGTACGCCGCCGACGCACCGCTCACCGACCCCGCGGCCCAGGTGGTCACCGAGGTCGTCTTCGACGCCACGTTCGAGGGGCAGACGGTCACCTTCGTCGGGGTGCAGGAGGAAGTGCCCTTCCGGGTGTACAGCCTCGCGGACCCGACCCGCATCGTCGTCGAGGTCGCCGACCCGGCCTGACCCGCGCCACCTGCGGGCGCGACCCGGGAGGCGCGCCCCGGGATGCCGATCGACACCCGCGCCGACCGACCCCGGCGGTCAGCCGAGCGAGGCGGTGACCTCGACGGAGTCGTCGGACACCGAGGTGCATTCCAAGGTGAGCGTCCCGGCCCGGACCGCCTCACCCTCGGCGCACGAGACGCTGGTGCCCGCCACCTCCAGCGACGCCCGCCCGTCCTGCACGCCGCCGAAGCCGAGCGTCGTGCCGAGGATCTCGACCTCCGAGGTGTCCCCGGACAACCGGACGGTGCAGGAGCTCGTCGAGCACGACACGTTCTCGGAGCTGACCGTGCAGCCGGCCAGCGGCGCGAGCAGCAGCCCACCCGCGAGCAGGGCCGCGGGGATGCGGATCGTCGTCCGGGGAGCCATGCCGCGAGCCTAGGCAGGCGGCCCGGTCACCCGGCGGGCGAGGCCGCCGGCGGCGCGCCGGGGTCCGGTGCGGGCGCCTCCGCCGGGCCGATCGGACCGGCCTCGGCGGGCGTCGGTCCGGCAGGCGTCGGCCCGGGCGGTGCCTGCCCGGTGGGTGCCTGCCCGGTGGGTGCCTGCCCGGTGGGTGCCTGCCCGGCGGGCGCAGCCCCGGCCGTCTCGCCCCCCGGCCGCTCGACGACCGTGCGCTCGATGGTCGCCTCGGTGAGCCCGAGGCCGCCCACCGTGATCTCGTCGTAGGCGGTGAGCGCGCCGGTGGCCGAGTCGAAGTAGAGCACCGTGCAGGTCAGCGGCTCGGGGTACTCGCCCTCGAGCGCGCGCAGCCCCGCGCCGCCGGTGGAGCCCTGCACCATGAGCACGGTGCCCTCGTCGAGCTCGGTCACCCTGCGGTCGTGCGTGTGCCCGGCGAGGACGAGCGGGACGACGCCGTCCAGCGGCTCGGCCGTCTTCGGGTCGTGCACCAGCGCCACCGCCGGCGCGGGGTCGAGCGACGCCGCGAAGTCGGCGAGCTCCTCACCGGTCGCCTGCAGCAGCTCGTCGCTGCCGCTGCCGTCGTCCCCGCTGCTCTTGTCCGGGGTGAACCGGGGGTCGGCGGCGCCGACCACGCGGACGCCGCCGACGGTCACGTCGGAGCCGTCCAGGACGGCGGTGCCCGGCTGCGCGGCGATCAGCCCGGCGGTCACCGACGAGTCGTGGTTGCCGCGGATGTAGACGTAGGGCACGCCGAACGCGCCCACCGAGCCGATCAGCTGGTTCTCCGGCTCGCTGCCCCAGTCGGTGATGTCGCCGGTGTCGAGCACGCCGTCGACCTCGAACTGGTCGACCAGCTGCGCGACCAGGTCGAAGCCGGCGGGGTTGAGGTGCAGGTCGGAGACGTGCAGCAGGACCGTGCTGTCGGCGTCCGCGCTGGGCGGGGCGGGCAGCGCGGCGATGGTGGCGTAGAGCGTGGTGACGTTGCCGACCAGGTCCTCCAGCGACGCCCGGTAGGCGTCGAAACGCGCCACGATGTCCTCGGCGCTGCCGATCAGGCTGTTCGCGTTGACCAGCAGGCCGGTGTAGGTGGGCTGGGAGAGCGCCTCGGGCCGCCAGGTGGCCGCGCCGATGCCGGCGGTCCCGGCCAGCAGCACGACCGACAGGCCGGCGGCGATGGCCGGCTCCCGCCGGCGGCGGGTCAGCAGCAGCGCGGCTCCGGCGGCGCCGAGGACGGCAGCACCGGTCGTCGTCCACACCAGCCGGACGACGGCGGACCGCAGGTCGGCGCTGACCTCGTCGACGACCCGGTCGAGTGCGGCCGGGCTGGACACGAGGCTCTGCACACGCACCTCGTCGATGCGGCGGAGCTGGATCTCCAGGCGCAGCGGCCCGTCGTAGGCGTCGACGGCCAGCGAGCCGAGCGGAGGGATGGCCAGGTCGGCGCCGCCGCCCACCGGGCGGAAGGCGAGGCTGGCGTCGAAGGGGCCGATCGGCGCGTCGACCCGGCCGAGCAGCGCCACGCCGAGCAGGGCGCCGCCCACGGTCACGGCCAACCGCGAGCCCCAGCGGCGCGCGGCCGGGAGCAGACGCCGTGCACCGGTGAGCCACGGCCGCGGAGGGCGCGGCGGGGTGCTCGGCTCGGACACGGCGGCCAGGTTAGTGAGCGGCGAGGCCGCCGTCCGGGTCTCCGCGCCGGCCGGCACCCGAACGGGCGGCGCCCCCGCACCGGACGGGTGCGGGGGCGCCGTGCCGTGCGCGGGGTCGCTCAGGCGGCGAGCTTGGCGCTCACCTCGGCCAGGCGGCGGCCCTGGTGGCGGGCGGCGGCCAGCTCGGCGTCGGACGCCGCGGCCGACTTGCCGGCGGAGGCGACGGAGCTGCCGTAGGGGTTGCCGCCGGCCTCGAACAGGATCGGGTCGGTGTAGCCCGGCGGGACGATGACGGCGCCGAAGTGGGAGAACACGTTGAACAGCGTCAGGATCGTCGACTCGATGCCGCCGTGGGTGTTCTGCGCGCTGGTGAAGGCGGTCGCGCCCTTGTTGGCGAGCTTGCCCTGGAACCACAGGCCGCCGAGCGTGTCGATGAACTGCTTGAGCTGCGCGGCGGGCGTGCCGAAGCGCGTGGGCGTGCCGAGCGCATAGCCGTCGGCCCACTCCAGGTCGGCCGGGGTGGCCTCCTCGACCTCGTGCGCGGTGGCGTCGACGTGGGCGCGCCACAGCGGGTTGGAGTCGATGGCCTCCTGGGGCGCCAGCTCCGGGACGCGGCGCAGGCGGACCTCGGCGCCGGCCTCGCGGGCGCCCTCGGCCACGGCCGCGGCCAGCTGGTGCACGTTGCCGGTCGACGAGTAGTAGATGACGGCGATCTTCGCCACGACGGTGCTCCTCGATGGATCGGGGACGGGAGGTGCAGTTGGTTGCACGCTCAACCAATGCCACCGGGGTACATGTTCATCCCGGGTGTGGCGCAAACCTCAATCCCCGGCCCCTCGGGGCAGGTGGCCGGACGTGCCGCGGGGCGGTCAGGCCGCGCCGGCCAGGGTGGGCCGGGCGGGGCGGGCGGGGCGGAACACCCAGCGGAGGGCGATGAAGCGGACCAGGCCGACGGTGGCGGTCACCGACAGCACGAGGACGGCGCCGGTGGCCGGCGACGGGTCGACGACCGCGGCCTCGAGCACGCCCAGCGCAGCGGCCGACATCGCCCAGCCGGCCAGCGCGATGCCACTGCCGGCCCACTGCGCGGTCAGCCAGCCGACCCGTGCCCCGGCCCGGAAGGTCGAGCGGCGGTGCAGCTCGTTGGCCAGCGTCGAGGACGCGACCGCACCGGCGAGGTTGGCCGGTTGGCCGCCCAGCGGCGCCAGGGAGAGGAACAGCACCGCGTACAGCACGTTCGCCAGGCCGCCGGCGAGCAGGAAACGGGTAACTGGGAGAGGACGTCGTCGCGGTGGCGCAGCGTCCGCAGCCACGGTCCGGCCCCGGCCTCCCGCACCCGCGCCACCGCCGCGGGCAGCGGGTGACGCAGCAGCAGCGTCGGGCAGGTCACGGGGGTCCTCTCGGTGTGCCTCGCTGTGGAAACGGCCGGGTGTCGGGCTGGGATTCCCGCGGCGGGCGAGGGTCATGCCCCCCTGTGGGACGGGTCACGACCGGCCCGGGCCGACAGCGACCGGGGCGCACGCGTCGCCGGGTCGCCGCGGGGTAGAGGGGCCGCATGAGCCTCACGGGTTTCCTCGATCGACTCTCGGACGTGCCCACCCTCGACCGGGCGATCGAGCCCGCGCGCACCGCCGTCCGCGCCGCCCTGCGGCCGACGGCGCTCAAGGACCTCCTGCACGGCACCTGGCTGGGCCACCCGCTGCACCCGGTCGTCATCCAGGTGCCCACGGGCAGTTGGCTCTCGGCGGGCCTGCTCGACGCCATCCCGCCCCTGCGGCCGGCGGCGACGGTGCTCATCGGCACCGGCGTGGCGGCGTCCGTGCCCGCGGCGCTCACCGGGGCCGCCGACTGGGCCGAGCAGGGAGCGGGCGTGCGGCGGCTGGGTGCTCTGCACGCCGCACTGAACGTCGTCGCCACCGGGCTGTACGTCGGTTCGCTGGTGGCACGGGCGCGGCGCCGGGACGGGCTCGGCCGGGGGTTGGCGTACGCCGGGCTCGCCGTGGCCACCGGATCCGCCTCGATCGGCGGCCACATGTCCTACGCGCAGTCGTCGGGTGCCTCGCACTCCGCGGCCGCGGCGCGGGCGCTGCAGCACGACTGGATGGACCTCGGCCCGCTCGACGACTTCCCCGACGGCCGGCCGGCGCTGCGGACCGGGAGCGGCGGCAGCGCCGACGTCCCGCTGGTGGCGGTCCGGCGGGGCGCCCGTGTGGACGTGTTCGTCGGCAACTGCTCGCACGCGTCCGGCCCGCTGCAGGAGGGCACCGTCGAGGAGCTGCGCGGACGGACCTGCCTGGTCTGCCCGTGGCACGGATCGGCCTTCGACCTCGACGACGGCACTCCGCGGCGCGGGCCGGCGGCGAACCACCAGGAGAAGCTGGACGTCCGCATGGACGCCGGACGGGTGCTGGCCCGCCTCGCGGGGCGACACCAGGGGTGAACGCCCCGCGCTGACGGTCCCGCGGGCGGTTGCGCCGACCTACGCTGCGCGTCGTGGGACGGGAGGCGGGGCGCTCCGCCCGCCGGGCGGCCGTCGTCGGGCTGCTGCTCGGGCTCGGCGCCGGCTGCGGTGGTGCCGAACCCGCCGTGCGCGACGGCGCCGGAGCGGCGGCGAGCCCGTCGTCCGCCAGGCCCGCGACGCCCGCCGTCCCGGCCGTGCCAGGGATCGACGCCGAGGCCATCGAGCTGCGCACGGACGCCGCCGTCGGCGGCCAGGTGCACGTGCGGATCACCAACACCGGCGCGGAGCCGTTCACGGTCACCTCGCTCGCGCTGCGGTCGCCGGGCTTCGAGCCGCTGCCCGCCGGCGAGGAGGTGGCCGGCTACGCGCCGGGCCGCACGATCGACCTGCCGGCCCCGTACGGGGACCCGGTCTGCGACGCGGACGCCGAGCCGGCCACCGTCGAGCTGACCGTCGCCCGACCGGACGGGACGACCGAGCGGCTCACCGCGCCGCTCGCCGCGGAGGCGCTGACCCGCGTCCACGGGAAGCGGTGCGCCGCCCTGGCGCTGGCCGGCGTGGTGGACGTCGCGGTGACCGGGCTGCGGGCGGACGAGGCGGGGGTGAGCGGCTCATTGACGCTGGAGCGCCGGTCGGGGACGGAGCCGGTGCGCGTGGTCCGGCTCGACCGGAGCGTGCTGGTCGAGCCAACGGCGTCCGGACTGCCGCTGGACCTGGGCGGCGACGAGCGGTCGGCCGCGACGCCGGTATCGTTCGAGCCGGCGTCCTGCGACCCGCACGTGCTGGCCGAGACCAAGCAGCCGTTCCGCTTCCCGGTCGGGGTCGAGGTGGGGGAGCGCGAGCCGGTGGTCGTCGACCTGCCGCTCGACGAGCCGGCCCGGGCGCAGCTGACCGAGATGGTCGACCGGATCTGCACGGGACGCCGCTGACGGTGGTGGCCCGGGAAGAGAGCCGACCCGGCCGCTCCGGGGGGAACGGAGCGGCCGGGCCGGGGTCGGGGCCCGTCCCACCGCCTCTGCTCGGCGATGGGACGGGCTGGTCCGGGACCGGGTGGTCGGGCGTCGTCGACCGGCCACCCGGCCGTCGCGCTCACGCTACGTAGCCGCTGCTGGGGGACGGGATCCCCTGGACGGGTGAGCGCACCCGGTCCGGTGAGGTTCCGCTCACACGCGCGGTAGCGGGCGGCCGGTGGCGGGCATCGATCGCGGGTGTTCTTCCTGTTCTCCAGCCGCCTGGGCTGCCTCGGCTCCCTGCTCGTCTCGGCCCTGCTCACGCTCGTGCTGCTGCTCGCGTTCGACGTGATCTGAGCCGGCACGGGCAGGCGCCGGTCCGCGGGTCCGGCGCTCCGGCGCGTCGGTCCTCGACCGGAGCCGGGCGTCAGAGCGCGCTGGTGAGCAGGCCGAGGCCGAGGACGGCCATGACGACGGCGATGGCGGAGTCGAGCACCCGCCAGGCCGCCGGGCGGGCGAACAGGGGCCGCAGCAGCCGCGCGCCGTAGCCGAGGGCGCAGAACCAGATCACGCTGCCGACTGCCGCGCCGACGGCGAACCACCACCGCCAGGTGCCGTGGCTGTCGGCGACCGATCCCAGCAGCAGCACGGTGTCCAGGTACACGTGCGGGTTGAGCCAGGTCAGCGCGAGGCACGTCACGACGGTCGCCAGCAGGCCGGTCCGGGTGCCACGCGTGTCGACGGCGATCGCCGCCGGGTGCAGCGCCCGGCGGGCGGCGAGAGCGGCGTAGCCGAGCAGGAAGGCCGCGCCGGCCAGGCGGATCGCGGTGATCGCGTCGGGCAACCGGGCGCTGAGCCACGAGCCGCCCGCGACGCCGGCGAGGATGAGCACCGCGTCGGACACCGCGCACACCGCCACGACCGCGCTCACGTGCTCGAGGCGCAGACCCTGCCGCAGGACGAAGGCGTTCTGCGCCCCGATGGCCACGATCAGCGAGAGGCCCAACCCCAGTCCGGCCAGGGCGGCCAGCAGTCCCGTCGTCACGGTGTTCGACGCTAGGAACGGTGCGTCCGACAGTCCAGCTCATGTTTCTTTGGCAGCGTTAGCATCGCTGTTCGTGGACGTCGACCTGGCGCAGCTGCAAACCCTGGTCGCGGTGATCGACGAGGGCACCCTGGAGGCGGCCGCGCGCCGGCTCCACGTCACGCCGTCCGCGGTGTCGCAGCGCCTGCGCGCGCTCGAGGTGGCCACCGGCCGGGTGCTGGTGCAGCGTGGGCGGCCGGCAACCGTCACCTCCGCCGGCGAGCCGGTGCTGCGGCTGGCCCGCCAGGTCGGTCTGCTCGTCGCCGACACCAGCCGTCACCTCGACCCGGCCGAGCCCGGCCGCCCGCCGGTCGTGCCGATCGCGGTCAACGCCGACTCGCTGGCCACCTGGGCCCTGCCCGCGCTCGCTCCGCTGGCCGACGAGCTCCGTTTCGACCTGCACAGCTCCGACCAGACCCACACCAGCACGCTGCTGCGGGCCGGCACCGTGATGGGTGCGGTCACCTCCGACGCGGAACCGGTGGCTGGCTGCCGCGTGACGCCGCTGGGCCGCATGCGCTACCTGCCCTGCGCCGCTCCCGGGTTCGCCGACCGTTGGTTCCCGCGCGGGCCCGCCGCCGAGGCCTTGCGGTCGGCGCCGGTGGTCGTCTTCGACCGCCGCGACGACCTCCAGCACGTCTACCTGCGCCGGCACCTGCCGACGGCGGACGTGCCGATCCACTACGTCCCCTCGTCGGCGGACTACCTTCGCGCCGTGGCCCTCGGCTTCGGCTGGGGCATGCTGCCGGAACTGCAGCTGGACCCCGGACGTCGGCCGCGGATGCCCGGCGTCGGCGCGGTCACGCCGTTCGACCCGGCCGGCGCCGTCGACGTCCTGCTGTACTGGCAGCAGTGGCGACTGGACTCCGACCCGCTCGACCGGGTCGCCGACGCGTTGGTCCGGGCCGCGCACGCGCAACTCCGGGGTCGGGCGTGACCATGGGGCTGCCCCCGGACCGGTCGCGACGGCGACGGTATCGCCCCCTCGTGGCGTCCCTTGTAGCCTCCCCTCGTAGCCTCGACCGGTGGCCGCGGGCCAGGCGGCACCGGCCGGACCCGGGAGGGACCGTGATCGACGTCGAGCTCCCGCCCGGGGCGGTCTCCGATGAACTGACCCGCGGCTTCGCCGTCTGCCTGGCCTCGGTCACCGAGGTGCCCGGGACCGACCTGCCGCTGCCGGACGGCGGCCTGCGGCACGCTCTCGGAGCCTGGCGGACGTGGCTGGCCGAGCGCGGGTCGGGTCTGGTGCCCATCGCCGAGCCCGACCGGTTCCAGTGGGCCGGCTGGTGGATCGCCGTGGTGGAGCGCGGCGGTGCTGCGGGCGGCGCGGCCGGGGGAGCCGGGGCGTCCGTCCCCGTCCTGGCCTTCGGGACGCCACCCGGGGTCGTCCTCAGTCCCCAGGCGCCCGGGCTGCTGGGCCGGGCCACCGCCGAGCTGCGCATCACCGAGGCGTACGCCGTCGCCTCCCTCGACCCCGTGCTGCGCCCGGCT
The DNA here is from genome assembly GCF_025716945.1 of Geodermatophilus sp. YIM 151500. Taxonomy (GTDB): domain Bacteria; phylum Actinomycetota; class Actinomycetes; order Mycobacteriales; family Geodermatophilaceae; genus YIM-151500. Next base: position 32,824 of record NZ_JAOVZT010000007.1, read on the forward strand.
CCGGTCGCGCCGGAGCTGCACGGCACCGTCGAGAGCCTGGCCGTGGCCACCGTGGCCGAGGCCCCCATGCAGCTGCTCGGGACCGCACGGGCCCTCGCCGGGCGCGGCCTCGACGGCGACCGCTACGCCGCACGGGCCGGCACGTTCAGCCCGCGCGCCGGCCACCGGCCCGGGTACGACCTGACGCTGGTCGCCGCGGAGGTGCTCGACGAGCTCGGGGCGGCGGGGCATCCGCTCGAATTCGCCGCGACCCGGCGCAACGTCCTCACCCGCGGCATCGACGTCAACGCCCTCGTCGGGCGCACCTTCCGCATCGGGGACGTGCTGTGCGCCGGCCGCCGGCTGTGCGAGCCCTGCGCGCACCTCGAGCGGCTCAGCGGCCCCGGTGTGCTGCGACCGCTGATCCACCGGGGTGGGCTGCGGGTGGACCTCCTCACCGACGGGGAGATCCGAGTCGGAGCCCCGGTGACCGTCGTCTGATCTCCGTTGGCCGCCGGCCCCGCGGGCCGAGCCGCTCGCTGCGGTGGCTCGGATCTCCGGCGGTAGCCTCGGACCGTGCGGCAGGGCCTCCAGCAGTCCCGCGCGCATCTGGAGGGTCCTGCACCCACCGGGCCTCTAGCTCAACTGGCAGAGCAGCGGACTTTTAATCCGCGGGTTGTGGGTTCGATCCCCACGGGGCCCACCGCCTTGGAACAGCGCATTTACCGTTCGGCGGAGTGTCGGCTGGCGGGCCGCGCCCACACGGCGCCCACACGCGCCTCCGCGGCTGCCCGCGCGGCGGCGTCCATCCGGTCGGCCAGCGCCGTCAGGTCGTCGTCGAGGAGGCCGGAGTGGACGTCCAGGGTCATCGCCGCCGAGGCGTGGCCAAGCATCCGCTGGACGGCCTTCACGGTGGCGCCGCTGGCAACGGCGAGCGAGGCAGCGGTGTGGCGCAGGTCGTGCGGGGTGACGTCGCTCAGCCCGGCCGCGCGCACGGCGGGATCGAAGACCTCGCGTCGCCAGTTCCGCAGGCGGAGCGGTCCGCCCTTCGGCGCGGTGAGCACCAGGTCGTCAGCGCCCTTGCCTTCGCACCGCCGGGCCAGTGCTTCCGTAGCTGCGGCCGGCAAGGGCACCGTCCGCTGTTGATGCGTCTTGGGCGTGCCGAACTCGAGCTTGCCCGCCACCTCGGTGGCGGCCTCGGCGATGACCAGTCGTCGGCGGAGGAAGTCGACGCGGCGCACCCGCAGTGCGGCCATCTCGCCGAAGCGGAGACCGGTGTAGGCGAGTAGCCGGATCACGTCGCCGTCATCGCCGGCCGCCTCGGCGAGGTGCTCGACCTGGTCGTGAGTGAGGAACCGCGGCTCGTCGCGAGTCACCCGCGGCAAGGGGACTCGGGAGGCCGGATTGCGAGGGATGCGGCCGTCCCGCACGGCGAGGTCGAGCAGCAGTGAGAAGACGCGGTGTGCCTGCCGGACGGTGGATGGCGCAGATCCGTGCGAGCGGAGAGCGGCGACCCATGCGGCGACCTCGGCGTGGGTGACGTCGGAGAGCCGGTGCCGACCCCAGGACGGCAGCACGTGGGCCCGGAGCAGGGTGGCGTACCGGTACTGGGTGCCCGGCCCGATGCCGGTCTGGGCGGCCAGCCATCGTGCGGCCCACTCCGCGACGGTGAAGCGGCCGCGCTCGGGTGCGGTCCAGGTCCGGGTCACCGACGCCGAAGTGGTCTCGTCGAGCCAACGCTGGGCGTCGACCTTTCGTGGGAAGCGTCGTTCCTGCTGCCGACCGCTGGGGTCCCCGATAGCGAGCGCGGTAGCGGAACGTTCCGTCGCTGATGCTCACGCGGCTGATGGAGCAGTCCATCCTGACCTCCGCCGAGACGAGCGTCGCTGCAGCATGCAGGAGGCCTCTGACACCCGCCGACCTGAGCATGCTTACTGAACCGACTGTGGCCCGAATTGGCCGAGGCTGCGCCGCGACGCCGCGGGCGGGCTCAGCGAATGACGCGGACGGTGACGCCCAGCTCGTCCGCCCACACCTCCCACGCTCGGTCTGCGGTGAACGCCACGCTCGACAGGCTTCGAGCGAGGGCCAGGCAGACGCGATCGGCGAGGCTGAGCTTCGACTGGTGCCGGTAGAACGACGCCGCTAGGCGGGCGTCGAGGCGACCGAACGGGCTGACCGTGATCCCAAGGGCTTCGAGGGCGACGTCCACATCCTCGACCGCAACGCCTGCCCGGGCGGCCTTCTGGAGGGTCTCGGCGTAGTTGACCGCCGAGATGGTCGCGTCGTCACTGCCTGCCGCGCGGGCCACGACGTCGGCTCCCGCTTCGTCCTTGATGAGTGCGAGCAGGGCCGAGGCGTCGAGGACGATCACTCGCCAGTCGGCTCCGGTCCGCGACGGATCTCGACGACGACCTCATCGGCAATGCGTGCGTGCTCTTGGGCTGCCGCCTCCGTGTGTCGCTCGGCCAGCAACTCGTCCACAAGGTCGATCTGGTCGCCGCCGGCGTCCTTGAACTGGCGCCGGATGCGCTCGAGAGCAGCTCGACGCCGCGGGTCCCACCCGGCGAGGGGGTCCTCCTGCGATCCGGCGGTACTCATGATCAAACCGTAGCGCCGAGGTGCGTCACCGTGCGAGACGTGAGAGACCCACAGCAGGTGACAGGCGGTTCGCTTCGGATCATCGGGAGCGGCTATCTCGGTAGCCTGCGTACCGCTGGGGATCGAGGGCGCCGGTGGTGCCCGCTGCCCGACCTCGACGGGCCGGCACGCGCCCGGGGCCCGTTCCGGGAGCACGTTCGGCTCGCGGACCGAGGTCGCGCTGGTCGTGCGCAGCCGGAGGGCCCATGGGCACTGGAGGCCCGGGCTGGTCACTCCTAGCGTGACTCCATGGCCGGCAAGTCTCTCGCATGCGTGTTCGGCTTCCACGCCTACGTCGCGGAACATCCTCTGGACGAACGGCTACGAGGACCGGATCGAGCGAAGGTCTGCCGACGCTGCGGTAAGCGCAGCGAGGACAACATCGGTGGTCTGCCGCCAGTCACGTTGACCTAGGAGGCCACCATGCGCCCCGGTCGGCCCCCGTGGGCTCACGGGCCCGCCGGGTTGACCATCGACGGGGAGATCCGCACGTTCACCTGCTTGATGTGGGTGAACGACTCGAGCATGCCCTCGAGGGAGAACTCCCGGCCGATCCCGCTCTCCTTCATCCCGCCGTACGACTGGCCGACGATCTGCCCGCCGCCCTGGTTGACCTGCACCCAGCCGGACTCGATGCGGTCCGCCGCGTGGAGGGCGCGGTTGAGGTCGTGGCACCAGACGTAGGCCGCCAGCCCGTAGTGCGAGTCGTTGGCCATGGCGATGACCTCGTCGTCGTCCCGCCACGGGATGACCACCATCACCGGCCCGAAGATCTCCTCCCGGGCCAGCCGCCAGGTGTTGTCGGCCCGCGAGAACACGGTGGGCCCCATGTAGTACCCCTCCAGGCCGGAGAGGTCGCGCTGCGTCCCGTCGAGCGGGGTCTGGATGCCCGGCTCGGCGAGCCCCTCGCCGATGTAGTCCCGGACGCGGTCGTACTGCTTCTGGTTGATGAGGGAGCCCATGTCGGTGGCCTCGTCGAGCGGGTCCCCGACGCGCATCTCGCGCAGCCGCTCCACGACGGTGTCGAGGACGTCGTCGTAGACGTCCTCGTGCAGGAAGAGCCGGGAGCCGGCGGTGCAGGACTGCCCCTGCCGGGTGAAGCGCATCCCGGTCAGGACCCCGGTGACGGTCTCGTCCATGAGCTCGGACGTGGCGGCGTCCGGCCACACGATGCACGGGCTCTTGCCGCCCAGCTCGAGCGACGCCGGGACCAGCCGCCGGCCGGCGGTCTCGGCGACCGTCCGGCCGACCGGCGTCGACCCGGTGAAGGAGACCTTGTCCACGCCCGCGTGGGCGATGAGCGCCGCTCCGCACTCGGTCCCGTATCCGGTGATCACGTTGAGCACGCCGGGGGGCAGGTGCGGGCTGCAGAGCTCCGCGACGCGCAGCACCGACAGCGGCGCGTCCTCGGCGGCCTTGACCACGATCGTGTTGCCGGCCGCGAGCGCCGCGGGGATCTTCATCCCGGCGATCATGAGCGGCGAGTTCCACGGCAGGACGGCCCCGACCACCCCGACCGGCTCCCGCCGGCTGAACTGCAGCTGCCCGTCGCCCGCCGGCAGCACCACGCCCTTCACCTCGGACGCGACACCGCCGAAGTAGCGGAACAGCGAGACCAGCGTCTGCGTCTCCGGCCGCGCCTGGGGTCGCAGGGCGTTGCCCGTGTCGGCGGCGGTGAGGACGGCGAGCTCCTCGGCGTGCGCCTCGAGCACGTCGGCGATGGTGAGCAGGGCCCGCTGTCGTTCGGTGAAGTGCACCGCCCGCCAGCCCGGGAACGCGGCCCGTGCCGCGGCGACGGCTCGATCGACGTCCGTCGCTCCCGCCCGGGGCACCCGCCCGAGGACGTGACCGGCCCTCGACGGCGCGGTCACCTCGATCCACCGGCCGTCCTCGGGGCCGGCGGACTGCCCGCCCACCAGCATCGGCACGTCCGGACGGCGGGAGAAGACCGAAGCAACCAACGTCGACGGCGCCTGCTGGGTCACGGCCCGTCCCCTTCCGCGCAGGGGTCCACCCCGATCATCCGCCCGCCGGCCGCCCGGCGTATCACCGCGGGGCTCCGGGGATGGTCTCCTCCGCATCGGGTGCGGGAGGGCGCGTGCTCCGGGGCAGGATCGTCGGCGGGCGCCCGGCGGGGGCGCGGCCCTCGGTCACCTCCTGGTGCGCCGTCTCGAACGCGATGATCCGGTTGCCGCGGGTGTGCGACAGCCACAGCGCGCGGGCCCAGGTGTAGAGCGTGCCGAGCCGGTTGCCCCAGCCGACCAGGTACAGCACGTGGATGAAGACCCACATGACGTAGGCCGGGAAGCCGATCACCTTGACCCCGAAGGCGTCGGCGACGGCCGAGCGGTAGCCGATGGTGGCCATCGTGCCCTTGTCGAAGTACCGGAACGGCGGGGTCTGCCGGCCGGCGAGGCGGTCCTTGATCACCCGCCCGACATACTTGCCCTCCTGGATGGCCGGCTGGGCCACCCCGGGCAGCTTGTCCAGCGCCACCATGTCGCCGATGGCGAACACCTCGGGATGGCCCGCCACCGTGCAGTCCGCGCTCACCGGGACCCGGCCGGCGCGGTCGGTCTCGACCCCGGCGTGCCCGGCGAGCATGCGGGCCAGCGGCGAGGCCTGGACGCCGGCGGCCCAGAAGCGGCTGCCGGTCCGGATCGTCTCCAGCCCGTCCGGTCCCTTGACCGTGATCGACTGGTGGTCCATGTCGACGGCCAGGGTGTTCAGCCGCACCTCCACGCCCATCTCCTCCAGGCGTTTCTGGGTGTACGCCTGCAGCTTGGGCGCGAACGGGGGCAGGACGGCTCCCGCCCCCTCCAGCAGGATGATCCGGGCCTGGCGGGTGTCCGCGGAGCGGTAGTCCCGCGGGAGGACCGTGTGCGCCAGTTCGGCGATCTGCCCGGCGAGCTCGACCCCAGTCGGCCCGGCCCCCACCACCACGAAGGTCAGCCACTCCGCCCGCTCGGCCGGGTCGGTGGCGATCTCGGCCATCTCGAACTTGGCCAGGATCGCGTCGCGGACGTACCGGGCGTCCTCGATGGTCTTCATGCCCGGCGCGTATTCGGCGAAGTGGTCCTTGCCGAAGTAGGAGTGCGTCGCCCCGGCGGCGACGACGAGCGTGTCGTAGGGCAGCTCGAGCAGCCGCCCGTCCGGTGCCCGGGCGCCGACCAGCCGCCTATCGAGGTCGAGGTCCTGGACGTCCGCGAGCAGCACCCGGGCGTTCCGCTGCCTCTTGCTGATGCTGCGCAGCGCCGGCGCGATCAGGCCCGGAGGCAGGATGCCCGTCGCCACCTGGTACAGCAGCGGCTGGAACAGGTGGTGGTTCGACCGGTCCACCAGGGTCACCTCGACGTCGGCACCCGCGAGGGCCCGGGTGACGTTGAGCCCGCCGAACCCGCCCCCGACCACGACGACCCGGTGCCGCCCGGTCGTGGACTGCCCGGCTCCGACCGTCCCCATGACGCCACCCCCTCCTGCCGGGCCGCCGACCGGGCCCGGAGGCCCTCCTCGGCCGGCAGCTCCTGCTGATCCGCGCGCGCCTCGCCGCCCGGTCGGGCGACGAGGCACACAGCGGCGGGACGTCCCGCATGCTAGGGCGTGCGCCGTAGGTCAGCGCGTTCGTCGTGATCGCGGCTTGGCTGTTTCGACGTCCGCCCCGTCCCGTCGGGCGATGCCTCCGGTCGCGGATCGGCGCGGCCTTTTCCGGTACGGCGGGGCCACGGAATGTCTACCGTGCGGTCGTCGGGCACACGCGACCGGGAGGTGCGTCATGACCGGACCGTGCGCTCGGATCCGCGCCCGTGCGGCCCGCCCGACGGTCGGCCCGCAGCACGGGCGCCCGACGAGGGAGGTGTTCGATGAGCACGTCGTCGCGCCGGATGGCCGGAGTGCTGCTGATCGTCATGCCTACTGTGGTGCTGGGCGGCGTCAGCGTCCTGACGCTGCTGGTCAACGACCCGGCGTATGCCGCCAACCCGCTCCGCCAGGACCTCTGGCGGGCGGGGCACGCGCATGCCGGGGTGCTCCTGATCCTGTCGCTGGTCGCGCTCCGCTACGTGGACGAGACGGCGCTCCGGGAACGGACCCGCTGGTTCATACGGCTCGCCTTCCCGATCGCCGCGCTGCTCCTGCCCTTGGCCTACTTCCTGTCGGTGCTCAGCCCGACCGCGGAGGAGCCCAACGCCCTGGTCAACCTCGCCTACGTGGGAGCGGTGGTCCTCGTGGCCGGCATGCTGGCCCTCGGCGTGGGACTGGTCCGCCACCGGTCCTCCGCACCGGCGGAGGAGTTCACCTCGGCGCGGTGACGGTCGACGCGGTGAGGGTCACCGCGACTGCCCCGTAGGTCGCCGTCGGAGGGCACGGTTCAGCCGTCGAGGAACCGCTCGACCACCGGTGCGAGCTGCGTCGCCTCCGTGACCAGCGCGAGGTGGCCGCCGCGGTACACGTGCAGCTCCGAGCGCGGGATGAAGCGCGCCATCACCCGCGCGTTCACCACCGGGATGATCGGGTCGTCGTCGCCGCAGAGCACCAGCGTCGGCTGCCGGATCAGCCCGAGGAACGGCAGGCTGCTCCACCCCGTGCCTGCCGCGAGCTGGTAGTAGTAGCCGCGCCGCGGGCCCAGCCGGGTCGCCGCGTGCAGCGCCCGCGCGGCCCGCTCCGGATCGAGCCGCACCGTGCCGCCGTACAGCTCGCCGGCGATCCGCCGCGCGTACTCCGGGTCGCGGTGCCGCCGCGGAGTGAGCATGTGCGCCAGCACCCGGGGGTGCGCGGGCACCATCAGCGTGCCGGTGCCGGTCGCGGCCAGCACCAGCCGTCGGCAACGCCGCCGGTGCTGCACAGCGAAGTGCTGCGCGAGCCCGCCGCCCCACGACAGGCCCAGCACGTCGACCGGCCCGGGCAGGTCGAGGCGGTCGAGCAGCGCGGCCACGACGGGGCTGAAGGTCGCGTAGAGGTACGGGACGACGGGTCGCGGCGATCCGCCGACTCCGGGCACGTCGAAACGGACGACGGTGCGCACGGGGTCCAGCGCGTCGACGAAGGGCTGGAGCACCTCCAGGCTCGCCCCGAGGCCGTTCATCAGCAGCAGCGGCGTCCGGTGGTCCGTACCGGGGCGGACGGCGACCCGCAGCGTCCGGCCCCCCGCGACGACCGTCCGCACCGTCTCCCGCCGCCCCGGTGCGGGCGGGAAGGACTCACTTGTCGAGGACATACGTCCCCGGCGCGTCACCGAGCACCTCGAGCGGCCCGGCCAGGTCGGTCGGTGCCGGCACCTCGTCGCCGCAGCGCTCGCCCAGCCAGGCCACGAAGTCCGGCCACCACGACCCCTGCACCGTCTCCGCCGCGGCCATCCACCGCTGCGGGTCCTCCGGGGTCTCCTCCGCCACCTGGAAGGTCGCCTTCTTGTTCCCCGGCGGGTTGACCAGCGAGGCGATGTGCCCGCTCGTGGACAGCACGAAGCGGTTGCGCCCGCCGAGCAGCTGGGTGCTCCGGTAGCAGGACTGCCACGGGCAGAGGTGATCGGCGATGCCGGCGGTCAGGTAGGTGTCGACGGTGATGGTCGAGAGGTCCACCGGCGTGCCGAGCATCGTCGTCGCGCCGGGCTGGGTGAGCCGGTTGCCGAGGGCGACGTCGATGAAGTCGCGGTGCAGGGCCGCCGTCATCCGCGTCGTGTCCGCGTTCCAGAACAGGATGTCGAAGGCCGGCGGCGGCTTGCCCTGCAGGTAGTTGTTGACCCAGTAGCTCCACACCAGGTCGTTGGGCCGCAGCCAGGCGAACACCTCGGCCAGCGTGGCGCCGTCCAGGTACCCCTTCTTGCGGGACTTCTCGATGGCCTCCTCGATGGCCTTCTCGTCGATCAGCGCGGCGACGGTGCCGGCCCGCGCCCAGTCGAGCACGGTGACCGCGAGGCTGGCGGCGGCCACCCGGTCCTGCTGCCCGATCGCGGCCAGGTGCGACAGCAGCATCGCGGTGATGATCCCGCCGGAGCAGAAGGCCTGGAGGGCGACGCGGTCGCTGCCGGTCGCCTGCTCGACGGCGTCCATCGCGTCGAGCACGGCCTGGCCGTAGGTGTCCAGGCCCCAGTCGGCGTGCCGCTCGTCGGGGTTGCGCCAGCTCATCATGAACACCTGCTGGCCCCCGGCCACGTAGTGCTCCACGATGCTGCGCCCGGGTGCGAGGTCGGCGATGTAGTACTTGTTGATCGTCGGCGGCACCATCAGCAGCGGCACCGCGCGGACGGTCTCCGTCGTCGGGCGGTACCGGATTAGCTCGAACACCGGCGTCCGCAGGACGACGACGCCCGGCGTGACCGCGAGGTCGTCGCCGACGGTGAAGGCGTCCGGGTCGACCATCGCCGGGATCCGCGGCGGCGAGGCCAGGTCCGACACGAGCCGCCGCAGCCCCGTCACCGCGTTGCGGCCGCCGGTGTCGATGACGGCCTTCCACATCAGCGGGTTGACCACCGGCACGTTGCTCGGCGCGAGCGCGTCGACCAGGTTGGTGAGCGAGAAGCGCATCCGCTCGTCGTCCCGCCAGTCCAGGTCGGCGTCGTCCATGAGCTCCCACGCCGTCCGCGCGGTGGCGAGGTGGGCCTGCATCGCCCGGCGCAGCAGCGGGTTGCCCGTCCAGGCCGGGTCGGTGAAGCGCTTGTCCTTCGGCGACGGTGCCAGCTCGGACCGGCCGGCGACGACCCTGGCCAGCTCCTGCGCCAGCCCGCCGGAGCGCCGGACGACGGTGCCGGGGCGGCGGGCCAGGGCGGCGCCGAAGCGCAGCGCGGTGCCTGCGGGCGGTACCAGCCGGCGGATCGGCCCCCGCGCGACGTCGACGAGGACCATGTCCAGGCCGGTCGCCGCCTCGACGGCGTCGGACTCGGGCCCGTCGGCGCCCCGGCCGCCGCGCGGGTCCGCCGCGGAGGGTGGGGTGCCGCCGGCCCCGGCCGCGCGGGGCGGCGGCCCGTCCTTCTCGGCCGCGCCGGGGGACGGGCTGCCCTTGTCGGCCGCACCGGCCGATGCGGCCCCGCGCGCCGGGCCCCGCCGCGCGCCCCGGCCGGAGGGCCGAGCGGTTCCCCGCGTACGGCTGCGGTCGGACGCGCTCCGGGTCATCGCGGGCTCCTGGGTCTGCTGCCGGGGCGGGCGGGTCGGCGTCGCCGCCCCCGGGTGCGGATGTGAGCTCGAACACTCAACCACAGCACCCCGGCCTCGGCAGCGCGCGCACTCCCGGAGGGGCAGGTCAGACGATCGCGCTCGCCCCGGTGATCGCTCTGCCGACGATGAGGGTGTTGACCTCGCGGGTGCCCTCGTAGGAGTAGATGGCCTCGGCGTCGGCGACGTAGCGCCCCACGTGGTTCTCCAACAGGATGCCGTTGCCGCCCATGAGCTCGCGGGCCCAGCCGACCGTCTCGCGCATCCGCGCCGTGCAGAAGGCCTTGGCCAGCGAGGCGTGCTCGTCGCGCAGCCGACCGGCGTCCTGGAGCTGGGAGACCCGCGCGCACATGGTCGCCGACGCGGTGATGTTGCCCAGCATCCGCACCAGGAGGTCCTGCACGAGCTGGAAGCCCACCAGGGGCTTGCCGAACTGGGTGCGCTGGCGGGCGTAGGCCAGGGCGTGCTCGTAGGCGCCCCGCGAGCAGCCCACCGCCGACCAGGCCACGCCGGCGCGGGTCATGCGCAGCACGGTGGAGGTGTCACGGAAGCCGTTCGCCTCCTGCAGCCGGTTCTCCTCCGGCACGCGGACGCCGTCGAGGGTGATGACCGCGTTCTGGACCGCCCGGAGCGCGATCTTGTCCTCGAGGTCGACGGCCGTGAAACCAGGCGTGCCCCGCTCCACCACGAAGCCCAGCACGCGGTCTGTCTCGACGTCGCGCGCCCAGATGACCACCAGGTCGGCGAAGCTGGCGTTGCCGATCCACTTCTTGACGCCGTCCAGGACCCAGTCGTCGCCGTCCCGGCGGGCCGTCGTCCGCAGACCGCGGGCGACGTCGGAACCGGCCTCGGGCTCGGTGAGCCCGAACGCCCCGATCAGCTCCATCCGCGCCATGGCCGGCAGCCACCGCTGCCGCTGTTCCTCGGAGCCGCACAGCCCGACGCTGCCCATGGCCAGGCCGCTGTGGACGCCGTAGAAGGTGGCGATCGACGGGTCGCCGCGGGAGAGCTCCATGGCGATCATGCCGTCGAGCAGGAACGACCGGCCGGGGCAGCCGTGGCCGGCGTAGGGCGTGCCCGCGATGCCGAGCTCGGCCAGGCCGGGGATCAGGTGCTGCGGGAACCTGCCGCGGGTCCACCACTCGTTGATGACCGGCTCGACCTCCTTGTCCATGAAGGTCCGCACCCGGTGCAGCAGCGCCCGGTCGTCGTCGTCGAGCAGGCCCTCGAGGTCGTAGAAGTCCGAGCTGGTGGTGGGGTCGGCGCTCATCGCGGCTGCCTCTCTGCAGCGTGGTGGGAGTGGCGGGGCGTACCCCGCCGGCCGGCCACCGGAACCGCCCGGGCGGGAGGACGCCCGCTCCCTCCCTCAGGTGGTCTGCTGCGGCTTCGGGTCCTGGCGGGCGTCGAGCTGGATCTCCTTCTCGGCCCGCGGCACGCCGTCCTTCAACTCCTTGGTGCGCTCGATCTCGGAGTCGAGCTCCGCACCGATCAGCAGCGACAGGTTGGTCAGCCAGAACCAGACGAGGAAGACGACCACGCCGGCCAGCGCGCCGTAGGTGGCGTTGTAGCTGCCGAAGTTCGCCACGTAGAACGCGAACAGCGCCGAGGCGACGACGAACACCAGGATCGCCACGCCGGCGCCGGGGCTGACCCACCTGAAGCCGCGCTGCCGCACGTTCGGTGTCATGTAGTAGAGCAGTGCGATCATGATCGCGACGATCGCGGCCATGACCGGCCACTTGGCGATGCTCCACACCGTCTGCGCGGTGCTCCCCAGGCCCAGGGCCGAGCCGAGGGCGTCGACGACCGGGCCGCTGATGATCACGGCGCCGATCAGGACCGCCGCGAGGACCACGCCGATCAGGGTGATCAGCATCTGCAGCGGCTTCAGCTTCCAGATGGGCCGGCCCTCGGGGGTCTCCCAGATGACGTTGGCCGCGCGGGTGAAGGCCCCCACGTAGGCCGAGGCGGAGAACAGCGCGCCGGCCAGACCGAGGATCAGCCCGAAGCCGGCGGCCGAACCGCTGCCGGCCACCTGCTCGATGACCCCGGTGAAGCTCTGGGCCGACGTGCCGGGGGCGATCTGCTCCAGGAGCGAGGTCAGCGCGCTGGTGATCTGCGCCGGGCTGAACACCAGGCCGGCGATCGACACCAGCGCGATGACGGCCGGGAACAGGGCGAGGACGCCGTAGTAGGTGAGCGCCGCGGCCCAGTCGGTCAGGTCGTCCTGGCCGATCTCCTTGACCAGGCGCTTGAGCGTGCCGCCGGCGGTGGGTTCGGGATCGGCGCCCCGCGGGGCGTAGTCGGCGCGCTCGCCGGAGATCCTGTCGTCGCCGGGGGCCGGGTCGACGTCCCGGCCGGCGCGGTTGCTCTCGAATCGGACGTCGGTCTGCTGGCGGGACGATCCCGCGGGTCGGGCCATGCTGTTCCCCCAAGGAAGACGGCGTCGCCTCTGTCTGCCCCGGCCCCATCCGTGCGACACTCCGTACAGGAATGTCGCCGGAACGCAATGTGGGCCGGCTCGAGCCGACACGCAGACAAGTCGATGGTGAGACCGGTCACCCACGGTCAGGTGATCGATGCGATTCGACGATTGGAACGGCGTTCGAGTGGGGAAGAAGCCCCCGACGACGCGGCACCGGGTCTCCCGCCCGGTGCCGTTTGCCGAGACGCACGGGGGTTGTAGATGGTGCTGTGGCCGGCCGTGAGCCTGCTCGGGTTCCTGCTCCTCACCGCACTGGTCATCGCCATGGGCACGCGGTCGACGGCGCGGTACGAGCGCGAGCAGCGGGCCGCCGTCGCCGGCGGCCCGAACACCGCAGCGGAGGCGGTGGGCGCGTCCAGCGCGTGAGCCGCCGCGGACGACCGGCCGAGGCCGGGACCGCCCGACGCCCCGTCCGCTCCACCCGGAGCCGGCGGGGCGTCGTCATGAGCGGAGGGGATCCGTGCGGGTGCCCTGCATAGAGGAGTCCTGCACGGATCCACCCCGCTCAGAGCCAGTGGTCGGGTGTGTCCAGCACCGTGCGGTCGAGCGACTCGAGCAGGTCGAACCGGGTGTGCACCGTGGGCAGTTCCCACCGGGCGAAGAAGCGGGCGGCCGCGCGCTTGCCCTCCGCGAAGTTGCTGCGGGGGTCGGCCGACGCCTCGACGGCCAGCACCTGCTCCAGCCACAGCCAGCCGACGACGACGTGCCCGGCCGCCTCGAGGTAGGCGCTCGCATTGGCCAGGGCCAGCTCGGGGTCGCCCGGCGACCACAGCGCGGCGGTCACCGCGCCCAGCCGGTCGACCGCGACCTCGAGGTCGGCGGCGAACCCTGCCCACGCGGTCCCGCCCGCCCGGGCGGTGGTCGCGCGGATGGTCGAGAGGAGCAGCCGCAGCCCGGCGCCGTCGTGCATGACCACCTTGCGGCCGAGCAGGTCGATCGCCTGGATGCCGTTGGTGCCCTCGTGGATGGGGTTGAGCCGGTTGTCGCGGTAGAACTGCTCGACCGGGTAGTCGCGGGTGTAGCCGTAGCCGCCGTGCACCTGGATGGCCAGGTCGTCGGCCACCGGCCCGTACTGCGACGGCCAGGCCTTGGCGATCGGCGTGAGCACCTCCAGCAGCAGGTGCGCGCGGGCGCGGTCGGCTCCGGCCTCCGCCGTCTGCTCCTCGTCGACCAGCCGGGCGCAGTACAGCCCGAGCGCCAGCCCGCCCTCGGCGTAGCACTTGGCCTGCAGCAGCATCCGCCGCACGTCGGCGTGCTCGACCAGCCGCACCGGCGGCGCCGACGGGTCCTTCGCGGCCGGTGAGCGACCCTGCGTGCGGGTGCGCGCGTAGTCCAGCGCGTGCAGGTACCCGGTGTAGCCGAGCGCGGTCGCGCCCATCCCGACGGCGATCCGCGCCTCGTTCATCATGTGGAACATGTAGGTGAGGCCGTGGTGCGGCTCGCCGACCAGGTACCCGACGGCGCCGGCCCGCCCGCCGGGGGTGTGCACGCCCTCGCCGAAGTTGAGCAGCGTGTTCGTCGTCCCGCGGTAGCCCATCTTGTGGTTGAGCCCGGCGAGGACGACGTCGTTGCGCTCGCCCAGCGATCCGTCGTCCCGCACCAGGTACTTGGGGACGACGAACAGCGAGATGCCCTTCACCCCCGGCGGACCGCCCGGGATCTTCGCCAGCACCAGGTGGACGATGTTCTCCGTCAGCTCGTGGTCGCCGCCGGAGATCCACATCTTGTTCCCGGTGAGCCGGTAGCTGCCGTCGTCCGCGGGCTCGGCGCGGGTGGTGATGTCCGAGAGCGAGGAGCCGGCCTGCGGCTCGGACAGCGCCATCGTGCCGAACCACCGCCCCTCGACCATGGGCCGCACGAAGGTGTCGACCTGCTCGCGGGAGCCGTGCGCGATCAGCAGCCGCGCGTTGGCCATGGTCAGGAAGGGATAGGACGACGTGGCCACGTTGGCCGCCTTGAACCACGCCAGCGCCGCCTCGGCGACCGCGTGCGGCAGCTGCATGCCGCCGAGCTCCTCGTCGAAGGCGCCCGCCATCAGCCCGGCCGCGGTGAAGACCCGCAGGGCGGCGCCGATCTCCGGGACCAGCTCGACCCGGCCGTCGACCATCCGCGGCTCGTGCTCGTCGGAGGTGCGGTTGTGCGGGGCGAAGTGCTCGGCGGCGATCTCCTCGGCGAGGTCGAGGACCGCGTCGAAGGTGTCGCGGGAGTGCTCGGCGTAGCGGGGCCGCTTGGTGAGCTCGTCGACCCGGAGCCAGTCGTGCAGCAGGAAGTCGAGGTCGCGGCGGGACAGGATCAGCCGCGACGGGGAAGCTGGGGCCACGGAGGTCTCCGGACGACGGTGGGCGGGACGCCGCTCACGGTAGGCGGGTTGCCGGACCGCGCGGGCGGGGTAGGGGCCGCGCACCGCGATCCCGGAAGGAACTGCGATGGCCTCCCTGCTCTCCCGCGCCGCCGACGCCGGCGGCGCTCTCCTCGGCCGGCTGCAGAGCGTGCGGCTGCCCGGCGTCGGCACGGCCTCGGTCAAGGACGACCCCGCCACCGCCGCCCGGCGCTGGCGCGCGGTGACCGTGCTGTGCGATCCGGACCGGCTCGCCGACCCGCCCGCCCCGCTGGCCGCCCTCGGCGGCCGCATCGAGACCCGGGTGACCCGGGCGCCCGGCGACAAGGGGACCGAGCTCGCCGCCCGCTACCGCGGGTCGGCCTCCGACGCGGAGATCGGCGAGCTGCGCGCCGCGCTGCGCGAGGCCAAGCAGCTCGTCGAGGTCGGGGAGGTGCTGCGCGTGGAGCCGCAGCCGCACGGCCCGCGCGCCGAGACCCCGGCCGGGAAGGCGCTGGACGGCGCGGCCGCTGCGGCGCCGAAGGAGGGCGTGCTGTGAGACAGGACCGCGAGCATCGCAGCGAGGCGGCCGTCGACACGGAGGGAGCATCGCAGCGAGGAACGAGCGAGGAGCGGACCGACCGCGGAGACGGCCTGGGCCTCGCAGCGAGGAGCGGAGCGGTCCGCGGGAGCGAACGGAGGACGCTGTGAAGGCGCTGACCTGGACCGGCGTGAACCAGCTTGCGGTGGCGGACGTGCCGGAGCCGCAGATCCTCAACGACCACGACGTGATCCTCAGGATCCGCCGGACGACCACCTGCGGGTCCGACCTGCACCTGCTGTCGGGCTACATCCCGTTCATGCGCGCCGGTGACGTCATCGGCCACGAGTTCATGGGCGAGATCGTCGAGGCGGGCAAGGCGGTGGAGAACCGCAGGGTCGGCGACCGCGTCGTCGTCGCCTCCTTCGTCTCCTGCGGCGGCTGCTGGTACTGCAGGAACGAGCTCTACTCGCTCTGCGACAACGGCAACCCCAACCCGGGGATCACCGAGGGCCTCTGGGGGCAGAGCGTCGGCGGGTGCCTGGGCTACTCGCACGCGGTGGGCGGCTTCGCCGGCAGCCACGCGGAGTACATGCGGGTGCCCTTCGCCGACGTCGGCACCTTCGTCGTGCCGGACGGCGTCTCCGACACCCGTGCGCTGTTCGCCTCCGACGCCGCGTCGACGGCGTTCACCGGCGTCGACCTCTCGGGCGTGCAGGCCGGTGACACCGTGGCGGTCTGGGGTGCCGGGGCCGTGGGGCAGATGGCCGCTCGCATCTCGGCCATCGTCGGTGCCGAGCAGGTCTTCGTGATCGACCGGCTGCCGGAGCGGCTGGAGCAGGCCCGCACGCACGCCGGCGCGGAGACCATCGACTACACCCGCACCGACGTGGCCGCCGAGCTCAAGGAGCGCACCGGCGGCCGCGGACCCGACGTCTGCATCGAGGCGGTCGGCATGGAGGCGCACAGCCCGGGTCCGCAGGGCGTCTACGACCAGGTCAAGCAGCAGCTGCGGCTGCAGACCGACCGCCCGACGGCGGTGCGCGAGGCGGTCCTGGCCTGCCGCAAGGGCGGCAGCGTGTTCGTGCTCGGCGTCTTCGCCGCGATGGTCGACAAGTTCCCGCTCGGCGCGGTGATGAACAAGGGTCTGACCCTGCGGGGCGCCCAGGTGCACGGGCCGAGGTACATCCCCCGCCTGCTGGAGTGGATGGAACGCGGCGAGCTGGTCACCGAGCACCTCGCCACGCACGTTCTGCCGCTGGAGGAGGGGCCCCGCGGGTACGAGCTGTTCAAGGAGAAGAAGGACGGCTGCGTCCGCGCGGTCTTCACCCCGCACGGGACGTGATCGGAGCTGATGACCCACCTCCCGCCGGCGGGGGTGACGGCGACTCCGCGCGGTAGGCAGCAGCTGGCACGGCGGCGGCCCCTACCCAGCGCGGGTAGGGGCCGTTGACGCGTGCCGGGATCAGCCGCGGTCCGGCCCGGCGTCGCCGGGGCGGCCGACCGGCGGTGGCGTCGACGTCGGAGCCGACGCGGCGACCGCTCCGACGGCCTGCCCGCCCTCGTCGTCCACCCGCGGCAGGCCGGCGTCGGCCTGCCGGGCCTGGATGCCCGACTGGTTGCGCAGCGGTAGCTCCGGCAGGAACCACAGGACGACGAAGCCCAGCGCGACGACCGCGGCCGCGATGAGGAAGACCGTGTCGATCGAGGCCGAGAAGCCCACCTCGAACGGCAGCGCCAGCGCGGCGGGCAGCTCCTGGATGAACGAGGTGTCGGACAGGTCGGCGCCGCCGCCGCTGCTCAGCTCGGACAGCCGCGGCGCGAGCGACGGGTCGCCGGCGACGGCCTCGCGCACCGCGGTGTCGATGTCGGCCGGCAGCCGGGTGAAGAGCACCGACAGGAAGGCCGCCGTGCCGATCGTCCCGCCCATCTGCCGGAAGAACGTCACCGACGAGGTCGCCACCCCCATCTCGCGCGGCGACACCGCGTTCTGGACGGCGAGGATCACCGGCTGCATGTTGAACCCGAGCCCCAGGCCCAGCAGCACCATGAACGGCACCAGGCTCCAAACCGAGGCGTCGGCGTCCACCACCAGGAACAGGCAGACCAGGGCGAGGGTCATCAGCACGGTGCCGACCAGCGGGAACGCCTTGTAGCGGCCGGTGCGCCCGATGCCGATGCCCGAGCCCATGGCGCCGGCCATGATGCCCGCCACGAGCGGGATCATCTGCAATCCGGCGACCGTGGGGCTCGAGCCCTGCACGATCTGCAGGTACTGCGGCAGGAGGAGCAGCCCGCCGAACATGCCGGCGCCCACCACGACGCTGGCGGCACCGGCGACCGCGAAGCTGCGGTTGCCGAACAGCCGCAGCGGCAGCAGCGCGTCGTCGCCGTAGGCCCGCTCGGCGAGGAAGAACGCCACCGCACCGCCGCCGGAGACCGCGTAGGCCACGACCGCGCCGGACGACGTCCAGCCCCACAGGCGGCCCTGCTCGGCGACGACGAGCAGCGGCACCAGGCAGGTGATCAGCGCCAGCGCGCCGGGCCAGTCGATGCGGTGGTCGCGCCGCTCGTGGGGCAGGTGCAGCACCCGCGAGACGACGGCGAAGGCGAGGAAGCCCAGCGGCACGTTGATCCAGAAGATCCACCGCCAGCCGTCGAGGCCGAGCAGCGACGGCTGCCCGGCGAGGAAGCCGCCGACCACCGGGCCCAGCACGCTGGACGTGCCGAAGACGGCCATGAAGTACCCCTGGTACCTGGCCCGCTGCCGCGGCGGCACCAGGTCACCGATGATCGCCAGCGCCAGCGACATCAGCCCGCCGGCGCCGATGCCCTGCACCGCGCGCCACACGGCCAGCTCGTACATCGACCCGGCGATGCCGCACAGCGCGGAGCCGACGACGAAGACCGCGATCGCGAAGAGGTAGAACGGCCGCCGGCCGTAGATGTCCGAGAGCTTCCCGTACAGCGGCGTCGAGATCGTCGAGGTGATCAGGAACGCCGTCGTCGCCCAGGCCTGCAGGTCGTAGCCCCGGAGGTCGTCGGCGATGGTGCGGATCGCCGTCGAGACGACGGTCTGGTCGAGGGCGGCGAGGAACATGCCCAGCATGAGCCCGCCGAGCACGGTGAGGATCTGCCGGTGCGTGAAGGCGCCGTCGGCGCCGGCGGGGGCGACGGCCGCGGCGCGGGTGCGGCGTCGGTCGGTGCGGGTGGCGGAACTCATGCGGTCACCGTCCGGGGAGGCGGGGCGGGCTCGCCGGGCAGCGTCGTCGCGATGCCGTCGAGGAACCGGTCGAACAGGGTCGTGAAGGTCTCGAGCTCCTCATCGGTCCAGCCGGCGGTGACGGAGCGCAGGTAGGCCACGCGCTCGGCGCGCAGCTGGTCGAGCTGGTCGCGGCCGGCGTCGGTGAGCACGAGCCGGCTGGCCCGGCCGTCGGACTCGTCCGCCTCGCGGACCACGAGGCCCCGCTCGACGAGCAGCGCCACGTGCCGGCTCACCGTGGAGGGATCGGCGTGCACCTCGTCGGCCAGGGTTCCCTGCCGCAGCGGCCCGAGGCGGGCGAGCGGGAACAGCAGCACCAGAGCCGCCCGGTCGCGGACCTCGGCGCTGTGCTGGGCCTTGAGCCCGTGGATCAAGCGCAGGAAGCGCGGCATCTGCTCGCTGACCCTGCGCAGCTCGTCGTCCCGGCTCACGAACGTGCAGCCTACAACCAGTTGCAAGCTGCATGCAATTTTCCTGGCGGGTTCGGAGGCAGACCGCCCGGGGGCGGGAGTGGGATGCTCGGGACGGCGTCGATCCGTCGCTGCGAGCACCGACCGAGAGGAACGCGAGCCCGGCCGTGAGCGCCCCGCAGGACGACCTCCGGTCCCGGCTCCCCGCGCTGAGCATCGAGGACGAGCACCGGCTGCGGCGGCGGCTCGACGGCCTCCGCCGGACCGGGGACCCGCAGGCCCGCGCCCGGCAGCGGGAGCGCGTCGCCGAGCACGTCGCGGCGGCCGAGCGGCGCATCGCCCGGCGTCGGGCGGCGGTGCCGCGGATCACCTACCCCGACGACCTGCCGGTCAGCAGGCGCCGCGACGACATCGCGGCCGCGCTGCGCGACTCCCAGGTCGTCGTCGTCGCGGGGGAGACCGGCTCGGGCAAGACCACGCAGCTGCCGAAGATCGCCCTCGAGCTCGGCCGCGGCGTCCGTGGCCGGATCGGGCACACGCAGCCGCGGCGGATCGCCGCCCGGAGCGTCGCCGAGCGCATCGCCGAGGAGCTGGGCAGCCCGCTGGGCGAGGTGGTCGGCTGGAAGGTGCGCTTCACCGACCAGGTGGGCGACGCGACCGCGGTGAAGCTGATGACCGACGGCGTCCTGCTGGCCGAGATCGCGCACGACCGGCTGCTGCGCCAGTACGACACGATCATCCTCGACGAGGCGCACGAGCGGAGCCTCAACATCGACTTCCTGCTGGGCTACCTGGCCCAGCTGCTGCCCCGCCGTCCCGACCTGAAGCTGGTCATCACGTCGGCGACCATCGACGTCGACCGGATCGCCCGCCATTTCGACCGGGACGGCGAGCCGGTCCCGGTCGTCGAGGTCAGCGGGCGCACCTACCCGGTCGAGGTGCGGTACCGGCCGGTGGTCGATCCGGACGACCCGGACGCCGATGCCGACCGCGACCAGGTGACCGCCGTCGTCGACGCCGTCGACGAGCTGGTCGCCGAGGGACCGGGCGACATCCTGGTGTTCCTGGCCGGCGAGCGGGAGATCCGCGACACCCAGGACGCGCTGGCCGACCGGGGCCTGCCGGGCACCGAGATCGTCCCGCTCTACTCCCGGCTGTCGGCCGCCGACCAGCACAAGGTGTTCGCCCCGCATACCGGACGGCGGATCGTGCTGGCCACCAACGTCGCCGAGACCTCGCTGACCGTGCCGGGCATCCGCTACGTGATCGACCCCGGCACCGCCCGGATCTCCCGCTACAGCGCGCGCACCAAGGTGCAGCGGCTGCCGATCGAGCCGGTCAGCCAGGCCTCGGCCCGGCAGCGGTCCGGCCGCTGCGGCCGGCTGGGGCCGGGCATCGCGATCCGGCTCTACACCCAGGAGGACTTCGAGGGCCGGCCGGAGTTCACCGACCCGGAGATCCTGCGCACCAACCTCGCGTCGGTGCTGCTGCAGATGGCAGCGCTCGACCTCGGCAGCGTCGAGGACTTCCCCTTCGTCGACCCACCCGACCGGCGCTCGGTCGCCGACGGCCTCGCGCTGCTCGGCGAGCTCGGCGCCCTCGACGGTGGGAAGCTCACCGCCACCGGCCGGGCGCTGGCCGCGCTGCCGCTGGACCCGCGGATCGCGCGCATGGTGGTGGAGGCCGACCGCCGCGGCGTGCTGGAGGAGGTCCTGGTGATCGCCGCGGGTCTGACCATCCAGGACCCGCGCGAGCGCCCGGCCGAGCACCAGCAGGCCGCCGACCAGGCGCACGCCCGGTTCGCCGACGAGCACTCCGACTTCCTCGCCCTGCTCAACCTGTGGCGGTACCTCTCCGAGCAGCAGGACGCCCTGTCCGGCAACCAGTTCCGCCGGCTCGTGAAGCGGGAGTTCCTGCACTACCTGCGCATCCGCGAGTGGCAGGACCTGCACGGCCAGCTGCGCGGCACGGCCCGGCGCCTCGGCATGCGGCTCGGCGAGCTCGCCCCCGAGCCGGACGAGCGGGGCGTGCACGCCGCGCTCGTCGCCGGCCTGCTCTCGCAGGTCGGCGTCCAGGCGGAGCCCGACAGCGGCGGGAATGGCCGAAAGCGCCCCTCCGGTGGGCGGCGGCCGGGGCGGGAGTACCTGGGGGCGCGGGGGACCCGCTTCGTCATCGCGCCCGGCACCCCGCTGGCGAGGAAGCCGCCGCGCTGGGTCGTCGCCGCCGAGCTGGTCGAGACCAGCCGGCTGTTCGCGCGCACCGTCGCCGGCATCGACCCGGACGTCGTCGAGCGGCTGGCCGGCCACCTGGTGCACCGCCAGTACAGCGAGCCCCGGTGGGACGCGGCGAGGGGCAGCGTCGTGGCCACCGAGCGGGTCACCCTGTACGGCGTCCCGCTCGTCGTCGGGCGCCGGGTCCAGTACGGCTCCATCGACCCGGTCGTCTCGCGCGAGCTGTTCGTCCGGCACGCCCTGGTGCAGGGGGAGTGGACGACGCACCACCGCTTCTGGCACGACAACCAGCGGGCCATCGAGCGGGTCGCCGAGTTGGAGGAGCGCGCCCGTCGGCGCGACATCCGGATCGACGACGAGACGCTGTTCGAGCTCTACGACGCCCGGGTCCCGGCGGAGGTGGTCTCCACCCGGCACTTCGACCGCTGGTGGAAGGACGCCCGCCGGCGGACGCCGGACCTGCTCACCTTCACCCCGGAGATGCTCACCGACGCCGCGGCGGCCGGCGCGGTGCGCGCCGCGGACTACCCCGACGAGGTCCACCTCACCTCGGGTCTCACCCTGCCGCTCTCCTACGCCTTCGCACCGGGCGAGGCCGAGGACGGGGTGACCGTCGACGTGCCGATCGCGGTGCTGGACCAGGTCGCCGAAGGCACGTCGGGCGAGTCGCTGGCCTTCACCGTGCCCGGGCTCCGCGAGGAGCTGGTGACCGCGCTGTTGCGCACGCTGCCCAAGCAGCTGCGCCGGTCGCTGGTGCCCATCCCCGACCGGGTGCGCGAAGTGCTGCCGCGCATCGACCCCGGCGAGCCGCTGCTGCCGGCGCTGGAGCGCGAGCTGCGCCGCGCCGCTGCCGTCGTCATCCCCCCGGATGCCTGGGCCCCGGACCAGGTGCCCGGCCACCTGCGGGCCACCTTCCGGGTGCTCGACGACGCCGACCGGCCGCTGGCGCAGGGCAAGGACCTCGACGCGCTCCGCGCCGAGGTGGCCCCGCACAGCCGGGCCGGGCTGGCGCGGGCGGCGGCCGACCTGGAGCGCACCGGGCTCACCTCCTGGACGGTCGGCGAGCTGCCCCGGACGGTGGAGGTGCGCCGCGCCGGTCGCGTCGTCACCGCCTACCCCGCGCTCGTCGACGAGGGGGCCACCGCCGGCGTGCGCGTGGTGGCCACCGAGGCGGAGGCGAGCCGGCTGACCTGGCGCGGCGCGCGGCGGCTGCTGGTGCTGGCCGCCGGCTCACCGGCGCGGCAGGTGGTCAGGGGGCTGTCCCCGGCGACCCGCCTGGCGCTGCAGTTCAACCCGGACGGCGAGATCCCCGCCCTGGTCGACGACTGCGTCGACGCCGCCGCCGGCGAGCTGCTCGCGGCCGCGGGTGGGCCGCCGCGCGACGAGCCGGCCTTCACCGCCCTGGTGGCCACCGCCCGCGGGGAGCTGCCCGCGCTGACCGCCGACACGGTGCGCCGGGTCGAGGCGGTGCTCACCCAGGCCCGCGAGGTGGCGATCGCGATCGGCGCCGCGCCGGGACGGCGGGTCCCCGATGCCGCGATCGCCGACCTGCGCCGCCAGATGGGCGGGCTGCTGCACCGCGGCTTCGTGGCCGCGACCGGGCGCCGGCGGCTGCCCGACGTCGTCCGCTACCTGCGGGCCATGGCGCACCGGCTGGAGAAGCTGCCGGCCAACGCCGCCCGCGACGCCCTGTGGATGGAGCAGGTCGCCGCGGTCACGGCCGAGTACGAGCAGCTGCGGCGCACGGTGCCGGGCACCGGAGCGCCCGACGACCCGGTCGACCGGGTGCGCTGGATGATCGAGGAGCTGCGGGTCGGCCTGTTCGCCCAGGGTCTCGGCACCGCACGCCCGGTGTCCGAGCAGCGCATCTACAAGGCGATCGACGCCATCAGCGCCTGATGGGGGCCGCCTAGAGGGACGGCGCGGCGGGCGCCTCGGCGGCGTCCTCCTCGCCGGTGTCGGCACCGGTGGCGCCCTGCTCGCGCAGCAGTGCCGAGATGCGCTGGCGGGTGACCCCGAACAGCGCGGCGATGCGGTTGATGCTCACGCCCTCGGCCTGAAGCGCCGCGGCCTGGTCGCGCCGCCACGCGTGCCCGGCCGTGGCCAGCGACGACAGCACCGTGGAGATGCTCTCGACCACGAGCGGGCGGCTCTCCGTGGTGACGATGTCCAGCCACTGCCGCCCGCTCGCGCGTTGCTCGAGCAGACGACCGGCCCGGTCCCGGGCGCGCTCCAGCTCGCCGATGCACAGGTCGATCTCGGCCCACAGGTGCTCCAGCGCCCGGGCCGCGGCGTCCTCACCGGACGGCCGCCGCTCGGCGTCGGCCACGCGGACCTGCTCGGCGTCGGCCACGCGGACCTGCTCGGCGTCGGCCACGCGGA
>NZ_JAOVZT010000007.1:56312-80256 GCF_025716945.1 Geodermatophilus sp. YIM 151500
CCACCTCCGTCGTCTTAGGGGCGGGTCCCCGGGAGGACAGCGTACGCCACCTGGCAACGGCTGCTGCATGCAAGGCCGGTAGCACGCAACAGGCGCGACACGCAAGGGCCGTTGCGAAGGTGAGTCGTACGAGGCATAGTTGCCCGCAACGGAACACGCAACAGCCATTGCGCACCTCGCGGGGGACGGTCGCACGCCCCCGCGCCGCCCGTCGCCAGATCGGATCGCCGCATGTCCACCCTCACCGCCCGCATCGATCTCCCACCGGTCGCCGGCAGCGTCCCCGTCGCCCGGCACGTCGTCGTCGACCTCCTGCGGGTGTGGGGTGCCCGGCAGGAGGTCGACGACGCCGCGCTCCTGATCACCGAGCTGGTCGCGAACGTCGTCGACCACGCGGGCGGCGAGGCCGGGCTGACCGTGGAGGTGGTGCTGGCCGGCGAGTGGCTGCGCATCTCCGTCGCCGACGGCTCGGCCGTGCGCCCGGTCGTCCGGGAGCTGGAGGGCGACGCCCCCCGGGGCCGGGGCATGCAGCTGGTGCAGGCCGTCGCCGACCGGTGGGGGTCGGAGGACCACCAGGGTGGCAAGCGCATCTGGTTCGAGCTGCGGGCGCCGCTCGTATGACCGGGAGGTGGTTTGCCCTCCTCGGTGACCGGGGAGGGGCCAGGGGACCGCACGGACCCCACGAGAGGACGAGATCCATGAGCGAGCCGACCCGCTCGACCGAGGCGGCCGGCGAGGGCGTGTCCGACCGCGAGATGGTCGAGACCGTCGCCGGCCAGACCGACAGCGCCTCCGAGCACGCGCAGGACGCCGGCAAGGACTGGGACGGCGACCCGTCGTCCGCCCCGGACCCGAACGCCGGCGGCTGAGCCACCGGCCCGTCGAGGGTCCTCCGGTGAGCCGCCGCCGCCCCGGTGCCCGGCCGCCCGGTCGCCGGAGCCCGGGGCCGTCCCGGCTGACGTCCCCGCGTCCGGCCGCCAGACTGCCGGTGTGACCACTTCCGCGCCGAGCACCCGGAACGCCCGTCCCGCACGACGCGCGAGGCGGACGTCCGGCACCCGTCCGGCGGGGACCGCCGTCCGCTGGGTCGTCCGGCACGGCCTGCCCGGTCTCTGGCTGGCCCGCGGCGCCCGCCGGGGCGACCCCGCCAGCCGGCTGCTCCGCGACCGGGCCGTGCGCGACGACCCCTTCGCCCTGTACGAGCAGATCCGCGCCCGGGGGCCGCTCGTCCCGGGCAGCCTCGGGCTGGTCACCACCTCGCACCCGGTGGCGCACGCGATCCTCCGCTCGGACGGCTTCGGCGTCGGCTGGGACGCCGCGAGCGCGCCGTGGCCGATGCGCCGGGCCATCGCGTACGGCGACGACCCGGACGTCGCCGGCGTCGCCGAGCCGCCGTCCATGCTGGTGCTGGACCCGCCCGAGCACACCCGGTTGCGCCGCCTGGTGAGCCGCGACTTCACCCCGCGTGCCGTCGCGGCCTACGAGCCCCTCGTCCGGCGCATCGCGGACGAGCTGCTCGACGCGCTGCCGCACCGCGGCGGACCGGTCGACCTCGTGCCGGCCTACGCCGCCGCGCTGCCGGTCGTCGTCATCGCCGAGCTGCTCGGCGTGCCGGTGCAGCGGCGCGAGGACTTCCTCCGCTGGGGCGCCGCCGCGGCCGCCACGCTCGACCCGGGGCTGCCCTTCCGCCGGTACGCGGCGTCCGAGCGGGCGCTCCGGGCGATGCACGCCTTCCTGCGCGACCACGTCGCGCGGCTGCGCCGGGCGCCGGGCCAGGACCTGGTCAGCCGCCTGGCCACCCTTCCCGAGGAGGAGGCGCTCACCGAGCGGGAGCTGCAGGCCACGATCATGCTGCTCCTCGGCGCCGGCTTCGAGACGACGGTCAACCTGCTCGGCAACGCCGTCGTCCTGCTCGACGCGCACCGCGACCAGTGGGCCGCGCTGGCCGCCGACCCGTCCGGCTGGGACGGCGCGGTCGAGGAGGTGCTGCGCCTGGACAGCCCGGTGCAGATCACCGGGCGCACCGCGCGCGCCGACGTCGACCTGGGCGGCCGCACCGTGCCCGCCGGCACGCACGTGACGGTGCTGCTCGGCGCGGCCAACCGCGACCCCGACGTCTTCCCCGACCCCGCGCGGTTCGACGTCAGCCGCGCCAACGCTCGCGACCACCTGGCCTTCTCGGCCGGCGTCCACTACTGCCTCGGCGCCGGCCTGGCCCGCCTCGAGGCCGTCGTGGGGCTGCGCGCGCTCACCGAGCGCTTCCCCGCGCTCCGGGTGGCCGGCGCACCGGTGCGGCGCGACCTGCGGAGCCTGCGCGGCTTCGAGCACCTGCCGGTCACGCTCGGCTGAGCCCGTCCCGGGGGTCGGGCCCCCTCCCGGGTCCTGCCCCGAGCGTGCGAGGGGTGGGGAGGAGGGGGTCCTTCTTCAGCCGGCGGGGGTGAGCATGCCCGCGCCGACGGTGGCGTTGGTCGCCTCGTCGACGAGGATGAACCGGCCGGTGACCCGGTTGCGGGCGTAGTCGTCGACGAACAGCGGCTGGGTCGTGCGCAGCCGCACCCGGCCGATGTCGTTGAGCCCGAGCTCGCCGGCGGCGGTGTCGCGGTGCAGCGTGTTCACGTCGAGCCGGTAGGCCAGCTCCTTGACCATGGCCCGCACGGTGCGGGTGGTGTGCTTGACGGCCAGCCGCTGCCGCGGCCGCAGCGGCTGGTCGGTCATCCAGCAGACCAGGGCGTCGAGGTCCTGGGTCACGTGCGGCGCGTTCGCCGGCCGGCAGATCATGTCGCCGCGCGAGACGTCGAGGTCGTCGTCGAGCCGCACGGTGACCGACATCGGCGGGAAGGCCTCGGCCACCGCGCCGCGCGGACCGTCGATGGCCGCGATCGTCGTGCTCAGCCCGCTGGGCAGCACCGTCACCTCGTCGCCGGGGCGCAGCACGCCGCTGGCCACCGTGCCGGCGTACCCGCGGTAGTCGTGGTGCGCGTCGGACTGGGGCCGGATCACGTACTGGACCGGGAACCGGGTGTCGACCAGGTTGCGGTCGCTGGCCACGTGCACGTGCTCGAGGTGGTGCAGCAGCGAGGACCCCTCGTACCAGGGCGAGTTCGCCGAGCGGGTCACCACGTTGTCGCCGTGCAGCGCCGAGATCGGGATGACGGTCAGGTCGGGGACGTTGAGCTTGGCCGCGAACGCGGTGAACTCGTCGCGGATCGCCTCGTAGGTGTCCTCCGACCAGTCGACGAGATCCATCTTGTTGACCGCGACGACGAGGTGGGGGACGCGCAGCAGCGAGGCGAGGAACGCGTGCCTCCGGCTCTGCTCCAGCATCCCCTTGCGGGCGTCGACAAGGACGATCGCCAGGTCGGCGGTCGACGCGCCGGTCACCATGTTGCGCGTGTACTGCACGTGACCCGGGGTGTCGGCCATGATGAACGTGCGCCGCGGCGTCGCGAAGTAGCGGTAGGCGACGTCGATCGTGATGCCCTGCTCGCGCTCGGCGCGCAGGCCGTCGGTGAGCAGCGCCAGGTTGACGTAGTCGCCGCCGGCGCTGGCCCGCTCCACCGCCTCGTACTGGTCCTCGAAGACGGCCTTGCTGTCGTAGAGCAGCCGGCCGATCAGGGTGCTCTTGCCGTCGTCCACCGATCCGGCGGTGGCGATCCGCAGGATGTCCTTGCGGGCGGTGGCGAGCTCCGCGGCGGCCTCGGCCGCCGCGGACCGGATGTCGACGGCTTCCTCGAGCGGGGTCATCGGAGGGGCTCCTGTTCGTGTCGGTCGGCTCGTTGGCGCGCGGCGCCGGGGAGGCGGACGCTGGTGCGGACGTCCCGCGGCCTCCCGGCCACGGGCGCGTGACCGGCCGAGCCGTCCCGGAGGAGGACCGCGTGTTCGTCTTCGCCGCGGCGGTGCCCGCGCTGCTCGTCGTGGTGGTCGGCTACGTGGTCGGCTACGCCGTCGCCGAACGGGCCGTCGGCCTGCTCGAGGCGGCGTTCGGGACGACGCTGCCGCCGGCGGCACCCGAGGTGGTCGGCTGGGCCACCGGGCTGGTGCTGCTGGCCGCCGTCGTCCGGCTGCTGGTCGTCCGTCCCGCGTGGCTGCGGCGCGCGCTGGGCCGCGGACCCGGGGGCGGTCCCGACGGCACCCCGGGGGGCCACCAGGACCGGGGCCATCAGAAGTAGCCCTCCTTCTTCCGGTCCTCCATGGCCGCGTCGCTGACCTTGTCGTCGCCGCGGGTGGCGCCGCGCTCGGTCATCCGGGTCACCGCGATCTCGGCGATGACCTCCTCGACCGTGGTCGCGTTCGACAGGACGGCGGCGGTCAGGTTGGCGTCGCCGACGGTGCGGTAGCGGACGGTCTCGCGGCGCACCTGCTCGCCCTCGCGCGGCCGGATGAACTCGTTGACCGCGTAGAGCATGCCCTGGCGCTCGACGACGTCCCGCTCCTGCGCGAGGTACAGCGGGGGGATGGCGATCTGCTCGCGGGCGATGTACTGCCACACGTCGAGCTCGGTCCAGTTCGACAGGGGGAAGACGCGGATCGACTCCCCGAGGTGGATCCGGCCGTTGTAGAGGTCCCACAACTCCGGCCGCTGGTTCTTCGGGTCCCACTGGCCGAACTCGTCGCGGAAGGAGAACACCCGCTCCTTGGCCCGCGCCTTGTCCTCGTCGCGCCGGGCGCCGCCGAACAGCGCGGTGAAGCCGTGCTCCTCGACCGCGTCGAGCAGCACCGGGGTCTGGATGCGGTTGCGGGAGCCGTTGGGCTCCTCCTGGACCGTGCCGGCGGCGATCGCGTCGGGCACGGAGGCGACGATGAGCTGAACGCCGAGCTCGGCGACCCGCTTGTCGCGGAACTCGAGCACGTCGGGGAAGTTCAGCCCGGTGTCGACGTGCATGACCGGGAACGGGATGCGGGCCGGGGCGAAGGCCTTGCGGGCGAGCTCCAGCATGACGATCGAGTCCTTGCCGCCGGAGAACAGCAGGACCGGGCGCTCGAGCTCGGCCACCACCTCGCGGATGACGTGGACGGACTCGGCCTCCAGCGTCTCCAGTTGGCTCAGGCGGTAGTCGGGGGTCGTCACGGTATGGCTCTCCGGGAGGTCGGCGTCGGGGTCCGGACGGCAGCCCGCAGCCGGCTGGCGGCGCGGATCGGCTCCCAGTGTCCGCTATGACGGGGCTCGCACCCCACCCAGCACCCGGCTCATCGCTCCCAAGGGGGGGCTTCCGGCCCCTGCTCGTCGCGCAGCGCGGTGGCGTCGGTGGGTCGGCCGGGCGGTGACGGCCGGCCGGACGCGTCGGTCACCGCGCCGAAGTAGGCCTCCTGGAGCTCCGGTCGCGGCATCACGAAGACCCCGCGCCCCTCGACCAGTGGTCGCCCGGGCTCGTCGGCCAGCGCGACCGTGCCGGTCACCACCGAGCGCCGCCCCGCGTCCTCGACGACCCGCGCGGTCAGCCGCAGCGGGGTCCGCAGCGGGACCGGACGGCGGTAGTCGAGCTCCAGCCGGGCGGTCATGCCCCACAGCCCCGCGGAGATGGTGGCGGCCCCGAGGAGCTGGTCCATCAGCAGGGCGCTCACCCCGCCGTGCACGTAGCCGGGTGGACCTTCGTAGGCCGAGCCCAGCGAGACGTCGCCGAGGACACCGCCCTCCGCCCGACGCAGGACCAGCGGCGGCGCCAGGGCGCTGCCCACCCCGCTGACCGGGTTGTACACGCGCCGGAACGCACGGACGTCGTCCAGCGCCGGGAGCTGCGTCGGCGGTCGCTGCGCGGTGGCCAGCCGGCCGCTGACCGCCCGGACGGCGTCGGTCGCGGCCCGCAGCTCCGCCGCGCCGACCGTCGTCCGGACGGCGGCGTCGACGAGCTCCCGCAGGGCCGAGCCCAGGCCGCCGACCGCGGCCATCAGCTCCGGGTCGAAGGGTGCACCGGCGTCGTGTTCCACGCCCGGGATGGTGTCAGGCGCCCGCCGGCGCACCGGACGGGCGTCCGGCGGCGGCGTCCGGGGGCCTGTCCGCGCCGTCGTCCGCACCGTCGTGCGGGTCGTCGTCCGCGCCGTCGTGCGGGCGCTCGTCCGGGCCGTCGTCGGGCACGGGTCCCGAGCGCGGCAGGCGGACGGTGAAGGTCGCCCCCCGCCCCTCGGCGGTGGTGAGGTCGACCGTGCCGCCGTGGGCGGCGACCAGCGACGCGACGATGGCCAGGCCCAGCCCGGTGCCCCCGGCCTGGCGGGTCCGTGACGTGTCGGCCCGGTAGAAGCGCTCGAACACCCGCGTGGCGTCGTCCGGCGCCAGGCCCGGGCCCTCGTCGGCGACCCGCAGCACCACGGTGTCGGGATCGCCGGGGTCCTCGTCGAGGGACACGGTGACCGGCGCGGTCGGCGGCGTGTGCGTCAGCGCGTTGGTGACCAGGTTGCCGACGACCTGCCGCAGCCGGGCCTCGTCGCCGAGGACGACGGGGACCTCGGTGAGCGAGTCGGACAGCTGCAGCGCCACCGGCCGGTCCGGCTGCACCGCGCGCGCGTCGTGGACGGCGTCACCGGCCACCTCGGCCAGGTCGACCGGGGCGATCCGCAGCGGCCGCTGCTGGTCCATCCGCGCCAGCAGCAGCAGGTCCTCGACGAGCAAGCCCATCCGGGCGCCCTCGGCCTCGATCCGCTGCATCAGCCGGCCGACGTCCTCCGGTCCGCCGGCCGCCCCCTGGCGGTACAGCTCGGCGAAGCCGCGGATCGACGTCAGCGGGGTGCGCAGCTCGTGGCTGGCGTCGGCGACGAAGCGGCGCATCCGCTCGGCCGAGCGGCGGGCGCGCTCCTCCGACTGCTGCTGGGCCCGGAAGGACCGCTCGATCCGGGCCAGCATCCCGTTCAGCGCGGTCGACAGCCGGCCCACCTCAGTGCGGTCGTCGCCGGCGGGCACCCGCTGGGAGAGGTCGCCCGCGGCGATGGCCGCGGCGGTGCGCTCCACCTCGCCGAGCGGGCGCAGGCTGTTGCGCACCAGCACGTACCCGGCGGCGCCGAGGACGCCGACGACGAGCAGCCCGACGAACAGCTGCAGGGCGACCAGCCGGCCGATCACCTTCTCGTCCGGCCCGATGTCGACCGCGGCGACCGCCGTGATGCCCCCGGGCAACGGCGCGGTCGCCACGCGCCAGGCGGTGCTGCCGTCGTCGGCGGGCACGGTCGCGAGCCGGAGCCCCTCGCCGTGGGAACCGCCCGGACCACGCCGGTCGTCGTCGGCGTCCCGCCCGCCGCCGTCGGACCGGTCGGGCAGGCGGGAGAGGTCGGGCAGCGACCCCTGGTCCCAGAACGGCCCGGACGCCATCTGCCACCGGCCGCCACCGGTCACGCAGCCCAGGTAGTCGTTGGACCCGCCGACGGGTCGGCGCCCGCTGCACGCCTCCAGGACCCGCGCGGGATCGTTCCGCAGCTCGGCGATCGCCGTCCCGAGCCGGAGATCGCGCTGCTCGTCCTGGTAGGAGCGCAGCAGCGACGTGGCCGCCACCCCGGTCGCCAGGAGCGCGACGGTGACCAGGGCGACCAGCAGCGCGACGAGCAGCACGCGCAGCGGCACGCGCGCCACGCGCTCGGCGAGCGAGGCGCGCGGCGTCACGATCCGCGGGGCAGCCGCAGGGTGTAACCGACCCCGCGGATGGTGTGCAGCAGCCGGGGCTCGGTCGTGTCGACCTTGCGGCGCAGGTAGGAGATGTAGGACTCGACCACGTTGGCGTCGCCGTTGAAGTCGTAGTTCCAGACGTGGTCGAGGATCTGCGCCTTCGACAGCACCCGCCCGGCGTTGGCCATCAGGTACCGCAGCAGCTTGAACTCCGTCGGCGACAGGCTGACGAGCGTGCCGGCCTTGATCACCTCGTGGCTCTCCTCGTCGAGCTCGATGTCGGCGAAGGTGAGCCGCGGGGCCTCGGCGGCCTGGGCGGCCGCGGTCGTGCGGCGCAGCACCGCCCGGATGCGGGCGAGCACCTCGTCGAGGCTGAACGGCTTGGTCACGTAGTCGTCGCCGCCGAGGGTGAGGCCGGACACCTTGTCCTCCGCGGCGTCCCGCGCGGTGAGGAACAGCACCGGGGTGTGGCGGCCCGACTGGCGCAGCCGCCGGACGACACCGAAGCCGTCCAGCCCGGGCATCATCACGTCGAGCACCAGCAGGTCGGGCCGGAACGAGTCGGCGAGCGCGAGCGCCTGCTGGCCGTCGGCCGCCGTCTGCACCTCGAAGCCGGCGTAGCGGAGGCTGGCCGAGAGCAGCTCGCGGATGTTGGGCTC
Organism: Geodermatophilus sp. YIM 151500; assembly: GCF_025716945.1. GTDB lineage: Bacteria > Actinomycetota > Actinomycetes > Mycobacteriales > Geodermatophilaceae > YIM-151500. Next base: position 64,560 of record NZ_JAOVZT010000007.1, read on the forward strand.
GTCGTCGACCACGAGCAGGCGCGCCTCGGGTGCGGTCCGTGCGGTCTGCGGGGTGCCGGACACAACGCCTCCGGTCGCGGGTGCCGTGGTCATGGGCCCAGCATCACCGGGCCGGCTGCGGTCCCCCTGGACGCTACCTGTGAGCTCGCTGAGCGGAGTGGATCCGGCGCGGTCCCCGGGCTGTGACGCCGACGGTTCCACTCCGCTACGGGGCGGGGGCCATCGCGCGGCCGCGGCGCCAGTACCCGATGGCGTGGTGCTGCGCCCGGGAGAGCCCCCAGCGTCCCCGCAGGTCCGCGCGCACGCTGCGGACGGCGGCGGACTCGGCGGCGACCCACGCGAAGACGTCCTCCGCCCCGGGCGGCGGGCGGGCGGCCACCGCCTCGGCCAGCAGGGTGCTGGCACCCGGCGGCGTGGTCCCGCGGTGCAGCCAGCGCAGCTCGACGCCCGGCGGCGCGGGCAGCGGCTGCTCCTCCGCGGCATCGGCGACCTCCAGCAGCACCAGGCCGGTCGTACCCGGCGCGGCCTCGGCGAGGATGCGGGAGATGGCCGGCAGCGCCGTCTCGTCGCCGGCCAGGAGCAGCCGCCCGGCCGGCCGGTGCCCGAGCGGGCCGCTTCCCGCGACGCCGAGCACCGCCCCGGGTGCGGCGGCCGCCGCCCAGGTCGCCGCCGGCCCGTCGCCGTGCAGGACGAAGTCGACGTCGACCTCGCCGGCCGCGGGGTCCTCGCGGCGGGCGGTGTAGCTGCGCAGCGCCACCCCGTGGCTGCCCTGGGGCCACACGATCCGCCCGTCCCGGGCGACCTGCGGCCAGCGCGGCGCCGGGTCGCCGACGCGCGGCACCAGCACGGACACGGTGGGCCCCGCGGAGGTCGCGGCCGCCACCGGACCGGCCAGCGTCACCCGGCGCACCGAGGGCGTCACGCTCGTGACCGCGCGGACGGTGAGCACGTGCACCGGGCGGAGGCCGCCGGGGGGGACCGAGGTCGGGTCGGCGGGGCGCACGCCGACGAGCATGCCGTCCGGGAGGAGGTGCCGGTCCGGGCGGCTCCCCGGCGAGGGCCGGAACGGGCCGACCCGGCCGGCCCCGGGGGAAGGGGACCGACCGGGCCGGCGATCGAGGACGGGTCCATCTCACCGTGCGTAGCCGCGAAGGTGCGTCCTGGCTGGGCGTTCACCCGGGAGGACCGCGTCGACGGCCACGCTACGTGACCCCGGCTCCCGCGCCATGGCCCTGCGGGGTGAGGTTCGGTCCCGATCGGGTGAATGCGCGCGGACCGGCGCACCGCGGCCGGCCGCCGGGCGCCGGCCCCGCGGCCGATGTGTGCCCCGCCCACCCGGCGGGCACGGGGAGCAGCACGCGGCCGGCCGTCCCGGGCGCCCCGGACGACGAGGGAGAGGCTGATGTCCGACGACCTGGAGAAGGGTGACCACGTCTCCTGGAACAGCCACGGCGGCAAGGCCGAGGGCACCGTGAAGAAGAAGATCACCTCGGACACCGAGGCCGCCGGCCGCACCGTGCGGGCCAGCGAGGACGAGCCCCAGTACGAGGTCGAGAGCGAGAAGAGCGGTGGCACCGCCGTGCACAAGGGCGGAGCGCTGCACAAGGACTGACCGCCGCGCCGCGCCCGTGCGGCGGTACGGCGCGACCGATCGGGTCGCCGGCGCGCGACGCACCGGCGACCGCACCACGAGCGCAGGAGGAGCACCGTGAGCGAGACCCCGTTCGCCGGCACGTCCGAGCGGAGCACCAAGCACAGCCCCCGGGTCGACGAGGACCTCGTGCACGAGACCCAGGGGATGATGAAGGCCGAGCGCGCCACGCGGAGCGAGGAGTGGCGGGAGGTCGAGCCGCAGGCCGAGACCGATCCCGACATCGACGCCGATCCGGCCGGCACGCTCGTCGGCGGCACCCCCGTGGGCATGGACGCCGACGCGGTGACCGCGCGCGCCGAACTCGCCCGCTGGCTGGACCGCGCTGACTTCCCCAGCACCGGGCCCGACCTGGTGGAGGCCGCACGCGACCACCGCGCACCCGACGCGGTCGTCGCCGAGCTCGAGCGGCTGCCCGCGGGGGAGACCTACGAGCGGGTCGGTGACGTCGTCCGGGCGCTCGGCTACCCGACGGAATCCTGACGCACCTGCGGCGGGGAACCCGGCGCCGCTCAGGCGCCGGCACCCTCCCGCTGCTCGTCCTCGGCGATCTCCTCGGCGCCGCGGCGGCGGAGCAGCCGCGAGCCCGGAAACCCCTTCACGATCTGCCGCAGGTCCTGCACGGTGTCCAGCAGGTCGTGGACGTCCGGGCCGACCCCGCCGAGGGTCTGCAGCACCGGCAGGACGTCCTCGTCGAGGTGGGCGAGCAGGACCGGCAGCCGGTCGACGAGCGTGACGAGCGCCTCGACCTCGTGCGGCTCGAAGGTCTCGGCGAACCGGCGGATCGACGGTCCGAGCTCGGTCAGCGGCTGCTCGTACACGTCCAGCAGCGGCTGCATCCGATCCACCAGCGCGGCGGCGAGCTCCACGGCCCGCTCCGCGCGCTCGGTGGTGCCACCGACGGCGGCGACGATCTCGCCGGCCCGCTCGGTCGTGCCGTGGACGGCGGCGACGGCACGACCGGCCTGCTCCGTCGTCCCGACGACAGCGCCGATGGCCGCCTCGGCGCGGGCGGTCGTGTCGCCCACCGCCGCGATCGCCTCGCCGGCGCGGGCGGTCGTCCCGCCGACCGTGCCGATCGCCTCGTCCGCGCGTTCCGTCGTCCGGATCACGGCCGTGATGGCCCGGTCCGCGTCGGCAGTCGTCCGCGCCACCGCGGTGATGGCCTCGTCCGCGCGCCCGGTCGTCCGGGTCACGGCGGCGATGGCCCGGTCCGCGTCGACCTGGGTGGTGACCACCGCGGCGATCGCCGCGTCGGCGGCCACCTGCGTGGCGGTCACCCCGGTGACCGCCTCGTCGGCGCGGGCGCGGGTCGCGTCCACCGCCCGGACGGCGGCCTCGGCGGCGTCCAGCGTGCGGTCCATCCGGGCCACCAGGCCGTCGACCCGGGCCATCAGGGTCCCGACGCCGTCGAGCAGCGCCTCCAGCCGGCCGACCGCCGCACCGACCCGGGGGACGAGGGCGAGCGCCTCGTCGACCCCGCCGCGCAGGCGCTCCACGGCCGCGAGGACGTCGGACGGTGCGGGCACGAACGGCAGCTTCACGCGGCCGAACGGTACGCAGCCCGACGCCGGTAGGACCGCGCGGCCACCCGGCGGGGCGGGCGAGGGGACCGGTCCGGACAGCGCGTCCCGTACCCCCGGTGACGCCGGCGCCCGTATCGTGGACGGTCACCGACGGAACGTGCGCGCGCGGTGACAGGACGGTCGGCAGCGGGGGCTGTCGCACGGTGACGACGAGAAGGTGTCCAGACCGGTGGGGGATCAGCCGACGCGGGGTGGCGCGGGCGACCGTGACGTCCCCGGCCGTCCCCGCCGCGGACGCGCGCGGGCCGACGAGCCCGGCGCGGCGCCGGTCACCGTCGAGCAGCTGCTCGCCCGCCAGGGCACCGACACCGGACGTCGCCGCGCCGTGCGCCGCGCCGCCGAGGCGTCCACCCGGCGTGCCCCCGAGCCGCCGGCCCGCGGCGCAGCGGAGCCGTCCGGGCGGCGCGCCCCCGAGCCGCCCGGACGCGGGGCCGCGGCGCCCCCGCCGTCCGGGCTCCGCTCCGGCCTCCCTCCCGTTCCGCCCGGCGCCGACGCGGGCCGTGCACCGGCCGCGCCGTCCGCCTCGCCGTCCCCCGCAGCGGCTGCGCCGTCCCCCGCACCGGCCGCGCACCGTCCCGCTCCGCGCCGGCCCGCCGCGCCCGACGCAGCCCGGCAGGTGGGGCTGCCCCCCGTGCCGGGGGCACGTCCGGCTGCGCAGCCCGGCCTGCCTCCGGTGCCGGCGGCCGCCCGGCCGGCGCCCCCGGAAGGACGGGCCGCTCCGCCGCTCCCCGGGCTGCCCCCGGCGCCCGGGGCCGTGCCGTCGCCGGGGGAGGGCCGCCCGGTCCGTCGCACGGGACCGGTCCCGCCGCTGCCCGGCCTCGCCCCGCCGCGCGAGGCGGAGCCGGCCCGGCCGCGCAAGGCCCCGCCCAGCCCGGGTCGCCGGCGCCTGCGCCGGGTGGTGGGCGCCCTCGTCGCCCTGGTGGGTGTCGTCGTGCTGTACCACCTGGGCCTGTACTTCTACGTCGACCGCAGCATCGACCGCGTCGACGCGCTGGCCACCGACGGACCCGAGGTGCTGGCCGCGCAGCTGCAGGCGGACGCGGAGAACTACCTCGTCGTGGGCACCGGCGTCCCGGGGCAGGAGGGCGCACCGTCGGTGACGGCGCTGCTCGTGTCGGTCGCCGCCGACGCCGACCGTGCCGTGCTGGTCAGCCTGCCGCCCACGGCCCTGGTCGACACCCCCGCCTGCCGAACTCCCGACGGCGACGTCCGGCAGCCGGTCGCGGAGGCCTTCGGCACCTCGCTGCTCGAGGGCGGCCCGTCGTGCATGGTGCGCAGCGTCCAGCAGCTGACCGGGTTGCGGATCGACCACTACCTCGGCATCGACCTGGACCGGCTGCCCGGCCTCGTGGACGCTCTCGGCGGGGTGCCGGTCTGCCTGCCCGGCGCCGCGCCCGCACCCGCCGGGTCGGGAGCGACCAGCCTCACCGCCGCCGCGGTCGACGAGTACCTGCGACCGGGCGACGCGGGCACCGACGTCACCGGTGCCGGGGTGGCGCAGCGGACCCAGGTGCTGCTCACCGCGACCCTGCGGGCGGCGCTGTCGCCGAGCACGCTGGCCGACCCGCTCACCCTCACCCCGTTCCTCGTCCGCGCCGCCGGTGGGTTGACCGTCGACTCCCAGACCACGCTCGGTGACCTGCGCGAGCTGGCCGGCTCCCTCGGCGACCTGCCGCAGGGCGCCGTCCAGCGCGCCGAACTGCCGGTGGCGCAGCTGGGTTACGTGCCGACGGGCAGCGACCAGGCCTTCGTGCTGCTGGACGGCGCCGCCACCCGCGCGCTGTTCGACGAGGTGATCGGGCAGACCCGGGTCCCCGCCGACATCCTCGCCGCCCAGGAGGCGGAGGCCGCGGCGCGGGCGCAGGCGCAAGCGGCGGCCGATGCGGCGGCCGGCACCCCGGCCGACGACGCGGCCGGGAGCGCGCCGGAGGCGCCGGCGGAGCCGGCCGGCCCGGTCGTGCCCCCGGAGCAGGTGACCCTGTCCGTGCTCAACGGCACCGGCACCACGGGGCTGGCGGGCACGGCGGCCGAGTCCCTGCGCGGACTGGGGTTCACCGTCGGCGAGGTCGGCAACGAGCCGGGCGCCGTCGAGGCCACCCTGGTCCGCCACGGGCCGGGTGTGGCCGAGGAGGCCCGGACGGTCGCCGCCGCCGTGCCCGGAGCGGTCCTGCAGCCGACCGACGCCATCGGAGACGCCGTCCAGCTGGTCCTCGGACCCGGCTACGCCGGCGTGGTGCCCGTCGAGCTCGCCGCCCCGGCCCCGCCGGCCGAGACGCCGGCCGAGCAACCCGCGCCCGACCCGGCCGCGCAGGCGGCGGCTCAGCCGGTCGTCGCCCGCTGCTGAACCCCCGGAGTCCGGCGGGAGACCCGGGCGGGATCAGCCGAAGCGGCCGGAGATGTAGTCCTCGGTCGCCTTCTGGTCGGGGTTGCTGAAGATCTTCTCGGTGGGGTTGAACTCGATCAGCCGGCCGGGCTGCCCGACCCCGTTGAGGTTGAAGAAGCCGGTCTGCTCGCTCACCCGCGCGGCCTGCTGCATGTTGTGGGTGACGATCACTATGGTGAACCGGTCCTTGAGGTCGGCCATGAGGTCCTCGATGGCCAGCGTCGAGATCGGGTCCAGCGCCGAGCAGGGCTCGTCCATGAGCAGCACATCGGGCTCCACGGCGATCGCGCGGGCGATGCAGAGCCGCTGCTGCTGGCCGCCGGACAGGCCCGAGCCGGGGCGGTTCAGCCGGTCCTTGACCTCGTTCCACAGGTTGGCACCCCGCAGCGAACGCTCGACCAGGTCGTCGAGGTCGGACTTCTTCAGCTTCTTGCTGTTGAGCCGCAGACCCGCGGCGACGTTGTCGTAGATCGACATCGTCGGGAACGGGTTGGGCCGCTGGAACACCATGCCGATCTGGCGGCGCACCGCCACCGGGTCGGCGTCGGGCCCGTAGAGGTCCTGCCCGTCCATGGCGATCTTGCCCTCGACGCGGGCGCCCGGGATCACCTCGTGCATGCGGTTGAGGGCGCGCAGGAAGGTCGACTTCCCGCAGCCCGAGGGGCCGATGAGCGCGGTCACGCTGCGGGGCTCGATGGAGACGGTGACGTTCTCCACGGCGAGGAAGTCGCCGTAGTAGATGTTCACGTCCGAGCAGTCGATGCGCTTGGCCACGAGGTCCTCCTGGTCGATCGCCGGCGGTCAGCGACTGGTCTTGGGAGCGAAATAGCGGCTGATCAAGCGGGCGACGAGGTTCAGGCCCATGACCAGCATGATGAGCAGCAGGGCCGCCGTCCAGGCGCGGTCGATCGCGAACTCCGGCGGGACGCCCGGCTGGGTGAGTTGGTAGTACGCGAACACCGGCAGGGTGGCCATGCGCTCGGCGAACGGGTCGAGGTTGGTCGCGTTGGTGATGCCGACGGTGATGAGCAGCGGCGCGGTCTCGCCCACGACGCGGGCGATGGCCAGCGTCACGCCGGTGCCCAACCCGGCGATCGCCGTCGGGACGACGACCTTGACGATGGTGCGCCACTTGGGCACGCCCAGGGCCAGGGAGGCCTCGCGCAGCTCGTTCGGGACGAGCTTGAGCACCTCCTCCGACGAGCGGACGACCACGGGGATCATCAGCACCGACAGCGCCACCGCCCCGGCGAAGCCCAGCCGGATGCCGGGGCCGAGGACGAGCGCGAACAGCGCGTAGGCGAACAGGCCGGCCACGATCGACGGGATGCCGGTCATCACGTCGACCAGGAAGGTGATCGCCCGCTTGAGCCGGCCGGTGCCGTACTCGACGAGGTAGATGGCGGTGAGCAGCCCGATCGGGACCGAGATCAGGGTGGTGAGCGCGGTGATCACCAGCGTGCCCATGAGGGCGTGGTAGGCGCCGCCGCCCTCGCCGACGATGCCGTACAGCGAGTAGGTGAAGAAGGTCAGGTCGAACCGCGCGATGCCGCGTCGCGTCACCTCGTAGACGAGGGAGAGCAGCGGCACCATCGCGATGCCGAACGCGGAGCCGACCAGACAGGTGACCAGGCGGTCGGTCGCCTTGCGCGGACCCTCCATCAGCCGGGATGACACCCAGACGAAGAGTGTGCCGAGCACCGCGGTCCACAGGACGGCGAGGGCGATGTTGAAGTCGCCCATCGCCTCGAGCCCGACGGCGACGGCGGCGGCTGCGGCGAAGCATGCTCCGGGCACCCACCGCGGCAGGCGGCCCTCCGGTCGCTGCGCCGGCGATGGCGTCGTCCGACCGTCGGTGGCCGGGGGCGCGGGGGTGATCTGCGTGGTCATCAGTTGGCCCCGGAGAAGTCGGCCCGGCGGTTGACGATCCAGCGGGCGAGCATGTTGACCGCGAACGTGATCAGGAACAGCGCGAGGCCGCTGGCGATGAGCGTGTTGATGTCGAGGCCCGACGACTCGGGGAACTCGAGGGCGACGTTGGCCGCCACCGTCGAGGGGTTGCCGCTGCTGATCAGGTTCAAGGTGATGCCGCCGGAGACCGACAGCACGAGGGCGATGGCCAGCGTCTCGCCGAGCGCGCGCCCGAGACCGAGCATCGCGCCGCCGATGACGCCGGACTTCCCGTAGGGGATGACCGCCATCCGGATCATCTCCCAGCGGGTGGCGCCAAGGGCCAGAGCGGCCTCCCGGTGCAGGGTGGGCACCTGCTGGAACACCTCGCGGGAGATGGCGCTGATGATCGGCAGGATCATGACCGCCAGGACCAGCCCGGCGGTGAGCATCGTCCGGCCGGTCGCAGAGGTCGGGCCGGCGAACAGCGGGACGAAGCCGAGGTTCTCCTCCAGCCACCGGTAGAACGGCACCAGCTTGGGCGCCAGCCAGAAGATGCCCCAGAAGCCGTAGACGATGCTCGGGATGGCGGCGAGCAGGTCGACCAGGTAACCCAGTCCCGCGGCCAGCCGGCGGGGCGCGTAGTGGGTGACGAACAGCGCGATGGCCACCGCCAGGGGGGTCGCCACGAGCAGCGCGATGACGGCCGCCAGCAGCGTGCCGAAGAGCAGCGGGGCGACGTAGGCGCCGACCCCCTCGCCGCCCGGGATCTCCTCGGCCGGTGCGGTGAGCGCCGGCAGCGACTCGATGACGAGGAAGGCCGCGACCCCGGCCAGGATGACCAGGATCAGGATGCCGGCGCCCTGGGCGCTGCCGGCGAAGATGCGGTCGCCGCGACGGCGCACCGGTCGGCGCGGTCGGCGCTCGGTCGTGGCCTTCGTGGCGGTCACCGCTGCTCCGGGGTGCTGGGTCGATGGGAACCTGCAGGTCGATTCCTACTACCTGCCGTCGGGCCGTCCGGTCGCGGGCGGCGCGACGGCCCGGGACGTCGGAGGACGCCCCGGGCCGTCGCCGCAAGGTACTGCGTCACCGCGGTGACCGCCTCGCCCCGAGGGGTCATCCCGCGGCGGCGGTGATCGCGTCGATCGCCCGCTGGGCCTGGCCACGCAGCGTGTCGGAGATCGGTGCCGAACCCGCGGCCTCGGCCGCGGCCTCCTGCCCGTCCGCGCTGACCACGTAGCCCATGAAGTCCTGCACGAGGGTGGCGGTCTCCTGGTCCGCGTACTCGATGCAGCCGATGTGGTAGCTGATCAGGACGATTGGGTAGTTGCCCGACTCGGCGGTGTCGCGAGCCAGCTCGATGGCGAAGTCGTACTCGCCGCGTCCCTCCAGGGTCTCCGAGTTCTCCACGACGGCGGCGGCGGCCTCGGCCGTGGGTGCGACGAACTCCGGGCCGACGCCGACCGACGCCACGCCGAGACCTTCCACCTGGCTCAGGTCGGCGTACCCGATCGTCCCCTCGCCCGCGCCGATGGCGCTGACGACGCCAGAGGTGCCCTGGGCGGCCTCGCCCCCGGGCACCGGCCAGTCGCCGCTGACCTCGTAGGTCCAGACGTCCGGGGCGACCGTGGCCAGGTACTCGGCGAAGTTCTCGGTCGTGCCGGACTCGTCGGACCGGTTGACCGGTGTGATCGGCAGGTCGGGCAGCTGGACGTCGGGGTTGTCCGCGGCGATGGCCGGGTCGTTCCAACTGGTGATCTGCTGGGCGAAGATGCCGGCCAGCGTCACGGGGGACAGGTTCAGCGCGTCGACGCCCTGGAGGTTGTAGGCGACGGCGATCGGTGAGATGTAGTTGGGCAGCTCGAACACGCCCGCCGATCCGCAGCGTTCCTCGGCCTGCGCGAGTTCTTCCTCGTCGAGCGGGGCGTCGGAGCCGGCGAAGTCGGTGCCGCCGGCCAGGAACTGCTCGCGGCCGCCGCCGGAGCCGACCGGGTCGTAGTTGACCGTGACTCCGGGCTGCACCTCGGTGTAGCCGGCGCGCCAGCCCTGCATGGCCGCCTCCTGGCTGCTGGCGCCGGCGCCGACGAGGGTGCCGCTCACCTCGCCACCGCCTCCGGCGCCACCGCCTGCGGTGCCGCCCTGCTCGTTGGCGGCGCCGCAGGCGGACAGGGCGAGGGTGCCGGCGAGCGCCACGCCGATGGGGAGCGTGCGCGTCCTGGTGCTGAGCTTCACCTCGGTGCCTTTCGACTGGGGGCCCGGACGTCGGTGCCGGGCATGAGGTCCGACGCCCCGGAAGGTAGATAGCCGAGGTGGACGGCCAACCGTGGCGGGATGAACACGCGGTGAACGCGGGCGAAGGGCTCCCCGAAGGGGTGACGTACACATCACGTCCGGCGGGTGAACGAGCGCGTGGGCGACGCGGATGCTCAGTCCGCGGGCGTCGCGGACCGCCACGACACGTCGACGGCGAACCGCCGGAACCCGCGTCCCTCGTAGAGCCGGACGGCGGCGGCGTTGTCCGCCTCCACGTACAGCAGCACCGACCCCAGCCCCCGCCCGCGCAGGTACGCCAGCCCCAGGTCGGTGAGCACGCCGCCCAGCCGCAGGCCCTGCGCGTCGGGGTCGATGCCGAGCACGTAGACCTCCCCGACGGCCTCGGCGGCGGCGTCCCCGGGTGGGTGGACCTTCGTCCAGTGGGAGCCGAGGAGCGTGCCGCCGGCGTCCGGGTCGCCGCGCCAGGCGAGCAGGAAGCCCGCCGGGTCGAACCACGGCTCCTGCTCCCGCAGGCGCAGGTCCTCGGCGGTCCAGGCGCCCTGCTCCGGGTGCGCGGCGAAGGCGCGGGCGTTGACCCGCAGCCACGCGGCCTCGTCGCGGCCGGGCCGGAACGGCAGGACGCGCACGCGCTCGGGCAGCGCCGGGCGCGGCGTCGGGTCGACGTCGGCGAGGCCGCGGCGCATCTGCAGGAGCACCCGCGCCCGCCGGTAGCCGCGCCGCTCGGCCAGCGCGGTGGCCGAGGGCAGGTCGCCGTGCGCCCACATCCGCAGCGGGCGTCCCGTCGCGAGCTGCTCGAGCCGGTCGAGCAGCGCCCCGCCGAGCCCACGCCGCCGGTACGCCGGCCCGACGACCAGCTCGGCCTCCGCGTCGCCGGTGGCGGTCGCGGCCTCGAAGCGGGCGTACCCGGCGACCGCGCCGTCCGGCCCGGTGACCACCAGGTCGCGACCGCCCAGCGGCCCGCCGTGCTGCATCCGCAGCTCGGCCTCCTCCGACAGCGGGCGGACGCCGTCGGCGGCCGCCGCGTCCTTCAGCAACGCGAGGACGGCGCGGACGTCGTCGGGCTGGAGGCGGACGACGTCGCGGACGGGCGCGGAGGCGGCCAGGTCGGGCCTCAGGCGAGCGGTGCGGGAGCCGGCTGCTCCTCGGTCCGGGCCGCCGCGGCCGTCGCGTCGGCGACCTGCTGGTCGAGCTTGTACCCGACGTTGCGGACGGTGCCGATCAGCGCCTCGTGCTCGGCGCCGAGCTTGGCGCGCAGCCGCCGGACGTGGACGTCGACGGTGCGGGTGCCGCCGAAGTAGTCGTAGCCCCAGATCTCCTGCAGCAGCTGCGCCCGGGAGAACACGCGGCCGGGGTGCTGCGCCAGGTACTTGAGCAGCTCGAACTCCTTGTAGGTGAGGTCGAGCGCCCGGCCGCGGAGCTTGGCCGAGTAGCTGTGCTCGTCGATGACGAGCTCGCCGGCCTTGGTGACACCGCCGTCGGCGCCGTCGAGGGGCACCGACGCGGCCAGCCGGCGGGCGGTCGCCCACTTCAGCCGGGCGTCGACCTCGGCCGGGCCGGCGGTGTCGAGCAGCACGTCGTCGACACCCCAGTCGGCCGACAGCGCCACCAGACCGCCCTCGGACAGGACGGCGACGAGCGCCGACGCGACGCCGGTCGAGGACAGCAGCCCGCACAGCGTGCGGGCGCGGACGAGGTCGTGGCGGGCGTCGACCAGGACGACGTCGCCGCCGTCGCCGTCGAGCAGGCTGGACAGTTCCGGGGCCACCACGCGCACCTGGTGGCCCAGCAGGCCCAGGGCAGGGAGCACCTCGGTGGTCGCCTGACGCGCCGCGGTCATGAGCACGAGTCGCATGTGTCTCCTCGGGGAGGCCGTCGACGGCGCTGTCGAGGTGAGCCTGCAGGATAGCTGACGTGCCCGCCGTCGTCCCGCCGCGCAGCCGGACGCGGACGCTGCGTGTGCGGACGCCGGACGGCGTCGAGCTGTCCGGGGTGGCGGTCGCCGCCTCGCCACCGGTGGCGCCGCCGGTGCCCCCACCGGCCGGCGGGCGCCCGCTGACCTTCGTCGTCGCGCACGGTTTCACCCACGACGTGGGCCGGGCGGCGAGCCTGCGCGCCGCGGGCTGGCTCAGCCGCTTCGGGGAGGTGCGCGCCCTCGACTTCCGGGGCCACGGCCGTTCCGGCGGCGCCTCGACCGTCGGCGGGGACGGCGAGCTGCTGGACCTGGACGCCGCGGTGGCCGCCGCGCGGGCCGACGGGGCCCGGGCGGCGGTGACCGTCGGGCTGTCGATGGGCGGCGGGGTCGCCCTGCGGCAGGCCGCGCTCGGCGCGCACCGGCCGGACGCCGTGGTGTGCATCAGCGCGGTCGCCCGCTGGTACGTGCGGGAGACCCGGCCGATGCGGCGGGTGCACTGGCTGATCGAGACCACGGCGGGCCGCCGGGTCGCCCGGTCGCTGTTCGGCCTGCGGCTGGACCGCCCGTGGCCGGAGCCCCCGGTGTCGCCGCTGGAGGCGGTGGCCGCGGTGGCGCCGACGCCGCTGCTGCTCGTGCACGGCGACCGCGACGCGTACTTCCCGGTCGAGCACTTCGCCGCGCTCGCCCGCGCGGCCGGCCCGGCGGCGACGGCGGTCGTCGTCCCGGGGTTCGGACACGCCGAGAGCGGGCTCACCGTCCCGCTCGTCGAGCGGATCGGGCGCTGGGCGTCTGCCACGATCGACCCGTGAGGAGCGCCACGCTGGAGGACGCGCCCGAGGACTCGCCGCCGGGCACCGCGCACCACCTGCCGGCGGCCGCGGCGGCCGTCGCGGCGGTGGCGCTGCTCGTCGCCGCACCGGAGGTGCTCGGTGACGGGGGCCGCTTCGCCGCCGTGCTGGTGCTCCAGCTCGCGCTGGTGGCCGGCTGGGTGGTGACCGCCCGCGTCCGCGGTGCCACCGGCGCGGTCGTGGTGGGCGCGGGCGCGGCCGTCGCGGCCGACCTCGCCCTCGTGCTCCCGGAGCGCCCGGCCCTGGGCGGTCTGCTCGGCGTGCTGGGCGTCGGCTTCCTGGCCGTGGTCCTGCAGCAGATGCTGCGCACGCGGCGCGACGCGCTGGTCGCCTCGCTGGCCGGTGGGGTGCTGCTGCTGTGCGCGGTGAGCGCGCTGGCGGTCGTGCTGCGGCGGGCGGGCACCGACGACGGCGAGCGGCTGGCGGTCACCGCGCTGCTGGCCGTCGGCGGCGCGCTGCTGGCCGGGCACCTGGCCGACCTGGTGCTGCCGCGCCCGCAGATCGCCTTCGGCGTGCCGCGTGGGTTGTTCGCCGCGTTCGTGGCCGTCGGCGCGGGCGCCGGTGTCGCCTGGCTGCGGCGTGCGCCCGACGACCTGCTCGACGCCCTCGCCGCGTCGACCTACGGCGGCGTGCTGGGCGCGGTCGCGGTGCTCACCAGCCTCGTGGCCAGCTACGTCGTCATCGAGGCCGGGGTCGACGGCGGCCGGCCGCGCTGGGCCGCGGCCGCCGTCCAGGGCGTGCTCCCGCTGGCCGCGGCCGCTCCGGTGGCGCTGGCCATGGCGCTGCAGATCACCCCCTGACCCGGTCCCGCCGTGGGCACCGCTCGAGCGCGCCGCTCCGCACCCCTCCGCCCCGTTCCGGGACACTGGCCGGCATGCGCGCGCTCGCCGTCGTCCTGGTCGCCCTCGCCGGGCTCCTCGTCGTGGCCGACCGCGTCGCGGTGGTGATCGCCCAGGGCCGGGTCGCCGACGGCATCGCCCGGCAGGGCCAGCTGCCCGGTGCACCAGACGTCGAGATCGCCGGCTTCCCGTTCCTCAGCCAGGTGGTGGCCGGCAACTACGACGAAGTGCGCATCTCCTTCGACGCCGACGACCTCGGGCGGCCCGGGACGCGGGCCGACGTCACGCTGCGCGGGGTGCAGGTGCCGCTGTCCAGCGCGCTGACCGGGTCGGTGCAGCAGGTCCCGGTCGCGGCCATCGACGGGACGGCGACCCTCTCGTACGACCTGCTCTCGACCGAGTTCGGCTCCGGCACGACGCTCACCCCGGACGGCGACGGGTTGCGGATCGCGACGACCGTCGAACTGCTGGGCCGGCAGGTGGACCTGACCGCCTCCGGGCTGATCGAGCTCGACGACGGCGACCTGGTCATCGACGTCCGGGAGGCGACCGGTGCCGGCGTCGACCTGCCCGCCGGGACCGTCGAGCGGCTCTCCGAAGCGCTCGACCTGCGCTACCGCCTCCCGGACCTGCCGTACGGGCTCGAGCTCACCGGGGTGGCGCCGACCCCGGACGGCGTGGACGTCGCCGTTGCGGCGTCGGAGACCGTCATCGGCACGTGACCCGCCGGGCCCCACCGCCGGCCCGGGGTGCCGGAACCGGACGCGGCGGGGCGTCGCCGGGGGCGCGGCGAGGTGATCGGCTACCCTTCCCGCGTGGGCATCCTGCTGACCTCGCGGCGCACGGTGGACCTGTGCCGCGTCGGCAGCTGCCTCTGTCCGGCCTCCTGAGGGCGATCCCGCTCGCCCAGACGCGCCTGCCGTCCGCCGTCCGGAAGCCTTCTCCATGACCGTCGCACCGCCCGCGTCCGTCGACGCGCGCGCCGTCGCGCCGTCCGCACCCCCGCCGCCGGGCCGCCCCGGCGCGCGCCGCACCACCGTCCGCACATCCACAGGAGGGACAACCCCATGAGCCGCAGCGACGTGCTCGTCACCGCCGATTGGGCCCAGGAGCACCTCGGCGCCCCGGGTCTGGTCTTCGTCGAGGTCGACGAGGACACCAGCGCCTACGACAAGGGCCACATCGAGGGCGCCGTCAAGCTGGACTGGAAGAAGGACCTGCAGGACCCGCTGCGCCGCGACTTCGTCAGCAAGGAGCAGTTCGAGCAGCTCCTGTCGGCCAAGGGCATCAGCAACGACGACACCGTGGTGCTCTACGGCGGCAACAACAACTGGTTCGCCGCCTACGCCTACTGGTACTTCAAGCTGTACGGCCACGACGCGGTCAAACTGATCGACGGCGGCCGCAAGAAGTGGGAGCTCGACAGCCGCCCGCTGTCCTCCGACGAGGTGCAGCGGCCGGCGACGCAGTACACGGCCAAGGAGCCCGACACCACCATCCGCGCCTTCCGCGACGAGGTCGTGGCCGCGATCGGGCAGAAGAACCTGGTCGACGTCCGCTCGCCCGACGAGTTCGCCGGCAAGCTGGTCGCCCCGGCGCACCTGCCGCAGGAGGGTGCGCAGCGCCCCGGCCACATCCCGAGCGCGGTGAACGTGCCGTGGAGCAAGGCGGCCAACGAGGACGGCACCTTCAAGAGCGACGACGACCTGGCGAAGCTCTACGCCGAAGCCGGTCTGGACACCGGCAAGGACACCATCGCCTACTGCCGGATCGGCGAACGGTCGTCGCACACCTGGTTCGTGCTGCGCGAGCTGCTGGGCCACCAGAACGTCAAGAACTACGACGGCTCGTGGACCGAGTACGGCTCGCTGGTCGGCGTGCCGATCGAGAAGGGGGCCTGAGCATGTGCGGCGCCCCCAAGCAGGGCGGCTCGCTGGCCGGGGTCGACCTCGACACCCAGACGGTCATCCAGGGCCAGGTGTGGCACGACGGCGCGCCCGTGGCCGGTGCCTACGTGCGGCTGCTGGACGCGACCGACGAGTTCACCGCCGAGGTGGTCACCAGTCCCGAGGGCGAGTTCCGCTTCTTCGCCGCTCCCGGCGAGTGGAA
This sequence comes from Geodermatophilus sp. YIM 151500, assembly GCF_025716945.1. Taxonomy (GTDB): domain Bacteria; phylum Actinomycetota; class Actinomycetes; order Mycobacteriales; family Geodermatophilaceae; genus YIM-151500. The sequence continues at coordinate 80,052 of NZ_JAOVZT010000007.1, forward strand.
GCTGCGCTCGCTGGCGCCGGTCGGCCGCGGGGAGCGCGTGCTCTCCGCGTCGGTCGGCCTGAACGAGACGACCGTCGCGATCGCATAAAGGACCCCGTCCTCCCCACCCCTCGCAGGCTCGGGGCGGGACCCGGGACGGGGCCGGTCCAGGCCCTCACCACCCCACCCCTCGCAGGCTCGGGGCGGGACCCGGGACGGGGCCGGT
>NZ_JAOVZT010000007.1:80356-119967 GCF_025716945.1 Geodermatophilus sp. YIM 151500
CCAGGCCCTCACCACAGCGCCCGTCCCCTTTCGCGGGGGCGGGCGCTGTGCTGTGCTTCGGCGGGGGTGGGGCCGTGCGCATCGGCATCGTCGGCAGCGGGCAGGTCGCGCGGGCGCTGGCGCGGGGGTACGCCGCCCACGGCCACCGGATCCGGCTGGGCACCCGGCAGGCGGAGGTCGAGGGCCTGCCGGTCGGCTCGCCGGCCGAGGCCGTGCGGGACGCCGACCTCGTCGTCCTCGCGGTGCGCGGGACCGTGGCCGTCGACCTGGTGACCTCGCTGGCCGAGGCGCTCGAGGGCCGCGTGCTGGTCGATGCGACCAATCCGCTCGAGGGGTCGACCGGTGTCCCGCGGCTGTTCGTCGGGCACACCGATTCGCTCGGCGAGCGGGTGCAGCGGGCGGCCCCGCGCGCCCGCGTGGTCAAGGCCTACAACATCGTCGGCAACGCGCTGATGGTCGATCCGCAGCTGCCCGGCGGCCCCCCGACGATGTTCATCGCCGGGGACGACGACGCCGCGAAGGCGACGGTCACCGGGCTGCTGCAGGAGACCGGCTGGGACGTCGCCGATCTGGGCGGCATCGAGGCCAGCCGGCTGCTGGAACCGATGTGCCTGGCGTGGGTCGCCTACGGCGCCCGCACGGGCACCTGGTCGCACGCGCTCAAGCTGCTGCACGCAGACTGACGGACGGCGGACGGCGGTCAGAGCCCGAGCAGGCCCGCCAGGTCGCCCATCGCGCGGTCGAAGAAGGCGTCGGCGTCCTGCACCGACCCGACGAAGTGGCCGAACAGCTCGAAGGAGACCGTCCCGTACAGGGCGCTCCAGGCGAGCAGGGCGCGCACGCGCACGGCGTCGTCGAGGTCCGGGTGGTCGCCGCCCAGGACGGCCGCGGCCTCGGCGCTGACCACGCCCGGCAGGGCCTGTCCCGCTGCCGGCGGGAGGGTGCCGGCCCGGGCGGCGTCGCCGAGGATGCCGCCCAGCACCACGCCGACCCGGGCCGCGGCGGGCACCGTCTCCCGCGGCGCCGCGTAGCCCGGCACGGGTGTCCCGTAGAGCAGGGCGTACTCGTGCGGGTGCTCCCGCGCCCAGGCCCGGACGGCGCGGCAGACGGCCAGCCACCGCTCCCGCGGCGGTGCGCCGGGGTCGTCGGCGGCCTCGGCGGCGCCGCCCACGGCGTCGTACCCGTCGATGATCAGCCGGGTCAGCAGCTCGTCCCGGCTGGGGAAATAGCGGTACACCGCGGAGGACACCATGCCCATGTCGCGGGCGACCGCACGCAGCGACAGGGCCGCGGCGCCGACCTCGGCCAGCTGGCGCCGGGCGGCGTCGGTGATCTCGGCGGTCAGCTCGGCGCGGACGCGTTCGCGGGCGGTGGGCACCACCGCATCCTGTCATGACGAGAGCAGCGATCGCAATAGTGACGGGTGCTCTTGACAGGCTGACAGCTTCTCTGCGAGCATCGATTCTGAACGAGAGCGACGCTCTCGCATGCGGGGGTACGAGGAGGAGTTCGGCCATGGCACTGCACGTCGTCGTCGGCAAGGGCCCGGTCGGCACGACCACCGCCCGGTTGCTGGCCGAGCGCGGTCACCGCGTGCGCGTCCTGTCGCGCAGCGGAGGGCGCAGCACCGGCGCGGTCGAACACCGGCGGGTCGACGCGGCCGACGCCGCCGAGCTCACCGCCGCGGCGGAGGGCGCCGCGGCGTTGTACAACGCCGTCAACCCGGCCTACACCCGCTGGGCCGCCGACTGGCCGCCGGTCGCGCAGGCCCTGCTGGCCGCGGCCGAGCGCACCGGCGCCGTGCTCGTGACGATGTCGAACCTGTACGTCTACGGCCGACCGTCCGGCCCGATGACGCCGGAGTCGCCGCTGGCCGCCGCCGACACCAAGGGCCGGGTCCGCCGCGAGATGTGGCTGGACGCGCTCGCCGCCCACGCGGCCGGCCGCATCCGGACGACCGAGGCGCGGGCCGCCGACTTCGTCGGCCCCCAGGTGCCGCCCGCGCACTCGCACCTGGTCCGGCAGCTCGGCACGCTGCGTCGGGGCCGCCGCGCCTGGGTGATCGGCGATCCGGACGTGCCCCGCAGCTGGGCCTACCTCCCCGACGTCGCCGCCACCCTGGTCACCCTCGGCACCGACGAGCGGGCGCACGGCCGGGCCTGGCACGTGCCGGTCGACCGGCCGCGCTCCCAGCGCCAGGCGCTGGGCGACCTCGCCGCCGCGATGGGCGTGCCCGCGGTGCCGGTGAGCGGCGTGCCGTGGTCGGTGCTGCGCGCGCTGGGGCCGATCTGGCCGATGGCCCGCGAGCTCGTCGACGTCCGGCACCAGTTCGACCAGCCGTACGTCACCGACGCGACCTCGACCACGGCCACCTTCGGCCTGACGGCCACCTCCTGGGACCAGGTGGTCGCCGACACCGTGGGCGCCGCCCGCGAGCCCGATCGCAGCCGGTGACGTCCTCCGTCCTACCGTGGGCGGCATGGTCTCCGCCTGGCTGTTCGTGGTGCTCGCCGTCCTGGCGGCCCTGGCCTGCGCCGCCGGCGCGTACCGGCTGGCCCGCCGGCCGCGGGGCGTCCGCCGGTGACCGGGCCGACCGAGCTGCCCGTCCCCGACACCGTCGACGTCCGCAGCGGACCCGACGTCGCGACCGAGCTGCTGGCCCTGCTCCCGCTGCTCGGTGAGTGGCACGGGGAGGGGCAGGCGGCCGGGGCGGGCGGTGACCACCGGTTCGGCCAGTGGCTGCGCTTCAGCCACGACGGCCGGGGGTTCCTGGCCTACGAGTCGCGGACCTGGCGGCTGACCGACGACGGCGCGGTCGCGGGTGCCGACGCCCGGGAGTCCGGATTCTGGCGGCCACGCGGCGCCGACGACGTCGAGCTGCTGGTCAGCAACCCGGACGGGCTGGTCGAGCTCTACGTCGGGCGGGCCCGGACGACGACCTCCTGGGAGCTCACCAGCGACGTGATCGCCCGCACCCCCGACGCGCCCCCCGTCGACCGGGCCACGCGGCTCTACGGCATCGTCGACGGCGCGCTGATGTACGCGATCGACCGGGCCGGGGGAGACCAGCCGCTGCGCCCGACCATGTCCGCCCGCCTGGAGCGGCTGCGATGACGACGGCCGCACCCCCGACCACTCCGCGCCAGCTCGCCGACCGCTACGTCGACGCCGTCTGCGACCTCGACCCGATCGTCGCGACGTCCCTGGGGACCCGCCCCGGTGACGACCGGCTGCCCGACTGCTCGCCGGACGGCCTCGAGGCCGAGGCCGACCTGGCCCGCCGCACGCTCGCCGGGCTGGACGCGCTCGGCGCGGACGGCGATCCGGTGGAGCGGCGCTGCGCCCGGCTGCTCCGCGAGCGGCTGGGCGCCCAGCTGGCCGTGCACGAGGCCGGGGAGGGGTACCGCGCGCTGTCCAACCTGTTCAGCCCCGTGCACTCGGTGCGGCAGGTGTTCATGCTGATGCCGACCGCCACGCGCGGTGATTGGGCGGTGATCGCCCGCCGCTTGGCCCGCGTGCCGGCGGCCTACGCCGGCTACCGCGCCACGCTGGAGGAGGGCGCCCGGCGCGGGTTGTTCGCCGCGCCGCGCCAGGTCGCCGCGGTCGTCGGCCAGCTCGACGACTGGCTGGCCGGCCCCTGGTTCGCGAGCTTCGCCGCCGCCGGCCCGGACGAGCTGCGCAGCGAGCTAGACCGGGCGGCCGCGGCGGCGGACGGGGCGGTGGCCGACGTGCGCGACCACCTGCGCGACCGCTACGGGCCGCGGGCCGAGGGGACGCCGGACGCCGTGGGCCGGGACCGCTACGCGGTGGCCGCCCGCCGCTGGACCGGGTCGGACCTGGGCGCCCGCGGTGGGCTCGAGGAGGCCTACGCCTGGGGATGGGCCGAACACCGGCGGCTCCTGGCCGAGCAGCGGGCCGCCGCCGAGCAGGTGCTGCCCGGCGCGACGCCGCTGGAGGCGATGCGCTGGCTCGACGTGCACGGCGAGGCGGTCGAGGGCGTCGAGGCCGTCCGGCGGCGGCTGCAGGCGCTGATGGACGACACGATCGACGCCGTCGACGGCACCCACTTCGACCTGGCCGGGCCGGTGCGCCGGGTCGAGGCGATGATCGCGCCCGAAGGCAGCGCCGCGGCGCCGTACTACTCGCGGCCCGCGCAGGACTTCTCCCGGCCCGGCCGCACCTGGCTGCCCACGCTCGGCCGCACCCGCTTCCCGCTGTGGGACCTGGTCTCCACCTGGTACCACGAGGGCGTCCCCGGCCACCACCTGCAGCTGGCCCAGTGGGCCTACGTCTCCGGGCAGCTGTCGACGTACCAGGCCTCGCTGGGCTCGGTGGGCGCGAACGTCGAGGGCTGGGCCCTCTACGCCGAGCGGCTGATGGACGAACTGGGCTACTTCACCGATCCCGGGGAGCGGCTGGGCTACCTCGACGCCCAGCAGATGCGGGCCGTGCGCGTGGTGGTCGACATCGGCATGCACCTGGGCCTGCCGGTACCCGACGACGCCCAGGGGGCCGTCGCCGACGCCCGCGGCCGGCCGTGGACGCCGCAGCTCGCCCGGGCCTTCTTCGGCGAGAACTGCGGACGGGGCGCGGCCTTCCTCGACAGCGAGCTGGTCCGCTACCTCGGCATCCCGGGGCAGGCGATCAGCTACAAGCTCGGCGAGCGCGCCTGGCTGACCGGTCGGGAGGCCGCCCGCCGCAACCGCGGCGCCGGCTTCGACCTGCGGGCGTGGCACATGGCGGCGCTCTCCCAGGGGTCGCTCGGCCTGGACGACCTGGCCGACGAGCTCGCGCAGCTGTAGCCGGCCGGTCCGACCGGCGGACCCGCCGACGGGTCCGCCGGGGGAGTGGTCGCGCTCAGCCGGTCGGCGACCCGGTCGCCGACCGGGACGGCGTGGTCGCGTCCGTGCCGCCGGTGTCGTCGTCCGTGCCGGTGGCGGGCGTGTCGGTGGCGGGCGTGTCGGTGGGCAGCGGCCGCCCCGGGGCGACGTCGCTGGGCGGAGCGGCACCCGGCCCGACCTCGGTGGACACCCGGCAGGCGTCCAAGCCCGTCTCGAGGCGGTCCTGCAGCGGGATGAGCCGCCGCACCACCTCGTCGAGCGCGGCGGCGTCGAGGTCGGCGGCGGCCCGCCCGAGGTCGTCGAGGACCAGGAAGGTGTCCTGCGCGGCGTTCACCGCGCCCAGGCAGGGACCGTTCACGACGAACTGCGCCGACGCCCCCTCCGGGGGCAGCGCCCCGCCGGGCACGCCGCCCTCGCCCGCGCCGCCGGGGCCGGCCTCCACCACGACCGGCCCGGCCGACAGCAGGCCGACGGCCAGCCCACCGGCCACCAGCCCGGCCACGAAGACGACCGCGGCGAGCAGCCCGGCCCGGACCGGGCCGAGGCCCCGCCCGCGCGCGGCCGGTGGCGCCTGTCCGGTCTGGTCAGCCGTCCGGGCCATCGTCGTCCTCCCTGCGCGCGCTGCCGACCGGTCCTAGTCTTCGCCACAGGGCGGTGCCCGGCGAGCGGGGACCCGACCGGCGGACGGGGGTGGCGCGGTGCCCCGGCGCTCCCCGCTGCGGAGCGTGGTGGCGCTGCCGCGCGGCCTGCTGCGGGGGGCGGCCCGCGCGTTCCGGGCCCTCGTCGTCTCGGGGCGCTGGCTGGTGGTCGCCGTCTGGCTGGGGGGAGCGGTCTTCGCCGTCCTCAACCCCGTGCCCGGTGACAGCGGCGGCTCCGGCGACCTGAGCAGCCTGCTGCCGCCCGGGAGCGAGGCCGTGGAGGTGCAGCAGCGCTCGCTGGAGCTCTTCCAGGTGCCGGTGCTGTCCGACACCTCGGTGGTCGTGCACGACCCCGGCGGCCTGTCGGTGCTCACCCGCGCCGACGTGACCCTGCGGGCGCTGGCCCAGACGCAGGCCTACCTCCGCGGTGACATCCCGCGGCAGCGCGGCGAGATCATCGGCGCCGTCCCCGTGCCCACGTCGACGAGCGAGACGGCCGTCACCTACCTCTACATCTCGCCGTACACGTCGCTGGCGAACACCGCGGCACTGGGCCGGCAGTACGCCACGCACTTCGAGAGCCTGCGCGGTGTCGACACCTACGTGACCGGGGTGGTCCCCGCCCAGGTCCAGCAGGCCTACCACCTGGAGCAGCGGCTGCGGCTGTTCGAGATCGCCACCCTGGTGCTCATCACGGTGATCGTCGCGATCACGTTCCGGTCGGTGGTGGCCCCGCTGGTCGTGCTGTTCACCGCGACGCTGGGCTACTTCGTCGCGACCTGGGTGCTCGGCCAGCTCGCCGCCGTCTACGGCTTCGCCCTGCCCGAGCAGCTGCAGCCGCTCCTGGCCGCGCTGCTCATCGGCGTGGTCACCGACTACTGCGTGCTGTTCTTCTCCGGCTTTCGCCGGCAGCTGGGCCGGGGCCTGGACCGGCGCGAGGCGGCCCGGCGGACGGTGCTCACCGAGGGCCCGATCGTGGCCGTCGCCGGGCTCACCGTGGCCGGCGGGACCGCGGCGCTGCTGGCCGCCAACTTCGAGCTGTTCCGCGCCTTCGGGCCGGCGCTGGCGCTGACCGTCGTCGTCGGCGTCGTGGTCTCGGTGACCCTCGTCCCGGCGGTCATGGCCATCCTCGGATCGCGGCTGTTCTTCTCGCCGGGCGGCCGCGACGTCGCCACGCCGGCGGGCCGCGGCCCGAGCCGGGCCACCCGCTGGCTCGCCCGGGTCGTGTCCCGCAAGGCCGGCGCCGCGGTGGCCCTGCTGTTCAGCCTGGCGCTGCTGGTGCCGGCCGCGCTGCCGCTCCTGGAGATGCGCATCGACGTCTCGTTCACCTCCGAGCTGCCCGACGACGACCCGGTGCTGCGGGGGGCGCGGGTGCTCGACGAGTCCGGCGTCCGGGGGGTGGTGGCGCCGACGGAGGTGATCGTCGAGGGCCGGGACCTCTTCGCCCAGCGCCCGGAGCTGGAGGTGCTGCAGGGGCTGCTCGCCGCCCTGCCCGGGGTGGCCGAGGTGATCGGGCCGGCGCAGAACCCGTTCGAGGACCGCTACGGCATCGTCTTCTCCCGCGACGGCGACGCGGCCCGCTTCGTGGTGATCTTCGACAGCGATCCGCTGGGCGCGCCGGCCATCGAGGACTACCAGCGGCTGCGGAGCTCGCTCGACGGCCTGCTGGACGCGGCCGGCCTGGAGGGTGCCACGGCCGCCGCCACCGGGCAGACCGCGATCGCCTCGGAGCTGGCCGACCTCACCCGCGAGAACCTCTGGCTCACGCTGCTGGCCGCGCTGGTCGTCGAGCTGGTGATCCTCGCCGTCTACCTGCGGGCGCTCGTCGCGCCGCTGTTCCTGCTGGCGTCCAGCGCCCTGGGGGTCGCCGCCTCGCTGGGGCTCACGGTCGTGCTCTTCCAGGGCGTGCTCAGCAACCCGGGGCTGATCTTCTTCGCGCCGTTCACCACGGCGGTGCTGCTGCTCGCCCTCGGTTCGGACTACAACGTGTTCGCCGTCGGCTCGATCTGGGACGAGGCCCGGCGCCGGCCGCTCAGCGAGGCCATCGCGGTGGCCATGCCCAACACCGCCCGCGCCATCAGCGCGGCCGGGGTCATCCTGGCCGCGACCTTCGCGATGGTCGCCATCATCCCGCTTGGCCTGTTCCGCCAGATCGCGTTCACCATGGCCGTGGGCCTGCTGCTCGACACCTTCCTCATCCGCCCGGTGCTGACCCCTGCCCTGCTCACCCTGCTCGGGCGGACGTCCAGCTGGCCGAGCCGGCGGATCCGCGTCCGCCGCGGCCCGGTCTCCGCCGAGGAGCAGGCCCGCCTCATGGCGGCCCCGGGCGGCGGCGCCGCGTTCGGCCGGGACGCAGCGGCCCCGGACGCCGGCGGGGAGGCCCCGGAGGGTGACCGGCAGGTCGCGGCGGCGGGCGGGCAGACCCGGTGACGGCGGGCCCCGCCCCCGCTCCTCACGCGTCGCCGGCGCGGCGCTCGCGGGTCCGCGTCGCCGTCCTCCTGGTCAGCGCCGTCATCGGGGTCGCGGTGCTGCTCTGGGGCGGCGACCGGCTGGCCCGCGACGTGGCCGAACGGCTGGTGGCGCGGGAGGTGCAGCGGGTCACCGGCACCTTCGCCACACCGCAGGTGCAGGTGCACGGTGCGTCGTTCCTGCTGCAGGCGGTGCGCGGCCGGTACGACCGGGTCGACGTCACGGCGCGGGGCCTGTCGAGCGGGGCGCTGCGGCTGGACCGGGTGGAGGCGACGCTGACCGGCGTCCGGGTGCCCTTCCGCGACCTGCTGCTGCGCGACCCCGACGTCCTGGTCGTCGAGGAGACGGTGGAGCGCGCGCTGCTGAGCTACCCCGATCTCAACCGCTACCTGCAGTTCACCAGCCGCCCGTACACGGTGCGCCCCGCGGACGACCCCGCGGAGGTGGAGATCACCGGCACGGTGCAGGTCCTCGGGCGGAACTACGACGCCACGGTCGATGCCGGGCTCGGCGCCGAGGGCGGCGCGCTGACCGTCACGCCCAGCCGGGTCGACACCGGATCCGACCTCGACGCGGCCGCCGAGCTGCTGCTCGGCGAGCGCTTCACGTTCCTCGTGCCGCTGGACCCGCTGCCGTTCGGCCAGGTGGTCACCGACGTGGCCGTCGAGGAGGATGGCGTCCTGGTCCGCGCGGCCGGCGAGGACGTCGTCGTCGAGCTGCCCTGACCCGCCGCCGCGTCGGTGACGGCCTTCACCGACGGGTCAGGGGGGTGGGGGGTTGACCGGGTCGCGGTCCCACGCGGTCGAGTCGTCGGGCCGGGCGGGCAGCGCCTCCAGAGCGGGCTCGGCGAGCACGGCGGCGATGCACGCGGCGGTGCCCCCGACGTAGGTGCTCATGCAGTCGAGGTCGGTGACGACGCACCAGGCCCGGTCGGCCGGCCACCACAGGTTCGCGCTCTGCTCGTGCGGCTCGGGGGCGAGATTGCGGACGGCGTCGCGCACGCTGCCGCGGACCAGGACGGCGTCGCGCCCGCCGGCCAGCGCCAGCTGCGGGGCGCCGGCGAGGTCGGGCCCGTCGTAGGCGGAGCCGGACCGGCCGAACCAGCAGTGCTCCGGCGTGGTGGTGCGACCGGCGAGCACCGACGCCAGCGCGGCGGCCGCCTCGACGGGGAGGTGGCCCTCGGCCGGCGCGCCGTCCCACACCGGGGGCTGGCTGTCCGACGAGAGGTACTCGAGTCCGCCGGTCAGCGCCGCCCACTGCGCCTGCGGGTGGACGACGGTGCCGTTGTGGGCCGCGACGTCGGCCCAGCGGACGGGCAGGTCGTCGTCCCCGGCGTAGCGGTAGGCGGGGTGCAGCACCCGGGCGTAGGCCTCGAAGACGGACGGGACCAGGCCGGCGACGGTGCCGGGGCGCCCGGTGCGGCCGTCGGCGATCCAGACGCCGGGGGAGACGTCGTCCTCGACGGGGAGGCCGCCCAGGTGCACGGCACCTCCCCGGAGAACGGACAACCCCCGGGCTGCTCCGCGGCGCCCTGCCCCGAGGTCGGGGGAGCTGCACGCGGGCCGGCTGGACAAATGCCGGCGGCCCGGGGGTCGGGTGACTGTCCGGTTCTCGCTCGCCGCCGTACGACGGACGGGCGATCTGCCGTCGTCCAGGTCATCAGACGACCTGGACGGGCGGCCCATCTGGACGGCGGCTAGCGGACAGCCACCTCACGAGTCCGATAAGCGTGCAAAGTTCGGACCACCTCCTCTCTCGTGTACCGCGACCGTACGTCCCCCGGACGGAGGACGGCAACGCGACACGTTCAGCCGTCGGCGGACGGCCGCTGGTACACGTCGGGGATGTCGTCGCGGTTGGCGTCGATCTGCTCCTCCTCCCAGATGAGCCGGTAGCGCCGGTTGCGGAGCCGCAGCAGGACGGTGGCGACCAGGGCGGCCAGCAGCGTGCCGGTCAGGATGCCCACCTTGGCGACCTCGTCGGCCTCCGAGCCCGCGCCGAAGGCGAGCTCGGCGATGAGCAGCGAGACGGTGAACCCGATGCCGCCGAGCAGCGACAGGCCCAGCACGTCGGGCCAGCCCAGCTCCGGGTTGAGCTCGGCGCGGGTGAACCGCTGCACCAGCCAGGTGGCGCCGCAGATGCCGATCGCCTTGCCGACGACGAGCCCGACCATGATCCCGACGGCGATGCTGTCCGACAGCGCCGTCCCGAGGCCGGACAGGCCGCCCACGGTGACCCCGGCGGAGAAGAACGCGAACACCGGCACGGCGAAGCCCGCCGAGACCGGCCGGATGCGGTGCTCGAAGTGCTCGGCCAGGCCCTTGCCCTCGCCGCCGTCGCGGCGCCGGACGGGCACGGTGAAGGCGAGCAGGACGCCGGCGACCGTGGCGTGCACGCCCGACTCGTGCATGAGCACCCAGGTGACCACCGCCAGCGGGATCAGCAGCCACCAGTGGCGGACCCGCTTCTGCACCAGGAACCCGAAGAGGGCCAGGGGCACGAGGGTGAGCAGCAGCGGGACGACCGACAGCTCCGACGTGTAGAAGATCGCGATCACCACGATCGCGAGCAGGTCGTCGACCACGGCGAGGGTGAGCAGGAAGATGCGCAGCGCGGCCGGCAGGTGCGTGCTGACCACGGCGAGGACGGCGAGGGCGAAGGCGATGTCGGTCGCCGAGGGGATCGCCCAGCCGGCGAGGACGCCCTCCCGCTCGCTGCCCAGGTTGATCGCCGTGTAGAAGATCGCCGGCGCGACCATGCCGCCGACCGCGGCGGCGATGGGCAGCGCCGCCTTGCGCGGATCGCGGAGGTCACCGGCGACGAACTCGCGCTTGAGCTCCAGGCCGGCGACGAAGAAGAAGATGGCGAGCAGCCCGTCGGCGGCCCAGGTGGCCAGCGACAGGTCCAGGTGCAGCGCCGCCGGCCCGATCCGCACCTCGCGCAGCGCGTCGTACGCCCCGGACCACGGGGAGTTGGCCCAGACCAGCGCGATCACCGCGCCGGCGATGAGGAGGGTCCCGCCGACCGTCTCCTGCCGGAGGATGTCGGCGATGCGCCGGGTCTCGGTCCACGACCCGCGGCCGAGCAGGCGGTTCGGGTACGGCGGCTTGGTCACGGGCGGCTCCGTCGTCAGGGGTCACGAAGGGGACTGCCGACCAGACTTCCCGGCGCACCTGCCGCCGAGGCTACCGGGCCAGCAGGTCGCGCACCTGCCCGGTCAGGCCGTCGTCGCCGCGGGCGACGCCGTCGAGCGTGTGCACCCGGGCGACCCCGCGGACGCCGGAGACCAGCCACACCGCGTCGGCGGCGTGCAGGTCGTCGACGGTGCCGTGAGCCACGCGCGTCGGCCGGCCGGCCTCGGCGGCGCGGGCGAACAGCCGCGCCTGCGTCGTGCCGGGGAGGATGCCGGTGTCCGGCGGTGGCGTGCGCAGCTCGCCGTCCACGGCCCAGACGACGCTGGAGGTCGGGGCCTCCAGCAGCCGGCCCTCCAGCGAGGTGAGGACGGCGTCGTCGGCGCCCAGTCCGTGCGCGTGGCGCAGCGCGGCCATGTTGACCGCGTAGGACAGCGTCTTGGCGCCGCCGAGCAGCCAGGGCGCGGTGGTCCGGAAGTCGGCCGGCACGCCGAGGCCCAGGCTGACGACGGAGATCCCCTCGGCCCGCTGGCGCAGCACCTCGGCGGGGACGGGGGAGAGCAGCGCGAGCGCCGTCGGGGGCGTGCCGTCGCCGAGGCCCCGGGTCAGGAACAGCCGGACGACGCCCTCCGTGCCGGCGTCCCACCCGGCGAGGACGGCGTCGACGAGCGCCCGCCAGGCCGGCTCACCGGGGTCGGTCAGCGCGAGGGCGGCGGCCGAGCGCGCCAGCCGGGCCAGGTGCGCGGCCAGGTGGGGGGCCCGGCCCTCGCGGACCGACACCGACTCGAAGACGCCGTCGCCCCGGCCCAGTCCCGCGTCGAAGGCGGTGACCACCGGCCGGTCACCCGGCACGACGTCCACCCCGCCGTCGGTCCACACCGCCACCCGCCGCAGGTCCGTCACGGGCGCCAGCCTGCCGCACCGCCCGCCCCGGACGGGGAGCCGGGCACCGGGGCGGCCGCACCGCCGGGAGCCGGGACGGCGCGCTGCGCTCCACCGCCGGGCGCGCGCGGCGCGGGCATAGGCTCGGCAGGTGCGTTCCGACCCGGTGCCCGGGCCCCCGCTGGCCGAGCGGCTGCGGGCGCGCGGGATGCGGCTGACCCCGCAGCGCCAGCAGGTGCTGGCGGCCGTCGCCGCCTTGGAGCACGCCACCCCCGAGACCATCGCCGGGCGGCTGCGCGACCAGGCCGGCCCGGACGGCGCGGCGCCCGACACCTCCACCGTGTACCGCACGCTCGAGCTGCTCGAGCGGCTCGGTCTGGTGTGGCACACCCACCTCGGCAAGGGGGCGCCGGTCTATCACGCTGCCGGTCAGCGGCACCTGCACGTCGCCTGCGCCACCTGCGGCGCGGTCACCTCGGTGGACCCCACGTTGCTCGACGGCGCGGCGGAACGCCTGGCCGCCGATCTCGGTTTCACCGTCGACGTGGGGCACGTGGCGCTGTCGGGCACGTGCCGCGACTGCCGCGAGCGAGCCGGAACGGAGACTCCATGAGCACCGCCGTCCTGTCGGGCCTGCCGGGTGCGGTCGTCCCGGAGGGGGGCACCGTCGCGGCGCACCACGGCGACCCGCTGCGGGAGCAGCGGACGCTCGCCGAGGCCGCCGGGCTGGTCGACCGCAGCGACCGCGACGTGATCGCCGTCCCCGGCCCGGACCGGCTGACCTGGCTGCACAGCCTGACCACCCAGCACCTCGAGCAGCTCGCCGACGGCAGCGGGACCGAGGCGCTCGTGCTCTCGCCGCACGGGCACGTGGAGCACCACCTCGTCCTCGCCGACCTCGACGGCACCACCTGGGTCGACGTCGAGCCGGGCACCGGCGAGGGGCTGCTCGCCTTCCTCGACCGGATGCGCTTCCTGCTCCGCGTCGAGCCGGCCCTGGTCACCGCCGACCGCGCGCTGCTCACCCTCGCCGGCCCGCGGGCCGCCGCGGTCCTCGACGACGCCGGCCTGCCGGCGCCGGAGGCCGCCTGGCAGGTGGGTTCCGCACCGGGTGGCTGGGTGCGCCGCATGCCGGGGCTCGAGGACGGCGTCCCCGAGTTCGACCTGCTGGTCGCGCGCGGCGACGCCGGCGAGGCGGCCGCCCGGTTGCTGGCCGCCGGGGCCGTGCCCGCCGGGCTCGACGCCTACGAGGCGCTGCGGGTCGCCGCCCGCCGTCCGCGCGCCGGCGTGGACACCGACCACCGCACCATCCCCAACGAGCTGGGCTGGCTGCGGACCGCCGTCCACCTGGACAAGGGCTGCTACCGCGGCCAGGAGACCGTCGCCCGGGTGCACAACCTCGGCCGCCCGCCGCGCCGCCTGGTCCTCCTGCACCTCGACGGGCTGGCCGAGGAGCTGCCCGCACCGGGCACCCCGGTGCTCGCCGGCGCGCGGGAGGTGGGCCGCGCCGGCTCCGTCGTGCGCCACCACGAGCTCGGCGTGGTCGCCCTGGCGCTGGTCAAGCAGTCGGTGGCGGTCGACGCGGCGCTCACGGTCGGCGGGGCGGCCGCGGCGATCGATCCGGACGACGCGTCAGAGCGCCTGGACGACACCCGGGCGGCGGCCCGCGACCGCGTGCGGGCGGTCCGGTCTGCGACCATCCCCCGGTGAACCGAGCCAGGACCGCGCGGTGACCTCCGGCACCCTCATCACGCTCGCGCCGACCGGGGCGGAATCGGCGAAGGCGGACGTGCCCGCGCTGCCGGTGACCGTCGAGGAGGTGGTCGCCACCGCCCGGGACTGCCAGGCGCTCGGGGCCTCGGTCGTCCACCTCCACGTCCGCGACGCCGAGACCCGGCCCACGCTCGACCTCGGCCGGGTGCGCGAGGTGGTCGCCGCCGTCCGCGAGTCGACCGACCTGGTCGTGCAGCTGTCGACCGGTGGAGCGGTCACCGACCCGTACGACCAGCGGCTGGCCGTGCTCGACGCGGAGCCCGACGCCGCCTCCCTCACGCTCGGCACGGTGAACTTCGGCCGCGACGTCTTCAGCAACCCGTGGGACCTCATCGTCGAGCTGCACACGCAGATGCAGCAGCGCGGGGTCGTGCCGGAGTACGAGGTCTTCGACCTCGGCCACCTGGCCACGCTGCACCGGCTGCTGGACCGGCACGGCCCGCCGCACGGCGGGCACGTGCACGTCGACCTGGTGATGGGGGTGCCCGGCGGCATGCCCGGCACGACCCAGGCGCTGACCGCCTGCCTGCCGCAGCTGCCCGCCGGCGCCACCTTCGCCGCGACCGGGGTGGGCCGGACGTCGCTGCCGGTCATGCTCGCCGCCCTCTCGGCCGGCGGCCACCTGCGCGTGGGTATGGAGGACACGCTCACCTACGCCCCCGGCGAGCCGGTGCGCGACAACGCCCAGCTGGTCGCGCGGGCGGCCGGCCTGGCCCGCATCGCGCAGCGGCCGCCGCTGCCCCCCGCCGAGGCGCGCTCGCTGCTCGGCATCGCCGCTGCTCCGACGACCGTGGAGGCCACCCCGTGACCCCGAAGACGCCCGCCGGCGGCGCCGCCGTCGACGCCCTGCTCGAGCCCGCCTTCCTGGAGCGGGCCACGTCCGCCCCGATGACCGAGGTGCGGCGGCTGCGGCGGCAGGCCGAGCAGGAGGAGGTCAACCTCTCCTACACCCGGCGGCTGCTGCAGGGCCGGCTCGACATCGTGCGCCGCGAGCTGCAGCGCCGCGCCGAGCACGACGGCCGCTCGCTGGTCGACCTGCTGCCGGAGATCCTGGCCGAGAAGGGCCGGGGACCGGCGCACGGGCTGGGCCGGCACCAGACCGTCCAGCCGCACGCGCCCGACGAGTACGAGGCGTGGGTCAACGGCCTGGCGCCGGGCGTGGACCTGTCGGCCGTCACCGACCTGTCCGACGACAAGCTCGAACGGGCCGCCCGCGCGCTGGCCGACGCCGAGAGCGACCTGTCCGAACGGCGCCGCGGCGTCCAGCAGGTGATGGACACCCTGGCCGGCGAGCTGGCCCGCCGCTACCGCGACGGCGAGGCCGACGTCGCCGCGCTGCTCGCCGACGAGGGCCGGTGACGGAAGGCCCCCCGCCTCCCACAGCTCGCGGGCTCGCGGTGGGCCCCTGCGGCGGGGCCGGGCCCAGGGCGGCTCCGGTGGGACCTCGATGAGTGGTCGTTCGATCACGTCACCGTGGCCGGACAACCCGGTGCTCGTCGAGGTGTGGCGGTCCGGCTTCCTGGAGTCGGTGCACCGCGGCGCGCTGGTGGTGCTCGACGCCGACGGCGGCCCGCTCGCCGCGCACGGCGCGGTCGACCGCCCGGTGCTGCCGCGCTCGTCGAACAAGCCGGTGCAGGCCACCGCGCTGCTGGCGGTGGGGTGGTCGCCCCGCTCCGGCGAGGAGCTGGCCATCGGCGCCGGCTCCCACAGCGGCGAGGACGGCCACCGCGACCTCGCCGCGGCGATGCTGGCCGGGGCCGGTCTCGGGCGCGACGACCTGGGCTGCCCGCCGGCCCTGCCCATGCACGAGCCGACCTGGGCGCGCTGGCTGGCCGACGGCCGGCCGCCCGAGCGGCTGGCGATGAACTGCTCGGGCAAGCACGCGGCGATGCTGTCGGCCTGCGTGGCCGCCGGGTGGCCGACCGAGGGCTACCTCGACCGCGACCACCCGCTGCAGCTGGCGGTGGAGGCGCGGCTGGCCGAGGCGGCCGGCGAGCCGGTGACCGCGGTCGTCGTCGACGGCTGCGGTGCGCCGCAGCACGCCCTGTCGTTGACCGGCCTGGCGCGGGGCGTGCTCGGCCTGGTCGGCGCGGCCCCGGGGAGCCGCGACCGGGCGGTCGCCGACGCCATGCGCACGCACCCCTGGTTCGTCGCCGGCACCGACCGGGACGACACGGAGCTGATGCGCGCCGTCCCCGGCCTGCTGGTGAAGGGCGGTGCCGACGGCGTCCACGTCGCCGCGCTGCCTGGTGCGGGAGCGGTCGCGCTCAAGCTCGACGACGGCGGCGACCGGGGCCGCACCCCGGCGCTGGCTGCCGCGCTGCTCTCCCTCGGCGTGCCGGCCGGGGCGCTCTCCCCGTGGTCGCTCGCCCCGGTGCCCGGCGGGGACGGCGTCGTCGGGCAGGTGCGCGCGTCGGCGTCCCTGTCGGCGGCCCTGGGTCGCTGACCGGCCCGGACGCCGGTGACCGGAGTCACCGCCGGGCCGCCCCCGTGCTAGCTCCCGTGCTTGCAGGAGCTAGCACCCCGGGGTTACCGTGGATGGCGTGCACAAGCCGGGAGACTTCGTCCGTGAGCAGGTGACCGCCGCACGCGAACGCGTCGACCGCGTCGCCGGCAGCGTGGCCGGGACGGTGGCGGGAACGGTGGCCGAGTCGACCGCGGTGACCTCCTCGGTCGGCGACTTCATCCGCCAGCAGCGCAACGCCGCTCGCGTGTCGCTGCGCGAGCTGGCTCGCGCAGCGGGAGTCAGCAACCCCTACCTCTCGCAGGTCGAGCGCGGCCTGCGCAAGCCGTCGGCGGAGATCCTGGCCGCCATCGCCCGCGGGCTGTCCATCTCGGCCGAGACCCTGTACGAGCACGCGGGCATCCTCGACCGCCGCGCGGGCACCGCGGACACGGTCGCGGCCATCCGCGCCGACACCGCGCTGTCCGAGCGGCACAAGGCCGTCCTGCTCGAGCTCTACGAGACCTACGTGCGCGAGCACCGCGCCGCCGCACCGCCCCCGCCCCCGACCCCGGCCTCGCCGCAGGCCGTCCCCGACGTCCCCTCCACGAAGGAGTCCGCATGACCGCCACCCAGACCGCCAGGCACCACGGCGAGACCGTGGTGACCTCCGGCCGCACCGTCGCCGGGCAGGTCGCCGAGACCTCGAAGACCTCGCTGCTCGCCACGGTCGGCGCGGGTGACCTCGCCGTCCGCACCACCGCGGAACTGCTCGGTTCGCTCCGCGCCCGCGCCGAGGCACTGCCCGGTGAGGTCCAGGTGCAGGCCGACCTGGCCGCCAAGGAGGCGCGCGACCGCGCGGCCGCGGCTCGCGCCGCGGCGCACCAGGTGGCCGGCGCCGTCCGCCCCCAGGCGCTGGTCGGCGCGGTCACCGGCCTCGTCGGCACCGCACGCACCCAGGTCGAGGCGCTGGCCGAGCGCGGCGCCGGCGTCATCGGCGAGCTGCGCCGGGCCCCCGGCTTCCGCCGCATCGTGCGCCGCACCGAGCAGGTCGTCGACGGCGTCGAGGGCGCCGTCGAGACCACTCTCGAGGAGACCGCCGAGGTCGTCGGCGAGGCGTCCGACGAGGTGACCTCGCTGGCGCAGAAGACCGCCGCCAAGACGGCGAAGGCCACCGAGGCCGCCGAGAGCAGGACCCGCTCGGCCGCCGAGTCGACCAAGGCCACCGTCCGGGAGGCCGGCGCGCCGGCTCCGGCCCGGCGGGCGCGCACGAGCACCCCGGCGGCCAGGAAGGCCCCGGCAGGGACCACGTCGGCCCGCGTGACCCGCGCCCGCACCGCGAAGCGGACCGACCCCACCACGGTGCCGGCCAAGAAGACCGACTGACCCGGTCAGCGCACGACGCGGGCCCCGGGGCGGATCTCCGCCCCGGGGCCCGCGTGCCGTCCGCCGCCGGCCTCGCCGCACCCGGGCGGGGGAGCGGACCGCGTGGAGGCCCGATCGGGAGCCCCTCGGCGAGTACCGTGACGACATGGCCGCGTTCGACGGGTTCCTGCTCCTCCTGCTGCAGTTCGCCACGCTCGGACTCGCCGCGTGGGCACTCGTCGACGCGCTCATCCGCCCCGCCTCGGCCTACGTCGCCGCGGGGAAGCTGACCAAGCCGGCCTGGGGTGCCATCACCGGCCTGGCCCTCGTGCTGGCCTGGCTCACCCCGCCGCTGAGCTTCTTCTGGCTGCCGGCGGTGATCGGCGCGGTGGTCTACCTGGTCGACGTCCGCCCCGCCGTCCGCGGACTGCAGCGCGGCGGCAACAGCCCCTGGTGAGCCCCTGGTGACCAGCGGCCCCTGGTGAGCGGGCGGCCGGTCAGTAGCCGTCGTCGGCGGGGATGAGCACCCACAGCAGCAGGTAGGCCACGAACTGCGGCCCCGGCAGGATGCAGGAGACCACGAAGGCGACCCGCAGGGCGGTGGGCGACAGTCCGTAGCGTCGCGCGATCCCGGCGCAGACGCCGGCGATCACCCGGTTCCGGGTGTCCCGGCGCAGCCGCCGGGGGACGGGTGCGGTCATGGGCCGATCCTGGCACCGGTTCCCGGCCGGGAGGCTGGCTACCGTCTGCCCCGTGGAACTGGTGGCGGTGCGCGGCGACATCACCGAGGCCGACGTCGACGTCGTGGTGAACGCGGCCAATCCGGGCCTGCTGGGCGGCGGCGGTGTCGACGGCGCCATCCACGCGGCTGGCGGGCCGGCGATCCTCGAGGAGTGCCGGGCGGTCAAGGCCCGGCTGCCCGGGGGGCTGCTGCCCCGCGGGCAGGCGGTGGCGACGACGGCGGGCCGGCTGCCGGCCCGATGGGTCGTGCACACCGCGGGACCGGTCTGGTCGGCCGGTGAGGACCGATCGGCCACGCTGCGGTCCTGCTACACCGAGAGCCTGCGCGAGGCCGACCGGCTGGGCGCGCGCACCGTGGCCTTCCCGGCGATCTCGGCCGGCATCTACGGCTGGCCGCTCGACGACGCCGCCCGGCAGGCGGTGGCCGGCGTCCGGGCGGCCGGCCCGCTCGAGCACGTGCGGCACGTCCGCTTCGTGCTCTTCGACGACCGGGCGCTGGCCGCCTTCGAGGCGGCGCTGGCCGGGTGAGCCGGGAGCGCTCGTCCCGCCGTCAGCCGGTGGCGAAGACCCCGGCGGGCGGCTCGGGGGAGTCGACCGCGCCGGCGTCGCGCACGGGCACGGCGCCCGCCGCGAACCGGTCGAGGTCGGCGCCGGCGACCACCCGCGCGGGCATCGGGTCGGCCGCGCAGCGCCGGGTGAGGGCGGCGACCGGCAGCTCGCCGTCGGTGCAGACGGCGACCAGGTTGCCGAACCGCCGTCCGCGCAGGATGCCGGGCTCGGCCAGCAGGGCGACGTGCCGGAAGGCGGTGCGGAGGGTGGCGGCCTGGCCGCGCGCGAAGCGCAGCGGTGGGCCGTCGGCCACGTTGACCGCGTAGGTCCCGCCGGGGCGCAGCACCCGCCGGACGTCGGCGGCGAACTCGATCGTCGTGAGGTGCGCGGGGGTGCGGGCGCCGGCGAACACGTCGCACACCACGACGTCGGCGCTGGCGTCCGGCCGGGCGGCGAGGCCGGCACGGGCGTCGTCCGCGCGCACCCGCACCCGCGCGCTCCGCGGCAGCGGCAGACGGTCGCGGACCAGCTCGGTCAGCGACGGGTCGATCTCGACCACCCGCTGCCGGGAGCCGGGCCGGGTGACCGCGACGTAACGGGCCAGGGTCAGCGCGCCGCCGCCGAGGTGCAGCACGTCGAGCGGCGCACCCTCCTCGCCGGCCAGGTCGAGCACGTGCCCCAGCCGGCGCACGTACTCGAACTCCAGGTGCGTCGGGTCGTCGAGGTCGACGTGCGACTGCGGGGTGTCGCCGACCAGCAGCACCCACGATCCCGGGCGGTCGGCGTCGGCCAGCAGTTCAGCCGTTCCGCGGACGCCGGGCGCCGGCCCGGGCGGGTGTTCAGCGTCCACGCAGCAGCGCCTCCGCGGCGGGGTCGCCGGAGACGTCGACCCGCGCCGGCCGCCCCCACAGCCGCAGGAGCAGGTCGGTCGCCCCGCCCTCCAGGACGGCGTCCACGGGGCCGTCGCCCCCGCCGGTGATCACCACCGTGCCGGGTTCACCGGGTGCCAACCGCACCGTCCAGGAGCGGCCGGTGTCCCGGCTGACGACGCGGACCGTCGCGTCGGCGGTGGTGAACGGCGCGGTGTGCACCCACCGGGCGAGCACGGTGGTGAGCAGCTCGTCGACGCCGTCGTCGGCCAGCTGGGGGTGGACCGGGGTGAGCGGGACGCCGGCGGTGGCCTCCAGGTCCATCCGGTGGACGGCGAGCTCGTGCGCCTGCCGGCGGGCCCAGTCGGCGGCTACCCGGCCGGCGGCCGGGCTCATGTGCCAGGCCGGGGAGTCGGCCGGGACCTCCCGCAGCGCCTGCACCAGCTCGGCCAGCCCCTCGGCGTACCAGCCGAGCAGCCCCTGCGCCGGGGGAGCGGGGCGCGTCTCCGGGGGCGGCGGCGTCACCACGCCGGCGCGCAGGATGTGCGTCGACCAGCGGTGGATGCCGGCGAGGTGGCCCACCAGGTCGCGGGCCGTCCACACCGGGATCCAGGGGACCGGGCTGTCCAGCGTCGCGCCCGAGGGCGCCGTACCCGCGTCGAGCTCCGCGGCGAGGACACCGAACCGCTCGCCCTCCTCGACCACGGCCTGGATGCACCGCTGCCGTCGCGACTCGTCCAGCACGGTCGACATCGTGCCCGACGGGGGCCGGCGGGGCCGTCCGGTCCCGTGCACGCCGGACCGGGCGGCGGACGGCGGCCCGGTCAGGCCGGGGCGACCGCCGACCAGCGCACCGTGATCTCGCCGTCCCGCCACCGCCGGGCCGGCCCGACGACCGGCCAGCCCTGCTCGGCGAGCGCGCCGACCGCGGCCGCCCAGCGCTGCCGCGGCCCGAAGGCCGACAGGCCGGCGGCCGCCGCCCACGCCGCGTCGAAGGCCCGCAGGAAGTCGTGCACCGGCTCGCCGGGCACGTTGCGGTGGATGAGCGCCTTGGGCAGCCGCTCGGCGAGGTCGGACGGCGCGTCGAGTCCGGACACCCGCGTGGAGATCGTGAGCGTCAGCGGCCCGTCCCGGTCGAGGGCGACCCAGGCGGCCCGGCGTCCCCACTCGTCGCAGGTGCCCTCGACCAGCAGCCCGCCGGGCGCGAGCGCGGCGCGCATGGTCCCTTCCGCTCGCGCGGCCGACGCCTCGTCGTACTGCCGCAGCACGTTGAAGGCCCGCACGAGCACCGGCCGCAGCCCGGCCAGCTCGAAGCCGCCGACGCGGAAGTCGACCCGCGGGGGATCGCGCTCGGCGGCCACGGCCTCGACCCGTGCCGGGTCGATCTCCAGACCCACCACCTCGAGCCCGGGGACCCGGGCGCCGAGCCGGTCGGCGAGCTCCAGCGTGGTGACCGCCGAGGAGCCGTAGCCGAGGTCGACGACGAGCGGGTGGGCGGCGTCACGCAGGCGGGGCAGTTGCGTCGCCAGCAGCCAGCGGTCCACGCGGCGCAGCCGGTTCGCGTTCGTCGTGCCACGCGTGGGCAGGCCCAGCGCCCGCGCCCGGCCCGCGGCCAGCCGGGGCGCCCGACGGCGTCCCGGACCGGACGGGTCGAGCGTGGCACGCTGCTTGTGCTCGCTGCCCGGGCCGCTCACCGGTCCGGAGGGTAGTCGCCCCGGGTCGCCCGGCGGTCCGGCGCCGCGCGGTTAGCGTGGCTGCGTGCACGTGCGACGCGATGCCCGGCTGGCCGAGCTCACCACGCTGGCCGTCGGCGGCCCGATCGACCGGCTCGTCGAGGTCACCGACGCCGCGGAGCTCGTCTCCGCCGTCCGCGAGGCCGACGAGGCCGGGCGGCCGCTGCTGGTGCTGGGCGGCGGCTCCAACGTGGTCGCCCCGGACGACGGCTGGCCCGGCGACGTGGTGGCCGTGCGCACCCGCGGAGTCGACCGCTCCGCCGACCGGCTGCGGGTGGCGGCGGGTGAGGACTGGGACACCCTGGTCGCGCGCACCGTCGAGGAGGGGCTGGCCGGGATGGAGGCCCTGGCCGGCATCCCCGGGTCGACCGGCGCCACGCCGGTGCAGAACGTGGGCGCCTACGGCCAGGAGGTGGCGCAGACGATCACCGCCGTCCGGGTCTGGGACCGCGCGGAGAAGGTCGAGCGCACCCTGCCGCCCGCCGAGTGCGGGTTCGACTACCGCGACAGCCGGCTCAAGCGCGAGCCGGGCCGGTTCGTCGTCCTCGACGTCACCTTCCTGCTGCACCCGAGCCCGGTCTCCCGCCCGGTCACCTACGCCGAGCTGGCGCGGCGGCTGGGCATCGAGGTGGGCGGCACCGCGCCGCTGACCGACGTCCGGGCCGCGGTGCTCGAGCTCCGCCGGGGGAAGGGGATGGTGCTCGACCCCGGCGACCCCGACAGCCGGAGCGCCGGGTCGTTCTTCACCAACCCGATCGTGCCGTCCGACCGGGCCGTGACGGGCTGCCCGACCTGGCCGGCCGGGGACGGGCTGGTCAAGCTCAGCGCCGCCTGGCTGGTTCAGCACGCGGGCTTCGGCCGCGGCACCCGCGAGGGGCGGGTCGGCACGTCGAGCAAGCACAGCCTGGCGCTGACCACCGAACCAGGGGCGTCGGCGACCGAGCTGCTCGCCTTCGCCGACCGGGTGGCCGCGGCCGTCCAGGAGCGCTTCGGGGTGACCCTCACCCGCGAACCCACCGCGGTCGCGCCGTGACACTGTCGCCCTACCGGGCTCCGACCGCGGCCGGGCGCCGTCCCCCGTCACGCTGAGCCGCTTCCGCCGCTCCTCGGGGGACCCTCCGGGCCCCCGCTCGTCCCGGCGACGACCGCGGCCAGGCGCCGTCCCCCGTCACGCTGAGCCCGGCCCCGGACGTCGGCACGTCGACCCCGGTCGAGAGCGCCGACGGCCGCCGCCGACGTGGGATCGGTCACGTCCGCCGGCGCGGTGCCACCTCCTCGGGGCGGTCGGCCGGTGCTGCGGCCCCGTCCTCAGGACGACGTCGGACCGCCCCGCAGCCAGGCATCGCGCGGGTTGCCGCCCGGGTTCCGTCGGACGCGCGGGGGACGACGGCGGCCCGGCCGGTGCCGGGAGCGGCCGGCGTACGGCGGCGGGGATGCGGGTCCGGACATGTGGCGCTCCTGGCGCTGTTGCACCATGGACATCCGACAGGGGTGCCTCCGGGCCCCGGCAGCGCAGCAGGGCGGGAGGTCGCAGGGGTGCCCGCTCGTCGCCTACCCGGCCCCGGTCTGCCGCGGCGGGTGGCGACGCTCTCGGTGCACACCAGCCCCCTCGACCAGCCGGGCGCCGGCGACGCGGGCGGCATGAACGTCTACATCGTCGAGGTGTCCCGCCGGCTCGCCGCGCGGGGCATCGCCGTCGACGTCTTCACCCGGGCCACCTCCAGCGACCTGCCGCCGGTCGTCGAGATGGTCCCGGGCGTCACCGTGCGGCACGTGAGCGCCGGCCCGTTCGAGGACCTCGGCAAGGAGGAGCTGCCCGCGCAGTTGTGCGCGTTCACCGCCGCCGTCCTCCGCGAAGAAGCGCAGCACGAGCCGGGCCACTACGACGTCGTGCACTCGCACTACTGGCTGTCCGGCCAGGTCGGCTGGCTGGCCCGCGACCGGTGGAGCGTGCCGCTCATCCACACCGCGCACACCCTCGCCAAGGTGAAGAACGCCGCGCTGGCCGAGGGCGACCGGCCCGAGCCGCGGGCCCGGGTGATCGGCGAGCAGCAGGTGGTCGCGGAGGCTGACCGGCTCGTCGCCAACACCGAGGAGGAGGCCCGTCAGCTGCGCGTGCACTACGGCGCCGATCCGGAGCGGACCCTCGTCGTCCCGCCGGGGGTCGACCTCGACCGCTTCGCCCCCGGTGACCGCGCCGCCGCGCGCCGCGCCGTCGGCGTCGCCGACGACGCCGTCGTGCTGCTCTTCGTCGGCCGGATCCAGCCGCTGAAGGCGCCCGACGTGCTCCTGGACGCCGCCGCCCGGATGCTGGACGACGATCCGGGCCTGCGTGACCGGCTCCGGGTGCACGTCATCGGGGCGCCCAGCGGGACGGGCCTGGCCGCGCCGCGCCAGCTGGAGGACCGCGCCGCGGCACTCGGCATCGCCGACGTCGTCCGCTTCCTGCCGCCGCAGCCGCCCGACCGGCTCACCGACCACTACCGCGCGGCCGACGTGACCGTCGTCCCCAGCCACAGCGAGTCCTTCGGCCTGGTCGCGCTGGAGGCGCAGGCCTGCCGCACCCCGGTCGTCGCGGCCGCCGTCGGCGGGCTGCGGACGGCGGTCCGCGACGGCGTCTCCGGCGTGCTGGTCGACGGCCACGACCCGGCCGGCTACGCAGCCGCGCTGCGCTCCGTGCTCGGCCGGCGCGAACTGCTCGCCGCCGGTGCCCGGCGGCACGCGGCGCGCTTCTCGTGGGACCGGACCGTCGACGCGCTCGTCGAGGCGTACGCGTCGGCGGGCAACGAGTTCGCGCGGGCCGCGCTGCGGCTGAGGCCCGGCCGGATCGGCCCGCTGCGGGCCGTGCCCGGCGCGCAGGTGGCCCGGTGACACGGACGGCGGTGCGACCCGGGAGGGAGGTGGCGCCATGAGCGACGAGCGGCTCGTCGCCGACCTCGACGACGTGATCGAGGCGACGCTGCGCGACAGCGAGTTGGCGCACGAGCACCCGGCGCCGGGTCGGTGGCTGGTCGACCTGCCGGGCACGCAGAAGCTCAAGACCGTGTGCGGCCTCATCGTCGGCGAGCACGCGCTGCGGGTGGAGGCGTTCGTCTGCCGGCAGCCCGACGAGAACCGCGAGCAGCTGTGGACCTACCTGCTGCAGCACAACGCCCGCATGTACGGCGTCGCCTACTCGATCGACAGCGTGGGCGACGTCTACCTGACCGGCCGCCTGCCGCACGCGGCGGTCACGCCCGAGGAACTCGACCGGGTGCTCGGCGCGGTGCTGTCCTACGCCGACGACCACTTCAACACGATGCTCGAGATCGGCTTCGGCAGCTCGATCCGCAAGGAGTGGGAGTGGCGGGTCAAGCGCGGGGAGTCGCTGCGCAACCTGGAGGCGTTCGCCGCCTTCGCCGACCCGTCGCGCCGGTCCGGCGCCGACCCGTCGCGCCGGTCCGGCGCCGATCCGGGGGGCGCCCCGGACGGCGACCGGTGACGGCTCCCGGCCACCCCCTCCCGCCGGCCTCCGAGGAGGTCCGTCCCGGCTACGAGCGCCGGTGGTGGGTGCTGGCCACGATGACGGTGTGCCTGCTCGTGGTGATCATGGGTAACACGATCCTCAACGTCGCGCTGCCCACGCTGCAGCGGGAACTGGGCGCCACCCACGGGGAGCTGCAGTGGGCCGTCGACGCCTACATCCTCGTCTTCGCGGGCCTGCTGTTCTCCTGGGGCGTCATCGGCGACCGCATCGGCCGCCGCCGCGTGCTGCTGATCGGGCTGGCGGTCTTCACCTCCGGCTCGGTGATGGCGGCCTTCTGCGACGGCCCCCTGCAGCTGATCGCCTGGCGCGCGGTCATGGGCGTCGGTGGGGCGGCGGTGCAGCCGGCCACTCTCGCGGTCATCACCAACGTCTTCCCGCCGGCCGAGCGCGGGCGGGCGATCGGCGTCTGGGCGGGGGCGGCGGGGCTGGCGGTCGCGGGCGGGCCGCTGGCCGGCGGCGCCGTGCTCGTGCACTTCTGGTGGGGCGCGGTGTTCCTGCTCGGCGTCCCGGTCGCCCTCCTCGCGATGGCCGGCACGCTGGCCGTCGTCCCGGAGTCCCGGGATCCCGATCCGGGGCGGCTCGACGTGCCCGGCGTCCTGCTCTCCATCGCCGCCCTCGCCGGCCTGGTGTACGGCATCATCCGCGGCGGCTCCGGCGAGGGCTGGACCGCGCCCGGCGTGCTCGTCCCCCTGGTCGGCGGGCTGGCGCTGCTGGCGCTGTTCGTCTGGTCGCAGCGGCGGTCGCGCCATCCCGCCCTCGACGTGTCGCTGTTCCGCAACCCGGCGTTCTCCGCCGCGGCCGGCGCGCTCGGGCTGAACTTCTTCGCCCTGATGGGCGCCACCTTCTACATCGTCTACTACCTGCAGGGCGTCCGCGGCTACAGCCCGCTGGAGAGCGGTGCCACGCTGATCCCGGTGGCGCTCGGCATGGCGGTGACGGCGCCGCAGAGCTCGAAGCTGGCCGGGCGTTACGGCGCGAAGGCCGTCTGCGGCACCGGCTTCCTGCTCATCGCCACGTCGTTCGCCGGCATGCAGTTGCTCGACCGCACCTCGCCGCTGTGGCTGCTGCTGGTCGTGCTCGCCGTGCAGGGCATCGGCATGGGCTCGGTGATGGCGCCGGCGACCGAATCGATCATGTCCGTCGTCCCGCGGGAGCGTGCCGGTGCCGGGGCCGCGGTGAACAACTCGGTGCGCCAGGTCGGCGGCGCGCTCGGCGTCGCCGTCCTGGGCTCGCTGCTGGCGTCGGCCTACGCCGCGCGCGTGGGTCCGCTCGTCGAGGCGCTCCCCCCGGGCGAGCGGGCGGAGGCCGGCCGCTCGATCGTCGCGACGCTCGAGGCGGTCCGCCGGGTGCGGGAGGGGGCGGACGGTGAGGCGGCCGGTGCGGCCGGTGCGATCATCGACCCCGCCCGCGATGCGTTCGTCGCGGCGATGCACGTGACCGCCGTCGGGACCGCGGCCGCCAGCCTGGTCGCCGCGATCGTCGTCGCCGTGTGGCTGCCCGGACGCCGCGACCGCCGGGTACGCCGGGGCCCCGCGGCGCGACGGCACGCACGCCGGCAGGGTGTCGCCCACCCCTCGGGGTGACCCGGCGCCGCGGCCGCCGGGCCGCGGCCGTTCACCCGGCAGACGTGGGGCCCGGCGGCCGTTAGCGTGGCCGGGGTGCAGGACGGCGCGACGCAGGAACGGTTCCGGGCGCTCGTCGGGGTGGTCGCGGCCTCGGCCCTCGCCTACCCGCTGGTGCTGTGCGCGGTCCAGATCGGCCTCGCCCAGCTGCTGCGCGTCGACGTCGGCGCCGTCGTGCTCTGGCTGCTGGCAGCCGTCGCGTGCTCCGTCGCCCTGGTCGGCGCGGTGCGCTGGGGCGCGGCCCGCCGGGTGCGCAGCCCGTGGCTGCTGCTCGGCGTCCTCCCGCCGCTCGTCTACGAGCTCTGGCTGGTCTGGCCGCTGCTGACCGGATGAAACCCGACCGGGCCGACGGGCGCCGGGTCCGGCAGGATGGCGGCGTGACCGCGTCCATCACGCCGACGTCCCAGCCGACCAGCCCCGGCACGCTGGTGCTGCTACGTCACGGCGAGAGCGAGTGGAACAAGGCGAACCTGTTCACCGGCTGGGTCGACGTCCCGTTGTCGGAGAAGGGGCGGGCCGAGGCGACCCGCGGCGGCGCGCTGCTCGCCGAGCAGGGGCTGCTGCCCGACGTCGTGCACACCTCGGTGCTCGTCCGGGCCATCTCCACCGCCGAGCTCGCGCTCGCCGAGGCCGGCCGGTCGTGGATCCCGGTGCGCCGCTCGTGGCGGCTCAACGAGCGCCACTACGGGGCGCTGCAGGGCAAGGACAAGGCGGCGACCCTCGCCGAGTACGGCGAGGAACAGTTCATGGTCTGGCGCCGGTCCTACGACACGCCGCCGCCGCCGATCGAGCGGGGCAGCGAGTACGACCAGGACGACGACCCGCGCTACGCCGCGCTGCCGCCGGAGGCCCGCCCGGCGACCGAGTGCCTCGCCGACGTCGTCGTCCGGATGCTGCCGTACTGGTACGACGCGATCGTGCCCGACCTGCGCACCGGCGCCACCGTGCTGGTCGCCGCGCACGGCAACAGCCTCCGGGCCCTGGTCAAGCACCTCGACGGCATGGGTGACGAGGAGGTCGTCGGGCTGAACATCCCGACCGGTGTCCCGCTGCGCTACGACCTGGACGCCGACCTCCGCCCGGTGAAGACCGGCGGCGAGTACCTCGACCCGGAGGCCGCCGCGGCCGCCATCGAAGCGGTGAAGAACCAGGGCCGGAAGTAGGGCGCGACCGCCCGGTCAGCCCGGCTCCCGCGGTGCCGCACCCCGACCCGCGGGGGGCGGCGTGCGGGGGGCACCGCGAGAGCCGACGTGCCCGACCGTCGACGACCCCGCGCTGCTCAGCCCGCGGTCGGCTGGTGGGCGTGGCGCTCGCCGGTGACGAGGTAGGCGACCCGCCGCGCCACGCTCACCGCGTGGTCGGCGAACCGCTCGTAGAACCGGCCGAGCAGCGTGATGTCGATGGCCGTCTCGATGCCGTGCTCCCAGTCGTCGGAGAGCAGCTGGCGGAACAGGCCGCGGTGCAGCCGGTCCATCGCGTCGTCGTCGGTCTCCAGCTCGGCGGCGGCCTGCAGGTCGTGCTTCGCGATGACCGTGGCGGCCTTGCTGATGAGCATCTCGGCGATGTGGCCGGCCTCGAGGAAGGCCGGGCGCACGTCCTGCGGGATGGCCGACTCGGGGAAGCGCATCCGGGCGATCTTCGCGATGTGCTCGGCGAGGTCGCCCATCCGCTCCAGGTCGCTCACGATGCGCATGGTGGTCGTGATGAGGCGGAGGTCCCCGGCGACCGGCTGCTGCCGGGCGAGCAGGGTGAAGCAGCGCTGGTCGATGCTCTCCCGGGCCGCGTCGATCTGCTCGTCGCCGGCGATGACCAGGTCGGCCAGGGCGACGTCGGCGTCGAGCAGCGCGGTGGTCGCGGTGCTCATCGCCGAGCCGACCGAGTTGGCCATCTCGACCAGGCAGTTGTTGATGTCGTCGAGTTCCTCGCGGTAGCTGTCGCGCATCGCCGTCCTCCTCGTCCTCGACCGCTCTGCGGCCCTGAGGTGACGGTGCCCACGACCGGGCCCCGCCACGCCTGCGGCCGAGCCTAGGCCGATCCGCGCGGCTCGCGGGCGGGTCCGGGTGAACGCACCGGTCCCCGGAGGTGAACAGTGCTGCCGGACGGGGGTGAACCGCCCCTCGGACGGCCCCGACGGCCCGCGTTGTCGATCTAGCATCGGGTCGTGAGTCCGCTGGTGGCCCTCCTCCTCGGGGCCGTCCTGGGGGCGGTGCTGGGCGCCGCCCTCGTGCTGCGCGCCCGGCGGTTGGGCACGGGCGCCGCCGGTGACCGGACCCGCGCCTCCGCCGAGGAGGGGACGCTGCCCGACCGGGCCGTCGTGCAGCGGCTGCTGGACGCCATCGACCCGGCCGTCCTGCTCGTCGCCGCCGACGACTCCGTGCTGCTGGCCAACGCATCGGCGCGGCGGCTGGGGATCGTGCGCCGGACCCGGTTGCAGGTGCCCGAGCTGCTGGACCTGGTCCACGACGTCGCCGCCGGCAGCGACCGCCGGGGAGAGGTGCGCCTCCCCGGCGAGCTGGCCGGCTCCGATCCGCGGCTGGTCGGTGTGCGCGGTGTCCGGTTGGGTGGCGACGGGTTCGACGGGCGGCTCGGTGACGACGGCTCCGCGCCCGTGGTGCTGGTGCTGCAGGACCTCACCGAGGCCCGGCGGGTCGAGGCCGTGCGTCGGGACTTCGTGGCGAACGTCAGCCACGAGCTGAAGACGCCGGTCGGCGCGCTGGCGCTGCTTGCCGAGGCCATCCTCGGTGCCGCCGACGACCCGGAGACGGTGCAGCGGTTCGCCAGCCGGATGGCCCACGAGGCCGACCGGCTGGGCCGGCTGGTGCGCGAGCTCATCGACCTCTCCCGACTGCAGGGCGGCGAGCCGATGCCGACCCTCGAGCCGGTCGACGTCGACACCGTGCTGGCCGAGGCCGTCGACCGGACGCGCATGGCCGCGGCGGCCAAGCAGATCGAGATCGCCGTCGGCGGGGTGCCGGGGCTCGTGGTGCGCGGCGTCGAATCACAGCTGATCACGGCCGTGACCAACCTGCTCGGCAATGCGGTGACCTACAGCCCGCAAGGCACGCGGATCGCGGTGGCCGCCCGGGCCCGGGCCGGCTCGGCCGAGATCGTGGTCACCGACAGCGGGATCGGGATCCCGCGCGAGGACCGCAACCGGATCTTCGAGCGCTTCTACCGCGTCGACCAGTCCCGGGCGAGCACCACCGGCGGGACCGGTCTGGGCCTGGCCATCGTCAAGCACGTGGCCAGCAACCACGGCGGCTCGGTGTCGGTGTGGAGCGAGGAAGGGCTCGGCTCGACGTTCACGCTGCGCATCCCGCTGGCGGCCGGAGCCGGGCGGGCTGGACGGACGGACGGCAGGGAGCCGGCCGTGGGGAGAGGACGGGCATGACCCGAGTGCTGGTGGTGGAGGACGAGGAGTCGTTCTCCGACGCGCTGTCGTACATGTTGCGGCGCGAGGGCTACGACGCCGTGGTGGCCGCGAACGGTCACGACGCGCTGGCCGAGTTCGACCGCGGGGGGGCCGACGTCGTCCTGCTGGACCTCATGCTGCCCGGCCTGCCGGGCACCGAGGTCTGCCGGGCGCTGCGCGCGCGCAGCAACGTGCCGATCATCATGCTCACCGCGAAGGACGCCGAGATCGACAAGGTCGTGGGCCTGGAACTGGGGGCCGACGACTACGTCACCAAGCCGTACTCGGCGCGCGAGCTCGTCGCGCGGATCCGCGCCGTGCTGCGTCGCCGCACGGACGCCGAGCCGGCCGGCGACGCGGTGCTCGAGGCCGGCCCGGTGCGGATGGACGTCGAACGGCACGTGGTCGCGGTGGACGGCGAGCCGGTGCCCCTCCCGCTCAAGGAGTTCGACCTGCTGGAGCTGCTCCTCCGCAACGCGGGCCGCGTGCTGACCCGCGGCCAGCTGATCGACCGGGTGTGGGGCTCGGACTACGTCGGCGACACCAAGACCCTCGACGTCCACGTCAAGCGGCTGCGGGCCAAGATCGAGCCCGACCCGGCGAATCCCAAGTACCTGCTCACCGTGCGCGGCCTGGGCTACAAGCTCGAAGCCTGAACGCGGCTCCGCCGGCGAGGCGGAGCGGCCGCCGCGAGGGGGTGGAGCGGCTCCACCGCGCTCATCCTCCGGGCCCGGGCGGGCGGCCCCGGTCGGCGGATGGCTTCGCGACCCGCCGACCGGTCACCTGCCGGTCTCGTCCTTCAGTTCCTCGATGCGACGCGAGGCGTCGGCCTTGCTGAGGTCGTCGGGCACCTGCTCGCCGGCCTCGCGGGCCAGGGTCGACAGGTAGCTCTTCTGGGCACCGGTGGCCGGTTCGTCGCCGGTCACCCAGTCCGCCGGGTCCTTCTCGGCGGTCGGGTCGCCGGGCTGGCCGGTGCGGGCGGCGTCTTCGCTCATGTGTTCGAGTCTAGGCCGGAACCAGCGTCCGCGCCTCCCGGGCCGGGGACGGCGCCGGCAGCTGCGGGGTCCGGCGCTCCTCCCAGCGACGTCCGGTCCGGTAGACGTGCGTGCGGCCGCAGGGGCACGCGACGGTCATGGCGATGTGCGTGGGGTGGTTGGCCACCGCGACCACGCGTCGGTCGGCGACCAGCTCGTCGGTCCGGGTGACGGGGCAGGTGATCAGCAACATGGGAAGAGCGTGCTCCCCGCTGCGGGGATGCACGAGTGGCGGGACCGACCACTTTCGCAAGTTTTCTGCCACACTGAGGTCATGCGCGCATCCGACCGCCCGCTCGTCGTGAGCGTCCTCGTCGCCGACGGTCTCGTGGGCACCTTCGGCCTGGGCGTGGCCGCCGAGGTGTTCGGCTACGACCACCGCGCGAAGGGCCTGCCGGCCTTCGACTTCGGCCTGGTCGCCGAGCGGCCGGGAGTGCTGCGCACCGACACCGGCATCCCGATCACCGTGGAGCACGGGCTCGACCGGCTGGTCCGCTCCGACATCGTGACGATCACCGCGTGGGAGGTGATCGACCGCGTCCCGTCGCCGCAGCTGCTCGACGCGCTGCGGGAGGCGCACGCCCGCGGGGCGGTGATCGTCAGCCAGTGCACCGGTGCCTTCGTGCTGGCCGCGGCCGGCCTGCTCGACGGCTGCCGGGCGACCACGCACTGGAAGTGGTCCGGGGAGCTGGCCGCGCGGTTCCCCGCCGTGCGCGTCGACCCCGCCGTCCTCTACGTCGACAACGGCAGCATCGTGACCGGGGCCGGCACCGCGGCCGGCGTCGACGCCCTGCTGCACCTCGTCCGCCGCGAGTGGGGGGCCGCGGCGGCCAATGCGCTGGCGCGGGAGATGGTGGTGCCGCCGCACCGCGACGGCGGGCAGGCGCAGTACATCGACGCCCCGGTCGCCGAGTGCGAGGACGACCGGCTCGGCGCGGTGCTCGCGTGGGCGGGGGCGCACCTCGCCGACGACATCTCCGTCGACGACCTCGCCCGCCGAGCCCTCATGAGCCCCCGCACCTTCGCCCGGAGGTTCCGGTCGACGACGGGCACGACTCCGCACGCCTGGCTGCTCGGCCGGCGGCTGGCCGCGGCCGAGGCGCTCCTGGAGGGCAGTGACGCCCCGGTGGAGGAGATCGCCCGGCTGGTCGGCTTCGGCACCGCCGCCGGCCTGCGCGAGCAGTTCACCCGGCGTCGGGGGGTTTCGCCCCGCGCCTACCGGCAGACCTTCCGCGCCGGGTCGGCGGCCTCGGCGGCCGCGGCGAGCGACGGGGGCGGCGACCGGTCAACCGGCCGGACGGCGCCGGTGCAGCTCGACGGGCACCGGGCGCGGGCTGGCCGGGTGCGGCGCGACGAGGCCCTGGTCCAGGCGGGCTAGCACCAACCGGCGCAGCTCGGCGTACGCCGGTGCGCCCACGAGCGCGGTGAGCTCGGCGGCGTAGGTCTCGACCAACGGTTCGGGCGCGACGTGCGCGTCCGGCGACCCCGTGCACCACCAGTGCAGGTCGTGGCCGCCGGCGCCCCAGCCGCGACGGTCGAACTCGCCGATCGTCGTCCGCAGGACACGACTGCCGTCGGGCCGTTCGACGTGCTCCTGCTCGCGCCGCACGGGCAACTGCCAGCAGACGTCCGGCTTGGTCGTCAGCGGGTGCAGCCCGGTGCGCAGCGCCATCCGGTGCAGCGCGCAGCCGGCGCCGCCGCGGTGGCCGGGCCGGTTGAGGAAGACGCAGGCGCCGTCGACCACGAGGGTGCGCACCGACGGCGGGCCGTCGTCGTCGGCCTCCTCTTCGGTCCAGCCCTGCCGCCCGACGCCGGCCAGCTGCCAGTCGTCGTCGGTCAGGTCGGCCACCGCGGCGCGGACGCGGTCCAGGTCGTCCTCGTCGGTGAGGTACGCGCCGTGGCTGCAGCAGCCGTCGTCCGGTCGCCCGGCGACCACGCCGGCGCACCCGCGGCCGAAGATGCACGTCCACGCCGAGGCGAGCCAGGTCACGTCGGCGCGGACCACGTGCTCCCGGTCGGCCGGGTCGGCGAACTCGATCCACTCGCGCGGGAAGTCGAGGGGGACCTCCGGCGGAGGGGACTCGGGCACCGGCCAAGCCTAGGAGCCGGGGGACCGGCAGGATGGGCCCATGCGGCTCGGGGTGCTGGACGTCGGCTCCAACACGGTGCACCTCCTGGTCGTCGACGCCCACCGCGGCGCGCACCCCACCCCGATGCACGACGACCGGTGGTTGCTGCGGCTGGCCGAGCACGTGGGGCCGGACGACCTGCTGACCACGACGGGGGAGCGGGCGCTGCTGCGGGCGGTCCAGAAGGCGTGCGACGCCGCGCAGCGGCACGGCTGCGAGGACTTCATGGGCCTGGTCACCTCGGCCATCCGCGAGGCGGAGAACGGGCTGGAGGTGCTCGGCCGGATCCGCGAGCGCACCGGTGTCGACCTGCAGGTGCTCAGCGGCGAGGAGGAGGCCCGGCTGACCTTCCTCGCCGTCCGCCGGTGGTTCGGCTGGAGCGCCGGCCGGCTGCTCGTGCTCGACATCGGCGGCGGATCGCTGGAGCTGGCCAGCGGCCTCGACGAGGATCCCGACGTGGCCCTCTCCCTGCCGCTCGGCGCCGGCCGGATGACCCGCCGCTTCCTGCCCGATGCGCGCTCCGGTGGCCGTCCCGACCTCGCCGCGCTGGGCAAGCTCCGCAGCCACGCCGACGAGCTGCTGGCGCCGGCCGCCAAGAAGCTGCGCAAGGCCGGCCCGCCGGACCTGGTGGCCGCCACGAGCAAGACGTTCCGGACCCTCGCGCGGCTCACGGGGGCAGCGCCCTACTCCGCGGGTATCTGGGCGCCCCGCGAGCTGCGGGTGGAGTCGCTCGAGCAGCTCGTCGGGTTCGTGTCGCGGATCGAGTCCGATGCCCTCGGCGAGCTGGAGGGCGTGTCGGTCGACCGCGCGCACCAGGTTCCCGCGGGAGCGGTCGTCGCTACCGCGTCGATGCGGGCGCTCGACGTACCGTCTGTCCGGATCTGCCCCTGGGCGCTGCGGGAAGGTGTCATCCTGCGCCGGTTGGACTCGTTGGGAGGAGCGTGATGGCCGAGCCTGACTGGAACCCCGACACGGCCGGCCGCCCGCTGGCCGAGATCCTTCGCGAGGCCGGCATCGAGTCCCCCCGGTCCGGCCGGCGCCGCCGCTGGGACGACCCGGAGGACACCGGCATCCGGCAGCGGCGGGCCGCGGCCGACGCCGACACCGGGAGCCAGTTGAAGCGGCGCAAGAGCGACCGGGAGCCGACCACCGGCGACCGGCCCCGCAGCGCACCACCCGCCGTCCCCGAGCCGTCGACGGCCGCCATCCCCGGGCTGCGGCCGAGCCGGACCCCCGGCGTCCCCACGGGCTCGACGCCGGTCACCGGACGGCGCCCCGCGGCGGCCCCGGCCACCGGGCCGGGGCGCGCGGCGAGTGCGCCGTCGAGCCTGGTGCGGGACCGGACGACCTCCGCGCGGAGCTCGTCGCCGGCCGGCGGGGAACCGTCGACCGGCCCGATCCCGGTCGTGCGGGCCGACGTCGCCGTCGACGACCTCGAAGACGCCGGACCGCGCGAGAGCGCGCTCGCGTGGCTCCGCTTCGCCGGTGAGCTGGTGATCGCCCTAGCGGCCGGGGTCGGCGTCTACTTCCTGGCCAACGTGCTGTGGGAGATGCTGCCCCAGGCGGCCGTGCTGCTCGCGCCGCTGGCGGTCACCGGTCTGGTCGCCGGGGTGGGGCTGTGGCGGCAGCGGATGGGGCGGGAACCGATGGGCGTCCGGCTGCTCGCGGTGCTGGTCTTCGCCGGTGCCCTGCTGACCGTCGCGCCGGCCGCCGGGCTGCTCGCGAGCGGCTAGGCGTCCACGTCGGCCCGCTGCCGGACGTCGCCGTCGGCCGGCTCCTGGGCGAACTGCTCGACGATGGCGGCGCAGAAGGCGTCCAGGTCGTCGGGCTTGCGGCTGGTGGTCAGGTTGCCGTCGACCACCAGCTCCTCGTCCACCCACTCCGCGCCGGCGTTGCACAGGTCGGTCTGCAGCGAGGGCCACGAGGTCATCCGGCGGCCGCGGACGACGTCGGCCTCGGCCAGCACCCACGGGGCGTGGCAGATGGCGGCCACCGGCTTTCCGGCGTCGAAGAACCCCTTCACGAAGGCGACCGCGTCGGCGTCGGCGCGGACGAAGTCACCGTTGGCCACCCCGCCGGGCAGCACCAGCGCCGCGTACTCGTCGGGGTCGGCCGTGCCCACGGTCGTGTCGACCTTCTTGGTGTCGCCCCTGTCGAGGTGGTTGAACGCGGTGATCGTGCCCGACTCCAGGGCCACCAGCTCCGGCTGCGCCCCCGCCTCCTCGAGGGCCTGCCAGGGCCGGTCGAGCTCGACCTGCTCGACGCCGTCCGTCGCGAGGACGGCGACCTTCATCCCGTTGAGTTCTCCAGCCATGCGGCCCGCGCTACCCCGGGGCCGGGAGGGGCACACGCGGGGCGCACTACGGTTCGCAGCGTGCCGATCCCAGCGCGACCCACCAGCCCTGCCGCCCCGCCGCTCCCCGGCGCCGCCGTCCGGAGCCCGGCGTGGTGAGCGTGCGCGGTGGGCTGGCCATCGTCGGCGGCGGCAAGATCGGCGAGGCGCTGCTGTCGGGCCTGGTCCGGCGCGGCGGCGGCGAGGGCATCGTGGTGTGCGAACGCAGCCCGGAGCGCGCCGTCGAGCTCGCCGCCCGCTACGGCGTGCCCACCCTGGATCTCGCCGGAGCCGCCCAGCGGGCGCGGGTGCTCCTGCTCGCGGTCAAACCGCAGGACATCGACGTCCTCCTGGCCGCCCTGGCGCCGTCGGTCGACCCGGCCCGGCACCTTGTCGTGTCGGTCGCGGCCGGGGTCCCCACGGCACGCATCGAGGCGGCGCTGCCGGCCGACACCCCCGTCGTCCGGGTCATGCCGAACACGCCGGCACTGGTGGACGAGGGCATGAGCGTGCTGTCCGCCGGTGCCCACGCGGAGGAGACCCACCTCGACGAGGCCGAGCAGCTGCTGGCGGCGGTCGGCCGGGTGCGGCGGGTGCCGGAGTCGCAGCAGGACGCCGTCACCGCGCTGTCGGGCAGCGGGCCGGCCTACTTCTTCTACCTGGTCGAGGCGATGGTCGACGCAGGGATCCTGCTCGGGCTGCCCCGGGCGCTGGCCGCCGACCTGATCGTGCAGACGGCCCTGGGCGCGGCGGTGATGCTGCGCGACTCCGGAGAGCACCCGGTGCAACTGCGGGAGGCGGTCACCAGCCCGGGGGGGACGACGATCGCGGCGGTGCGGGAGCTGGAGCGCCACGGCGTCCGGGCGGCCCTCATCGCGGCGATCGAGGCCGCGCACGCCCGATCCGTCGAACTGGGCAGGGAGGGGAAGTGACGATACCGGGCGATGCCGCCGACATGTCGACAATCCGTGAGCGAACGTGTTCGTGTCGCCTACGACTCGCCGATGGACATGTCGACCGGGCTGGATAGGTCTACTTCTGCCCAGGACGGACCGGTCCCCCTGTTCGATTCAACCATCGCTTCAGTCACGCCCGTCCCCCTACGCTCTGTGTCAGCACGTGCGTGTCCCGTAGCCGGTGGGGAAGCCGGCTCCCGACTCGTGCTAGGTCCGGAGAAGCGATCATGACCATGCCCCAGCGCACCGCCGTCGTCCGCCCGGGTGTCCCGGGTCCCCGTCCGATCGGCCGCCCCGTGCCGGCTGCCGCCGGCCGCCCGCTCGCGGGCCACCCGGGTGCCATGCCCGTCGGCCGCCCGCAGGTGCCCGCCCCGCGCGCGGCCGTCACCTTCCTGACCGTGGCCGAGGTCGCCGCGATGATGCGCGTCTCCAAGATGACCGTGTACCGCCTCGTCCACGCCGGCGAGCTGTCCGCCGTCCGCGTCGGCCGGTCCTTCCGCGTGCCGGAGCGCGCCGTCCAGGACTACCTGCGCGACGCCTACACCGACATCGCCTGAGGAGAAGGACCCCACCCTCCGCGTGCCTCACGAGCTCGGGGCGGGTCCCTGGACGGGGCCGCCCTGCGTCCCGCCCCTCGCAGGCCCGCGGCGGGACCCCGTGGAGGGTCTCACCCGATGTGTCGTCCCACGTCCGCCCGCGGCAGCGTCGCCGCGGGGCGGACGGGTACTCTCGCACGCTGAGCGGCGCCGTGCCCCAGTGCCGGGGTGGTCGCCGCCGCACGAGCTGATCACCTCGCACGGTGCCCGGCGTGACCCACCGGTCGCCGGTCGGGCCCGCGCGGCGACCACGTCGGGAGCAGGCCATGGGTTCGGTCATCAAGAAGCGGCGCAAGCGGATGGCGAAGAAGAAGCACCGCAAGCTGCTCAAGAAGACGCGCGTGCAGCGTCGCAACAAGAAGTGAGCTGACGCTCGTGCCGCCCCGGGTCGTCCTGGTCACCGGCGTGAGCCGGTGGCTGGGCGGTGCCCTGGCGGCGGAGCTGGCCACCGACCCGGCGATCCACCGGGTCATCGGGGTCGACACCGTGCCGCCGTCCCCGGCGCTGCTGCGGCGGCTCGGACGCACCGAGTTCGTGCGCGCCGACATCCGCAACCCGATGATCGGCAAAGTGGTCACGACGGCGTCGGTCGACACCGTCGTGCACATGAACATCAGCGCGACGCCGGCCGGTGCCGGCGGCCGCGCGCCGATGAAGGAACTCAACGTCATCGGCTCCATGCAGCTGCTGGCCGCCTGCCAGCGGGCCCCCTCGGTGCGCCGGTTCGTGCTGAAGTCCACCAGCGCCGTGTACGGGGCCTCCCCGCGCGACCCCGCCGTCTTCACCGAGGCGATGCAGGCGCGGCGGGTGCCCTCGGGCGGCTTCGCCAAGGACAGCCAGGACATCGAGGGCTACGTGCGGTCCTTCGGGCGTCGCCGTCCGGACGTCGACCTCGCCGTGCTGCGCTTCACCAACTTCATCGGCCCGCGCATCGACTCGCTGCTCGCCGGCTTCTTCCGCATGCCCGTGGTGCCCACGGCGCTGGGCTACGACGCCCGGGTGCAGCTCCTGCACGAGGACGACGCCCTGGCGGTGCTGGTCCGCGCGACCACGGGCCACTTCGCCGGCACGGTGAACGTCGGCGGCGAGGGCACCCTGCTGCTCTCCCAGGCCATCCGCCGGCTCGGACGCGTGCAGGTGCCGCTCCCGACGTCGACGCTGGGCTCGGTCGGCCGGCTCACCCGGCGGTTCGGGTTCGTCGACTACTCGCCCGAGCAGATGCGCTTCCTCAACTTCGGCCGCGTCGTCGACACGACGGTGCTGCGCACCGAGTTCGGCTACGCACCGCGGTACACCACCGTCGAAGCGCTCGCCGACTACGCGCGGACGGTGCCGCCGGTGGTGTCGCCGGCGCTGGTGGCCGGGATCACCGAGCGGGTCGAGAACGCCGTCCGGCGCGCCGGCGACGTCGTCGAGGCGGTCGGGCAGCGGCTGCACCCGCCCGCGCCGGCGCCGGGACTGCGGGCGGTGCGTGATGCCTGAGGCACGCGTCATCCCGCTGCGGCCCGACGACGACGAGACACGGCTGCCGCCGCCCCCGTCCCTGGGCTGGGAGCAGCAGGTCGCCGACGTGCTGGAGTTCCTCCGCCGCCGTCTCACCGGCGAGTACGACACCGACGAGTTCGGTTTCGACCCGGACCTGACCGACCACGTGCTGCTCCCGCTGCTGCGGCCGCTGTTCGCCCGGTGGTTCCGGGTGGAGACGCAGGGCGCCGAGCACGTCCCCGCCACGGGCGGCGCGCTGGTGGTGGCCAACCACTCCGGCACGCTCCCGGTCGACTCGCTCATGGCCACCGTCGCCCTGCACGACCACCACCCCGCGCAGCGGCGGCTGCGGCTGCTGGGGGCCGACCTGGTCTTCGACATGCCCTTCGTCGGCGCGCTGTCGCGCAAGCTCGGCGCGACCCTCGCCTGCACCGAGGACGTCGAGCGGCTGCTCACCGAAGGCGAGCTCGTGGGCGTCTTCCCGGAGGGCTTCAAGGGCATCGGCAAGCCGTTCCGCGACCGCTACACGCTCCAGCGCTTCGGTCGCGGAGGATTCGTCAGCGCGGCCCTGCGCACCGGCACCCCCATCGTGCCCTGCGCCATAGTCGGCGCCGAGGAGATCTACCCGATGATCGGCAACGCCAGGACGGCGGCCCGGCTGCTCGGCCTGCCGTACTTCCCGATCACCCCGACGTTCCCCCTGCTCGGTCCGCTCGGGCTGCTGCCGCTGCCGTCGAAGTGGCTGATCGCGTTCGGCGAGCCCATCGAGACCGCGTCCTACGGACCCGACGCGGCCGAGGACCCGATGCTGGTGTTCAACCTGACCGACCAGGTGCGCGAGACCATCCAGCACTCGCTGTACCAGCTCCTCCTGCAACGCCGCAGCGTTTTCACCTGACGCGGTGACATGGTCGTCCTCCGGACGACACCGCGGCCAACGGCCGTCCCGACCTGCGTGGAGCCGCTGCCCGGCGTTCCTCGGGGGACCCTCCGGGCCCCCGCTCGTCGCGACCGCCTCGCGGGGCGGCGCCGGTGGGCACCCGCGGCCAACGGCCGTCCCGACCTGCGTGGAGCCGCTGCCCGGC
>NZ_JAOVZT010000007.1:120067-147421 GCF_025716945.1 Geodermatophilus sp. YIM 151500
GTTCCTCGGGGGACCCGCAGGGCGACGGTGTGCTCAGAGCTTGTTGCGGCGGCGGAGGGCCACGGCGCCGCCGACCAGCCCGCCGGACACCGCCGCGGCCGCGACCGTGGGGACGCCGATCTTGGCCGCCTTGCGCCCGGTGCGGAAGTCGCGGACGACCCAACCGCGCGACCGCGCCACCGCCCGCAGCTCGGTGTCGGGGTTGACCGCCACCGCCGTGCCGGTGAGCGTGAGCATCGGCAGGTCGTTGGCCGAGTCGCTGTAGGCGGTGCAGCGGGAGAGGTCCAGGCCCTCCCGCTCGGCGAGCGCCCGCACCGCCTCCGCCTTGGCCTCACCGTGCATCAGCTCGCCGACCAGCCGGCCGGTGTACCGGCCGTCGACCACCTCGGCGACCGTGCCCAGTGCCCCGGTCAACCCGAGCCGGTGGGCGATGATGCCCGCCAGCTCCACCGGCGTGGCCGTCACCAGCCAGACCCGCTGCCCGGCGGCGAGGTGCCGCTGGGCCAGCGCCCGGGTACCCGACCAGATGCGGTCGGCCATCAGCTCGTCGTAGATCTCCTCGCTGGCCTGGACGATCTCGTCGACCGGGCGGCCGGCCACGAAGGCCAGCGCGTTCTCCCGGATGGTGTGCATGTCGTCGGCGCTCTCGTTGCCGGCGATGCGGAACTTCGCCTGCTGCCAGACGAACCGGCTCAGGTCGCGGGTGGAGAAGTACTTGCGCGCGGCCAGCCCGCGGGCGAACCAGAACAGCGACGCGCCCATCATCATCGTGTTGTCGACGTCGAAGAAGGCCGCGGCCGTGGCATCGGGCTCGGCCGCCGGCGGCCCGGTGACCTCCGCAGCCGCCGCGGACGCGGCCCCCGCGACGTGCGCACGGGTCTCCTCGTCCACGCGTGACCGCCGGGCGTCGCGGGAACCGCGGCGCGGCAGTCGGGGCACGGCCACCTCCTCGGACTCCACCATCTGCCCGGGCGGGCGAGCACGGACGGACGGATCGACCCTAGAGCGGCGGTGCGGACGGACCGCGCACCGGTCCCCGGCCGCGCGTGCCCGGTGAGGGCCCGTGGCTCAGGGGGTGGGCGGCACGTCCGTCCCGGCCGCGGGTGGCGACGCGTCCGTCGTCGCGGGGACGGACGGCTCCGCCGTCCCCACCGCGGTCGAGCCGGTGGACGGCGTCACCGGAGCGTCGGACGTGCCCACCGCGGTCGAGCCGGACGGCACCCCGGACGGCGACGACTGCATCGTCGTGGACGGCGCGGAGGACACCGGGGGGCCCGCTGACGAGGTCTGCGGTCCGGACGGCGAACCGCTTATCCCGGGCTCGACCACCGGACCCGGCGCGGAGCCCGTGGTGGACGAGTCCGGCGAGGACGGCGGGCTCCCGGTCGGCGGCGCGCTGGTCGACGGAGCCTCGCTGGTCGTCGGCCCACCACTGGGTTCCTCGCCGGGGTCCGGCGCGTCCCCGCCGACGTCCCCACCGGGAACACCCGTGCCGGGCGCATCCGTCCCCGGCGTGCCGGTGCCCGACCCGCTGGTGCTGGGGGTGCCCGTTCCGGGTGTACCGGGGCCCTCGGACCCGGGAGTGCCGGTGCCCGGCGTGCCGGGGCTCTCGGACCCGGGAGTGCCGGTGCCCGTACCACCGGTTCCGGGTCCGCTGGTGCCCGGCTCGCTCGTCCCGGGCTCGCTCGTCCCGGGCTCGCTCGTGCCCGGCCCGCTGGTGCCCGGGGTCCCGGTGCCGGGGGTGTCGCTCCCCGGGATGCCGGTGCTGGGCGTCCCGCCCGGCGTGCCGGACGGCGTACCACCCGGAGCGGGCCTGGACGGTTCGTCCGGGCTCGGCGCGGCCGGGGCCGTCCCCCGGTCGGGCGGCGCGACGGGCTGCGCCGCGATGCAGGGTCCGGGCACCGGGCCGAGCGCGTCCCGCCCGGCCGTCGACGGGCCCGCCGGGCAGGCGAGGGCGACGCGCAGCGCCTCGACCCGCTCCTCGAGTCGCGCGAGCAGATCCAGCGATCCGGAGGCGGCGACCTCGGCCGCCTCGGGCATGCGAGGCAGCAGCTCGGCGAGCGCGGTCGACTGCTGGTCCTGCCATTGGGCCAGCGCGACCAGCGCCGCCTCGTCGTCGTCGGACACGGCCCGGTCGGCCAGCCGGGCGGCTCCCTCCGCCGTCTGCGCGTCCATCGTGGCCAGGGTGTCGAGCACCAGCGCGGGCGGCGGCGCCGCCACCTGGCCGCCACCGTCCGTGGGCGGCACCTCCGGCGCCGGCCGGCCTTCGCCGAGCAGCGCGTCCAGCTCGCCCAACCGGGTGTCGGCGAGCGCGAGCAGGGTCTGCCCCCGGGTGGCCTCCCCGGCCAGGACCAGCTTGGTCTCCTCGGCGCCCCGCTTGATGCCGTACAGCGGG
The DNA here is from genome assembly GCF_025716945.1 of Geodermatophilus sp. YIM 151500. Classification (GTDB taxonomy): domain Bacteria; phylum Actinomycetota; class Actinomycetes; order Mycobacteriales; family Geodermatophilaceae; genus YIM-151500. The sequence continues at coordinate 122,463 of NZ_JAOVZT010000007.1, forward strand.
TCACCCGGCCGAGCGTCGGCGGCCAGCGCCACGACCACCGCGGCGGCGGTCACGGCGGCGGCCGCGCCGGTCAGCGCGGCGCTCGCGCGGCTGCGCCAGACGGCGAGCGCCGGCTCGGGCGGCGGCGGGGTGGCCACGGCGGGCTGCCGGACGGCGGCCATCGCGACGAGGCGGGCCCGGGTGCGGGCTCGGAACTCCGGCGCGGGCTCGCCGTCGAGGTGCGGCGCGAGCCGCTCGAGCCGCGCGACGAGGAGCTCCTCGCGGTCCCGATCGGCCGCGCGCGAGCGGCCGATGCCGAGATGCGGGCTCACCGTGCTCCTCCGACCGTCGTCCGGGCGGGGGCGCCGGCCGGGCGCGGACCGAGACCGGTCCGGCCACACCCCCGTTGCACCGACTCCAACGACCGGGGGGCCGTCGGGGTTACGGGCCGTGCACCCGCTCGGGTGCAGGCCGCGCTCATCGCAGTTCCTCCGGGAGCAGGGCGGCCAGCCGCCGGACGGCGCGGTGCTGCAGCGCCTTGATCGCGCCCTCCCGCTTGCCCATGATGGCGGCCGTCTCGGCGATGGAGAGCCCGTGCAGGAACCGCAGGGCCAGGCACTCCTGCTGCTCGCTGCCGAGCTGGCGCATGCAGGCGACGAGCCGCTCGTTGGTCAGCTGCTGCACCACCGCCTCCTCCGGGCCGTCCGTGAGCGGCGCGGCGTCGCGGAGATCGGCGGTGCTCACCTCGAGCCGGTAGCGACTGCTCTTCACCTGGTCCCGGATGATGTTGCGGGCGATCGTGAGCAACCACGCCCCGACGTCCCGCCCCTGGAACGACAGCGTGTCGATCCGCCGCAGCGCGCGGACGAACGTCTCGCTGGTGACGTCCTCGGCGGTGGCGCGGTCGCCGACCCGGTGGTGCACGTACCGGTGGACCAGGTCGACGTAGCGGTCGTACAGCTGGCCGAACGCCTCGGCGTCCCCGCCCTGCGCGCGCTCGACGAGCTCCCACACCTCGGGATCGCGCTCGGCGTCCGGACCGGCCGCCGTCACCAGCGGCTCGTCGACGACCTCGTCGATGACGACGTTGTCCGTCCACGGCTCGGCCGGTGGTGCCGGACCGGGGACCGGGCGCCCGGCTTCGAGGGGCGGGGGGCTCATGCGGGCACTCGACCTCCTCGTCGGCCCGCCGAGACTCGACCGGGGCCTGCCGTCGTCACCGTACGCAACAGGCGCCGGTGCTGCGGGGCTCCGACCATGGTGACAACATCGCCCCTGCCCGTCCACGCTCCCGTGCGTCCCCCGTGGTGACGAATCCCGAGCGGGTGCCGGAGACGGCCCTCGACGGAGGATGTGACCGGTGACCACCGCACGGCCGTCGCTGCAGGGGAGGGCGGCCGGTGGCTGACGACCGGCCGCGGCTGCAGCTGCTCACCCGCGCCGGCTGCCACCTGTGCCAGGTGGCGGGGGAGACCCTGGCGCGCATCGGGGCGGAGTTCGGCCTGCGCCACGAGGCGGTCGACGTGGACGCCGACCCCGAGCTGCAGGCCGAGTACGGCGACCGGGTGCCCGTCGTCCTGCTCGACGGGCGCGAGCACTCCTACTTCACCGTCGACGTCGACCGGCTGCGCCGCGACCTCGCGGGGGGCTGAGCCCGCCGCCCGCGGAGGTCGGTAGGGTGGTGTCCACCACAGTGCTCCCCGAGCGGGGCCGGTCAGCGCGCTGCCCGCGGCCGGCGACTTTGTACCTGCCTTCACAAGCGGTTACCGTGACGGGAGCAGGGCGATCGTGCCCGCCGTTCCCGATGTCGCAGCCCGTCTCCGGCACCCGCCGGGTGGTCGGGTGCACCCGCTGTGGAGAGCCCGTGATCCAGCCGCGGCCCCGGCCCATCCCGGAGGCCACCGTCGCCCGCCTGGCCGTGTACCTCCGGGTGCTCACCGCGCTGGCCGACGGCGGTCGGAGCACCGTCTCCTCCGGCGAGCTGGCCTCCGCCGCCGGGGTCAACCCGGCCGGGCTGCGCAAGGACCTCTCCCACCTGGGCCCGTGCGGCACGCGCGGTGTCGGCTACGAGGTCGGCACGCTGCGCGACCGGCTGACCCGGGTGCTGGGGGTCGAGCGGTCCCGCGCCTGCGTCCTGGTCGGCATCGGCAACCTCGGCACGGCGCTGGCGCACTACGCCGGCTTCGGCAGCCGCGGCTTCGAGTTCGTGGGCCTGTTCGACGCCGCGCCGTCCCGGATCGGGCAGGTCATCGGGGGGCGGACCGTGCAGCCGGTCGAGGAGCTGGAGCAGGTCGTCGCCGCGACGCAGGCCTCCATCGGAGTCATCGCGACACCGGCCGAGGTGGCCCAGTCGGTCTGCGACCGGCTGGCCGCGGCCGGGGTGAGGAGCATCTTGAACTTCGCGCCGGTGACCCTGGCCGCGCCCGCCGGGGTCGACGTCCGGAAGGTGGACCTGTCGGTCGAGCTGCAGGTCCTGGCCTTCCTCGGCCAGCAGCGGCTCGCACCGCCCGAGGAGCAGCCGGCATGAGCCTCCTCGCCGTCGGCGTGAGCCACCGGACGGCACCCGTCGCGCTGCTCGAGCAGTTCGCCATGGGCGTGCCCGACACGGTCAAGGCGCTGCACGAGCTGGTCGAGAGCGATCACGTGAGCGAGGCGCTGGTGCTCGCGACGTGCAACCGGGTCGAGGTGTTCGCCGAGGTCGACCGCTTCCACGGCGGCGTCGCCGATGTCAGCCGCGTCCTGGCCCGCCAGGCCGGCGCCACCGTCGAGGAGCTCTCGCCCTACGTCACCGTGCACTACGAGGACCAGGCCGTCGCGCACCTGTTCTCGGTGGCCGCCGGGCTGGACTCCATGGTGGTCGGCGAGACGCAGGTGCTCGGCCAGCTGCGTGCCGCCTACGCCCTTGCCCGCGAGGAGCGCACGGTGGGCCGCGCCCTCCACCCGGTCGCCCAGCGGGCGCTGCGGGTGGGCAAGCGCGTGCACACCGACACCGGCATCGACCGGGCCGGGGCCTCGCTGGTCTCGGTGGCGCTCGACCGCACCGAGTCGCGCATCGGTGACCTGGCCGGGCGGACCACCCTGGTCGTGGGCGCCGGCTCGATGGGCGCGCTGGCGGCGAGCACGCTGGCCCGCCGGGGCGCCTCCGTCGTGATCAGCAGCCGCACCACCGCGTCGGCCGAGCGGCTGGCCGAAAGCGTCGGCGGGCGCGCCGCCACCCTCGTCGACCTCCCCGCCGAGCTGGCCGCGGCCGACGTGCTGCTCACCTGCACCGGCGCCACCGGCCTGGTCGTGGGCACCGACGTCGTGGCCGCCGCCATGTCCGGCCGGACCGGGCGCCCGCTGGTCGTCGTCGACCTCGCCCTGCCGCGCGACGTCGATCCCGGCGTCGCGGCGCTGCCCGGGGTCCACGTGGTCGACCTGGCCCTCTTGCAGGGCGAGAGGCACGGAGCCCTCTTGCAGGGCGAGAGGCGCGGAGCCTTCCCGGAGGGCGAGCGGGCGGGCGCGGACGGCGGCCCGTTGCCGGCCTCCGTGGCCGCCGACGACGTCGCCGCCGCGCACGCCATGATCGAGGCCGAGACGGCGCTGCTGCGCGCCGAGCGGCAGGCGGCAGCCGTCGCGCCCACCGTCTCGGCGCTGCGCAGCCAGGCCGCCGACGTGGTCGACGCCGAGCTGCTGCGGTTGTCGAGCAGGCTGCCCGGCCTCGACGCCCGCGAACGGGCCGAGATCGCCCGCACGGTGCGCCGGGTCGTCGACAAGCTGCTGCACGAGCCGACCGTGCGGGTCAAGGAGCTGGCCGGCGTGCCCGGCGGCACCGACTACGCCGGCGCGCTGCGCGCGCTGTTCGGCCTCGGCATCGACGCCGAGGTCGACCCCGAGGCGGCGACGCTGGCCGAGGCGGTCACCGGCGACCCCGGGACGCACCTCGACCGGCCGGCCGGGAGCACGCCGTGAACGGCCCGGTCGGCGCGACGACCACGGTGACCGGCACGCTGCGCCTGGGCACCCGGGCCAGCGCGCTGGCCCGCACCCAGTCGCAGTCGGTCGCCGACGCCCTCACCGCCGTCACCGGCACCCCGGTCGAGCTGGTGCACATCACCACCGAGGGCGACCGGTCGGCCGCGGCCATCCCCCAGCTCGGCGGCACCGGCGTGTTCGTGACCGCGATCCGCGAGGCGCTGCTCGACGGGCGGGTCGACCTGGCGGTGCACAGCTACAAGGACCTCCCGACCCGCGGGCAGCCCGGCCTCGTGCTGGCCGCCGTCCCGCCCCGCGAGGACCCGCGCGACGCCCTCGTGGCCCGCGACGGGCTGACCCTCGGCGAGCTGCCGCCCGGATCGACCGTCGGCACCGGTGCCCCCCGCCGGGTGGCGCAGCTGCGCGCGCTGGGGCTCGGGCTGGACGTCGTCCCGATCCGGGGCAACGTCGACACCCGCATGGACCGGGTGAGCGCCGGCGACCTCGACGCGGTCGTGCTCGCCCGCGCCGGCCTGGCCCGGCTCGGCCGGCTCGACGCGGTCACCGAGACCCTCGACCCGCTGCAGGTCCTCCCCGCGCCGGCGCAGGGCGCGCTGGCGGTCGAGTGCCGGACCGACGACGAGCGCACCCGCGCGCTGGTCGCCGCGCTCGACGACCCGGTCACCCGCGCCTGCGTCCTGGCCGAGCGCAGCACGCTGGCCGCGCTCGAGGCCGGTTGCAGCGCCCCGGTCGCCGCCTACGCGGAGGTGGCCGAGGGGGAGGACGGCCCCGAGCTGTTCCTCCGCGCCTCGGTCACCGCGATCGACGGCAGCGACGGCGTGCGCGGCTCGGTCGCCGGGCCCGTGGGCGAGGCGGCCGCCCTCGGCCGCGCGCTGGCCGCCGACCTGCTCGACCGCGGCGCCGCCGCGCTCATGGCACCACCTCCCGCGGAGCGGCCCGCCCGGTGACCGCCCGCCCGGCCGGGCAGCAGGCCCCGGCCACCCCCCAGACCCCGCACACGCCCCCCTCCGGGGGCCGGATCAGGAGCACGGAATGACGCGCTTCCGCAAGACCGCCGGCGTCGCCGGCCGGATCGTCTTCGTCGGCGCCGGCCCGGGCGACCCGGGCATGCTCACCGCCCGCGCCACGGCCGCGCTGGCCGAGGCCGCCCTCGTCCTCGTCGACCCCGACGTCGCACCCGCCGTCCAGGACGCCGTCCGCGAGGCCCACCCGGGCACCGAGCTGACCCCGGTCACCGGTGAGCCGGCCGAGGTGGCCAAGTCCGCCGTCGCGGTCGCGAAGAACGGCTCGGTCGTCGTCCGGCTGGTCGCCGGCGACCCCTACACCTCCGACGCCGTGGTCAAGGAGGTGCTCGCGGTCGGCCGCACCTCGGTGCCCTTCGACGTGGTGCCCGGCGTCGCGACGGCCACCGCCGTGCCGGCCTACGCCGGCGTGGCGCTCGGCAGCACCGCGGTGACCGCCGACCTGGCCTCCGGCGTCGACCTGGCCCCGCTGGCCGCCGCCGTCGCCGGCGGCGGCACGCTCGCCCTGCAGGGCACCGCCGAGCAGCTCCCCGACGCCGCCGCCCGGCTGGTCGAAGGCGGCCTGTCCGGGACCACGCCGGTCGTCGTCACCGCCGGTGGTGCCGGGACGGCGCAGAAGAGCGTCGTGGCCAAGCTGGCCGCCGTCGCCGAGAAGACCGCCGGCGTCGAGGGGCTGACCGGGCCCGTCGTCGCCACGGTCGGCGCCGCCGTCGACAAGCGCGCCCGGTTGTCGTGGTGGGAGAGCCGGCCGCTGTTCGGCTGGCGGGTGCTGGTGCCGCGCACCAAGGACCAGGCCGGGGAGATGAGCGACCGGCTGCGGGCCTACGGCGCGGTGCCGATCGAGGTGCCGACCATCGCCGTCGAGCCGCCGCGCAGCCCCGCGCAGATGGACCGGGCCATCAAGGGCCTGGTCACCGGCCGCTACGGCTGGATCGTGTTCACCTCGGTGAACGCGGTCAGGGCGGTGCGGGAGAAGTTCGCCGAGCTGGGCCTGGACGCCCGTGCCTTCGCCGGCGTCAAGGTCGCCTGCGTGGGCGAGTCGACCGCCGACGCCGTCCGGGCCTTCGGCATCGCGCCCGAGCTGGTGCCCAGCGGGCAGCAGTCCAGCGAGGGCCTGCTCGCCGACTTCCCCGAGTACGACGACGTGCTCGACCCGATCGACCGGGTGCTGCTGCCCCGCGCCGACATCGCCACCGAGACCCTCGCCGCGGGTCTGAAGGAGCGTGGCTGGGAGATCGACGACGTGACCGCCTACCGGACGGTCCGCGCCGCGCCGCCGCCGGCACCGGTCCGGGAGGCCATCAAGGGCGGCGGTTTCGACGCGGTGTGCTTCACCTCGTCGAGCACCGTCCGCAACCTGGTCGGGATCGCCGGCAAGCCGCACGCGAAGACCGTCGTCGCCGTGATCGGCCCGGCCACCGCCGCCAGCGCGCAGGAGTTCGGGCTGCGGGTCGACGTGCAGCCGGAGACCGCCGCCGTCGGCCCGCTGGTCGACGCCCTCGCCGCGCACGCCGAGTCGCTGCGCGCCGTCGCCGAGGGGGAGGACGGCGGGGACGGGGCCGGGTCGTGACGCCCGGCTTCGCGCGCGGACGGCGGCTGCGGTCCACCCCGGCGCTGCGCCGGCTGACCGCGCAGACCCGCCTGGCCCCGGCGGACCTCGTGCTGCCGGTGTTCGTCAAGGAGGGCATCGGCGAGCCGGTGCCGATCGGCTCGATGCCCGGCGTCGTGCAGCACACGCTCGAATCGCTGCGCAAGGCCGCGCACGAGGCGGCCGAGGCCGGCATCGGCGGGCTGATCCTGTTCGGCATCCCCGCCGCGAAGGACCCGGTCGGCTCGCAGGCCGACGCTGCCGACGGCATCGTCAACGTCGCGCTGCAGCAGCTGCGGGCCGACCTCGGCGACGAGCTGGTGCTGATGGCGGACCTGTGCCTGTGCGAGTACACCGACCACGGGCACTGCGGCCTGCTCGCGCCGGCCAGGGGTGGGGTCCGGGGGCAGGGTGGGGAGCTGGTCGTCGACAACGACCCCACGCTGGACCGCTATGCCGCGGTGGCCGTCGCCCAGGCGCAGGCCGGGGCGCACGTCATCGCCCCCAGCGGGATGATGGACGGCCAGGTCGGCGCGATCCGGGCGGCCCTGGACGGCGCCGCCTTCACCGAGACGCCGGTGCTGGCCTACGCGGCGAAGTACGCGTCCGGCTTCTACGGCCCGTTCCGCGAGGCCGCCGAGGGCGCGCCGCGGTTCGGCGACCGGTCGACCTACCAGATGGACCCGCCCAACGCCGACGAGGCGCTGCGCGAGGTGGCGCAGGACCTGGCCGAGGGCGCCGACGCGGTCATGGTCAAGCCGGCGCTGCCCTACCTGGACATCGTCGCCAGGGTGGCCGACGCGGTGCACGTGCCGGTCGCGGCGTACCAGGTCAGCGGCGAGTACGCGATGCTCGAGGCGGCCGCAGCGAACGGCTGGGTCGACCGGCAGCGGGCGATCCTGGAGACGCTGACCGCGATCCGCCGGGCCGGTGCGGGCACGGTGCTCACCTACTGGGCGGTCGAGGCGGCACGGTGGCTCGCCCCGCCCGCCCAGCGGTGAGGGTGCGGGAGGGGGACCGCTTCGTCGAGCCGGGCGCCTCGTGGCGGCCGGTCCGGGTGCTCGCCCTGGCCCTCGCCTTCTTCGCCGTCGTGGAGGTGCTGCCCGTCGGGCCGGTGGTGATGCCGGGGCAGGCCTGGGCGGTCGCCGGCGGGATCCTGGCCGTGCTGGCGGCCCACACGCTGGCCGCCCGGCGGTCGTGGACCGTGCGCGTCGACCGTGACGGGCCGGAGCCGGCGCTGACGGTGGGCCGGGAGCGGGTACCGCTCGCCGACGTGGACGCCGGCCACCTGCGCGCGGCCGCCGAGGGGCGGGCGGGCGTCGACGCCGGCTCCCCGGTGCTCGGCGGGAGCGCGGCCCTGCCCCGCGGCCGCGCTGGGCTGCCCGTCCGCCTGGCCGGTGGGCGCACGGTGCTGGTGCCCACCCGGAACCCGGCCCGCCTGCGCGCGGCCCTGCTGACGGCCGTGCCCGCGGGCGGTGGGGTGTCCGATGCCACCGACGGCGGCGCGGCGGCCGGGGGGACACTGGGCTCGTGACCTCGCTGGACACCGCTCCCTACAGTTACGAGGCCCCCGCGTCGGCCGGTCTGTTCGCCCGCGGGCAGCGGGTCACCCCGGGCGGGGTGAACAGCCCGGTCCGGGCCTTCCGCGCCGTCGGCGGCACGCCGCGCTTCATGGCCGAGGGCAGCGGCCCGTGGATCACCGACGCCGACGGCCGCCGCTACGTCGACCTGGTCGCCTCCTGGGGGCCGATGATCCTCGGCCACGCCCACCCCGCCGTCGTCGAGGCCGTCACCGCCACCGCCCGCCGCGGGCTGTCGTTCGGCACCCCTACCGAGGGCGAGCTGGAGCTGGCCGAGGAGATCGTCCGGCGGATGCCGCCCGTGGAGCGGGTCCGGCTGGTCAGCTCCGGCACCGAGGCGGTCATGTCCGCCGTCCGGCTGGCCCGGGGTGCCACCGGCCGTCCCGTCGTGGTCAAGTTCGCCGGCTGCTACCACGGCCACGTCGACGCGCTGCTGGCTGCGGCCGGCTCGGGCGTCGCGACGCTGGCCCACGCCTCCGGCGCCGACGACGCCCGGCGCGGCCGGCCCGACACCCCCGGCGTCACCACCGGTGCGGCCGCCGACACCGTCGTGCTGCCCTACAACGACGTCGCGGCGGTGGAGGCCGTCTTCGCCGAGCGGGGCGCCGACATCGCCTGCGTCGTCACCGAGGCCGCCGCCGGCAACATGGGCGTCGTCCCGCCGCTCGACGGCTTCAACGCCGAGCTGCGACGGATCACCGCCGCGCACGGGGCCCTGCTGGTGGTCGACGAGGTGATGACCGGCTTCCGCGTGTCCCGCTCGGGCTGGTACGGCCTGGACCCGGTCGACGCCGACCTGTTCACCTTCGGCAAGGTCATGGGCGGCGGGCTGCCGGCCGCCGCCTTCGGCGGGCGAGCCGACCTGATGGACCAGCTGGCCCCCACCGGCCCCGTCTACCAGGCCGGCACCCTGTCGGGGAACCCGGTCGCCGTCGCCGCCGGCCTCACCACGCTGCGGCACTGCACCGACGAGGTCTACGCGCGGCTCGACGAGGTCGCGGCGGTGCTGCGCGGCGCCACCAGCGCCGCCCTGTTCGCCGCCGGGGTGCCGCACCGGGTGCAGCAGGCCGGGTCGATGTTCTCGGTGTTCTTCGTGCCCGACGAGCGCCCGGTGCGCGACTACGACGACGCCCGCACCCAGGACACCGCCGCGCACACCGCCTTCTTCCACGCCATGCTCGCCCGCGGCGTGTACCTGCCGCCCTCGGCGTTCGAGGCGTGGTTCGTCAACGCCGCCTTGGACGGGGAGGCGCTGGACCGGGTGCTCGACGCGCTGCCCGCCGCCGCACGCGCCGCCGCGGCCGCCGACCCCGCCGACGCCCCGCCGGACGCCGACGCCAAGGACGCCCAGGAGCTCTCCCCGTGAGCGAGACGACCACCGTCCACCTGCTGCGGCACGGGGAGGTGCACAACCCGGGCAAGGTGCTCTACGGCCGGCTGCCCGGCTACCGGCTGTCGACGGCCGGCGAGGCGATGGCCGTCGCCGCCGCGGAACACCTGCGCCGCTCCGACGTCGTCGAGCTGGTCTCCAGCCCGCTGGAGCGCGCCCAGCAGACCGCCCGGCCGCTGGCCGAGCTGCTGGGCTTGGAGGTCCGCATCGACGAGCGGATCATCGAGGCCGGCAACGCCTTCGAGGGGCTGTCGGTGGCCGGCGGGAACGGCGTCTGGCGCGTGCCGCGGCACTGGTGGAAGCTGCGCAACCCGGTGCGGCCGTCGTGGGGGGAGCCCTACGTCGAGATCGCCGCGCGGATGCTCGCCGCCGTCGAGGCCGCCCGCGATAAGGCCCGGGGTCACGCCGCCGTCCTGGTCAGCCACCAGCTGCCGATCTGGACGGTGCGGCTGCACCTGGAGGGACGGCGGTTCGCGCACGACCCGCGCCGGCGCGAGTGCAGCCTCGCCAGCGTCACGTCGATCACCTACGACGGCGACCGGATGACCGGGCTGACCTACGCCGAGCCGGCCGGAGCCACCCCGCCCGACGCGGTGCCGGGCGCATGAGGCTCGCGCTGCTCGCGCTCGCCGCCGTCCTCGGCCTGCTCGCCGGGTGCTCGACCGGGGACGACGCGGTCGACGTCACCAACGGCGGGGAATTCCGGTTCGTCGCCGGGACGCCGGCCGGGGAGGTCATCCCGCTCGACGAGCGGGCCTCGGCGCCCGACTTCGCCGGCACGCTGCTCGGCGGCGGGGAGTTCACCTCCGCCGAGCTCGACGGGCAGGTCGCCGTCCTCAACTTCTGGGGCTCCTGGTGCGCGCCCTGCCGGGTGGAGACCCCGGAGTTCCAGGAGGTGTGGGCCGACGTCCGCGACAGCGGCGAGGTCGCCTTCCTCGGGGTGAACGTCAAGGAGGCCGACCAGCAGTTCGCGCAGGCCTTCGTCGACAGCTACGGCATCGAGTTCCCCTCGCTGCACGATCCCCGCGGCGAGATCGCCCTCGCCTTCCGCGACTACCCGGCCACCGCCATCCCGTCGACGATCGTCCTCGACGCCCAGGGACGGGTGGCGGCGGTGTACACCGGAGAGGTGGCGCAGGACGACCTGCGCCGCGTCCTGGACCGGGTGCGGGCGGAGGGCTGACCGTGGGGGAGACCTTCGCCGGCCTCGTCCTCGACGGCCCGCTCCTGCTCGCCGCGGCGGTGGCCGCCCTCGTCGGGCTGGTCAGCTTCGCCTCGCCGTGCGTGCTGCCGCTCGTGCCCGGCTACCTCTCCTACGTCACCGGCCTGGTCGGCAGCGGCGGCCGGACGACGGCCGCCCCCAGCCCGGTCCCCGCCGGCGCGACGAGCCCCGTCCCCGCCGCCGCGCCGTCCGGCGGTCGGCACCCGCTCCCCGCGGCGGCCGGCGCCGACGACCGCTCCCCGCGCGGGCGGATGGTGCTCGGCGCGGTGCTGTTCGTCCTCGGCTTCACCGCCGTCTTCGTCGCCGTGGGCACCGCGGTGGGCGGCCTCGGCCGGCTCCTGCTGGTCCACAACGAGCTGGTCACCCGGGTGCTCGGCGTCGTGGTCGTCGTGGTCGGCCTGGCCTTCCTCGGTCGCGTGCCCTTCCTGCAGCGCACGAAGCGGCTCTCGCAGCGCCCGGCCGCCGGCCTGGCCGGCGCCCCGCTGCTCGGGGTCGTCTTCGGCCTGGGCTGGACGCCGTGCCTCGGGCCCACGCTGGCCGCCGTCTACTCGCTGGCGGCGGCGGAGGCGACCGCCGGCCGCGGTGCGGTGCTCAGCGTCGCCTACTGCCTCGGCCTGGGCGTGCCGTTCGTGCTCGTGGCCATGGGCGCCCGGAGCGCGCTGGGAGCCACCGCCTTCCTCCGACGGCACGCCCGCGCGGTCACCCGCGTCGGCGGCGGCATCCTGGTCGCGGTCGGCCTGCTGCTGGTCACCGGCGCGTGGACCGAGATGATGCAGTGGCTGCGGTCGTGGCTGGCAGCCACCGGCCTGGGGGAGTCGTTCCTGTGAGCGCGCCGTCGTGAGCCTCGCCGCCCCGCCCCGGCCCGCCGCGCCCCCACCACCGGCCCGCCCGTCTCCCGGCAGCCGGTTCACCGCCACCCTCCTGCGCTGGTGGCGCCGGCTGACCGCCATGCGCACGGCCATCGTGCTGCTCTTCCTGCTCGCGCTGGCCGCCGTCCCCGGGTCGCTGCTGCCGCAGCGCTCGCTGTCGCAGGGCGCCGTCACCGAGTATTTCGCCGAGCACCCGACGCTGGCGCCGGTGCTCGACCGGCTCTACCTGTTCGACGTCTTCTCCTCACCGTGGTTCGCCGCGGTGTACCTGCTGCTGTTCGTGTCGCTGGTCGGCTGCGTGCTGCCGCGCGCGGTCGAGCACGCGCGGGCGCTGCGGTCGGCTCCACCGCCGGCGCCCCGCCGCCTCTCCCGGCTGCCCGACTCCGCCGAGCTGCCGACGGCGCTGCCCCCGGCCGCCGCGCTCGACGCCGTGGAGGAGGAGCTGCGGGTCCGGCGGTTCCGCGTCGTCCGCCGCGGCGGGGCGAACGGTCCGGAGCTGTCGGCCGAGAAGGGCCTGCTCAAGGAGGCCGGCAACCTGCTGTTCCACCTGTCGCTGGTGGGCGTGCTGCTCGGCCTGGCCGCCGGCAAGCTCTGGGGCCACGAGGGCAGCATCCTGGTCACCGAGGGCCAGGGCTTCTGCAACTCGTTCCAGCAGTACGACACCTACTCCTCGGGGGCGCTGGTCGACAGCGGCGACCTGACCCCGCTGTGCGTCGACCTGGAGGCTTTCGAGGCCGAGTACGAGCCCGACCTCACGGCGTCGGCCTTCACCGCCGACATCACCTACGGGGCACCGGGGGAGGAGGGCCGGTCGACGACGATCGGCGTGAACGACCCGCTGCGGGTGGCCGGCGACCGGGTCTACCTGACCGGGCACGGCTTCAGCCCCGTCTTCTCGGTGACGCTTCCCGACGGCACGGAGTTCACCGATGTCTCGGCGCCGTTCCTGCCCTCGGACCAGACCACGATGGCCAGCCAGGGGGCGCTCAAGCTGCCCGACCTCGGCCCCGGCCGCGACGGGCAGCTGGCGCTCGAGGGCTTCTTCGCCCCGACCGGGCTGGTGCAGGGCGGCGTGCTGACCTCGATCGACCCCCGCCCGCTGGCGCCCCGGGTGGCGATCGTGGCCTATGAGGGCTATCTCGGCCTGGACTCCGGCATCCCGCAGTCGGTCTACTCGCTCGACGCGTCGCAGATCGACAGCGGCCGGCTCACCGACGTCGGCCGGGCCAACCTGTCGGTGGGCGAGGCGCTGACGCTGCCCGACGGCACCGAGATCACCTTCACCGGCGTCCGCGAGTTCGCCGCGCTCCAGTACTCCTCCGATCCCGGCCAGGGCTGGGTGCTCGCCGCCGCGGTCGCGCTGGTCGTCGGCCTGCTGGGCATGCTGCTCGTGCGCCGGGAGCGCTTCTTCGCCCGCGCGTCGGCCGGGCCGGACGGCGCCGGTAGCGTGCTGGCGGTGGCCCTGCTGACCCGCGGCAGCGGCGATGCGGGCCCCCGGCTGGCCGAGCTGACCGCCGACCTCACCGCCGCCCTGAGCGGCGCGTCCGGCCGCCCCGCGGCCGCGCACCGCGCCCCGTCGCCAGACGGGTCCGCACCCCGACCGGAGGACGCCTCCCGTGACACCTGACCCGTCGCTGGCCGCGCTCTCGGACACGCTGTTCTCGGTCAGCGTCGCCGTGTACTCGCTGGCCGTGGTCGCCTTCTGCGCGCAGCTGGCCTTCGGCCGCCGGCCCGCGCGCGAGCTGGTCGCCGCGGGGGGCGCGCCGGCTCCTCGGACGGGTGCGGACGACATCTCTTCCGACGTCCGGTCGCCCGACGCGCCGGCCGACGTGCCCGCCGACGGGACGGCCGGCGAGCCCGGGGCGGCGCGGCGCTGGGGCCTGCTGGCCCTCGCGCTGACCGTGCTCGGCGCGGTCGGCCACGCCGGGGTGCTGGTCGCCCGCGGGCTGGCCGCCGACCGGCTGCCCTGGGGCAACATGTACGAGTTCGCCACCGCGGTGGTGCTCGTCGGGGTCGCCGTCTACGTCGTGCTCGCCGTCCGGACGCCGGGGCTGCGGCACATCGGCCTGTTCGTGCTGGCGCCGGTCGTCGTGGCGATGGTGCTCGTCGGGCTGTTCCTGTACGCCGACGCCGGCCCGCTGGTCGCCGCGCTGCGGTCGAGCTGGCTGGCCGTGCACGTCAGCACCGCGATCCTGGGCTTCGGCATCTTCTTCGTCAGCGGCATCGCCAGCGGGCTGTACCTGCTGCGCTCGCGGCCCGAGGAGCCGCGGCCGGGCAGCCTCGTGTCGCGGCTGCCCGGGGCGGCTGCGCTGGACCGGGTCGCCCACCGGACCGCGGTCTTCGGCTTTCCGATCTGGACCTTCGCCGTCATCGCCGGTGCCATCTGGGCGGAGAGCGCATGGGGTCGCTTCTGGGGCTGGGACCCCAAGGAGACCTGGGCGTTCATCGCCTGGGTCGTCTACGCCGCCTACCTGCACGCCCGCACGACGGCTGGCTGGCGCGGGCGCCCGGCCGCCTGGGTCAACCTGGTCGGCCTGGGCGTGATGGTCTTCAACCTGCTCTACGTCAACCTGGTGTCGACCGGCCTGCACAGCTACGGCGGGGTCAGCTGACCGCGTCCACCGGCCCGGGTGCGTGATTCGATGCCTGCATGAGCCCCACCGTCGCCCACGCGCCCGGTCGCGACCGGCCGCTGCCCCCGGCGGATCCGCCGGGCTGGCCCGGGCCCGAGGTGCCCGACGACGGCGGCGGCGGACTTGGCTGGCCGGGCGATCTGCCCGACGGGGCGGGTCCCGACCGCCGGGCGTGATCGATCGCCCCAACCGTGTGCGCTGGCGCCCCGTTCCAGGGCCGAGAACTTCCCGTCCACCACACCGTCTCCCGGATGCCCACCCGAGGCACGCACGGAGCGGCCGACGCCCATCTCCCACTGGCCTGGACCGATGAGGTCCGGGCCTTCCAAGAGGTCCCGGGCTAGGGCGTCGAGACCGCGGACAACGCTCGTTCCTCGCTGCGATGCTCCCGCGGCTGTCGTCAGGCTCTGCCGATGGCCTGACTGCGCGCCGCGGTCCGCTCCTCGCTCGTTCCTCGCTGCGATGCTCCCGCGGCTGTCGTCAGGCGGTGGTGCCGTCGTCCCGTCGGACGCGTCGCTCCAGCTCGCGCAGGAACTCGGGGTCGTCGTCCGGGGCGACCGGTCGGCGAGGCTGCGCCGGCCGGGCCGGGCGACGCGCGCGCGGTGCCTTCGGTGGCCGGGCCGTCCTCCCGGGGGCGCCGGCGGCCCGCATCACCAGCACGACGACCACCACCGCGATCAGCAGCACCACCAGGAACGCCACCGTCCCACCCCCTCGTCCGCACCCAGGGTACGTCCGCCGGAGATACTCGTGCCCACGACCGAGGTCGCCGTCGGCCGGCAGGCGGGGGACGGGCGGCCACCCAGGAGGACGGGGACCACCATCGACGCCGTCGACCAGCGACTCATCGACCTGCTGCGCGCCAACGGCCGGGCGAGCTACGCCGAGCTCGCCCGCCAGGTCGGCCTCTCCTCGCCGGCCGTGCACGAACGGGTGGGCAAGCTCGAGGCCGCCGGGGTCATCACCGGCTACCACGCGATCGTCGACCCGCCCGCTGTCGGGCTCGACGTCACCGCCCTGGTCGGCGTCATCGAGAGCGACTCCGTCGACGACGCCGGCGTGGAGCAGGCGCTGCGCGGGATGCCGGGCATCGAGGACTGCTGGCGGGTCGCGGGCACCGAGGACTACGTGGTCAAGGTCCGCGTGACCGACATCCCGGCACTGGAGGCGACCATCAACGCGTTGAACCGCATCAGGGGCGTGGCACGCACCCGGACGACCGTCGTCCTGTCGACCAAGTGGGAGGGCCGTCATGGCTGAGCGCAGCGAACCGGGCACGCCGGTGACCCCGCCACCGGCGGCCGGCGAGCCGACCCCTACCACACCCGCCGGACCTGCGGGCGGTCCGGCCACACCCCCGCGGGTACTGCCCTGGCTGCTCGTCTACTCGGTGGGGCGGCTGGCGATCGCCGTCGCCCTCGTGCTGCTGCTGTGGATCGTCGGTATCGGCAGCTACGCCGGGCTGCTGTTCGGGCTGCTGCTGTCCATGCCGGTCGCCTACGTGCTGATGCGCCCGGCCCGCGACAGGCTGACCGAGGCGCTCGCCGCCCGCAGCCTGGCCCGCCGGGCGGCCAAGGAGGACCTGCGGACCCGGCTCAGCGGCGGTGAGGACGCCGACGCGGACGCCCGCTGAGCAGGCACGGACGCCCGCCGGGCCGGGCCCGGCCACCCCTCATCCGCTCAGCGCGAGGCCGGTGGCGAGCAGGATCCCGGTGACGAGCGTCAGCAGCCCGGTGCGCTGCAGGGCCGCGATCAGCTCCGGGCCGCGCCCGCCGGTGAGCACCGTGCGGACCGGCGGCACCGCCAGCGGTGCGGCGAGCAGCGCGAGCAGCGCGCCGGGCCGGGCGACGCCGATCGCGGCGAGGGTGGCCAGCGAGACGGCGAGCAGGCCCGCGTAGACAAACCGGGTGGTCCGCTCGCCGAGCAGGACGGCGAGGGTGCGCTTGCCGACGGCGGCGTCGCCGCTGATGTCACGCAGGTTGTTGACCACCAGCAGCGCCGTCGACTGCAGCCCGACCGGCACCGCGGCCGCCACGGCCAACCCGTCGACCGAGCCGGTCTGCGCGAACGCCGTCCCCACGACGGCCACCAGGCCGAAGAAGAGGAAGACGAAGACCTCGCCGAGGGCCCGGTAGCCGTAGGGCAGCGGTCCGCCGGTGTAGGTCCAGGCCGCGGCGATGCAGAGCGCGCCGACCGCGACCAACCACCAACTCGACAGCGCGGCGAGGGCCAGGCCGGCCAGCGCGGCGATCCCGAAGGCGACGACGGCGGCCAGCAGCACCTGCGACGGGCTCGCCGCGCCGGAGCCGACCAGCCGCATCGGCCCGACCCGGACCGCGTCGGTGCCGCGGGTGCCGTCGGAGTAGTCGTTGGCGTAGTTGACCGCGACCTGCAGCGCCAGCGCGACGACCAGCGCCAGCAGCGCCGGGCCGAGCCGGAAGCCGTCGAGGGCGGCGGCCGCACCGCTGCCCACGAGCACCGGGGCGACGGCGGCGGGCAGCGTCCGCGGCCGGGCCCCGGCCACCCATTGGGCGGCGGTGGCCATCAGCGCGCGCCCAGCGCGGCGGCGACCGCCCGCCGGTCGGGCTTGCCCGTGTGCAGCAGCGGGACGGCGTCCAGCAGGTGCAGCTCGCGCGGCGCCGCGGCACCGCCGAGCCGGCCGGCCACCCAGGGCCGCAGCGC
This sequence comes from Geodermatophilus sp. YIM 151500, assembly GCF_025716945.1. Lineage (GTDB taxonomy): Bacteria > Actinomycetota > Actinomycetes > Mycobacteriales > Geodermatophilaceae > YIM-151500. Next base: position 139,403 of record NZ_JAOVZT010000007.1, read on the forward strand.
GTCCAGGTCCGGCGCACCGCTGGCGGCCGGGACGACGGCGGCGACCACCCGCTGCCCCCACTCCGGATCGGGCCGGCCGAAGACCACGGCGTCCGCGACGGCCGGGTGCGCGCGCAGTGCGGCCTCCACGGCCGGTGGGGCGACGTTGACCCCGCCGGTGACCACCACGTCGTCCAGCCGGCCCTGCACGGTCAGCCGGCCCTCGGCGTCCAGGCTGCCCGCGTCCCGGGTGCGGAACCAGCCGTCGACGAAGGCGGCGGCGGTCGCCGACGGGTCGCACCGGTAGCCGAGGGCGAGGGCCGGCCCGGCCAGTTCGACGCCGCCGTCGGCGCCGGCGCGCACCTGCACACCCGTGAGCGGCCGCCCGTCGTACACGCAGCCGCCGGCGGTCTCGGTCATGCCGTAGGTGGTGACCACGTGGACGCCGGCCGCCCGGGCACGGTCGAGCAGCTCGGGATCGGTCGCCGCACCGCCGACGAGCACGGCGTCGAAGGAGCGCAGCGCGTCGGGCTCGCCGTCGAGGTGGCGGCGCAGCTGGGTGGGCACCAGGGCGGTGTACCGGCGGTCGTCCCCGGGCAGGCGGGCGACGGCCGCGGCCAGCGGCTCGCCCCGCTCGAGGACCGTGGCGCTCCGGCCGGCGAGCAGGCCGCGGCAGAGCACCTGCAGCCCGGCGATGGCCGAGACCGGGAGGGCCAGCAGCCAGCTGCCGGGGCCGCCGAGCCGGTCCAGCGTGGCCGTCGCCGAGGCCCGCAGCGCCCCCGCGGACAGCAGGACCCCGCGGGCGGCGCCGGTGGAGCCCGAGGTCACCACGAGCAGGTGGGCGCCCGGTTCCACCGGCTCGTCGGGGTGCAGCGCGGCCCGGGCGGCGGCGACGGCGTCCGGCGGGCCGGCGGGGACGACGGCGAGCGGGGCGCCGCCGTCCAGGCAGGCCCGCAGCGCGGGCTCGACGGCAGCCCGGACCACCGCCTCGGAGGGGCCGGGCGCGGGGAGGAGGGTCAGCTGCCGGGCCACGACCGGCAAGGGTACGGCGGGCCGCCCCAGGGTCCCGCCGGGAGCGTGCGAGCGGTGAGGAGGACGGTGAGGAGGACGGGCTCCTTCCACGGTGGAGGAGCGGCAGAGTCCTTCCCCTACCCTGTCCGACGTGATCCCGGCGCCGGACCTGGAGGCGCACGCGTACCAGGTGCCGCTGCGCACCCGCTTCCGGGGCATCGACGTCCGCGACGGCGTGCTCGTGCGCGGGCCGGCCGGCTGGGGCGAGTTCAGCCCGTTCTGGGACTACGGCGTGGCCGAGAGCCGCCGCTGGTGGGCGGCGGCGCGGGAGGCCGCAGTCGAGGGCTGGCCGGCGCCCCTGCGGTCGGTGGTGCCGGTCAACGTGACGGTGCCCGCGGTCGACGCGGAGCGGGCGCACGCGATCGTCGCCGCCTCGGGTTGCCGCACCGCCAAGGTGAAGGTCGCCGAGCCCGGTCAGTCCCCGGCCGACGACCTGGGCCGCGTCGAGGCGGTGCGCGACGCGCTGGGTCCGGACGGCGCGGTCCGCGTCGACGCGAACGCCGCGTGGGACGTCGGCACCGCCGCCGCACGGATCGCCGAACTCGACCGGGTGGCGGCCCTGGAGTACGTCGAGCAGCCCTGCGCGTCGCTGGCCGAGCTGGCCGCGCTGCGGCGGCGGATCGGCGTCCGGATCGCCGTCGACGAGGGCGTGCGGCGGGCCGGCGACCCGCTGCGGGTCGACCTGCGGGAGGCCGCCGACGTCGTCGTCCTCAAGGTGCAGCCGCTGGGCGGCGTCCGGGCCGCACTGCGCGTGGCCGAGGCGCACGGACTGCCGTGCGTGGTGTCCTCGGCGCTGGAGAGCTCGGTCGGCATCGCCGCCGGCGTCGCGCTGGCCGCCGCGTTGCCGGAGCTGCCGTTCGCCTGCGGGCTGGCCACCGTGGCGCTGTTCGACGACGACGTGACCAGCGCGCCGCTGCTGCCGGTCGACGGTGCGCTGCCCGTCGTCCGCCCGGAGCCCGACCGGCTGGACGCCGTGGCCGCCGACGCGGCGACCGCGGCGCGCTGGGCGGCGCGGCTGGCGTCGGTCCGCACGGCGGTGCCGGCGGCGTGAACCCCTCCACCGCGCTGGGTCGCGTCCTGGTCGACGAGCTGGTGCGCGGCGGTGTCACCGACGCCGTGCTGGCACCGGGCTCGCGGTCGGCGCCGGTCGCCCTGGCGCTGCTCGCCGCGGAACGCGCCGGGCGGCTGCGGCTGCACGTGCGCATCGACGAGCGGACGGCGGCCTTCCTCGCCCTCGGGCTGGCGAAGCGCTCCGGCCGGCCGGTGCCGGTGCTCACCACCTCGGGGACGGCGGCGGCGCACCTGCACGCCGCGGTGCTGGAGGCCGACGCGAGCGGGGTGCCGCTGCTGGCGCTGACCGCCGACCGCCCGCCGGAGCTGCGCGCCACCGGCGCGAACCAGACCGTGGAGCAGGTCGGCCTGTACGGCGGCGCGGTGCGCTGGACGGCCGACATCGGCGTGCCGGAGGCGGGCCGGGAGCAGGCGCAGAACCGCTACTGGCGCTCGCTGGTCGCCAAGGCGCTCGTGCTGGCGACCGGTGCGCTGTCCGGCGACCCCGGCCCGGTGCACCTGAACCTGCCGCTGCGCGAGCCGCTGCTCCCCGGGGACGACGCCGGGCCGGCCGAGCCGTCGGGCCCGTGGGCGGGCCGCCCGGGCGGAGCGCCGTGGACCGAGCCGGCGGCCGGGCCGGCCGTGCCCGGCCCGGAGCGGGACGGGCCGGCCCGCACCCTGGTCGTCGCCGGCGACGCGCCGCCGGCCCTGGGGCACGCGGCGGCGGAGCTGGCCGACGCGCGGGGCTGGCCGGTGCTGGCCGAGCCGTCGAGCGGGGCGTGGGCCGGCCGGGGCGCCCTGCGCGGCGGAGCGCTGCTGCTGGGCGCGCCGGGCTGGCTCGCGGCGCACCGCCCGGACCGGGTGCTCGTGGTCGGGCGGCCGACGCTGTCGCGGCCGGTGGCGGCGCTGCTCGCCGATCCGGCCGTGCGGGTCGAGACGGTGGCGCCGTCGCCGCGGTGGGCCGACGCCGCGCGGAGCAGCGTGCACGTGTCGCTGCACCTGCCGCCCGCGACCGGTGCGATCGCCGACGGCTGGCGGTCGGCGTGGTCGGCCGCCGCCGCCCGCGCCGGCGCAGCCGTCGACCGGGTCCTCGACGGGCGTCCCGGCCTGACCGGCGCGCGGCTGGCCCGCGACGTGGTGGCCGGCCTGCCCGGCGGCTCGCTGCTGCTGCTCGGCTCGTCGACGCCCGTGCGTGACGTCGACCGGCTGGCCGTACCGCGGGCGGACCTGGCGGTGCTGGCCAGCCGGGGCGTGGCCGGCATCGACGGCACGGTGTCGACGGCGGTCGGCGCGGCCCTGGCGCACGCCCGGGACGGCGGTGGCCGCGCCTTTGCTCTGCTCGGCGATCTCACGGTGCTGCACGATCTGACGGGGCTGCTGCTCGGCGAGGGCGAGCCCGCGCCCGATCTCACGCTGGTCGTGCCCGACAACGACGGCGGCGGCATCTTCGCCCAACTCGAGCCCGGGGACGAGCGCCACACCGCCGACTACCGGCGGGTGTTCGGCACCCCGCACGGCCGCTCGCTGGTCGGGGTGGCCCGCGCGCTGGGCTGGGCGGCGTCGGAGGTGTCCGGGCCGGCGGAGCTACCGGGGGCGCTCGCGGCCGGCGGGCGGCGGGTAGTCGTCGTCCGCACCGACCAGCGCGCGGAGGCGGCGCTGGCCGCGGAGCTGCGAGCAACCGCCGCCGAGGCGCTCGGCGGCGGCTGACGGCCGCTCGGCCGGGCTCAGGTCTCCAGCGCGGCCTGGAAGGCGGCGAACTTGGCCTGGGTCTCGGCGAGCTCGGCGGTCGGGTCGGAGCCGGCGACGATCCCGCAGCCGGCGAACAGCCGGGCGCCGTGCCCGCCGGTGAGCTCCGCGCAGCGCAGGGCCAGACCGAACTCGCCGTCGCCGCGGGCGTCCATCCAGCCGACCGGGCCGGCGTAGCGGCCGCGGTCCATGCCCTCCAGCTCGGCGATGACCTCGGCGGCGCGGTCGGTCGGGGTGCCGCAGACTGCGGCGGTCGGGTGCACGGCGCCGACGAGGTCGAGCAGCCCGGCGGCGCCGAGCGGCCCGCGGCGGCGCTGGGTGCCCGTCACGTCGGTGGCCAGGTGCCGCACGTTGGCCAGGGTGAGCAGCTCCGGCTCGCCGGGGGCCTCGAGCGCGGTGCAGTAGGGCTCCAGCGCGCGCACCAGCGAGTCGACGGCGAGGGCGTGCTCCGCGCGGTCCTTGGCCGAGCCGAGCAGGGCGGCGGCGAGTCGCTCGTCGTGCGCCCCGGAGCCGCGCGGCGCCGTCCCGGCGAGCACCCGGGCCGACAGCTGCCGGCCGGTGCGCCGCAGCAGCAGCTCCGGGGTGGCGCCGAGCAGCCCGTCGACGGCGAAGGTCCAGCAGTCGGGGAAGCGGTCGGCGAGCCGCAGGAGCAGGCGGCGTGGGTCGAGCGGGACGTCGGAGGCGACCAGCAGGTCGCGGGCCAGCACGACCTTGGCCAGCTCGCCGGCGTCGATCCGCCCGACGGCCTCGGCGACGGCGGCGCACCAGCTGGCCGGGTCGAGCGCGCCGTCGGCGTAGCGGAGCTGGGGAAGGGGCCCGTCGGGGACCTCGTCGGCCGCGTCGTCGAGCACGGCCCGCGGGTCGCTGCCGTCCATGGTCGTGACGCAGGTGACGCCGCCGCGCCGGGAGGCGACGACCCGGGGGACGACGAAGACCGACGTCCCGACCGCCGGGTCGAACGCGATCCCGGCGAAGACCACCGCGCCGCCGCCGGGCGCCGCGGGGGCGTCCGGACCGGCGGATCCGCGGGCGAGGTCCGTCCACCAGGCGGCGGCCTCGGCGAGCGCGTCGGGACCGGAGACCTCCAGCCGGGCGACCTCGCCGGCGCCGACCAGTCCCTCCCCGCGGCGCACCCAGGACAGCGCACCGTCGCGGGGGAGGAGGCGCAGCAGGTCGGGGGCGCCGTCGAGCCGTGCGGTCCGGATCGGGAAGGCGGCCGTGTCCGAGGAGGTCACGGCCGCAGCGGTCACGAGCTCCAGGGTAGGGGGCCGGGTACCGTGCCTGCCGTGACCGACCGTGAGGAGCGCGGCACGGCCGGGGGTGTGCGGGCCGGGCTGGACAAGCGCCCGGCCGACGTGGCGGCGATGTTCGACCGGGTCGCGCGCCGGTACGACGTCACGAACACCGTGCTCTCCGGCGGCCGGGACGCGGCCTGGCGCCGGGCCACCCGTGAGGCGCTGGGTGCCCGGCCCGGGCAGGTCGTGCTCGACGTCGCAGCGGGCACCGGGGTCTCGACCGTGGAACTCGCCGCCGGCGGCGTGCGCGCGATCGCGTGCGACTTCTCGCAGGGCATGCTGCGCGCCGGTGCCTCCCGCGGGGTGCCGATGGTGGCCGGTGACGCGATGGCCCTCCCGCTCGCCGACGAGAGCGTGGACGGCGTCGTCATCTCCTTCGGCCTGCGCAACGTCGCCGACCCTGCTGTCGCGCTGCGCGAGTTCCTCCGCGTCACCCGCCCCGGCGGGCGGCTGGTGGTCTGCGAGTTCTCGACACCCACCTGGGCCCCGTTCCGCACGGTGTACCTGGAGTACCTGATGCGCCTCCTCCCACGGATCGCGCGCGCGGTGAGCAGCAACCCGGAGGCCTACGTCTACCTGGCCGAGTCGATCCGGGCGTGGCCGGCCCAGCGGGCCCTGGCCGCGCGGCTCCAGGCGGCGGGCTGGGCGGACGTCGGCTGGCGCGACCTGACCGGCGGGGTCGTCGCCCTGCACCGCGGCCGCAAGGCGTAGCCGCACCCCCCCGGATCCGACGAGCACGTCGTCGACGGCGCCTGGACCTGCGGAATTGTCGGTGCCCTCCCGTAGCTTCGGACACGTGTTCGGGAGCGGGTTCGGGGTGGCGGTGACCGCCGTGGACCTGTGCCCATGGCCGGCCGGGGCGCTGTCGGTCGGCGATCCGGACGACGCCGGTCCGGACGCCGTTCCGGACGATGCCGCCCTGGTGCCGCCGGGCGGGGGCGGGTCGCCGGCGCGGCTGGGCGAGCTGCTGCCGGTCGGGGTGCGCAGCGACGCGGAGCTGGCCGCCGAGCTGCAGCGGATCGTGGCGATCGAGGCCCGGTTGATGGCCTACAAGACCGAACTGGTGGCCGCGTTCGCCGCCCGGCGGCCGGACTGCTGGGACGTGCCCCGCGGCGCCGCGGCCCGAGCCGCCCGCGACGCCCGCGCCGGCGCCCCGTCCGACGCCGAGCAGGACGCCACCGCCGAGGACGGCGACGCCGGGGCCGAGACCGCGGCCGGAACCGCCGCCGCCGGGGACGGCCCCACCGACACCGTCGAGACCGATGCCGGATCCGGGATGGCGGGGGTGCCGGTGGATGCGTCGGGGCGGCCGGAGTTCATCGGCACCTCGGAGTTCTTCGCCGACGAGCTGGCGCTGGTGCTGAACTGCTCGCGGACGGCGGCGAGCACGCTGATCGGGCAGGCGTTCACCCTGCTGACCCGGCTGCCGGGCACATGGGCGGCGCTGGCCGACGGCCGGCTCGACTGGCCGCGGGCCCGCGGCCTGACCGCCGAGCTGGGCGCACCCGCGGCCGGCACCGATCCGGCGATCGTGGCCGCGGTGGAGGCCGCGCTGCTGCCGACCGCGGCCGAGCTGTCGGTGCGGGGGCTGCGCGCCGCGGCCCGCCGGGAGCTGATCGGCCGGGACGCCGCGGCCACCGAGGAGCGCCGGGCGGCCGCCGAGCGGGCCGCCGACGTCACCGTCCGGCCGGCCGGGGACGGCATGGCCGAGCTGGCCGCGTTCCTGCCCGCGCCGCTGGCCGCCGCGTTGCACGACACCCTGGACGGCTACGCCCGGCTGGCCGCCGCCGACGGCGATGCCCGCCCGCTGGGGCAGCTGCGGGTCGGCGTGCTGGGCGATCTGGTGCTGCGCCCGTGGGACACCACCCGCCCGCCGCTCACCGCCACCCTCACCGTGGTCGCGCCGCTGGGCAGCCTGTTCCCCGGCGCCGGCGCCGGCGCCCCGGTCGGCCACGGTGGGTGTGATGCGGCCGGCGGCACCGCCCCGGCGCCCGCCGACCCCGCCCGGGCCGGCCGCCCCACGCCGGCCTGGGCCGGTGCCGCGGAGGTCAACGGGCAGCCGATCACCGCCGCCCAGCTGCGCCGGCTGCTCGAGCACCTGGATGCGCTGTGCCCCGGCGGGCTGCAGGCCCCCACCGGCGGCGCGCTGCACCTGGCCCTGGTCGACCCGACCACCGGCGCGCTGCGCGCCACCCTCACCCGCGCCGAGCTCGAACGGCTGGCCCGCCGCGGCTGCCCGCAGCACCCACCCGGCACCCGCCGACCGGACGCTGGGAGCGGACCGGGCAGCCACGGCCATCCCGGCAGCGGCGGCGCCCCACCCGGCACCCGCGGGCCGGACGGCGGCGGCGGGCCGGGCGGTGATCCCGCCGGGGACTGCGGCTGCCCGGTGCTCGACCGGCCGCCGCCGGTGGACCGCTACCGGCCCAGCGCCGCCCAGCACCGCTACGTCACCACCCGCGACCGCAGCTGTCGGCACCCCGGCTGCACCAACCGGGCCGGCTGGGCCGACCTGGACCACGTCGTGCCGCACGCGGTCGGCGGGCCCACCGACTGCGCCAACCTGTGCTGCCTGTGCCGCCGGCACCACCGGCTGAAGACGGACGCCCCCGGCTGGACGTTCACCATGAGCGACGACGGCCTGCTCACCGTCACCACCCCCAGCGGCGTCACCCGCACCACCCGACCACCCGGCCTCACCGACCCGGCACCCGGGGCACCGCCGCGCACGCCATCCGGCGGGGACGACCCCCCACCCTTCTGACCCGGGCGGGCGCACCGACCTGCTCGCGCGCCGACGCCCGGCAAGGCCGGTCGCGGCCACGCGCTCGGACGGCAAGGCCGGTCGCGGCCACGCGCTCGGACGGCAAGGCCGGTC
>NZ_JAOVZT010000007.1:147521-230431 GCF_025716945.1 Geodermatophilus sp. YIM 151500
GCGGGGTCCGGACCTGCTGCCCGAAGATCCACAGCGGACTAGCGTCGGTGCATGACGTCACCGCCGCCGACGCCGCAGCCACCGTCGCCCACGCCGTTCCCCACCGACCCGACGCCGTCCCCGACCGAACCGGCGCCGCCGCCGGTCCCGCCGCCGGGACCCGTCCCCGAGCCGGTCTCCCCGCCACCGGACCCCGGACTGCCGCCCGCCTGACGTCGTCCCCTCCCGGTCCAGGAGATCTGCCGTGTCCGCCAAGCGCTTCGCCGACCGCCGCGAGGCCGGGCGCCTCCTCGCCCGGGCACTGACCCCACCGCCGCCGGGACCGATCGTCGTCCTGGGCCTGCCACGCGGCGGCGTCGTGGTGGCCGCGGAGGTGGCCGACGCCCTCGACGCGCCGCTCGACGTGCTCGTCGTCCGCAAGCTCGGCCTGCCCTGGCAACCAGAACTGGCCATGGGGGCGATCGCCGCCGTGGGCGACACGGTGGAGACGGTGGAGACCGAGGCGGTCCTCTCCCGCGTGCGGATCGCGTACGACACCTTCGCGGCCGTCCGCGACGACGAGCTCGTCGAGCTGCGACGGCGCGAGGAGGCCTATCGCGGCGGCCGGCCACCGCTCGACGTCGCCGGGCGTGCCGTGGTCCTCGTGGACGACGGCCTGGCCACCGGCTCGACGATGCGGGCCGCCGTCGCGGCGGTCCGCCGGCAGGGGCCCGCCTCGCTCACCGTCGCCGTGCCGGTCGGGTCGCCGCGGGTCTGCGGCGAGCTGGAGCCGGAGGTCGACCGGATCCTGTGCCTCGAGGCGCCGCGCAGCTTCCGCGCCGTCGGCCAGGCCTACGACGACTTCGGCGAGACGTCCGACGACGAGGTCGTCGCGGCTCTCCGCGGTGCCCGCCCGGCCGCCTCCTGAGCGACCGGCACGACACGACCTGCGCGAGACGAGCGGCCAGGTCCCGGCCGATCGTGACCCTTCCGTCACCGGGGTCGCTGTTCCCCTCCTCACACCCGCGCGTAGGCTCGTGACCGGACACTTTGTGAAGCATTTCACAAGCACGGCGCCACGAGTTCCGGGGAGGAGGGCGCGGCGATGGCCGGCACCGCGACACCGCAGGGTCCGTCGCCGGTCGCGCTGCCGTCGTCCGTCGCGCTGCCGTCGTCCGTCGCGCTGCCGTCGCCCGTCGCGCTGCCGTCGTCCGTCGCGCTGCCGTCGCCCGTCGCGCTGCCGTCGTCCGTCGCGCTGCCGTCACCGGTCCCGCTGCCGTCACCGGGTGACCGGACCAGTGACGTCGTCGTCGTCGGCGCCGGCCCCGCCGGGTCGAGCGCCGCCTGGCACCTGGCCCGCTCGGGGCTCGACGTCGCCCTCCTCGAGAAGGCCCGCTTCCCCCGCGACAAGGTGTGCGGTGACGGGCTGACCCCGCGCGGGGTCAAGGCACTCGACGACATGGGGGTCGACACCTCGCCGGCTGCCGGCTGGGTCCGCCACCGCGGGCTGCGCGTGCGCGGCGGCGGCCGGGTGGTCGAGGTCGACTGGCCGCAGCTGCGCCGCTGGCCCGACTTCGGTCTCGTCCGCACCCGCCGTGACCTCGATGCGCTGCTCGCCGCCCATGCGCAGGCCGCCGGCACCCGGCTGCACACCGGGGTCACCGTCACCGGCCCGCTGCTCGACGACGCGGGGCGGGTCGCCGGCGTCCGGGGCGAGGGCCCGGACGGCGAGCCGCTGACCTGGCGCGCGCGGCTCGTCGTCTCCGCCGAGGGCTGCTCCGGTCGGCTGGCCAAGGCGCTCGGCCTCCATCGCCGCGAGGACCGCCCCCTCGGCGTCGCCGTCCGCCGGTACGTGCGCACTCCGCGGACCCACGACGACTACCTCGACATCTCCTTCGACCTCGCACCCGGCGGCCCCAGCGCCGAGTCGATGCCCGGTTACGGCTGGATCTTCGGCCTGGGCGACGGGACGGCGAACGTCGGGTACGGCCTGCTCGACTCCCGTCGCGGCCGGGGCGACCAGCGGGCCGTGCTGCGCAAATGGCTGGCGACCCTGCCGCCGGAGTGGCAGCTCGACGACGACCACGCGGTCTCCCCGCTGCGCGGCGCGGGCCTGCCCATGGCGCTGCACCGGGCGCCGGCGTACGGCCGTGGGCTGCTGCTGGCCGGTGACGCCGTCGGGGCGGTCAACCCTTTCAACGGCGAGGGGATCAGCTACGCGATGGAGACCGGACGGATGGCGGCCGAGACGGCCGCCCGGGCCCTGGCCGCGCCGGAGGGGCCGGCGCGCGAGGCCGAGCTGCGCCGCTATCCCGCACGGCTGCGGGCCGAGTACGGGCGCCACCACCGGCTGGGCATCGGTTTCCTCGCCCTGCTGAGCCGGCCGGACGTCGTCCGGTTCACGACCGCCCACGGGCTGCCCCGCCCGGTGCTCGTCGCCGTGGCACTGCGGCTGATGGGCAACCTCACCGACGGCCGGGACGGCGACGGCGTCGACCGCGCCATCGCCGCGATCACCCGCCTGGTTCCGGCGGTGTGACCGTGCTGCACATCACAACGAAGACGCATGTCGACACGCTGCGTGCACGCCTGGCCGTTGCGCGGAACGTGATCGGACTCACCGTAGGGTGCCGCTGATGTTCTCGATGTACGTCCCGATCCTCGGGCTGTTCGCGCTGGCCGCGGCCTTCGCCGTCTTCTCGGTGGCCGTCGCGCCGTTCGTCGGACCGCGCCGTCACAACCGGGCCAAGCTGGCCGCCTACGAGTGCGGCATCGAGCCGGTCGACCAGCCGCTGACCGGCGGCCGCTTCCCGGTCAAGTACTACCTGACGGCGATGCTCTTCATCGTCTTCGACATCGAGATCGTCTTCCTCTACCCGTGGGCCGTGGCCAACGACGCGCTCGGCGTCTTCGGGTTGATCGAGATGGTCGTCTTCATCGGCACGGTGTTCATCGCGTACGCCTACGTCTGGCGGCGCGGCGGGCTCGAGTGGGACTGAGAGGGCGCAGGCGATGGGACTCGAGGAGAAGCTGCCCAGCGGCGTGCTGCTGACCACCGTGGAGAAGGTGGTCAACTGGACGCGGAAGTCGTCGCTGTGGCCGGCCACGTTCGGCCTGGCCTGCTGCGCCATCGAGATGATGGCGACCGGGGCGGGGCGCTACGACCTGGCCCGCTTCGGCATGGAGGTCTTCCGCGCCTCGCCGCGGCAGGCCGACCTCATGATCGTGGCCGGCCGGGTCAGCCAGAAGATGGCCCCGGTGCTCCGGCAGATCTACGACCAGATGCCCGAGCCGCGCTGGGTGCTGTCGATGGGCGTGTGCGCCAGCTCCGGCGGCATGTTCAACAACTACGCAGTCGTGCAGGGCGTCGACCACATCGTGCCCGTCGACATGTACCTGCCCGGCTGCCCGCCGCGGCCGGAGATGTTGATGGACGCCATCCTCAAGCTGCACCACAAGATCATGAACGAGCCCCTCGGTGACCGGCGCGCCCGCCACCTGGAGCAGGCCCGGCAGGAGGGCCGCACACGCGACCTGCTGGTCGAGATGCCCTCCACGGTGCGCGCCGACAAGAACCTGCGCCGTGCCTACGAGGAGGCCGCCGCCCAGGGCCGGACCGGTCAGTTCGCCATCGAGCAGCGCGACGGCAACGTCGTCCTGCCCGAGCAGCTGGGTCGGGTCGCCCGATGACCGGTCCGGGTGACCGCAGCGGACGCACCGAGGCCTCGGAGGGCGCGACCGCACCGAGCGGCGGCTTCCGCAAGGGCGCGTTCGGCGTCACCGGCAGCGGCGACACCTCCGGCTTCGGCGGGCTGGTGCGGGTCGAGCCGGGCGGCGCCGTGGCCCTGCACTCGACCGAGCGGCCCTACGGCGGCTACTTCGACGAGGTCACCGACGCCCTGGTCGACGCGGTCGGCGAGCAGACCTACGCCGCTGCGGTGCAGCGGGTGCTCGTCGACCGGGGCGAGATCACCTACTTCGTCGTCCGCGAACACCTGCTCACCCTGGTCCGGGCCCTCCGCGACGACGAGGCGCTGCGCTTCGAGCTGTGCAGCAGTCTCTCCGGCGTCGACTACCTCGACAGCGGTGGCCCGGCAGCCGCGCCCGGCCGCCCGCGGCTGCACGTCGTCTACCACCTGACCTCGATGACCTACCGCCGCCGCATCCGGCTGGAGGTCGCGGTCACCGCCGAGGACCCGCACGTCCCGTCGGTCGTCGGCGTCTACCCGACGGCCGACTGGCACGAGCGGGAGACCTACGACATGTTCGGCGTCGTCTTCGACGGCCACCCGTCGCTCACCCGGATCCTCATGCCCGACGACTGGGACGGCTTCCCCCAGCGCAAGGACTACCCGCTCGGCGGCGTCCCGGTCGAGTACCACGACGCGACCATCCCGCCCCCGGACACCCGCCGGAGCTACCGATGACCACGACGTCCTACGACCCCGCCGACCCGTATGCCGGCTCCCGGGAGACCACCGAGGGCCGCATCTACACCGTCACCGGCAACGACTGGGACACCACGCTCGGCGCCGACGTCACCGGCGAGGAGCGGCTCGTCGTCAACATGGGCCCGCAGCACCCTTCGACCCACGGGGTGCTCCGGCTGGTGCTCGACCTGGAGGGCGAGACCGTCACCAAGGCGCGGGTGGTCATCGGCTACCTGCACACGGGCATCGAGAAGAACACCGAGTACCGCACCTGGACGCAGGGCACGACCTTCGTGACGCGGATGGACTACCTGTCCCCGCTGTACAACGAGGCCGCCTACTGCCTGGCCGTCGAGAAGCTGCTGGGCATCCAGGCGCCGCAGCGTGCGCAGACGATCCGCGTGCTGGTCATGGAGCTCAACCGGATCGCCTCGCACCTGGTCGCGCTGGCCACGTTCGGCATGGAGATGGGCGCCCTCACCGGCATGACCAACGGCTTCCGCGAGCGGGAGATGGTGCTCGACCTGCTCGAGGAGATCACCGGCCTGCGGATGAACCACGCCTACATCCGTCCCGGCGGGCTCGCCCAGGACCTGCCGGAGGGCGCCGAGGGGTCGATCCGCGAGTGGCTGCGGATCATGCCGGCCCGGGTGGCCGACTTCCACCGGCTGCTCACCGGCCAGCCGATCTGGCAGCGGCGGCTCAAGGACGTCGGCTACCTCGACCTGACCGGCTGCGTGGCGATGGGTGTCACCGGGCCGGTGCTGCGGGCCACGGGCCTGCCGTGGGACCTGCGCAAGGTCGAGCCCTACCTCGGCTACGAGACCTACGACTTCGAGGTGCCGACCGCCGACACCTGCGACGCCTGGGGTCGCTACCTGGTCCGCATGGCCGAGGTGAACGAGTCGCTGCGGATCATCGAGCAGGCGCTCGACCGCCTCGAGCCCGGCCCGGTGATGGTCGAGGACAAGAAGATCGCCTGGCCGGCGCAGCTGTCGCTCGGCTCCGACGGCATGGGCAACTCCCTCGACCACGTGCGGCACATCATGGGCCAGTCGATGGAGGCCCTGATCCACCACTTCAAGCTGGTCACCGAGGGCTTCCGGGTGCCGGCCGGCCAGGTGTACGTGCCGATCGAGTCGCCCCGCGGCGAGCTCGGCTACCACGTGGTCAGCGACGGCGGCACCCGCCCGTGGCGGGTGCACGTCCGCGAACCCAGCTTCGTCAACCTGCAGGCGACCGCGGCGATGAGCGAGGGCGGCATGCTCGCCGACGTCATCGCCGCGATCGCCTCGCTCGACCCCGTGATGGGGGGCTGCGACCGATGACCGCGCTGCCCGGCAGCCCCGAGGGGACGGCGACCACCGGGCTGGACTCGACCCCGGTCGACTCGCGCCCGGGGACCCTGGCCGAGCTGCCGCCGCTGACGGAGACCACCCGCGAGGAAGCGCGCCAGATCATGGCCCGCTACCCCGAGCCGCGCTCGGCGCTGCTGCCGATGCTGCACCTGGTGCAGTCGGTCCAGGGCTACGTCTCCCCCGAGGGCGTCGCGCTGTGCGCGGAGGAGCTCGGCCTGACCAAGGCCGAGGTCGGTGCGGTGGCGACCTTCTACACGATGTACAAGCGTCGCCCGACCGGCCGGCACCTGGTCAGCGTGTGCACGAACACCCTCTGCAACGTGCTCGGCGGGCAGCGCATCTTCGACGCGCTGGCGGCCGACCTCGGCGTCGGTCACGACGAGACGACCGACGACGGCTCGCTCACCCTCGAGCACGCCGAGTGCCTCGCGGCCTGCGACTACGCCCCGGTGGTCACCGTCGACTACGAGTTCTACGACCAGCAGGACGTCGACAGCGCCCGCGAGCTGGTCGCCGCGCTCCGCCGCGGGGAGAAGCCGGACCCCACCCGGGGCGCGCCGCTGACCGACTTCCGCGGCATCTCCCGGCAGCTGGCCGGCTTCACCCAGCACCCCGACCGGGCCGCCGCGCGGGCCGCGGTCGACGCGCCCATGCAGGACGAGCCCACCCTGCGCGGCGTCCGGCTGGCCGCCGAGCGCGGCGAGGCGGCGCCGCCGCTGCCCCGCCGCCGGGAGCCCGAGCCGGCGGACCGCGGCGAGCCGCGCGAGACGGTGCGGCCGACGGGCCGCACCGGCCAGACACCGGAGGAGGAGGCCGCTGACGCCCGCGTCGCCGCGGCCGACACCCCCGCGGAGAAGGCAGGCGCCGCCGAGGCACACCCCGACCGCGGCACCGAGTACGGCCGCCGCGACCCCGGCGAGGGACCTCGTCGAGGAGAAGGCACGGAGACCCCGGCCACGAAGACGCCCGGCCAGGCCGGGCAGGGAACCTCGATCGAGCGGGAGCGCTGACATGCCCCTCACCCCCGTGCTCACCTCGCGGTGGGGCGCCGAGCAGTCGTGGCGGCTGGCCACCTACGAGCGGCTCGACGGCTACGTCGCGCTGCGCCGGGCGCTGCGCATGCAGCCCGACGAGCTGGTCACCCTGGTCAAGGACTCCGGCCTGCGCGGTCGTGGCGGAGCCGGCTTCCCGACCGGCATGAAGTGGAGCTTCATCCCGCAGCCGAAGCCGGGGGAGACGCCCACCGGCCCCGCGGCGCTGCCCAAGTACCTCGTGGTCAACGCCGACGAGGGCGAGCCGGGCACCTGCAAGGACGTCCCGCTGATGATGGCCGACCCGCACTCGCTGGTGGAGGGCGTGATCATCTCCGCGTACGCCATCCGGTCGCACTTCGCCGTCATCTACGTCCGGGGCGAGGCCGTCCACGCCCACCGCCGGCTGGTGTCCGCGGTCGAGGAGGCCTACGCGGCCGGCTACCTGGGCCGCGACGTCCTCGGCTCGGGCTACGACCTGGAGCTGGTCGTCCACGCCGGCGCGGGTGCCTACATCTGCGGCGAGGAGACCGCCCTGCTCGACTCGCTGGAGGGGTACCGGGGCCAGCCGCGGCTCAAGCCGCCGTTCCCCGCGGTCGCCGGCCTCTACGGGGCGCCCACCGTGATCAACAACGTGGAGACGCTGGCCAGCGTCCCGTTCGTCGTCCGGGGCGGCGCCGACTGGTTCAAGGAGTTCGGGCCGGAGAAGAGCCCGGGTCCCAAGATCTACTCGATCTCCGGCCGCGTCGTCCGGCCCGGCCAGTACGAGTGCCCGATGGGCACGACGATGCGCGAGCTGATCGACATGGCCGGCGGCATCCGCCCCGGCCACGAGCTCAAGTTCTGGACGCCGGGCGGGTCGTCGACGCCCTACTTCACCGCCGAGCACCTCGACGTCCCGCTGGACTTCGACTCGGTCGCCGCCGCGGGCTCCATGCTCGGCACGACCGCGCTGATGGTCTTCGACGAGACCGACTCGATCGTCGAGGCCACCCTGCGGTTCACCGAGTTCTACGCGCACGAGAGCTGCGGCAAGTGCACCCCGTGCCGCGAGGGCACCTTTTGGCTGGTCCAGATCCTCGAGCGGCTGGTGCACGGCGAGGGCACCGCCCGCGACCTCGACACCCTGCTCGACACCTGCGACAACATCCTCGGCCGGTCGTTCTGCGCCCTCGGCGACGGCGCGACCAGCTGCATCTCCAGCTCCCTGAAGTACTTCAAGGACGACTACGTGGCCCTGCTGCCCCCCGAGGAACGGGCCCGCCTGGGCCGCTCCCTGCCCATCGAGCCGGTGAAGGTCGGTGCCGCCTGATGAGCGTCCCGCCCGCGACCGGCCCCACGACGCCGGTCCCCGCGCCGGCGCTGCCGCCCGGCGTCCCGGGGCCGCACACCCCACCGGACGCCGTGCACTGCACCGTCGACGGCTTCGACGTCGCCGTGCCCAAGGGGACGCTGATCATCCGGGCCGCCGAGATGGTCGGCATCCAGATCCCGCGGTTCTGCGACCACCCGCTGCTCGAGCCGGTCGGCGCCTGCCGCCAGTGCCTGGTGGAGGTGGAGGGCCAGCGCAAGCCGGTGGCCTCCTGCACCATGCCGGTCACCGAGGGCATGGCGGTGAAGACGCAGCTCACCAGCCCGGTCGCCGACAAGGCGCAGCAGGGCACCATGGAGCTGCTGCTGATCAACCACCCGCTGGACTGCCCGGTCTGCGACAAGGGCGGCGAGTGCCCGCTGCAGAACCAGGCGATGAGCAACGGCCGGGCCGAGAGCCGCTTCGTCGACGTCAAGCGGACCTACCCCAAGCCGCTGCCCATCTCCAGCCAGGTGCTGCTCGACCGCGAGCGCTGCGTGCTGTGCGCCCGGTGCACCCGCTTCTCCTCGCAGATCGCCGGTGACCCGTTCATCGAGCTGTTCGAGCGGGGCGCGCTGGAGCAGGTGGCGATCTACGAGGACGAGCCGTTCGAGTCCTACTTCTCGGGCAACACCACCCAGATCTGCCCGGTCGGCGCGCTGACCAGCGCCCAGTACCGGTTCCGGTCGCGCCCGTTCGACCTGCGCAGCGAGGCCAGCGTCTGCGAGCACTGCGCCTCCGGCTGCGCGCAGCGCACCGACTACCGGCGCGGCAAGGTCCTGCGCCGGCTGGCCGGCGAGGACCCGGCGGTCAACGAGGAGTGGAACTGCGACAAGGGCCGCTGGGCGTTCCGCTACGCCACGGCCACCGAGCGCCTCACCACCCCGCTGGTCCGCCGGGACGGGGTGCTCCGGCCGGCGTCTTGGCCGGAGGCCTGGGCGGCGGCGGCCGAGGGGCTGCGGGCCGCGAGGGCCGCCGGCGGGGTCGGCGTGCTGCCCGGCGGGCGGCTGACGGTCGAGGACGCCTACGCCTACGCCACCTTCGCCCGGGTCGCCCTCGGCACCAACGACGTCGACGCCCGCGCCCGCGCCCACTCGGCCGAGGAGCTGGCCTTCCTCGGCGCGCTGGTGGCCGGCACCGGCCCCGGCCGCGGCGGCGTCACCTACGAGGAGCTGGCCGCCGCCCCCGCGGTGCTGCTGGCCGGCTTCGAGCCGGAGGAGGAGTCGCCGATCGTCTTCCTCCGCCTGCGGCGCGCCGTCCGCAGCCGGCGCCTGCCGGTCTTCGACCTGGCGCCCTTCGCCACGCGGGCCGCGGAGAAGCTCCGTGCGACCGTGCTGACCACGCTGCCCGGCGAGGAGGGCCGCTCGCTGCGCGCCCTGGCCGAGGGCAGCTGGGGCGGCCCGGCGGTCGAGGCGCTGCGGCAGCCGGGCGCCGTCGTCCTGGCCGGCGAGCGGCTGGCCGAGGCGCCCGGCGCCTTCTCCGCGCTGGTCGCCCTCGCCGACGCGACCGGTGCCCGGGTGGCCTGGGTGCCGCGCCGGGCGGGGGAGCGCGGGGCGGTGGAGGCCGGCGCGCTGCCGGGCCTGCTGCCCGGCGGGCGCAGCGTCACCGACGCCGGCGACCGCGCCGAGGTGGCGCAGCGCTGGGGTGTGCCGCTCGACGCCGTGCCGGCGACCCCGGGCCGCGACACCACCGGCATCCTCGCCGCCGTCCGCGACGGGCAGCTGGGCGGTCTGCTCGTCGGCGGGGTCGACCCGGCCGACCTGCCCGACCCGCGGCTGGCCGAGCAGGCCCTCGCCGCCGCTGGGTTCGTCGTGAGCCTGGAGATGCTGCCCAGCGCGGTGACCGCGCACGCCGACGTCGTGCTGCCGGTCGCCGCCGCACCCGAGAAGGCGGGCAGCTACCTCGACTGGGAGGGCCGGGTCCGCACCTTCGACGCCACCCTCCACGGCACCGGCCAGCTCCCCGACGGCCGCGTGCTGCAGGGCCTGGCCGAGGAGATGGACGTCGACCTGGGCCTGCCCACCCCGGAGGCGGCGCGGGCCCAGCTCGCCGCGCTCGGTGGCGCGGCCCGGCCCTACCCGCGCGACGGGCTCGACGTCGCCCCTCACGGCGCGCCGGACCTGCGCGACGACGAGGCGCTGCTGGCCTCCTGGCGCCAGCTGCTCGACGTCGGCACCCTGCAGCGCGACGAGCCCGAGCTGGCCGGCACCGCCCGGCCTCCGGTGGCCCGGCTCGGCAAGGACGCCGCCCGGCGGCTGGGCCTGGCCGAC
This sequence comes from Geodermatophilus sp. YIM 151500, assembly GCF_025716945.1. Lineage (GTDB taxonomy): Bacteria > Actinomycetota > Actinomycetes > Mycobacteriales > Geodermatophilaceae > YIM-151500. Next base: position 157,941 of record NZ_JAOVZT010000007.1, read on the forward strand.
GGCGACCCGCTGACCGTCACCGGCAGCGCCGGGTCGGTCACCCTGCCGGTCGTGGTCACCGAGATGCCCGGCCGGGTGGTGTGGCTGCCGATGAGGTCCCCGGGCTGCGAACTGCGCACCCAGCTCGGCACGGCTCCCGGGGGCGTCGTCCGGCTCTTCGCCGCGGGAGGGGCGCGATGAACCTGCTGGCCGCGGCCGTACCGCTGACGCCGCTCGCGGCGGCCGACCAGCCCACGCTGGAGGACTTCGGCACCGACGTCTGGTGGATCGTGCTGATCAAGATCCTCGGTGTCTTCGTCCTGCTGGTGCTGATGACGCTGTTCGCCATCGTCTTCGAGCGCAAGGTCGTGGCCCGGATGCAGCAGCGGATCGGCCCCAACCGGGTCGGCCCGCGCGGCTACCTGCAGAGCCTCGCCGACGGGCTGAAGCTGGCGTTCAAGGAAGACATCATGCCGGCGCTGGCCGACAAGCCGGTCTACTTCCTGGCTCCGGTGATCTCGGCCATCCCGGCCTTCGTGGCCTTCTCGGTGATCCCGCTGGGCCCGACGGTCAGCATCTTCGGCCAGCGCACGCCGCTGCAGCTCACCGACGCCCCCATCGGGGTGCTCGTCGTGCTGGCCATGTCGGCGATGGGGGTCTACGGCATCGTGCTGGCCGGCTGGGCGTCCGGCTCGACCTACCCGCTGCTCGGGGGGCTGCGCAGCGCCGCGCAGATGGTCAGCTACGAGATCGCGATGGGCCTGTCGATCGTCGCGGTCTTCCTCTACGCCGGGTCGATCTCGACGTCGGAGATCGTGGCCGCGCAGGCCGACGGCAACCAGCTGTCGTTCTTCGGTCTGGAGTTCACCGGCCCCAGCTGGTTCATCGTGCTGCTGCCGGTCTCCTTCGTCATCTACGCCATCGCCGTCGTGGGCGAGACCAACCGCGCGCCCTTCGACCTGCCCGAGGCGGAGAGCGAGCTGGTCGGCGGGTTCCACACCGAGTACACGTCGCTGAAGTTCGCGCTGTTCTTCCTCGCCGAGTACATCAACATGGTCACCGTCTCCGCCCTGGCCGCGACGCTGTTCCTCGGCGGCTGGCGGGCCCCGTGGCCGCTGTCGCTCTGGGACGGCGCCAACTCCGGCTGGTGGCCGCTGCTGTGGTTCTTCCTCAAGGTCGTCGCCGCGCTGTTCGTCTTCATCTGGCTGCGCGGCACCCTGCCCCGGCTGCGCTACGACCAGTTCATGCGCTTCGGCTGGAAGGTGCTCGTCCCCACCGCGCTGGTGTGGATCATCGCCGTCGCCACCATGCGCACCGTGGCCCGCGAGGCGGACCTGACCACCGGTCAGGTGGCGCTGTTCGTCGGCGTCCCGCTGGCGCTGGTCATCCTGGTCGGCCTCGCGGCGGTGAGCCGGGCGGCCAACCGCGCCACGAGGCTGGCCGCCCTCGAGGCGGCCGCCGGCTCCAACCACCCGACCGAGCCCGAGCCCGAGGTGCTGCCCGCGACCGGGCCGCGCCGCCGTCCCACCGGCGGCCCGAGCCGGTCCGAGGGCGGCTTCCCCGTCCCGCCGCTGGACCTGAAGGTGCCCCCCTCGCCACGCCTGCGCGCCCGTGAGCCGGTGGCGCCGGACGGCGCCGTCGTGGCCACCGGACGACGCGGCAGCACCGCCACCGCCACCGAGGAGGACGGCGATGACCGATAACAACGACCAGGGCGCGACGGTCGCCCGGCGGTCCGGGGGCGAGGTCGAGCGCTCTCCCGGCCGCGACCGCCGCCCGGCCGTCCGCGACAGCGTCATCCCCGCGCCCGGGCAGGGCTTCGGCGTCACCTTCGCGCAGATCTTCCGCAAGGTGACCACCGAGCAGTACCCGTTCGAGCCGAAGGTGACCAAGCCGCGCTACCACGGCCGGCACGTGCTCAACCGGCACCCCGACGGGCTGGAGAAGTGCGTCGGCTGCGAGCTGTGCGCCTGGGCCTGCCCGGCCGACGCCATCTACGTCGAGGGCGGGGACAACACCGAGGACGAGCGCTGGTCGCCCGGCGAGCGGTACGGCCGCGTCTACCAGATCAACTACCTGCGCTGCATCTTCTGCGGCCTGTGCATCGAGGCCTGCCCGACCCGCTCGCTGACGATGAGCAACGACTTCGAGCTGGCCGACGACAACCGGCGGGACCTGATCTACACCAAGGAGCAGCTGATGGCCCCGCTGCTGCCCGGCATGGAGGCCCCGCCGCACCCGATGCGGCTCGGGGACGACGAGAAGGACTACTACGTGCGGACGCCGGAAGCCGGCTCGCCCGCCGAACCCGTGGTGGGGGAGAAGGTATGACCCCGCTCGCGGGCCTGACCCCGCTCGCCGCCGCGGCGGACACCTCCGTCCGGCTCGGCGGGGGCGAGACGGTCGCCTTCTGGGTCCTCGGCCCGGTCGCCCTCGCCGGTGCCCTGGGCATGGTGTTCAGCCGCAACGCCGTCCACTCGGCGCTGTGGCTGGTGCTCACCATGCTGTCGCTGGGCGTCTTCTACGTCATCCAGGACGCGCCCTTCCTCGGCGCGGTGCAGGTGATCGTCTACACCGGCGCGATCATGATCCTCTTCCTGTTCGTGCTCATGCTCGTCGGCCGCGACTCGTCGGACTCCGTCGTCGAGTCGCTGCGCGGGCAGCGGGTCGCCGCCACCGTGCTCGGCGTCGGCTTCGCCGCGCTGGTCGGTGCGGGCATCGCCCGGGCCACCGAGGGCCTGGGGGTGGTCGGTCTCGAGGAGGTGCAGGGCCAGAACGGCAACATCCCGGCGGTCGCCGAGCTGCTGTTCACCCGGTACCTGCTGGCCTTCGAGGTGACCAGCGCGCTGCTGATCACCGCGGCCGTCGGCGCGATGGTGCTGGCGCACGTCGAGCGCGAGCCCGGCAGCCGCCGGACGCAGAAGGAGCTGTCGAAGGCGCGTTTCCTCACCGAGCGGCCCTCGACGCTGCCCGGCCCGGGCGTGTACGCGCGCGCCAACTCAGTGGCCGCCCCGGCCCTGCTGCCCGACGGGCGGCCGTCGGTGGACAGCTTCGCCACCGGCATCGAGCCCCAGCCGGTCGAGCAGATGCCCCGGCCGACCGGCCGTGCGCAGCTCGGCCAGCCCGACGCCTCGCTGGGCACGCTCGACCCCGAGCGCGTCGACGGCGGCCCGGTCGACCAGGCGGAGGACCGGCGGTGACGCTCACCTGGTACCTGGTGCTGGCGGCCATCCTCTTCACCATCGGCGCGGCCGGGGTGCTCGTCCGGCGCAACGCGATCGTCGTGTTCATGTGCGTCGAGCTGATGCTCAACTCGGTGAACCTGACGCTGGTCACCTTCGCGCGGGCCACCGGCACCCTCGACGGCCAGGTCATGGCGTTCTTCGTCATGGTCGTCGCCGCGGCCGAGGTGGTCGTCGGTCTGGCGATCATCATGTCGATCTACCGCACCCGCCGGTCGGCCTCGGTCGACGACGCCAACCTGCTCAAGTACTGACCCGCCAGCCGACCGCTGGACGACCCCCGTGACGGAGACCCCCGTGCCCGACCCCGCCGTGCCCGAGACCCGCCGTGGCTGAGGCCGCGCCCGCCGAGGGGCTCGCCGCCGCCGCCTGGCTGCTGATCGCCCTGCCGATGGCCGGCGCCGCCGTCCTGCTGCTCGCCGGCCGGCGGGCCGATCGCTGGGGGCACCTGCTCGGCTGCGCCACCGTCCTCGCGGCCTTCCTGCTCGGGGTCCTGATCACCGTCGACGTCGCCGGGCTGCCCGAGCGGTCGGCCGCGGTGGAGCTGTTCACGTTCATCGCCACCGGATCGCTCGACGTCCGCGCCGGGCTGCTGGTCGATCCGCTGTCGCTGGCCTTCGTGCTGCTGATCACCGGCGTGGGCTCGCTGATCCACGTCTACTCGGTCGGCTACATGGCGCACGACCCGGGACGCCGCCGGTTCTTCGGCTACCTCAACCTCTTCGTCGCCGCGATGCTGCTGCTCGTCCTGGGCGACAGCTTCGTCGCGCTCTACGTCGGCTGGGAGGGCGTCGGCCTGGCGTCCTACCTGCTCATCGCCTTCTGGTACCGCCGCCCGGCCGCGGCCACGGCCGCCAAGAAGGCGTTCATCATGAACCGGGTCGGCGACGTCGGCCTGGCGCTGGCGATCTTCGTGATGTTCGCCCAGCTGGGCACCACGTCCTTCGAGGGGGTCTTCGGCTCGGTCGAGGCGCTGGCCGGCGGCACCCTCACCGCCCTCGGCCTGCTGCTGCTGCTCGGCGCCTGCGGGAAGTCCGGGCAGTTCCCGCTGCAGTCCTGGCTGCCCGACGCGATGGAGGGCCCCACCCCGGTCTCCGCGCTGATCCACGCGGCGACGATGGTCACCGCCGGGGTCTACCTGATCGCCCGGGCGGCGCCCATCTACGACCAGACGCCGACGGCGCGGGCCGCCGTCCTGGCGGTCGGGGCGCTCACCCTGATGATCGGCGCCATCGCCGGCTGCGCCTACGACGACATCAAGAAGGTGCTGGCCTGGTCGACGGTCAGCCAGATCGGCTACATGTTCCTGGCCGTCGGCCTCGGCCCGGTCGGTTACGCCGCGGGGCTGGCCCACCTGCTCACCCACGGCTTCTTCAAGGCCGGCCTGTTCCTCGGCGCCGGATCGGTGATGCACGCGATGGGCGACCAGGTCGACATGCGCCGCTTCGGCGGGCTGGCCCGCAAGGTGCCGATCACCTTCGTCACCTTCGGCCTGGGCTACCTGGCCCTCATCGGGTTCCCGTTCCTGTCGGGCTACTTCACGAAGGACGCGATCATCGAGGCCGCGCTGGACCGCGGCGACACCTGGGGGCTGGTGCTGGGCGGGGTGGCGATCCTCGGCGCCGGGCTGACCGCGTTCTACATGACCCGGCTCATGCTGCTGACGTTCGCCGGGAAGGCGCGGTGGACCGACGACCAGCACCCGCACGAGTCCCCGCCGGTGATGACCGTGCCGATGATCCTGCTGGCGGTCGGGTCGGTCGGCGCGGGCTTCGTGCTCGTCTCGGTCGCCCCGCTGGCCGACTGGCTGGAGCCGGTGTTCGGCGAGCCGGCCGAGCCCGAGCACGTGATCGCCCCGGCCCTGGTCGCCGCCGTGGTCACCGCGGTCGCCGCGGCGGGGGTGGTCGCGGCCTGGCTGTTCGTCGGCCGCCGCGAGGTGCCGCTCACCGCTCCGGCGCGGGTGTCGCCGGTGACCCGGGCGGCGCGCAACGCGCTGTACGCCGACACGGTCAACGAGTCGCTGTTCATGCGTCCCGGGCAGTGGCTGACCCGGGCGCTGGTGTGGGTCGACAACCGCGGTGTCGACGGCGCCGTCAACGGACTGGCCGCCGCGTTCGGCGGGTCGTCGTCCCGGCTCGGCCGCGCGCAGACCGGCTTCGTGCGCACCTACGCGCTCGGCATGCTGGGCGGCGCCGTCGTCGTCGCGGGCGCGCTGCTGGCGGTGACCGCCGGGTGAACCGAGAACTGCTCCCCAGGACCGACGGAGAGGTGCGCCGACGGTGAGTGCGTCCCTGTACCTGGTCGCCATGATCGCGGTGCCCGCGGTCGGCGCGGCCGTCACCGCCGCGCTGCCCGGCGCGCCCGAGGGTCGCGACGAGCGCGCCAAGCGGCTGGCCCTGGGCACCAGCCTGGTGGTCCTGGTGCTCGCCGTGCTGGCCGCGCTGGCCTTCGACCCCGGCGGCGACCGCTTCCAACTGACGTCGTCGGTGTCCTGGATCCCCGACTTCGGGGTCTCCTTCGCCCTCGGCGTCGACGGCATCGCCCTGGTGATGCTGCTGCTCATCGGCGTCCTGGTGCCGGTGGTGGTGCTGGCCTCGTGGCGCGACACCGCCCCCGGCGAGCGCTCGATGCGCACGTTCTTCGCCTGGCTGCTGCTGCTCGAGTCGATGATGGTCGGGGTCTTCGCCGCGACGGACGTGTTCCTCTTCTACGTCTTCTTCGAGGCGATGCTCGTCCCGATGTACTTCCTGATCGGCAGCTTCGGCGGGCCGCGCCGGCAGTACGCCGCGGTGAAGTTCTTCCTGTACAGCCTGGTCGGCGGGCTGGTGATGCTCGCCGCGGTCATCGGCCTGTACGTGGTCAGCAGCAGCTCCCTCGGCGAGGGCACCTTCGCCTTCGACGCCCTGCGCTCGATCGAGATCGACCCGGGTGTGCAGAAGCTGCTGTTCCTCGGCTTCTTCGTCGCCTTCGCCATCAAGGCGCCGCTCGTGCCGTTCCACACCTGGCTGCCCGATTCCGGTGCCGAGGCGCCCATCGGTGGCGCGGTGCTGCTGGTCGGCGTGCTGGACAAGGTGGGCACCTTCGGGTTCCTGCGCTACTGCCTGCCGCTGTTCCCCGACGCGTCCCGCGACTTCGCGCCGTGGGTGCTGGCGCTCGCCGTGGCGGGCATCCTCTACGCCGCGCTGCTGGCCATGGGCCAGAGCGACATGAAGCGGTTGGTGTCCTACACGTCGATCTCGCACTTCGGGTTCATCGCGCTGGGCATCTTCGCGTTCAGCACCGAGGCGGCCACCGGCGCGGTGCTGTACATGGTCAACCACGGCATCGCCACCGGGCTGCTGTTCCTCGTCGTCGGCATGCTCATCGCCCGGGGCGGGTCGCGGCGCATCGCCGACTACGGCGGCGTCGCGAGCCGGGCACCGCTGCTGGCCGGCGCCTTCCTCGTCGCCGGCCTGGCGTCGCTGGCCCTGCCGGGCACCAACAGCTTCGTCAGCGAGTTCCTGGTGCTCATCGGCTCGTTCCCGACGCGGCCGGTGTTCACCGTCCTGGCGACCGTCGGCATCATCCTGGCCGCTCTCTACATCCTGCTGATGTACCAGCGCACGATGCACGGCCCGCCCCGCGGCGTCCTGGTGGGCGCCGACGACACCACCGGCGGGCACGGTGCGCCCGACCGGGAGGACGCCGCGGCGGAGGCGGTGCCCGCGGCCGAGGCGGCGCCCGCGTCGGAGACGGTGCCCGCGTCGGCTGCGGAGGCCGGCGCGGCGACGGCGACCGCCACCGCGACCGAGGCCGCCCCGCGCGCCGGGTCGCTGCGCGTCCGCGACCTCGACCGGCGCGAGCTCGCGGTCGTCACGCCGCTGATCGCGCTGATCCTCGCGCTCGGCTTCTACCCGCAGCCCGTGCTGGACCTGATCGAGCCGGCCGTCGCCGCGACCATGTCCGACGTCGGCGCCGATCCTGCCGGCACCGCACCCGACACCGACCCGACCGGGGGGACCGACTGATGGGCGACATCACCGCCCCCGACCTCTCGCTGGCCGCCCTCGCCCCGCTGCTGTTCGTCTTCGGCGCCGCCTGCGTCGGCGTGCTGGTCGAGGCGTTCGGCCCGCGGGGCAACCGGCAGCCGGTGCAGCTCGCCGTCGCCCTCGTCGGCACCCTGGGCGGGCTGGTCAGCGTCCTGCTGCTGGCCGGCCGCGGCGAGGTCACCGCCGGCGGAGCGCTCGCGGTCGACGGCGCCGCGCTGTTCCTGCAGGCCGTGATCGCCGGGCTCGGCGCGCTGTCGATCCTGCTGTTCGCCGAGCGGGCGCTGGACCCGGCCCGGTCGGCGTTCGTCACCTCCGCGGCCGTCCCGGTGGGCAGCCCGCGCGACCGCGAGCAGGCCATGTCACCGCGGGTGCAGACCGAGGTCTACCCGTTGGCCACCTTCGCCATCGGCGGCATGATGCTGTTCGCCGCGAGCAACGACCTGCTCATCATGTTCGTCGCGCTCGAGGTGCTCAGCCTTCCGCTGTACCTGATCAGCGGGATGGCGCGGCGACGGCGGCTGCTGTCGCAGGAGGCGGCGGTCAAGTACTTCCTCCTCGGCGCCTTCGCGTCGGGCTTCTTCCTCTACGGCCTGGCCCTCGTCTACGGCGCCACCGGCAGCATCCGGTTGTCCGACGTCCGCGCCTACGCCGCCGTCGGCGGTGCCGACGTGCTGCTGGTTCTGGGCCTGGCGCTGCTCGTCGTCGGACTGATGTTCAAGGCCAGCGTCGCCCCGTTCCACACCTGGACGCCGGACGTCTACCAGGGCGCCCCGACACCGGTCACCGCGTTCATGGCCGCCTGCACCAAGGTCGCCGCCTTCGCCGCCGTGCTGCGGCTGCTCTACGTCGCCTTCGGCACCAGCGAGTGGACCTGGCGGCCGCTGGTCTACGGCATCGCCATCGTGTCGATGGTCGTCGGCGCCGTCCTCGGGCTCACCCAGACCGACCTCAAGCGGATGCTCGCCTACTCCTCCATCGCGCACGCCGGGTTCCTGCTCGTCGGTGTCATCGCGCTCGGCGCCGGCAGCGACGGCGGCGGCTCCGGGCTGTCGTCGACGATGTTCTACCTGCTCGCCTACGGCCTCACCACGCTCGGCGCGTTCGCGGTGCTCACCCTGGTCCGCGACGGCGACGGGGAGGCCACGCACCTGTCGCAGTGGGCCGGCCTGGCCCAGCGCTCGCCGCTCACCGCAGCGATCATGGGCATCTTCCTGCTCGCCCTCGCCGGCATCCCGCTCACCAGCGGCTTCACCGGCAAGTTCGCCGTGTTCCGAGCCGCGATCGAGGACGGCGCCTGGCCGCTGGTCCTGGTCGCGGTGCTGGCCAGCGCGGTCGCGGCGTTCTTCTACGTCCGGGTCATCGTGCTCATGTACTTCTCCGCACCCGCGGAGGAGGGCCCGACCGTCGGCGTCCCGGGGCTGCCCACGACCATCGCGCTCGCCGTGACCGTGACCGCCACGCTGGTGCTCGGCGTCGCGCCCGGGCCGGTGCTCGACCTGGCCCAGCGGGCGGCTATCTTCGTCGGTTGATGACCGGAGCCCGCGCCGCAGTCGGCAGCACGCCTCCCGACGCCTGGCACCGGGGCTCCACCCCGGCGTCGACGATCGGGCCGTGGCTGCCCGACGGCGCGCTCGGCGACGCGCTCGCCGACGGCCTGGCGGCCGTCGAGGCGGCGCTCGCGGCCGCCGTCGACAACGACCACCCGTTCGTCCGCGAGGCCGCCGGGCACCTCATGGCCGCGGGCGGCAAGCGGTTCCGCCCGCTGCTGGCGCTGCTCGCCGCCCAGCTCGGCGACCCGGCCGCTCCCGAGGTGGTCCGCGCCGCCGTGGTGTGCGAGCTCACCCACCTGGCCACGCTCTACCACGACGACGTCATGGACGAGGCCACCGTGCGGCGGGGGGCGCCCAGCGCCAACAGCCGGTGGAGCAACAGCGTCGCGATCCTGACCGGCGACCTGCTGTTCGCCCGCGCGTCCGACCTGCTGGCCGACCTGGGCCCGGAAGCGGTGCGCATCCAGGCGCGGACCTTCGAGCGGCTGGTGACCGGGCAGATCCGGGAGACCGTGGGCGCCGCTCCGGGCGACGACCCGGTGGCCCACTACCTCGACGTGCTCGCCGACAAGACCGGCTCGCTCGTGGCGACGTCCGCCCGCTTCGGCGCGGCCTTCGCGGGGGTGCCCGCGCCGCTGGTGGCCGAGCTGACCGCGTTCGGCGAGGAGGTCGGCGTGGCCTTCCAGCTGTCCGACGACCTGCTCGACATCGTCAGCGCCGACGGCTCCTCCGGCAAGGAGCCCGGCACCGACCTGCGCGAGGGCATCGCCACGCTGCCCGTGCTGTTCGCGCTGGCCGGCGACGACCCGGCGGAGGCGCGGCTGCGCGAGCTGGTGTCCCGGCCGGTCACCGACGACGCCGAGCACGCCGAGGCGCTGTCGCTGCTGCGCGCGTCGACCGCGCTCGTCCGCGCCACCGGGGTGCTGCGCGCCTACGCCGACCGGGCGCAGGCACGGCTGGAGGCCGTGCCGCCCGGCGACGTCCGCGACGCGTTCACCGCCCTCTGCGACTACGTGGTCACCCGCAGCAGCTGACCGCGACGGCGGCCGGGACGGCGGGGATGCTGGGGGCATGCCGCCGTCGCGATCTGGCCGCCGCCCGCCCGCCGCGCTCCGCACCGCCGTCCCCGCGGCCGCGCTCGTCGCTGCGCTGGCCGCCTGCGCGAGCGACGGGGGCGCCGCGGGTGACGGCGCCGCGGGTGAGGCGGCGCCCGCCTCCTCGCCGGGGAGCCCGCCGGCACCGGCGTCGGCCGCACCGGCCACCGTGCCCGCGCTGCAGGTCCAGGTGGTCGCCGAGGGCCTCGACCACCCCTGGGACGTCGCGCAGGCGCCGGACGGCACGCTGCTGCTCGACGAGCGGCCCGGCGGGCTGACCGCCGTCCTGCCCGGCGGGCGCGTCCAGGACGTCGCCGCCGACTTCGGCGACCTGTTCGCCGAGGGGGAGACCGGCCTGATGGGCCTGGCGCTGGACCCGGGGTTCGACGGCAACCGCCGGTTCTACACCTGCCAGGGCGTGCAGGACGGTCCGACCGGCGCGCCGGCCGTGCAGGTGGTGGCCTGGACGGTGGCCGACGACTGGAGCTCGGCCACGCGGGTCGCCGATCCGCTGGTGGGAGGCATCCCCGTCAACGCGGGGACCGGCCGGCACGGCGGCTGCCGGGTCGAGTTCGGCCCGGACGGCTCGCTGTACGTGGGCACGGGCGACAACGCGATCGGCACCACCCCGCAGGACCTCGGCACCCTCGCCGGCAAGGTGCTGCGGGTCGACCCGGCCACCGGCGCGGCGCTGCCGGACAACCCCTTCGCCGGAGCCGGCGACGGCGCCGACGACCTGCTCTGGACCTACGGGCACCGCAACGTGCAGGGCCTGGCCGTCCGCCCGGGCACCGACCAGGTGTACTCCGTCGAGCACGGACCCGACCGCGACGACGAGGTCAACCTGCTGCGGCCGGGCGGCAACTACGGCTGGAACCCGGTCGGGGCGGGCGTCTACGACGAGTCCGTGCCGATGACCGACCCGCAACTGCCGGGCGCCGTCGCGGCCGCGTGGTCGTCGGGCGACGAGCGGGTGGCCCCGAGCGGCGCCACGTTCCTGCAGGGCGCGCAGTGGGGCGCCTACGACGGGCTGCTGCTCGTCGGGGCGCTGCGCGGGGAGCGGGTGATCGCGCTCCGGCTCGACGAGGCCGGTGCCCTGGTCGAGCAGTTCCCGCTGCCGGAGCTCGACGGCACCCACGGCCGCATCCGCAGCCCCCAGCTCGGGAACGACGGCGCGCTCTACCTGACCACCGACAACGGCGGCGGCCGGGACCAGCTCCTGAGGGTCACCCCGAGCTGACGAGGGGTGTCGCGCCGAGTGGGCCCGGAGGGTCTCCACTCGGCGCGACGGAGCGGCTCGACGCGACCGGGGGAGCGTCAGCTGGCCGCGGTGTCCTCCGGAGGACGACGATGTTCCGCGTCAGGCCTCCACGACCCAGGTGTCGCTGCCGGCCAGGAGGGCGTCGAGGTCGGCGGGCTGCTGGGCGCGGGCGTCGTCGAGCTGCTCGGCCATCATCCGGTCGTAGGTCGGCTTCTGCACCGCCCGGAACACACCCATCGCCGTGTAGCGCAGGTCCTGGCTGGACAGCCGGGACAGCGCGAAGGCGTACGACGGATCGGTCCGGTGCGCGTCGTGGACGACGACCTCGGCCGGGTCGACCTGGTTGGTCTCCGCGACGCGCAGGCCGCCGTACTCGTCGCGGACCACGCACGAGGCGCCGTCCGGACCGAACACCAGCGGCTCGCCGTGCACCAGCGGGATCGTCCACTGCGCGGCCGTGGCCGGGTCCTTGAGCAGATCGAACGCGCCGTCGTTGAAGATGTTGCAGTTCTGGTAGATCTCCACCAGCGCCGTGCCCTCGTGCTCGGCGGCCTGCCGCAGCACCTCGGTGAGCCCCTTGCGGTCGGAGTCCATCGCCCGGCCCACGAAGGTGGCGTCGGCGCCCAGCGCCAGCGACACCGGGTTGAACGGGTGGTCCAGCGAACCCATCGGGGTCGACTTGGTCACCTTGCCGACCTCGGACGTCGGCGAGTACTGGCCCTTGGTCAGCCCGTAGATCCGGTTGTTGAACAGCAGGATCGTCAGGTTCACGTTGCGGCGCAGCGTGTGGATCAGGTGGTTGCCGCCGATCGACAGCGCGTCGCCGTCGCCGGTCACCACCCACACCGAGAGGTCGGGGCGGGCGGCGGCCAGCCCGGTGGCGATGGCCGGGGCGCGGCCGTGGATCGAGTGCATCCCGTAGGTGTTCATGTAGTACGGGAAGCGCGAGGAGCACCCGATGCCGGACACGATGACCATGTCCTCGCGGGCGATGCCCAGGCTCGGCAGGAAGCTCTGGACGGCGTTGAGGATGACGTAGTCACCGCAGCCGGGGCACCAGCGGACCTCCTGGTCGGTCTTGAGGTCCTTGGCCTTGAGCTCGGTCTGCTTGTCCCCGCCGGCGGCGATGGCCGCGGAGATCGGATCGGCCGCCGGCATGCCGAGGTCGTGCACGTGGTCGGTGGTGGTCACCGGGCACCTCCGGGGGCGGCGGCCACGGCGGCCGCGGTGGGAGTGGTGGAGTCGATGACGCCCTGCAGCACGGCGGCGAGCTCCGCCGCGCGGAAGGGCAGGCCGCGCACCTGCGTGTGGCTCTCGACGTCGACGAGGTACTTCGCCCGCAGCAGCAGCGCGAGCTGGCCCATGTTCATCTCCGGGCAGACGACGCGGTCGTAGCGGCGCAGGACGTCGCCCAGGTCGGCCGGCATCGGGTTGACGTGCCGCAGGTGGATCTGGGCGATCGACCGGCCGGAGCGCCGGATGCGCCGGCAGGCGGCGCCGATCGGGCCGTACGTGGAGCCCCAGCCGACGACAGCCACCCGGGCGTCGCCGTCCGGGTCCTCGACCTCGGTGGCCGGGATGTCGGCGGCGATGCCGTCGATCTTGGCCTGCCGGGTGCGGGTCATGAGGTCGTGGTTGGCCGGGTCGTAGGAGATGTTGCCGGTCTTGTCAGCCTTCTCGAGCCCGCCGATCCGGTGCTGCAGCCCGGCGGTGCCGGGCACGGCCCAGGCGCGGGCCAGGGTCTCCGGATCGCGCAGGTAGGGGAGGAAGGTGCCGTCCTCGCCGTTGGGCTCGGTGGCGAAGTCGACCCGCAGGTCGGGCAGCGAGTCGACGTCGGGGATGGCCCACGGCTCGGCGCCGTTCGCCAGGTAGCCGTCGGAGAGCAGCACGACCGGCGTCCGGTACGTCAGCGCGATCCGCGCGGCCTCCAACGCGGCGTCGAAGCAGTCGCCGGGGGAGCGCGGGGCGATGACCGGCAGCGGCGCCTCGCCGTTGCGCCCGAACATGGCCTGCAGCAGGTCCGACTGCTCGGTCTTGGTCGGCAGGCCGGTCGACGGCCCGCCGCGCTGGACGTCGACGACCACCAGCGGTAGCTCGGTCATGACCGCCAGGCCGATGGTCTCCGACTTCAGCGAGATGCCGGGGCCGGACGTCGTGGTGACGCCGAGGGCGCCACCGAACGCGGCGCCCAGCGCCGCACCGATCCCGGCGATCTCGTCCTCGGCCTGGAAGGTGCGCACGCCGAAGGCCTTGTGCTTGGACAGCTCGTGCAGGATGTCCGAGGCCGGGGTGATCGGGTAGGCGCCCAGGAACACGGGCAGGCCGGACCGCTGCCCGGCGGCGACGAGGCCGAACGCCAGCGCCTGGTTGCCGGAGATGTTGCGGTAGCGGCCCGGCGCCATCGGGGCGGGCTTGACCTCGTAGCTGACCGCGAAGGCCTCGGTGGTCTCGCCGTAGTTGAAGCCGGCGCGGAAGGCGGTGATGTTGGCCGCGGCGATCTCCGGCTTGCGGCGGAACTGCCGCTCGAGGAAGCGGACCGTGCCCTCGGTCGGCCGGTGGTACATCCACGAGAGCAGGCCGAGCGTGAACATGTTCTTGCTCCGCTCGGCCTCCTTCTTGCCCAGACCGGAGTCGGCCAGGGCGTCGAGCGTCAGCGAGGTGAGCGGCACGCTGACCACCTGCCACCCCTCGAGCGAGCCGTCCTCGAGCGGGTTCTCGGTGTAGCCGACCTTGGCCAGGTTGCGCGGGGTGAACTCGTCGCTGTCGGCGATGAGCAGACCGCCGCCGGGGAGATCGGAGATGTTGGCCTTGAGGGCGGCCGGGTTCATCGCCACCAGCACGTCGGGTGCGTCGCCCGGCGTCATGATGTCGTGGTCGGCGAAGTGCAGCTGGAACGAGCTGACGCCGGGCAGCGTGCCCGTCGGCGCGCGGATCTCGGCGGGGAAGTTGGGCAGCGTCGAGAGGTCGTTGCCGAAGGACGCCGTCTCGCTGGTGAAGCGGTTGCCGGTGAGCTGCATGCCGTCGCCGGAGTCACCGGCCAGCCGGATGACCACGCGATCGAGTTCGACGACGCTCTTGACCAGGCCGCCCGGTGCGGATGGCGCGAGCTCCGCGGGGCCGTGACCGTTGCCCGCGGCGGTCGCCGTCGACGGGGTGGTGCTCGTCATGGGTGATCAACCTCCACCGGCCGAGGTTACGTGCGGGTGCCCGCGGCCGGTCTGTGGAACCGGACACCCCGAACCATCCATCCTTGCCCGTCCCGGCCCACCGCACACGGGTCCCGGGCGCATCCCCGGCACCAACCCGTCCGGGCCGCCGGTCATTCCGGCGCGGGCCCGGTCGCTCGTGCCGTCGCGGCGGTGCACAGCTCGCCCACCCTCGGGGGACGCGCCCGGCCCCGGGGAACGGCGTCCTGGCAGCCGGCGTTGGACAGGCGTGCAGCGCTGGAACAACGGGCTCAAGACCGCCGTCCTCCTCGGCCTGATGGCCGGCCTCATCCTCGCCGCCGGCCAGCTGATCGGGGGATCGCAGGGCCTCCTCGTCGCCGTCTTCATCGCCCTCGCGGTCAACGGCTTCGCCTACTTCAACTCCGACAAGCTCGCGCTGCGGGCCATGCGGGCCTTCCCGGTGACCGAGACCCAGGCTCCCGCGCTGTACGCCATGGTCCGCGAGCTGGCCACCGAGGCCCGCCAGCCGATGCCGCGCCTGTACGTCAGCCCGACCGACCAGCCCAACGCCTTCGCCACGGGGCGCAACCCGCGCAACGCCGCGGTCTGCTGCACGCAGGGCATCCTCGAGCTGCTCGACCGGCGCGAGCTGCGCGGCGTGCTGGCCCACGAGCTCTCGCACGTCTACAACCGTGACATCCTCATCAGCTCGGTCGCGGGCGCCATGGCGACGGTGATCACCTACCTGGCGCACATGGCGATGTTCGCCTCGCTGTTCGGCGGCCGCTCCGAGGAGGACCGCGGCGGCGGCAACGCGCTGGGCAGCCTCCTGCTCGTCGTCCTCGGCCCGATCGCCGCGGCCGTGGTGCAGATGGCGGTCAGCCGGAGCCGCGAGTACCAGGCCGACGCGTCCGGCGCCCGGCTGTCGCAGGACCCGCTGGCCCTGGCCAGCGCGCTGCGCAAGATCGAGCGCGGCGCCGCCGCCCGGCCGCTGCCGCAGGAGGACCGGCTGGTGACCCAGAGCCACTTGATGATCGCCAATCCGTTCCGCGGGCAGGGCATGGCGTCGCTGTTCACCACCCACCCGCCGATGGCGCAGCGGATCGCGCGCCTGGAGGGCATGGCGCGCGAACTCGGCCACACCTGAGAGGACCCTCGCCCCGAGGGGGGCTCGGCCACACCTGGGAGGACCCTCGCCCCGAGGGGACTCAGCGGTAGTTGTCGAACTGGAGGGCGACGTCGAGGTCCTTGTCGCGCAGCAGGCGCTGCACGGCCTGCAGGTCGTCGCGCTTCTTGCCGCTCACCCGCAGCTGGTCGCCCTGGATCTGCGCCTGCACGCCCCTCGGGCCCTCGTCGCGGATGATCTTCGCGATCCTCTTGGCCGTGTCGGACTCGATGCCCTGCTTGATGCGGGCGCCGAGCTTGTAGCCCTTGCCCGAGGCCTGCGGCTCGCCGGCGTCCAGGGACTTCAGCGAGATGCCCCGCTTGACCAGCTTCTCCTTGAAGACGTCCAGCGCCGCGGCCACCCGCTCCTCGGTGTCGGCCTGCAGCGTCACGCCGTCCTCGCCGGCCCAGGCGATGCTGGCGTTGGTGCCGCGGAAGTCGAACCGCTGCGACAGCTCCTTGCCCGCCTGGTTGAGGGCGTTGTCGACCTCCTGCCGGTCGACCTTGCTCACGACGTCGAAGGACGAGTCGGCCATGGTGCGCTCCTTCCGCTCTGCGGCGCCGTCCCGGGGATGCCGGGCCGCCGTCCGCCGTCTTGTACGCTGCTCCGGTACCACCGCACGGCGGGTTGCCCGAGTGGCCAAAGGGAGCGGACTGTAAATCCGTCGGCTCAGCCTACGAAGGTTCGAATCCTTCACCCGCCACGCCCGGTCCGACGGCCCCCGGCACCCACGTGCCGGGGGCCGTCGCGGTTCGCGGAGGGGTGGGTTCAGCCCGCGGTGGGCGCCCGCGCGGCGGCGACCGCGGTGCGCTCCAGCGGCTACCCGCCGAGGAAGAGCCAGCCGAAGGCGATGTCCACGTAGCGGGTGCACCGCACCGCGACCTCCACGCCGTCGGTCTCGGCCGACCACGCGTCCAGCCGGGCACCGCCGTCGGCGAGCTGGTCGGCCACCGCCGCGGCGGCCGTGGCCCGGGTGAGCGGCAGGTCCTCACCCAACCCGGCGGCGTAGACCGCGGCCTCGTCGGCCCGGTTGGCCGCGGCCAGAGCCGCGCCGTCGCAGACCGCCTGCACCTCCTGCTGCTCCAGGAACGCGTCGGACGCGGCGATCGCGCCGAAGGCCATCAGCGCCGCGACGGTCCAGCAGACCAGCACGAAGGGCAGCGTCGAGCCCTGCTCCCCTCCGGCCACCTCCCGTCGCACGCCGGGCAGCGTAGAGCCCCGCGGGCGTGGTCCACCGCCCCCGGCCGGCGGATGTGGACGACGCGGTCACCCGACCGGGTGGCCGGCCGGCGCCTGTGGACGACGGCAACCCTCGGTCCCGCGGCGCGACAGGATGCGGCCCATGTCGTCCGACGAGTCGATCGAGGTCCCCGTGCTCGAACTGTTCGGCCTCGCCGGTGCGCTGCGCGTCGGGGCGGGGACGGCGGAGGAGGCCCGCGCCCGGCTGGTCCCCGGCGCCCCGGTCGGCGGCCGGCTGCAGCCGGCGGTCGACGCCTTCCTCGCCGGGCACGGGCTCACCGCCCGCGGGTTGGCGGGAGAGCTGCACCGGCTCGACGCCGCCGTCGCCGAGGTCGCCGGCTCCTGGCTGGCCCTCGACGCCGGGCTGCTCGTCCGCCGTGGCCAGGTGCGCACCCCGTGACCACGCCGCCGGCGCCAGTCCCGCTCGACCCGCCCCCGGAGGACCCGACCGCGCTCGACGACCTCGCCGGCGACGCAGGAGTCGCCGCCGATCGGCTGGGGGAGCTCGCCGCGCACCTGGGCGGTCCCGCGGCCGCGGCGCCCCGCTGGCGGGGTGAGGACGCGGTGGCGGCCACCGCGCGCGTGGCCGTGATCGCCGACCTGGCGGCGGGCAGCGCCGCGGCCCTGCAGCGCGCCGCCGCGCGGCTGGTGGCCCACGCCGCGGAGCTGCGCGCCGTCCGCCGCCGGATCCGCCGGCTGCAGGAAGAGCAGGAGGAGGACTTCGCGCGCACGCGGATCCAGCTCTCCACGCCGCTGGACCCCGCCGGGTGGACCGCCACGGGACCGGTCCACGCGGCAACCGCCCTGGAGCGGCTCGCAGCGGCCGAGCGGGAGCGGAGCCGGGAGCACGCGCGCCTCCTCGACCGGCTGTCCGACGCGGACACCACCACCGTCCGGGCGCTCGCCCTCCCCGGCGGCGACGGGCCCACCGGCCCGTCGGGCGCGGTGCAGCGCTGGTCCGCCCACCTGGTGGCCGTCCTGCCCGCCTGGGGCCGGGACGAGCTGGCCGACCGCGGCCGGGCCCTCGCCGACGCCTTCCTCGCGGGGCCGGGCGAGGAGGAGCACCTGATCTCCCTCGACGCGCTCGAACGGCGCGCCCGCGCCGTCGGGTCCGCCGCCGGCGAGGAGGCCTTCGCCGCGGCCTTCCTGGGCGGTCTCGGCGTCGCCGGCCTCCGCACGGCGCTGGAGACCGCCGCGCACGCCGACCTGGGCCCCGGCAGCGCCTTCGCGCGGTTGCTCGCGCGGGCGCTGGCCGCGGCCGCCGATCCGGACGACGGCACCGTCGACGCCCCCGTCGCCGGCCTGCTCGCCGAGCCGCTCCTGTCACCGGCCGATCCGCCCGGTCCCGCCGAGGGCGTCGCCGGGGGCATCGCGGCCGTCCTGCTGGCCGGTGCCGGCGCCGGCGGCGCGCGGGGCGTCCCACCGGCGGTGGTGGCCTCGTGGGGGCGCGATCTGCTGGCCCGGGAGCGGGTGGCGGGAGCGCCACCGGCGGCGCCCCCCGGCACCGGTCCGGCGCGGCTCGACCCGGTGGGCGTCGTGCTGGACACCCTCGTCGCCGCGGGCTCCGCCGACGCCGGTGCGGCGCTGCTGGCCGACCGCGACACCTGGTCGACGCTGCTGGCGCGCGACCGGGGCGACGGCGGCGCACTGCTGGCCGAGGTGGTCGCGCTGGCCGGGCGGGCGGAGGGCGGAGCCGGCCAACGGGCGGTGCGCAGCGGCCTCGAGGCGCTCGGCGCGGGCATCCGCGACGGCGACCCCGCCCACCGGTCGGTCGACCTGGCGGTGGTCGCCCGGGTGGCGCCGGCGCTGGGGACGGCGATCGCCGGCCACGTCGGGCACACGGCCGAGCTGCTCGGCACCGCGCTCGACGGGCGGTCGACCGGCCCGGCCGATCCCGCCCTCCGCGGCCTGGGCCACCTGACCACCCACCGCGCCGCCGCCCACGCGGTGGAGGGGGCGCTGCGAGAGTGGGCGTCCCGGCGACCGGTGGAGCTCGGCCCGGCCGGGCCCATCGGCCCGCTGCCCGCCGTCGAGGTGCCGAGCGCGTACCTCGCCGTCCAGGAGTACGGCCAGCGCCTGGCCGCGGCGATGAACGGGTTCGACCGCCAGGCCGAGGCGTTGCTCCGCAAGCGGCGGTGGGATGCCACGGTGGGCCTGCTGTGCCTGGTGCTGCGCGGGCCCTGGGGCGAGGTGGCCGGTCTCGTCGAGCCCTTTGCCGCGCACTGGCTGCGGGCCGACGGCACCTGGGACGACGGCGCCGAGCGGGGCCTGCCCGTCCGCCCGACCGACGCCGGCCGCGCCGCCCTCGCGGCGCTGCCACCCGACCAGCGGGCGCACGCGGTGGCCGCCGCCCGCACGGCGGAGACCTCCTTCCGGTTGACCGCGCACGCGCTCGGCTCGCCGGAACCACCGAGGTCCCCGGAGTGGAGCTTCTCGGAGGAGCTGCGGGAGGCGGCCCTGTCGGCGGCGACGGACCTCGGCCTCGGCCGCTGGGAGGAGCGCGACGGGCCGGAGAAGGGGAGGAAGCGGTGACCGTCACCCGATCCGGTGACAAGTCGTCTGTTTACAACCACGGAGCGTGACGACATGACTGGCCGTCACCCGTTAGTGATCGACGGTGCTTGCCCGTCCGGGTGACGGGAAGCAATGTGCCGGGTGCGGTCCGTACCGAACGACGCTCTGCCCCCGCGCGTGAGTGACTGCCGCACTCGTCGCAGTCGGTCGTGCCTTGAGGAGGACGTCATGAGCAGCATGCAGAGCGCAGTCGTGTCCCGTCGCGGGGCCTCGTGGTCGCGGGGGGCCTCGTGGTCGCGGGGGGCCTCGTGGTCGCGCGGCGCCTCCTGGTCCCGCGGCGCCAAGTGGTCGCACTGAGCGGATCCCTCGCGTCGGTCCCTCCGACGCGCTGAGGCGGCCCTCGGGCCCCGCCCCAGAACCTGCCTTCCGCATCCCGCCGGCTCCGGCCGGCACGAGCAGGGCAGCCGGTCGCCGACCGGCTGCCCTGCTCGCGTCCGGGGACCGCGCGATCGCCCCACGCCGGGTCTGCGGGCCCCGCGCCCGGCCGGGGGCGGGCCGATCCGCGGGGGCCGCCCGCGCAGGGTGCGCTGCTAGCCTCTGGCCGCCCACCTTCCCCGGGGAAACGCAGGTTTGCCGTGGCCGAGCCGGACGAGCGCGCGCCCGACCGGTCCTCGACCGATCGGAGCCCGTGGGCGGTGACGGCCGTCGTCCTGGCCTGCACCGTGCCCGTGGCCGTCGGGACGCTGTCGCCGCGGTTGTCCTCGGTCGACGTCCTGCCGCTGCTCGCCGTGGCCCTGGCCATGGTCGTGGCCGAGTCGCTGACGTTGCGCTTCGAGTTCCGCTCGCACGGCTTCACCTGGTCGGCGAGCGAGCTGGCGCTGGTCATCGCGCTCGTGCAGATCGGGGGGACGTGGACGGCCATCGCCCGCGCGGTCGCCGTGGGGGTCGTCGTCCTCGCGCAGGGGTTCCCCCGGGCCAAGGTGCTGTTCAACGCCGCCGTCGCGGTGCTCGAGGTGTGCGCCGCCGTCCTGGTCCTCGACGCGCTGCCGGGAGGCGCGATCACCGAGCCGCTGACCTGGCTGGCGTACCTGGTCGCGTTGTTCGCCGCCAACCTGGTCGGCACGCTGCTCATCGCGGCGGCCATCACCGCGACGGAGGGCTACCCGGGCCGCACGCTGTGGGCGCGGTTGTTCGTCCCCGTCCTGTTCGTCGGCCCGATGTCCGCCGTGGTCGGGTTGGCCGTGCTCAACCTGGTCGCGGTGACCGCCTGGACGTGGCTGCTGATCGTGCCGATCATCGTGGCGCTGGCGCTCCTCTACCGCCGCTTCGGCGCGGTGACGCGGGAGAGCCAGGCCCTGGAGCAGGTGTACGCGTTCGCGCGGCGGGTGGAGCAGCTGCCGGCCGACGAGGACGGCACCCCGCAGGTCGTCGAGGCGGTCCGGGAGCTGATGCACGCCGAGCGTGCCGCTCTGTGGCTGCCGCCGTACCTGGACGAGGAGCCGCGGCTGGTCGTCGCCGCGGAGGACGGCTCGGTCTGGTACGACGGGCCCGGCGACCCGGACGACCTGTTCCGGCGCCGGGCCGTCGAGGGCGACGAGACCCCGGTGCTGGGATCGCTGGCCCGCGCCGACCGTCAGGAGGCCGCGGCGCTGGCGCGTCGGGGCGTCTCCGACCTGCTCGGGGCGCCGGTGGTCACGGCGGCCGGCGAGCCGGGCTACCTCGAGGTGTGCGACCGCCGCGGCGACAACCTCTCGTTCGTCGAGAGCGACCGGTCGGCGCTGGACTCCATGCTCACCCACGTCAACGCCGCCATCCGCCAGCAGCAGTTGCTCACCCAGATCCGCTACGACGCCGACCACGACCGGTTGACCGGGCTGCCCAACCGGCAGCGCCTGGCGGCCGAGATCGACCAGTTGCTGGCCGCGGACCCGGTCGGCGCCCGCGCCGGGCTCGTCCTCGCCTCGCTGGGCAACTACACCGAGGTCACCGACACCCTGGGGCACGCGGCCAGCGACGAGCTGCTGCTGGTGACCGCCGGGCTGCTGCGCGAGCACGCGCCCCCGCAGGCCTTGGTGGCGCGGATGGAGGGCGACCAGTTCGCCGTCCTGCTGCCCGGCCTCTCCCTGGCGGCCACCGAGCGCGCCGCGCGGCGGCTGCGGGAGGCGGCATCCTGCCGCGCCCGGGTGGCGGGGCTCGACCTCGAGGTCACGCTGACCATCGGGGTGGCGGCCGCGCCGGTGCACGGCACCGACTCGGGCACCCTCATGCAGCGGGCCGACGTCGCCCTGCTGGCCGCCGGCGGCTCCGGCGGCGTGGCCAGCTACCACCCGGTGCTCGACCAGCAGAGCCTGCGCCGGCTGCAGCTGGGCACCGAGCTGGAGCAGGCGATGCGCGACGGCTCCATCGGTGTCGTCTTCCAGCCGATCATCGACGCGCAGAGCTCCGACATCGTCTCCGTCGAGACCCTCGTCCGCTGGGCGCACCCGCGCTACGGCCCGATCCCGCCCGACGACTTCATCCACCTCGCCGAGCAGATCGGCCGCATCGGCGCGCTGACCGACCACGTGCTCGACCTGGCGCTGGCGCGCTGCCGCCGCTGGCTGGACCAGGACATCGCGCTGTCGGTGGCGGTCAACCTGTCCGCGCACTGCCTCGGCGAGCCCGACCTGGTCGCACGGGTCCGCCGGGCGCTGCAGCGCCACGGCGTGCCGGGCGAGCTGCTCACCCTGGAGCTGACCGAGGGCAGCGTCGTGAGCGACTCGGTGCGCGGCAGCACGGTGCTCGGCGACCTGCACGCGCTGGGCCTGCGGCTGTCGATGGACGACTTCGGGACCGGCTACTCGTCGCTGTCGCAGCTGCGCCACCTGCCCATCGACGAGGTCAAGATCGACAAGTCCTTCGTGCTGGGCATGTCGACCAGCCAGGGCGAGTCGTTCATCGCCCGCTCGATCATCGAGCTCGCGCACAACCTGGGCCTCCGGGTGGTCGCCGAGGGTGTCGAGGACGAGGCGACCCGCAACCTGCTGGCCGAGATGGGGTGCGACAAGCTGCAGGGTTTCCTGGTCAGCCGCCCGCTGCCGGAGGACCGCCTGGAAAGCTGGCTGCTGGCGCGCACCGGTGTCCGGACGGCAGCCCCCGGGGCGGCTCACCGGCGGCTGTTCGTCCGCACGTGAGAGAGGGCCTCCCTGCTCCCCACCGCTCGCACGCTCGCGGCGGGCCCTGCAGGGAGGCCCGGGGCCATCGGGTACAGTCGTCGACGGCTCCGGCCACGGCCCCTTTAGCTCAGTCGGCAGAGCGTCTCCATGGTAAGGAGAAGGTCTACGGTTCGATTCCGTAAAGGGGCTCTGACCCGCGTTCACCTCGCGCGGGTATCCTGACCGACCGGTCCTGTCGCCCGACCGGGCCGCCCGGTCCCTCCGGCGGTGTAGCTCAGCCAGGCAGAGCAAGCGGCTCATAATCGCTGTGTCACCGGTTCAAATCCGGTCACCGCTACTTCCGACGGGCCCCCAGGTGGGCCCGTCGTCGCGTCGGACCCTCGGGCCGACCGCACCGACGGGCCCGGAGCCGGCCCGAACCGACAAGGCGAGGAGAGCACCCCGTGGCAGCCACCGACATCCGTCCGAAGATCACCCTGGCCTGCCAGGAGTGCAAGAACCGCAACTACATCACCCGCAAGAACCGGCGGAACGACCCCGACCGGCTCGAGCTGCGGAAGTACTGCCCGTACGACCGCAAGCACACCGTGCACCGCGAGACCCGCTGACCCGGTGCCGCTCGACAGGTCGCTGGCGGGGCGCAGCTATCCGCCGTCGGCCGTCTACGAGGTGGGCCGCGCCAAGATCGCCGAGTTCGCGCGGGCGGTCGGCGCCGACGACGCGGTTCACACCGACCCCGGCGCGGCCCGTGCCGCCGGCCATCCCGACGTCGTCGCCCCGCCGACGTTCGCCATCGTCGTGACCCTCGGCGCCGCCGACGTCGTGCTCGACGATCCCGACGTCGATCTCGACTACGGCCGCGTGGTCCACGGGGAGCAGCGCTTCACCCATCACCGGCCGATCCGGGCAGGCGACCGGCTGGTCAGCACGACCACGATCGACGCCGCGCGCACGGTCGCCGGGAACGACCTGCTCACGACGCGCGTCGACGTCCGCACCGAGGACGGCGAGGACGTGTGCACCGCCGTGTCGGTGCTCGTGGCCCGGGGCGGGGGTCCGGCGTGACCCGCCGGACCGCGGCCGACGCCCCGGTCGGCGCCGAGCTGCCCGAGCGGGTCTTCCCCGTCACGCGCGCCGACCTGGTGCGCTACGCCGGCGCCTCCGGCGACTTCAACCCGATCCACTGGAGCGACCGGGTCGCCACGTCCGTCGGCCTGCCCGGGGTGATCGCCCACGGCATGCTGACGATGGGCCTGGCCGGCCGCGCGGTCAGCGACTGGGCCGGCGACCCGGCCGCCGTCGTCGAGTACCACGTGCGCTTCGGGCGGCCGGTGGAGGTGCCCGACGACGACCGCGGCGCCGAGATCGCCGTCCGCGGCGTGGTGGCCGCCGGGCTCGACGGCGGGCGGGTGCGCGTCGACCTCACGGTCACCAGCGGCGGCGAGAAGGTGCTCTCGCTCGCCCGGGCGGTCGTGCAGCTGGCCTGACCGGGCCGGGTGCCCCCGGCGACGTCGGCCGGCCTGGTCAGCCGGCTGCCGAGAACAGCCGCTGCATCCGGGACACGCCCTCGACCAGGTCGTCGTCGCCGAGCGCGTAGGACATCCGCAGGTAGCCCGGCGTGCCGAACGCCTCGCCCGGGACGACGGCGACCTCCGCCTCCTCGAGGACGATCTCCGCGAGCTCGATGCTCGACGACGCCGTCCGCCCGGCGACGGGCCGGCCGAGCAGCCCCTTGACCGAGGGGTAGGCGTAGAAGGCGCCCTGCGGCTCGGGGCAGGCCACACCGGGGATCTCGCGCAGCATGGAGACGATCAGCTTCCGGCGCCGGTCGAACGCCTCCCGCATCGCCGCCACCGCCGACAGGTCGCCGTTGAGCGCGGCGATCGCCGCGGCCTGCGACACGTTGGCCACGTTGGAGGTGGCGTGCGACTGGAGGTTGGTGGCCGCCTTCACGACGTCGGCGGGGCCGACGATCCAGCCGACCCGCCAACCGGTCATCGCGTAGGTCTTCGCCACCCCGTTGACCACGACGCAGCGGTCGGCGATCTCCGGCACCACGACCGGCATGGACGGCGCGGTCGCACCGCCGTAGGTGAGGTGCTCGTAGATCTCGTCGGTGAGCACCCACAGCCCCGTCTCGGCCGCCCACCGGCCGATCTCGGCGACCTGCTGCTCGGGGTAGACCGCCCCGGTGGGGTTGGACGGCGAGCAGAACAGCACGACCTTGGTGCGGGGGGTGCGGGCGGCCTCGAGCTGGCCGACCGACACGAGGTAGCCGCTCTGCTCGTCGGCCAGGACCGGGACGGGCACGCCGCCGGCCAGCTTGATCGCCTCCGGGTACGTCGTCCAGTAGGGCGCGGGCAGCAGGACCTCGTCGCCCGGGTCGAGCATCGCGGCGAAGGCCTCGTAGACGGCCTGCTTGCCGCCGTTCGTCACCAGCACGTTGGCCGGGGTCGCCGCCAGCCCGGAGTCGCGCGCCGTCTTGGCGACGATCGCCTCCTTGAGCGCGGGCAGGCCGCCCGCCGGGGTGTAGCGGTGCATGGCCGGCTGGCGGGCGGCGGCGATCGCGGCCTCGACGACGTAGTCCGGGGTGGGGAAGTCCGGCTCGCCGGCGCCGAAGCCGATGACCGGCTTCCCGGCCGCCTTCAGCGCCTTGGCCTTGGCGTCGACGGCGAGCGTGGCCGACTCGGTGATGGCGGCCAGCCGGCGCGACACGCGGCGCTCGGCGGGGGGCGGCTGCGACGGGGCGGCGGGCTCCTGCGCGGACACGGCGGTCATGGGCCCATCGTGTCAAAGCGGCTCCGGCCGGACCGCCCGGGACCGACGGCGTCCCGGCCTCGTTGGCTGCCGGGGCGGCCGGTCCCGTACACTCGCAGGCCTGGGGCTGCTGACCCCGCCACCGGCGTGCCCCGGATCCCCGCGGGACCGGTGTGCGTGTGGCAGGGGTCGGGCGTCCCGGGCCCCGTCCGGGGCGCGGCGCCGGCTGCGGTGCCGCACCGGTCCGGGGCATAGGGGTGTAGCTCAATTGGCAGAGCAGCGGTCTCCAAAACCGCAGGCTGCAGGTTCAAGTCCTGTCACCCCTGCCCGAGCGCTCGGCCGCTCCCGGAGACGCGGCGAGCGGTTCGACCGGCGCACGGACCAGGGCACGACCGCACCGGACGACGGTGACACCGACCGGGGCCCGCACGAGGGCCCACCACGACGAGGCGAGCGAGGCGCAGTGAGCGACGACCAGCGGGACCGCGAGGACGATCCCCGCGGCGCCACGGACGCCGAGCTGACCGACGAGCGGATCGACCGGGAGACGCCGGGCGTCGACGACGCCGCGGAGCTGGAGGCGGCCGAGGACGAGGTCGCCTCGGAGGCGGCCGCCGAGGAGGGCAAGGTCGTCGGTGCGCCGACCCGACGCCGCGGTCGCGCCATCACCGCCGAGGGCGACGACGACACCGCCGTCCCGGCCCGGCGTCCGGCCCGGAGTGCCGCCCGCCCGGCCGGCCGGGCGGAGGGCGCCGGCACCCGTTCCCGAGCGGCCGCCGAGCGGGCACGGGCCGAGGAGCTGCGGCCCCGGCGCTCGCTGCGCCGCTTCCTGCGCGAGGTGGTCGCCGAGCTGCGCAAGGTCATCTGGCCGGGACGCCGCGAGCTGATCACGTACACGACCGTGGTGATCGTCTTCGTGGCCTTCATCGTCGCCCTGGTGGCCGGGCTCGACCTGCTCTTCGCCCAGGGCGTGATCGCCGTCTTCGGCTGACCGTCCGCGCCACCGGCCCCGACGCTGCACCCGCAACAGGAAGAGACCCCCGTGACCGACCCCCGCGAGCCCTTCGCGACCGACAGCGCCGTCGACGACCCGGCGTACGCCACCGATCTCGACGACGCGCGCATGGACGTCCGCGGAACCGCCGACCTCGAGACGGGCGCCGGCGAGACCGGTGCCGCCGAGGGGACGAGCGACACCGCCGACCTCGACACCGCCAGCGAGGTGGCCGACGCGACGCCCGCCGTCGAGGGGGGCGATCCGGGCAGCCTGGCCAGCGACCCGCTGGTCGCGCCGGCGGCCGACTCCGACGGCGACGTGATCGAGGACCCGGCCGAGGTCATGCGCCAGAAGCTGCGCCTGCTGCCCGGCGACTGGTACGTCGTGCATTCCTACGCGGGCTACGAGAACAAGGTGAAGACCAACCTCGAGGCGCGCATCCAGTCGCTGGACGTCGAGGACTACATCTACCAGATCGAGGTGCCCACCGAGGAGGTCACCGAGATCAAGAACGGCAAGCGCGCGCAGGTCAACCGCAAGGTGCTGCCCGGCTACCTGCTCGTCCGCATGGAGCTCAACGACGAGTCGTGGGGCGCGGTGCGCAACACCCCGGGCGTCACCGGCTTCGTCGGCGCGACGTCCCGGCCCTCGCCGCTGACCCTCGACGAGGTCGTGAAGATCCTCGCCCCGGCCGCCACCCCGCAGGCCGCCCGTGTGCCGGAGACCGCCGGCGCGGCCGCCGCGGCCCCGACCGCCGTCGTCGACTTCGAGATCGGCGAGTCGGTCACCGTCATGGACGGGCCGTTCGCGACCCTGCCCGCGACGATCAACGAGATCAACGCCGAGCAGCAGAAGCTGCAGGTGCTCGTCTCCATCTTCGGCCGCGAGACCCCGGTCGAGCTGTCCTTCAACCAGGTCCAGAAGTTGTAGCGGTCGGGCCCGGTGCCCCCCGACCCTCGCTCCGCTCGGGCCGGGACCCTGCTCCGGGGCCTTCCAGCCCAGATCACGAGAGAAGACGAAGGAAAGCGATGCCCCCCAGGAAGCGGTTGACCGCGGTCATCAAGCTCCAGATCAACGCCGGCGCGGCCACCCCCGCGCCGCCGGTCGGTCCGGCGCTCGGCCAGCACGGCGTCAACATCATGGAGTTCTGCAAGGCCTACAACGCCGCGACCGAGTCGCAGCGCGGCAACGTGATCCCGGTCGAGATCTCGGTGTTCGAGGACCGGTCCTTCACCTTCGTCACCAAGACCCCGCCGGCCGCCCGGATGCTGCTCAAGGCCGCCGGTGTCGAGAAGGGCTCGGGGGAGCCGCACAAGACCAAGGTCGCCACCGTCACCCGCGACCAGGTCCGCGAGATCGCCCAGACCAAGATGCCCGACCTCAACGCCAACTCGCTCGACGAGGCGGAGAAGATCATCGCCGGCACCGCCCGGTCGATGGGCATCACCGTCCAGTAACCCGATGGAACGGCCTCGTCCAGAGGCTCGGCCCGAGCGTGCGAGGGCTGAGGAGGACGAGGTCCTTCCAGTGGGAGGGCCGGCCAGGCCCGTTCACCACACGATCCCCGGCGACCGCCGGGGGAGAGGAACCACCATGGCGAAGCACGGCAAGAAGTACCGCGCGGCGGCCGCGCAGGTCGACCACGACAACCTCTACACCCCGCTGCAGGCGGCGGCCCTGGCCAAGCAGACCTCGACGACCAGCTACGACGCGACGGTCGAGGTGGCCATGCGCCTCGGAGTCGACCCGCGCAAGGCCGACCAGATGGTCCGCGGCACGGTGAACCTGCCGCACGGCACGGGGAAGACCGCCCGCGTCATCGTCTTCGCGACCGGTGACAAGGCCGCCGAGGCGGAGGCCGCCGGGGCCGACGTCGTCGGGTCCGACGACCTGATCGAGCGCATCCAGGGCGGCTTCCTGGACTTCGACGCCGCGATCGCCACGCCGGACCAGATGGCCAAGGTCGGCCGCATCGCCCGCATCCTGGGCCCCCGCGGCCTGATGCCGAACCCGAAGACCGGCACGGTGACCCCCGACGTCACCAAGGCGGTCAACGACATCAAGGGCGGGAAGATCAACTTCCGCGTCGACAAGCAGGCGAACCTGCACCTGATCATCGGCAAGACGTCGTTCGACGACGCGAAGCTGGTCGAGAACTACGCGGCCGCGCTCGACGAGGTGCTGCGCGCCAAGCCGTCGGCGGCCAAGGGCCGGTACCTGAAGAAGGTCACCATCTCCACGACCATGGGTCCGGGCATCCCGGTCGACCCGAACCGCACCCGCAACCTGACCGTCGACGAGGCCACCGCCTAGCCAGGACGCCGTCCCCCGGTCCGGTCGGAGGCCCCGCAGCGCACCCGCGCTGCGGGGCCTCCGCTGTGCGTGCGGGCCGTCGTCGCGACCGGACCGCCGATCTCGGCGCGCCCGGCCGCCGCTCGCCGGCCCGCGGAGGCGCGGGGACCCGGCCCGCCGGCACCGCGCCGGGGTGGCGTACCCTTGCTCGCGTTCCCCCCTAGACCGCTGGTCGTCGCACGTGCGCGTGCGATCGAAGGTCCCGGAGTTCCGGGCGGCCCGCGCAGGAGGACGGTCCGATCGGCGGGCGCCCGCGCGTCCCGTCCCTCGCCCCGTGCGCCCTGCGCCGGGGCGTTCCTCGTCTCCGGGCCCGGTGATCGTCCGCGCTCGCGCCGTCGCACGAGCGGTCGCCCGACAGACGAGAGGAGGCCCATGCCCACGCAGGCCAAGGCCGCGGTGATCGACGAGATCACCGAGCGGTTCGAGAAGTCCAGCGCGGCCGTGCTCACCGAGTACCGCGGGCTGACCGTGGCGCAGCTGACCCAGCTGCGCCGTTCCCTCGGTGAGGGCAGCAGCTACGCCATCGTCAAGAACACCCTGACGAAGCGGGCGGCGGAGTCGGTCGGGCATGCCGACCTCGGTCCGCTGCTCAGCGGCCCGACCGCGATCGCCTTCATCGAGGGCGACCCGGTGGAGGCCGCCAAGGCCATCCGCGACTTCGCCCGCGCCCACCCGCTGCTCGTCATCAAGGGCGGCGTGGTCGAAGGCCGCACGGTCGACGCCGGTGAGGTCACCGCCCTCGCCGACGTCGAGCCGCGCGAGGTGCTCCTGGCCAAGCTGGCCGGCGCGATGAAGGGCAACCTGACCAAGGCCGCCGGGCTGTTCCAGGCCCCGCTGTCGCAGGTCGCCCGGCTGGCCGAGGCGCTCAAGGAGAAGAAGCCCGCCGAGACGGGCGGTGCCGCTCCCGAGGCCGCCCCCGAGGCCGTCCCGGCCGCTGCTGCCGAAACCACCACCGACACCCCCGACACCGCTGCCGCCGGCGACGCCCCGGCGAGCACCGACTGACCCAGAAGGAGAGATCATGGCCAAGCTGTCCACCACGGAGCTGCTCGACGCGTTCAAGGAGATGACGCTGCTCGAGCTCTCCGACTTCGTGAAGCAGTTCGAGGAGACCTTCGAGGTCACCGCCGCCGCGCCGGTCGCCATGGCGGCCGCCCCCGCGGCCGGTGGCGGCGGCGCTGCCGCCGAGGAGGCCGTGGAGCAGGACGAGTTCGACGTCATCCTCGAGGCCGCCGGCGACAAGAAGATCCAGGTCATCAAGGAGGTGCGCGGCCTGACCTCGCTCGGCCTCAAGGAGGCCAAGGACCTGGTCGACGGTGCGCCGAAGCCGCTGCTGGAGAAGGTCGCCAAGGACGTCGCGGAGAAGGCCAAGGCCGCCCTGGAGGGCGCCGGCGCCACCGTCACCGTCAAGTAGGAGGACCCCGCGGCCCTCGGGCCCCCTGCCGGAACCCGCCGCGAGCGTGCGAGTGGTGGGGAGCGGGGGTCCTTCGCGAGCGGGGCCGTTCCAGCGGGGTCACAGGGGCCGTCCTCCTCCGGGAGGGCGGCCCCTGCCGCGTCCGGGCCCGCCGGCACACCTCCCGCGGAGGGAAAGAGCGCGGCGTGGCGGTCCCACGGGCGCCACCTGTTTGGCATCATGTCCGTGCCGCCCAGCCCCGGCAGCCCCCGGCGCCCGCGCCGGAGCTCCCTGCCCGCCGGACGCCAGCACCGCGTCGGAGTGTGTCGCCGGTCTCCGAGCCGACCCCGACGTGGACATCGCGCGCGGGCAGGGGTAGGGTTCTCTGTTGCGCTGCCCCCTGACTGCTTGCCCGCCGAGACGGGTCACCAGGGGTGCCCGGGAAACGGCTCCCGGGCACCCGGTCGACCGGTCCGGTCCGGAGCCTCGCGGGCCCAGGCGGCGGCCCCGCCATTACCGACGACGACCCAGGACGCCCCCGCTCTTCACCGCCCGCACGTCGTGAGGTCCTTGGAAGGACGCATCTTGGCAGGCTCTCGCCCCACCAGCACGCCCACCAGCACCACCACCCCCAGCAGCACCCAGCAGGTCCCGGACGACCCCCAGCAGAGCACGCACACCGCCGGCACCGCCGCGCAGAAGATCCCCGGCTCGCCGCTGCGCGTCTCCTTCGCCAAGATCCACGAGCCCCTCGAGGTGCCGGATCTCCTGGCCCTGCAGACCGCGTCGTTCGACTGGCTCATCGGCAGCCCCGAGTGGCGGGCCACCCTGGCTCCCGAGGAGCAGCAGGCCGCCGTGGGCGGCCTGGCCGAGATCCTCGAGGAGATCTCCCCGATCGAGGACTTCAGCGGCTCGATGTCGCTGTCCTTCTCCAACCCTCGCTTCGAGGACGTCAAGGCGTCCCTCGAGGAGTGCAAGGACAAGGACATGACCTACGCGGCGCCGCTGTTCGTCACCGCCGAGTTCATGAACAACACCACCGGCGAGATCAAGAGCCAGACGGTGTTCATGGGCGACTTCCCGATCATGACGAAGAAGGGCACCTTCGTCATCAACGGGACCGAGCGCGTCGTCGTCTCGCAGCTGGTCCGCAGCCCGGGCGTCTACTTCGACAAGGCGCTGGACAAGACCTCGGACAAGGACGTCTTCAGCGCCAAGGTGATCCCCAGCCGCGGTGCCTGGCTGGAGTTCGACGTCGACAAGCGCGACACCGTCGGCGTCCGCATCGACCGCAAGCGCCGCCAGCCGGTCACCGTCCTGCTCAAGGCCCTGGGCTGGACCGAGGACCGCATCCGCGAGCACTTCTCCTGGTCGCCGATCGTGCTGGCGACCCTGGAGAAGGACCACATCGCGGGCCAGGACGAGGCGTTGCTCGACATCTACCGCAAGCTGCGGCCGGGTGAGCCTCCGACGCGCGAGAGCGCGCAGGCGCTGCTGGAGAACCTGTTCTTCAACTCGAAGCGCTACGACCTGGCGAAGGTCGGCCGGTACAAGGTCAACAAGAAGCTCGGCGTCGACGTGCCGCAGAGCACGCTCACGCTGACCGAGGACGACATCGTCGCCACCATCGACTACGTCGTCCGGCTGCACGCCGGGGAGCCCGACCACGGCGTCGACGACATCGACCACTTCGGCAACCGCCGCCTGCGCACCGTCGGCGAGCTGATCCAGAACCAGATCCGGGTCGGCCTCTCCCGCATGGAACGCGTCGTCCGCGAGCGGATGACCACCCAGGACGTCGAGGCGATCACGCCGCAGACGCTCATCAACATCCGGCCGGTCGTCGCCTCCATCAAGGAGTTCTTCGGCACCAGCCAGCTGTCCCAGTTCATGGACCAGACCAACCCGCTCGCGGGCCTGACCCACAAGCGCCGCCTGTCGGCGCTGGGCCCGGGCGGTCTGTCCCGGGAGCGGGCCGGCATGGAGGTCCGCGACGTGCACCCGAGCCACTACGGCCGGATGTGCCCGATCGAGACCCCGGAAGGCCCGAACATCGGGCTCATCGGCTCGCTGTCGGCCTTCGGCCGGGTGAACGCGTTCGGCTTCATCGAGACGCCGTACCGGAAGGTCGAGAACGGGACGGTCACCGACTCGATCGACTACCTCACCGCCGACGAGGAGGACCGCTTCGTCGTCGCCCAGGCCAACTCGCCACTGGACGCCCAGGGCCGGTTCGCCGAGGAGCGCGTGCTGGTCCGCACCAAGGGCGGTGAGGTCGACTACCTGCCGCCGGAGAACGTCGACTACATGGACGTGTCGCCGCGGCAGATGACCTCGGTCGCGACGGCGATGATCCCGTTCCTCGAGCACGACGACGCCAACCGCGCGCTCATGGGCGCGAACATGCAGCGCCAGGCGGTGCCGCTGCTGCGCAGCGAGGCCCCGCTGGTCGGCACCGGCATGGAGCTGCGTGCCGCCGTCGACGCCGGTGACGTGGTCGTGGCCGAGAAGGCCGGCGTGGTGGAGGACTCCACCGCCGACTACATCACCGTGATGGCCGACGACGGCACCCGGCAGACCTACCGGCTGCTGAAGTTCCGCCGTTCCAACCAGGGCACCTCGATCAACCAGTCGCCTGTCGTCGACGAGGGGCAGCGGGTCGAGGTCGGCCAGGTCATCGCCGACGGGCCCTGCACCGACGAGGGCGAGATGGCGCTCGGCAAGAACCTGCTCGTGGCGTTCATGCCGTGGGAGGGCCACAACTACGAGGACGCGATCATCCTGAGCCAGCGCCTCGTGCAGGACGACGTCCTGTCCTCGATCCACATCGAGGAGTTCGAGGTCGACGCCCGGGACACCAAGCTGGGCGCCGAGGAGATCACCCGGGACATCCCGAACGTCTCCGAGGAGGTGCTGGCCGACCTCGACGAGCGCGGCATCATCCGCATCGGCGCCGAGGTCGTCCCCGGCGACATCCTCGTCGGCAAGGTGACCCCGAAGGGCGAGACCGAGCTGACCCCCGAGGAGCGGTTGCTCCGCGCGATCTTCGGCGAGAAGGCGCGCGAGGTCCGCGACACCAGCCTCAAGGTCAAGCACGGTGAGTCCGGCAAGGTCATCGGCGTCCGGGTGTTCTCCCGGGAGGACGGCGACGAGCTGCCCGCCGGCGTGAACGAGCTGATCCGGGTCTACGTCGCCCAGATGCGCAAGATCTCCGACGGCGACAAGCTCGCCGGCCGGCACGGCAACAAGGGCGTCATCGCCAAGATCCTGCCGCAGGAGGACATGCCGTTCCTCGAGGACGGCACCCCGGTCGACATCGTGCTCAACCCGCTCGGCGTGCCGGGCCGGATGAACGTCGGCCAGGTGCTGGAGACCCACCTCGGCTGGGTGGCCAAGTCCGGCTGGCAGGTGGAAGGCGACCCCGAGTGGGCCACGCGGCTGCCCGAGGGCGCCCGCTCCGCCGAGCCGGGTACCCGGACGGCGACGCCGGTGTTCGACGGCGCCCGCGAGGAGGAGATCGTCGGCCTGCTGAGCTCGACGACGCCGACCCGCGACGGCCAGCGCCTGGTCGCCCCGACCGGCAAGGCGCGGCTGTTCGACGGCCGGTCGGGGGAGCCGTTCCCCGAGCCGATCTCGGTGGGCTACGTCTACATCCTCAAGCTGCTGCACCTGGTCGACGACAAGATCCACGCCCGGTCGACCGGTCCCTACTCGATGATCACGCAGCAGCCGCTGGGTGGTAAGGCGCAGTTCGGCGGGCAGCGCTTCGGCGAGATGGAGTGCTGGGCCATGCAGGCCTACGGCGCGGCCTACGCGCTGCAGGAGCTGCTGACCATCAAGTCCGACGACATCCTGGGCCGCGTCAAGGTGTACGAGGCCATCGTCAAGGGCGAGAACATCCCCGAGCCGGGCATCCCCGAGTCGTTCAAGGTGTTGCTCAAGGAGCTGCAGTCGCTGTGCCTGAACGTCGAGGTGCTCTCCGGCGACGGGCAGGCGATCGAGCTGCGCGACACCGACGACGAGGTCTTCCGGGCCGCGGAGGAGCTGGGCATCGACCTGTCCCGCCGCGAGCCGTCGTCCGTCGAGGACGTCTGAGAAAGGACCCCCGTGCCCCCCGCCACTAGCACGCTCGCGGCGGGGCCCTGCACGGGGGCCACGGTCAACAGCTGACTCAAGCGTTTCGGAACTAGCCCCGGAAAGGGGTCCACTCAGTGCTCGACGTCAACTTCTTCGACGAGTTGCGCATCGGTCTGGCCACCGGCGACGACATCCGCCAGTGGTCGCACGGTGAGGTGAAGAAGCCCGAGACCATCAACTACCGGACGCTGCGTCCGGAGAAGGACGGTCTCTTCTGCGAGAAGATCTTCGGTCCCACCCGGGACTGGGAGTGCTACTGCGGCAAGTACAAGCGGGTCCGGTTCAAGGGCATCATCTGCGAGCGCTGCGGCGTCGAGGTGACCCGGGCCAAGGTCCGCCGTGAGCGGATGGGCCACATCGAGCTGGCCGCGCCGGTCACCCACATCTGGTTCTTCAAGGGCGTCCCGTCGCGCCTGGGCTACCTCCTCGACCTGGCGCCCAAGGACCTCGAGAAGATCATCTACTTCGCGGCGTACCTGATCACCTCGGTCGACGACGAGGCGCGCCACCGCGACCTGCCGACCGTCGAGGCGGAGATCAGCGCCGAGAAGTCGAACCTGGAGAACCGGCGCGACGCCGACGTCGAGGCCCGCCAGCAGAAGCTGGAGGCCGACCTCGCCGAGCTGGAGGCCGAGGGCGCCAAGTCCGACGTGCGCCGCAAGGTGCGCGAGGGCGGTGAGCGGGAGATGCGGCAGCTGCGCGACCGCGCACAGCGCGAGATCGACCGCCTCGAGGAGGTGCTCGACACCTTCCGCAAGCTCGAGGTCAAGCAGCTCATCGCCGACGAGGGTCTCTACCGCGAGCTGCGCGACCGCTTCGGCGAGTACTTCGAGGGCGGCATGGGCGCCGCGGCGCTGCAGAAGCTGCTCGCCGACTTCGACCTCGAGGCCGAGGCCGCGTCCCTGCGCGAGACGATCCGCACCGGCAAGGGCCAGCGCAAGCTGCGCGCGCTCAAGCGGCTCAAGGTGGTCGCCGCCTTCCTGCAGACCCGCAACTCGCCCATGGGCATGGTGCTGGACTGCGTCCCGGTCATCCCGCCGGACCTGCGTCCGATGGTGCAGCTCGACGGTGGCCGCTTCGCCACCAGCGACATGAACGACCTGTACCGCCGGGTGATCAACCGGAACAACCGGCTCAAGCGGCTCCTCGACCTCGGCGCGCCCGAGATCATCGTGAACAACGAAAAGCGGATGCTCCAGGAGTCCGTCGACGCGCTGTTCGACAACGGCCGCCGCGGCCGGCCCGTCACCGGCCCGGGCAACCGCCCGCTCAAGTCGCTGTCCGACCTGCTCAAGGGCAAGCAGGGCCGGTTCCGCCAGAACCTGCTCGGCAAGCGCGTCGACTACTCCGGCCGCTCGGTCATCGTCGTCGGCCCCCAGCTGAAGCTGCACCAGTGCGGCCTGCCCAAGCAGATGGCGCTGGAGCTGTTCAAGCCGTTCGTCATGAAGCGGCTGGTCGACCTCAACCACGCGCAGAACATCAAGTCCGCCAAGCGGATGGTCGAGCGCGCCCGTCCGGTCGTCTGGGACGTGCTCGAGGAGGTCATCACCGAGCACCCGGTGCTGCTCAACCGGGCGCCGACGCTGCACCGCCTGGGCATCCAGGCCTTCGAACCGCAGCTGGTCGAGGGCAAGGCCATCCAGATCCACCCGCTGGTCTGCACCGCCTTCAACGCCGACTTCGACGGTGACCAGATGGCGGTGCACCTGCCGCTGTCGGCCGAGGCGCAGGCCGAGGCGCGGATCCTGATGCTGTCCAGCAACAACATCCTGAGCCCGGCCGACGGTCGTCCGATCACCGCGCCGACGCAGGACATGGTGCTCGGCCTCTACCACCTGACCACCCTGGTGGCGAGCCCGGCGGAGGCCGACGGCGGGCAGTCGCGGTCGTTCTCCTCGGCGGCCGAGGCGATCATGGCCTACGACAAGGGCACGCTGGGTCTGCAGGAGCGGGCCTGGATCCGTCTCGACGAGGTCTTCGGCGTCGACAACGGCGCGGTCAACGAGCCGTGGGAGCAGCCGGAGGACTGGACGCCGGGGGCGCCCGCCACCGTGCTGACCAGCCTGGGCCGGGTGCTGTTCAACGAGGCACTGCCCGAGGACTACCGCTTCGTCAACTACCAGGTGCCGAAGAAGGAGCTCGGCGCGATCGTCAACGACCTCGCCGAGCGCTACCCCAAGGTGCAGGTCGCGGCGACCCTGGACGCCCTCAAGTCGGCCGGATTCCACTGGGCCACCCGCGCGGGCGTCACGATCGCCATCGACGACGTCGTCACCCCACCGGCCAAGCAGGAGATCCTCGACCGGCACGAGGCCGAGGCGGCCAAGATCGAGCGGCAGTACGAGCGCGGCGTCATCACCGACGCCGAGCGTCGCGGCGAGCTGATCGAGATCTGGACCCGCGCGCGGGCCGAGGTCAGCCAGGCGATGGTCGACAACTTCCCGACCACCAACCCCGTCTGGGTCATGGTCAACTCCGGTGCCCGGGGCAACATGATGCAGATCAGCCAGATCGCCGGCATGCGCGGCCTGGTGGCCAACCCGAAGGGCGAGATCATCCCGCGGCCGATCAAGGCCAACTTCCGGGAAGGTCTGTCGGTGCTGGAGTACTTCATCTCCACGCACGGTGCGCGCAAGGGTCTGGCCGACACCGCGCTGCGGACCGCCGACTCCGGGTACCTCACCCGCCGGCTGGTCGACGTCTCCCAGGACGTCATCATCCGCGAGGAGGACTGCGGCACCGAACGAGGCGTGCTCATGCCGATCGCGACCATGGTCGACGGGCAGCTGGTCCGGGACGCGCACGTGGAGACCAGCGTGTACGCCCGCTCGCTGGCCGCCGACGTGGTCGCCGAGGACGGCACGGTCGTCGCGGAGGCCGGCGCCGATCTGGGCGACGTGCTCATCGGGGCACTGGTCGACGCCGGCGTCGGCGAGGTCAAGGTCCGCTGCGTGCTGACCTGCGAGTCGCTGCTCGGCACCTGCGCCACCTGCTACGGCCGCTCGCTGGCGACGGGCAAGCTGGTGGACGTCGGCGAGGCGGTCGGCATCATCGCCGCCCAGTCGATCGGCGAGCCCGGCACCCAGCTGACGATGCGCACCTTCCACACCGGTGGTGTCGCGGGTGAGGACATCACCCACGGCCTGCCGCGTGTGGTGGAGCTCTTCGAGGCCCGCGTGCCCAAGGGCAAGGCGCCGATCGCCGAGCTGGCCGGCACGGTCCGGATCGAGGACGGCGAGCAGTTCCGCAAGCTGACCATCACCCCGGACGACGGCTCCGACGACGTCGTCTACGACAAGCTGTCGCGCCGGTCGCGGCTGCGGGTCGAGGACGGCGGCCACGTCGAGGTCGGCGAGCAGCTCACCGAGGGTGCGGTCGACCCGCACGAGGTGCTGCGGATCATGGGCCCGCGGGAGGTGCAGCTGCACCTCGTCCGCGAGGTCCAGGAGGTGTACCGCAGCCAGGGCGTGTCGATCCACGACAAGCACATCGAGGTGATCATCCGCCAGATGCTGAAGCGGGTGACCATCATCGACTCGGGCGCGACGGAGTTCCTGCCCGGGGCGCTGGTCGAGCGGACGCTGTTCGAGACCGAGAACCGCCGCGTCGTCGCCGAGGGCGGCGAGCCGGCCTCGGCCCGCCCGGTGCTCATGGGCATCACCAAGGCCTCGCTCGCGACCGAGTCGTGGCTGTCGGCCGCCTCCTTCCAGGAGACGACCAAGGTGCTCACCGACGCCGCGATCCAGGGCAAGAGCGACAGCCTGCTCGGGCTCAAGGAGAACGTGATCATCGGGAAGCTGATCCCGGCCGGCACCGGCATCAGCCGCTACCGGAACATCACGGTCGAGCCGACCGAGGAGGCGCGGGCCGCGGTCTACACCATGGCCGGCTACGACGACGGGCAGTACTACAGCCCCGACGTCTTCGGCACCGGCTCCGGCGAGGCCGTGCGCCTCGAGGAGTACGACTGGCGCGGCTGAACGAGGACCCTCGTCCCCCCACGCCTCGCAGGCTCGGCGCGGGACCCTGACGAGGGCCGTTCCAGCGGGTCACGAGGGCCCTCGGGTGCGAATCCGGGGGCCCTCGCGTATCCAGGGCGACGGGTCCGCGCCGATCAGGGACGGCACACGAGCCGGGGTGGACCCGTCGCGGGGGCCCGGAGGGCCTCCCGACGGGGACACGGGCAGCGGCTCGACGGTGGTGGGGGACGGCACCTGGCCGCGGTGCGATCCGGAGGATCGCGCTGTCACGGCTCAACCGGCGAGCCTGCGCATCGTCTCGACGGTGCGCAGCCGGCCCTCGGGCG
Organism: Geodermatophilus sp. YIM 151500; assembly: GCF_025716945.1. Lineage (GTDB taxonomy): Bacteria > Actinomycetota > Actinomycetes > Mycobacteriales > Geodermatophilaceae > YIM-151500. Next base: position 196,277 of record NZ_JAOVZT010000007.1, read on the forward strand.
ACTGGGCGAGCGGTTGCAGCGCCAGAATGGTGACGCCGGCCTCGGCGTAGGCGGCGATGCGCTCGGAGACGTGGCCCTCCGGCCCGATGAGCGACACCGCCCGCACCAGCTCGTCGGGCAGCGCTGCGGCGGCCTCGTCCTTGCGGCCGTCCAGGTAGAGGTCCTGCACGGTCTTCGCCTCGGCCTCGAAGCCGTACCGGACGGCGAGGTCGTTGTAGAAGTTCTTGCCGCGCGCCCCCATCCCGCCGACGTACAGCGCCAGCTGCGGGCGGACGGCGTCGTGCAGCTCGTCGACGTCCTCGCCGATGGCGACCGGCACGCTGACCAGCACCTGCAGCTCCCCGAGCGCCGGGTCGCGCTTGGCCCGGCCCGCCGCCAGCGCCTCGCCCCAGACGTCGCCGACCTTCTCCGGGTAGAGCCAGATCGGCTCCCAGATCTCCGCGACCTCGGCGGCCAGCTCCACGTTCTTCGGCCCGAGCGCGGCGAGCAGCACGGGGATCCGGTCGCGCACCGGCTGGTTGATCAGCTTGAGCGGCTTGCCCAGCCCGGTGCCCCGGTCGGCCGGCAGCGGGATCGTGTACCGGGGCCCGTCGTGCTGCAGTCGCTCCCGGCGCCACACCTGCCGGCAGATCTCGACGACCTCCCGGGTGCGCTGCAGGGGAGCGTCGTACGGAACGCCGTGCCACCCCTCGATGACCTGCGGCCCGGAGGCACCCAGGCCGAGGGTGAAGCGGCCGCCCGAGACGAAGTCCAGCCCGGCCGCGGTCATCGCGGTGAGCGCCGGCGTCCGGCTGTAGATCGGGAGGATGCTGCTCATCAGCTCGACCCGCTCCGTCACCGCGGCGAGGTACCCCAGCTGGCTGACCGCGTCGAACGTGTACACCTCGGCCACCATCGCGACGTCGAGCCCGGCCGCCTCGAGGTCCCGCATCTCCGCGGCGGTCTGCCGGAAGCCTCCGCTGTAGCTGGCCTGGATGCCGATCCGCACCTGCACTCCTCGAGGGTCGCGGGCGCCCTCGTCGGCGCCGGGCCGACCGTATCGGCCCCCCGGGGTGCCGGCTCAGCGCGGGCGGACCACCCCGACGACCTCGGTGACGACCCGGACGCCGTCGACGTCGGGCGGCACCGCGCCGGCCGCGTCGGCATCGGCGAGGTCGACCTTCACGACGTAGCCCGACGACCGCCGGGCCAGGCCGATGCCGACCACGCCGGGCGCAGCCGCCAGCCGCTCGGACAGGGCGCTGCGGGCGGCCCGCGCCGCGGCTCGGTCACTCACGCCCCCATGGTGCCTCGCCGAGGAGGCGGAGGACAGAGCCGGGCCGCCGTCCGCCCGGAACGGCCCCCGCCCGCGTACCGAGCGGGCGTACGAGGGCCGGCCCGCCCGAGGTACCGCGCAGCCCGCGAGGACGGGGCCTCACTCGGGGACCCACTCCGCGTCGAGGGTCGTGAGCACGGTGGCCATCGGTGCGGCGAAGGTCACCCCGGCGCCGCCCGGTCCGCCGGTCGAGCTGCCGGCGAAGAGCAGGCCCAGCGGCCCGCGGTCGGCGCTGCGCCAGATGACCGACCCGCTGTCACCGCCCGCGCTGAACGCCGTTCCCTCGCCGGTGACCTCCACCTGGTCGTCGAACCGGAGGACCCGGCCGGCCGGGGAACCCGCCGGGTCGTCGTAGACGACCGACAGGCCGTCGACCTCGACGGCGGTCACGCGCCCGACGGTGTGCCCGGTCGTGCGGCCGAGCTTCTCGACCGCCTCGTCGGGCTCGACGTCGAGCCCGTCCGGCACGGGACCGGTCAACGGTCCGCCGGGGAGGAGACCCGGCCGGGCGTCGTCGTCGTCGAGGACGGCGATCGCGGCGTCGACGACGTTGGCGCCCTCGGCGACCAGGCGGACGAAGCGGGTGAGGGTCGCGATCCGGTCGGCCGCGGTGCCGCCGTCGGCCGGCCCGGGCTGCAGCACCGGGTCGCCGACGGTCGCGGCGTCGCTCGCGGCGAGCACGTGGTTGTTGGACAGCACCGCGAGCGATCCGCCGACCCGGACGAAGCCGCCGAGCGTGCCCGCGGTCACGGTGGGGTGGGCGACGGACAGCCCCGGACGCAGCGGTCGCGTCCGCCGCTGCAACCGGTCGGGGGACCAGTTGTCGCCGGGGGAGGACAGGGCCCGCACCCGCCCGATCACCCGGACGTCGAGCTCGGCGTCCGCCGCGCGTCCGAGGTCGGGCAGCCGCGCGCGGTCGTCGTCCCCGGCCAGCCGCACCGCCACGCGCGCGCCGCCACCCGCGAGCGGCAGCAGGCCGACGGCGACGGCGCCGCCGCCCTTCCCGGCCGCCGCCGCGTGCGGGTCGAGCGGCGCCTTCGCCGCGACCTCGTCGAGGATGCGGGCCTTGAGCTCGCGGGCCGAGTCCAGTTCCACGTGCGCGACCTCCTCGTCCGGTGGTGCGGCAACGGTAGGGCCGGCCACCGACACGGCCGGGATCCGGCGCGGCGGGGTGCTGTCGCCGGACCAGGGGCCGGGGTACCGTCCGGGAGCCGCCGGGCGTGCCCGTGGATCACCTCACCGCGGCCGGGAATCCGGCCGTCCCGCCGGGTGTTGCCCCCGGTGTCGACCGCTCCGGTGGTCGACGGCGGCCGCCGTCCGCGGTGCCCGGACCCGCTTTTGACCGGCTCCGGAGCCGCGGGTATCGTGGTCTGCCGTGCCCAGGGTGCCCTGGGCCTGCTCCCGTTCGCGGTGCGCCTGCGTGTCCAGAGGCTCGGCCCCTGGCCGCCGGGGCCGCCTCCCGGCCGTCGACGGCCGGAGGGTGGCGGCGCCGAGTCGCGAGGGGCGACCGATCCGGTCCGACACGGGGCCGGTCCCGGGGACGGCGACACGCCCGACCGCGGGGACCGGACGCGTCGTCGTGGGCGGAACCCGGCGCCCGGCAGGACCGGCACCCCGCACGCCGGAACCGCAGAGCACCACAGCCCAGCACCACGTCAGCAGCACGAGTCGAGCACGACCCAGCGCAGGTAGGAGATCCAGGCCGCCCATGCCCACGATCAACCAGCTGGTCCGCAAGGGCCGCGAGGACAAGGTCGAGAAGACCAAGACTCCGGCGCTGAAGGGTTCGCCCCAGCGCCGCGGCGTGTGCACCCGCGTCTACACGACGACGCCGAAGAAGCCGAACTCGGCGCTGCGCAAGGTCGCTCGCGTCCGTCTCACCAGCGGCATCGAGGTCACCGCGTACATCCCGGGCGTCGGCCACAACCTGCAGGAGCACTCGATGGTGCTCGTGCGCGGCGGTCGGGTGAAGGACCTCCCCGGCGTCCGGTACAAGATCATCCGCGGTTCGCTGGACACCCAGGGCGTCCGCAACCGCAAGCAGGCTCGCAGCCGGTACGGCGCGAAGAAGGAGAAGAGCTGACATGCCGCGCAAGGGCCCCGCGCCGCGTCGCCCCCTGGTCTCCGACCCGGTCTACCAGTCGCCGCTGGTCACCCAGCTGGTGAACAAGGTGCTCGTCGACGGCAAGCGCTCGGTCGCCGAGTCGATCGTCTACGGCGCCCTCGAGGGCTGCCGCGCCAAGACCGACACCGACCCGGTGGTCACGCTCAAGCGCGCGCTCGACAACGTCAAGCCGGCCCTCGAGGTCCGCAGCCGCCGGGTCGGTGGCGCGACCTACCAGGTGCCGGTCGAGGTGCGGCCCTCGCGCAGCACCACGCTGGGCCTGCGCTGGCTGATCCAGTACAGCCGCGCACGCCGGGAGAAGACGATGACCGAGCGGCTGATGAACGAGCTGCTCGACGCCAGCAACGGCCTCGGCGCCGCGGTGAAGCGTCGCGAGGACACGCACAAGATGGCCGAGTCGAACAAGGCGTTCGCCCACTACCGCTGGTGACAGCGCCCCTGCCGGGGCCCGACGGGCCCGGCGCCCGCTCCCGGCGGGCCGGGTGACCCCCGAGCCCGCCCGCGGACCGCGATCCACGAGGAGAAGTCATGGCCGACACCAAGGCCCAGCTCGCCAAGACCCGCAACATCGGGATCATGGCGCACATCGACGCCGGCAAGACGACCACGACCGAGCGCATCCTCTTCTACACCGGTATCAACTACAAGATCGGTGAGGTCCACGACGGCGCGGCCACGATGGACTGGATGGAGCAGGAGCAGGAGCGCGGCATCACCATCACGTCCGCCGCGACGAAGTGCGCCTGGAACGGCCACGACATCAACATCATCGACACCCCCGGCCACGTCGACTTCACCGTCGAGGTGGAGCGGTCGCTGCGCGTGCTCGACGGTGCCGTCGCGGTCTACGACGGCGTGGCCGGCGTCGAGCCGCAGACCGAGCAGGTCTGGCGGCAGGCCGAGAAGTACGGCGTCCCGCGCATGTGCTTCGTCAACAAGCTCGACCGGACCGGAGCGAACTTCTTCCGCTGCGTCGAGATGATGGTCGAGCGGCTGGGTGCCAACCCGCTCGTGCTGCAGCTCCCGATCGGGGCCGAGGCCGACTTCATCGGCGTCGTCGACCTGGTCTACATGCGCGCCCTCACCTGGCGCGGGGAGACGCAGAAGGGCGAGGACTACGCGATCGAGGAGATCCCGGCCGACCTCGCCGACCAGGCCGCCGAGTACCGCGAGAAGCTGCTCGAGGCCGTCTCCGAGACCGACGACGCCATCATGGAGGCCTACCTCGGTGGCGAGGAGATCTCGCCGGAGACGCTGAAGGCCGCCATCCGCAAGGCGACCATCGCCGGGCAGGTCAACCCGGTCCTCACCGGCTCGGCGTTCAAGAACAAGGGCGTGCAGCCCATGCTCGACGCCGTCGTCGACTACCTGCCCAGCCCGCTGGACGTCGGCGCCATCAAGGGCACCGCCCTCGACGGCGAGACCGAGGTGCTGCGCCGGCCCAGCGAGGACGAGCCGTTCTCGGCGCTGGCCTTCAAGATCCAGACCGACCAGCACCTGGGCAAGCTGACCTACGTCCGCGTGTACTCGGGCCGGCTCGACTCCGGGTCGCCGGTGCTCAACAGCACCAAGGACCGCAAGGAGCGGATCGGCAAGATCTACCAGATGCACGCCAACAAGCGCGAGGAGCGCGAGGGCGTGGGTGCCGGCCAGATCGTCGCCGTCGTCGGCCTCAAGCAGACGACCACCGGTGACACCCTCTGCGATCCGCAGAAGCCGGTGATCCTGGAGTCGATGACCTTCCCGGCGCCGGTCATCTCCGTCGCCATCGAGCCCAAGACCAAGGGCGACCAGGAGAAGCTCGGCACCGCCATCCAGAAGCTGGCCGAGGAGGACCCGACCTTCCAGGTCAAGCTCGACGAGGAGACCGGCCAGACGGTCATCTCCGGCATGGGCGAGCTGCACCTGGAGATCCTCGTCGACCGGATGCGGCGCGAGTTCAAGGTCGAGGCCAACGTCGGCAAGCCGCAGGTGGCCTACCGAGAGACGATCCGCAAGGCCGTCGAGAAGGTCGACTACACCCACAAGAAGCAGACGGGTGGGTCCGGCCAGTTCGCGAAGGTGCAGGTGAGCCTCGAGCCGCTGGAGATCAGCGGCGACTCGGCCACCTACGAGTTCGTGAACGCCGTCACCGGTGGGCGCATCCCGAAGGAGTACATCCCCTCGGTCGACCAGGGCATGCAGGACGCGATGCAGTACGGCATCCTCGCCGGCTACCCGGTCGTGGGCGTCAAGGCCACGCTCATCGACGGCCAGTACCACGAGGTCGACTCCTCGGAGATGGCCTTCAAGATCGCCGGCTCGATGGTCTTCAAGGAGGCCGCACGCAAGGCCAGCCCGGCCCTGCTCGAGCCGATGATGGCCGTCGAGGTCGTCACGCCCGAGGACTACATGGGTGACGTCATCGGCGACCTGAACTCCCGGCGCGGGATGATCCAGGCGATGGAGGAGCGCTCCGGCGCCCGCGTCGTCCGGGCGCTCGTCCCGCTCTCGGAGATGTTCGGCTACGTGGGCGACCTGCGCAGCCGCACCCAGGGGCGGGCCAGTTACACGATGGTCTTCGACAGCTACGCGGAGGTCCCGGCCAACGTCGCCAAGGAGATCATCGCCAAGGCCACCGGCGAGTGACCTGCCGGGCGGGACACCGCCCCGCCCGGCCCCCGGCAAGCCCACCCCCAGAGCACGCAGTACCTGCGTCACCACGAGGAGAGGAACCCAGTGGCCAAGGCCAAGTTCGAGCGGACCAAGCCGCACGTCAACATCGGCACCATCGGGCACATCGACCACGGCAAGACCACGCTGACCGCGGCGATCACCAAGGTGCTGCACGACAAGTACCCGAACCTCAACGAGGCGTCGGCCTTCGACCAGATCGACAAGGCGCCCGAGGAGAAGGCCCGCGGCATCACGATCTCGATCGCGCACGTCGAGTACCAGACGGAGAACCGGCACTACGCGCACGTCGACTGCCCCGGTCACGCGGACTACATCAAGAACATGATCACCGGTGCGGCGCAGATGGACGGCGCCATCCTGGTCGTCGCCGCGACCGACGGCCCGATGCCGCAGACCAAGGAGCACGTCCTCCTGGCCCGCCAGGTCGGCGTCCCCTACATCGTCGTGGCGCTCAACAAGGCCGACATGGTCGACGACGAGGAGATCCTCGAGCTCGTCGAGCTGGAGGTCCGCGAGCTGCTGAGCGAGTACGAGTTCCCGGGCGACGACGTCCCGGTGGTCCGCGTCTCGGCGCTCAAGGCCCTCGAGGGCGACGCCGAGTGGGGCGAGAAGCTCATGGAGCTGATGAACGCCGTCGACACCGCGATCCCCGAGCCGCAGCGCGAGGTCGACAAGCCCTTCCTCATGCCGGTCGAGGACGTCTTCACCATCACCGGCCGCGGCACCGTCGTGACCGGTCGCGTGGAGCGCGGCGTCGTCAAGGTGAACGAGGAGGTCGAGATCGTCGGCATCCGTCCGTCGTCGACCAAGACCACCGTCACCGGCGTCGAGATGTTCCGCAAGCTGCTCGACCAGGGCCAGGCCGGTGACAACGTCGGTCTGCTGCTGCGCGGCATCAAGCGCGAGGACGTCGAGCGCGGCCAGGTCGTCGTCAAGCCGGGCTCGATCACCCCGCACACGCAGTTCGAGGGCTCGGTCTACATCCTCTCCAAGGACGAGGGTGGCCGGCACACGCCGTTCTTCAACAACTACCGTCCGCAGTTCTACTTCCGGACGACGGACGTGACCGGCGTGGTCACCCTGCCCTCGGGAACCGAGATGGTCATGCCCGGCGACAACACCGAGATGACGGTCGAGCTGATCCAGCCGATCGCCATGGAGGAGGGCCTGCGGTTCGCCATCCGCGAGGGTGGCCGCACCGTCGGCGCCGGCCGCGTCACCAAGATCCTCAAGTAATCCCCCACGGACGGGCGGTGGCCGCCGAGCCGGCCACCGCCCGTCGCCGGGTCATCCCGACCCCTCCAGCATTCAGAACACCGATCGGCAGGAGCAGAAGACAGCGATGGCGGGACAGAAGATCCGCATCCGGCTGAAGGCCTACGACCACGAGGCGATCGACGCCTCGGCGCGGCGCATCGTCGAGACGGTCACCAAGACCGGTGCGCGCGTCGTCGGCCCGGTGCCGCTGCCGACGGAGAAGAACGTGTACTGCGTCATCCGCTCGCCGCACAAGTACAAGGACTCGCGCGAGCACTTCGAGATGCGCACGCACAAGCGCCTCATCGACATCCTCGACCCGACGCCGAAGACCGTCGACGCGCTCATGCGCATCGACCTGCCGGCCTCGGTCGACGTCAACATCCAGTAAGGGACCGGGACCAGTCATGGCGAGTACGTTCCGCGGTCTCCTCGGCGAGAAGCTGGGGATGACCCAGGTCTTCGACGAGAACAACCGCATCGTGCCGGTGACCGTCGTCAAGGCGGGCCCGTGCGTGGTCACGCAGGTGCGCACCCCGGAGGTCGACGGCTACTCCGCCGTCCAGCTCGGCTTCGGCGAGATCGACCCGCGCAAGGTGAACAAGCCCGAGGGCGGGCACTTCGCCAAGGCGGGCGTGACGCCCCGGCGGCACCTGGTGGAGCTGCGCACCGAGGACGCCTCGAACTACACGGTCGGCCAGGAGCTGACCGCCGAGGTGCTCGACGGCGTCGCCAAGGTCGACGTCATCGGCACCAGCAAGGGCAAGGGCACCGCCGGCGTCATGAAGCGCCACGGCTTCAAGGGCCTCGGCGCGAGCCACGGCACCCAGCGCAAGCACCGCTCGCCCGGATCGATCGGCGGCTGCGCCACCCCCGGCCGGGTCTTCAAGGGCCTGCGCATGGCCGGCCGCATGGGCGCGGTGAAGACGACCACCCTCTCGCTCAAGGTGCACAAGGTGGACGCCGAGCGCGGGCTGGTTCTGATCAAGGGCGCCATCCCGGGCCCGCGCGGTGGGCTGGTGCTCGTCCGCTCCGCGGTCAAGGGCGGCCCCGTGGGGAGTGACGCGAAGTGACCAGCACGCGAAGCCGAGCTGCCGGCGAGCGCGCCGACCGGCAGGTCGACGTCCGCACGCCCGCCGGGCAGACCGCGGGCAGCGCGACGCTGCCCGGTGAGATCTTCGACCGCGACGCGAACCTGTCGCTGATGCACCAGGTGGTGACCGCGCAGCTCGCTGCCGCCCGGCAGGGCACGCACGCGACCAGGACGCGCGGCCAGGTCCGCGGCGGTGGCAGCAAGCCGTACCGGCAGAAGGGCACCGGCCGGGCGCGCCAGGGCTCGACCCGGGCGCCCCAGTTCGAGGGCGGTGGCACCGTCCACGGGCCGCAGCCCCGTGACTACAGCCAGCGGACGCCGAAGAAGATGAAGGCGGCCGCGCTGCGCGGGGCGCTCTCCGACCGCGCCCGGGAGAACCGGGTGCACGTCGTCACCACCTTCGTCGAGGGTGACGCCCCGAAGACCAAGGCGGCCCTGGCCACGCTGGACGCGGTCAGCTCGGCCAAGCGGGTGCTCGTGGTGCTCGACTCCGCTGACACGCTGAACTGGATCAGCCTGCGCAACGTGCCCCGCGTGCACCTGCTCGAGACCGGTCAGCTCAACACCTACGACGTCCTGGTCGCCGACGAGGTCGTCTTCACCGAGGCGGCGCTGGCGGAGTTCGTCTCCGGCCGCTCCGGCGGTGCCGCGGAACCGGGCACCGCCAAGCCGGACCTGGCCACGCACCTCACGCCGGGCGGCGTCCCGTCCGTCGCCCCCGCCGAGGGCGAGGGCACCGTCGAGACCGCTGCCGAGGAGCCGGCGAAGGCCGACGCGAAGAAGGGCCCGGCGGCGGCCGTCGACGCCGCGCCGTCGACCGCGGCCGAGGCCGCGGCCGCCCCTGCGGAGCAGGCCGAGGCCGCCGACGCCGGCCCCGATGCCGTCGCGCCCAGTGACGAGGCGTCCTCCGCGGCGGGCACCACGCCGGCGGCGGAGAAGAACGCTGCGAAGACGAACGAGGAGACGGCATGAGCGTCCGCGACCCCCGGGACGTCGTGCTGTCCCCGGTCATCTCGGAGAAGAGCTACGGGCTGCTCGACGAGAACCAGTACACGTTCATCGTCCGGCCCGACGCCAACAAGACGCAGATCAAGATCGCGGTCGAGCAGATCTTCGACGTGAAGGTGCTCGGTGTGAACACGGTCAACCGGCAGGGCAAGCGCAAGCGCGCCAAGGGCAACCGGATGGGCAAGCGCAAGGACACCAAGCGCGCCATCGTGTCGGTCGCGCCCGGCGACCGGATCGAGATCTTCGGGGGCCCGGGGGCCTGACGGCGGGTACCGCCGTCGACCTCCGCCCATCCGCACCGGACCAGAGAAGAAGACAAGGGACGAAACACCCATGGCCATCCGCAAGTACAAGCCGACGACGCCGGGCCGCCGCGGCTCCAGCGTCGCCGACTTCGCCGAGGTCACCCGTGACCATCCCGAGAAGTCGCTGGTCCGGCCGCTGCACGGGCGCGGCGGGCGCAACGTCCACGGCAAGGTCACCGCGCGCCACCAGGGCGGTGGCCACAAGCGGGCCTACCGCGTCATCGACTTCAAGCGGGCCGACAAGGACGGCGTGCCGGCGAAGGTCGCGCACATCGAGTACGACCCGAACCGCACCTCGCGGATCGCGCTGCTGCACTACGCCGACGGGGAGAAGCGCTACATCATCGCGCCGGCGCGGCTCAAGCAGGGCGACGTCGTCGAGTGCGGCCCCTCGGCCGACATCAAGCCCGGCAACAACCTGCCGCTGCGGAACATCCCGGTCGGCACGGTGGTTCACGCCATCGAGCTCCGTCCCGGCGGCGGGGCGAAGATCGCCCGCTCGGCGGGCACGAGCGTGCAGCTGGTGGCCCGCGAGGGCCGGCTGGCGCAGCTGCGGATGCCGTCGGGCGAGATCCGCAACGTCGACGTCCGCTGCCGCGCGACGGTCGGCGAGGTGGGCAACGCCGAACAGTCGAACATCAACTGGGGGAAGGCCGGCCGCATGCGGTGGAAGGGCAAGCGCCCGACCGTCCGCGGTGTCGCCATGAACCCGGTCGACCACCCGCACGGTGGTGGTGAGGGCAAGACCTCCGGTGGCCGGCACCCGGTCAACCCGAAGGGCAAGCCGGAGGGCCGCACGCGCAAGCGGAAGGCCAGTGACGCCCTGATCGTGCGCCGCCGGCGCACCGGCAAGAAGCGCTGAGGAGTCTGACGCACGATGCCACGCAGCCTGAAGAAGGGCCCCTTCGTGGACGACCACCTGCTCAAGAAGGTGGACGCCCAGAACGAGAAGGGCACCAAGAACGTCATCCGCACCTGGTCGCGGCGCTCGACGATCATCCCCGACATGCTCGGGCACACGATCGCCGTGCACGACGGCCGCAAGCACGTGCCGGTGTTCGTGACCGAGGCCATGGTCGGGCACAAGCTCGGCGAGTTCGCGCCCACGCGCACGTTCCGTGGGCACGTCAAGGACGACCGCCGGTCGCGTCGCGGCTGAGCAGGCAGAGAGAGATGACGATGACTTCCCAGGTGGGACAGGAGGCACCGGCGGCCCGGGCGACGGCCCGGTTCGTCCGCGTGACCCCCATGAAGGCGCGCCGGGTGGTGGACCTCATCCGCTACCTGCCGACCGACGAGGCCCTGGCTCTGCTGCGCTTCGCACCGCAGAGCGCCAGCGAGCCGGTGGCCAAGGTGGTCGCCAGCGCGGTGGCCAACGCCGAGCACAACCTCCGGCTGGACCCCGACACGCTGGTCATCAGCGCCGCGTACGTCGACGAGGGGCCGACGCTCAAGCGCATCCGCCCGCGGGCCCAGGGGCGGGCCTACCGGATCAACAAGCGGACCAGCCACATCACCGTCGAGGTCAGCGAGGTCGCCACGAGCGCCGCGCTGGCGCAGAAGGCGCGCAAGGCGCGGCGGGAGACCGGGCAGTCCGGCACCTCCGACCGCCTCGACGGCCGACAGAAGCGCAGCACGAGGGGAGGGACCCGCTAGTGGGTCAGAAGGTCAACCCGCACGGGTTCCGGCTCGGCATCACCACCGACTACAAGTCCCGGTGGTACGCCGACAAGCTCTACAAGGACTACGTCAAGGAAGACGTGGCGATCCGCCGCCTCATGACCAAGGGCATGGAGCGGGCCGGCATCTCGAAGGTGGAGATCGAGCGCACCCGTGACCGGGTCCGCGTCGACATCCACACCGCCCGGCCGGGCATCGTCATCGGCCGCCGCGGCGCCGAGGCCGACCGCATCCGCGGCGAGCTGGAGAAGCTCACCGGCAAGCAGGTGCAGCTCAACATCCTCGAGGTCAAGAACCCCGAGGCCGACGCGCAGCTGGTCGCGCAGGCCGTCGCCGAGCAGCTCTCCAGCCGCGTCAGCTTCCGCCGCGCCATGCGCAAGGCGATGCAGGCCGCGCAGCGCAGCCCGCAGGTGAAGGGCATCCGGGTGCAGTGCTCGGGTCGCCTCGGCGGCACCGAGATGAGCCGGTCGGAGTTCTACCGCGAGGGCCGGGTGCCGCTGCACACGCTCCGCGCGAACATCGACTACGGCCTGTACGAGGCCCGTACCACCTTCGGCCGCATCGGCGTGAAGGTGTGGATCTACAAGGGCGACGTCAGCGGCTCGCGCGCCGAGCGGGAGGCCCTCGAGGCCCTCGCCGCGCGGCAGCAGCGGCGCGAGCGGGCCCAGCGCCCGCAGCGCCGCTCGGGGTCCAGCGGCACCACCGCCGGCGGCACCGAGGCCGGCCGCGCGGCCGCCGAGGCCCCCGCGGCCCCGGCGACCGGGCCGGCCGACGCCCCCGTGGCCACCTCCGGCGAGGCGCCCGCACCGGTCGTGGCGGACACCGCCGGGCCCGAGGGCACCTCGGTCGCGGAGTCGGCCGCCGACACCACCACGTCGACCGAGCAGGAGAGCTGACGCAATGCTGATCCCACGGCGCGTCAAGCACCGCAAGCAGCACCACCCCGACCGCTCCGGCCGGGCCAAGGGCGGCACCGCCATCAACTTCGGCGAGTACGCCATCCAGGCCCTCGAGCCCGCGTACGTGACCAACCGGCAGATCGAGTCAGCCCGGATCGCCATGACCCGGCACATCCGGCGTGGCGGCAAGGTGTGGATCACCATCTACCCCGACCGGCCGCTGACCAAGAAGCCCGCCGAGACCCGCATGGGCTCGGGCAAGGGCTCGCCGGAGTGGTGGGTCGCCAACGTCAAGCCCGGCCGGGTCATGTTCGAGCTCTCGGGCGTGGCCGAGCCGGTCGCCCGCGAGGCCATGCGCCGGGCCATCCACAAGCTGCCCATGAAGTGCCGCTTCATCACGCGCGAAGGAGAGGTGTGATGGCTGCCGGTCTGACCGCTCCGGAGCTGCGCGAGCTCTCGGCCGACGAGCTCGCCACGCGGCTGCGCGAGTCCAAGGAAGAACTGTTCAACCTGCGGTTCCAGGTGGCCACCGGCCAGCTGGACAACAACCGGCGGCTGCAGACCGTCCGCCGTGACATCGCGCGGATCTACACGATCATGCGCGAGCGCGAGCTCGGTCTCTCGGTCGCCCCGAACGAGGGTGTGGCATGAGCGAGTCACCGGAGGTCGCGCTCAGCCGCGCGTCGGGTCCCCAGCAGGCCGGCCGCGGCTACCGCAAGGTCCGGGAGGGCCTGGTGGTCAGCGACAAGATGCAGAAGACGATCGTCGTCGAGGTCGAGGACCGCGTGAAGCACGGCCTCTACGGCAAGGTCATCCGACGCACCAGCAAGCTGAAGGCGCACGACGAGAACGGCATCGCCGGCGTCGGCGACCGGGTGCAGATCATGGAGACCCGACCGCTGTCGGCCACCAAGCGCTGGCGACTGGTCGAGGTCTTGGAGAAGGCGAAGTAACCGCACGCCTCGCTGGGCGGCTCACCTCACACGGACCGGAGGAGGACGCCCCGGCGGCGCCGGGTATCGTGGTCAGTCGGCTTTGATCGGCCGGCGACCACGGTGCCGGCCCGGTTCCCGTGAAGATCGTCCGGCGCCAGCCGGACGCCGACGGGGGATCCGAGCGAAGCGAGCATCCCCTCGGAACGACAGGCAGCCGCGCGTAGCGCATCAAGGCAGTTAGAGGTCGCACACAGTGCGACGGACACGGAGTGCGAAGTGATTCAGCAGGAGTCGCGACTGCGGGTCGCCGACAACACCGGAGCGAAGGAGATCCTCTGCATCCGCGTTCTCGGCGGCTCCGGGCGACGCTACGCGGGCATCGGTGACGTCATCGTCGCCACCGTGAAGGACGCGCTGCCCGGTGCCGGGGTCAAGCGGGGTGACGTGGTCAAGGCCGTCGTCGTCCGCACGGCGAAGGAGCGCCGTCGTCCGGACGGTTCCTACATCCGCTTCGACGAGAACGCCGCGGTCATCATCCGCGACAGCGGCGACCCCCGCGGGACGCGCATCTTCGGCCCCGTCGGTCGCGAACTGCGCGACAAGCGCTTCATGCGGATCATCTCGCTCGCCCCGGAGGTGCTCTGACCATGGCGAACAGCAAGACGAAGTCCGCGACGAGCCGCAAGAAGGCGCCGTCGATGAAGGTGAAGAAGGGCGACAAGGTCCTCGTGCTCGCGGGCAAGGACCGGGGTGCCACCGGCCGGGTCATCGCCGCCTATCCGCAGGACCAGAAGGTCCTCGTCGAGGGCGTCGGCCGGGTCAAGAAGCACACCCGGATCAGCACCTCGCAGCGCGGCGCCCAGCAGGGCGGCATCGTCACCCAGGAGGCGCGCATCCACGTGAGCAACGTGATGGTGCTCGACTCCGAGGACAAGCCGACCCGGGTCGGCTACCGCTTCGACGAGGAAGGCCGCAAGGTCCGGGTCTCGCGGCGCACCGGTAAGGACCTCTGAACCCATGCCCGCAACCACGGAGAGCGCACCCACCCGTGAGCTGCCCCGGCTGCTCGCCCGCTACCGCGAGGAGATCGCGCCGGCGCTGCAGTCCGAGTTCGGCCACGGCAACGTCATGCAGATCCCGCGGCTGACCAAGATCGTGGTCAACATGGGCGTCGGCGAGGCCACCCGAGACGCCAAGCTGATGGACGGCGCCGTCCGCGACCTGACCGCCATCACCGGTCAGAAGCCGGCCGTCGTCCGGGCCCGCAAGTCCATCGCCCAGTTCAAGCTGCGCGAGGGCATGCCGATCGGCGCCAAGGTCACCCTCCGCGGGGACCGGATGTGGGAGTTCCTCGACCGGCTGCTGTCCCTGGCGCTGCCCCGCATCCGCGACTTCCGCGGTCTGTCGGCCAAGCAGTTCGACGGCCACGGCAACTACACGTTCGGTCTGACCGAGCAGTCGATGTTCCGCGAGATCGACGTCGACAAGATCGACCGGCCGCGCGGCATGGACATCACGCTGGTCACCACCGCCACCAACGACGACGAGGGCCGCGAGCTGCTGCGCCTGCTCGGCTTCCCCTTCGCCGGCCAGCCCGTCGTGCAGACCACCCGCTGAGCCGGGCAGGGAGAGAAGAGATGGCCAAGAAGGCTCTGATCAACAAGGCGGCCCGCAAGCCGAAGTTCGCCGTCCGCGCGTACACCCGCTGCCAGCGCTGCGGCCGGCCGCACGCGGTCTTCCGCAAGTTCGGCCTCTGCCGGATCTGCCTGCGGGAGATGGCGCACGCCGGGGAGCTCCCCGGTGTGAGCAAGTCCTCGTGGTAGAAGGACCCGGCTGCCCCCCACGACACGCTTCGCGCGCCGCGGGTCCCTGCAGCCGGGCCGCTCCATCAAATCACTGAACACCGAGAGGCCCCGCCCGACGGCACCAGCCGGACGGCGAGAGGAACCGCGGTGAGAGAGGCACCACCGCCATGACGATGACCGACCCGATCGCGGACATGCTGACGCGTCTGCGCAATGCCAACCAGGCGTACCACGACTCCGCGGTCATGCCGTCCTCGAAGCTGAAGACGCACATCGCCGAGATCCTCGAGCAGGAGGGCTACATCTCCGGCTGGCGCGTCGACGACGTCGAGACGGACGGGCACACCTTCAAGCAGCTCGTGATCGACCTGAAGTACGGGCCCAACCGGGAGCGCAGCATCGCCGGGGTCCGCCGGGTCTCCAAGCCGGGCCTGCGGGTGTACGCGAAGTCCAACGCCCTGCCCAAGGTGCTCGGCGGTCTCGGCGTGGCGATCATCTCGACCTCGACCGGGCTGCTGACCGACAAGCAGGCGACCAAGAAGGGCGTGGGCGGGGAAGTCCTCGCCTACGTCTGGTAAGGGAGCGATCTGACGATGTCACGGATCGGACGACTGCCGATTCCCGTGCCGGGTGGTGTCGACGTCACCATCGACGGCCAGTCGATCAGCGTGAAGGGCCCCAAGGGCACGCTGTCGCACACGGTAGCGGCACCCATCAGCGTCGAACGCGACGACGACGGCACGCTGCGGGTCACCCGCCCCGACGACGAGCGGCAGAGCCGTGCCCTGCACGGCCTGTCGCGCACGCTGATCGCCAACATGATCACGGGTGTGACCGAGGGTTACACCAAGACGCTGGAGATCGTCGGCGTCGGCTACCGCGTGCAGGCCCGGGGCTCGGACCTCGAGTTCGCGCTCGGCTTCAGCCACCCGGTGCCGGTCAAGGCGCCCGAGGGCATCTCCTTCACCGTCGAGTCGCCCACCCGGCTGCGGGTCAGCGGCATCGACAAGCAGCAGGTCGGCGAGGTCGCGGCCAAGATCCGCAAGATCCGCCGTCCCGACCCCTACAAGGGCAAGGGCGTGCGGTACCAGGGCGAGGTCATCAAGCGCAAGGTCGGGAAGACGGGTAAGTGATGGCTCAGGCAACAGCTTCCAAGCGCGGGAAGACCGCCGGCGGCCGCAAGCCGGTCGGCACCGACGTCAGCACCGCCCGCCGCGTCTCGCGGCTGCGCCGGCACACCCGGCTGCGCAAGCGCGTCTCGGGCACGCCCGAGCGCCCGCGTCTCGTCGTCAACCGCAGCTCCCGGCACATCCACGTGCAGGTGGTCGACGACACGGCCGGCCGCACGCTGGTCAGCGCGTCGACGATGGACGCCAGCCTCCGCGGCGCCGAGGGCGACAAGTCCGCCCTGGCCCGCCGGGTCGGTGCGCTGGTCGCCGAGCGGGCGGCGGCCGCCGGCATCACCGCGGTCGTGTTCGACCGCGGCGGCAACCGGTATGCGGGGCGGATCGCCGCGCTCGCCGACGGGGCCCGCGAGGGCGGGCTGGACTTCTGATGAGCGCCGCACCCACCAGTGTCGCGCCAACGATGATCGAGAGGGACGTCTGATGCCAGGACCACAGCGACGCGGCGGCGGCGCCGGCGGCGGCAACGACCGCCGCGACCGCCGTGACGGCGGGCGGGGCCCCGGGGGCGCGTCCGCCGAGAAGAGCGCCTTCCTCGAGCGCGTGGTGGCCATCAACCGCGTGTCCAAGGTCGTCAAGGGCGGCCGGCGGTTCAGCTTCACCGCGCTGGTCGTCGTCGGCGACGGCGACGGCACCGTGGGCGTGGGCTACGGCAAGGCCAAGGAGGTGCCCGCGGCCATCGCCAAGGGCGTCGAGGAGGCCAAGAAGCACTTCTACCGGGTGCCGCGCATCGCCAGCACCATCCCGCACCCGGTCCAGGGCGAGGCGGCGGCAGGTGTCGTGCTGCTCAAGCCGGCCAGCCCGGGTACCGGTGTCATCGCCGGTGGTCCGGTGCGCGCCGTGCTGGAGTGCGCCGGCATCCACGACGTGCTCTCCAAGAGCCTCGGGTCGTCCAACCCGATCAACATCGTCCACGCCACCATGCAGGCGCTGAAGGACCTCGTCCGCCCCGAGGAGATCGCCGCCCGCCGCGGGCTGCCGCTCGAGGACGTCGCCCCGGCCGCCATGCTGCGGGCGCGCGCCGGCCAGGGGGTCTGACGTGGTACAGCTCAAGGTCACCCAGGTCCGGTCGGCCATCGGTACCAAGCCCAACCAGCGGGCCACGCTGCGCGCGCTGGGCCTCAAGCGGATCAACGACTCGGTCGTCCAGCAGGACCGTCCGGAGATCCGCGGGATGGTCGCGACCGTGCCGCACCTGGTGCGCGTCGAAGAGATCAGCTGAGCAGAGATCGGCGAGTAGGGAAGCTTCCATGACCATCAAGGTCCACCACCTGCGCCCGGCCCCCGGCGCCCACACCCCCAAGACCCGCGTGGGTCGCGGGGAGGGCTCCAAGGGCAAGACCGCCGGTCGCGGCACCAAGGGCACCGGCGCGCGCGGCAACGTCTCGGCCCGCTTCGAGGGCGGCCAGACACCGCTGCACATGCGGCTGCCCAAGTTGTCCGGGTTCAAGAACCGCAACAAGGTCGTCTTCCAGGTCGTGAACCTGGACCGGATCGCCACGCTGTTCCCGCAGGGCGGGTCCATCGACCCCGACAGCCTGGCCGACGCCGGCGCCGTGCGGCGCGGCCGGCCGGTCAAGGTGCTCGGCACCGGCGACCTCGGCGGCATCGAGGTGCACGTGCACGCGCACGCGTTCTCGTCGTCCGCGGCCGAGAAGATCGGCGCGGCCGGGGGCAGCACCACCCGCATCTAGAAGGACCCCCTGCCCCCGCCACGCGCGAGCGCGCGGCGGGGCAGGGGGTCACTGGCGCGGTCCGGCGGCTTCCGCAGCCGCCGGGCCGCGCATTGCTAATCTCGACGGACCGAGCAGGGGAGGGCACGTGCTGCAGGCGTTCGCTGCGGCGTTCCGGACGCCAGACCTCCGGCGCAAGCTGCTGTTCTCCTTGGCGATCATCGCCGTCTACCGGCTGGGCGCCGCGGTGCCCGGGCCGGGGGTGTCGGTCCAGGCGATCAACAGCTGCCTCGAGGCCGCGCAGGCCTCCGACCAGCGGGACGTCTACTCGCTGGTCAACCTGTTCAGCGGCGGCGCGCTGCTGAGGCTGAGCGTGTTCGCGCTCGGGATCATGCCCTACATCACCGCCAGCATCATCGTGCAGCTGCTGGTCGTGGTCATCCCGCGGTTCGAGCAGCTGAAGAAGGAAGGGCAGTCGGGCCAGCAGAAGCTGACGCAGTACACCCGCTACCTGACCATCGCGCTCGCCGTCCTGCAGAGCACCGGCATCATCGCGCTGGCCCGCAGCGGCCAGCTCTTCCCGAACTGCAGCGAGCAGATCATCCCGTCGGACTCGGTGTGGACGACGGTGGTCCTCGTCATCGCGCTCACCGCCGGCACCGCGTTGATCATGTGGCTGGGTGAGCTGCTCACCGAGAAGGGGATCGGCAACGGCATGTCCGTGCTGATCTTCACCTCGATCGCGGCGCGGATCCCCGCCGAGGGCGGCGCGATCCTGCAGACCCGCGGCGCGGTGGTCTTCTCCCTCGTCTGCGCGCTGGCGTTGCTGATCATCGGCGCCGTCGTCTACGTCGAGCAGGCGCAGCGCCGCATCCCGGTCCAGTACGCCAAGCGGATGGTCGGCCGCCGCATGTACGGCGGCACCTCCACCTACCTGCCGCTCAAGGTCAACCAGGCCGGCGTCATCCCGGTCATCTTCGCCTCGTCGCTGCTCTACCTGCCGCAGCTGATCAGCCAGTTGCAGGGGAACGAGACCGGCCCCGTCCGGCAGTTCTTCGAGAACTACGTCATCGACCAGAGCAGCCCCGTGCACGTCGCCCTCTACTTCGGGCTGATCGTCTTCTTCACGTACTTCTACGTGTCGATCACGTTCAACCCGGAGGAGCGTGCCGACGACATGAAGCGCTACGGCGGCTTCATCCCCGGCATCAGACCGGGCCGGCCGACCGCGGAGTACCT
Source organism: Geodermatophilus sp. YIM 151500 (assembly GCF_025716945.1). GTDB lineage: Bacteria > Actinomycetota > Actinomycetes > Mycobacteriales > Geodermatophilaceae > YIM-151500. The sequence goes on from NZ_JAOVZT010000007.1 coordinate 215,471, forward strand.
GCAGTACGTGCTCTCCCGGATCACCCTCCCCGGTTCGATCTACCTCGGACTCGTGGCAGTGTTGCCCAACCTCTTCCTGTCGATCACGCAGGAGGGGCAGAACCAGAACTTCCCGTTCGGCGGGACCGCGGTGCTGATCATGGTCGGAGTGGGGTTGGAGACGGTGAAGCAGATCGAGACGCAGCTCAACCAGCGCAACTACGAAGGGTTCCTGAAGTAGTGCGCGTCGTGCTGCTCGGCCCCCCGGGGGCCGGCAAGGGGACGCAGGCGCAGATCATCGCCGGGAAGCTCGGCGTGCCGGCCATCTCGACCGGTGACATCTTCCGCGCCAACGTCAGCGGCCGGACCGAGCTCGGCCAGCAGGCCAAGACCTACATGGACGCCGGCGACCTCGTGCCCGACGAGATCACCGTCGCCATGGTGAGGGACCGCCTGGCCGAACCCGACGCCGAGGTCGGCTTCCTCCTCGATGGCTTCCCGCGCACCATCGCCCAGGCCGAGCAGCTGCGCGAATCGCTCGCCGAGCTGGGTACCGGCCTGGACCGCGTGCTCGAGCTCGTGGTCGAGGAGGAGGAGCTGGTCCGCCGCCTCTCCGGGCGGCGGATGCTCGTCGACGGGAAGATGGTGCAGCGGGAGGACGACAAGCCCGAGACCGTGCGCCACCGGCTCGAGGTCCACCGGGAGCAGACCGCGCCGCTGTCGGACTTCTACGAGGCCGAGGGTCTGCTGGTGACGATCGGCGCCGTCGGGTCGGTCGAGGAGGTCACCGCCCGGGCGATGGCCGCGCTCGGTCGCGCCTGACCGCGGGGCGGCGGCCCGGAGGGTGAGCGGCGGGACGGCGACATGGGTGCAGGCTGGCTCTCGGCGGTCCCGCTGCTGGCGAAGTGGAGTGGACGGATGATCCAGATCAAGACGGCGCACGAGATCGAGTTGATGCGCGGCGCGGGGCTGGTCGTCGCCGGGGCCATCGCCGCGGTGCGGGCGGCCGTACGCCCCGGGGTGACCACCGGTGAGCTCGACGCGATCGCCGAGGACCACATCCGCAGCAGGGGGGCGATCCCGTCGTTCCTGGGCTACCACGGCTTCACCGGCAGCATCTGCGCCTCGATCAACGACGAGATCGTGCACGGGATCCCCGACCCGCGGCGCGCGCTCGCCCTGGGCGACAACATCTCCATCGACTGCGGAGCGATCCTGCACGGCTGGCACGGCGACTCGGCGGTCACCGTCACGGTGGGGGAGCCGTCGGCCGAGGACGCGGCGCTGATCGACGTGACCGAGCGCTCCATGTGGGCCGGTCTGGCGCGCGCCGTCGCCGGTGGCCGGCTGACCGACATCAGCCACGCGGTCGAGCAGGTCGTCGTCGCCGAGTCCCACCCCTACGGCATCGTCGACCACTACGGCGGGCACGGCATCGGCACGGAGATGCACCAGGACCCGCACGTGCTGAACTACGGCCGGCCCGGCCGCGGGCCCAGGCTGGTGCCCGGGCTGGCGCTGGCCATCGAGCCGATGGTCACCGTGGGCGACCCGGCGACGGTGGAGCTCGAGGACGGCTGGACCGTCGTCACCAAGGACGGCTCGCGCGCCGCGCACTTCGAGCACACCGTGGCGATCACCCCCGAGGGGCCGTGGGTCCTCACGGCCGAGGACGGCGGGGTGGCGGGCCTCGCCCCCTTCGGGATCACGCCCCGCTCCTGAGCGGCAGGGCACGCCGCGTCGGCTGGGCGCCACCGGGCGGGCATAGGAAGCTATGCCTGCATCCTGGGCCCCCACACCGTAGGCAGAGCTTCCAATGCCCGGGCAGCGCCGGAGGATGGAGCCTGCGGTGTGATCGGGGCCCGGTTGGAGAGGCGAGCCGGGCCGGGGTACAGTGAGCGGTGGCGCTAGCGCCGTCCCGTCGTCGTGCTGTGGCCGCGTGACCCGGGGCGCCCTCTGCGAGAGCGCCGGCACCACCTGTTCTGCAATTCCCGAGCGAGCCCGTGCCGTGCACCGGCGTGGGCGCGCACCGCAGCGAGATCGAGGAGGCCGTGTCGGGCATGGCGAAGAAGGACGGGGCCATCGAGGTCGAGGGTCGCGTCGTCGAGCCGCTGCCCAACGCGATGTTCCGGGTCGAGCTGCAGAACGGGCACCGGGTGCTCGCCCACATCAGCGGCAAGATGCGCCAGCACTACATCCGCATCCTGCCCGAGGACCGCGTCGTCGTGGAGCTCTCGCCCTACGACCTGACGCGCGGTCGCATCGTCTACCGCTACAAGTAACCAAGTGACCGCCGCGGCCGCGCAGCCGGACAGCTGCGCGACCGGCGCACGAGACAGAGAACGAGGGGGCGGCACCGGTGAAGGTCCAGCCGTCGGTGAAGACCATCTGTGACAAGTGCAAGGTGATCCGCCGGCACGGCCGGGTCATGGTCATCTGCGACAACGCCCGGCACAAGCAGCGCCAGGGCTGAGGGAGTAGCTACAACATGGCACGACTGGCCGGCGTCGACCTGCCCCGCGAGAAGCGGATGGAGATCGCGCTCACCTACATCTACGGCATCGGTAAGGCGCACGCCAAGGAGACCCTGGCCGCCACCGGCGTCAGCCCGGACCTCCGGGTCAGGGACCTCGGTGACGACGACCTGCTGAAGCTGCGCGACTACATCGACGAGCACTTCCGCGTCGAGGGTGACCTGCGCCGCGAGGTCGCCGCGGACATCCGCCGCAAGGTGGAGATCGGCTGCTACCAGGGGCTGCGGCACCGCCGCGGGCTGCCCGTCCACGGCCAGCGCACCCGCACCAACGCGCGCTCGAGCAAGGGCCCGCGCAAGACCATCGCCGGCAAGAAGAAGGCCGGCAAGAAGTAGGAGAAGGACCCCGGCGCCCCCAGCCCTCGCTCCGCTCGGGCCGGGCCCCTGCGCCGGGGCCGTTCCAGCCCCTCACCCGGGGCCGTCCAGCCCCTCACCTCGGCCACGAAAGACAAGAGGAACCGGATACATGCCTCCCAGGGCTCGCGCCGCTGCCGGCGCCAAGAAGGTCCGCCGCAAGGAGAAGAAGAACGTCGCGCACGGCGCGGCGCACATCAAGAGCACGTTCAACAACACGATCGTGTCGATCACCGACCCGAACGGGAACGTGATCAGCTGGGCCTCCGCCGGCCACGTCGGCTTCAAGGGGTCGCGCAAGTCCACGCCGTTCGCCGCGCAGATGGCCGCCGAGAACGCCGCGCGCAAGGCGCAGGAGCACGGCATGCGCAAGGTCGACGTCTTCGTGAAGGGTCCCGGCTCGGGTCGCGAGACCGCGATCCGGTCCTTGCAGGCCACCGGCCTCGAGGTCGGCCAGATCCAGGACGTCACCCCGCAGCCGCACAACGGCTGCCGCCCCAAGAAGCGCCGCCGGGTCTGACCGGCCACCGACGAGAGCGAAGGTAGAAAAGACGTGGCCCGTTACGCCGGAGCCGACTGCCGCCTGTGCCGGCGGGAGAAGATGAAGCTGTTCCTCAAGGGCAGCAAGTGCGAGTCCCCGAAGTGCCCGATCGAGATCCGCCCCTACCCGCCGGGCGAGCACGGCCGGGGCCGCAGCAAGGACAGCGAGTACCTGCTGCAGCTGCGCGAGAAGCAGAAGGCCCGCCGCATCTACGGCGTCCTCGAGAAGCAGTTCCGCGGCTACTACGAGGAGGCCAACCGCAAGACCGGCAAGACCGGCGAGGTCCTGCTGCAGATCCTCGAGTCGCGGCTGGACAACGTGGTCTACCGGGCCGGCCTGGCCGAGTCCCGCGACATGGCGCGCCAGCTCGTGCGCCACGGCCACATCCGGGTCAACGGCCGCAAGGTCGACATCCCCAGCTACCGACTGGGTGAGCGCGACATCATCGAGGTCGCTGAGAAGTCGCGGCAGCTCGTGCCGTTCCAGATCGCCCAAGCCCGCGCCGGCGAGCGTCCCGTGCCGGCCTGGCTGGAGGTCATCAGCAGCCAGCTCAAGGTGCTCGTCCACGGCGTCCCCGCGCGCCAGGTCATCGACACCCCCGTGCAGGAGCAGCTGATCGTCGAGCTCTACTCCAAGTAGCGGAAGGACCCCCTCGCTCCCCACCACGCGCTCGGCGCGCGGCGGGTCCCGGCGAGGGGGCCGTTCCATCGCCTCACCACGGCCCGGCGGGCGGACGGATGCCCGCCGGGACCTGCACGACCCCTCGCGGCGTCATATGGCGGGCGCCGGAGGAACCAGGAGGAACGACCATGCTCATCGCACAGCGCCCCACCCTGACCGAGGAGACGATCACCGAGCAGCGCTCGCGGTTCATCGTCGAGCCGCTGGAGCCCGGCTTCGGCTACACCCTCGGCAACTCCCTGCGCCGCACGCTCCTCTCCTCGATCCCCGGCGCGGCCGTCACGAGCATCCGGATCGAGGGCACCCTGCACGAGTTCACCACCGTGCCGGGCGTCAAGGAGGACGTCACCGAGATCATCCTCAACCTCAAGGGCCTGGTGGTCAGCTCCGACTCGGACGAGCCGGTGACCATGTACCTGCGCAAGCAGGGTCCCGGTGAGGTGACGGCGGCAGACATCGCTCCGCCGGCCGGCGTCGAGGTGCACAACCCCGACCTGCACATCGCCACCCTCAACGGCAAGGGTCGGCTGGAGATCGAACTGGTCGTCGAGCGCGGCCGCGGCTACGTCCCGGCCCCGCAGAACAAGCAGCCGGGCCAGGAGATCGGCCGCATCCCCGTCGACTCCATCTACTCGCCGGTGCTCAAGGTGACCTACGCCGTCGAGGCCACCCGCGTCGAGCAGCGCACCGACTTCGACCGGCTGGTCGTCGACGTCGAGACCAAGCCCTCCATCGCGCCGCGCGACGCGATCGCCAGCGCCGGCTCGACGCTGGTCGAGCTGTTCGGCCTGCTGCGCGAGCTGAACCTGGAGGCCGAGGGCATCGAGGTCGGGCCGTCGCCGGCCGAGGCCGCCGACATCGCCAACTTCTCGATGCCGATCGAGGACATGGACCTCACCGTCCGGTCCTACAACTGCCTCAAGCGCGAGGGCGTGCACACCGTCGGGGAGCTGGTGACCCGGTCGGAGGCCGACCTGCTCGACATCCGCAACTTCGGGGCCAAGTCGATCGACGAGGTCAAGATGAAGCTGGCGGCCATGGGCCTGGCCCTCAAGGACAGCCCGCCCGGGTTCATCCCCAGCTCGGTCGAGAGCTACGACGAGGGCTACGAGACCGACGCCTACCAGGGCACCGCCGACTACGGGAACCCGTACGGCGACGTCCAGGAGTACGCCGAGGGCGACTACCGGGAGACCGAGCAGCTCTGACAGGAGCCCGCCCTCCCCACCCCACGAGGCTCGGGGTGGGACCTGGGACGGGCCGCACCCGTGGCCTGCAGCGGGGCCGGGCCGGACGGCAGCCCGCCGTCCGGCCCGGACCGGCCACCCGCCACACTGAACGGACGAAGGACCGCAGCCGCGCACCGACCGCCCGGCCGCCCGAGGAAGGACCGACATGCCCACCCCCACCAAGGGCCCCCGTCTCGGCGGGTCCCCCGCGCACGAGCGGCTGATGCTGGCCAACCTGGCCACGTCGCTGTTCGAGCACGGGCGGATCACCACCACCGAGACGAAGGCCAAGCGGTTGCGCCCGTTCGCCGAGAAGCTGGTCACCTTCGCCAAGCGCGGTGACCTGCACGCCCGGCGGCAGGTCATGCGGACCATCCGGGACAAGGACGTGGTGCACACCTTGTTCGCCGAGATCGGTCCCCGGTTCGCGAACCGGCCGGGCGGCTACACCCGCATCACCAAGGTGGGGTCGCGCAAGGGTGACAACGCGCCGATGGCGGTCATCGAGCTCGTCGAGGCGCTGACCGTGGCCCAGCAGGCGGTCGGCGAGGCCGAGCGCGCCCGCGGCACCCGCTTCGCCTCGGGCGCCGGCGCTGCCGCCGCCTCCGGTGAGGTCACCGCCGACGCCGTCGAGGCGGCCGAGGCCGGTAGCAACGTCAGCCCGGACACCCCCGACGACGCGGCCGCCGTCGGCACCGGCGAGGACGCCGGTCCCGGTGGGGACACCTCCCCGGCGGCCACCGGCGGCGCCGTCGACGAGGAGGCGCAGGAGGTCGTCACCGACGTGTACAACCCCGACGACGAGGTGCAGGACGAGAACGCCGTGACGCCCCAGCCGAGGGCGCAGAACACCGCGGTTGTCGACGACCCGGCCCTCTCGCCGGAGCTGGCCGACGCCACCGCCGCCGAGGTCAACGCCGCGGAGAGCACGGACGCCGCAACCGCCGGCACCCAGGCGCCGGGCGGCGAGGCCGCACCGGACCCGAAGTAACCCTCATCACCAACCCGACCGACGAGCCCGCCACCGCACCCGGTGGCGGGCTCGTCCGCCTCCGGCTCCGGATCGCCTACGACGGGACGGCGCTGCACGGCTGGGCCCGCCAGCCCGGGCAGCGGACCGTGCAGGGCGAGCTGGAGGACGCCCTGGCCACGGTGCTGCGCTGCCCGGTGCCGCTGACCGTGGCCGGGCGCACCGACGCCGGTGTGCACGCGACCGGCCAGGTGGCGCACGGCGACGTGCCGCGCGCCCCGTGGGTGGAGCACCGGGAGCGGCTGCTGCGCAGGCTGCGCGGAGTGCTGCCGCCCGACGTCGCCGTGACCGCCGTCGACGAGGCGCCCCCGGACTTCGACGCCCGCTTCGGCGCGCTCGCCCGGCACTACGTCTACCGGCTGACCGACGGCCCGGCCGGTCCGCCGCCGCTGCGCCGGGCGGACACCGTCGGCTGGCCGCGCGCCCTCGACGCGGAGGCGATGGCCCGGGCGGCCGGCGCGCTGCGCGGCGAGCGCGACTTCGCCGCCTTCTGCCGGCGCCGTGAAGGGGCGAGCACGGTGCGCACGCTCCTCGCGCTGGACGTCGCCCGCGACGGCGACCTGGTGACCGTTGCCGCCGCCGCCGATGCGTTCTGCCACTCGATGGTGCGCAGCCTGGTCGGCGCGCTGCTGGTCGTGGGCGAGGGGCGTCGCCCGACCGGCTGGCCGGCGGGCCTGCTCGCCCGCACCCGGCGGGCCGACGAGGTGCCGGTGGCACCCGCCGGAGGCCTCACCCTGGTCCGCGTCGACTACCCGGCCGACGCCGAGCTGGCCGCCCGTGCGCTGGTCACCCGGGCGCGTCGGTAGAAGGACCCCGTCCTCCCCACCCCTCGCACGCTCGGGGCAGTGCCCCGGGCGGGGCCGTTCCATCAGGGAACCTTCCCACCCCTCTCACGCTCGGGGCGGTGCCCTGGACGGTGGAAGGACCCCGTCCTCCCCACCCCTCGCACACTCGGGGCAGTGCCCCGGACGGGGCCGTCAGGGAAGCGAGGCGACCGCCTCCGCCACCGGGGTGTCACCGGCGACGAGTTCGACCACGGCCCCGTCCCGGGGGTCGTCGAGCAGGGCGAGCAGCACGGCGGCGACGTCGTCCCGCGGCACCTGCCCCCGCGCGACGGAGCGGGCCAGGGTGACCCGTCCCGTGCCGGGGTCGTCGGTCAGGCCGCCGGGGCGGACGACGGTCGCGGCAACGCCCCGGCGGGCGAGCAGGTCCTGTTCCGCGGCGAGCTTGGCCCGCAGGTAGGCGACGAAGACCGGATCCGCGCCCTGCGGCGTCCGGCCGCCGGCGACGCCCTCTACGCCCATCGACGACACCAGCAGGTAGCGCCGGACACCGGCCCGCTCCGCGGCGTCGGCCAGCAGCACGGCGGCGCCGCGGTCGACGGTGTCCTTGCGCGCGGCGCCGCTGCCCGGGCCCGCGCCGGCGGCGAAGACCACGGCGTCGGCTCCCGCCACGACACCGGCGACGTCGTCGACCGAGGCCCGCTCGAGGTCGAGGACGGCGGGCTCGACGCCGTCGGCCGACAGATCGGTGGCGTGGTCGGGACTGCGGACGATGCCGACGACGGTGTCGCCCCGGGCCGACAGCAACCGGCCGAGGCGGCGCGCGACCTTCCCGTGGGCGCCGGCGATGACGATGCGCATGCCGCCGCGCTACCCGTGTGGCGGCCGCCTACTCCGGCGGGACGGCCGCGCGGGCACGGGCGAGGTCGGCCGGGGTGTCGCAGTCGGTCCACGGTGGCGGCTGCCCCGGGGCGGGGGACGTCCGCAGCCGGTCGACGGCCAGCGGGGCGAGCAGCGACCGCAGCGACGTCGGGCCGCGGACGTCGTCGACGGCCGCCCGCAGCGCCGCCGTCCGCCAGGCGCCGAGCAGGTACTGGTCCCGGCCGGCGTCGTCGACGACCAGGACGCCGTCCCGGGTGAGCCCGGCGCGCAGCGCGCGGACCACCTCGGAGGTGACGAAGGGCAGGTCGCCGGCCAGGACGACGAGCACCTCGGTGCCCACCCCGGCGAGCCCGGCCCGCAGCGCCGGCACCGGGCCGCCGCCGGGCGGCTGCTCCCGGACGACGCGCACGCCGCCGGGCACCGGCTGCGGCGGGCCCACGACGACCCGTTCGGCGGCGTCGGCGACGGCGTCGAGGACGGCGGCCAGCATGGTGCGCCCGCCGACGACGAGCTGCGGCTTGGCCTGCCCGCCCAGGCGCGCGGCTCGGCCCCCGGCCAGCACCACGGCGGTGTAGGGCGGCGGCTGCTGCGGGGGCACGAGCAGACGGTAGGCCGCCGGGCGTGGGTACCGTCCTCGGCGTGGGACGAGTCACCAGCCGTACGTCCGTGCTGCGCATCCGTGGGGCCTCGCGGACCACCCGGCCCGACACGGTCGCCGCGGAGGAGCCGCTGGAGATCCGGCTGCGGGGTGAGCCGCTCGCGGTGACCATGCGCACGCCCGGGCACGACTTCGATCTCGTGCACGGCTTCCTCGCCACCGAGGGCGTGATCGGCTCGGCCGACGACGTGGCGGGGCTGCGCTACTGCGAGGGCGTCGACGACGAGGGCCGCAACACCTACAACGTCGTCGACGTCGACCTGGCCGACGGGGTGGAGCCGCCGGACACCGCGCTGGACCGCAACTTCTACACCTCCAGCTCGTGCGGCGTCTGCGGCAAGGCCAGCATCGACGCCATCCGCACGAAGACCCGCCACGACGTCGCCGCCGACGCCGTCCGCCTGCCGCTGTCCGTGCTGCTCGCCCTGCCCGACCGGCTCCGCGCCGCGCAGCAGGTCTTCGACAGGACCGGGGGCCTGCACGCGGCCGGGCTGTTCACCGCCGGCGGCGAGCTGGTCGCGCTGCGGGAGGACGTCGGCCGGCACAACGCCGTCGACAAGGTGGTCGGCGACGCGGTCCGCGCCGGTCGCCTGCCGCTCGCCGGGCACGTGCTCATGGTCAGCGGGCGGGCGAGCTTCGAGCTCACGCAGAAGGCCGCGATGGCCGGCGTCCCGGTGCTCGCCGCAGTGTCGGCCCCGTCGTCGCTGGCCGTGGAGCTGGCCCGCGACGCCGGCATCACGTTGATCGGCTTCCTCCGCGGCGACGGCTGCAACGTCTACACCTGCCCGGAGCGCCTGGTCCTGCCCGATTGACCGGTGTCGGCTCGCACAGGCATTGGAAGCTTTGCCCACGGCCTGCGTCGCGAAATCGGGGGGCAAAGCTTCCAATGCCCTGGTCAGGCGTGGTCGCCGCCGCGGAGCTGGCCGACGACGTGGGGGAGCAGCGGGGCCAGGACGGCCAGCCCGTCGCGCACGCCGCCGGTCGAGCCGGGCAGGTTGACGATCAGCGTGCGGGCGGCGGTCCCCGCCAGCCCGCGGGACAGCACGGACGTCGGCACGTGCGCCTCCCCGTAGCGGCGCACCGCCTCGGCCAGGCCCGGCGCCTCCCGCTCGATCACCGCCCGGGTGGCCTCCGGGGTCACGTCGGTCGGGGACAGGCCGGTGCCGCCGGTCGTGAGGACGACGTCGGCGCCGGACGCGACCGCCTCGCGCAGCACCACCTCCAGCTCGGCCACGTCGTCCGGCCGCACGTGCGGGCCTTCGACGTCGAACCCCAGCTCCCGCAGGCCCTCGGCCAGCGCCCGCCCGCTGCGGTCCTCGTAGACGCCGAACGCCGCCCGGTTGGAGGCGGTGACGACGACCGCGCGGGCGCCCTCGGGCAGTGCGACGTGGTGCGGCCCGGCGCTCACCGGGTCCACACCCCGCTCGTGCCGCCGGACTTGGCCAGCAGCCTGACGTCGGTGATCACCGCCCGCGGGTCGACGGCCTTGACCATGTCGACCAGCGTCAGCCCGGCCACCGCCACCGACGTCAGCGCCTCCATCTCCACGCCGGTCCGGTCGGCGGTGCGCGCCGTCGCGGTGATCTCGACCGCGTCGTCGGCGACCTCGACGTCCACGGTGACACCGTGCAGCGCGATCGGGTGGCACAGCGGCACCAGGTCCGGCGTCCGCTTGGCGCCGGCGATGCCGGCGATGCGGGCGACGGCGACCGCGTCGCCCTTGGGCACCCCCTCGCCGCGCAGCAGCGCCACCACCTCGGGGCTGACCAGCACCCGCCCGGCCGCGGTGGCCTCGCGGGCGGTGACCGGCTTGGCGCTGACGTCGACCATGCGGGCGGCACCGCGCTCGTCGACGTGGGTCAGTCCGGGTTCCGGGGTCACTGGAGGGCTCCTTCGATCAGGACGACGTCGACCTCCGCGCCCGCGGGCAGCTCGGTGACGTCCTCGGGCACGACGACCAGGCAGTTGGCGCGGGCCAGGTGGGCGACGAGGTGCGAGCCGGGGCCGCCCACCTGGGAGACCTGGCCCCCGGCGTAGCGGCCGCGGAGGTACTGCCGCTTGCCGGCCGGCGACCGCAGCGCTCCGGTCAACCGGGCCGGCGCGTGCAGGCGGTCGGGATGGGTGTGCCCCAGCGCCCGGCGCAGCGCGGGGCGGACGAAGACCTCGAAGGAGACGAACGAGCTGACCGGGTTGCCGGGCAGGGTGGTCACCGGGACGCCGTCGACCGTCCCGGCACCCTGCGGGCCTCCGGGCTGCATCGCCACCTTGGTGAACTCGACCGTGCCCAGCTCGCGGAAGGCGTCCTTGACCACCTCGTACGCGCCGGCGCTCACCCCGCCACTGGTGATCAGCAGGTCGGCCCCGGCCAGCTCGCCGCGCACGGCGGCGAGGAACTGGGCCACGTCGTCGGGCACGAAGTGCAGCGTGCGGGCCTCCCCGCCGGCGTCCTCGATCGCGGCGGCGAGCAGGGTCGAGTTCGATTCGTAGATCTGCCCCCGCTGCAGCGGCTCGCCCGGCCGCACCAGCTCGCTGCCGGTGGACAGCACCAGCACCCGCGGGCGGCGCCGGACGGTCAGCGACGTCACGCCGACGGCGGCGGCCAGGCCGAGCTGGGCCGCGCCGAGCGCGGTGCCGGCGGGCAGGGCCAGCGCCCCCTCCGCGATGTCCTCACCCGCCCGGCGCAGGTGGGTGCCGCGGGCGGGGGTGCCGCGGATCTCGACGACGTCGGTCGCGCCGTCGGTGAGCTCGACCGGCACGACGACGTCCGCGCCGGGCGGCAGCGGGGCGCCGGTCATGATGCGCTGGACGGTGGCCGGCTGCAACGGGACCACGTCGGTGCGCCCGGCCGGGACGTCCGCGGCGACCGGCAACCGGACCGGCGTGCCGCCGGCCGCGGGGGAGACCTCAGCCCAGCGGGCCGCGTAGCCGTCCATCGCCGAGTTGTCGAAGCCCGGCAGCGCCACCCGGGCGTGCACGTCCCGGGCGAGCACCCGGCCGTTGGCGGCGGCGAGGGGCACCTCCTCCTCGGGCAGCAGCGGGAGCAGGGCCGCGACGACCGCCTGGTGTTCCTCGACCGTCCGCACGGGCACATCCTCGCCGATGGCCGACGTCCGGGTGCGCGGGCGGGCGGTGCGCGACCAGGAGCGCGGGCGGCCGGACCTCGAACTCGGGGCGACGGTCGCGCCCGACCGCAGGAGCCCGCCGGGCCGGACCGGGATCGGGCCCGGCGCCGGGATAGGGTCCGCCCGTGAGGCGGACGGAGGGCGCATGACCGAGATCGACCGGATGCTGGCCGCCAACGAGGAGTGGGCGGCCACCTTCCCGGGGCCCCTGCCGGCGCCCCCGGCGCGCGGGGTGGCCGTCGTCGCCTGCATGGACGCCCGCATGCCGCTGTTCCCCATGCTCGGGCTCTCGGTCGGGGACGCGCACGTGATCCGCAACGCCGGAGGGGTCGTCACCGAGGACACGCTGCGCTCGCTCACCGTCTCGCAGCACCTGCTCGGCACGCGCGAGATCCTGCTGGTCCACCACACCGGTTGCGGCCTGCAGGGCGCGGACGACAGCTCCTTCGCCGGCCAGGTGGAGCGGGCGACCGGCGTCCGACCGCCGTGGGTCCTGCGCTCGTTCATCGACGTGCACGAGGACGTCCGCGAGTCGATCCGGCTGCTCAAGGCCTGCCCCTACCTGCTGTCGCACGACATCCGCGGCACGGTGTACGACGTCGAGACCGGCCGCCTGCACGAGGTGCGCTGAACCCGCGGACTGCCACGCGGCCCCGTCCCGAGGCTCGCCCCTGAGCCTGGGAGGGCTGCGGAGGACGGGGTCGTTCGACTGGTATCGTGATCGGCCGGCGCGCGCGAGCCGGCTGGTGCTGCGCGCGACCGCGCCGTCTCCCGTGTTCGGCGAGGCGATCCCACCAGCCGCCCCGACGACGACGGAGGACACGAGCGCCGTGCGCACGTACTCACCCAAGCCCGGCGAGGTCGCCCGGGCCTGGCACGTCATCGACGCCACCGACGTGGTGCTCGGTCGACTCGCCAGCCAGACCGCGACGCTGCTCCGCGGCAAGCACAAGCCGCAGTACGCCCCGCACGTGGACGTCGGCGACTTCGTCGTCATCGTCAACGCGGGCAAGGTGGCGCTGACCGGGAGCAAGCGGGACGAGAAGATCGCGTACCGCCACTCCGGCTACCCGGGCGGCCTCAAGCGGATCAACGTCGGCGACCAGCTGCGCACCCACCCGGACCGCGTGATCGAGCGCGCCGTCAAGGGCATGCTGCCGCACAACAGCCTCGGCCGGCAGATGCTCAAGAAGCTGAAGGTGTACGCCGGGCCCGAGCACCCGCACGCCGCCCAGCGTCCGCAGACCTTCGAGATCAAGCAGGTGGCCCAGTGAGCAGCCCGATGACCGTGACCGACGCCGAAGGGCGTCCCGTCCAGACCGTGGGCCGGCGCAAGGAGGCCGTCGTCCGCGTGCGGCTCGTGCCCGGGACCGGCCAGTTCCGCCTCAACGGCCGCAGCCTGGAGCAGTACTTCCCCAACAAGGTGCACCAGCAGCTCATCCGCGAGCCGCTGGTCACCCTGGAGAAGGCCGAGCAGTACGACGTGGTCGGCATCCTCAAGGGCGGTGGCGTCACCGGCCAGGCCGGCGCGCTGCGCCTGGCCATCGCCCGCGCCCTCATCGAGGTCGAGGCCGACGACCGTCCGGCGCTGAAGAAGGCCGGCTTCCTCACCCGCGACGCGCGGGTCAAGGAGCGCAAGAAGTACGGGCTCAAGAAGGCCCGCAAGGCCCCGCAGTACTCCAAGCGCTGACCGGCGCGACGGGGGAGTCGCTGATGGGCGGCCGCCTGTTCGGGACCGACGGCGTGCGGGGCCGGGCGAACGACGACCTCACCCCGGAGCTCGCCCTCTCGGTCGTGCGCGCCGCCGCGAGCGTGCTGGCCGACCGCGACGGGACCTCGCGTCCCGTCGCGGTCGTCGGGCGCGACCCGCGGGCCAGTGGCGAGATGCTCGAGGCCGCGGTCGTCGCGGGCCTGGCCAGCGCCGGTGCCCAGGTGCTCCGCGCCGGCGTCCTGCCGACGCCGGCGCTGGCGTTCCTCACCGAAAGCACCGGTGCCGACCTCGGGGTCATGATCTCGGCCAGCCACAACCCGATGCCCGACAACGGCATCAAGCTGTTCAGCCGGGGCGGGCACAAGCTGCCGGACGCCGTCGAGGCCGAGATCGAGCGCATCGTCACCGTCCTCCGCCGCCGGACGGACACCCATCGACCCGTGGGTGCGGAGATCGGCCGGGTCGGTGACCTGCCCCGGGCTGCGGACACCTACGTCGACCACCTGCTGTCGACCGTCGACCGGCCGCTGTCGGGCATCCGGCTGGTCGTCGACGGGGCTCACGGCGCGGCGGCGGCCATCGCCCCCGAGGTCTACCGCCGCGCCGGTGCCGAGGTGCACGCCATCGGTTGCCGGCCGGACGGGTGGAACATCAACGACGGCGTCGGGTCCACCCACCTGGGGCCGCTGGTCGAGGCGGTGCGCGCGCAGCGGGCCGACCTGGGCATCGCGCACGACGGGGACGCCGACCGCTGCCTCGCCGTGACCGCCGATGGCGAGGTGGTCGACGGCGACGCGATCCTGGCCGTCTGCGCGTTGGCGCTGCACGAGCGCGGCGCGCTCAAGGAGGACACGGTCGTCGCGACCGTGATGAGCAACCTCGGTTTCCACCACACCATGCGCGACGCCGGCATCGCCGTGCTGACCACCGCGGTGGGCGACCGTTACGTGCTCGAGGCGCTGCGTGCCCGTGGGCTCAGCCTCGGCGGGGAGCAGAGCGGGCACCTGGTCTTCCTCGAGCACGCCACCACCGGCGACGGCCTGCTGACCGCGCTGGCGCTGCTCTCCCGGATGGCCGAGACGGGCTCGTCGCTCGCGCGGCTGGCGTCGGTGGTGCACCGGCTCCCGCAGACGCTGGTTAACGTGCCGGTGTCCGACCGGCTCGCGGTGGTGGAGAGCGACGAGGTGGCCGGGGCGGTCAACGCCGTGGAGGCCGAGCTGGGCGATTCCGGGCGGGTGCTGCTGCGCCCCTCGGGCACCGAGCAGCTGGTCCGCGTCATGGTGGAGGCCCCGACCCAGCGCCAGGCCGACGAGGTCGCCAACCGCCTGGCCGGCGTGGTCGCCGCCGTCAGCTGAGCGGACCCCGACCGAGGAGCGACGGGGGGCTCGGCGTGGGCCGGGGACGGCTCTTGGTGGCGGTGTCGTGACGAGCGGGGGCCCGGAGGGTCCCCCGAGGAGCG
>NZ_JAOVZT010000008.1:0-102049 GCF_025716945.1 Geodermatophilus sp. YIM 151500
CACCGTAGCCACGGGGTCCGACAGTTCCCGCTGCTCAGCCGGCGGTCGGCCGACCCGTTCCTCCGATCGGCGGGCGGAGCGCTCGGCCGGCCGGCGGCCGTCCCCGCGGCGACCCGGCGCCGCGGTCCGACCGGTGCCGGCGACCGGGCTCGCGCGCGGCGCCGTGTCGCGAGGCGTGCCGTGCCGCGAGGCGTGCCGTGCCGCGAGGCGTGCCGGGACCGCTGGCCGGGACGACGCGCCACCCGCAGCCGCTACCGGGGGGAGATCGGCCAGGATGGCGGCGTGGAGACCACCGCGCAGCGACCCGCACGCGCCGACCTGCTGGTCACCGACGCCGAGCTCGTCGCCACCGTCGACGAGGCCCGGCGGGAGATCCCCGGCGGCTGGGTGGCGGTCACCGACGGCCGGATCAGCGCGATGGGCGGCCCGTCCGACCCCGCCCCGGACGCCGACCGCACCGTCGACGCGCGCGGCTGCCTGGTGACGCCCGGCCTGGTCAACACCCACCACCACCTGTACCAGAACCTGACCCGGGCCTACGCGCCCGCGCTGCGCGGCGGCCTGTTCGACTGGCTGGTCACCCTCTACCCGCTCTGGGCCCGGCTCGACGAGGAGGCCGCCTGGATCAGCGCGTACGTCGGACTCACCGAGCTGGCACTGGGCGGCTGCACCACCTCCACCGACCACCTCTACGTCCACCCGCGCGGCGCCGGGGACCTGGTCACCGCGGAGATCGCCGCGGCCGGCGAGCTCGGGTTCCGCTTCCACCCCACCCGCGGGTCGATGTCGCTGTCGGTCGAGGACGGCGGCCTGCCACCGGCGTCCGTCGTCCAGGACGACGACGAGATCCTCGCCGAGTCCCAGCGCGTGGTGGCGCAGCACCACGACCGGACGCCGGGAGCCCTGACCCGCGTCGCGCTGGCCCCCTGCTCACCGTTCAGCGTCTCGACCGAGCTCATGGCCCGCACCGCCGAGCTGGCCGAACGGCTCGACGTCCGCCTGCACACCCACCTGTGCGAGACGCAGGACGAGGACGACTTCTGCCTCGATCGCTACGGGCGGCGCCCGGTCGAGCACCTCGCCGACGTCGGCTGGATGACCGACCGGGTGTGGCTGGCGCACGTCGTGTGGCCGTCGTCGGCGGAGGTCGCGCGGCTGGGCGAGACCGGGGTCGGCGCGGCGCACTGCCCGAGCAGCAACCTGATCCTCGGCAGCGGACTGGCGCCGGTGGCCGAGCTGCGGGCCGCCGGTGCGCCGGTCGGCCTCGGGGTCGACGGCTCGGCCTCGGCCGACTCCGCGTCCCTCTGGCTCGAGGCGCGGACGGCGATGCTGCTCGGCAAGCTGCGGCACGGCGCGGCGTCGATGTCGGCCCGCGACGCCCTGGAGATGGCCACCCGGGGCGGCGCCGCCTGCCTGGGCCGGACCGGTGAGATCGGCGAGCTCTCCGTCGGCGCCTGCGGCGACCTCGCGGTGTGGTCGCTGGAGGGCGTGCCCTTCGCCGGCGCGCTCTCCGACCCGGTCGAGGGGTGGCTGCGGAGCGGCCCCACCTCGGCGCGGCACACGGTCGTGGCCGGTCGGTTCGTCGTCGAGGACGGCGTTCCCACGCACCCCGGCCTCGACGAGCGGCTCGCCGCCCACCGGCGGGTCAGCGAGCGGGTGCAGGCGGCCCGGTAGCGGCCCGCCGGGCCGCGGAGGTCCGGAGCGGCTCGCCGCAGGACGGGTCCCCGGCGGGGCGGTTCGTCGGTGGATCGTTCGCTCAGGAGGCGAGCTCCCGGAGCGCGGTGGCCAGGGCCTCGAGGTCCTCGGGGACGACGTCCAGGTGCGGTGACACCCGCAGCACCGGACCGGTCAGCTGGCCCGGCGCCCGCTCGCGGCCGATCGCCGTGGTCACGACGCCGTGCTCGGCGAGCAGCCGGGCGCGGGTGGCCGGGACGTCGACGCCGTCCGGCGGGCGCAGCGTGGTGATGGCGCTCGGCTCGTCGACCGTCTCGACCACCCGCCAGCCGGCGACGCCGTCCAGCCGTTCCCGGGTCAGCCGGCCGATCGCGGCCAGCCGGGCACGCACCCGCTCCGGACCGGCCGCGACGTGCTCGCCGACGGCCAGCACCAGCCCGACGCGGCCCGCGACGTGCCCCTCGCCCGACTCGAAGGCCCGCATCGGCGGCTCCCCCTCCGGCTCCGGCAGCACCGGCGTCAGCCCGGCCGCCAGCGCCGGTCGCACGCACAGGACGCCGACGCCGCGCGGACCGGCCAGCCACTTGCGGGACGTCGAGTACACGACGTCGGCGCCCACGTCGGTGTCGGCGTGCCCGAGCGACTGCGCGGCGTCGACGACCAGCGGCACCCCGGCGGACCGGCACAGCCGGGCGACCTCGGCGGCGGGCTGGACGAGCCCGCGGTGGCTGCCGATGTGCGTCAGGTGGACGAAGCGCGGCGGGTCGTCGGCCAGCAGCCGCGCGACGCCGTCCGGATCGGCGCGCCCGGAACCGTCGACGGGCAGCGGCACGGGGCGCAACCCGAAGGCCCGCAACTGGGCGATGTTGGGCGCGTACTCGCCGGGGAGGCAGGCGACTCGCGACCCGGCCGGCAGCCGCCAGCCGATGAGCAGGGCGACCAGGGCCGCCTGGGCCGACTCGACGAAGGCGACGTCCGCGGCAGCCATGCCGACGAGTCCGCCGAGCACCGACCGGCCCTGCTGGAGCAGGTCGTCGGCCGTGGCCTCGGCGACGTAGCCGCCGAGCTCGGCCTCGTGGCGGGGGTGCAGCGCCGTCGCCTCGAGCACGCGGCGGCTCTGCCGGCTGCACGCGGCGCTGTCCAGGTGCCGCCCGGCCGGCCGGGGGCGGACGGCACGCCACGAGGCGCCGAGGTCGGCGAACGGCAGCGCGCCGGAACCCGGGGACGGCCCCGACGAGGGATCGGCGGCCGGCGGCGCAGAGGTCACGGAGCGGAGGATGCCAGGTGCTCGCGGAGCGGTCAGGCGCCCAGGATGCCGCGCGCCACCGAGTCGCCGGAGTGCGTCGGGTCGCCGTCGAGCGGTTCCACCGAGACGTCGACGATCGCGTACTCGGCGATGTCGAGCCCCTCGGGCACCTCCAGGGTGGTGCTGCCCTCCCGCACGACGCCGACGGGCACCATCCGCTCCAGCGACGGCTCGATCAGCCAGACCTCGTAGTAGCCGTCGGACGCCAGCGGCGGCGCGTCGAGCTCCACCTGCAGCAGCCGTCCGTCGCTGCCGGCGACGACGGCCGCGGTGCCGGCCGCCCCGCTGTCCTCGAGCGGGGCGAGGTCCGCGGCGGCGACCGGGTCGCCCCCCGGCCCGTCGGTGAGCGCCACCGCGCCGGCGCCCAGCCCCGCGCCGACCAACAGCGACGCGGCCGCGGCCAGGACGAGGGCGGTGCGGCGGGGACGCAGCGGCCGGACGACGGAGGACGACGGGGCGTCGCCGTCCCGAGGGGTGCCGGGAGCGGGCGAGGAGGGCACCGCGGTCAGCGGTGCGGCCGGTGGGGCGTCCACCGGCGCCGCGGAGGCGCCCGCCGCGGCGGCGCCGGCGGCGGCGAGCACGTCGGGACGGGGCGCGGCGCTCACCCCGGTGGCGGCGGCGATCCCGGCCCAGACCGACGGGGGCGGCGGGACCGACGTTCCGGACGAGGCGAACTCCGGTACGGCCAGCGCGTCGACGCTGCGCTGCAAGGCGACGACCTCCGATCGGCACCGGGAGCACGTCTCCAGGTGCGCGGCGTCGACGTCGGGCAGCGGCTCGTGGAGCGCGGCCAGCGCGAGCTGCTCAGGCGTGCAGTGCTGCACCGTCCACCTCCAACCGTGTCCTCAGACGTTCGAGCGTGCGCCGGATGTGGGACTTGACCGTGCCGAGCGGCAACCCGGTCCGGTCCGCGATCTGCGCGTGGGTCAGGTCTTCGAAGAAGGCGAGCTCGATGATGCCGCGTTGGGGCTGGCCCAGGCGGTCCAGCTCGCCGAGCAGCAGCACGCGATCGGCCACCGCACCGTCGAACGTCGGCGTCGTGGCCGGGCTTCCCGAGGCCTGGGCGGCGGCGGCCTCGGCCACCCGCCGCTGGCGGTCGCGACGGGCCCAGGTGTCGGCGATCTTGTGCCGGCACACCCCGACCAGCCACGCCGGCAGCGGGCCGGCGTCGCGCCGGTAGCCGGCCCGGCCGGTCCAGGCCGAGACGAAGGTCTGCTGGGTGACGTCCTCGGCGTCCGGCCCGGGCCCGAAGGCGCGCACGGCCATGCCGTGGATCTGGCCCGCCCAGCGCTCGTACGCCCAGGCGAGCGCCTGCTCGTCGCCCAGGGCGAACCGCCGCGCGACCTCGTCGTCGTCGGGGTCCGACGGGCCGCGCGGGGCGGGATCGGCCTCCGTCACCACGGCGGCGACGTTACCCATCAGGCGCGGCCGCAGGTCGAGCACGTCACTCATCCGTCACTCACCCGAGCGGTTCGGCGACGACGACCACGTTGCTGCTGTAGCTGGACAGCTCGGGGAGGAACGGTCCGCCGCAGGTGATCAGCGTCAGCCGCGGCGGGCCGTCCCGCTGGAAGAGCGCGTCCAGCGGCAGCGCCTGCTTCTCGATGAGCTCGCGGGAGACGACCTGCCAGCGCGTGGTCGACCCCGCGGCGTCGACGACCTCGATCACGTCGCCGACCTCGGCGCCGCGCACCGGAGCGATCGCCCCGAGCCCCTGCTCCGCGTCGTCCACGTGACCGGCGATCACCGCCGAGCCCGGCGCGCCGGGCACCGGGCCGAACCGGTACCAGCCGATCCGCCGGACGTCCTCGGGGAGCTCCATCTGGCCGTCGTCCCGGACGGCGACCTGGTCGACGGGGGCGTCCATCCCCAGGCGCGGCACCACCAGCCGGGTGGGTGCCGGGGCCGCGACGGCGGAGGTCGGGCGGGCGTCCCGGCCGGTGGCCTCGGGCAGCAGATCCGGCGCCGGCGGCGACGTCGTCGGCGCCGCCGGCGCCGGGGGCGGGACCGGACCCGGGGAGCCCGAGACGGCCTCCTCGACCGGCGCACCCGCCGCCGCGGAGGGCCGGGTCAGCTCCCACGCCGTCGGCACGCCGATGGCGAGGGCCAGACCGAGGACCGCTCCGGCGGCGGCGAGACGCACCTGCACGTCGCTCCGATCGCCCGCGTCAGCCGCGGTTGGCGGCCAGCCGGCGACCGGCCACACCGGCGGCGACGAGGCCGGCCAGCGACAGGCCGATCAGCGGCCCGGGCAGGGAGTCGTCGGCCAGGCCGGCGGTGCCACCGGGGACGCCGCCCGGCGCGGAGTGCGCGGAGATCGTCTGGACGGCGAGCTCGTAGCCGGCCTCCTGCGAGCCCCACGCGTACACGATCGTGTTGGTGCCCTCCTGCAGGTCCAGGTCGGCCGGGCCGATGACCACCGTGTCGGTGCCGGCGGCGCGCACCTCGGCGCTGACGGTGCCGGCGGGCACCTCGAGGCTCTGCTCGTTCGGGTTGGTCAGCCCCGGGACGACGACCTGCCCCCCGGCGGCCACGTCGACGGCACCGGCCGCTGCGGTGTGCCGGACCGTGGCGCGCGCCTGGCCGGCGGGCACCTCGGAGGTGTCGTTGACGAAAGGCGTGAGGACCGGGTTGCCCCCGGCGTCCAGGTGGGCCACGACGGTGGCGTTCGCGCCGGCGGGCACGTCGGCGGTCGCGCTGATGACCGGCTGGGCGGCGGCGGCGTCCTGCGTGTCGGCCGGGTAGACGGCCAGCTCGTAGCTGCCGGCGGGCAGCGACAGCGGATCGGTGAGGGTGCCCGGCTGGAAGTCGTCGAGCAGCCGCTCGCCGTTGGCGTACACGTCGACGGGGGTGTCCGGGACGCCGTGCAGGACCGAGACGGTCGCGTTGCCGGCGGCCGACGCCGGGGCGGCGCCGAGGGCGAGCAGGGCGCCGGTGGCGCCGACGGTGAGCCCGACGAGGGCACGGTTCTTGACCACGATGCGGTTCCTTCCTCAGGAGGAGTGCCTGTCACCGGGTCTTCCGGGCCGCCCACGGCAGCGGATGCAGTTGAGAGCAAAACTTTCCGGGCGAGGATCAGGAAGCCCGATCGACGGGCCGGCGCGCCCGTCCCCGCCGCGACGGCAGCCGACCCGGCCGCCGCCGGGCGAGGGCCCAGCCGAGCCCCGCCGGCCCGGCCAGCGCGGCCACCGCGACGAGGAAGGGCCAGGACGCCGGCGATGTGCCGTACGCGCCCAGCGCGACGTAGGCGACGGTCCCGGGGACGATCCCGAGCGCCGTCCCGACGGCGAAGGAGCCCGACCGGATCGCGGTCAGCCCGGCCGCGTAGTTGACCCCGGTGAACGGCACCACCGGGACGACCCGGGCCACCAGCACCGCGACGAACCCGCGCCGTGCCAGCAGCGCGTCCACCCGCGCCACCCGCGTGCCGGTGAACCGCTCGACCGCCCCGCGGCCGAGCGCCCGGCCCAGCCCGAAGCCGGCCAGCGCACCCAGGAGCGCACCTGGCAGCACCACCAGCACGCCCTGCACGAATCCGAACAGCAGGCCCGCCGCGGCGCTGAGCACGTTCCTCGGCAGCGGGAGGAGCGTCGCCGCGGCGTAGAGCAGGACGAAGACCGGCGGGCCGGCCGGCCCGAGGCCCTCGACGTCGGCCCGCAGCGCGGCGGTGTCGGGCACGCCGACGACGGCAGCGCCGGTGACCGCGGCGCCGAGCAGCAGCACGAGCAGCGCCGGCCGCAGCCACCCGGCCCGGCCCGGCGACCCCCCGTCCGACCGGGTCGCGGACGTGCCCGGCGTGCCCCGGGGGACGGCCGGCCCGGGCCTCACCCCGAGAGCACGGACAGCGAGACGCCGAAGTCGCCCGCTGGGTCGGTCCACCACCGGGTCGTCGTCAGGCCCGCGGCGGTCAGCTCCTCGGCGACCCGCTCGCGGCGGAACTTGGCCGACACCTCGGTGCGCATCTCCTCGCCCGCGGCGAAGGGGACGTCGAGGTCGAGCGCGGCCACGTGCACCACCTGCTCGACCCGCGACCGCAGCCGCATCTCGATCCACTCGTCCTCCGCGTCCCAGTGCGCCACGTGCTCGAACAGCGCGAGGTCGAACGAGGCCCCCAGCTCCCGGTTGAGCACGGCCAGCACGTTGCGGTTGAACGCCGCGGTGACCCCGGCCGCGTCGTCGTAGGCGGCCAGCAGCCGGTCGACGTCCTTCACGAGGTCGGTACCGAGCAGGAAGGAGTCACCGGGGGCCAGGGTCGCGGCCACGTCGGCGAGGAACTCCGCGCGCGGCCCCGGCTCCAGGTTGCCGATCGTCGAGCCGAGGAAGGCGACCAGCCGCCGCCCGCCCCGCGGCAGCTCCCGCAGGTGCCGGGTGAAGTCGCCGACGACGGCCTGCACCTCCACGCCGGGGTACTCGGCGCTGATCGCCTCCCCGGCGGCGCGCAGCACCGACGGGTCGACGTCGCACGGCACGAACCGCCGCAGCGTGCCGGCGTCGCGCAGCGCGTCGAGCAGCAGCCGCGTCTTCTCCGACGTCCCGCTGCCCAGCTCGACCAGCACCTCGGCGCCCGACGCCGCCGCGATCTCACCCGCCCGCTCGGCGAGCACCGCCCGCTCGGCGCGGGTGGGGTAGTACTCCGGCAGCCGGGTGATCTCGTCGAACAGCGCGCTGCCGCGCTCGTCGTAGAACCAGCGCGGCGGCAGCTGTTTCGGCGCGGCGGTCAGCCCGGCCAGCGCGTCGGCGCGCAGCTCGGCGGTCGCGTCGTCGGCCGCGAGGTGGTCGGTCAGCGAGATGGTCATGCCGGCGGCTCCGGATGGTCGAGCGGGGTGAGGCGGACGCCGTCCGGCGTCACCTCGACGAGGGTGTGGTCCGGCACGTCGGACCACGCGGGGTCGTCGTCCCACGGCTCGCTGGCCAGCGCCGTCCCCTCGTCGGTGACCAGCACGCAGAGGGTGTCGCCCCAGGTGGTCGCCAGCAACCGGCGGCCGTCGGCCGCGATCAGGTTGAGCCGGGCGGCCGGGTCGGCCGCGGCCACCTCCCGGACGACGTCGCCGATGGCGTCCAGTCCGCGCTGGAAGACCAGGGCGGCGAGCAGCGCGCTGTCGACCGTCGACTCGGCCGCCCGTGACGCCGGTAGCGCGTCCAGGGAGACGCGGCCGTTGTGCGAGAGCAGCGCCCGCCCGTCGGTGAAGGGCGCGGCGGCGCCCTCCTCCAGCGGCATGCCCACGGTGGCCGACCGGACGGCGGCCACCACGCAGCCCGACCGCAGCACCGGCGCCACCGAGGCGAACGACGGGTCGGCCCACAGCGGCCGGGGTGAGCGCCACCGGGCGAGCCGGCCGTCGGCCCAGAACCCGACGCCCCAGCCGTCCGCGTTCACCGTGCCGTACCGCTGCCGCCGCGGCGCCCACGACTGCACCAGCAGCGACGACGGCGGCTCGAGCACGAGCGAGGCCAGCGAACGCGGCCGGCCGAGCCAGGCGAGGTGACGGCACACGGCTCAGCCGCCGTCCGCGGACGGCTCGACGGACCAGGCGAGCCGGAAACCGCTGAAGATCTGCCGCCGGTACGGGTGGTCCCAGTTGCGGAAGCTGGGCCGCAGGATGGCCGGGTCGACCGCCCACGAGCCGCCGCGCAGCACGCGGTAGTCGCCGCCGAAGAACGGCGCCGAGTAGTCGGCGTAGAGCATCGGGACGAACCCCGGCCACGGCCGGAACGGTGACGACGTCCACTCCCAGACGTCGCCCACCATCTGCTCGGCGCCGCACGCCGACGCCGATGCCGGGTAGGCGCCCACCGGCGCCGGGCGCAGCGCGTCGCCGCCGAGGTTGGCCAGGGACGGCGTCGGCTCGGCCGACCCCCACGGCCACCGCCGTCGCCGCCCGGCCGCCGGGTCCCAGACCGCCGCCTTCTCCCACTCCACCTCGGTCGGCAGCCGGGCACCGGGCGGGACGACGCCGGTGCCGCCGGCCCACGCGGCGTAGGCCTCGGCCTCGAAGGAGGTGACGTGCTGGACCGGCTCGTCGGGCGGCAGCGGCTCGACGACGCCGAACCGCGTGCGCGTGCCGTCGACGCCCCAGAACTGCGGCCGGTCCAGCCCGGCCTCGCACCGCTGCGCCCAGCCGCGCGCCGACCACCACCGCGGGTCGGCGTACCCGCCGTCGGCGACGAACCGCGCGTACTCGGCGTTGGTCACGGGCACGCGGCCGATGCGGAAGGCGGGCACGTCGACCGGGTGCGCCGGCCGCTCGTTGTCCAGGGAGAACGGCTCGTCCGCCGGGTCGACACCGAGCACGAACGGGCCACCGGGCACGAGCACCGACGTGCCCGCCACCCCGGGCCGGCCCGGCGGCAGCGGCGTCCCCGCGGCGAGCAGCGGCGGTCCGACCCGCAGGTTGAGCGCCTGCAGCATCGTCTCGTCGTGCTGCTGCTCGTGGCTGACCACCATGGCGAAGTCGAACGGGTCGCCGTCGTCGTCCGCCCCGAGCCGCTCCAGCCGGTCGAGCACCCGCCCGCGCACCTCGCGGCCGAAGGCCCGCGCCTCGACCGGCGGCAGCAGCGGCAGCCGCGCCCGGACCGCGCGGGGCTGGGTGAAGGCGTCGTACAGCGCCTCCACGTCGGGCGGCAGCAGCCCGGGCCGGCGGGCGTCGCCGCGGCGCAGCAGCCAGAGGTCCTCCTGCTGGCCGATGTGCGCGAGGTCCCAGACCAGCGGGCTCAGCAGCGGGGTGTGCTGGCGCAGCAGCTCCGGCTCGTCGTGGTCGGTGAGCCGCAGCGTCCGGTCGCGGGCGGTGGTCAGGTCGCGGGCGAGCCGCTCGCGGAGGTCGCTCACGGCAGCACCTGCGGGAGGTCGGTGGCGGCGGCGAGGACGGCGGCCGGACCGTCCCCACCGGCCCGCGCGAGGACGGCGTCCCCCGGGCTGCGCCCGGCGTGCACCAGGGCGGCGAGCGCGTCGACGTCCGGCTGCAGGGACGCCGGGACGGCGGGGCCGGCGGCGGCGAGGCAGGCGGTCGCCGCCCGGCGCAGGTCGCCGTCGGCCAGGCCGAGGCGGGCCGCACGGTCCCAGGCGCCGGGGACCGGCGCGGTCGCCACCCAGGCGCGGTCGGCGGCGCCGGGGTCGTCGAGCAGCGCGGTGGTCACCGCGGCCAGTGCCGGCCACCACGGCTCGGGGGTCGCGTCGAGGTAGCGGATCTCCAGGTAGCCGCGCAGCCGCACCGGCGGGAACAGCGTCGACAGGTGGTAGTCGAGGTCGGCCACCGTGGGCCGGCGGCCGCCCAGGCGCACTTCGCCCCGCACCCATTCCGCGAACGACGTGCGGGTGCGCACCGGCTCGGCGCCCCCTCCGGGCCGGCGGACCAGCATCACCGGCGCGGCCAGCGCGTACGCCGCCCACTCCGCGGCCGGCTCGCCGCGGCCGAGCAGGGGGCCGCAGCGCGCCTGGTCCAGGTCGCCCCACACCTGCTGGCGGACCGACCGCCACCCGGACGGCCGCCCGGCCAGCCGCGGGGAGCAGGCCGACACGGCCACCAGCACCGGACCGAGGCGGTGGGCGAGGGCCACGCGGTCACGCCAGCCGTCGGGCGGGCCGGCGTCGAGGTTGACCTGCAGCGCCGCCGTCGACGTCATCATCGCCAGGCCTGCGGTGGGACAGCCGACGGCGGCGAAGTGCACCTCCATCGCGGCGTAGCGGGCGGCCGGGTTGACCCGCGCCGGGCGGCGCAGCGGATCGCTCCCGAGCAGCGCGAGGGCCAGCCCGTCGCGGGCCAGCGCGGCGCCGAGGGCGGTCCGGTCGGCGCGCAGGGCGGCGACCGCGGCCGCGACGTCCGGGAACGGCGGGCCGGACAGCTCCACCTGCCCGCCGGGTTCCACGGTGATCCGGCTGCCGCAGGGCAGCGGGTCGACACCGGCGACGGCGGCCTGCACCCGCGGCCACGGCACGCGGCGCGCGGGCTCGGCCAGGTCGACCAGGTGGCCCTCCAGCTCGAGCCCGACCGGGCCGACCGCGCCCGGGTGCAGCGCGGTGCGGGCGACGTGGTCGGCGGTCGCGTCGACGTCGAGGGCGGGTGCCGCCACGGGGATCGGGGACAACGGGGCCACCCCCTCCAGGTCCGGACCGGTCGACGTGCTCGACCGCGGGTCGGTGCGGGGGCGGTGGGCGCGGGGCCTCGCCGTCCTCGTCCCCCATCCTGGGCGCGTGCGTCCGGCGCTGACAACCCCTGACCGGGGGACGCCCCGTGGTTGTTCACCCGACGGCCACGGGAGGATCACCGTGTGGATGTCGACCGGGACCGGGACGCGGCCGGGCGGGCGCGCAACGCGCGGCCCCGCGACGCGTTGGGCCGGCCGCTGCCGCGCGGGGCGGTCGGCGAGGAGCGGGCGCCCGAGGGCGTCGTCCGGGAGCCGGCCGAGGCGCTGGCCGAGGCGCAGCGGCTGCTCGACGCGGGGCGGCCCTTCCACGCGCACGAGGTGCTGGAGGACGCCTGGAAGTCGGCGCCGGACGCCGAGCGGCAGCTCTGGCGGGGGTTGGCGCAGCTCGCCGTCGGGCTGACGCACCTGCTGCGCGGCAACGGGCGCGGGGCGGTCACCCTGCTCCAGCGCGGCGCGTCCAACGTCGAGCCCTACGCCGGCCGGCCGCCGCACGGCATCGACGTCGCCGGCCTGGTCCGCTGGGCACGCGGGGGCGGCTCCGGCGTCCCCCGGCTGACCTCGCCCGTCAGTCGATCATCGTCGGATCGCTGACCCCATCGGCGTGTCGGGCAGCCGTTCGACGATGATCAGCGTCGGCCGGGCGGGGATGCCACGTCGGGGAGGTGCCGTGCACGACCGGGTCCGGGCGACGGCGGTGCTGATCGCTGCCTGGGCGCAGATCGCCGGCGGGCCGCTGGGCACGGCGGTCGCCGGGCGGAGCATCGCCGACGTCAGCGACCGGACCCGCTCGCTGCTCACCCCCGCCGGCTGGGCGTTCACCATCTGGGCGCTCGTCTTCGCCAGCTCGGTGGCCTGGGCGGTGTACCAGGCCCTGCCGCGCCAGCGGGAGCGCGCGGTGCACCGCCGCACCGGCTGGCTGCTGGCGGCGGCGTTCGCGGGCAACGCCGTCTGGGAGATCGTGTTCCCGCTGGTCGGCGAGGCGCTGCCCGTCGTCCCCCTGGTCCTGCTCGTCGCGATCGTGACCGCTACGGCGGTGGCCTTCACCCGGCTGCAGGACCTGCCGGTGCACGGGCTCGCGCGGGTGCTGCCGGCCGCCCTCACCGGCCTCCTGCTCGGGTGGGTGACCGTCGCCACCGCGGCCGACGTCGGGAGCAGCGGCGTGGCGTGGGGCGCCGCGCCGACCGGCCCCGCCGCGCAGGCGTGGGCCGTCGGTGCGGTGCTCGCGGTGGCCGCCGTCGCGGCCGCGCTCACGCTCGCCGCACGGGTGGCGGTCGGCCCGTTCGTGCTGGCCGTCGCCTGGGGCCTGTCCGCGATCGCCGCGGCGGCCGACCCGGTGCCGGTGACGGTGGCCGCGGGAGCCGCGGCGGCCGCCGTCGCCCTGGTCCTCGTCGCGCGGGTCCTCGTCGCGCGCACGCGGGCGCGGCCGGATCCCCGCACCCTGCTCATCGGCTGAGATGCCCTGGCACGGCGCCGGTCGACCCGCGAGACTGGGCCGATGCGGAGCTACGAGGCCGCCTGCCGCATCGACGCGAGCGCCGACGAGGTCTGGCGGCGGCTGGTGGCCGTGGGCAGCTGGCGCGACTGGGATTCCGGCGTCGACCGGGTGGAGGGGCGGGTCGCGCTGGGGGAGCGGCTGACGATCTACGCGACGATGATCCGCAGCCGGCCCTTCTCGGTGACCGTCACCGAGCTGCGGCCCGCGGAGGCGATGCGCTGGCGCGGTGGGCTGCCGTTCGGCCTGGCCGTCATCGAGCGCACCTACCACCTCGACGCCCAGGACGACGGCGCCACGGTGCTCACCGTCCGCGAGGACCACACCGGCCCGCTCGCGCCGCTGGTCGACCGCACCTCCCCGGACCTCAACCCGTCGTTCCGGCAGTTCTGCGCGGGCATCAAGGCGCTCGCCGAGGGGCGGACCTCCCGGCCGGCGACCTGACCGGCGCCGGGGCCACCGGGGGAGACCGACACCGCAGCCGCCCGCCGCGAAGCCGGCGCGGCGGTGGTGCGAGGATGCCACCGCTATGAGCACCGAGACCGTGCCTCCCGCGGGAGCCGCACCCCGCACCGACGACACCGCCGCGGGTGAGCCCGTCGCCGCCCCGTCCGCCTCGCGCGGGCCGGTCACGTCGGCTTCCTACTCGCTCACCGTCCGGCTCGACGCCCACGCCGATCCGGCGAGCATCGGCCGGATCGCCACCGCGGTGGGCTCCGCGGGCGGCGTCGTCACGGCCATCGACGTGGTCGAGTCGCGCTCCGACGGGCTCACCGTCGACGTCACCTGCTCGGCCGCCGACGCCGCGCACTCCGAGGAGATGGTCGACGCCATGCGCGCCGTCCCCGGGGTGACCGTGCGCAAGGTCAGCGACCGCACCTTCCTGCTGCACCTCGGCGGCAAGCTCGAGGTCGCCTCGAAGGTGGCGCTCAAGACCCGTGACGACCTGTCCATGGCCTACACGCCGGGCGTGGCCCGGGTCTGCCTCGCCCTCGCCGAGAACCCCGAGGACGTGCGCCGGCTGACCATCAAGGGCAACACCGTCGCGGTGGTCACCGACGGCTCCGCCGTCCTCGGCCTCGGCGACATCGGACCGGGGGCGTCGCTGCCGGTCATGGAGGGCAAGGCCGTCCTGTTCAAGCGGTTCGCCGACATCGACGCCTGGCCCATCGCCCTCGACACCCAGGACGTCGACGAGATCGTCCGCGCGGTCGAGCTCATCGCCCCCGGGTTCGGCGGCATCAACCTCGAGGACATCGCCGCCCCGCGTTGCTTCGAGATCGAGAAGCGGCTGCGCGACAAGCTGGACATCCCCGTCTTCCACGACGACCAGCACGGGACGGCGATCGTCGTGCTCGCCGCCCTGCGCAACGCGCTGCGGGTCGTGGACAAGCAGATCACCGACGTCCGGGTGGTGGTCGCCGGCGCCGGTGCGGCCGGCACGGCGATCGTGAACCTGCTGCTGCACGCCGGCGTCGGGTCGGTGCTCGTGTGGGACCGCGAGGGCATCCTCTCGCCCGACGACGAGCGGCTCGGCCCGGCCAAGCTCGACCTGGCCCGGCGCACCAACCCCGACCGCATCCGCGGGGAGCTGCCCGACGCGCTCGACGGGGCCGACGTGTTCATCGGCGTGAGCGCGGCCAACGTGCTGCCGGTCGAGGAGCTGACGCGCATGGCGCCGGACGCCATCGTCTTCCCGATGGCCAACCCCACGCCGGACGTCGACCCGGTCGGCGCGTGGAAGCACGCCGCCGTGGTCGCCTCCGGCCGGTCGGACCTGCCGAACCAGATCAACAACGTGCTGGCGTTCCCGGGCGTGTTCCGCGGGCTGCTCGACGCGCGGGCCACCGAGATCTCCGACGGGATGCTGCTCGCCGCGGCCGACGCGCTGGCCGCCGTGGTCCGCGACGACCAGCTCAACGCCAACTACATCATCCCGTCGGTGTTCGACGCGGCCGTCGCTCCGGCGGTGGCGGCGGCCGTCGCCGACCGGGCGCGGCACGAGCCCGGCGCGACCGCGCAGGTCACCGACCTGGAGACGCTGCCGAGCTGAGTCCCGGTCGTCCTCCGGACCCGACCGGGCTGGGTCCCCGGTCGTCCTCCGGACCCGACCGCGTCGCACGAGCCGTCCCCTGCTGCGCGGAGCCGCTGCCGCCCCTCCGCGGGGGAGCCTCCGGCCCCCGCTCGTCGGGATCGGGCGTCCCCCCGCCGAGGCGGTCACGCCTGCGGGTGAGCGGGCGTCGCGGGGGCCCGCCGGCGGGGCATGATCGGCGGCGTGCCCGAATTGCCCGAGGTGGAGGCGCTGGTCGCGTTCCTCCGCGAGAACGCCGTCGGCCGGGTGGTCACCCGCGTCGATCTGGCTGCCGTGCAGGCGATCAAGACCTTCGACCCGCCGCTGTCGGCGCTGGGCGGGTTGGAGATCACCGGCGTCGGCCGGCACGGCAAGTTCCTCGACCTCGACGTCAGCGGCCTGCACCTCGTCGTCCACCTGGCCCGGGCCGGCTGGCTGCACTGGCGCACCGGCCTGCCCGCCGCGCCGCCGAAGCCGGGCAAGGGCCCCTTGGCCGTGCGGGTGCACCTCGCGCCGCTCGACGCCGACCCACCCGCCCCCGGCTTCGACCTCACCGAGCAGGGGACCCGCAAGAGCCTCGCCGTGTACCTGGTGCGCACCCCGGCCGAGGTGCCCGGCATCGCCCGGCTCGGCCCCGACGCGCTCGACGTCGACCGCGAGCGGCTCGCCGCGCTGCTGGGCTCCCGGCACGGGCAGCTCAAGGGCGCGCTCACCGACCAGACGCTGATCGCCGGCATCGGCAACGCCTACTCCGACGAGATCCTGCACACCGCGCGCATCTCGCCGTTCAAGATGGCCGACAAGCTCGGCGAGGCCGAACTGGTCCGTCTCGCCGACGCGGTGCACGCCGTCCTCACCGACGCGCTCGACCGCCAGCTCGGGCAGAAGGCCGCCACGCTCAAGGGCGAGAAGCGCTCCGGGCTGCGGGTGCACGCCCGCACCGGACTGCCCTGCCCGGTGTGCGGCGACACCGTGCGCGAGGTCAGCTTCGCCGATACGTCCCTGCAGTACTGCCCGACCTGCCAGACCGGCGGCAAGCCGCTGGCCGACCGCCGCCTGTCCAAGCTGCTGCGCTAGGTGGAGTGCGGCGGCGCGGTGTTCCTGCGCTGCCACACTCCACCGCATGGCCCTGGTGACCTTCGACCTGTTCAGCGCGCTGATCGACTCCCGCACCGGGGGCTCGGCGGTGTTCGGCCGGCTGGCCGCCGAGCGCGGGTGGGAGGTGGACGGGGAGCGGCTCTACGACGAGTGGGACCGCCGCAACAAGGCGTCGCAGCGCGACGAGCCGGAGTGGATCCCGTTCGCCGAGCACTGCCGCCGCGCGCTGGCCGTCGCCTACGCCGAGCTGCACGTCTCCGAGGACGTCGACCAGGCGGCCGCGGACGCCGCGCTGCTCAACGCCTCGGTCGGCGAGTGGCCGCTGTGGCCCGACGTCGCCGAGCAGCTGCCGGAGCTCGCGACCCGGCACCGGGTCGGCGTGCTGTCCAACGTGGACGACGCGATCTTCGCCCGCACCCGGGTCGCGCCGCTGGTCGACGACGCGCTGGTGCTCACCTCCGAGCGGCTGCACGCCTACAAGCCGGCCCCGGCGCTGTACCACCGGGCCCGCGAGCGGGCCGGCGGCGACCTGGTGCACGTGGCCACTTCCGCGCGCGACGTGCGCGGGGCGCTGGAGGCCGGCCTGCGCGTCGTGCGGCTGCGCCGGCCCGGCCACCAGCTCGACCCGACCGGTCCCGCGCCGCGGGCCGAGGCGGAGGACGTGCGCGGCGTCGAGCGGCTGCTCGCCGAGGCCTGAACCGGCAGCCTCGCCGGCCGACCGCCGCTGGTGGTGCCCGACCTCACGCTGCCGGGTGAGGTCGGGCCCCGTGCGAGGAGGTCGGTGGCAGCCGGGCCGGCCGGCCGGGCGCCGCCGCGGGTCAGCCGGCCGGGCGGCGGAGGCTGCGCCGGGACGCCGTCCGGGCGAGCAGCGCGGTGCGCATGCCGGCGTCGTCGCCGTCCGGCTGACCCTCCACGGCCGAGCCGACCGCGCTCCACCAGTCGGTAGCGGGCGGTGGGTCGAGCACGTCGACCCGCTGCCCGGGCAGCGGGACGACGACCTGCACGCCCGAGCGCTCCGCGGCGGCGCAGACCCGCTGCGCCGGCTCGGCCCAGCGGTGGAAGGCCAGGTTGAACGTCGCCCAGTGGATGGGCAGCAGCACGTCGCCACCGAGGTCGCCGTGCGCCCGCACCGCCTCCTCGGGGGTCATGTGGATGGCCGCCCACGCGTCGTTGTAGGCGCCGACCGGCAGCAGCGTCAGGTCGAACGGGCCGAGCCGGGCGCCGATCGCGGCGAAGGCGGGCGTGTAGCCCGTGTCGCCGCCGAAGAACACCCGCCGGCGCGGGCCGGCGACCACCCAGGACGACCACAGCGTCGTGTCCCGGGCGAAGAACCGCCCGGAGAAGTGCCGCGCCTCGGTGCAGGTGAGCGTGAGCCCGCCGATCCGGGTCTCGGCGTGCCAGTCGAGCTCGACGATCCGCTCGGCGGGCACCCCCCAGCCGCGCAGGTGCTCCCCGACGCCGAGCGGGACGACGAACGGCGCCGTCTGCGTGCGGACCAGCTCGCGCACCGTCGGCAGGTCGAGGTGGTCGTAGTGGTCGTGCGAGACGAGCACCGCGTCGACCTGCGGCAGCTGGTCGAGCGGGATCGGCGTCGGGTGCAGCCGGGTCGGGCCGAGCAGCGGCGACGGCGACACCCGCTCGCCCCACACCGGGTCGACCAGCACGCGCTGCCCGTCGACCTCCAGCAGGGCGGTGGCGTGGCCGAACCAGGTGACCGCCAGCTCGGCGGCGTCCGCGGGCAGCTCCGGTGCGGCAACCGGGACGGGCGCTCCCGGCAGCCCGTTGTGCCGTTCCTCGTGCACCTGTCGCAGCAGGCCCTTGCGCGGGCCGTTCTTCGGCATCGGCGGGGCGGGCAGGGCGTTGTGGAACTTCCCGTCGGACCACTGCGGCGAGCTCGCGACCGTGGGCAGCAGCCGGCGCCGGCTGGCTCCCAGCGCGGTGGGCAGGCCCCAGGTGGCCCGGACGAGCCAGCTCACCGGGGCGAGGACGGCGGTGGCGGCAGCGGCCGTGGTGACGGCGGTGCGGCGCAGGAGGGACGATGGCACGCCCTCCAGCATCCCAGGTGTCACGCCGCGGAACGGGACGGCGACGGTTCGCGCCCGCTCCGGGTGACATGCGCGGGGCGCGAGGACACCCGATCAGGTGCGCCGGGCGAACCCGGCCAGCGCCCGGCGCAGCGCGACGCCGAGGCGGTCGGGTGCCAGGTGCAGCTCGTCGCGGGGCAGGAGCGGCAGCCCGGGACTGCGCAGGTGCGCCTGCAGGTCGACGTCCGCCCGGAGCGCCGCCTGCTGCGCGGCCACCGCCCGGGCGACGTCCGCGGGCGCCGGCAGCGGCCGGCCCGGGCCGGCGGAGAGGAACAGGCAGCCGTAGACCCGGGTCGAGTCGGCGTCCTCCGGCTGCAGGACGACGACGAGCGTGCTCACGGCTCCGGTCCGCGGGTCCTCGACGCGCCGGCGCAGCTGGAAGGGCGCCCGGACGACGGTGGTCGTGCGGTACGACTCCGCGGGACCGGGCTCGCGGACGGCGGTGAAGCCCCCCGGCTCGTCCACGACCGCGCCGTCCGCGGGCGAGACGGGCGGGGGATCGCCGGACGGCGGGACGTCCGCGTGGGTCTCGTCGAGCAGGGTGTCGAGCAGCGGTGCGGCCGGGCCGGCGGCGCGTTCGGGTTGCAGGTGCGCGACGACGAAGCGCCGGTCGGTCAGTTCCGGCACGCGCAGCGGCTTGGCCGCCGGGGCCTCCGGAGCCAGCCAGACGATGCCGTACCGCTCGCCGACGTCGAAGGCCGGCGGCTCGGCGACCAGCCCGCCCTCGGTCCGGCGCAGCGCCCAGGTCCGCCCGGCCAGGCGTACCTGCGACCAGCCGCCCGGGCGCAGCTCCCGCGACAGCGCGACGGGGTGCCAGGCCCGCGCCAGCGACGGATCGAGGTTGCCGAACACCGGGCCCGCCGGCTCCGGGAGGGGCGGCGCCGGCTCGGGGCGCGGCTCGTCGGCCGGCGGCGGGGGGACGGCGACCGCCGTCCGTTCCGGTGCCAGCCACACCCATCCGTGCCGCTCCTCGACCGCCCACGGGACGGGCAGGTCGGCCCGCGGCGGCGCGACGCCGTCCGGGCCCAGTGCCGGGACGGCGACGCAGCGGCCCTCCGCGTCGAACCGCCAGCCGTGGTAGCGGCACCGCAGCCGCCCGTCGACGACGGTGCCCGCCGACAGGGGCACCAGCCGGTGCGGGCAGCGGGCGGGGAAGGCGCTCACCTCGCCGCCCGGGCGCAGGCGGACGACGACGAACGCCTGCCCACCGGCGCCGACCGGCAGCGGCGTCGTCCCGACCTCGGCGGCGCGGGCCACCGGGAACCAGCCCGCCGACCGGACGGCCGGCGGTCGTACCGATGTCGTCATGGGACCAGTGCAGCGCCGCCGGGTTGTCGGGGCGTTACGTCCGGCGAAAGGTTCCGAGACGAGGGCCCCCGCCGGTCAGGCGGGCGCGGTGCCGGTGCGGGCCGGGGCCGACGGCGGGATCGGGACGGCGTCGTCCTGGACCGGCGCCGGTCCGGGCGGCTCCGCGGGCAGCCGCAGCCACAGCCGGCCCGCGCCGAGGACGACCGGGTGCGTCCGACCCGGCCCTCGGGCCGCCCAGCGGATGGCGAGGCCCGCGAGGACCACGGCGCCCGCGAGCGCGTGGTCGGACGGGTCGCGCAGCGCCAGGCACAGCGCGGCGAGGTAGACGGTGGTGAGCAGGAGGGTGGGCAGGCGCACGGGAGCCTCCGGGCAGCGGTGGGCGCACCGGCGTCCCGGGCGGCCGGGACGCCGGTGCGGCGGGAGGACGCGGACGGTGCGGTCCGGGTGGCGGGATGACGTCGGACGGCGAGGGCGCCGGGTGGGCGGCGCCCTCTCGCGGCGCCGTGTCGCGGCGCCGCGGGAGGCCTCAGGTGAGCATGTCCTTGGCCTTCTGCAGCAGCCCGTGCGCCTCCGTCTGCGGCGTGCCGAACAGCCGCGGGTCGCCCGGCGGGAGCACCGGCGCGTCGGCGGTCGCCTCGATCGCCCGCGCGGTGAACTGGCCACGGCCGTCGGGCGCCGGCCCGGACGCCCAGCGCCCGGCCGCCGCCTCGGCGCCGTCCGAGGCCTGGATGAAGGCGTAGCTGTACTCGCTCTGCTCCTCGTCCAGCGGGAAGGCCTCGGGCACCGGGATGCCCTCCAGCCCGTCGGACTTGAGCTCCTCGATGGCCGCCAGCCACTGGTTCTGGTGCATGTGGTCGCGGGTGATGAGGAAGCGCAGCATCTCCTTGACGCCGGGGTCGTCGGTCATGTTGTACAGCCGCGAGACCTGGAGCCGGCCCTGCATCTCGGCGGTGGCGTTGTAGTGGAAATCGGCCATGAGGTTCCCGCTGGCGGTCACGTAGCCGCCGCTCCACGGCACGCCCATGCTGTCCTTGTAGTAGGCGCCGCCACCGTTGGCGATCGCGTGCTGCGGGTTCACCTGGCCGAAGCCGGCCGCGGCCTCCTTCGACCGGTCGGAGGCGTCGGGCTTGAGGGGCTGGTGGTCGAGCAGCCGGTCGATCATCGTCACGATCATCTCGACGTGCGCCAGCTCCTCGGTGCCGATGGCCAGCAGCATGTCCTTGTACTTGCCGGGCAGCCGGCAGTTCCAGCCCTGCAGCAGGTATTGGGTGGCGACGGTCATCTCGCCCCACTGGCCGCCGAGGATCTCCTGCATCCGTCGGGCGAAGGCGGGGTCGGGACCGTCGGGCTTGGCCTCGAACTGCAGGGCCTGGGTGTGGGTGAACACGGGCGCTCCTCGGAACGGGTGGCGAGCACCGCGGTCGCGGTCTCGTCACGGGGATGCCCGCCCCGGCTGGCCTCCCGGTGCCCTCCGCTGGCCCTTCGGTGCCACGTCGGGGTGCGAGCAGCGAGGTTCCTCGCTCCTCGCACTCCGCTTCAGCGGTCGGGGAGCTCGACGGTGAGGGTCAGCGCGGTGCCGTCGTCGGCCCAGACGATCCGCCCACCCAGCTCGCGCGCCTGGCGCTGCACCGACCACAGGCCCAGGCCGGTGAGGTCGACCGGTGGGCGGTCGGTGCACAGGTGGCCGACCACGCGGGCGGCGGGCACGCCGTCCTGGGTCAGGGCGAGGGTCACCCAGCCGGCGCGGCGGGAGACCGCGAGCCGGACCGGCGCACCGCCGCCGTGCCGGTGCGCGTTCTCCAGCAGGTTGACCAGGATCCGCTGCAGCCGGGCGTCACCGACGGTCACCCCGGCGGCCTCCTCGTCCAGCGCCAGCGTGAGCTGGGTGCGGGGCAGCCCGGACGCCGCGACGGAGGCGGCCACGACGTCGCCGAGCCGACGCGCGCCGGGGTGCGATGGGGCGCCCCCCGTCGCGTCCGCCGTCCGCAGCATGGACGTGAGGTGGGCCGCCTGGGCCTGCGCCAGCGACAGCAGCTCGAGCCGGCCTCCCGAGCCGCCGTGCAGCCGGCCCAGCGCGGTCTCCAGGCAGGCCAGCGAGCCGCGCATGTCGTGGCACAGCGCGCGGACCAGCGCGTCCTCGGTGCTGGGCTCGGCGGCCGCCCGCCGGCGGCGGCGCAGGTGGCTGCGGAGCACGCGCAGCAGGTCCGGCACCAGCCCCGACGGGTTCCGCTGGGACGTGTGGACGGCGAGGATCACGGGCACCTCCGGCCCGCCCGGGTCAGCAACGCCTGGGAGGTCACCGACTCCGGGGGAGACGTGGGCGGGGACGACGGCGCTGCTGCTGAACGCCGGCCGCCGGTGGACGTGGTGGTGGTCGACGACCACCCGCTGTTCGCCCGTGGCCTGTCGCTCCTCCTGCCCGAGGTCAGTCTGGGGCGGGTCCGGGTGGTCGGCACGACGGACGACGCGTCGGCCGCCGCGGCGCTGGTCCAGCGGGAGCACGCCGACGTCGCCGTGGTCGACCTGCACATGCCGCCGCCCGGGGGGACGCGGGCCATCGCGGCCATCCGCCGGGTCGAGCCGACCGTGCGGGTGGTCGCCCTGTCGGGCCTGGCCGAGCCCGACGCGGCGGTCGAGGCGCTGCGGGCGGGCGCGGCGGGGTTCCTGCCGAAGACCGCCGGCCCCGAGCAGCTGGTGCGGCCGCTGCTCGCCGTCCTCGACGGCTGGTCGGTGCTGCCCGAGGCCCTGCTGCGCCGGCTGCTCGACCGGGCGGCACCCGAGGGCGACCAGGGCGTGGTGGGGGAGCTGACCGCCGACGAGCGCCGGCTGTGGCGGTTGGTCGCCGCCGGCGCCGGCACCCTGGAGATCGCCGCCACGCTGCACGTGTCCGAGCGGACGGCGAAGCGCCTGGTGGCCGGCCTGCTCCGGCGGCTGCGGGTGGCGACGCGGGTGGAGGCGGCCGCGCTGGCCGGCCGGGTGGGGCTCGACCGGCGGCCGGCGGGCTGACCGCCGTCGGAGCCCCGTCCGTCCGCGAGATCCACGCACCCATCCGTTCCCCGCCCCGGCCCGGGAGCGGGGCGCAGATCTCGCCGGGGCATCAGCCGAGTGCCAGCCAGACGAGCAGGTGGACGTTGAGCCCGATGATCAACGCGGCGACGACCGCGCCGGCGGCGGTGGTCCGCCGGCGGTTCACCCAGCCGGCCATCAGGTCGCGACGGCCGGTCAGCCACAGCAGCGGCACCAGCGCGAACGGGATGCCGAAGGAGAGCACGACCTGCGACCAGACCAGGGCGGTCGTGGGGTCGCCGCCCAGGACGAGGACGGCCAGGGCCGGCAGGAGGGTGACCAGCCGGCGCAGCAGCACCGGGACGTTGCGGCGCAGGAAGCCGGCCATCACCACCTGGCCGGCGTGCGTGCCCACCGAGGAGGAGGCGAACCCGGAGGCGAGCAGGGCGAGGCCGAAGGCGACAGCCGCTCCGGCGCCGAGCTGCTCGCCGAGCCCCGCGTGCACGCCCTCCAGCGAGGCGGCCCGGTCGCCCTCACCGGTGAACAGCTGCGCGGCGATGACGAGCATGGCGGCGTTCACCAGGCCCGCGAGGCCCATCGCGAGCAGCACGTCGAGCCGTTGCGCGCGCAGCAGCCGCCGGCGCCCCTGCGCGGTGCGGCCGGCGGTGACCGCGTCGCCGTAACGGCCCGGGGTGAGGG
Organism: Geodermatophilus sp. YIM 151500; assembly: GCF_025716945.1. GTDB lineage: Bacteria > Actinomycetota > Actinomycetes > Mycobacteriales > Geodermatophilaceae > YIM-151500. The sequence goes on from NZ_JAOVZT010000008.1 coordinate 22,881, forward strand.
CCGAGTGCACGTAGATGACGTGCGGCATGACCGTCGCACCGAGGATGCCCGTGGCGAGCACGAGGCTCTCCGGCCCGGCGAAGGAGGGCACCAGCCCGCCGGCGGCGCCGCCGACGTCGACACCCGAGCCGACCAGCGTGTAGCCGAAGCCGAGGCCGATGACCAGCAGCAGCCCGGCGATGACCCGCTCGAACGGCCGGTGCCCGCGCGACTGCGCGGCGAGCAGCGCGAAGGCGACGACCGCGGTGATCGCCCCGCCGACCGGCAGCGGCACCCCGAACAGCAGGTGCAGCGCCACGGCGCCGCCGACGATCTCCGCGAGGTCGGTGGCGATGGCCACCGCCTCGGCCTGCAGCCACAGCCCCCAGGTGACCGGGCGGGGCAGGGTCTCCCGGCACAGGGTGGCCAGGTCGCGCCCGGTGGCCAGGCCCAGCTTGGCGGTCAGCGCCTGGATCAGCATCGCCATGAGGTTGGCCGCGACGATGACCCACAGCAGGGTGTAGCCGAAGGCGGCCCCGCCCGAGAAGTTGGTCGCGAAGTTGCCCGGGTCGACGTAGGCGACCGCGGCGACGAACGCCGGTCCGAGCAGCGGCCAGATCCGTCGTCGGGGCGGCGTCCCGGTGTCCGGGAGGCGCGGGCGACCGGCGAGGGTGGTGGGCAGCAGGGCTGCCTCGGTCTTCGAGAGGTACACGGCGGCCTCGCGGCGGTCGGTCGGCAGGGACGCCGCTGATCTGCCCGCCCCCCGTGGACCACGGGGGCCGATCCCTGGCCCGGCGGGGCCAATCGCCGACGGCGGCACCCGTCGAGGTGCCGTCCCGCGCCGGCCCGACACCGCCCTCGGACGCCGCCCCGGACGCCGCCCCCGGACGCCGCTGTCGAGTGCTGTCCGCGTTCTGTTGAGCGCAACCTGCCAGGTGTTCTTACAGTGATCCCGGTCACCCGTCGACCAGGGAGGGACACCCGTGAGCGAGACACCGGACCGGCGGTTGCTGACGCCGGAGGAGTACCGCGAGGCGCAGGCCTCGCCGGAGTTCCAGGAGCTGAAGAGGCGCTTCCGCGCCTTCGCCTTCCCGATGACCGTGGCGTTCCTCGTCTGGTACCTGCTCTACGTGCTGCTGTCGACCTACGCGCCGGACTTCATGGGCACCCCGGTCTTCGGCGACGTGAACGTCGGGATCCTCTTCGGCCTGGCCCAGTTCGTGAGCACCTTCGCGATCACGCACGTCTACGTGGCGCACGCGAACAAGCGCACCGACCCGATCGCCGACGAGATGCGCGAGCGGCTCGAGCACCACGAGTACGCCCGCGGCGGCGCGGCCACCGGACGGGATGTCGCGCGATGACCGCCGTCCCCACCGCCGTGCTGGCCGCCGAGGCCACGGGCGAGACCGTCGGCACGCCCTGGGTCAACATCTCGATCTTCGGCCTGTTCGTCCTGGTGACCCTGGCCATCACCTTCCGGGCCAGCCGCAACAACAAGAGCGCCGCCGACTACTACGCCGCCGGGCGCACCATCACCGGCCAGCAGAACGGGCTGGCCATCGCCGGCGACTACCTGTCGGCCGCCTCCTTCCTCGGCATCGCCGGCGCCATCGCCGTCTACGGCTACGACGGCTTCCTCTACTCGATCGGCTTCCTCGTCGCGTGGCTCGTGGCGCTGCTGCTGGTCGCCGAGCTGATGCGCAACACGGCGCGGTACACGATGGCCGACGTCCTCGCCTTCCGGATGCGGCAGGGCCCGGTGCGCACCGCCGCGGCGATCTCCACCCTCGCGGTCTCGCTGTTCTACCTGCTGGCGCAGATGGCGGGCGCCGGCGGCCTGGTCACCCTGCTGCTCGGCGTCACCGGCGAGGCCGCCCAGGCCGTCGTCGTCGCCATCGTGGGTGCGCTGATGATCTTCTACGTGCTCGTCGGCGGCATGCGCGGCACCACCTGGGTGCAGATCATCAAGGCGTCGCTGCTCATCGCCGGGGCCTTCGTGATGACCGTCTGGGTGCTGGCCGGGTTCGGGTTCAACCTGTCGGCGCTGCTCGGCGGGGCGCAGGCGAACGCGACGGCCGGCAGCGACGTGCTGGCCCCCGGCGCCCAGTACGGCCTGTCGGGGACGACGAAGCTCGACTTCATCAGCCTGGCGATCGCGCTCGTGCTCGGCACCGCGGGCCTGCCGCACGTGCTGATGCGCTTCTACACGGTGCCGACGGCGAAGGACGCACGGAAGTCCGTGGTCTGGGCCATCTGGCTGATCGGGATCTTCTACCTGTTCAGCCTGATCATCGGCTACGGCGCCGGCGCGCTCGTCGGCGCGGAGAGCATCCTGGCCGCCCCCGGCGCGGTCAACGCGGCCGCCCCGCTGCTGGCCTTCGAACTCGGCGGCACCGTGCTGCTCGGCATCATCGCCGGCGTCGCCTTCGCCACCATCCTGGCCGTGGTGGCGGGCCTCACCATCACCGCGTCTGCGTCGTTCGCGCACGACGTCTACGCATCGGTGATCAAGAAGGGCCAGGTCTCCGGCAACGGCGAGGTGCACGTGGCCCGGATCACGGCCGTGGTCATCGGCGCGATCTCCATCGGGCTGGGCATCCTGGCGCTGCAGGCCGGGCTGAACATCGCCTTCCTGGTGGCCCTGGCCTTCGCGGTGGCGGCGTCGGCCAACCTGCCGACGATCATCTACACGCTGTTCTGGCGGCGGTTCACCACCCAGGGCGCGCTGTGGTCGATCTACGGCGGGCTCATCATCTGCGTCGGCCTGATCATCTTCTCGCCGGTGCTGTCGGGCGCGGAGACCTCGTTGTTCCCGGCGGTCGACTTCGCCTGGTTCCCGCTGCGCAACCCCGGCCTGATCTCGATCCCGGCGTCCTTCCTGCTCGGCTGGCTCGGCACCGTGGTGTCGAAGGAGCCGGTGAACGAGATGAAGCACGCCGAGCTGGAGGTGCGGGCGCTGACCGGCATCGGCGCGGAGAAGGCCGTGCACCACTGACGGAGGACCCCGTCCTCCTCACCCCTCGCACGCTCGGGGCGAGCCTCGGGACGGGGCCGACGCAGCCGCGCCTCCCGGACCGCAATGCGGTCCGCGAGGCGCGGCAGCGACGTCGCATAGGGTCCGGCGGGTGACCGCGCGCATCGTCCTGCTCGGCGCCACCGGCTACACGGGCGCGCGGACGGCGGAGGCGCTGGTCGCCCGCGGTGCCCGGCCGGTGCTCGCCGGGCGCGACCCCGGCCGGCTGGCGCCGCTGGCCGAGCGGCTCGGCGGCTTGCAGACGGCGGTCGCCGACGTCACCCGGCCGCCGACCGTCCGTGCCCTGATCGGCTCCGGCGACGTGCTGGTCACCACCGTCGGGCCGTTCCTGCAGCTCGGCGAGGCCGCCGTCGAGGCGGCCGTCGACGCCGGCGCCGTCTACCTCGACTCGACCGGTGAGCCACCGTTCGTCCGGCGGGTGTTCGAGGAGTTCGGCCCGCGGGCGCGGGAGTCCGGCGCGGCGCTGCTGACCGCCTTCGGGCTGGACTACGTGCCCGGCACGCTGGCCGGCGCGCTGGCCCTGGCCGAGGCGGGCGAGCGCGCGCACCGGGTCGACATCGGCTACGCCGTCCAGGGGGTCTCGGGGCAGGCCTTCTCCCGCGGCACGTTCGCCTCGGCGGCCGGCCTGCTGTTCGCCCCCGGCCACGCCTTCCGCGACGGGAGGCTGCGGGACGAGACGCCCGGGCGGCGGCTGTGGCGGTTCACCGCCGGCGGCCGGCCGCAGGCCGGCGTCTCGGTCGGCGGGTCCGAGCACCTGACCCTGCCGCCGCTGTCGCCGGGTCTCCGGCACGTCGGCGTCCACCTGGCCTGGTTCGGCCCGCTGGCCCCGGCCGTCCCCGCGCTGTCGCCGGTGTCGGCGCTGGCCGCCCGGCTGCCCGGGACGGGAGCCCTCGCCCGCCTGGTGAGCGGCACGCTCGCCGGCTGGGTGGGCGAGGCGCCGTCCGCGGCGACCCTCGCCCGGGCGACGACCCGCACGGTCGCCGAGGTGCGCGACCGCGACGGGCAGCGGATCAGCCGGGTCGAGCTGACCGGCCCGGAGGCCTACGGGCTCACCGCCGCGCTGCTGGCCTGGGGGGCCACGACGGCCGCGGACGGCGGCATCGACGCCGCAGGCGCGCTCGGGCCGGTGCAGGCCTTCGGCCTCGACGCGCTCACCGCGGGGGCGGCCGAGGCGGGGTTGCGCCGGACGTGACGCCGATCGCCTGCGTCGACATCGGCTCCACGTTCACGAAGGCCGCGCTCGTCCGGCTGCCCGGCGGTGCGCTGGAGGCCACCGCCCAGGCGCCGACCACCCTCGACGACGTCGTCCGCGGCGTGCTCGAGGCCACCCGCGACTTCCCGGAGGCGCCGGTGGTCGCCTGCTCCAGCGCGGGCGGCGGGCTGCGGCTCGCCGTCGTCGGCTACGAGGAGCTGATCAGCGCCGAGGCCGGGCACCGGGCGGCGCTGTCGGCCGGAGCCCGGGTGGTGCACGTGGCGGCCGGCCGGCTCGACGCCGCCGGCCTCGCCGCCGTCGACGGCGCGCGGCCGGACGTGGTGCTGCTGGTGGGCGGCACGGACGGCGGCGAGGCGAGCGTGCTGCGGCACAACGCGGCCGCCCTGGCCTCGCCGGCCCCGCTGCAGGGTCCCGGCCCGCGCGGGCGAGGGCTGGGGAGCAGCGAGGTCCTCCGTCGGTCCGTCCCGGTCGTGCTGGCCGGCAACGCCGCCGTCCGCGAGGAGGTCGCGGGGGTCCTGCGGGCCGGGGGGCGGCCGGTGCGCGAGGCCGCCAACGTGCTGCCCGACATCGGGCGCCTGGCGCCGGAGTCGGCGCGCGCCGCCATCCGCGAGGTCTACCTCGAGCACGTCATCGGCGGCGACAGGCTCTCCACCGACTCGCGGCTGCGGCGGTGGGTGCGGGCGGTCACTCCGGACGCCGTGCTGGAGGGCGTCGCCGTCCTGGCCCGGGTGCGGGCCGACGCCGAGCCGCCGGGCGTGGTCGTGGTCGACGTCGGGGGGGCGACCACCGACGTCTACTGCGTGCCCGATCCGGACGCCGAGCAGACCGCGCTCGGCCGCGAGGCGGTCGGCGTGCCCGCCCGCCGGCGCACCGTCGAGGGCGACCTCGGCGTCTCCTGGAGCGCCGACGCGCTGCGGGCCGCGGCCGCGGCCGAAGGCCTGCCCGCGCCCGGCGACCGGCCGCTGGCGCTGGGCGAGGCCGCCGCGGCCGTGGCGCTGCGCCGCCACCTGCGCGCGGAGGCCGCCTACGGGCCGGGCGGGGCGAGCGCGCGCGGCGTCGGCCTGGTCGTGCTCTCCGGTGGCGTCTTCCGCCACGCGGACGACCCAACCGGCGTGGTGGCCCGGCTGGCCGCCGACGGCGGCGGGGCCGGCAGCGTGCTCGCCGGGGCGGCCGTCGTCGTCGACCGGCGCTACGTGCTCGCCGCCGCCGGCCTGGTGGCCGCCGACCACCCGCGGGCCGCCGAGGGCCTCGCGCGCGCACTCCTGCTCGACGCCGACCCGGTCATCCCGCCGGCGGCGACCCCACGGTGAACACTGCGCCGAACGGATCGGTGACGTCCGCCGTCCGGCCGTACACGAAGTCCTGCGGGTCGGCGGCGGTCCCGCCGGCCTCGCGGGCGCGGCGGACGGCGTCGTCGGCGTCGGCCACCTCGAACAGCGTGCCCCAGGCCGACGGGGCGCCGGGCACGCCCATGATGCCGCCGATCTCGTGCCCGTCCGGCCGGCGGAGGAAGGTGAAATCCATGCCGGGCAGATCGGGGTTGCCGTCGAGGGTGAAGCCGAAGACCGCGGCGTAGAAGGCGCGGGCCGGTTCCGGATCGGCGGTGACCAGGTCGTTGCGGAGCAGCGCGCCGGGCTCGTTCACCAGCTCGCACCCGACGTGCGCCCGGCCCTGCCACAGGCCGACCTGGGCGCCGACGGGGTCGCGGACGAGCGCCATGCGCCCCTGGTCCATGACGTCCATCGGCTCCATCGGGACCGTGCCGCCGTTCTCGCGGACGAGCCGCGCCGTCCGGTCGCAGTCAGGCGTGGCCAGGTAGACGTTCCAGAACGTGCCCACCGACGGGTCGTGCATGGCCGAGAGGGCCGCCACCTTCCGCCCGCGCAGCAGGCACATCGTGTAGCGGCCGTACTCCTCGGGGCCGACGTCGAACTCCCAGCCGAACACGGCGCCGTAGAAGTCCATCGCGCGGTCGAGGTCGGGGACGCCCAGGTCGATCCAGGTCGGCGTGCCCTCGGGCTGGTTGGTGCTCACGGTGCTCATGTGTCCCTCCTCCGTCGTCGGACGCGGGGACCGTAGCGCCGTCCGCCGACGATCCAGGGCGGTCGCGGAACGTCTCAGCGCTGCGGCGGCCGGAGAGCCGCCGCCCACGGGCCGGACGCCGCCTCGGTGAACGCCGCCACCTCGTCGGCGGCCATGTCGACCGCCGCGTATCCGCCGCTGCCGGCGCCGACGCAGGCGACGACGGTGGCCAGGCCCGTGCGGCGCTGGAACAGGCTCTGCCGCACCTGCCAGCCGACCACCGCCCGGCGCTGCAGCACCGCCTGCTCGCGCACCAACCAGCCGCTGCGGACGGTGAACGACCGCGGGCCGGCACGGTGCCCGAGCGAGGCGTAGCGGCCCAGCCCGAGCGGCACGCCGAGCACGGTGAGCAGCACACCGGCGGCCAGCAGCCACCACCAGCCGAGCAGCCAGGTGGCGAGCGCGCCGGCGCCGGTGACCAGCAGGCCGCCCGTGATCGCCCGGCCGATCCGCCGGCGGCGGGCGGCGGGCGGGTGCCGGAGCAGCGGACCGGGGTCGTCGACCAGGCGGTGCAGCAGCGCCCGCGCCTCCGGTTCCGGCCCCAGCGGCAGCAGCTGGCCGCGGCGCGTCGCCTGGCCCAGGCCGGTGACCAGCGCGGTGGTGCGCGCGGCGCGCACCCACCGCATGCCCAGCCCCTCGGACAGCGTGCCCCCGCGGATGCGGTCGATCTCCAGCTCCGTGTGCCGCCGGGTGAGCAGCCCGCGGACGGCAACCAGCGAGCCGCCCCGCCGCACCAGCCGGAACCGCCAGTTGACCACCGCGGCCCCGGCCACGGAGCCGACCGCGAGCAGCAGCAGCCCCAGGACCACCGCGACGGCCAGCACGCGGACGTCGGCGAGGTCCGGGCCGTCGACGGCCGGCCGGACGCCCTCGGGCAGCTCGTCGGCCAGCCGGAAGAGCGCACCGACCGCCGCGAGCGGCACGGCGAGGTAGCTGCCGACCAGCGGGGCGTAGCGCAGCCAGCGGGGGTCGAAGCGGGCGATCTCCTCCTCCGGCTCGGCGGCGGGGGCCTCGGGATCCGCCCGGACGGCGGCCTGCCCGCGGGCCAGCACGGCGGTGCGCAGCCGGTCGCCCTCGGCACGGGTGACCCCGTCGACGACCAGCTCCTCCCGATCGCCGGCGACCGCGCCGGCCGCGGCGTCGATGCGGACCCGCACCAGCCCGAACAGCCGGTGCAGCGCCGGCGCCTCGACCTCGACGCCGCGGACCCGGTCGGTGGGCACGGTGCGCACCGAGCGCGCCAGCAGGCCGCGGGTGACGACGACCGATCCGGGGCCGTCGACGTAGCTGAAGCGCGACCAGGACAGCGCCGCCGTGGCCAGGGACAGCAGGGTGACCACGACCACCAGGACGAGCACCGTGCCCACGCCGTCGAATCCGATCGCGGCCCCGAGCGGGATCGCCAGCGGCACGAACTGGCGGGCCTGGCGGAAGGTCACGGTGTGCACCAGCACGATCCGCGGCGAGGTGCGCCGCCCCGGCGGACCACCGGGCGGCACGGGTGCCGGCGGCGCGGGGCCGGACCACCCCGGCGGCCCGCCGGGCCGCTCTGGCGGCGGCGCGGCGGGCCACCCCGGCGGGACCGGACCGTCGGGAGGCCGCGGCGGCGGGTGCGTCACGTCGCCTCGTCGCGGACGGCCTCGGCCCGCCGCGCCAGGTCGTCGGCGACCCGCTCGGCCACGTCGGCCTCGAGGTGCGGGACGTGCACCGTGCCCTGCGAGGACGCGGTCAGGACGGCGACCGAGGCGAGCCCGAACACCTGCTGCAGGACCCCGCGGTTGACGTCGACGGTCTGGATGCGCGAGATCGGGACCAGCGTCCAGGTGCGGTTCAGCCAGCCGGTCAGCGCGTGCACGGCCTCCCCGGTCACCTCCCAGCGGTGCACCCGGTAGCGGACGAACGGGCGGATGCCGATGGCGACGACCGCGTACACCCCGACGAGCACCGGCACCAGCCAGCGCAGCAGCGGCACCGGCCCGCCGACCGATGCGGGGACGACGGAGAGGAAGACCACCGTGAGGAGGGCCCAGACGACCGCGCTGATGGCGCCCTGGGTCATCCACAGGCCGATGGCCGACCGGGACAGGGGCCAGGCCGGCTCGCGGACGGGGACGGGTACCGCCGGGCCGAGCGCGGCGGCGGGGTCGTGTGCCATCGCCCCCATCGTCCCAGCGTCGGGAGCACCCGATCGCGTGACCGGTTCGCCAGCGGCGCGCCGACCTGGCTGGACGGGAACCGTGGACGACTCGGCGGCCTTCCTGCTGCTCGTCGTCCGAGGCGAGGTCCGCGCGCTCCCTCCGGCCGCGGCCGGCTCGCGGGCCGCGTGCCACGATGGAAGGCGTGATGCCGCAGCAGGTCCCGACCGTGCCCGCCCACGAGGTACCCGACGACGCCGTCGTCCTCGACGTCCGCGAGGACGCCGAGTGGGTGGCCGGCCACATCCGGGGGGCCACGCACATCGCGATGGGCGACGTCCCCGCGCGCCTCGACGACCTGCCCGAGGCCGACCCGCTGTTCGTGACCTGCCGCAGCGGCGGCCGCTCCGCGCGGGTCGCCGCCTGGCTGAACGCCAACGGCTTCGACGCGGTCAACGTCGGCGGGGGCATGGGGCAGTGGGCGGCCGCCGGCCGGCCCATGGTCAGCGAGACGGGCGCACCGCCGACCGTCGTCTGACCCGCGGGCGCCCGACCCGCCCGGATCCATGCCGCCCGCGCCGTCGGTCCGGCCGAGCCGTCGCCCGTGCCCTCGACGGCAGCCGGCGACGGCCCGGCCGAAGTGTCCCGGCCTCGACACGGAGGGCGTCCGACAGGCCGTCGGGCGCGCGGACGCGTCGCTCCCGGTGGGCCGCGTCACCCGGCGGCCCTACGGTGCCCCTGCTCGCAACGGGCGGGTAGCCGGGCCTCGACGACAGTGCTCCACCCCCTCCCACCGGCTGGGCGGCACCCCTCGTCACGCGGCCGTTGCGGCGTCCTGTCCACGGACCCGTCACCGGCGGCGGGGAGGGAGGCCACGAGATGCCAGGTTCCCGTCCGGTCCGGACGAGCAGCAGACGGGCCACCGCTTGCATCGCCGCGGGTGGCGTGCTCGCCACGTCGGCCGTCGTGGGCGTGCTCACCGACGTCGCCGGCGCGTCCAGCCACCGCGAGGCACCCCTGATCCTCGGTGACCCGGCGGCCGACAACACCGACGTCTACGCCTTCTCCAGCCCCGAGAACGCCGACCACGTCACCCTGATCGCCAACTGGATCCCGTTCGAGGAGCCGAACGGTGGGCCCAACTTCTACCCGTGGGCCGACGACGCCGAGTACCTGGTGCACATCGACAACGACGGCGACGCGGTCGCCGACCTGGTCTACCGGTGGCGGTTCACGACCGAAGACCTCCGTGGCACCGACACCTTCCTCTACAACGACGGGCCGGTCACCTCGCTGGACGACGAGAACCTGCTCTTCCGGCAGCACTTCACCCTCGACGTCAGCACCGACGGCGGAGAGACCTACGGCGACCCCGTCTCCGAGGGGCCGGTCGTGCCGTCGTACGTCGGCCGCGCGAGCATGGGCTCGGCGCAGGACTACGTCGACAACCTGCGGCAGCCCGCGATCTCCGAGGTGGCCGGCGGCGGCCGGACGTTGGCCACCCAGACCGAGGACCCGTTCTTCCTCGACCTGCGCATCTTCGACCTGCTCTACGGCGGTGACCTCTCCGAGACCGGGCAGGACACCCTCGAGGGCTACAACGTCAACAGCATCGTGCTCGAGGTGCCCAAGGCCGAGGTGGCCGTCGACCACGACGCGGCGGCCAACCCGGTCATCGGCGTCTGGAGCACCACCACCCGGCCGACACTGCGCAACGCCGACGGCACCGCCGCGGAAGGCTCGGACCACACGCAGGTCTCCCGCCTCGGCCAGCCGCTGGTGAACGAGGTCGTCGTCCCCGCCGGACTCAAGGACGCCTTCAACGCGATCCCTCCGGCCCAGGACGCCGAGGCGGCCGACGGCGCCGTCGTCGCCCGGGTGCTCGAGCCCGAGGTGCCGATGCTGATCGAGACCATCTACGGGATCCCGGCACCGGGCACCCCGCGGTACGACATCTTCGAGGTGTTCCTCACCGGCATCGTCAGCACCGAGGTGCTCGACGTCGACGGAGACCCGGCGACGGCCAACCCGATCGACGTCGACCTCAACTCCCAGGCGCTCAACGCCGGTGCTGCGGAGGCCTTCCAGCCGTCCGAGATGTTGCGGCTCAACATGTCGATCACCGAGCCGACCGGGCTGGACGGCCAACCGCTGGAGGAGCTCAGCCGCCTGGGCGTCGTCGGCGGGGACATCCAGGGCTTCCCCAACGGGCGGCGGCTCGCCGACGACGTCGTGGACATCGAGCTGCTCGCACTCGAGGGCATCTACGACGTCACGAACGTCCCCGAGGACCGCGCCGCGGCCTTCGAGGCGCTGCAGGACGGCGACGGGGTCCCGGAGAACGACGCGGCGTTCGGCGACACCTTCCCGTACCTCGCCGCGCCGGAGACCGACGCGGTCAACCGGGCCGTTGGCGGGAGTGCCGGGGCGGCCGGCGTCCCGCCGGCCGGGGGCTCCGGAGGTACCTGGGTGCCCGCCGTCACCGGCGCCCTGGCGGTGCTGCTGATGGGGATCGGCGGCGTCTCGCTGCTCCGGAGCCGCAGCGCGTCGTCGGGGAGCTCGACCGCGGAGGCCTGAGCACCCGCGGCCGCTGGGTGCCCGTCGCTCCCCGCGGCCGGACGGCCCCCGTTGCACCGTGGCCCGGGTGCAGTCGGCGGTGTCCCGGGGCCGCACCTCCAGGAGAGAGGGCCCAGCCACATGACCTTCCCCGACGGGGACCGCCGTGAGGGGTCTGCCATCCGCCACCGGGCCCGGACGTGACTTCTCGGCGCACCGCCGTCTCCGCTCTCGCGACCGGCGTGCTGCTGCTGCTCGTGGCGGCCGCCGTGGTGGCCCGGTCGTCAGCCGTGCCACGGCCTGCAGCCGAGCCGGTCGGGGCGACCGGCGCCGCGACCGGGACTGTGCCGGACGATCCGCTGGCCGCGACGATCACGGCGGCGCAGCGGCGGCTCACCGATCTGCCGGGCGACTGGCGGACCTGGGCCGAGCTCGGCGGCGCGTACGTCGAGCAGGCGCGGATCACCGCCGACCCTAGCTACTACGCGAAGGCCGAGGGTGCGCTGCGGCGGTCGCTGGAGCTGCGGCCGGAGGGCAACGACCTCGCACTTGCCCGCACCGGTGCCCTGGCCAACGCGCGGCACGACTTCGCCGCGGCGGCCGACGCGGCGCAGCGGGCGCTGGCCGTCGACCCCTACGACGCCGTGGCCTGGGGCGTGCTCACCGACGCGCGCACCCAGCTGGGCGACTACCCGGGCGCGACCGAGGCCCTGGACCGGATGCTCACCCTGCAACCGGGGGTCGCCTCCTTCACCCGCGCCGCCTACGACGCCGAGCTGCACGGCCGGGGCGCCGACGCCCGGGCGGCGCTCGAGCAGGCGCTCGACCGCGCCACCGGCCCGTCGGACACCGCGTTCGTCCGCACCTGGCTCGGGATGCTCGCCCTCTCGACCGGTGATCTCGACGCAGCCGAGCGGCACTTCGCCGCCGGGTCGGCCGCTGCTCCGGGCTCCGCCGAGCCGGTGCTCGGCCGGGCCCGGGTCCTTGCCGCGCGTGAGCAGCACGGAGCCGCCGTCGAGGCCTACCGGTCGGTCGTCGCCGCCCGGCCGCTGCCCGAGCACCTGGTCGAGTTCGGCGAGTACCTGCTCCATCTCGGGCGCGATGCAGAGGCGGCCGAGCAGTTCGCGCTGGTCGGCACCGTCCGGCAGCTGTTCGACGCCGGCGGCGTCCGGGACGACCTCGGGACGGCGTTGTTCGAGGCCGACCACGGCGACCCGGCGGCCGCGGTGGCTGCGGCCGAACGCGAGTTCGCCGTCCGGCAGAGCATCGACGCGCACGACGCACTGGCCTGGGCGCTGCACAGCGCCGGGCGCGACGGCGAGGCACTCGAGCACGCCCGCGCGGCGACCGCGCTGGGCGGCCGCAACGCCACCTTCGTCTACCACCGCGGCGCCATCGAGGCGGCCCTCGGTCGGACCGAGGAGGCGCGCGCGAGCCTGGCCGAGGCGCTCGAGGTGAACCGGTCCTTCTCCCCGCTGCACGCGCCGCGCGCCGAGCAGCTGCTCGACTCGCTCGGCGGTCCTCCGTGAGGGGCCGCGCTCTGTTCCTGGCGGGGGCCACCGCTGCGCTGGCCGTGCTCCCCTCCGGCACGGCGAGCGCGCACCCGCTGGGGAGCTTCACCGTGAACACCGCCGACCACCTGGTGTTCACGCCCGATGCCGTGCTGCTCACCGCGGTCGTCGACCGCGCGGAGATCCCCACCGCGCAGGCGCTGCGGAGGATCGGGCCCGACAGCGCACCGTCCGGAGGCCGGCTGGCGGCGGCCGCGTCCGACGACTGCGCCGAGCTGGCCGGCGACGTGGTGATCGCCGTCGACGGCGATCCGGCCCGATGGGCCGTCGGCTCGACGGCCGTGGACGTGCTGCCGGGGGAGGCGGGCCTGCCCACCCTGCGGACGACCTGCGAGTTGCGTGCCAGGGTCGACCTGGGCCGACCGGCGACGGTGGTCTACCGCCACGAATCGGGGGGTGGGCCGCCGGGGTGGCGGGAGATCACCGCGGACGGCGAGGGCGTGCGGCTGCTGGACAGCCCCGTGCCGGTGCGCAGCCCGAGCGATGGCCTGCGCGCCTATCCGGAGGACCTGCTCGCCTCGCCGGTCGACGTGCGCTCCTTCACGGTGGCCGTCGAGCCGGGCGAGCACACCGGTGCCGGGGCCGCGGTGGGCGGGGCCGGTGACCCGTTCGGAGCCGCGCTCGCCGCCCTCGACCGCCGACTGTTCGACCTGGTGGGCGGCGGGATCACCCCGCTGGTCGGCGGGCTGGCGCTGCTGCTCGCCGTCCTGCTCGGCTGCGGACACGCCCTGCTGCCCGGCCACGGCAAGACGGTGATGGCCGCCTACCTCACCGGCCGCCACGGCCGTCCGCGGGACGCGGTCACGGTGGGCGCGACGGTCACCGTGACGCACACCTCCGGGGTGCTGGTCCTCGGCGTGGCGGTGTTCCTGTCGAGCACGCTGGCCGGCGACCAGGTGCTGCGCTGGCTGGGTGTGTCCAGCGGCCTGCTCGTCGCCCTCATCGGTGCGCTGCTCCTCCGCCGGGCGCTGCGGGACCGGCGGGCGGAGCCGGTCGAGCCATCCCTCACGGGCGGACCGGCCGCGCCCGTCGCGGGGCTGGTGGCTCGGGCCGGTGTCCCGGCCACGGCGGGCCTGGCAGTGTCCACCTCGGCGGTGCACCGGCACACAACCCCGTACTCGCGCGAACTCGACCACGGTCACGCGCACAGCCACGGCCACGTGCGCTCGCGCGACCACCACCACCCGCCCGCCCGCGTCCAGGACGGGCACCACCAGGCCCACGGACCGCGGGCTTGGTCGTGGGGTGTGCACCGGCACGGGCCGGGCGGGCACGCGCACGGCCCAGGCCGCGGCGGGCTGATCGGCATGGGCGTCGCCGGGGGGCTGGTGCCCAGCCCGTCGGCGCTCGTCGTGCTGCTCGCCTCGATCGGCCTCGGGCGCAGCGCCTTCGGTGTGCTGCTCGTCGTCGCCTACGGGCTGGGCATGGCCGCGACGCTGACCGCCGTCGGGCTTGCCCTCGTCACGCTGCGGGACCGGCTCGACCGCCGGCTGACCGCGCTCGGCGCGCACCCGCTGCTCCGCGTCGTCGCCCGGACGGCGCCGGTCGCCACCGCGGCGCTGGTGCTGCTCGTCGGCCTGGCGCTGGCCGGGCGGGGAGTCCTGTTCGGCGCCTGACAGCGCGGGGTCGGTCGTCGCCGGTGTGCGCGCGACACGGGCGGACACCCGGGGTCGCGCGCACGCGGACGACGAATCACCTCGGCGTGCCGGCCGGGGCGTTCGGCAGCTCGTAGCCGGCGAAGCGGGCGCGCAGGTCCTTCTTCGAGAACTTGCCGACGCTGGTCTTGGGCACCTCGTCGATGAACTCCACGGCGTCCGGCAGCCACCACTTGGCCACCAGCGGACGGACGTGGTCGAGGATGTCCTGCTCGGTCGCCGTCTGCCCCTCCTTGAGCACGACGCAGGCCAGCGGCCGCTCGTCCCACTTGGGGTGCGGGATGCCGACCACGGCGGCCTCCTTCACCGCCGGGTGGCTCATGATCGCGTTCTCCAGGTCGACCGAGCTGATCCACTCGCCGCCGGACTTGATGAGGTCCTTGGTGCGGTCGGCGATCCGGATGTTGCCGAACGCGTCCATCGCCGCCACGTCGCCGGTCTTCATCCAGCCGTCGGGTGTGGACAGCTGCACGCCCTCGTCCGGGTTGTAGTACTCCTGCGCGCACCAGGGGCCGCGCACCTGCAGCTCACCGGTCGCGCGGTCGTCCCACGGCTGCGGCTGCATCGTGTCCGCGTCGACGATGCGCGCCTCCACCCCGAAGAACGGCAGCCCGGCCCGGGCCCGCTGCGCCGCCTTGGTCTCGTCGTCGGCGTCGTCGAAGCGCGGGGCCAGCACGCCGGACGAGGCGACCGGGCTGGTCTCGGTCATGCCCCAGGCCTGCAGGATCGGCAGGCCGACCTGCTGCCGGTAGGCCTCCGACAGCGCCCTGGGCACCGCCGAGCCGCCGCAGCCGATGTCGCGCAGCCGGTGCGGGCGGCCGGCGAGGTGCGGCAGCACCCCCTGCCAGATGGTCGGGACGCCGGCGGTGAAGGTGACCCCCTCGTTCACGATGAGGTCGGCCAGCGCCTCGGGCTGCATCATCGGGCCGGGGAAGACCAGCGAGGAGCCCGCGGCCGGGGCGGCCTGGGCGATGCCCCAGGCGTTGGCGTGGAACATCGGCACGACCGGCATCGCCACGTCGCGGATGCTCAGCGCGAAGGCGTTCGGCGTCAGCACGCCCATCGTGTGCAGCACGGTCGAGCGGTGCGAGTAGACGACGCCCTTCGGGTGCCCGGTGGTGCCGCTCGTGTAGCACATCGAGGCTGCCTGGTACTCGTCGCGGACGTCGAAGTCGACCGGCTGCCCGTCGGCGAGGAGGGTCTCGTAGTCGAGGACGCGCGGATCGTCGGGGATCTCGTTGTCGCTGCCGTCGTCCATCACGACGACGTGCCGCACGGTCTTCATCGTGTCGACCAGCGGCCACAGCAGCGGCAGGACCGAGCGGTCGACGAAGACGACCTCGTCCTCGGCGTGGTTGGCGATGTAGGTCAGCTGTTCCGGGAAGAGCCGGATGTTGAGGGTGTGCAGCACCCGACCGGTGCACGGCGCGGCGAAGTAGAGCTCCAGGTGGCGCGCGGTGTTCCAGCCGAAGGTCGCGACCCGGCCGTCGGCGCCGATCCCCAGCGCGTCGAGGACCCCACCGAGCTTCCGCGTGCGCTTCGCCCAGTCGGCGTACGTCGTCCGGACGACGCCCTTCGGCGTGGCCGTGACGATCGTCGCGTCGCCGTGGTGGGCCTCCGCGTGCCGGAAGATCGAGTCGATGGTGAGGGGGAAGTCCTGCATGAGCCCGCGCATGGCCGCATCGTGCCAGTGACCCGGCTCACCTTCCACCCGCTCGCCGGGCCCCGCCCGGGGCCGGCCGCCACCGAGGAGGACCGCGCGCCGTGACCAGCCGCTACCGCAGCGACGCGGGGCGCGCGGCCGTGCGGGCGTGGTGCGAGCGGCGGCTCGACGCGTGGACGACACCGCACGAGCGCTCGGAGATCGAGACCTCCGCCGGCCGCACGCACCTGGTGTCCGCGGGCGGCGGCGAGGCCACGGTGCTGTACCTGCCGGGCACGAACATGAACGCGGCGACCAGCCTGGCGCTGGCGGCCGCGCTGGCCGCCGACGTCCGCGTGGTCGTCGCCGACCTGCCCGGACAACCCGGGGCGAGCACCGGGGAGCTCCCGGGCGGCGACCGGCTGCGGGCCTGGGGCGGCTGGGCCGGGGAGGTGGTCGGGGCCGTCTCGGCCGGCGCGCCCGGGCGGCTGGTCCTGGTCGGCCACTCGCTGGGCGGGGCGGTGGCGCTCGCCGCGCCGACCGTGGGCATCGCCGGGCTCGTGCTGGTCGATCCGGCCGGGCTGGTGCGGCTGCGGGTTCCGGCGACCGTTCTCCGCGCGACCGTGCCCTGGCTGCTGCGGCCGACGCCCGAGCGGTCCGGTGCCCTCCTGGCCCGGATGGTCGCCCCCGGGCGACCCGTCGACCCGGCGCTCGCCGGGTGGATGACCGTCGTCGCCCGGCACACGCGGCCCACGACTGCGCCGGGACCGCTCCCCCGGGCGGTGACCGGCCGGTGGTCGGGCGTCCCGCGCGCGGTGCTCACGGGGGAGTTCGACCGTTTCCTGCCACCGGATCTGCTCCGGCCCGCCGTCCGGCAGCGCCTGGGCACCGACCTGGTCGAGCTCGCCGGTGCCGGGCACCTGTCGGTCGACGAGGACCCCGCCGGGGTCGCCGCGGCGGTCGCCGCCGTCGTCCGGGCGTCGGCGTCCTGACCTCCGGCGCGGGTCAGGGCGCGAGGACGACGGGCAGCGAGGCCAGGCCGCGGATGACGAACTCCGGACGGCGCACCGGCTCCCCGCCGAGCTCGAGCGCCGACGTCCGGTCGAGCAGCGCGCCGAAGGCGGCCTGCAGCTCCACGCGGGCCAGCGGCGCCCCGATGCAGAAGTGCACCCCGGCGCCGAAGGAGACGTGCGGGTTGTCCGCCCGGCCGACGTCGAGCGACGCCGGGTCGGTGAAGACGGCGGGGTCGTGGTTGGCGGCGCCGAGCAGCGCGGCGATCTTCTGCCCCCGCTCGACGGTGATCCCGCCGATCGCGACGACCTCGGTGGCGGTGCGCTCGAACAGCTGCAACGGGGAGTCGATCCGCATCAGCTCCTCGACCGCCGCCGGCAGCAGCGCCCGGTCGGCGCGCAGCCGGGCCAGCTGGTCGGGGTGCCGCAGCAGCGCCAGCGTGCCGTTGGCGGTGACGTTCACGGTGGCCTCGTGGCCGGCGTTGAGCAGCAGGATGCAGGTGGTGACCAGCTCGTCCTCGGTCAGCCGGTCGCCCTCGGCGTCGCGGACCGCCACCAGGGAGCTCACCAGGTCGTCCCCGGGGTGCCGGCGCCGGTCGGCGGCCAGCGCGCGCAGGTAGCCGACGAATTCGTCGGCCGCGCGCTCGGCGGCCGTCTCCCGCTCGGAGGTGCGCTGGTACTCGTACATCTTCACGATCGCGTTCGACCACGGGCGCAGCAGCGGCCGGTCGGCCTCCGGCACGCCCAGCAGCTCGGCGATCACCGCGACGGGCAGCTGCTCGGCCAGGCCGGGCAGCAGGTCGACCGGCTCGGTGCCGGCGGACCGCTCGACCAGTTCGTCGACCAGCCGGCCGGCCAGCCCGGCGACCCACGGCCGCAGCCGCTCCACGTGCCCGCGGGCGAAGGCGGCGCTGACCAGTCGTCGCAGCCGCGTGTGCGAGGGCGGCTCCATCTCCAGCAGCGCATTCCGGTGGATCAGGTTGAACGCGGCGAACCGGTCGGCGGGGGAGCGGTCGACCCAGATGCGCCCCAACCGACGGTCGCGCAGCACCGCGTTCGCCTCCGCGTGCGTGAAGGCCAGCCACAGTCGCAGGCCCTCGTGCCACTGCACCGGCGCGGCCGCCCGCGCCCGCGCGAAGGCCGGGTACGGATCGGCGACCACCGTCGGGTCGGCGAGGTCGAGCGGGACGGGACCGGTCACCCGGCAGAGGGTAGGAGGACGCCCGGCGATCTCGGGCTCGTGTGCCGCGGGTCACGGATCGGCAACAGGTTGCCCGCGATCTTGCCGGGCGTGACCGCGGGCACAGACACTACGCGACGGTCTTCCGGCAACTTCGACGAAACGGCAGGGCTACATCGTGCGACGGCGGCTCCTCACCACGGCGGTTTCCGCCTCTGTGCTCTTCACCATGGCCGCCTGCGGTGGCGGTGGCGGTGGCGACACCGGAGGCGGCGGGGGTGGTGGCGGCGGCGAGGCCGCCGGCAAGGTCGGCGTGATCCTGCCCGACACCGAGTCGTCCGTGCGGTGGGAGTCCGCCGACCGCCCGCTGCTCGAGGCGGCCTTCGAGGAGGCCGGCGTCGAGTACGACATCCAGAACGCCGAGGGTGACGCGCAGCGGATGGCGACCATCGCCGAGCAGATGATCACCGGTGGGGTGACCGTCCTGGCGATCGTCAACCTCGACTCCGCCTCCGGCGCCCAGATCCAGCAGCAGGCCGCCCAGCAGGGCGTGCAGACGATCGACTACGACCGGCTGACCCTGGGCGGCCAGGCGGAGTACTACGTGTCCTTCGACAACACCCAGGTCGGGCGGTTGCAGGGCGAGGGGCTGGCCCAGTGCCTCGGCGAGCAGCCGGCCAACATCGCCTTCCTCAACGGCTCGCCGGACGACAACAACGCCACGCTGTTCTCCGAGGGCGCCCACGAGGTGCTCGACGCGATGACCCAGTACACGCAGGTCGCCGAGCAGGCGGTCCCCGGCTGGGACAACCAGCAGGCGGCCACCATCTTCGAGCAGATGTACACCCAGAACGACGGCAACATCCAGGGCGTCCTCGCGGCGAACGACGGGCTGGCCAACGCCGTCATCTCCGTCCTGGCGCGCAACAACGTCGCCGGCCAGGTGCCGGTGACCGGGCAGGACGCCACGGTCGAGGGCCTGCAGAACATCCTCGCCGGCAGCCAGTGCATGACCGTGTACAAGCCGATCGCCGAGGAGGCCAACGCTCTCGCCGAGCTGGCCATCGCGCTGATCAACGGCGAGGAGGGCGAGACCAACGGGGAGGCCGAGGACCCGGAGGGCGGTCGCTCCGTCCCGGCTGTCCTGCTCGACCCGGTGTCGGTCACCCGTGACAACGTCAAGGAGGTCGTCGACGACGGGTTCGTCACCGCCGCCGACCTCTGCACCGGCGAGTTCGCCGCGGCCTGCACCGAGCTCGGCATCCAGTGACCCGGTCCGCCGGGGCGCCCTGCGGGGCGCCCCGGCGGTGCCGCTCGTCCGCCGGGCACCGCGCGAGACCTCGCCACGGGAGCCCGGGCGGCGCATCATCCAACGGCACCGTCCAACGGCGCCGTCCGACGGTTGTCGTCGGCCCCGTCCGACGGGGCCGGCGTCCCACGGCCCCGTCACCGCTCCGGCCCACCCGAGTCGGCCCCCAGGAAGGAGGGACATGTCCGCTCCGACCGCATCCGCCGACGACGGCACGTCCACCACGACGCCCACCCTCGAGCTGCGCGACGTCAACAAGAGCTTCGGGGCCGTCCAGGTCCTGCACGGCGTCAGCATGAAGGTCTACCCGGGCCAGGTCACCGCTCTCGTCGGTGACAACGGTGCCGGGAAGAGCACGCTGATCAAGTCCATCGCCGGCATCCACGCGATCGACGCCGGTGAGTTCCTCTTCGAGGGGCGGCCGGTCACCGTCGCCGGTCCCCGGGAGGCGGCCGCGCTCGGCATCGAGGTCGTCTACCAGGACCTCGCCCTGTGCGACAACCTCGACGTCGTCCAGAACATGTTCCTCGGCCGCGAGCGCAGGAACGGCATCCTGCTCGACGAGGCGTCGATGGAGCAGGCGGCCCGGGACACGCTGACCAAGCTCTCCGTGCGCACGCTCAAGTCCGTGCGCCAGCTGGTGTCGAGCCTCTCCGGTGGCCAGCGGCAGACCGTGGCCATCGCCAAGGCGGTGCTCTGGGAGTCCAAGCTCGTCATCCTCGACGAGCCGACCGCCGCGCTCGGCGTGGCGCAGACCCGACAGGTCCTCGACCTCGTCCGCCGGCTGGCCGACACCGGTCACGCGGTCGTCTTCATCTCCCACAACATGGTCGACGTCTTCGAGGTGGCCGACCGCGTCGCGGCCCTCTACCTCGGCCGCATGGCCGCCGACGTCCCGATCTCGCAGGTCGACCGGAGCCAGGTGATCGAGCTGATCACCGCCGGACGGTCCGGCGAGCTGGGCCTGCAGTCCGCCGTCGCCGAAGTGGGGGCCTGAGATGTCGAGCAACACGGTCTCGACCACCACCAGCGACAAGGAACCGGGCGGGGCCCCGGCCGGCTTCGAGGGCGATCGCCGCGACGACACCTCCCTGGGCGGGATCGTCCGCGGGTACGTCGACCGGATCCGGGGCGGCGACCTGGGCGCGCTGCCGGCGGTGCTGGGCATCGTCGTCCTGGGCATCCTGTTCGCGGCGCTGCGGCCGGAGACCTTCCTGACGCCGCTGAACATCACCAACCTGCTGGTCCAGGCCGTGCCGATCACCATCCTGGCGATGGGCCTGGTCTTCGTCCTGCTGCTGGGCGAGATCGACCTCTCCGCCGGTGTGGTCAGCGGGGTGGCCGCCGCCGTCATGGCCCAGCTGCTCGCCGAGGCCGGGGCACCGTGGTACGTCGCCGTCCTCGCCGCGATCGTCACCGGTGCGGTGATCGGCCTGTTCACCGGGAGCCTGGTCGGCGTCATCGGGATCCCGTCGTTCGTGGTGACCCTGGCGCTGTTCCTGGGCTGGCAGGGCGTGACGCTGCGCCTGATCGGCCAGGGCGGCACGGTGCCGGTGCGGGACCCCGTGATCATCGGGGTCAGCAACCAGAACCTGCCGGTGGTCCTCGGTTGGGTGCTCGCCCTGGCCGTGGTCCTGGTCTACGCGGCGCTGCAGCTCAACCGCCTGCGCCGGCAGCGGTCGCGCGGCCTGGCGTCCGAGCCGACCGTCATCGTGGTCGGGCGGATCGTGATCATCGCCGCGGTGACCCTCGGGATCACCGCTCTGCTGAGCATCGACCGGGCGCTCTCGGCGGCGGTCGACCTCGCCGGCATCCCGTACGCGGTGCCTCTGGTGGTGGTGCTCCTCCTGGTGCTCACCTTCGTGCTCGGCCGCACCAGCTTCGGTCGGCACGTGTACGCCGTGGGCGGCAATGCCGAGGCCGCCCGCCGGGCCGGCATCAACGTCACCCGGATCCGGGTGTCGGTCTTCGTGATCGCCTCGACGCTGGCGGCCATCAGCGGCATCGCCGCCGCCTCCCGCCTGGGGTCGGTGACGCCCGGCTCCGGCGCGGGGAACACCCTGCTGTACGCGGTCGGTGCCGCCGTGATCGGCGGCACCAGCCTCTTCGGCGGCCGGGGCAGGGTGCGTGACGCCCTGCTGGGTGGCCTCGTCGTGGCGATCATCGCCAACGGGCTGGGCCTGCTGGGTGTCCAGGCGTACCTGAACTTCATCATCACCGGCGGCGTGCTGCTGCTGGCCGCCAGCGTCGACGCGCTGGCCCGGCGCCGGGCGGCGGCCACCGGCCACTGACCCTCGGCCCGGCCGGCTCCGGGTCCGCTCCCCGCGGGCCCGGAGCCGACCCGGCAGCCGAGCTGCGGGCGGCCCGGCGACCGACCCGCGGGCCGGGGCCGGCCTGCGGGCCCGGCGACCGAGCCCCGGGCCGGGGCCGACCCGGCGGTGCCCGTTCCCGGCCGGCACCTACGCTCGTCGGCATGGCCCGTTCCGCGACGACCCGCCGCCCGAACGCCCCGGCTGCCCCCGCCGGGAAGACCGCCGCCGCGGGAGCGGTCCACCCCAAGGCGCCGTGCCCGTGCGGCTCGGGCCGGCGGTACAAGCACTGCCACGGCTCCGGCTACGCGCCCCCGGTCACGCGGCCGTTCGAGGGGCTGCCGGGCGAGGCCGACTGGGTGGCCCTGCGCGAGCTGGTGCCGGCCGCCACGGCACCGTTGAAGACCGCCGACGGTCGCACGGCCACCCTGGCCAGCGTGCTGCCCGGCGGCGCGCCCGCCCTCGTCCGGGCCAACCGCGAGATCCTGCTCGGCGCCCAGCTGCAGACCTCCTCCGACGACGTCAGCCGCGACCTCGGGACCGCCCTGGCCGCCGCACTCGAGGCGCCCGCCGGTGCTCCGGTCGAGCCGGGCCCGATCGGCGGCGCCGGCTCGGCCGGCCCACGGCTGCAGGAGCTGCTCGACCTCGACGCCCCGCTCGAGGTGACGGTGCACGACGACTTCAGCTTCTGGCTGGAGGGCACCGGCGCCGGCCCGGAGGCGCAGGCGATGCTGGAGCGGGCCAACGAGGCGGTCCTGCCGACCGTCCGGCTCGCCGGGCTGGGTGCGGCCTACTGGGTGCGCCCGGGCAGTGAGCGCGCCCACCTGCGCTGGGTGCGCCCGGAGCCGGAGGAGCAGCTGCTCGACGCGCTGGCCCGGCTGCGGGCGTCGGGGGAGATCCTGCTCGGCGAGGGCACGCGCTACGCCGGTGCCTTCCGGGCCCACGGTCTCGTCGTCCCGGTGTGGGACCTGCCCGCTGACACCCCCGCCGGGGAGTGGACCGGCCCGGCGACGGAGTTCCAGACCCGGCTCGAGCAGGCGCTGGCGTCGTCCGAACCGTTGGACGCCGACCAGCGTCGCGCTCGCGCCGGCTTGCTCTCCCGCCAGATCACGCTGCGCTGACCGGCCCCCGGCGGGTCCGGCCCGACGAGGGCATCGGACTCGACGAGGGCATAGAACTCGACGAGGCATAGAACTCGACGAGGCATTGGAAGCTTTGCCGGCAGGACGGGCGCTGAGATGCAGGCAAAGCTTCCAATGCCCTGGTCGTCAGAGGGGGTCGCGGGTCACCGGGCACGACATGCAGCGCGGCCCGCCACGGCCGCTCCCCAGCTCCGAGCCGGCGATGCGCACGACCTCGATGCCGGCCGCCTCCAGCGCCGCGTTGGTCACCGTGTTGCGCTCGTAGGCCACCGCCAGCCGGGGTGCCAGGGCGAGGGTGTTGTTGCCGTCGTCCCACTGCTCCCGCTCGGCGGTGACCGGGTCCAGGCCGGTGTCGATCACCCGCAGCCGGTCGATGCCCATCGCCGCGGCGGCCGCCTCGACGAAGGGGCGCGGCCCGGTCACCGCGAGCTCGGCGCCGTCCTCGTCGTCGGCGATCCCGTCGGGAGCGGTGACCGTCCACGCCGACAGCGAGCCGGCGACGGCCGGGTACATGACGAGGGCGTCGGCGTCGACCATCGTGGCGATCGTGTCCAGGTGCATGGTCGCCCGCCGCTGGGCGATCGGGACGACGAGCACGGTGTGCGCCAGCCCGCGGGCGAAGGCACGCCGGGCCAGCCGCTCGGCTCCGCCGGGCGTCGTCCGCTCGCCGACCCCGACGGCGACCACGCCTTCGGCCAGCAGCAGCACGTCGCCGCCCTCGAGGTGCTCGAGGTGCGCGCCGTACAGCCGCTCGACGCCGGCGAACCGCGGGTGGTGGGCGTAGACCGCCGCGGTGATGGTGCTCTCCCGGTGCCGGGCGGGCATGGCCAGCGACGTCACGGCCACCCGGTCGCCCACCCAGACCGAGGAGTCGCGGGTGAACAGCAGGTTGGGCAGTGGCGGGACGACGAAGTCGCCGCGGTCCATCAGCCGGTAGGCCAGCCCGTGCCCGTCGCGCAGCTCGTCGTGCGCGAGGCCGGCGATGAGCGCCTCGGCGAGGTCCTCCGGAGCGAGGGCCGACAGGTGCGCGGCCGCGTCGCGCCGGAGGGTGGCGCCCAGCCGGGGGTCGTCGACGGCCGCGGCGATCAGCTCCTCGCGCGCCGGCGGGAGCGCGAGGACGTCGGCGAGCAGCCGGTCCAGCTGCAGCACCTCGACGCCGCGATCGGCCAGGGCGGCGGCGAAGGCGTCGTGCTCCTCCTGGGCCCGGGCCACCCAGGGCACCCCGTCGAAGAGCAGCTGGTCGTTGTTGCGCGGGGTGAGCCGCCGCAGCTCGGCGCCGGGGCGGTGCAGCAGCACGGTGCGCAGCCGGCCGACCTCCGTGGTCGCGCCGACGACGGGCGTCGGGTCGCTGCTCGGGGACGCGGGCGGCGGGGTCATGGGCCCGAGGCTGGCACAGCGCCGGCGTCGCCGCGGCGCGACGGTGTGCGCGGATGTGCGGTTCCCGGCTCGGTACGTGCACATCCGCGCACCGTGTCGCGGCCGCGGTCAGTCCGACTGGCGGGCGGCGTTGGCCTGGACGGCGGTGCTCACGTACTGCGCCAGGCCGGGCGCGACTGTCTCGTAGGTGGCGGTGAACCGCTCGTTCTCGACGTACATCCGCCCCAGGGCGGCGTGCATCTCCGGCGGGCAGTCGTAGAACCAGCGGCTGATCGACTGCCGGGCGGCCTCGGCCGCGTCCATCGCGGCCTCCGAGTCGGCCGGTGCGCCCGACCGCATGGCCGCGACGAACCGCTCGTCGACCGCGGTCTGCTCGTCGCGGATCCGCAGCCAGTCGTCCTTCGAGTAGGACGACGTCCTGCGCTTGGACTCCGCCCAGGCGTCGGTGTCGCCCCAGCGCTCCTCCGCCTCGGCCTCGTACCGGTCGGGGTCGAAGCCGCCGAACACCTCGAACTTCTCCTCAGGCGTCAACGGAACGCCCATGTGCTGTGCCTCCATCTCCTTCTCCACCGCCGCGAGCATCGCCCGGGTGCGTTCCAGCCGCTCCCGCAGCAGCGCGTGCTGCCGCCGCAGGTGCACCGTCGGGTCGGCGTCCGGGTCGTCGAGCACTGCCGCGACGTCCTCGAGGGAGAAGCCCAGCTCGCGGTACATCAGCACGCGGTGCAGCCGGTCCAGGTCCGCCGGCGCGTACTGCCGGTAGCCGGCCGCCGTCCGCCCGGACGGCGACAGCAGACCGATGCGGTCGTAGTGGTGCAGCGTGCGCACCGTCACCCCGGCCAGCGCGGCCACCTCGCCCACGTTCACGGCTCCTCCCTCCTGTACGGGGACGAGCGTGCGGCCTGACGTGGCGTCAGGGTCAAGGAGGAATTCGGGACGGCGTTCAGCGGGCCGCCAGCCGGGCGACCTCGTCCGCCAGCCGCGCCTGCTCCGCCCGGACGTCGCCGAGCAGCCGCCGCAGGTCGACCAGCGCGGCGAGCAGCTCTGCGTTGGTCGGCGCGGAATCCGGCGGCGCGGAACCCGGCGGCGCGGAGCCCGCCGGCCCCGGCCCCACCGACCCAGGCCCCACCAGCCCACGCCCCACCGGCGCGGGGCGTGCCGGCGCGGCGTCGCCGACCGGGGTCCCGGACGACGCGTCGACGTCCTCCTCGGCGTCGCCCGACAGGTACCCGGCGAGCGCCATGAGCCGCCGGTACGACAGCCCGAGCGCGGTGGCCAGCCGCGCCAGCAGCCGCGGGTTCGGGCTGCCCACCCGGCCCGCCTCGAGCTTGTGCAGGTACGCCGGCGACAGCTTCGCCGCCTCGCCCACCGCCTGCAGCGACCATCCCCGGGCCGCTCGCGCGGCGGCGAGCGAGATCCCCAACTCCTCCGTCCCCACGTTCACCACGGTAGACGCCATTCACCTTGGTGAACAGCTGTCCGTGTGCTGCGAACATGCCGTCCGTGGACGACGAGAAGACGACACTGCACGCCTACCTGCGCCGCCTGCGGGCCGACCTGCTGGGGAAGCTCGACGGGCTCGACGAGTACGACGTCCGCCGGCCGATGACCGCGACCGGCACGAACCTGCTCGGCCTGGTGAAGCACGTGGCCAGCGTCGAGCTCGGCTACCTCGGTGAGGTCTTCGGCCGGCCCTCCGGTCGCTCCCTGCCCTGGTTCGCCGACGACGCCGAGCCGGACGCCGACCTGTGGGTGCCCGCCGACGAGACGCTGGAAGAGATCGTCGAGCTGCACCGCTTCTCGGCCGCGCACGGCGACGCGACGATCGAGGCGCTGCCCCTCGACGCGGTGGGCGAGGTTCCGTGGTGGGCGCCGGAGAAGCGGGGGGTCACCCTGCACCGGGTCCTCGTGCACCTGTGCGTGGAGACGGCCCGGCACGCCGGGCACGCCGACATCCTGCGCGAGCTGGTCGACGGGGCGCACGGCCAGCGCACCGGCGATCCGAACATCCCCCCGCGCACCGCCGCCGAGCTGGCCGCGCACCGCGACCGGATCGAACGGGCGGCGCGGCGGTTCCGTCCACCGCCGGACGGCGGCCCGTCGACGGCGGTGTGAGGATCCCGGGCATGGCCGACGAGATCTCGCCCGACGACCCGTTCCCGCGTCAGCGCGTCACCGTGCAGCCGGCGGGGTTCGGCCCGGTCGAGATGGCCTACGTCGACGTCGGCGAGGGTGCTCCGGTCGTCTTCCTGCACGGCAACCCGACGTCGTCCTACCTGTGGCGCAACGTCGTCCCGCACGTGCAGCGGCTCGGCCGCTGCATCGCGCCCGACCTGGTCGGCATGGGCGAGTCGGGCAAGCTGCCCGCTCCGGGGCCCGGCACCTACTCCTTCGACACGCACGCCGCCCACCTCGCCGCGTTCCTCGACGCGGTCGTCCCCGTGGGCCGGGTGACCTTCGTGCTGCACGACTGGGGTTCGGCCCTCGGCTTCTCCTGGGCCGAGCGGCACCGCGACCGGGTGCGCGGCATCGCGTTCACCGAGGCGATCGTGATGCCGCTGATCTGGGCGCACTGGCCGCCGGCCGCCAAGAAGATCTTCCAGACCATGCGCGGCCCCGACGGGGAGGCGGCGGTGCTCGACAGGAACGTGTTCGTCGAGAAGATCTTGCCGGCCTCGGTCGCCCGCGGGCTGCACCCGCAGGCGCACGAGCGCTACCGCCGGCCGTTCCGAGAGCGCGACGACCGCTGGCCCACCCTCGAATGGCCGCGGCAGATCCCGATCGAGCACGTGCCGCCGGGCGTGCACGACCTGGTCGACCGGTACGCGCAGTGGCTGCGGCGCAGCGACCTGCCCAAGCTCTTCGTCAACGCCGAGCCCGGCTCGATCCTGACCGGCCGGCAGCGGATGTTCGTGCGCACCTGGCCGGCGCTGACGGAGGTCACCGTGCCTGGCTCGCACTTCGTGCCGGAGGACTCCCCGCACGAGATGGGGCGGGCGCTCGCCGACTGGATCCGCTCGCTGCCGTAGCCCGCCGCGCCTCGCGTCTGCCCGGAGCGGACCGCGCAGCGGCGCCGGGGACCGCTGCTCAGCGGACCCGCTGGCCCGCCCGGATCGACTCGACGGTCCGCTGGATGCGGGTGGCGCGGGTCTCGGGCTTCTTGGCCTCCTCGACCCAGCGCACCCACTCCCTGCGGTGCGTGTACGCGAGGGCGTCGAAGCGGGCGCGCGTCTCGTTGTCGAAGGCGGCCGCCAGGTCGTCGGGCACGGTCACCTCGCGCGGCGCGTGGTCGAGCTCGATGTCGACGTCGACCTCCTCGTCGGCCCGCACGCCGGCGGCCTCCCGGTGCTCGGCGGCGAGCGGGACCCAGTACGCCCCGCCCATCGGCGCCACCGTCGTCCGGTACGAGTAGTCGGCGACGGTGACCCGCACCGGGGGCCGCTTGCCGGCGCCGAGGGCCTCGACGACCTCGTCGGGCACCTGCAGGCCGGTCGCCGTCCGCCCGCCGAGCACCACCGTCGTCCGGAACCGCATGGCGCCCAGCCTGTCAGTCGAGCGCGCGGCGGCGGAACCCGACGAGGCTGGTGACGCCGAAGACGGCGAGGAAGCCGAGCAGCGCCAGCGCGCACAGCCACGGCGGCAGGTGCGGCAGCCCGGGCGCGAGCTGTGCGCGCAGCGCCTCGCTGACGTAGGTCAGCGGGTTCACCGCGCACACCACCTGGAACCAGCGCAGCGAGTCCAGCGACGGCCAGGGGAACTGGGTCGAGCCGGTGAACAGCAGCGGGGTGAGGACGACGGCGAAGACGACGTTGATGCGGTTGGGCCGGACGAAGGTGCCCAGTGTCATGCCCATCGCCGCGCCGACCAGCGAGCCGAGCACGAGGAACAGCGCCAGCACCGGCACGTCGTCCCACCCGACCGGCAGCGACCCGAGCACCCCCCAGCTGATCGGGAACATGGCCAGCGCGGCGACCAGGGCCCGCAGCGTGGCGAAGACGATCTTCTCGAGCGCCACCAGGGAGGTGGGCAGCGGTGCCAGCAGCCGGTCCTCGATCTCCTTGGTGAAGCTGAAGTCGATGACCAGGGGGAACGCGGTGTTCTGCAGCGCCGTGAGGAAGGCGGCCAGCGCGACCACCCCGGGCAGCAGCACGTCGGCGTAGCGCTGGTCGGTGAAGCCGAGGTCGACCAGCACCTTGCCGAACACGAACAGCAGGAAGACCGGCTGCAGCACCACCTGGAGCAGGAAGGGCACGAACTCCCGGCCCGTGACGAACAGGTCCCTCCACACCAGGGCGCGGAAGGCGCGTCCGACGTCCGGGCGGGGCACCGCGGCCGGCGTCGGGGTGGCGGGCACCGGCCCGGCGGTCAGCGGTCCGGCGGCCGGCCCTCCGTCGGCGGTCACCGCAGCTCCCTCCCGGTCAGCGACAGGAACACGTCCTCCAGGCTCGGCTCGCCCAGCCGCACGCCGGTGAGCCGCGCCCGGCGGGCGGTCAGCGCGTCGGAGACCGGCCCGACCAGCGCGGCGGCGTCGCCGGAGAGGTAGAGCCGGGCCCGCAGGGCGCCGGTGTCGGCGACCGGCTCCACCCGCTCGGCCTGCGGCAGGCCGGCCAGCGCGGCGAGCACGCCGTCGTCGGTGTCGTCGTCCGCCCGCTCGACGTCGACCTCGAGGGTGGCGCTGCCCGGCAGGCCGCGGGTGAGCGCGGCGGGCGTGTCGAGGGCGAGCAGCTGCCCGTGGTCCATGACCCCGACGCGGTCGGTCAGCTCGGCCGCCTCGTCCATGTCGTGCGTGGTGAGGACGACGGTGACGCCCTGGTCGCGCAGCTCGCGGACGCGGTCCCAGACGAACAGGCGGGCCTGCGGGTCCAGCCCGGTGCTGGGCTCGTCGAGGAAGAGCACCTGCGGGCCGTGCATCAGCGCCCGGGCGATGAGCAGCCGCTGGGCCATGCCGCCGGAGTAGTCGTCGACCTTGTCGCCGCCGCGGTCGCCGAGCCCCAGCAGGTCGAGCAGCTCGTCGGCCCGCCGGTTGCGCTCGGCCCGGCCCATGCCGTGGTAGGCGGCGTGGAAGACCAGGTTCTGCCGGGCGGTCAGCGCCCGGTCCAGGTTGGGCCGCTGCGGCACGACCGACAGCCGGCTGCGGGCGGTGACCGGGTCGGTGCGGACGTCGACGCCGGCGACCCGGGCCTGCCCGCTGGTGGCGAGGACCCGGGTGGTGAGGATGCCGACCGTCGTCGTCTTGCCCGCGCCGTTGGGGCCGAGCAGGCCGAAGACCTCGCCGCGGCGCACCTCGAACGAGACGCCGTCGACCGCGTTGACCGGCCGGCCGGGGTAGCGCTTGACCAGGTCGGTCACCTGCACGGCGGCGTGGTCGGGAGGGGCGGACGCGGCGGGGTGCCCGGGAGGGGCGGGCGCGGCGCCGTCATCGGCGTGGTCGGGAGTGGTGGCTTCCATCGCGCGGGCCATGCTCCCACCGCCGCGGGACCCGCCGTCCGCACGGCGTGGCGCCCGACCTCACCCTGCAGCGCGAGGTCGGGCGCCACGCGGTGCGGTCGGTGCGGTCGGATCGGCGGTCAGGCCAGCGTGCGCACCGTCTCCACGGCGGCCAGGACGGCGAAGACGAGGAACAGCCCGGCCGCCACCCGCCGGATCAGCGGCACGGGCAGCCGGTCGGCCAGCGTGCGGCCGAGGAAGACCGCCAGCCCGCTCACCGTGAGCAGCGCCGCCCACGCACCGGCGAAGACCGACAGCGGCTCCTCCAGGCGGGCGGCCAGCCCGGCGGTCGCCAGTTGGGAGAGGTCGCCCCACTCGGCGGCGAACAGCACGCCGAAGGAGATCGTCGCCGCGCGCAGGAACGACGTCCGCTCCCGGGCGTCGGCGGCCTCGCCGGCCTCCTCGGGACCGGACGACGCGCTGCGCCACAGCAGCACCGCGCCCGCGAGGAACAGCACCGCGACGAGCCCGCTGACCAGGGCATCGGGCAGCAGCGACAGCAGAGAGCCGGCGGTGACCGCGATGGCGACCTGCAGGCCGAACGCGGTGCCCACGCCGACGAACACCGGTAGCGGCGGGAAGCGGGTGGCCAGCACGAGGGAGGCGAACAGGGTCTTGTCGGGCAGCTCCACCGGCAGGACGAGCACGAAGGCGGTCAGCACGACCGACGCGACCACGGGCCCCCCTCGGCCCGGACGTCCGCGGGCACCGGCCGGCAAGCCTAATCGGCGTGACCGGAACGCCCGGACGACGCTACGGTTCCGGGCATGCCGTTCCGTTGACGCACTACCTCGACGTCCGCCCTGCCGCCGGCGGCGCGTCCGCTGGCCCGCCTGGCCGTGGGCTGGGCCGCGCTGTCCGAGCTGGTGCCGTACTACCCGCTGTACGCGCTGCTCTTCCTGGACACCGGGCTCTCCGGTGCCCAGGTGTCGGTGCTGTTCGCGCTGTGGTCGGTCACGGGCTTCGTGACCGAGGTGCCCGCCGGCGCGCTCGCCGACCGCTGGTCCCGCCGCGGCGTCGTCGTCCTCGCCGGGGTGCTGCAGGCGGCCGGATTCGTGTTCTGGACGGCGGCCCCCGCGCTGTGGGCCTTCGCCGTCGGCTTCGTCGTCTGGGGCGTCTCGGGTGCGCTGGTCTCCGGCGCGGCCGAGGCGCTGGTCTACGACGGCCTGGCCGACGTCGGCGCGGCGAGCTCCTACGCCCGCGTGTACGGCTGGATGACCTCGGCCGAGCTGCTGGTGCAGATCCCGACCGCGGTCGCCGCCAGCCTGCTGTTCGCCGTCGGCGGCTACGCCCTCGTGGGCTGGGCCAGCGTGGCCGTGTGCCTGGCCGCCGCCGCGCTGGCGCTGCGCTTCCCGGAGGCGCCCCGGGCCGTCGACGACGACGAGCCCGAGCCGGTGCTCGCGACACTGCGCGCCGGGGTGACCGAGGCCGTCCGCACCCCGGGGCTGCGCACGGTCGTGCTCGCCGCGGCGCTGGTCGGCGGGCTCGACGCGGTCGAGGAGTACTTCCCGGTCATGGCCGGCGACTGGGGGGTGCCGACGGCGGCGGTGCCGTTCGCCGTCCTGGCCATGGCGCTGGCCGGCGCGGCCGGCGCGGCGCTCGCCGGGCGGGCCGAGCGGCTGCCGTCGTCCGCGCTGCCCGCCGCGCTGGCCGCCAGCGGCGTGCTGCTGCTGACCGCGGCCGTGTGGGCGCGGCCGGCCGCGCTGGCCGCCGTCGCGGTCTCGTACGGGCTGTACCTGGCGGTGCTCGTGGTCGCCGAGGCACGGCTGCAGCACCGCATCACCGGACCGCACCGGGCCACGATCACCTCGGTCGCCGGGCTCGGCGTCGAGCTGTCGTCGCTGCCGGTGTTCGCCGCGTGGGCGCTCGGCGGGGGGACGGCGCTCGGCGGCGCCGGTGCGGTGGCGGTCGTCTTCCTCGTCGTCGTCCCGGTCGTGGCCGCCGGCCTGCGCGTCAGGGTGCCGGCGGGACCTGCCGAGCCTGTCGGTGGTACTGCGACGGGGTGATGCCGACGACGGCCCGGAAATCGCGGCTGAAGTGGGCCTGGTCGAACCAGCCGAGCGACGCGGCGAGGCCGGCGAGGTCGCTTCCCCCGCCGGCGTCGATGGTCGCCGCGGCGTCCTGCAGCCGGTAGCGCGCGAGCACCGCCTTGGGGCTGACGCCGACGTAGCCCGCGAACAGCCGTTGCAGCGAGCGGGTGCTCGTCGCGGCCAGCGCGGCAACCTGGTCGACGCGGACGAGCGAGCGGTCCTCGATCATCCGGTCGAGCAGGGCCTGCAGCTCCAGGTAGGCGGCGGGCGGTTCGGGCGCCAGCGGCGCCAGCGCGGCGTCGAGGACGGCGGCGCGCGCGTCGTCGTCGGCCTCGCCGAGCACCTCCGCGAGCAGGCGGCCCGCGTCGAGGTCGAGGTCGAGCTCGCGGCGCAGCGGCGCGACGCCGTTGCGCGCCGGCTGCCGGCCGCCGAAGGCCACCCAGCCGCCCGGGCGGAACTTGGCCGCCGTGACCCGCCCCGTGCCGACCAGGTCGACGGTGAACCGGCGGGTGACGACCCCGTGCAGCAGGACCGCGGGCAGCGCCACGCCGAACCGGGGCTCCGACCCGCTCTCCACCGACAGGTTCACGCTGGGGTGGCTGAGCACCTCGGAGCGGAACGGCGGCTTACCGGTGCGGTCCCAGCGCACCGACCAGTACCGCTCGACGAACGGCGCCACCTCGGGCGCGACCGGCGCGTCCCGCCGCAGCCCGGCCACGCGCTCGGTCTCGGCCGGGCGGAGCACGCCGCGCGTGGTCGGCGAGGTCGTCGCATTCGTCCAAGACGCCACGGCCGCAGCGTAGGCAGGGTGGTGGACATGGCGATCACCGACGGCCGGCCCGACGGCTACACGACCCTGACCCCCTTCCTCGTCTGCGCGCCGGCCGCGGAGGCCATCCGGTTCTACGAGGAGGTCTTCGGCGCCACGACGGTCAGCCGGATGGACGGCCCCGACGGCACGGTGGTGCACGCGGAACTCGACTACGGCACCGGGCGGCTGCAGCTGGGTGACCCGAACGACGCGTACGGGCTGGCCGCTCCCACCGGGCACGCGGACGACCGGGTCAGCGGCTCGACCTGCATCTACGTGCCGGACGTCGACGCGGTGTTCGCCGCGGCCGTCGAACGCGGCGCCACGGTGCGGGAGAAGCCGAGCACCTTCGTCACCGGCGACCGCTTCGCGTCGATCTACGACCCGTTCGGGCACCGCTGGGCGGTGATGACCCGGGTCGAGGACGTCAGCCCGGAGGAGGCGGAACGGCGCCTGGCCGAGTGGGCGGAGTCGCGGGACGGGTGACCTGGTCGTCGTCGCGGGCCACCGGGTAGGCCGACTCCGCGGCGGTCGTGGCGGCGCGCAGGGCCTCCTTGACCGGGACGCCGGCCTCCCGGGCCAATGCGGCGACGTCCTCGTACTCCACGCCCACGTTCAGCACGCGGCCTCCGGACGACGCCACCTTGACGCCGACCCGGCCGCCGAGCACCTCCACCGACGCCGTCGTGCGCTCCAGCGCCACCTTGCCCACCGGCAGCGTGCGCAGCCCGATCGTCGAGGTGTGCGCGAAGACCGTGGCGCGCACGCGCTCGACCGCCGCCGGGGAGCAGAGCACCGACAGGGTGTGCGCCGGGCGGCCCTTCTTCATCAGGATCGGCGTCAGCCAGGCGTCCGAGGCGCCGGCCGCGAGCAGGGCGTCCAGCACGCCGGGCCACAGCCGCGGGTCGAGGTCGTCGACGTTGGCCTCCAGCACCACCGCCCCTGCCGCGCCGTCCCCGCCGGTCGGCTCGCCGAGCACCAGGCGCACGACGTTGGGCAGCTCGGCGGGGTCGCGGCCGCCGATGCCGACGCCCACCCGCTGCACCCGCATCCCCGGCAGGTCGGACCAGTCCGTCACGCTGGCGGCCAGCAGCGCCGCGCCGGTCGGGGTGCACATCTCGGCGGCGACCGGCCCGGCCAGCACCGGCACCCCGGTCAGCAGCTCGAGCACCGCAGGGCCGGGGATCGGCACCACGCCGTGCGCGCCGCGCGCCGACCCGCTGCCCAGCGCGATCGGCGAGGCGACCAGCCGGTCCAGCGCCAGGTGCGCCAGCCCCGCGACGACGCCCACCACGTCGGCCAGCGCGTCCAGCGCCCCCACCTCGTGGAAGTGCACGTCCTCGGCGGGCACCCGGTGCACCCGCCCCTCGGCGCGAGCCAACCGCGCGAAGACGTCCAGCGCGCCGTCCCGCACTGCGGCGTCCAGAGGCGCTCCGGTCAGCAGGGCCCGGACGTCGGCCCAGGTGCGCCGGACGTCGGACGCCGGCGCGTGCACCACCACCCGCGTGCCGCCGAGGCCGTGCCGCGCGGCCGGCTCGGCCGACAGCGTGACCGGTTCGACGGGCAGCGCCGAGATGGCCGCCTGCAGCACGTCGAGCGGCACGCCGGCGTCCACGAGCGCGCCGAGCAGCATGTCCCCCGACGCGCCCGCGGACAGGTCCAGCCACGCGATCACATGGTCGTCCTACCGGACGACACCGCGATCAGGAGCCACCCCCCGCGCGCGGAGCCGCTCCCGTCACTCCTCGGGGGAGCCTGCGGCCCCCCGCTCGTCGCGACACCGCGATCAGGGGCCCCCGTCGCGCGGAGCCGTTCCCGTCACTCCTCGGGGGAGCCTCCGGCTCCCGCACGTCGCGACACCGCGATCAGGAGCCACCCCCCGCGCGAGCCCGGGGACCGGGAGGTCACCGGCGGGCGACCCGAGCGGCGAAGACGCCGGCCGACCAGCCGTCGTCCACCGCGGTCACCGCGACACCCGGCGCGGGCGACCCGAGCACGGCGAGCACCGCGCCCAGCCCGCCGAGCGCGCCCGGCGTGCCGGTCGAGGTCGGTACCGCCAGCACCGGCACGTCGGTGACCGTGCCGAGGAGGCCGGCCAGCGCGGCGTCCGCGCCGGTGACGACGACCAGGCAGTCGACCTCGGGCAGCAGCGTGCGGTCGGCCAGCAGCGCCGGCAGCCGGCCGCTCCCGGCGTCGACGCGGACCACCTCGGTGCCGGCGACCCGGGCGACGAACGCGGTCTCCGCCGCGACCGGCGCGTCACCGGCCGTGCTGAGGACGGCGATCCGCCCGACCGGCTCGGGCACCGGCCCGACCGCGGCGGCCATCGCGGCGGCGTCCATCGTCGTGTACGCGTCGTGCTCGCCGGCGACCGCGACCAGCGTCTCGGGCGCGGCCCGCAGCACGACGGTCGGCCGGTGGGGGTGGTCCCGCCGGGCCTCGCGCACCAGCGCGAGCACCTGCTCGGTGCTGCGGCCGGTCCCCCAGACCACCTCGGGCTCGACCCGCGCCGGGCGCGACCGGTCCGCCGGGGCGGGGCGGTCGTCCCGGGCCGTCGCCCACGGCGGCAGCGGGCCGAGCAGCGGCTCACCCGGCCGGTCCGTGCCCAGCGGCGGGTCCACCGGCTCGACCAGCAGGGCGCCGAAGCCCCGGGCGTCGTCCGGGGGCAAGACCGTCCCGCGGAGCTCCTGCGGTGGCACCTGCCCCGGCGCTGCAGGACCGGCCGCCCCCGTGCCGGCCGCCCCCGTGCCGGCCGCCCCCGTGCCGGCCGTTCCCGCACCTGACCTCCCGGTCTCGGCCGCTCCCGTGCCGGCCGTTCCCGGGTTGGTCGTCCCCGCGCCGGAGCCCGCGTCCGCGCCCGTCCGCGTCTGGGTCACCCCGGACAGCCGGACGACGCGGTCCCGCCCGCTGCGCTTGGCGTCGTACAGCACCCCGTCGGCGGCGGCGAACAGCGTGCGCCGGTCGTCGCCGCGGGCCGCCGACGCGATGCCGACGCTGATCGTCACCGGCTCCGGCAACCCGAGGGCCGCCCAGTCGTGCGCGGCCAGCGCCCGGCG
The DNA here is from genome assembly GCF_025716945.1 of Geodermatophilus sp. YIM 151500. Classification (GTDB taxonomy): domain Bacteria; phylum Actinomycetota; class Actinomycetes; order Mycobacteriales; family Geodermatophilaceae; genus YIM-151500. The sequence continues at coordinate 58,459 of NZ_JAOVZT010000008.1, forward strand.
GCAGCGCTCCAGGGCCCGCTCGGCCTGCTCGGCGGTCGTGTCCGGGAGCAGGATGACGAACTCGTCGCCGGCCCAGCGGCACACCTCGTCGGTGTCGCGGCAGCCGGCCACGAGCACCTCGGCGACCCGGCGCAGCACCTCGTCGCCGCCGGGGTGGCCGATCGCGTCGTTGACCTCCTTGAACCGGTCGACGTCGACCACGGCCAGCGCCGGGGCGGCGCCGGTGGTCAGCAGCCCGTCGAGCCGTGCCTCGGCGTAGCGGCGGTTGGGCAGGTGGGTCAGCGGGTCCTCGTAGGCCTGCCGGCGCAGCTGCCCGGCGGCCCGCTCGGTCTCCAGCAGGTTCTTGCGGCGGTCGAACAGCTCCACCCAGCGGGTCCGCCGCTCGTCGACCCGGTCGAGTTCGTCGGCGAGGTAGGCCTGCAGGTAGGGCAGCGCGCGGCCGGCGTCGTCCAACTCGGCGTGCAGCGTGCACAGCTCGCGCAGCGCCGACCGGCGCAGCCGCGGCAGCCCGTGCTCGGTGGCCAGGTCGAGCGCCGCGGCCAGGTGCTCGTCGGCAGCGCCGGGGTCGCCCTGGCGGCGCAGCGCCCGGCCGAGCGCGAGGCGGGCGGAGGCGAGCAGGGCGCGGTCGTCGGCGGCGGTCGTCGCCCGCACGGCCTCGCGCAGCAGCCGTGCCGCGACGCGGTGCTCCTCCAGGCCGACCAGCGCCCAGCCGTGCACGACCAGGGCGGCGGCCCGCAGCGGCTCGTCGGCGCCGAGCAGCCCCAGCGCCCGCTCGGCCAGCGCGCGGGCCTCGGTGAAGTGCGACCGGGCCGCCTCCGGCGTCCCGTCGTCGAGCAGGCCCTCGCCCAGCTCCGCGCACAGCTCGCCGAGGCGGACCGCGGCGGTCGCGACCACCTGCCGCGGGTCGCCGTCCTCCGGCGCCCGCGGCCGTTCGGCCGCCGCCGTGGCGGCCAGCAGGGCCCGCCGCTGGTAGTCGAGGGCCAGCGGCATCAACTCGAGGTCGGCCAGGACGGCGGCCAGCGTGCCCAGCGTGTCGACGAGCAGCGGGCCGGGCTCCAGGCCCGGGTCGAGCAGGCTCGCCGCCTCGACGGCCTCGTCCATGGCCGCGTCGATGCGGCGGGAGAGCAGCTCGATCCGCGCGTGCCGGGCCAGCCCGGCGGCGCGCTGCAGGTCGTCGTCGGCGGCGTCGAAGGCGGCCTTCGCCGAGCGGACCAGCGCGATCGCCAGCGCCGCGCGGGAGGCCTGCTCGCCGCGGCCGTCGCCGTCGGTCCCGGTCCGCCCCGGGGTCCCCGGCGTCGGGGCCGCGGCGCCCGTGCTGCGGTCGATGAGGTCGGTGACCCCGGCGTGCAGGTCCAGGCCCGGCTCGTCGGCCTCGTCGACCGGATCGCCGACCAGGGTGAAACCGGCCAGCCGCAACCGCCGGACGAGCAGCTCGGCGCGGAGGGTGTCGGCCCACGCCCGGCCCAGCGTGCGCTGCGGGTCCCCGGCCGCCGGATCGGCGTCGGCGGTGTCGCTCCCGGGGTCCGGGACGACGTAGGGCGGCGGGAACCGCTCGACGTCGGCGAGCAGCTCCTCGGCGTCGTCCAGCCGCCAGTTCGCCAGCGCAGCGGTCACCCGCTGGTGCAGGGCTCCCGGTGGCACCAGCGCACTGTGCACGGCGTCCGATCGGGTGTCGAGCACATGACCGGAGCCACGCCGCACGACGTCCGTCCCGCCCCACCTGCCCCAGCCGCGGCGGGGGCTCACGCGGGCGTCCCGCCGGCCGACCGGTCGTCGTCGGGGGCGGCGCCCGGCGCGCGGACGCGGTTGCGGCCGCTGCGCTTGGCGGAGAAGAGGTGCAGGTCGGCGGCGTCGAACAGCGCCCGCCAGCTCGCCACCGGCGGCGCCCCACCGGCGACGGCCGGAGCGGTCGCCACCCCGATGCTGACGGTCACCGGCTCGGGCAGCCGCAGGTCGCTCCAGTCGGCGCCGGCGACGGCGGTGCGCAGCCGCTCCATGACCCCGACGGCCTGGGGTTCGGTCGCCGTCGGCAGGACGACGAGGAACTCGTCCCCGGCCCAGCGGAACACCTCGTCGCCGGCGCGGCTGTGCTCGAGCAGCAGATCGGCGACCCGGCGCAGCACGACGTCGCCCGAGGTGTGCGAGCCGCCGTCGTTGACCTCCTTGAAGCGGTCGACGTCGACGACGGCCAGCGACAGCGGCTCCTCGCCCAGCCGCAGCGAGGTCAGGCGGCGCTCGGCGCTGCGCCGGTTGCCCAGGCCGGTGAGCGGGTCCTCGAGGGCGTGCTGGCGCAGCAGTGCGGTCTGCCGCTCGGCCTCGCGCAGCCGGCTGCGGCGCACGAACATCTCGGCCCACAGCTGGCGGCTGTGCGCGTGCGCGCGCCGGGTGTCGGCGCGATAGGCCTCCAGCCAGTGCAGCGCCTCCGCGGGACGGCCCTGCGCGGCCGTCACCTGGCCGAGCTCGAGCAGGCACTGGCGGTGGCGGCGGCGATCACCGGCGACCACGAAGGCGGACGCGGCGTCGACCATCAGCTGCACCGCCTCCTCGCCGGTGGCCGGTTCGTCGTCGCGGGCGGCCAGCCGGACCAGCAGCCGGGCGAGCACCAGGTCGGTGAGGCCGCGCAGCCAGAGGGTGCCCTCCTCGTGCACCCGGCGACGCGACCGGCGCAGCGGGCCGAGCGCGTCGTCGAGCTCGTCGCGGCAGGTGAGCGCCCACGCCTGGACGACGTCGAGCAGGTCGGCGGGCCCCGGTTCGGGCTCCCACGGCAGTGCGCGGGCGGCGGTGGCCTGGTCGACGGCGGCGCGGGCCAGCTCGCGGGCCCGCTCGTGCTCGCCGCGGCGGTGCAGCGTCTGGGCCAGCTCGGCGTGCTGCTGGGCGGAGAGCAGCAGCATCCGCCAGCGGTCTCCGGGGTCGGGCAGGGCCAGGGCGACACCGTGCCCGCGGTCGGCGTGCACGACCGCCAGCTCCTCGAGGTCGAGCGCGGCGAGGGTGAATGACAGCCAGCGGTGCGCCTGCAGCAGCGCGCGGGAGGCCTGAGCCGGGGTGAAGCTCTCGGTGAGCAGGCTCGAGTCGACGGCCAGCAGCATCGCCGCGTCGGCGTGGTCGGCGGTGACCTCGACGTGCGCCAGCCAGGCCAGCACCAGCGCGTTGTCCGCGGTCGGCGAACAGCCGTCGAGGGCCTCCCGGGCGGCGGTCACCTCCGCCGATGCGGCCTGGGCGTCGGCCTCGACCAGCAGCCGCCGCGCGGCCAGGGCGTGCCGCCAGGCGGTGCGCCCGGCGGCGGCGTCGGCGTCCCGCCCGGTGCCGGCCGGCTCCGGCTGCGCGGTACCGGCGTCGAGCTCCTCCTGCGCCGCGTCGAGCAGCGCGAGGTACGCCGGGACGTCCTCGCTGTCGCCCGCGGCGAGCAGACGCCACAGCGCAGCCTCCGGGTCACCCTCGGTGACTCGAGCCGGGCGGGCGATCACGCGTTCCTCCAGACGACGGTGGGCCGGCCGTGCGGCCGGAACTGCCGACAGCGAGGCAGCCTCCCCCGGGTGAGGACCCCGCCCCGACCCGCCCGCACTACCCTCGCCGGGTGCGCGGAATGCCGACCAGCACGCCACCGACGCGGTTCGCCTATCTCGGGCCCGAGGGTACCTTCGCCGAAGCGGCCCTCCGCAGCGTCGCTGCCTCCTCGGAGGGAGCGCGGTACCCCCAGCCGAGTGTGGCCGCGGCGCTGTCCGCCGTCCGGTCGGGTGACGCCGACGCCGCCCTCGTGCCGCTGGAGAACTCGATCGAGGGCTCGGTACCGGCGACCATGGACGGCCTGGCCGACGGTGACCCGCTGGTCATCACCCGCGAGGTCTTCCTCACCGTCGAGCTGACGCTGGCCGCGCGGCCGGGGATGGCGCTCGACGACGTCCGCACCGTGGTCTCGCACCCGCACGCGCTGGCGCAGGCCGCCGGGTGGCTGGCCGGGCACGGCCTGGCGACCCTGCCGACCGGCTCCACCGCGGCCGCCGCGCGCGCGGTGGCCGACGGCGAGCACGACGCCGCCGTCTGCGCGCCCATCGCCGCGGAGCGCTACGGCCTGATCCGCCTGGTCGACGACGTCGCCGACCACCGGGGAGCGGTCACCCGGTTCGTGCTGGTGACCCCGCCGGGCCCGCTCCGACCGCCCACCGGCAACGACAAGACCTCGCTGGTCGCGGTCGTCGGCGACCGGACGGGCGCGCTGCTGTCGCTGCTGTCGGAGTTCGCCGTCCGCGGCATCTCGCTGACCCGCATCGAGTCGCGACCGACCCGCGAGCGGCTCGGCGTCTACTCCTTCTCCCTCGACTGCGAGGGGCACGTGGCCGACCGGCGGGTGGGGGAGGCGCTGGCCGCGCTGCACCGGGTCTGCGACGACGTCCGTTTCCTCGGCTCCTACGCGCGCGCCGACGGACGGGAGAACAAGCCGGTTCCCCCGGACGCCGACGACGCGGCCTTCGCCGACGCCGAGGCCTGGCTGCGCCGGTTGCGCGAGGGCTCATCGGGCTGACCCGGCGACCGGTGCGGGCCAGGGCGACGATGCGCCGCCGCTCCGGAGGCCTCCGCGGCGCCGACGCCTCCCCTCCTCCCTGTCCCAGCGTGCCCTGTGCTCCGAGTGCACCCCGCACTCAGAGCACAGGGCACGCGAGCGCACCAACCCGGGGGCGTGGGGAGGTCACACCGGGGCGAGCTCGGGTTCGGGCTCCGGTTCGGACGCCGGGCGGCGGGCCGGCCGGCCCGGCCACCAGACCCGGTCGCCGACGATCGCCACCGCTGCGGGCACCACCAGGGAGCGGACGACGAAGGTGTCGAGCAGCACCCCGAAGCCGACGAGGAAGGCCAGCTGGGTCAGGAACAGCAGCGGCAGCACGGACAGCGCACCGAACGTCGCGGCCAGGACCAGCCCGGCACTGGTGATCACCCCGCCGGTGACGGCCAGCGCGGTCAGGACGCCCCGCTTCGCGCCGTGCCGCGCCGACTCCTCCCGGGCGCGGGTCATCAGGAAGATGTTGTAGTCGATCCCCAGCGCGACGAGGAACACGAAGGCGATCAGCAGGATGCCGGGGTCGCTTCCGGGGAAACCGAAGACGCCGTCGAACAGCAGCGCGGCGACGCCGGCGGTCGCCAGCACGCTGAGCACCACGGTGGCCACCAACAGCAGCGGGGCGACCAGCGAGCGCAGCAGCAGCGCCAGGACGACGGTGATCACCACGAGCACCGCCGGGACGATGACCCGCAGGTCGCGGGCCGCGGTCTCCCGCGCATCGAGGTTGCTCGCCGTGTCGCCGCCCACCAGCGCCTGCGGTGCGGCGCCGTCGAGCGCCGTCCGCAGCTCCTGCACGGTCTCGATCGCCGCGACGCTGTCGGGGGCCACCGCCAGCGTGGCGTCGAGGCGGACCAGTCCGTCCACGACCACCGGCGCGGGCCCCGCGCCCGCGCCCGTGTACGGCGCGACCGAGGCGACACCCTCGACCCCGGCCGCCGCCTCGGCGACCGCCGGCCAGCTCTGCTCCGGCGCGACGATGACCGTCGGGCTGGCGATGCCGGCGGTGAAGTGCCGCTCGAGCGCCTCCTGGCCGGCGACGGCGTTCGACTCGCCGCGGATCGCGTCGGTGAACGTGATGCCGTCGGCGTCGTAGGACGGGGCGAACAGCGCCGCGGCGACCAGTGCGAGCGTGCTCAGGGCCAGCACCCGGCGCGGACGCCGGCCGACCAGGGAGGCGACCCGCTGCCAGCCCCGGCCCGGTCGCGGCTCGACGCCGTACCGCGGCCGGAACGGCCAGAACGCGGCGCGGCCGAGCAGCACCAGGCCGGCGGGCAGGAAGGTCAGCGCGGCGAGCACGGCGAGGCTGACGCTGACCGCCGAGATCGGGCCCAGGCCGCGGTTGGAGGCCAGGTCCGACAGCAGCAGGCACAGCACACCGAGGACGACGGTGGCGCCGGAGGCCACGATCGGCTCCCACGACCGGCGCAGCGCGGTGCGCATCGCCGCGTGCGCCGAGTGCTCCCGCCGCAGCTCCTCGCGGAACCGGGCGACGAGCAGCAGGCCGTAGTCGGTGGCGGCACCGACCACGAGGATCGCCGCGATGCCCTGGCTCTGCCCGTTCACGGTGATGAGGCCGGCGTCGGCGAGCAGGTAGGCGACGGCGTTGGCGGCGGTCAGCGCCAGGCCCGCGGTGCCGATGACCAGGAAGGGCAGCAGCGGGCTGCGGTAGACCACCAGCAGGATGAGCAGCACGACGCCGAACGCGGCCAGCAGCAGCAGCCCGTCGATGCCGGCGAAGCCGTTGGCGAAGTCGGCGAAGATGCCGCCCGGTCCGGTGACGTAGGCGTCGGTGCCCTCGACGGGCACGGTCTCCCGGAGCTCGGCGACCACGGTGATGATCTCGTCGCCGAGGTCGGGGGTCAGCGGCAGGAAGGCCTGGACGGCCCGGCCGTCGTCGGCGGGGATGGGGGGTGAGGCCTCGCCGACCAGGGCGCCGGCCTCCTCGGCGACCCGCGCGGCCTCTTCGACGCGCTCGCCGATGGTCACGAGGGTCTGCTGGTCGAGCGCATCGGGGCCCTCCCAGAGCAGGACGGCGGGGATCGCCTGCACCGGGGAGAAGCCCGCCTGCAGCTCGGCCACCCGCGTGGACTCGGCGCTGTCGGGGAGGAAAGCCGCGGTGTCGTTCTCCTGCAGGCCGGTCAGCCGGCCGCTGAGCGCGCCGAGCGGGGCGGCCGCGCCCAGCCAGACGAGCACGACGAGGGCGGGGAGGAGCCAGCGCAGACGGGCCATGGTGCTCGTTCTCTCGATCGGCGATAATCTCGACAATCGAGACGTTAGGGTCGTCGGCGCGACGGCGCAACCGAACGGGAGGTGACCGGTGGGCGACGCGCAGCGGCAGGAGGTCGCGCTGCTGCTGCGCCGGCTGTCGGTGGAGCTGGACGCCGTCGGGGCGCGCTTCGCCGAGCTGCACGGCCTCGGCCGCACCGACGTCCGGGCGCTGGTCGCGATCATGGATGCCGCCCGGGCCGGGGCGGCCCTGACCGCCGGAGCGCTGGGCGCCGCCGTCGACCTCAGCTCGGCGTCGGTGACCGCCCTGGTCGACCGGCTCGAGCGGGCCGGCCACCTGCGCCGCGTGCGCGATCCGGATGACCGCCGGCGCGTGGTGCTCGAGATGACCGCGACGTCGATGGCGGCGGGCGCCGAGTTCTTCGGCGGGCTGCAGCGCGACCTGCTCGCGGCGATGGGGTCCTACACCGACGCGGAGCTGGCCGTCGTCCGCCGGTTCCTGACCGAGATGACCGACGTCGCCGTCCGGCACCAGCGCCCGCCCGGGGACGACGCCGGCTGACCGAGCGCCTACGACCGAGCGCCTACGGGAGGCGGGCGCGGAGCTCCTCGACGATCCGCCTGGTCACCGGCACGTCGACGCCGTGGCGCTCGGCGGCGCGGAGCACCGCGCCGCCGATCGCCTCCAGCTCGGTCGGCAGCCCGGCGGCCGCGTCGCGCTGCATGGACGACGTCATCCCGGCCGGGACGCCCTCGGTGAACCGCCAGGTGGCCGCGGCGTCGGCGGGCGCCCCCTCCGCGCGGGCGACGGCGGCGACCTCCTCGACGACCGCCCGCAGGTCGTCGCCGTGCCGGTCGCGCACCGCGCCCAGGGGTGCCGCCGCGGCCGTGGTGAGCAGCGCGACGGGGGCGAGGAAGCAGAGCTTGTCCCAGAGCAGCCCGGCCTCGTCGGGGCGGACCTCGACGTCGAAGCCGGCGCCGGCCAGCGCGGCGGCGAGCCCGTCGGCGCCGGGCCCGAGCTGGACGGCGGCCAGCTGCCCCTCGTGCCGGATCTCGCCCGGCCCGGTGCGGCTGGCCACGACCCGGATCGCCCCGGCGACGGTGCGCGCCGCCGGATAGCGCTCGCGGAGCAGGGCGAGGTGCTCGACGCCGTTGAGCAGCGGCACGAGCACGGCCGCCCCGAGGGCGGCCGGGCGGACCCGCTCGAGCGCGCCGTCCAGGGCGGTGGCCTTGGTCGCGACGACGCAGGCGTCGACGGGTCCGTCGAGCCGCTCCGCGCCGCGCACCCGCGCCGTCAGCTCGCCGTAGCGGTCGCTGACCAGGCGCAGCCCGTGCTCGTCGAGGTGGGCGGCGGTGTCCGGCCGGGCCAGGCAGGTGACGTCGTGCCCGGCGCGGGCCAGCAGCGTCGCGACCAGCCCGCCGACCCCGCCGGGCCCGAGGACGACGACGCGCAGGGGAGCGTCGGTCATCCCGCCAGCCTGCCAGGGGGGCGTCACAGGTACAGGCCGGTGGACTCCTCGATGCGCTCCGCGGCGACGGCGTGCACGTCGCGCTCGCGCAGGATGATCAGCTCCTCGCCGTGCACCTCGACCTCGTGCTGGTCCTCGGGGGAGAACAGCACCTGGTCGCCGACCTTCACCTGCCGGACGCTGCCGCCCACCCCGCGGGCCTCGCCCCACACCAGCCGCTTGGCCACCTGGGCGGTCGCCGGGATGAGGATGCCGCCGCTCGACCGGCGCTCGCCGTCCTCCTTGCGCAGCGCCACCAGGATGCGGTCGTGCAGCATCTTGATCGGCAGCCCGCCGGTCCTCACCGGGGTGGGGGAGACGGCGGCGGCTGCGGTCGTGGCGACGTCCGAGGGCACGTCGTCCCACGCTACCCGGTGGTCGGGCGCTGGAACGGCCCTCCTGCAGGGGCCCGCCCCGAGCGTGCGAGGCGTGGGGACCCGGGGGCCTAGCTCCAGCCGAGCTCGTGCAGGCGGTCGTCGTCGATGCCGAAGTGGTGCGCGATCTCGTGGACGACGGTGATCGTGACCTCCTCGACCACGTCGTCCTCGGTCTCGCAGATGTCGCAGATGGCCTCGCGGTAGATCATGATCCGGTCGGGCAGCGCCCCGCCGTACTGCCAGCCGCGCTCGGTCAGCGCGTAGCCCTCGTAGAGACCGAGCAGGTCGGGCTCCTCCTCGTTGCGGTCCTCGACCAGGACGACGACGTTGTCGAGCAGGTCCATCAGCTCCGGCGGCACCTCGTCGAGGGCGTCGGCGACCAGCTCCTCGAACCGGGCGGGTGGGAGCGGGTTCACCAGGAGGTCGGCAGCGGCCGGCCCTCCTCGTAGCCGGCCGCGCTCTGCACCCCCAGCACCGCCTTGGCGTGCAGCTCGTCGATCGTCCGCGCGCCCGCGTAGGTGCACGACGACCGGACGCCGGCGACGATCCCGTCGACCAGGTCCTCCACGCCGGGCCGGGCCGGGTCGAGGTACATCCGGGACGACGAGATGCCCTCCTCGAACAGTCCGGCGCGGGCCCGCTCGAAGCCCGACTGCGCCGACGTCCGCGCCTTGACCGCGCGCGCCGACGCCATCCCGAACGACTCCTTGTACAGCCGGCCCGCGCCGTCGTCGTGGATGTCACCGGCCGACTCGAAGGTGCCGGCGAACCAGGAGCCGACCATCACGTTCGCCGCGCCCGCGGCCAGCGCCAGGGCGACGTCGCGCGGGTGCCGGACGCCGCCGTCGGCCCAGACGTGCTTGCCGAGCGAGCGGGCCTCCGCGGCGCACTCCTCGACCGCCGAGAACTGCGGCCGCCCGACGCCGGTCATCATCCGGGTGGTGCACATCGCGCCGGGGCCGACGCCGACCTTGACGACGTCCGCCCCTGCCTCGAGCAGGTCCCGGGTGCCCTCGGCGGTGACCACGTTGCCGGCGACCACGGGCACCGCGGCCCCGGCCGCCGACCGGGCCACGCGCACCGCCTCGACCGCCTTCTCCTGGTGGCCGTGCGCGGTATCGACGACCAGCACGTCGACGCCGGCGTCGAGCAGCGCGCGCGCCTTGCCCGTGACATCGCCGTTGATGCCCACCGCCGCCGAGGTGAGCAGCTGCCCGGCGGCGTTGACGGCGGGGGTGTAGATCGCCGAGCGCAGCGCGCCCTTGCGGGTGATGACGCCGACCAGCCGGTCGCCCTCGACCACCGGCGCCGCCTCGACCCGCGCGTCGGCGAGCACGTCGTAGATCTTGGGCAGGTCGGTGCCCGCGGGGACGGTGAGCGGGTCGTCGACCATCACCTGCGACAGCTGGGTGAACCGGTCGACGTCCCGGCAGGCGCCGTCGGTGACCAGGCCCAGCACCGAGCCGCCGTCGGAGACCACCACGACGATGCCGTGCGCGCGCTTGGTCAGCAGCGCCAGCGCCTCGGCGACGGTGGACGTCGGCCCGAGGGTGATCGCGGTGTCGTAGACCGGGTGCCGCGTCTTGAGCCAGCGGGCGACGTCGCCGATCACGTCGACCGGGATGTCCTGCGGCAGCACGGCCAGCCCGCCGCGGCGGGCCACGGTCTCGGCCATCCGCCGTCCGGAGATCGCGGTCATGTTGGCGACGACGACCGGGATGGTCGTGCCCACTCCGTCGGGCGTGGTCAGGTCGACCTCGAGCCGCGAGCCGACGGTGGAGTGGTTGGGCACCATGAACACGTCGGCGTACGTCAGGTCGTACGCCGGCCGCCGGTCGTCGATGAACCGCATGGGGACATTGTCGTCCGGGACCCGGAGCGGTGTCAGGTGGCCGCGTCGACCGGCGGCGTCAGGCCGGGACGCGCTCCCCGTCGGCCGGGGTGTCGGCGACGCTGCCGGCCGCGGTGAAGCCGGTGCGGGGCATCGCCGTCCACACCGGCGCCCGCCGCGTGAGCGCGGCGAGCAGGCCGCGCAGCCGGAACCAGGAGTGCAGCTGCCGGAACCCGACGTTCTCCAGCACGCCGGCCGCGAGCAGGGCCCGCACGTCGCGGCCCCGGTGGTAGCGGCTGTAGGTGAACACCTCGACCGCCACCGTGGCCGTGGACAGCAGCGTGCCCACGCCGAGCGCCAGCAGCACCATCGAGGTCGCGGTCCCCGGGTCGAGCAGGCCGACGAGCGCGGCGAGCAGCACCGAGAACAGCCCGGCGACCTCGACGACCGGACCGAGCAGCTCGAAGAGCAGGAAGAAGGGCAGCGCCAGCGTGCCGACCGCGCCGAAGCGGGGGTTGCCGATCATCCGCCGGTGCTTCCACAGGAGCTGTCCGAGGCCGTGGGACCAGCGCTTGCGCTGGCGGCCGAGCACCTGCCAGGTCTCGGGCACCTCGGTCCAGCAGACCGGTTCGGGCACGAAGACCATCCGGTGCGGTCGGCCCTGCCGGCGCCGGTGTTCGATCAGGCTCACCACGAGCTCGGCGTCCTCGGCCAGCGACAGCCGGTCCAGGCCGCCGATCTCGACGACGGCGTCGCGGCGGAACATGCCGAACGCGCCGGAGATGATCAGCAGCGCGCCGGCATCGGCCCAGCCGGTGCGACCCAGCAGGAACGAGCGCAGGTACTCGACGGCCTGGATGCGCACCAGCCACCGCCGCGACAGCCGCGGCTCGACGACGACGCCCCGGTCGGTGAGCGCGCCGTTGGCCGGCCGGATGACGCCGCCGGCGCCGACGACGCCGACCGGGTCCTCCACGAACGGCCGGACGACGTGCAGGAGGGCGTTCTCCTCGAGCAGCGAGTCGGCGTCGACCATGCACACCAGCGGGTGGCGGGCCACGTTGAGCGCCGCGTTGAGCGCGTCGGAACGCCGGCCGACGCTGCTCTTGCGCACCACGGTGAGCGGGTCGCCGGTGCCCGCGCGGTGCACCGAGAGGATCTCCCCCTCCACCTCGAGCGCGGCGGTCTGCCGCGGGGTGACCTCGACCAGCTCGTAGCGGTCGGCCACCAGGTCGAAGGTGCGGTCGGTCGACCCGTCGTCGACGAGCACCACCTCGAGGGCGGGATAGCGCTGGCCGAGCGCGGCGGCGAGGGTGTCGAGGATGCCGGCCTCCTCGTCGTGCGCCGGCACCAGGACCGAGACCGCGGGCGTCAGCGGGCTGGCGAAGATCTCGTCGTGCCCCTCGGCGCCCGACCACCGCCGGCTGGCCGCCACCCGCCGGCCCCCGGCCAGCACCAGCAGCAGCATCGACAGGTCCAGGAGCAGGACGTAGGCCAGGACGCCCCAGCTCGTGGCCACGACGAGCTGACCGACGACCTCGTGCATCAGGACACCATCCGCAGCGACGGGCGCGAGGGGAGTTCCACGGCCTCCAGCGCGGCGCGTGCGGCCCCTGCCGCCGCGCCCGAGCCGGTGGCGAGGTCGGTCAGCGCCGCCCGCCCCTCGACACCCATGGCGCACAGGGCGTCGGCGCAGGCGGCTCGGACGTCGGGGTCGTCGGCGCCGCAGCCGTCCCTCAGCACCGGGATGCCCAGCGGGTCGCCGATGCGGCCGAGCGCCTCGGCGGCGGTCCGCCGCAGCTCCGGCCACGGGGTGATGTGCAGCACGAGCGCGAGCGACGCGGTCGCGGCGCGCGACCCGATGCGGCCCAGCGCGGCGGCCGCCGCCCGGCGGACGTCGGGGGCCTGCTCGCGGTCGCGCAGCAGCGCCTCGAGCACCGGGACGGCGGACGCGTCGCCGTGCAGCCCCAGCAGCTCGGCGGCGAGCGCCCGGGCGGCCGGAGACGCGGTGCCCAGGGCCTCGCGCAGGGCGGGTAGCGCGGGGGAGCCGAGGTCGAGCACGGCCATGCCGACCACGCCGGGTGGCAGCCCGGCGCCGGCCGACAGCGTGGCCAGCAGCGGGCCGACGGCCCCGGCGTCGCCGGCCTTGCCCAGCGCGCGGGCCGCGGCGCCGCGCACCTCGGCGGAGCGGTCACCGAGCAGGCCGACCAGGGCCCGGACGTGCGGAGTGCTGCCGGCCGAGCCCAGCAGGGTGGCCGCCCGGCCGCGGCGCCAGGCCCGCCGGGCGGTCAGGTCGCGCGCGGCGCGGTCGACGACGCCGCGGGCGACCAGCACCTCCTGCAGCGCACGGCGGTCGGCGCCGCGCAACCGGCCGACCAGGTCCAGCAGCAGCGTGTCCAGCAGCGCGGGTGCGCCGGTGGCCGCGGGGGAGGGGGCGGCGTCGTCCAGGAGGTCGTGCACCAGCGGGGTCAGCTCGGCGCGCAGCCGCGCCTCGCGGGCGCGGGCGGCCGTGCCGCGGACGTGGGTGACCGCGATGGTGAGGAGCAGGAGCAGGACGAGCGCGGCCACGACCAGCGTCGCGACGGCCGCGGCGGTGGCGACGCCCGGGCCGGGCGGGGTCACGGGCGGCTGCGGGCGGCCAGCGCGGCGGTGACCCGGCTGATCAGCTCCCCGGTGCTGAACGGCTTGGCGATGTAGTCGGTCGCTCCGGCCGCGAAGCCGCGCTCGAGGTCGGGCTCCTGCGCCTTGGCGGTCAGCAGCAGCACCGGCGTGCGGGCGAGCTGCGTGTCGGCGTCCTGGCGGAGCGCCCGGCAGACCTCCAGCCCGTTCATCCGCGGCATCATCCAGTCGAGGACGAGCAGGTCGGGGCGCAGCTCGCGGGCCGCCGCGAGTCCGGCCTCGCCGTCGGCCTCCTTCGAGACCTCCAGGCCGAGGCGGCCGAGGCGGAACGCGACGAGGTCGGCAACGACGGGATCGTCGTCGACGACGAGGACGTGGGGCATGGCTCTCCGATCAGGCGGGTCCCGACCGGCATCGGCAGATCCGGCCCGCGACTGAAGCGGCTCCGATCCTGGGTCACACCGGTCGGGAGGCGGTGCGCTCCTCAAGGACGAGGCCGCCGGCGCCGACACCATGGCCGTGGCTCCTCATCGGCGCTCCGACGCCGCTCGCCCCCTGCGCGTCCTCCTGCGCCGACCGCTGCTCGTCGGGCTGGCCGCCCTGGTGGCGGTCACCACGATCACGCTCGGCCTGGTGGTGCTGGTCGTCACCGTGCTGGGCACGCGGGTCGACCGCGCCAACGAGATGCTCAGCGCCCTCCAGGACGGGCACGTCGCGATGATCAACCAGGAGACCGGGCTGCGCGGCTTCCTGGTCACCCGCGAGCAACGGTTCCTGCAGCCCTACTGGAAGGGCTCGCGGGACCTCGAGCTGCTGGACGCCCGCCTGGAGCAGCTGGTCGGCGACGACGCCGTCCTCGGCGACCGCCTGGCGCCCCTCTACGAGGCGCAGCGGGCCTGGATCGAGCGCTGGGCCGCACCCGTGCTGGTGGAGCAGCCCACGGTCGACGACACCGCCGCGCTGGACGACCTGCTCAGCCAGGACAAGCGGCTGTTCGACGCCTACCGGGAGGTGCAGGCGGAGGCGCGCGCCGCGGTCGAGCAGCGCCGCGGGGAGGCGATCACCGGGCAGCGGGTGGTGCTCCTCGGCGGTGCGGTGCTCGGCCTGCTCGTGGCCGGCGGGGTCGCCGTCGCCGTCCGGCGGGCGAACCGCCGGCTGGCCGCGGCGATCCTGCCCCCGACGCAGGTGGTGCGCGACACCCTGGCCGGGCTGACGGCCGGCCAGCTCGACAGCCGCGCCCCGGAGGCCGGGCCGGCCGAGCTGCGCGACATCGCCGGCGACGTCAACGAGCTCGCCGCCGCCCTGCGCGACCGCAGCGAGCTGGTCGCCGCCCGCGAGGCCGAGCTCGTCGCCGCCCGCGACCAGGCCGAGCAGGCCGGGCAGGCCAAGACGGCGTTCCTGGCCACGATGAGCCACGAGATCCGGACGCCGCTCAACGCCGTCCTCGGGTTGACCGACCTGCTGCTCACCACCGAGCTGACCGACGAGCAGCGCGGCCACCTGGAGACCATCGCCGGCAGCGGCGACGCGCTGCTCACGCTGATCAACGACGTCCTCGACTTCTCGAAGATCGAGGCCGGTGAGCTCGACCTCGACCGGGCGCCGTTCGACCTGCACGCGCTGGCCTACGACGTCGCCCAGCTGCTCGCGCCCCAGGCCGCCGGCAAGGGCCTGGACCTGCTCGTCGACATCCCCGGGAACTGCCCGGCGCACGTCGTCGGCGACGGCTCCCGGCTGCGCCAGGTGGTGCTCAACCTCGTCGGGAACGCGGTCAAGTTCACCTCCTCCGGCCAGGTGGTCCTCACCGTGTTGGGGGAGGTCCGCGGCGGATCGCTGCACTGCCGGATCGCCGTCGCCGACACCGGCATCGGCATCCCGGCCGACCAGCAGCACCGGCTGTTCCGGTCGTTCAGCCAGGTCGACACCTCCACCACCCGGTCGTACGGCGGCACCGGTCTCGGCCTGGCCATCAGCCAGCGGATCACCCGGGCCATGGGCGGCGACATCACCGTCGACAGCGCCGCGGGTCGCGGGTCGACCTTCACCGTCGCGGTCGACCTGGAGCTGTCCTCGTCGGTGCCGGTCGCCGCGGACCCGCGTGCGCTCGCCGGCCTCCGACTGCTCGTCGTCGACGACAACCCGACCAACCTGCGCATCCTCGAGCACCAGCTGGGCCGCGCCGGCGCCGCGGTGGTCGCCGCGCGCAGCGGGGCCGAGGCGCTCGGCTCGGTCGTCGCCGACGACGGGCGGTTCGACGCGGCGGTGCTCGACCTGCACATGCCCGGCATGGACGGCGACGAGCTGGCCCGCCGCCTGGGCGGCCTGCCCGGCGGTGCCGCGCTGCCGCTGCTGCTGCTCAGCAGCTCCGCCCCGGTGCACGCCGAGCGCGCGGCGCACTTCACCGCGCGGCTGCACAAGCCGGTGCGACCCGAGCGGCTGGTGCACGCCGTCCGGTCGGTGGTCCACGGGGCGGGGCCGGGCGCGGCGCCGGCCCCGGCGGCCGGTCCGGCGGCCGGGCCGGCGGTCGACGGACGGCGCCCGCTGCGGGTGCTGGTCGCCGAGGACCACGCCGTCAACGCCCAGCTGGTCGGGCTCTACCTGCGCCAGCTCGGGCACGACTGCGAGCACGTGGCGAACGGAGAGCTGGCCGTCGACGCCGTCCGCACCGGGAGCTTCGACGTCGTACTGATGGACGCCCAGATGCCGGTGCTCGGCGGGGTGGACGCCACGGCGGCGATCCGCGCGCTGCCGGTCGCGCAACCCCGCGTCCTGGCGCTGACGGCCAGCGTGCTGACCAGCGACCGGACGGCGTTCCTGGAGGCGGGCGCCGACGACTTCCTCACCAAGCCGGTGCGCCTGGCGACGCTCGCGGACGCGCTGGACCGCTGGGCCGGGGCCGGGGCGCCCACCCCGCCGGCGGCGACCGCCGGCGGTGCGGGTCCGGCTGCCGGCGCCGCGTTGGACGCCGGGACGGTCGCCGAGCTGCGCGACCTCGGTCCCGAGGCCTTCGGGCACCTTTACCGGCAGTACGCCGCGGGTCTGGAGGGATCGGTGCGCGCGCTGCTCGCGGCGGCCGAGGGGCTGCCCGGCGGCGCGGACGACGAGGTCGCGCGGCTGGCGCACCGGCTGAAGGGCAGCAGCGCGGCGATGGGCGCCTCCGCGCTCGCCGAGCTGTGCCGCCGGGTGGAGGAGACCGCGGATCCCGCCGTCCTGCCCGAGCTGGCCGACGAGAGCCGGCGCGTGCACGCCGCGGTGACCGCGCTGCTCGACGGCTGACCCGCCCGCCCGCCGACGGTGTGCGCGGACGTGCAGGACCGCGGCCCGGACGTGCGCATCCGCGCCCGGTGTCGGCCGACCGCCCGCCGTCGTGGGGCGGTTCCGGCCGTGGCTCCTACGATCGGGGGGTGATCGACCTCCGGCTCGTGCGCGAGCAGCCCGACGTCGTCCGTGCCAGCCAGCGCGCCCGCGGGGCCGACGAGTCGCTGGTCGACGCGCTGCTCGCCGCCGACGCCGCCCGGCGGGAGGCCGTCCGGAGGGCCGACGACCTGCGCGCCGAGCAGAAGGCCGCGTCGCAGGCGGTCAAGAAGGCGAGCCCGGACGAGCGGCCCGCCGTCCTGGAGCGGGCGAAGAAGCTGGCGGCCGAGGTGAAGGCGGCTGAGGAGGAGCAGCGCGCGGCCGACGCGGCGCTGCGCGCCGCCCACCTCGCCGTCCCGAACGTCGTCGCCCCCGAGGTGCCGCCCGGCGGTGAGGACGACGCCGTGACGCTGCGCACCGTCGGCACGGTGCCGGCCTACGACTTCCCGGTGCGCGACCACCTGGAGATCGGCGAGGCGCTCGGCGCGATCGACACCGAGCGCGGCGCCAAGGTGTCCGGCGCCCGGTTCTACTTCCTCACCGGGCCCGGCGCGCTGCTGGAGTTCGCGCTCGCCCAGCTGGCGATCACGCGGGCGGTCGCCGCGGGCTTCACCCCGGTCGTCGCCCCGGCGCTGGTGCGGCCGGAGGCGATGGAGGGCACCGGCTTCCTCGGCGCGCACGCCGAGGAGGTGTACCGGATCGAGCGCGACGACCTGTACCTGGTCGGGACGTCGGAGGTCGCGCTGGCCGGCATGCACGCCGGTGAGGTGCTCGACCTCGCGGGCGGTCCCCGCCGGTACGCGGGCTGGTCGTCGTGCTTCCGCCGCGAGGCCGGCTCC
This sequence comes from Geodermatophilus sp. YIM 151500, assembly GCF_025716945.1. Classification (GTDB taxonomy): domain Bacteria; phylum Actinomycetota; class Actinomycetes; order Mycobacteriales; family Geodermatophilaceae; genus YIM-151500. The sequence continues at coordinate 75,768 of NZ_JAOVZT010000008.1, forward strand.
TACGGCAAGGACACCCGCGGCATCATCCGGGTGCACTGGTTCGACAAGGTCGAGATGTTCAGCTTCTGCACCCCGGAGGAGGCCGCCACCGAGCACGCGCGGCTGCTGGCGTGGGAGGAGGAGTTCCTCGCCCTGCTCGAGCTGCCCTACCGGGTGGTCGACATCGCCGCCGGCGACCTGGGCACCAGCGCCACCCGCAAGTACGACATCGAGGCGTGGTTCCCCTCGCAGGGCGCCTACCGCGAGCTGACCTCGACCTCGGACTGCACGACCTTCCAGGCCCGCCGGTTGGGCATCCGCTACCGCGACGCCGACGGCAAGCCGCAGATCGCGGCCACCCTCAACGGGACGCTGTGCGCCATCGCCCGCACCATCGCCTGCCTGCTGGAGGTGCACCAGCGCTCCGACGGCTCGGTGCACGTGCCGGAGGCGCTGCGGCCGTGGCTCGGCGGGCACGAGCTGCTCACGCCGGGCATGTCGCTCGCGGCGGCGCCGGGGCCCGCGGCCGCATGACCGGCCCCCGGCCGATCGCGCTGCCGCACGCGGCGCCCGCCCCCGACGCCGACCTCGTCGTCCCGCTGCCGGAGCTGAACGGCTGGCGCCCCCGGCTCGTGGCCACCGACCTCGACGGCACCCTGCTCGACTCCACCGGTCACGTCCGCCCGCGCACCCGGGCGGCGCTGGAGGCGTGCTGGGCGGCCGGCATCCCCGTCGTCGGCGTCACCGGCCGCGGTCCCCGGCTGCTCGACAGCGTCCGGACGGCGCTGGACGGGCGCGGCATCGCGGTGCTGGCCCAGGGCGGCTACGTCGTCGACCTGGAGCGCGACGAGGTGCTGCGCACGATGGGCCTGCCCCGCACTCAGGCGCACGGCGTGATCGAGCGGATCGAGGCGGTCGCCGGCGAGCTGGTCGTCGCGGTGGAGGACGCCGCCGAGCAGGCCGAGGCCCGGCAGCCCCGGTCGAGCCCGCTGCGGGTGCAGCACGGCTTCGACTGGCCCTACCCGGAGCCGGCGATGCTGCTGCCGCGGCACGAGGTGCTGCCGGTCGGCGCCGTCCTGAAGGTGTTCCTGCGCTCGTCGAGCGTCGACCAGGACGAGCTGCTGGCGCTGGCCCGCCGCGTCGTCGACCCGGCCGAGGCGGAGCTGACCCACGCCGGCCTGGGCTTCATCGAGGTGCTGCCGCCGGGCATCACCAAGGCCACCGGGCTGGCCGTCGCGCTCGAGCGGTACGGCGTCGGCTTCGGCGAGGTGTTGGCCTTCGGCGACATGCCCAACGACCTGCCCATGGTCGCCGCGGTCACCGAGGCCGGTGGGCGGGCGGTGGCGGTGGCCAACGCGCACCCCGCCGTCCGGGCCGCCGCCGCGGAGCTGACCAGCGGGCACGACGCCGAGGGCGTGGCCCGCTACCTGGAGGCCGTGCTGGCCGGCGACCGGGGACGCCCGGTGGGCGACCGGGGTCGCGATGTCTGACTGGCGGCCGCGGCTGATCGCCACCGACATGGACGGCACCCTGCTGCGGTGGGACGACACGGTCAGCCACGACACCCTCGCCGAGCTGGCCGCGTGGCGGGCGGACGGCGTGCCGCTCGTGCTGGCCACCGGGCGGCCGCCGCGCTGGATGCGGCGGATCCGCGAGGTGGTCGGGCACGGCACCGCCGTCTGCTGCAACGGAGCGGTGCTGTTCGACCTCGAGCGCTTCGAGGTGCTGGAGGAGGAGGCGGTGCAGCCCGACGTGCTGCGGGCGGTGACCGCCGAGCTGCGCCGCGCGCAGCCGGACACCTGGTTCGCGGTCGAGTACGGGCTGCAGTTCCGTCACGAACCCGTGTACCAGCCGCGCTGGGACCTCGACGCGCCCGGCGTGGCCGAGGCCTCCCTCGAGGAGCTGGTGCGGGCGCCGGTGGCCAAGCTGCTGGCCCGGCACGAGACGCTGCCGCGCGACGAGTTCCTCGCGCTGGTCACGGAGGCGGTGGGGGACCGGGCGACGGTCACCAACTCGTCGAGCGACGCCCTCGCCGAGATCTCCGCGCCGGGCGTCACCAAGGCCACCGGCCTGGCCAAGGTGGCCGAGCAGCACGGGGTGGGCCCGGAGGACGTCGTCTACTTCGGCGACATGCCCAACGACCTGGCCGCCTTCGAGTGGGTCCGCGAGGGCGGCGGCCGGGCGGTCGCGATGGCGCACGCGCACCCCGACGTCCTGGCCGCGGCCACCGACGTCACCGGCACGAACGAGGACGACGGGGTCGCCGCCTTCCTGCGCTCCTTGTGAACCCGGCGGCGGTCCCCGTGGGCCGCCGGCGCTCCCTGTGGACCGACCGGCCACACCGCAAACCGGCCGATCGGCACGCGCGGGACGGCGCCGTCATCCCGCGCGGACGGCGCCGTCCCGCGGACGGCGCCGTCCCGTCCGCCGGCTCAGGTGAGGACGTTGTAGGCGATCACCCAGGAGACGACGGCGGAGACCAGCGCCAGCGCCCCGAGCACCACGCCGGCCGTCGCCAGCCCGGTGGCCTGGCCGTCGCGGCGTGCCCGGCTGCGGCCCACGCCGCCCAGGACGACGCCGAGCAGCCCGAGGACGAGGCCGAGGATCGGGATCAGCCAGGCCAGCACGAGGCCGACCAGCCCGGTCACGAAGCCGCCGGTGCCGAGCCCGTTGCGGCCGGCCGGACGCTGCGTCGTCGATGTCGTCCGCGCTTCGAAGGTCACGCTTCCTCCCGTCGGGTCGGGGCCGGGAGGGTCCCGGCCGCCGCCTCGCCGGTCGGCACGCGCCGCAGCGCCCACACCGTCCCCGGTCACGGCTCCTCCGAACGGGCGACGGCCGGTCACCCGTCCGGGTGCCGTTCCACCCCCCGCGACGGTGGACCCGGGCGGGGTCTCGCCACATAACGGCCAGGTCACGGCGCCGAAGCCCGTCCGATGGGATCGTGGGGAGGGACTGGTCGGCGCCCCGGCGCCGCGGGACCGTCCCGCAGCTCCCGCGCCGGCCCGGGAGGTGGGGTGCTGTGGACGCTCTGCTCATAATCCTCGCGGTCATCGGCGTCCTGGCGATCGTCGTGCTCGGCGCGAGCATCCGCCAGGTGCAGCAGTACCAGCGCGGCGTCGTCCTGCGCTTCGGGCGGCTGCTGCCCAACGTGCGCGACCCCGGGCTGCGCCTGCTCGTGCCGTTCGTCGACCAGATGACCAAGGTGCCCGTGCAGACGCTCGTGCTCGACGTCCCGTCGCAGGGCACGATCACCCGCGACAACGTGACCATCGGCGTCGACGCGGTCGTCTACTTCCGGGTCGTCGACCCCGTCAAGGCGGTCATCAACGTCGAGAACTACATGATCGCGACGTCGCAGGTGTCGCAGACCTCGCTGCGGTCGGTCATCGGCCGCGCCGACCTCGACACGCTGCTGTCGGACCGCGAGGCCATCAACTCCGAGCTGCGGGCGGTCATCGACACCCCGACCGAGGACTGGGGCATCAAGATCGACCGGGTCGAGGTCAAGGACATCTCGCTGCCCGAGGGCATGCGCCGCTCGATGTCGCGCCAGGCCGAGGCCGAGCGCGACCGGCGGGCGCGGGTCATCTCCGCGGACGGCGAGCTGCAGGCCTCGGCGAAGCTGGCGCAGGCGGCGGACGCGATGAGCTCCACCCCCGGCGCGCTGCAGCTGCGCCTGCTGCAGACGGTCGCCGACGTGGCCTCGGAGAAGAACAGCACGCTGGTGATGCCGTTCCCGGTGGAGCTGCTGCGCTTCTTCGAGCAGGCCGCGGGCGGGCGGCCCGAGCCGGACGCCGGGGCGGCGCCGGTCCGGGCGGCGGCGAGCGACGCGGACGGCGGGCAGGCCGCGCTGGCCTCGCCCGAGGAGGTCCGGGCGCTGGCGTCGTCCGAGCCGGTCGGCAACGGTCAGCCGGACGGCGTCGCGGACGTCACCAGAGGCTCCGCGGCAGATCGGCCGTGAGGTCGGCGAGGTCGCCGAGGGTGCGGGCGGCCCAGGCCGCCCGCACCCGCTCGTCGAACTCGTCGACGGTGAGCCGGCCCTGGCTCAGGCCGCGCTGGAGCTGACGCACCGTCTCCTCGCGGTCGGCGTCCGACGCCCGCACCGCCCGGCGCTCGGGGTTCACCGCCTCATCCTCCCCTCGTCGATCATCGTCGAATGGTCGTCCGACACGCCGACGCGGGCCACCGTTCGACGATGATCAACCGACGATGGCGGGTCAGAGGTACTGGCCGCCGCCCGGGCGGAAGTCCGGCTGCTGCGGCTGCTGACCCGGGGCGGAACCCCCGGGCAGCGCGCGCCGGCGCATCTCCTCCAGCTGAGCCCGGGCGGCCATCTGCTGGGCGAACAGCGCGGTCTGGATGCCGTGGAACACGCCCTCCAGCCAGCCGACCAGCTGGGCCTGGGCGATGCGCAGCTCGGCGTCCGACGGCGTCTCGCCCTCGCTGAACGGCAGGCTGAGCCGCTTCAGCTCCTCGCGCAGGTCCGGCGACAGGCCCTGCTCGAGCTCGCGGACCGACGACGCGTGGATGTCGCGGAGCCGGTTGCGGCTGGCCTCGTCGAGCGGCGCCGCGCGGACCTCCTCGAGCAGCTGTTTGATCATCGTGCCGATCCGCATGACCTTCGCGGGCTGCTCGACCATCTCCCCGACGCCGGCCGGGCCGCCGCCCTCGCCGTCGCCGTCCGCGCCGCCGAGGCCACCGCCGTGCGGCACGGGCATCGTGCCGACCGGGCGACCGTCCGGGCCCACGACGACGACCTGCTGCGGGTGCTCGTTGCCGGTTCCGGGTGCAGTCATGCCGACCATCCTGCCCAAGGGGCGACGGCGGCATACCGCCCACCCGCCTCCTACCGAGCCCGCTAGGGTGGCTCGTCGCTGCAGCAACCGGCGACATCGGACGTGGGGGCCGACGAGTCGCCGGAGCACTGCGATGAGGAGCCCGGAGCGCGGTAGCCGCCGCGCGGACATCCCGACCGCTGGGTCGCTGTGGGTGCTTCTCGCGCTGGTGACGGTGGCGTACGCGGCCGGCTCGGCGATCGCCTTCCTGTTGTTCCAGGCGTCGTCCATGGGGGCAGTGTTCTTCGCGCCCGCGGGCGTGAGCCTGTCGGCGCTGCTGCTCACCCGCCGCCGCCGATGGCCGTGGGTGCTGGCCACGGTGGCCGCGGTCGAGGCGGGGATGGACCTGCTGCACGGGCTGCCGGCAGCCTCCGTGCCCGGGTTCGTGCTGGCCAACACGCTGGAGCCGCTGGCCGGCGCCCTCCTCCTCGGCCGGGTCGCCGGTGAGATCGACCTGCGGCGGCGGCGCGATCTGGGTTGGTTCATCACCTGCGGCGTGCTGGCGGCGCCGCTGCTGGGGGCGGTCGTGGGAGCCACCACGAACGCGGTCACCCTCGGCCGTGACTGGTGGGACGCCTTCTTCCCGTTCTGGGCCGGCGACGGGCTGGGCGTGCTGACCGTCGCCGGCACGGTGCTCTCCTGGCGGGTCGCGCTCGCCCGGCGGGAGCTGCCGCCGCCGACCCGCTGCGGACTGCTCGTCGGATCCACGGCGGCGGTGACCGTCGTGGGCTTCTGGCCGGCGTCGGTGCCGCTGGCCTACCTGCCGATGCCGCTGCTGTTCGCCGTGGCCTTCGGGTCCGGCGTCCCCCTGGTCACCGTCAGCGGGCTGGCGATGACACTGACGGCGAACGTGATGACCGCGGCCGGCCGCGGCCCCTGGGCGGCGCTGGCCGGGCGGCCGAACCTGGAGCTGGCCACCTTGCAGTTGTTCCTGGCCGTCGCGGTGCTCAGCGCCTGGCTGCTGGCGGTCGAGATCGGCGAGCGGCAGCGGGCGCGTCGCGAGTCCCGGCACGAGGCGGCGGCGCGGCGGGCGGCCGAGGCGCTGCAGGAGGTGACCGCGGGGCTGGCCACGGCGGCCACTTCGGAGGCGATCGCCGAGGTCGTCGTCCGGCGGGGGATCGCGCTCGTGGCCGACGACGGCGCAGTCGGCGTCCTGACCTCGGACCCCGCGACCCTGCGAACGTGGACGACGTCCCGGGGCGGGGCCGACGAGGCGCGCGGCGAGGTGCCGCTGGCCGCACCCGCGCTGCTGGCCCGGGCAGCCCGCACCGGCCGGACCATCGCGATGCGCGCGGGGGAAGAGGGGCCCGACCGATCCGGCCCCGGCGTCGACCCGCGCCCGCGGAGCGTCCTCGCCGTGCCGGTCAGGAACGGCCCGGTGGTCATGGGCGCCCTGGAGTTCCGGTTCGACGCCGTCGACGCCCTGGACGCCGAGGTGACCGCGCTGGCCGAGGGCCTCGCGGAGCTCGTCGGCCGGGCCTTGCCGCGGGCCCGCCTGTACGAGGAGGAGCGCGAGGCCGCGCACCAACTGCAGCGGGCCTTCCTGCCCGAAGTGCCCGACCGGCTGCCGGGTGTCGCCATCGGTGGCTGCTACCGGCCGGCCGATCAGCAGCACGACGTCGGCGGGGACTGGTACGACGTGTTCGTCCTGCCCGGGGGCCGGGTGGGGTTCGTGGTCGGCGACGTGGTCGGCCACGACCTGGCGGCTGCTGCGGCCATGGGCCGGCTCCACGCCGCCCTCCGCGTGCTCGCCGCCGGGCCCCACGACACCCCGGGTGCGGTGCTGTCATCGCTGGACCGGGCGTCGAACGACATCCGCGGGGCGACGTTCGCGACCATCGGCTACGGCGAGTACGAGCCGGCCACCGGCGAGCTGCGCTACGCCTGCGCGGGTCACCCGCCGCCGCTTCTCGTCTCGGGGGGCCGGGCGGAGTTCCTGCCCGCGGGTCGTTCGCTGCCCCTGGCCATGGCGGAAGGGCCGCGCCCGGACGCCCGGCTCGTCGTGCCGCCGGAGGCCCTGCTGGTCTGGTACTCCGACGGCCTCGTCGAGCGCCGGGGCAGCGACCTGGACGACGGCCTCGACCGGCTCGCCCGGATCGCCACCGATCTCGAAGGCGTCGGCGCGCAGGAGGCGTGCGACCGGCTGCTCGCGGCCATGACCGGTGGACGGTTGCTGGACGACGACGTGGTGGTCCTCTGCCTGCGGTTGTCCGGCCCGGACGATGTGGGCGCGACGGCCGACGCCGGCGCCGCGGACGCACAGGCCGGGCTTCGGCTGCTCCCCTGACCGCGCGGTCAGCCCTGGATGAGCAGCAGCACCTTGCCGGCGTGCGCGGAGGCCTCCAGCAGCTCGTGGGCCTCGGCGGCGCGGGACATCGGCAGCCGCCGGTCGACGATCGGGCGGACCGCCCCCCGCTCGACGTCGGGCCACACGTCGTGCCGGACGGCCGCCACGATCTCGGCCTTGCCGCCCGGCCCGGTCGCCGGCCGCGAGCGCAGCGTGGTGGTGTGCACCGAGGCCCGCTTCGCGAACAGCCGGGCCAGGTCGATCTCGGTGCGGGTGCCGCCCTGCATGCCGATGATCACCAGCCGGCCCCCCACGGCGAGCGCGTCGACGTTGCGGGCCAGGTACTTCGCGCCCATGTTGTCGAGCACCACGTGCGCGCCGCCCTCGGCCTTCACCACCTCGGCGAAGTCCTCGTCCCGGTAGTTGACGGCGACGTCGGCGCCGAGCTCGCGGCAGAGGTCCAGCTTGGCCGGCGACCCCGCCGTGGCGAACACCCGCGCGCCGGCGCGGTCGGCGAGCTGGATGGCCATGGTGCCGATCCCGCCCGCGCCGCCGTGCACGAGGAACCGCTCGCCGCGGCGCAGCCCGGCCAGCATGAACACGTTCGACCAGACCGTGCAGACCACCTCGGGCAGTGCGGCGGCGGTGGCGAGTTCCACGCCCGCGGGGCGGGGGAGCAGCTGCCCGGCCGGGACGGCGACCCGCTCGGCGTACCCGCCGCCGGACAGCAGCGCGCACACCTCGTCGCCGACCGACCAGCCGGTCACCCCCTCGCCGACCTCGCTGACCACTCCGCTGCACTCCAGGCCGAGGATCTCGCTGGCGCCCTTCGGCGGCGGGTACTTCCCGGCCCGCTGGAGCAGGTCGGCGCGGTTGACCGCGCTCGCCACGACGTCGACCAGCACCTCCCCGGGCCCGCACACCGGGTCGGGCACCTCGCCCCAGCCGAGCACCTCGGGGCCGCCTGGCTCGCTGATCGTCACCGCACGCATGGCCCCACCTTGCCCGCGACCCGGCTGCGGCGACCACCCGGCCACCGCCGCGGGTGGGTGGAGCCGGGATCAGCCGATCCGCTCCTCCAGGTGCACGGTCACCCGGTCACCGGCCCGCTTGCCGATCGCCGTCCGCACCTCGGCCCTGACCGGCAGCTTGTGCGTGCCGTCGCCCAGGGCCATGAACGAGCTGCGGAACGGCCGGCCGTCGATCGTGCCGCGCACCTTGACCAGGCCCCGGGTGCCGAAGAACTCCGCCGAGCCGGGCATCTGCACGTACGTCCAACCGCCGTCGCCCGGGCTGAGCAGCAGCTCGGCCTCGAACGTGACGTCCAACGGGCCGGGAGCGGTGCGCGGGTGGGTGCCGGTCATCGCCGTCCTCCTGGGATCGCGCCCGGCGGGTCCGGGTGCAGGGAGGACCGGTCCGGTCCGGCGTTCTCATCGGCGGCGGGCGAGGTCCCTCCCGGTGCCGGTGTCCGCCGCCTCCGAGCGCTCCGCGGCGCCGGACACCGCGAGGGTGCGGCCCACGGGCGCCGCCTCGCCGGCGGCCTTGGCGAGGACCGCGCCCACGGCCCGGCGCGACACGCGCCACCGCTCGACCGCGCCGTCCACCGAGACCGTCGCGGGCTCCTCGCCGTCGGTCAGGGTCACCGGCTGGACGAGGACCCAGTCCAGCCCGCTGGCCCGGACGATCCGCTCCTGGCGTTCGTGGTCGGCGATCTGCGGCCGCAGCAGCAGGGCGAACACGATCCGGATGCTGACCGGCAGCCGCGACCGGGTCCCCCCGACGCCGTACGAGGACTGCACGACCAGCCGGCGCACGCCGTGCGCCCGCATCGCGTCGACGACCGTCGCGGTCCCCCGCGAGCGGACGTCGAGCGGCGTGCCGGAGCTTCCGCGCAGCCGCACCCGCAGCGCGTCCTCGCGGATGCCGAGGGCGACCACGACCGCGTCCTGGCCCCGGACCGCGCGGTCGACGTCCGCCGCGACGGTCGCGTCGCCGATGACCGTCCGCACGCCGGCGGGGAAGTCCGCCGCCCGCCGCGCGAACGCGGTGACCTCGTGCCCGTTCTCGACCAGCGACTCGACCGTCGCCCTGCCCGATCCACCCGTCGCACCCACGACCAGCACCTTCATGACCGTTCCCCTCCTCCGTGGACGCCGGCCCCGGCGGCCGGCCCGGATCCCAGCGTCCGGCCGGGCGGCACGCCGGGGAACGGCCGGGCGTCCGTCTTTCCTGCTCGTTCGTCCGGGACGTCTGGACGACGGGTGCACCCGGGCACACAGTGACGGCGTGAGCACTTCCGCACCGGGTGCCGAACGTCCCTGGGTGCCGGTCGACCCCCTCGCCGGGGTGCTGGCCGACCTGCGGATGCGCGGAACCTTCTACTGCCGGACCGAGGCCACCGCCCCCTGGGGGATGGAGATGCCCGCGTTCGACGGGTGCCTGAGCGTCCACGTGGTCACCGACGGCAGCTGCCGGCTGGAGGTCGACGGGGCCGACTGCGAGCTGCAGGTCGGCGACCTGGCCCTGGTGCCGCACGGGCGCGGCCACCTGCTGCGCAGCGACCCCGGGGCACGGATCCTGGGACGGGCCGACCTGCTGCCCCAGGACCACCTCGGCGAGCACTACTCGGTGCTGCGGCTGGACGGCGGCGGCGCCCGCACCGCGATGGTGTGCGGCGTCCTCGAGATCGACCGGCCCGGCGCGGCCCACGTGCTGGACCTGCTGCCACCCGTGGTCGTCGTCGGCGGCCGGGACGCGGCCCGCGCGGGATGGCTGCCCGTCGTCCTGGGACTGCTCACCGACGAGGTCCGGCACGGCCGCCCGGGCTCCGAGGCGGTGGTCACCCGCCTCGCCGACGTCCTCGTCATCCAGGCGATCCGGGCCTGGCTGGACGGCGCGAGCGCCGGACCCGGCTGGCTGCGGGCGCTGCGCGACCCGCAGATCGGGCCGGTCGTCGCCCGGGTGCACCGCGACCCGGGCGACGGCTGGACGCTCGAGCGGCTGGCCCGCGAGGCCCGAATGTCGCGGTCGACCTTCGCCGCGCGCTTCGCCGAGCTGGCCGGCGAGCCGGCCGTCCGGTACGTGACGCGGTGGCGGATGCACCGGGCCGGGGTGGCCCTGGCCCGCGGTGCGCGCGTCGGCGAGCTGGCCCGGCAGTTCGGCTACGAGTCCGAGGCCGCGTTCGCCCGGGCGTACAAGCGCGTGGTCGGCACGACCCCGGGCGCGGTGCGGGCTGGGTCAGCCGTGCCCACCGGGCCCGGGACCGCCGCGGACGCCGTCAGCCGCGGGCCCTGAGCTCCTTGCGGAGGATCTTGCCGGCCGCCGACTTGGGCACCTGCTCGATGAACTCCACGATCCGGATCTTCTTGTGCGGCGCCACCCGGCCGGCCATGTACTCGATGACCGCCTCCTCGGTGACCTGCGAACCGGGCGCGCGGACGACGAAGGCCTTGGGCAGCTCCTCGCCGCTCTCGGCGTCCTTCACGCCGATGACGGCGGCGTCGGCGACGTCCGGGTGACCCAGCAGCACGGCCTCCAGCTCGGCCGGGGCGACCTGGTAGCCCTTGTACTTGATCAGCTCCTTGACCCGGTCGACCACGCTGTAGCGGCCGTGCTCGTCGACGACGGCGACGTCGCCGGTGTGCAGCCAGCCCTCGGCGTCGAGCGTCTCGGCCGTGGCCTCGGGGTTGTTCAGGTAGCCCCGCATCACCTGCGGGCCGCGCACCCACAGCTCGCCGCGCTCGCCGGGCGCGGCGTCCTCCCCGGTGGCCGGGTCGACCAGCCGGCACTCGGTGTTCGGAAGGGCGTAGCCGACCGAGCCCTTGGGCACCCCGCCGGTCGCGCCGGGCGGCTCCATGCCGGCGTCCGGGGTGGAGTGCGACACCGGCGACAGCTCGGTCATCCCGTAGCCCTGGGCGACCGTGACGCCGTCCGCCGCCCCCCGGCGCAGCCGCTGCTCGGCGGCGAGCGCCAGGCCCTCGTCGAGGGGCGCGGCGCCGGAGGTGATGGTGCGCAGGCTGGACAGGTCGTACCGGTCGACCAGCGGGTGCTTGGCCAGCGCCAGCACGATCGGCGGGGCGACGAACGCGCGGGTGATCCGGTGGTCCTGGATGGTGCGCAGGAAGTCCTCGAGGTCGAACCGGGGCAGCGTGACGACGGTGCAGCCCAGCGCCAGGCCCAGGTTCATCAGCACGGTCAGCCCGTAGATGTGGAAGAACGGCAGGACAGCGATGACCCGCTCGTCGCCCTCGTGCCGGTTCATGATCACCTGGCTCTGCAGCACGTTGGCGACCAGGTTGCGGTGGGTCAGCATCGTGCCCTTCGGCAGGCCGGTCGTGCCGCTGGAGTAGGGCAGGGTGACCAGGTCGGACGCCGGGTCGATGTCGACCTGCACCGACGGCGCCCGGCTGGCCAGCAGGTCGCGCAGCGAGGCGTGCCCCTCGGCGCCGTCCAGGACGATCACCTCGTCGACCGGCGCCTGCTGCACCGCCGCCGTCGCGCGGTCGAGGAACGGACCGACGGTGATCAGCACCTTGGCCCCGGAGTCCTTGAGCTGGTAGGCGATCTCGTCGGGCGTGTAGAGCGAGTTGATCGGCGAGGAGACGCAGCCGGCGGCGGCGATGCCGTGGAAGACCACCGGGTACCAGGGCGTGTTCGGGCTGAACACCGCGACGACGTCGCCCTTGCGCAGCCCCCGCTCGTGCAGCGCGGCCGCGACCCGGTCGACGTAGCCCGCCAGCTGGCCGAAGGTGATCGTGTCGCCCTTGAGCCCGTCGATCAGCGCCGCCGTGTCGGGACGGTCGGCGTTCGCGCCCAGGACGAAGGCGGGCACCGACAGGTCCGGGATCTCGACGTCGGGGTAGAGGCTGGCCAGCGCCACGGTGTGCTCCTCCTCGGGGTGCGGTGTGGCGCCAGTCTCACATCAGGTGGGGCGCGAGGTGCGCCGTGGCCCGGCGCGGCCGTGGGCTCAGCCGCGCGGCGCCCCGGCGCGGCCGCGGGCTCAGCCGCGCGGCCAGAGCACCGACTGGGTGCAGCGGAACAGCGCGATCGTCTTCCCGCTGCCGGCGGCGCGGACGACGGCGTCCCAGACCTGCGTCGTCCGGCCCGCGTGGACGTTGGTGGCCACGGTGGTGATGCGGCCGTCGCGGGCGGTGCCCAGGAAGTTGCTCTTCAGCTCGATGGTGGTGAAACCGGCCGAGCCCTCGGGCAGCAGCGCGCGGGTGGCCAGGCCGCAGGCGGTGTCGGCCAGCCCGATCACGGTGGCGGCGTGCAGGTAGCCGTTGGGTGCGAGCACCTCGGGGCGGACGTCGAGGTGCGCCTCCAGCCGCCCCGGCTCGTGGCTGTCGACGACCAGGCCGAGCATGCCCGGCAGCGTGCCGGGGAGCAGGTCGTTGAGCTGGTCGGCGGTGTGGAACCCGGTGGCGGCCATGGCGGCGACGCTAGCGCCGGGCCTCGACCTCGCCGCGCGGTGCCCGACCTCGCGCTGCAGGGCGAGGCCGGGCACCGCGGGGTGAGGCCGGTGGGGTCAGCCGCTCCGCGCGGTGAGGTCGGGCACCGCCAGCCGAGGTCGGCGCGTCAGCCGGCCCGCGCGGTCTCCCACAGGCCGAGGACGTTGCCCTCCGGGTCGCGCACGTAGGCGACGAACCCCATGTCGCCGACCGGCTGCTTGCCGACGACCACCGCGCCGCCGGCCGCCTCGATCCGGGCCAGCTTGCCCTCGATGTCGGGGACGTCGACCACGATGACCGGCCCGGGCGCCGGGTGCGACGAGCGGACGTTCAGCCCGCCGTTGATGAACCCGGGCTCGGTCGGTCCCTCGTCGCCGCTCGGGCCGGACATGACGAGCGTGTACTCGCCGTCGGGCATGTCCTGCAGCTGCCACCCGAAGGCTTCCTTGTAGAAGCTGCGCGCCCGTTGTCCGTCGTCGTAGGGCAGTTCGAAGTGCACGACGCGGTCGCTCATCACGGTCACCTCCCGGTCGGGGTCCGGACGGCGGCGACGCTAGACCTGCACGGCGGAGCGGTGAACGGGTCGCGACGTCGTCGTCCGTCAGGCCAGGCCGCGGACGGTCCGCGCGGGCGGGCGGTCGCCGCGGATGGAGGCCACCATGTCCAGCGTCTGCCGGGTGGCGGCGACGTCGTGCACGCGGAACACGCGCGCGCCCAGCCAGGCGCTGACCGCGGTCGCCGCCAGCGTGCCGGTCAGCCGCTGCTCGAGCGGGACGTCGAGGGTCTCGCCGACGAAGTCCTTGTTCGACAGCGCGACCAGCACCGGCCAGCCGGTGGCCACCAGCTCACCCAGCCTCCGGGTGGCCTCCAGCGAGTGCCGGGTGTTCTTGCCGAAGTCGTGGCCGGGGTCGACCAGCACCCGCTCGCGGTCCACCCCGGCGGCGACCGCGGCCTTCGCGAGCGCCGTCGTCCGGGCGACGATGTCGGCCACCACGTCGGCGTACTGCACGCGGTGCGGCCGGGTGCGCGGCGGCAGCCCGCCGGCGTGCGTGCACACGATGCCCGCCCCGGCCTCGGCCGCGACGCCGGCCAGCGACGGGTCGACCCCGCCCCACGCGTCGTTGACCACGTCGGCGCCGGCGGCCAGCGCCTCCTTCGCGACCGCCGACCGCCAGGTGTCGATCGAGATCGGCAGCGTCGGGTGCGCCGACCGGATGGCGGCGACCAGGTCGACGGTGCGCCGGATCTCCTCGGCGGCGTCCACCTCCTCGCCGGGCGCGGCCTTCACGCCACCGACGTCCACCATGTCGGCGCCCTCGTCGACGACCTGGTCGACCCGCTCGAGCGCCGCGGTCAGCTCGTAGGTGGCGCCGCGGTCGAAGAAGGAGTCCGGGGTGCGGTTGACGATCGCCATCACCACCAGCGCGCCGTCGGGCACGTCGAGCCGGCCGAGCCGCAGCAACCCCGTCCTCCCCCCGTCCGTGGGTCTGTGGTGGAGTCAGGAAACCAGACCGGTGGAAGGGGAGGACTCATGGCGCAGACCACGGTCGACGGCGTCGAGGGCGTGCTGGACCTGGTGGGCCGGCAGCTGGGCACCAGCGACTGGGTGACCATCACCCAGGAGCGGGTGGACCGGTTCGCCGAGGCCACCGGCGACGACCAGTGGATCCACGTCGACGTGGAGCGGGCGAAGCGGGAGAGCCCGTTCGGCGGCCCGGTCGCGCACGGCTACCTGACGCTGTCGCTGCTGCCGATGCTGATCCCGCAGATCGTCGACATCACCGGCTTCCGCATGGGCGTCAACTACGGCGCCGAGAAGATCCGCTTCCCGGCCCCGGTGCCGGTGGGCAGCCGGGTGCGCGCGTCGGCGGTGATGGAGGACGCCAGGGCCTTCGAGGGCGGCGTCCAGATGAACTTCGGCGTGACCGTGGAGGTCGAGGACCAGCCGAAGCCGGCCATGGTCGCCACCGTCGTCTACCGCCGCTACCTCTGAGCCTGGCAGTGAGGCCGCGCGGGGTGGGGGCATAGGAAGCTTTGCCTGCGTCGAGCGGCCCGATACGCAGGCAAAGCTTCCTATGCCCCGGGGGGGAGGGGGCGTCAGTCGACGAGGGCCTGGTTGACCAGAGCGCGCAGGTAGCCGCGGATCGGCAGGGTGCTCGAGGGCATCAGCTGCGTGAAGAAGGTGACGGTCACGTCCTCGACCGGGTCGACGTAGAAGGCCGTGGACGCCGCCCCGCCCCAGCTGTAGTCGCCGACGCTGGACACCACGCCGTAGCGCACCGGGTCGATCACCATCGAGAAGCCCAGGCCGAAGCCGACCCCGCGCAGCGGCGTCTCGGCGAACAGCGGCCGGCCGAAGGTCTCCAGGTCCTGGTCGCCCGGGAGGTGGTTGCGCACCATGTGCGCGATCGTGCGCGAGCCGAGCAGCCGGCCGCCGTCGTAGGCCCCGCCGCGGCGCAGCAGCTCCACGAAGCGCAGGTAGTCACCCGCGGTCGACACCAGCCCGCCGCCGCCGGAGAGGAACGCCGGCTTCGCGTGCGCGGCCGCGTCGAAGGCCTCGAGGAACGCGAAGCCCGTGGGCGCACCACCCGGCTGCCCCGGGACGGCCCCGTACAGCCGGGCCAGCGACTCGAGGTCGTCACCGTCGCGCAGCCCGAACGAGGTGCTCCGCATGCCCAGCGGCGCGAAGATCCGTGACTCGAAGAACTCGTCGAGCGGCTGACCGGAGAGCACCTCGACCAGCCGGCCGAGCACGTCGGTGGAGACGCCGTAGTTCCACTCGGTGCCGGGCTGGAAGACCAGCGGCACCGACGCCCACTGCCGGCAGGCCTCCGCGGAGTCCGCGTCCGGCGGCGTGCTCCACTCGTGGCCCATCGCGCGGTACATCGCGTCGACCGGGTGGGCGTGGTGGAAGCCGTAGGTCAGCCCTGAAGTGTGGGTGAGCAGGTGCCTGACCCGGATCGGCTCCACCTGTGGCGCCGTGACCGGCTTGAGCGCCGAGCCGGCGACGTACACCCGGGTCTCGGCGAACTCCGGCAGCCACCGGGCGATCGGGTCGTTGAGCTCGAACGCGCCTTCCTCGTACAGCATCATCGCCGCGACCGAGGTGACCGGCTTGGTCATCGAGAAGATGCGCCAGCGGGTGTCGGTCTCGACCGGCAGGCCCTCCTCGACGTTGCGCCGTCCGTACCGGCCGACGTGCACCAGCCGGCCGTGCCGCGCCACGGTGACCAGGAAGCCGGGGAGCTGCCCGTCGTCGACCCAGCGCGCCAGCCGCCGGTCCAGCCGCGCCAGCCGGGCCGGGTCGACGCCGACCTCCGCGGGGTCGGTGTCGACGTGCAGGTCGTTGCCCACGGTCACCTCCGGGTGCGGGGACGGCGGGAGGCCCTCGCCCCGCCGTCCGTCGTCCTCCCGCCGCCGGGCGGCGCCGGGACCCGCATCCTGACCCACGGCACCGTGGGCGGACCATGCGGGTCGGGCGCCCGCCCGGCGGCGGGCGGGGAGGACACGACCGCCGGGGAGGGGCCCACGGTCGGCCGGGCCGCCCCGCGGCCGGCCCGGACCGCCGGCCCGCCGCCGGATCGGACCGCGGACCGCCGATCAGACCGGGACGGAGCTGGCGGCCTTCTTGAGGTTGGAGCCGGCGGTCAGCTTGACGGTGTTCGCGGCCGGGATCTCGATCGACTCGCCGGTCTGCGGGTTGCGGCCGCTTCGCGCCGAGCGCTGGGTGCGCTCCACGGTCAGCAGGCCGGACACGGCGACCTTCTCCCCGCGGGTGATGGCGTCGACGAGCTCGTCCTGGAGCCCGGAGATTACCGAGTCGACGGTCGCGGCCGGGACGTCGGCGCGCTTGGCGATGGCGGAGACCAGTTCGGCCTTGTTCATGGGTTTCCCTTCGTGTGATGGCTGTGCCAGGGCTCGGCAGGCGGCCGGCTCCGGAGCCCGGAGCGGTCGCGCCGGACCGGGACATCCTGGGGTCCGCGCGCGACGCGCGGACCGGCGGGTCCCGGCCGGTGGCCGACCGGGACCCCGGGCACCGTGCCAGATGACGGGCGGTCTGGCCAGTGGGGATGCCTGACGGACCCGCCGCCGTCCCGCCGATCCCACCCGCCCCGGGCCGTCCCGACGGGCGCGGCCGGGGCCGCCGCGCCTAGCGTGGGAGCCATGCCGCAGCTCCCGGGGACCGACCTGACCGTCAGCGACCTCTGCCTGGGCGGCAACGTGTTCGGCTGGACGGCGGACGAGGCGACGTCCTTCGCCGTGCTCGACCGGTTCATGGACGCCGTCGACCCGCAACCGGTGTTCGTCGACACGGCGGAGTCGTACGGCGACGGGACCTCCGAGCGGATCCTCGGCGGCTGGATGGCCGAGCGCGGGCTGCGCGACCGGGTCGTGGTGGCCACCAAGGCCTCGCCGGGGCGGAAGGAGCACCCGCTGTCGGCGGGCGAGGTCCGCGCGGCGGCCGAGCGGTCGTTGCGCAACCTGCGGACCGACGTCATCGACCTCTACTACGCGCACTTCGACGACGAGACCACCCCGCTGGACGAGACGCTGCAGGCCTTCGACGAGCTGGTGCGGGCGGGCAAGGTGCGCTACGCCGCGGCGTCGAACTACTCGGCGAAGCGGCTGGCCGAGGCCGTGGAGACGGCCGACCGGCTCGGCGTGCGCGGGTACGTGGCGCTGCAGCCGCACTACAACCTGATGGAGCGCGCCGTCTACGAGGACGAGCTGCGCGACGTCGTCGCCGGTCGCGGGCTGGGTGTCCTGCCCTACTTCGGGCTGGCGCGCGGGTTCCTGACCGGGAAGTACCGGGCGGGCGAGCGGGTGGACTCGCCGCGCGCGGCGAAGGCGGCCGAGTACGCCGGCGAGCGCGGCGACCGGGTGCTCTCGGCGCTGCACGAGGTGGCCGACGCGCACGGTGTGCCGATGGCCGCGGTCGCGCTTCGCTGGCTGGCCGACCAGCCGACCGTCGTCGCGCCGATCGCCAGCGCCCGCTCCGTGGAGCAGCTCGCCGACCTGCTGCCGATGCAGGACCTCGTGCTCACCGACGACCAGCGGCAGTCGCTCACCGACGCCAGCACCTGAGCAGCGGAGTGCGAGGGCGCAGGGAAGAGGGCGCAGAAGCCTGCACCCTCGCACTCCATCAACGGGTCAGTGGATGTGGGCGCGGACGGCGGCGACCAGCTCGGGCGTCACGGTCGTGACGCCGTGGTCGGCGGCGGCGTGGCCGGCGACCTGGCTGAAGATGCCGTCCTCGTCGGCGGCGGTGAACCGCGCGCTGCAGCCGGGGATGACGTCGCCGCAGGCGAAGGTCTTCATGGGCGGACTCCTTGTCGGGTCGGGTGGTGCGACCGGCCGCCCTGCGCGGCCGGGGTCCGGGTGGCCCCCGCGGGGGGCCCGCTGCCGGCCGGCGGGGTGCTCGGTCAGCGCGCCTTCCGGGCCGACGCGAGGTCCTCGAGGCGGAGCAGGCCGAGGACGGCGCCGGTCGGGTCGGTGCAGAGCACGGGCTCGAAGCGGTGCGCGGGCGGCCGGGTCAGGGCCCGCTGCAGCGTCTCCCCGATGTCGGCCGACGGGTGCACCCGCAGCGAGACCGGGGCGGTGTAGACCTCGCCCGTCCGCGGGTCGGACAGCACCAGCCCGACCGGCTCGCCGAGCGGGCCGGTGAGCACCGCGGGCGGGATGCCGTCCACCTCGTCGCGGGGGACCTGCCGCACCGGCCGCAGCAGGCTGGCCACGCTCTCGGTGAGCCGCGCGCGGGCGTTCTGCGACCGGAGGAGCCGCTCGACCTGCGGGTCGAGGGCGGCGAACACCGGCGCCGGACGGCCGAGCACCCAGCCCTGCCCGAGCGGGACACCGAGCCGGACGAAGGCGGCCAGCTCGGCCGCGGTCTCCAACCCCTCGGCCAGCAACCAGGCGTCGATCCGCCCGGCGAACTCGCCGATCATCTCGGCCAGCGCCACCCGCACCGGGTCGGTGTCGGCGCCGCTGACCAGCGCCCGGTCCAGCTTGACGATCTGCGGCCGCAACGTGGCGAGCTGCTGCAGGCCGGAGTAGCCGCTGCCGGCGTCGTCCAGGGCGATCAGCGCGCCGCGGTCGCGGAGGGCCTGCGTCTGGTCGCCCAGCGCGTCGAGGTCGTCGACCGGGGTGTGCTCGGTCAGCTCGACGACGACGCGCTCGAGGCGGTCCCGGCCGGCCAGCGCGCGCTGCACCGGCGCGGTGCCGAGCAGGTGCGGGCTGACGTTGACGGTGAGGAAGGTGTTCGCGGGCAGGCCGGGCACCGCGGCCAGCGCCCTGTGGATGGCCAGCGCCTCCAGCTCGGCGGCCAGACCCGCCTCGGCGGCCGCGGCGAACCAGACGTCGGGTCCGGCGGTACCGGGGAAGCGGGCGAGCGCCTCGTACCCGGCTACGGTGGCGCCGGCGAGGTCGACGATGGGCTGGAACACCAGGGTGAGGTCGTCGGGGTCGGCCAGCAGCGGCCGGCAGTCCGGCAGCGAGGTGGTGGACGACCCGGTCACGGTGATCTCATCGGCGCCGGGTGCCGGCTCCTTGAGCGGGTCGGCCCCCTCGCGGGCCGGAGGCCGGGCGGTGTGTGACGGTTCGCTGACGGATCGCGTGCGAGCATGGGAGCCGACCCCGGGGCCGCCGTCCCGGTCGGACCCCGGAGGGAGGAGTGCGTGGCCACGCTCGAGCCGCCGCGCGTCCCCGACCGGTTGACCGACCCCGAGCGGCTGGCGGCGGCTGCCCGGCTACTGGGCGACCGCCCCGGTTCGCCCTCGTACGACCGGTTGGCCCGGCTGGCCGCCCGGCTGGTCGGTGCGCCGTCCGCGCTCGTGTGCCTGGTCACCGACGCCGAGGTCGTGCTCGGCAGCGACGGGCTGCCCGAGATCGCCGCGGCCGACGAGCTCCCGCTGGCCGGGTCGCCCTGCGCCGGGACGGTGCGGCTCGGTACGCCGCTGGCCGCGGAGGACGCCGCCGGCGACGAGCGGCTGCGCGACCTGCCCGCCGCGCGCGCCGGCCTGCTGCGGGGCTACCTCGGCGTGCCGCTGGTCGCCGCCGGCGGTCACGTCGTGGGGGTGCTCAGCGTCTTCGACGTCGTCCCGCGCGTCTGGTCGGACGACGACGTGGCCGCGCTGCGGGACCTGGCGGCCTCGGTGGTCGCGGAGCTGGAGCTCGGGGCGGCCAACGCCGACGCGAGCTCCTCCCTCGACCGGCTCGACGTCGCCCTGGAGGCGAGCTCGGTCGGCATCTGGGAGATCGACCTGCGGACGGGGACCTTCGTCGCCGACCAGCGGTGCGCGGCGATCTTCGGCGTCGAGGGGGCCGTCTCCATGCCCATGGACCGCTTGATGGCCGGGCACGTGCACCCCGACGACCGGGCGACGGCCGAGGCGGTCATCCGGGAGGCGATCGCCGCGCGCAGCCAGTACTCCGTCGAGGTGCGCAACATGCGTCCGGACGGCGGCGTGCGGTGGACCGTCTCCCGCGGACGGGTGCTGGTCGATCCCTCGGGCGAGCCGGTGCGCATCCTGGGCACCGCCCTCGACGTGACGGAGGCGCGCGACCTCAGCGACCAGCGGATGGCGGCGATGCAGCGGGCCGCGGCGATCTCCGACGTCGCCGCCGAGATGGCGCACGCGACCCGCATCGACCAGCTGGCCGACATCACCCTCCGCGGGGCGCAGGTGCTCGGCGCGGAGTCCGGCGGGATCGCCGTCCGCGACCCGCTCGACGGCCGGGTGCGCGTGCACCTCGGCCGCCGGCTCGTCGACGTCGTCCGCTCGGTGGCCGAGGACTACGAGCTGCCACCGGGTGGCATCGAGATCGAGCTCGACGACTCGCTGCCCACCCAGTACACGGTCCGGACGGGCGAGCCCGTGCTGCTGCCGACCGTCGAGTCGGGCCGCGAGCGGTTCCCCCGGCTGGCCGAAGTGGCCGGCGCGCTCGGCCTGCACGCGATCGCCGCCCTGCCGCTGCGGGTGGAGGGCCGGCTGTTCGGCGCCTTCGTCGCGTACTGGACTACCGACCACGCGTTCACCGACGAGGACGTCGAGCTGCTCGAGGGGCTGTCCGCGCAGATCGCGCTGAGCATCTCGCGCATGCAGGCCGCGGCCGAGCGGGCCGCGGCGGAGGCGGCCACCGCGCAGGTCACCGAGCGGCTGCAGCTGCTCGCCGACGTCGGCCGGGTGTTCGCCGGCGCCTCCGACATCACCGCGCAGGTCGAGCAGCTGGCCGCCCTGGTCGTGCCGGTGCTCGGCGACTGGTGCTGGGTGGTGGTCACCGACGAGCAGGGCCGGCTGCACGACCTGGCCTCGGCGCACCGCGACCCGACCCGGCGCGCCGAGCTCGAGGCGTACGTCCGCTCGATGGTCTCGGTGATGACCGACGACGCCGGCGCCCGGGTGGTGACCACCACCGGGCGGCCCATGGTGCTGCCCGTCATCGACCGCGAGCGGATCGAGCGCGCGCTGCCCGATCCCGCCGCCCGGGAGTCGCTGCTGCGG
Source organism: Geodermatophilus sp. YIM 151500 (assembly GCF_025716945.1). Taxonomy (GTDB): domain Bacteria; phylum Actinomycetota; class Actinomycetes; order Mycobacteriales; family Geodermatophilaceae; genus YIM-151500. Next base: position 96,817 of record NZ_JAOVZT010000008.1, read on the forward strand.
CTCGGGGCCTCGGCGGGCGTGATCGTGCCGTTGGAGGCGCGCGGCCAGACGCTGGGCGCGCTGGGGCTGTTCACCGGCCCGGAGCGCGGCCGGCACACCGTCGCCGAGATCGAGACGGCCGTCGAGATCGGCCGCCGGGCGGGCCTGGCGCTGCACCAGGCCCGGCTCTACGCCCAGCAGCGGGCGCTGGCCGACGCGCTGCAGCACAGCATGCTGACCGCGCCGCCGCAGCCGGATTCCTGCGAGATCGTCGTCCGCTACGTGCCCGCCGCGGCGGGTGTGGAGATCGGCGGCGACTGGTACGACGCGTTCCTGCAGGCCGACGGCGCCACCGTGCTGGCCATCGGCGACGTCGTCGGCCACGACACGCGGGCGGCGGCCGCGATGGGGCAGGTGCGCGGCCTGCTCCGTGGCATCAGCTACTCCAGCGGCGCGCCGCCGGCCGCTGTGCTCACCGAGCTCGACCGGGCGGTCGAGGGGCTCGCCCTCGACACGATGGCCACCGCGCTGGTCGCCCGGCTGGAGCGCGAGCCGGGATCCGCGGGCGCGGTGCTGCGCTGGGCCAGCGCCGGTCACCCGCCGCCGGTCGTGGTGGCGCCGGACGGTCAGGTGGCCCTGCTCGACGGGGCCCCGGCCGACCTGCTGCTGGGCGTGTCGCCCGACGTGCCGCGGTCCGACCGGGTGACCGCGTTGGCGCCCGGGTCGACCGTGCTGCTCTACACCGACGGCCTGGTGGAGCGCCGCGACCGCGACATCGACACCGGCACCGAGGAGCTGCTCGGCCTGCTCCGGGGGTGTGCCGAGCTGCCGCTGACGGATCTCTGCGACGAGGTGCTCGACAGCCTCTTCCTGCCCGACGCCGAGGACGACGTCGCCGTCCTCGCCGTCCGCCTGGACGTCCCCCGCCCGGGTTGATCATGAGCCCCCCTGCAGGGCCCCGCGCCGAGCGTGGTGACGTGCTGGGGCGGCCCCCTGCAGGGCCCCGCGCCGAGCGTGGTGACGTGCTGGAGCGGCCCCCCTGCAGGGTCCCGCGCCGAGCGTGCGAGGCGTGGGGGGCAGGGGGGTCCTTCTACTGGGCGGGGACGACCTCCAGCGCGGTCGCCGTGCCCTGCCGGTGCCCCTGCCGCAGCAGCGCGTCGTGCGCGGCCATCGCCTCCTGCCGGCCGGCCTCCTCGCGCAGGACCGCCGCGCCCTTCCACTCGTCCGGGATGGCGAAGGCGTCGACCAGCGTGACCAGGTGCGGCCGGAGCTGGGCGACCAGCGCGTTGACGGTCGCCGTCACCGCCTTGGCGCGGGCCGGCGTCAGCCGGCCGTGCTCGAGGAACCAGCCCTTGCGGGCCTCGATCGTCGCCAGCGCGTGCAGGTCGCAGACCGCGTCGAGCAGCCGCCGTGCGTCCGGGTCCGACGTCCGCTCGACACCGGCCACGAACGCCTCCAGGACGACGCGGTCGACGTGCGCCTCGGCGGTGGCCAGCAGGTGGTCCTGGACGGCGTTGAAGACGGCGAACTGGTCGGCGTCGCGCGCGGGGGCCCCGCGCCGCAACCGCCGGATGGCGCCGTCGAGCAGGTGCTTCTCGCGGAACTCGAACATCCGCAGCTGCCAGCCGCGGTCGAGCAGCGGGACGTCGTCGTCGCGGCCGGGTACCGCGTCGACCAGCCGGGCGATCAGCGCCCGCGCCGCCGTCCGCTCCAGCACGGTCTCGCGCACCAGGTCGGCGATGAAGGCCGCGCGGCCCCAGCCGTCGAGCGAGCCGAACTCCTCGCGGTAGCCGGTCAGCAGGCCCTTGGCGACCAGCTGCAGCAGCACCGTGTTGTCGCCCTCGAACGTGGTGAACACGTCGGTGTCCGCCTTGAGGTGCGGCAGCCGGTTCTCCTGCAGGTAGCCGGCGCCGCCGCAGGCCTCGCGGCAGAGCTGGATGATCCGGGTGGCGTGCCAGGTCTGCGCGGCCTTCAGGCCGGCCGCCCGCGACTCGAGCTCGCGCTGCGGGGCCTCGTCGACGAACCCGCCGACCTGCGCGCGGTCCGCCCGGCCGTCCGCCCGGCCGTCCGCCCGCGCCACCTGGAGCTCGTGCATCCGGACGACCAGCTCGTCCTGCGCGAAGTGCAGCGCGTAGGTCGTGGCCAGCGCGGGCAGCAGCTTCCGCTGGTGCACCAGGTAGTCGTTGAGCAGCACCTCGCGCTCGGCTCCCGGGACGGTGAACTGGCGACGCACCTCGCCGTACCGGACGGCGATGTCGAGGGCCAGCTTCGTCGCCGAGCCCGCCGCCCCGCCGACGCTCACCCGTCCGCGCACCAGCGTGCCCAGCATGGTGAAGAAGCGCCGGGTCTCGTTCTCGATGGGGCTCTCGTAGGTGCCGTCCTCGTGCACCTGCCCGAACCGGTCGAGCAGCGCCTCCCGCGGCAGCGTCACGTGGTCGAAGGAGAGCCGGCCGTTGTCGACGCCGTTGAGGCCGGCCTTCGGGCCGTCGTCCTCGATGGTCACGCCGGGGCGCGGCCGGCCGTCGGCCTCCCGGATCGGCACCAGCCAGGCGTGCACGCCGTGGGGACGGCCGCCGGTGACCAGCTGGGCGAAGACGACGGCGGCGCGGCCGTCCTTCGCGGCGTTGCCGATGTAGTCCTTGCGGGCGGCCGGGTGCGGGGTGTGCAGGTCGAAGGTCCCCGTGGCGGGGTCGTAGGTGCACGTCGTCCGCAGCTGCTGGACGTCGGAGCCGTGCCCGGTCTCGGTCATCGCGAAGCAGCCCGGCAGGTCGAAGGCCATGATGTCGCGCAGGTGGGCGTCGTGGTGGCGCCGTGTGCCGAGCAGCTCCACCGCGCCGCCGAACAGCCCCCACTGGACGCCGGCCTTGACCATCACCGAGAGGTCGGCGAAGGCCAGCATCTCGACGGCGACCACCGAGCCACCGGGGTCCCCGTCGCCGCCGTACTCCTCCGGGAAGCCGAGGAAGACCCGGCCGGTGTCGGCGAGGCGGCGGACCGCACGGGTGACCCGCTCCCGGGCCTCGGCGACCGTCTCGCCGTAGACCGGCAGCAGGTCCGGGCCGCGCAGGCTGTCCCGGGCGTCGCGGCGGACGTGCGCCCAGCGCCCGTCGAGGACCTCCTGGATGCGGGCCGGGTCGACGGCGGGAGGCAGCGTGCTCGTCACGGGGTCTCCTTCTCGGGTGTGCGGGGGGCGGGCGCGATGCCGGCGAGCCCGGTCCAGGCGAGATCGGTCAGGTGGGCGGCGAGCTCGTCGCGGGGCATGGGCCGGTCGGCGCGCAGCCACCAGTCGGCGGCCGAGCGGACCAGCCCGACGACGCCGTGCCCCCACGGCGCGGCCGCGGCGGGATCGCGGCCGGCCGCCTGCAGGGCCGGGGCGACCAGGGCGGCGGCCTCGTCGCCGACGAGGTCGGCGAGCGTGGTGATCGGGTCGCCGTCCGCGGTCGGCGCCAGGTGCTGGTGGACGACGAAGCGGTACAGCTCGGGATCGGCCTCGAGGAACGTCAGGTAGGCCTCGATCGCCGCGGCGAGCATGGCGCGCGGGTGCGCGGCGCCGAGGACCGCCGTCCGGAGCGTGCCGGTGAGCTGCTCGGCGACGCGGGCGCAGACGGCGGTGTGCAGCTCACCGCGATCGGCGAAGTGGCGGTAGACGACGGTCTTGCTGGTGCCGGCCTCGGCCGCGATCTCGTCCATGCCGACGCCGGCGCCGTGCCGGCCCACCGCGGCGACCGCTGCCTCGACCAACTGGGCACGGCGCGCGCGGCGGTGCGCGTCCCATCGGGAGTCGCGCCGGTCACGCCCGGCCGCGGGGCCTCCCACCTCGGCCTTCATGTGACGGAGAGTACCTGATACCGTGGGTACCGGTCAGCGATCCATCCCCCGGAGGTGTTCCATGACGCGGAAGGCCGCGATCGTCGGCGGGAACCGCATCCCGTTCGCCCGTTCGGGCTCCGCCTACGCGCGGGCGTCCAACCAGGACATGCTCACCGCCACCCTCGACGGGCTGGTCGCCCGCTTCGGGCTGCAGGGCGTGCAGCTGGGGGAGGTGGTCGCCGGCGCCGTCCTCAAGCACTCCCGCGACTTCAACCTGACCCGCGAGTCGGTGCTCGGCTCGCAGCTCGCCGCGCGCACCCCGGCCTACGACGTCCAGCAGGCCTGCGGCACCGGGCTCGAGGCGGCCGTCCTCGTGGCCAACAAGATCGCCCTCGGGCAGATCGAATCGGGCATCGCCGGCGGCGTCGACACCACCTCCGACGCGCCGCTGGCCGTCAACGACGACCTGCGCCGGGTGCTGCTGCAGGTGGCCAGCGCGCGGACGGTGCAGCAGCGGCTCAAGGCGCTCGCCGGCCTCCGCCCCGGGCAGGTGGTGCCCGATCTGCCGCGCAACGCCGAGCCGCGCACCGGGCTGTCCATGGGCGAGCACGCAGCGGTCACCGCGCGGCAGTGGGAGATCGGCCGGGCGGAGCAGGACGAGCTGGCCGTCGCCTCGCACCGCAACCTGGCCGCCGCCTACGACCGGGGCTTCTTCGACGACCTGGTCACCCCCTACCTCGGCCTGACCCGGGACGAGAACCTGCGCCCGGACTCGAACGTCGAGAAGCTCGCCGCGCTCGGGCCGGTGTTCGGCGGCGAGGACGGCACCATGACGGCCGGCAATTCGACGCCGCTGTCCGACGGCGCCTCGGCGGTGCTGCTCGCCTCCGACGAGTGGGCCGCCGCCCGCGATCTACCCGTGCTGGCCCACCTGGTCGACGCGCAGACCGCGGCGGTCGACCACGTGCACGGCGGCGAGGGCCTGCTCATGGCGCCCGTGCACGCCACCCCGGTGCTGCTGGCCCGCAACGGGCTGTCGCTGCAGGACTTCGACTTCTACGAGATCCACGAGGCGTTCGCCTCGACCGTGCTGGCCACGCTCAAGGCCTGGGAGGACCCGGCGTTCTGCAAGGAGAAGCTCGGCCTCGACGTGCCGCTGGGTGCGGTCGACCGGTCGAAGCTCAACGTCAACGGCTCGTCGCTGGCGGCCGGGCACCCGTTCGCCGCGACCGGCGGGCGGATCGTCGCCGCGCTGGCCAAGCAGCTGCACGAGGCCGGCCCGGGCAAGCGCGGGCTGATCTCCATCTGCGCCGCCGGGGGCCAGGGCGTCGTCGCCATCCTCGAGTCCTGACCCACACACCTCCGGTGGGGAACCGGAGCGACTCCGCCGCCGTCTCCCGACCCACACACCTCCGGTGGGGAACCGGAGCGACTCCGCCGCCGT
>NZ_JAOVZT010000008.1:102149-152854 GCF_025716945.1 Geodermatophilus sp. YIM 151500
CCCCGCCGTCCCGCCATCTCGGCCGAGATGGCACCCCCGATGCTCCCGTGACGCAACCGATCCCGGAGGACGACCTCATCGTGAGCGACTGGTACCGCGACTTCACCAACTCCGGCGTGGGCGCCACGCTGACCAAGCGGCTCGGGCTGCCCCGCCCGGCCGTGCTGCGCCGCCACGAGCCCGGCGCTCCGCTGCTGCCCGGCCCCGCGGTGGTCGGCACGGCGGGGGAGGGCCGGCTGCGCGATCCGCTGACCGCCGTCCTGAAGGACGCCGGCGTGACCCTCCTGTCGCCGGTGACCGCCGACGGCGGCACCGACGGGGAGCGAACGGCCGCCGTCCTGCTCGACGCCACGGGCCTGCGGACGCCGGCCGACCTGGCCGCCGCGCACGACTTCCTCGCCCCCGCGCTGCGGCGGCTCGCGCCGTCCGGCCGGGTGCTGGTGCTCGCCGAGCCGCCGTCGGAGGCCGCCGACCCGGCGCAGGCCGCGGCCCGGCAGGCGCTGGAAGGACTGGTCCGTTCCACCGCCAAGGAGCTGCGCGGCGGCGCGACGGCCAACCTGCTGCTCGTGCCGGACGGCGCCGAGGGCGGGCTCGCCGGCCCGGTGCGGTTCTTCCTGTCCGGCCGGTCGGCGTACGTGGACGGCCAGGTGGTCACCCTGACGGCCGCGGGCGCCACCGACGGGCAGGACGACGACCGCCCGCTCGCCGGCAAGGTCGCCGTCGTCACCGGCGCGGCCCGGGGCATCGGCGCGGCCATCGCCCGGGTGCTGGCCCGCGACGGCGCGCACGTGGTCGTGGTCGACCTGCCGGCCGCCGGCCAGGCGCTCGCCGGCGTCGCCAACGAGGTCGGCGGGACGGCGTTGCAGCTCGACATCACCGCGCCCGACGCCCCCGAGCGGCTGGTCGGCCACCTGCGGGAGCGGCACGGCGGGGTCGACGTCGTCGTCCACAACGCCGGCATCACCCGCGACAAGCTGCTGGTCAACATGGACGCCGCCCGCTGGAACGCGGTCATGGCGGTCAACCTGCAGGCCCAGCTCGACCTCACGCAGGCGCTGCTCGACGCCGACGGCCTGCTCCGGCCCGGCGGGCGGGTGGTCTGCGTCAGCTCCCAGTCCGGCATCGCCGGCAACCGCGGGCAGACCAACTACGCGGCCTCCAAGGCGGGGGTCATCGGCATGGTGCGCGCCTGGGCGCCGGCCCTCGCCGAGCGCGGCGCGACCATCAACGCCGTCGCGCCCGGCTTCATCGTCACCGAGATGACCGCGCGGATGCCCTTCGGCACCCGCGAGATCGGCTCCCGGATCAACTCCCTGCAGCAGGGCGGGCTGCCGGTCGACGTCGCCGAGACCGTCGCCTGGCTGGCCCAGCCGGAATCGACGGGGGTCAACGGGCAGGTCGTGCGGGTCTGCGGCCAGTCGTTCCTGGGGGCGTGATGGGTTCGGCTGCTCCCGGCGATGCGGCGGGCCGCACCGAGCTGGCGTCCGCGCCGTCGCTGCCGGCGCTGTTCGCCCGCGCCGCGGTGACCGCGCGCGGCCGCGGCGGCGACCTGCCCACCACCCGGCTGGCGCGCACCGGCGTCCGGGCCGACCAGCAGCAGCTGGCCGGGTACGCCCGGGTCTGCGGGTTCGGGCTGTCCGACGTCCTGCCGCCGACGTTCCCGCACGTGCTGGCCTTCCCGCTGCAGGTCGCGCTGATGAGCGACCGGGCCTTCCCGCTGGCGCTGCCCGGCCTCGTGCACGTGCGCAACCGCATCGACGCGCTGCGGCCGATCGGCACCGGTGAGGCGCTGGACCTGGAGGTGTGGGCCGAGCGGTTCGCCCGGCACCGGTCGGGTGCCACCGTCGACCTGTGCGCATCGGTCTCCGCCGACGGGGCCGAGGTGTGGCGCGGCCGGTCGACCTACCTCGCGCGGGGGGCGACGCCGCCGGACGGCGCGCCGGAGGCCGAGGTCACGGTCGAGGTCGGCGACGTGCCCGACGGCACCATCCGCTGGCTGGTCGACGGCGACACCGGACGCCGCTACGCGAAGGTCTCCGGCGACGTGAACCCCATCCACCTGTCCGGGCTGACCGCCAAGGCCTTCGGGTTCAAGCGGGCGATCGCGCACGGCATGTGGGTCGCCGCCCGGGCGCTGGCGGCCCTGGAGGGCCGGCTGCCCGCGGCGGCGAGCGTCGACGTGGCATTCCGCAAGCCGCTCTTCCTGCCCTCCACGGTCACGCTGGCCACGGCGGAGGTCGGCGGCGGCTGGGACCTCGCCGTCCGCAACGCCGACACCGGCGCCGAGCACCTCCTCGGCACCGTCCGCCCCCGCTGAGGGAGGAGATCCGTCGCGGTGACCGCGACGTACCTCCTCCACGTCGACCGACGGGTACGTCAACCGACGGTCGTGTGACGGTCGGATCTCGATGCGGCAACGATCACCGGAACGTCGGCGTTGAGGTGGCGACCCGGCGCGCGGACCGGAAGGGTCGAGGGGCTAGCTGCTGCCGACGCCGGAGGACGAACCCGTGCGCTCCACCCGACTGCTCGCCCTGACCGCTGCCGGCGCGCTCGCCGTCAGCGCCTGCTCGGGGGGTGAGGGCGTCGACACCGGTACGGGCGGGGGAGGCGGTGGCGGGGGCGAGAACACGCTCGTCGCCGCGGTCGCCGCCCAGCCGGACCAGCTCGACCCGCACGTGACCACGGCGTACCCGAGCTTCCAGGTGCTCGAGAACGTCTACGACACCCTCGTCGTGCCGAACGCCGAGGACCTGACGATGGAGCCGAGCCTGGCCGAGAGCTGGGAGACCAGCGAGGACGGCCTGACCTGGACGTTCACCCTCCGCGAGGGCGTCACGTTCCACGACGGCAGCGAGTTCGACTCCGCCGACGTCGTCTACTCGTACAACCGGATCATCGACGAGGACCTGTCCAACGCCTACCGGTTCGCCACGGTGGAGTCGATCGAGGCCGACGGTCCGCAGACCGTGGTCATGACGCTCGGCCAGCAGACGCCGAACCTGCTCGAGCGGATCGGCGCCTTCAAGGGCATGTCGATCATCCCGGAGGGGGCGGCCGACGAGCTCGACCTGACCATCGAGGCCGTCGGCACCGGGCCGTTCCAGCTCGAGAGCTCCGACGCGAGCAGCACGGTGCTCACCGCCTACCCCGACTACTGGGGCGGCGACGTCACGGTCGACGGCGTCGAGTTCCGCTACATCACCGAGCCGGCCGCCGCGCTGACCGCGCTGCAGAACGGCGAGGTGCAGTGGACCGACAACGTGCCGCCGCAGCAGATCCAGGCGCTGGAGGGCGAGCAGGCCGTGGAGCTGGCCGCCACGCCCAGCGTCGACTACTGGTACCTGTCGATGAACTACGACCGGGAGCCGTGGGGCAACCGGGACGTCCGCCGGGCGATCGCCACCGCGATCGACCGCGAGGCGGTCGCCGAGGCGGCCAAGTTCGGTGCCGCCCGGGCCAACCAAACGGCGATCCCCGAGGACAGCTTCTTCTACTACGACTACGCGCCGTACCAGGCCGATCCTGAGGCCGCCCGGCAGCTGCTCGAGGGGGCCGGCGTCCAGACGCCGCTCACCATGGGGCTGATGGTGACCGACGAGTTCCCCGAGACGGTCACCGCCGCGCAGGTGATCGCCAGCCAGCTGGAGCCGATCGGGATCACCGTCGAGGTGCAGAACGAGGACTTCGCCACCTGGCTCTCGCGCCAGGGCGACGGCGACTTCGACGCCTTCCTGCTCGGCTGGCTGGGCAACCTCGACCCGGCCGCCTACTACCAGGAGCAGCACATCACCGACGGGTCCAACAACTACCAGGGCTACAGCAACCCGGAGGTCGACCGGCTGCTGCAGGAGGGCGCGGCCGAGACCGACCAGGACGCCCGCAAGCAGATCTACGACCAGGCGGCGCAGCTGATCGTCGACGACGCCTCGTACGTGTACCTCTACAACCCCGACGTGGTGCAGGCCTGGACGCCGGGTCTGCAGGGCTACCAGATCCGCGCGGACAAGGCGATCAACTTCGAGAGCGTCCAGCTGCCGTGACCTGGCGGCTCGCCGGGTGAGGCCCCGCCGGACGGGGTCCGCGCCGTGACCGGGTACCTGCTGCGCCGCACCGGCCAGTCGGCCGTGGTGCTCGCCGGGGTGAGCGTGATCGTGTTCGCCCTGGTGCACCTCGTGCCGGGCGACCCGGTGCGGTTGGCCCTCGGCACCCGCTTCGACCAGGCCACCTACGACGCGTTGCTCGCCCGCTCCGGCCTGGACCAGCCGCTGGTGCAGCAGTTCTTCGGCTGGGCCGGCCGGGCGCTGACCGGTGACCTCGGGGTCAGCTTCCGCAGCGGCGACCCGGTGACCCTGCTGATCCTCGAGCGGCTGCCGGCCACGGTGACCCTGGCGTTCGCCTCGCTGCTGGTCGCGCTGCTGATCGCCGTCCCGCTCGGCACCGTCTCGGCGCTGCGCCCGCGGACCGTCGTCGACCGGGCCGCCACGGTGTTCAGCCAGTTCGGCATCTCGGTGCCGGACTTCTGGATGGGCATCGTGCTCATCCTGGTCTTCGCCGGCACCCTGGGCTGGCTGCCGACGGGCGGCTACGTTCCGCTCGGCGAGGACCCGCTCGGCTGGTTGCAGCGGTTGATCATGCCGGCGGTGGTCACCGGGGTGGTGTCCGGCTCGGTGATCACCCGGTTCGTGCGGAGCAGCGTCCTGGAGGCGCTGGGTTCCGACCACGTGCGGACGGCGGAGGCCAAGGGCCTGCCCCGGCGGCAGGTGCTCACCTGGCACGTGCTGCGCAACGCCCTGCTGCCGCTGGTCACGGTGACCGGCGTGCAGCTGGCCTACCTGCTCTCCGGCGTGGTGGTGGTGGAGATCGTCTTCGCCTGGCCCGGCCTCGGCCAGCTGGCGCTCCAATCGGTGCAGGCCCGCGACTACCCGGTGCTGCAGGGCGCCATCCTGCTGTTCGCGCTGGTGTTCCTGGTGATCAACCTGCTGGTCGACCTGCTCTACACCGCCATCGACCCGAGGATCCGCAGGTGAGCGTCCAGCCGACCCCCGGGCCGCCGCCGGGCGGCACGCCACCGGCCGAGACGCCGTCCGAGACGCCGGCCGAGACGCCGTCCGAGGCGCCGGGCGGCTCGCCGGGCCCGGCGGGCGGGCGGACGGCGACGCTGCGGCCCGCCCGACCGCGGTGGCGGGAGACGCTGCGGTTGCTGGCCGGCAACCCCACGGCCGCCGTCGCCGCCGTCCTGCTGCTGCTGATCGTGCTGGTCGCGGTCTTCGACGAGCCGCTGGCCCCGCAGGGCGCCAACGAGATCGACGTGGCCGGCCGGCTGCAGCCGCCGGGCCTCGAGCACCCGTTCGGCACCGACGACCTGGGCCGCGACGTCCTGAGCCGGATCATCCTGGGCGCCTCGGTGTCGCTGCGGGTGGGCTTCCTGGCCGTGCTCATCGCGCTCGTGGTCGGCAGCACCATCGGGCTGCTGGCCGGCTTCTACGGCCGGTGGGTGGACGACGTCCTGATGCGGGTCATGGACATGCTGTTCGCCTTCCCGGCCGTGCTGCTCGCGATCGCCGTGCTCGCCGTCCGCGGGCCCGGCTCGGGCAACACCGCGCTGGCCATCGCCGTCGTCTACGTGCCGATCTTCGCCCGGGTGACCCGGGCCAGCGTGCTCGGCGTCCGGGAGGAGGTGTACGTGCGCGCCTCCCGCTCCGTCGGAGCCGGGGACCTCCGGCTGCTCACCCGGCACGTGCTGCCCAACGCCGCCCCGCCGATCATCGTGCAGACCTCGATCAGCCTGGCGTTCGCGGTGCTCGCCGAGGCGGCGCTGTCGTTCCTCGGCCTGGGCACCCAGCCGCCGAACCCGTCGTGGGGGTTGATGCTCGCCGAGGGCCGCGGCTACATCGAGCTCGCCTGGTGGATCGCGTTCTTCCCCGGCATGGCCATCTTCCTGACCGTGCTGTGCTTCAACCTGCTCGGCGACGGGCTGCGCGACGTGCTCGACCCGCGGCAGCGCACGCTGATGGGCGGGGGCGGTCGGTGACGGCGCCGCTGCTCGAGGTCGACGACCTGTGCGTGCGGCTGCGGACGCCGCGCGGTCCCGCGGCGGTGGTCAACGGGCTCAGCTACACCGTCGGCGAGGGCGAGACGGTGGCCGTGGTGGGGGAATCGGGCAGCGGCAAGAGCGTCTCGGTGCTCGCCCTGCTCGGGCTGCTGCCCACCCGGTCGGCGACGGTGACCGGGCGGGCGCTGCTGCGCGGCGAGGACCTGCTGACCCTGCCCGACGACCGGCTGCGCCGGATCCGCGGCGCCGGCGTCGGCATGGTGTTCCAGGACCCGATGACCTCGCTCAACCCGGTGCTCACCGTCGGGCGTCAGCTGGTCGAGGGCATCCGGGCGCACGCCGACGTGCCCAGGCCGGCCGCCCGCGACCGGGCCGCCGAGCTGCTCGGCGAGGTGGGCCTGCCCGATCCGCGCCGGGCGCTCGACCGCTATCCGCACGAGCTGTCGGGCGGCATGCGGCAGCGGGTGATGATCGCGATCGCGCTGTCGAACTCGCCGTCCCTGCTGATCGCCGACGAGGCGACCACCGCGCTCGACGTGACCGTGCAGGCGCAGATCCTCGAGCTGGTCGAGCGGCTGCAGCGCGACCACGGCACCGGCGTCGTGTGGATCACCCACGACCTCGGCGTCGTCGCCGGCATCGCCGACCGGGTGCTGGTCATGTACGGCGGGCGCTGCGTGGAGGACGGCACGGCCGACGACGTCCTGGAGCGGCCCGCGCACCCCTACACGCGCGGCCTCCTCGGCGCGCTGCCCGACCTGGCGCTGGACCGCGACGACGGCGAGCTGGCGACCGTGCCCGGCACCCCGCCGCCGCCGACCGACCTGCCCGAGGGGTGCGTCTTCTGGCCGCGCTGCCCGGTGCGCGGTGATCCGCGGTGCGAGACCGAGCAGCCGCCCCTCGCCCCCGTCCTCCGCGGCGGTCACGGCCATGACCGCCGCGAGCCGCCGCACCGGGCGGCGACCTGGTGCGGCGAGGACGAGGCGCCGGCGCGCGGCAGCGGGGCGGCGGCCGCCGGGAGAGCACCGTGAGCGGCCGGCTGGACGACGACGTCCTGGTCTCCGCCCGCGGGCTGGAGGTGCATTTCCCGATCCGGGGCTCCGGTGTGCGCCGCCGGCAGGTCGGGGCGGTGCGGGCCGTGGACGGCGTCGACCTCGACATCCGCCGCGGCGAGACGCTCGGCCTGGTCGGCGAGTCCGGCTGCGGCAAGTCGACGCTGGGCAACGCGCTGCTGCGGCTGGTCGAGCCCACCGGTGGCCGGGTCGAGTTCGACGGCACCGACGTCACCGCGCTGGGCCGCCGGCAGCTGCGCGCGCTGCGCCGCCGCGCCGGCATGGTCTTCCAGGACCCGTTCGCCTCCCTCGACCCGCGCCGCACCGTGGCGCAGACCGTGGCCGAGCCGCTGGAGGTGCACGGCCTGCGCCCCGGACGGCGGGAGCGGGCCGCCCGGGTGGGGGAGCTGCTGGAGCTGGTCGGCCTGGACCCGGCGGTGTCCGGCCGCTACCCGCACGAGTTCTCCGGTGGGCAGCGGCAGCGGGTCGGCATCGCCCGCGCGCTGGCCGGCGAGCCCGACTTCCTGGTGTGCGACGAGGCCATCGCGTCGCTCGACGTCAGCGTGCAGGCCCAGGTGCTCAACCTGCTGCGCCGGCTGCAGCGGCAGCTCGGGCTCACGCTGTTGTTCATCTCGCACGACCTGTCCGCGGTCCGGCACATCTCCGACCGGATCGCGGTGATGTACCTGGGCCGGATCGTCGAGCTCGGGCCGGCCGCCGCGGTCGGCCGCGAGCCGCAGATGCCATACACGCAGGCGCTGCTGTCGGCGGTGCCGGTGCCGCACCCGTCGGTCGAGCGGTCCCGCGAGCGCGTCGTCCTCACCGGTGACGTGCCGTCGCCGGCGGCCGTGCCCAGCGGATGCCGGTTCCGCACCCGCTGCCCGTACGTCTTCGAGCCGTGCGACGACGTCGACCCCGCGCTGCAGCCGGCCGGTGCGCCCGGCCAGCTCGCCGCGTGCCACCTGCACGGCGTGGTCGGCCGCGAGGTGCCGGAGGGGGAGAAGGCCGGCACCGTGCCCGCCGAGTGAGCGGTCGCGGGACCGGGGGTCGCGGTTCCCCGACCGACGGCGTCAGGCGTGCTCGCCGAGCAGGCGCGGGCGGGCGGCGGCCCAGCCCGCCGCCGTCTGCCCCACCACCATCGCCAGCAGCAGGACCAGCCCCGCCGTCCACCCGCCGGTGACGTCGGCCAGCACGCCGAGGGCCACCGGGCCGGTGGCCGCGAGCAGGTAGCCGACGCTCTGCGCGGCCGCCGACAGCCGCCCGGTCTGCGCGACGTCGCGGCTGCGCACCAACACCAGCGTCATGGCCAACGGGAAGGCCGTGCCGGTGCCCAGCCCCCACAGCAGCGCCCACAGCAGCGGCGCCGCGGACGGCGCGACCAGCAGGCCCGCGACGCCGGCGGCGATGGGCGCCGTCGTCAGGAACACCCACACCCCCTGCCCCGGGCGGCGGGTCGCCAGCATCGGGACGACGAGGGACGCCGGCCCGCCGAGCACCGCGGCCGCCGCCGTGTACCCGCCGGCGGCCACGGCCGAGAGGCCCGCCTCGACCTCGAGCACCTCGGGCAGCCAGGTGAGCATCGCGTAGAACGACAGGGACTGGAGGCCGAGGAAGAGGGTCACGGCCACCGCCACGCGGTCGCGGAGGATGCCGCGGCGGCCGGGGCGCGCCGGCAGGTCCCCGGCCGCGCCCCGCCGGGCCCGGGCCAGGGCGGCGACGGCCAGGCCGGCGACCAGCACCGGCACCAGCCACAGCGCCAGCCCGACCACGGCGCTGCCGGCGAGGCCGGTCAGCGGCTGCGCCAGCCCGGTGCCGAGCGCCGCGGACGTCGCCATCGAGGCGGTGACCAGGCCCACCACGGCGGCCGCACGCGCCCCGTACTCCGCGCGGGCCACGGCGGGCAGCAGCACGTTGGCCACCGCGGTGCCGACGCCGAGCAGCACCGTGCCGGCGAACAGCCCGGCCACGCCGGCCAGGCGGAGGGCGACGCCGGCGGCGAGCAGCACCATGCCCGCCACCACAGCGCTGTGCAGGCCGATGCGGGTCGCCAGCACGGGGGCGAGCGGTGACAGCACGCCGAAGCACACCAGCGGCACCGCGGCCAGCACGGCCAGCGTCGGGACCGGGACGGCGAGCTCGGCGCCGAGCTCGCCGAGCAGCGGGCCGACCGCGGCGAACGGCCCGCGCAGGCAGAGCGCGACGAGGGTCAGGGCGGCGGCGGGTGCGAGCAGGTGCAGCCGGCGCCGCACGGGCGAGCCCGCCGTCGTCGTCCCGGAGGCCATGCCCGACCTCCCCGGATGCCGACGACCGCCCGGCTCAGCATTCTGCGCGACCGCCGACCCGCACCCGCGGCCGGCCACCGACGAGTGGCGCCGAGTGGCGCCCGGTGCGCCCGCTGCGCATGCTGACCCCGAGCCGGCCGACCCGTGCCGGCACGGAGACCACGGGGGAACCCATGACCATGAGCAGCACCGACGCTGCGACCGGTTCGCGCGACATCAAGGCGCACGAGGCGACGAGCTTCGCCGACCTCGGCAAGGAGATGTGGACCTACCTCACCGGCAAGGGTGCGGCGATCAACTACGAGTTCGTCGACATGGTGGTCGAGGTGCCGCGCGAGACCGGTCCCGATGCTCCGCGGGCGGTCTGGCGGCTGCACGGCACGCTGCGCATCACGACCGCCGAGAACGCCGGCAGGGGATGAGCCCCGAGGGCGGGCGCGCCCTCGGCGTGACCGCCGACCTGTCGATCGAGGTCGACGGGACGCCCGTGCACGTCCGAGCGGACGGCGGCTCGCACGTGCACGTGGTCGCCGACGACGTCCGCGGTGCCCTGGCCGCGGTCCGGGACGCCGCCGCGGCCCGGACCGGGCGGCCGCCCGGCCGGGCGGACCTCGCCCGGATGGCCGATTCCCTGGCCGCGCACGGCCTCACCGCGCACGTCGAGGGCCCGGACGGCCCGGTCGTGACGCTGGGCGCCGACGTGGGGTCGACCACCGGGGCGGTGGCCCTCGGCACGCGGCGCGCCCGGTTGCACGTGCCCGGAGTGCTGCGGGTCGGCCGCCGCGAGGTGCGCGCGGTCGCGCTGGCCGCGGGCGCGGTGCTCGTCGCCGTCCTCGCGGCCCGTCGCCGGCGCTGAGCCTCGATCTACCTCGACCCCGAGGCGCTGCTCCGCTCCGCCTCGCCGGCCCGGGCCGCCGCCGGGGACGGACATCGAGCCGCACCGGCTTGGCTGACGTGTTGCGGCCGCGCCGAAGAAGACCTCCGGTCGCTCCCGCCTCACGACCGGCCAGAACCTAGGGAGCCCAGTAGATCCAGCGAGGGGACTCCGTAGCATGGGATGTGGCCTGCTAGGAGGGCTCGCATAGTGGCCTAGTGCGGCGGTCTTGAAAACCGCTAGGAGTTCACCGCTCCTCGTGGGTTCGAATCCCACGCCCTCCGCGTCGTGACGGCACAGGCACCGGCACAGCCCGGACCAGCGATCCGCGGGGTCTCGGCGCGGATCGGACCGGAGGCCGCCCTCGCTCCGGGTGTGCCCCCCGGGGCGTCCTACAGCTCCTGCCGCAGCAACTCCGCGGCGGCGACGAGGGAGCGCATCTTGCCCTCGGCCGAGGCACGGGGGAGGTACTTCAGCCCGCAGTCGCTGGACAGCACGAGCGTGTCCGGGTTGACGTCGTCGAGTGCTCGGCGGACCCGCTCGGCCACCGTCGCCGGTGTCTCGACCTCGGGGGTCGACAGGTCGAGGACGCCGAGGACGACGCCCTTGCCCCGCAGCGGCCGCAGGCTCGCCGGATCCAGCCGCGACTGCGCGGTCTCCACGGAGACCTGGTCGACGGGGGTGTCGGCCAGCTCCGCGAGGAACGAGTAGCCCTGCGGGCGCTCGTGGACGATCGCGGCGTAGCCGAAGCAGATGTGCACGGCCGTGATCCCCGCGGCACCCTCCAGCGCACGCGTCAGCGCCTCGGCACCGTACTGGCGGGCCGCCTCGGGACGCGCCTGCAGCCAGGGCTCGTCGACCTGCACGATGTCGGCCCCGGCGGCGAAGAGGTCGGCGATCTCCTCGCGGACGACCTCGGCGTAGGCCAGCGCGAGGCTGCGCGCGTCGGGGTAGTGGTCGTTCTGGGCCTGCAGCGACATCGTGAACGGCCCGGGCACCGTGACCTTGACCGTCCGGTCCGTGTGCGCGCGGAGGAACCGGACGTCGTCGACCTCGACGGGGCCGGGGCGGGAGATCTCACCGACGACGCGGGGCACCGGGTTGGGCTGTCCCGAGCGCCCCGGCACCGTGCCGGGGTTGTCGACGTCGACCCCGTCGAGCGCCGTCGCGAAGTGGTTCGAGTACGACTCCCGGCGGATCTCCCCATCGGTCAGGATGTCCAGGCCGGCGCTCTCCTGCGACAGGATCGCCAGCAGCGTGGCGTCGTCCTGGGCCTCGGCCAGGTGCTCGGCGGGGATCCGCCACAGCTCCCTGGCCCGGACCCGCGGCGGAAGACGGTGCGCCAACCGATCCCGGTCGATCAGCCAGTCCGGCTGGGGGAGGCTCCCGACGATCGACGTGGGAAAGGCCGGCAGCTGGCTGGGCATCGGTCTCCTCCTGCGGCTCGAAGGTCTCGCGGGTGTCGGCGCGGGCCGGGGACGGCGGCCCAGCGGCCGGTCGGCGGCCGGTCGGCGGGTCATGCCGTGGCCGAGCCGTTCCCGGTCGGGCGGCCGGCCGACACGTGCGGCCGCGACTGCCACAGCGCCCATTCCGCGCTGACGTCACCGGCGGTGCGCAACAGCAGCGGAAGGTGCTTCCGCAGCAGGTCATCGGTCGAGGTCTCGGCCGCGTGCACGGTGACGTTCATGGCCGCCCGGACGACGCCCGTGCTGTCGCGGACCGGCGCGGCGATCGACCGCACCCCGGGCGCCAGCTCCTGGTCGGCCAGGGCCCAGCCACGTGCCCGGACCTCGGTGAGCTCGTCCCGCAACCGCTCGGCGGAGCGGCCGATGAAGGGCGGCAGCCCGGCGCGGCTGGGCAGGGCGAGCGTGGCCGCCAGCTCGTCGGGGGGCAGCGCGGCCAGGAGCACCTTGCCCTGGGACGTCTGGACGGCGGGGAAACGCGTGCCGATCTCCACTCTCAGGGCGATCAGCTTGGGCACCGACACCCGCGCGACGTAGACGATGTCCGAGCCGTCGAGCTGGGCCATCGAGGACGACTCCCCGGTGCGGGCGACCAGTGCCTCGAGGTGCGGGCGGGCGATGTCCCACAGGCCGAGCGCGCCGATGTAGGCCATGCCGAGGCTGAGCACCTTCGGGGTGAGCGAGAACGCGCCACCGGACGACCGGACGAAGCCGAGCTCCTCGAGGGTGAGCAGCAGCCGCCGGGCGGTGGGCCGGGCCAGCCCGGCGGCGGTGGCCACCTCCGTCAGCGACATGCTGCGGTGGTCGACGTCGAAGCAGGCCAGGACGTCCAGTCCCCGGGCCAGGGCCTCCACGAAGTCAGGTCCCGCGCCGCGCCCCGCCATCACACCTCCGCCGCCGCTGCCCGGGGACGACCCGCGCCGCCGGCCGGCCCGCGGCGCGGGTCCGCCGAGTCCTCATCGGCCGAGGACCCGCTCCTCCCCGCCGGCGCGCTTGGACTCGTCCTTGTAGTCGGTGTACTGGTACGGGTTCTCCAGGATCTCGGCCTCGGCGTCCGGCCGCTCGGGGAACATGCCCTGCTGCCAGGCCTCCTCGCCGAGCTCCGACCGCAGGTACTCGACCGTCGACTCGACCTCCCGGCGCACGGCGGCCAGGTCGATGCCGACCAGCGCGCCGTCGTACTTCACCACCCGGCCGTCGACCACCACCGTGTGCACGTCGCCCCGCTGCGCCTGGAAGGCGACGTGGCCGTAGGGGTTGAGCAGCGGGAACGACACCGGCGAGGTGTCGTTCTTGATCAGCACGACGTCGGCCTTCTTGCCTTCCTGCAGGCTGCCCAGGTCGTCGCGGCCGAGAGCGTGCGCGCCGCCCCGGGTGCACCACTCGACCACGTGCTGCGCCCGCAGCCGCAGGTGGGTGATCGTCTCGCCCTTGAGGTGGGCGTCCATGTGCTCGGCCATGCGGTCGGCGTTGAGCGTCGCCCGCATCGCCGAGAACATGTCGCCGCTCCACCACACGCTGGTGTCCATCGACAGCGACACCGGGATCCGGTACTGGAGGACCTGCTCGGTGGGCGCGTGCCCCTGGCCCGCGCTGCACTCGGACTCGGTCGCCACCGAGATGGAGCCCCCGGTGGCGGCGATCCGCTGGTAGCTGTCCCGGGTGAGGGTCGAGGCGTGCACGTAGACGGTGTCCGGGGTCATGAACCCGTTCTCGTGCATGAGCCGGATGCCGTCGTCGTTGGTGGCGCCCCAGACGCCGGCGTGCGTCGTCACCGGGATGCCCAGCTCGCGGGCGACCTCGAACGCGGCCCGCTCGGGGAAGCTCGGGTCGCCGGTGACGTCGAAGGCGACCTGCACGCCCATCCGGTCGTCGGCGGCGTCCCGCAGTCGCTCCAGGAGCGAGCGGACTGCGGGGTCGGCGGTCCACTCCCACGGGCCGGCCTGGATGTTGCCGTAGGCGAGGACGAACCGGCCGGGCACCGAGCGCAGCGCCTCGAGGGCGGCCTCGCCGTGGTCGACGGTGTGCAGGTTGTGCGACCAGTCGACCGTGGTGGTCACGCCGGCGTCCAGCGACTCGATGGCCGCCAGCCGGTTGCCGGCGGCGATGTCCTGGGGCCGGAACTTCTTGCCGTGCTCGAGGTAGTACCAGACGAAGTACTGGGTCAGCGTCCAGTCGGCGCCGTAGCCCCGCATGGCCGTCTGCCACATGTGCCGGTGGGTGTCGATCATGCCGGGCATCACGATGCCGCCCCGGGCGTCGATCTCCTGCGTGCCGTCCGGCGCCTCGAGGGCGGGGCCGACCGCGGCGATCCGGTCGTCGACGACGAGCACGTCGGCGTCCCGGAGGACCGTGGCGGCGTCGTCCATCGTCAGGACGGTCCCTCCGCGGAACACGAGCGGACGGCCGGCGACCGGGGGTCCGGCGGCGGCGTGCGCCTGCGGGTCGACGGGGGTGTCGGTCAGGCTCATGCGGTCCTCCTCGACAGCCACCCGGACTTCGGACGGTCGTCCGCCGGGCGGTCGGCAGCGTCGCGCCGACACTGTGGAGCCGCCACGGACGGCGTGTCAAGGCCATCCGGGACGACGGATGGACGCGGCCGTTCGAGGTTGACGCGGGCCCGCTGGCCGTCCAGACTCCGGCACGGACATGCGTCCGCAGAGCGGCCATCATCGGCGCGAGCGGGTGGGGCCGACGCGAGCGAATGGGGATCGATGACCTCTGGACCTGGGCTCCCCGGCGCGGCGCCGGGGCGGGGACCGCTGGCGGGACTGCTCGTGGCCGACTTCTCCCGCATCCTGGCGGGCCCCTACGCCACCATGCTGCTGGCCGACCTGGGGGCCGAGGTCGTCAAGGTCGAGGGGCCGGGAGGGGACGACACCCGCACCTGGCAGCCCCCCGTCCGGGACGGCGTGGCCACCTACTACCTCGGGGTCAACCGCAACAAGCGCTCGGTCGCGCTCGACCTGAAGGACGCCGCGGACGCCGGGCTCGCCCGCGAGCTCGCCCGCCGGGCCGACGTGCTCGTCGAGAACTTCAAACCCGGGGGACTGGCCCGCTTCGGACTGGACTACGACAGCGTGGCGGCCGGGAACCCGGGCGTGGTCTACGCCTCGATCAGCGGCTTCGGCAGCGCTCCCGGAGGGCGGTCGCTGCCCGGCTACGACCTCATCGTGCAGGCGATCTCCGGGTTCATGAGCCTCACCGGGGATCCCGGCGGCGAGCCGTACCGCGCCGGCGTGGCGCTCTTCGACGTCATGGCGGGGCTGCACGCGACGATCGGCGTCCTCTCGGCGCTGAACCACCGGCACGAGACCGGCCGGGGTCAGCACGTCGAGGTCAACCTGCTCTCCTCCGCGCTCTCGGGGCTGGTGAACCAGACCAGCGCCTTCGTGGCCGGCGGGGTGGTGCCCTTCCGCATGGGCAACAGCCATCCGAGCCTCTTCCCGTACGAGCCGCTGCCGTGCGCCGACGGCGAGCTGATCGTGACGGCCGGCAACGACGGGCAGTTCCGCCGGCTGTGCGAGGTCCTCGGCGTGCCGGAGCTGGTCGACGACCCCCGCTTCCGGCGCAACGAGGACCGCACCGCCAACCGCGACGAGCTGCGCCCGCTGCTGGTGGAGCGGCTGCGCACCCGGTCCAAGCTCGACTGGTTCCACGAGATCATCGCCGCCGGCGTCCCCTGCGGGCCGATCAACACCATCGACCAGGGCGTGGCCTTCGCCGACGAGGTGGGTCTGGACCCGGTGGTCACCGTGGGGCAGGGCGCTGCCGCCGTCCCTTCGGTGCGCAACCCGATCTCCTTCTCCGCCACGGCCGCCGAGTACCGCCTCCCTCCGCCGGCGCTGGACGAGCACGGCGCGGAGGTGCGCCGGTGGCTGGCGGAGCCGGCCGGCGAGGAGCGGTCGGCATGAGCGCGGCGGGCGACGGGCTGTCGTTCCCGACGTCGCTGGGCACGTCCACGGCCGACGACATCCGGTTGCTGGGCCGCGACCTGGCCGCCGACCTGATGGGGTCGGTCGGCTTCGGTGAGCTGGCCTTCTGGCTCGTGGCGCTGCGCCGCCCCACCCCCTCGGAGACCCGCGTCTTCGAGGCGGTGTTGGTGGCCCTGGCCGACCACGGGTTCACGCCGACGGCGATCGCGGCCCGGCTCACGTACCTCTCGGCGCCGGACTCCCTGCAGGGCGCGCTCGCCGCGGGCCTGCTCGGGGGCGGTTCCCGGTTCCTCGGCGTGACCGAGGACTGCGGCACTTACCTGCACGAGGTGCTCGAGCGGCAGGAGGGCGAGCTGCCCGCGGACGACGCCGGCTGGGACGCCCTCGCCGTCCGGGCGGTGGGCGAGTCGCGCACCGCCGGGCGCTTCGTGCCCGGCCTGGGGCACCCGGTGCACAAGGAGCGTGACCCGCGGACCGCCGTGCTCCTCCGGATCGCCGAGGAGGAGGGGCTGCGCGGGCCGCACCTGCGGTTGTTCGAGGCGATCGGCCGCGTGCACGAGCAGGTCCTCGGCCGGCGGCTGCCGCTCAACGGGGCCGGGGTCTGCGGCGCCGCGCTGGCCGACCTCGGGCTGCCCGTCGAGCTGCTGCGCGGCTTCGCCCTGCTGGCCCGGGCGGCGGGGCTGCTCGGCCAGCTCGCCGAGGAGCGGCGCCGGCCGATCGGCATGGACGCCTATCTCGCCGTCGACCGCAACGCCGTCTACGTCGACCCGGGGGGGTGAGCTCGTGCGCGCCGCCGTCCTGCAGGCACCGGGGCAGACCCCCGGCTACCGCGAGCACCCGGCACCGGAGCCCCCGCCCGGGCACGCGCTGGTCCGGGTCACCGCGGCGCCGATCGCGCCGCTGGACCTGCTCTGCGCGTCGGGGACGTCGTACTTCGGCCGGCCGGCCACGCCCTACGTGCCCGGGGTGCAGGGCGTCGGGGTCGTCGAGCGCTCCGCCGTGCTGCCGGAGGGCGCCCGGGTCTTCTTCGCGACCCGCGCCGGGATGGCCCCCGGCGACGGCAGCCTCGCGGAGCTGTGCGCGGTCCCCGAGGCGGACCTGGTCCTGCTCTCCGCCGACGTGCCTGACGCGGAGCTGGCGGCCCTGGGGATGTCCGGTGTCGCCGCGTGGATGTGCCTCACCGCGCGGGGCCGGCTCCGGCCGGGGGAGCGGGTGCTGGTCCTCGGGGCCGGTGGCGCGGTGGGCCAGGCGGCCGTCGGCGCCGCGAAGCTGCTGGGCGCCGGCCGGGTCGTGGCGGTGGCCCGTTCGCCGGAGGCCCGGGAGCGTGCGCGACGGGCGGGGGCCGACGAGGTCGTCGAGCTCGCGGGCGACGTCGACGAGCTCACGGTCCGCTTCCGGGACGCCCTGGGCGGCGACGTCGACGTCGTCGTCGACCCGGTCTTCGGGACGGCGGCGACCGCGGCCTCCCGCGTGCTCGCGACGGGCGGCCGGCTGGTCAACCTCGGCGGCTCGTCCGGTGACCTCGCCGAGTTCTCCTCGGCCGTCCTGCGCGGCCGCGCGGCCGACGTGCTCGGCTACACGAACAACGTCCTGACCCGGGACCAGCGCGACGGCGCTCTGGCGGCCCTCGCGGAGCACGCCGCGCGGGGCCGGCTCCGCGTGGCCCACCAGGTGCTGCCGCTGGCCGAGGTCGCCGATGCCTGGCGCCGGCAGGCTGCCGGGGAGACCGGGGGTCGGCTGGTCCTGACCCCCTGACCGCACCACGCAGGCGGACGTCGCCCGTCGCCCGCCCGGCCCGCTAGGAGGAGACCGTGCAGCTGGTCACCGAGGACAACATCACCGACCTCGCCGTCGAGCGCTGGGCCACGGCGCGCGATCCGCGGCTCGCCGAGCTGATGACCGCGCTGGTGCGGCATCTGCACGACTTCGCCCGCGAGGTGCGGCTGACCGAGGCCGAGTGGATGGCCGCGATGCAGTGGCTGACCCGCACGGGGCAGATCAGCGACGACAAGCGGCTGGAGTTCGTGCTGGCCTCCGACGTCCTCGGGTTGTCCATGCTCGTCGTCCAGATGAACCACCGGCTGGACCCGGCGGCGACCCCCGCCACGGTCCTCGGTCCCTTCCACATCGCGGGTTCCCCGGAGCTGGGCTTCGGCGGGGACATGTCCGACGGGCTGCCGGGCCAGCCGCTGTTCGTGCACGGCACGGTGCGGGACCTGGACGGCAAGCCCGTGCCGGATGCGGTGCTCGACGTCTGGCAGGCCGACGACGAGGGCGTCTACGAGGCGCAGCTGGGCGAGGTCGACGAGGCCCGGCTGCGGGCCAAGTACACCTCCCGCGAGGACGGCACGTACTGCGTGCGGACGATCGCGCCGAAGGGGTACACCATCCCGATGGACGGACCGGTCGGTGACCTCATCGGGCGGACGGAGATCAGCCACTTCCGGCCGGCGCACATCCACTTCCTGCTCGACGTGCCGGGCTACGAGCCGCTGATCACCCACCTGTTCCAGGAGGGTGCGGACTACCTGGACAGCGACGTCGTCTTCGGCACGAAGCAGGAGCTGGTGGTCCGGTTCGAGCACCGGCCGCCCGGCGAGACCCCGGACGGCGGCACGTCGTCGGAGCCCTGGGTCGAGGCGCGCTACGACTTCGTGCTGCAGCGCCGGTCCTGAGCCGCCCGGCCCGGGAGCGGCCACGGCGGCGTCGACCGGGCAGGGCCGTCGGGGCGTCAGCCGGGCAGGGCCGTCGGGGCGTAGGCCAGCAGCTCCCAGTTCCCGGACGCCCTCGTCCAGACCGCGAGCGCGAGGTTGTCGATCGTCTTGGGCGTGCCCCGGACCTCGAGGTCGGCCGTCATCCTGCCGACCACGATGGCGGTGTCGCCCACGACGTCGACGCGTTCGACCGGGTGATCGATGCGCCGGTAGACGTAGTAGCCGGACCGGACCTTCTCCAGGTACTGGGCCTTGGTGTCCCGGGCGCCGCTGGAGTGGGCGTAGCTCAGCCCGTCGGCGCACAACTCGTCGAGCGTCGTCAGATCGCCGTCCTGCATCGCCCGGTAGCGGCGGTCCTCCGCGGCCAGGACCGCCCGCACGTCCGCGGAGTCGCTCACCTCGGCCTGCCCGGCCCGGCCGTACCGGTACGTCGCACGGTCCGATCATGCCTGCACGGACCGCCTCCCGCGGACCGGAGGGTGGCCCGCGTCCCGGAACCCGCCGTCCGGGGCGCCCGACACGCCGTCGCGTCGCGTCGGCAGGAGGGACGACCTCACCCCGCTTGGCGGCGTTTCCGCTGGTCAGCGTGCGGCTTGTCGACAAGCCGGGGTTCCGCGGGGCGGGTCGTCGACCGCGGACCGGGCCCGCCGCAACGATCCGGTGACGAGGCGGACGGACCCTCCTCGGAACCGGCCGGGTCCGCGCCCCCGGAGCCCTAGCTTCGTGCTCCCCGCGGTACTTCCCGCCGCGGGCGAGGGTGCTGAGGAGTCGACGCGTGACCTTGGGTGCGACCGTGGGCTGGCCGGCGGCGGCGGTGCTGGGCTTCTTCGTGCTGACCGCTCTGGTGGTCGCCCTGGGCGCCAGCTCGACGGCCCGCTACGAGTTCGAGCGCAACGGCGCCGGCCAGCGCCGACGCCCGGCTCCGAGCCGCTCCGGCGCCCACCCCGCCGGCAGCGCCCGCGCCCGCCGGTCGGCCGGCGCTCCCACCGACCAGCCGCGGGCCGGGTCGGTGGGTCTCGCCGTCCGTCCCGCCCCGGCACCCCCCGCCGGAGGGCACGGGTGGTGGCTGGTCGACGAGTCCGCGCGGGTGCTCGCCGGCCCGTTCGCCGACCGGACCGACGCCGACTGGGCCGCCCTGGCCGACGGGCTGCCGGCGATCGCGGTGCACGGCGCCCGGAGCGCCGACGGCGGCGTGACCCCGCGGCTCGCGCCCGAGGAGCGGGCGTGGCTCACCGAGCTGGGGGGTCAGCTCGACCGGCTCCCGGCCGACTGGGACGCGCTGCTGTCCGACACCGACCCGCTGACCACGCTGGTGGTGGAGGTCGCCGCGACGCTGGTCGAGGCGGGGCTGCCGCTGCACGGCACGGCGCAGGGCCACCCGGCCGGTGGTGTCTGCCTGATGCCCGAGCTGGCGCTCGGCGGCGTCCTGGTCAGCTGGCACGCCCACGACCGGATGAGCCTGCACCAGCTGCGGGGCGCCGCGGCCGATGCCACGGTGCGACGCTGCATGAACGCCGCTGTCGCCGACGTCCTCACCAACCTCGGGTTCGTGGTCGAGCCGTTCGGCGCGACGGGCAGCTCGGTCGTCACGGCCCTGCGCTGACCACCCCGGCCGGCCCGGGACCCGTCCCGGCCGGCCCGGGACCCGTCCCGGTCGGCCCGGGAGCCGGGGCGTCGACCGCGGGCAGCAGCCGCACCTCGACCACCAGGCCCGACGCCGCCGCCGCGTCGGCCGGGCCGTCCGGCACGCGGTGCGGGGACAGCGGGGCGCCGTCCGGGCCCAGCCAGCGGATCGCCACGGGCAGCGCCGTGCCCGTCACGGGCGGCCGGACGGCCGGGGCGCGTTCGGCGAAGGCGCGGTCGGCCAGGTCGGCCCACCCGTCGACGCCCCGGGGGACGGCGGTCAGCGTGGCCAGGGCGCCCAGCCGGCCCGCCGTCCCGTCGACCGCCAGGGAGCCGCCGGTGCGCGGCCACGCCACGTCCGGCGGCACGACCCGGACCCGCACGCCGAGCGCGGTGAGGACCCGGGCCGCCGCGAGCACCTGCGCCCGCTGCCGCGCGCGCGGATTGCCGCGGTGCAGCGCGGTGCGGACGCCGACTCCGGCGAGCGCGCCGGCGACCCTGAGCCGCCGGGCGCCGCGGTCGGCCAGCGCGATCGGGTGCGGGGCGGTGACGGTCACGGCGGTCCCTCCTCGTCGCACGACCCGTCGGTGCGCGGACGGGTCCGGGACGACGCCAGCGTGCTGCCCCCGGGTGACGGGCGGGCTGCCCTCCGCGTTACGGGGGTGCGACGCCCCGGCGAAGGGTCGGCGCGGGGCGGGCGGCGGCGCGGGCCGTGCAGGTTGCAGGACGCCGAGCCGACGACCGGGTCAGGGGGCGCATGACCAGCGGACCGCGGCGTCGTCGCCTGAGAACCGCGCGTCCGGCGGTTCGTCCGGCATCCGGTGCCGGAACGGGGCCCGGTCAGGCTAGCCTCCGCGCCGAGCCCCGGATCCCGAGGCGGTCGGACTCCCCGTCCGGCCGGCGGGCCGCCCGGCCGAGTCCGATGCCGGACGGGGCGCCGACGTGGATGAGGCGGGAGCATGCCGACGGGTGGGGAGGCGCTGGTCGCGGCGCTGGAGCAACTCGGGGTCGAGGTCGTCTTCGGGTTGCCGGGGGTGCACAACCTGGCCGCGTGGCGGGCCTTCGCGGGCAGCGGTGTCCGGCTGGTCGGCGTGCGGCACGAGCAGACCGCCGCCTACGCCGCCGACGGCTGGGCGCGGGCCACCGGGCGGCTCGGGGTGGCGCTGACGACGACGGGGCCCGGAGCAGCGAACGCGGTGACCGCGACCGGTGAGGCGTGGTCGTGCCACTCGCCGGTCCTGGTGATCGCCACCGACATCCCGACCGCCCAGCGCGTGCCGGGGCAGTACCGGGGGGTGCTGCACGAGTGCACCGACCAGGCGTCCTTCTTCCGCCCGGTCACGAAGGAGGTCGTGCACGTCGAGCGGGCCGAGGACCTGTTCGCCGAGGTGCTGCGCGCGGGCCGGCTCGCGATGGCCGCGCCGCGCCGTCCGGTCTACCTGGAGGTGCCCACCGACCTGCTGCGAGCGGAGGTCGACGGCTGGTTCGAGGCGCCGGTGCCGGTCGGGCCGTCGTCCACCGTGCTGGTGGACGACGCGGTGGGCGCGCTGCTCGAGGCCCGGCGCCCGCTGGTCTGGGCCGGGGGCGGGGCGACCGCCGCGAAGGCGGGCGGACTGGTCCGTCTCGTCGCCGAGCGGATCGGCGCCCCCGTGCTGACCTCGTTCGGCGGCCGCGGGCTGCTCGCGCCGTCCGCGCCGTGCCTCGTGCCGCTCCCCCCGCACGCGCCGGAGGCCGGCGCGCTGTGGGACGCCGCCGACTGCGTGCTCGTCGTCGGCAGCGACCTCGACGCCATGAACACGCAGGGCTTCCGGCAGCCGCGCCCCCCGACGCTGGTCACCGTCGACGTCGCCGAGCCGGTGACCTACCCGCCCGACGTGTGGGTGGCCGCCGACGCCGCCGCCGCGCTGCTGGCCGTGCTCGACGCGCTGCCGGCCCGGCGCCGGTCGCCGTGGTGGCACCGCCCGGAGGGGCGGTCCACGTACGCCGGCCAGGAGACGGAGTTCCTCGAGGCGCTGGAGTCGGGCCTGCCGTCGAACGCCGTGGTCGTGGCCGACATGTGCGTCGCCGGCTACTGGTACGGCGCCTTCGGTCGGGTGGGCGGCGCCCGCGGGCTGGCCTACCCGGTCGGCTGGGGCACGCTCGGTTTCGGCTTCCCGGCGGCGCTCGGCGCGGCGCTGTCGCGCCGGCCCACCGTGGCGCTGGTCGGCGACGGCGGGTTCCTGTTCGCCTGCGGGGAGCTGGCCACGGCCGCGCAGGAGCGGCTGCCGGTGACCGTCGTCCTCGTCGACGACGGCGGCTACGGGATGCTCCGCTACGACTTCACCAAGGACGGCGAGCAGCCGCTGGGCTGCGACCTGGCCACGCCCGACTTCGTGGCCCTGGCGACCGCGTTCGGCGTCCCGGCGCGGGAGGTGACCGTCGGCGGGCTCGGCGCGGCGGTCGCGGACGGCATCGCCTCCGGCGGGCCGTCGCTGCTCGTGCTGCGGGCGGCCTTCGGCCCGCCGCTGTCGACCTCGCCCCGCTGGTACCGCGCCGCCGGCCGGGGGTGACGGGGCGGCTGGCGCGCCCCGGCACGGCGGTCAGCCCGGGGCCGACGGCGGCCGGAAGGCGAACGAGCCGGTGCCGACGGGGACGCCGTCGACCGTGACGGTCACGGCGGCGAAGGCGGCGCTGCGGCCCCGGCGGGTGACCGACGCCTCCGCGACGAGCTCGTCCCCGTCGCCGGGGCGGAGGAACTGCCAGTACCCGTCGGCCGGGTCGGGGCGGGGGCCGTCGGCCGGCTCGCGGGAACCGTCGGGTGGTCCCGCCGCCGGGCCCACCGCGCGGGCCGCGGCGGCCAGGCCGATGCCGTAGAGCGCTCCGCCCTGCACGTGCCCCACCCGGTTGGTCAGCGCGGGACCGATCCGCAGGCGGCCGCGTGCCGTGCCCTCCGCCGTGCCCGCCTCCCACGTCGGCGCGGTGAGCTCGGCGCTGACCGACGTCCCCCGGGCGCGGGCGCGCGCGCCGGCCCGCAGGGTGGCCTCGACCGCGGCCCGCTCGTCCGGACGGAGCGCATCCCACGCGGGCACGGGTGGGTCCGGCGGCTCGTCACGTTCCCAGGGGAGCAGCGGCAGGCGCGCGCCCCCGGGCACCGGCAGGGCCATGAACCAGCCCTGCGCGGCGGCCACGACCGCGCCGGAGGCGTCGGTGAGCTCGCACCGGGCCAGGGCGTGGCGCCGGTCGGCGTCCAGCGACACCACCGAGGCGGCCGGGGTCACCGGGGCGCGCACGTCCGGGGCGAGGTGGTGCAGCGCCATGGTGACCGTCCCGAGGCGGCGTCCGGCACCGACCTCGGCCCGCACGGCGGAGCCCATGGCCAGGTCGGCGATCGCGGCCACCGACACCGGCGGGACCGGTCCAGGCGTGACCGCGGCGTCCGGCTCCAGCCAGGGGTGCGGCGGCGCGCCCGGCGGCCGGCGGGCGGTGATGCCGAGGACGTGCCCGTAGAAGTGCATGCCCAGGGCGCGGGTCCGGGCGACGGCGCGGAGCGCGGCGGCCTCGACGTCCGGGTCGCCCCCGATCCCGCCGTCCGGCCGGTCGGTCGGCGCTGCCCCGCTGCCCATGCCCCTCCCCGGAGCCGTCCTCGTCGGCGTCAGCGAAGCGTACGGACCGCCGCAGCGAGGGCCCGCGCGGTCAGCCGGCCGTCGGCCAGCCCGAGTCGGACGACGTCGTCGAAGACGCGCTGGTCGGCGGCCGCGGCGCGGACGGCGGCGTCCATGACCCGCGGCACCCGGGACAGCTGCGAGGCGACGGTCAGGTGCCGCAGCGTGCCACCGAGTCGCCGCCCGAGCAGGCGCCGGTGCACGGCACCCGCCCGCGCCCCGTGCGCCGCGGCCTCTCCCGCCAGCGCACCGGAGAGCACGGCGTAGAAGATCCCCTCGCCGGTGAGCGGGTTGATCAGTGCGGCCGCGTCACCGGCGAGCAGCACCCGGCCGTCGGGCTGGCGCGGCCGGCCGCTCGACAGCGGCAGGCGGTGCGCCCGCAGCCGCTCGGGCGCGACGCCGGGCAGCAGCCGGTGCAGCCCCTCCACCAGCTGCGTGCGGGTCACCCCGCCGGAGACGAGCTCGCCGTAGCCGACGTTGGCCCGCCCGTCGCCCAGCGGGAACGACCACGCGTAGGCCGGCCAGCGCTGCGCCGTCGTGGTGACCACCTGCACGCCGTCGAGCCCGCGCGGCACCGGCGCGTAGCCGCGGATGGCGACCGCGAGCTGGTCGGCGCGGTTGGTCCGCACGCCCAGCGCCCGCCGGACGACGGACTCCGCCCCGTCGGCGCCGATCACCACCCCCGCGGACAGCGCGCCGTCGACGAGCACCCGGTCGGCGCCCGGCTCGACCCGGCGGACCGCCCGCCGCCGGAACACGGCGCCGGCGGCGAGCGCGGCGTCGAGCAGCCGGGCGTCGAAGAGCTCACGGGGGACGACGGCCGCCGGGCGGTGCATCGCCCGCTCGGCGCCCGCCCCGGACGGCCCGGTCAGCCGCAGCCGCGGCACCGGCCGGAAGCCGGCGGTCAGGGCGGCGGGGTCGAGACCGAGGCCGGCCAGGACGTCGAGCGCCTCGGGCGCGAGGCCGTCCCCGCACACCTTGTCGCGCGGGAAGTCGGCGCGGTCGAGCACGAGCACCGAGGTCGAGGGGGCGCGACGCAGTGCCGACAGCGCCGCGGTCGCCCCGGCCGGCCCGCCGCCGATGACGACGACGTCCCAGCGCTCCACCCCGGCCACGCTAGGCGCGCCGGCGCTCCGCGTCAGCCGCGCGGCAGGTAGTGGTCGAAGAACAGCCGGCTGGTCAGCTCCACCCGGCTGTGGACGCCGGTCTTCTCGAAGACGTGCTTCACGTGGTCGGCCACGGTGTGCGGCGACAACCACAGGGCCCCGGCGATCTCGGCGTTGCTGTACCCGCGGACGACGAGGCCGACGACCTCGGTCTCTCGCTCGGTGAGCCGGTAGGCATCGATGAGCAGGGCCGCGATGTCGGCGGGCCGGGACGGCTCCACGACCAGGCTCACGGTGCTGCCGCTCAGCCGTTCGGCGTGCAGGGTGAGCCAGCGCCCGGTGCGGGAGCGCAGCCGGCATCGGGCCCGGCCGGGACCGCCCGCCGCCGTGCGCACGAGCGATGTGACGACGTGCGGCAGGCCCTCGGCCGTGCCGTCGTCCACGTCCCCCAACCGCTGCAGGGCGGCCGGCGACCCGCTGATGACCGCCACCCGGCGCGCGCCGACGTCGAGGAGCACCACGCCGGGGCCGTCGTCGCCGCCTTCGCCCGCCCTCGCCAGCAGCTGCACCCGGCGCAGGGCCTCGGCGACGTGCGAGCCGATGCTGCCGACCAGCGCCGCCTCGGCGGCGGTGAAATCGGCGACGTCCGAACCGCGCAGCAGGATCAGCGCGCCCCACGGGGTGCGGCCGTCGCGGTGCACGGCGCGGACCTCGTGCGGCAGCCCGGCTGGTTCGAGCACGTCCCGGAAGCGGGCGCTGCGCTGCGGCGCGCGGCCGGTCGCCTCCGACAGGCGGACGACGGAGCGCTCGGCGCGGGCCAGCTCGGCCAGCCGCCCGACGTCGGGTCCGCCGCCGAACTCCAGCTCGAGCAGACGGGGCAGCAGCGCGGGCGGCAGCCCTTCCTCGTGGAAGCCGCCGGTGGGCAGCGCCGTGGCCGGGTCGAAGCTCATCGCGCACCAGCGGTCGTGGGGCACCGCGCCGGCGACCGCCGCGGTGACCGACCGGTGCAGGGCTGTCGGGTCCGTCGCCGTCCGGCAGACCCGTTCCACCTCGGACACCGCATGCCGGGCACGCCGTGCGTCCATGCCGAGAAGTGTGGTGCCCGGCGTTCCCGGCAGGAACCCCTGACGCAGGGGATGGATCGGCGGCCCCGCCGGGCCGCACCGTCGGTGCGCGCACCCGATGCGCACCGAGGAGGACACCATGGCTGCACTCGCCCCGGCCCCCTTCGCGGGCACGCTGCTCACTCCCGACTCGCCCGGCTACGACGACGCTCGCCGCGTCTACAACGGCTCGATCGACCGCCGTCCTGCCTTCATCGCCCGCTGCGGGTCCGCGGACGACGTCGCCGCCGCGCTGGCGCTGGCCCGCCGGCACGACCTGGCCGTCGCCGTCCGGGGCGGCGGGCACAGCATCCCGGGCTGGTCGGTGGTCGACGGGGGGCTCGTCGTCGACCTCACCGCGATGCGCGAGGTGCGGGTCGACCCCGGCACCCGGACGGCGGTCGTCGGACCCGGCGCCACCTGGGCCGAGTTCGACGCGGCCGCGCAGCAGCACGGCCTGGCCACACCGGGCGGGGAGATCTCGCACACCGGCGTCGCGGGCCTCACCCTCGGCGGCGGCATCGGCTGGCTGAGCCGGATGCACGGCCTGGCGTGCGACAACCTGCTCGCCGCCGAGCTGGTGACCGCCGCCGGGGAGATCCGCTGGGTCGACGACCGCACCGACCCGGAGCTGATGTGGGGACTGCGCGGCGGTGGCGGCAACTTCGGCGTCGTCACTTCGTTCACCTTCGCGCTGCATCCGGTCGGGCCGGTGCCCGGCGGTGTGGTCTTCCACCGCGGGGAGCGCGCGGCGGAGGTGCTGCGGCTCTACCGGGACCTCGGTGCCGCCGCGCCTCGCCAGCTGTCGCTGGTCGCCGTCCAGGCCACCGCACCGCCGGCACCGTTCGTCCCGGAGGAGCTGCGCGGCCGGTCCCTGGCGGGCATCTCGGCGGCCTGGTTCGGCGACGCGGCGGACGCCGAGCGGATGCTCTCGCCGATCCGGTCCGCCCTCGGCCGCCCGGAGATCGACATGCTGGGCGTGCTGCCCTACTGCGCGCTCCAGCAGTCGGTCGACACCAGCGCCCCGTGGGGTATGCGCTCGCACCTGAAGAGCGACTTCCTCGACGAGCTGGACGACGCCGCGATCGACGCGCTGGTGGCGACCGCGGCGCAGCGGAGGCACCCGATGTCCCACGTGTTGGTGCGCCGCCTGGGTGGGGCGATCGCCGACGTGGGCCCCGCGAGGACCGCGTTCGCGCACCGGTCGGCCACGCACATGACCACGATCGTCGGGGTCTGGGACGCCGCCGGGGAGCCGGGCCCGGAGTCCGCCTGGGCCCGCCGCACCTGGGCCGCGACCCGCCGACTGGCGTGCGGCACCTACGTCAACCACCTCGAGGACGAGGGCGGCGGACGGGTGCGCGAGGCCTACCCCTCGACCACCTGGGCACGGTTGGCGGCGCTCAAGGCCCGGCTCGATCCGGAGAACGTCTTCCGGCACAACCAGAACGTGCCCCCGGCGAGGTGATGACCTCCTGCGCGGCCGACGGCTTCGGAGGGCTTCGACGGGTTCCGGTCCCCGGCGGGGCCGCCTCCGGGGCGCAGTGCCAGGGCTCCTGACACCCCCCGCGGACCTCGTGCTGTGAGTTCCAGGCGCACGCAGAGCACGAAGTCCGCGGACAACGGGTTCACTGGAGGGCGTGCGCTCCCCGACCGACAGCTGGACGACGTGCGCGCTCGGGCACCGGCACTGGGGCCTTGCCGGTGCGGCCGGGCTGCTGCTGCACCGGGACGCCGCCGACGGGCCCGAGTTGCTGCTCCAGCACCGGGCTCCCTGGTCGCACCACGGTGGCACCTGGGGGACGCCCGGCGGGGCGCTGCACGTGGGCGAGCCGCCGGAGGCGGGGGCGCTGCGCGAGGTGCGCGAGGAGCTCGGCCTGACCGCCGCCGACGTCGTGCTCGGCGCCCGCTCGATCGACGACCACGGCGGCTGGGCCTACACCACCGTGCTGGCCCGCCCGGCGCGCCGCATCGAGGCCGGCGACCTCACGCTCGACGGGGAGAGCGCCGGCGCGGCGTGGCTGCCCCTGGCCGCGCTCACCGACGTCGAGCTGCACCCCGGCCTCGCCGCGTCCCTGGACCGGCTGCGCCCGCTGCTGCTCGCCCGCGACACCACCGGCGGTGGTGCGTTCGTCGCCGAGCGCACCGATCGCTCCGACCCCGCCCACGTCGCCGAGGCCCTCGACGTCACCGACGCCACCGGCTGACCAGCGGGAGGGACCGGCCGCCGCGGTCCGCCCGCGAACTGCTCACGCCGGCGCGACGGTCGCGAACAGCGCCCGGTGGTCGCCGACGGGGAGGCGGACGGCGGTCGCGTCGTCGGGCGCCAGCCGACCGCCGACGGCCAGCAGGTGGTCCAGCTGCACCCGCGGGTCGTGCCCGGGGAAGGTCGCCGCCCGCACGAGGTCGACCGCGCCGAGCACCCGGGCGGGCACGCCCCCGGGCAGGTTGAGGTCACCGGCGACCACGACCGGCCCGGGCAGCCGGGCGGCCCAGCGGCGCAGCCGCAGCAACTGCCGCACCGACGTGTGCGGCGCGAAGGAGAGGTGGGTCGCGACGACGGTCAGCCCGTCGAGCTCCGCGGCGACGGCGACCCGGGGTTCGTCGGGGAACCACCACCGACGCACCCGGCCGGTGCCCGGATCGGGTGCCTGCATCGGCAGGCGGGCACGACCGGCGCCGAGCGCGAGCACCGACCAGCGGCGCACCGGTCGCCGGCTGACCAGGGCGACGCCGTAGGACGGCGCGACGGCCGGGGTTCCCGGACCGCGCAGCCGCGGCGGCCGGATCGGCTGCCAGCTGCGGAACGGGTCGGGGGTGCCGGCGACGGTGGCCGCCATGCGCCAGTCGCCGGCCAGGCCGTCCCCGACCGCCGCGGCCTGGTCGACCGCGTGCGACCGCGGCTGGGCGGCGTCGACCTCCTGCAGGGCCAGCACGTCGACGTCCAGTCCGGCGACCGCGGCGGAGATCGCGTCGCCGTCCATCGGACGACCGGCCCCGTCGCGTCCGGAGGAGAGGTTCAGCGTGCCGACCCGCAGAGGAAGGACGGTCGGCACCCGGACGACGCTACGTCGGGTGCCGGGCCGGCCGCCCGGCCGGTGCGGGACGGGCCCGCCGGAACGCGCTGACACCGTGCCGACACGCGGTAGCGCCTGCGGCCGAACCGTGAGGACGCGCCGAGGCCGGGCCATGGGGCGAGCGGGGGTGCCGGGACGCGCTGTCGATCCGCGCCGGTACCGCTAGCTTCGGCCGGTCCCCGATCTGCGTCTGCTAGGAGGCGACCGTGCCTCGTCGCCCCCGTCACCGCGGTCCCGGAACCGCTCGGCGCAGCTCTTCCGGCGCCGGCCGGCACGCCCGGTCGCAGGTTCCGGCCGTCCGGCTGGCCGGCCTCGCCTGTGCCGGCCTGCTGGCCGGCGTGCCGGTGGCGTGGTGGGCCTGGGGAGGCGCGGATCCGGCACCCTCCGCGGTGCTCCGCTCCGCCGGGGAGGCCGCGGCGGGGACCGGTCCGGAGCCAGGATCTCCGGCGGGGTTCCTCTCCCTGCGCTGGGCAGAGGCGGTGGCCGACGACTCGGTGCCCGGCTCCGCCGGCCCGTCGCCGTCCGTTCCTGCGGCGCCGGACCCGCCGCCGCCCGCTCCCGGTGGGGACGTCGCTGCTGCGCCGGTCGAGATCGCCGTCCCCGAGCGCGCTCCCGTCGCCCGACCGGCCCAGCGGACGGCGGACGCCGCGGAGCGCACCGCACGGCGTGGCGACGGCGCGGAGCGGCCGGCCGGCGACCGCCCGCCGCAGGCCCCTGCCGCTCCGACGGAGGGACCGCCCGGCCCGGAGCCCACGCCGACGGAGGGCGCGCCGGCCGTCACCCCGGAGCCGACCGACGGGACGCCGTCGGGCTCCCCGACCTCCGGTCCGGATGCCGGAGAGCCGACCGGGGATCCGTCGGGACCCTCCGAGCCGTCCGGGACTCCGACCGAGCCCGGTCAGCCGGCCAGGACCCCGTCGGAGCCGTCGTCCACGCCGTCGAAGTCACCGAAGTCATCGGAGCCGTCGTCCACCCCGTCGAAGTCACCGAAGTCGTCGGAGCCGTCGTCCACGCCGACCGGGCCGTCGTCGGAGCCGTCGACGTCACCGAAACCGTCGTCCACGCCGACCGGGTCGTCCGAGCCCGGGGACGGGCGCGGGACGGAGCCGGCCAGGACGTCCGGCACGTCGGAGGAACCGTCGTCGACGCCGACGAGGACGACCCCGTCCGAGCGCGGGGGCGAGTCGGCGACGCGGACCCCGTAGGACGCGTCGCAGGGCGGGGTCTCGCGGGACGGAGGCGGTGGACGGGCGGCCGTCCGTCTCCGACGTCGCCGCCGGCGTGGACCTCCCCTGACCCGGCGGATCGCCGACCTGGCAAGGTTCGCCGCATGACCGCCCGCGACGACGTCTCCGAGCTGTTCGACAGCGCCGCGTGGACACCCGTCCCCGGGTTCGACCTCGGTGACCTCACCTACCACCGGGCGGTCGACGCGGGCGTCGTCCGGATCGCCTTCGACCGTCCCGACGTCCGCAATGCCTTCCGGCCGCAGACGGTCGACGAGCTGATCGCCGTCCTGGACCACGCCCGGCTCAGCACCGACGTCGGCTGCGTGCTGCTCACCGGCAACGGCCCGAGCCCCGCGGACGGCGGCTGGGCCTTCTGCTCCGGCGGCGACCAGCGAGTGCGCGGCCGGTACGGCTACGAGCACGACCGGGGGCGGACGAGCGGCCGGCTGCACGTGCTGGAGGCCCAGCGGCTCATCCGCTTCATGCCCAAGGTGGTCGTCTGCGTCGTCCCGGGCTGGGCCGCCGGCGGCGGGCACAGCCTGCACGTCGTCTCCGATCTGACGCTGGCCAGCGCCGAGCACGCCCGGTTCAAGCAGACCGACGCCGACGTCGGCAGCTTCGACGGCGGGTTCGGCTCTGCCTACCTGGCCCGCCAGGTGGGGCAGAAGTTCGCGCGGGAGATCTTCTTCCTCGGCGCCGAGTACTCCGCGGCCGACGCCCACCGGATGGGCATGGTCAACGCGGTGGTCCCGCACGCCGAGCTGGAGCGCACCGCCCTCGACTGGGGACGGCGGATCGTGGCCAAGAGCCCCACCGCCCAGCGGATGCTGAAGTACTCGTTCAACCTGGTCGACGACGGCCTGGTCGGTCAGCAGCTGTTCGCCGGGGAGACGACCCGGCTGGCCTACATGGCGGAGGAGGCGGTCGAGGGCCGCGACGCCTTCCTGGAGAAGCGGCCGGCCGACTTCAGCCGCTTCCCCTGGCACGTGTAGGACCCCCGTGCCCCCCACCACTCGCACGCTCGTGGCGGGCCGCTTCAGGTGCGCCGTTCTAGGGTCGGCCAGGAGCTCCGACATCCCGAGGAGGACGACGTGATCGTCGAGGTGCTGACGGGGACCGACGAGCGGCCCGAGGCGCGGGTGGTCGACGTGGACGACGTCCGATCGGTGCACCTGGCGCTCGGGGCGGTCACCGACGAGGAGGCGGCGCGGTCGCTGGAGCACGCCGGCCTCGGTCGCCTGCGCGAACCGGGCACCGCCCACCTGGACGTCGCCGCGCTGCGAGCCGCCGCCGAGCCGCGGGCCACCGCTGAGGACTGGGCGGCGCAGTGGGACCAGATGATCGCCACCGCCCGCTCGGAGGGCCGGCTCTCCGAGGACGGCGCCACGCTCCGGGTGCCGGTGGAGAGCGCGGCGGGCGCGTGACGGAAAGAAGGTCGTCCGAATGGTTGTGGCCCGTCCAGTGAGTCGCCATCATGTGCGGGTGCTCTTGGCCATCCCCTTCCGGACGGAGCCGTTGTGAGCGGGACACCCGGACGTCCGCTGAGCGCCGAGCTCTCCGAGCAACTGATGTCCGTGGCGGTAGACATCCTCGCGGACGAGGGGTGGAGCCGGCTCAACAGCGACCGCATCGCCGCGCGGGCACGCGCCGGCAAGGCCGGGATCTACCGCCGCTGGCCGTCGATGGCGGCGCTCGTCCACCACGCGGTGGGCCGGTTCTCGCTTGTCGAGACGCCCGACGACGAGGGCTCGCTGCGCGGCGACCTGGCGGCCCTCGTGCGGCGCTGGACGCGACCGCTGGACCGCGAGGAGCGGGCGGCGGCCAGCCTGGTCGGGGCCGCCCGGCACGACGACCTGCTGCGCGAGGGTCTGGATGCGGCGCTGGTGCGACCGCTCGCAGCCGCGGTCGAGGAGCTCGGCGCGCGTGCGGCCGGCCGGGGCGAGCGCGTCGAGCCGGGCCGGCTGGCCCTGCTGGGTTCGGTGCTCGAGGCGTTCTGGTGGCAGCGCTACACCGCGGTCGGCGACGGCGCGATGGCGCCCGAGCGGGTCGAGAACGTGCTGGACGACGTCCTGCTGCCGATCGTGCAGGCCGGGAACGGGTCCGGCAGCACCGCGGTGTCCGTCCGCGCCGCCGCCGTACCCGCGGTCAACCTGCCGGCGGTCGCGGTCGCGGAGGCGGCCACCTTCTGATCCGTCCCGTCGGCGGCCGCCGCGGTCACCGGGCGGACGTGCGCTGCGCCGTCCAGTCCTGGTGCACCGTGCGGGCCCACGACTCCACGAGCACCGGCAGGTCGATGACGTCGAGGTCGGCGGCGACGTCGGCGATCGTCGTCCGCCACGATCCCGGGGGCGCGTCCGCGTTCCCGACGGCGGCGCCGGGCTCGGCCGCGGCGCCGCCGGCGATCCGCCGGGCGAGACCGTCGAGCGCGTCGCGCAGCCGCGTGGGGTCGTCCGCGACGGGGTGCTGGGCGTCGTAGGCGTCGTCGGCGAGCTGGGCCACGGCCGCCGTGCCCGGGTCGGCGTCCGCCTCGTCGCGGAGCCCGCGCACCGTCACCTCGAACAGCCGGGCGCAGGCCGGTGCGGCCCCGGGGTGCGGCCGCTCCGGCGGCGCGGCCGGCACGAGGACCGAACCGCACCCCGGGCAGGTCACCGTCGCCGGATCACCGGCGGCCGCGCGTCCGGCGGTCTCGTGTGCGGCGGCCGTGCGGCCGGCTGGCCCGCGTCCGGCGGCGCTGCCGGGCGCGATGGAGGAGTCGGCAGGCACCCGCCGATGGTGCCGCACGCCCGCCCCGGCCGCCGTCCACCCCTCCGGCGGTTGGTCCGGCTCCGGCGTGGGCAGCCCTGCGCGCATGCCGACCGCCCGGATCGCCGTCGTGGACGTCGACGGCACGCTCGTCGACACCAACTACCACCACGCGGTGGCCTGGTACCGCGCGTTCCGGTCGCTGGGCGAGACGTACCCGGTCTGGCGGATCCACCGGCTGATCGGCATGGGCGGTGACCAGCTGGTGGCCGCCCTCGGCGGGGACGACGTCGAGCGGCGGATCGGCGACCGGGTGCGGGACCGCTGGGTCGAGGAGTTCGACCCGATGCTGGGGGAGATCAGCGTGCTCCCCGGCGCACGGGAGCTGCTGGTGGCGCTGCGGGAACGCGGGCACCGGGTCGTGCTGGCCAGCTCCGGCAAGCCGCAGCACGTCGAGCAGTACCTCGACCTGCTGGACGCCCGCGACGTCGCCGAGGAGTGGACCGACGCCGACGACGTCGAGTCGACCAAGCCGGCGCCGGACCTGCTCCAGGTGGCGTTGGCGAAGCTGGGCGAGCCGGCCGACGCCGCCGGCGTCGTCATCGGCGACTCGGTCTTCGACGTGCAGGCGGCCGCCAACGCCGGGATGCCGGCGATCGTCGTGCGCTCGGGCGGTTTCGGGGACGACGAGCTGCGCGAGGCCGGCGCGATCGCGCTGTTCGACACCCCGGCCGACCTGACCGCCGCCCTCGACGACACCCCGCTGGCCTGACGGAGGAGATCGGGCGCGGTGACCCGCCCGATCTCCTCCGTCAGCCGGCGGTCTCGGCCCAGCGGGCCCGGTACTCGGCCACGCTCGCCAGCGGCGGCCGCTCGTCGACGTCGACGGCGACGCTGGCCGGCACGAACCCCGTGCCGTCGTGGCGGAAGCTGGTGAGCAGCGCGCCGGGCTCGACGCGTCCACCGCCGGCGCGTCCACCGCCGGCGCGTCCACCGCCGGCGCGTCCGCCGCCGGCGCGGGTGCACTCCAGCCGGCCCAGCACCGCCGCGAGCACCTGCCCGGCCATCGCGCCGAGCGCCTCGTCGGTCTGGGAGGTGTGCCGGCGCTCGCCGAGGTCGACCTGCGCCAGCGCGGGCAGCCCGGCGAGGTCGAGCAGGTCGACCAGCAGGCCGATCTCCACGCCGTACCCGGAGAAGAACGGGACCTGCTCGAGCGCCGACCGGCGCCCGGCGTACTCCCCGCCGAGCGGCTGCACGAAGCCGGCGAGCTCGGGCCACAGCGCGTTGAGCAGCGGCCGGGCGGCCAGCTCGGTGACCCGGCCGCCGCCCGCCGGCCGGCTCTGGCCGGCCAGCTCCAGCGGCCGCGTGTAGCAGCCCTTGACGTACTGCACCTGCGGGTCGGCGAGCAGCGGGCCGAGCAGCCCGGGCACGTAGTGCGCCACGTCGCCGAGCAGGTCGGCGTCGAGGAAGACGACGAGGTCGCCGGTGCTGGCCGCCAGCCCCTTCCACAGCGCTTCCCCCTTGCCCGGCCGGGTGCCGTGCGCCGGCAGCACGTCGGCGGTGGCGACGACCTCGGCCCCGGCCGCCCGGGCGACCGCGGCGGTGCCGTCGGTGGAGTCGGAGTCGACGACGAGCAGCTCGTCGACCAGCGGGGTGCGCCGCACCCAGTGCTCGGCCAGGTCGCGGACCAGCCGGCCGACCGTCGCCTCCTCGTTCCGGGCGGGCAGGACGACGGAGACGCGGTGGCCGCCGCGCCGCTTGGCACGCAGCAACCGGGCGGGATGGATCCCGGCCAGGGAGGGGGCGGACGTCGTGCGGTGCTCGAACCAGGCGCGGGCGTCGGGTCGCATCGGCCCACCATGGTCGGCCGGCGGGCCGCGCGCCACGCGGCGCGGTGCTGTTCACCTGACCGTCACGCCCCACCCACCTGCGCGGTGACCTGCGCCATCACCGCCGCGGACGACGACCTGGGCGGGGTCAGGCCTCCGAGCCGACCGGGCTCGGCGTGCGGTCGAGGGCCGCGCGGCTGTCCGGACCGGGCTCGACGCCCTCGCCGGTGGGCTCCGGGTGCCCGAGGTCGGTGAGCCAGCCGCGGAGCACCCGGTGCAGCTGCTCGGCGCCGACGATCTCGCCCGGCGGGGCGAACGACCGGGGGTGGACCAGGAAGCCCCGCTGCTGCGGCCCGCCGAGGCCGCCGTGCGAGCCGACGTGCGGCTCGAACGGGGACGCCTCGTCGGTGTCGGGGTCGTACCGGCTGTTGATGACGACGTCGGCGCAGTGCGGGAACGTGGAGCCGCGGGCGACCACCGCCGCCGCGTGCGGGCCGTAGCCGGCCAGCGGATCGGCGCCCCGCACCTCGCCGGTGGCCAGCCGGTGCACCCCGTCGCGGCCGAGCACCACCGGCCCGTGCTCGGCCGAGTGCACGAGCAGGAAGCCGACGCCGGGGTGGTCGACGAGCGCGGGCAGCAGCTCGGGCCAGTGCCGCTCGATGGTCTCCAGCGGCACCCGCCCCGGCACGTCGGGGAACGACACCATCGCGACGTGGCCGGACACCACGACCACCACACCCGGGGCGACCCGCGGCACGGCACCCGGCGCGCCGGCCGGTTCCGCAGCGTCCGCCGGCGCCGCCCCGGCGACCCGGGCCCGCAGCCGGCGGGCGACCACACCGCCCCCGGCCGCGGCCGCGGCGACCTGCCAGCCCTCGGCCGGGCGGCGGCTGCTCCGGGGCCCCGTGCGGGACCGCCGGTCGGCGGCCGAGCCACCGCAGAGCCGGCCGACCAGCTCCTCGACCGTCTCGCCGAAGCGGTCGGCGAACGTCTCCCCCTGGGTCTGCCCGTGGTCGGACAGGCACACCAGGTGGTACCGGCGCGGCGCCAGCGACGCGGCGCGGTGCAGCCGGCCGATCTGCTGGTCGATGCTGCGCAGCACGTCGAGGGCGTCGGCGCGCTCGACGCCGGAGTGGTGGGCCACCTCGTCGTAGCCCAGGAAGTCGGCGTAGACCACCGGCCGGCCGGCCAGCACGTCCTCCAGCAGGGACGACACCACCACGTCGCGGGAGATGACCGTCGTCCCGGGCCGGGCCAGCGGGTAGATGCCGCCCCGGGGCACCCTCGGCCGGACGTCGGCGCGCCGCTGCCGGGCCGCGGCCACCAGCTCGCGGCCGATGTCGACGAACGAGACGCCGATGGTGCGCACCGCGTTGACCGGGTTGGCGAAGTACGCGTAGTAGCCCGAGCCGACCGGGTCACGGCCGCGCCGGGCCCGCCGCGAGGTGCGCGGGACCACGTGCGCCAGCGAGCTCATGGTCAGGCTGACGTAGCGGGCGTCGCCGGTGAACAGGTTCCCGCGGCTGGCGCCGTCGCCGGCGAGCAGCCCCCGCCCGTCGGAGTGGCGGCGCTCGATCGCGGCGGCGTCCTCGGGGTGCGAGACCCGGACGACGCGGTCGCGCTCCTTGTCGTACCAGCGGAACCCGGGCACGTCGTGGTTGGAACCGTGCAGGATGCCGACCACGGCGGCGCCGGTCTGCGAGCTCCAGTCGGTGTGCCAGCCGGTGAGCACGTGGCTGCCGGAGCGCAGCCAGGCGGCGAGGGTGGGCAGCGAGCCGTCGCGGACGGCGCGGCGCGCGGTCTCGTGGCCGAGCCCGTCGATCTGCAGGAACAGCACGCCGGGCGGACAGGGCTCCAGCTCCGCGCCGCGGGCCGCCCGGCGCCGGGCCCGGCGGAAGAAGAGCTCGTCCTCGTCGACGGCGAGGGCGCTGCTCGCCAGCCCGGCGACCGCCGACATCGCGAGCGCGACCGCGACCGACGTGGCGAAGCTGGTGACCACGACACCGGGGATGGCGGTGAAGATGCCGAGCACGCCGGCGCCCATCAGCAGGAAACCGCCCAGGCCCAGGGTGAAGAACGCCAGGGGCAGCGCAACCCGCATGACCAGCGGCCAGATGAGGCCGGCGAGCACCCCCAGCAGCAGCGCCGCGACCGGCGGCTGCCACCAGGAGCGCATCGCGAAGCCGGCCAGCCCGCGGTCGAGGGCCACCAGCGCCGCGGTGGCGATGGTCCAGACGAGCAGGACGCGGGCCAGGCTGCGACCGGCGCGCAGCACCCGGCCGGCGGTGACGGCCGCGCTCATGCCCGCTCGCAGCCCGCCCGGCGCCCTCCCGCGCCCGCTGGGTCGTCACGGGGAGGCGCGCCGCGGACGGGACGGTCCGTCCCGCGGGCGTCCGTGCCGTCGCCGGTGCCGCGGTCGGTGCCACGGTCGGTGCCGCGGTCGGTGCCGTCGCCGATGCCGTGGTCGGTGCCGCGGCCGGTGGCGGCCCTCCGCCGCTGCCGCCGGCCGCCGGCGAGGTTGAGCAGCGCACCGACGAGCAGGACGAGCAGCGTGGCCAGCAGCGTGGCCACGAGCGGGGAGTCGAAGATGCCGCCGGTGAGCATGCCGAGCGCGGCGTAGGCGAGCGCCCACAGCGTCGCGGCGAGGCCCACCGCGGGCACCGTGCGGCGCCACGGGTAGTCGAGCGCACCGGCGGCCAGCAGCACCGGGATGCGCCCGGCGGGCAGCAGGCGGCCGGCCACGATGATCTGCCAGCCGTGCCGGCGGAACTGCTCGCGGACCTCCGCGATCCGCTCGGCGTGCTGCCCGCGGGCCACCCAGCGCACCGCCCGCGGCCCGCCGAACCGGCAGATCGCGAAGGTGATCAGGTCGCCGAGGACGGCGGCCGCGATGGCGACGGCGAGCACCAGCGGCAGGGCGAGCCGGTCGGACGTCGTGGCGAAGGCCGCCGCGGCGCCGACGACCGCCCCCGTCGGCACCACCGGCACGATCGAGCCGAGCAGCACCCCGCCGAACAGCACCGGGTAGCCGACCGACGCCGCCTCGGTCCAGCCCGCGGCTAGCACGCCGGCGCTCACGGCGTCTCCAGGGCGGGGGCCAGCGGCACCGGCTCGCCGGGATCGGCCACGACCACCCGGGTGGCCAGCCCGCGGCCGGCCACCGCGGCCGCGAACTCGTGCGGCGGATCGGCCAGCAGCCGGGCCATCCGCGCCCGCAGCGGGGAGGTGCGCAGCCGGGTGCCGGCGACGGCGAGCGTGCCCCAGTGCACCGGGACGGCGACGCGCGGCTGCACCCGGGCGACCGCCTCGGCGGCGCGCACCGGGTCGAGGTGACCTGGCCCCAGGGTGGGCCCCCAGCCCCAGACCGGCAGCAGGGCGACGTCGACGCCGCGGGTGCCCAGCACCGACATGCCGTCGAACAGGTCGGTGTCGCCGCTGACGTACACCGACGAGCCCCCGCCCTGCAGCAGGTGCCCGACGGACTCCGTGGCGGGGCCGTGGGTCAGCCGCGGCCCCCAGCGGTGCCCGCTGTGCTCGGCGGGGACGGCGGTCACCCGCAGGTCGCCGTCCAGGAGGCTCTCGCCCGGGGAGAGCTCGTCGACCCGGGTGAAGCCGCGGCTGCGGAGCCAGGCCGCGGCCCCGCGAGGCACGACGACGCGGGTGTGCGCGCCGAGCATCCGCAGCGAGGCCGGGTGCAGGTGGTCGCCGTGGAGGTGGCTGATCAGGACGAGGTCGACGCCCGCCCAGACGGCCGGGTCGGGCAGCGGGACCACCCGCCGCAGCGGGCCGATGCCGGTGGTCAGCACCGGGTCGGTGAGCACCGTGCGGCCGGCCAGCTCGACGCGCACCGTCGAGTGGCCGACGAAGTGCAGGCCCAGCCCGGTCACCTGCCCAGTATCGGCGCGGGGAGGGACAGTTCCACCGCGTGGAGCACCGTTCCGGGTGAACCCCGAGCGATCCGGGGGTGAACCCCGATCGCCCGCCGGGATCCGCGGAGCTCAGCGGGGGAGGCCCGACAGCGAGCGCTCCACGGCGCCGCGGGTGAGCTGCCGGGCGCCCGTGC
Organism: Geodermatophilus sp. YIM 151500; assembly: GCF_025716945.1. GTDB lineage: Bacteria > Actinomycetota > Actinomycetes > Mycobacteriales > Geodermatophilaceae > YIM-151500. The sequence continues at coordinate 140,938 of NZ_JAOVZT010000008.1, forward strand.
GGTGCTGCACCAGCGCGACCCCCGCGGCGAGGGCGGCCGACCGGGCCGCTGCGGTGTCGATGCCACCGGCGACGACCACCAGATCGAACTCCGCCGCCGTCCGGCTGATCGCGGTGAGCACCCGCAGCCCGCGCTCGGTGTCGTCGCGGACGGCGAGCGCGGAGAGGTCGACCCGCAGCACGTCGAGCGGCATCCGGGCGAGCAGGGCGAAGAGGCTGTGCCCCATGCCGTAGTCGTCCAGGCACAACCGGACGCCGGTCCGCTGCACCGCGACCAGCTCGGGCAGGAGCGCGGCCGACGAGGTCAGCAGGACCTCCTCGGTGAGCGCGAGCACGAGCCGGCCGGGTGGGAGGCCGGCGGCGGCCAGCGCCGTCCGCACCTCCTCGGCCAGGCCCTCCGGGGACCAGTGGCCCGGCGCGAGGCCCACCACGACGCCGAGCGCGTCGTCGAGCGCGGCTACCTGCGCGCACGCGGTGCGCAGCACCCAGCGCTGCAGGTCGGGGGTGCGGCCCTGCCGCTCGGCCGCGGCCCACAGCTCCGACGCGGCGACGGGGCCCAGCACGCCGTGCTGCCACACCGGTTCGGCGGTGACCAGCACGGTCGCGCCGCCGGCGTCCTCGGCCGGGTCGTAGCGCAGCTCCAGGGTGCCGTCGGCCAGCGCCGTCGCGAGGTCGGGTCCGTTCGCCGCCGGGCCGCGCACGCCGTCTCCGGCCACCCGCACGCAGCCCTTGCCCGCCTGCTTGGCCGCCCGCAGGGCCGCGTCGGCCTCGCGGAAGGCCACCTGGCCGGCGCCGGGGCGCAGCACGGTCACGCCGACGCTGGCGCCGACGGCGAAGGTCCACTCCCCGGCGCGGTGCGGCAGCCCGAGGGCGTCGACCACCCGGCCGGCGACGTCCACCGACTCGTCGAGCGTGCCGCCGACCACCACGGCGAACTCGTCACCGCCGAGCCGGGCGACCACGTCGTCGTCCCGGACGACGGTGTGCAGCCGGCGCGCCACCTCAACCAGCAGCTGGTCGCCGGCCTCGTGGCCGGCGACGTCGTTCACCGTCTTGAAGCCGTCGAGGTCGAGCGCGAGCAGGCAGCGGCCGTCGTCGGCGACGGCGGCCAGCTCCTGGAACAGCATCGCCCGGTTGGGCAGGCCCGTCAGGTGGTCGGTGAAGGCCATCCGCTCCAGCTCCCGCTCGCGCCGGCGGCGGGTGGTCACGTCGCGCAGGTGGAGCAGGTGGCGCCCGCTGCCGGGTCGCACGGACGCGCTGGCCTCCACCTCGCGGCCGGAGCCGGCCACCCGGAAGTGGACCTCCCCGCCGGCGACCAGCGCGGCGGCCACGGCGGCCCGGTCGTCGGCGCGCACCAGGTCGGTGAGCCGGACCGCCCGGTCCTCGGGCAGCCCGAGCAGTTCCCGCGCGGTCGGCGAGGCGAACCGCACCGCGAGGTCGCCGTCCACGACCGCGATCCCGTCGGAACTGACCTCGACGAGGTCGCGGAAGTCCTCCTCGCTGCGGACGAGGTAGTCGACGAGGCGGCCCCGCTCCCGGATGCGCAGCAGCACGCGCGCACCGACCAGCGCGAGGACCAGCGCGCAACCGATCTGCGCGCCGGCCGACAGCGGCTCGCCGCGCAGGAGGGCGGTGACCAGCGCCACCGGGAGGGCCAGCAGGGCGACGACGACCAGCACCATGCCGGCCGGGTTGACCCGCGCGGTCGCGCCCGCGGCCGGGTCGGCACCGTGCCGCGGCGCGTGCCCCACGGCGAGGAGGGCGGTCTGCATCCCGAGCACGACGGTGACGCCGGAGGCCGCCACCCACGCCGGGGACGACGTCACGACGGCGAGCGACTCGGCCACCGCCGCGGTGGCCTGCCAGGCGACGGCGGTGATCATCGTGGTGGCCGACCGGCGGAGCGCCGCGGTCGAGACGGTGCAGAGCACGCCCGCACCGCCCACGACCAGCGCCGCGTAGACGCCGTAGCCGAGCACCAGGGCGCCGGGATCGTCCGCTCCCCGGGTGGGGTCGGAGATCGGCGTCCGCAGCACCTCGGTGACCGCGACCAGCGCCACGGTGACCATGGCGCCGTCGACCAGCAGCGCGGCCCAGCGCGTGCGGCGGACCCGCCGGGCCAGCACGGCGCAGGTGACCAGCGGCATGCTCGCGCCGGTCAGCAGGACGACGTCGTCGACGGCGAAGCCGTCCATGGCCGGGCCCGGGGCGAGCCCGGTCAGCAGCTGTGCGACGCAGACCAGGACGGCGCCGACGAGCAGTGGCCGCCAGGGGCGGGCGGCGGCCGCGTCCATCCGCCGCAGCCGGGCGGACAGCGACCGGGCCGTGGCGCCGGCGGCCGCGGCCAGGACGAGGTCGTCCCACTGCATGCCGGTGCCGTCGGCCGGGCTGGACGGCACGGTGAGCGCCAGGCCGAGCAGCGCGAGCAGGACCGTCCGGCCGACGTCGCGCGGGACGAGCGGCGGTCGCACCCGCGCGCTCACCGGAGGGCGCCCGCGGGCAGGCAGGCGCGCCAGGCGCCCGCGGCGAGCTGGTCGGCCTCGAACGGCCGGGAGAACACGTAGCCCTGCAGGTACCGGTGCCCCATGTCGCGCAGCAGGGCCAGCTCCGCGGGCGTGGTGACGCCCTCGACGACCACCGGCAGGCCCAGGCTGGCGCCCAGGTGCAGCACCGCGCGGCACAACGCCCGCCGCTGCGGGTCGCTCTCGACGCCGGCGAGGAAGTGCTGGTCCATCTTGAGCACGTCCACGGGCAGACCGGCCAGATAGGCCAGCGACGACCAGCCGGTGCCGAAGTCGTCGACGGCGATCCGGACGCCGAGCGTGCGCAGGGCGGCGAGGTCGTCGACGACGTGCGCGTCGTCCAGCAGCACCGACTCGGTGATCTCGACGACGAGCCGCGAGGGCGGCAGGCCGCTGCGCTCGAGGGCGGCCAGCACGTCGGGCACCAGCTCGCCGCTGCGCACGTGCCGCGCGGAGACGTTGACCGCGACGGCCGGCCCGGTCCCGGCGGGGTCGTCGTCGGGCAGTGCGGCCACGGCGGCGCACGCCTCGCGCAGCACCCAGCGGCCGAGGTCGGCGATCAGCGGGGACTCCTCGGCCAGCGGCACGAACTCCGCCGGCGGGACCTCCCCGAGCTCCGGGTGCCGCCAGCGCAGCAGGGCCTCGACCGACACCGTGCGCTGCAGCACGGCGTCGACGACCGGCTGGAACACCAGCCGCAGCTCGCCGCGGGCCAGTGCACCCGCCAGGTCGGCGCGGAGGGTGGCGCGCCGGTCCTCGGCGCTGCGGAGGGCGTCGTCGTAGCGGTGCACCGCGCCCGGACCGGCGGCGCGGGCGCTGCGCAGCGCCCGGTCGCCACGGCGCAGCGCCTCGCCGGTGTCGACGCCGGGGGACAGCGCGGTCACGCCGGCCACGGCGGTCAGCGGCACGGTGCCGGTGGCGGTGACCAGCGGGCCGACGTCGGCGACCAGGCGGGCGGCGACGACCTCGGCGTCGGCCACCGTGCCGTAGACGAGGACGACGAAGTCGCCGTCCTTGCCCCGGGCCAGCCAGTCCTCGCCGCGGAGCGAGCGGGCCAGCCGGGACGCGAGCGCCCGCAGCGCGGCGTCCGCGTCGTCCTCGGGCAGGGCGCCCAGGCCCTCGATCCCGACGAGGACGAGCGCGGTGGGGTGGCCGGCGACGCGCTGCACGGCGGCCAGCCGGCGCACCAGCGCGGCGCGGTTGGGCAGGCCGGTGACCGGGTCGGCCAGCGAGAGCTCGAGCAGGTCGCCGTCCAGGCCCGGCAGCGGCGGGCGGGCGGTGACGTCGCGGCAGTAGAGCACCAGCGTGCCGGCCTCCGGGTCGGCGCGCAGGTCCCGGACGGTGGCCTGCACCAGCAGCCACCGGCCGTCGGCGTGCCGCACCCGCACGGTGCGGACGGCGGACTCGTCCCGGGTGGCCGGCGCCGCGGCGGCGGCACGGAGGGTGGGGAGGTCGTCGGGGTGGACCGCGCACTGCACCGGCAGCCCCACCAGCGCGGCCTGGTCCCGGCCGAGCATCCGGGCCGCGCGGCGGGAGACGTAGGAGACCCGCGCCCGGTCGTCGAGGATGACCACCGGGTCGGGGCTGCCCTTGAGCACCGAGCGGAAGTGCGTCCGGGTGCGCCGCAGGTCGGCGGCCACCCGCCGCTCGCGCCAGCAGGCCAGCGCGAGCGCGAGGCCGAGCGCCCCGACGAGGGCGGGTCCGGCGGCCGTGGGCAGCCGGGCGGCCAGCGCGGCCAGGCCGCCCGCGACGACGAGCACGGCACCGGCGGGGACGGCGAGCCGCGCGCCACGCCCGGGACGGGGCGCGGCGGCGGGCGCTCCGGACCGCCGGAGCGGGGCGCTGGTCACCTCGGATGCTTCGGGACGGTGGTGCGGGTGCTGGAGCCGCCGCGACGGCGGGTCACCCGGACGGGCGGGACGCCGCCGGGTGTCCGCCGAGCCGGGGTCCGCGCCGTCCGCCGTCCGGACCTGCGGGTCGACCGGTGGCGGCTGTCCCGACGGTCACGATCCGGTCACGCGCGGCCGACCGGCCCCGGTCGCCGTGCCGGGTCCCCGGCCCGGTGGCAGAGTGCTGATCGTGAAGACCTGGCTCGACTCCTGGCCGGTGTACCGGCAGCTGACCGGCTCGGATCCGCTGGGCCGCGGCACGGCCGCGCGCAGCACGGGCACGGAGAAGGTCACCGCGCGCACGGCGACCGCCGACCGCGTCGTCCAGACGGTCTGCCCCTACTGCGCCGTCGGCTGCGGTCAGCGGGTCTACGTCAAGGACGAACGCATCGTGCAGATCGAGGGCGACCCCGACTCGCCGATCAGCCGTGGCCGGCTGTGCCCGAAGGGCAGCGCGACCAAGGGCCTGGTGACCAGCCCGAGCCGGGTGACCACGGTGAAGTACCGCCGTCCGTACGGGACGGAGTGGGAGGACCTCGACCTCGACACGGCGATGGACATGATCGCCGACCGCGTGCTCGACGCCCGCCGCAAGGGCTGGCAGGACAAGCACGACGGGCTGAAGGTCAACCGGACCATGGGGATAGCGAGCCTCGGAGGGGCGACCCTCGACAACGAGGAGAACTACCTCATGAAGAAGCTCTACAGCGCCCTGGGCGCGATCCAGATCGAGAACCAGGCGCGCATATAGCACTCCGCCACGGTCCCCGGTCTGGGGACCTCGTTCGGCCGCGGTGGGGCGACCACCTTCCAGCAGGACCTGGTGAACTCCGACTGCATCGTCATCGAGGGTTCCAACATGGCCGAGTGCCACCCGGTCGGCTTCCAGTGGGTGATGGAGGCCAAGCAGCGGGGCGCGAAGGTCATCCACGTCGACCCACGGTTCACCCGGACGTCGGCCGTGGCCGACCTGCACGTGCCGCTGCGGGCGGGCACCGACATCGCCTTCCTCGGCGGGCTGATCAACCACGTCCTGCAGAACGAGCTCGACTTCCGCGAGTACGTCGTCGCGTACACCAACGCGTCGGCGATCGTGCGGGAGGACTTCCGGGACACCGAGGACCTCGACGGGCTGTTCTCCGGCTTCGACCCGGAGACGCGGCAGTACGACGAGACGTCGTGGCAGTACGAGGGTTTCGCCGTGAACCCGGCGTCCGGGCAGCGCTCGCCGACCCTGCCGGGCGGCTCGGCGTTCCGGCAGGCCGAGGACGGCGTGGTGCAGGACAACCTGACCGAGGACGGCGACCCGACCGAGGGTGCCCCCGACGCCGGTGAGGACCAGCGGGGCAGCGGCGAGGTCGAGGCCGGCGAGACCTCGGACATCAAGGACGCCGACCAGTACGAGGGCGGCCAGGGCTCGGCCAACCTGCGGGGCCGGCCGGAGACCGACCCGACCCTGCAGCACCCGCGCTGCGTCTACCAGATCCTCAAGCGGCACTTCGCCCGCTACACCCCGGAGATGGTCGGCGAGATCTGCGGCATCGAGCCGGAGGTCTTCCTCGAGGTCGCGCGGACGGTCACCGCCAACAGCAACCGCGAGCGGACGACGTCCTGGGTCTACTCCGTCGGCTGGACCCACCACACCGTCGGCGTCCAGTACATCCGCGCCTGCTCCATCCTGCAGGCCCTGCTCGGCAACATGGGCCGGCCCGGCGGCGGCATCCTGGCGCTGCGCGGGCACGCCAGCATCCAGGGGTCGACCGACATCCCGACGCTGTTCAACTTGCTGCCGGGCTACATCCCGATGCCGCACGCCCGCGAGCACCTCGACCTGGACAGGTTCTGCGCCTCGAGCGCGGGCCGCGGCGGGTTCTGGGGCAACATGCGCGCCTACACCGTCAGCCTGCTCAAGGCCTGGTGGGGCGACGCGGCGACGGCGGAGAACGACTTCGCGTTCGGCTACCTGCCGCGGCTGACCGGCGACCACGGCACGTACAAGACCAGCGCCGACATGATCCAGGGCAAGGTGCCCGGCTACTTCCTGGTCGGGGAGAACCCGACCGTCGGGCACGCCAACGGCCGGATGCAGCGGTTCGCGCTGGCCAACCTGGAGTGGCTGGTCGTCCGCGACCTGCAGATGATCGAGTCGGCCACGTTCTGGAAGACCGCGCCGGAGATCGAGACCGGCGAGCTGGTCACCGACCGGATCGCCACCGAGGTCTTCTTCGTGCCCGCCGCGACGCACGTGGAGAAGGAGGGCACCTTCACCCAGACGCAGCGGCTGCTGCAGTGGCGGCACAAGGCCGTCGACCCGCCGGGCGACTGCCGCAGCGACCTGTGGTTCTACTACCACCTGGGCAAGCGCATCCGGGAGAAGCTGGCTGGCTCCACCGATCCGCGCGACCGGCCGATCCTCGACCTGACCTGGGACTACCCGGAGCACGGCGAGCACGCCGAGCCCGACGCCGAGGCGGTGCTGCGGGAGATCAACGGGTGGGACGGCGACGGCAGGGCGCTGTCCAGCTACCTGGAGATGAAGGACGACGGCTCGACCACCGGCGGCTGCTGGATCTACACCGGCGTCTACGCCGACGAGGTCAACCAGTCGGCGCGGCGCAAGCCCGGCCGCGAGCAGGACTGGGTGGCCAACGAGTGGGGCTGGGCGTGGCCGGCCGACCGGCGGATCCTCTACAACCGCGCCAGCGCGGACCCCTCCGGCAAGCCGTGGAGCGAGCGGAAGAAGTACGTCTACTGGGACGAGGACGCCGGCGAGTGGACCGGGCCCGACGTGCCGGACTTCGAGAGGACCAAGCGCCCGGACTACGTGCCGCCGGACGACGCCAAGGCGCAGGACGCGCTGGGCGGCGCCGACCCGTTCGTGATGCAGAGCGACGGCAAGGCGTGGTTGTACGTGCCGGCGGGCCTGGCCGACGGCCCGATGCCGACGCACTACGAGCCGGCCGAGTCACCCGTGGAGAACCTGCTGTACCAGCAGCAGGCGAACCCGGCCCGCGAGGAGATCCACGCCGCGTGGAACCGGCTCAACACGTCCGCCGACGACGCGTACCCGTTCGTCTTCGCCACCTACCGGCTCACCGAGCACCACACCGCCGGCGGGATGAGCCGCACGCTGCCCTACCTGTCGGAGCTGCAGCCGGAGTTCTTCGTCGAGGTCAGCCCTCAGCTGGCCGAGGAGCGCGGGCTGGAGAACGGCGAGTGGGCGACGCTGATCACCGCCCGGACGGCGGTCGAGGCGAAGGTGCTGGTCACCGAGCGGATGCGGCCGCTGAAGATGCGCGACGGGCGGCGGGTGCACCAGATCGGCGTCCCGTACCACTGGGGGGAGCAGGGCCTGTCGGTCGGCGACTCGGCCAACGACCTGCTGGCCGTGGTGATGGACCCGAACGTGCACATCCAGGAGTCGAAGGTGGCCAGCTGCGACATCCGGCCGGGCCGCCGTCCGCGGGGCCAGGCGCTGGTCGACTTCGTCGAGGAGCACCGCCGGAAGGCCGGGGTGAAGTCGGGGCTGGTGCCGGTCGGTGGCCGGGCCCCGGTGGAGGACGCGACGTGACGTCCGACGCCGTCCGCCACCCCTCATATCCGCGCGGCCGCGTCGGTCGGGGTGACGGCCAGGCCGCTGCCGAGCAGCGCACGGTCGGCGCTCACGAGGGGGCAGCCGAGCGCCCGGGCGGCGGCGGCCCAGCTCGCGTCGTAGAAGGTCAGGGCGTGCTGTTCCGCGAGCGCGGCGGCCTCGGCGTGCCACGAGGGTGCGGGGTGCACCAGGGGGCCGCACAGCCGGCGCAGCAGGTCCAGCTGCTGGGTGACGACCGCCGCGGGCTGCCGGAGCGCGCGCAGCAGCACGTTGCCGAACTCGTAGACCGCGAGGTCGAGGAGCAGCACGCGGGCGGTGCCGGCGCGATGGGCGGTCAGCAGGCGCCGCGCGGGCTCGACCTCGGACTCGCCCTCCTCGTGCACCCACTTGAGGGCGACCGAGGTGTCGACGAGCAGGATCACCGGTCGCGCTCGGCGCGCACCAGATCGGCTGCCTCGAACGGGCCGGTCGTCCGCATCGCGGCCCGGGCCCGCTCGAGCAGGGCGTCCAACTCGGCCGGGTCCTGCTGGTCGAGCTCCCGCCGGACGGCGACGGCGAGCAACCCACTGCGGGTGCTGCCGCGCCGGGCCGCCTCGCGGTCGAGGTCGGCGAGCAGGTCGGCCGGCAGCGAGACCATGACCTTGGGCATGCCCGGAGGATATACCTCGGTACAGCCAGCGACGTGGAAGGAGCCGGCGTGACCTCGGTCAGCTCGGCGAGCCCGGTGTTCTCCGGGCGGGATCGGCAGAACCGGCTGTTCGGGCCGCTGCCCGACGTCAGCGGCGAGGCCGGCTACGAGGCCGACCACCCGCAGCGGATCGGCTTCTTCACCGACACCTCGGTGTGCATCGGGTGCAAGGCCTGCGAGGTGGCCTGCAAGGAGTGGAACATGCTCCCGATGGACGACGCGGATGGTGTCCGCGACGCCATGGGGCTGTCGGGCATGTCCTACGACAACACCGGGATGCTGGGCGCCAACTCGTGGCGGCACGTGGCGTTCGTCGAGCAGAGTCGCCCGGTCGACCTGCCGATGCCGCAGGTCGGGCCGCCCGGTGCCGGGCGGTTCGGCGAGTCGCAGGCGCCCGGGCACGCGGACGGCGACCTGCCGGCCGACGGGACGACGCCGGCCTACACCGGGGTGCTGAACGCCGAGGCGCTGACCGAGTTCGACCCGCAGACCGGGCGGTCGGCCGACCGCGAGGTGCGCTGGCTGATGAGCTCGGACGTGTGCAAGCACTGCACGCACGCGGGTTGCCTGGACGTCTGCCCGACCGGGGCGCTGTTCCGCACCGAGTTCGGCACGGTCGTCGTCCAGGGCGACATCTGCAACGGCTGCGGGTACTGCGTGCCGGCCTGCCCGTACGGGGTGATCGACAAGCGCGAGGGCGACGGCCGGGTGTTCAAGTGCACCCTGTGCTACGACCGGACGCTGGACGGGCTGATGCCGGCGTGCGCCACCGCGTGCCCGACCCAGTCGATCCAGTTCGGCAACCTCGACGAACTGCAGGCGCGGGCCGACGCACGGCTGGCGACGCTGCGTGAGCAGGGCGTCGAGTCGGCCCGGCTCTACGGGCGAGACGAGAACGACGGCGTCGGCGGAGCGGGGGCGTTCTTCCTGCTGCTCGACGAGCCCGAGGTGTACGGGTTGCCGCCGGACCCGGTGGTGCCCACCCGGGATCTGCCGTCGCTGTGGAAGTCGGCGGGGGCTGCCGCGGCGATGATCGTCGGCGTGATCGGCACGGCGGTGCTCGGGTCGCGGGGGCGGAAGTGACGGCGTCCCCGGGAGCCGGCTGGCGGCGGGCCGACGGCCCGGCGGCGCACGACCGGGAGAAGCGGCGCCGCCGCCGGGGGAACGGCCACGGATCGGGCGGCGGCGTGGGCTTCCGCGCGGCGGCGGCCGACGGGGCGCCCGTCGTGCAGGACGTCGAGTTCTCCTCCTACTACGGGCGGCCGGTGATCAAGGCGCCGGTGTGGAAGACGCCCGACGTCCCGCTGTACCTGTTCCTGGGTGGGGCGGCGGGGACGTCGGCGATCCTGGGGGCGTTCTCGGAGCTGACCGGGCGCCCGGTGCTGGCGCGGGTGTCGCGGCTGGTGTCCGGAGGCGGGTCGGTGCTGTCGGTGGGCTGGCTGATCCACGACCTGGGTCGGCCGGAGCGGTTCCTGAACATGCTGCGGGTGCTCAAGCCGACCTCGCCGCTGTCGGTGGGGTCGTGGATCCTGGCGCCGTTCAGCGCGGCGACCGGGGCGACGGCGGCGGTGGAACTGCTCGGCTGGTTCCCGCGGCTGAAGCAGTTCGGCGGCGCGGTGGCGGCGCTGTTCGGTGCGCCGATGGCGACCTACACCGCGGTGCTGTTCGCGAACACCGCGGTGCCGTCGTGGAAGGAGCCGGGCAAGCAGCTGCCGTTCGTGTTCGCCGGGTCGGCGCTGGCCGCGGGTGGCGGCCTGACGATGGTGTTCGCGCCGGTGGAGGAGGCGGCGCCGTCGCGGGCGATGGCGGTGGCCGGGGCGGCGGTGGAGCTCGCGGTGATGCAGAAGGTGGAGCACGACCACGGGATCGTCAGCGAGCCCTACCGGGAGGACAAGGCGGGGAAGTACCTCAAGGCGGCGCGGACGTGCACCGCGGCAGGGGCTGGGCTGACCCTGCTGGCCGGCCGCCGCCGGCTGGGAGCCGTTGCGTCAGGTGCGCTGTTGGCGGCCGGATCGCTGCTGACCCGCTTCGGTGTCTACGAAGCCGGGATGGCGTCGGCCAAGGACCCGAAGTACACCGTCGTCCCCCAGCGCGAGCGGCTCGTCGAGCAGGACGGGCACGCCCGCTCCGTCGTCCGCTAGCTAGCCCAGCGCGACGTCTCGGCCGAGCGGTCGGGGTCGAAGGTGCCCCGCAGGTACTTGCCGTCCAGCCGGGCCTCGCCGCAGACCGTGGCGGTGTCGACGGCCGGCCGCCTTAACGGGGCTGACGCAGCCAGCGGCCTAGCGCGCGGTGGTTACGCGGCGCCCTTCCGCGCGAGTGCGCGCGGCAAGCTCGGCATCGCGACGACGGATCGCCGCCGCGGTGGGCGTGACGCCGGCCAGCCGCGTCCGGGCGGCGGCAATCCGAGCCAAGGCTAGACAGGCTGCTCTGCAGACCGCATAGTCGTCATCACCACAGAGCTGTGGGACAGTTACATCAAGTAGCGACGAGCGTCGCTGTTGGCTCACGGCCACAGAGCAACACGTCGTGGCCGACGCCTGTCCCTCCGCTGACCCCCCTAGTTCAAGCCCGCGGACGGCCATCCACCTGGTCGGCAGCCGTCCGCGCGACAGGAGTCCGTTGTGTATCGCGTTCTACATCGCCGATGGTTGGCATTGCTCGGCGTTGTTCTGCCCGTGGCGACCATGGTCGCGGGGTGGGCCGTCCTGTCGCCTGCGTCGGCCGCCCCGGCTCGCTCGGATGGCGTTCCCGCCGTCCACTCCGGCAGTTCGTCGATCGTCTACTCGGGAAAGTGGCCTGGTGGGCCCTCCGAGCGCTCGTCCCGCACCCGGGGTGCCACGGCATCATTCACTTTCACGATCGGCCCCGGAGGGGGCACCGTTTCTTGGCGAGGATTCAAGGCCTCAAACCATGGCATCGGCGTGGTCAGTGTGGACGGGCGGCCGGGCAGCAGGGTGGACCTTTACCGGCCGTCACGGCTGAACACCACCCTGTGGACCAGTCGCCCCCTAGTGGCAGGCGTCCATACCCTAGAGGTGGAAGTTGCGGCGGAGCGCTCCTGGCGGTCCAAGGGCCGCTGGGTATCGATAACCGGGCTCTCCGTATCCAACGGCACGCTTGCGGGTCCCAGTCGTCCGGCAGCCTCCCCCAGCCGTCCCGCGACCTCACCCGGCCAGCCGGCCCCGGCAGCCTCCCCCAGCCGTCCCGCGACCTCACCCGGCCAGCCG
>NZ_JAOVZT010000008.1:152954-186933 GCF_025716945.1 Geodermatophilus sp. YIM 151500
CCCCGGCAGCCTCCCCCAGCCGTCCCGCGACCTCACCCGGCCAGCGCGGCCCGGGGTTGGTAGATCGGACCCCGCAGGGCACCGTTCGCAATGCCAACAGCCCCCAGTCGTTGCAGGCGGCCCTGGAGGCCAGCCAGGCTGGGGATACGGTGGTGTTGGCTGGTGGGTCCTACGGTGCCCAGTCGTTCACCCGTAGCGTCACCGAAGGGCTGATTAGGATTACTCCGGCCGCTCAGGCCACTGTCACGTTCGGCCGCACGACCATCAGCGGTGACGGACTGGACTTTCGCGGGATCGACACCACCGATCAGGTCACCATCGTCAGTGGTGCCAGCAACGTGTTCTGGCGGGGTGGCATTCACACGCGGCTGGGCGCGACTCACGGCTTCTACGTCAACGGGGCGGTCACCGCGGTCACGGTAGAAGACGTTAAGGTTCGGGGCGCCGACTGCTCCTTCTACATTCAGGGCACGACCACGAGCCTGCCGAAGGGCGTCACCCTTCAACGCTTCCACAGCGAGAACGTGATCCAGGACCATGTATTCGGCTCCCGGGGCTCGAATGTCACCATCCGGGACTTCATCACGTCGGGGCACACGGACACCACAGAGCACTCTGACGGAGTGCAGATCGTCGGCCTCAAGGACGTGCTCATCGCCAATGGCGAAATCACGAATCCGGTTTCGCTACGGGACAATGCTTACGACCGCCACGACCAAGGCGTGATGATAAACTACGACCCTCGAGACGGTTCCGGGCGGATACCCGAACGCATCACCATCGACGGCCTGCTTCTGCGCAACCAGACTTCCACTGGGATAGCGGTGGCTGGGGTGCGCGGTTTGATCATTAGTAACACCACAGGCCAGTACAACGGTCAGCGCGGACTAGGGGCGGACGGGCTCAGGGTTGATCCTGATCCGGGGAACGTGATCACCGAGTTCGTCGAGAAGAACAACACCTGGGACCGGCGGACAGTCACCGATGTGACATGATAGAGGGCAGAACACGATTGCGGCGGTACCTCGACTCGCGTTCCGCAGCAGAGTGCCTGGTCTGGTGACGGGCCGCGCGTCCGCGCAGGTCGGCATTCGAGCAGCCTGGCGGAAATGTCGATCCGCCTGGTGACGGGGCTGGGTTGTCCGGCTCTTCGCTCATCGTGTCGATCGTGAGCTGAGACCTGGGCGGTGACGGTGGCGGCGCTTAGCCCGTCACCGCTCCATCCAGGGGACTCCATCGAAGTCGGTGAGGGAAGAGTTGGACGTATTGACCGCCTACCGTGAGGTGGGCAGTTATCGGGGAGCGGCCGCGAGCTGCGGCACGACCCACAAGACGGTGAACGAATCTGAAGCGGCCCAGGTTCTGTGCTGCCTCCTTATGAGTCACGGAGGATGGCGTCATGCCGAACAAGATCGATCCGGCGCTGAGGGAGCGCGCGGTGCGGCTGTTGCGTGAGCACCGGGCCGAGTAATCGACCACGGGACGCGACCCTTACTATCCCGCTCGTGTGCCCACCAACTGCGGAACTCGGGAAAAGAGATCCTTCAACTCACTCCCGCGCCGACGCGCGAGACCGGCGCACAGCCCGTCTGACCGCCAACCTGAGCGTCACATCGCCGAGTGACACGACCCGTCACCACCTCGGCGGGCATACCTGCACGTCATCCCGCGAGTTAGCGTCACCAGGGTAGACCGCTGCTGCCGAACCCGAGCGGCACAGCCTGCAACTGTCGCGCTAGCGCCGTCTGGTCGCGACAGCCCGGCGGATCACTGTGACCGACCGTCGCGCGGTGCGGCCGACTCGCCACTGCGTCACCCGGTGTAGCGCATGGTGCAGTGGTGAGCCGGGGGCGGACTCACGGCGCATCCGCAGCGCATAACCGAACTCCAGCGGCGGGAGCCGCATGTGTCGATCGACGTCCTCGAACCACGCGGCGCTGGTCGCGGCGTCCCGCTGCAGGTTCAGGACCGCCGGCCGCCGCTCGTCCTGGTATCGCTGCAGAGCATCGGTAAGGTCCGCCGGGCGACATCCTTTGAGGGACCGGGCGAGAGCCGCTGCGTCCTCGAACGCCATCCGCGTCCCGGAACCGATGGAAAAGTGTGCGGTGTGCGCAGAGTCGCCGACGAGGACGAGGTTGCCGGCGTGCCAGCGCTCGTTGCGTACCGTTGTGAAAGTCGCCCAGTGTCCTGCGGCGGTGTCGTCTGCGGAGAGTTCGATCCGGTGTCCGTCGAGGTGTCGGGCGAATATGCGACTCAGCTCCTGCACGCAGGCTTCGCTAGTCATCGAGTCGAAGCCGAGACCCCGCCACGTCCCCTCTCGGCACTCGACTATGACCGTGCTCGCGGCAGCCGCGAAGGGGTATGCGTGCAACCAGATCCAGCCCGCCGGGGTGGCCTCGAAGGCGAACGTGAAGTCCGGGAAGGTCTTCGTCGAGCCTAGCCAGAGGTACTTGTTGGTCCCGGTCCACTCGATCGATCCGAACGTCTGCTCCCGGCGGCGTCGCTGACGGGAGTGCGCGCCGTCGGCTAGGACGACCAAGTCAGCGTTCGTCAGGTCCGCCGCATCAACCACATCACTCTCGTGTTCGATCCGTACACCGAGTTCGGATGCCCGCCGCGCGAGCACGTCGATCAGCCGCTGGCGGCTCAATCCGTACCCGGTGCCGCCCAAGTGCACCGGCCGACGATCCCGCACGCAGACACGCTGACCGGCCCACTTGCGCGAGTTGGTCCGGAGCGCCTGCGCCGTCGCGCTGTCGATCCGGCGCACCCCGTCGAGCAGGTCGTCCCAGTACACGATGCCCCAGCCGTACGTCGTGCTCGGCGCGCGGCGCTCGTGCAAGGTGATCTCGTGGCTTGGGTCGCACCGCTTCGCGGAGATGGCAAACCAGAGTCCGGCGGGGCCAGCTCCGACGCCCTCTATCCTCACGATCCCAGTCGCATGGTCGGGGGTGCCATGGGAAGCCGGGCCGGAGATGGGTGTCGCTGGAGGCGGCACCGCAATCGGCCCTTGACGTGGTCGAGGACGGCTCGACCGCGCGAGCTCCGATTGACCGCGTCGTAGGCGAACCGGACGGGCATCGACCGGATGAGCTCTACCGGGGCGGGATACCGGTACGGTGTGCCGCCGAAGCTCATCTTCGCTTGGTCAGGTCCGGGCCACGTGGCGCTCGATCGGATCCCGCAGTCGACGGCATCGTGCAGCGTCTGTTCCGAGAGCCCTCCGAAGTCGAGCCACCGGTATCCCTCCGCCCGAGCCCAGCGGATGATCGCCCAACGAGCAGCTGCGGGAACAGACAAACGGCCTCCGGGGCCGTGCCGGTCGAACCCGCTCCACCGGCCGCGCACCATCTCGCCGCACGTCGTGACCATGTCCGCCGTCACCGGGGTCCCGTTGACCTCACCGATCCACAGGAACCCGCGTTCACTGCGCGCCAGCTCGATGTACGCCCGCTCCAGGTAGTCGGCATGTGGCGGGCGCCGGTATCCCCGGGCGTCCGCGGCCGCCCGCATGAGATCCGCGAGAAGAGGAACGTCACGCTCGTCGCCCATGCGGATCTCGACCCCCTCGGCGGCCCAGCGGCGTGTCCAGGAACGCAACCGTGGCTTCATGCCTCTGGTGATCTCCTCCGTACTCCGCCAAAGATCCAGGCGGACCGATCCGGTCGGAGCGATGTCGGCGGAGGAGGGCCGGAACCTCTCGCTCAAGAGAGCCTGGCGAATGTCCTCGCCTCCCTCCGGGGGCTGCACGAACAACATCCGGATGCCGGGCAGGACCGCTAGACCCTGTGCGAGATCCCAGACGACGAGTGCCCGCTCGTCCGCGCCCTGGGCGACGACGGGGCCGTACGGGACGTATCCGACTCCCCCGAGACCCGGAATCCACCGCACCAGGACCTGTGCCCCACCAGCCAGGGATCGGTCGCGTTGCCAGGCGAAGACGTACATGGGCCGGAAGGCCTTCAGCGCGCCTATCCGGGCCCAGACCGAAAGCTGCGTCACGTCGGTGCCGGGTGTGCTTTCCACCAGCCGATCCCACGCGGACAGCAGCCACGCAGGTGGGTCGGCGACGACCTGGACCTCCTGCACCCCGGAAGTCACCCTACTCAGACGGTGGGTCATCGGTCCCCCTCTCCCGATCAGGCCAGTGTGGCGCGCTGCTCAGCCAGGACGATCGCTCGTCGGAGTTGCTCCCTCACGACGGGCGGTGACCAGTACCCAGGGGCTCACTGCCGGCAGTCGCGAGAGCCCCAGCCGACGTTCCAGCCCCACCGCGGCCGGGATCAGACGTGAGTCGCTGCGCCGGCCGAAGGGGAGCCAGCAGAGGCCCACTTCGCTCTCGATCCCCATTCCGGCGGCTACGAGCTGCCGCCGCCACGCCCGGTATGACATCTGGTAGTGCGGATGCGGCTCGCCGTGCCTGATCCGGGACAGGGCGCTGCTGACCTGCCCCCTCAGCGAATCGCGGTTCCACGTGATGGCCACCAGCAGACCGCCCGGCGCAAGGACCCGTCGGACCTCGGGGAGGAACCACTCGGAGGTCATGACCGGCAGCACTTCTATGCAGACGACGAGAGACACCGAAGCGTCACCGGCGGAGAGGAGCCGGCTCCCGGCGCTGACAACCAGGCAATCGGCCTCGGGGTTCCGTTCAGCGCACATGCGGACAGCGTCCGGATCGACGTCGGAAGCAGTGACCGACCAGCCGCGTTGGAGCATCAGCGTCGTCCACCGACCGTGGCCGCAGCCGACGTCGAGAGCTCTGTGGGGATGAGGAGCCGTGGCCAGGGCGTGTTCGACCGCTGTCGTCTCGGCGGCACTGATGTACCGGCCCCATCTGCTGGTCGCGACTTCCTCCCAGTACTGGGCAGAGCCGATCGCCGACGCGCTCATGGACCGTCCACCGCCTCGACGTCCAACCTGTTGTGCACGGCGTCCTCCCCGTCGGGGCGGCGAGAACCTGTCACCAGCACCCAGGGACTCAATGCGGGCAGCCGGGAGAGGCCGAAGCGTCGCTCGAGCACTGCTGATGCAGGTACGAGCGATGAATCGCTGGCTCGTGAGAACGGGAACCAGCACAAGCCGCGCTCGGCTTCTACCTCGAGACCGACGTCGGTCAGGCGCCGGCGCCAGGCCCGGTACGGTTCTTGGTAATGAGGGTGCGGTGTACCGCTGCGGATGCGCGCTGCAGCGTCGGCGAAGAGCCCTCGCATCGACGAGCGGTTCCACGTCACCGTGACGAGCCGCCCGTGGGGGACGAGGACCCGCTTCACCTCGGCTAGGAACCAGTCGGAGTGGCTGACCGCCAAGACCTCGATGCAGATGACCAGGGACACGGACTCGTCCGCTGCTGGCAGGTGTCGGCTGTCCTTCCCGACCAGGGCGCAGACGCTGTCCGGGTTGCGTTCCTCGCAGGCACGCACGGACTTCGGGTCCACGTCCACCGCGGTGACCGACCAGCCTCTGTTGGTGAGGAACTCCGTCCACTCGCCCCCACCGCAACCGACGTCCAAGGCCTTCCTGGGCGCCGGAGCCATGTGCTGTGCCTCGTCGATGACCTGGGCTTCGGTCGTCCGGATGTACGTACCCCACTTCCGGGCAGCGAGCCATCCGTAGTACTCGGGCGTGCCTTCAGAGGGTCGGATCACAGTCGGTTCACCACTTCGGACCGCAGACGGTTCCGCGTATCCAGTACCCGGTCGGCATGCTGTTCGAGGACATCCCAAGGAAGCGCGTCGTGGTCGGTCAGGACGATGACGAGATCAGCGCCGGCGATGCTCTCCGGAGTGCCGTCCACCAGGCAGATCTCTGGCGGCATGAGACCCACGTCCACCAACGGGTCGACCGCCCGCAACCGAGCACCGAGTTGGTGCAGGCGCCGGGCCACGACCAGCGCCGGCGATTGGCGTGCGTCACCCGAGTTGCGCTTGTAGCTCAGTCCTATCAGCAGGATCACGCTGTCCCGCACCGACTTCCGCATCTCGTTGAGGTGCTCCACGGCGCGGGCGACCACGTAGTCGGGCATGTGGTCGTTGATGTCGTTGGCGGTTTCGATGAACCGGAAGTTCTGGCCGAGCGATCGTCTCACCTGCCATGACAGGTATGACGGGTCGATGGGCAAGCAGTGCCCACCCACTCCGGGCCCAGGCGTGAACGACATGAATCCGAACGGTTTGGTGGCGGCAGCATCGACGACCTTCCACACGTCGATCCCCAGACCGTGGCAGAACATCGCCAACTCGTTGACCAGGGCGATGTTCACGTGCCTGAACGTGTTCTCCAGCAGTTTCGCAAGTTCCGCTTCGCGCGTGTTTCCGACCGGTACGACCCGATCGCACAGCTCGGCGTAGAAGTCGGTCACTGCCTTGGTCGACACTTCGTCGATGCCGGACACGATCTTGGGTGTGTTTCGGAAGTTCCACGTCGGGTTGGACGGGTCTATGCGCTCGGGGCTGTACCCCACTCGGTAGTCTCGGCCAGCCCGAAGGGAATTGTTGGCTTCGAGCAACGGTATGAAGACGCCTTCGGTCGTCCCTGGATACGTCGTCGACTCGAGGATCACGCAGCAACCCGGATTCACATGCGTGCTGAGCAGCGAAGCCGCGGACTCCACGTGTCGAAGGTCTGGCGCGCCGTCCCGCAGAGGTGTCGGCACCGTGACGACCGCGACATCGAAGCCGGCCAACTCTGCAGCGTCGGCACTCGGATGGAACCGACCGGTGGACAGTGCCGATGCGAGGTCGGTGTCGGTGACGTCGTCGATGTACGTCCGGGCGTGGCGCAAGCTCTCGACCTTCGCGTCATCGACATCGAAGCCGATGACGTCGTAGCCCACCTCCACTGCCCGCATGGCTAGAGGCAGGCCGACATAGCCCTGCCCAACCACCGCCAAACGCTGCTCGGGTTCGTCGCCGGCCATGGTCTGTCCGCCTTTCACTCGGGTCTCTACCGATCGGGGTTCTGTGCCGCCGCCCGTACGATGTACGCGTCGTAGCAGAGGGAGGGCGGTGATCCGCATCGATCCGTCTCCCGCTCCGCCGGTCGCCTGCGTTGTGGCCGCCGCCGTCCTGCTCGCCGGCTGCGGCGTCGCCGAGGGTGCGTCGACCGCCTCGGACCAGCCCTGCTCGGTCACAGCGGCAGACCAGGAGGCGCTCGAGCAGGCGCTCGTGGACGCTGGTCCGGGGTCGCGGATTTGTGTCACTGGCGGCCTCCTGGAAGGAACAGATGTCGCCTTGCAACGCTCCGGGGAGCCGGGCCGGCCAGTCGTCGTCGTCTCCCAAGGCGCGCAAGTGCGCTCGGTCGTAGTCGAGGCCGACCACGTCGTGGTGCAGGGCTTCGTCACCTACGGGGGCGAGGGCATCGTGCTCAGCGGTCGGGATCTCGTAGCTCGTGACAACGAGGTCCGAGCGGCGCGGGAGAACGGGATCAGTTGCGAGGACGGCTGTGCTGACGTGGTGATCGAGGACAACACCGTGCTCGATTCTGACGGCTCGGGCGTTCTGGTCGAAGGCCGGCGGATCATCGTGCAGCGCAACCGGATCAGTGGGTCTGTGCAGCGGGAGGCCGGGGACGCTGACGGCATCCGGTTCTTCGGCTCTGGCATCCGCATCCTCGGAAACACGATCACGGACATCAAGGACGACGGCTACGAGGGGGAACCGCCACACACCGATTGCTTCCAGACGTTCGACAACAGCCGGATGCCCACCGTCGATGCCGTCATCGCCGACAATGTCTGCCGAGACGTCGATCATCAGTGCCTCATCGCTACGGCACAGGAAGCCGGGACAACCGGCCGTCTCGGTCGCTCGCGTGACATCGAGTTCACGGGCAACGAGTGCCACGTGGAGGGTGCCCAAGCGGTGCTCGTCCAGTGGTTCCCGGACGTGGTCCTGCGCGACAACAGCTTCGCCGGGCCGAACCTCCATCGTGGAGCGATCTACCTGGACGGCTCGACGAACGGGGCATTCTTCCGCAATGTCGTCCCGGATCGTGTTCCGCCTTATGAACTCGACGAGAAGTCCGACGCAGGCTTCTCCACCGATGAGCCGAACTGATCCCTGCTCCGGAGGCGGATCCCCCGGCGTGAACAAGCTCATCCGGTCTGCCATCAGCAGAACAACCGGTAGAGGGAAGCGCCAGCCCGCTCGGCGATGGCGTCTGGGACGCTGGGGTCGGTGAGCAGGTCGGTGACGACCCGCAGGGTCTGCTCGATCTCGTTGGAACGTCCCGTCGGCGCACCCCCGGCATTGAGAGTCCGTATTCGGCCTTCGACACTGGCCCACTTCCGCTTGTAGGCGCACAGTCCTGGCTGGTCGAGATCCGAGAGCCCCCAGTCCAGCGCTCGGAGACCCCGTTCATGGGCCCAGCAGATCAGTTGCCAGTGCAGGGCGTCGTTCGGGCGCAAGGGCAGGAACTCCGCTGTCGAGGCCCCGAATTTGTAGTAGACGGTGTCCTGCCATACCAGGTACAGCGCGCCGGCCACCGGCTGCCCGTCGACGAGGGCAAGGGCCGTCCGGACGGCGTCGGCTGGCGCGAAGGCCTTCCAGATCCGTTCGAAGAGGTCCAGCGGCTGGGCGAGGAGCCGGTACTTGCGCTTCCGCAACCGAACGTGTAAACGGTGGAAGTCTTGGACCGCCTTCGCGTCCGCCCTGAGGACGACCTCGACGCCGGCCCGCTCCGCCGTCGCGATGTTGCGCCGTGTCTGTGATCGGAACGCACCGTACAACTCGCCCAGTGGTCGGTTGAGCGACGTCACGTGCCAGGCGGCTTCATCGACGCACTCGAACCGGGGGTCGGTGGCAGCGGGGTTCGTGTCGAGGCATCGGAGCGTGAGGGGCAGGTCACCGGCGAAGGCGTCGTCCGCCAGGGCCGTCCATGCGGCGAGGTGCTTCACCATCGGGTCCGCGCGGTCGCAGAAGGGCAGGGCGAGCCGCCGTCCGCCGCGCATGTCGCGGACGTCGACCCAGGCGACGCCGCCCACCGGCCGGCCGCTGGTGTCGATGGACACCCGGGCCGTCGGCCGGAAGCCATAGGTGGCGGACACCGCGTCGATCCACGGGGGAGAGACGAACAGGTTGCCGTGCACCCCTTCCGCGAGCCGGCGCCACAGGGGGTCGGTGCGGGGATCTACCCGCTGGACGGCGGTCACGGAGCCAGCTCGAACGGAGTCGAGGCAGTGGACCGACGAACGGCGGCGCTCAGGGCCTCGACGAGGTCATCGGTGGTGATCTCGGCCGGCGAGACGTGGACTGCGAGTCCCCGCCGCTGCAGTTCCTCTGCCAGTTGCCACTGGTGGTCGTCACCAGCCTCTCCCAGACCTGCCGCACGGCTGGCCAGCAGCGGACACCGTCCCGCGGTCAGTGCGGTGAGCGCGGATCCCGCGCCGGCGTGGCTCACCACGAGGTCCGCGCCGGCGATCGCCCTCACCAGCGCATCAGCGGGTACGAACGGCATGGCATCGATTGACAGGTGCTCCGTCCTGGTGCAACCCGTCTGCCACAACACCTGCACCGGTCGGCCGGTTACCGCGGCTAGCTCGCCGTCCGGTGATAGCAGCGGCGCCAAACGGTCGATCAGTCGCTGGAACGGGAACTCGGCCGCCGTCCCGACCGTGACGACCACCCGGATCAGGGGGCCGAGCGACCGCGGAGTGTTGTCGCGCTCATAGCTGTCGAAGACGCTCCCGCGATAGTGCCATCGCGGGCCGGCCCACTGCGCATACTGCGTGTACCGGTGGATCCGGGGGATGTGCTGCAGGAGCCGGCCCGTGCGTGACGGTCCGCTGACGCGAGCCGCGCTTTCGACGTAGTGGCAATGCACACCCCGTGTGGCCAGATAGGGCAGGTACCCCAGGGCGATGCCGGAGCCGGTCGACACGACACGCGTCACCGACCACTTCCGCCGGAGGCGGTGCGCCGACGGAATGCAGGCCACGACGTCACGGACGTTGGCCACGCGTACGTAGGGCACGAACTCGACGGCCCGCCCGCTCAGCAGCGACCGGCTCTGATCGTTCTCGTGGGTCACCCAGAGAGCCGGCCCATCGGCTGGGATCCGTGCGGCGAGCGCCTCCAGTTGCTCGAGGTGGCCGCCGGTCGTGGCGAGGAAGAGCGTGCTCACCGAGCACCATCCCCGCGGAGGAGAGAGGGAACGGTCAGGAGGAGGATGCGGAGGTCCCCGGCCAGGGATCGGGTCCGCAGATACTCCAGGTCCAATCGGAGCATGTCGAGGGTGGTGACCGCGCTCCGGCCGCTCACCTGCCACAGGCCGGTGAGCCCGGGACGGACGGTGAATCGGTCGTCGAACTCGTCGGGGAACATGTCCGCTTCCCAGGGCAGGCACGGCCGGGGGCCCACCAGAGTCATCTCGCCGCGGAGCACGTTGATGAGTTGCGGTACCTCGTCGAGGCTCGTCTTGCGCAGGAGCCGCCCCGACCTCGTGATCCGGGCGTCGTGGTGGAGCTTGGTGCTCCCGTCCAGAGCAGTGTTCTCGCCGCGAAGTTCGGCCGCGATGAGCCGCCGGTGTGCTTGATCGTCGCCCCCTACCCGCATCGATCGGAACTTGTAGAGCTCGAACGGTCGGCGGTCCAGCCCGATCCGCTCCTGGCGCAGGAGCGCGGGCCCCGGGCTGTCCCATCGCACCCACAGGGCGATGCACAGGAGCAGCGGCGCCAGGAGCAGCAGTGCCGTTGCAGACGTGCCGATGTCCAGTGCGCGTCGGACGCTGTCCGCCCACGTGCACGGACGCTGCGGCACGTCGTCACTCGTGCTCATCGGCCCTCCCGCTTACGACGGCGAGGAAGAGGAAGAACAACTCGCCTGCCCCCCGGAGGACCAGGTGGATGTCGATGACGGACAGGAGCAGCACCATCAACCACCCGGCCCAGAGCGCTGACCCGTACGCGCCGACGACATCCGCTCGCCGGGCGCAGCGCCGGGCGTATCGGAGCACCTCGACCGACAGCCATCCGAAGGCGGCCAGCAGGGGCAGCCCACCCACCCACAAGAACTGCAGGTAGCCGTACTCGAGGAAGATCTCCTCTCGCCAGGTCTCCGGGGCCCGGAGCACGGAATTCGGCCCCACCCCGAGGACCCAGCGGAAGCTCCCCAGGGCGGGGAGGTAGAAGTTCGTGAGGTTGTCCCAGCGGCCAAGCCAGCTGCTCGGGACACCCAAGCCACCGCCGAACTCCCTGAGACGGATGATGAACGCCGGCATGCCGAGGAGGGCGCCCACGACCGCGATCGGAAGGATGCGTACTCCCAATCGGCGAAGCTGAGGGTAGAGGAACAACATCCCCGAGGTGACCACTGCCGCCGAGGCCCACGTGGAGAACTGCCCCGTGGCCAGCGCACCGGCGCCCAGTGGCAGCCCGGCGAGCAGCGCCTCGCGTCGACCGACCGTCCTCCGCACCGCGAGCCCCATCAGGAGGGCCAGCGACAGGATCACGTAGTCGCCCGTGGCGATCGACGACGCCAATGTCGTGCTGCCTCGGGCGGACACTTCGGAGGGGTCGCGGCCCGCCTCGACCCAATAGGTGCCCAGCACCGTTACGACCGGCGGGACCCTGAGGGTCTGCAACACGGCGATCAGGCCGATCACGGCCGCCGGCCATATCACCAGCCGCCCCATCCTCAGCAGCTGGTCGTCGGTGCGAATCGTGGTTCGGACCAGTATGAGCAGCCCGACCAGCTTGCAGACGGGAAGCAGCGCGGCGATGTCCCCCCCGCTCGGCACGGTGCCGCGCAGGAGGAGCCAGCTGATCGGCCAGAGTGTCGAGAACAGCACGAACACACCGAGGGGGATGTCCAATGGCCGCATCCGGAGACGAACTTCGTCGCCCCGCAAGAATCGTAGATAGGCGCCGCAGGTGGCACCGGCGACCAGGAAGGCCAGGAGAGCTTCGTTCGGGCGGACCAAGGGCAGCAGTCTGCCCCGGTCGATGCCGACGAGGAACGGCAGCGTTGCCATGTATATGTAGACGGCGGACACCGGGTGCAGCGCCACCCACACGAAGAGGGCCAGTGCGGCAACCAGTCCGACGGCGGCGACACCCAGGAGCGCGGTTGCTGAACCGGAGAGCAGAACGGTGACAGCGACGGCGAGCAGTAAACGGCGTCGCGTCCGGAACAGCGCAACGTCGCCGAGAGGGTCGGCCCTGAGGCTGTCGGACAGCGCGTTCATGACACCGGGCCCCGGCGGCGGAGGAGCGTCCTCACGATCAGGCCGAACACGCCCAGCGCCAGGAAGCCCGTGGACGCCATGGACGTCAGGACCAGAAACCCGTCCCCGTCCTCCATGGTCACGAGGCGACCGGCCACCAGTACCGGCAGCATCGCAGCTGCGGCGAGAACAACGATGGCGAGACCACGCACGTCGGCGATCGACTCCGGGTGGATCGCCCGCCGAACCCGCGCCATGACGGTCGCCGCGGCTGCGACGTCGGCGAGGAGCAGGGCGGTGCTGAGCGCGGCCAACCGTGGTGATCCGGCCGGCAGTGACAGCGCGACGATCCCGAACGCGGTCGTCACCCCGAGAGAGACCAGACTCGCCACCCGGGGGCCCCGCATGTCGAGATGGGCGTAGAGCGCCTGCCGTCCGATCTCGTGGATGCCGCTGGCCAGCTGTGCGACGCCGAGGACGGCGACGCACACAGCCAGCCAGTTGATGAGGGTGAGAGTGTGCAACTCACCCGCGGCCAACGTCCGCGCGATGGGTTCGGCGAAGACAACGAGCCCGCACAGCGCGGGCAGTCCCGCTATCGCGCCGTAGGTGAAGGCCTGCCGCCAGGCGGCCGCGAACCGGCTGTGGTCGACGGCCTGTACCGCGACGGACATCGCCGGTAGCACGGCGGTCGTGATGGCGCGCGCCCCCAATGCTGTGGGGAGGGCGTACACCGCGTAGGCCATCTGGAAAACCAGGGCTCCTCCCGGGATAGTGGCCGCGAAGGCCAGCAGGAGGAAGAAGCTGCCGGCTGGCGCTGCAGCAACGACGACGGAGCCGCCGAGCCGCGCCCCGACATCTCGCACCTCGGGGTCACGGCGCCAACCGCGTGCCGGGAGAAGGGAGAGACCAGCGCGGGCTGCGCCGAACACCTGCACCACCGCGTGCAGTCCCACTGAAGCGGTAGCCCCGATTCCCAGGATCAGCACCGCGCGGAGGGGCACATCGCCGACATCGCCCCCGGTCGGCTGAACGGCCGCGAAGAGGAGCACCGTGATCATCAGGCCGACGTTCTCCAGCGCCGGTGCGGCGGCTGCCAGCGCGAATCTCTGGTGTGCCTGCTGCGCTGCGGCGCCGAGCGCGGCAAGCGTGTAGAGGACCACCTGGGGCGCGACCACGATCAAGAGGACGAGGGCGATGACCCGTGCCCTGCCGCGGGCCTCATCGGGCACGCCGAGGGTGAGCACCCAGGACAAGACTGCGGAAACCGGTAGCAGGAGCAGTGCCGTCGTGCCCGCCGCCATGACCAGGAGGCTGCTGAGCCGACGGACGAACAAGCGGGACGCCGCCGCCCCGTGGGCGAGCAAGGTGTGGACGATCGCGGGAACTGCAACCAAGGCCAACACCGGCCCGGCCACGATCGAGTAGGCCAGGCTCGGGACGCTGTTGGTCGTCAGGAAGGTGTTGGCGAGGAAGGTGGGTCCCAGCACGGCACCGATCACGACGACGCGCAGGAGACCGGTCGTCCGGCTCACCAGCGTCCAGATGGCCACGATCATGGAGCTGTGTGCAACCGACGCATTCCTTGCTCGCCGGTGCGCCGCGTGGACCGGTTGCGACTCCTTCGGGGCGGTCATGTATCCGAACGAGGGGGCCGGGTCATCCGGCGCGCGAGGATGGCAAGGAGGAACACCGCCAACACCCCTCCGATCGCGCCACCAGCGCTCGTGGCGACCATCGGCCGAGGGCTGACCGGAGTCGGATCGACATAGGGTTGTACGAGCGTCGAGGCTCCCGGTCCGACGAGATCGGTCATCCGCAGTTCGTCGAGTTGGGTCCGCAGCCACTGCTCCCGCTCCACCAGCGGCGCGAGCTGATCCTGACCGCTCGGCGCGCCGCTCCGCACGGCCTCGATCCGGTCGAGGATGGCGAACAACTCGGCGTCCAGGTAGTTCTGGACGTCGGACCGGGCGTCGGCGTTCGCCACCGCGAGGTACTCCTGGACCACCCAGCTGAGTACTTCCACCGCCCGATCGCGGTCGCTGTCGACAAAGCGGATGTCGATGATCTCGCTCTCGCTCAGGACGTCGGCCGACAGCGCCGGCGTGAGCTCGTCGACCGAAACCTGCCACTCTGCCGCGACCGGATCGAGCACGGCCCGGCTCTCTAGGAGCACCAGTTGTGTGCTCATGTTTCGGTCCTCGCGTAGGAACCCGGTTGGTTGTTCGCGGGTCAGGGCGTAGACGACCTGGGCGTGCGCGGCGTACTGCACCGGCATCGCGGCCGCAACCAGATAGCCTGCTGCGGCCCCAACCGCTACGAGGACGACTGCCAGTGAAGTGAGCGCCGTCCACTGGTGGCGGGTGAGCCATCTCCGGGATCCGAGTCGCTCCACCGCTGAGCCGGTGGGGCGAGGCTGACTTTGAGCGGTGACCGCCGCCCGGTCTGCAGGAGCGTCCTCGACCGGAGCGCCCGCGGGGGCGTGGTGGAGACCCCGCCGACCGTTGACATCAAACTTCATGGGAGACCTGCCCGGGCGAGGACGTCGCAGACCCGGTCGACCTGGTCGATGGACAGGGTCGGTGACATGGGCAGCGACAGGATGGTGTCCGCGGCCCGCTCCGCGACCGGTAGGGGGCCATCAGCAAAATCGGCGAAGGCTGGCTGCTGGTGGCAGGGAACCGGGTAGTGGACTCCCCAGCCGATCCGCTCGGCGTCGAGGGCGGCTACTGCTGCCGCGCGGTCGGTGACTTGCACCATCGCGAGGTGGTGCACCGACTCGGCCCGCGGGTGCTGTGCGAGCGGCGTGCATCCGTCGGGGAGGCGTTGCCGATACCGGTCCATCAAGACCCGTCTGCGCTCGTTGTCCCTGTCCAGGTGCGCCAGCTTGGCGGTGAGGACGGCGGCTTGCAGGGTGTCCAGCCTGCTGTTCCGGCCGCGGACCTTGTGGACGTGGTGGCCTCCCGCCACCCGGCCGTGGTTGGCGGCCACCCGGATCCGATCGGCCAGCGCCGCATCGTGGGTCACCACGGCGCCGCCGTCCCCCAGCGCTCCCAGGTTCTTCCCGGGATAGAAGCTGAAACCCGCAGCGATGCCGACCGAGCCCGCTCGACGGCTCCCGAAGCGAGCGCCATGAGCCTGGGCGGCGTCCTCGATCAGTGCGATGCCGTGCCGCTGCGCGAGAGGAGCCAACCTGTCGACGTCCGTCATCTGGCCGAACATGTGCACGGCCATGAGCGCGGCCGTGCGGGGGCCCACGGCTGCTGCGACCGCGTCAGGATCGATCTCGAGCGTGTCCGGTCGGACGTCGACGAACCTGGGTCGGGCGCCTGCCGCGCACACGGCCTCAGCGGTGGCGACGAACGTGTTCGCCGGCACGATGACCTCGTCGCCTGGCCCGATCCCCAGGGCGACGAGGACGAGTTCCAGGGCGTCGGTCCCGTTGGCCACCCCCACGCAGTGCGCGCTGTCGCAGAACTCTGCGAACCGTAGTTCGAAGGCCTCGGTTTCGGGTCCCCCGATGAATCGGCCGTGGGTCAGGACGGCCTGCCAGCATCCGTCCAGCTCGGCCCGGAGGGAGTCGGCCAGACCTCGGACGTCGAGGAACGGGATCGGCATGGAAGTCAGCACCGGATCACCGCGCTGAGAAGAGCCGGCGATCGGCCATGGGCGGCGGGACCGGAATGGTGGGGACGCCGGACTCTCCCGTCGACACATCCGCTCCGGCGACTACGTCCTCGCCGGCAACGTCGGCGAGCTGGTCGGTCGCGGCGAGGACTCGAACCACTTCCAGCCCACGTTCACCGGGGGTGTTCGGTCGCGTACCCGTCCTGAGGCACTCGACGAAATGCTGGTCCTGGAGCAGAAGCGGCTCGTGAAAGGGGATGTAGGGCGAGACGATGTCGCCCGTGCGGTAGGACACCGGCAGGGCGTGGGCTTCCTCCGGGTCGTCGATCTCTTGGACGTCGACGCCTATGTCGTAGATGCGAATCCTTTCGTTGTCCGACATGTCGTCGTAGACGGCCATCTTCTTCTCACCCACGACGGTGACCTGCCGGACCTTGTTCGGAGTGAGCCAACTGACGTGGACGTACGCCCGTGCCTGTGACTGTGGAAAGTCGAGACGGAGGTAGGCCACATCGGCGTGCTGCCGGTTGATGTGGCTGTGCGCCCATACCGTCGCGCAGGACGGCATCTCGTCGAGTATGTAGGAGATGATCGAGATGTCGTGAGGTGCCAGGTCCCAGATGACATTGACGTCGCTCTGGTACCGGCCGAGGCTCAGCCTGGCTGCGTCGATGTAGAGGATCCGTCCCAGTGCGCCGGTCCGGACGAGCTCCCGGAGCTTCCAGACGGCAGCGTTGTACTCGAACGTGTGCCCGACCATGAGGTGGACCCCCTGGTCGGCGGCGATCTCCACCAACATCTCGGCGTCCTCGACGGACGTGGCCAGGGGCTTCTCCACCAGGACGTGCTTGCGGGCTTCGAGCGCGCAGCGGGCGATCGCGGCGTGGGTGCCGGGCGGTGTGGCTACGACAACCGCGTCGACATCGTGCAGGACGTCCTCCAGCGTCGGGGCGACCCGGGCCGAGGGATAATGGGCTGCGGCCTCAGCGAGGCGGCTCATCTGGCCGTCAACGATGGTTACGTCCACGTGCGGGGTGCTGCTGAGTACGCGGACGTGCTTCGAGCCCCAGTAGCCGTAGCCGACCACGGCGATGCGATCTCGAGGCGTCGCCCGCCTGTCAGGACTGCGCATGCTGGGAAGGGGAGACGCATGGGTGGTGGAGAGAACGGCGACGTCGCTGGCCTCACGACTCGCCGGGGCATGTACTAGGTGCCTCATCTGACGGAAGTCCTTGACCGTGTGTGCTCCCCCAGAGCACGAGGTGGATGTCGGCGGCTAACCGACGCGGCCATTTGCATTGATCGGGAGCATCAACGGCTGAGCGCGCGCCGGAACCAGTCGTCAGCCCGGCCTGGCCGCCGGGTCGCCGGCCTGGCGGCGGACGCCGTGATCGGTGACAGCGTTGTGCCGTGTGATCGGGGCGAGCGAGAGGCAGGTGCTTGTCAGCAGGATCGCCACTCCTTGATCGACGTCGTGGCTGCTGCCCGAGCTGGACCGCACATCGCCCGGGAAGCCGCGCTCGGGGATGTCCCATCGCCCGGCGGCGCTGGGCGGGGCCGGGCTCTCGTCGGGGACCGGCACACTGGCGGCCGGTGCCCTTTCTTCCACCGGGGCCCGTTGGGGGCTGCCCGTCACGGCGGCCGGACGAGAGGCCGGCGCGACAGGCAGCGGCGAGTCACCATCTGTGATGACCGACGCGGTCGGTGTGACTTCTCGTCGTGTGTCTGACGGGGCGCCCGGCTCGCCATGGACACAGGTCGGGGCGTGTGCCTCTTGGGATGGGTCACGCTCTTCAGCGGCGGCATCTCCGGGCATTGAACGGTCGGGGGCCGGAGCTCGGACCACGAGGAGGTTCACCAACCCGCAACCCACCTGCTCCATCGCTTGGGCGGTGCCCGGCCACATGACCACGAGGACCCATGCGCTTGGTCCGAGCACGAGAAGTCGGGCGGCGCGGAGGAGCCCGTGGGTCGGCGTGGCGCGGGCCGGTGACTTGTTGGCCGCGAAGGCCCACAACCCCGTGCTCGTCGTCAAAGCGTCCTCGCAATCCCGTTTGCGCCGCTTGGCCACCGGACCCTTTTCGGGGGCGCACTGCAGGTCAACCCGTATGTGAGTGGTTAGCCCGGTCCCTCGGCGGTGTGTAACGTTCTGTAACCATGCACCGACACGCGGAGGAGACCCTTGTCCTTCTCCAGTGAGATCTCCTCTACGGAGCGTCGTGGTGTTGAGCCGGGCCTGCTGGCGCGGTCCAGGGGATCCGACAAGTTGCAGAGCGCAGTTCCAACGGCCTCAGAGTCGATGCCGCTGACGGACGCCGAGTCAGTGGCGCGGAGCCTGCGGATGCTCCTGGAGGACCTGAATCGCCGGCGCCCCTCGGTGCTGACAGCCGGTGCCCCGGCGAGGCGCGCCTCTACCCCGAACGGGTGCTGCAGGACGGGGGCGGCCGGTCGGCCCGGTGAGGGTGACGGCGTGCAGCCAGCCCCGCTCGCGGGCCAGGGCCGGCCAGGTCTGGCCGGTGCGCCGCTCGGCGACCCGGATCAGCAGCAGCGCCAGCCAGCACAGCAGCACGTGCGCGCGGATGTGGGCTCGAGGCGGTGGCCGCCGCGGTGGCCGGCTTGGTGTGGCCAGCCGGGTCCGGGCGGTGGTGATGCGGGCCAGTGCGGGTTGGATGCGCTCCAGCGCGGCCTCCCGTTGCGTGGCGGCGCGGGCGGCCTCGTCGGGGTTGACGCAGAGCACCCAGCGCAGATCCGGCGCGAACTCGAGGCGCACCCCCATGACCCGCAGGTTGTCCCGTACGGTCCGGTAGCGGCCCTGGCGGGCCAGCACTTCCTCGACGTGGGTGGTGCCGGCGTGCATCCGCTCGCCGGCGATGAAGTGCCCGCCGGCCCGGCGCAGCAAGGCCAGGTTCGCCGCGGAGGAGAAGCAGCGGTCGACCACGGTGAATACCCGGCCCAGCCACCAGGCCCGCAGGTCATCCTTGACCTGCCGCAGCACCGCGGAGTCGTTGGTGTTGCCCGGCCAGCACCACCCCCGCGCCAGGATGCCCTCGCGGGCCGCGGCCAGACCCATGACGATCTGCGGCGGATCACCGCGGGAGTCCTTGGAGTGCCCGTCGCAGCGGAACCCCGACCCGCCGCCGGCTCCGGCAGCGTCCCTGCCTCGGCGGGCGGGTCGGTGTCTTCGGTGTCGCGCTCGAAGTAGGTGCTGGTGGTGTCGAAACATGGGTCGACCTCGAGGTTGAGCAGGTTGGCCACGGCGAAGACCTTCGCCTCCTGGACCTTGGCGTCGGTGTCGGCCTCGATGAGCAGGTCCATCGCCCGGTACGCTGACCGTCACTCGCCGCCGCCAGCCCCGGGATCGCCACATCGTGGTGATCCACTCCGCGGCGGCCAGCTCGGCGCCGGCGCCAGCGCCCGGTTGGCCGCCAGCACGAAGGTCACCCGCTCGACGTCGGTGGTGAACCGGCGACGGGCGAGCACCTCGCGCAGCGCGGTGCCGATCCCGAGTTGTTGCCACAGCCGTCCGCAGCCACGCCCCGCCGGCCGGCCGGGACTCGGCGACCCTCAGCCCACCGTCCGCCCCGGCCCCGGCCCCGGCGCCGGGCTGGCCGCCGGGCTCGGCGCCGACTTGAGCGCCCCGTCGGAACCGACGTGGGTGCCAGCGTCGTCGTCACCGAGGTAGGGGTTGATCGCGCCGACCGGGCCGGCGCAGGCAGACGGCGTCGAGGCGGTCCTCCCGGCCCAGCGGCACCAGGACCCTCCCGGCCCAGCGGCACCAGGACCTTGGCCACCGACGTACCGCCCCGGGCTGGCTCGTCGTGCGCGATCGACAGGTACCGCCCCCTCGTCCCGTCCTCGTGCTGCCGCGTCGACGTCCGCAGGTGCACACCCGTTCCTTGACCGCCGCTGACCAGCACGAGCAAGCCCGAATGGACCGGAACGTGTACCTGCATCCGCGGTGCCGACGGCCGCTGCGCGGCACCGACCAGCGGTTTTTCCGAGCACTGCCCCGCTCGTGTGCCCACCAACTGCGGAACTCGGGCTTCACCCCGACCGGATCTCGGGCGTGAACCAAGTCAGGTCGGACGTTCGCTGCCCCCCGGAACGCGGTCCCGGGCCACGAGCAGGTCTTGGGGATGATCTCCGGAGGCTGATGCAGCCCTCCCAGCAGTTACGGCCGCAGAGGTGCGATGCAGCACCCGTCGCAGGAGTGGGCAGCGGAGGCGCCGCCGACCGACTGGAGATAGGCGATGTCGTCCGGGTCGGGGTGGCCGATGCCGTGCGAGCACATTCGGTCGTTGTAGCCGTAGTACGCGCGCCAGACCTTCGGCCAAGACCGCATGTGGTGCTCGCTCGGGTGATGGCGGGAGCACGGTCGTCCGGCGCACAGGGCGGGACCATGGGGACCAGCGAGGCTCAGGTGCACGGTTCCTCCCGCACCTTCCCCGCCGACAACCTCGTCGGCGTGTGCAGCCGCCACGGGAGACCGGTGCCCGCCGCAGGGCGCTGGCTGCTCCGGCGGGGTGGCTGAAGCGGGCGTCGACTCACTGGACCACCGTCGGGGTGCGCATGCCGGTCAGCGTGGAAGTGGCTGCTGTACTACCCCGATAACCGAGCTGTGCAGCACCTGTGCGCGGCCTCATTCGCGCACCCGGGGACCCCGCCGGTAGGTGACGTGCCGGCTACCGGGACGAGGTGGTCGAGGGCCTCCGACGAGAGAGCAGATGGGCCACGACGAGGACGGTCGCGACGCCGCCGACGACGAGGATGCTGGTGGTGGTTGACCACGGGGCCGATTCCGCCGTGCTGCCGGCCCGGGTGGAGGTCTGGAGCTGCGAGGCGAGGGCGACCACCGCGCCGGACTGGTCACCTGCTGCCAACCGCGGCTCCACCTCGCTGGTCATCAGATCCTCGACGTCTGCCACGGCGAGCGGGGACGAGTCGTCGATCCACCAGTTGAACTCGTAGGTCGAGTCGCCAACAGCGACGGCGAGCAAGAGGTCGGACTCCCTGAGTGCCGAGAGCTCCGCCGTCCTTTGCGCCCAGGCGTCGACGTCCGCGGAATCGAACGAGGAGACGAACACGGCGTACAAACGGAGATCGTCCTCGGCGGCCAGTTCCGCGACGGCCTCCTCGACTGCCGCCGCCCCGTCGCCCAGAGCCGCCGCCTCGTCGGTGATCTGATCGGTCACCACCAGCGGAGGCTCGGCCGCTGCCGGTCCGGTGGCAGACGACAGCAGCACCAGCGCACCGAGGACGACCACAGCTCTACGCAACTACCCCTCCGAGCAACCCGGGCGAATCTCACTCGGGGACAGACCCTACGCACGAGCTCGCACGGGTGATGCCATCGCCACCCCGCCGGGCGCCGGAGTGGGCGGCTGTGCACATTCCGTCACGCCGCTCCCGTCGGGTCTAGGGCGTGTCCTGTGGATCTTCGCGGAGCCAAAGGACCGTGGCGGCGATGAGGAGCAGAGCCCGGTAGTAGGCGGCGCGTTTGGCGTAGCGCGTGGCCAGGGCGCGGAACTGCTTGAGCCGGGCGAAGCAGCGTTCGACGACGTTGCGTCCTGCGTAGATGGCGGGGTCACAGACCGGTGGTCGGCCGCCGGCTGCGCCTTTGGCCTTGCGGCGGGCGATCTGATCGCTGCGTTCGGGGCTGGTGAAGGCGATGTGCCGGCGGCGCAGCGC
Organism: Geodermatophilus sp. YIM 151500; assembly: GCF_025716945.1. Lineage (GTDB taxonomy): Bacteria > Actinomycetota > Actinomycetes > Mycobacteriales > Geodermatophilaceae > YIM-151500. The sequence continues at coordinate 174,432 of NZ_JAOVZT010000008.1, forward strand.
CTGCCGGGTGGAGGGATGGGAGTACGCCTTGTCGGCGATCACCCGGTCCGGGCGCTGCCGCGGCCGGCCGGGCCCGACCCGGGCGACGGACACCTCCTCGAGCAGCGGCAGCAGCTGCGGATTGTCTCCGGCCTGACCGGCGGTGAGCAGAATGGCCATCGGGAGCCCGCGGCCATCGACGGCCAGGTGCAGCTTGCAGGTCAGTCCGCCGCGGGAGCGTCCGAGGGCCTCGCCGTCGACGGCGAGGGCTTCGACCGGTTCGCTGCAGCCCCCTTTTTCCGTGCTCCGGCGGCGTGCTGGTGTGCCCGGACCGAGCTGGAGTCGACGCTGAAGGTCCATTCCACCGTGCCGACCGCGTCGTCCTTGACGACCACCTCGGCGAGGATCCGTTCCCAGGTGCCATCGGCGGTCCACTTCCGCAGCCGCTCGTGCGCGGTCTTCCACGGGCCATACCGTTCGGGCAGATCCCGCCAGGGCACGCCGGTCTTGGCCTGCCACAGAATCGCGTTGATCACCTGCCGGTGATCGCGCCACCGGCCACCGCGGTGCCCGGTCGTGGGCAACAGCGGCTCGATCCTTGCCCAGGCCGCATCGGTGAGCTCATGCCGGCCGATCATCCGACCAGCCTGAATCACACCCCTGAAAGATCGCCAGGACAGGCCCTAGCAGCTGAGCGGGCGTTCCGGTGGCGGGGTCGGCGTTCGCCCCGGTCGTGGGCGAGGCAGTTGGGGCGGAGCGCGATTCTGTCTGGTAGTGGAGCTGGTCACGCGCACGTTGACTGCCTGCGGATGTGTCGCCCGCGTCCGATGACGTGTTCGGGCCCACGTCGACCCGCCGAAACACGGCCGGCGTGCCGGTGCGCTACCTGCAGATGGTGCACGACCGCTGGGACTCGGCGGCCGGCGCGGCGAAGATGCAGGTGGTGCACGCCTTCGGCCGCGAGGACGCACTCGACCGGCCGCGATCGAGCGGCTGATCGCCTCGCTGCGCCGGCTGCTGGACCCGGCCGCCGGGCTGGCCAGCACCCGCCGGCCGGCGCCGGCTCGGGCTCGAATTCCGATCGTCGGTCGCGCTGGGGCGACCTGGGCGCTGGACGGGCGCCGGACGGCAAGGACCTGCAGCGCTGCTCCGACCCGACCAGGTCGGCCGAGGACATCGCCCTGGACGACCAGCAACTCGTCGCCGTCGAACGCGGCTGGCGGGACCGAAGACCCACCTGGCGCTCCGCTCGGTCTACCACCGGCTCCAGCACCGCATCCGTGCCCACGTGTTGCTCTGCCGGCTGGCGCTGCTGCTGATGTGCATCGTGAAGACCAAGACCGGCCGCTCCTGGCCCGCCGTGCGCCACCGTCGAGGTCGGCGACCAGCGAGGCAGTGAGGTGGATGGGCGGATCAGCAGGCAGCGCCACCGGCGCCTGGTGGCCGACCATGACGGCAGGGGAGATGCCATCGCGAGTACGGGCTCACGGTCTGACGAGTGGGTCAGCACTCTCACCCTTCGACGAGACCACGCGTACCCGCCCTCACGAGGTCAGGCCCCGCGTCGCCGCAGGCCACCTGCCCGCAGGGCAACTTCGCCGGGCCCCTGAGGCGGGAAGGCGTCCACCAAGGGCGGTGATTCGGCTGCGGCCGCGACAACAGCGTCCAGGTCTCGGTCGAACCAGTCGACGAGGTGCAGGGAACCAAACCGACTCAGTGTCCGCCCATCGCTCGCTGCCCGCTCCGTCGCGAGCTCGAGTTCGACGCGCGCCAGCTCGTCGAGCGTGACGGCGCCGACCTTGACCAGGCACTCTTTGCGCACCCAATGCCGGAGGAAGGCGACGGACGGCTCGGGTGCGGACCGCACCCGGGAGGTCTCGGCGGTGGTCAGGGCGTAAGCCAGAACGGCTGGGTCGGCATCCAGGCCGGAGGAGCCCTCCACGTCGACGCCGATCGGCTGCCAGCCTGCGCCCGCGACCACGGCACCGCGGGTGTGCGCGAGGCTGACGTGCAGGTCGGGCACGCCGGCGATCGACGGCTTGCCATGCTCCGTCGACCCGCACTCGGAGCATCGCTGCACCAGCTCTACAGTGCCGGGGATCCGGCCGGTCAGAGCTGCCGCGCAGTGCCGGACCAGTAGGTGCGCCGCGACGTAGGCCTCACGGTCGGCCCGGTGGGCCAGGGCGGCACCGCGCCGTCGCTCGCTCGCCGTCAAGATGTTCTCGTCCCACTGTTCGAGCACCGCGGCGGGGTGCGCGACGAGGACCAGCGGCCCACGAACGGGTGAATTTCGGCTCATCTCACGTCACCTCCTGCTCGTTCCCGACGTCGACGGTCGCTCTCGGACAGGTCGCGCCCCTGCGTCAGAGGTCGACAGCGGCTTGTGATACGACGGTGGATCGTTCGCGCCGTTGTCACCATGCGAGACATTCCCGTCATCCCCCGTGATGACGATTGGTATGAACCGTCGGCTGTCCTGCGCCGGGCGCCAACGCCTTGCGCGCAGTCAGATTGTCTCTAGCCTCGGGAAGCTTGGTCAGACAGGGTTACAGAAAGTGAGTTCATGGCAACGCATAGCAATGGCTGGGATTTTTTCTCGACATTCGCGGGAGATGCCGAGGATTCGTCCGAGTCGGCTGTTACGTCCCACCAGGTACACGACAACACCACTATTTCCTTCCGCCTGCACGACAACTTCGCGGCCGAGATGTCCGGCCAGCGTGCTGGGTGCACTCGGCTGAGCCGGTACTTCGAACGGACCTGCGACAGCCGGCCGTCGGCCACCGCCCTCGAGGTCGAAGGCGAGCACCTCTCCTACGCCGACCTCGACCAGCGCGCGAACCGGCTGGCGAACCTGTTGATGGCCCGCGGTGCGCGCGCCGGTGTCCGGGTCGGGATCCTCCTCCACCGTTCGGTGAGCACCTACCTGGCCCTGCTGGCGGTCACGAAGACCGAGGCGACGTTCGTCCCCATCGACCCGGAGGCGCCGGCCGAGCGGCTGCAGTACATCGCCGACGACTCCTCGCTGGGTCTGCTCGTCACGCACACGTCGTTCGCCGCGTCCTGCGCCGCCTTGCCCTGCGAAAGCCTTTACCTGGACGAGTTGGGTCCCGAGCTCGCGATGCAGTCGAGCGCCCGGCCCGGCATCGAGTCCGACGGGGACCCGGTCTGCTACATCATCTACACCTCGGGCTCCAGCGGTCGACCCAAGGGCGTCGAGATCAAGCAGTCGAGCATCTGCAACTTCATCGGCATCGTGCCGTCCCTGTACGGCGTCGAGCCGACCGACCGCGTGTACCAGGGCATGACGATCGCCTTCGACTTCTCCATCGAGGAGATCTGGCCCACCTGGGCCGTCGGGGCGACGCTCGTGGCCGGCCCGACGGACGGCCGCCGGGTCGGGTCGGGTCTGGCCGACTTCCTCGAGGACAACGAGATCACGATGATCTACTGCGTCCCCACCGTGCTGGCCACACTGGACCGCACACTTCCGCTGATCCGCACGGTGAATGTCGGCGGCGAGGCCTGCCCCCGCGAGCTGGTCGACCGCTGGGGCCCCGGCCGCCGGATCCTGAACACCTACGGGCCCACCGAGACGACCGTGACCTGCACCATGGCCGAGCTCCGGCCCGGCAGGCCGGTCACGATCGGCCATCCCCTTCCCACTTATCGGGTCACCCTGCTCGACGACGAGCGCAGGCCGGTCCCTGCAGGTGAGGTCGGGGAGATCTGCGTCGGCGGTCCCGGGGTCGCGCGCGGTTACGTGAACCGGCCCGACCTCACCGCCGACCGCTTCATCCCCGATCCGCGTGGAATCCCGGGCGAACGCATCTACCGCACCGGGGACCTCGGCCGGTTCCTCCCCGACGGGGAACTGGAGTATCTGGGTCGCGCTGACAGCGAGGTCAAGGTGCGCGGCCACCGCGTGGACCTGCAGGAGATCGAAAGCGTGCTCCTCGAGCATGATCAGGTGACCGGTGCCGTCGTCACGCTTCTGTCGTCGCAGGACACCGGAGGGGACCTCGCCGGATACGTCATGCTGCGCAGCGACGGTTCGGCCGACGAGGTTGTGGCGCAGTTGCACGAGCAACTGGTCGCCCAGATGCCGCCGTACATGGTGCCGTCGTTCCTCGACGTGGTGTCGTCGATCCCGATGCTGCCCAGCGGCAAGGCCGACCGTGGCCGGCTTCCCGCGCCCACCCGGCCGCGGCTGATCCGCACCGACCGGGAGCACGAGCCGCCGGCGACCCCGGGGGAGGCATGGATCGCCGGCATGTGGGAGGAGATGCTCCGCCTGCCGGTGGGTGCGGTCTCCGTGGAGGCCAATTTCTTCGAGGCGCTGGGCGGGCACTCCCTCGTCGCGGCCAACGTCGTGTCCAGGATGCGGGAGAGCGACCTGGGCACGGGGCTGTCCATCCTGGACTTCTACCGGCACCCCACGGTCCGCGAGCTGGCCGCCTTTCTCGAGGACGGGACGGGCGGCACGACGGACGACATCGTGACGCTCGAGCCGCACGGACCCCGGCCGGCTGCGCCGTCCCGGCGGCGGGTCCTCGCCTTCGGGACGGCCCAGGTGTCGGTGCTGTACGCGGTCGTCCTGGCCTTCCTGCTCCCCGTCGGCGTCCTCTACGGGCTCAACGGCGGTCAGCCCTCGGCCGCACTGCTCGCGCAGCTCGCTGTCGCGCTGCCGTCGGTCTACCTGCTGGCCCGTTGGGTCCTTCCGGTTGCCGGCGCGCGGCTGCTGGCGCGGGGCCTCGGAGCCGGTGACCACCCACTCTGGGGTGGCATGCACCTCCGGGTCTGGACCCTGCAGAAGCTGATGTCGATCTCCCCGCTCTCCGTCCTCAGCGGCTCGCCGTGGGCGGTGACCTATCTGCGGATGGCCGGTGCGCGAATCGATGACGAGTGCCACATCGGGACGGCGAGCATTTCGCTGCCCTCACTGCTGCGGGTGCAGCGCGGCGCGACGGTTGGCTACGGCACGCAGCTGCACACCCACCGCATCGCGGAGGGCGTCCTGACGATAGGCCCCGTCACCATCGGTGCCGGTGCGGTCGTGGGGTCGGAGAGCGTGCTGGAGTGCAATTCCGAGGTCGGCGAGAACGCCATCCTTGGTGACCAGTCGCTGCTGCCGTCGCAGCGGGTCGTCCCGGCCGAGGAGACCTGGTCGGGGTCTCCGGCAAAGCCAGCGCCTGAGGTCATGGACCCCGTCGTCGAGCTCATGGCCGGGTGCGACGACGCGCCCCGCACCTGGTCCGGACGCCTCCTGGCCGGCTTCGCCGGTGGCCTCCTGCTGCTCGAACTGATGCCCTTCCTCATCTTGCTACCGGTGGTGGTGGCCGTGTGGTGGGCCCTGCTCGCCTTCGGGACGGCAGCCGGCCTGCTGGTCACCGTCCTGTCCGGACCGCTGTTCGTGGCCGCCTCCTGCGCCCTCGTCCTCGGCGCCCGACGCCTGGTGCTGCCCGAGACTCCCGAGGGTGTGCACCACCTCCGCTCGCAGCTGGGCCTGGAGAAGTGGCTGGGCGACAAGCTGCTCGAATTGAGCCTGCTGTTCAACAACACCATGTACTCGACGCTGTACACGCCGCTGTGGCTGCGGGCCATGGGGACGAAGGTCGGCAAGGGCGCCGAGGTGTCCACGATCGCCAACATCGACCCCGACCTGCTCACCGTGGGCGACGGCAGCTTCGTGGCTGACATGGCCAGCGTGGGCAGCGCCACCTACGCCAACGGGCACGTCGCCTTCCGGAGGACCGAGATCGGCTCGCGGGCCTTCGTCGGCAACGCCGCCTTCGTTCCGTCGGGCTCGCACCTGGGCGAAGGCTCGCTGATCGGTGTCCGCTCGGTACCCCCGACCGCCGGGACCGAGCCGAACACGTCCTGGCTGGGGTCCCCGCCCTTCTTCCTGCCCCGCCGGGAGGTGTTCGAGGAATTCACCGAGGCCGAGACATACGCGCCGTCGCGGCGGCGGGTCCGTGCCCGGTACGCGATCGAGTTCCTCCGCATCGTCCTGCCGAGCTCCCTGCTCGCCACCGCGACGTTCGCCACGCTCTACGGGCTCTCCGCAATGGCGGTCTCCTGGAACACGGTGGTCACGGTCCTGCTCGCCCCGCTGGTCGCCCTGGCCTCCAGCGTCCTGGTGGTGGCCGTGGTGGCAGCCGTCAAGTGGTTGGTGGTTGGCCGGTACCGGCCACGGGTGCGACCGCTGTGGAGCGGCTTCGTCCGCCGGTCGGAGTTCGTCACCGGCATCTACGAGGCCGCAGCGGTGCCGGCCCTGCTCACCTTCCTCACCGGCACACCGCTGCTCGGCCCGGCACTGCGGCTGTTCGGCGCCCGGGTCGGCCGGCGGACGCTGATCGACACGACCTACCTCACCGAGTTCGACCTGGTGGCCATCGGGGACGACGCCTCGGTGGGTGCGAACGCGTCGCTGCAGACCCACCTGTTCGAGGACCGCGTCATGAAGATGGACTACGTGACCCTCTGCGACCGTGCCAGCATCGGCGACAAGGCCGTCGTCCTGTACGGCTCCGTCGTGGAGCAGGACGCCACGCTGGCCGCACTGTCGCTGGCCATGAAGGGCGAGGTACTCCCGGCGGAGACCACATGGTACGGCATCCCGGCGCAGAAGGTCGGAAGGGCGCCGACGGCTCCACTCGCGCGCGGCCGGCACCGGGTGCCCACGGGCGCGAGGGCAGGGCGGCGATGATGGCTAGCACGCGGGGACCCCGCAACGGTCTGCGGGAGCTCTCGAGCGAGACGTCGACGGCGCCGGGCGCTCCGCCGACAGGGAGCCAGCCCCTCTCTCACGCCTGCGAGCAGGTCCGGCCCGGCGACGTCTCCGGCACCCCGTCGAGCACCGCGCCGTCCCAGCGGTCGAGTGGGCGCATGATCGGCATCGACGCCGCTCGCGGCGTCGCGCTTCTCGGCATGATGGCGGTCCACCTCATCGACCCCATCGCGGACGACGGGAGCCCATCGCTGGCCTGGACGCTCGCTGCCGGCAAGTCGGCAGCCCTGTTCGCGGTGCTGGCCGGCGTCGGTGTCGCGTTCACCACCGGCCGTCGTCAGCGGCCGACCGGGCGGACCTGGCCGGGGCACGCCGCCGGGTTGCTGGTCCGGGCGCTGCTCATCGGTGTGGTCGGGCTGCTGCTGGGCTCCGTGGTGGCCGCCGACCTCGCTGCGGTGATCCTGCCCTATTACGCCTTGCTTTTCGCGTTCGCCATCCCGCTGCTCAGCCTGTCCAGCCGCGCGCTCGTGGCACTGGCTGCGGTTATCGCGGTAGGCATGCCGATCCTCAGCCACGTGCTGAGGGCCGGTACGGAGGCAGCGCTGATCGTTCCGAATCTCACGTTCAGCGAGCTGCTCGACCATCCGGCACGGGTGCTGCGAGACCTCGCGTTGACCGGCGTGTACCCAGCGCTGCCGTGGATGGCCTACCTCTGCGCCGGTCTGGCCGTCGGGCGCGCGTTGCTGACGTCACGGCGCACGGTCACGCTCGTTGCCCTGACCGGTGCCGGACTCGTCGTGGTCTCTCGGACGGTTTCCTGGATCCTGATGGACGTCTTCGGCGGCCGCGCCGAGCTGGCGGCGGTCGCGAGCCGGTCCATGACCTCGGACCGGTGGGCCGAGGTCATGGCGGTCGGGTGGACGGGGACGACGCCGACCGACACCGCATGGTGGCTGGCCACGATGGTCCCGCACTCCACCACGCCGCTGGACCTGGCCTCCACCACCGGTATCTCGCTGATCGTCATCGGGGTCGCTATCCTCGTCGGCCGCGCCACCACCGCGCTCCTGCGGCCGCTGGCCGCCGCGGGAAGTATGAGTTTGACCCTCTTCTCCCTGCACGTGCTGCTGCTCAGCTGGCCGTCGTCACCAGAGGGCGTGGCGGGGCTGCTCGCCCATACCGTCCTCGTCGTCGCTTTCGCGCTGGTGTGGAGCAGTTACTACGCGCGGGGACCTCTGGAGGAGATCGTCGCCCAGGCCGCCGGCGCGGTGCGCCGCAGGGTGCAATCGGTGATCGACTCGCCGCGTGCGGCCGAGACCAGCCCGCCGGACGGCGGCGTCGGTGGCTCCTGACCTTCCCCTGCCCGCGGACCTGGCGCTGGTGTACCGCGGTCCGGCTTCGACCCCGGGCTGTCCTGAGGCCGTGGCGGCCGCGTTGACCCGAAGCCGATGGAACCTCGAGGTCCGCTACGTGGGACCGCGTGAGCGGCTGCCGCTGGAGCCGGGCGTCCTCGCGGGCGCCCGGCTCTACGCCCAGCCGGGTGGCGGTCGCCTGCGGAAGGCGTACCGGAAGCTGAAGCACTCGCGCGCGGCGGTTCGAGAGTTCGTCCGGTCCGGCGGTGCCTACCTGGGCTTCTGCCTGGGTGGCTACCTCGCCGGCGATACCCCCGGATTCGGCCTTCTGCCCGGGGACACCGACCGTTTCATCTCGTCGCCCGGGGCCCGGCCAAGACACGACGGCGACAGCCTGGTGTCGGTGACCTGGAACGGTCGCCGACACCAGCTGTACTTCCAGGACGGTCCGTGGTACGACCTCGACTCGAGCCGGGGTCCGGCTGAGGTGTTGGCCACCTACGACAACGGACTGCCCGCCGCTGTCGTCGCGCCGTTCGGCCTCGGAGCTGTCGGCGTCGTAGGACCGCACCCCGAGGCCTCGCCCGACTGGTACCTCGCCAGCGGACTCCCGGTCCCCGCCGATGTCGGCGCGGACCTTACGCAGGATCTGGTCGACCGGGTGCTGCAGGTCGGCCGGGGGGCGCGACGCGTGGGCTGACCGCGGCGGGAGCCAGCTGCTCCGGCGGGATGGTGGACGCTCGTCCGCGCGGGAGCCCCCTCGTCGTGGTCACGACGCGTCGATCAGCTGCCCCACGGTCCGGCCCAGTCGGCCGTCGAGGGCGTGGCCGACACCGGCCGGGAACTCGTGAGAGGTGATGACGCCACGGGCGGCATAGAAGCGTTCCCCGGCTTGGGCCCCCCACGACGCGGTCAGCGGGACTGCCGTGTCAGCCGTGCCCGTGTACCAGTGGCCGCGAACCCCGGCCATGGTCGCCGTGGTCACCGCCGCGCCGCCGTCGGCCGGCGGGCCGCCGCCGCCGAACAGCACCCAGCCCCCTCCGTGGCGCAGCAGCTCCGGGTGCCGCGGCACCAGGAACCGCGTGACCTCCTGCGCGCCGGAGGAGAAACCGGACAGCCACACCTCGGCGACCGGGTAAGCGGCGAGCTGGGCCTCGATCAACTCGGCGAGGAAATCGGCGTATCCGCTCGTGTCGCCGGTGTGCCAGCACTCGCAGGACTGGTTCGGGCTCTCCACGGCGAGCGTCATCATGTTCCGTGCTCGGGCGGTGGCGACCAGCCCGGTCGACCCGCCGAGCGCATACGAGGAATCCGGGTTGTCGACGCCGTGCTCGCCGGTCCCGTCGACGTAGACGACCAGTCCTACCGGCTGTGCCGGATCGATGCCGCCGGCGTACAGCAGGTACCGGCCAGTGTGCCCGCTACGGGCTGCGAAGGACTGCCGCGGCTGATCGGAGAAGACGCCACTCGCTCCGCCGGATGAGCTGGCCGCGGCGTCGGACACGCCGGGCGCCTCCGGTGTCTGGGTCGCGGCGGGCCCGCGGGCGGAGTCGGGGGCCGGCCGACGCGACGCGGACTTCTCGTGCCGGCGTCCCGGGTGCGCGCCCGCCGCCCCCTGCGGGGGGTCGGTCGCGACCTCGGTCGGTGCCGGCGACGTCACCGATCCGCCCGGATCGTCGGCGGGCTGCTCGGCGACCCTGGTGGCGTCAGCCGTGGGCGGCTCATCGGCCACGGGCGGCGGGGCCGGCACGAGGGGGACCTCGTCCTCGGGGACGACGACCGCGTCGGCGTCGGCGCCGACCACCCCGATGGGCGGCTGCTCCTCTTCCTGGCTCTCACCGGCGACATCGGGCCGGCCGGGCGTGCCGGTGGCGTCGACCCCCAATTGGGCCGGACGACATGCGGTGGTCAGGCAGACAAGGGCGACGGCCGCTAGGACGCCCCCGTGGCGGACGACGGTGGAGAGGGAAGTGCGCACGAGTGATTCCTTCGGCTGGTCGCTCGCCCATGGCGACGAACTGTGATCGCGGTGTGACCACCCGAGGTTGGCACATGCTCTCCGCATCCGTCATGTAACGGAGAGCGCACAGTTGTCCCATCTGCAACCTCCGCCCCAGGCGAACCTCGTCACCTGCCGATGTCAGATGACCGCCTCGTCATCAAGGGGCTACGGGCGTCAGCCCCCCTTGGCCAGCCGCGAGCGCTTCAGGCCGCCCTTCCCGCGGTCGACCGGGCTGCGACCCGCGCACTCGCCGCCGCAGGGCGCCTTGGTGGTGCACCCGTCCACGGCCAGGTCGGCCAGGTCGGCTAGGTCCAGGCCGACCATCTTCTCGTAGGCGTACAGGCAGGCCAGCCGCAGCTGGGCGAACCCGCCCCGCCGGATCCGAGCGCGGGCGGTGGCAGCCCAGCGGGTGCGCATCGATACGCGCGGGGAGCGTGGCGAGGAATGCCTCGCGCAGGGGTCCAGGATGCACGATGAGTGCGCGGGCACGAGCGGTCCACATCTCACGGAGCGTCAGCAACGTCGCGAGCGCGGCCCCTCGTAGCTGCCCACACTGATCGGGCGCACCGGACCACTGACGACGCCCTATCGGCGGACGCCGCGAGCGCGGATTGTCACGAGGACACCAGAATGGGAGCTGCGGCCGGAACTGCTCGGTCGCCGGCAATCGAGGACGGGATGCGCAGAGGTCGACGGTGGGTCACCGCTGCCCTGTCGTGTCTGCTGCTCGGTGGCTGCACCTCCGCGCCGCCGGACGACGTCGGCCCCGACCGCGAGTCGCGCGAGGCTGTGGACGACGGTGCCGCGCCGTGGCCCGACCGGCCCGTGGTGGACCTGCGCTTCGAAACTTCCCGGGACCTCGGGAGAGTGGCCGGGCGCGAACTCGTCGAGTTCACCCCGGACCTGGAAATCTGTGAGCTGGTCTTCCGGGCGTGGCCGAACAAGCCCGTCACTGCGCAAGAGGGCACCCTGCTGACCGTGTCGCAGGTGCGGGTCGACGGCCGCGCCGCGGCTTTCCTGGACGTTGCCGCGGGCGCTTCGCAGGACACGCCGGCCGGGACCCTGGTGGAGGTCCCGCTGGCTGACTGTGTCGACGCGGGCGAGACCGTCACTGCCGAGCTGACCTTCGCCCTGGAGCTGGGTGAGGAGGTCGACGAGCGGGTCGGGACCTCGCCCGACGCAGAGGTCGCCTGGTTGGCCACGGCCTTCCCCCTCCTTGCCTGGGAGCGCGGCCGTGGATGGCAGCGCGGGCCCGCTGTCCCGGTCAACGGCGAGACGGCCGTGAGCGAGGACTTCCGGCTCGACTCCCTGGAGGTGGTCGCGCCGGACGGATACGAAGTCCTCGGCACCGGGGAGGCGGGCGGCACGGAGGACCGGCCGGACGGGACGACCGTCCACCGGTTCTCCGCTCCGGCGGTGCGCGACGTGGCTGTCGCGGTCGGGGACCTCGACGTGGTCGAACGCACGATCAACGGCGTCCGCGTGCGCGTGGGGCTGGACCGTGAGGTGGAGCAGGCGGATGCCGACGACTGGCTCGACCAGATTGCGGAGTCCACCCGCGACCTCATCGACCTGCTCGGTCCCTTCCCGTACGACGACCTGTGGGTCGTGGTGCTGTCTAGCCAGACGAGCGGCATCGAGTTTCCCGGAGCAATCCAGTTCGGGGATGTGGACCCGGACTACCGACGCGGACTGGTGACGCATGAGCTCGCACACATGTGGTTCTACGGTCTGGTGGGCAACGACCAGGGGCAGCACCCCTGGCTCGACGAGTCGTTCGCGACATTCGCCCAATCCGTGGCCGACGGCGACGAGCTGTCCTTGACCCGGCTGCCTGTGGAGGTGGCGCCGCCAGTTGGCGGCTCGATGCTGTACTGGGCCTCGAACTTCCAGCGGCCCAACAGCACGTACTTCGACACGGTTTACACGATCGGTGGCGCCGCACTGGTGGAGGCCCGGACGCGAGCGGGCGCGGAGGCCTTCGACGCCGCGCTGGCCGACTACCTGGCGGCGAACGCTCACTCCGTTGCGACCCCGAACGACGTCCGGGAGGCGTTCAACGACCTGCCGGACGTCCTCGACGTGCTACGCGAGGTAGGCGCGCTGCCGTAACCAGGCCGGCCCGGTGCTCCGGTGCCGATTGGCGAGCCTCCGGTGGACGTCCTCGTCGCTCGCGGGTCACAACGAGTGGTCGCTCGCTCCCGCGGCGGCTGGCAGAGACCGTCTGACTACGGCGAGTGATTACCACGCCTGCGGGCATCCCTGGCCGCTGTTGCGCGGCAGTGAGCCGGGCGCGAACAGCCTTCCTATTGATCAGCCAAGATGTCCCGACGAGCAGGTGGATGCGTGTTAGTGCACGAATCAACTACTGTCACTCCGTGTGAGCATGGACCAGACGTGGACGGTGGGGGTCACCGGCGCCACCGGCTATGCGGGGGG
>NZ_JAOVZT010000009.1:0-12398 GCF_025716945.1 Geodermatophilus sp. YIM 151500
GCGGCCGGCGCCAGGTCGTCGGGGAGCACCGGCGCCGGGGTCCACGCGGCCGGCTCGCGCGGCGGCTCCTCGCTCCACATGCCCGCACCCTAGGAGCCACCTACGACAGTTTGTGCAGGTCGGGTGGGGTGTGATGGGGACGGCCCGCGACCGACCTCAGGTGCCGAGTGCCGCCAGCGCATCGGCCGCCGCGCGGTCGGGCGGGAACACGGGATACAGCACCCGGTCGACCCGGCCCTCGCGCAGCACTATCGTGAGCCGTCGCAGCAGCGTCGTCCCCTCGACCTCGAACGTCGGCAGCCGCAGCGCGGACGCCAGCTCCAGGCGCTCGTCGCTGAGCAGCGAGTAGCCCAGCCGCAGCCGCTCGGCCGCCTCCGACTGGTACTCCGGGTCCTGCGTCGACAGGCCGAACACCTCCGCCCCGGCTGCGGCGAAGTCGGCCGCGAGGTCGCGGAACGAGCACGCCTCGGGCGTGCAGCCGCGGGCGCCGGGGATGTCGTCCCAGCCCTGCGGCGCCTCGACGCCCGGCCGACCGGTGCGCGGGTAGGCGAAGACGACCACCGGGCCGGACCGGCTCTGCTCGGCCAGGTCCACCGTCCCCCCGCCGGTCGCGACCAGGCGCACCGAGGGCACGGGCGAGCCGGGGAGGTGGTCGGCGGCGCCGTCGTCCTCGGGCACCGGCAGGTCGGCGGGCAACGCGTTCGGGTCGAGGGTCACGACCGGACGGTAGGACCTCCGGCCCCGCGGGGGAGCGGCCGGCCGCGCGCCGGGACCTGGCCCGCGGGGGCGGCGACCGGGAGGGTGCCCCGAGGACGACCGCGGAGGACCGAGGACGACGACGGAGGAGGGCAGCGGTGGCGAGGATGCTGAACGCCCGGGCGACCTGGGCCGTGCTGCGCGCCGGCGACCTGGGCGCCCGGCTGCGGACCCTGCGCGACGGCCAGGCGACGCTGCGGCTGCACATCGGCGCCGCGGCCCTGGCCACCGGCGTCCTCGCGTCGCTGCGGGAGGGCGCCCTCGCCACGGAGGAACTCGCCGCGCGGACCGGCGCGAGCGCGCGGCGGCCGTTCGAGGCGCTGCTGCGGGTCTTCGCCGCCGCCGGTTTGATCTCCGACCGGGGTGGTCGGTGGCGGCTGGCGCGGCGGGGTCGGGCGCTCCTGGACGACGAGTGGGTCCGCGCCGCACACGAGGCCTTCACCTCCTACCAGGTCGACCTGTACCGGGAGATCGGTCCGCTCCTCGCCGGCGGCCCCCTCCGGCGGGACGTCGACCGGCACGGCGGCCTCATCGCCCGCCTGTCCACCGGGTTCGAGCCCTTCGTGCTCGGCGACCTCACCCGCCGCATCTCCACCGTCGGCCCGCGCCGGGTGCTCGACGCCGGCTGCGGGGCGGGCGTCAACCTGGCGACCATGCTGTCGGCGGCACCCGGGGCGACCGGCGTGGGGGTCGACACCGATCCGGACGCCGTCGCCCTGGCGGAGGGCACCCTGCGCGCCTGGCGCCTCACCGACCGGGCGCGGGTCGTCCACGCCGACGTCCGCGACCTGGTGCGGGAGCGCGCCGACGCGCTGGCCGAGCCGTTCGACGTCGTCCTGCTGGCCAACGTCGTCTACTACCTGCCGCCGACCGAGCGGGTGGACCTGCTGCGCGACCTCGCCGGGCTGCTGGCACCCGGTGGCGTCGTGCTGGTCGTCACCACGGTCGCCGAGGCGACCCTCGGCAGCCGGCACCTGGACCTGCTGTTCCGTGCGCAGGAGGGCCAGATGCAGCTCCCGGACGACGGCGAGCTGCGCACCCTGCTGCGCGATGCCGGCCTGGGGTCGGTCGAGGTGACGCGGCTGCTTCCGGGCGCCCCGCTGGCGATGGCGTCCGGATCAGCCCCAGCGGCGGAGGCGGCCGCCACCCGGCGCTGATCACCCCCAGGTGGGGTGCTCGTCGGGGTGCAGCTGCGGCCCGGCGACCCCGCAGTGCACGCACCGGTCGATCCGGACCCGGTCCTCGCGCGTCGCCGCGGCGGCCGGTTCCGCCGCCCCGGCCGGTTCTGCTGCGCCCGCCAGCTCGCCCGCGCCCGCCGGCTCGCCCGCGCGCGCCGGCTCCGCCGCGCCCGCCGGCTCGGCCGCGCGGGCCGGTTCCTCCTCGGCGGTCGACAGCGGACGGCGCACCGAGACCAGCGCGACGAGGCCGCCGCCCGCGAGCAGGGCGGCGATCAGCAGCATCGCCGTCCGGTAGCCGTCGCCGAAGGCGGCCGGGTCGGTGTAGTCCTCGCCCCCGATCCCGGCCACCACCGGGACGACGGCCACGGCCAGCAGCCCGGCCGCGCGGGCCACCGCGTTGTTCACCCCCGACGCCACCCCGGCGTACCGGTCGGGTGCCGCGTCGAGCACGGTCGCCGTCAGCGGCGCGACGGTCAGCGTCAGACCGGCCCCGAAAACCAGCGCACCGGGCAGCACCTCGAGCAGGTACGGGGCGTCGGCGCCGATGCCGTGCAGCAGCAGCGCCCCGACCGCGGCCACGAGCGGGCCCGCCGTCATGAACAGCCGCGGGCCGAAGCGCTGGGCCAGCCTCCCGACCCGCGACGAGAACAGCAGCATCAGCACGGTCACCGGCAGCAGCGCCGTGCCGGCGAGCAGCGGGCTGTAGCCCGACACCACCTGCAGCTGGAGGACGAGCAGCACGAACAGCGCGCCCAGCCCGGCGTACACGAGCAGCGTCACGGCGTTGGCCGCGGTGAACTGCCGATCGGCGAACAGCCGCGGCGGCACGAGCGGGTGCGGGGAGCGGCGCTCCACGGCGACGAAGGCGGCCAGGGCGACGATCCCGACGGCGCCGGTGACGCCCACGGCCGTCAGCGAGCCGCTGCTCCCGCCGGCCGCGGTGAGCGCGTAGGTGAGCCCAGCCAGGCCGACGACGACGGCGACGGTGCCCGGCCAGTCCAGGCGCGAGGCGGCCTCGGGGTCGCTGGTCTCGGGCACGTGCCGGACGGCGACGAGGACGATCACGACCGCGAGCGGCAGGTTGACCAGGAACACCGCCCGCCAGCTCCACTCGACCAGCCAACCGCCGACGAACGGGCCGATGGCGGCCGCGATTCCCCCCAGCCCCGACCACGCCCCGACGGCCGCCGCCCGGTCCTTGCCGTGGAAGCTCGCCGAGATGATGGCCAGGCTGCCCGGCGTCAGCAAGGCCCCGCCGATGCCCTGCAGCGCCCGCGCGGCGACCAGCGTCCCGATGTCCGGCGCGAGCCCGCACAGCAGCGAGGCCACCGCGAACCACACCACGCCGAACACGAAGATCCGCCGCCGGCCGAACCGGTCGCCCAACGAGCCGCCGAGCAGGATCAGCGCCGCGAGGGTGAGCGTGTACGCGTTGACCGTCCACTGGAGGCCGGCGAAGTCGGCGCCCAGGTCGGTGCCGATCGTCTCCAGCGCGACGTTGACCACCGTGGCGTCGAGCATCGCCAGGCCGGACCCCAGCACGGTGGTCAGCAGCACCCAGCGGGCCTGCGGCGTGCCCATGCGCAGCCCCTCGGGCTGCGCGACGGCTCGGCTCATCGAGGCCTCGTTCCCGCACCGCCGCGCCGTCCGCGGACCGGACGGTCCGCGGCGGTCCGGCGCCCATGGTGGCACCGGACGGCGGATCGCCGCCGCACGATCGCGCCTCGGCTGCTCAGTTCCCGCCCCGCACCGGGCGGACGGCGAGCAGCCGGGCCACCGCGAGCGTCGCGGCCAGCACCAGCAGCACGACCGCCACCACCGAGACGAAGGTCTCCCGCTCGATCGAGAAGCCGGAGAGGGAGGCCGTGACCACCCCCGCCGCGGTCGCCACCGCCCCACCGGCGGGCAGCAGACCGGCCACCCACCGGGCGGTCCGGGCGGCGTGCGGGTCGCCGCTCACGCGCAGCACCGCCCAGCAGCCCCACGACGCGAGCAGCACCGCGGTGACCGGGCTGGTCGTGTACATGGCGAGCACCAGGGCGCCGTGCGTGTTGCCGTGGCCGGTGCCGTACGCGGTGAAGTCCATGCCCAGCGACACGAGGGTGACCGCGAACCCGCCGACGACCCCGGCCAGGGCGACCGGCACCAGACGCCCGAGCCACAGCGCCCGCCAGGCCAGACCGCGCTCCTCGGCCCACCGGCGCGCCATGTCCGCGGCGTCCTCACCGAGGACGGCGGTGAGCGGCAGACCGTCGGCCTGCGCCCCGGCCAGTTCCGCGCCGAGCTCGTCGTGCAGCCGGCGACGCTCGTCGGCGCGGACGCCGATCCGCCGCCAGGTGCGTGCGGCGACGGCGAGGGCGTGCTCCCGCTCGGACCCGACCGCGCGAGTCAACTGGGTGTCAGGCACGGGAGACCTCCGGCATCGGGGCGGGGTGGACGCTGTGGGGAGAGGGGCGGAGCAGGGTGGTGACCGCGTCGGCGACCTCGGTCCACTCGGCTCGGCCGGACTCGAGCGCGGCCCGGCCGGCGGGGGAGAGCGTGTAGTACTTCCTCGGCGGGCCGGCGCTCGACGGCCGGGTCTGCGTCTCGACCAGGCCCGCCTTCTCCAGGCGGGCCAGCAGCGGGTAGGTCGACCCGCCGGCGACCGGCAGCCCCCGCTCGGCCAGCCGCTCGGTGAGTTCGTAGCCGTACACCGGCTGGTCCTGCAGCAGCGCGAGCAGGCAGAGGTCGAGCACTCCGCGGAGGACCAGGCTGCGGCGTTCCACCGGCGGACTCATGCCGAGCAAGCTAGCGGTGACCTGCCTTGCACAGCAAGGCACCACACCGGGTGTCGCCGAACCCGCGTGGGCAACCCGGTCTCAGGCGCGTCCGACCAGCCCCGCCACGATCTCGGCCGACAGCGCCACGAGTGGCAGGCCGCCGCCCGGGTGCGACGAGCCGCCGACCAGGAACAGCCCCGGAACCGGCGAGGCGTTGCCCGGCCGCAGGAAGGCCGCCCGGGCGCCGTTGCTCGACGTCCCGTAGATCGACCCGCCGACGCTGCCGGTGTCGCGGGCCAGGTCGGCCGGGGTGCGCGCGACGCACCAGCGCAGCCGGTCGCGGACGTCGAGCCCGCGCCGGGCCATCACCTCGAGCACGGTGGCCGCGTACCGGTCGGCCAGGCCCAGAGCGTCCCAGTCGACCCCGCCGTCCGGGTCGTGCCGCGGCGCGTTGACCAGCACGAACCACGATTCGCTGTCGCCGTCCGGCCGCAGCGCCGGGTCGTCGGGCGCGCTCACGTACACGGTCGGGTCGTCGACCGGCCGCGGTGCGGCGTGCCGCCCGGTGCCGAAGACCGCGTCGAACTCGGCGTCGTAGTCGTCCGGGAAGAGCACTGTGTGGTGCGCGAGATCCGGCGTCCGGCCGCGCAGGGCCAGGAGCAGCACGAAGCCCGACAGCGAGGGCGTGGCGCGCGCCAGGTCGCGCCGCACCCGGCGGGTGGCCGGCGAGGGTGGCAGCAGGTCGCGGTACAGGGCCGCCGCGTCTCCCCCCGACACGACGACGTCCGCGGGCAGCACGGCGCCGTCCGCGAGCTCGACCCCGGCGGCCCGGCCGCCGGACGTCACCACCCGGCGCACCGGGCACCCGGTCCGGACGACGGCGCCGCGCTCGACCGCCCGCTCGCCGACCGCCGCCGCCAGCCGGTGCAGCCCGCCGCGCACGTACCAGGAGCCGAACTCCTGCTCCGCGTACGGCACCGTGGCCAGCACCGCGGGTGCCCGGCGCGGGTCCGAGCCGGAGTAGGTGGCGTACCGGTCGAGCAGCGTGCGCAGGTGCGGGTGGCCGAGGTACCGCGCGCCCAGGCCGCGGAGCGTCCGCCACGGCGCCACGGTGCGGACGTCGGCGGCGCTGCGGGCGAGCCGGGCCAGCGTGGTCGCGCCGCGCAGCGGCGAGCGGAGGAACGGTGACTCGGTGACCCGCCACATCTCCCCGGCCCGCGCCATGAGCGCCGCCCACTGCGCGCCCGCGCCGTCGCCGAGCGCCGCGTCGAGCGCCCCGGGCACCCCGGTGCGGTGCCCGGGCAGCACGAGCCGCGTGCCGTCGGCGAAGCGCACTGCGCCCGCCGGATCGAGCCGCAGCAGGTCGACGGCGTCGTCGAGCGGGCCGCCGGTGGCGTCGAAGAGCGCGCGGAAGACCTGGGGCAGCGTGACCAGGGAGGGCCCGGTGTCGAAGGCGTGCCCGTCGCGCTCGAACCAGCCGAGCTTGCCGCCGACCCGCTCGCTCCGCTCCAGCACGGTCACCGCGTGGCCGAGGGCGGCCAGCCGGGCGGCTGCGGAGAGCCCGCCGAGCCCGGCGCCCACGACGACGATCCGGGTCACGGGGGCCAGGCTAGCCAGGCCGGTCAGCAGCGCAGCGCGAGGACGGCGAGGTCGTCGGACGCCCGTTGGGAGCCGTCGGCGTGGGCGGCGACGGCGGCGGCGACCGCCTCGACCGTGCTCTCGGCGTCCAGGTCGGCCGTGCGCTCGAGGACGGCGCACAGCCCGGCCTCGCCGAACTGCCGGCCGCCGGCGTCGCGGGCCTCGGTCACGCCGTCGGTGTAGAGCACGAGCGTGTCGCCGGCGGCGAGCCGGACGCCGGTCTCCGGCCAGCCGAGCCGGCCCGCGCCCTCACCGAGACCCAGCGGCACGCCGGCGTGCCCGAGTGCGGTGACCGTCCCGGCGGCCCGGCGCAGCAGCGGCTGGGGGTGGCCGGCCAGCGCCAGCCGCCCGGTCGCCCCCGGCAGGCGGGGCCGCAGCAGGAGGCAGCACGCGGTGACGAACGGCGCCGCGCCGGGCCCCTGCTCGAGCTGCAGCGCCGCGTCGACGGCGGCCAGCACGTCGGCCGGGCCACCCGCGGCGGCGACCGCGCGGGCGGTGTGCCGGGTGAGGGCGGTGCTCGCCGCGGCTCCCGCCCCGGTGCCGCAGACGTCGGCGATCAGCACCATCCACCCGCCATCGGGCAGGGGCATGACGTCGTAGGTGTCGCCGCCGACCACCGAGCGCTCGCCGCCGGCGTGGTAGCGGGCGGCCAGCTGGACGCCGGGGATCTCCGGCAGGCGGGAGGGCAGCAGGCTGCGCTGCAGCGTGTCGGCGAGCCGCCGGGCCTCCGACTCGGCGCGCAGCCGCCCCAGGAACTGGCCGATCTGCCGGCCGGCGGCGGCCAGCACCGCGAGCAGCTCGGACGGGATCGGGCGGGACCGCCGGGAGAACAGCTCGACGACGGCGAGGGTGACGTTGCCGTGCAGCACCGGGAAGGCGACCCCGGTGTGCACCCCGTCGGCGCGGGCGGCGTCCTGGCGGAGGAAGCGCGGGTCGGACCACAGGTCGCCGATGGCGACCGGGATCCGCTCGCGCCAGACCAGGCCGGGCAGGCCCTCGCCGGGTCGGAAGGTGCGGCCGAGGGTCTCGGCCTGCAGGCCCTCGATTGGCTCCCCGGGCGCGTTCCACGTGCCCGCGTAGTGGAGCGCCCCGGCGTGCTCGTCGGGCCGCCACAGGCTCGCGGCGTCCCAGTCGAGCTGGTCGCACAGCGTCGGCAGCAACAGGTGGAACGCCGCGTCGGCGTCCGGCGCCTCGGCCAGGGCGGTGGTCACCCGCAGGATGGCCGCCAGGTAGCGGCTGACCTGCATCTGGCGTTCGAGCAGCACCGTGGTGCTGGCGTCACGCAGGACGCCGACCACGATGCCGCCGTCCGGGCTGCCGTCGGCGATCCGGGCCAGGGTCAGGTCGACGGTCACCTCGTGGCCGTCGGCGTGCAGCCCGGGCACCTGGGTCGTCGAGCCGACCAGCTCGCCGCGGCCGGTGGCGAGGAACCGGCCGAACCCGGCGCGGTGCGCGCTGCGGAACCGCTCGGGCATGAGCACGGTGAGGGGGTGCCCGACCAGATCCCCGGGCGGGTGCCCGAGCAGCGCCGCGACCGCGGCGTTGGCGTAGACGACCTGGCCCGCGGCGTCGGCGACCACGACGGCGTCCGGCAGCGCCTCCAGCAGGGGAGCCCCGTCGGCGGTGGTCAGCACGGTGCCCCATCTCTGACCGGTGCGGCGCCGCGGCTGCTGCACGGCGCCGCGGCTGTTGCACGGCGCCGCTCACCTTCGCACAGTCGCGGCGCGCCGAGGAGTACCGGCGTCAGAAGGCGTAGCGCACCCGGAGCCAGGGCGCGTGCGCGGCGATCAGCTCCTGCAGCCGCTCGACGCCGGCGCGCTTCACCGCGTTGCGGTAGCGCACGTTCCACTGGCCGTTCTGGCTGCGCTTGGGCTGCTGCAGCTCCGGGCGCCACAGCAGCTGCTCGGCCTGCGGGTGCCAGCCCAGGTTGACCTCGTGCAGCGCCTGGTTGTGCGTCATCATGATCACTTCGGCCGCGGCCTGCGTCTTGGTGGCCGGCGCGAGGACGTCGTCCAGGTGCGCGAGCAGGGCCGCCCAGTCGGCCTCCCAGCCGTCGCGCAGGACGACGGGGGAGAGGTTGAGGTGCACCTCGTAGCCGGCCTCGACGAAGTCGTCGACCGCCGCGATCCGCTCGGCGATGCGGCTGGTGCGCACGTCGAGCACCGTGGCGTCGGCGTCGGGCATGAGGGAGAACCGGACGCGGGTACGGCCCTGCGGGTCGAGGTCGAGCAGCCGCCGGTTGACGAACTTCGTGGCGAACGACGCCTTGGCGGTCGGCAGCTCGCGGAAGGTCGCGACCAGGTCGGCGACGTTGTCGCTGACCAGCGAGTCGACCGAGCAGTCGCTGTTCTCGCCGATGTCGTACACCCAGCTGACCGGGTCGCACTGGTCGGGCTCGGGCTTGACGCCCTGCCGCGCGACGTGACGGCGCAGATAGCCGGTGATCTGCTCGATGTTGGTGAAGACGGTGATCGGGTTGGCGTAACCCTTGCGCCGTGGCACGTAGCAGTAGGCGCAGGCCATGGCGCAACCGTTGGCCGTGGACGGCGCGATCCAGTTCGACGAGCGGCTGTTCGGCCGCGCCGACAGCGACTTCTTGACGCCGAGCACCAGCGTCTCGGTCTTGACCCGCACCCAGCGGTCGACGTTGCCCTCGTTGCCGTGGAGTTCAGGGATCTGCCAGTGCGAGGGCACCTCGACCACCCGGGCGTCCGGGAACCGCGCCCGCACCTCGCGGCCGCGGGCGGAGTCGAGGGCGGCGGGCTCGGCGTAGATGTCGCGGACCTGCAGCAGGCGGGCGGCGGGGTCGGCGGTGCGCGGGTGGGCGGCGGGGACGGCGGCGGTGCCGGCAGCAGCGGTCATCGCCAGGTGCAGCACGGCGGGGGGACGCCGGATTCCGGTGCGAGACTGCGTCGGTGAGCACACCCGGCGGCGTCCGCACCGTCGACCTGAACGCCGATCTCGGCGAGGGCTTCGGCGTGTGGCGGCTCGGTGACGACGACGCGTTGCTCGGCATCGTGACCAGCGCGAACGTGGCCTGCGGCTTCCACGCCGGCGACCCGTCGACGATGCGCCGGGTGTGCACCCGGGCGGTGGCCGCGGGCGTCGCGATCGGCGCGCAGGTCTCCTACCGCGACCTGGCCGGCTTCGGGCGCCGCTTCGTCGACGTCGAGCCCGCCGAGCTGGCCGACGACGTGCTCTACCAGCTGGCCGCGCTCGACGGCGTCGCCCGGGCCTGCGGCGGCGCGGTCACCTACGTCAAGCCGCACGGGGCGCTCTACAACGCGACGGTCGCGCACGAGGCGCAGGCGCGGGCTGTCGTCGACGCGGTCGCCGCCTACGGCGCGGCGCTGCCGGTGCTCGGCCTGCCCGGCTCGGCGCTGCTGCGCTCCGCGGCCGACGCCGGGCTGCGCGCGGTGCCCGAGGGCTTCGCCGACCGCGGCTACACCCGCGAGGGCACGCTCGTGCCGCGCCGCGAGCCCGGCGCCCTCGTGCACGACGCCCGTGAGGTGGCCGCCCGGGCGGTGCGGATGGCCCGCGACGGCGTCGTCGCCGCCGTCGACGGCACGGGGGTGGCGGTCGCCGTGGAGTCGGTGTGCGTCCACGGCGACACCCCGGGGGCGGTGGAGCTGGCCCGCGCCGTCCGGACGGCGTTGACCGACGCCGGGCTGCGCCTCGCCACGTTCGGCGCCGACCCGGATCGCCCCCGGCCGGCCGGACGCTAGCCGCGCGGCCGCGGTCGGCGGATCAGCCGTGCGGCTCCGACGAGCGCAGGTCGCCCGGCTGCGAGCGGGCGGTGAGCAGGTCGCCGGGCTCGAGGCGGGCGGTGAGCAGGTCGACGGCGACGTCGTCGACCACCCGGTCGCTGGCGAACGCGTGCGCCCGGAGCAGCTCCAGGGCGGCGGACGCCCCGACGTCGAGATCGAGGCCGAGCTTGCCGATGGCCTCCCACACCGCGGTCCGGCGCTGCACGGCGGGGGCGTTCAGCCAGTCCGGACCGCGTTCGGTCGACCAGGTCGAGAAGATCGCCGCGTCGGCCAGCTCCGAGGTGACCAGCTCGCCGACCGCGAGCACCTCGAAGACGTCGAGGTGCGCCACCCGGTCGGGGTCGACCAGGTAGAGGTCCATCGCGCCGATGCCGACCAGCGCGCGCTGCAGCGGCAGGCCGACCACGGCGCGGTACGGCGTCCGCGCCACCAGCTTCTCGGTGAAGGCCGGCCAGCGCCGCTGCAGCTCCTCTTCCGGGGCGAACACCGGCTCGCCGGTCTGCTGCGCGGCCGTGCACGGGCCGGACCCGACGGTGAACTGGATGCGCTCGGCCTCGGCGGCCTGCTCCGAACTCGCACCCAGCGGCATCCGCCGCTGCTCGGCGTCGAGCAGGCTCAACCCCGCGCCGTCGACCGGGAGCATGGTGGCCGTCGCGCGGGCCAGCCGCTCGGGCAGCAGCTCCGGCCCCTCGAGCCCCGGCCCCCCGGCCGCGGCCAGCGCGGCCCGGAAGCGCTCGGCGATCGTCACGCGCTGATCGTCCCCCGCTCCCGCCCGTTCCGCCGTCCGGACCGCACGTCCGCGACCATGGACGGCGTGGACGAGCGCGCCGGTGGGGTCGCCGTGCTGCCCTGCGGCGACCGGGCGTTGCTGCTGGAGCTCGCCGACCCCGGCGCCGTCCGCGCCGTCGCCGCGGCGCTGCAGCGCGACCCGCTGGCCGACCAGGAGGAGGTGGTCCCGGCGGCGCGCACCGTGCTGGTCCGCCTCGGCCGGCCGCCGCGCGACGCCGACGTCCGGGCAGTGCGGGACCGCGCGCTCGTCGACCCGGTCGAGGGGCCACCGCCGGGCGAGGTGGCGCTGCCGGTCGTCTTCGACGGACCCGATCTCGCCGAGGTGGCCGAGCGCACCCACCGCTCCACCGGGCAGCTGGTCGAGGCCCTGACCGCGACGGAGTTCACCGTCGCCTTCACCGGGTTCACGCCCGGCTTCGGCTACCTCACCGGCCTGCCCGACGAGCTGCACGTGCCGCGCCGGGCCACCCCGCGCACCCGCGTGCCGGCGGGCTCGGTGGGCCTGGCCGGGCCGTACGCCGGGGCCTACCCCCGCGCCTCACCCGGCGGGTGGCAGCTGGTCGGTCGCACCGACGCGGTGCTCTTCGACGTCGACCGCGACCCGCCGGCGCTGCTGGTGCCCGGGGCGCGCGTCCGGTTCCGCGCGTGCTGACCGTGCTGGCGCCCGGTCCGCTGGCGACCGTGCAGGACCGCGGCCGGCCCGGCTGGGCGTCGATCGGCGTGCCCCGCTCCGGCGCCGCCGATCGCGCCGCGCACGACCTGGCCAACCGGCTGGTCGGCAACGCGCCGGACGCCGCCACCGTCGAGGTCACCGCCGGGGGGCTGCGGGTGCGGGCGGAGCGGGCGCACCTGGTCGCCGTGACGGGCGCGCCCGCGCCGCTGGCCGTCGACGGCCGCACGGTGCCGGTCAACGCGCCGTTCACCCTGCCGGCGGGCGGGGAGCTCGCCCTCGGCGTCCCGCGGTCCGGGCTGCGCAGCTACCTCGCCGTCCGCGGCGGGGTCGACGTCCCCCCGGTGCTCGGCTCGCGCAGCACCGACACGCTCTCCGGGCTGGGCCCGGAGCCGCTGCGCGCCGGGCAGGCCCTGGCCGTCGGCGGCCTGGCCGCCGAGGAACCGGTCGTCGACGTCGCCCCCGTCGCCGGCCCCGTCGACGCGCCGCTGCTGCGCGTGCTGCCCGGCCCGCGGCGCGACTGGCTGGAGGACGACGCGTGGCGCGCGCTCATCTCGCAGGAGTGGGCGGTCACCGCCGACAGCGACCGCGTCGGCCTGCGGCTGGGCGGCCCGGTGCTGCGCCGGGCCCGGGACGGCGAGCTGCCCAGCGAGGGCCTCGTGCCCGGGGCGCTGCAGGTGCCGCCGGACGGCGCCCCGGTGCTGTTCCTCGTCGACCACCCGGTGACCGGCGGCTACCCGGTGCTCGCGGTGGTGGCGACCGCCGACCTGCCCGCCGCCGCGCAGCTGCGCCCCGGCGACCGGCTGCGGTTCCGATCCGCGTAGCGGTGGTCCGGGACGTG
>NZ_JAOVZT010000009.1:12498-180139 GCF_025716945.1 Geodermatophilus sp. YIM 151500
GGGGCCGGAGGCCTCCCGGCGCGGGGCACGGATGGGCTCAGCGGCGCCCGGGGAGCGGCGGGTGGTGGGCCGGGTGGTGGTCCGGGACGTGGGGGCCGGAGGCCTCCCGGCGCGGGGCACGGATGGGCTCAGCGGCAACTGGGAACGGCACGTGGCCGCGGTGCGATCCGGAGGATCGCGATGTCATAGCGTCGTCACCGCAGCACGTCGGTGTAGACCTCGACGGTCTGCTGGGCGATGGCCGGCCAGCCGAACTCCGACAGCACCCGCTCCCGGCCGGCGGCGCCCATCGCGGTGGCCCGGTCGGGGTCGGCGAGCAGCTCGGCGGTGCGCGCGGCCAGCCCCTCCTCGAAGGCCCGGACGTCGTCGGGGTCGTAGGGGACGAGCAGGCCGGTGCGCCCGTCGGCGACCACCTCGGGGATGCCGCCGACCGCGCTGGCCACCACCGCCGTCCCGCAGGCCGCCGCCTCGAGGTTCACGATGCCCAGCGGCTCGTAGACCGACGGGCAGACGAACACCGTGGCGCCGGTGATCAGCGGCACGAGCTGGTCGCGGGGGAGCATCTGCTCGATCCACACGACGCCGGGCCGCTTGGCCTGCAGCCGCTCGACCGCGTCGGCGACCTGTTGGCGCTCGGCCGGGGTGTCGGCCGCGCCGGCGCAGAGCACGAGCCCGGCGTCCTCGGGCAGCTGCTCGGCGGCGGCGAGCAGGTGGGGCACGCCCTTCTGCCGGGTGATCCGGCCGACGAACAGCGCGTACGGGCGGTCGGGGTCGACGCCGAGCGCGCGCACGGTGCCGGGCTCGTGCACCGGCCGGTAGGCCTCGGCGTCGACGCCGTTGTGCACGACGTGCACCCGGCCCGGGTCGAGCTCGGGGTAGACGGCCAGGACGTCGTCGCGCATCCCGGCGCTCACCGCGATCACCGCGTCGGCGGCGAGGTACGCCGTCCGCTCCACCCAGGAGGACAACCGGTAGCCACCGCCGAGCTGGTCGGCCTTCCACGGGCGGCGCGGCTCCAGGGAGTGCGCGCTGACCACGTGCGGGAGGCCGTGGACGAGGTTCGCGAACAGCCCGGCGCCGTTGGCGTACCAGGTGTGCGAGTGCACGAGGTCGACGTCGGCGAGCGCACCGGCCATCTCGACGTCGACGCCGAGCGCCTGCAGGGCGCCGTTGGCGCCGGCCAGACCCGGGGGGACGCCGTGGGCGGTGGCGTCCGGCCGCGGAGCGCCGAAGCAGTGGACGTCGAGCTCCGGCCCGGCCGGCAGCGCGCGCAGCGCCGCGACCAGGTGCTCGACGTGGACCCCGGCCCCGCCGTAGACGTCCGGCGGCCATTCCCTGGTCACGATGCCGATGCGCACGGCGCCACCCTAGGGGGGAGGCGCCGCCAGGAGGAGTCGAGACCGCGCAGCCGGGAGGGGCGCGGTCGCCGTTCACCGGCTACGTTGCGTGACATGCGCGGCGGTCCACGGGTGCTCGGCATCGTCCTGGCTGGTGGGGAAGGCAAGCGGCTGGCGCCGCTGACGGCGGACCGGGCCAAGCCCGCGGTGCCGTTCGGCGGCAACTACCGCCTCGTCGACTTCGTGCTGTCCAACCTGGTCAACGCGGAGATCCGGCAGATCGCCGTCCTGACCCAGTACAAGAGCCACAGCCTCGACCGGCACATCACCACGACCTGGCGGATGTCGTCGCTGCTCGGCAACTACATCACCCCCGTGCCGGCGCAGCAGCGCCTCGGCCCGCGTTGGTACACCGGCAGCGCCGACGCGATCTTCCAGAGCCTCAACCTGATCTACGACGCGCGGCCCGACATCGTCGTCGTCTTCGGCGCCGACCACGTGTACCGCATGGATCCCGGTCAGATGATCGAGCAGCACGTGCAGACCGGCGCCGGGGTGACCATCGCCGGCCTGCGGGTGCCCCGGTCCGACGCGACCGCGTTCGGCGTCATCGACGCCGACGCCGAGGGCAAGGTGCTCGGGTTCCTCGAGAAGCCGGCCGACCCGCCCGGCCTGCCCGACTCGCCCGAGGAGAGCTTCGCCTCGATGGGCAACTACGTCTTCACCACCGACGCGCTGCTCGAGGCCCTGCGCAAGGACGCCGTCGACGAGGACTCCGCGCACGACATGGGCGGCTCGATCATGCCGATGCTCTCGGCGTCCGGGGACGCGTACGTCTACGACTTCTCCACCAACATCGTCCCCGGCGCCACCGAGCGCGACCACGGCTACTGGCGCGACGTCGGGACCATCGACGCCTACTTCGACGCGCACATGGACCTGGTGTCGGTCACCCCGGTCTTCAACCTCTACAACGACCGCTGGCCGATCTACTCCCTCCCGCCGCAGCAGCCGCCGGCCAAGTTCGTGCTCGGCGGTCGCGCCGAGGAGTCGATGGTCAGCGCCGGGGCGATCATCGGCGGCGGCTCGGTGCACAACTGCGTGGTCTCGCCCGGCGTGCGCATCGAGCGCGGCGCGCGGGTCGAGGACAGCGTGCTCATGGACGGCGTCGTCGTCGGCGAGGGTGCCTTCGTCCGGCGGGCCATCCTCGACAAGAACGTCGTCGTCCCGTCCTGGGCCCGGATCGGCGTCGATCTCGCCGCCGACCGAGAGCGCTACCACGTCAGCGAGGGCGGGGTCGCGGTGCTGGGCAAGGGCGCCCGGGCCGTTGTGTGAACGGCCCCGTCCGGAGGCTCGCCCCGAGCCTGCCAGGGGTGAGCGGGACGGGGTCCGTGCACCCCCCGGACCTCGCTCCGCTCGGTCCGAGCCCCTTCACGAGGGCCGTTCCAGCCCGTCGCCCCTGGTCGTCACGCTGCTGCTCGCCGACGAGGCGCAGCAGCGGTTCGACCGGCTGCGCGCCGAGCACTTCCCGCCGGAGCGCAACCACCTCGCCGCGCACGTCACCCTGTTCCACGCGCTGCCCGGCGAGCACCGGGACGCCGTCGACGCCGGGCTGGCCACCGCCGCCGACCGCCCCGCGTTCGACGTGGAGGTCACCGGCGTCCGGTTCCTCGGCCGCGGTGTCGCCTACACGCTGGCCTCGGCCGAGCTCACCGAGCTGCGCGCCCGCCTGGCCGACGCCTGGCGGCCGTGGCTCACCCCGCAGGACCGGCAGCGCCACGCCCCCCACGTGACCGTGCAGAACAAGGTCGCCCCCGCCACCGCCCGCGAGCTGCACGCCCGGCTGGCCGCGGCCTTCGCGCCGGAGACGGTGCCCGCCCGCGGGCTGGGTCTGTGGCGCTACCTCGGCGGGCCCTGGGAGCCGGTCGCCGAGCACGCCTTCCGCTGAGAAAGGACACCGTCCTCCTCACGCCTCGTACGCTCGGCGCGAGCCTCGGGACAGGGCCTGCTTCAGGCCCGGCGGGTCGCCACCAGCACGCCCGCCCCCACGGGGAGGACGGCCGACAGCAGCGACTCGTCCTCCCGGACGGCGCGGGCGAGCTCCCGCCACGCCACCGTCTGCGGGTCGCGGGCCGTGCGGTCGGCGATTCGGCCACCGGCCAGCAGCCCGTGGCAGACCAGCGTGCCGCCCGTCCGGAGCAGGCCGAGCAGCGCGGGCAGCTGGCCGGCGAACTCGCCGGGCGGGCCGGCGCAGCTCACCAGGTCGTAGGCGCCGGGGGAGAGGCGGGGCAGCACCTCGGCCGGGGTGCCGTAGATGAGCCGGGTCCGGGACGGCGGAACGCCGGCCTCGGCGAACGCCGCCCGGGCCGCACGCAGCTGCTCGGGGTCGCCGTCCAGGGCGGTGAGCACCCCGTCGGGCCGCATCCCGCGCAGCAGCCACAACCCGGCCACGCCACCGCCGCTGCCGATCGCGACCACGGCGCGGGCCTCGAGCCCGGACGCCAGGACGGCCAGGGTGGCGCCGACCGCGGGCTCCACCGGCGGGGCGCCCCGCAGCCGGGCCGCGCGGGACCGGGCGGCGACCAGCTCGGGACCCTCCGCGGCGTAGCGGTCGGCGTACCCGGCGCCGTCGGTGCTGCCGCCGGCCGGCGGCGGTCCTCCGGCGCTCGTCACCGGGCGAGGGTAGATGCCGCGCCCGGCGGCGCCGCGCACGCCGCCGCACGGCCGGGACCTGTGAGTCGGCTGGGAACCGGCTGCGGCGGGAACACCGCCTCCTCGGCCGCCCGTTGATCCGGACGTGCGCCTGCTGAGAGCCGCCTCCCCCCGACAGGACGACGCCGGGGAGGTCACGGCGGCCGCGGTCTGCGATCCTGGGACCGTGTCCGACGCCGTCGTCCCCGCCGGAACCTCCGCCGGCGAGCCCGAGCCTGCCCGGGCGCCCGGAGGCGGCGGTGACGTGTGGGTGGCGCCGACGTGGGAGCAGGTCGTGCGCGACCACTCGGCCCGCGTCTACCGGCTGGCCTACCGCCTGTCGGGCAACGCGCAGGACGCCGAGGACCTCACCCAGGAGACGTTCGTCCGGGTATTCCGGTCGCTGGCCGACTTCTCGCCCGGCACCTTCGAGGGCTGGCTGCACCGCATCACGACCAACCTGTTCCTCGACATGGTGCGGCGGCGCCAGCGGATCCGCTTCGACGCGCTGCCCGACGACACCGAGCGGCTGCCCGGCACCGCGCCCAGCCCGGAGCAGGTGTACGCCGACACCCACCTCGACCCGCAGGTCCAGGCGGCCCTCGACGCGCTCTCCCCGGAGTTCCGCGTGGCCGTCGTCCTGTGCGACATCGAAGGTCTGACCTACGAGGAGATCGCGGCGACGCTGGGCATCAAGCTCGGCACCGTGCGCAGCCGCATCCACCGGGGCCGGGTGCAGCTGCGCCAGGCCCTGGCACACCTCGCGCCGCGCCGGGTGGGCACCGCCGCCGAGGAGGGATGAGGGCCGGTGAGCATCCCGGAGAGCCACCTGGCGCAGGAGGCGATCGCCGCCCTGGTCGACGGCGAGCTGCCGCCCGGCCCCGCGGGCCGGGCCGCGCGGCACCTCTCCCGCTGCGCGCAGTGCCGCATGGCGGTCGCGGCGCAGCAGGAGGCGAAGGACGCGCTGCACGAGTGCGCGGAGGTCGCCGTCCCCGGTGACCTGCTGTCCCGGCTGGTGGCCATCCCGTTCAGCGCCGACGTCCCGGGCAGCAGCGGCCTCGGCACGCTGCGCGCCGGCGCCGGTGAGCTGACCGTCGACGGCGGTTCCGGCGGCTGGTCGGTCGACCTGCGGCCGCAGGACGTCCCGCCGCGGCCGGGCACCGCGCGGTGGTTGCGGCGCGGCGTCGCCGGCACGGTCGCCGGCCTCGGTCTCGGCGTGACCCTGATGGCGCTGACCCTGCCGGGCAGCGGGCCGGACGAGGGGGCCCGCGGCACGGTCGCCGGTCCCACGCTCCCCGAGGAGCGCACCGAGGTCGTCCCACCCCCGGTCCGGACCTTCAACGCGGGCACCGCGTCGGTCCTGTCGGTCCCCGGCCCGGGCGGAACACCCTGAGCGCGCCGTCGGACCGCCGCGCCCCGGACGACCCCCAGCTCTCCGAGGCCGATTTCCGGCGCCCCGCCGGGGAGACCGGCGGCTTCGACGCGCCCGAGCGGCTGGCCACCCGGCCCGCCGAGCCCGCGCCGCCCGCGCCCGGCCAGCAGGCCGTCTTCGGCCGCCCCGCCGAGGTGGCCGGCAGCTTCGGCGCCGACCGGCCTCCCGTGCCGGCGCGCCCGGTCCCGCCTCCGCCGCCGGAGGCGCTGCTGCGCGCCTTCGGCCCACCCGGCGCGGTCCGCACCGGGCTGCAGGAGCCGCCCGGCGGGCGCCCGGGACGGCGGCGCACCTCGCGCGGCCCGTGGTGGAAGGCCGACGCGCGCTCCGACCCGTGGCGCGACCCCGCCGCGCCGGCCGGACTCGGTGGGCCCGCGGTCTACCCGTCGGAGGAGGTCCAGCCCGGCCCGGTCGTCGTCGACGCCCGCGGCCGGCGCCGGGTCCGCGTCGGCGACCTGTCGGTGCGGCTGTCCGCGCTCGTGCTGCTCGCCGTCCTGCTGGTCGGCGCGCTCGGCGGTGGCGTCGGCTGGTGGCTGACCCGCACGGCCGGGGAGACGCCGCTGCTGGCCCCCGGCACCCGGCTGTCCGAGGTCGACCCGGGCATCACCCGGGAGCCGGGCTCGGTGTCCGACATCGCCGCCCGCGTCACGCCCGCGGTGGTCTCCGTCGAGGTGCGCCTCGGCCAGGCCGGAGCGACCGGCTCGGGCGTGGTGATCGAGGCCGACGACGGCTACGTCGTCACCAACAACCACGTCGTCTCCGGTGCCGACGGCGTCGAGGGCGCGGAGATCCGCGTCGTGTTCGACGACGGCAGCGGCTCGGCCGCGCGCATCGTCGGGCGCGACCCGGCCAGCGACCTCGCCGTCCTCAAGGTGGAGAAGCCCGGACTGGTGCCCGCCGCGCTCGGCTCGTCCGACAGCGTCGTCGTCGGCGACCCGGTCGTCGCCATCGGCTCGCCGCTCGGGCTGGCCGGCACGGTGACCAGCGGCATCGTCAGCGCGCTCGACCGGCCGGTGCGGCTGTCCGGCGGCGGCAGCGACACCAACGCCGTCATCAGCGCCGTGCAGACCGACGCGCCGATCAACCCGGGCAACTCCGGCGGCGCGCTGGTCGACGCCTCCGGCGCGGTCATCGGCATCAACACCGCGATCGCCTCGCTCGGCGGCACGGGCACCGGCGGCGGGTCGATCGGCCTGGGCTTCGCCATCCCGATCGACACGGTGCGCGACATCTCCGAGCAGCTGATCGCGACCGGCGAGGCGGTGCACGCCACGCTGGGCGTCAACACCCGGTCGGTCACCGACGGCACGCGCAACGGCGCGCTGGTGCTCAACGTGGAGCCCGGGAGCGCCGCCGCCGGCGCCGGCATCCGCGAGCAGGACGTCGTCATCGGCCTGGAGGGCGAGCCGGTGGGCAGCTCGGAGGAGCTGGTGGTCGCCGTCGACGCCCGCGAGCCCGGCGACCAGGTCACGCTCGAGGTGGTCCGCGACGGCGCGTCGGTCGAGCTGCAGGCGACGCTCGGCGAGGCCTGAGCGCTCCGTACCCGCCATGCCCCGCGGGCCCGGACCGGGGCCGCAGCCGCGCACGGCCTCCCGTCCGGGGCGGCGCGCCTACCCTCGACGGCGGGCCGCGGCACGCACGCGAGAGGAGCGCAGGTGTTCGACTCGATCGGCTGGGGCGAGATCGTCGTCCTGGCGCTCGCCGCGCTGTTCATCTTCGGCCCCGAACGGCTGCCCTCGCTGGCCCGCGACGCGGCGTCCGGGCTGAAGAAGGTGCGCCGCGCCATCACCGGCGTCCGCGCGCAGGTCGACGAGTCGCTCGGTGACGACTTCCCCCACCTGCGCGACGTCGACTTCCGGCAGTACCACCCGCGGACCTTCATCCGGAACCAGCTGCTCGGTGACGACGACGACCTGCCGCCGGTCCGCCGCGGAACCGGGACCGGCCGGGCCGGTGCGGTGCACCGCCCCGGCACGGGGCACCGCGCCGGCGCCGCGGCCGCCGCCGCGACGGTGACCGCGCACGCCGCCGCCCGTTCGCGCGACCGCAGCACGCCGCCGCCTTTCGACCCCGACGCGACCTGACCCCGGCTCCGCATCTCGGGCGTCACCCGCGCACAACGGGTCCTGTGGGACCCCGGGCGCACGCACGAACCACGACATGCGCGGACCGCCGGCGCGGGCACCGCGCGCGGCACCGCGGTCGTCCTCTCCCCCGGACGACGACCTCGCACGCGTGTCCACGCCGGAGCGGCGGCCCTCCCTTCCGGTCGGCTGCCATCCTTCCGGGATGCCGCGCCTGCCCGGCCCGCTCGTCGCCCCGGTGCTCGGGGCAGCCCTCGGGGTCACCTCGTCCTGGACCAACGCGCTGCCCCCGGCGGCGGCCGGCGCGAGCTTCGTGCTCAACGCCGGATGGGTGTGGGGCGGCCTGGCCGTGCTGGCCGGCCGGCTGGCCGGCACGCGGCTCCGGGGTGCCGGCGCGGGCGCGCTCGCCCTGGTCGCGTGCAGCACGGCCTACCATCTCGCCGACGCCGTCCTGCGGGACGAGCCGTCATCCCTCTACGGGGGCGAGCTGGCCGTGTGGTGGCCGGTTGGCGTCGTCCTGGGTTCCGTCCTCGGCCGGGGGGGGTGCCGGCGTCGGGCGGGGCGGACGAGTCGGCCTGCTCGCCGCGCTGACCGTGCCGGTCGGGGCGGCGGCCGAGATGGTGTGGCTGCCGCGCTGGTCGGGGGACGAGCCGGGCATCGCCGCCGTGCGGTGGGCGGTGGGCGTGGCCGCCTGCGGGGTTGCGAGCTGGCTGCTCGTCCGCCGCACGGGGAGGGGGGCCCCTCGCGGACCGGCCGAACCCGCCCCGGAGGCGGTGGGACCTACCGCCGGACCGGGGTGAGACCCAGCGACATGCCGGACAGGCCCCGCTGACGGGTGACCAGCGAGTCGGCGACCGTGGCCAGCGCCTGGGCGGCGGGCGTGCCGGGATCGGCCAGCACGATCGGGGCGCCGGCGTCGCCGGACTCGCGGAGCCGGGTGTCGAGCGGGATCTGGCCGAGCAGCGGCACCCGCGCCCCGAGGGTGCGGGTGAGCGCGTCGGAGACCGCCTCGCCACCGCCGGAGCCGAAGACCTCCATGCGCGAGCCGTCGGGCAGCTCCAGCCATGACATGTTCTCGATGACGCCGACCACCTGCTGGTGGGTCTGGGTGGCGATAGCGCCGGCCCGCTCGGCCACCTCGGCGGCGGCCTGCTGCGGCGTGGTCACCACGAGGATCTCGGCGTTGGGCAGCAGCTGGGCGACCGAGATCGCCACGTCGCCGGTGCCGGGCGGCAGGTCGAGCAGCAGGACGTCGAGGTCGCCCCACCACACGTCGGCGAGGAACTGCTGCAGCGCGCGGTGCAGCATCGGCCCGCGCCACACCACCGGGGTGTTGCCCGGGGTGAACATGCCGATGGAGATGACCTTCACGCCGTACGACTGCGGCGGCATGATCATGTTGTCGACCTGGGTGGGCTTGTCGTCGACGCCGAGCATGCGGGGCACCGAGTGGCCGTAGATGTCGGCGTCCACCACACCCACCGACAGCCCGCGCTTGGCCATCGCCGCGGCCAGGTTGACCGTCACCGACGACTTGCCCACGCCGCCCTTGCCGGAGGCGACGGCGTAAACGCGGGTCAGCGAGCCGGGCTGGGAGAACGGGATGACCGGGTCGGCGGCGTCCGTGCCGCGGACCGTCCGCCGCAACTCGGCGCGCTGCTCGTCGCTCATGACGTCGAGGGCGACCTGCACGGAGGTGACGCCGGGGACGGCGGACACGGCCTCGGTGACCCGGCTGGTGATCGTCTCCCGCATCGGGCAGCCGGCGACGGTGAGGTACACCTCGACGCGGACGGCGCCGTCCGGGCCGATCCGCACGTCCTTGACCATGCCCAGATCGGGCAGCGGGCGGTTGATCTCCGGGTCCTGGACGGTGGCCAGCGCGGCGTTGATCGCGTCCAGCGCCGGCGAGCCGGTCAGCGTGTCGGACATCGTGTGAGTCTGTCTCCTTCGACGGGGGACCCGGGCGGACAGCCGGACTCCGCGGCCGACCTGCGCGCGGATCTCCTGCCACTGTACGGCGGACGGCGCGACCGGCCGCGGCCCCGCGGGGTGATCTGCTGCGCAGCGACGTCCGGCCGAACATCCCGCGGCACGGTCATCCCGCGGCACGGTCATCCTGCGGCACGGTCATCCTGCGGCATAGGAAGCTATGCCTGCGTCCTGGGCAGCCGGACAGGGGGCATAGCTTCCTATGCCGCAGGATTCCTACGCCGACAGCGGCCGGACGACGGCGGACGGGCCGGCCAGGCCGACCGCCGCGTCGACGGTGGTGGCGGCCACCGCGTTGCGGGTCTCCTTGGCCCGGTAGAGCTGGGCGTCGGCGACGGTCATCAGCCGGTGCGGCGTCGCGTCGTCGCCGGCGGCCACGGCCACGCCCAGGGAGAGGCTGACCTCGTTGGGGGCGAAGCCTGCCGGTCGCAAGGAGTGGGCGTCGCGCCGCACCTCCTCGGCCAGGGACGAGGCGCGGCCGGCGTCGGCGCCGGGCAGCAGCAGCGCGAGCTCGTCACCACCGACGCGGGCCACGAGGTCGCCGGCGCGCACCCGCGCCGCCAGCAGGTCGGCCACGTCGCGCAGCATGAGGTCACCGCCCGCGTGGCCGTACCGATCGTTGACCTGCTTGAACAGGTCGACGTCGACGAGCACCACCGCGACGCTGGTCCCGCGCTCCTGCGCGGCGGCGCAGGTCGCCGCCAGCTCGGCGTCCCACCGCCGGCGGTTGGCCAGCCCGGTGAGCGCGTCCTCGTTGCTCAGCCGTTCCAGGCGCTCCAGCAACGCGCTCGCGCGGGCCTGCTCCCGCTCCAGGTCGAGCCGGGCGGTCAGCTCGCGGACGGCCAGCAGGTGCCGCCGGTGGTGCGCCAGCACGCTGATCACCGACGCGGTCGCCAGGTAGATGGCGGTCGCCAGTAGCGCCGTGGCGGGCATGGCAGCGGGAGCGGTCAGGACGGAGAGGCCGAGGGCCCCCCACGACGCGGCCACGAGAGCGCCGGTCCAGAACGGGCGGGCGGCCAGCAGGCAGCCGCTCGCGTAGAGCGGCAGGGTGAACCCGAGCAGGTAGAACTCGACGTTGTCGACCCGGGGGACCATCCAGGCGATCTCCGCCTGCACCACGGCCATCACCACGAAGGTCAGCAGCTCCGGACGGCGTCGTCCGAGGGGATGACGCCAGAGCAGCCACGTGACCAGCAGGACCGGCACCGTGCAGGCCAGCCGGAGCACGGTGAAACTCGTGGCGCGCGCCGGTTCGAGGATGGCGTCGAACATCGACCAGGCAGGCACGATGACGGCGGCCAGCACGCCGATCAGCAAGCCGGACGTGCGGGCCCGCTCCCGCAGCTCCGCGGTCGCGGGTCCGCCCGCCGACGCCCGTCCGCCCGCGGACGCCGGTCCGGGCTCGGGCGCCCTCCCGGTGCGGGCCACCGGTCGGACGGCGACCGGCGTCCGGCCCGACTGCGGTCGTTGCAGTGGCTGCACCGGCGTCCTCCCGGGTCGCGCGGGGAGGACACCCGCCCCCGCGTGGACCAGCCATTTTGGTCGGTCCGAGGTCGTTTCGGAAGCCCCTGCAGGTGAAGTCGTTTCGGAAGCCCCTGCAGTGAACACGCGCGGGAAAGCCGGAGAACCCCGACGGCACCGCGTCCCGGGCCCGCGGCCGTGCGGTCGGCCGCTCGCTAGGGTGCCGCGAGTGTCGTCCCTAGCCCGCTCGGCCACGTTGCGCGACGCGATCGGGCTCGGGCTGGCCGTCGGCCTGTACGGCGCCGCGTTCGGCGCCGCGGCCGACGCGGCGGGGCTGGACGTGTGGCAGGCGATGGCGATGTCGGTGCTGATGTTCACCGGCGCCTCGCAGTTCGCCCTCGTCGGGGTCCTGGGCGCCGGTGGGAGCGCGCCCGCCGCGATCGGGAGCGCCCTGCTCCTCGGCACGCGGAACACCGTGTACGGCGTCCGGCTGGTGCCGCTGCTGCGACCGCGCGGCGCCCCGGTGCGCGCCGCCACCGCGCACTGGGTCATCGACGAGACCACCGCCCTCGCGCTGGCCGCCCCCGACCGCCGGCTGGCCCGGCTGGCGTTCGTCGCCGGCGGGGCGACGATCTACCTGACCTGGAACGCGACCACGGTGGCCGGCGCGCTGGGGGCCGCGGCGCTCGGCGAGACGGCCCGCGCCGGGCTGGACGCCGTCGTCCCGGCCGCCTTCCTGGCGCTGCTGTGGCCGCGGCTGCGCCGCAGCTTCCCCGGTGCCGAGGTGCAGCGCCGGGTGGCGCTCGGCGGCGCGGTCGTCGCCCTGGCGCTGACGCCGGTCGCGCCCCCCGGCGTGCAGGTGCTGGCCGCGGCGGTGGCCGTGGTGCTCGCCGGACGGCCGGGGCGTCGACGGCCGGGACGCCGCGATGCCCCCGATCCGGAGCCCGGACCGGGGGAGGGCCGGTCGTGAGCGGGACGGCGCTGTGGGCGGTCGTCCTCGCCGCCTCGCTCGGCTGCTACCTGCTCAAGCTGGCCGGGCTGTCGGTGCCTGCTGCCTGGGTGGATCAGCCCTGGGTGGCGCGGGTGGTCGACGTCGTCCCCGCCGCGCTGCTCGCCGCGCTCGTCGTCGTGCAGGCGGCGACCGCTGGCAACGACGTCGTGCTCGACGGCCGGCTGGTCGGGCTCGCGGTGGCTGCCGTCGCGCTGGCGTTCCGGGCGCCGTTCATCGTCGTCCTGCTGCTCGCCGGCCTGGCCGGCGCCGGCGTCGCGGTGCTGAGCGGCTGAACAGCCACCGGTGCAGCCGGGGCGCCGCTTCAGCCGGGGCGCCCCCCCAGCCGGGGCGCCGCTCCAGCCGGGGCGCCGGTCGGGCCGCCGGTCAGCCGGGGCGCCGGTCGGGCTGCCGGTCAGCCGAGCGGCTCCGGCTCGGCCGCCGCCTCGACCGCGGCCGCCTCCCGCTCCCGCTTCTTGCGCGCCTTGCGTTCCCGCCGCTCGACCTCCTCCGCGTCCTCCTCGGCCAGCCGGGCGAGCTCGCTGCGGATGAAGTCGCGGGTGGCCAGCTCCCCGACGGCCACCCGCAGCGAGGCCAGCTCGCGGGCGAGGTACTCCGTGTCCGCGCGGGTGGTCGCGGCGCGCGCCCGGTCCTCCTCGGCCTGCACCCGGTCACGGTCGGCCTGCCGGTTCTGCGCGAGCAGGATCAGCGGCGCGGCGTAGGCGGCCTGCGTGGAGAAGGCCAGGTTGAGCAGGATGAACGGGTAGGGGTCCCAGCGCAGCGTGACCGCGAAGACGTTGAGCGCGATCCACACGATCACGAGGATCGTCTGGATCGCCAGGTACCGGCCGGTGCCGAGGAAGCGGGCGATCGTCTCGGCGGTCGCGCCGACGGCGTCCGGGTTGAGCTTGATGAGCGAGCTCAGCCGCCGGCCGCCGGTCCGGGGGACGTCGAGCCGCGCGCCCTCAGCCACGGCGCGCCCGTTCCCGCCAGTCGTCGGGCAGCAGGTGGTCGAGCACGTCGTCGACGCTCACCGCGCCCACCAGCCGTCCCTGGGCGTCGACCACCGGCGCGGCGACCAGGTTGTAGGTGGCGAAGTAGCGGGTCACCTCGCCCAGCGGCGCCTCCGGGCGGAGCGGGTCCAGGTCGTCCAGGCACCCGCTGACCAGCGAGGACGGCGGCTCGCGCAGCAGCCGCTGGATGTGCGCCAGCCCCACGTACCGCCCGGTCGGGGTCGCCGACGGCGGCCGGCAGACGTAGACCTGCGAGGCCAGCGCGGGGGTGAGTTCGGGGTCGCGGACCCGGGCCAGCGCCTCGGCCACGGTCGCGTCGGGCGAGAGGATGACCGGCTCGCTGGTCATCATCCCGCCGGCGGTGTCCTCGGAGTACTTGAGCAGCTGGCGCACCGGCTCGGCCTCGTCGGGCGCCATGAGCTCCAGCAGCCGGTTGCGGTCGATCGTCGACAGCTCGGCCAGCAGGTCGGCCGCGTCGTCGGGGTCCATCACCTCGAGGACGTCGGCCGCGCGGTCCTCGTCCAAGGTGCCGAGGATGGTGATCTGGTCGGCCTCCGGCAGCTCGCCGAGGACGTCGGCCAGCCGTTCGTCGTCCAGCGCCTCGGCCACCTCGTGCCGTCGCTTGATCGGCAGGTCCTGCAGCGCGTGCGCGAGGTCGGCCGCGTTGAGTTCGCGGTAGGTGGCGATCAGCGTCTCGGCGCCCTGGCCGGTCTGCGGCAGGGAGAGCCCGGTGACCTCGTTCCACGCCAGCTGGTGCAGCTGCCCGCGGCGGCCGAGCCGGCCGGGCTCCTGGACGGCGAGCCGCGACAGGACCCAGTCGCCGGTGCGGGTCTGCTCCAGGGCGGCGTCGACGACGTGCGCGCTCCTGCCGGACTCGGCGATGCGCACCGTGCGGTCCAGCAGTTCGCCGAGCACCAGCGTCTCGCCCGGACGCTGCTCGAAGCGCTTGAGGTTCAGCGTGCCCGAGCCCAGCATCACCGCGCCCGGGTCGACCGCGGTCACCCGGCCCATCGGCACGAAGATCCGCCGGCGGCCGATCACCTCGACCACCAGCCCGAGCGCCTGCGGCGGGGCGCTGCCCACCCGGAGCGCCACCACGACGTCGCGGACCTTGCCGACCCGGTCACCGTTGGGGTCGAAGACGGTCAGCCCGGCCAGCCGGGAGACGTACGCCCTCGTTCCCGTGGTCACGGCTCCTCCTCGCTGGCGCTCGTCGGCCCCGTGACCGGCGGTGCTGCGTACCTGCGCGACCTCGCGAGCTCGGTCGCCGGAGCCTGAGGCTACCGTCGGCGCCGTGGACCACCCCCGCTCCGTGGAGTACGAGGTCGTCGACGTGTTCGCGCCGCGGGCGTTCGCGGGCAACCCGCTGGCCGTCGTCCTCGACGCCGACGGGCTGACCACCGAGCAGTGCCAGGCGCTGGCCTTCGAGTTCCACCTGTCGGAGACGTCGTTCCTGTCGGCGCCCAGTCCCAGCGGTGCTGACGGCGGGGCCGACTACCGGGTGCGCATCTTCACGCCGTTCGCCGAGCTGCCCTTCGCCGGGCACCCGAGCGTCGGGGCGGCGCACACGCTGGTGCGCACCGGCCGGCTGCCCGCCGGCACGGTGCGCCAGGAGTGCGGCGCCGGCGTGCTCGACCTGGACGTCGACGACGCGGGCGCCACGCTCACCGGCGGCGTCCCGACGGTCGAGGACGGCCCGGATCCGGTCGCGCTGGCAGCCGCCGTCGGCCTGGACGCCGCGGACGCCACCGGGCTGCCGGCGCTCGTCACCGGGTGCGGGCTGCCGTGGGCGGTGCTGTCGGTGCGGCCCGAGGTGGTCGACCGCGCCGCGCCCGACCACCGTGCCCTCGACGCGCTCGGCGTCGGGGAGGGCGTCTCGGTGCTCTCCTGGGACGCCGCGACCTCGACCGCGTACGCGCGCTGCTTCGCGGGCGATCTGCGCTGGGGTGAGGACCCGGCGACCGGGTCGGCCGCGCTGGCCACCGGCGTCTGGCTGGTCGAGACCGGCCTGCTGCCGCCGGACGGGACGGCGGAGTACGTCGTCCGGCAGGGGGAGAAGCTGGGCCGCCCGTCGGTGCTGCGCGGTTCGGTGCGGGCCGGGGGCGGGCGGGCGGCGTCCGCGTCGGTGCACGGCGCGGTCGTCCCGGTGGCCAGCGGTCGCATCCGCGTGCCCTGAGGAAGCCCCCCGCCCGTCCCCCGTGATCATCGTCGAGTGGCTGCCCGCCCCGGCGTGCCGGGCGACCACTCGGCGATGATCAACCTCCCGCGGGCGGCCGCACCGGGGCTGGTTAGCCTCCGGTGACCGCCCCCCACGACCCCGACGGAGGCACCGTGGCCGAGCTCCGCTCCCGCCGCTCGAACCTGGCCGTCCCGGGCAGCAACCCGCGCTTCCTGGAGAAGGCGAAGACGCTGCCGGCCGACCAGGTGTTCCTCGACCTGGAGGACGCCTGCGCGCCGCTGGCCAAGCCGAGCGCCCGGAAGAACATCGTCGCGGCGCTGAACGAGGGCGGCTGGGAGGGCAAGATCCGCACCGTCCGGGTCAACGACTGGACGACGGAGTGGACCTACCGCGACGTCATCGAGGTCGTCGAGGGCGCCGGCGCCGAGCTCGACTGCATCATGCTGCCCAAGGTCGTCGACGCGGCCCAGGTGCGGGCGCTGGACCTGCTGCTCACCCAGGTGGAGAAGGCCAACGGCCTCGACGTCGGCCGGATCGGCATCGAGGCGCAGATCGAGAACGCCCAGGGCCTGATCAACGTCAACGACATCGCGTTCGCCAGCCCGCGGATCGAGACGATCATCTTCGGCCCGGCCGACTTCATGGCCAGCATCAACATGAAGTCACTGGTCGTGGGCGCCCTGCACCCCGACTACGCGGGCGACCCGTTCCACTACATCCTCATGCAGATCCTCATGGCCGCGCGGGCGCGCGGGGTGCAGGCGATCGACGGGCCGTTCCTGCAGATCCGCGACGTGGATGCCTTCCGCGAGGTGGCCATGCGCTCCGCCGTCCTCGGCTTCGACGGGAAGTGGGTGCTGCACCCGGGGCAGATCGACGCGGCCAACGAGATCTACGCGCCCTCGCAGGAGGACTACGACCACGCCGAGCTCATCCTCGACGCCTACGACTGGTACACGTCCGAAGCCGGCGGCGCGAAGGGTTCCGCGATGCTGGGCGACGAGATGATCGACGAGGCCAGCCGGAAGATGGCGCTGGTCATCGCCGGCAAGGGCCGGGCGGCCGGCCTGTCGCGGACGTCGTCCTTCACGCCCCCGGCGGGCTGACCGTTCCGGCCCCCGTGCAGGGTCCCGCTCCGGGCGTGCGAGGGGTGGGAGGCACGGGGGCCCTTGCTCAGGGGGCGAACGAGCCGGTGGAGAAGGCGGCGAAGGCGGCGATCCAGAGGACCACGAGCAGCGCGTAGAAGCCGGTCACGATGCCGCCCACGATGACCCCGGCCAGGGCCAGGCCGGCTCCCTCCTCGCCGGTCCGGCGGATCTCCTTGCGCGCCATGACGCCGAGCACCAGGCCGACCGGTGCGAAGACGAACGCCATCACCAGGGCGAGGATCGCCTTCGTGTTCGTCGGCCGCCGCCACGGGCCCGGGTACCCGTAGGCCGGGTCGGCGTAGCCGGGGGGCCCGTACGGAGCCCCGTACGGCGGCGGGCCGTACCCGGGCGCCGCGGGGGTGGGGGAACCCTGCCCGGGCCGGCCGGTCGTCCCGGCGCCGCCCGCGCCCGCCGTGGCGTCGCCACGGTAGAAGTCGTCCTGGGCCATCGCCGGACCTGCCGTTCCTCGGAGGGAGCACCGTCGGCGGGAACCGTAGACGCCGTGGGTCCCGGACATGACCAGGCGCACCCGTCGTTCACCCGCCAGTGGCCCATACTCACCGGTAACCACGGACTGCGCCGCCTGCGAGAGGACTTCCCATGGCCCGCCTGGCCCAGACCGCCGACCTGACCGACGTCCAGCGGGAGATCCTGGTGACCGTCCGGAGCTTCGTCGACAAGGAGATCATCCCGGTCGCCCAGGAGCTGGAGCACGGTGACGTCTACCCGCAGGAGATCGTCGACGGGCTCAAGGAGCTCGGCATCTTCGGGTTGACCATCCCCGAGGAGCACGGCGGTCTCGGCGAGTCGCTGCTGACCTACGCGCTCGTGGTCGAGGAGATCGCCCGCGGCTGGATGAGCGTCTCCGGGGTGATCAACACGCACTTCATCGTGGCCTACATGGTGCTGCAGCACGGCACCCCGGAGCAGAAGGAGCGGCTGCTGCCGCGCATGGCCACCGGCGAGGTGCGGGGGGCGTTCTCCATGTCCGAGCCCGGCCTGGGGTCCGACGTCGCCGGCATCCGCACGAAGGCGGTGCGGGACGGCGACGGGTACGTGATCGACGGCCAGAAGATGTGGCTGACCAACGGTGCCTCGTCCACGCTGGTCGCGGCGCTGGTCCGCACCGACGAGGGCGCGGGCAAGGCCCACCAGAACCTGACGACCTTCCTGGTCGAGAAGCCCACCGGCTTCGGTGAGGTGCTGCCGGGGCTGTCCGTCCCCGGCAAGATCGACAAGATGGGCTACAAGGGCGTCGACACCACCGAGCTGGTGTTCGACGGCTTCCGGATCGGCGCCGATGCCGTGCTCGGCGGGGTGCCCGGCCGCGGCTTCGCCCAGATGATGGACGGCGTCGAGGTCGGCCGGGTCAACGTCGCGGCGCGGGCCTGCGGCATCTCCATCCGTGCGTTCGAGCTCGCCGTCGCCTACGCCCAGCAGCGGGAGACCTTCGGCAAGCCGATCGCCGAGCACCAGGCGATCGCGTTCCAGCTCGCCGAGATGGCCACCAAGGTCGAGGCCGCGCACCTGATGATGGTCAACGCCGCCCGGTTGAAGGACCGTGGCCGGCGCAACGACGTCGAGGCCGGCATGGCCAAGCTGCTGGCCAGCGAGTACTGCGCCGAGGTGACCACCCAGGCGTTCCGCATCCACGGCGGCTACGGCTACTCCAAGGAGTACGAGATCGAGCGGCTCATGCGCGAGGCGCCGTTCCTGCTCATCGGCGAGGGCACCAGCGAGATCCAGAAGACGATCATCAGCCGGGGGTTGCTCAAGGAGTACGCGCTGCGCCGCTGAGCGCGGGCCCGGCAGCGCGTCGCGGCCGGCGTCAGCCGGCGTCGCCGGGCGGTTCCTCGAACCGGACCTCGACCCCCCTCACGCCCA
The DNA here is from genome assembly GCF_025716945.1 of Geodermatophilus sp. YIM 151500. Taxonomy (GTDB): domain Bacteria; phylum Actinomycetota; class Actinomycetes; order Mycobacteriales; family Geodermatophilaceae; genus YIM-151500. The sequence continues at coordinate 30,705 of NZ_JAOVZT010000009.1, forward strand.
GCGACCGGGCGAGGGTGGTCAGCATGTCCCGCGTGTTCTCTTCAGCGCGATCGCGCAGGTCGCTGTCGGCGGCCGCGCGGGCCAGGCGGCGCTCGGCCTCCGCGTACAGCTCGGTGTCGTCCGTCGGGTTCTCGGCGAAGGCGCCGCCGACCCGCTCGACCAGCCCCCGGTCGCGGTCGACGACGCGGCTGCCCTCCGGATCGATCCGGACGTCCCCGATGCGGGGCGCCGGCAGCACGATGGTGGCCGAGGAGCCGTCGGACGAGAGCTCGACCCGCCCGGCGTCCAGACCGTCGAAGTCGACGTAGGCGTCGGCGGTGCCGGTGGCCAGGAAGCTGACCCGTTCGCCGCTGATCACCGAGGGCAGGAAGGGCGTGTCGGTCTCCCGGTCGAGGAAGACCTGGAACGTGCCCGTCGCGGCGTGGTACTCCTGCAGGTCCTCGAGCGCGAGGATCAGCGGCGGCGTGCTCCGGTCGACGACCTGCTGCTCCAGTGGGTTCCCGAAGCCCGGCAGCCAGTCGCGCAGCTGCACGGCCGCCGGTACGAGGAGGGCGACCCCGATGCCGGCCGCGACCAGCCGGCGCGCGGCGCGTCCCCGGCGGGGGCCTGCGTCGCTCCCAGCAGCGTCGGTGCTCGTCGGGCGGTCCTGGAGCAGAGCGGGCATGCGCACCTCCGATGGCGTCCTGCTGGATTCTCCTCCTCCAGCCACCGCGCGTGCGTCCGCATTCCCCGCGACCGGCGCGGCACGGCCGATCGCGGTACCCGCCACCCGTCGCGGGGACCTCGCGGCCGGGCACGGGCATCCCCGGGCCCCCTGTGCTCTGCGTGCGCGCGGCACGCAGAGCACAGGGTGCCCGGGCGCTGCTGCCGGTCGACCGCGGCGTCGTGCTCCGCGTGCGCACGGCACGCGCAGCACGGGGCAGCAGCAGGGTGGCCCCGAGGTCCGGGCGCCGGCTCCGGGCGCTGTGGGGGGACGGCGGCCACGCCGCGTGCCCGTGCTAGGCAGGAGGTATGCGAGCTGTCGGGGTGACCCGGTTCGGCGGGCCGGAGGCCCTGCACGTGGTCGACGTCCCGGACGAGCCGCTCGGCCCCGGCCAGGTGCGGGTGCGGGTGCGGGCCGCCGCGGTCAGCCCCACCGACACCCACCTGCGGGAGGGCGCCTACGCCGACCGTGACCCGGTGCAGCAACCGCCGTGGGTCCCCGGGATGGACGCCGCGGGAGTCGTCGTCGCGCTGGGGGAGGGCAGCGACGGCCTGGCGGTCGGCGACGAGGTCATGGCGGTCGTCGTCCCGACCGGCGCGCACGGCGGCTACCGGGAGGACCTCGTGCTGCCCGTCGGATCCGTCGTCCGGGTGCCGGCCGGGGCCGACCTCGTCGCCGCCTCGACCCTGCCGATGAACGCGCTCACCGCCCGGATGGCGCTCGACCGGATGACGCTGCCGCGTGGCGCGACGCTGGCGGTCACCGGAGCGGCCGGGGCGTTCGGCGGCTACGTCGTCCAGCTGGCCAAGGCCGAGGGGCTGACCGTCGTCGCCGACGCCGCCGAGCGCGACGAGCGCCTGGTGCGGTCCCTCGGCGCCGACGTCGTCGTCCGCCGGGGCGACGGCGTGGCCGAGCGGATCAGAGCCGAGTTCCCCGACGGCGTCGACGGGCTCGCCGACGGGTCGGTGCAGGACGCCGCCGTGCTGCCGGCCGTCCGCGACGGCGGGCGGGTGGCCACGGTGCGCGGCTACCGCGGCGACGGCCGGCGCGGCGTGGAGGTGCTGCCGGTGCGGGTGCGCCGGATGGCCGAGGACCGCGCGGCGCTCGACCGGCTGCGGCAGCAGGTCGAGGAGGGCGTGCTGACCCTGCGCGTGGCCCGGACCCTGCCGGCCGAGGAGGCCCCGGAGGCGCACCGGCAGCTCGCCGCGGGCGGCGTCCGGGGACGGCTGGTGCTCACTTTCTGACCGGTCGTCCCCGCATGGCTCCCGATGGTGAACGGCTCGCCGGTCAGCCGTCCGCCGAACTGCCGATCGGCCGCCGGCGAGCCGGCCGGGTGGACCCTCGGCCGCAGTTCGTCCGGGGGAGTGCGGCATGCCCGAGGTGGCGCAGGGGCGACGGCGGGAGATCCGCCTGGCACTGGTGCTCAACGGCGGGGTCAGCCTGGCCGTGTGGATGGGCGGCGTGGTCCACGAGATCGACCTGCTGCGGCGCGCCTCCCGGGTGGCCTGCGGCGCCGAGCCCTACGACGAGTCCGCGGTCGCCCCGTACGACCGGCCGGTCTTCCGCGCCTGGGCGGAGCTGTGCGAGCGGGCGGGCGCCGGGCCGGTGGTGGTCGACGTCATCGCCGGCACCAGCGCCGGCGGCCTGAACGGCACCCTGCTGGCCACCGCCGTGGCGCGCGGCGTGCCGCTGGACCCGCCGTCGACCCAGGCGCACCCCTACCTGCGGCGGGTCTGGAACGACAGCGCCCGCCTGGAGAACGAGCGGCTGCTCCGGCTGACGCGAGACCCCTGCCTGCCCAGCGTGCTGGACGGCGACTACTTCCGCGACGAGATCGACCGGGTGGTCGGGACCATCGGCCGGGACGCGGCGGAGGGGCAGGCCTCGCCCGAGCCGGTCACGCTCTTCGTCACCGCGACCGCGCTCGGCGAGTCGAACCGGTCGTACGTCGACAGCTTCGGCCGCGGGTTCGACGTGGCCGACCACCGCCGCCTCTACCGCTTCCGCCGCAGCGAGGACGACCGGGTGGTCTACCGGCCGGGCAGCGGCCCGCCGGAGTCGTGGTGGCCCGGCGGCGCGCTCGGCGAGATCGACGACTTCGACGCCAAGGACCCCGGCGCGCACGAGGCGCTGGTGACGGCGGCCCGCGCGTCGGCGTCGTTCCCGCTGGCGTTCGCCCCGGTCGAGGAGGGGCCGGCGCTGGCGGCGCGGCGGGTGCTGCCCGCAGCGACGGTCGAGCGCGAGGGTGCCCGCTGGCTGGTCGACGGCGGGGTGCTCGACAACGCGCCGTTCCAGCCGGTGCTCGACGCGATCGGACGCCGTCCGGCCACCGAACCGGTGCGCCGTCTGCTGGTGTACGTCGTCCCCTCGCAGGGCGCCGCGCTCGACGAGGCCGCCGAGCGGTTGCCGGCGACCGGGGAGGGCGAGGTCGCGCACCCGCCGTGGCGCGGCATCCTCGGCTCGGCCGTCGGCTTCCCGCGGGAGAGCGACGTGCGGGCCGACATGGAGTACACCGTCTACCTGCTCGGCCGGGGCGAGCTGGTCCAGGGCCGCCCCGAGGTGGGGCCCGAGGCGCTGTTCCGGGCCGAGGTCGACGCCGGGACGCCGACCGGCCTCGCCGACGGGCTGTTCGAGCAGTACCGGCGCGCGCGGGCGGTCGGCGGTCTGCAGGACGTGCGGAACGTCCTGGCGCGGGCGCGCGCCGGCGGCGGCGTCGTCCTGGCGCCGGTGGCCGGTGCCGACCCGGCCGAGCTCCTCCGGCAACCCGTGTCGTGGGTGCCGCCGGACGCCGCGGACCTGCGCCGGCGGGCGGGGCCGTGGCGGTGGGGGATGGGCGCCGCGGAGCGGGTGTGCCGGCTGCTCGTCCGCGACCTGTGGGACCGGTCGGCCGACCACGGCGCGGTCGCCCCGATCACCGCGGCGCTCGTCCGGGTGGAGGCGGTCCGCGACGCGGTCGGCGACCGCGTGGTGGCGACCGCGGCGACGGCGCCGGACGGCGGCACCGCGCTCCTGGCCTGGGCCGACGGCATCATGGCCGAGCTGCGGGTGACCGAGGCGCTGACCTGGTGCACCGACACCGCGGCGGAGGCGTACGCCCGGGCACGCGGCGGCTCGGTCGATCCTGCGGCCGTGCTCTGCGCGGGGCTCGCCGTCGAGGTGGCCACCCAGGCGCTGACCGGCCACCAGCCGTTCCACCGCACCGCGCCGTTCGAGTTCCTCCGCCTCGGACCGGACGTCGAGACCCCGCTGGTCGACTGCGCCCACGCCGAGCCGGCGGAGGTCCGGCGGTCGTCGGAGCGCGCCCGGCACCGCGGCGATGCGAAGCTCTACGGCACGCGGGTGCAGCACTTCGCGGCCTTCGGGCTGGACGAGTGGCGCGGCTGGGACTGGACGGCCGGCCGGCTCGACGCCCAGGTGCACCTGGCGCGGGCGCTGACCGGCTCCGATCCGACCGACTGGACGGCGGACGTGCAGCGGCACACGGTGCACGCCGAGCTCGGCCTGGGCGCCGACGCCTGGCGGGCGGCCCGCGAGCGGCTGTACACCACGACCGACGCCGACCTGGTCGCGGACCTCTGCACCCGCGGCTACGGCGCGGCGCTCGTCGTCGCGGTGACCGACGCGGTCATGCGGGCGCTGCCGCACCGGCTGGCCCTCGACCGCACCGGCCTGCTCGCCAACGCCCTGCTCGCCCGGCGGCCGCAGCAGCGGCTCGTGACGTGGTGGGCGCCGCTGGCCCGGTTCGTCGTCCGCCGCCGGTGGCAGCGCTGGACGCGGACCCTCGGCGTCCCCGACGGCGTCGGGGCGGGCGCCGGCCCACCGCGGTAGGACCCCGGCGGCCGGCGCCCGGTCGCCGGTGGTCCGGGCCCGTGCCAGGGTCCGGGTGTGAACGGGGCGCAGGCACTCATCCGGACCCTGGTCGGCGCCGGCGTCGACGTCTGCTTCGCCAACCCGGGGACGTCGGAGATGCACTTCGTGGCCGCCCTGGACGACGTGCCGGAGATGCGCGGCGTGCTCACCCTCTTCGAGGGCGTGGCCACCGGTGCGGCCGACGCCTACGCGCGGATGACCGGCCGGCCGGCGGCGACGTTGCTGCACCTGGGACCGGGGCTCGGCAACGGGCTGGCCAACCTGCACAACGCCCGGCGCAGCCGGGCGCCGGTGGTGAACGTCGTCGGCGACCACGCCCGCTCGCACAAGCGGCTCGACGCCCCGCTGGAGAGCGACATCGACGCGCTCGCCGGCACGGTGTCGGCCTGGGTGCGCCGGTCGCTGTCGCCGGCGGACGTCGGCGCCGACGCCGCCGACGCGGTGGCCGCCGCGCGCGACGGCGTCGCGACGCTGGTCCTGCCGGCCGACGTCTCCTGGTCCGAGGGCGCCGCGGTGGCCGAGCCGGTGGGGCCGCGGCCGGTGCCGCACGTGCCGCCGTCCGTGGTGGACGACGTCGCCGCCGTGCTGCGCCGGGACGAGCCGGCCGTGCTGTTCGTCGGCGGCGAGGTGATGGCCTCGGAGGCCGGGCTGCGCGCCGCGGCGCGGATCGCGGCCGGCACCGGGACCCGGCTGCTCGCCGAGACCTTCCCGCCGCGGACGGTGCGCGGCGCGGGGCTCCCCGACGTGCCGCGGCTGCCCTACCCGCCGGAGATGGCCCTGGCCTCCCTCGAGGGGACGGCGCACCTGGTGCTGGCCGGCGCCCAGGCGCCGGTGCACTTCTTCGGCTACCCCGACCTGCCGGGGACGCCGGTGCCGCGGGACTGCGCCGTGCACGCGCTGAGCCGCCCCGGGGAGGACGGCGTCGCGGCGCTGGAGGCGCTGGCGTCGGCGGTGGCGCCGGGCGCGGCACCGCAGGTCGCGGAGGCGCAGCGGCCGGAGCCGCCGTCGGGGCCGCTGGACCCGCGGTCGCTCTCGGCGGTCGTCGGCGCGCTGCTGCCCGAGGGCGCCATCGTGGTCGACGAGGCCCTGACCTCGGGCGTCGGGCTGGCCGAGATGACGGCCGGCGCGCCGCGGCACGACTGGCTGTCGCTGACCGGCGGCTCGATCGGTGACGGGTTGCCGATGGCGGCCGGCGCGGCGGTCGCCTGCCCGGACCGGCCGGTGATCGGCATCCAGGCCGACGGCAGCGCGATGTACACGATCTCCGCGCTGTGGACCCACGCCCGCGAGGGCCTCGACGTCACGACGGTGGTCTGCGACAACGGCTCCTACGGCATCCTCGAGCACGAGCTGTCGCGGGTGGGCGCGGCCCAGGGCGGTGAGCGGGCGCGGCGGCTGCTCGACCTCGGCGGGCCTCCGCTCGACTTCGTCCAGCTGGCCGCGGGCCTGGGCGTGCCCGCGTCGCGCGTGGAGACCGCCGAGCACCTCGCCGACCAGCTCGGCCGGGCGCTGTCGGAATCGGGGCCGCACCTCGTCCAGGCCGTGCTGCGCCGCTGACCCCCTCGGCCGACCGGCGTCACCCCCGCGCACCGGGGTCACCTCCGACGACCGGGCCGGAGGGCCGTGTGCCGCGGGCCCCTCCGGTCCTACAGTCGGGTCGAGGCGGCTGCCGATGGACGAACTGCGCATCTGGTTGCTCGGCGGGTTCCGGGTCTCCGTCGACGGACGGGACGTCCCGGACGACCGCTGGCGCCTGCGCAAGTCGCGGGCGCTGGTGGCGATGCTCGCGCTGGCACCGGGCCACCGGCTGCACCGGGAGCAGCTCGTCGACGCGCTCTGGCCGGACCTCCCCCCGGACTCGGCGGACAACCAGCTGCGCAAGGCGCTGCACGAGGCCCGCCGCTGCCTCGACCCCGACCCCGCAGCGACCTACCGCTTCCTCGTGCCGGGGGAACGGCTCGCGCTGCGCCCGGGCACGGAGGTCGACGTCGCCGCGTTCGACGACGCGCTGGCCGTGGCCCGCCGCGGACGGGACCCGGCCGCCTACGCGATCGCGCTGGCGCTCTACGGCGGCGAGCTGCTCCCCGACGAGCGCTACGACGCGTGGACCCGCGAGGAGCGCGACCGGCTGGCGGCCGAGCACGTCGCCGCCCTCGTCGAGCAGGCCCGCCTGCTCGAGGCGCGCGCCGACCTGGACGCCGCCGGCGCGGCGCTGCGCCGGGTCCTGTGGCTCGACCCCCTGCACGAGGAGGCCAGCGCCGCGCTCATGCGGGTGCACGCCCTGGCCGGTCGCCGGCACGAGGCGCTGCTGGAGTACTCGCGGCTCGCCGCAGCCCTGCGCGACGAGCTCGCCGCGACGCCGGCTCCGGCCACCCAGTGGCTGCACGAGCAGATCCGGGCGGGTGCGGTGCCGGGGTCGGACCTCGACCGCGACCTGTGGGAGCAGGTCGGCGACCTGCGGGCGCGCTCGGGCGACGCCCCGGGTGCGGTGGCCGCGTTCGAGCGGGCGCTGGGCGAGTTCCGCGGTCGGGGACCGGCCGGGCGCGCCGTCCGGCTGCACCGCAAGGCGGCGCACGCGTGGCTGACCGACCAGCGGGCCGATCGCGCCGAGCCGCACCTGCGGGCGGCGGAGGCCCTGGCCCGCTCCGCGCCGACCGCCGAGCGGGCCTGGCTACCCGGCCTGCGCGCGGCCTGGCTGTGGCAGCGCGGCCGGTACGGGGAGGCGCAGCGGGCGGCGGAGGAGGGCGTCCGGCTCGCCTCGTCCTGCGGAGCGGCGGAGGCGGCGGACGACGCCCGCGACACCCTCGCCGTCGTCCTGCACCTGCGCGGCAGCTGGCGCGACGGCGTGCAGGCCGCGGTCGAGCGCTTCGCCCCCGACGCCGACAGCGACGACCGGCTCGCCCAGATCTCGGAGATCCACTGCTGCATCGGCCAGTTCCACCTCTACGGCGACGACCTCGCGGGCACGGTGGAGGACTACGCCCGCCGCACCCTCGACCTGGCCACCCTGCGCGGCGCCCGGCGCGCCGAGGCCTTCGCCTGGTGCATGCTCGGGGAGTCGCTGCTCCTCCAGGGCCGCTTCGACGAGTCCGAACCGTGCCTGCGCCGCGCCGCCGACCTGGCCTCCGGGTTCGGTCCCGGCTCCGGCGTGCTGGCCTGGCAGCGGCTCGCCGAGCTCGCCGCCTGCCGTGGCGACAGCGGGACCGCGCAGGCCTGCCTGCGCCGCGCGATGGCGATCGCCACCGTGTCACCGCTGGCCCGGCACACCTGGGGCCGGCTGTTCGGCGTCGCCGCCCTGGACGCGGTCGAGCGCGGCGATCCGGAGGCCGCGGTCGTCGCCGGCCGGTCGGCCGCCGCGGCCGCGGCCCGGCACGGGGACTGCGGCACGTGCTCGGTGCTGCTCCACCCCGTGCTGGCCGAGGCCTGCGCCGCGCTCGGCGACGAGGCGGGGACCGCGCGGAGCGCCGGGGAGGCACGCCGGGTCGCCGCCGGGTTCCCGAACGCCGCCTTCGCGGCGATGGCGGCCGGGGCGGAGGGCGCGCTGGCCGCCGTCCGCGGGGACGCCGCCGGTGCCCGTGCGCAGCACCTGCGCGCCGCCGCGCTCTTCGCCCGCGCCGGCCAGCCGTTCTGGACGGCGCGGGCGCGGTGGCAGGCCGCCACCGCCGGTCCCCGCGTGGACGGCGACCTGCTCGACGTGGCGATCGCCGGCTTCGAGCGGCTCGGCGCGCTCCGGGCGCGGGACCGGGCCCGCCAGGCGTGGCGGGCGGCCGCGCTGACGCCCTCCCGGTGACCGCGCCGCCCGGGGAACGCCGCAGGAACGCCGCTGCGGCACCGTGCCGGCATGACCGTCATCGAGGTGGTCCGCACGCCCGCGCTGGGCGACACCAGCTACCTGCTCAGCAGCGGCGGTGAGGTCGCCGTCGTCGACCCCCAGCGCGACGCGTGGCCCCTGATCGACGCCTGCGCCGACCGCGGCCTGCGGCCGCGGTTCGTGCTGGAGACCCACGTGCACAACGACTACGTCTCCGGGGCCCGCGAGTGGCAGGCGGCGACCGGGGCGACCGTCGCCGGGCCGGCCCGGGCCGGGTACGCCTTTCCGCACCTGCCGCTGGCCGACGGCGACGAGCTGTCGTTCGGCGGGCTGTCGATCCGGGCGCTGGCCACGCCCGGCCACACGCCGGAGCACACGTCCTACCTCGTCACCGAGGACGGGGCGGAGGGCCCGACGGCCGTCCTCACCGGCGGCAGCCTGATCGTCGGCGGGGCCGGGCGCACCGACCTGATGGGCGCCGAGCGGGCCGACGAGCTGACCCGCGCGCAGTGCCGGTCGCTGCGCCGGCTGCTCGCCTTCGACGACGCCGTCCGGGTGCTGCCCACCCACGGATCGGGCAGCTTCTGCACGGCGAGCGCGCGGAACCTGCCGACGTCCACGCTGGGGGACGAGCGACGGACCAACCCGGCCGTGCGGCTGCTCGCGCAGGAGGACGAGTTCGTCCGCGCCCGGCTGGCCGGCCTGCCGCGGTTCCCGGCCTACTACCGGCACATGGCCGGCCTCAACCGGGCCGGCGCGCCGGTGCTCGGCGGCCTGCCGGGCGTGGCGGCGCTCGACCCGGCAGGGGTGGAGCGCGCCGCGGTCGACGGGGCCTGGGTGGTCGACGCCCGAGACCGGGAGGGCTTCGCCGCCGCGCACCTGCCCGGCTCGGTGAACGTCGAGCTGGACGCCGCCTTCGCCACGTACGTCGGGTGGGTGGTCCCGTTCGCGGCACCCCTGGTGCTGGTGCTGCCGGAGCCGACCGCCGACGCCGCGGTCGAGGCCCGCACCCAGCTGCTCCGCACCGGCTACGACCGCGTGGTCGGCGCCCTCGCCGGCGGTCCCGCGGCGTGGCGCGCCTCCGGGCGGCCGCTGGCGAGCTATCCGGCGATCGGCGTCGGACACCTGCCGGTCGACGACCCCGACCAGCCCGTCCTCGACGTCCGCCAGCCCGCCGAGGTCGAGCAGGTCGCCCTGCCCGGCAGCCGGCACGTCTTCCTCGGTGACCTGCCGGAGCGGCTGGGCGAGCTGCCCCGCGGGCGGCGGACCTGGGTGGTCTGCGCCAGCGGACGGCGGGCGGCGGTCGCGGCGAGCCTGCTCGACCGCGCCGGCCTCCCGGTCGGCCTGGTGGCGCGAGGCGGGGTGGCGGACCTGGCCGCAGCCGCGGCCTGAGGAAGGGAACGCAGGGAAGGGGAGAGCAGATGAGCCGCAGCGAGGTGCTCGTCGACGCCGCGTGGGTCGAGGCGCACGCCGACGATCGCGACGTCGTCCTGGTGGAGGTGGACGAGGACACCACGGCGTACGACGGCGGCCACATCGCCGGTGCCGTCCGGCTGGACTGGAAGGAGGACCTGCAGGACCCGGTCCGTCGCGACTTCGTCGACCGCGCGCGGTTCGAGCAGCTGCTGTCCGACCGCGGTATCGGCAACGACCACACGGTGGTGCTCTACGGCGGCAACAACAACTGGTTCGCCGCCTACGCGTACTGGTACTTCCGGCTGTACGGGCACCGGCAGCTGCGGTTGCTCGACGGCGGGCGGAAGAAGTGGGAGCTCGACCGTCGGCCGCTGACCACGGAGGTGCCCGCCCGGCCGCGGACGGACTACCACGCGCAGGACGCCGACACGTCGATCCGGGCGTTCCGCGACGAGGTGCTGTCGTCGACCGGGCAGGTCAACCTGGTCGACGTCCGCTCGCCCGACGAGTTCGCCGGGCGGCTGATGGCGCCGGCGCACCTGCCGCAGGAGCAGGCGCAGCGGGCGGGGCACATCCCGACGGCGAAGAACGTGCCCTGGTCGAAGGCCGCCCGCGACGACGGCACGTTCCGGGACGACGACGAGCTGCACGCGCTGTACGAGGGTGCCGGGCTCGACCTCGACCGGCCCACGATCGCCTACTGCCGCATCGGCGAACGCAGCGCGCACACCTGGTTCGTGCTGCACGAGCTGCTCGACCGGCCGGACGTGAAGAACTACGACGGGTCGTGGACGGAATACGGGTCGATGGTCGGCGTGCCGATCGAGAAGGCCGCCTGAGCGCGCACGGTGCGGCGCCGGCCGGCGGTCAGCTCGTCGGGCGGGCGGTGAGGCAGCCGCCGGCCCCGCCCGGCGCCGGCCGGTGCGGCGCCGGGACCGGGGTGCCGTCCTCGAGCCGGGAGGCGTGCTCGCGCGCCCGCCCGACGAAACCGGCCATGCCGGTGCTGCTGGCCAGGTCGAGAAGCTGCGCGACCGCGCGGTCGGCGCCGGGCAGCTCGAGAGTGCACACCGCGTCGAGCACGTGCGCCTGCACCCACACGTAGCGGTCGGGCCAGCGGGTGCAGCGGCGCGCGGCGTCGGTGAGCCGGGCGGCGGCCTCCGACCGCCGGCCGCGGCGCGCGGCCAGCACGCCGAGCCCGCGGCCGGCCATGCCCTCCCAGCACGGGTCCCCGACCTGGCAGGCGAGGGAGAAGGCGGAGTCGAGCCCGGTGGCCGCCTCGTCGAGCCGGTCGCGGCACAGGTCGAGCTCGGCCCGCAGCACCTGCGGCCACGGCAGGAAGGCCAGCCAGCGCTCCTCGCGGGTCAGGGCCAGGCACGCCTCGAGCGCGGCGGAGGCCGCGCCGTCCTCGTGCCGCAGCAGGTGCGCCCGGGCGGCGATCGACAGCGACCACGCCTCCTGCCGCCTCGTGCCGGCGGCGCGGGCCCGCTCCACCGACTCGCCCAGCGCGGCCAGCGCCGCGCCGGTGCAGCCGCGGTCGGAGAGGTCCATGCCCCGCACCCCGAGCACCGCGGCCAGCTCGCGGTCGTCGCCGTCGGCCAGCCGTGCCGCCTCGGCCAGCCAGCGCGCCGCCCGCTCCCGCCGGCCGGCCTGGACGTCGACGAAGCCCAGCTCGCGACACGCGGCGGCGGCGGTCGCCGCGTCCCCGCACGCCCGCGCGGCCCGGACGGCGGCGTGCAGGGCCACCGACCCCTCCTCGTCCCGCCCGCGCAGCGCGTGCACCAGCGCGGATCCGAGCGCGAGGTCGGCCGCGGCCTCCAGCGCGGTGTCAGCGAGCCGGTCGGCGTCCTCGGCCGCCCGGCGCAGGCAGTCGACGCCGGCGTCCACCGCACCGGCGGCCGTGGCCGCCCGACCGGCCTCCAGCAGGGCGCGCACCCCGGCCGCCCCGACCGACGGCCGGGGCATCGGCCGCCCGGCCGGGACCTGGGCCGCCGCCGCCAGCGCCGGGGACGGCGGGCAGCCGAGCTCCCGCCGGAAGCGGGCGGTGGTGGCCAGGACGTGCTCGCGGGCGGCCACGGCGTCACCGGAGGCGGCCAGCGCCCGGGCGAGCAGCGCCTGCGCGCCCTCGTCGTAGGGCTGGCGCAGCGCCAGCCGCCGGGCCGGCCCGACCGCGTCGCGGGGGCGGGCGCCGGCCAGCGCGGCGACAGCGGTCTCGCGCAGCAGCGCGTCGGCGGCGGCGGCCAGCCGGCGGCGCTCGACGAGCAGCCAGGTCTCGAAAGCGGGGCTGCCGGGCAGCGCGAGGCCCTCGAGCAGCTCGCCGTCCAGGCCGTCGTACCAGGCGGCGCGGCCGGCGAGCCGGTCGACGTCCACCTCGACGCCCGCCGCCCAGGAGAGGGTCAACGGGTCGCCGCCCAGCGCCGCCGCGCCGCCGAGCGCCCGCCGGAGCGCCGCGGTGGTCCACCGCAGCGCGCCCAGCGGGTCGTCGGCGTCGGGGAAGAGCAGGTCCGCCAGGCTGCGGCGGGACGGCGCGGCGGGGGAGAGGACGAGGACCGCGAGCAGGGCCCACGCCTTGCGTCCCTGCGGCGGCGGCAGCACGTCGCCGTCGCGCTCCAGCCGCGGCCGCCCGAGCAACCGCACGGTGGTCGGACCGCCGGTCACCCCACCGGCGCCGCGCCCGCGAGGGCGAGCACGTCCTGCGTCGTCTTGCCGGCGCCGCCGATGTACCAGTCGCCGCTCTTGACCTCCTCGACGACCACCCAGGTCAGGGGACGCATCGCCTCCCCCTCCACCCGGACCATCGCCTCGGTCACCTGCTCGGCGAGCGCGCGCTTGCGGGTCTCGTCGAAGACCCCCTCGATCACCTTCACGGTCACGAACGGCATGTCGACCTCCGGTCTCGCGGCCGGGCTCTCCGGCGTCGCGGGAAGGAGGTTCGCCGTCCGGCGTGTGAGGAGCCGTGTGAGCCGGTCCGCTGCCCGGGATGCGCACGCCGCCGGTCACCGCCCGCTGGCGATGGGCAAGCGCGGCCGCAGGTCGGGCAGCGTCCACCAGCTGCCCTGCAGCAGGTCGAGGTCCGGCTCGATCCGGTGGGTCCCCGCGCCCGGGTAGGGCGTGCACTCGCCGAACCAGAGCACGCCGTCGTGCTCGTAGAAGTCGACCCGCAGCATGTCGAAGCCGTCGGCCAGCGCGGCGGCGGCCTTGAGCATGGCCTCGAGGGATCGCGGCCGCGGCGCGTCGGGGCCCCGGTCCCAGCCGCCGGTCCACGGCAGCGGCTCCCAGTCGGGCGTGTAGATGCGGTTGCTGTGCCGCCGCCCGCGGCCGGTGTGCACGGCGACCACCCGCGGGACGCCGTCGAAGACGAGCACCTTGAGGTCCGGAGTCGTGACGCCCGGCGTGCCGACGAACTCCTCGACCAGCAGCAGCGGCCGGGCCTGGCGGTACCCCCACTCGTCCTTGCGCTGCCAGTAGCGGATCCGGGTCCAGCCCCGGGTCCGGGCGGCCAGTTCCTGCGGATCGGGGCGGCCGTGCCCGAAGACCACGAGGCCGCTGGCGTGGTTCGGCTTGAGCACCCAGTGCTCGGGCAGGGGGACGGCGGCCAGCTCGGTGAGGTCGGTGCCCGACCAGCAGGTCCGCGGCACCTGCACGAGCCCGGACGCGACGCGGAGCGCGTGCTCCTTCTGCGCGAGCTTGTCGCACACCGGCACGAGCAGCTCGCGGCGGTCGAAGACGATCCGCCAGTTGATCTTTTCGTTGAACGTCCGCGGGTGCAGCAGCGAGGGCAGCCGGCCGTGGGCCCGGTGGAAGCGCAGCGCCCGCCGCACGGGCAGGGGGAGCACCCGCAGGGCTGCTGCGCGCCCGCTGTGGGGGTACGGCGGCACAGCGGAACCTCAACAGCTCCGCGGCGGGACCACAAGGCACGGGACCGTCCGGATGTGGCCCGTCGGGGAAGATTCGCGATGCCGTCGCTCGCCGTTCCCGCCGGTACAGTCGCGGGGCGCCCCAGGTGCGCAGACGTGGGGAGGACATCGTGCCGGCTCGGCCGCCGTGGGCGTCCGGGCTCCGCGGCTTCCGGGGGCTGCTGGCCGTGTGGCGGCAGCTGCGGCCCTTCCTCGGCGCCTCGCCCCGGCAACTGGCGCTGCTCGCCGGCGGAGCGGTCGTCGCGGGCCTGGTCGAGGCGGCGCTGCTGGCGCTGGTGGCGGTGCTCGCCGGCGCGCTGTCGCAGGGGGCGTCGGAGGCCGCGATCACGCCCGGCCCGCTCGACCTGCGCGTCGCCCTGCCGACGCTCATCGCGGTGGGCGTGGCGCTCGCCGTCGGCCGGGCGGTGCTGCAGGTCTGGCTCGCCTACCTGCCCGCCCGGTTGGGGGCGCGGGCCATGGCCGACCTGCGGCTCCGCTTGTTCGACGGCTTCACCCGCACGGCCTGGCCGGTGCAGGCGGCCGAGCGCGACGGCGCGTTCCAGACGCTGATGGGCACGAACGTGTCGTACGCCTCGATGGCCGTCACCCGGCTGGCGTCCGGGATCACCGCGGTGCTCATGTTCGCCACGCTGCTGGCGTCGGCGTTCGTGCTGAGCGTGTGGACCGCGCTGGTCCTCATCGCGGCATCGACGTTGCTCTTCCTGCTGCTCGCGCCGCTGTCGCACCGGCTGCGCCGCCACACCGACGAACTGGCCGGGGAGAACGTCGAGTACGGCAAGGGCGTGCACGAGGTCGTGCAGATGGCCGAGGAGATCCAGGTCTTCGGCGCCTCGGCCGCCTACCGGCAGGAGGTCGACCGGCTGGTCCAGCGGGTCCGCCGTCCGCTGTTCCGGGTCCGGTTCCTCCTGCGTGCCGTGCCCCAGCTGTACCAGAGCGTCGCGCTGCTGCTGCTCGTGCTGGCCCTGGCCTTCGTGCACCTGTCGGGCACCTCGGAGATCGCCGTCCTCGGGGCCGTCGTCCTCATCCTCGTCCGGTCGCTGACCTTCGGGCAGCACATCCAGGCCTCCTGGCTGGGTCTCGTCGAACTGGTGCCGTACGCGGAGCAACTGCGCCGGGCCCTCGACGAGTACACGAGCCGGCCGCAGCCGGACGGCGACCGGCCGCTCGCCCGCGTCGAGTGGGTGCGGATGCACGAGATCCACTACGCCTACACGCCGGGGGACGACGTGCTGCGCGGGGTCTCGTTCACGGCGCGCCGGGGCGAGACCATCGGCATCGTCGGCCCGTCGGGTGCGGGCAAGTCGACGCTGGTGCAGCTGTTGCTCCGCCTGCGGGCGCCCACCGCCGGAGAGTTCGAGGTCAACGGCGAGGACGCGGCGTCGATCCGGCGCGCGGACTGGCTGCGCCGGGTGTCGTACGTGCCGCAGACCTCCCAGCTGATCTGGGGGACGGTCACCGACAACATCCGCTTCTACCGGCCGGAGATCACCGACGCCGAAGTGGTCGAGGCGGCCCGCCGGGCGCACATCCACGACGAGATCGCGTCGTGGCCGCAGGGCTACGACACCCTGGTCGGCCAGCGGGTGGCCGCGGTCTCCGGCGGCCAGCGGCAGCGCCTGTGCCTGGCCCGCGCCCTGGCCGGCTCGCCGGACGTGCTCGTCCTCGACGAGCCCACCAGCGCGCTCGACGTGCGCTCGGAGCTGGCCGTGCAGCAGTCGCTCGAGGAGCTCAAGCACGACGTCCTGCTGTTCCTGGTCGCGCACCGGTTGTCGACGCTGTCGGTGTGCGACCGGGTGATGGTGGTGGTCGACGGCCGGCTCCAGGCCATGGACGTGCCGGCGGCCCTGCTGGAGCACAACGACTTCTACCGCGAGGTCACCGAGATCACGCGACGGCAGGGCGCGTTGTGAACGGGGCGGCGCGCCGGTGCTGAGGGCCGCCGCCCGGTGGGTCCGGGACGCCGAGCGGGTGGCGGGCCGCCTGCTGCGGCTGGAGCGGTCGGACTACGCCGGCGCGCTGCACCCCGCCATGTGGCGACGCGGCTTCCTCTCCAACAGGCGCTACGCCTACCCGGGCATCGAGGACCGGTCGCTGCCCTACATCAGCGACCTGGCGTTCCACACCCGCGCGCGGGCGCTGAACACCCCCGCCGCCCAGGTGCTGGTGCAGCACAAGCACGTCTTCGCCGATGCCCTCGCCGCCCGGGGGTTGGCCGCCTGCGCGCCCGAGGTGTACGCCACGATCGGCCCGGGTGGCCTGCGGGTCCGGTCGCCCGGGCACGGCGACCGGCTGCGGGCGCAGGACCTCGTGGTGGTCAAGCCGACCTCGGGCTACGGCGGCGGAGGGGTGCGCCTCGTGACGCCGGCCGAGGCGGAGGCGACGGTGGCCGACCCGCGGTGCGACCTGATCGTCCAGGAGCGCGTGCTGCAGCACCCGGAGCTCCGCGCGGTCAACCCGGGGTCGCTGAACACCCTCCGCGTGCTGGCGGTGCGCCTGCCCGGGCACGGGCCCTTGCTGGCCGCGGCGGTGCAGCGCTGGGGTCGGGTCGGGACCGGGCCCGTGGACAACCTCAGCGCCGGCGGGCTGTGCAGCGCGGTCGACCTGGACACCGGCCGGTTGGGGCCCGCCGTCGGGCGGCCCCGCGACCGCCGCCGGGTGGAGCACGACACCCACCCCGACAGCGGCGCCCGCATCGCCGGGGTCCTCGTGCCGCAGTGGCCGCAGGTCCGCGACCTCGCGTTCCGGCTGATGGCCGCCTTCCCCGAGCTCGACCACGTCGGCTGGGACATCGCCGTCACCGACCGCGGGCCGTTGGTGATCGAGGGCAACGGCAGCATGCCCGGGGTCAACGTCTTCCAGTTCCACGGCCCGTTCCTGACCGATCCCAGGCTGCTCGAGTACTACGTCGGGAAGGGGATGCTCCGCCGTCCGGAGAGCCCCGTCACGCCGCCCGGCTGACTAACCTCCGGACCGTGGTCGCCGGGGGAGCGGACCGGGTGGAGCTGCTCTGGACCGGGGGGTGGGACTCCACCTTCCGGCTGCTGCAGCTGCTGCTCGTCGAGCGCCGGGCGGTGCAGCCGATCTACGTCGTCGACCCCGGACGGCGGAGCACCCGCCACGAGCTGCGGGCGATGGCCGCGATCCGGGCGGGCGCGCTGCCGCGGCTGGCCGGGCCCACGCTGCTGGCGCCCTCCCGGGTCGTGCTGGCCGGTGACTACCCGCCGTCCCCGGCCGACGTGGCGCTCGGGCAGGCGATCCGCGGTCGCGGCGTCAAGCTCGGCGACCAGTACGTCTGGCTGGCCGGGCCGGCGGCGGCGCTGGGCTGGTCGGGGGTCGAACTGGCCGTCCCCGGGGAGGCGGAGCCGGCGCCGTGGGAGACCGTGGTGTTCGACGAGCCGGGGCGGCTCGGGCGGAACCCCGAGGCGGGCCTCTTCCGCTTCTGGTCGTTCCCGCTGATCGGCGTGACGAAGGAGGAGATGCGGGAGATCGCCCGCGACCACGGCTTCCTCGACCTGCTGCTGCTGCGCTGGTCGTGCCACGACCCGGTGGGGGACCGTCCGTGCGGGCGGTGCCACCCGTGCGGGCTCGCCCTGCCCGACGGGTTGCACCTGGCGCCGCGGTCCGTCGTCCAGGCCCGGGCCACGGGGCGGAGCCTGCGCCGCAGCGTCGCCCGGGCCCGCGTCGCGCTGCGTGACCCGACCCCCGTCGGCGCGTGACGGTCCGCACCCCGACGTGCCCGGTACCGTCGCGCGCCGGTCCCGGGCCGCCGTAGCGTCCGCGCGTGGCCGAGCGGGACGGCGAGCGGGTGACGCTGCTGTGGACCGGCGGCTGGGACTCCACCTTCCGGCTGCTGCAGCTGCTGCTGGTCGAGGGGCGCCCGGTGCAGCCGGTGTACGTGCTCAACAGCGCACGGTCGAGCACCCCCTACGAGCTGCGCGCGATCGGGACCGTGCGGGCCCAGGTGCTGCCGCGGCTCTCCGACGCCGCGCTGCTGGCCCCGACCCGGGTGGTGGTCGGCAGCGACCACCCGCCGACTCCCGGGAACGCCGCGCTGGCCGAGTCGATCCGCCGCCGGTCGGACCTGGGCACCCAGTACCTGATGCTCAGCGGTCCGGCGGAGGCGCTGGGCTGGCGCGGAGTCGAGCTGGCGATCGACGACTGGGCCGGCGGCCGCGACTGGGAGCACCTGCTCTTCTCCGCCCCCGGCCGGTTGGCGGACATGCCCGAAGCCGCCCTCTTCAAGTACTGGACCTTCCCCGTGCACCACCTGTCCAAGGAGGAGATGCGGGAGATCGCGCAGCGGCACGGATTCCTCGACGTGCTGCGGCAGCGGTGGTCGTGCCACGACCCGGTCCTCGGCCGGCCCTGCCGGCGGTGCCGGCCGTGCATCGACGCCTTGCCCGACGGGGCGCGGGTCGCGCCGTCCGCGCTGGTCGCAGCCCGCAGCGCCGGACGGCGGGCGCGCCGCGCGGCCCGGTCGGCCCGGCGGCTGGTGCGCGTCGGCGCGCGGCGCCGACCGCCCGGGACGCGGACCGCGCGGGCAGGACCCGCCCTCGACGGGTGCGCGGGCACGAGCCCGCCGGCCACTAGCGTCGGCGCCATGGGGGGCGAGCGGGTGCAGCTGCTGTGGACCGGCGGCTGGGACTCCACCTTCCGGCTGCTGCAGCTGCTGCTGGTCGAGCGGCGCCCGGTGCAGCCGATCTACGTGCTCAACACCGAACGGGTGAGCCTGCGCCAGGAGCTCCGGGCGATGGCCGCGATCCGGGCGGCGGTCCAGCCCCGGCTGGCCGACCCGTCGCTGCTGGCGCCGACGCAGGTGCTGCTGGCCGGCGACTACCCGCCGTCGGCGGAGAGCGTGGCGCTGTCCGAGTCGTTGCGCAGCCGGACGCAGCTGGGCACGCAGAACCTCCTGCTGGCCGGCCCGGCGGAGGCGCTCGGCTGGTCGGGGGTCGAGATGTGCATCCCGGACGTCGCCATGGCGGCCGACTGGGAGGCGCTGGTCTTCGACACCCCCGGGCGGATCAACGACAGCCAAGAGGCGCGGCTGTTCCGCTTCTGGTCCTTCCCGGTCATCGACCTGACCAAGGAGGACATGCGCGCCTGCGCGCAGGAGCACGGCTTCCTCGACCTGCTGCTGATGCGGTGGACCTGCCACGACCCGCTGCTCGGCCGGCCGTGCGGGCGCTGCCGTCCGTGCCAGATCGCCGTGCGCGACGGCGCGCGGCCCGCGCCGCCCGCCCTGGTGCTCGCCCGCAGCGGGCAGCGCCGGGCCCGGCGGGGGGTGCGGTCGGCACGGCGGGCGGTGCGCGCGGCCGCGGCGGCACGCCGCACGTGACCGGTCGGCCCGGCGGGTGACCGGTCGGCGTCGCTCGTGGAGCGGTCGGCTCAGCGGGTGGCGCGGTAGTAGGTGATCCGGCCGGTGTGCCGCCGCACCTCCGTGGCCACCTCCGCGACGTCGGGGAACCCGGCACGACGGAGCAGGTCGTCGATGCCGTCGACGGCGTGGTCGCGCATCCGGCGGTGGCGGTGCCCGCGGTGGGTGCGGCGCCCCCCGCCGGGGTGTACGTGCCCGTCGCCCGGCTGCTCGTGCCCGTCGAGGTCGACCAGGTGCAGCCGGCCGCCGGGGCGCAGCACGCGCAGCAGCTCGTGCACCGCCGGTTCCCGCTCGCCGGCCGGCACGTGGTGGAGCATGAACGCCGAGAGCGCGACGTCGACGCTGTCGTCGGGATAGGGCAGCGCGTCGGCGAAACCCCGGTCGACGTCGACGGCCAGCCCGCGGCGACGGGCCTTGCGGCGGGCGCGGGCGAGGGCACCCGCGTCCGGGTCGAGGCCGGTGACCGAGGCGCCGGGCTGCACGGCCTTCGCCTCGAGCAGCAGGTTGCCGGTGCCGCAGCCGATCTCCAGCACCCGCTGGCCGGGCTGCAGGGCGGCCTGGGCGAGCAGGCGCCGGTGCACCTTGCCCACGCCGAGGAAACGCGACACCGGGTCGTAGAGCGGGAGCAGCCACGACTTCGCCATGGGCGGCAGGTACTCGCGCTCGCCGTGCGGCGGCGCTCCGTCCGTCGTCCTGCCGGTGTGCTCGGTCATGCCGGCCCCCTGGGTACTGCGTCGTATCCGTCGTCCGGTCCGGACGATCCTCCGTCGTGCGCACTACTGTTCCCCCGTCGCGCACGGCCGCCAAGGGTGAGGGGTACGGAACGATGGCACTTTCTTCCGGTTCGGCAGCGCCCTCGCGCCCGGTGGTGCGGCGTGGGCCGGGCGGCGCCCCGGTCTACGCCTTCGGACGCGAGGCCGGCCTGCCGCCGGTGCGGACGGCCCGGCTCGACCGGCACGCGCATGCACCCGGGGCCTGGCAGCCGTCCGAGCCGCACGCGCACGACTTCCTGGTGCTGGTCTTCTTCGAGGTCGGCGGAGGAGAGCTCACCGTCGACGCCCGGACGTGGCAGGCGGCGACCGGCGACGTGCTGGTGATCGCTCCGGGCGAGGTGGTGACGCCCGAGTGGACGGCGACGGCCGACGAGGCGGTGGCGTGGACGGCGTTCTTCCCGCCCGACGCGGTGGAGGCGCGGGCGCCGGGGACGCTCGGGTCGTGGCGGGCGCACCCGCTGCTGTTCCCGTTCGTCGGCCGGCGGGCCGGCGGCGCCCAGCGGCTGCACGTGCCGGAGGCGCAGCGAGCGATCTGGTCGCGCCGGTTCGCCGAGCTCGACCGGGAGCTGCGCGAGCGGGCGGACGGGTACGCGGAGGCGGCGCTCGCGCTGCTGACGCTGCTGCTGGTCGACCTCGCCCGGCTCGCCGCGGACGTGCCCGGCCACCTGCGGCTGCGCGACGAGCGGCTGCTGGCCGCGGTGTTCGACGTGGTCGAGCAGCGGTTCGGCGAGCCGATCTCGCTGAGGGACGTCGCGGCGTCGGTCCGGATGTCGCCCGGGCACCTGACGACCGTGGTCGGGCAGCGGACCGGCAGGACCGTGCAGCAGTGGATCACCGAGCGGCGGATGACCGAGGCCCGGCGGCTGCTGGCCGGCACCGACCTGTCGGTGCACGCGATCGCGGGACGGGTCGGCTACCGGGATGCGGGCTACCTGATCCGCCGGTTCCGCGCCGCGCACGGCGTGACGCCCGAGGAGTGGCGCCGCGCCGGCCGGGCCGGCGCGGTGACCGGGCCGGGCCCGCCGCCGGTCACGAGTCGCCGGCGGCCAGCACGTGCACGGGGTGGGGACTGACCGCCGCGGACGACGCGGCCGAGAAGCCGCCGGGTCGGCGCTAGGGTGGCCAAGTGCCTCCGAGCACGATCTGGAAGCGCCTCTACCTGCTGTTCACCCCGCCGGACGGGCTGATCGTGGACTGGGTCACCGTCGGCGCACTGGTGCAGGCAGGGGTCCTCGCCGAGTTCCACCTCACCGGCGGGATCACCGAGCGGGACGGGCGAGTGGTGCTGCGGCGCCCGCCGGAGCAGGCGGATGCTCTCGAGCAGCGGATGCTCGGCCGGATGTCGACCTCCCGATCGCCCAGCTGGGAGAGGTGGATCGGTGACGACGTCAAGACGGGCGCGCAGGTGGCCCGTGACCAGCTCCTCTACGAAGGTCTGGTGCGCGCCGAGCAGGTTCGCCGTCTCGGTGTCATCCGGTACATGACCTACCCGGTGTCCGACGCCGTGTCGGCGGCCGAGATCCGCGCGTCGGTCGGGGAGATCCTGTTCCGGGCGAAGGCGGCCGAGCCCGACGTGGATGCCGTTCGCCGCGCGGCGATGGCGGTGCCGCAGGGGGACGTCACAGGTCTCACGCGCCGGCAGCGTCGCGAGCGCCTGACCGAGCTGCGGATGCGGGCCGAGGCAGACCTGCTCGCGTCCCATCCGCAGATGCACGCGCGCGGCATCGACGATCGGGACGCGGCATTCGTCGCGTTGGCGGTGCGCATCCCCCGCCGCAACCGGCACTTCCAGGTCCCCGGCGGGTGCGCCGACCAGGTGGCGGCGCTGACGCATCGCATCGAACCCGTGGCGTCGGCGCTGGCGTCGGTGCTCGGCGCGCAGGAATGGCGACGTCCCCTCGCGTAGCCGGTGGCCACGCCGCGGGCTCCGGTCCTGCGCCGCTCACGCGGGCGGCACCCACAGGGCGACCGTGCCGGCCGCGAGGCAGATCGACGAGGCTCGTCGATCACGGGTCACCCAGAGGTGCCGGGCGTTGCCGACTCGCCCGGGGCGAGATCGGTGAACGCTCGGGATGCCTGGTGATCAGGCGGAGATGCGCGGATCGTCCTCGCTCTCGGCGGCGCGCAGCTTGGTGATGACACGCTTGATCTCACCGACGGTCTCGGCCTCGTCGTGACCGAAAGTGAGCAGGTACGCCTGCAGGGCATGGCGGGCCATGGCGAGCTCGGCCTCCGACAGGTGGACCACGTACATGCGGAAACTGTAGGGCGTCGACGCAGGCATCGAGCCCCACCGATGCGCGGGACCTGGGGTTCGAGTGCCCGGCTCGTCGTGGTCGGACCGGGTCGGCGGTCGGCGCTCGGCTTCGTCGGCGTGCCAACGGCAGCACGTGTCCTTCGTGCAGGGACTCCGGGCTGTCGGACCACCTCGGGCGGAAGCCTCCTGTCGGGTCAGCGCATGACGGGCGCGCCTCCAGCAGCACGTCGAGGCGTGACCGGCGTGGCGCGAGGCCGTCGACGAGCTCGGCTGACTGCCCCGCTCCACGGATGGACAGCGAGCTCGGCCCGCGTCCGCGGCGTCGGAGAGGCGGGCACCGGAGCTCCTCGACGGCGGAGTCCCGGGCTCTGCCGGCAGTCGGCGCAGCGCTGACAGCCGGCGCAGCCTGCGCTGTGCCAGTGACGTGCGGTGTCCCACGATGGCGGGCTGACCGCCGAGGAGCGCGCCCGGCGGAACGGGTGCGGCTGGCCGCTCGGTGACGTGACGGTGACGGGCGTCGGCCGAGAATGTCGACGGGACAGGGTTGGGGGCCTGGGCATGGACGTCAAGGTCGGCACGTTCAACGTGCTCAATCTCGCCCGCGAGGGCGAGCGCTTCTACCCCGACGAGGAGCCGTACACGGCCGCCGAGTACGACGAGAAGGCGACCTGGATCGCGGGGCAGCTGCGTCGCATGGAGGCGCACCTGGTCGGCTTCCAGGAGGTCTTCCACGAGGCCGCCCTGCGCGACGTCTGCGACCGGTCGGGTCGGTTCCCCGGCGGCACCGTGGTGGCCCCGGGCGCCGACGGGGCCAGCGGCCCACGGCTCGGCCTGGCCAGCCGACTGTCCATCGCGGAGCCGGTCACGGCCATCACCGACTTCCCGGCCGGGATGGACGCGGAAGCGGACGGCCTCGCCTTGCCGGTCGGGACCTTCAGTCGTCCCGTCCTGCGGACACGGGTGGTCCTCGACCCGATCAGGGGCACGACATCGACCGTCTTCGTCGCCCACCTGAAGTCCAAGCGGCCGATCCGCGACCCGCAGGCCCCGGAACACGATGCGCGCGAGGAGGCGCTGGGCAAGGCCCGGGCGCTCATCCGCCGCGCCGCCGAGGCGGCGGCGCTGCGCTTCCTCGTGCTCCAGGAGATCACCGGCAACGCGCAACCGGTGATCGTGCTCGGGGATCTCAACGACGCCGCCCGCGCGGTCACCACGGACATCATCATGGGTGACTCGCCCTCGAGGTTCTGGCCGAGAGACCCCGATGACAGGAAGGCCTACTGGGACCGACTGCTGTACTCGGCCCACGAACTCACCGTTCGCCGGACCGGTCGGGACGTCAGCTATACGCACATCTTCAACGGGCACTACGAGAACCTCGACCACGTCCTCGTGAGCCAGGAGTTCTACGAGCGCAATCCGCAACGCATCGCGGAAGTGATGAACCTGCGGTACTTCAACGACCACCTGGTCGACAGCCAGCTCAGCAACGACCGCCGCGAGCGAACCGTGTCCGACCACGCGCAACTGGTCGCCGAGATCCGCCTCCTCTGATCACCCGAGGCGGTGTGATGAGCCCGCAGGCCCGAAGAATGGATGACGGCGGTGAGTGCCTTCCGGAACTCACGCCTGTGCTCGGGCTCGAGGGCCTTGTAGTCGCTGTAGTCGCTGTCGAAGCGCGGGGTGGTCTCGCACCTCACTCGTCGGCGTCGAGCGCGTCCAGGTGGGCGACGAAATCTCTTCCGGTGGAGTGCTCGGTTGCCTCACCGGCGGCAACGTGCGCGTCGACCTCGCGCTCTCCTGCCTGCCACTGCTCGTCCCAGAACCACGCCTCAGTCGCGGGGACCCGCGACCAACGGGCGGAGTTCGAGGACGCCGTCCTCGCGCTCGGTGATCTCGACCTGGGCGCCGGGCTCGTCGAGGTGATGCTTGTGGCGGAGCGCGGGCGGTAGCGCGACCGTGCCTCGGCGCTGGACGGTCACATAGGCGTGCACCTTCACGCTGCTGGCGCCCAGTCTCCGAACCCTGGGCGCAACCCGCGTTGCGTCCTTGTCCGAGAGGGAGCCGCCGCCGGTTTCGGTGACGCCGACGACCTCGGTCTTCTCTGCGGAAGTGCCGGCCGCATGGTGGCCCACTCCCGAGGATCATGGCTTCGCCCTTGCTGGCCATGGGCTCGGCGGCCGGCGAGCCCGGTGGCGTCTCCGGCCGCTGCACGAGCACCACCACCTGCAGCCGCCCCGCGGCGTCCGCCGCCGTGAGGACCCGCCTCCGAGACGTCACGGCGTGGTCACCCGATCGGTCGCAGTTGTCCACAGATCGGCTGACGGCGCCGTCACGGACCGTCCGGTTTCCATACAGTCCCGTCGTCCTGCTGGGTGGTCCGACGAGGAACGGGGTGTGCGTGCCGACCGCTTTCGACGTCGTCGACGGCGAGGTCCGCGAGCTCATCCGCCGGCGCGGGCTGGACCCGTTCGCCGATCCGGGCCCGGTGCGGCTGCTCGTCCGGGACGTGGTCGCCGACTACTCCGAGCGGTCGGTCACCGGAGCGCTGCCGCCGCTGGGCGACGCGGAGTCCGTGGTCCGCGACGTGCTCGACCGGGTGGCCGGGTTCGGGCCGCTGCAGCGCTGGCTGGACGACCCGGAGGTCGAGGAGGTCTGGGTCAACGAGCCCGGCCGGGTCTTCGTCGCCCGCCGCGGCCGGTCGGAGCTGACCACCACCATCCTGGCGCCTGGCGAGCTGGCCGACCTGGTCGAGCGGATGCTGCGCACGTCCGGACGGCGGATCGACATGAGCTCGCCCTTCGTCGACGCGATGCTGCCCGACGGCTCGCGGCTGCACGTCGTCATCCCTGACATCACCCGCCGGCACATGGCGGTGAACATCCGCAAGTTCGTGCTGCAGGCTCACTCGCTCGACGAGCTCGTGGCGTTGGGCACGCTGACCGCGCAGGCCGCCCGCTTCCTCGAGGCCGCCGTCGCCGCCGGGCTCAACGTGCTCGTCTCCGGCGGCACCCAGGCCGGCAAGACGACGCTGCTCAACTGCCTCTGCGCGGCGATCCCCGCCCGCGAGCGGGTGATCACCTGCGAGGAAGTGTTCGAACTGCGCGTCCCGCTCCCGGACGTCGTCAGCATGCAGACCCGCCAGGCCAACCTGGAAGGCACCGGCGAGATCCCGCTGCGCCGCCTGGTGAAGGAAGCGCTGCGCATGCGCCCTTCCCGCCTGGTGGTCGGCGAGGTCCGTCAGGAGGAGTGCCTCGACCTGCTGATCGCGCTCAACAGCGGCCTGCCCGGCATGTGCACCCTGCACGCCAACAGCGCCCGCGAGGCCGTGGTGAAGATGTGCACCCTGCCGCTGCTGGCCGGCGAGAACATCGGCACGGCGTTCGTCGTCCCCACCGTGGCCACCAGCGTCGACCTCGTCGTGCACGTCGGCACCGACGCGACCGGGCAGCGGCGGGTGCGGGAGATCGTGGCGCTGCCCGGTCGGGCCGAGGGCGGGGTCGTCGAGACCGCCGACGTCTTCACCACACGCGAGGGTCGGCTGGTCCGCGCCGACGGCTACCCGCCGCACCCGGAACGGTTCGCCGCCGCGGGCTTCGAGCTGGCGGATCTGCTCGGCGAGCCGACCGGACGGCGGTCGTCGTGAGCGGCGCCGTCCTCGGCCTCCTTTTCGGCGTCGGGCTGCTGCTCATCTGGCGCAGCGGGCCGCGCGCACCGCGTCGCACGTCCCCGCGTCGTCCCAGCCGGCGCCGCGAGCAGCTGACCGCGGCCGGCCTGACCGGCATCAACCCGGCCCAGCTGCTCGCCCTGCAGGTCGGTCTCGGGCTGCTCGCCACGGTCGCCGTCCTGCTGGCCACCGGCACCGTCGCGGTCAGCCTGGTCTTCGGCGTCTTCGGTTTCGTGCTGCCGCAGGTCCAGGTCCGCCGGCTGGCCGTCAAGCGGCGGGCCGACCTGCGCGAGGTCTGGCCGGAGGTGGTCGACAACCTCGCCTCCGCCGTCCGGGCCGGGCTGTCCCTGCCCGAGGCGCTGTCGGCGCTGAGCACCCGCGGCCCCGAGGTGCTGCGGCCGCCGTTCGCCCGCTTCGCCGCCGAGTACCGCTCCACCGGCCGCTTCGGCAGCTGCCTGGATCGGCTCAAGGCCGACCTTGCCGACCCGGTCGGCGACCGCATCGTCGAGACCCTGCGGGTGGCCCGCGAGGTCGGCGGCAGCGACCTCGGCCGGGTGCTGCGCACCCTCTCGGGCTTCCTCCGCGAGGACGCGCGGGCCCGCGCCGAGCTGGAGACCCGCCAGGGCTGGGTGGTGCAGGCCGCCCGGCTGGCCGTGGCCGCGCCGTGGGTGGTGCTGCTGCTCCTGGCCACCCAGTCGACCACCCTGGCCGCCTACGACTCGCCGCTGGGCATCGGCATCCTCGTCGTCGGCGGTGCCGTCTGCCTGGTCGCCTACCGCCTCATGCTGCGCATCGGCCGGCTGCCGCAGGACGTGCGGGTGCTGCAGTGAGCGCCGGGACGACGGGGGTGCTGCTCGGCCTGGTCGCCGGGGCCGGGCTGCTGCTGGTGCTCGCCTACGCGCCGCCGTTCCGTTCGGTGCGGCTGGCCGACCGGCTGGCGCCCTACGTGCACGACACCCCGCCGCCGTCCCGGCTGCTGGGCACGGTCACCGAGCCCGGCCTGCTGACCGCGGCGCGGCGCCTGCTCGGCCCGGTGGTGGCCGACGGTGCCCGGCTGGTCGACCGCGTCCTCGGCGGCCGGGCCGCCGTCCGCCGCCGGCTCGAGGCGCTGGGCGCCGGCACCACCGTCGAGGACTTCCGGGTCGAGCAGGTGGTGTGGGGCGGGCTGGGCCTGGCCGGCGGGGCCGTCGTGGCCGGGTTCGGCTCGCTGGTGTCGGGCGGCGTCAACGTGCTTTCGGTCGGGCTCGTGTGCCTGGCCGGTCCCGTCGGCGGCGTGCTCGGCCGCGACTGGTGGCTGACCCAGCAGGTGCAGCGGCGCGAGCAGCTGCTGCTCGCGGAGTTCCCCGTGGTGGCCGAGCTGCTCGCGCTCGCGGTGACCGCGGGGGAGGGGCCGACGGCGGCGATCGCCCGGGTCACCCGGCTCTCCGGCGGGGAGCTGGCCGCCGAGCTGGCGGCCGCGCTGGGCCGGGCCCGGGCCGGGACGCCGCTGACCGAGGCGCTGCAGCAGCTCGCCGACCGGACCTCGCTGGAGCCGCTGGCCCGCTTCGTCGACGGCCTGCTGGTCGCGATCGAGCGGGGCACGCCGCTGGCGGAGGTCCTGCGCGCCCAGGCCGCCGACGTCCGCGAGGCCGGTAAGCGCCGCCTGCTCGAGGCCGGCGGCCGCAAGGAGATCGCCATGATGGTCCCGGTCGTCTTTCTCGTGCTTCCGGTGACCGTCCTCTTCGCCCTGTTCCCGGGGCTGATCAGCATCGTCTCGCTGGCGCAGTGAGCCCGCGGACCGACTCGGAAGGACACCGATGCGCCTCTACGCGTTCCTGCTCGCCGCCCTGGCCGCGCTCGCGGCCCGCCTCCGCGGGGCGGATCCCGAGCGGGGTGACGTCCCCGGCTGGGTGATGATCACCGTGATGACGGCGGCGCTGGTGCTGGCCATCCTCGTCCCGTTCCGCGAGGCGATCGTGTCCGCGGTGCAGAACGCGCTGAACTCCGTCACGAGCGTTGGCTGAACCCTGCTGCCCCCCATCGCCCGCGGGCGCGCAGCGGACCCCGGAAGCCAGGTCGGCTCGGCGGCTCGGCGGGGAGCGCGGCGGCGCCGTCGTCGACTTCGTGCTGGTGTCGGTGCTGGTCGTGGCGCTGCTGCTGGCGGTGCTGCAGGTCGCGGTCTACGTGCACGTGCGCAACGTGGTGACCGCCGGCGCGCAGGAGGGAGCCCGGTACGCGGCCAACGCCGACGTCGACCCGGCCGCCGGCGCCGCCCGCACGCTGCAGGTGGTCGCCCGTGCCACCTCCGTGCGCACCGCCGAGGGGCTGGCCTGCTCGTCGGGCACGGAGGTCGTCGGCGGCGGGCTGACCGTGGTCGTCGTCCGCTGCTCGGGGGCGGTGCCCGCGCTGCTCGACGGCCTGGGCGCGCTGCTGCCGCTGGCCGTCACCGGCCGGTCGGTGCGGGAGGCCGCGTGACGCCGGGCGGGCGGCGAACGGCGCCGACCCGGCGGCGGCTGGGCGGCCTCGCCGGCGATCGCGGCTCGGCGCTGGTCGAGTTCGTGTTCATCGCACTGGTGGTGTTCGTGCCGCTGGTCTACGTCGTCGCCGGCTTCTCCGCCGTCCAGCGCGGGGTGTTCGCGGCGACCGCCGCGGCCCGCGAGGCGGGCCGGGCGATGGGCACCGCACCCGACGTGGGGACCGGGACCGCGCGGGCCGAGGCCGCCGTCCGGCTGGCGGTGGAGGACCAGTCGGTCGCCGCGGACGACGTGCGTCTGGCCTTCGCCCCGGTCGGCGGCGACTGCGCCGCGGGCGGCTACGCGCCGGTGCTGGCGCCGGGCGAGGAGTTCACCGTGTGCGTCACCGTGACCGTGCGCATCCCGCTGCTGCCGGAGTTCGTCGACGCCAACACCGCCACCGGCCGCTTCGTCGTCGAGCGCGACCGCTACGTCGACGATCGGGCGGGTCCCGGCGACGCGCCGTGAGCACCGGGCCGTCGACGAGGTCACCCGGAATCCGGGAACGAGCCCTCGACGACCGGTAGGCCGGGGCGGTCGTCGGCCAGCCGCTGGCAGTTGAGGTTCGGCGACCGGTAGGGACGATCGATGAGCACCCACATCAACGGCGCCTGCCCGGGCGACTGCGCGCCCGTGAGGTGGCAGACCCGCCGGGTGTACACGTCCTCCGACCGGATGCGGCTGAGTCCCCGGTCGCCGGCCCTCAGCACCGTCGTCCACTCGCCGTCGCCGCTGATGACGTTGCCGACGATGAACTTCTGCTCCAGGCCGTCCTGGATCCGCATGATCTCGACGGGCACCCACGTGCGGGGCAGCGAGGCGATGACGAGCCAGAGCAGCGCGACCGTGAAGAAGAGCTGCGGTCCGAAGAAGGCGTGCCGCGTGAGCGACAGTCCGACGGCCGTCCACCGGGACGACGTGCCGTCTGCGTGGTCGCGCAGCAACCTGCCCGGGAGACGGAAGACCGCGAGATAGAGCAGCAGGGCGCCCGTGCACCACAGCAGCGGGCGCACGGGTGACAACAACGCCGTGAGGACGCCGCCGGCCAGCAGGACGGTGCACCCGCCGCTCCACCCGCGTCGCCCGGCGCGTCGGCACGCCCAGAAGAGCGCGATCGCGGTCAGCGGGAAGAGCCAGTAGGCGTAGGACATCAGGCTGCCCAGCAGGACCGACACCGGAGCGGTCGTGAGCAGCGCCGAGCCCGTCGTCAGCGAGAAGTTGGCGACGGCGTACGCCTTGACGAGCGCGAAGCCGGTGAGGAACGCGGCGCCCATGGCGCCGAGGCGGGCAGCGGTGCCGATGAAGGACCCTTCCGCGCCGTCGGTGACCCGCGCCGTCTCGGCAGCATCCGGAACCGGCGTGGGCTGGGGCGGCTCCGGCGTGTCGGGCTCGTCGACGGCGCGCGGCGACGTCGACGGCGGCGCGCCACGCCGCCGTCGACGATGGGCCACGAAGATCGGCCGCACCGCGTCGTTCCGTCCTCGGGCGACGTGGGGAGCGCCGCCCGCAGGTGAGGTGTCACTGTTCCAGGCGGGCGTGCCGCCCGGGGGTGGGCGTGAGGTGAGGGCCCCGGCGGGGCCGGCTCAGCGCTTCTTCTCGGCAGTCAGCCGCTCCATCTGGGAGATGGTGCGCGACTCCTTCGCCTTCCGCTCGGCGCGCTTCTCCTTGATGGACTTGGCCGACTTCTTGGCGTGGTGCGAGTCGTGCGGTGACTTGTCGCCCATGACAGCCCCCTTGGCTCCGGATCGGGAGGCGCTCCGCAGCGCGGACGCTACGCCGTGGCGGCCCCGCCGTCCGCTCGTTTCCGCGCGGCTGCCGCGTCGGGCGGAATGCCGGTCACGGCACGCTGTTGCAGCGGGCACCACCGCACAGCTGGGAGGTCGCCATGACCGACTACCGGCACGAACTGCAGTTCGGCTCGTTCATCACGCCCGCCAACGCCGATCCCCGGCACACGGTCGAGCTGGCCGTCGCGAGCGAGCGGGCCGGGCTGGACCTGGTCACCTTCCAGGACCACCCCTACCAGCCCCGCTTCCTCGACACCTGGACGCTGCTCTCCTACGTCGCCGCCCGTACCGAGCGGGTCCACCTGGCGCCGAACGTGCTCAACCTGCCGCTGCGCCCGCCCGCGGTCGTCGCCCGCGCCGCGGCCAGCCTCGACCTGCTCAGCGGCGGCCGGTTCGAGCTCGGCCTGGGCGCCGGCGCCTTCTGGGACGCCATCGCGGCCATGGGCGGACGGCGGCTCGCGCCCGCCGAGGCGGTCGCCGCGCTGGGCGAGGCGATCAACGTCGTCCGCGGCATCTGGGACGTCGACGCCGGCACGGTGCTTCGCGTCGCAGGCACCGTGCACGCGGTGGACGGTGCCAAGCGCGGCCCGCGCCCGGCCCACGCCATCGGCATCTGGCTCGGCGCCTACAAGCCGCGGATGCTCCGCCTCACCGGGGAGAAGGCCGACGGCTGGCTGCCCTCCCTCGGCGGCTGGCCCAGCACCGACGACCTGGCCGCCGCCAACGCGCTCATCGACGAGGCCGCCACGGCGGCGGGACGGCGCCCGGCCGACGTGCGCCGGCTGCTCAACATCGGCGCGCTGGGCGAGGAGCGCACCGCCGGCCTGCCGCCCACCCCGGTCGAGATGCTCACCACGCTCGCCCTCGAGCACGGGTTCGGCACGTTCATCCTGGCCAGCGACGACGAGGCCGAGCTGACCCGGTACGGGCAGGAGGTCGCGCCCGCCGTCCGCGAGGCGGTGGCCGCCGGCCGGAGGTGAGCCGGCCGGTCGCGGCCGCTCACCGTCCGCACCGCGTCCGGATCAGGAGCAGGACCAGCAGGAACGGCACGGCGCCGAGGACGGCGGTGTTCCACACCGCATCGAGCGGGCTGCCGGGCTCGGACGGTCCTGAGAGCAGCAGCGACCAGCCGAGGGCGAGCAGTGGGAGCGTGACGACGCCGGTCAGCGCGCCCACCGCGACCCGGGTGCCGGCGCGCCGGCCGACCGTGATCGGCAGGGTCAGCAGGGGTGGGACGACGGTGAGCAGCCAGTCGAGGACGGGGATGACCGGCCCGACCAGCGTGGCCGACAGGGCCGCCGCGTGGACGGCGTAGCCGACCGACCCCGCGGCGGCGAGCGCCAGCACGCCCAGGAGCGCCCACGCCCGGGGCTCGCGGAGCCGCAGGTCGGCGGTGCGCCGCAGCAGCAGCACGGCCGTTGCCAGGCAGGCCGCCGTGCAGGCCAGCACGGGAACCCACAGCGCCGCGGGTGCGGCGGCGACGGCCGTGGCGACCGTGCGCGAGGCGCCCGCGGGGCGCGGCCAGTCGAGCAGCCCGACGACCGTGGTCGCCGCGGTCAGCACGACGATCGCCACGGCGGTCGGTCGCGGCAGCAGCGGCGGCGCCGTCGTGCCGGACGGCGGGGCGGGCGGGGCGGGCGGGTGCACGCCGCGGACTGTGCCAGCCGCACGCGGCCGCGACCATCACCGGCGGGAGGGAAAGCCGTCCCGCCGCGGCACCAGCACCAGCGCGGCGAGCGCCACCATCGAGACGGCCCAGCCCGCGAGCACGAGGAGGTCGCCGGCGTGCACCCCGTGCCCGGGACCTAGCTGGACCAGCACCGGGCCGTCGTTGAGGTAGCTGCCGGTGACGAGGAGGAAGGCGAAGGCCGAGACGACGCCGGACACGGTCAGCGCGCACAGCGATCGCACCACGTCCGCACCGTAGCCGCGCCGGAGCCCGGAGGAAGCACACGGCCGCGCGACGGGTGCCCGGCCGCTGGCCCAGGGCCGGCGCCGGACGATCCGTGCCGGTCCGCCCGCCGCGATGGGCCGCGGTCCAGCGGCCCGGCCGGGCCGCCCCGCACCCGGCCGGGCCGTCGGTCGTGGCACCCGGCCGGGCCGTCACGTCGTCCGGGAGCCGTCAGACCCGCGTCACCGCGCGGACGTCGAGGTTGCGGAACTCCGGCTCGCCGTCGGCCACCTCGTGCAGGCGCTTGGCGAACTCGGTGGTGACCGGGTGCTCCGAGTTGCGCATCGCCGCCGCGTGGTCGGGGAAGGCGACCACCTGCACGTGCACGTCGGGCCGGTCGCGGTCGGCGGTGAGCACGGCCCACCGCGCCGTGGTCTCCGCCCCCATCCGCTCCCGCCACTCGTCGAGGAGCGCGAGGAACCTCTGCGAGTCGTCGGTCCGGAACTCGACCAGCTGGACGAACGCGCCCTCCTCCAGGTCGAGCGCACCCTCGTCGCGCAGCTCCGCCCGCAGGCCGTCGCGCAGCTCCGGCCCGTCGGTGTGCCCGTGCGCGCTGACCGCGTGGGCCACGGCCAGCTCGAGCACCTCGTCCTCCTCGCCCGAGATGACCACCGTGCACCCGCGCTCGCTCGGGCGCCTCCGGCAGTCGATCGTCTTGCGCGCCACGACTCCTCCTTCCGCCAACCCATCCGGCAGCCCGGCCCGCTCCGGTGCCGCGGGGCCCGGGCTGGTGCGACGCTGGCCTGCAGGAACCCGGTGGGCCAGAGCACAAGGTCACCGTGACCCGCGGGTCCGCCGGTGCCGAGGGGAGGGGGCGCCATGGGGGTCGGCGTGCGTCCGGTCGGTGCGGACGACGCGGCGTGGGTGCGCGAGACGCTGGAGCGCACCTGGGGCTCGGTGCAGGTCGCGCGGCGCGGCGAGCTGGTCGACGCGTCGCGGTGCGCGGGGTTCGTCGCGGAGGTGGACGGCGAGCGGGCGGGGCTGGCCACCTTCGCCGTCCACGGGGACGAGTTCGAGCTGGCCACCCTCCACGCGCTCGTGGAGAACCGCGGCGTCGGCAGCGCCCTGGTCGACGCCTGCCTGGCCGCGGCCCGCGACGCCGGCTGCCGCCGCCTCTGGCTGATCACCACCAACGACAACACGCCCGCGATCCGCTTCTACCAGCGCCGCGGCCTGGATCTCCGCGCCCTGCACCACGACGCCGTGACCGCCGCCCGCCGCGAGCTCAAGCCCGCGATCCCGCTGGTCGGTCGCGACGGCATCCCGATCCGGCACGAGCTGGAGTTCGAGCGGCTGCTGTGACGCCTGCTGCGCCGGCTGCTCGGACGGTGCGGCCTCACGCGCCACCCGCCGCGTCCCGCCACTCGCGCGGGGTCGTGCCGTAGGCGTCGCGGAACCGCCGGGCGAAGTGGCTCGGATCGGTGAAGCCGCAGCTGCGGGCGACCGCGGCGATGGTCCGGCGCCGTCCCAGCGGCGCGACCAGCTGGGCCCTCGCCAGCTCGAGGCGCTGGTCGATGATCCACTGCTCCAGGCTGATCCCGGCCGCAGCGCACTCCTGGTAGAGCTTGCGCACCGAGACGTGGTGCGCCGCGGCCAGCCGCGCCGGACCGAGCGAGGGGTCGGTGAGGTGCAGCCGGGCGTACGCCAGCACCCGGCTGACCAGCGTCTCGGCCAGCACCGGTCGGCCCCGGCGCTCGTCCGCCGCGGCCGACACGACCAGCGCCCGCACCAGCTCGACCGTCGCGGTCCCCAGGGCCGCCGCGCCGGCGTCGTCCGCCAGCTCGGCCGCCGAGCGCGCCATCCGGCGCAGGTGCGCCTGCACCAGGCCGTGCACCGGGCTGGCGCGCAGCCGCGGTCCGGCCGCCCGGACCACGTCGACCGGCAGGCCGAGCGCCTCGTAGGGCACCTGGAAGGCCCGCGAACCGCCGGTCCCGGTCCAGCTGAAGACGTACGGCGCGGTCAGGTCGCTGAGCATCAGGTCGCCCGGGCCGACGAGGTGGTCGGCACCGAACTGGCTGAACCGTCCCCGCCCGTGCGGCTGCACCGCCAGCGCGACCACGAGCGGGGCCTCCATGCGCACGTGCCTGGCCGTCCGCACCAGGCGGAAGCCGGTCGCGTCGGCGGTGAACAGGTTGGCCGGCCCGAACTGCCACAGGTGCATCCGCGCCGCCACGTCGCGGGCCGGCCCGAGGTGCTCGATGCGGCAGGGCACCGAGGCCTGGCCCATGGCGGCGCGGAAGCCGTCGATCCGCTCGTCGGGGGTCATGCCGGCGGTGTCGAGCAGGAGCATCGCGCCGTCCTCGGGTCCGGCGGGGCCGGACGCCGGCAGCCGGGCCGGCGGTCGGCCGGGACACACCTCCTCGCGGGCGGGCCGAGTGTGGCAGAGCCGCGGCGGGCGGGGGAGCACCCGCCGCGTGCACCCACGGACGACGACCGTGCAGCGACAGCCGATCCGGCCGCCCCGGCCCGGGCCAGGCTGCGGCCCACGAGCCGTCCGACGGAAGGACCCGCCATGACCCCCGACACCGCACCGGACACGATCGTGCTGGTCCACGGCTTCTGGGTGACGCCCCGCAGCTGGGAGGGCTGGAAGGAGCACTACGAGCGCCAGGGCTTCCGCGTGCTCACCCCCGCCTACCCGGGCTTCGAGGTCGAGGTCGAGGCGCTCAACGCCGATCCGACGCCGATCGCCGAGGTGACCCTGCCGCAGATCATCGACCACCTCGTCTCGGTGGTCGGCGCGCTCGACCGGCCGCCGGTCCTCATGGGCCACTCCGCGGGCGGCACCCTGGTGCAGCTGCTGCTCGACCGCGGCCACGGCGCCGCGGGTGTGGCGCTCAACTCGGCACCCACCGAGGGCGTCAAGGTGCTGCCGCTGTCGCAGCTGCGGTCGACCTTCGTCGCGTTCAGGAACCCGGCCAACCGGCACCGCGCCGTGGGGCTCAGCCCCGAGCAGTGGCACTACGCCTTCACCAACACCTTCGGCGAGGAGGAGTCGCTGCGCCTCTACCAGCGCTACCACGTCCCCGCGTCCAGCCGGATCCTGTGGAGCACGGTGCTGGCCAACGTCATGCCCGGCCCGCAGGACGCGCACGTCGACTACCGCAACGACCGGCGCCCGCCGCTGCTGTTCGTCTCCGGCGGCGAGGACCACCTCATGCCGCCGAGCGTGCAGCGCTCGAACGCCAGGCACTACACCGGCGACACCGTCACCGAGGTCCGGGAGTACGAGGGCTTCGCGCACCTCCTGCCCGCCCAGGAGGGGTGGGAGCGGATCGCCGACGACGTCCTCGACTGGGCCCTGCGCCACGCGCAGGCGCCGCGACCGGAGGCCGCCGGCGCGCAGTGAGCCGGTCGGTGCCGCGGCCGGCACGGCGGCTCGGGGACGGGTCGCTGGGACACTCCCGCCGTGCCCGAGACACCGCCCCGCACGCCGCTGGCCCCGCCGGACGCCGCCGCCGCCGAGGAGATGTGGACGGCCTACGCCGCCGCGCACCCGGAGGCGGCGGCCGGCGCCGAGCACGTCGTCGAGCAGTTCGGCGACTCGGCCGAGCTGGCCGAGGAGCTGATCGGCCTGGTGCTGCACGGACCGAAGCGGGCGACCGCCGCGCTGGTCGCCGACTTCGTCGGCGAGGGCCAGCCGCTGCCGCGCATCGGCGGGCACTGGATCGCCTGCGACGGAGCCGGCGTGCCCCGGGCGGTGCTGCGGACGACGGAGCTGCGGCTGGGCCCGATCGGCAGCGTGGACGACGCCTTCGCCCGGGACGAGGGCGAGGGTGACCGCACCCGCGCCGACTGGCTGGCCGGGCACCGCCGCTACTTCGAGCGCACCTGCGCGGCCCGCGGCGAGCGGTTCACCGACGACCAGGACGTCGTGTTCGAGCGGTTCCGGGTCGTCTGGCCGCCCGGGCCCGCCGGCTGAGCGGGTGCCCGCGGGGGTCAGCCGCCCCGGCGGTTCTCGGCCTGGACGATCCCGCGGAGCGCCGTCCGGAGGGCCTCGTCCTCGCCGTCGTCGCGCTCGAGGGCGGCCAGCGCCGGTCCGGTGAGCAGCGACTCGTCGACGGTGTCCAACCAGGCGACGTCGCCGTCCACCCGGCGGCCCACCTGCAGGCCGTCGCCGTCGCGGCGGACGACGTACCGCTCGCCGTCGAGCTCGATCGTCATGTCGTCGGTCATGACCGGGCCGCTACCCCGGTGACCCGTCCGGCACCCGCGGAACACCCGGTGGGCGCCCCGTCCGGCGGCGGAGCACGTGGGCCGCGGCCTCGGCCCGGCTGCCGAGGCCGAGCTTGGCCAGGACGTTGCCCACGTGGTGCTCGGCGGTGCGGGGGCTGATGACGAGCCGGTCCGCGATCGCGGCGTTGGAGAGGCCCTCGGCCAGGAGGCCCAGCACCTCCTCCTCGCGGTGGGTCAGCGGGCCGACGTCCGACCGCGACCGCCTCGGCCACGGCCGTGCCCGGTCGCCGAGCCGCCGCAGCAGGGCCGCCGCCTCGTCCGCCCGCCGTCCGGCGCCCGCGTCGGCGAAGGTCCGCAAGGCCCGGCGGGCCTCCGTGCGGGCCACCTCCGGCCGCGCGTCCGCCAGGGCGCGGGCCAGCTCGAGGCGGGCCTCGGCCACGTCGCCGGGCAGGTCGGCCTCGGCGAACGCGACGATGGCGCGTTCCGCCTCGACCGCCGCCTCGGCCGCCCCGTCGCCCGTCCGCTCGTGCGCGCCGATCCGGGCCCGCGCCAGGGACGCCGCGCCCCGCACGGGTGCCAGTCCGGTCGTGCCCGCCAGGCGGGTGAGCTCGTCGGCCGCCCGGCAGGCCTCCGGGACGTCGTCGCCGGCCAGCGCGGCGTCGACGAGGGCGGCGAGCAGCGGCACGGCCCGGACGTCGGGCGGGCGCCGCACCAGCGCCCGGCCCAGCGTGGCGGCCGCCGTGTGCGGTTCCCCCCTCGCCAGGTGCACCAGGGCCAGCGGCAGCGCCGCCTCGGGGCGGTCCTCGGCGCCCTCGAGGAGCCGGGCGGCCTCCTCCGTCCGCCCCTGCCGGACCCGCAGCTCCGCCAGCCGCAGCAGCGGTTCCGCGCGCGAGCCGACGTAGGTGCCGTCGTAGATGCGCAACGCCAGCTGCAGCTCCCGCTCGGCCGCCGACCAGCGCCCGGCCGCGCAGAGCAGGCCGCCGTAGTGCATCCGGCAGATGGCCGAGATCGGCAGCTCGCCGGTGCGGTCGACGTAGCGGTCGACGGCGAGCAGCCAGGTGTCGGCCCGCCGCACGTCGAGCGCCAGTTCGCAGGCGGAGAACAGCGCGCAGTAGATCTCACCCGCCGCCCACGGGTCGGTGACCAGGCCGCAGGCGATCGCCGCCACCGACTCGTCGACCAACGCCATGCCCGCGCTCACGCGCCCCTGCTCGACCAGGCCCTTGCCCGTGTAGGCGAGGGCGTCGAACTCCAGGCCGGCGTCGGCGAACCGGCGTCCGCAGGCCCGGGCCTCCTCGGCCCGGCGGACCCGCTCCGCCGGGTCGTCGGCGGCCGCGGCCAGGACGAGCTCGAGCCAGCCCCGTTCGGGGCAGTCGCCGCACCCGTCCAGCGCGCGCTGCGCCGAGGCGACCCAGCCGTTCACCACGGCCTCGTTGCCGGTGATCAGCGCGTGCAGCACCGCCAGGCGGACGGCGACCAGAGCGGCGGCGCGCAGGTTCCCGCGCCGGCGGTGGAGGGCGAAGGCGTGCTCGCGCAGGGCCAGGGCCCGCGGGTAGTCACCCAGCCAGTAGAGCGCCTGGCCCAAGCCGTCGACCGCCTCGGGGCTGCCGTCGGCCGCGCCGCCACCGGCCCGCTCGAAGCAGGCCCGTGCGGTGCTCCAGTCGCACGCCGCCAGGGCGGCGGAGCCCCGGTCGACCAGCTCCCCGACCTCGGGCGCCATGCCCCCAGCGTCCTCGCGCGGACCGCGTCCGGGAAGCCGTCAGGACCCGTGCCCCGGCCCGTGTTTCCACCCATGACCGGGCCGCCCGCCGGGCCGACGATCGGGACCTCCGCACGCACACCGGGAGGGAACCGCGATGACGGGCACGCTCGAGATCCGCGGCGGCTGGCAGCTCGACGAGGCCGGCGCCGCCGCCTACGAGGAGATCCTGGTGGCCGCGCTGCTCGGGCCCTGGGCCGAGGACCTGGTCGAGCAGGTCGGCGTGGGCACCGGCCAGCGGGTCGTGGACGTCGGCTGCGGCACCGGCGCGGTGGCCCGCGCGGCCGCTCGGCGGGTGGGCGCCGACGGCACGGTCGGCGGCTACGACGTCAACGACGCCATGCTCGCCGTGGCCCGCCGGGTCAGCCGGGGTTCGACGCCGCCGATCGGCTACACCCGGGCCCCCGCCGACGCGCTGCCGCTGCCCGACGCGGCCGCCGACGCGGTGCTCTGCCAGCAGGCGCTGCAGTTCGTGCCCGATCCCGCCGCGGCGCTGGCCGAGATGCACCGGATCTGCGCGCCCGGTGGTCGGCTGGGGGTGTCGACCTGCCGCGGCCTGGCGCACCAGCCCGGCTACCGGGTGCTCACCGACGTCCTGGCCCGGCACCTCGGGGAGCAGACCGCCGTGGTGATCCGCAGCCCGTACGCGCTCGGGGGCGTGGCGGAGCTGCGTGCCCTGGTGCAGGCCGCCGGCTTCACCGCCGCGCACGCCCGCATCGTGGTCTCGCCGTGCCGCGTGCCCTCGGCGGAGGCGTTGCTCCGTGGCGAGACCGCCAGCTCTCCGCTCGGCGACGTCCTCGAGCGGCTGGACGCCGGCGCCGCCGCGGCGCTCGTCGACGAGCTCACCGCCGCGCTCGACCCGCACACCGACGACGACGGTGTCCTCTTCCCCTTCGAGACGGTGGTGGTGACGGCGGACCGCTGACCGCCGCCCGCGGCGCCTCGGCGAGGATGGCGCCCGTGGCCGAGGAGGAGTACTGCGAGGTGGTGGTCACCGCCGACGACGCCGACTGGCTGGCCGGCTTCACCCGCGCGCTGGTCGGGGAGCGGCTGGCCGCCTGCGGGCACACCGTCGCGCCGATCCGGTCGGTGTACCGGTGGGAGGGCGCCGTGCACGACGAGGGGGAGGCGCGCGTCGCGCTGCACACCCGGCGCTCGCTGGTGCCGGCGATCGTCGCCCGGGCCGACCGCGACCACCCCTACGACGTGCCGTGCGTGATCGCGATGCCGCTCGTCGGCGGCAATCCGGCCTACCTGGCGTGGATCGCGGCGGAGACCCGCGAGGCATGAGGTGCTCCGGCGGTCCGGGGTCGTCGTCGCGGTCGCCGTCGCGGTCGCCGTCCTGGTGCTGGCCGCGGTGACCGGCCTGCTCTGGGGGCTGCAGCGGCGGCTGGTCTACTTCCCCGACACGTCGCCGGTGCCGCCCGCGGCCACGGTGCTGCCCGGCGCGCGCGACGTCGTCCTCGCGACGTCCGACGGGTTGGAGCTCGGCGGGTGGTGGCTGCCGGCCGGCGCGCCGGAGGCGCCGGCCGTGCTCGTCGCCAACGGCAACGGCGGCTCGCGGGCGTTGCGCGCCCCGCTGGCGCGGGCCTTGTCGGACGCCGGACTGGCGGTGCTGCTCTTCGACTACCGCGGGTACGGCGGCAACCCGGGCTCGCCGAGCGAGGAGGGGCTGGCCCGCGACGTGCGGGCCGCGCGCGCGTTCCTGGTCGAGGAGGTGCCGGCCGCGCCGCTGCTCTACTTCGGCGAGAGCCTGGGCGCCGCCGTCGTCACGGGCCTGGCGGTCGAGCACCCGCCGGCCGGGCTGGTGCTGCGCTCGCCGTTCGTCGACCTGGCCGCGGTCGGCAGCCACCACTACCCGTTCCTGCCGGTGCGGGCGCTGCTGCGCGACCGGTACCCCGTGGCCGAGCGGGTGGCCCGCGTCGACGTGCCGACGACCGTCGTCCACGGCGGGGCCGACTCGATCGTGCCGCCGGCCCAGAGCCGGGCCGTGGCGGAGGCCGCGGCCGACCTGCACGCCGTCGTCGAGGTGGCGGGCGCCGACCACAACGACCCGGTGCTGCTCGACGGACCCGAGGTGGTCGCCGCCGTCACCGACCTGGCGAGGAGCGCCCCCTGACCCGGCGGGAACGGCCATCACCGCCGGGACGGCGCCCCGCCGGCCCGGCCCGGACGTCGGGTCAGCCCGGTTCGCCCCGGGCCTTGCGGCGGGCGACCACGCCGAGGTCGACCGCCGCGATCGCGGCGAGCACGAACAGCACGACGGGGAAGACCACGGGCAGGGCGGTGCCCAGCATGATGAAGCCGGCCACCGTGCAGAAGACCAGCCCGAACGCGGCGAGCACCAGCCGCAGGGTCAGCGCCGACTGCGCGGGCGGGGCGCCGCCGATGCCCGCGGTGGGGTCGTGGTAGTCGGGGAGGCCCTGCGCGTAGTCCTCCCGCGTCCGCTTGCGGCCGGGTCCGTCTCGGGGCTCGTTCATGCTCTCCGCGGTACCCGGGCCCGCTCGCGCACTACCCTGGACCGACGTGGCAACCGACTTCGCGACCGTCCTCGACGAGCTCGACACGACCCTCCGCTCGATCGAGGCGGTGCTCGACGTCGACAAGCTCCGCCGCGAGGTCGCCGAGCTGGAGCAACAGGCCGCCGCGCCCGACCTGTGGAACGACGTCGAGGCCGCCCAGGCGCTGACCTCCACGCTCTCCTACAAGCAGGGCGACCTGCGCCGGGTCGAGGAACTGCGCCGCCGGCTCGACGACGTCGGCCTGCTGCACGAGCTCGCCGCCGAGGAGGACGACGCGGACACCGCCGCGGAGGCCGAGCGGGAGCTGGCCGCGCTGCGCAAGGAGATCGACGAGCTCGAGGTGCGCACCCTGCTCTCGGGCGAGTACGACGCCCGCGAGGCCCTGGTCACCATCCGCTCCGAGGCGGGCGGCGTGGACGCCGCCGACTTCGCCGAGATGCTGCTGCGGATGTACCTGCGCTGGGCCGAGCGGCACAGGTACCCGGTCGAGGTCTACGACACCTCCTACGCCGAGGAGGCCGGGATCAAGTCGGCCACCTTCGCCGTCAAGCACCCCTACGCCTACGGCACCCTCTCGGTCGAGCAGGGCACCCACCGGCTGGTGCGCATCTCGCCGTTCGACAACCAGGGCCGCCGGCAGACCTCCTTCGCCGGCGTGGAGGTGCTGCCCGTCGTCGAGCAGGACGACCACGTCGAGATCCCGGAGAACGAGATCCGCATCGACGTGTTCCGCTCCAGCGGCCCCGGCGGTCAGAGCGTCAACACGACCGACTCCGCCGTCCGCATCACCCACCTGCCGACCGGCATCGTCGTCTCCTGCCAGAACGAGAAGAGCCAGATCCAGAACCGGGCCGCGGCCATGCGGGTGCTGCAGGCGCGGCTGCTGGCCAAGCGGCAGGAGGAGCAGCGCGCCGCCATGGACGCGCTGCGCGGCGAGGGCAGCAGCTGGGGCAACCAGATGCGCTCCTACGTGCTGCACCCGTACCAGATGGTCAAGGACCTGCGCACCGAGCAGGAGACCGGCAACACCGCGGCCGTCCTGGACGGCGACATCGACTCGTTCATCGAGGCCGGCATCCGCTGGCGCCGCCAGCAGGAGTCGGTCCCCACCGCCTGAGAGGACCACCTCCTGGTCGTCCTCTCTGCAGGGTCCCGCCGCCGTCCGGACCCGTCGACGGGCCGTCGGCGAGCTCGCAGCCGGCCGCCCGGACGGCGTTTCCCGGGCCCACGCCCGGGCAGCCCCACCCGTCGCGTGCGTGTCGCGTCGGTCCGGCGGTGGGGGTGCGGCAGACAGGTACCGTGGCGCCTCGTGATCGAACTGCAACACGTCACCAAGCTCTACCCGGCCAGCTCCCGGCCGGCCCTGGACGACGTGTCGACGGAGATCGACAAGGGCGAGTTCGTCTTCCTCATCGGCTCCTCCGGCTCGGGCAAGTCGACGTTCCTGCGCCTGCTGCTCAAGGAGGACGACCCGACGTCGGGCACGGTCACGGTCAACGGCAAGACGCTTGGCACGATGAGCAAGTGGCAGGTGCCGAAGTTCCGCCGCACCATCGGCTGCGTCTTCCAGGACTTCCGCCTGCTGCGCAACCGCACGGTGGCGCAGAACGTCGCCTTCGCCCTCGAGGTGATCAACAAGCCGCACCGCACGATCCGCCGGGTCGTGCCCGAGGTGCTGGAGATGGTCGGCCTGGAGGGCAAGGCCAACCGGCTGCCCGGCGAGCTCTCCGGCGGTGAGCAGCAGCGGGTGGCGATCGCCCGCGCGTTCGTCAACCGGCCGCTGGTGCTGCTGGCCGACGAGCCGACCGGCAACCTCGACCCGGAGACCAGCGAGGGCATCATGCTGCTGCTGGAGCGGATCAACCGCACCGGCACCACCGTGCTCATGGCCACGCACGACTACCACATCGTCGACTCCATGCGCCGCCGCGTCATCGAGCTCAACTCGGGAGTGCTCACCCGCGACCAGAGCCGTGGGGTCTACGGCGTCGGCCGGTAGCCGCCGCGCCCCGCCGTCCTCCCGCCGCACGTCCACGACAGGAAGCACATGCGCGTCAACTTCGTCCTCTCCGAGGTGGCCACCGGGCTGCGTCGCAACCTGACCATGACGGTCGCGATGATCCTGACCACGGCCATCTCGCTGGGGCTCATGGGGACCGGCCTGCTGATCGCCGGGATGATCTCCGAGATGAAGGAGATCTACTACGACAAGGTGCAGGTCTCCATCTTCCTGACCGACGACGTCACCGACGAGCAGCGCAGCGCCATCGAGGCCCAGCTGCAGGAGTCGCCGGAGGTGCAGAGCTACCTCTACGAGTCCAAGGACGAGGCGTACGCCCGCTTCCAGCAGCAGTTCAGCCAGCAGCCGGAGCTGGTCGAGAACACCCCGCCGGACGCGCTTCCCGAGAGCTTCCGCGTCGAGCTGGTCAACCCCGAGCGCTACCCGGTCATCGCCGAGCAGTTCCCGAACGGGCAGGGCGGCGTCGACCAGGTGCGCGACGAGGGCGACTTCCTCGACCGGCTGTTCAGCCTGCTCAACGGGGCGCGCAACGCGACGATCGCGGTGGCCGTCGTCCAGGCGCTCGCGGCGCTGCTGCTGATCTCCAACACCATCCAGCTCGCCGCGTTCAACCGGCGCACCGAGACCAACATCATGCGGCTGGTCGGTGCCTCGCGCTGGTACACCCAGCTGCCGTTCATCCTCGAGGCCGCCGTCGCCGGGCTGATCGGCGCGGCGCTGGCCGTCGGCGGGCTGGTGCTCACCAAGGTGCTCTTCGTCGACCGCACCCTGGCCGGGCCGATCAAGGCCGGCATCATCCCGCCGGTCGACTGGGGGCAGATCGCCGTCATCAGCCCGGTCATCGCCGCCGCCGGGGTGGGCCTGGCCGGCATCGCCGCCTACGTCACCCTCCGCCTGTACGTGCGGTTGTGAGCCACTCGGAAAGGTGAGCCGCCCCCGCGCGGGCGGTCCGAGGAGTGGGGGGCCGGAGGCCTCCGCGACGAGTAGAAGGACCCCGTCCTCCCCACCCTTCGCAGGCTCAGGGCGGGGCCCTGGGCGGCGCCGAGGATGACGGATAATGGAGGCATGCCGCGGGAAGAGGGGCGCAAGCTGATCGCCCAGAACAAGAAGGCGCGGCACGACTACTCGATCCTCGACACCTACGAGGTCGGCCTCGTGCTCACCGGCACCGAGGTGAAGAGCCTGCGCGCCGGCCGCGCCTCGCTGGTCGACGGCTTCGCCACCGTCGACGACGGCGAGGTGTGGCTGCAGCACGTGCACATCCCCGAGTACACGCAGGGCACCTGGACCAACCACGCCCCGCGCCGCAAGCGCAAGGTGCTCATGCACCGCAGCGAGATCGAGAAGCTGATCGGCAAGACCCGCGAGGGCGGGCTGACGCTCGTCCCGCTCGACCTCTACTTCAAGGACGGCCGGGTCAAGGCCACCCTCGCGCTGGCCCGGGGCAAGAAGTCCTACGACAAGCGGCAGGACCTCGCCGAGCGTGACTCGCGCCGGGAGATCCAGCGGGCCTTCGGCCGCTACGTCAAGGGACGGCGCTGAACCGCAGCTCCACCACCCGTCCGGCCGGTCGCCGGC
Source organism: Geodermatophilus sp. YIM 151500 (assembly GCF_025716945.1). Taxonomy (GTDB): domain Bacteria; phylum Actinomycetota; class Actinomycetes; order Mycobacteriales; family Geodermatophilaceae; genus YIM-151500. The sequence goes on from NZ_JAOVZT010000009.1 coordinate 74,775, forward strand.
GCGCCGCCTACCGTGAGCGCCATGCGCGGAGCGGCCTACGAGCAGTACGGCGACGTCTATGTCCTGGCGGTCCGCGACGACCTGCCCGGCCCGCCGGTCGGCCCGGACACCGTGCTCGTGCGGGTGCACGCCGCCGGCGTGAACCCGGTCGACCTGAAGATCCGGCAGGGCGCGCTGACCGCCGCCTACCCGCACCACTTCCCGATCGTGCCGGGCTGGGACGTCGCCGGCGTCGTCGAGGCCGCCGGCCCCGCGGTGGTCGCCTTCGCGCCCGGTGACGAGGTGTTCGGCTACGTTCGCCGGGACGACGTCCAGTGGGGGACGACGGCCGAGCTCGTGCCCGCCCCGCAGCGCTGCCTGGCCCGCAAGCCGCGGTCGCTGTCGTTCGCCGAGGCCGGCGCCCTGCCGCTGGCCGGGCTGACCGCGTACCAGGCGCTGACCGAGGTGCTCGACGTCGGCGAGGGGGAGCGGGTGCTGGTGCACCGCGCGGCGGGCGGCGTCGGATTCTTCGCCGTCCAGATCGCCGCCGCCCTCGGCGCGCACGTCATCGGGACGGCGAGCCCGCGCAACCACGGCTTCGTCCGCGACGGCGGCGCCGCGGAGGTCCACGACTACGCCGCCGGCCCGCTGTCGGAGCAGCTGGGCGAGCCGGTCGACGCGGTGCTCGACCTGGTCGGCGGCGACGCGCTGGCCGACGCACCCAAGCAGGTGCGCGACCCGGCGCGGATCGTCTCGATCGTCGACCCGGCCGTCCGCGACCTCGGCGGCCGGTACGTCTTCGTGCGTCCCGAGCAGCACGACCTCGAGGAGCTGGCCCGCATGGCCGACGCCGGGCAGCTGCGGGTGCCGATCGCCAAGGCGTTCGGGCTGGAGCAGGTCCGCGAGGCGCACGAGCTGGTGGCCGGCGGGCACGTCCGCGGCAAGGTCGTGATCACGCTGGCTTGATCCCGGGCGTCGTCCGGCAGCCGGCGGTACGCAGGAGCCCTCCGGCCGGCGCCGAGCGCACTAGAGTGCTGCGCACCCGCTCCCGGCGAGGTGGGCCGCATGAGCGTTGATTCCGCCGTCACCCTGGACGACGGCACACGGCTGGGCTACACGGAGGTCGGTGCGCCCGACGGCGCCCCTGTCCTGTTCTTCCACGGGACGCCGGGTTCCCGACTCGACGTGACCGTCGGACTGGAGGAGGACGCCCATCGGCTCGGGCTGCGCCTCGTCGCCGCGGACCGACCCGGGTGCGGCGAGTCGCCGTTCGTCGGCTACCGGGTCCGGGACTGTCCCCGCCTGATGGCGGGGCTCCTCGATGCGCTGGGGATCGGCGAGGTCGCGGTCGTGGGGTTCTCCGGTGGCGGACGGTACGCCGCCGCGATCGCCGCGGAGCTGCCCGGCCGGGTCCGTCGCGCGGCCCTCGTGTCGAGCACCGCCCCGTCGGACCTGCCGGGCGTCCGGTCCACCTGGAGCAAGGAGGACAGGATGGTCTACGGGCTGGCCGTGCGGGCGCCGTGGCTGCTGCGGGCGTACCTCGCCAAGCTCTCCCGCGACATGCGACGCGATCCCAGGGCCCTGCTGAAGCTCTTCAGCGACCTCTCCGCGCCGGACCGCGCGGTCCTCGACCGGCCGGGCACCCCCGAGGCCCTGCAGCGGGTCGTCGGTGAAGCGCTGCGACCCGGCACGCGGGGCGTCGCGCACGACTTCGCGCTGGAGGCGCGGCCCTGGGGCGTCGACCTCCGCGGCATCCGCGTCCCGGTCGACGTCTGGCACGGGGACGACGACTCGATCGTCTCGCCGCAACAGGGACGCATCCTCGCGGGCGCCATCCCCGGGGCGCGGCTGCACCCGGTGCCGGGGGAGGGGCACCTCTCCATGCGTCTCGACCGGGCGGCCGACGTCCTGGAACCGCTCGCCTGACGGTGCGGCCCGCCGGCGGGCTGGGGGAGACTGCCCGCGATGAGTGTCCGGCCCCCCACCGACGACTCCGACGTCCCCCGCTACTGGCGGGAGCTCGACCTGCCCGGGCTGGTCGACGTGCACGTGCACTTCCTGCCCGACCGGATGCAGGCCAAGGTCTGGCAGTTCTTCGCCGAGGCGGCGCGGAACTACGGCCGGGACTGGCCGATCCACTACGAGCTGCCGGTCGACGAGCGGCTGGCGGTGCTCGACCGGCTCGGCGTCCGGGCGTTCCCGACGCTGCCCTACCCGCACAAGCCCGGTATGGCCGTCTGGCTGAACGACGAGGCGGCGGCCTTCGCCGCGGAGCACCGCCACGTGCTCCGGTCGGCCACCTTCTTCCCCGAGCCGGAGGCGCCGGGATACGTCGCCGAGGCCCTGGACGGCGGCGCGCGGGTGTTCAAGGTGCACGTGCAGGTCGGCGACTTCGACCCGCGGCACCCGCTGCTCGACCCGGTCTGGGCGCGGCTGGCGGACGCCGGCACGCCGGTGGTGATCCACTGCGGCTCGGGTCCGCGGCCCGGCCGGCACACCGGCCCCGCCCCGGTCGCCGAGCTGCTGGCCCGCCACCCGGGGCTGCGGCTGGTGATCGCGCACCTCGGCCTGCCCGACTACGGCGAGTTCCTCGACCTGGCCGAGCGCTTCGAGCGGGTGCACCTGGACACCACGATGTTCGCCACCGACTTCATCGAGGACTTCGCGCCGTTCGATCGGGCCCACCTTCCGCGGCTGGCCGCGCTCGGCGACCGCGTGCTGCTGGGCAGCGACTTCCCGTCGATCCCGTACCCGTACGCCCACCAGCTGGCCGCGCTGCACCGGCTCGGGCTGGGCGAGGAGTGGCTGCGCGCCGTCCTGTGGCACAACGGGGCGCGGCTGTTCGGCCTGGACGGCGCCGCCGCGGCCTGACCCGCCCTCCGGCCGCCGTCGTCGTGCGCTGATGTGCAGGTCCGCGGCCCGGAAGTGCACACCGGCGCCCACGGACGGCGGCGCCCGTCGGCGGGGGGCCGGCCGGTAGGAAGGCACGTGTGCCCCCGAGCTTCTCGCTGACCGCCGCCGTGCTTGACACCCCCGACCCGCAGGGGCTGGCCCGCTTCTACCAGCGGCTGCTCGGCTGGCCGCTGCGCGACGACGACCCGGAGTGGGCGACGCTGCGCCCCGCGGGCGGCGGCACCGGTCTGTCGTTCCAGCGCGAGGAGCGGCACGTGCCGCCGGTGTGGCCGGCCGGGCCGGGCGATCCGCGCATGCAGGTGCACCTCGACATCCGGGTCGACGAGCTCGACGCCGCCGTCGCGCACGCCGTCGACGCAGGTGGCCGGGTGGCGGAGTTCCAGCCGCAGGACGACGTCCGCGTCCTGCTCGACCCGGCCGGGCACCCGTTCTGCCTGTTCGTCGACGCGTGAGCCGGCCGGCCGGCACGGCCTCGGATTCCGGCCGGCACGGCCTCGGATTCCGGGGCGCGCGAGCACCGGTCCGGCTGCCGGTCAAGGCGCGCACGCGGAGGGAGAACCGGGCGTGTGCGGTGGCGCCCGGTTCCGAGCCGGGAGGGAGGCCTCGGCGCACACGCTAGGTCTCGGGTGGCCGCGGTCGCGATGGTGGTGACGTGCGGGCGGCCGGACGCCGGGTCGCTAGGGTGCCGCGCATGGTCAGCGCCGATCGGTCCGGGTCCGCACTCGACGCGCGGCTGGTGTCCCGCGCCCACCGCGCCGTCGAGCCGCTGCACTCGCACGTCTACTTCGCGCCGGAGCTCGACGAGACGCTGGGCGGGCTGGGGCTCGAGCCCGGCCGGATGGTCTACTTCGCCGGCCGGGCGGCGCCGATGGGCGCGGTCGGCCCGGGCGTGGTGACGGCGACCTTCTGCAACTTCTCACCGGCGCTGGTGGCCCGGCACATCCCGCTGGCGTGGAGCATCGCCGCGCCGGAGCAGATCGTCGCCTCCCGCTGGGACGTCGCCCGGACCGCGCTCACCCGGCTGCTGGGCGGCGCCGAGGCGGTCGCCGCGCCGGAGGTGGCCGAGCTGGCGGGCCTGCTGCGCGAGGCGTGCACCGTGCTCACCCCCGAGGCCCGGCCCCTCTACGCCGCCCACGCCGACTTGCCCTGGCCCGACGACCCGTTGCTGCAGCTGTGGCACGGGGCCAGCCTGCTGCGCGAGTACCGCGGGGACGGGCACGTGGCCGCGCTGCTCGACGCCGACCTCACCGGCCTCGAGGCGCTCATCACGCACACCGCCACCGGGCGCGGGTTCACCGCGCAGGCCGCGAGGGAGCTGCGCGGCTGGACCGAGCAGGAGTGGGCCGCCGCCCGCGCCGCGCTGGTCGACCGCGGCCTGCTCCGCGATCACCCCGGCGACACCGGTGAGGGCGGCAACCCCGGTGGCGGTGATCTCGCGCTCACCGACGAGGGCGTCGAGCTGCGGGAGACGATCGAGGCCGAGACCGACCTGCTGTCGGCCGACCCCTTCCTGCACCTGGGCCAGGAGCGCACCGAGCGGGTGGTCGAGCTGGCCAGGGGGATGGCGCGCCGCATCGTCGGTGCCGGTGCCTACCCGCCGGGGCTGCTGGCCGCGCGGGGCTGAGCACCGGCTGACCGGGGCGCACCGGCGACCGGGCGCACCCCCGAGCGGTCGCCGGTCCGCCCGGCGCTCCCTATGGTCTGGGTCACACGGTCAAGGGAGTCGCCATGTCCACCACGGACCGCCCGGCCAGCCCCGGCACGCGCACCGACGTCGACGCCGCCTTCCGCGGACACGCGACCTACCGCAGCCTCGGCGAGCAGCAGCTCAGCGAGGCCGAGGAGCGGTTCGAGAAGGGACGCCGCACCGTCGGGCTGTTCCTCGCGCCGGTGGTCACGATCGTGTTCGCGCTGCTGCCGCTCGACCTGCCGCGCGAGCAGCACCTGCTCGCCGCGGTGCTGCTCGGCGTCATCGTGCTGTGGATCACCGAGCCGGTGCCCATCCCGATCGGTGGCCTGATCGGGGTCGGTGTGATCGCCCTCCTCGGGGTCGTGTCGGGCGACGACGCGGTGGCCCCGCTCGGGTCGACGACGGTGTTCACCTTCATCGGCGCCTTCATCCTGGCCCAGGCGATGCTCAAGCACGGTGTGGCCCGGCGGTTCGCCATGACGATCCTGTCCTTGCGCTGGGTCGGCGGCTCCACCGCACGGCTGATCATCGCCTTCGGGTTGATCACCGCGCTGCTGTCGGCGTTCGTGTCCAACACGGCCACGGTCGCGATGCTGCTGCCCACCGCGATCGGCATCCTGTCGGTCATCGCCAAGCTGCTGCAGCAGAAGGAGCTGGTGGCGCCGGACTTCGACCCGCTGCGGTTGCGGGTCGGCGTCGCCCTGATGCTGATGCTGGCCTACGGCGCGAGCGTCGGTGGGCTGATCACCCCCGTCGGCAGCCCGCCCAACCTGATCGGTCGCGGGCTGATCGAGGAGGCGACGGGCGAGCGGATCGGCTTCCTGTCCTGGATGCTCATGGCGCTGCCCATCTGCGCCTTGATGTTCGTGGCGCTGGCCGCGGTCCTGCTGCTGCTCAACCGGCCGGAGATCAAGCGGATCGAGGGCGTGCACGAGTACGTGCAGCAGGAGCGCGAGGCGCTCGGCCCGATGTCGCGGGCGGAGAAGAACACGCTCATCGCCTTCGGCGTCACCGTGGCCTTCTGGATCTTCCCCGGCGTCATCGCGCTCACCGCGGGCACCGACTCCGACCTCTACACCGAGGTGGGCAACCGGCTCGACGAGGGCATCGTGGCCGTCCTCGGCGCCTCGCTGCTGTTCCTGCTGCCCACCGACTGGAAGGCCCGCGACTTCACGCTCAACTGGAGCGACGCGGCGAAGATCGACTGGGGCACCATCCTGCTGTTCGGCACCGGGATCATCTTCGGCTCGCTGCTGGCCTCCACCGGTCTGGCCGAGACGATCGGCAACAGCTCGGCCGATGCGCTCGGCCTGACCAACGTCTTCCTGATCACCATCTTCGCGGTGATCCTGGCGATCATCATCTCGGAGACGACGAGCAACACGGCCTCGGCGGCGGTCGTCGTCCCCATCATCATCCCGGTGGCGGTGGCCGCAGGGGTCAACCCGTTCGTCCCGGCGCTGGCGGCCACGTTCGCCGCGTCGTTCGGGTTCATGCTGCCGGTGTCGACGCCGCAGAACGCGATCGTCTACGGCTCGGGCGTCGTGCCGATCACGAAGATGATCCGGTCGGGCTTCTCGTTCGACGTGCTCGGGGCGATGCTCATCGTGCTTCTGCTGCCGATCATGATCGGCCTCGTCCTCGACGTCTGACCCGCTCCGCCGAAGGCATAGGAAGCTTTGCCCCCGGTATCGATCGCCGACACCGGGGGCAAAGCTTCCTATGCCCTGGCGCGGTGGCGGGGTGGAGGCGGGGCGGATCCGGGGCACGGGCGCTGACCCTCAGCGGCGGGCCTCCGCGAGCGCGGCCTCGCCGACCTCGACCAGGGTGGCCTCCGGAGGCGTCGGGTGGAACGGGCCGCCGCGCACGTCGCGGTAGGCCCGCTCGAGCGGGGACCGCCGGTAGAACGCCGCACCACCGGCCACCTGCAGCGCCAGATCGGTCACCGCGACCGCTTCCAGGACGGCGTGCCGCTTCGCGACCAGCACGGTCCGCAGCGCGACGGGCCCGGCCTCGGGGTACTCGCCGACCTCCTCCAGGGCGCCGAGGACGCCCCACCGCGCGACCCGGAGCCGGGACTGCATCTCGCCCAGCTGGCGGGCCGCTCCGGCGGCGGGGGCTGTCTTGCTTGCGGTGAGACGGAGCGCCTCGTCGTAGGCGCCCTGGGCCACGCCGAGGTAGACGCCGGCGATCACCGGGGCGAAGTGCAGCACGGCCACCAGCAGCGGGCCGGTGAGCTCCCCGTAGGGACGGCGGCCGACCACCCGCTCCGCGGGGACGAAGACGTCGTCGAGGACGACGTCCTGGCTGGCGGTCCCGCGCATGCCGAGGGTGTCCCAGGTGTCGACGAGCGAGACGCCGGGACTGCTGAACGGGACGCCCGCGTGCAGCACCTCGGCGCCGGGACCGGGCTCGCCCAGCACGGCCGACGTGGCCAGGACCGTCGCCCCGGGCGCCTGGGAGCAGAAGGACTTGCGGCCGGTGAAGAGGTAACCGCCGTCCACCTCGACGGCGGTGGTGGTGGGGCTGACCCAGTCGGAGCCGCCGCTGGTGGCGAGGACGATGCCCTCCCCGGCGATGCGGCGCAGCGTCGCGCCGGCGTCCGGGGCGCCGCGGTGGTGGCGGTAGCGGTGCACCAGCGTGAGGTAGTGGTGCATGGCGGAGGCGAGGGACGCCGAACCGGACCAGCGGGCCAGCTCGTGCTGGGCGAGGACGACCTGGCGCCAGGAGGCGCCGAGGCCGCCGAGGTCCGCCGGTACGGCGAGACCGAGGTAGCCGGTCTCGCGCATGGCGTCGTAGGCCTCCGCGACGAACGTCGCGTCGCGGTCGTGCTCGGGCTCGTGCTCCGCCGCTCGGCGACCGATGTCCGCGGCCAGGGCGACGAACTGCTCGTCGGTGGACAGGGGCTGCAGGGTGGTGGTCATGCGGCGACGGTGCCGAGCGCCCGGCGGCCTGACCAGTTCACGTTCTGCACCGGGTGCGGGAGCATGGCGGCATGTCCCGGTACGGCCAGTACTGCCCGATCACGCGTTCCCTCGAGGTGCTCGGCGACCGCTGGACGCTGCTGATCGTCCGGGACCTGCTGCTCGGCGCCGAGCGCTTCAACGAGCTGTCCCGGGGGTTGCCGGGGCTCTCCCGAGGGCTGCTGTCGAAGCGGCTCGACCACCTGGTCCGGACGGGCCTGGTCGAGCACCGCGACGGTCGCTACGCGGTGACCCGCGCCGCCGAGGAGCTGCGCCCGATCGTGTTCGGGCTGGCGGAGTGGGGCGCGCGCTGGGCGTTCGGCGAGCCGCGACCCGACGAGCTGGACGCGACCACGCTCATGTGGTGGATCCGCGGGGGCATCGATCCGGGGGGCTTCGGCGAGCGGGACCCGGTGGTCGTGGAGGTGTGCTTCCGCGGCGGGCGGCGACGGCTGTTCTGGCTGGTCGTCCGGCGCGACGACGTGTCGCTCTGCTTCACCCGCCCCGACTTCCCGAGCGACGTGGTCGTCGACGTGGGCCTCGACGTCCTGTACCAGGTGTGGGAGGGCCGGATCGAGTACGGCGCCGCCGTGCGCGACGGTCTGCTGACGGTCACCGGCGACACGGCCCTGGTCCGGGCGCTGCCCCGCGCTCTCCGGCTGAGCCCCATCGCGGGCTACGTCCGCGCGGCGATGGCCGACGCCCGCTGACCGACACCGGTTCACGAGCGGAACCGCTCACCCCGCCCGGTCCCGGGTTCACCCGTCCGGGGCTGGACGGGCGTGTCACCATGGACGACGGCCCGACGGGCGCCGCGAACGGCCGGCGCCGTCTGCGAGCGAGCGAGGGGAGCGGACGTGCGCACCGAACCTCCGCATCCCAGTAGCGAGGTCCTCCCCGCCTGAGCGTCCCGCCGACCGGTTCGGCAGGGGAGGACCGCCGCCCGCGCTCACCCCTCGCCGTCCGTCCCGGGAGTCCGCCGTGTCCGACCGCCGTCGCGCGCTGCCCGCGCTCGCCACCCTGACCCGCCGCCCGCGCCCGGAGCTCCGCCCGCCGGCGCCGGTCGCGCCCGCGCCGGCCCGCCGCTCGCGGATGGTCGACAACGCCGTCTACGCCGCCGGACGGCGGATCGCGACGCCGTCGTCCGCGGCCGAGAGCCGCGCCGAGCTGGACGGCGAGCCGGGCCGCCTGGCCTGGCTGGGGCTGTACCGGCCCGAGCCGCACGAGCTCGGCCGGTTGGCCGAATTGTTCGACCTGCCCGAGCTGGCCGTCGAGGACGCGATCACCGCCCACCAGCGGCCGAAGTTCGAGCGCTACGGCGGCACGCTGTTCGTCGTCCTCAAGGCCGCCCGGTACCGGGACGTGACCGAGGAGGTCGAGTTCGGCGAGCTGCACCTGTTCCTCGGCCGCGACTTCGCGATCAGCGTGCGGCACAGCGAGTCGCCGGACCTGTCACGGGTGCGCCGCCGGCTGGAGAGCGAGCCGGCGCTGCTGGCCAAGGGGAGCGAGGCGGTGCTGTACGCGGTGCTCGACGCGGTCGTCGACGGGTACTCGCCGGTGGTCGCCGGGCTGGCCAACGACATCGACGAGATCGAGACGCAGGTGTTCGGCGGCGACCCCCGGGTGTCGCGGCGGATCTACGAGCTCTCCCAGGAGGTGCTGGAGTTCCAGCGGGCCGCGCAGCCGCTGACCGGCATCCTCGCCGCCATCCAGGCCGGCTTCGACAAGTACGGCGTCGACGAGGAGTTGCGCGGCTACCTGCGCGACGTCGCCGACCACGTCGTGCAGGTCAACGAGCGGGTGGAGGCCTTCCGGATGCAGCTGCGCGACATCCTGACGGTCAACGCGACCCTGGTGGCGCAGCGGCAGAACGAGGAGATCCGCGAGCTGACCGAGGCGTCGATCGCGCAGGGCGAGGAGGTCAAGAAGATCTCCGCCTGGGCGGCCATCCTGTTCGCGCCGACGCTGGTCGGCACGGTCTACGGGATGAACTTCGAGGCCATGCCGGAGCTGGGCTGGGCGTTCGGCTACCCGTTCGCCCTGGTGCTCATGGCCGGGGTCTCGTCGGCGCTGTACGTGGTGTTCAAGCGGCGCGACTGGATCTGAGCCCCGCGGCGTTCCGCCGAGCAGCGCACCGTGGGATCGTCGCCGGGAGGCCGACGCCGCGTGCGTCGGCGCGAGAGCCCGGAGCGGAACGGACGACGGAGGGCCCGCGATGACGACACCACCGAACGGTCCGACCCCGGACGACGACGAATCGCCTGCGCCCCGCTCGTCCGAACCCGGGCGTGCCGCCGGCGTGGAGCTCGGCAAGTCCGACGACGGCGGCACCTTCGAGCCCGAGGAGGACGCGCAGCCCGACGGCTGAGCGCCCTACCAGCCGCCGGGCTGCGCCCGGTCACCGGGCCGCTGACCCCGTGCACCGTGTCTCGAGGACGTTCCCGCAGGAACGTCCGCGGGCCACGGACCGGCCGGCCCACGCGAGCATCCCGGGTCCGATGGGACGTCGTCGGCACGGGCCGCGCGTCACCCCGGCGGGGGAACATCCGGACGGCGGGGCCCGTTACCCTGACTGCACAACTGAACAGGGGGTGATTGGTCTCGACTTCGGTCGGGTGCCCAGGGGAAGCGAGCCGAGGAAGCCGACGATGAGCTCGTTAACCACGCGTCGGAACCAACACAAGCGCCGACTCCAGTCAGCGCGAGTTCGCCCTCGCTGCCTGATAGCAGCGTAGGCAACTCTGTCAGCCCGGGTTCGTCATCGGCCCGGATCCTGGCATCAGCTAGATGACTCACCGCGCGTGCCGGTCGCGGGCGCGCGCGGGACATCGAACAGCGACTGGGCCCGTCACACCGACTCGTCCGTGTGATCGGTGGGGCCGAGCAGAGACGCAGCGGACTGCGCTCGGAGAAGCCCTGGACATGCGTCGAAGGACGCGGGTTCGATTCCCGCCACCTCCACAGACAGACAGAGGTGTCCTGGCGAACAGCCGGCACCTCGGTTGGCGACATGGGCTGGGGGCACCGCGCACGGCGGTGCCCCCAGCCCTCGCCATGTCCGCTACGCGTGCGGCGGGTGCACGGCGCCGCGGCGGCGGGAGTTGTGAGCGGTCACCCCCGGCGGGCTGGGCGTCGTCGAGCTGGCGGTGATCACCGGGCAGGTCGCGGCGGGCGGGCAGCGCGGGCGCCCGGCCCGGCGGCCGCACCGGTGCGTGGTCCGATCCGACCACGCCGCGGCCGCTGGTGGTTGGTCGCTTCGGGCGATGAGGTGCCGCGCCCGGATTCCTAGCGTCCAGGGCGTCAGGAACAACGCCCGGACCCCAGGAGGCGACCGATGTCCGTCGTCATGATGATCGACAACCCTCACGGCTCGCAGGAGATCTACGAGCGGGTCGCGGCCGGCCGGCGCCTGCCGATCGGCGGCAGCGTGCACCTGGCCGGGCCGGGCCCGAACGGCGGCTGGCGCGTGATCGACGTGTTCGACAGCGAGGAGGAGGGACGCCGGTTCGTCCGCGACGAGCTGGCCCCCGCGCTGCGCGCCGCCGGGGCGCAGGGCCCGCCGCCGCCCGTGGAGTTCTGGCCGGTGTACCGCTGCGTGACGGGGGTGCCGGCATGACCGCGACCACGTCCCCGGGACGGCCGGGCCCCACCGCGCGGCCGTCGCCGTCGATGCGCTCGGCGGGGCATGCCCGGGGCCTCGGGCCGGGCTCGTGGAGCCGTCCGCGGCGGCTGCTGGGTGCGGCGACCGTCGCCGTGGGACCGCTCGTGCTGCTCGGCGGCATCCTCTACCACCCGTTCATCGCCGACCTGCGGCACAAGCACGACGTGGCGGTCGCGCTGGAGGCGTCCACGATCCGGTGGTCGGTCGCCCACCTCGTCGCGGCCGTCGGCTCGGCGCTGGTCGCGCTCGCGTTCCTCGCGGTCACGGCGGCGCTGCGTCAGCGGGGCGAGTGGCGGTGGAGCGGGCGCGTGGTGCCGTTCGTCGTCGTCGGCAGCACGCTGTTCGCGCTGCTGCCCGCGATGGAGATCGCGGTGCTGGCGGCCTCGTTGGCCGGCGCCGACGCCGAGGCGGTGCTGATCGAGCTCGACCCCTGGTTCCGGCCGGTGTTGCTCGGTTCGGCGGCGGTGTTCGCCGTCGGGATGGCCTGCGCGGCACGGGCCGTCGTGCGCGCCAGGGTGCTCGGGCGGGCGATGACCGCGCTCGTCGTCGGCGCGCTGGCGGTGACCGCGGTAGCGCGCTTCCTCCCGTTCGGCGCGGCGCTGACCGTGGGCGCGGCCGCGCTGGTGGTCGGCCTGCTGCCGCTGGTGGGCACCGTGGCGGCCCGACCGCCGGTCCCGGCCGGGCTGGGCTGACGTCGGGACTCCGGGCCGGGCTCCGGCGGATCCGCACGATCCGCCGGAGCCCGGCCCGCACCCCTGGACCGGCCGGGCCGGTCGGCGGTTCCATGGGGTGGGGAGACGGATGACGCTCGCGGAGAAGCTCACGACGGCGCGGGAGGCGGTGGCCGCCCGGGAGTGGGCGCGGGCCTACGACGCGCTGCGCGCCGCCGACCGGGACGGCGAGCTGGGGGCCGACGACCTGGAGCGGCTGGCTCTGGCGGCCTACCTGAGCGGGCACGACGAGGCCCACGAGGACGCGATGGAGCGCCTCGTGCACCGGCTGGACGAGGCGGGCGAGGCCCGCCGCGCGGCGCGGACCGCGTTCTGGCTGGCCCTCGCCCTGGTCCTGCGCGGCGAGCCGGCCCGCGGCGGCGGCTGGCTGGCCCGCGCCGAGCGCACCCTGGCCGAGGCGGGGAACCCGCCGTGCCCAGAGCAGGGCCTGCTGATGGCGGCGATGGCCCTGCACCACCTGGGCGCCGGGGAGAGCGAGGCCGCGGCGGAGGTGTTCGACCAGGTCATCGCCATCGGCCGGCGCTTCCACGACCCCGACGTCACCGCCTTCGGCGTCTGCGGCTGCGGGCAGGCCATGATCGCGGGGGGCCGGCGCGACACCGGGCTGCGCCTCCTCGACGAGGCGATGGTCGCCGTGACGGCGGACGACGTCTCGCCGGTCACCGTCGGCATCGTGTACTGCGCGGTGGTCGTGACCTGCCACCAGGCCCTCGACCTGCACCGGGCGCGCGAGTGGACGGGCGTGCTCAGCCGGTGGTGCGCCGCCCAGCCCGACCTCGTGCCCTACCGGGGACAGTGCCTCGTGCACCGCGCGCAGGTGCTCGCGTTGGAGGGCCGCTGGCCGGAGGCCATGGAGGAGGTGGCCCGGGCGCGGGAGCGGCTGGCCGATCCGCCCGGCCAGCCGGCGGTCGGGATGGCCTGGTACGAGACCGGCGAGCTGCTCCGGCGGCTGGGCCGGCACGCCGACGCCGAGGACTGCTACCGGCGGGCGAGCCAGCACGGCCACTCGCCGCAGCCCGGCATGCTCCTGCTGCGGCTGGCCCAGGGGCGCGGCGCGGAGGCCCGCTCCGCGGTCGACGCCGCGCTGGCGACCGCGACGTCCGCGGCCGACCGCTGGCCGTTGCTCGCCGCGGCGATCGAGGTCTGCTGCGCCGCCGGCGACCCGGCGGCTGCCCGCGCGGCCGCCGACGAGCTGGACGCGCTCGCCCGGGAGCAGCCCGGCGAGTGGCCGCGGGCGATCGCCACGACCGCGGTGGGCACCGTGCTGCTGGCGGAGGGGGCCACCCGGGAGGCAGGGGCGGTGCTCGCCCGCGCCCGGGACGCCTGGCGCGAGCTGCGCGTGCCCTACGAGGCGGCCCGGGTGCGGATCCTGCTGGGCGAGATGTGCTCGGCCCTCGGCGACGCCGACGGGGCGCTGCTGGAGTGGGACGCCGCCCGCTACACCTTCGAGGAGCTCGGCGCGGTCGACGACCTGGCCCGGGTCGCCGCGCGGCTGGCGCCGGAGGCACCCGAGCGCCCCAGCGGGCTGACCCACCGGGAGCTGGAGGTGCTCCGGCTGGTGGCGCAGGGGCAGACGAACCGCGAGATCGCCGACGCCCTGGTGCTCAGCGAGCACACGGTCCGGCGGCACCTGCAGAACGTCTTCGCCCGGCTCGGGGTCTCCTCCCGCGCGGCCGCGGTCGCCTTCGCCGTGCAGCACGACCTCGTCTGACCGACGCCCTTCCCGCGCGGCACGGGTCCGCCGCGCCCCCGCGCGGGTCCGGCGCGGGGCGTGGCCCGTTCGGACCACGCCCGGGCCGGCACGGTTGGTCGTCCTGGTCGATGCCGGCACCGGGTCGCGCTCCCTAGCGTCGACGGCGTCCGAGAAACACGAGCACGACCGGAGGAGGCCGTCATGCGCGCCACCGACACGACCGGCCGGACGGGCCCCGGCGGCGACGCCGCGGGAGCGGGCACGATCGCCGGCATCCGCGCGGACACGATCCGCGACCTGCCGCTGACCGAGCGGCGGCTCGAGGCCGCCGGCATCCCGACCGCCGTCCTGGAGGGCGGCGATGGCCCGCCGGTCGTGCTGCTGCACGGCCCCGGCGAGTTCGCCGTTCTGTGGGGCCGCGTCGTCCCCCCGCTCACCGCGACCCACCGGGTCGTGGTGCCCGACCTGCCCGGCCACGGCGCCTCCGGGCTGCCCGGCGACGGGCCGCTGGACGCCGAGCGCTTCCTGTCCTGGCTGCGGCACCTGATCGGGCAGACCTGCCCGGCGCCGCCCGCGCTCGTCGGCCACCTGGCCGGCGGCGCCCTCGCGCTGCGCCACGCGATCGACGGCGGACCGGTGGAGCGCGTGGTCCTGGTCGACTCGACCGGGCTGGCCATGAGCCGGCCGGCGGTGTCGTTCGCCGCGGCGCTCGCCGGCTACCTCGCCCACCCGACGGTGCGCAGCCTGGACCGCTTCGTCGGCCGGTGCATGTACGACTTCGACGGCATGCGGCGCGAGCTGGGGCCGCGCTGGGACCCGTTCGCCGACTACGCGCTCGCGGGCGTGCGGCAGCGCGGCGCCCGCTCGGCGGTGCTGGCCTTCGCGACCGCCTTCGGCATGTTCCCGCTCCGCCGTCGCGACCTGGCCCGGATCCCGGTCCCGGTGTCGATGATCTGGGGACGCCACGACCTGCAGAACCGGCTGCGGATCGCCGAGGCGGCGGCCACGCGGTTCGGCTGGCCGCTCGAGGTCGTCGAGGACGTGCGCGACGACCCCTGCTGGGAGCGGCCCGACGCCGCCGTCCCGGCCCTGCGGGCCGCCCTGGCCCGGCCGCTGCGCCGGCACGTGCCGGCCTGATGGTCCCGGCGCGAGGGTCCGGCCGAACCGCGCGTGGCCGTCCCGGTGACGGGTTCCGGCCGCACGAGCCGGCCTACCTCTACCTGCTGCACCTCCCCGGCCGGGACGTCCACAAGATCATGGCGACCGATGGGTACGAGTTCCGCATCCGCGACCACCGCCGGCTCGGGTTGGTCCCCCCGTCCCTGGACGCAGCCTCCGGCAGCCGCGCGGCCTGAGTCCTGCCATCCTCTTCTCGACGGCGCGACGTCGACCGGTCGGCCGGGTGGGCGAAGGCTCGGCGGATCACGACGCAGGAGGTCGGATGAGCACGACGGCGGGGCGAGCCGCGGGGCAGGCCGACGAGGAGCGCCGCCGCGGCGCGTTCAGCTCCCGGCGCGTCTTCATCCTGGCGGCGATCGGCTCCGCGGTCGGGCTCGGCAACATCTGGCGGTTCCCCTACGTCGCCTACGAGAACGGCGGCGGCGCCTTCGTGCTGCCGTACCTGGTGGCGCTGCTGAGCGCCGGCATCCCGTTCCTGCTGCTGGACTACGCGATCGGCCACCGCCACCGCGGTTCCGCACCGCTCTCCTTCGCCCGGCTGCGCCGGGGCACCGAGGGGCTGGGCTGGTGGCAGGTGGCCATCTGCTTCGTCATCGCGGTCTACTACGCGGCGGTCATCGCCTGGGCGCTGCGGTACACCCTCTTCTCGCTCGACGAGACCTGGGGCGCCGACCCCGAGGCGTTCTTCTTCGGGGAGTTCCTCCAGGTCGGGGACGTCGAGGTCACCGTCGACGTGGTGCCCGGGGTGGTCGTGCCCCTCGTGCTCGTCTGGCTGGCCGTCCTCCTGATCATGGCCCTCGGCGTCCAGCGCGGGATCGGCGCCACCTCGCTGGTCTTCATCCCGGTGTTGGTGCTCGCCTTCGCCGCGCTCGTGGTGCAGGCGCTGCTGCTGCCGGGCGCGGCTGGCGGCCTGGACGCGCTGTTCACGCCCGACTGGTCGGCGCTCGCCTCCGCCTCCGTCTGGGCCGCCGCGTTCGGCCAGATCTTCTTCTCGCTGTCGATCGGCTTCGGCATCATGATCACGTACGCCTCGTACGTCGGCCGCCGCGAGGACATGATCGGCTCCGGCCTCGTGGTCGGCTTCTCGAACTCCGGCTTCGAGCTGCTCGCCGGCATCGGCGTGTTCGCCGCCCTGGGCTTCATGGCCCAGGCAGGCGGGGTCGCGGTCGGCGAGGTCGCCAGCGACGGGATCGGCCTGGCCTTCATCGCCTTCCCGACGATCATCAGCGAGGCCCCGGCCGGCGCCCTCATCGGCGTCCTGTTCTTCGGGTCGCTCGTCATCGCCGGCATCACCTCGCTGGTCAGCGTGATCGAGGTCGTGATCTCCGCCGTCCGCGACAAGCTCGACACCAGCCGTCTCACCGCGACCCTCGCGGTCGGCGTCCCCGCCGCGGTGCTCAGCCTGGTGCTCTTCACCACGACGAGCGGCGTCTACGTGCTGGACGTCGTCGACCACTTCGTCAACCAGTACGGCATCCTCGTCGTGGCCCTGGTCAGCATGCTGATCGTCGTCTGGGCGGTGCGGGCCCTGACCGGCCTCGGCGAGCACCTCAACGTGCACGGCCGGCCCCGGGTCGGCGTCGGCTGGCGGGTGCTGACGAGCCTCGTCGCCCCGGCGGGCCTGGCCGTCGTGCTCGTGTTCGCGCTGCGGGACGACCTGGCCGCGCCCTACGAGGACTACCCCAGCTGGCTGCTGCTGGTGTTCGGCTGGGGGATGGTCGTGGCGCTGCCGCTGATCGGCTTCCTGCTCGCCCGGCTGCCGTGGCGCGCCGGCACCCACCTGGACGGGCCGCCACCCGGCTCCGATCCGGCGGCGCCGTTGCACGCGGCCCCCGTGACGGGCCCGACCGCCCGACATCGCCCGGCAACCGGGCACGAGGAGGGGCGACGGCGATGAGCACGAGCGCGATCGTGATGATGCTGGTGGCGATGGCCGTAATCTGGGGCGGCCTCGCCCTGGCCGTCGCCAGCCTCCTGCGCCACGGCGCCGTCGAGGACCGCGCCGAGAACCCGCGCCGGGACCGCTGACCCGGCGGCCGACGCCAAACGCATCGACCCGGGAGCGTGTCCCACGAGAGCGCTGCGGCCACCCGGCGTCCGACACCCCCTGCGGCGGGGCCCGGACGCCAGCGGCTCGGCGCGTGCGGTCTGGGCGGGAGGTTGACGATGAGCGAACTGGACGACTTCCTCGCGTGGGTGGGATCCCGACTCAGGGACGCGGAGAGCGCCCTGCACGACGGGGACGCCGCTCCCCGGTTGGCCATCTGGTCCCGCCGTGAACCGGTCACCGTGCTGGGCGCTTGGAGTTCCGCCGGCGGGCAGGAGGAGGTCAGGGCCCTGTTCACCGAGCTCGCGAAGGGCTTCTCCGACTGCACGTCCTACACGTACGAGATCGTCGCGGCCGACGTGATCGGTGACATGGCCTACACCGTCGGCTACGAGCACACGCAGGCGTCCGTCAACGGCGAACCCCGGACCTACTCCCTCCGCGCGACCCAGATCTACCGCCGCGAGGACGCGGAGTGGAGGGTCGCCCACCGACACGCGGACACGGTTGCGGACCGCGGGGGGTGATCCGGTCCTGCCGGCACGCGCGACGACGTGAACAGCGAGGCGCGGACGTCGCTCCGGGCGCGGACCTCCCGGCGGCCGATGCCGGCAGGACGACGACGCCGTCGTCGCCGGACCAGAACTGATCACCCGGACCGAAGGTGACCCCACCGACGTCAGGGAGCTGTCGCGCTGCCCCGCGCCGGTCGTGGTGCTCTTGCGGGGGTTCGAGCCGGCCCGGCCCACCGGCCGCGGTGACGTCCCGAGCGGTCACGACCGGTCGGTGCCGGCGTGCGGCTTGGCGAGCCGCCAGGCCGACTTGGCTCCCAGGCTCGTCTCGATGTGCGTGCGCATGATCTCCGCGGCCGTCTCGGCGTCACCCTCGACGATCGCCTCGAACAGCAGCTCGTGCTCGCGGTCCTTGACCGCGCGTTCCTCTGCGCTGCGCTCCACCTGCGCCCCGTGGCGCCGGTAGCGGTCGGCCGTGTCCCAGAGGCCGTCGAGCATCTCGACGAGCCGCGCGTTGTGCGACGCCCGGTAGACGGCCTCGTGGAAGCGCCGGTGCGCGATGAGCTGCTCCATCGTCGGGTTGCTGGGCAGGGCCCGCAGTCCGTGCAGGCCGGCCCGCATCTCCGCGGTGTCCTCTCGGGTGCGACGTTGGGCGGCGAGGGAGGCGGCCAGCGGGTCGAGGGAGCGACGCACCTCGAGCAGGTCGCGGGCCTCCTCGGCGTCGAGCGGGGTGACCCGCGCGTCGCGGTGCGCGCCCAGCTCGACGAGGCCCTGCTCCTTGAGGCGGCGCAGCGCCTCGCGCAGCGGCGTGGTGCTGATGCCGATCCGGCGGGCGAGCAGCTCCTGGTTGATGACGGCGCCGGGCTCGAGCTCGCCGGAAAGGATCAGGTCGCGAACCTCCCTGTAAGCGAAGTCGCTCTTCGTGGCATACAGCCGTGCGGACGCGGTCATCCGAACCTCCTGCCGTGCGGCCTATAGCCTACCCAGCCAGGCCGGGCCGATGACCAAAGCATCTCCTCAGCACGATCCGCTCCTCCGGCGCCCGAGCCGCCGGGGTCTAGCCGTCCGGCCGACGATGCTCGTAGCCTATAAGTTAGAGCCCTCAGGCGAGCGCTTGGCACAGCCTCGGCGCCACCGTCGTCCCGGACAGCCACAACGACACGTGCCACCCGCCGCCGGTACGCATCCCAGGAGGAACGACTCGCATGAGCACGCACGGCCCCGTCGTCGCGCGCGACAGCTTCGGCACCGCGGGGGAGCTCGCGGTGGGGGAGCGGCGCTACGCGATCCACCGGCTCGGCGACATCGTCCCGGCCGGGTTGCCGATCAGCCTGAGGATCGTGCTGGAGAACCTGCTGCGGCACGAGGACGGCGTACGGGTCACCGCCGAGCAGGTCGAGTCCCTGCTGGCCTGGGGGCAGGACCGATCCGCCGGCGCTGCGGTCGACCTGAGCCCGTCGCGGATCTTCCTGCACGACACCAACGGCGTCCCGACGCTGGCCGACCTCGCCGCCATGCGCGACGCAGCGCACGTGCTGCGCGGCCGCGCCGAGCTGGTCAACCCGACGATCCCGGCGGAGCTCGTCGTCGACCACTCGGTGATCGCCGACGCGTTCGGCACCCCGGATGCGTTCGCCCGCAACGTGGAGATCGAGTACGCCCGCAACGGCGAGCGCTACCGGTTCCTGCGCTGGGGGCAGTCGACGCTGCGCAACGTCGCCGTCGTCCCACCGGGGACGGGAATCATGCACCAGGTCAACGTCGAGCACCTGGCGCGCGTCGTCATGGACGTCGACGGCCGGGCCTTCCCCGACGTGTGCCTGGGCACCGACTCGCACACCACGATGGTCAACGGGCTCGGCGTGCTCGGCTGGGGCATCGGCGGCATCGAGGCCGAGGCGGCCATGCTCGGCCAGTCGCTCTCCATGCTGCTGCCGCCGGTCGTCGGGGTGCGCCTGCACGGCGCCCTGCCGGAGGGCGCGACCGCCACCGAACTGGTGCTGACGCTCACCGAGGTGCTCCGCGCCCACGGCGTGGTCGGCACGTTCGTCGAGTTCTACGGCCCCGGCGTCGCGCAGACCTCGCTGGCCGACCGCGTGACCATCTCCAACATGAGCCCGGAGTTCGGCTCGACCTGCGCCTTCTTCCCCGTCGACGAGGAGACGCTGCGGTACCTGCGCTTCACCGGGCGCCCGGCCGAGCGGGTGGCCCTCGTGGAGGCCTACGCCAAGGAGCAGGGGTTGTGGCACGACCCCACGGTCGTGCCCCGCTACACCGAGCTGCTGGAGCTGGACCTGGCCGGCGTCGTCCCGTCCCTCGCCGGCCCGAGCCGGCCGCAGCAGCGGGTCCGTCTCGACCGGGCCAAGGAGGAGTTCCGGTCCGCGCTCGCCGCGGCCGTCGCGCTGGATGCGGCGCCCAGCGAGGCCGCCGTGACGTCGTGGGTCGACGAGGCGTCGCAGGAGTCGTTCCCCGCCAGCGATGCGCCGGCCGTCGACTCCGAGACCCCGGCTGCCGGCCTGCCCGCGATGCCCGCGCCCGACGAGCCGGTGTCCGCGAGGACCGCCGGGACGGTGCCGGTCACCCTGGCCGGGCGGACCGCGGAGCTCGCCCACGGCAGCGTCGCGATCGCGGCGATCACCTCGTGCACCAACACGTCGAACCCGTCGGTCATGGTGGCCGCCGCGCTGCTCGCGAAGAACGCGGTCGAGCGGGGGCTCCGCGCCAAGCCGTGGGTCAAGACCAGCCTCTCGCCCGGCTCGCGGACCGTCACCGACTACTTCGACGAGGCGGGGCTGACGCCCTACCTCGAGCTGCTCGGCTTCCACCTGACCGGCTACGGCTGCATGACCTGCATCGGGGCCTCCGGGCCGCTGATCGACGAGGTGTCCGCCGCGGTCACCGAGCACGACCTGAACGTCGTCTCGGTGCTCTCCGGGAACCGCAACTTCGACGGCCGGATCAACCCCGACGTGCGGATGAACTACCTCGCCTCCCCGCCGCTGGTCATCGCGTACGCGCTGACCGGCACCATGGACGTCGACCTGATGACCGAGCCACTGGGCGCCGGCTCCGACGGGGAACCGGTGTACCTGCGCGACATCTGGCCCGGCTCGCGCGAGGTCGAGGAGGTCATCGCGGCCACCTTGGACGCGGACATGTTCACCCGCGCCTACGCCGACGTGTTCTCCGGCGACGAGCGGTGGCGGGGGCTGGACGCGCCGGCGGGGGAGACCTTCGCCTGGGACGACGGCTCGACGTACCTGCGCCGGCCGCCCTACCTCGACGGCATGTCCCCGGAGCCCGCGCCGGTGCGGGACATCACCGGTGCACGGGTCCTGGTCAAGCTCGCCGACTCGGTGACCACCGACCACATCTCCCCGGCCGGGGCGATCCCGCCACAGACCCCGGCGGGGCAGTACCTGACCGGCCTCGGGGTGTCGCGGTTCGAGCTGAACACCTACGCCTCGCGCCGCGGCAACCACGAGGTGATGATGCGTGGCTGCTTCGCTAACGTCCGGCTGCGCAACCAGCTCGTGCCCGGCACGGTCGGCGGCTGGACGCAGAACCTGCTCACCCGTGAGGTCACCTCCGTCTACGACGCCGCCCTCGCCTACCGCGAGCTCGACGTCCCGCTGGTGGTGCTGGCCGGCAAGGAGTACGGCAGCGGATCCTCCCGGGACTGGGCCGCCAAGGGACCGGCCCTGCTGGGCGTGCGCGCGGTGCTCGCCGAGTCGTTCGAGCGCATCCACCGATCGAACCTGGTCGGCATGGGCGTGCTCCCGCTGCAGTTCCTCGACGGCGAGGACGCCGACACCCTCGGGCTCACCGGGACCGAGGTCTTCGACATCCGCGGCCTGGCCGAGGCGGTGGCGCTGCGCGGCAGGCCGGCGACCGTGGCGGTGTCTGCCGACGGGCGGTCGTTCCGCGCCCGGGTCCGCCTGGACACCGCGCGGGAGGCCGACTACTACCGGCACGGCGGGATCATGCGCTTCGTCGTGCGGAACCTGCTCGGGGCGGAGCAGGGAAGCCCGGCCCCCTGACCGGGAACCGGGACGTCGTCGCTTCCGGGGTTCGTGCCGGCGCCGTCGCGCTCGCGGTCCGGTCGGCGAGGGCTGCGCCGGTGACCCGCAGGGAGGACGCTCCCGGCATGGCCCATCCCATCGGTCCGGGACGGCGCCGTGGCTGGGCGATCGCCGCACAGATGTCCGCCGTCCTCGCCGTGCTCTTCGGGCTCCTCCTCGGAGCCGGATGGCTCGTGTCGGGGCCGGAGGCCGACACCGACGTGGAGGTCGCCGACGGCCGGCTCACCTCCTGGTTCGCCGAGAACCGGGTCGAGGAACTGGCGACCCCCTCCCGGGTGGTGTCGGACCTGGGGTCGACCGGCGTGGTCATCGGCGCCGGCGTCGTCGCCGCCGCGGTCGCCGGCTCCCTCCTGCGCAGCTGGTGGCCGGTGCGGCTCCTCGCGGCGGCCCTGATCGGCGAGCTGGTGGTCTTCCTCGCCGTCTCCTCGATCATCGACCGGGAGCGTCCGCCGGTGCCGCACCTCGACGCACAACTGCCGCCGACCTCGAGCTACCCGTCCGGGCACACGGCGGCGTCCCTGTGCCTGTACGGCGGCATCGCAGCAGTGGTCTACCTCGTCAGCCGGTCGCGGTGGCGCAGGGTCGTCGTGGTCGGAGCGGGCGTGGTCGTGCTCGCCGTCGCCACCTCCCGGCTCTACCGGGGCGCCCACTGGCCGACCGACGTCGCGGCGAGCGTGCTCTTCGCCTCCGCCTGGCTGTGGACCTGCATCCGCGCGCTCGCGCCGGCGGACCGGCCCGTCGGACGGGGGAGCCGCCGCGGCGGTCGATCGCGGGCATCCGCCGCCGGGGACCCCTCGCGACCACACCGGTAGGTTCCGCCTATCGGTTCGCGGGAGGGAACGCGGGTGGACGTCCGGCAGCTGGCCTACTTCCTCGCCGTCGTCGAGACCATGAACGTCGGCCGGGCCGCGGAGCAGCTGCACATCGCGCAGCCGTCGCTGTCCCAGGCGATCGGGACGCTCGAGCGCGAGCTCGGCGTGCCGCTGTTCCACCGGGTCGGCCGCGGCATCGTGCTCAGCGACGCCGGCGCCCAGCTGGTCGAGCCGGCCCGGCAGGTGGTCCGCGACCTGGAGGCCGCCCGGGCCGCGGCCCGCTCCACCCGCGAGTTCCGGCGCGGCCGGGTGGAGCTCGTCGCGATGCCGAGCCCGGGCATGGAGCCGCTGGCCACCCTGGTCCGCGACTTCACCGCCGCCCATCCGGCGATGACGGTCACGGCGGACGCCGCGTTCACCCCCGAGGAGGTGGTCCAGGCGGTCAAGGCCGGCCGGGCCGAGCTCGGGCTGCTCGGCGCCGCGTCGCCGCCCCACACCGGCGGTCTGCGCGTCCTGCCGATCGAGGAGCAACCGCTGGTCCTCGTGTCGCCGCCCGGGGACGACGCGCCGGAAGAGCCCCCGGACGCGGCGGGCCGACGCACGGCGACCCGCGAGGACCTCGCCGGCGTGCGGCTCGTCGTCAGCACGGAGGGCAGCCTGATGCGGCGGATGGTGGACGACGTGCTGGCCAGCGGCGTCGACGCGCGGATCGTCGTCGAGGTCGAGCACCGCACGTCGATCCTGCCCCTGGTGCTCGCCGGTGTCGGGCACGCCGTCCTGCCGTCGTCCTGGACCCCGCTGGCCCGGCGGTCCGGCGCCCGCGTGCGGCGCATCGAACCCGCCGTCCTGCTCCGGATCGCCCTCGTCTCCCGCACGGGCACCCTCACCCCGGCCGCCGAGGCGTTCGTCGCGTGCGTGCAGGACTACGTCACCGGGCGGCGGACCCCGGACCGACAGGCAGGGCCTATCGGTGGCATCGACGATCCGTCTTGGACGCCGGGGGACGGAGCGCCGTTCACTGGATGACGACCCCAGCAGCCGTCCCCCGGAGGCCGTCATGCCCGCCCAGCGCACGTTCCGCATCGCCGCGATCCCCGCCGACGGGGTCGGCATCGAGGTCGTGGCGGCCGGCCGCGCCGTCCTCGACGCCCTCGCCGGCGCGTCGAAGGGTCGCTTCGCCTTCGACTGGCAGGAGTTCCCCTGGGGCTCGGAGTACTACGCCGAGCACGGCCGCATGATGGCGGAGGACGGCCTCGACCAGCTCAGGGACTTCGACGCCATCTACTTCGGCGCGGTCGGCTGGCCGACCGTCCCCGACCACGTCAGCCTCTGGGGCCTGCGCCTGAAGATCTGCCAGAGCTTCGACCAGTGGGCCAACGTCCGCCCCGTCGAGTTCCTCCCCGGCGTCCAGAGCCCGCTCCGCAAGGCCGACACCACCGACCTGGGCTGGGTCGTCGTCCGCGAGAACTCCGAGGGCGAGTACGCCGGGTTCGGCGGCCGCAACTTCGCCGCCCGCGGCGACCGCGGCGAGGTCGGCATCCAGTCC
This sequence comes from Geodermatophilus sp. YIM 151500, assembly GCF_025716945.1. GTDB lineage: Bacteria > Actinomycetota > Actinomycetes > Mycobacteriales > Geodermatophilaceae > YIM-151500. The sequence continues at coordinate 98,583 of NZ_JAOVZT010000009.1, forward strand.
GCGGTGTTCACCGAGGTCGGCTGCGAGCGGATCATCCGGTTCGCCTTCGACCTGGCCCGCAGCCGGCCGCGCAAGAAGGTCTCCAGCGTCACCAAGAGCAACGCCCAGCAGTACGGCATGGTGCTGTGGGACGACGTGTTCCGGCGGGTCGCAGGCGAGTACCCGGACGTCGAGACCGAGAGCGTGCTGGTCGACGCCATGGCGGCGAAGTTCGTGCTCCGCCCCGAGGACCTGTCGGTCGTCGTCGCCTCGAACCTGAACGCCGACATCCTGTCCGACCTCGGCAGCGCGCTCGCCGGCAGCCTCGGCCTCGCGGCCAGCGCCAACCTCAACCCCGAGCGGCGCTACCCGTCCATGTTCGAGCCGGTCCACGGCTCCGCGCCCGACATCGCCGGGCAGGGGATCTGCAACCCCGTCGGCGCCATCGGCAGCGCGGCGCTGATGCTCGAGCACTTCGGCCTGCACGACGAGGCCAAGGCCGTCCAGCACGCCATCGAGGTCACCTCCGGCAAGGGCATCCGCACCCGCGACGTCGGCGGGACCGCGGGCACGGCGGAGGTCACCGCGGCCATCATCGACAACCTGTCCGCCTGACCGCGCTGCCTGCGAGGAGCCCCGTCCCCGCCGGGTCGGGGCTCCCGCGGCTCAGCGCGGCGCGCGGGGGACGCGGGCCACGACGACGAACTCGTTGTAGGTGAACACCCGGCCAGCCCAGCGGGGGAACGGGAAGGAGAAGGACCGCTCGACGGGGAGGCCGACCTCGCGGCACAGCCCGGCGAGGCCGGTGAAGTCGACGAAGCGGATGTGGGTCGCGTCCGAGGCCCAGCCGCGCTCCTGCGGGCAGATGAGCACGACCTTCCCGCCCGGGCGCACGTAGGGCAGGTGGTCGCGCAGCAGCGCGACCGCCGTCTCGTGCGGCACGTGCTCGACGACGTGGGCGACGAGCAACGAGTCGTGGGCGCCGGGGCGGGCGTGCGGGCTGGCGCGGAACTCCTCCGGCGTGAACGCCGTGAAGCCCCGCTCGCGCGCGGTCCGCACCGACGTGGGGTTGTGGTCGATGCCCACCCCGTTCCCGTCCAGGTGGGCGAGGTTGCGGCCGAGACCGCAACCCAGGTCCAGGGCCCGGCCGAGGTTCAGCCGGCGGATGTTCCACCGGTACGGCCGCTGGACGTCGAGCCGCTGCTTCCAGGAGGCCCCGGCGAGGCGGGCCAGGCGGTCGGTGTAGCCCACCGAGGCGGTGTCCAGCGGCGCGCCGGAGCGCGGGGCGGCGGGTCGCGCGCGGTGGATCACGAGGGACTCCCGGAGCCGACGGGTATCCCGCGACACCCTAGGCGGTGCCCGCCGTGCCCCTCGTCCAGGTGCACCTCGTCCGGGCGGCCCCGCGGGCGGCGGAGGGAGACGCGCCGAGCCCGGGCGCACCGCGGGCCCGCAGACGGTGACACGGTGCCGGGCGGGGCGGTACGACGTGCGGGTGGACGCGGCGCCACTGATCGGGCGGGCCGAGGCCGTGACCGCCGTGCGGACCGCCGTCACCCGCGCCGCGGAGGGCAGCGGCGGGGTCCTGCTGGTCCTCGGCGAGGCCGGGGTCGGGAAGTCCCGGCTGCTCGCCGAGGCGGTGGGGCTGGCTCGCGGCGACCGGGTGGACGTGCTGTGCGGCCGGGCCACGGAGTCCGGGGGTGCCTACCGGCCGCTGACCGAGGCGCTGCTCCGCGGCGGCGCCGACGACCTCGATCCCGGAACGGTGCCGAGGTCGTTCCGGGCCGCACTGGGTCGCCTGCTGCCGGGCTGGGCGACCGGGGGAGGGGACGGGTCGGAGCCCAGCGTCGACCCGGTGCTCGTCCTGGGCGAGGCCGTCGTCCGGCTGCTGGACGCGCTCGTCGGCGGGCCGTGCCTGCTCGTGCTGGAGGACCTGCACTGGGCCGACGCCGACACGCTCGCGCTGCTGGAGTACCTCGCCGGCCGCCTGCGGGACCGACCGGTGCTCGTCGCGGCGTCCGCGCGCGACGACGAGCCGGGATCCGCGGCGGTCGACCGGCTCGCCACCGGCCCGGGTGTCCGCACGCTCACCCTGTCCCGGCTGGGCCCGGCGGAGCTCACGACCCTTGCCGGGGTGCGGGCCGCCGGCCGGCTGGGGGAGGACCAGCTCGCCGCCCTCGTCGCGCGTGCCGACGGGTTGCCCCTGCTGGTCGAGGAGCTCGTCGACGAGGTGGTGCGGACGGCTCCGGCCGCGACGTCCACCCCCGTCCCCCGGACGATGACCGCGTTGGTGCGCCGTCGGTTCGCCGTCCTCGACCCCGTCGCGCAGACGTGCCTGCGTGCGGCCGCGGTGGCCGGCACGGATCCCGACTGGGCGTTGCTCCCGCCCGTGGTCGGGCAGCCGGAGGACGTCGTGCTCGCCGCCGCCCGGGCCGCCGCCGACGCCCACCTGCTGCGCGAGGCCACCGGTCAGCTGTGCTGGCGGCACGCGCTGATGCGCGAGGCCGTCGTCGCGGGCCTGCTCCCGCCCGAACGGGCCGCCCTGGCCAGGCGGGTCGCCGATGCGCTGCTGGCCCGCGGCCGGGACGAGGACGCCGCCCGCGCCGCCGAGCTGCTGGCCGCGGGCGACGAGCGGGACCGGGCCGCCACCCTCTTCCTGGCGCTGGCGCGGCGGGACAGGACGACCGGCGCGCTCCGTCGCGCCGAGCAGCTGCTCGACCGGGCGGCGGGCACGGGCGCCGTCCCCGCCGCGGTCGCGATCGAACGGGTCACCGTGCTGACGGCCACCGGTCGCGTCGGTGACGCGCTGGACGCCGGTGTGGCGGCCCTGCCCTCCGCGACGGGCGAGCTGCACGCCGAGCTGTGCCTGCGACTGGGCCGCACGGCGGTGACCGCCCGGCAGTGGCGGGATGCCGAGGCCTACGTCGAGCGGGCCGGACGCCCCGACGACCCGCGTTCGCTGCTGCTGGCCGCTGACGCCGCGTTCGGCGCCGGCGACGTGGAGCGGGCGGACGGCCTGGCCACCGCGGCGGTGACCCGTGCGGAGCGCTCCGGAGAACCGGCTCCGCTGTGCGAGGCGCTCGACATCGCCGGCCGGGTGGCCCGGCTGCGCAGTCCCGCGGCCGCGCGGGCGGCCTTCGCCCGAGCCGCGCAGGTGGCCGCCGAACACCGGCTGGTCCCGCAGGAGGTCGCGGCGCTGATCGGGCTGGGCACGGTCGAGCTGCTGGAACGGGAGACCTCCGAGGCCCTGCCCCGGGCCCGCGAGCTGGCGGCGGCGGCGGGACTGCTCGGTCAGGCCGGCGCCGCCGACGTCGTCCTCTTCGACGGCGTGCTCGTGCAGCAGGGTCCGCGAGCCGTGGAGGCACCGGCACGGGTGCTCCACGACCGGGCGGTCCGGCTGCACATGCCGGAGGTGCAGGCCGGCAGCGCGTTCTTCGTCGCGCTCGCCCGGGCCGCATCGGGGGACCCGACCGGCACGGAGGAGGCGCTGGGCCGGCTCCTCGTGTCCGGCGCCTGGCCGGACGTCGGACCGCTGGCGGCCGCCGTCCGCGCGCTGCCGCTGCTGCTGGCGCACGACCTCGCCGGCGCCAACACGGTGCTCGACGCGGGCCTGTCCGGGCTCGTGCAGCACCGGGTGGCCGCTCCGCTGCACCAGTTCGGGCTGTGGGCGCTGCTGCGCACGGCGGTCGACGACCGGGGCGCGGCGGCCCGGGAGGTGCTGAGCGGGCTCCCGGCGGTGCTGCGCCCGGCCAACCGCGGGGCGTTGCACTACGCCGACGCGATCGCCGCGGGCCGCGGCGGAAGACCCGACGCCGCCGCGGCCCACTTCGCCCGGGGCGAGGCCGACCTCGCCCGCATCCCCTGGCTGCACCGGCTGTTCCGCCTCCTGGTGCTCGAGGCGGCGGTCGCCGACGGCTGGGGAGACCCGGTCCCGCTGCTGCGCCGCGATCTCGGCGAGCACGAACGCGCCGGCGACGCCCCGCTGGCCCGTACCTGCCGCGACCTGCTCAGGAGGGCCGGCGCCCCGACGCGGCGCCGCGGCACCACCCCGGTGCCCGGCGGGCTCCGCGCCGCGGGGGTCACCAGCCGCGAGATGGACGTGCTCACCCTGGTGGTCACCGGGCTGACCAACGCGGAGATCGCCGCCCGGCTCTTCCTCTCGCCGCGCACGGTGGAGACCCACGTGGCGGGCCTGCTCGCCAAGCTCGGCGCCGCCGACCGGGGGCAGCTCCGCAGCCGGGTGGCGGCGCTAACTCGGTAGCCGGTACGGATCCCGCCAGGGCGCGGGATGGCGACGCTGAGGGCCGACACGATCCCCTCCCACCGAGGAAGCCCCGTCATGCCGCTCCAGCCCGAGACGTACGACGTCCTCGTCGTCGGCGCCGGCCCCGCCGGACTCACCACGGCCATCGGCCTCGCCCGCGCCGGCATCCGGGTGCTGGTGGTCGAGAAGCACCCGGGGACGTCGATCTTCCCGAAGGCGGCCGGCGTCCGGCCGCGGACCATGGAGATCCTCCGCTCCTGGGGCCTGGACCAGCGCGTCTCCTCGGCCGGGCAGGACGTCCGGCTGGAGCTCGGGATCTCCCCCGTGCTGGCCGCTCCGCTGGCGGCCGTGGAGTCGCTGGGCGCGCCCGCAGCCCAGTACGTCTCCACCCTGAGCCCGTCGCGGTTCGCGTTCGTGCCGCAGGACCACTTGGAACCGGTGCTGCTCGAGCACCTGGTCGACCGCGGCGGGCAGGTGCGGTTCCGCACGGAGCTGGTGGGCTTCGAGGTCGACGGCGACGGCGTGCGCGCGAGGCTGCGCCCGCGGTCGACGTCCGCGCCGGCGTGCTCCGCGCCGGAGCACCCCGCGCCCGAGTACGACGTGCGCGCCTGGTACCTCGTCGGCGCGGACGGTCCGCGCAGCACCGTCCGCCAGGCTCTCGGCATCGAGGTGGAGCACCTCGGCTCGGAGGGGCGGCAGCTGACGTACCTGTTCGCCGCCGACCTCGACGCGGTGGTCCCCGACCCGCCGTTCGCCCTGCACTGGGTGACGAGCCCGGGGGCGGAGGCGCTGTTCGTGGCGTCGGGACGGCACCGGTGGGGGTACGGCTGGGAACCGGCGGACGGCGACCCCGTCGCCCCCACGTCCGAGCAGGTGGTGGCCCGCATCCGCGCTTCCGCCGGCCTCCCGGACCTCGACGTCGAGATGCAGGGTGCGTTCGAGTGGACGTTCGGCGCCGAGATCGCCGCCCGGTTCCGCAGCGGCCCGGTCTTCCTCGTGGGCGATGCGGCCACCCGGACGACGCCGCGGAGGGCCACCGGCATGAACACGGGCATGGCGGCGGCGCACAACCTGGCGTGGAAGCTCGCCTGGGTGCTGCGCGGCTGGGCCGACGAGGCGCTGCTCGACACGTACGAGGAGGAGCGCCGTCCGGTGGGGCTGGCCAACGCGCAGCGGTCGCTGCAGCTGCGCGAGGGAGCCCACGAGGCCTCGGGCCTCGAGGACTTCGGCGTCACCTACGTCTCCGCGGCCGTCGCGCCCACGGAGGACGTCGACCCGCCGGCGACCATCGGCGAGCGCGCCGCTCCCGGTCGCCGCGCGCCGCACGCCTGGCTGGACGTGACCGGCCGCCGGATGTCCACCCTCGACCTGTTCGACGGGCGGCTGACGCTGCTCACCGGGCCGGCCGGCGGCGACTGGTGCGCCACCGCCGAGCGGCTCGCGCCGGAGGGGCCGCCGCTCGCCGCGCTCAGGTTCGGGCCGGACCTCCCCGACCCGGACGGCTCGCTCGCCCTCCGGTACCGCGTCGGAGCCCGGGGTGCGGTGCTCGTCCGTCCGGACGGGTTCGTGGCGTGGCAGGCCCCGGCCCCGGCCGCGTCCGTGGACCGGGCGAGCCTGCTCCGCTCCGCGGTCGACCTGGCCACGGGGCGTGCGGGAGCGACCGATGTCGTCGACCTGTCCGCCTGAGCCGGCCGACGTCGACCCGGCGCCGTCAGGCGTGATCGCGGACGCCCGTCACGCCGGCCGCCGTCGCGCACGACGCGCAGCAGAACATCCGGCTGTCGGCCTGGACCCCGTGCCCGATGACCCGGCAGCCGCAGTGCTCGCAGGTCGGCGCCAGCCGGTGGATCGCGCACTCGAAGCTGTCGAAGGTGTGCACTTGACCGCCGGTGTGCACCTCGAAGCTCTGCTCGTAGTCGTTGCCGCACACGTCGCAGCGGGCCATCGCCTTCCTCCTCCGCACCGGTTCAATCGAGGGCCAGGGCGGCCGCGCCGGCGAGGATCCGGTCGGCGTGGGCGACGGCGCCGCTCACGAAGGGGGCGAGCTGGTCGGGTCGGATCCGGTTGGCGGCCAACCGGCAGAAGCCGACGGTGTCCGCGACGATCGTCACTCCTTCGCCGCCGCCGGAGCCCTGATCGGCCGGCCGGCCGAACGTGACGTCCCAGGTCCCGCCGCCCGGGCCGGTCAGCACGAGGTGCAGGTCGACCGGGACCGAGGTCCCGGTCCCGACCCGCGCGACGCCGACCGGCAGCAACCGGACGGCGAGGTCGCTCATGCGCCGGAGGGCCGACGGGTCGGGCACCGATCCGGGCAGGCCGACCGCGGCACGGACGTCGTTCTCGTGCGTCCACAGCTCGAACGCCCGCACGACGAGGAGCGCGCCCAGCGGAAGATGCAGGCCGTGGAGCGCCACCGGTCCGTCCGGGTCCGCGTCCCGCAGCAGGGCCAGCGTGCGGTCGGCGGACCTCCGCCAGTCGCGGCGGGTCGACGCGGGCGCGCGCCCGGACTGCCCGACGGCCGTCGGCTGCGTCGACGCGACGTGGTCGGCGGCCGCGACGGCCGGGTCCCCGGCGAGCGCACGCCGCACGTCGTCCTCGACGCCGATGAGGTGACCGACGAGACCCTGGACGTCGAGGTCGCGGAGCACCGGCCGTCGCCAGTGGGCGTCGTCGAGCGCGGACAACGCGCCGGCGAAGGCGTCGGCGGCCCGCTCGAAGACCTCGACCGGCGAGATGTCCGGCGTCTCGGGCAGCGCGCGGCCGGGCGGGCGGGCGCGCCGCGAGGCGTCGAGCACCCGCTCGCGCAGGCCTGCGGGCAGCGGCAGCGGCGTGTCGGCGGTCACGACGACTCCAGGAGCTGGCGGTCGAGCAGCGCCTCCAGCCTCGCCAGGGCCAGGCGCATCCGCGACTTGGCCGTGCCCTCCGGGATGCCGAGGTGCCGTGCCACCTCGCGGTAGCTGAGGCCCCCGAAGTACGCCAGCTCCACCACGCTCCGCTGGTCGGGGGGCAGCAACCGGACGGCGTCGCGGACGGCCGACGCCGTCTCGGCGGCGGCCACCTGCTCACCGGGCGACGGGGCGTGCGGGGGCGGGACCGACCGCCCGTGCCGCTCCTCGCGCGCCCATCGGCGCAGCTCGCTCCGCAGCACGTCGTGGGCGCGGTGCCGTGCCCGGATGACCAGGTAGGTCCGCAGGCTGCCGAGGGTCTCGTCGTACCGCTCGGGATGGCACCAGAGATCGACGAACACGTCCTGGACGACGTCCTGCGCGGCCGCGGCGTCCCCCAGGACGCGCCTCGCGGTCGTGTGGACGGCGGGGGCCACCGCGTCGAAGACCTCGGCGAGGGCCCGGTCGTCGCCGGCCGACAGTCGGGCGGAGTGCAGGGAGTCGGTGGACTCCACGGCGCGGACCGTACCGCCGCACCCCGTGCGGTGGCAGCGGTCGCGCCGCGGACCGGCCGCGGACCGGGCCGGGGCGCCGCGGCCGGGGACGCGCCGGCGGGGTGATCCGGTCCCTCGGCCGGCGGCGCACTGGGGACGCCGACGGGGGAACTCGACAGAGGAGGGTCGTCATGGCGGTCATCGCGGAGATCGTGCTGCGGGGCATCACGCCGGAGCAGTACGACGCGGTCCGGGCACGGGCCGGGTGGCTGGAGCGGACGCCGGCCGGAGGGCTGGCCCACCTGACGTGGTGGGAGGGCTCGGACTGCCGGAACGTCGACGGCTGGGAGAGCGAGGCCGCCTTCGCCGAGTTCGGCGAGACGCGGCTCGGCCCGGCCATGGCGGCGCTGGGGATCGACGTGCGGCCCGAGGTCGCGTTCCACCCGGCGCACGAGGTCTACACCCCCCGGCGCGGAGCCGTCACCGCCACCGCTCCGCAGGCCGCGGCCCCGGCCGACGGCGTCGCCCTCGTCCGTGCCGGCTACGCCGCCTTCGCCGCCGGCGACATCCCCGGCCTGCTGGCGACCTTCGCGCCCGACGTGGTCTGGACCGTGCCGGACAGCACCCCCTTCGGCGGCCGGTCCACCGGACGGGAGGCGACCGGTGAGTTCTTCGCCGGCCTGCCGCGGCACTTCGCCGAGCTGCGGGTCGAGCCCGACACGTACCTCGACGCCGGCTCGACCGTGGTCGTGCTCGGCCACCACCGCGGGCGCAGCACGGCCGGAGCGGACTTCGAGGTGCCGTTCGCGCACGTCTGGACGCTGGGCGCCGGTGCGATCACCGGCTTCACCGAGCACCTGGACACGGCCAAGGTCAACGCGGCCCTGTCCGGCACGGCGTGGACGAGCGCCGCCGCGCCGCCGACCGCCGCCGCTCCGCCGACCGCGGTCGGCGCGCCCGCCTGACCGGCCGTCCGGGATGGGACGCCTCGACGGCGCGGTCCCACGTCCCTTGCCGCTCCGCGCGGCGAGGGTGTAGACCCGCCAGGGTCCGCAGCCTGCGGAGGGGAAACGCGATGGCCGCAGTTCTCGACGTGCCCGACGTCCGGTCCGGGCGGCGACCCGGAGGCGGCCTGCAGCACGCCGTCGTGGTGGGCGGCAGCATGGCCGGCCTGCTGGCCGCGCGCGTGCTGGCCACGCACGCCGACCGCGTGACGCTGGTCGAGCGCGACGCGCTGCCCGACGGCGCGGAGCACCGCCGGGGGGTCCCGCAGGGCCGGCACGCCCACATCCTGCTGCCGCGCGGGCGGCTGCTCCTCGACCGGCTCTTCCCCGGCTTCAGCGACGGCCTGCTCGCCGCCGGCGCCGTGCCGGTCTCCGTGCCCGGCGAGGTGCTGATGCTCGGTCCCTTCGGGTGGATGGACCGTCGCGCCGCCGGCTGGGACCTGCTGGCGGCCGGTCGGCCGGTCTTCGAGGCCGAGGTCCGCCGGCGGGTGCGCGCGCTGCCCGGCGTTATCGTGCTCGACGGCGCCGACGTCACCGCGCTGCGCGCGTCCGCCGACCGGCGGCGGGTGACCGGGGTGACCGTCCGCGCGGCCGGGACCGGCGCCGGCGAGGAGCTCGACGCCGACCTCGTCGTCGACGCCTCCGGCCGGGGCACCCACGCCGCCGCCTGGCTGGCCGACCTGGGGATCGCCGCTCCGGAGCAGACGCGCGTCGACGCGGACATCGCCTACGCCACACGCATCTTCGCCGTCCCCGACGGCTGGACCGCCGACTGGAAGGTCCTGATGCTCACCTCCCAGCCGCCGGGGATCCCGCGCACCGGCTACCTGTTCCCGATCGAGGGTCGCCGGTGGATCGTCTCGGTGATGGGTGCGGCCGGTCAGCACCCGCCCACCGACGAGGCGGGGTGGCACGCGTTCGTCCGGAGCCTGCGGTCGCCGGTCATCGCCGACGCGCTGGCCGGCGCCGAGCCGCTGACCGACATCCGCGGGCACCGCGGCACGACCAACCGGCGATGGCACGTCGACCGCGCCCGCGACTGGCCGGAGCGGTTCGTCGTCGTCGGCGATGCCGTCTGCGCGTTCAACCCCATCTACGGGCAGGGCATGACGACCGCCGCGCTCGCGGCGACGACCCTCGACGACTGCCTCTGCGAGCACCGGAGGCGGCGCGGTGGGGACCTGGACGGCTTCGCCCGGCGGTTCCAGCGCAGGCTGGCCCGCCGCACCGCCGACCCGTGGAGCCTGTCGACCGGGGAGGACCTCCGTTTCCCGACCACCACCGGCATGCAGGTCACGCCGGCGACCCGGATGATGCACGGCTACCTCGACCGGGTCTCCGCCGCGAGCACCCGCGACCCCGCGGTCGGCGACGCCTACGTCCGGGTGCTGGGCATGCTGGCCCGGCCGGCGTCGCTGTTCGCGCCGCGCGTCCTCGCCGCGGCGGCGCGGACCCCCGCCGTGCCCGACACCGGTTCACCACCCCCGCGGCGGTCCGCCACCGCCCCGGCGCTCGCCGGCACCGCGGCCTGAGCGGGGCGTCGTGACCACGGCCGAACGGCTCGTCCCGGTCGAGGAGGGCTCCGTCGTCGTCGACGGCGTCCGCAGCCCGTACCTGCACGCCGGCCCGGCCTCTCCCGGGACCGTCGTGTTCGTGCACGGCAACCCCGGACCGGCGGAGGACTGGCGGCGGCTCGTCGCCCGCACCGGCGTGTTCGCCCGCGCGGTCGCGCCGGACATGCCCGGCTTCGGCGACGCCGACAAACCCGACCGGTTCGTCTACACCGTCGACGGCTACGCCCGGCACCTCGCCGGCCTGCTCGACCGGCTCGACGTCCGCCGCGCCCACCTCGTGCTGCACGACTTCGGCGGGCCGTGGGGGCTGAGCTGGGCCGCCGACCACCCCGACCGGGTGGCCAGCCTGACGCTGGTGAACATCGGCGTGATGCGCGACTACCAGTGGCACTACCTGGCCCGCATCTGGCGCACCACCGGGCTCGGCGAGCTGTTCCTCCGGACGGCGACGCTGCCGGCCTCCCGCCTCCTGCTGCGCCACGGCACGCCGCGCGGCCTGCCCCGCGAGGTCGTCGAGGGGCTCCACCGCTCGCTCACGGACCCGGCCGTCGGCCGCGCCGTGCTGCGGCTGTACCGGGCGACCGACATGGCCGCCGTGTCCGAGCACCTGCACGCCCGGCTGCGCCCGCTCGACGTGCCGGTGCTCGTGGCCTGGGGGCGGCACGACCCGTACGTCCCCGTCCGCTACGCCGACCGGCAGCGGGAGACGTTCCCCGGCGCCCGGGTGGTCGTGCTGGAGGACAGCGGGCACTGGCCGATGCACGACGACCCGGTCGCGCTCGAGCAGGCGGTGCTGCCCTTCCTCCGGTCCGCCACCGGCGCCGGCGCGGGCTGAGGCGGGGTCCGTGGCCGGCGAGGTCGACGTGGTGACCGAGGCGGTGATCCGTCGTCCGGTCGAGGAGGTCGCCGGCTACGCCGGCGACCCCACCCACGCACCCGAGTGGTACGCCAACGTCTCCAGCGTCGAGTGGCGGACGCCGCCGCCGGTCGCGGTCGGCTCGCGGATGGACTTCGTCGCCTCGTTCCTCGGCCGCCGGCTGGCCTACACCTACGAGGTGACCGAGCTGGAGCCGGGACGGCGGCTGGTGATGCGGACCGCCCAGGGCCCGTTCCTGATGGAGACCACCTACACCTGGGAGCGCCTGCCCGACGACGCGACGCGCATGACGCTGCGCAACCGCGGCCGGCCGTCGGGGTTCTCCCGGCTGGCCGCGCCGTTCCTGACCGGCGCCGTCCGGCGGGCGAACCGCGCCGACCTGGCCCGGCTGCGGCAGCGCCTCGAGCGCGCGTGAGCGCAGTGGATCCGTCGCGGTGGCCGCGACGGAGCCACTCCGCGTCAGCGGTGGGAGCGGACGACGACGAGGACGTCCTCGGGCTGCAGCGTGCCGATCAGCGGGTCGTCGAAGCGCAGCGTGCGCCCGCCGCGGGTCACCGACAGGACGACGTCGCGCAGCTGCCGGGGGCCCAGCCCCACCTCGTCGGTGGTCGCCGTCCGCTGGAAGAGGTCCAGGCCGGTGCCGCCGGTGGTGAGGTCCTCGATGACCGAGACCACCCGGGGGCTGTCGGTCGACAGCCCGAGCAGCCGGCCGGCCGTCGCCGAGGTCGTGATGACGGTGTCGGCGCCGGACTGGCGCAGCAGCGTGGCGTTCTCCTCCTCCCGGACGCTGGTCGTGATCGGCACGCTCGGGTTGAGCTGCCGCACGGTCAGCGTGATGAGGACGGCGGCGTCGTCCCGGTTGGCCGCCACGATCACCGCCCGCGCGCGCTCCACGGAGGCCCGGCGCAGCACGTCGGCGCGTCCGGCGTCGCCGACGATGCCGGTCAGGCCGAGGGAGTTCGCCTCCTCGATGGCGCGCGGGTCGGTGTCCACGACGACGATCCGGTCCGGAGGGGTGCCGGCGGCCTGCAGCGCGCGGATGGCGCTGCGGCCCTTGGTGCCGTAGCCGCACACGATGACGTGCTGCCGCACGCGGGACCTCCAGCGTCGGATCCGGAACTCCTCCCGGGTGCGCGTGGTCAGCGCCTCGAGGGTCGTCCCGATGAGGATGATCAGGAACAGCACGCGCAGCGGCGTAATGACCGCCAGGTTGACCAGCCGCGCGGTGTCGGACGCGGGCGTGATGTCGCCGTAGCCCGTCGTCGAGAGGGTGACGGTCGTGTAGTAGAAGGCGTCGAGGAGGTCGACCTGGCCGTCGAGGTTGTCCCGGTAGCCCTCGCGGTCGACGTAGACGATCGCCACGGTGAGCAGGAGCACGAGCGTCGCGGCCACCAGCCGCTGCAGCACCTGGCGGGTCGGCGACACCTCGACGTGCGCCAGGACGACGCCGGTGTGCTCGCTGCTCTCGCCGCCGTCGCCCGCCACGCGCGGGACGATAGCCAGCGGATGCGCCGCTCGCGCGGAGCCGCACCCTCAGGGGTGAGGCGCGGTGCCGTTCGCGACGAGGCGCCGGCCGTCCGGGAGGCGGACGTCGGCCGCGGCTGGTATCGCTGCGGTGCCGACGGCGAGGGTCGTCGTCCGAGCGTCCGGAGGTCCCCATGCACCGCAGCCGTCGCGGCCCCGTCCTGCTCGCCGTCGCAGTCCTCGCCGTCCCGGCCCTGGTCGGCTCGGCGGCCGCCACCCCCGCCGTCGAGGAGCGCGCCACCGGCGGGGCCGAAGCCGGCGAGCTGCTGGTCATCGGCCACCGCGGCGCCTCCGGCTACCGACCCGAGCACACCCTCGCCGCCTACGAGCTGGCCGCCAGGATGGGCGCCGACTACATCGAGCCCGACGTCGTCAGCACGAAGGACGGCGTGCTCGTCGCCCGGCACGAGAACGAGATCTCGGGCACGACCGACGTCGCCGAGCGGCCGGAGTTCGCCGACCGGCGGACCACGAAGACCGTCGACGGCGTCGAGCTGACCGGCTGGTTCACCGAGGACTTCACCCTGGAGGAGCTCCGGACGCTGCGGGCGGTGGAGCGGCTGCCCGACCTCCGCGAGGAGAACACCCTCTACGACGGCATCTACGCGGTGCCCACCCTCGACGAGGTGCTCGAGCTGCGCGCCCGGCTCAGCGAGGAGCTCGGGCGGGAGATCGGCGTCTACCCCGAGACCAAGCACCCGACCTACTTCGACGAGCTGGGTCTGTCGTTGGAGGAGCCGCTGGTGGCGGCGCTGGAGGAGGCCGGCCTCGACGACGCCGACGACCCGGTGTTCGTGCAGTCGTTCGAGACCACGAACCTGCGCGAGCTGGCCGAGGACGGGCTGGCCGTGCCGCTGGTGCAGCTGCTGTCGGCCGAGGGGGCGCCCTACGACCTGGTCGCCGCCGGCGACGGCACCACCTACGCCGACCTGGTCACCCCCGAGGGGCTGGCCGGGATCGCCGAGTACGCGTCGGGCATCGGCCCGGCGAAGGACCAGGTGATCCCGGTCGGGGACGACGGCGCCCTGGGCGAGCCGACGACGCTGGTGGACGACGCGCACGCGGCCGGCCTGCTCGTGCACCCGTACACGATGCGCAACGAGAACTCGTTCCTGCCGCCGGCCCTGCAAGAGGGCGCTGGCCAGAGCGATGGCCAGGGCGCTGGCCAGGTCGAGGACGACGAGTACGGGCGGGCGATCGACGAGCAGCTGGCGTTCTGGGAGGCCGGCGTCGACGGCTTCTTCACCGACAACCCCGACACCGGCCTCGTCTCCCGCGAGTTGTTCACCGACTGACGGCAGCGGAGTGCGGGAGCGCAGTCATCCTGCGCTCCCGCACTCCACCAGGGGGCAGCCGCGACGGCGCACCGATCGCGCCCGACCGGCTAGCGTGGCGCCGTGCCCGCGGAACTCGTGGGACGTGCGGCCGAACTCGCGGCCCTGGTGGCGTGCTGCCGGCAGGCGGAGTCCGCATTCGCTCCCGCGGTCGCGATCGTCACCGGGCCGCCCGGCGCGGGGAAGAGCCGGCTGCTCGCGGAGATGGGCGCCCGCGTCGCGGCACCCCGCCGGGTGCGCGTCGGCGGGTACGAGCCGGACTCGGCCATCCCGCTGGCCGCCGCCCGCGAGCTGCTGCGCAGCCTCTCGGCGCGGACCGAGGGGGCACTCGTGGAGCGGCTCCTCTTCGGCTCCCGCACCGCCGCCGGGGACACGCTCCAGCTCTTCGAGGCCGCCGCCCGCGCGATGACGGCCCGACCGCTGCTGCACGTGGTGGTCGACGACCTGCAGTGGGTCGACGAGACCTCGCTCGCCCTCCTGCACTACGCCGTCCGGGCCGCGGAGGCCACCGCCTCCCCGCTGGTCGTGGTGGCCGCCGGCCGGCCCACCGTGCCCGCGGACCGCTTCGCATCGGCGCTCGCCGGTGTGGTGACCGATCCCGAGCGGCTGCTCCGGGTGGACCTGGCGCCGCTCGACCAGCGGGCGGGCAGCGAGCTCGCCCGCGGGTTGGCACCCCGTCTGGACGAGCGGGCGGCGCAGGACGTCTGGCGCCGGGCCGGCGGCTCTCCGTTCTGGATCGAGGTGCTGGCCCTGGCGCGGAGCGGTCGAGGTGCCGACGGCGCCCTGGAGCGGCGGCTGCGGGCCGCGTCCGGCGACGCCGGCAGGCTGCTCGCCGTCCTCGCCGTCGCGGGACGCCCGGTCGATCCGGCCACGCTCGCGGGAGCGCTCGACCGGCCGCCGGCCCGATGCGACCGCGCCGTGGCCGATCTGCTCGCGCTCGGCCTGGCCGCCGACGACGGAGCCGGACCGGCGGTCGTCCACGACATCGTCCGCGAGCGGGTCCTGCAGCGCCTGCCCTCCGAGGCGGCCCGGGAGGTGCACCGGCGGCTGGCCGAGGAGCTGGCCCGCCGGGCGACGGACGACGGCTCGCTGCTCGAGGCCCTCGAGCACGGCCGGCGCGGCGGCGTCCCGGACGTCGGGACGGCGCTGCGGCTGGCGCGATCCTCTCGCCGGCGGCTCCTCGGGCCGGCCGGGCTGGCCCTGCTGCGGGCGGTCGCCGCCGACGCCGACCCCGCGACCGCCGACGGCGCGGCCCTCCGGCGGGCGGTCGCCGGGCTCGCCGCCGAGCTCGGGCAGCACGAGCTCGCGCTGGACGCGTGGTCGGCGGTCGCGCGGTCCGCCACCTCCCCGGAGGGGATGGCCGAGGCGATGCTGGCGGCCTCGGAGTGCGCGCTGCACCTGGGCCGTGCCGTCGAGGCGGAACGGTTGCTCGGGCAGGCGGCCCGGGTCGCTCCTGCGGACGACGCGACGGCGATCGAGCTCGACGCCCGGGCCGCAACCGTGCACCTCTGGCTGCGACACCGCGAGCCCGCGGGCCGGGAAGCCGCGCGGCGCGCCGTCCGACGGGCGCGGGAGCTCGCCGCGCGGCGGGGCGGCCCGGCGGCCCTGGGGCCCGGGGAGCGCCGGGCCTGGCTGCGCGCCCACCTCGCCGGCGCGGAGGCCGCGATCCTGGCCGACCGGCCGGCCGAGGTGCTGCAGCTGACCGACGAACTGGCGGAGGTCGCGGCGGCCGACGACCCCCGCGTCCGGTTGCGCGCGCTCGTCGAGGGCGGCATCGCGCTGCGCTGGCTCGGCCGCAACGCCGACGCCGAGGCGCGGCTCCGGCTCACCTGGGCCGAGGCACGCGCCGAGGCGCTGCCGCAGTCGGTGCTCGAGGTCGGCGCGTCGCTGGCCAAGGTGCTGCACTCGCGCGGGCGGCTGGCGGAGGCCGCGGAGGTGCTCGCCGAGTGCGAGGCCCTCGGGCAGCGGCTGGCCGAGTTCTGCCCCGCCCGCGCCTTCACGCCGGTCGTCGCGGCGCTCGTGGCGGCCTCGGTCGGCGACTGGCGGACGGCGGTGGGGCGGCTGCGGGCCGTCGCCGCGACCGAGGTCGACCCGCACTACCGGGCGCACGCCCGGCTCGAGGCGGCGTTGCTGTCCGCGCGCTACGACCCGCGGCACGCGCCGCACGTGCGGGGCGACGTCGAGCACGCGCTCGCGGACGCCGCGGAGTCGGGGTGCCGCCGGTGCGGCTTCGAGGTCACCGCCCGGTCGGCCGAGGCGCTGGCCCGGATCGGGGACCTCGGCTCCGCGCACCGGCTGGTCGACGGATGGGCGCCCGACCCGCGGGACGGCAACCGCGCGCTGCAGTGGTGGGGCGGTCAGGCGCGAGCCGCCGTCGCGACCGCGGAGGGCGCACTCGACGCCGCGGCGGCGATGTGGGCCGGGACCGTCGCGGCGGCCGAGCGCTCCGGCATGGTGCTCGAGGCGCTCTGGGCCCGGCAGGACCTGGCCGCCGTCGTCGCCGCGACCGACCGCGGCCGGGGCGCGGAGCTGTGGCGGCGCACCGGCGAGGAGGCCGGCCTGCTCGGCGCGCGCACCGAGCAGCAGGTGGCCGAGCGGGCGCTGCGCGCGCTCGGCGTGCGCACCTGGCGGCGCGGCGCCGCCGCGGGTCCGCCGGGGCTGACCGACCGGGAGCGGGAGATCGCCGAGCGGATCGCCGCGGGTCTGAACAACGCCGAGATCGCCGCAGCGCTGTTCCTCTCCCGCAAGACCGTCGAGCGGCACGTCTCGAACGTCCTCGCCCGCTGCGGCGCCCGGAACCGGGCGGAGCTGGCCGCCGCCTGGTCGAGCCGGGCGCACGCGGCGTCCGGACCCGAGGGAGTTCCCCGATGAACGCGGACGACCCCGTTCCTAGCGTCCCTGCCACAGCGTCCCCGGGGCGGGGACGCCCGGACAGGGAGGGTCGCGATGAGGAGCGCACGCACCACCACGGTCGGGATCGTCGCGGCGGCACTGGCCTGCTCGGGAGCGGCGGCCGCGGACGCCGCGCCGGCGACGGCGCCGGTCGGGGAGTCCCTGGAGCTGCTGGACGTCAGCCGGCCGGTCGCCGTCCCGGACGCGGTTCGGGACGGCGCCCCGCCGAGCCCGGGTGACGTCTTCCGGTTCGACAACCTGCTGCGCCACCCCGACCGTCGGGACGCCGCCACGCGGCAGGTGCTCGGCCGCTTCCCCAGCACGTGCACCGTCGTCGAGGGGACCCGGGCGGAATGCGCGGGGACGCTCGTGCTCCGGGACGGCACCATCGAGGTGACCGGCACGCCGGACCTGGCGCTCGACACGATCGACATGACGGTCCTGGGTGGCAGCGGCCGCTACGCCGCGGTCAGCGGAAGCGCCCGGCTCACCCCGACCGGTGCCGACGGCGTCTCACGGCTCGTCGTGTCGCTGCAGCGCCCGGCGCACTGAGACGGAGGCGTGGAGCCCGAGCGGAGGGGATCCGGCGCGGTCACCGCGACGGATCCCCTCCGCTCAGTCGGCGTCGGGGGTCTCCTGCTCCTCGGCGACGACCGCGAAGCTCTCGTCGAGCTGCACCTCGACCTCGGTGCCGTCGTCGAGCAGCACCTCGACCTCGTAGGCACCCTCCTCCGTGCTGACCTCGGAGTCGCTGATCACCCCGGCGCCGACGTGGGCGAGCGCGGCCTCCACGGCGCGCTCGTAGGCCGGGCTCTGGATCTGCGCCTCGGCGCTCTCCCCGGCGTCGGGCGCGAGGGCGCTGGCGATCGCGATGCCGGTGCCGATCGAGGCGAATCCGGTGGTCGCAGCGGTGATGATGAGCAGGCGGGTGGTGGGGCGGCGCATGGTGGTGCTCCTTCGGGCAGGACTGCTGTCGTCGCGCACGACGCTAGGCAGGGGAGGTGAGAGCACGATGAGAGGTGCGGCGGTCGGCTCTCACCGGCGCCTTACCCAGGTGCGGTAGGTCTGCACCATGCGTGTCCTGGTGGTCGAGGACGAGGCCCGGCTGGCCGAGCTGCTGCGCCGCGGCCTGGTCGAGGAGGGCCACGCCGTCGAGGTGGCCGGCACCGGCGAGGACGCGCTCTGGTGGGCCACCGAGGAGAGCTTCGACGTCGTCGTCCTCGACGTGATGCTGCCCCCGCCGGACGGCTTCGAGGTCTGCCGCCGGCTGCGCCAGCGCCGCATCTGGACGCCGGTCCTGCTGCTCACCGCGCGCGGCGCGGTCGGCGACCGGGTGACCGGCCTGGACGCCGGGGCCGACGACTACCTCGTCAAGCCGTTCGCCTTCGACGAGCTGCTGGCGCGGCTGCGGGCCCTGGCCCGGCGGGGCGGGGTGGAGCGCCCGCCGGTGCTGGAGGCCGGCGACCTGCGGCTGGACCCGGCGTCCCGACGCGTGTGGCGGGGGGAGCAGGAGGTGGCGCTCTCCGCGCGCGAGTTCGCCCTGCTGGCCACGTTCATGCGCCGTCCCGGGCAGGTGCTCTCCCGCGGGCAGCTCCTCGACGCGACCTGGGACTCCGCCTACGAGCGGGGGTCCAACGTCGTCGACGTCTACGTCGGCTACCTGCGGGACAAGATCGACCGCCCCTTCGACCGCCGCTCGCTGGAGACGGTGCGCGGGGTCGGCTACCGGCTGCGGGCCGACGGATGAACCGGCTGCCGCTGCGGGCCCGCCTCACGCTGGCCTTCGCGCTCGCGATGGCCGTCGTGCTGGGCGCGGCCGGCGTGTTCGTGCAGCTGCGGCTCGCGGACACGCTGCTCGACCGGGAGGCGCACGCCCTCGACGTCCGCGCCGAGGCGCTGGCGGCCGAACTGGGTGACGCCCCGCTGCCCGGCAGCCCGACCGACTTCGCCCAGTTCATGGACCCCCGGGGACGGGTGGTGGCCGCGACGCCCGGCTTCGAGCAGCCGCTGTTCGCACCGGCGGACGTCGCCGGTGCCGAGGCCGACGACCCGCTCGTCGTCGAGGCCGACGTGCAGCTCCCGGACGACGACGAGGCCGAGCCGGTGCTGCTGCGCGCCGGCCCCGCGGCCGGCGGGGTGCTCGTGGTCGGCAGCTCGCTGGAGGAGCGGGCCGACGCGCTGGACGACCTGCGCACCCAGATGCTCGTCGGCGGGCCGGTGGCGCTGCTGCTGGCCTCCGGCGCCGGCTGGCTGCTCGCGGGGGCCGCGCTGCGCCCGGTGGAGGCCATGCGGCGCCGGGCCGCCGCGATCTCCGCGGACAGCGCCGGCGAGCGACTGCCGGTGCCGCCGTCGCGCGACGAGGTGTACCGGCTGGGGACGACGCTGAACGCGATGCTCGACCGCCTCGACGCGGGGCTGCGCCGGGAGCGCCGGTTCGTCGCCGACGCCAGCCACGAGCTGCGGACGCCGCTCGCGCTGCTGCGCGCCGAGCTGGACCTGGCGCTGCGCCGTCCCCGTTCGTCGGAGGAGCTGACCGCGGCCCTGCGGTCGGCCGCTGGTGACGTCGACCGGCTCACCCGGCTGGCCGAGGACCTGCTGGCGCTGGCCGGCGGCGAGGAGGGGTCCGAGCTGCTGCGGGCCGAGCCGGTCGCCGTCCCCGACCTGCTGCACGCGATCGCCGGCCGCTTCGCCGCGCGGGCCGCCACCGAGGGCCGCACGGTGCTCGTCGAGCCGGGCGACGGCGCGGTCGTGCGGGGCGACCGGCTGCGCCTGGAGCAGGCGCTCTCGAACCTGGTCGACAACGCGCTCCGGCACGGCGGCGGCCGCGTCCTGCTGTCGGCCTCCGCCGAGGACGGCGCCGTGCTGGTGAGCGTGCGCGACGAGGGGCCGGGGTTCGGCGCGGACTTCCTGCCGCACGCCTTCGAGCGGTTCAGCCGCGCGGAACGCTCACGTACCTCGTCCGGAGCGGGGCTGGGGCTGGCGATCGTCGAGCTGACCGCCCGGGCCCACGGCGGCGAGGTGCGGGCCGGGGACGACCCGGCCGGCGGCGCGGTGGTCACCATGCGGCTGCCCGCCGCGCGCTGACCGGCGGGGCGACCCGGACCGCACGGCCCGGTCCGCGGGCGGACTCAGCGGGGGCCGAGGTGGCGCAGCAGCGTCTCGCCGATGTCGTGCAGCGCGGCGACCTGCTCGGGGGAGAGCTGGTCGAACAGGTGCCTGCGGACGCTCTCCACGTGGATGGGTGCGGCCTTCTCCAGCGCCGCGAACCCCTCGTCCGTCAGGATCGCCAGCTGCCCGCGGGCGTCCTCCTCGCACACCTGCCGGCGCACCCAGCCGCGCTCCTCGAGCCGGGAGACGGCGTGCGAGAGGCGGCTGCGGGAGGACAGGCAGCGGTCGGCCAGCTCGCTCATCCGCAGCATCCGGCCGGGCGTCTCCGACAGCTGCACCAGGATCTCGTAGTAGGCGTGCGAGATGCCGGCGTCACGGCTGAGCTCGCGGTCGAGCCGGTCGTGCAGCAGCAAGGAGCTGTACAACCACGCCCGCCAGGCCTTCTGCTCGTCGGCGTCCAGCCAGCGCGGCTCACCCGAGGGGGCGGACGGCGCGCCGCTCGCGGTCATGGGCACAGGATACCGGCGGGACGATCAAGCGCTCAACCAGCGATCACCGCCCGCGCACCCGGGCCGCGACGTCCCGGTCACGGCGCGGGCGCGCGGACGGTGGTCCCGGGCGCGGACGTCCGTCGGTCAGGCCGCGGCGGCCGCTGCGGACCGGGAGTCCGGCCGCAGCGCGGACGCCCGGTAGCCCTCGATCACCAGCTCGCGGGTGGCCATGTTCACCCAGCCCAGGTGGACCACCGCCGTGCGGGCGAGCTCGCCGAGACCCGGGGCGGCGCTGCGGTAGGTGGCGCCGCACTCGATGGCGAAGCGGGCGTCGGGCCACCGGAAGGCCGGGTCGAGGAAGACCTCCAGCGGGGGCGGCGGCATCCCGGCGGGTGGGTGGGCGTAGCCGAGGACGTCCGCGTACGCCGTCCCCGCGGTCGCGGAGAGCACCTCGCGGGCGTCGATGGCGCCGACCCCGTCGGGCCGGATGACGAACTCGTCGATGCCCCGCACGTGCCCGCCGGCCGGTTCGCCGTCGACGATCGTGCCCTCGAACGTGTTGTGCATCCGCACGCCCTCGGGCAGCAGCCCGACGACGACGAGCTCGGTGAGCCGGCCCTCCATCCGGAAGATGCGGGCGCGGGTGGACCGGTCAGACATGGACCTTCTCCTTCGTCGGTTGCGGTCGTGCTTCCGGTTGCGGTTCGAAGCCGGCGAGCAGCGCCTTCAGCTCGGCCTGGGTCACCCCGGGCACCGGGTCGGCGGACGGCGTCGTGCGCAGCGTCGCCACGACCCGGTCGAGGCAGTCGTGCACGGGGGGCAGGTGGGAGCTGAGGACGACGCTCGGCTGCAGCCCGGCGAGCGCGTCGAGGGCGGAGCCCAGCGCGACCGGGTCGGCCATCGTCACCCAGCTGCTGTCCACGGTGGCCCAGGCCACCTGGCTGGGTGCCAGCACCTCCGGCGGGATGTCGTCCGCGCGGCGGGCGGCGGCCATGCCCGGCTCGGGCAGCGGGGCGCCGAAGCAGTCGGAGCTGAACAGCGCACCGGAGCGGTCGTCGAGCAGCCCGACCGTCGCCGGGCTGTCGAACAGCGGTGGTCGCAGCGCGCGCAGGTTCCGGTCGCCGACGTTGACGGTCTCGCCCGGGTTGACCAGCCGCACCCGGTCGAGCGGGAACGGGCCGTCGGGCAGCATCCGCCCGATCGCCATGAACGAGGTGAGCACGCGGGCCCGCGGCGCCAGCTCGAGCAGCCGGCGCAGGCTGCCGGTGTGGTCGCGGTCCTCGTGCGTCAGCCAGATCCAGCGCAGGTCCTCGATCGCGACGATCGAGGCCAGCGCGTCGACGAAGTCCTCGCCCAGGGCCGCGGTGCCGGTGTCGACGAGCACGGGCTCGGAGGCGTGGACGACGAAGGCGTTCATCGGGATGACGCCGACGCCGGGCACGGGCCAGTGGGTGGGGATCACCGTGGTGTCGGGGCCGGCCCGGAACGGCTCGCTCAGGACGGGGTCCATCGGTTCCTCCTGACCACCGGGGGACGGACCGGTCGGTCGAGGACGAGCCTCCGCCCGGGCGCGCGGGCGGCGGATCGGTGCGCGGTACCCGGTCAACGGGTGGCGGCACCCGGTTAACGACGGGTGGTGGCACCCGGTTGACGACGAGCGCGCCCGGGTCGGCCGGCGGCGGGCGCGCGCTGGGCGGACGGGCGCTGTTCGGCGGGCGCGCGCTCGTCGGCGGGCAGGCGCTGGGTGGCGAGCGCGGCCAGCGCCGCGCGGTCGGAGGCACCGGTCTTGCGCAGCAGGTCCGCCACGTGCTTCTCCACCGTGCGCGGGGACAGCACGAGCGCCTCGGCGATGCGCCGGTTGGTCAGCCGGTGGCCGAGCAGCCGGAGCACGTCCACCTCGCGGCTGGTGACGCCGCGGGCGAGCAGGTCGTCGGGCACCGGCGACAGCCCGCGCCCGCGGCGGGGGACCCGGCCACCGGCCTCGCGCAGCCGGGTGCGGCAGGCGGTCGCCAGACGCGGCCGGTCGTGGTCGGCGAACCAGCGCACCGCGGCCTGCAGCCACCCCACCGGATCGCCCCACCCGTCGCGCCGCGCGGCCGGCGCGACCAGCCACCCAGTCAGGTGCAGCAGCCAGTCGGCGTCGACGTAGCCGGCGAGGTCGGCCGTGCCCGCCGCGAACGCGGTCTCCGCCGCGGCGGGGGAGGACCGGCCGAGCCGGACCGCCCGCGACACCTGCAGCAGCGACCGGTTGAACCGGGTGCCGCTGCCGGGGGCGGCGGCGGCCCGGGTGGCCGCCTCGTCGGCGTCCGGCCGGTCGAGCGCGTGCAGCAGGGCCCACAACCCCCAGTGCGGGAAGTGGTGCCCCGGCGCCGCTCCGAGCAGTTCCACCGCCCGGTCCAGGGACGCCCTCGCCGCCTCCGGATCGCCCTCGTGGAGCGCGAGCATGGCCCGGACCCGCCCGTGCTCGCCCGCCGCGACCGCGACCTCGCCGCCGCCGGCCGCGCGGGCCCGGTCGAGGGCCTCCTCCATCCGTTCCGTGTCGAGCTCGTGGGCGTAGGAGCGGGCCAGGGTGAGCAGCGCGGGGGCGAGCACGGCCGATCCGGTGCGGCGCGCCGCCGCCGCGGCCTGCACGGCGGCCGCGCGGCCGGCGGCCGGCCGTCCGCGCGCCACGAGCGCCTCGGCGAGGTGGAACTCGACCAGCGCCAGCGTCGCCGTGGTGCCGGTCTCCACCGCCGCCCGGCGGGCCTGCTCGAGCCGGTCGGTCCGCATCGTGTCGAGCAGGTCGACCGTGCCGAGCTCGTGCAGCGCGCGGGCGCGCCAGGAGCCCAGCGCGTGCAGATCAGCCAGGTCCAGCGCCGCGGCGAACGCGCGCTCGGCGGCGTCGACGTCGTGCAACCGGTCGGCCCGCCCGATCACCTCCCACGCCTCGCACGCCACCTCCGGTGCCACGTCCGGCGCCGCGAGCACGGCCCGCGCCCGGGACCGCGCGCGGGCCGGCAAGCCGGCTGCCGCGTCGATCTGCGCGCCCAGCACGGCGGCGGCCGGGCCGGGGAGCCCGGCGTCGGCGAGCTGCCGGCGCGCCTCCTCGAGCCGACCGGCGCCCAGCAGCGCCCGGGCGAGGCTGAGCCGGAGGGCGCCGGCGCGCTCCGCGTCGTCACAGCGGTCGCGCCGCCCGTCGCAGCGGTCGCGCCGCCCGTCGCAGCGGTCGCGCCGCTCGTCGAGCGCCGGGGCCGCCAGGGCCAGCGCGGCGTCGACGTCGCCGGCGAGCGCCCGCACGGCGGCCAGGTCCTCGCGGGTGGCCAGTGTGTCCGCCCCCGCGCCGCCGAGCAGCTCCAGCGCCCGCTCGAGGTGCGCGGCCGCGGTGCCGAGGGCGCCGCCGCGCCGCTCCCGGTTCCCGAGCTCGACGAGCAGCGTCGCGGCGCGCTCGGCGTCCCCGGCCAGCTCGGCCAGGTGGGCGGCGACCGCCAACTCCGGGCCGGCCGGCCGCGGGTGCACCTCGGTGACCACGTCCAGCGCGCGCCGGGCCAGTGCGGACCGGTCCGGGCCGATGAGCGAGGTGGCGATGTGGTCGCGGGTGAGGGCGTGCCGGAAGCGCAGGGCGCCGTCGTCCGGGTCGGTGGTGAGGAAGGCGGCGTACGACGCCTCCCGCAGCGAGGCGAGCACCTCCCCGGGGGGCAGGCCCGTCACGCGCGCGAGCGTCTCCGGCTCGAGCCGGCGTCCCAGCAGCGCCGCGGCCTGCAGCACCGCCCGGGTGCGCGGGTGGAGGGTGGCCAGGCGCGCGGTGACCGAGTCGGCGACGGTGGGCGGCACGGCCGCGTGCAGCCGGCGCTCCACGACCCGCCAGCCGTCGTCGGTGTCGAGCAGCGCGCCGGCGCGGGCCAGCCCGGCGAGCAGTTCCTCCACGTGGAAGGGCACGCCGTCGGCGCGGTCGCGGACGAACCGCAGCAGCCCGGCGGGCACCGCGTCGACGCCCAGGCAGGCGCGCACCATGCGGTCGACGTCGCGGTCGTCGAGCGGACCCAGCTCCACCAGCTGCGCGGCGCGGGTGTCGGCCGCCCGGCGGACCGCCCGGTAGGCATCCCCGGGGGGCTCCGGGCGCAGCGTGACCAGGCAGCCCGCGGCGTGGTCGGCGGTGTTGGCGAGCAGGTAGTCGAGCACCACCACGGTGTCGGAGTCGGCCCAGTGCAGGTCCTCGACCAGCAGCAGGGCGCCGCGCTCCCGGGTGGCCGCGTGCAGCAACCGCAGCAGCGCCTCCGCCAGCGCGGGCGGGGCGGGCGGTGGGAGCGTTCCGGCGTGCTCGCCGGTCAGCCGGTCCAGCAGGGCGCGCACCGGCCGCAACCCGGGGTGCGCCGGCCAGCCCGCCCGGAAGGCGCCGGCCACGGCCTCGGCGAACGGCCCGGTCGGGTAGGCGGTGCCGCGCTCGAGCACCCGTCCGTGCAGCACCTGCAGGCCGCGGCCGGCCGCCCGGGTGCGCGCCTCCGCCAGCAACCGGGACTTGCCCGTCCCGGCCTCGCCGAGCAGCGCCAGGCCGCGACCCCGGCGCGAAGCCGCGTCGTCGACGGCGTCCGCGACGGCGCGCAGCTCGGCGTCCCGCCCGACGAGGACCGGGCACAGCAGCGGGCCCACGCCCCGAGCCTCGCGCGGCCGCCGGTGTCGGACAAGCGGCTGGCCGACGAGCGTCCCGTCGGCCGCGGCCCGGCGACGGGTCGGCACGTCGAGGAGGAGACTGGTCGGCACGTCGAGGAGGAGACTGGTCGGCATGTCGACCCCGACCCTCACCGGCGCCCGCACCCGCTTCCCGTCGTCCGTGCTCGTGGTGGTCGGGCTGGCCGCCGGCTTCGGCGTGGCACAGGGCACCGGGATCCGCTGGCTCGGCGGCGCGCTGTTCGTCGGCGCGGGGCTGGCCGCGGCCTGGCTCTGGTACCGCCGCCGCGGGCTCGCCGTCGCGCTGGGCCTGGCCGGCGTGTACGTCGCCGCTTTCGTGCTCGCGCACGTGCTCGCCCTCGGCGTCGGCCTGTCCGCGTGGCTGGCGGTGACGCTGGTGACCGCCGCCGCCGCGGGCGTCACCTACGCGGTCGCCGACCGGCGCTGAGTGCACCGGTCGGCCCCCTGCGGGGTCCCGTCGCGAGCCTGCGAGCGGCGGGGGGCAGGGGGTCCTTCGAGTAGCCTGGGAAGGTCGCCGGGACGGCGGCCGTTCACCACCGGTGTCGGGCGCCAGCGGGCGCCGAACCCCCGAGCTCCCGAGGTGCCCTCCGCATGCCCACCCGCGACGACCTGCGCAACGTGGCGATCATCGCCCACGTCGACCACGGCAAGACCACCCTGGTCGACGCCCTCCTCCGCCAGGCCGGCGCGCTCGGCCGGGCCAAGGGCGAGGGCACGGACGCCGACGAGACGCAGACCCGCGTGATGGACTCGATGGACCTCGAGCGCGAGCGCGGCATCACCATCCTGGCCAAGAACACCGCCATCCGGCTGGCCGACGCCGAGGGCCACCCGGTGACGGTGAACATCGTCGACACCCCCGGGCACGCCGACTTCGGCGGCGAGGTCGAGCGCGGGCTGTCGATGGTCGACGGCGTCGTCCTGCTGGTCGACGCGTCGGAGGGGCCGCTGCCGCAGACCCGCTTCGTGCTGCGCAAGGCGCTGGGCAAGCAGCTGCCGGTCATCCTCGTGGTCAACAAGACCGACCGGTCGGACGCGCGGATCGGCGAGGTCGTCGACGAGACCTACGAGCTGTTCATGGAGCTGCTCGAGGACAACGGGCTCGATCCCGAGGCGCTGGAGTTCCCGATCGTCTACTCCAACGGCAAGACCGGGCAGGCGTCGCTGACCCGCCCGGCCGACGGCACCTCGCCGGACAGCCCCGACCTCGCGCCGCTGGTGCAGACGCTGCTCGGCACCATCCCGCCGCCGTCCTACGACGCCGTGGAGCCGCTGCGCGCGCAGGTCACCAACCTCGACGCCTCGCCCTACCTGGGCCGGCTGGCGTTGCTGCGCATCCACTCGGGCGAGATGAAGAACGGCCAGCAGGTCGCCTGGTGCCGCACCGACGGCACGGTGCAGCGGGTGAAGATCACCGAGCTGCTGACGACGGAGGGGCTGACCCGCACCCCGGCCGCCAGCGCGGGCCCCGGCGACCTGGTCGCGGTCGCCGGCATCGAGGACGTGATGATCGGCGACACCCTCGCCGACCCCGACGACCCGCGCCCGCTGCCGCCGCTGACCGTCGACGAGCCGTCGATCTCGATCACCATCGGCATCAACACCTCGCCGCTGTCGGGTCGCGCGGGCAAGAAGCTGACCGCCCGGCTGATCAAGAACCGGCTGGACGCCGAGCTGGTCGGCAACGTGTCGGTGCGGATGCTGCCCACCGAGCGCCCCGACACCTGGGAGATGCAGGGCCGCGGCGAGCTGGCGCTGGCGATCCTGGTCGAGCAGCTGCGCCGCGAGGAGTTCGAGCTCACCGTCGGCCGGCCCACCGTCGTCACCAAGGAGATCGACGGCACGCTGCACGAGCCGGTCGAGCGGGTCACCATCGACACGCCGGGCGACTACGTCGGCACGCTGACCCAGGCGCTGGCGGTGCGGCGGGGGCGCATGGAGAACCTCGTGCACCACGACACCGGCTGGGCGCGGATGGAGTACGTCGTGCCCTCGCGCGGGCTCATCGGGTTCCGCACCGAGTTCCTCACCGAGACCCGCGGCACCGGCGTCCTCAACCACAACCTCGAGGGCTACGAGCCGTGGATGGGCGAGATGCGCGCCCGGCCCACCGGCTCGCTGGTCGCCGACCGTTCCGGTGCGGCCACCTCCTACGCGATGTTCTCGCTGCAGGAGCGCGGCTCGCTCATGGTGGCCCCGGGCACCGAGGTGTACGAGGGCATGATCGTCGGCGAGAACTCCCGGCCCGACGACATGGACGTCAACATCACCAAGGAGAAGAAGCTCACCAACATGCGGTCGTCGACCGCGGAGGAGCTCGAGCGGCTGATCCCGCCGCGGATCCTGAACCTGGAGCAGGCGCTGGAATTCTGCGCCGAGGACGAGTGCGTCGAGGTCACGCCGTCCGCCATCCGGGTGCGCAAGGTGGTCCTCGACCAGAACGAGCGGGGCAAGGCCCGCAACCGCAAACCGCGAGCCTGACACCCCCACCCGGCGTCGACCATCGGCGGCTGGTCGCCCCCATCGGCGTGTCGGCCAGCCCTTCGGCGATGATCGCCCCAGGGTCGCGTGCCCACGAACTCACGCCGGGTGACGACGCTCCGGACGGCGGCGGCACGCCCGCCGAGCGCGAGCCGAGGCGCGCCGCGCCGGCTGCCTACGGTCTCGTCGGACCACTGGCACACCCACCAGCGAGAGGCGGGCCGAGCGCCGATGACGACCACCCGTGCGGCCGAGAGCGGGTTCCGGGCCGGGATCGACGTCCGGGTCAGCCTGCGCGACGACGCCGGGCTCGGGGGTGAGGCGTTCGACGGGGCCTGGTTCCCGCGCACCCGCGACCTGTCGGTGGAGGTCCCGGAGCTGATCGCCGAGCTCGACCGGCGGGGCGTGCGCGTGGAGCGCTTCACCTACGCGCTCGACGCCTGGCGGCCCGCGCCGCGCAAGGTCGTCGTGCAGGGACGCGTCGTGCGCACCGGTGGCTTCCGCAGCATGGACCCGCTGGTCGTCTGCCTCACCTGGGCCGGCGGCAACCGGCGCGCCGACCTGCTCGTCATCCCACCGGAGACCGACGTCATCACCGGCGCCCGGGCGCTGCGGCTGGGCCTGCGCCGGGGCCTGCCGCGCTCGCCGCAGATGGTGCTGGCGGCGGCCCGGTCGACCCCACTGCCGCAGGTGCCCGCTCTGCCGCGGATGCCCGCACGGGTCGGCTGAGCGCGCGACCCGTGCCAGGGTGTCGGGCATGACCGACTGCCGGATCATCCGCGCGAGCGACTCCCGGTCGTATGCCGGGAAGCAGGGCCTCGACTACTTCGAGGGCGTCTCGAGGCAGAGCTGCGGGGCCGAGGGGCTGTGCCTGCACCTGCTCGTGCTGCCGCCCGGTGCCGAGGCGCGGGCGCACCTGCACGAGGCGCACGAGTCGGCGATCTACGTGCTCGAGGGCTCGGCGTCCATGCGGCACGGCCCGGACCTCGAGCGGCTCGACACGGTGGGCGCCGGCGACTTCGTCTACATCCCGGCCGGCGTCCCGCACCAGCCGTTCAACCCGACCGACCACCCGGTGCGGGCGCTGATCGCCCGGACCGACCCGAACGAGCAGGAGAGCGTCGTCCTGCTCTGACCGCGCCGGTTCCGCCCGTGGCGAACCGGCTGGACGCCGGTCGACGGCATCGGCTGGGGTGGGTCCGTGCGACTGCTCGTCCTCGGCGGCACCCTGTTCCTCGGTCGGCACGTGGCCCGCGCCGCGCTCGACCGCGGCCACGAGGTGGCCACCTTCACCCGCGGGATCACCGGGTCGCCTCCGGACGGCGTCCGCGCGCTGCACGGCGACCGGGACGACGCCGCCGCCCTGCCCGCAGCGCTCGAGGGCTGGGCGCCGGAGCTCGTCGTCGACACCTCCTGCCAGACCCGCGCCGCCGCCCGGCACGCGGCCGCCGCGCTGGCCGGCGTCCGCGGGTACGCCTTCGTCAGCAGCCTCAACGCCTACCGGAACTGGCCGCCCGGGCCCCTCGGGCCGGAGGACGGCGAGCCCACCTGGACCACGGACGACGACGAGTACGGACCGGTCAAGGCCTACGCCGAGCGGGAGCTCGCCGCGGCGCTCCGAGGGCGCTTCCTCACCGCCCGCGCCGGCCTGATCGTCGGACCCCACGACCCGGTGCACCGGCTCGGCTGGTGGCTGGAGCGCATCGCCCGCGGCGGCCGGGTGGTCGTCCCGGCCGAGGGCCTGGACCAGCCCATCGCCGCGGTCGACGCCCGCGACCTGGCCGGCTGGCTGGTCGCGATGGCCGAGCGCGGCGAGTCGGGGGCGGTCAACGCGACCGGCCCGGTCGGGATGACCACGCTCGGCGGCCTGCTCGCGATCTGCCGGCGGGTGACCGGCGGGGACGCGGAGTGGGCGCCCACCCCCGAGGCCGACCTGCTCGCCGCAGGGGTGGAACCGTGGGTGCACCTGCCGCTGTGGCTGCCCGCCGGCATGGCCCGCACCGCCTGGGACGTCGACACCGCTCGTGCCCGCGCCCTCGGCCTGCCCGGCCGGCCGCTGGAGGAGACGGTCGCCGACACGTGGGCGTGGCTGCGGACCGGCGAGCGCAAGCCGCCGCCGCACGGCCTGCCCGAGCCCGGCCTGCCGCCGGAGCTGGAGGCCCGCCTGCTGGCCGCCGGGTGACCCGGCCCCGGGGACGGCGGCCCTCCGACGGGGACCGCCGCCCGGTGATCAGTCGGGGCGCTGGACGGTGTCGGCGGGGGAGGACGCCGTGTTGTCGGTGAGGACGACGGGGCGCGACGGGGTCGAGCCGGAGGCCGACTCCAGCGCCCGGTCGCTGCGGTGCTGCCGGTAGGAGTAGGCGACCGCCGCCGCCCACACCGCGAGGATCACCGCGTAGGACGCGGAGCGCACCGGATCGGACGCGTCGACCCAGTCGCTGCGCAGCAGCGTGCGGGCGTTGGTGAGCACGATCATCCCGCCGACCAGCGAGCCGAGCAGGCGCGGCGGGACGTGCCGCACCAGCCACGCGGCGATCGGGGCGGCGACGGCGCCACCGATCAGCAGGGCCACCGCCCACGTGAAGTCCACGCCCTGCGACCCGAGCGCGAGCAGGAAGCCCAGGCTCGCGCCCACGGCGACGATGAACTCCGAGGTGTCGATCGACCCGATGACCGTGCGCGGCTCCATCCGGCCGCTGGCCAGGATCGCCGGGGTGCCGACCGGCCCCCAGCCGCCGCCACCGGTCGCGTCGACGAAGCCGGCGACCAGCCCCAGCGGGCCGAGGAACCGCTTGCGCATCGGCTTGCCCAGGTGCCGGCGGTCGATGCCGCGGAGGGTGAAGCGGCCCAGGATGTACAAGCCCAGGGTCAGCAGGATCAGCGCCATGACCGGGGCGGCGACCGCGGTCGAGAGGCTGGACAGCAGCTGGGCACCGACGAAGGCACCGATCGCGCCCGGGACGCCGATCTTGGCGACGACCTTCCAGTCGACGTTGCCGAACTTCCAGTGCGACAACCCGGAGAACAGGGTCGTGCCGATCTCGGCGAAGTGGACGGTGGCCGAGGCCGCGGCCGGGTTGGTCCCGATGGCGAGCAGCAGCGTGGTCGAGGTGACGCCGTAGGCCATGCCGAGGCTGCCGTCGACGAGCTGGGCGCCCAGGCCGACGAGGGCCAGCAGGACGAGGGTCTTCACGAGCGGGACTCCAGGAGGTCCGGACACCGGGCACGCCGGAGGACGGCGCGGTCGCGCGGTGCAGCGGGAGGGGACGGCGCCGGGCGGCCCGGCGCGGTGGGGTCAGGAGCCCGGACAGGCGGCGGTGCAGACGCGCAGCAGGTCGACGTGTCGCCGGCTCACCAGGAGCACCGCGGTCGTCCCTGCCATCGTCCCTGCCACGGCGCAATGTCTACCAGATCGGTCGACTTAGGCGTCAAGCGGGTGGCGCGCCGGGCAGGGCTTTTTCCCCCGGACGGATGTACCGGGCCCGCCGACCCACCTCGCCGGCCGAGGGGTGCCGGGCACCACGCGGGCCGTCCGCCGGGCACCGGCGGGGGCGGGTCAGCCCCGGGCCGCCTCGCCGGCCTCGCCGCCGACCTCGTCGGCCGGCCGCAGCGCGTCGACCAGGTCGGCGCGGGCGCGGGCCACCCGAGAGCGGATGGTGCCCACCGGGCAGCCGGCCACCTCGGCGGCCTCCGCGTAGGGGAGTCCCAGCACCTGGGTGAGCACGAAGGCCTCGCGGCGGTCGCGGTCGAGGCGGGCGAGCAGGTCGGCCAGCGCCGCCCCGACGCCCACGCCGTCGCCGTCGCCGTCGCCGTCCACCGGCGCCAGGGCCTCCAGCTCGGCGCCGCCGGGCACGAGCACCAGCCGGCGCCGCCGGCGCGACCGGACGGCGTCGGCGCACACCCGTCGGGCGATCGCCAGCAGCCAGGTGCGCAGCGAGGAGCGGCCCTCGAACCGGTGCAGCGCGCCGAAGGCCCGCAGGTAGGTCTCCTGCGCCAGGTCGTCGGCCGACTGCCGGTCGCCGAGGGCCGCGCAGAGCCGCCAGACGTCGGCCTGGGTGGCGCG
Organism: Geodermatophilus sp. YIM 151500; assembly: GCF_025716945.1. Classification (GTDB taxonomy): domain Bacteria; phylum Actinomycetota; class Actinomycetes; order Mycobacteriales; family Geodermatophilaceae; genus YIM-151500. Next base: position 130,215 of record NZ_JAOVZT010000009.1, read on the forward strand.
GACGAGCGCGGCGGCGGCCAGCGGGTCGCCGTCCGCGGCCTCGGCGGCCAGCCGCTCCAGCTCGTCCACCGTCCGCACCGTCCGCCCTCCGCGAAAAACCCGGGAACCGGACGGCCCCCCTCGACGACTACTCCAGCATGCACTGCCCCGACATCCGCGAGGCGGTCTCGGCGCGCCTCGACGGCGAGGCGCCCGGGATCCCCGCCGCCGACCTCGACGGCCACCTGGCCGCCTGCCCCGGGTGCGCCGCCTGGGCCGAGGCGGCCGCCGCGCTTACGCGGCGCGCCCGCCTGGCTCCGGCGCCGGCGGTGCCGGATCTCACCGCCCGCGTCCTCGGCGCCCTGCCGCGGCAGCTGCCGGGTGCCCGCGCCGCGGCGCGGTCGCGGCTGGTGACCGCCGGGCTGCGCCTGGCGCTGCTCGCCGTCGGGGTGGCGCAGGCCGGCCTCGCCTGGCCGGCGCTCACCTCGGGCGCCGGCTCGATGAGCGCGCCGGTGCACCTGGCGCACGAGACCGGCGCGTGGAACGCCGCGCTGGCGGTCGCCTTCCTCGCCGTCGCCGCCGTCCCGCGGTGGGCCGCGGGCTCGCTGCCGTTCCTCGGCGCCTTCAGCGTGCTGCTGGCCGCGCACACGGTCGCCGACCTCGCCGCCGGTCACGTGCACGCCGAACGCGCGCTGGTCCACCTGCTGCTGCTCGTCGGCGTGCTGCTGGTCTCCCTCGTGGCCTGGCGGCGACGGCGGCCGCGCGAACGCACCGTGCGGGCCGTCGCGCGGCGCCGGGTGGCCGCATGACGCGGCCGACCTCGACCCGGCACCCCTCGACCCTGCACCCCTCGAGCCGGCGCCCCTTCATCCGGCGCCCCTTCATCCGGCGCCCCTTGATCCGGCACCCCGCGGCCCGACGCCTCCCCGTCCTGTTCGCGCTGCTCGCCGGCTGGTTGCTGGCCGGCGTGCTCGGCGCCGGGCCGGCCGCCGCGCACGCCGAGCTGGTGTCGACCGCGCCGGGGGAGGGGGCGGAGTTGGCCGTGGCTCCCGCCTCGGTCGTGCTCGAGTTCACCGAGTCGGTGTCGCTGGGCGCGGGCTACGCGCGGGTGCTCGACGGGGACGGCGACCGGGTCGACACCGGTGCGCCGTCCGTCGACGGCAGCACGGTGACCATCCCGCTGCGCCACGACCTGCCCGACGACGGCTACCTGGTCACCTACCGCGTGATCTCGACCGACTCGCACCCGGTGAGCGGGGCGTTCGGTTTCGTGGTCGGGGACGCCGAGCCCGTCGACGAGGCGGTCGCGGACGCCGCCGACGACGGCGATGCGCTGGTCACCGGGCTGCTCGTCGTCGCCCGGTGGCTGGGCTTCGCCGGGCTGGCCCTGGGCGCCGGCATCCCCGCCTTTCTGCTGCTGTGCTGGCCGGAGGGCTGGGCGGCGCCGCGGCTGCACCGGGCGGCCGTGATCGGGGCGGGCCTGGTCGCCGCCGGTGCGGCGCTGCTGTTCCTGTTGCAGGGCCCCTACGCGGCGGGCGCCGGCCTCGGCGTGATCGCCGACCCCGACCTGCTCGTCGGGACCGCGGCGACCCCGTACGGCCTCACCCTGCTGTTCCGCGTCGTCGTCGCCCTCGCGCTGCTCACCCTGCTCCGCCTCGGCGCGACGGCCGATCGGGCCGCCGCCGGGCCTTCACGGGCGGTCGTGGTCGTCGGGACCGTGCTCGCGGCCGGGCTGGTCGTCGCCACCGCGGCCGTCGGGCACCCCGTCGCCGGGCCGTTGCCGGCCTTCGCGGTCCTGGTCACCTCCGTGCACGTCGCGGCGATGACGGTCTGGGTCGGCGGGCTCGTCGCCCTGCTGGCCGGCCTGCTGCGGCCCGGCATACCGGCCGCCCAGCTCGGCACCGCGCTGACCCGCTTCTCCCGCCTGGCCTTCGGTGCGGTGACCGCGCTGGTGCTCAGCGGGGTGGCGCAGACGGTCCGCGAGCTCGGCTCGCTGTCGGGGCTGGTGTCGACCGCCTACGGCCGGGTGCTGCTGGCCAAGGTGCTGCTCGTGCTGCTCGTGCTGGGTGCGGCCGGCGTCTCCCGGGTCTGGGTGCAGCAGCACCTGGGCGCGCCGCGCCCGCGCCGTCCGGGGCGCCGGGTGACCGCGCACGCCTACTCGGCGGAGGCCGCGGCGGACGCCGGCGGCGCACCCGATCCCGACCCGACGGCGAGCGCCGCCCGGCTCCGCGCCGAGGCCCAGGCCGACGGCGCCGTCGAGGACGTCGGCCCGTTCCGCCGCTCCGTCCTGCTGGAGGCCGCCGTCGTCGCCGTCGTCCTGGCGCTGTCGGCGGTGCTGGCCGGCACCCCGCCGGCCCGCTCGGCGCTGGCCCAGCCGGACGACGCGATCCTGCCGCTGCAGACCGGGTCCGGCGAGGCGGGCACCGTGCAGGTCTCGCTCGATCCGGCGCGGCCGGGCGCCAACAGCCTGCACCTCTACCTCTACGACGAGGAGGGCCTGCCGGCCCAGCCGCAGGAGCTGCGGGTGACCCTCACCGAGGAGCAGCAGGAGATCGGGCCGCTCTCGCTCGACCTCGCGGGCGCCGGCCCCGGCCACTACGTGAGCCTCCCCACCATCCCGACCGCCGGCACCTGGACGCTCGCCGTCTCCGTGCGGCTCGACGAGTTCACCGCCGCCACCGCGCGCACCAGCTTCTCGGTGCGCTGACCCCCGCAGGCTGACCCCGCAGAAGGAGAACCGTGTCCCGCTCGATGCACCGGACGGCCGTCGTCCTGCTCGCCGTCCTGACCGCGCTCGCCGCGTCGGTCGGCCTGGCCGGCGGAGCCGCCGCGCACGTCACCGTCTCCTCCGCCGACGCCGCCCCCGGGGGCTACGGGAAGATGACCTTCCGCGTGCCCAACGAGAGCGACACCGCCCGCACCGTCGCCCTGCGCGTCTCCATCCCGGAGGAGGCCGCGCTGGCGTCGCTGCGTGCCCAGCCGGTGCCCGGCTGGACGGCCACGATGACCACCGCGCAGCTGTCCGAACCGGCGGCGGTGCACGGGCAGGAGATCGACACGTACGTCTCCGTCGTCGAGTGGCGGGCCGACGAGGGCACCGGCATCGAGCCGGGCCAGTTCCAGGAGTTCTCGCTCTCCGGCGGGCCGTTCCCGGACGTCGAGCAGGTGGTGCTCCCGGCGGTGCAGACCTACAGCGACGGCAGCGAGGCGGCGTGGATCGAGCCGACCGTCGAGGGCCAGGGCGAGCCGGAGTACCCGGCCCCGGTGCTCGCCCTGAGCGGGGGAACCGGGGAGCAGGACGCCGCGCCCGCCGAGGTGCAGGAGGCCGCGGCTCCCGCCGCGGACGGCGAGGCCGCCGGCGACGGTGGCTCCGGTACGGCGACCGCCGCGCTGGTGCTCGCGGTGCTGGGTCTGCTCGCCGGGCTCGGCGGCCTGTACCTCGGGTGGTCGGCGCGCCGTCGTACCGTGGCTCCGTGAGCCGTACCGCCCGCACCCGCCTGCTCGCCCTGCTCGCCTCCGGCGGGCTCGTGCTGGCCGCGTGCGGCGGGTCGGACGACGGCGGCGACGCCGCTGGGGCCGACGGGCACGGAGGTCATGCCGGGCACGGCGCCGCGGCGACGGTGGAGGGCCCCGACGACCGGTACGCCGGCATCGACCTGCCCGAGCCCTACCAGCGGCCCTCGTTCACGCTCACCGACACCGACGGGCAGCCCTACGACTTCACGGCCGAGACGGCCGGCACCCCGACGCTGCTGTTCTTCGGTTACACGAACTGTCCCGACATCTGCCCGACCACGATGGCCGACGTCGCCGTGGCGTTGCGCCAGCTCGACCCGGCGGTCGCCGAAGGAGTGCGGGTGGTCTTCGTCACGACCGACCCGGCCACGGACACGCCGCAGGTGCTCGGCGAGTACCTCGACCTGTTCGACGCCGACCTGCCGACCGGCTTCGTCGGTCTGACCGGTGATCAGGCGACCATCGACCAGGCCCAGCTGTCGGCCGGGGTGCCGCTGGCCGAGGACCAGGGCCGGCTGCACAGCTCGCTGCTGCTGCTGTACTCCGCCGACGACGAGGCGCCGGTGGCCTTCGACGCCGGCAACACCCCGCGCGACATCGCCGACGACCTAGCGCTGGTCACCGGGGCCTGACCGGCGGCGTCCCCCCGGGGCCTGACCGGCGGCGTCCCGTCGGCGCCGGACCGGCGGCGGTCCGGGGGAGCGCTGCACCGCGAGGACGGCGGCAGCGGGGACAGGCGCGACCCCGGGTCATCGGCGGCCGTGGTCCCGGATGGCACCGATGCGGGCAACGGCTGTGACTCGTGCGGTGTGTGACGTAGTTGTCACGGCGTGTTGCTAGAGGACACGCCGTACGCATGGTCACAGGACGGTCACGGGGTGTTTGGATCGGTGACGACCGATTCGGGCCGACCCGGCCGCTTCCTCCGAACGGGCAGGTGCATGACTCCGCAGCGCGACGCCACCGGGACGTACGGCTCCCCGGTTTCTCGTGAGGGCTCGCTGCGCGAGCGCGTCGAGCGGGAGGTGGCACTGCGGGAGCGGACGCTCCGGGGAGCCGCCGCTCCGGGACGGGCCCGCCGCCCGCGGGCCGGCCGGGTCGCGCGCCGCCCCGGACTGCTGCTGGGCGCCCTGGTCGCGGGCGGCCTGGCCGCCGGCGTGCTCATCGTGCCGACCGCTCCGGACGCCTCCGCCGAGCCCACGGCGGTGCTGGCCGCGCAGCACGAGCTGCTCGGCGGCGGCGAGGAGGGGCTGGAGCTCAAGCCGCAGGCGTCGATCAGCGTGGCCGAGGCCCAGGCGCGGCTGGAGGAGGTCGCCGCCTCCCGGGCCGAGCGAGCGGCAGTGGCCGCCGCCGCTGCCGAGGCCGAGGCGGCCGCCGCGGCCGCCGCCGCCGAGGCGGCGCGGCCCAAGACGGTCCTGCCCGTGGACGGCGCGCGGCTGACGAGCGGCTACGGCGCGCGGTGGGGCAAGTTCCACTACGGCATCGACCTGGCCGCGCCGATGCACACCCCCGAGTACGCGGCGGCCGACGGCGTCGTGCTCCGGGCCGGCTCGGCCAGCGGCTACGGCCTGGCCGTCTACCTCCTCCACGAGAACGGTGACGTCACCGTTTACGGGCACATGGACAAGATCCTGGTCTCGCCCGGCGACTACGTGCAGGCGGGCGAGACCATCGCGCTGCTGGGCAACCGCGGCCAGTCGACCGGGCCGCACCTGCACTTCGAGGTGCGCGACGGCGGCGAGGACGGCGAGCGGATCAACCCGCTCCCGTGGCTGCGCGAGCGGGGCGTCGACATCTGACCGGACCGACACCCCTGCACGGGTGCCGCGCCCCGGCGATGTAGAGTCGTCAACGGCTCGGGGATACACCGCCGGGCCGGCAAGGGGCTGTGGCGCAGCTGGTAGCGCACCACACTGGCAGTGTGGGGGTCAGGGGTTCGAGTCCCCTCAGCTCCACCCCGATGACCAGGCCGTTCTCCTTCGGGAGGGCGGCCTGAGTCGTCTCTGGTTGCAGTTGTGGTTGCAGTTGGACCGGCTCCACTCGGCAGCAGCAGGGTGCTCATCCGGTCGGCGGCCTCGCGGGCCAGGGCCGGCATGACGTGGCTGTAGATGTCCATGGTCGTGCGCATCTGTGCGTGGCCGAGCAGCTCCATGACCACCCGCGGGTGGACGTTCTCGCTCAGCAGCAGGGTGGCGGCCGTGTGCCGGCCGTCGTGCAGCCGGACGTGCCGGACGCCGGCGGCCCGGAGCAGGTCGGTCCAGGCGTCGTAGTCGGCCTTCTTGTCGATCGGCCGGCCGTTGGGCTGGGCGAAGACGAGGTCCTCGTCGTGCCACTCGGAGCCGGCCAGCATCCGCTCGCCGTTCTGGACGGCCTTGTGCCGGTGCAGCTCGGCCACGAGCGGCATCGGCAGCGCGAGCGTGCGCTGGCTGCGGCGGGTCTTCGGCTCCTCGTAGACCAGCCCGCCGCCGCGGACGCGGTGGATACTCCGCCGGACCGTCAGCGTGCCGGTGAGCAGGTCGATGTCCTTCCACTGCAGCGCCAGCGCTTCGGACTGCCGGAGGCCCAGGGCCAGGGCGACGGTCCAACGGGCGGCGTTGCGGACGTGCGCGGCTGCCTCCAGGACGGCGCGGGCCTCGCCGAGGTCCAGGGCGGTGGCGATGTCGCTGGGGCGCTGGGCGGGTGGGTCGACGAGTGCGGCGACGTTGCGCGGGACGTGGCCTCGTTGGACCGCGACCGTGAGCGCCCGGGACAGGATGCGGTGGTGCCGCAGCACGGAAGCGGGGGAGTAGCCGGCGTCGAGCAGGGCGGTGTAGAGCTGGTCGAGGTGCTCCGGACGCAGCCGGTCGAGGCGGTGCCGGCCGATGCCGGGGATCAGGTGCCTCCGGACGGCGGACTCGTAGCTCTCCAGCGTCCGCTGTCGCACCCGGCGCGGGGCGATGGTGGCGAGCCAGTGCTCGAGCCACCAGGCGACCGTCGGGGTCGACGTCTCGCCCACCGTCCCGGAGTCGCGCTTGCGTTCGAGCTCGCGGACCTTCGCGACCACGACGCCGCGGCTCTTGTTGCTGACGTGCCGGCGATCGAGCCTGCCGTCGAGCGTGAACCCGACGGAGACGTAGCCGTGCCAGCGCCCGTCAGCGCCCTTGTAGATCGTCGACTCGCCGTTCGAGGCGCGTCCCGCCATCGGTCACCCCTGGGTCGTGGGCTGGAGGTCCAGTCTGGCCGAGCGCTCGGCTGCGGGCACGAGCCCTGTGGAGTCACGCCGCGTCTGGGGACTGCGGGCCGAGCTCGAAGAGTTCCCGCTGGTCCGTGGTGGCCCGGGTCCGTCGCGGTGCACGGGGAGCCTCCAGGCGGCGGACGTAGCGCTCGAGCTCGGCCCTGGAGAGGCGGCAGCTGCGGCCGATGTGCACCGCGTGCAGCTCGTCGGCCTTCATCAGCGCGTAGACCGTGGTGCGGCCGATGCGGAGCACCTCGGCGGCCTCCTCGGGTGTGAGCAGCAGCGGGTCGCTGAACACCGGCTCCCGAGGTCGCTGCGCGTCGCCCATGTGTCGCCCTCCTCGTCGGCCGGCCTCGTGCGCCGGCGTTCGGCGCCGCACCCTCACCCGGAGCGGGCGCCGTTTCCGGCCGGTTGGTGACAGTGCCCGGCGAACCTCCTGTTTCTCTCGTCTCCTGCCGTCCGGGCCGTTCATCACCGAAGGGCGGGCGTCCTTCAGGGTCCTGGTCCTCCCGGATTCCTCCGGTGAACCTCCCGAGTTCCTCCCGTACGCGAAGGGGTCGAGGCGGGGTCGTGCGAGGGCAGCCGTTCGGGCGGTCGCGGCGCAGGCATCCCGTGCCCCGCTCGACGAGGTCCGCACGGTCCGGGCGCTTCGCGTGCTGGGCGTAGATCGCGGGCGCGGGCACACTGGGCGTATGAGTGCCGACCGGTTGGCGTTGATTACCACCGATCCGGCCGTGCTGAGCGGCCAGGCGGTGATCGCCGGCACCCGCGTGCCGGTCAGCGTGGTGCTCGACTGCCTTGCCGCCGGCATGAGCGCCGAACAGATCATCGAGGAGTACCCGACCCTGACCTCCGAAGGCGTGCAGGCCGCTGCCGCTTACGGGGCGCTGCTGGCCCGCGAGGAACTGGTCCCGCTGGGCCCCGAGTGAAGGTCAAGCTTGACGAGAACATCCCTCGTTCGGCCGCCAGGTCCTCACCGCCGCCGGACACGATGTCGACACCGTCGTCGAAGAGAACCTCGCAGGTGCAACGGATCCGCAGGTCGTGGCCGCTGCGGCCGCCACCGGACGACTGCTGATCACGCTGGATCGTGGACTGGGCGACATCCGGGCCTACCCACCGGGCAGCCACGCCGGGATCCTCGTACTGAGGCCATCTAATCAGTCGCCGCCGACCGTGGCCGCTGCGCTCGCGGAGGTGGTCGCAGGTCACGACTTGGCCATGCTGGCCGGCACGGTCACCGTCGCCCAGCGTGGCCTGCTGCGTCTCCGCCGTCTCCAATAGCGGCAGACCCGCACTCGCTCCGGGTGGGGCCACGCGCGTCGTGTTCGGCGTCCACGGGCAGCGTTGGTGTCGTCGATCGGTTGGGAAGCTCGGACACATCCTGGTCCAGGGGTGCGGACACGTCCTCGGCGTAGTCGCCTCCGCGGCAGCGCAATCTGAGGCCTGCCATCGGCCTCCGCAGCGCCGCACCGTCGACCTCGGCTACGTGCTCGATCCTCGCCTGCGGGCCCCCTCCTTCGCTCCCCTCTCAACTGCCCGGCTAGACAAGATCACGAGCCGGCACACCTCATGCACCCAGGACTGCGCAATACGTTGTGACGAGTAGCAGACGACGGGGGGTGAGAGGTGCGGTCAGCTGCCGAGCGGCATGCCGTGCGGGCGTCACCGGGGCGCGTTACCCCTCGCACTGGGTTGGTGCGCTGCCTGGCGGGCCGTGCTCCTCGGGCAGACGGCCCCTGCCGTACAGCAGGGCCGGGAGTCACGTCGCCCGCGACGGCCAGTGGCGCGCTGGTCGGGGTGGCATCAGGCCGGTTGGGTCGTCACCCGCCCCCGTCACCTATGTCACCCCCGTTGGCTTCCCGCTCCACGACGACTGTCCCGACATCACCGTCGACGCCCGCGCCCCGACAGGAGCAGTACGGCAACCCCCGGCTCCGGGCAGTCAGGGGAGGTCGGGTGCGCCGCTCCAGCGCGCCCGCCGCCGGTAGGACCGCAGGACCGGGTCCAGTGCCACGCCGAAGGCGGGTAGGTCCCGGTCGTAGACGCGGCCGTCATCCAATTGACCGGCGAGCTCGCCGAGCAACCGCGGCCAGTCTCGACGGGTCGGCTCGAGGGGTACACGGATCTCGACCCGCCGCTCGGCCACCTGCACTGCCGTCCGGCCGGAGTTCGCCGCGCGGCTCTGCTCCTAGGCCCGGTGCCGGCAGGTGGCCGAGCACCACTTCGGGATCGGGCCGCGCCTGCGCGGCGTGATCGGTCCGCCGCACCATCCGCAGATCGTCGCGGCGGTGCGTCGTTCCGGCCCGTCCGCCGCCGGGGCGGCCCGGTCCGGACGGGGGTGTTCCACCGGGGCGTGTTGGCGTTGCTGGCGGTGTTGTTGCTTGCGCGCCCGCCGTCGGGCCCGGTACTCGGGAGTGCCGCTGGTTCCCATGGCCTGAAGTCTGCTGGCAGTCCTCCTGTAACACGTCACCACGAGTTCCCGAGCCCGAGATGCAAGACGTGTGTGGCCCGTTGATCTTGATGTCTCCGGTGGGTGTGGTGCTGGCCAAGGACGGGTGGCGGGCCCGCGCGCAACGGCTTGGTCTGACCGCGGCCGTGCTGGCGACGGTTCGTGCACAAGACGCGCCGACGATCGGCCTTGTTCTACTTTCTCGACCTAATCTGAGGTACCGTTTTTCCGAACTCGCTCGGCGGGAGCGAGCTCGATCGCGAGACAGGGGAGCTCCATCATGCAGCTGTACCGGGACGAGGTCGAGGTTCAGACCAGGCTCCAGAGCCTCGGCCTTGATCTACTCGGCCTGCGGCGCGTCGTGGCCTCTGGTGCGGGTGGTTGGAACAGCACCACCGCGTTCCACCCGTCGTCAGCGCGAGGCTCGTTCCTGTACTTCGAAACGACCGCAGCCCTACGTCGCCTCGTAGTGCCGATGGGCTGGGAGCACGACGAGCTCGACGGGCAGGCCCGGACGTTCAACCGGGGCCTGGGGATCAGCATTGTCGTGCAGTCCGGCGACGAGTTGACCGGCCAGGTAGGTCAAGAGCCCAGGACCCGCCACCCGAAGGGCTCCGCCACCGCGAAGAAGATTGAGACGAATGGACAGCAACTCGCGCTGTTCAACGTCGGTCAGCAGGAGCCGTTCATCAACTCGCCCTTTACTTGGGTCCTGCTCGTCGCCGTCGTCGATGGTGAGGTGCGCGCGGAACTCTCCCTTCCCAGCGGCATGAGTGCCGACTCCCGCCCGTGCGATCTTGTCGAGCGGATCCTGATCCCGTCGCAGCCTCTCGGGGGCCCGGCCGACTTGGATGTCGCCCATCCTGTCGATGGAGGCCCGAGCACCGACGTCGACGTCTCCTGGCGGTGAGCGTCGACTTCACGGCATCCCGACTTGCGTTCGCCCGAGCTAAGGCCGGGATGACCCGGACAGCGTTGGCTAAGCAAGTCGGTGTCACGCCCCGCGTACTGGCCTACTACGAGGAAGAGTCAAGAGCACCGAGCGCTGATGTGCTGAAGCGGCTAGCCGCCGCCCTCGACGTACCCGTCGACTTCTTCTCGGCACCGGAGCTAGAAGAAATCCCGACGGACGCTGCTAGCTTCCGGGCACTCACGAAGATGAGCGCTGGACGTCGCGACGCGGCTCTAGCCAGCGGCGGGTTGGCGATTCAGCTGAACGACTGGCTGGAGGCGCGTCTGAACTTGCCAGCGCCCGACGTGCCGCGGTACGAGCGTGCAGCCGGTGACCCAGCCGGCGCCGCGCAGCGACTGCGGTTTGAGTGGGAGTTGGGCTACCGCCGAATAGACAACGTCGTACACCTCCTGGAGGCACACGGGGTCAGGGTGTTCTCGCTACCGGAGCACCTGGCCGACGTGGATGCCTTCAGCTTCTGGTGGCGGGGGACGCCAGTTGTGCTGCTGAATACCCGTAAGAGCGCTGAGCGGGGTCGCTTCGACGCCGCGCACGAATTGGGTCACCTCGTCATCCACTCCGATTACGACCTTCCGCGGGGTCGTGACCGGGAGCTCGAGGCCAATCGGTTCGCTGCAGCGTTCCTTATGCCGGAGGAAGACGTTCTTGCGTCGGGCCTGCGGAACGCTGGACCTGACCGGGTAATCTCTGCGAAGAAGCGGTGGGGCGTAGCTGCCATGGCTCTCGCGCACCGGCTCCATGAGCTCGGCCTGACGACCGACTGGACTTACGCTTCGACCTGTCGCCGGCTCAGCCAACTGGGGTACCGGAGCAGTGAGCCTGATGGTGGAGTGCGGGAAACGTCCAAGCTCCTCGAGAAGTCGTTCGGCCTGATGCGCCAGCGGGGGATTGGGATTCCGGAAGTCGCCCGCGAGCTCCGGCTACACCCGGCTACCCTTCGCGAGCTGTTGTTCGGACTTACCCTGACTGCCGTCAGCGGTGGTCGGATGGAGAAGGGCGTGGCCACCGGACCGCCACCGCGGCTTCAGCTGCTCACTTAAGGGAGCAATTTTCGGTGGCAACAGCTGGAAGTCGGCGCACGTCAGCGGTGTATCTCCAACAGCCCGCTGATCGCCCGATTAGCCCCGGGAGCTAACGCGTGTGGACAAGGCGGCGCCAGGGCGATCACAACGAATTGGCGCTCCGCAGTACAAGACGTGTGATGGTTCGCGATCTTGAGAGACCAGTAGTGGCGAAGTACACGTCGGTCGTGGGCCCAGGCGCTCACGTGAGCCTCGAAGCGGCCGCCTCAATGTTGCGCCCGGCGGCGGCGGCTTGGCTCTGAGCGCTGGGCGGGCCAATCGGTTACCCCGAGCGCACATGGCCCCCAGCGCACTGCCCCTGATCGAGGGTCAAGCGCTTGCCCGCCAGACGCGAGTGAGGCCGGCACACCGTATGCGACGAGGCCTGCAGTTGGTCTGGTACCCGCCCAGACCCCGCCGCCAGAATCGGTGGCACACGCAGCTCGAGATGCCAGTCGATCAGGCTGCCTCGGCCCAGCACCGCGTGGCCTACACCGTGGTGTGCGTATGGACCGCGGGCCTGGAGATGGCTCGCTTCTGAGGTTCTGCAAGGGCAATAGCGACACCGCACTCGGCGTTTGGGGTCGCTACTAAACCGCCGCCCCATGCCGTTCGCTCATGAAGCTCCTCACTTCACCGACCGCGGTTAATGCCTCTGGCAGCGACACATGAGGCTTGATTCCGGTCATGAGCTCGGCCAACTTCTCATCGTGTGCGTTCGGGTTCTCCTTGATCAAAAGCAACGCGGTGCCGAGCCGCTCCAATTCCCCGACGCCCCGGTCACGGACGAAGTCCGCGACCTGGTCGACCGCCGCACGGTGCATCTCCATGGTCCTCGGGAACTTCGCCTGCAGGGCCTTACCGATGTGGGTCGTTTCCAGTCGAGGCCCATACGGATAGCGCTGGGGCTTAACCTCGATGAAGCGATCCGCCTCAAGGCTGTTCAGTTCATCCCGCAGCGCAAAAGAAAAGGGGCCATGCTTGTAGAGGATGAAGTCATACTCAAACGGGACGCCCAAGGCTTCTTGCAAGAAGAAGGTCGCCTTTTGCAGATGCGTCTCCCCGGTCCACGAGTTCCTTTCGTGAAGACCATCTGCCAATGCGCTTAGGACCGCTGCGCGAGCCAGTCGCTTCATAACTCCTCCTTGAGTGCCGCCATGTCGTCCTCTTCTAGATCCTCTGGCGACCAGGACCCGAGAATTTCCTCACGGTTGCGAGTGAGCTTCCGACGCGCGTCGGCGACAAGGTCCGGACGCAAGAAGACATACTCGCCGCTCGCCGAGGGCAGTCGAGCTAGCGTCTCGCTGACGCTCAATGACGAAACTCGACGGTTTGCGAATTCTCTAACTGGGAAGTCGAGTTTCCCGCCGCCCTTTCGGCTGGCTTTGTGGCGTACGGCATCTTCGCCGTACTCGTTGACCGCCCATGCCTTGACCGCCAACCCCGGATCGGGCGACAGTTCAAGGTCGGAGACACTTCGTTCGTACAGCACCTTGAAGTGCTGACGCTGGAGGATTCGCTGGGCCGGTTCGTGAGCCGGATGGCTGGAGTCGCCGGCCGCCACGCGCATCCCGGTCAGGACTTCGTTGTCCGTTGTGGCCAGGTGCTGCTGAACGGTGGCCCCGTACTTTCCCTCAGGTAGCCAGTTGCGAAGAAAGTCAACAAGATGAATGTCGTAAACCACACGGATGGGGTGAAAGTACACCTGACTGAACATAAAATACCGAGCTAAGGCCAGCGACTCACTTGCCTCCAGGCCGCCGCGCTCAATGCCAATCACCGGCGCTTGCGAATCGTCCTCATCCGGTCCGGGACTAGCAGCTGGCATCATCAGTCGAAGTGTCTGGATTAACCGGTGGTGATCGAATCTTCCGTAAGCGACACCGGCGTGGTGAGAATCGCGTAAGAGATAGTCCATCCGGTCGACTCCGAAAGCATCTCCTGTGATTATCTCGCTGAGGAGAGACTCCCACACCGAAAAGCGACCTTGACTTGCCTTCTCCGCGCCGACCGCAAGCTTTGCAACGACAGCAGCATCGACGGGCGGTACCATGTTGGCGAAAAGTTCACGCATTTCTGGACTGGTGATCACTTGTTCAGACAACGTTTCGTGCGACACGTCTTCCGGCAGAATCTCGTGCTCGGCAGCATGCGAGAACGGAAGATGGCCGAGGTCATGACAGAGGGCGGCCATGCGCACTACAGTCCGCCAGTACGGGAAGTTGTTGTGCGCAGAGAGTTCAGGGACGACGTCCCGGACCTCTTCGGAAACGTTTTCCTGTCGCGCGATCAAGACGTCGAACGCTTGGCCGGCGAACTCCATGACACCGAGGCTGTGCTCGAACCGCCGGTGCGTCGCGCCCGGGTAACCAGTGACGAGAGTGCCAACTGCGCGATGTAGCGCAGGCGCTGGACAGGTTCCGAGTCGACGATGGTCCGCTCGTGTGATGTCACCGTGATGAACTGGTGGACCGGGTCGCGGAACTCATGGTGGTACTTGACCATCGCTGCCCTCCCTTCCTCACCCGGTCGTGGACCCGCCGATGGCAGGCCTGTCGTGCCCACGAACCCTCTGCTCGAACGCACGTTCGAACCATGCCACGCCGGCCTGACAACTTCGCACGCTAGGCCTCGCCGAACCGGTTGGCTCTCGTCCGGAGCGGCAGCCGTGTCCGCCGGACCAGTGCCGTCATCGGCGGTGAGACTACGAACTGGTACCTGTGCATCGCACTGTTCACGACACGCCCCTGCTTGTGGACGGATGCTCGTACTGGACGTCTGGCGTGTTGACCACCGTCCGCCCTCAGGCGCTGTGCCTGCAGCTTCGGCATCCCCAGGGCCCACGCGATCTGTGGACAACTCTCGAACGAACCACATGCCGGTAGTTCGTGAACCGGCGACATATGCCCGACTCACTGGACGAGACCCGCTTCCGCTGGGACCGCAGCGACTGCTGCGTGGAGGTGCCCGGTGACGTCGTCGAGGACGGCCCGACTAGCCAACCAAGCCGTCACTCTTGAAGCCTGGCCGGCCGCAGCCTGGCGTGACTCTCTCGCCACACCGTCACACCGCGCCCCGCGAGCCTCCGTTGGGTCCTCAGCGAGCACCTGTAAGAGGGGAAGTCAGAGGTGCCAGCCCGCTCCTCGTGCTGCGCGCCTCGCCGTCTGTCAGGGGGCTCCACTATGGTCGCCGGTGTGACCAACTTGCGCGACACCGAGCGGGCAATATGGCCACGGCTCCAGCCTCCTCGCATGGTCAACCTTAACGCGGCGACAGCATCTAAGGAGACTGCCGAAGTTATTCTTCAGCCTTTGACTGCTCCAAGCGTCGACGAAGTGTCAAGGTTGCTGGAGCGGCCAGTGCAGCTCCTATACCCTAATGGCCGAGGATGGCTGGCTTCCCGCCTGCAGGATATCGTGCGCGGAAAGGCCTTGGGCATCGTGGCTTGGCAGGCAGAGTCAGCTGTTGGTGTCGCAATTCTGACCCCCAAATCAGCGGACCAGATGAAGCTCTCCACCGTCTTCGTGGCTGAGCAAGCTCGCAACTGGGGAATCGGGTCTGCTCTGATCCATGAGGCGGTCCTCCGCGCAGACGCTGGTGGGGTCACTGAACTATGGGTGACCGTCGCTCACCACATAGCGCCGCAGTTGACCCGCTTGCTCCACACCGCTGGCTTCACTGAGACCGCATTCTTGTGTAATCGGTACGGCTCGGGCCGTCACGAAATTGTGTACACCCGCGTCTGGTGAATTCTCTCGCTGTCACCGGTCTGATTTCACTCCATCCGCATCATGCACACCGCATATTTCAAGGCCTGAAGCCGACTGAATTCCGCCGTAGACAAGTGCGGGCAACACTACCCGCCTGGTGGGCCATCTATGAATGTCGCCCAGTCTGTGCGGTCACCGGAGTGATGCGCCTGGATTCTATTACGTATGGAAGTGCGACGGATCTTGTCGCCATGGAGCCGGACGAATATGAGCGGGCGATGGTTGCGAAGTACTTGGAGGAAGCTATTTGTGCGTCTGCTATTCACATTGGCGCTGTTGGACTCTTCCCGGCATCAGTTCCGCTGGCCGAGTTTGGCGTTCTCCGCGCCCCCCAATCCTATCAAAAGCTTAATGGGACTCTAGTCTCCGGCGTGGCACCTGCTGGCAATCCGATGCGCACCGCCGGGAGTGTTCAACGCATTACTGTGATCTCGTCCGGTAGTCGGCGCGCGATGGCGGGGGGCTCGTAGCCGTGGGGTATTTCGGGGTTCTTCAATCCGCACCTGAGTCGGCTACCTCCCCGGGGCTCAATCTGGCTACGCCTCACGGAGCCGGGCCGGCGGTCATTCTGCCTGGCATTCGCCGATGTCACGTAAACCTTTGGGCGCTTTCGTCCTTGGTGCCCGGGCGCCGGCTCTTCTACTTCGACCTAGGGTTGGAGCTTGTTGCTGCTACCGAACCGGTCAGCCAGGTCGAGATAATTCTTCCCTTCAGGGTCGACGAAGGCAGATGGCCTGGTCGCGCGAAGAATGAGACGGTCGCACAGGACCTCTATCAGACGATCGCCACACAGGCGTCGGCGGAGCTCGTCTTCGGAGGTCCCGTCCATGCAGAGGCGGAAGAGGACTGGACGAAGCTGACAGTCGGTGACTACGCCGAGCCGCTACGTTTGGGGAGGATCAACGTAGCAGGCATCAAGGTGCTCTCTACGGTTGACCAGCGGTCAGATTCGTCCCATTACGTGGTTCCTCTTGTGTCGCCAATCCCAGCTGGAGAGGCTCGATATTTGCGGTTGAGGTTCCGGGTCTTTGGTGCCGGCCCTCTGTGGTCGTGGAAGCGGGTCACAGGTGGCGCGCTATTCGACTTTCGCGTGTATGACGTTCGGGAGTCGCGTTTCGCAGAGTCAGAGATCCATCTGCGGAAGCGCATGATCCCGATTGATGAAATGAACGTCTTCCTTATCTCGCCCGCCAAATATCAGATCGCAACGACAAGCCCGCAGTGGAAATACCTGAGGCTACTCGAGCCTGGAGCCTGGCGAATCTATCTGCGAGGGACGGCGTACTTATCCCTGCGTAGTGCAATGGTGGTCCACTACTGGCGACAAAAGCCCGATAAAATCGAAGAATCCGCCGAGGTGGTTGTATCGCTTGATCCAAGCCTGCCGCAATCGGCTACGGGGTCATCTGCGGGAACGTCTGCAGTTGAATCGCCGACGAGGGGGAGGGGGGCCGAGGAAGGGCAATTTAGCACCACGGTCCTAGGATCGAAGGTCAGGATGATCCGACTCCTCCCGCGCAGTCTTTCCGTGGTTCCCCGACGGCTCCTGACGGTCCAACGTCGCCAATGGGAGGCTTCTCCGGCGCCCGCAAGCGTCCGCGCCAGTCTATTAACCCGGATAACCCATTCCGCGTCTTTGCGGATCTGAATCCGGCGGCCGCTAGAGTATGGTGGGCTGAGATTGTCCGAGTCGGCCTGGCCTTGGTTACCATAGCGTTGATAGTTCGATGGACGAGTGGCACCTATGACTTCTCCCAAATTCCTTGGAAGTCAATAGTAACCATCCTAGGGCTCGCGACGGTCCTTGGGCTCTTCACGTGGCTTGAAAGGCTGCGTCGCTTCAGCGCAGACATGTTCGCTCGGCCTCGCGGGTGGTTCCGATCGATCGAGCGAATCATCCTCAATAGGCGCTAGGCATCGCGGGCCGGACGAGGTTGCTGTTGACCGCGTGGCGACCCCCGCGGGAGTCTAACTGGCTGTCTAAGCTGCGCTTCAAATGGAGCGGGTGAGCGGGATCAAATCGACATGGCCAACTTGGAGACTTGGACTCCGCCAGCAGTCCCCCGCGGGGTCGGTCGGCCCGGCGGTGTGGAAGCGGTATGGCGATTCTTCAGAGACGGTGGCGGTTGGCCTAGAGGGCCCGCCGCGGGATAGGCGGGGGTGCAGTGTCCGACGACGGTGCGATCGAGCTTGCTTCAGCCGAATTCTTCCCGGCAGCGATGCTCTACCGCCGGGCATGCGCGACGGCTCATCAGGCACGGCAACGCGCGACGGAAGCCGCCCAGACAGGGCGCCATGAGCGGCGCCTCCGCGAGCTCGATGCGGTGGTCGAGACCGTCGTGCTGGCGCAGGCCGCCGCCGAGGGCTGGATTCACCGCGCCTACCACCTCGCCGATGTTGAGCCGCAAGGTGCGGGCGGCTGGGTGGCGCGCTGGCAGGCGGCGCCCCGAGCCATTGGGGGCCTGGGCTCGCGCAACCTCAATGCCGAGACGGTTGAAACGCTGCGTTGGCTGAGTACCTGGCGCAACTATCTCGTCCATGACGACGCGCGGGCCCGTGAGCGGTTACGTACCAACGGCATCGATGCCGGCAGCGAGGCGGCGTACTTGACTGCCGACATGGCGGAGGAGGTCATCGCACGGATAGATGACGCCTTCACTGATGTTGGCGCGTGCATCGGATGGCGGACGCTGGCCGGCCTCCACTCGGCGTATCTCTGGCGGTCCCACGACGAGGGCTAGACAGTCCGCCGTCGCTCTGCAGTGTTTGAGGGGAACGATGGCGGCCCCCTCACATCGCTCGCCGGGAGGGCCAGGGAGGACGGTCATGGCCGTGTGGAGGAGGGGGACGGTCCACTTCGGTGGTTGCAGTTCTGGTTGCAGTTGGCCGCGTTCGCGGTCATCCGTAGCCGTGCGCGGCCGTAGTAATCCGCTGGTCACCTGTCTTATGGAACTTTGGCGAACCGCGACGAACGCGATCATGACGGCCTGGCAGTGTGGGGGTCAGGGTTCGAATCCCCTCAGCTCCACCCATCTGAGGAGCGGTTATGCCGCTTAGGACGGTTGCTGGATGGCAGTGACGGTGCCGTCCGTCCGCCAATAGTCCGCATGATCTTGGCGGGCGGTCTTGGCGGCGGTGTCCAGCCGGTCGGCGACGGCGTCGAGGTCGTCGTCGAAGAGGCCCGAGAGACGTCGAGGGTCATGGCCGCGCTGGCGTGTCCCAGCATGCGCTGGACGGCCTTGACGTTGGCACCGGCGGCGACGGCGAGGCTGGCCGCGATGTGCCGGATCTCGTGGGGGGTGAGCTCCCCGAGTCCGGCCGTCTGGAGCGCGGGGTCGAAGACGCGGCTCCGCCAGTTCCGGAGCATCAGCACTCCGCCGCGGGGGGCGGCGAAGACCAGGTCGGTCGGGGCCTTACCGGTGCAGGCCGCGGCCATCGCGTCGACGAGCGACCGGGAGACGGGGACGGACCGGCACTGGTGGGACTTCGGGGTGCCGAAGACCATGACACCGTCGACTTCGGTCACCGATTCCTCGATGTTCAGCCGGCGGCGGGGCGGATCGACGTTGCGCACCCGCAGGGCGGCGAGTTCGCCGAACCTCAGGCCGCAGTAGGCGAGCACGAGGATGACGAGCCGGTCCGGTCCGGCGGCCTCGGCCAGCGCGGCCACCTCGGGGTGAGTGAGGAAGCGCTTCTCGCGGCGCGCCGGTCGCGGGTGTTTGACCCGCGAGGCGGGGTTGCGCACGAGGCGGCCGTCGTCGACGGCGGTGTTGATGATCATGTGCAGGATCCGCTGGTCGCCCGCGGCCTCAACGAGGACAAGACGCTCGAGGTGCCGGTCGACTTCAGCAAGCCCGGGTGGTTCACCGGGGGCAGCTACCCGGGTGACCCGCAGGGCCTGCCGGCGATCATCGCGGGCCATGTCGACGACTACACGGGTCCGGCGGTCTTCGCCCGCCGCGGTGAGCTGACGGAGGGAGCGCAGATCGCGATCATGCGCTCCGACAGCAGCGTGGCGGTCTTCCGGTTGACCGAACTGCAGCAATTCGCCAAGGACGAGTCCGCGGCGCGGCAGGTCCATGCGCCGGTGCCCCACTCCGAGCTGGTCCTGATCACGTGCACCGGCGGCTTCGATGAGCAAGCGCGGTCCTACACCGAGAACCTCGTCGTGCGGGCGGGAGCCCTGCGGAACGGCCGGGCTCGCGGCCGCAGGTTCCCGGAGAGCCCTCTGCGGACGCGACGGGAGGTCAGTTCCACGGCCACGCTCACCGCGAAGGAGGCCAGCAGCGCGGTGGCCACCACCGGGTAGCGGAAGGCCGCGAGGCCCTCGCCCAGGAGCCGGCCGAGCCCGGCGGCGCCGACCACCCCGACGACGGCGGTGTCGCGCACGCACACCTCGAAGCGGTACATCGTGTAGGTGGTGAGCTGCTGGACCGAGGGCGGGACCACCGCCAGCAGGCCGGCGCGCCACGGCGCGACGCCGGCGCGGACCAGCGCGTCGCGCGGCCGGCGGTCGACCGATTCCCACGCCTCGGCGACCAGTCGGCCGAGGATCCCGGCGGCGTACAGACCGAGCGCGACCGCTCCCGGCACGACGCCGGGGAAGAATACGAACAGCGCGAGGATCGCCCAGATCGTCGGCGGCACCGAGCGCAGACCGAGCAGTACGGTCCGCGACACCAGGCGCGCGGCGGCCCGGGGCGCGGCGCGGACGATGTCGCGCGTGCGTCCCGACCGGTCCCGCGGTCCGGCGGCGGATGCGGTCGGGGCCGCGGCCCACGGCGCGAGTACGACGGTCAGCAGGACGGCGACCGCCATCGCCAGCACCGCGATGGCCAGGGTGTCCAGCACCGCGAGCAGCAGCACGGAGCCGCCGCCGTCGGGCAGTGCCGGCCGCAGGAGGTCGGCGACCAGCTCCTGCGTGAGCTGCCAGGTCAGGGAGTCGGTGAGCCCCTCGAGCGAGGCTCCGGTCCACCACCACGCGACCGCAAGGCCGGGCAGCCCGACCAGCACCGACCAGCGGGTCCAGGTGCGCGTCGGCGGCGCGCTATCGGCCCGGCCGGCAGCGAGGGCCCCGACGCCCTCGGCGTCGGCGGCGGCCACGACCGGGCGGGCGTCGCCCAGGGAGCCGGCCTCACGGCGCACCCGTGCGCTCCAGGCCTCCACCAGCGCCGAAAGCACCAGGAGGGCGAGGACGAGGGTCCACACCTCCTCCCAGTTGCGTGACTGCAGGCTGACCACCAGCTCCTGCCCGAGACCGCCGACTCCGACCAAGCCGAGCAGCACCGTCGAGCGCAAAGAGCACTCGAAGCGGTAGAAGGCGTAGGACAGCAGCAGCGGCGAGGCGCCGGGCACCAGGGCGTACAGGATGGCGGCGGTCCGCGGCGCCCCGGCCCGCCGCAGCGCGGCGTGCGCGCCGCCGCGCACGCCGTCGAAGGTCTCCGCGTAGACCTGGGCGGTCTGCGCGCCGAAGGGCACCACCAGG
This sequence comes from Geodermatophilus sp. YIM 151500, assembly GCF_025716945.1. Classification (GTDB taxonomy): domain Bacteria; phylum Actinomycetota; class Actinomycetes; order Mycobacteriales; family Geodermatophilaceae; genus YIM-151500. The sequence goes on from NZ_JAOVZT010000009.1 coordinate 150,665, forward strand.
GCGAGCACGGCGACCAGCGGGTCGAGGCCGAGGACGCCGACCAGCAGCAGCGCCCACACGAGCTCGTGCACCGACCGGGCCGCGACGAGCACGCCGCGCAGCGCCGTCCGGACCAGGCGCACCGGCAGCGGGGGCCGCCGCGACCAGGCCGCGTCGCTGAGCGCCAGCCCGCCGAGCAGGCCGACGAGCAGCGCCCCGGCCGCGCCGACCGCGGCGAAGGCCAGCGTGGTGGCGGTGGCCCGAGCGACGAGCAGGAGGAACTCGGCGTCCAGTCGCGGCGACAGCGCCCGGGCGAGCAGGTCGTCGAGCAGCGCCGCGCCGCCGGTGTTGATCACCCCGCCCGGCGCGCCGAATGCCCGCCAGGCGGCCAGGACGAGCACCGCGGCGAGCACCGCCACGGTCGTCCCCCTGCGCCGCAGCACCGCGGCGCGGGTCACCCCCAGGCGTACGTGGCGCCCCGCCGCCGGGGACAGCCGGGGTGCGTCGAGCAGACCGGTCATGCGCGGGCGTAGAGATCGTCGAGCAGGTCGTCGGTCAGCCGGCCCGGGGGCAGGTCCAGCGCCACGCGTCCGCGTCGCAGGCCCACCACACGGGTGAAGGTGTGCCGGGCGGCCGAGGGCTGGTGCAGGCTGACCACCGTCGTCCCGGTCGTGGCGCTGCCGCGCAGCAACTCGAGCACATCGCGGGCGGTCGTCGGGTCGAGGCTGGACGCCGGCTCGTCGGCCAGCACCGCCTCGGCCCGCTGCAGCAGCAGCCGGGCTACGGCCACCCGCTGCCGCTCGCCGCCGGAGAGGTGCTGGGTCCGCGCGTGAAGCGCCCAGGGGAGGTCCACCCGCGCCAGCACCTCGCGCACCTCGTCGTCCGCCCGTGCGGTGAGCAGCCGCAGCAGCGCCGGGCCCAGGCCGATCCGGCCGAGCCGGCCGGCCGCGACGTTGTGCAGCACGCGGACGTGCTCGACGAGGTCGAGGTCCTGCGTGAGCGCACCGACCCGCGCCGTGAGCTCCCGGCGGCGGCGGTGGGCGAGGCGGGCGAGGTCCTCGCCGAAGAGCAGGACCGCACCCGTGTCCGGGTCGGTGGCACCGCTGAGCAGGGCGAGCAGCGTGCTCTTGCCCGCCCCGCTGGGCCCGAGGAGGGCCACCCGCTCACCGGGCCCGACCACGAGGTCGACCTCGTCGAGCGCCCGGTGGGTGCCGCGGACGACGGTGACGCCGCGCAGCTCGAACACCGGCGCGGACCTGCACAGGGCCGACCCGCCGGTCCCGTCGACGACCGGCCGGAGCCCACTCACTCGAGCAGGCCCTGCGCCCGCGCGACCTCCTCGAGCTCGTCGTAGGCGCTGTCCCTCGCCTCGACGAACGACTCGGCGCCGAACAGCTCGAGCACCTCGGCGTCCTCGGGGTCCCCGACGTCCAGGCCCAGCAGGTAGTCCTGCAGCCGCTGCGTGGTTCCCGCACCGAAGACCTCGTCGACGTCGGGACGCGCCAGCCAGTGGTAGTCGGCGTAGCCCGGGGTGCGGAAGAGCACGACGACGTCGGACACGTCGACCTCGCCGGCCTCCTCCGTGGCGGCCCAGACCTGCTCGTTGACCGCGCCCACCTCGAAGGCGCCCGAGGCGACGGCCTCGATGGTGGCGTCGTGGCTGCCGCTGAAACCGGGGGGCCCGGCGAGCTCGTCGACCGACAGTCCGGCCTGCTCCATGAAATAGGTCGGCATGAGGCGGCCGGACGTGGAGGTCTCGCTGCCGAAGGTGAGGGTCTTGCCGGCCAGCGCGGTGAGGCCTGCGACGTCCTCGAACGGCTCGAGGCCGGCGGAGCGGTTGGCGATGAAGAGGCTGCGGAAGTCGGCGTCGATGTCGCGCTGGGCGATGGCGGTCGCGCCCTCGACGAGCGCGCGGGCCTGCACGCCGGTGAGGCCGCCCATCCACGCCAGGTACACGTCACCGCGCTGGAAGGCGCGGACGACGGCGGTGTAGTCGGTGACCGGCCGGTACTCGACCTCGAGGTCGGCGGCACCGGCGAAGCCGTCGGCGACGCTGCCGTAGAGCCGGTTGAGCAGCTCCGGGTCCTGGTCGGGGATGGCTGAGATGGTCAGCGTCGTCGCCCCGGCACCACCACCGGACCCGCTGCCGGAGCCGCCGGAGGAGGAGCCGCCGGAGCCGCCGCAGGCGGCGAGCAGCGGCAGGGCGAGGCCGCCGAGGAGCAGGCGTCGCCGGTCGAAGGCGGGCACGGCGGGCAGGGGGTGTCGCGTCACGGGTGTGTCCTCGGGGGAGGGGAGGTGGTCAGGCACAGCGGAAGACCTCGCGCCCGGAGGCCGCGACCGCGCCCTGGACGTCGAGGATGTCGCGCACCACGCCGAAGACCTCCGCGAGCGGCAGGGGCGCGTCGGCGATGCGCATGTTCGGGTTGGTGACGGCCACCGGGTGCCACCAGGCGCCGTCGGCGGTGATGACCGGCTCCGGGGCGAGGGAGTCCAGCGACACGTGCACGCCGGTCTCGGCGAAGCCCTCCTGCGCCACCGGGCGGATGACCCGGTCCTCCGGGGCGATGCCCACCGCGTCGAGGCGGGCGTGCAGGGCGGCGACGCCCGCGGGGTCCTCGTCGAACATGGTGGCCGCGACGCGGACGCGGAACCCGAGCCCGTGCGCGAGGCCGATGCCGTCGACGGCACGGGCCCACGAGCCGCGGCCGCGCTGGGCGTCGTGCAGGTCGGGGCCGGCCGAGTCGAGGCTCACCTGCAGGGTGACCGAGCGGTCCATCGCCTCGAGCACCTCGCGGCGCCGACCGCGGCCGAAGACCATCGCGTTGGTGAGGATCGTGCGCTCGAAGCCCTCGGCGGCCCGCACCAGCGCGTCGAGCTCGGGGTGCATGAACGGTTCGCCGCCGGTGAGGAAGACCTCCCGGCCGCCCAGGGCGCCGAACTCGGCGAAGGCGCGCTCGGCGACGTCGACCCCGACCCGGCGGGCCGGGGCCTTGGGTGAGGACTCCGCGCAGCAGTACAGGCAGGCCAGGTTGCAGTCGAAGTTGGTGTATACCCACAGCCGGTCCCCGACGGGGGTGCCCTCGCCGGTGCTGAAGACCGTCGTCCGCGCGGTGCCCTTGCGGACGGCGAACCACCACGGGCCCGCGGGCGACTCCGCCGCCTCGCCGGCGACCTCGTTGCCGACCATCGCGGCCCAGGCCGGCAGATCGACCCGGACGCTGGGTTCGGCGCTGCGGACGGCGAGCAGTTGGCCGTCCCCGAGCCGGCGCATGGCCCGGGTGATGAGCAGCAGCAGCCCGCTGCCGCACTCCATCGTGCCGCCGTCGACCAGGCGGGCGGTGGGCGGGAAACCCTCCGGTGGTGCCGGGACCGCGGCTGCGGACGCGTCGATCGTCACTCGGTGGTCTCCCTGGGGCCGGTGGTGCCCGGCATCATCGTCCTCGACGGAGATCGGGGCGCGTCGAGCCTGCCGCACGCCCCCCAACCGTTCGGCACAGGGCCCCCGATCGGATGGCGCGTGCCCGATCGCCGCCACGGACACGGCCGTCCCAGGTGGTCGAGGTGGCACCGGAGCCGCGAGGTGGGAGTGTGGAGCCGTGACCACCGCCGCGCCGGAGAACCGACCCAGGGACGGCGCCGCCCGCGCCTCCTTCTGGGAGGACGCCCACTCCGGCAAGGACGTCGACTCCGTCTCGTGGTGGCAGTCGGTGCCCGGGCTGTCGCTGGACCTCGTCGACCGCACCGGGGTCGGCCGCGACGAGGGGGTCATCGACGTCGGTGCGGGCTGGTCGACGCTCACCGACCACCTCGTGCAGCGCGGTCACACGGACGTCACGGCGGTCGACCTGTCCCGGACGGCCCTGGACACGGTCCGCGCGCGGCTGGGCGACGCCGGCCGCGACGTCGCCCTCGAGGTGGCCGACGTGCTCGACCTCCACATGGGCCGTACCTACGCCGTCTGGCACGACCGCGCCGTCTTCCACTTCCTCACCGAGCCCGACGAGCGCGACGACTACCGCGCCTCGCTGGACCGGCACGTGCGCCCCGGCGGCTGGGTTGTCGTCGCCACCTTCGGGCCCGACGGCCCGACGACGTGCAGCGGCCTGCCGATCGTCCGTTACACCCACGAGGCGCTGGCCGCCGAGTTCCCCGGCTACGAGCTCGTCGCGACGACCGGGGACGACCACGAGACTCCCTGGGGCACGATCCAGCAGTTCACCGCCGTGCTGCTGCGGTGCGCCTGACCGCCCCGCCGACCGCCGGGGATCAGCGGGGATGGGCCTCGGCGCGCTCCGCGTGCCGGCCGGCGTACCAGAGTGCGCCGTAGCCGAGCCCGAGCGCGCCGAGGAATGCCGCGGTCGAGCCGTTTCCCCCCAGCCAGTTCGGATCGCGACCGAACTGGGCCTGCTGGAGGACGGCGGCCGCGACCGCGATGCCCGCGGCGACCGCCATGAGCACCGTGCTGCTCGCGCGGGACGCGGCGGCGCCGACGGCGGCGACGACGAGCAGCACGACGACGACCGGCACGGTCACGGCGACGAACCGGATCGCATCGGTGCGCGGGGCGAAGACGAAGAGGACGGCTACGACGGCCGCGACCGCGAGCGCGTACCCACCCCGGGTGACGCCGCTCACGAGACCCTCAGCAGGAATCGCGCGACGGGACCGGAGGAGCGCCGCCAGACGGGCCGGAGCAGCCCGTCCACTCCGGCGGTGCGGCCGGCGGCGGTCGCGATCAGGACCACGTGGACGGCGATCATCAGGTAGTAGGTCCACGGGAACTCGTTCGGTGCGTTCAGCACCGACAGGGTGATGGCCACCGACTGCGCGATGCCCAGCGCCGCGAACAAGCGCGTGGCGAGACCGACGACGAGGAAGGCGCCGAGGCTGGCCTCGAGCAGCAGCACCCCCCAGCCGAAGAGGGTGAAGTTCGGGAGCACCAAGTTCTCGACCAGCCAGGTGTAGGGCGGGAAGACCGGGTGCTCGACGGCGTAGCTGGTGAAGCGGAACAGCCCGCTGCCGCTCTCCTCGCCGAAGTCCGGCGGGGTCTTCCACCCGGAGTTGGCGACCCAGAGCAGGCCGACGACGACCCGGACAGCGGCCAGCGCGGCCCGGGACCCCCGTCCGGTGTCCATCTCCTCGACCGGGGCCGCCCGGTCGGTGGTGGGGTGCGACATGCTGCGGACCTCCCGCCGGGGGTGGTGCAGGTCAGAGGAGCGGAGCGCCCGATCGGGCGCCGAGGGGTCATGTCTAGCGGATGTTCAGCGTGCTGTCGGCCCCCTCGGGCCGGCCCCCGAGCACGGTGAGCATGGCGTCGACGGGACGCTGCAGCGGTCGGGGCGTGCGGCTGAGCAGCAGGTCGGTGTCGAGGACGCCGCGCCGGACGGTCGGCGCGAACGGTGACCAGAACGCGCCGTCGGCGGTGATGGTCAGCTCCGGGGTAGGTGGCGCAAGCGCGCCCGCGGACGTGCCGTCGGCAGCGATGCTGGTCACGTGCCCCCGTTCCGGCTCCGGGGCTGGCTGGCCGGCCGCCACGCAGACACGTGGTGCGTCACACAGTGTCCATCGAGGTACGCATGCAGCGCTGGTTGCCATGTTGAGCGTAGCGCCCGCTCGTAGGCGATCGGGGAGGTCATGCCGATCGCGGAGTGCCGCCGGTCGTGGTTCTAGCTAGTCCTCGATCCAGGCGGCAACCGCCCGCCGCCCGACGGGAGGGCGAGCACGTCGACGTGGCCGACCACGAGCCGCAACCGGCCGGCGCGACGAGCGTCGAGCTTGCGGCCGAGGTAGGCGCCGGCGCACCGCCGCAGGTCGGGCCGCTGGGCGCACGCGGCGGCGATCCAGGCGCGCAGCCACTCCTCGGCCAGCTCGGCCCGGTCGGCACCCAGCTGCCAGGGGCTCGGTCGGCTCTCGACGACCGCTCCTCGCCGGGCGAAGGCGTCCACGGCGACTGCGGCGGCGTCCGGGCCCAACAGCCGCCGGTCGTCGGTGCGGCGCCGCTGATGGGCATCGAAAGCAGCAGCGAACTCGGCGTCCAGCGGATCGGCCGGCGCGAGCTCGACGCGCCCGGTGAACGACAAGGTCAGCAGTGCAGCGGCTCCGGCCTCGGTGCACGTGGCGGCGAGCGCGTCCACCTCCTCGGCCGTCAGCAGGTCCAGGAGGGCGGACGCCGTCACCAGCGCGGTTCCGTCGAGGTCGGAGGAGCGCAGCTCGCTGAGGTCGCCCTCCTGCGTCCGCGCCGTGACCGGGGCACCGTCGGCGGCCCTGCGGGGCATGCTCGCCGCGGCGGCGGCGAGGAGCCCGGGATCGCGGTCGTGCAGCATCCACACCTGCGGCCCGGGCAGTCGTGGGGCCAGCCAGCGGCCCATCGAACCGGTGCCGCACCCGAGGTCCCGGATCACCGCTGGTGCGTCGGGACCGACCTTGGCCGCCAGGTGGTCGCGAACCAGGTCGGCCAACTCGGGTGCCCGCGCCGCGGCGTCGGCGGCTTCGCGCAGCGCCAGCCAGTCCGGCGCGCACACGGGTGACCCAGGAAGGCTCAGCCGGGCGTCCCAGGGAGCCGGCGGAGCACCCGGGTCAGGCGGCACCACGTCACCTCCCACCTGCCGGGCGCGCGGCCCCCGAGGGTGCGGCCGGGCGGAGCTCCTGCCGCTGAGCCGCACCACCGAAGCAGCGGCCCGCGGCTGCCGCAAGGGGCCGTGACGTCCGCGGGCGGGGCGACGCTCGTCCGCGCCGCGTCACGAGCGTCGTCACGAGCGTCGTCATCAGCGCGGAGGGCGTGGATCTCACGGCCGGGAATCCGTACCGTCTCGGATCCGTGCAGGAAAGCGTCTCCGCCCGGACGGCACCGGTCCGACCCCCGGTGAGCGCGGGGCGGTTGCACATCCAGCCACTGCTGGCCACGGTGGCGGCTGCCGAGGCCGTCGTGCTCACCGCGCTCTCCGCCGGGGTCGGGTTGGGGCCGGCGGGTTGGCTGGCGGGCACGGCGTACGGCCTCGGCCTCTGGGGTCTGCTGACGGTCGCCACGTGGCGTGCCGGGACGGGCACGCTGGGGCCGGCGGGTCTCGTCACCTCGGCACGGGCCGTTCTGGTGGGGGGCGTGGTCGCCCTGGTCGCCGACCGGCTCTGGGTCGGCGACGTCCCGACCGTCCTGCTCGTCGTGATCGCCACGGTGGCGCTGGTCCTCGACGCCCTCGACGGACCGGTCGCCCGACGGACCGGGACGGCCTCCGCCCTGGGCGCTCGCTTCGACGTGGAGGTGGACAGCGTCCTCGTCCTCGTCCTCAGCGTCCACGTCGCCGTGCTCCTCGGTCCGTGGGTCCTCGTCATCGGGGCCATGCGCTACGCGTTCGTCGCGGCGGGGTGGGCGGTGCCGTGGCTGCGGTCGCCCCTGCCGGTCAGCTACTCGGCCAAGGCCGTGGCCGCGCTGCAGGGGATCGTCCTGGTGGTGGCCGCCGCGGACGTCCTGCCGCGGTCGCTCGCGGCCGTGCTCGTGGCGGTCGCGCTGGCGTTGCTGGTCTGGTCCTTCACCCGGTCGATCGTGTGGCTGTGGCGCGACGCGCGCCGTCCGACCCGGGCCGGAGGTGCCGGACTTCCTACCTGAGGCCCGGGAGCGGCGGAGGCGGGCGGAGGCGGGCGGCGGCGGTCGAACGGTGTCCGACGCTCGCACCCACGCGGTGGCCACGGCGCCGGCAGTGGCGCGCGGAGGGCACTCCCCATCCAGCCGGGCGCGGAGCATCCTGGGCCGATGGTGGACACCACCGCGAAGAAGGGCATGGCGGTCCCGCTGACGGCGTTCGCTGTAGGCGCGGTGGTCGCCCTCCTCGTCGGGGTGTTCGGGCGGGTGCACGAGCCGACGCTGGACGGCACCACCACCCTCGGTTACCCGACCGTCCTCGCCATGAAGACCGTCGTCTCGACGGTGATCGGGGTGCTGGTCGTCGTCCAGCTCGTGGGCGCCCTGTGGATGTACGGCAAGCTCGGGGTCAGGGCGCCGTCCTGGGTGGGGACGGCGCATCGCGCCACCGGGGCCCTCGCCGTCCTGCTCTCGTTGTTCGTCGCCTACCACTGCCTCTGGTCGCTGGGCCTCGAGGTCGGGACGCTGCCCAACGGTGAGCCGGTGAGCACGCGGTCGTTCGTGCACGGCCTCGTGGGGTGCGCCGTCGTCGGCGCCATCGTGGTGAAGATCACCGCCGTCCGGGCGAGGCGCGCACCGGGGTGGTTCCTGCCCGTGGCCGGTGGCCTCCTCTTCTCCCTCCTCGTCGTCGCCGTCCTGACGTCGGTCGTGTGGTACATCGGCGACAGGGGCTGGCCGAGCCGTGCAGGGTAGGGACGACGCCGGCGGGACGTGACCCGCTGGGGCCGCGGTCGTCGCGAGGACCCGGCATCGCGCTTGCGTTCCAGCGCGGACCTTCTGGACGACGACCGGGCGGGTCTCGCCCGCAACCCCCCGCTGTTAGGTTCCCGCCGTGGCGAGCAGCGCGGACGTCGTCGTGGTCGGGGCAGGCTCCGCCGGGGCGGTGATCGCCGCGCGGCTGTCGGAGGACCCGAGCGTCCGCGTTGCGCTGATCGAGGCGGGAGGCCGCCCGCCCGCAGCCGAACTGATGCCGGCCGCCTGCCCCGTCCTGCAAGCGGACCCCGAGACCGACTGGATGCTCAGCGCCGACGCCGGGGGCTGCGGGAAGGGGCTGCGCGACGGCCGGATGATGGTGCCGCGCGGCAAGATGCTCGGCGGCTCGTCGGGCATCAACTACCTGGCCTACGTGCGCGGACACCCCGGCGACTTCGACGCCTGGTCCGCCGGAGGTGCCGACGGCTGGAGTTACGCCGAGGTCCTGCCCTACTTCAGGAAGAGCGAGGGCCTGGTGCCGAGCGACGCCATCCCGCTCGACCTGCCCGCCCACGGCACCGAGGGACCGCTCGGCGTGTCGGTGCGCAGCCCGGTGCTGCCGGGCGCCCAGGCGTTCGTCGACGCCGCGGTGGCCACCGGCATCCCGCTCCGTGACTACAACGGCCGCGACCGGGGTGGCCCGGCCGGTGTCGTCTCGCTGTTCCAGACGACCACCAGGCGGGGCAAGCGCTCCAGCACCTACCACGCGTTCCTCGAGGGCGAGGTGGAGCAGCGGCCGAACCTGACGGTGGTACCGCACGCCCAGGCCACCCGGGTGCTCGTTGCGGGCGAGCCGGGCGCACTCCGGGCGACCGGCGTCGAGTACGTCACCTCCGACGGCGCCACCGAAGTGATCGAAGCCGGCCGCGAGGTGATCCTCAGCGCCGGCGCGGTGGGATCACCGCAGCTGCTCCTGCTGTCGGGTGTCGGGCCGCGCGAGCAGCTGGAGTCGCTCGGCATCGAGTGCCTGGTCGACGCCCCCGACGTCGGCCGTCACCTCAAGGACCACCTGCACCTGGGCCTGATGTTCCCGGCGCCGGGGCTGGGGATCTCGATGGCCAGCATGGGTGTGGCCATGGGGCCGGACGCCCTGCGGGCGCCGGCCGGCCCGCTGCCGGCCGACCCGGCCGACGACGCGTCGCTGCCACCGGAGCTGCAGGCGCTCAAGACCGAGGCCGAGCGCCAGCTCGCCGAGTGGTTCACGACCGGCAACGGATTGGTGTCCTCGTCGCTCTACGACGCGAGCGCCTGGTTCTCGACCGGACTCGGTGACGAGCACACCCATGACGCGCAGATCGCGATCTTCGTCTGCGGCTACGACGTGGACATCTGGAACTCCTGCCTGCACGTCGAGGCGGCGGAGTACTTCGACGACCCGGCCGTCGACCTGTCGCCGACGGCCGAGAACGTCCTCGTGCTCGCGAACCCGGTGCAGCCGCACAGCGAGGGCGAGATCCGCCTGACCAGCGCCGATCCGCTGGCGGCGCCCGACATCCGGATGAACTACCTCGCCGACCCGCACGACATGGCCGTGATGATCGCGGTGGTGCGCCGGGCTCTCGAGATCGTGACCGAGATGGGGCGCACGCACGACATCGGCGACCTCATGGTGCCGCGGCGGCTGGCCGAGAAGCACGGCTACACGCGCGGCGACGTGCCGAGCGACGAGCTGATCGTCGACCTGGCGCGGCACTACGCGTTCACCGTGTACCACCTCACGAGCACCTGCCGGATCGGGTCGGTCGTCGACCCGCGGCTGCGCGTCCTCGGCGTCGACGGGCTCCGGGTCGCCGACGCGAGCGTCATGCCGAACGTGGTCAGCGGCAACACCAATGCCGCCACGATCATGATCGGTGAGAGGGCGGCCGAACTGGTGGCGGCGGCCCATGGCATCCGACTGGCGGAGTTCGTCGGCGCGTGAGGATGCGCCAGGTGGCGTGCCCGTGCCCTGCTCACCGTCGGCCCGAGCGCCAGTTGTCGAGGACGACGTCCACGTCCCCGCGCACCCGCGCACGTGCCTCCTCGCGCGGCACGCCGGCCATGAGCAGGGCGTCGTAGTCGGTGTCACGGTGGCGGACCGAGGCCACGACTGCCAGCTCGACCGCGTGCTCGTCGAGGCGCTGGCCGGCCGCGGTTCGGCCGATCCGACCGCTGCCCCGCGCCGCGGTGTGGGCGGCGATCGCGGCGCCGCGCTCCGGCGGGCACCCGGGGAACAGGCGCCCGATCTCCGCGGTCAGCCGCTCGACGAGCTGGACGTCGGCGTCACGCCGCCGCTCCGCATCCCGGGCGCGGCGGCGGTTGCGTGCCTCCGCGTCGGCCGAGGACGACGCCTCGGCCGCCAGGAGTGCCTCCTCCTCGACGAGGATCCCCTGGCGCTCGTAGCGCCGGCGGGAGCGACTGAAGCGCACCACGACCGCCGCCAGGCGGCTGACCTTCTTCGCCCTCCTGGTCAGGGTGGCGTCACCGGCGGGCAGGTAGCTCAGATGGTCGAGGTCGGCGCAGACCAGGCACAGCGGCGCGTCGTCCTCCATCAGCAGCAGGTCCCCGGTGCCGCCGCATCTCGCGCACGTCCAGTCCGCCAGCGGTGAGACGACGACGAGGTCCGGCGCTCGACTGCTCCGCTCGACGAGGCGGGCGCGCTCGGCCTCGGACAGTGCCGGGGAGATCCAGTGCGTGCGGTACGCCACCTCGGTGGACGGATCGCCGCCGGCGGTGAACTGCAGGCTCCTGTGATCGTGGGTCCGGGCGACGTAGGCGGCTTCGCTCGGTTGCAGCCCCTCCTCGCGGGCCCAGCGTTGCAATGCCAGCATCACCGTCGAGACCTTGCCCGAGCCGGCCTGCACCACCAGCTCGAGGTAGGGCACCCGCCCCTGCCGCCAGCGGTCACGGTGCACCGGCTGCAGCCAACCCATGCCCACGAGCACCTCGACCGTCGATACGTGCCCCTGCTCCTGCAACGCGACCTCGGCCGCCCGGGCGACCCGCTGCTCGATCGATGAACTGCTCCCCACGACGGGGTTCTACCGGGCCCGGCGGCCCGGCGATACGCCTGACCCGTTGAGGATCCGGTCGGGCGGCACCGGCGTCGCGGGGGGCGGCTGGGTCCGCGCGGCACCAGGTCGCGTACGTCGCAGCTCACGAGTTCGCCCACCGGATGCCCGAGCCGGCAGACGCAGGCAGCGTCGTGGACCGAGAGGCCATGCTCCGCGGCGAGCGCTGCCGCGTCCGCGAGGAGTGCGGTGTCGGCGCGGGCGAGTCCACCGTCGTGATTCCAAGCACCCGGCATTGCTGAGATCCACTTCCGGCCGTTGCTGGCGGTGCCCTTTCTTGTCGTCGACAGGAAGTGGGTTGATTTCATGAATCGAGGTTTCCGCCTGGCCGGGTCACTCGAGGGGGCGAGAGCCGGTCCGGGGCGTCGACGGCGCCGATGCCGGCCGGACCCTACTCGGTCGGGTGAGAGATCACCCTTCCTCGGGGTGAATGGCTACGTGTCATCGCGCGGTGCAATTTATCGTCCGGCGCATGACTCGAGGCTCAAGACTGCGCCGGACCGGGCTGGCCGCAGCCGTGTCCGTCCTCATCACTGCCTGCGGGGCGCCCGATGAGTCGCACTCTCCCTCCTCGAGTTCCCCGGTGACCGTCTCCGGCGCCTCCCAGCACACCGATTCACGTGACTTCTGCACCGGGGTGCAGGCGCTCATCACGCGATTCGACAGCGCGTCGACGTCGGTCGACCCGGATTTCCGCGAGAATGTTTTTCGGCAGGTGGCCGCCGAGACCCGGGACATCGAGCCTCCCGCGGAGATCGCCCCGGATTGGTCGGTCCTCACCGAGGAACTGGACGAGCTCTCGCAGACCTGGGCCTCCATCAATTCCCGGGACCCGTCGCAGGCGGCAGCCGCTGAGCAGCTCACGGACGGGATCACCGCCGCGTTCATCCGGATGAAGTCTCATCTGCTGGAGCATTGCGGTGTCGATTCCAGCGCGCCCGGCCGCCGTCTGGTCTTCACGGGTGACTTCGAGACCGGCAACTTCGGCCAGTGGTCCCAGTGCCAGCACCGTGTGTTCAGCGGGTTGTGCAAGGACATGCCGGCGGATTTCTACGGCATGCAGATCGTCGACAGCGGCGCCCGTCAGGGGCAGTACGCCGCGCGCTTCGAGCTCCGCGAGGGGGACAACCCGTCGTGGGGCGGTGGCGAGCGCACCGAGGTGGCCCGGTACAAGGACGGCACCGTCCGTGAGGGCGAGGAGCGCTGGTACGAGTTCAGCCTGATGTTCGACCCGTCGTTCCCCGTCGAGAACGACAACTACTTCATGGTCATGCAGTGGCACGGGGCGAACGACCTGCCGCCGCCGATGGGGATCGAGGTCATCGGCGACGGGCAGCTGGTCCTGAGCAGCCACTTCCCCCCGGGCCCGTCCATGGTGATCGGGGACATCGCACGTGGCCAATGGGTCGACTACGTGGTCCGCGCCAAGTTCAGCCCGGACGAGGCAGTGGGCTGGGTCGAGGTGTACCGCAACGGCGTCCTCACCGTCCCCCGGCACCCCCGGGCGACCATGAACAGCAAGTACGACTACCTCAAGATGGGTCTCTACCGCGACGGCAAGGGCCCGAAGCCGACGGCAGTGATGTTGGCCGACCGCTTCCGCATCACCGCCCCCTGAGCCCTTCCGCAAGCTCCTCCGTCACCACGGCCCTCCCACGCGATCACGGGGCCGCGGTGCCGGCGGGAGTCACCACGAGCCAGGTGCCGCCGAAGTCCCGGACGTCGTGGCAGAGCACCTGCCCCGGGCCCTCGTGGGCGTAGTAGTAGAGCGGATGCCCGGCATAGGTCACCTGCAGCGAGCCGTCGTCCCGCGGCGTGGTGCCGAGCAGCTCCGGCCGTGCCTCGCCGGTCGCCTGCGGGGGCCCGGTCGTGAGCACGGGAGGCCAGGCGGCGGCGCACTCGCCGTAGCACGCCGGGGTGCTCGTCGTCTCGCTGTCGAACAGGTAGATGGCCTGCTGCGCGTCGTCGAAGAGCATGACCCCGAACTCGCTGCCGGCCGTGGTGATGGTCCGGCCGGGCTCGGTCGGCTCACTCGGCTCGCTCGGGGGAGTGGTCGACGCCGGGGAGGGTGACTCCGACGCGACCGCCGGCGTGGACGGGGCCGAGGTCGCCGGTTCCGCGGTTCCTGTCGGTTCCCCGCCGCAGCTCGCGAGCACCACGCCGCCCAGGACGAGGAGGACGGCGGACCGCGGGGCTCCCGCTCGGCTGCGCACGGCTGACCCTCCCGTCGACGCACTCGACGTACGGCCATGGTCATCCGCCTGGCGGCGCTGTCAACGGCTGGTCCCGCGGCGTCGTCCGGAGTCTCGGCGTCGATGACCGTCAGCGCGGGATCGTGATCCGTGCGGTCACGCCGAAGTGGTCCGACGCCCACAGCGGCGCCGGCGCCGCCCGGAACGGCTCGGTGCCGGTGCGTTCCACGCCGGCGGCCGGCCAGTCCTCGGAGGTGAGCACCAGGTCGATCCGGACCTCCGCCCGCCCGGCCGGGTCGTCGAGGAGCTCGGCCTGGCAGCACGTCGGCCCTGCGTCGGACGGTCGGGCCGACGTCCACGCGTCGTGGAGCACCCGGGTGAGGTTGTCGTACGTGTCCGTGGTCGAGCCGTCGGCGGCCGAGTTGAAGTCGCCCAGCGCGATCACGGGGTGGGGGCTCGCGGCGATGAGCGCCAGGACCTCGTCGCCCTGCTCCTCCTGGACGGGCCCCGCGTCCGGGCCGCCGATCTCGAGGTGCGTGTTGACGATCCGCACCGTCGTCCGGGCGTCGGGCCGGTAGTCGATCGAGGTCCAGCCGCGCGTCGGGCGGATCGGGCCGGGCCAGGACGGCAGGACGCGCTGCGCGGCGTAGTGGTCGTGCCGCGGATTGCTGGCCTTCTCCACCTGGTCGGCGCGCACCAGGATCACGTCGCGGTCGGTGACCCGCAGGTCGACGAGGTCACCGCCGGCGCCGCGCCGGGCGGTCTCGGTGTCCTCGTTCGTCGATGTGGCCACGGCGGTGTACGGGGTCCCGCGTTCGCTCAACTCGCGCTGGAGGACGGCGAGCAGGTCGAGCACCACGCGGGTGGCGTTCGGACCGGGGTGCGTGCGGAGGTCGCTGGGCGACTGGTCGCGCCACAGCGTGACTTCCTGCAGGCCGACGACGTCCGGACGGGCGCGCGCGATCTCGTCGGCCAGCGCGCCCGCCCTGGTCGGGAAGTCGTTGGCCAGCACGGTGGACCACTCGCGGCTCGTCGCTGCCACGAGCTCCGGCAGCGACGAGACCCCGATGGTGTCGTCCAGGCGGGCGCCCACGTACAGGTTCCGGGTCATCACCGTGATCTGCGGGCTGCCGGCTCCGTCCGCCTCGCCGCCGCACGACGGGACCACCGTGGCGAGGACCGCGACGACGACGGCCGGCAGCAACCGGCGCAGCGGCGAGCGTGCGAGCTGGTGGTTCAGGTCGGCCTCCTGGTCGCTCCCGCCTGCGCTCCATCATGGGCGCGTCCGACGTCTGTGGTGGGGCGGCGCTGACTGCCGGCCCTCCCGTGGCCTTCGGTCCCTGTGCGCCGTCGCCCGGGTGCGGCATGATCCGCCGCATCGGAGGTGGCACGGTCGTGAGTGAGGTGGAGGACTTCCTGGCCTCGACGATGCCGCGCCAGGTCGAGGCCGAGATCGCGATCCACAACGGGGACCCGGGCCCGAGATCGCAGCTGTGGTCGCACCGGGAACCGGTGACCCTCTTCGGCTCCCAGGTGTCGAGCAACGGGTGGGACGAGGTCCGGGACACCTTCCACCGGCTGGCGTCCCGCTTTGCCAATTGCGCGTCGTACGAGGTGGAGCTGATCGCTGCCGGGGCGAGCGGCGACCTCGCCTACACGGTCGCCTACGAGCACACGACGGCGTCCGTGGAGG
Organism: Geodermatophilus sp. YIM 151500; assembly: GCF_025716945.1. GTDB lineage: Bacteria > Actinomycetota > Actinomycetes > Mycobacteriales > Geodermatophilaceae > YIM-151500. Next base: position 165,968 of record NZ_JAOVZT010000009.1, read on the forward strand.
GCCGACCGGCCGCGCCCTACACGCTGCGGGTCACGCACGTCTACCGCCGCGAGGACGGCGAATGGCGGATCGTGCACCGCCACGGTGACCAGCTGCCCGACCACGGCGACCGGCCGGAGCTCCCCGAGGAGGACCCGGAACGGCGAGCGGGCGCACCCCCGGGCGCGGGAGCTCCCCGGCGGGCGTGGGCGTGGGCTGGGTGAGTCAGCGGGCCGCGGCGACCACGTCGGCCTCCTGGTCGGCGTTCCACGCGCGCTTGACCTGGCGCCAGGACTCGTCGGTCATGTGCCGCCGCCAGTAGCCGGACACCGACAGCGCCGAGCGATCCATCCCGCGCTCGCCGAGCAGGTGCCGGCGCACGGCGCGCACCTCGCCGGCCTCGCCGTGCACGAACGCCGAGACCGAGCCCCGCGGAAAGGCCAGCTGGCGGACGGCGTCCAGCAGCAGCGCCTCCGGGTCGGTCGCGCCGCGGCGGTGCAGCCAGACGAGGTCGAGCGCTCCGGGCGTCTCCAGCGGTACCTCGCAGTCCGGTCCGTCGCAGACCAGGCGGACGACGGTCAGCGCGCCGGGCGGCACCTGCTCGAGGGAGGCGGCGATGGCCGGCAGCGCCGACTCGTCACCCACCATCAGGTGCCAGTCGGCGTCCGGGTCCGGGCGGAAGGCCCCGCCGGGTCCGGCGACACCGACGAGGTCACCGGCGCACGCCCGGGCCGCCCACGGGCCCGCGACGCCGTCCGAGCCGTGCACGACGAAGTCGACGGTCAGCCGGCAGCTGCCGGCGTCCCACCGCCGCACGCTGTACCGCCGGGGGATCGGGCCGTCCCGGCCGGGGAAGGTCAGCTTGACGTAGGCGTCGGTGTGCTCCGGCCCGGCGAAGCCGGTCAGCCCCTCGCCGCCCAGCACGACGCGCACCATGTGCGGCGTCAGCCACTCGGTCCGCTCGACCCGGCCCACCATCTCCGCCACGCGCGCTCTCCCATCGGTCCTGGAGCGGCGTCGTGCGCGACTACACCGCTCTGCGAGGTGAGCCTAACCTTATTCGTCGACGTGTCGGCGGCCGGCGCTCATGGGAACCGGCCGAAGGAGACCGGCTACGCCGACGCGGTCCCCGCTCCCGGACTGTGGCCGTCGAGTCAGCCGTGCACCGCGTCGTGGAAGGCGACCTCGGCGCGGAGCACTGAGCCGAACCAGCGATCGAGGTCCTCGTCGCGGACGTCGGCCGGATCCACGGCGTCGACGTCGTCGCGCAGCGCCGCCACCTGGGCGAGGAAGGCGTGCCCCGTGTGCAGGTCGATCCACGCCTGCAGGTCCGGGTGCCGCCGCGAGGCGACGTCCGGAGGAACCCCGGCTGCGGTGGTGCACCAGCGGGCGTACATCGTCTCCGCGGCCAGCATCCCGGTCACCGCCGCCGGCCGGCCACCGGTGGCGACCTGCGCCAGCACGACGTCGGAGAGGACCGTGGCGCGTTCGGCGGTGCGGGCGGCGTCCTCGTCCGCCAGCGGCCAACGGTCTCGCAGGCCGGCGAAGTACTCGCGCTGGTCGGTGACCAGGTTGTCGAGCGACGCGGCGTGCGGCAGCAGGCTCGCCCAGGTGGGTGACTCCCAGACCACCCGGCCCAGCACCCGCGCGGCGGTCAGCACGAAGGCTTCCTCGACGAGCAGGTAGCGGGCGAAGTCGCCGTCCGAGAGCGTGCCGTCGGTGGCCTCGCGGACGAACCGGCAGCTGCACGCCTCGTCCAGGACGGCGCCCTGGCGGGCGACCAGCGCGGCCGCGCGACCGGTCACGCCCGGACCAGCCAGCGGACCATCCCGTCGAAGAGCTGGGCGTAGCCGGGCCACTCCTCGCAGAAGGCCGGCGGGGCCCAGTGCGGGGAGCAGTCGGAGGTGAACGCCGCCGTCCGGCCGCGGCCGTGCTCGCCCACGGCGATCAGCGGGTCCTCCCCGACGCGCGCCAGGACCCGGGCACCCTCACGGGGCACCACCCGGTTGTAGCCCAGCAGCAGGGGCCATTCACCCTCGGTGCCGCCGAGTGCGGGATGGTCGGCCTCGACGACGGCCGGGCGGACGCCGGCCGGGCACTCGACCCGGTCGTCCTCGGTGAGCATCCCGACCGGCAGGATCTCGGCGATCGCCGTCTGCCGGAACGCGGCGCGGGCCTGGAAGCCGCTGAAGGACAGATAGCCGCCGATCATCAGCAGCGCACCGCCGGCGGTCACCCAGTCGGCCAGCGCACGCAGGCGGTCCTGGCCGGGCACCGAGTGCTCGAAGACGCCGGGTGCCAGTTGGATGGAGTTGGCCCCGATGTCGGAGAGCACCACGAGGTCGTAGGCCGCGAGGGCCTCGGCGTCCCCGGGGAACTGCGTGGGCACCAGGTGGGCCGGCAGGTGCACGACCTCGTGCCCGCGGCCGGTCAGCGCGTCCCGCAGCGGGCCGACGCCCTCCACGTAGGAGTGGACGCTGAACTCGTCGACGCCCTTCACGTGCGTGGACGTGGTCATCCAGCTCTCGCCGGCGATCAGGATCCGGGCCATCGGGGTCAGCGTCCTTCCGGTTCGTGCTGCGGGCCAGCCGCGCGCTGGAACAGGTGGCGGGGGTTGTCGGTCATCAGGGAGTGCACGAGCGCGGGGTCGAGGCCGCCGCGACGCAGCCGGTCGGCGAACACGACGGGGACGTAGGCCAGGCCGTTGCCGCCGAAGCGGGCCAGCATGGCCTTGAGGAACAGGTCGTGGGAGATCAGCAGCCGGTCACCGTGCCCGGCCTCGACGAGGGCGGTCACCGCCTCGGCGGTCTCCGCCGGTGCGGGGGACTGGCCCTCACCGGGGAAGTGGAAGGGCATGCCGATCATGTCGAACTCCAACGTCACCCCCCGCTCGGCGGCCGACCGCTGGTAGGACCGGTCGGCGCCGGAGGGGTCCATGTGGCAGAGGACGACGGCGCCGGGGTCCACCCCCTCCTGGTCGAGGACGACGTCCAGCACCTCGTGGGCACGGCGCTGCCACCCGGGCAGGTGCACGAACAGCGGTACCCGTACCTGCCGCTGAGCCCGGCAGGCGGCGCGCAGCGCGTGCCGTTCGTCGTCGGTGAAGGCGGGGGAGACCCCGATCTCGCCGATGACGCCGGGGCGCAGCTCCCGCTCCGGGTCGAACTCCGCGGCCAGCTCGGCGGCGAGGTCGTCGATCCCGGTGGTGGCCAGGTGCGGGGGATGGGTCGCCTGCAGGTACCAGCCGGAGCCCATCACCACCTGCACGCCGGTGGCGCGGGAGAGGGCGACCAGCCGTTCGGGGGCGCGGCCGAGGCCCGCCGGGGTCAGGTCGACCACCGTCCGGCCCCCGGCCGCGGCGAAGGTCTGCAGGTCGGCGGCCATGGCGTCGTCGTCGTCCAGGCGGCAGTTGTCCGCGCTCTCGTACGGGTGGTCGGCCAGCAGCCAGGCGAGTTCGGCGGTGACCGGCGCGTCCAGCCGGGCGGCGACCCAGGGGTCGTCCGCCGTCCGGACGGCGGTGGCGTTGTCGTTGGCCAGGTGCTCGTGCGGCAGGACCAGCCCGAGCTCGGCCGCGTCCACGTCACCGAGCACCGTGCGGACGGCGGTCACGAGCGGCCGGTCAGCTTCCGCAGGGCGTGGACGACACCCGTGCTGCGCAGGTTGACCCAGATGACCACCAGGAGCACCGCCCCGGTGATGATGGGGGTCAGGAACGGGCTGACGCCGATGAGGGTGAGCCCGTTGGCGATCACGGTGATGAGCACCGCACCGATCAGCGTGCCCACCACGGTGCCCCGCCCGCCGAACAGGTTGGTGCCACCCAGGACGACCGCGGCGATCACGGTGAGCTCGAAGCCCTGGGCCGAGTTCGCCGAGCCCGATCCCAGCCTGGCGGCCACCAGGATGCCGGCGATCCCGGCGGCCAGACCGGAGAGCATCAGCGCGGCCATTTTCACGCGACGGACGTTGACGCCGGCCCGGCGGACCGACTCCTCGGCCGAGCCGATGCCGATGACGTACTGCCCGAAGCGGGTCCGGTGCAGGGTGATCAGGCCCACCACGACCACCAGGAGGGCGATCCAGGCACTGCTGGAGAAGCCGAGCCACCGAGCGCTGCCGAGCTCGGCGAAGAAGGTGCTGGAGTCGATCGGCACCGAGAAGCCCTCGGTGGTGAGCAGCGCGATGCCTCGGATGACCGAGAGCGTGGCGAGGGTGACGATGAACGCGGGGATGCCGGCATATGCGGTGAACCAGCCGTTGACGAGGCCCCAGCCCGCGCCCAGGAGCACCCCGGCGAGCAGGACCAGCGAGGAGTCCCACCCGGCGAGGAGCAGCTGGGCGCAGACGGCCGAGACGAAGGCGATCGTCGAGCCCACCGAGAGGTCGATCTGCCCGGCCGTGATCACGAACGTCATGGCCACGGCGACGATGAGCACCGGGGCCACCTGGGTCGCCAGGTTGGAGAGGTTCCCGAAGGTCAGGAAGGTGCTCGAGGCCACGGCGAAGACGAGGAAGACGGCCAGGGTCACCGCCGCCATGACCACCGTGGCCTTGTTCGCCCGCTGCCACCACGACAGCCGCCGGGCGAGCCGGCGGTCGACGTCGGAAGCACCTGTCTGGGTGAGAACGGTCATCAGGCCACCTCCTCCTGGGGCTCGGCGCGGGTGATCAGCGCGACGAGCTTCTCGATGTCCAGCTCGCCGATCGGGACGTCGTCGACGCTCTCGCCCTCGTACATGACGGTGATCCGGTCGCAGACGCGGAAGAGGTCCTGCAACCGGTGGGTGACGAGGATGACCCCGACGCCCCGCGCCGCGACGTCGGTGATCAGCCGGAGCACCGACTCGACCTCCGCGACGGCCAGGGCGGCGGTCGGCTCGTCCAGGATGAGCACGTCCGGGTCGAAGGAGACCGCGCGCGCGATGGCCACGGTCTGGCGCTGGCCGCCGGATAGCGTCCCGATCTCCTGGTGCGTGGAGGAGACCTTGACGTGCAGGTCGGCCAGGATGCGAGCCGCCTGCTCGTGCATCCGCCGCTTGTCCACGAAGGGTCCCCGGTGCGGCTCCCGACCGAGGAACAGGTTGCTGGCCACGTCGAGGGTGTCGCACAGGGCCAGGTCCTGGTAGACGATGCCGATCCTCTCGGCCTGGGCGTCCGAGGGGCTGGCGAAGCGGACCGGGCGGCCGTGCACCCGGATCTGCCCGTCGTCGTGCTGGACGGCGCCGGCCAGCACCTTCATCAGCGTGGACTTGCCGGCGCCGTTGTCGCCGACGAGTCCGAGGACCTCCCCGCGCCGCAGGGTCAGGTCGACGCCCCGGAGCGACTGCACCGGTCCGTAGGACTTGGTGATCCCCGTGAGCTCGACGAGGAGGTCCCCGGTCTCGTCAGCCATGGCTCAGCCCTCCAAGTAGTAGAGGTAGTCCTCGTAGTTCTCCGGCGTGACGATCTGCGTCTCGACCGGGTACTCCTCCTGCACGGGGTTGCCGCAGGCCAGGTCGATGGCCGCCGCCATCGACTGGTAGCCGAACTCGTAGGTGTTCTGCTGCACGACCCCGGCGATCCAGCCCTGCTCCAGGCCGTCGACCACGGGCTCGGCGAGGTCCCAGCCGACGACGGTGACCCGGTCCTGCGCGCCCTGGCTGCGCACCGCGGCGGCCAGGCCGATGAGCGCCGGCTCCCCGGTGGCGTAGACGTACTCCAGGTCGGGGTTGCCGGTGAGCAGGTTCTCCGCCGCGGCCTGCGCGTTCTCCTGGATGTTGCGACCGTCGACGACGGTGCCGATGGTCATGCCGCCGGCGGTCACCGCTTCCTCGAAGCCGCGCTGACGTTCCAGCTGGATGGTGCTGTTGAGCGCTCCGACGACACCGACCTCGCCCGAGCCACCGGACTCCTCCAGCAGCAGTTCGCCGATCTGCGCACCGGCCTCGGCGTTGGCCGTGCCGACCTGGGCACTGACGGCCGGGTCCTCGACGATCGCGTCGACGGCGACCACGGGAACACCCGCGGCGTCGGCGGCCCGGATGGACGGCTTGATGCCCTCGGTGTCGATGGCTGCCACGATGATGGCGTCCGCGCCGTCGGCGACCAGGGTGTTGATCGCGTTGGCCTGGGTGACCGAGTCGTTCTCGCCGCTGACGATCTGCAGGTCCACGCCGTACTCGTCGGCCATCGCCTGCGCGCCCTCGTTGACCTGGTTGAAGAACAGCGCCTGGAGGTTGATCGTCACCAGACCGATGCGGAACTCGCCGGTGTTCTCGCACGCCGTCGGCTGGAGACTGGGCTCCGGCAGCGAGCTCGTGCCGCCGCCGTCGCCTCCTGGGGCGGCGCCCTGATCGGCGGGGGAGCCCGTGTCGCAGGCGCTCAGCAGGAGCAGGCCGGCGCCGGCGGCGAGGGCGAGGGTGCGTCTCATTGCGTCCTCCAGGTGGGGTGGGCCGTGGTGCGGTCGAGGGGCGGTCAGGACGGGATCGGCAGAGGCGCCAGCGCGGCGTCGACCTCGGCCGGGCGGGGCGCGCCGCGGGCTCCGGGCACGGTGCAGGACAGGCTGGCGGCGACCCCGGCGCGGCCGGCCGCCGCCTGCGGCGGCAGCCCGGCGTCGACCCCGGCCAGGTAGGTGCCGGTGAAGCAGTCCCCCGCGCCCGTGTCGTCGACCACCCGGACCGGCAGTGCCGCCCCGGTGACCACCGAGCCGTCCGGTTCGTGCAGCGCCCAGCCGCGGGCGCCGTCGGTGACCAGCAGGCGGGTCGCCGACGCACGCGCCAGCAGTGCCCACTCCGCCGCGGGGATGCCCAGCAGCTCCTCCAGCCGCCGCCGCCCGACCACGACGTGGCCCGCGCGCCGGACGGCGGCCAGGGCCTGGTCGCGATCGTCGCAGCCGTCGAGGTCGATCGCCACGGTCACGCCCGGCCGCGCTGCGGCACCGACCTGGGCCGCGCGGTAGCCGTCGAGGTAGAGGAGGCCGCCACCGGCACCGGCGAGCCGCTCGGCGACGGCGGTGACGTGCGGCGGGCCGAGCGCGTCGTCCTGGCTGATCACCGCGCGCCGTCCGTCGGCATCGACGAGGACGACGGCCGTCGACAGGAAGGCGGCGCGGTCGGTCCACGCGCTGTCGATGCCCTCGTCGTCCAGCTCGTCGAGGAACCGCCGGGACACCGGGTCGTCACCCAGGACCCCGGCGAACGCGACGGAGGCCCCCGCACGGGCGGCGGCCACCGCCGCGTTGGCCGCCATGCCACCGGACAGGTGCACGACCTCGGTCGCGTGGATCCGCTCGTCCGGCCGAGGCAGGGCAGGCACCCGCGCGACCACGTCGAGATTGGCGTAGCCGCAGAAGACGATCACCGGCCTGCCGCCCGCGCGACCGCACGCACCTTCTCCGGGGCGACCCGTCCCCACCAGCGGCCGTTCACCTTGGCCGCGGAGGCGACGATGGCCCCGTCGCACTCGGCCAGCAGCGGACCGACGTTGCTCGGATCGATCCCGCTGCCGATGATCACCGGCAGCTGGGTGTGGTCACGGATGCCCACCACCTCGTCCACCGACGTGGCGTGGCCGGTGCGCGAGCCCGTGGCGATGAGGACGTCGGCGTCGAAGAACTCCGCGTCCTCCGTCTGCTCCGCCAGGGTGCGGTCGGCCACGATCGCGTGCGCACCGTGCTTGACGTGGACGTCGGCGAAGACCTTGACCGGATCGGCGCCGATGCCGTGCCGGTACCGGGTGGTGCGGGCCGCCTGACCCTCGATGATGCCCTCGTTGGCCACGTACGCGTTCGCCCACTGGTTGACCCGCACCCAGCCCGCACCGGCCGCCCAGGCGGTGGCGACGGCGCACTCCCCGGCGTTGGACAGCACGCTCACCCCGACGTGCGGACCCAGCTCGGCCGCGACGGCGGCGGTGACCACGCCCATCGTCGCGGCGACCTCGTAGCCGTGCTGCCCGGGCTTGAGGAACGGCAGGTCGCCGTGGTTCTCCACGATCACGGAGTCGAAGCCGTTGCCGACGTAGACCCGCGCCTCCTCGACGGCGAAGCGGCAGATCTCGGTCACCGGCTGGCCGCGATAGGCGGGGCTGCCCGGCAGCGGCGGCAGGTGCACCGCGCCGATCAGTGCGCTGCCCTCGCCGAACAGCGCGCCGATCGCCGAGGGCTTGGGCGGGAAGACGCCGAACACCGGCATGCGCTGCACTCCATGTAATCGATTGCCGAATGAGGAGGACCGTAGCCGTGCGGAGCCTGGGCGTGTCAAGGGCAATCGATTACATTCACGTTGCCTCGACGGAAGGGAGCGCTGTGCCGAGGGTGACGATCCGGGACGTGGCCGCCCGCGCCCAGGTCTCCACCGCCACGGTCTCCCGCGCTCTCTCGGGAGCCCGACGGGTGTCGCCCGACGTCGTCCAGCAGGTGCGCCGGGCGGCCGAGGACCTGGGCTACTCGGGCAACGGGATCGCCAGCGCGCTGCGTCGCAGTCGCACCGACACCGTCGGCATGGTCGTGCCCAGCATCGCCAACCCGTTCTTCACCTCGCTCGTGGAGAGCGTGGAGCACGCGTTGCAGCAGGCAGGTCGGCAGCTGTTCCTCTGCTCGTCCCGCTCGGATCCCGACCTGGAGGCGCAGCGGGTGCGCAGCCTGGTCGCCCGCCAGGTCGATGGCATCGTGATCAGCCCGGTGCACGGTACGGATAGCACGGAGGCGGTGGGCTGGGCCGCCGCCGAACTGCCCCTGGTGCAGGTCGACCGCTACGTCCGCGGCGTTCCCACCGACTGGGTCGGCGTGGACGACGACGCCGGCCTGGGGCTCGTCGTGGAGCACCTGGCCGCGCGCGGTGTCCGGTCGGCGGCCTTCGTCAGCTCGCAGCTCACCAACTCCTCCACGGAGCTACGGCTGGCCGGGTTCCGCCGGCACACCGAGCGGCTCGGCATCGCCGTCGGCCGCGGGTCGGTGTTGCTGGGGGAGTACTCGATCGACTGGGGGCGGAAGGCGGCCGCGGCGCTGCTGGGCTCGGGGCGGCTGCCGGATGCCGTCGTCTGCGCCGACGACCTGATCGCCCTCGGCGTCCTGCAGACCTGCTCGGAGGCCGGCGTCGCGGTTCCGGGCGAGGTGCTGGTGACCGGCTTCGACGACATCCCGTTCTCCGCGCTGTCGGCTCCGCCGCTGACCACGGTGCGCCAGCCCCAGGAGCTCATCGCCGCCGAGGCGGTACGGCTCCTGCAGCAGGCACTGGGTCGGGTCCCGGGCGAGCCTGCCCGTGTCGCGCTGCCCCCGAGCCTCGTCGTCCGCGCCAGCACCGGCTGACGCCGTCCTCGTCCGGGACCTCCGCGATCAGCGGGGCCATCCGGCGACGACCGCCGTGTAGAGCGCGACCGCGTGCTCCAGCTCGGCCAGCTCCACGTACTCGTCGACGGCGTGCATCGCCGCGGGCGTGCCCGGTCCCCAGACCACGATCGGCGCGTCACCGACCACCCGGCGGAGCACGGAGGCGTCGGTGAAGTACGTGGCCGGCGTGCGCTGGACCGGTGCGGGCAGGTGGGTGACCCACGGGTCGTCGACCCGGGTGACGACCGGGGGCAGGTCCACCCCCACCTGGACCTCCGCGACCTCCGGCTGGGCGCCCCACCACGCCAGCAGGTCGCGTCCGTCGCCGACGGAGCGCAGGTCGATCACCGCCTCCGCCCGGTCGGGGACGATGTTGGGCACCGTGCCCCCGGCCACCACGCCGCAGTTCCACGTCTCGGTACCGAGGAAGGGATCGGTGCGCAGCGGCAGCGCGCCGCCGGCCCGGGCGAGCACGGCGACCAGGTCGAGGATCGCGTTGTGCCCGCGCTCCGGGGTGCTGCCGTGGGCGGCCCTCCCGGCGCTGCGGACGGTCAGCCACAGCGCCCCCTTGTGCCCCAGCACGACGCGGTTGCCGGTCGCCTCCGGAACGATCACCGCACCCACGGACTGCTCGGCCACGTCGGCGGCGGCCGCCGCCGCGCCCTTGGACCCGGTCTCCTCGTCGCTGGTCATCAGCAGCGCCACGGGCGCCTCCGGATCCGCCGCGGCCAGCGTCGCCGCACCGGCGCCCAGCCCGGCTTTCATGTCGCTGCTGCCGCGGCCCCACAGCCGTCCGTCCTCCACGTCGGCGCCGAACGGGTCGCGCCGCCACGTACCGGGATCGGTGACCGGAACGGTGTCGACGTGGCACGCCAGCAGCAGCCGCTTCCGCCGGGGTTCGGTCGGTGTCCGCACCAGGCACCAGGGCCGGCCCGGGTCCTTCCCCGTGACGACCTCGAGGTGCGGTGCCCGGTCCCGCAGCACCTCGGTGACCAGCCCCATGGTCTCGCGCTGGGCGGCCGCGTCTCCGGACACCGTCGGCCGCCCGACCAGGTCTCGCACGAGGTCGACCACGTCCGACGCAGGGGTCAGCGAGCTCATGCCGCGATCCTGCCCCGGATCCCGGGCGATGACCCCGGGGATACCGTGCAGCGGGTCGGCGGACCGGGCGACCCATCCCCGGAGGGAGCAGCGTGATGGACGGGACCGGGGCGGAGCCCGGCCGGGTGATCGTCATCGGTTCGGCCAACGCCGACCTTGTCCTCGACGTCGACCACCGGCCGGTACCGGGTGAGACGGTGCTGGCGTCCGCGTCCACGACGACGCCGGGCGGCAAGGGTGCCAACCAGGCGGTCGCCGCGGCCCGGATGGGCGGGCGGGTCTCCTTCGTGGGCTGCCTGGGGCCGGACGGACACGCCGACCTGCTGCGGGCCTCGTTGGAGCGGGCCGGGGTGGATCTCACCCACCTCGCCGTCGTCGACGCGGTGACCGGCTACGCGGTCATCGTCGTCACTCCGGACGGCGAGAACTCCATCGTCGTGGCGGCCGGCGCGAACGCCCGTCTCGATCCGGGCACCGTCGACCGGAGTGCCGGGGACTGGGCGGACCGCGACGTCGTGGTCGCGCAGCTGGAGATCCCTATGGACGTCGTCGTGCACGCCGCCCGTGCGTCCGTGTGGCGTCGTGCCCGGTTCGTCCTCAACGCTGCACCGGCGGCCGTCGTGCCCCCCGAGGTCATCGCGGTGTGCGATCCCCTCGTGGTCAACCAGGAGGAAGCGGCGGCGCTCCTCGGGCACGGCAGGTCCATCGGCGACAGCGACCCGTCGGACGGGCCGGCCACGGCGGCGGCCTTGCTCGCCCTCGGTGCGCGTGCGGCCGTCGTCACGCTGGGCCCCCAGGGGGTCGCCCTGGCGTCTCCGGAGGGCGCCGAACGCATCCCTGCTCCGCAGGTGCGGGCCGTCGACACCACCGGAGCCGGTGACGGGTTCGTCGGGGCGCTGGCCGCCGCCCTGAGCAGGGGGCAGAGCCTCGCCGCGGCCGCCGGGGATGCCGTCGCATTCGCCGCCGCGGCGGTCACCCGGCGGGGCGCGCAGGCGGCCTACGTGGACCGGGCCGACGTGCCGGCCACGCTGTCGGCCGGTGGAGCTTCCTGAGATCCCCGGCCGCCCGCGGCCTTCGCGGCGACCCGCACCGGAGCGGGTCCTGTCGCCGGAGGAGACTCCGGCGCGGCCACTCAGTCGGTGCCGAACTCCATGGCGGCCCGGTCGAGCAGCTCGTCGTCGGCGGCGACCCGGCCGCGCGAGGCGATCGCCTCGGCCCCGCCCTCGGGCATCGCGCCGATCAGCCCGGTCGAGGCGGCCTGCGCGGCGCCGATCAGCGTCGGGTGCGCGCGGCCGACCATGCCGAGGGCGGCGTACTGCTCGAGCTTGGCGCGCGAGTCGGCGATGTCGAGGTTGCGCATCGTCAGCTGGCCGATGCGGTCGACCGGGCCGAAGGCGGAGTCCTCGGTCCGCTCCATGGACAGCTTGTCCGGGTGGTAGCTGAACGCCGGCCCGGAGGTGTCGAGCACCGAGTAGTCCTCACCGCGCCGCAGCCGCAGCGTCACCTCGCCGGTCACCGCCGTGCCGACCCAGCGCTGCAGCGACTCCCGCAGCATCAGCGCCTGCGGGTCGAGCCAGCGGCCCTCGTACAGCAGCCGGCCCAGCCGGCGGCCCTCGCTGTGGTAGGTGGCGAGGGTGTCCTCGTTGTGGATCGCGTTGACCAACCGCTCGTAGGCCGCGTGCAGCAGCGCCATGCCCGGCGCCTCGTAGATGCCCCGGCTCTTGGCCTCGATGACCCGGTTCTCGATCTGGTCGGACATGCCCAGCCCGTGCCGGCCGCCGATGGCGTTGGCCTCCAGCACCAGGTCGACGGGGGAGGCGAACTCCTTGCCGTTGATCGTGACCGGGCGGCCCTGCTCGAAGCCGAGGGTGACGTCCTCGGTGGCGATGTCGACCTCGGGGTCCCAGAACCTGACGCCCATGATCGGCTCGACGATCTCGATGCCGGCGTCCAGGCGCTCCAACGCCTTGGCCTCGTGGGTGGCGCCCCAGATGTTCGCGTCGGTGGAGTAGGCCTTCTCCGTGCTGTCGCGGTAGGGCAGGCCGTGGGCGACCAGCCACTCCGACATCTCCTTGCGGCCGCCGAGCTCGGTGACGAAGTCGGCGTCCAGCCACGGCTTGTAGATCCGCAGCGACGGGTTGGCCAGCAGCCCGTACCGGTAGAACCGCTCGATGTCGTTGCCCTTGAAGGTGGAGCCGTCGCCCCAGATCTGCACGTCGTCCTCGAGCATGGCGCGTACCAGCAGGGTGCCGGTCACCGCCCGGCCGAGCGGGGTGGTGTTGAAGTAGGCGCGGCCACCCGACCGGATGTGGAACGCCCCGCAGGTCAGCGCGGCCAACCCCTCCTCGACGAGCGCCGCCCGGCAGTCGACCAGCCGGGCGAGCTCCGCCCCGTAGGCGGTCGCGCGCCCGGGCACCGAGTCGATGTCGGGCTCGTCGTACTGGCCGAGGTTGGCCGTGTACGTGCACGGCACCGCGCCCTTGTCGCGCATCCACGCGACCGCCACCGAGGTGTCGAGGCCGCCGGAGAAGGCGATGCCGACGCGTTCGCCGACCGGAAGGGACGTGAGCACCTTGGACACGGGGTTAGATTATGCACGGCTGTGAATGACCATGCAAAGTGGCCGGTCCGGCCGGCCCGGGCGCGTCGGCTGCGACCCCGCCACCGTGGGCGCCGGGGTCGCGGGTGCGGGATGGGCCGTCCCGGCCGGGTCAGGCCCCGGACTGGGCCTGGAAGGCCTGCTCGAAGAGGTCGGTGAACACGCTCTGGTCCAGCGGCTGGGCGTTGGAGCCGGTGCGCTGCAGGAACACCACGCGCTCCCCGTCGACCGCCGTGGCCAGCAGGCTCGGCACGGTCAGGTTGGTGCCGTCGGGGGCGCTCATGGCGATGGTCATGGCCAGACCACCGCTGCCGTCACCGAGGGCCGGCACCTCCAGGGCGGCGAACTCGAGCGTCACGGTGCTGCCGTCGGGGGAGGTCACCGTCACCCGCGGGCACTCGGCAAGCAGCTGGTCGAACGCCGGGGCCTGGCCGGCTGCCTGACCGCCCTCGGCCAGCACCTCGACCGTGATGTGCGCCGGGGTCGTGGCCGTCTGGGCGACGATCGTGCCGAAGTCGTCGGGGGCCACCTGGGTCGCGCCGACGCCCTGCGCGCACTGCGCCGGCTCGATCGACGCCCCCGGGGGCAGCTGGCCGGGCGCGGCGGTGGCGAGCTCCTCGACACTGACGGTGACCACGTTCGCGTCCGGGCCGAAGGCCTCCGCGGGCAGCAGGGCGTCGAGGAGCGGCTCGCCGGACCCGGTCGGCTCGGGCGACTCCGACGGGGACTCGGACGCGCTCGACGTCGCCGGGGTCGAGGCGGACGCGGCGTCGGCGGCGCCGGCGCCCTCGGCGCAGGCGGACAGGCAGGTGGTCACGCCCAGCGCGAGCGCGACGGGGACGAGGCGGCGGGAGTGGCGGCGCGACGAGACGGTCATGATCCGGAACCTAGGGACGACGCATCGCGCCCGCCCGCCGGTACGGCCTGGTTCGCCCGCCCGGGTGAAGCCGTGACACGGCGGCGCGCGCCCCACCGCCCGGACCCGGCGAGCGTGCGACGCGACGGCACGGTCTGTGCCCGAGCGCGCCCGGCCCGGCCTGACCGGCCGCCTCCGCATCCCCTCGCACTGGTCTTCGCCACCGCCCTCGCCACGCGTGTGCAGGCCTCCTGACCTGCACATTCGCCTTGTCGGGCACCGCCTCGTCGACTATTCTCGAACACACGTTCGATGCGTCGGGGAGGTGCC